>CAWJDL010000001.1:0-166178 GCA_963841555.1 uncultured Actinomycetota bacterium
CGTACACCATGTCGGCCAGCAGCAACGGCCGATGCTCCCAACCGCCGATTACCTCCATCGTCCGGGCCACCAGCCAGTGCGCTCGATACGCCTCCCGATCGCTGGTTTCGGCCGCCGGTGAAGCGCATCCGAAACCCGCACGCTTAACACCGACCTCCATGATGGAGTACCTGTTCAGCTCGAGGCCGAACTCCTCCCACACCTCGGCCGGAGGCTCGCTATTGTCCTCCAAGTTCTTCCACACGCTGCGCAGCACCAGAGGAATATCCACACCCGCCGCTCTGGCAGCGGTCCACAGCTGCGACACCAACGGCCACATCACACGCTCGTGATACGGCCCCTCCACCTTCGCCACACGCTGCAGCCCTTCGTTGAGGTCCGGAATTCCAGCTCCAGCCTGTGCACATGCAGCCCGTCCAGTCCTGGTGGCTGCCAATTTTCATTGGTCAGAGGCGAATGTTCGCGGTCGGCCCACCCACATTCGATGTGCGCTTCACGCAGCGCATCAACAGGTCCCGTCGATGCCGCCGCTACCAGTTGCCACCCATTTGCGGCGCGCAGGCCCCCATACGCCACAAGAACCCGAGCCGGGTCCTGCCACCCAAACCAATAATCACGAAACTCTTGCTCCACCAACGGATCAGCGACCAGCAGCCGCACATCGCGCGGCAAATACACACCAACTGGCACATAACCGGAACCGTCATTCGAGATCACCACCGTCTCCGACCCCGACGACGATCGGAATTTACCCACCGCCCAATCCAAGAGGTAGTTACGGAGATCACCCGCGCGCGCCAACTCCCATGCCAGCCTCGTCGCCGCCAGCACATCCGCGGACGGCTGCGGCCGCTCCCGGCCCACAGCACCGGCCGCAGGGGTCACCACACTCGCCGGCACCAACGTCGCACCAGCGTTCGGATTCACCGCAGCACCAGTACCGGCACCGCACCGCCAGACGAGGCAGACGCCGTCGCCGGAACCGTTGCCGCCGCACCGCCCGCGACAGCAGGCGACGCCGGTCCACCCATACCCGGTGGAGGAAGCATCATCCCACCAGCGCCCGGCGCACCCGCCGCAGCGCCGCCAGGAGTTCCAACAGCTGACACGGGAGTGTGTGCACCCGAAGCAGCCAACCCCGCAGGCACCGCGGCGGGAGCCGCAGACGTAGCCCCAGCCACCGAACCCGCCGCCACCGGAGAAGCCGTACCCGGCAATGCCGGCGGTGGGCTCACGGGCGAAACAGCGCCTGCCGCACCGGAGCTCGCAGCCATACTCCGTGTAAACGACGCAGACGGATCGACCCCGGGCCCGGGCAGGCTTGGCACACCAGACCCCGGCACACCAGACAAACCGGACGGCGTCGTAGCCCCCGGCAACCCGCCCACGCCAGACGACAACCCCGACAACGGATTACCACCACCCAAACCACCCAGACCTCCAGCGGACAACCCCCGCCGCCCGGTACACCACCGCCACTCAACGGAGACGGTAGCGGTGTGCGCGGTGCGGGCGTAGCCGGAACCCCAGTCGCAATTGGACCGCCCGGCAACTCACCCCGGAGTTGTGGGTCACCCTGTGGCGAACCGCCTACAGCAGCCGGACCATCGGTTACATCTGAAATGTCGCCACGGACATGCGGGTCGCCCCGTCCACTTCTCGAACCGCCAGGTGCGTCCTCCCCCGCGTTGTGTAAATCCGTCTGCCCAGAGCTTCCAGACTTCTCGCCACGGTGTTGCGGCTCGTTGCTTAGCGCCCGCGTCGTGGGGTCTTTCTCGATAGGTGCTCGTCCTTTGATTCCGGCAGCCAGCCGCCCAACCTCTTTTTCGGCCTGGGCGCGGACACCGGTCACATCGGCGGTAAACGCGGCGAGAACGGCGGCCGCTTTCGCGTGCGCTTCGGTAATTATAGCGCCACGGCGCGCGGGCGGTGACGAGAGATCTCCTGTTGCGCTTCGGAATCAATGTCATCCAGGTGCGCTGACAGGCTATGTGCCATCTCCGCCAAGCGTCGTCCTGTTACTGCGAACTCATCGTCGATACGGGCAATATTGGCGTGATCGACCGCCAGGAGCTGGTGCTCGGTGATCATGGCCTCCGACATCGCGCCTTCGGTCATCTGCTCCAGCTGCCCAGCAGCAACACGGTATTGCCGGGCAGTGTCCTCATGGACCGCCTTTTTGCGCTCAAAATCCTCCGCAGCGGCCGTAGACGACGTCGCCGAAGACGGCCACATCCACGCCGGCAGAATGCGATTCGCATATGTACGGTTCGACGCGGCCATCTCAACTGATCCCGCAGGCCGCCCGAATCTTCGCCGCTGCGGCCGCTCCCCGGTCGGCCGCAGCATTAGCGATTGCAGCGGATTGGTGCTGCCCATCGAGAGCGACCAAATCGATGTTCGCTGCGATGTAGTCGTCGATCGGCGCGGCAACTTCCCGCGGCGTCACAGGTGCCACATGTTGGCGGAGATACGCCACCTGGGTCAGAATCCCCGACTGCGCCTGAGCCAACGCGTTCACGGTGATTGGGTCATCCCAGCTAGCAGGAGCGTTGATGAACGGCTGGCGGGCGGACACCATCGCGGCCGAAGCTGCATTCCAGGCGTCGCAGGCATTCTTCTTGGCCATCGCCGCCTCGGCAGCGCTCGGTGCAGGCGCAGAAACACTGGACGTCGACACGGGCTGCTGGGCCACGTCACCGGATGACGAGGGTTGCCGTGCCAAGGCGATCCCAGCCATCACCGCGCCCGCTACCGCCACCACCAGTGTGATGATCGGCAGCACCCGCACCCGGCGCGGCCGCTTCTCTTCACCGAACGCCGGTGGTGACGGTGGGGGCAGCGCAGAATAGGGCGTGGGAGCCGCCGGTTGGTGTTGCGTCATAACTGATCTGCCGCCACGGCGCGCAGGTCGACCGCGTTGGTCTCGTTCATCGTCTCAAGCGCGTTGAAGCCGGTCGCTGAGACAGCACCGGTAGCGGCACCCCGCGTGGCGACTGTCGTGGCGATCCCTTCGTGCTCGCCGCGTGCCCACGCCATTGCCGCCGCCACCCCCACATCAAAAGCATTTGTCATGGCAGAACACACTTGCTCGGGCGACGCGGTCGCAGCGCTCTGCATAAGCGAGGCCTCAGCACTCGCTGCGGCCTTCGTAGTCACCGCCCGGGCCTGCGGGTCGATGTACAGACGGGTTGATGGCATCAGTCCTCCTCTTCCCCTTTCACTGCGAGCGCCGCGACATCGGGAGGCACCGGAACGCCGAACCAGCGCGCGTCATCGATCGCGCGCGCGGCAAACGAACGTTCCATCTCGCGCGACTGCTGTTCCGCCTCCGCGACGATCGCATTCAGGACGGACCATGCCGAATCTTCCGGCGCTACGGGTGGCATCGGAGTCTGGGCGCCGATATGCCGGAGCGCATCGAACTGTGCATCCATCGAGTCCCGCGCGAAATCGGGCCACCGTTCGGCAGCCTCAATCCCCTTGCGGATCGCCCGGTCGTCTCCCCCAGCGTTCATGGTCTAACGGTACGGCCGCCCGCCGACACTGCGCTACCACTAGGCCTGATTTCGGCTTGGTCGCAACAGAATTCAAGCGGACTTGGAAGTCGGCTCTAGTCATCTATGGATGCCAATGATCAACTTGATGCACAGCTATGGGCAGGTCCGCCATGTTCGTGCCGGTATCTCACAGGCGCACGTGAGCGCCGAGGACCAGTCGCGAGACGCCTCCCGCCGGATCGCGACGACTCGCCGAGCTGCTGCACCGGAAACCGGCCAGCGTCCGGTGAACACGACGCCGCCCATCGCTGGGACAGAAGAAGCGGCTGACCGGTGGATGGTGGCACGGACTGGGCTATTCGACGCAGTACGTCAGCGAATCAGGTATGCCGAGCTCGGCTGGAAAGGAAATCGCTACGCTGGTGGCATCAGAGGTGGCGACGAAGACGGATGTGATCCAAGTGATCGCTGAACATGCCGCTCTGGGCGAACAAGCGACTGATGAGGGAGGGCCGAGCGATGGCTCAGAAGGCGACGCCTGAACCAAAGGGATGGGCCGACGTTCGCAAGGCGGCTGCGCAAGCAGCGGTGAAGGCGAGCGAGAAGACCGGACGTCCGGTCGATGAGCGTGTGAAGAAGCTCGCCGAGAGCTGATCGGAATTCAGGCACAAGTCTGCTGACCGGACGCGAGATTGCGATTGATGGGCGGCTTCATGCATCTGTATGCCCAACGGGGTCAACTTCGGCAGCGAAGTACGGGCGCGCCCTGGCGGGCTCCACTCGCTGCCGCCCGCCCGATTTGTATTTTTCTAGTGAAACGGATGTGGCGGAACCCGACATCTGTCCTGGCCCCCAATAGGATTCGATCACACAGCTAGTTGGGATTGGGCAGCTCGTTGATCAACTGTGGTTGATCGTCTTTGATCAACTTTGAGCACGTGCGTTGACTGGTTGCGCGGTACGCAGGCGCGCATGCATCGATCCAGTAAAACTTGACCATGTACTCATACAACATCACCACTGAGCATGGCGAGCGGTATGGGGTTGAAGCCGACTCCCTCAGAGAAGCTGCCGAGGTGTTCTTCTCAGACTCCAGGTACGGATGTGCGGCGCCAGGATCTTGCGGCTGTTATTCAGGTCGACAACGGTTGGGTCTAGATGGTGGCATCGCCACAGTGACACCGATTCATTCATTGGTCCGATCGTCACCGGCGATCGCGACTGCTTCAGTAAGCCGACACAGCCCCAGCTCAGCGGTGGCGATGTCCCACTGCGTCGGGGATTCGACATCGAGTATGACTTCACGGGTTCGGATCGTCCCAGACGCAGTGGCCACCTCGAACTCTCGTACCTCGATCGCATGCTCGCCGACCGCGCGGCGCCACGTGTGCGTCCGGAATGGACCGTCGTCCCACTCGTCCTCCCAGTCATGCTCACGCGGCTTCTCACACCACGGTGGGCACGATCCGAGGGGCGCACCGCTGCCAGCGATGCCATCTGTGTCGTCGAGCGCAGTCATCCCGGTGATAGTGCCGTGTTCGCCGCTACTCGTCCACCCCGCGCGTCGGCTCGTGGCGGCTCTTGTACTTCAGAAATCCGTCGACAGCCTGCGGGGTCACACCCAATTGCTGTGCGATCCAAGAGGTTCCGCGACCGAGCTCTATCAGCCGTCGCGCGGCCACACGCCGACGCTCCCGCGCATCAGCAAGCGCGGCGGTCGACCGCTCCATGTCGGCGTGCGCGGCAAGCAGCTCGTCGACTGCACTGCCCTCATCCACCCCAGTGCCGCCTTAACGTCAAGGAAGCGCAACACCAGCAGTCCGCGCATCCGGGTCCGTAATCCCGGATTCTCCCAGAATGCCTTCGCTGTCGTCGACCCACACTCGTTGACGGGGCAACGCAGACGTCAGTTGCCGCCGGTCGACACAAGCTGACGCAGCGCGGAGAGTTTCGTTGATCAGGCGTTCGAGAGTGGCGCAGGTGAAGGTGGCCGTCGAACCGGGCGCCAGCTGCAGTGCCACCAGTCGCCCAACGCGGTCGACTGAAACCACCACCTCACCACCGGCGCTGACCATCCGGACGCCGTCGCTCGGCAATCGGCCTTCGAGCTCCTGCACCGCGCCGCGAAGGCGCCCAATGCGGGCTGCGACCCGCTCGGCTAGTACGCGGCCGCTCTCCGGCAGACAGTCCATTGCTCCGCCTCGCTCAGCGCTCGAGCGTCCGTGCGTACGCTGCCACTTGAGCTGCCGACGGTATAAACCCCAATCCACCAGCATCGCCCGGAGTTTCCTGGCCGACGGCCAGCTGCCGACGCAGGTAGGCCAGCGTGTTCAGCTGCACGATCCGCGACGCCAATTCCTCATCTCTCAGACCCATCGCGGCGGGACTCAGCCGCACCCCTAAGCAGGCCCCCTCAATGCCAACCGAAACGACCAACCCCTCGTGAACGCTAGCCGCCTCGTAGCACTTCACATCCGCCTCCACCCGGTCGTTTCAAGATAGTCTTGATACTAATGTTCAACCGCGGTGCATTCAAGACTATCTTGAAGATTTTCTCAAGTCCACCACGAAGTCCACTGTGTGCCCCCAGCGGGGGTTCAACTGGCCGCGCAGCACACGAACCCGCCATCGCATAGTCACACCACTAGGCGAAAACGGTTGAATTTAGCGTGTTTTGAGCAATCTGTCGTCGAATGTCGTTGCCGTTGTAGACGAACCGAATGGCGCAGACCTACCGTGCCAAGCATGCAACCCCGTACAACAAAACGTCGCACAGCAGCCAAGACGGTCTGCCGTGCAATGCTAACGACCACTCCGGCAGCGTGAGTTGGAAAGCCCTCGACTGGGCAACGGAGTCGAACGTCGGCGCACCGACCATAAAGTTCATCCTGCATCTCCTCGCCAACAAGGCCGACGAGAAGTTCTCCTGCTACCCGTCAATCCGCACGCTCATGGCCGAATCGGGTGCTGGCCGCAGCACGGTCATGCAAGCGCTGAAGGGACTGGAAGCCAACGGATTCATCACGCGGAGGCCGCAATTCCACGATTCCGGAGCGCAACGATCCAGCCGCTATCTCCTCAATCATCCAGACGCGCCTCACCTTAAACCCGGTCCAGATTCTGGACCCCCCGGTCCGCAGGCAGGACGGAGGCGGTCTCATTCCGGGACTGGGAGGGGCCAGGATCTGGACCCCCCGGGGGTCCAGAATCCAGACCCCTTGAATCCTCCAGATGAATCGCCATCCGAACCGTCGCCAACGAGCCTGTTGCGATCCATGCCAGAGCCTTGGCGGCTCAGCGGCCGGCGAAGCGACGAAGCTCTCGCCGGCAATTGAGCGCGCTCTGGCCTCGGGATGGACCGCGCAGAGTCTCATGGCTCACCTGTCACGAAGTCCAGAGGGAGTCCGGTACCCGGCCGCAGTCCTTGCACGGCGCCTTGCTGAGCTCCCAACGCCACCGAGCACGTCGCTCCGACGTGGCATGCCTTGGTGCGGCGAGTGCGAAGACGATCAGTCGCGGACCATCACCATCACACTGCCCGACGGAACCGAGGCGGCGGCATTCTGCCCCCGCTGCAGTCCTCAAATGCGGCCACACTCGGTCGGCCGGAACGTATCCGATTTCAACTCAATAGGGGGTGAAACAATTGGAGAACAACGTCTTTGACCAATTACCCCTACTGCTTGCGGTCCCCCGGGCTGCGGCCATCCTGGGCATCAGTCGCGCGGCGGCCTATCGACTCGCCGCTTCGGGCGAACTGCCGGTGCGCAGGCTCGGCGGTCGCGTCTACGTCGTCACCGCTGCACTGCGCGAACTCGTTGCCGCATAAGTGGTCGATTCACATGCGCCAGCTCAACTCGCGAACGGAGCGCGAGAGCCAGCCCGACCTGCTAGCGGGTGGATCAATCATGACCACGGCACAGGCCATCCTGAGTCCGTCCGTTGTCGCCGGGAGGAATTGAACTAACGTGGGTTTCGACATCACTGCGGTTCCGGATGAGCCGCAGCCTCAGCAGACCAAGCGCACACGGCGTGCCGAGCCGATCACCAAGAGGACCGCCAAGAACGGCTCGATCAGATACGAGTTCCGTGCCGACGTAGGCAGCAAGCCGGACGGCACTCGGGATCGGCGACGATTTACTTACCGAACTCTGTCTGAGGCGCGGCGCGAATATCGTCGCATTACAAGCGAAGTCGCTACAGGCACTTACACCCGGAAATCTGCCATCACCGTCGCTGAGGCCTGTGACGAGTGGCTGGCCGGCCGCCGCGGGATCCGCCGCGTGACACTGCAGGGCTACACCCATGACCTCAAGCCAGTGCGTCGCTATTTGGGCGGAAAGAAACTCCAACAGCTAACCAAAGCCGACGGCGACGAGTTGGTGGAGTGGATGCTGACCGAAGGACGCACCTCGCCAAAGCGACACCGTCCCGGCAGCTTGGCGGCCCGCGTAGTCAAGCTGATCGAACGCCACCCTGAGGGCATCGCCGCGGCCACGATCGCAGCCGCCTTCCCTGAGGATGATGTTCACACCTGCCTGTCGGGCCTACTCAGAGCCGGTCGCGTCACTAGACTCCGCCGAGCCGTCTACGCACTCAACGAACTCGCCGAGGCCGAAGTCCCCGCACGTGGCGTCAAGCCAGTTACAGTGCGTTCCACACTGACTACCTTCGGAATGGTCATTCAATCCTTCGTCGATCAGGGTGCTTTGCCCCGCAACGTCATTGCACTCGTCGAGCGCCCCGCCGACGCGATCATCGACGAAACCTCCGGAACCTCCAAATCGTGGACGCTCGCCGAGGTCGAACGCTTCCGCGATTCGGTGCGCCACGACCGGTTGTACGCCTGCTGGCTGCTCAGCTGTTATGGATTGCGTCGCTCCGAAGTACTCGGCCTGCGGTGGTCGGACCTGGACGGAGACACCCTGTTGATTCGCCGCGGTCGGGTCACTGTCGGCAAGGAATCCGATGAGGGCATGCCGAAGTCTCGGCGAAGCCGCCGCGACCTCCCACTGCCCGCAGAGCTGTCCAGCGCGCTGAATAAGTTCAAGACCCGCCAACAAGCCGAAGCAGAGGCTTTCGGCACGCGCTGGTCCGATGACCGTCTGGTCGCGGTACGCGAGGACGGCTCCCCCATCCGCCATGAGTGGTACTCCGACGAATTCCAACGCCTGCGTCAGCAAGCCAACCTGCGCCGCATCCACCTCAAGGGCCTCCGCAATACCAGCGTCAGCCTTATGTTGGCCGGCGGCATGCCAGTACACGTCGTCGCGGCCTGGCACGGCCACGATCCGGCGGTGTCGCTGTCGATCTACTCCCACGCCCAGCGCGATGACTTGCGCGCCGCCGGCGCCGCACTGTTTTCCTAGGGCATCGGCCCACTCACGGCCGCTTGGGACACTGCTGGCCCACTGCCACACATCAGCAAGGAACCGTAGCAACATAAAAACCCGCTCCGACACTGGTCAGAGCGGGTTTCGGTCGTCGGGCTGACAGGATTTGAACCTGCGACCACTTGACCCCCAGTCAAGTGCGCTACCAAACTGCGCCACAGCCCGCGGTGCTGCCGGGATCGCCGGCAGCAGGTCGAAAGCCTACCGTAGACCGCTGCAGCGCCCTAAATGGTTACCAGCCGATACAGCCCGATCGCTCCGACCATCACGATCGCGGCTCGCAGCGCGTTCGGCGACAGCCGCCGCCCGTAGTGCGCGCCAATCCAGCCGCCGACGAGCGAACCCGCCGCGATCAATCCCGCTGCCGCCCAGCTGATCCGGTCGAATGCGACGACGGTATACGCCACCGCAGCCACGATGTTGACTAACAGCGACAACAGATTCTTCGCGGCGTTCATCCGCTGCATGTCCTCCGGCAACAGTGCACTCATCGCTGCGATCAGCATGATGCCCTGTGCCGCCGTGAAGTACCCGCCGTAGATCCCGATCACGAATGTGCCGAATACCAGCGCCGCCATCCGGCGTCCGCTTACGTGTTCCGGGGACTGGCCGGATTTCTCAGCGCGTCTTCGCGCCCACTCCTGGATCCGTGGACCAATAACCACTAGGCCCAACGCCAGCACCAGCAGCACGGGCACTACCTTTTCGAACACCTGCTCGGGCAGGTGCAGCAGCAGCCACGAGCCCAGACCAGCGCCAATCAGAGACGCGGGAATCTGCCAGCGCAGCCGGTGCCATTGCCCGCGCAGCTCACGCCGATATCCCCACGTTCCCGAAACGCCGCCGGCAACCAGGCCAACCGCATTCGACATCGTCGCCGTCACCGGCGGATAGCCCAGCGCCACCAAGGTCGGGAATGTGATCAGCGTGCCCGAGCCGACGACTGCGTTGATCGCTCCCGCCCCAACGCCCGCCAGGGCGATCAAGATCATGTGGGAGACGGGCACTTGGCACACCCTATCGAGACCTAGAGCCCCGCTTCTCTCGCACCCTGACGTTGATCCGGATCGGGCTGCCCTCGAAGCCGAACGTCTCGCGCAGCCGCCGCTCCAGGAACCGCCGGTAGCCGGCTTCCAGGAAGCCGGAGGTGAACAGTACGAATGTCGGCGGCCGCGCGGTCGCCTGAGTCGCGAACAGGATCCGCGGCTGCTTCCCGCCACGCACCGGCGGTGGGTGGGCGGCCACCACTTCCTTCAAGAATGTGTTCAGCCGGCCGGTAGATATCCGGGAGTCCCACGACTCGAGCGACTTCTCCAGCGCCGGCACCAACTTCTGCACAGCCCGGCCTGACTTCGCCGAGATGTTGACCCGCGGCGCCCACTGCAACTGCGCCAGCTCGCGCTCGATCTCGCGCTCCAGCAGATAGTGACGGTCCTCGTCGACCAGATCCCACTTGTTGAACGCCAGCACCAGCGCCCGGCCCGCCTCGATCACCATCGACAGCACCCGCTGGTCCTGTTCAGTCAACGGCTGTGACGCGTCGATCAGGACGATCGCGACCTCCGCCGCGTCAATCGCGCCGTGCGTGCGCACCGACGCATAGAACTCGTGCCCGCTGGCCTGTCCGACCTTGCGCCGCAATCCCGCGGTGTCGACGAAACGCCAGATCTTGCCATCCATTTCGATCAACGAGTCGACCGGGTCGACGGTTGTGCCTGCGACGTCGTGCACCACCGACCGCTCATCGCCGGCGAGCCGGTTCAGCAGCGAGCTCTTGCCGACATTCGGCTTGCCCACCAACGCAACTCGCCGCGGTCCACCACCGCCCGACGCCATCTCGGATACCGCGGGCAGCGCATCGATCACGTTGTCCAGCAGATCGGCCACCCCACGGCCGTGGATCGCGCTGACCGAATGCGGCTCTCCCAGCCCCAACGACCACAACTCCGCCGCGTCGGCCTCACCGCGTTCGGTGTCAACCTTGTTGGCCGCCAGGAATACTGGCTTGCCCGACCGCTGCAACAGCCGCGCCGCCGCCTCGTCGGCTGTCGTCGCCCCTACCGTCACATCGACCACGAAGATGATTGCGTCCGCAGTACGCATCGCCACCGACGCCTGCTCGGCCACCAACTGCTGCAGGCCCTTGGCGTCCGGCTCCCATCCGCCGGTGTCCTGTACGACAAACCGCCGCCCCGACCACAGCGCGTCATACGACACCCTGTCGCGGGTCACGCCCGGCACGTCCTGCACCACCGCCTCACGGCGGCCCAGGATCCGGTTCACCAACGTGGACTTGCCGACGTTCGGGCGTCCCACGACAGCCACCACCGGCGGCGGCGCCGCGGCTTCCTCGATCGCCTCGGCGACCTCTTCCGCGCCGAGCTCCCAATCGCTTTCCTCGGCCCAGGTGCCGTCACTCATCGACGCGTCCCGGCACGCTGCTGTACAAGCTCTGACAGGCGCTCGACGACCTCGGACTCGGTCGTATCGCTGGTGTCCACCAACACCGCATCGTCGGCGGCCCGCAACGGCGACACCGCGCGCGTCGAGTCCAGATGATCTCGACGCTTTACATCCGCAAGCACAGTCTCATAGTCGTCGGCAAGGCCGGACGCGACGTTCTGTTTGTTGCGCCGCTGCGCTCGCACTTCGGCCGAGGCGGTGAGGAAGATCTTCACGTCGGCGTCGGGCAGCACCACCGTGCCGATGTCGCGTCCTTCGACCACGATGCTGCCCGGACCGACGGCTAATTCGCGCTGTAGACCTACTAGGCGCGCGCGAACAGCCGGCACCGCCGATACCGCCGACACGGCCCTGGTCACTGCATCACCGCGGATCTCCCGTGAAACGTCTTCTGCGTCAAGGTAAGCCTGATCTTCGTTAGGGTCGTACCCGACGGATAGTGGGACATCCGCAGTGGCCACCTCGATCGCGGGAATGTCAGTCAGGTCGATACCTGCTCGCAGTACCGCCAGAGTCACGATCCGGTACATCGCCCCGGTGTCCAGATAACGTGCGCCCAACGATCGGGCCAAACCCCGTGACACCGAGGATTTTCCGGTCCCAGCAGGTCCGTCGACAGCGACCACCAGCGAGTCCGTCACATGCCCACCGCCTTGTACAACTCCCCAATCTCCTTGCGGCTCAACACCCGGATGCTGCCGGGCCGTTGATCGCCGAGCGACACCGTGCCGATGTCGGTGCGCACCAACTCCTGCACAGGATATCCGACTTCCGCCAGCAGCCGTCGCACGATCCGCTTGCGGCCCTCGTGAAGCGTCACTCGCACCAGCGTCTTGCCCGGCACCTTGTCCACCAAGGCGAAGTCGTCGACATGTGCCGGTCCGTCATCCAGTTCGACCCCGTCGCGCAGCCTGCGGCCCAGCCCGCGCGGCACCGCGCCGACGACCGTCGCGAGATACGTCTTTGGCACTTCGAACGACGGGTGCATCAACCGGTGCGCCAGTTCGCCGTCGTTGGTCAGCAGCATCAGCCCCTCGGTGTCGGCGTCGAGCCGCCCGACGTGAAACAGCTTCTTGTTTCCCCGCACCCGATGTTCGACGAGGTCACCGACGCACGGCCTGCCGCGGTCGTCGGACATCGTCGAATGCATCCCCCGTGGCTTGTTGATCGCCAAATGCACCAGGGTGTCGTCGACCGTCACCCGCGCACCGTCGACGCGGATCACCGAGACGTCCGGGTCGACTCGCGTCCCCATTTCGGTGACGACACGATCGTCGACAGACACGCGGCCGTCAAGGATCATCTTCTCGGCGACGCGGCGCGATGCAATACCGGCCTGCGACAACACTTTCTGCAGACGCACGCCCTCGGAGTCTGCCATCTCACTCCTGGTCTACGTCGAACGACATCGGCGCCTCGGGAGCAGGCACGCCGCTGAGCTTCATGAAACGTGGCTCCTCACCGAGGGATTCGCTCAGGTCGTCGATGACGTCAACGTCGGGCAGCAGCGGTGCGATGTCCGGCAGGTCCGTCAGCGAGGTCAATCCGAGACGCTCGAGGAACAGCTCGGTCGTCGCGAATGTCAGCGCGCCGGTGTCGGAATCGGTGCCTGCCTCAGTGATCAGCCCGCGCGCCAGCAGTGTGCGCATCACCGCGTCCACGTTGACGCCACGCACCGCGCTCACCCGCGCCCGCGTCACCGGCTGCCGGTACGCCACCACCGCGAGCGTCTCCAGCGCGGCGCGGGTCAACTTGGACCGTGCGCCGTCGAGCAGCAGCCGCTCAACGTACGGCGCAAACCTCGCCCGGGTGTACATCCGCCAGCCGCCGCCGGCTTCCCGCAGATCAATCCCGCTGTCACGGGCCGCGAGTTCCTCGGCCATCACCTGCAGTTTGGCCGCCACCCGGTACGCCGGCTGCTCGGTCACTGCGGCCAGCTGGTCGACCGTGACCGGCGTGTCCACCACCAGCAGCAGCGCCTCGAGCACCGCGCCGAGTTCGGAGTCCTCCAGCTCCGGCGCGATCGCGACGTCGATGCCCAGATCGAGGTCCGTCGGGATGTCGTCAGTCATTACCGTCTACTTCTTCCGCCTCGGCGGGTGCCAGGTGATCGTTGGTTGGCCGTTCTCCGGTCCACGAAACCTGGAGCACACCAAGCGCTTCTGATTGGTCGAATGCTACCGCCCTCGCCCGATACAGCTCGAGCAGCGCCAGGAACCGGCCCACGATCTCGATCGGCGCCTCGCAATCGGCGACCAGATCGGAAAACGACGCCCACTGGCCGATGCCACGGCTCTCCAGCAGCGCCATCAGATTGCCGACCTGCTCGGGCACCGACACCATCATCTCGTGTAGGTGCTCGGTTCCAATGGTCGGCACTGGGCGCGGTGTGAACACCGACGCGGCGAGCTGCGCGAAGCTCTCGGCGTCGACGCCCAACATCACCTCGGGCAGCAGGTCCTCGTAGCGCTGCTCCAGGCCTACCGCCCGCGGATAAGTGCGCAACGCCGCGGCCTCGAGCTCGGCGAACATCTCCGCGACGTGTTTGTACGCCCGGTACTGCAGCAGCCGCGCGAACAGAAGGTCGCGCACTTCGAGCAGTGCCAGGTCCTCCTCGTCGTGCACCTCACCGGCGGGCAGCAGCCGCGCCGCCTTGAGGTCCAGCAGGGTCGCGGCGACGACGAGGAACGCTGTCGTCTCGTCGAGCTCCATCAGCGGCCCGATCGCCTTGGTGTACGCGATGAAGTCGTCGGTCACCTGATGCAGCGCCACCTCGGTGACGTCGAGGCGGTGCCCGAAGATCAGCTGCAGCAGCAGATCGAACGGCCCCTCGAAATTGCTCAGCCGGACCTGGAAGCCGCTCTGTTGGGTCTGCTCCGGCTGGGTCTCTGTGTTCACGCGCCGAACCGGTCGATGACCTCGCGCGCCAACGACCGATATGCCTCTGCCCCACCGGATTTGGGCGCCCAGGTAGTGATTGGCTCGCCGGCGACGGTGGTCTCCGGGAAGCGCACCGTGCGCGTGATCACGGTGTCGAACACCAAGTCGCCGAACCTCTCAAGGACGCGGGCCATCACTTCGCGGGAGTTGACGGTGCGCGGGTCGTATCGCGTGATCAGGATGCCGCTGATGGATAGCTTCGGGTTCAGCCGGTCGTGCACCTTCTCGACGGTATCGGTCAGCAACGCAAGGCCGCGCAGCGAGAAGTATTCGCACTCGGTCGGGATGATCACGCCGTCGCTACATGCCAACCCGTTGACAGTGAGCAGACCCAGGGACGGCTGGCAATCGATCAGCACGTAGTCGTAGCGGTCCAGCACCGGGTACAGCGAGCGGGCCAGCGCCTGCTCGCGCCCCACCTCGTTGACCAACTGGATCTCGGCGGCCGATAGATCGATGTTGCTCGGCACCAGGTCCATGCCCGAAACCCGGGTGTGGATCAGCACGTCCTCAATCGACACCCGTGGCTCGATCAGCAGGTTGTGCACCGTGTGCTCGAGTTCATAGTGCGGCACCCCCAGTCCCGCGGACAGCGCACCCTGCGGGTCGAGGTCCACCAGCAGCACCCTGCGGCCGAACTCGGCCAGGCTGGCGCCCAAATTGATGGTCGACGTCGTCTTTCCGACGCCGCCCTTCTGGTTGCACATCGCGATGACCTTGGCGGGGCCGTGCACGTTCTTAGGCTTGGGCTCGGGAATGGTCCGCGGTGGTCGGCCCGTCAGACCCAGTTCGGCGCCGCCCCCTTCGTCGGTCATGCCCGACCGTCGCTGGTCCCGCACCCCACAGGCATTCCGAACATCCGGGCAAGTTTAACGGGGCGCACCTGCCTGGTCTGGCAGACCCGCGGGCAACGTGGATCCCAATCGACCTGTCCGCCCGAATAGGCTGGCGAACATGACTCTCAAGCAGCGGGTGCCGTTCCTGCGCTGGTCGTTTTGGCGGCTCGCGATCGGAGCTCGCAACATCACCAAGACCGGCCAGATCGGCGACGGGCGAGAGGCAGCGGCGGCGGACTATGTGGTGGCCAACGCACGGCAAGGCGATATCGATGACGTGATCGCCAAGGTGGACCAGTTCGCGTATGAGAAGTCGTTCTTGATCAACGTCGGGGACGAGAAGGGCGAGCTGCTCGACGCCGCCGTCCGCCGCGCCCACCCCGGCGTGGCGCTGGAGCTGGGCACCTACTGCGGCTACGGCTCGCTGCGGATCGCCCGGGCAGCACCGTCAGCCAAGGTGTTCTCCGTCGAGCTCGCGGAAGCCAACGCCGACGTGGCGCGGCGCATCTGGGCGCACGCCGGCGTCGACGACCGAGTCACCTGCGTGGTCGGCACCATCGGTGACGGCGGCCGAACACTCGACGCGCTTGCCGCGGAGCACGGCTTCGCCGCCGGGAAGCTCGACTTCCTGTTCATCGACCACGACAAGGGCGCCTACCTTCCCGACCTGCAGAGCCTCCTGGACCGTGGCTGGCTGCACCGCGGATCCATCGTGGTCGCCGATAACATCCTCATTCCGGGCTCGCCGAAGTACCGCGAATTCATGAAGCAGCAGCAGGGCAAGCTCTTCGACACGGTCGAGCACAAGACGCACGGCGAGTATCAGACACTGGTGCCCGATATCGTGCTGGAGTCGGAGCTTCTCGGCTAGCCCAGTTCGCGCTTGATCCGCTTGGCGATCCGCTTGGACTGCTTGGCCATGTATCCGATGAGGGACGGCCGGGAGACGAACCCGAGGAATCGCAGACCCCGTGCGGCGGGCTTGTCGCCCTGGACGACCGGCTTGCCGTTGGCGTCGAGCACACCGAGGTGGCCGACCAGGGGTTCCAGGTTGCGCAGGTAGCCGGTCGCGCAGATGACGACATCCGGATCCACCCGCGTGCCGTCGACCAGCGCCACCTTGTCGCCGTCAAACGACGCGACCGTGCTGACCACGTCGATGGATCGATCCCGGATCGCATCGATGACGTCCATGTCGACCAGCGCAGGCACTTTGTCGATGCGTGTGACCGCGGCGAACACGCCCTCCTCGGGAATCGGTAATCCGAATTCGGTGAGATCTCCCAGATTTGCCCGCCGTCCCGCCCGACCGATCGCGTCGGCGATGCCGATCGGCAAGTGATAGAGGGGTACTGCGATCACATCGGCGGATAGTCCACCCGGGGCAGACCGCAACATGATGTTTGGCGGCGTGCGCACCGCCAGCCAGGCCTTGGCCGCCCCGCCTGTCGCGAGGTCGTGCACAATCTCCATCCCTGACGAGCCGCAGCCGACAACCAGCGCCTTCTTGCCCTGGTACGGGCCTGGATTGCGGTACTCAGCGGAATGCAGCAGCTCGCCGGTGAACGCTTCAATTCCCGGCCACTCGGGAACGGTCGGCGTGTGCTGATTCCCGGTGGCGACGACGACCTGACTTGCATCGATATCGCCGGCGGATGTTCGCAGGCGCCAGCCGCCCGGCTGTCGGTCGATGCGATTCACCGTGGTGGCAAGCCGTAGTTCAATCCCGTCCTCGTGGGCATGCCGGTCGAGATGGGCCACCACCTCGTCGCGGCTCGGGAACATCGGGGTGCCCTTCGGGTACCGGCGATTCGGCAGGTGCGAGAACGGCCTGCCGGTGTTCAGCTTCAGCCGGTCGTAGCGACCCCGCCACGATGAGCCGACGTCGTCGGCCCCGTCTATCAACAATGGGCGCACGCCCCGCAGTCACGCAAGCTGAGCGCCACCGAGACGCCGGCCGGGCCTGCACCGATCACCGCAACTTGATACTCGCTCATACTCGACTCCAACGATCGAGGGCGCCCGACCGTTCAGCGCGCTGACCGACTTGCCTGCGCCAGTCGTCGCACCCTTCGCAGCAAAATCACAGCAACAATTTGCGTGATCGCTGATAGATAGGCCAGCTATTTCTAAGCAATGCTCATTACATTCATATCGACGGGAGTTCACGTCGATGGCAATTTGTTGGGGAATTTCATACTCCTCCCACTTTTAGGACACAGCTATCAATATTGGGCTACCCTGGACGGGTGCCCCGCACAGACGAAAATGGGCGGCGGCTGCGGGCGCTGCTCGACTATCTGCTGGATGGTCAACTGCGAACCCAGCAGATCCATCGAGCGCTGGGCATCTCCAGCAGCTCCTACTATCGCCGCGTTAGGGAAGACGACTACCCGAACGCCGACGAGTTGCACAAGATTGCCAACAGATTCAGCCTCAGCTTCGCTGACCTTCAGCTCCGTCTTGGATTCGTGACTCGCGAAGATTTGGAGGAAGTCCTTGCGGCTATCGCGCCCGAGGATGGGCGCCGGCCCATACCTCGCGCAGCGCGTGGACGGTGACCATGGTGTAGATCTGCGTCGTCGTCACCGATGCGTGGCCGAGCAGCTCCTGCACGACGCGGACGTCGGCGCCGCCGTCAAGCAGATGCGTGGCGAACGAATGCCGCAGCACGTGCGGCGACACCGCCGCTTTGATGCCGGCCCGTTCGGCGGAGTCCTGCAACACCTGCCACGCGCTCTGCCGCGACAGGCGCCCGCCGCGGGCATTGAGGAAGATCGCCGGCGTGCCGCGGCCGCGGCGGGCCAGGTCGGGACGGCCGCGCACCAGGTAGACATCGAGCGCGGTGACGGCGGGCCGGCCGACGGGCACCAGCCGCTGCTTACCGCCCTTGCCACGAAGCAGCACCGACCGGGCGTGGGTGTCGATGTCGTCAACATCGAGCCCGACCGCCTCAGAGATCCGAGCGCCGGTCGAATACAACAACTCCAGCAGGGCGCGGTTGCGCAGGGTCAGCGGACCGTCGGCCTCGCTGTCGCCGCCGGCGCCCTCGAGCAGGGCCAGCACCTCGTCGATCGTCAGGCTCTTGGGCAACCGCCGACTCGGAGTCGGCGGCTTGACCGCCTGCGCGACGTCGATCTCGGTTAGCCCCTCGGACACCGCGAAGCGATGTAGTCCCCGCACGGCGACCACCGCGCGGGCCGCAGACACCGCAGACAGCGGCATGGTCTTGGTGTCGGGGTCCCCGCGCCGCAGCGACACGAGGAATTCGCTGACGTCGGTCTCGGTGACCTTGGCCAGATCGTCGATGCCGCGCTCCGCCAGGTGCTCGGCATAGCGGCGCAGGTCGCGGCGATAGGAGCTCAACGTGTTGACGGCCACGCCGCGCTCGATGGTCAAGTGGTCGAGGTAACCCTGCAGCTGGTCGTCGAGAACAGTCCGGAAGGCCGATGAGCCGCTTGCGCGAAGAGCAGGCGACGCCGTCATCAGTGCCCCTTCCGGCGCGCGAAGGCGGTGGGCCGGTCGGTCCACGGCGCGTCGACGGGCCTCAATGCGGCCGGGTCGGTAACGGTGTGCGCCGCCAGGATCCCGCCCACTGCAAGGGAATTGACGATCTCGCCGCCGAGCACCATGCGTACCGCTTCGTCGAGCGGAAACCAGCGCAGCGTCAGGTCGGCCTCTTCGTCGTGGGCGTCGGGCCGCCCGACGTCGGTCAGCCCTGTCGCCAGGTACACCCGGACGCTCTCGTCTGAGAAACCGGGCGCCGAGTCGAGATCGATAAGCGTCCGCCACTCGGTCGCGGCCAGTCCGGCTTCTTCCTTGAGCTCGCGGGCGGCAGTGACGTGCGGCGGTTCTCCTCCGAGGTCCAGCAGGCCCGCGGGCAGCTCCCACAGCCGCCGTCCCAGCGCATGGCGGTACTGGTAGACCAGCATGACGTTGGTGTCGTCGTCGAGTGCGAGGATTGCTACCGCACCGTAGTGCTCGACCACTTCGCGCCGAGCAACGTTGCCGTGGGGCATGCGCACGTCGTCGGCACGCAACGCGAAAATCTTTCCGATGTGAAGGGTTTCGGATTCGACCGTCTCGAACTCGTGCTCACCCACGAGTCGCTGGCTCTTGCAGCAGCTGCCCGACCTTGTCGGGATGCTCGATACCGTTCGCATGTTGCTCGGGAATGTCCATACCCGGCAATCGTTCCTCGGCCTTGTACTCCAGCGACGCACCGATGAACGCGACGAACAGCGGATGCGGCCTGGTGGGTCGGCTCTTGAGTTCCGGGTGCGCCTGGGTGCCGACGATGAACGGATGGACATCGGAGGCGTACTCGACGAACTCGACCAGATGCCCGTCCGGCGAGGTGCCGGAGAACCGCAACCCGCTCTGCGCGATGCGGTCGCGATACTCGTTGTTGACTTCGTAGCGGTGGCGGTGGCGCTCGGACACCTCGGTGGTCTGATAGGCCTGCGCCACAATGGAACCCGGCTCCAGCTTGGCCGGGTAGGCGCCCAGGCGCATAGTGCCGCCGAGATCGGCCTCGCCGGCGACCGCCTCGCGCTGGTCGGCCATCGTGGAGATCACCGGATCAGGTGTCTTCGGATCGAACTCCGCAGAGTTGGCCCCTGCGAGCCCGACCGAGCGGGCCGCCTCGATGACGATGCATTGCAACCCGAGGCACAGGCCGAGGACCGGCAACCCCCGCTTGCGGGCGTGGGAGATGGCGCCGATCTTGCCCTCGATGCCGCGAATGCCGAAGCCGCCGGGAATCAGCACACCGTGTACATCGTTCAGCGCGGCGGCGGCGCCGGCCTCGGTCTCGCAGTCGTCGGATGCCACCCAGCGCATCTCGACCTTGGCACGGTGCTTGAACCCACCGGCCCGTAACGCCTCGGCCACCGACAGATATGCGTCGGAGAGGTCAATGTACTTGCCCACCAGGGCAATCCGCACGGTCTCCTGCGGATCGTGCACACGCTCGAGGAGGTCGTTCCACTGAGTCCAGTCGACGTCACGGAACGGCAGATTCAGCCGGCGCACCACGTAGGCGTCGAGTTCCTCGCGGTGCAACACCTTGGGAATGTCGTAGATCGACGGCGCGTCGGGTGTCGAGATCACGCCGTCGATGTCGACGTCGCACATGAGCGCGATCTTGTTCTTCAGCGGTTCGGGCACGTCGCGATCGCAGCGCAGGATCAGCGCGTCCGGAGTGATACCGATGCTGCGCAGCGCCGCCACCGAGTGCTGCGTGGGCTTGGTCTTGAGTTCACCCGACGGTGCCATGTAGGGCACCAGCGAGCAGTGCAGGAAGAAGCAGTTCTCGCGGCCGACCTCGTGGCGGACCTGGCGGGCCGCCTCAAGGAAGGGCAGGGACTCGATATCGCCGACCGTGCCGCCGATTTCGGTGATCACCACGTCGGGCCGGTTGCCGTCGGCATCCGGTGTCGCCATCGCCCGGATGCGGCTCTTGATCTCGTCGGTGATGTGCGGGATGACCTGAACGGTGTCGCCGAGATACTCGCCGCGACGCTCCTTGGCGATCACCTGCGAATACACCTGTCCGGTCGTGACATTGGCCGAGCCGGACAGGTTGCGGTCGAGGAAGCGCTCGTAGTGGCCGACGTCGAGGTCGGTCTCTGCGCCGTCCTCGGTGACGAACACTTCGCCGTGCTGGAACGGGTTCATGGTGCCCGGGTCGACGTTGAGGTAGGGGTCGAGCTTCTGCATCGTCACCTGCAGGCCGCGCGCCGTCAGCAACTGGCCGAGGCTGGACGCCGTCAGGCCCTTGCCGAGTGAGGAAACCACGCCGCCCGTTACGAAGAGGTGTTTGGTGGCGGTTTGCGGGTGCTTGCGTAACGCTGGCAAGAGCAACCTCCGTGACGACGGGCAGGGCTTACTTTTCTAGGCTGATTCCTAGTTTGGGGCCTGCCGACCCACGGAACCCCACCCTAACACCGACACCGACAAGTCGTCGCTGACACGCCATTGGGTGGGCCCACTCGCGTGCTGGGTGGGCCCCCGCGTGCCACGGGACTATTGCGGCAGCGTTACCGATGACGCGCCCTGGCCGACGCCGTACTGACCGGGCCGCCCGCCGTTGATCAGGTCGCTCAGGGCCAGCGCCGTGGTCATCCTGCCGGACTCGGCGTCGACGTCGTCTACAGTGCTGACCGCGGCTCTCAACCCGGCGTCGGACCTGGTCACGGCCACCGCTGCGGTGCCGGATGCGGAGCCGTCGCGCCCTGCGACGACCGTGCCCGAGCCATGCGGGGCCAGGCCGGCCGCGAACCGGGCGACGGTCGCACCCTGATTGCCTGCGCCGTCGCTCAATCCCCCGCCGGTGACGATCAGCGCAGTGTTGGCGGGCCCGATGTGCTGGGTGCCATACGTCACGAAGCCGGTGTCGCGTAGCGCCGCCAGCACGGTGTCGCGCTGGGCATCGTCGACCACCTGAACCTTCGGATCCTTGTTGATCAGCAGGGCGATTCCCAACAGATCGCCGGCTTGGGATCCCTGATCGACCGACGTGGTGTTCAACTGCGCCCCCGCGGGCACGATCGGCGAGTTCACCACCGACAACAGCTTCTCCGCGGAGTTGGCGTCCACGAACTCCTGGGTCAACGCCACGGTCCCGGTGACCGTTCCGCCGGCCTGCCCCACCATCCGAGACATGGCGTCGACGTCGTCGTCGTTGGCGTCGGGGGTGCGGAACACCACCACCGACTTACCGGCCAGCGCGTCATGCAGGATTCGCGGCGACATCTGCGCATCGAATTCACCTGCGGCGTTGAGCTTTTCGTTCAGCGCATTCTTGTCGTCGGTGAGCGTGTTGATCTTGTTCTGCAAGTCCTGCTTGTCATCGCGCAGACCGGACAGCAGCGTGTTGGACAGCAGGCCCGAACCAAGCGCCACCCCGATGGCGAGCGCAAGGAACACCGCCGCGAGTGAAATCGCGTGTGTGCGTAGGGAAATCACGCGACCGACCCCCTTAGGTGACCCAGCCCTGGACCCACAACGAGAACCGGTTCCAGTAGTCGACGATCCAGTCCAGGAACGCCACGTCGGCGCGCGACACCCACAGCGCGACGATCACCGCAATCAGCATGGCGAGCACCAGCAGCGCGATGGCCCCTCCGGACACCCGGCTGCGGTACAACGTGGCAACTGCCTTGGCGTCGACCAGTTTGTCGCCGACCTTGAGCCGGGTCAGGAAGGTCGACGGATTGCTGCGCTGGCGTGACCGGTCGAAGAACTCCTCGATGCTGGCCGTGTGACCCACGGTGACGATCAGCGACGCGCCGTGGTGATCACACAGCAGCAGTGCCAGATCGGCGGCCGAGCCTGCGGCGGGGAACGTCATCGCTCCGACGCCCAGATCCTGGATCCGCTCGAGGCCCGCCGCGTGACCGTCGGCGTCAGCCGGCAGCACCACCTGGGCCCCGCATCTCAACGTTTCGGCGCTGATTCGGTCGGGGTCCCCGACGATGAGCTGCGGCCGATACCCGGCCTTGCGCAACACATCGGCACCGGCGCCGACGCCGACCAGGACGGGTTGGTACTCCTTCATGAACGGCTTGAGCGCCTTCAGGTCGGCGGCGGCGTTGAGTTCCTCGGCGACGATGACGACGTGTCGGCGGTTGACGTCGATGTCGATGTCAGGGATGCCGATTCCGTCGATAAGCAGCGGGCTCTCACTTCTGATGAATTCGATCGTGTTTCCGGCGAACGCCTCGAGGTGAGCCACGAGGCCGCTCTTGGCCTCGTGCATCAACTCGTGGATCTCGTGATCGGTGCGCTCGGTGCCCAGGACCAGCCGGCGGTCGCCGGAGTACACGCCGCCCTCGTGGAGCCGCACGCGTGCACCGTCCTTGACCTTCTTGAAGACCTCGGGGCCGGTCTCGTCGATCAGCGTGACGCCGTTGGTGACGAGCACCTCGGGCCCGAGGTTGGGGTAGCGGCCGGAGATCGACGGCGACGCGTTGACGACCGCGGCGACGTCGGCCTCGACGAGCGCGTCCGCGGTGATCCGGTCCAAGTCCAGAGCGTCGATGACGACGATGTCGCCGGGGGCGACCCGCCTCAGCAGCCGTTCGATGTCGCGGTCAACCCGGGCGGTGCCGGTGATGCCCGGCCGTGAGTTGGCAGTACGGGATAGCAGCGCTGACATCTTCATGAGGTCGATTCTGTCGAGGAACGGCAGCTGGCGCAGGGAGGCGCGCCGTAACATCAGCCCCAGAAGCACCTTTTGTCACATCTGCAACACTCTGCGGATATCAATTCTGATACGCCTCGAACAACTCAACCAGGTTGCCGGACGGATCAATGGCCAGGGCCTGCTTACCGCCCCTGCCGGTGATCGTGTCGCCGCGGAAGTCGACGCCGGCCTGCCGCAGTTCGGCCACCGTGGTGTCCAGATCGTCGACTTGGACTTGAAATCGATTCCACCCACCGGGTTCTGGCTTCGATCCATCGGCCAACTGTTGGCCAGCTCCACCTCCGCCGCCCGGCACGTTCAGTAGCAACCGGAGGTCGCCCCTGCGAAGCATCGCAAACCCGGGGCCGGGCTTCATCGACACCTCGAATTGAAGGTGGTTCGTGTAGAAGTCCACTGCCGCATCCACATCGTCGACGATGTAGCGAACGCTGATTTCAGTCATCATTGCACCTCCTGGCAGTTATGATACAGAAGTGTCCTACATCTTGCAGCCGTCGGATCCACGCGTCGAGCACTCTCGGCGCGTGATCTGCAGCGCCGCCTTGAAGGAGTTCGCCGAGACGGGCTACAGCGGCTTCCGGATGGAGTCGGTCGCGGCCCGCGCCGGCGTCGGGCGAAGCACCGTGTACCGGCATTGGCCGAACAAGGCTGCGCTGATCGCCGACGCCCTGGAGACCCTCAACACGCAGCCGGATCCCGCCCGCGATCTCGTTGAGGGCAACGCGCGCCAGCGGGTCGAGCTGATACTGAACCACCTTGCCGAGGTGCTGGGTGACTCCCCGCTATCGGCCTGCGTGCCCGCGTTGGTCCACGCCGCCGAGACCGAACCCGCCGTGCGCGACTTCCACCACACCTACTCGGCACGACGTCGTCAGCGGTTGACCAACACGATCGCGGCGGGCGTCGTGGCCGGCGAATTGCCTGCCCGCATCGACCCGGACGCGGCATCCGTCGCACTTGCCGGCGCGATGTTCTACCGGCGGTTGATGACCGCGAATGCGCCCGACGCCGACTTCATCGCGCGACTCGTCGACACTGTGCTCGGCGCCTGACTCACTCCCCGCGGTCGCTTTGCGCTGCATCGAGCAGTTCGCGGGCGTGCGCCCGGCCACTGTCGGACTCCCCCAGTCCGGCCAGCATGCGTGCCAATTCGGCGACACGATCGTCGTCGTCGAGGCGGCGCACCCCGCTGGACTTGTCCCTGCCGCCGCTGTCGACGACCAGGTGGACGTCGGCGTAGGCGGCGACCTGCGGCAGGTGGGTGACCACGATGACCTGGTGGGTGCGGGCCAGTCGGGCCAGCCGCCGCCCGATCTGCACCGCGGCGCGACCGCCCACCCCGGCGTCGACCTCGTCGAAGACCATCGTGGTGCCCTCGGCCGACGCCGCCAGGACCACCTCCAGCGCCAACATGACCCGGGAGAGCTCACCGCCCGAGGCGCTCTTGCTCAGAGGCAGTACGTCGGTACCCCGGTGTGCGGCGAACCCGAACTCGACGGCGTCGACACCGTCGTGCCCGGCGTGGACGGTCACACCTGACGGCAGCGTGAGCGGCGCGGAGTCATCCGCGCGGGCCGGGATCGTGGCGACCGAGACGGTGAACTCGGCATCGGCCATGGCGAGGCCGGCCAGTTCGGCGGTCACCGCCTTCGCGAGGCCTTTGGCGGCCTTGGTCCGTGCCTTGGTGAGTTCGGTTGCGGCGCTGACGACTTTGGCTTCGAGCTCGTCGACACGGCGCTCGAGATCGGCGAGTGCCTCTTCGGAGACGTCGAGCTGCGCGAGGCGTTCGCGCGACTCGCGAGCCCATTGCAGCACACCGTCGATGTCGGCGGCGTACTTGCGGGTCAGCGTACGAAGCTCGCCTTGTCGGGCCAGCTTGGTTTCTAGAGTGCTTGCGTCGCTGGGCAATTCGGTCAGAAAGTCGCCGAGTTCGGTCGATACGTCGGTGATGACGGCCAGCGCACCGGCGAGCTGCTCGGCCAGCGCCCGCAGTGCCGAATCATCGGTGGCCTCCAACGTCGACTTCGCGTGCCCGACGCCGTCGGCGGCCGACACGGCATCGGCCGACGGGTCGTCGTCCTGTGGGCCGGACAGCGCTGCCCGCGCCGTTTGCGCGGCCTCACGCAGCGCGTCAAGTTCGGACAGCCGACGGATGTCGTCGACGAGCGCGTCATCCTCGCCGGGTTCCGGTGCGACAGCGTCGATTTCGTTGAGGCCGAACTTGAGCCGGTCGGCCTCCTGCGCCAGCTCGCGCGCCCGTCGCGTGCGGTCAGCGAGATCGCGGCGGGCCTCGAGCCAGTCGTCGCGCAGCCGCCGATAGCGCTTCAGTTGAGACTCGATATCGACGAACCGGTCCAGGGCCGCCCGCTGCTCGTCGGGCCGCATCAGCCGTAGTTGGTCGTTCTGACCGTGCAGGGCGAGCAGCTCAGTCGTGAACGTGCTCAGCGACTTGGCCGGCACGCTACGTCCGCCGAGGTAGGCCCGCGACGGCCCATCCCTGCTGACGGATCGGGCGGCGATCACGCTGCCGTCGTCGTCGCGGTCCGCACCGGAGGAATCCAGAAGCTCGTCGATGTGGGCGGCCACGCCGTCGCCGAGCTCCGTTGTGGTGAAACGCCCTTCGACCACGGCACGACCGGCGCCGGAACGCACCCGGGTGGCGTCGGCGCGGGCACCCCCAAGCAGGTGCAAGCCCGTCACAACCATGGTCTTACCCGTGCCGGTCTCGCCGGTCAGCACGGTGAACCCGCGGTCGAATTCGGCGGTCGCGGTGCTGATGGCTCCCAGGGACTCGATACGGATCTCGGCTAGCACTACTGTCCGCGCCACCCCGTGACCGGCAACCGGAACTTGCGCACCAGGCGGTCGGTGAACGGCGCGCTGTCCAGCCGTACCCATTTGAGCGGGGTGCCGCAGCGCGTCACCTCCAACCGGCCACCCGCGGGTACCACCATTTCGCGGCGGCCGTCGCAGAACACCAGCGCGTCGTGACCATCCGCCTCAATTTCGATAGCGATGGCGGCGTGGGGACTTGTCACCATCGGCCGGGCGAACAGCGCGTGAGCGTTGTTGGGCACCACCAGGATTGCTTCCAGGTCCGGCCATACGATTGGCCCACCCGCAGAGAACGCCCACGCGGTTGACCCAGTCGGCGTCGCCACCAGTACGCCGTCGCAGCCGAATGCCGAGACCGGCCGGCCGTCGACCTCAAGAACCGCTCCCAGCACACCCAGCCGCGGCCCCTTCTCCAGGCTTGCCTCGTTCAGCGCCCAGCCGCGATCGATGACCTCGCCATCGGCGCGGACTACGACGTCCAGGGTCATGCGCTCCTCGACGCGGTAGTCGCGCTTCACGACGTGATCCAGCACGGAGTCTATGTTGTCGGCCTCGGCTTCGGCGAGGAAGCCGATGCGGCCCAGATTGACGCCCAGCACCGGGATTTCGACGTTGCGGGCCAACTCCGCGGCGCGCAGGAACGTGCCGTCGCCGCCGAGGACCAAAACCAGTTCGCAGCCTTCGGCGGCACGCTCGTCGGCGTCAACCACCTCGATGTCTACCCCGAGCGCACGCATGTCGTCGGGCGCCAGGTGCAACGGCCCGCGGTCGACGGCTTCGGCGGAAAGCAAGCGTAGCCCAATGCCGTTGTCGCCCAGCATTTTCTCTACCCGCCGAGCGACCTCGGTGGCCTCATCGCGACCCGTGTGCACCACAAGCAGGATGGTGCGTTCGGAGGTCATTGCGGACCCTCCGCGACAGCGTGGTGTACCGCCTGCTCGAGCCGATCGCCCTGCAGCGGACTGTCGGCCCTGGCCCGCAGGCGCAGGAAGTACTCGACATTGCCGGACGGACCCGGTAACGGGCTGGCGGTGACACCGACGGTCTGCCACTGGAGTCCGGCGGCACGACGCGCGACGGCGAGCACCGCATCCACACGCAACTGCGGGTCGGAGACCACTCCGCCCGCGCCTACCCGGTCCTTCCCGACCTCGAACTGCGGCTTCACCATAGGAACGATATCCGCGTCGTCTGACGCGCAGGAGGTCAGCGCCGGCAGCACTGTCGCCAGCGAGATGAACGACAGATCGGCGACCACGAGGTCGACGGGTCCGCCGATCGTGTCGGCGGTCAGTTCGCGGACGTTGGTGCGTTCAAGCACGATCACCCGCGGGTCGTTGCGCAATGACCACGCCAGCTGGCCGTAGCCAACGTCGACCGCGACGACTTCGCGGGCACCCCGGTCAAGTAGGACCTCAGTGAAGCCGCCAGTCGAGGCGCCGGCGTCCAGGCAGCGCCGGTTGTCGACCGAAAGGTCAAACGCATCGAGCGCGCCGATCAGCTTGTGCGCGCCGCGGGAGACCCAGGTGCGTTCGTCGTCGCGCTCGACGGTGAGCGTGGCACTGACCGCGATAGCCGTTGCGGGTTTGGCCGCGGGCATGCCGTCGATGGTCACCCGCCCGGCGCCGATCAATTCGGCGGCCTGCTGACGCGAGCGTGCAAGACCGCGCCGCACCAGCTCGGCGTCAACACGAGCGCGCCGCGTCACGTGCGATTAGCCTTTCTCGACCGATTCCAGCGCGCGCACCAGCAGGTCGTGGGCCTCCTCGAGCCGGGCCGCAATGGTGTCGATGTCGGATTCGGCGAGTTCGTCGAAAGAGGAGCCCTCCTGCGCGGGGTCGGGCACATCGGCCAGCAACTCCGCGATCTGGGCACGGATCTGATCGGGGTCGGTACTCATCTCGCTCTTCACGCTAGCCGATTCGGCGGGGTGAGCAGGGACCAGCGATCCATGGCCTGTCGCGCTGTGTCGTCACCCGCCATCAAGATGACCGGTCGCCCGTCGAGGTGGGCGTTCCAGACCGCGCTTGCGGTGGCGCGGACCACCGATAGCGGGTCCCCCGGGTCCCGGCCGGTCGACTGCACTGTCACCGCCGACGGGCCGACGTCGACGTACCACGCCGGGTGTGGCCCGATGCGCAGGCTGTCCGCACGGGCGTACAGCGCGCGCAGGTCCTCGGCGATGTAGTTGGGCCGTTGTCCGACCGCGGCGCGCACCGTATCGGCGGCAGTGCTGACTCCGCACAGCACAAGCAGGCTTGGCAGGCCTGCGGCGCCTGCACCCGCGATGTCGGTGTCGAGGCGGTCACCGACCACGAGCGGAGCGCGAAACTTGCCGCGCGCCAACGCGTCCGTCAACAAGGTCGGCTCGGGCTTGCCGGCCACCTGTGGTTTGACGTCGGTGGCGGCGCGCAGCGCGGCGACCATCGCCCCGTTTCCGGGCAGTAATCCTCGTTCGGACGGCAGAGTCTTGTCGACGTTCGCGGCGACCCACAGTGCTCCGCCGCGGATGGCCAGCGCCGCTTCCGCGAGATCCGGCCAGCCGGTCTGCGGCGAATGTCCCTGTACGACGGCGACCGGGCCGTCCGACCATTGCCGGACGGGCTTGAGACCCACTTTCCGGATTTCGGCTGCGAGCGAATCGGTGCCGACGATGAGGACCGGCGCACCGGGTTGCAACTGCTCCTGCAGCAGCCGCGCTGCACTTTGAGCGCTGGTGACGATGTCGTCGGGCTTGGCCGAGAAGCCCATCGCACACAGGTGCTGGGCGACTTCGGCCGGTCCTCGGGAGGCGTTGTTGGTGACGAACAGTGTCCTGGCCCGGACTACGGCCAGGGTATCGACGGCACCCGGCGTGGGTTCATTTCCGCGGAAGACGGTGCCGTCGAGATCAAGCAGTAGGCAATCATGGTCCTGCGCAAGGGTACTCACGTCAGGCAAGCTCCGTGATCCGCTCTTCGGCGTCGGTTACGCCGTCGACATCGGCGGCCGCGGCGTTGATGAACCATTGCAGCGCTTCTTGGTTGCGGCCAAGCGCGAGCAGCGTTTCGGCGTAGGAGTAGAACAGCCGGGCGGCCGTCTGCCCGGTGCGGGCCCGGTCCAGTTGCGGGGTCGACAAGATCGCGAGGGCCTGCTCGTGCTGCCCGAGGTCGGAGCGCGCGCCGGCCACGACGATGCGCAGCTCGTCGGCGTCGTCTCCGGTGAGTTCGGCGGCTTCGGGCGTACGGGCCAGTTCTATCGCGCGTTCCGGGCGGCCAACCCCGCGTTCGCAGTCGGCGATCAGCGGAAGCAACGGCGACTTACTGCCCATCCGACGAGCAGCGCGCAGTTCGGCCAGCGCCTGGGCCCAGTCACCACAGTGGTAGGCCGCGATGCCGACGGCCTCTCGGACCGCGGCTATGCGGCCGGACCGGGCGCGGGCAGCGCGGGCGTGCGCCAGCGCGGCCTCAGGGTCGTCGTCGAGGAGTTCGCCGGCAGCCACCAGATGCCGCGCCACGACGTCGGCCGTGGCCCGATCCAATGTCGTGAGTTCGCCCCGGATCTCGGGCGACAGTTGCTTGGCTTCGATCTCGGCCGGAATCGGCGGACCTTGGGGCCGTGGTGCTTCGCCGTCGGGTTTCGGCTGGGCGCGGCGGGCACGGTCGGGCCCCGACGCGCGCGGCGCCGAACGCCGGGGACGGCGCCGGTCGCTGCCGCCCTGCCTGTCCTGGACCACGTATGCCTTTCTACACTTATTTGCCAGCCACGACAATTCAAGAATTGAATTGTCAGATTGCGGTGAATATAGAATCACCCCCCACGCAATTGTGGGGGGTGATTCTAATGTGTGTTCGGCGGTGTCCTACTTTTCCACCCGGGTTGGGTAGTATCATCGGCGCTGGCAGGCTTAGCTTCCGGGTTCGGGATGGGTCCGGGCGTTTCCCTGCCGCTATGTACCGCCGTAACTTTATTCACTCTTTTTTGAGTGTCCCCCCGTGTGGGGGGTGGTGTTATTTGGTGGTGGGGTGCAGTCGTTTGAAGACTGTGGTTTGTGGTTGCGAGTTTGTGTGTAAGTTTTCGGCCGGTTAGTGCCAGTTCCCTGAACCCCTTACGGGGCGTGTAGGTCTGGTCTATTGATCCCGTGGTCTGCGGGGGGCCTTATCCCACTTAATGGGTGAGAAGCCTGGTCTTGGAGGGGGTTTCCCGCTTAGATGCTTTCAGCGGTTATCCTGTCCGAACGTGGCTATCCAGCGGTGCCCCTGGTGGGACAACTGGTGGACCAGAGGTTCGTCCGTCCCGGTCCTCTCGTACTAGGGACAGGTTTCCTCAAGCTTCTGACGCGCGCGGCGGATAGAGACCGAACTGTCTCACGACGTTCTAAACCCAGCTCGCGTGCCGCTTTAATGGGCGAACAGCCCAACCCTTGGGACCTGCTCCAGCCCCAGGATGCGACGAGCCGACATCGAGGTGCCAAACCATCCCGTCGATATGGACTCTTGGGGAAGATCAGCCTGTTATCCCCGGGGTACCTTTTATCCGTTGAGCGACACCCCTTCCACTCGGGGGTGCCGGATCACTAGTCCCGACTTTCGTCCCTGCTTGACATGTTCGTCTCGCAGTCAAGCTCCCTTGTGCACTTACACTCAACACCTGATTGCCGTCCAGGTTGAGGGAACCTTTGGGCGCCTCCGTTACATTTTAGGAGGCAACCGCCCCAGTTAAACTACCCGCCAGGCACTGTCCCTGAACCGGATAAACGGTTCGAGGTTAGAGGCCCAATACGATCAGAGTGGTATTTCAACAATGACTCCACAACCACTGGCGTGGCCGCTTCGCAGTCTCCCACCTATCCTACACAAACCGTATCGAGCACCAATACCAAGTTGTAGTGAAGGTCCCGGGGTCTTTTCGTCCTGCCGCGCGTAACGAGCATCTTTACTCGTAGTGCAATTTCGCCGAGTCTATGGTTGAGACAGTTGAGAAGTCGTTACGCCATTCGTGCAGGTCGGAACTTACCCGACAAGGAATTTCGCTACCTTAGGATGGTTATAGTTACCACCGCCGTTTACTGGGGCTTAAATTCTCCGCTTCACCCCCGAAAGGGTTGACAGGTCCTCTTAACCTTCCAGCACCGGGCAGGCGTCAGTCCGTATACATCGTCTTGCGACTTCGCACGGACCTGTGTTTTTAGTAAACAGTCGCTTCTCACTGGTTTGTGCCACCCCCCACCGCTACCGGCTGCAAGAGCCATGACGGTAGGAGGTCCCCCTTCTCCCGAAGTTACGGGGGTATTTTGCCGAGTTCCTTAACCATAGTTCACTCGTACGCCTCGGTATTCTCTACCTGACCACCTGTGTTGGTTTGGGGTACGGGCCGTGTGCACACTCGCTAGAGGCTTTTCTTGGCAGCTTAGGATCACCGAATTCACCTCACTCGGCTATGCATCACCTCTCGGACACATGACACCCGGATTTGCCTAGATGTCGTCCTACAGGTTTGCCCCAGTATTACCACTGACTGGTACGGCTACCTTCCTGCGTCACCCCATCGCTTGACTACTACCAGAGAAGGTTCCACGCAGCCCCACAACCCCTCACACCCGAAGGTGCTCGGTGATCGTGGTTTTGGGCGGTTAGTACCTCTGATTCATCAGGGACGCACACACACGGGTACGGGAATATCAACCCGTTGTCCATCGACTACGCCTGTCGGCCTCGCCTTAGGTCCCGACTCACCCTGGGCGGACTGGCCTGGCCCAGGAACCCTTGGTCTTTCGGCGGGCAAGGTTCTCACTTGCCTTATCGCTACTCATGCCTGCATTCTCACTCCCACACCCTCCACCACTAGATCACTCTGTGGCTTCACCGGATGCAGGACGCTCCCCTACCCAGCATGGACAACGTCCACACTGCCGCGGCTTCGGCGGTGTGCTTGAGCCCCGCTACATTATCGGCGCACAATCACTTGACCAGTGAGCTATTACGCACTCTTTCAAGGGTGGCTGCTTCTAAGCCAACCTCCTGGTTGTCTTCGCGACTGCACATCCTTTTCCACTTAGCACACGCTTAGGGGCCTTAGCCGGCGATCTGGGCTGTTTCCCTCTCGACGCACGGAGCTTATCCCCCGCCGTCTCACTGCCACACTATTGACTTACCGGCATTCGGAGTTTGGCTGACGTCAGTAACCTAGTAGGGCCCATCGGCCATCCAGTAGCTCTACCTCCGGCAAGAAAAATGTAACGCTGCACCTAAATGCATTTCGGGGAGAACCAGCTATCACGGAGTTTGATTGGCCTTTCACCCCTACCCACAACTCATCCCCTCAGTCTTCAACCTAAGTGGGTTCGGGCCTCCACAACATCTTACTGCTGCTTCACCCTGGCCATGGGTAGATCACTCCGCTTCGGGTCCAGAACACACCACTACACCACACACTCCTGTGCGGATACGCCCTATTCAGACTCGCTTTCGCTGCGGCTACCCCACCCGGGTTAACCTCGCGACATGTCCCTGACTCGCAGGCTCATTCTTCAAAAGGCACGCCATCACCCCACGCTTTAACACGAAGGCTCTGACGGATTGTAAGCGCACGGTTTCAGGTACTCTTTCACTCCCCTCCCGGGGTACTTTTCACCATTCCCTCACGGTACTAATCCGCTATCGGTCACTGGACAGTATTCAGGCTTACCGGGTGGTCCCGGCAGATTCACAGCAGATTCCACGGGCCCGCTGCTACTCGGGGACAGCTCCACAGGAGCCGTGATGTTTTCGCCTACGGGGCTCTCACCCTCTCCGGACAGACCATCCCAGGCCACTTCGACTAACACCACGGTTTATCACTCCCGGCCAGGCCGGCGGACCTGACAAGAAACGCCCCACAACACCGCACACACAACCCCCGCCGGGTATCACATGTGCACGGTTTAGCCATCCTCCGCTTTCGCTCGCCACTACTCACGGAATCACACTTGTTTTCTCTTCCTACGGGTACTGAGATGTTTCACTTCCCCGCGTTCCCCCCCACCGGCTATATATTCACCGGCGGGTGACACGACATCACTCGTGCCGGGTTTCCCCATTCGGACATCCTCGGATCCACGCTCGGTTGACAGCTCCCCGAGGCATAACGCAGCCTCCCACGTCCTTCATCGGCTCCCAGTGCCAAGGCATCCACCATGCGCCCTTAAACACTTACAACACAAAACCAAAAGTTATAAAAACTTTGAAATTGCACATCAGACACACAAAAACCCGCACCCCCAAAAAGGGCACGGAACCCTTGCGCGCTCGATGCTCGCAACCACTATCCACAAATCAAACACCACACCCCACCACCAAAGCAGGGCGACAACAACCACACTCCCTCGCAGGAAGCGCACCCCAACCTCGGGGTATAACCATCTCCGGTTTCCCACACTCGGGACGAAGAGATAGCGGGCCTGTTGCCTCAAAGCCCAATAGTGTGTCTGGCAGTTCCCATCACCGGTGTTTCCCCACCGGTTCAACGTTTGTTGTGCACCAGAACCACACCCACTACAGGCGTAGCCCATCATCACGATTCGCTCGGATCACCGAACCCCCACACGATGTGGGCGGGTCACGAGTCTCGTGGTGCTCCTTAGAAAGGAGGTGATCCAGCCGCACCTTCCGGTACGGCTACCTTGTTACGACTTCGTCCCAATCGCCGATCCCACCTTCGACGGCTCCCTCCCACAAGGGGTTAGGCCACCGGCTTCGGGTGTTACCGACTTTCATGACGTGACGGGCGGTGTGTACAAGGCCCGGGAACGTATTCACCGCAGCGTTGCTGATCTGCGATTACTAGCGACTCCGACTTCACGGGGTCGAGTTGCAGACCCCGATCCGAACTGAGACCGGCTTTGAAAGGATTCGCTCCACCTCACGGCATCGCAGCCCTTTGTACCGGCCATTGTAGCATGTGTGAAGCCCTGGACATAAGGGGCATGATGACTTGACGTCATCCCCACCTTCCTCCGAGTTGACCCCGGCAGTCTCTCACGAGTCCCCACCATAACGTGCTGGCAACATGAGACAAGGGTTGCGCTCGTTGCGGGACTTAACCCAACATCTCACGACACGAGCTGACGACAGCCATGCACCACCTGCACACAGGCCACAAGGGAATACCTATCTCTAGGCACGTCCTGTGCATGTCAAACCCAGGTAAGGTTCTTCGCGTTGCATCGAATTAATCCACATGCTCCGCCGCTTGTGCGGGCCCCCGTCAATTTCTTTGAGTTTTAGCCTTGCGGCCGTACTCCCCAGGCGGGGTACTTAATGCGTTAGCTACGGCACGGATCCCAAGGAAGGAAACCCACACCTAGTACCCACCGTTTACGGCGTGGACTACCAGGGTATCTAATCCTGTTCGCTCCCCACGCTTTCGCTCCTCAGCGTCAGTTACTGCCCAGAGACCCGCCTTCGCCACCGGTGTTCCTCCTGATATCTGCGCATTCCACCGCTACACCAGGAATTCCAGTCTCCCCTGCAGTACTCCAGTCTGCCCGTATCGCCCGCACGCCCACAGTTGAGCTGTGAGTTTTCACGAACAACGCGACAAACCACCTACGAGCTCTTTACGCCCAGTAATTCCGGACAACGCTCGCACCCTACGTATTACCGCGGCTGCTGGCACGTAGTTGGCCGGTGCTTCTTCTATAGGTACCGTCACTTGCGCTTCGTCCCTACTGAAAGAGGTTTACAACCCGAAGGCCGTCATCCCTCACGCGGCGTCGCTGCATCAGGCTTGCGCCCATTGTGCAATATTCCCCACTGCTGCCTCCCGTAGGAGTCTGGGCCGTATCTCAGTCCCAGTGTGGCCGGACACCCTCTCAGGCCGGCTACCCGTCGTCGCCTTGGTAGGCCATCACCCCACCAACAAGCTGATAGGCCGCGGGCCCATCCCACACCGCAAAAGCTTTCCACCACAAACCATGCGATTCGTAGTCCTATCCGGTATTAGACCCAGTTTCCCAGGCTTATCCCGAAGTGCAGGGCAGATCACCCACGTGTTACTCACCCGTTCGCCACTCGAGTACCCCGAAGGGCCTTTCCGTTCGACTTGCATGTGTTAAGCACGCCGCCAGCGTTCGTCCTGAGCCAGAATCAAACTCTCCAAACAAAAACAACCCATCCAAAGACAGGTGAATTCGAATCAGAACAAGCCTGACCTAACAAAAAGACACCAAAAACTGGCATCAAAAAAACCACACCCTAAACGGGAAAAAGAGCATGGCAAAAAACAAACAACAAACAAAAACCACCAAACACACTATTGAGTTCTCAAACAACACACCCGCCCGGCCGCGCAAACCAACCCGCGGCTTTTGGCCGCTGGTCAGTAGTACGGACGGTCAGGAACCCACCGAAGTGGGATTTCCCTCTGGGAGCCGTCGCGCTCAGCGGGCTAACCCGCGTCGCTGACGACGAGACAACAAGTTACGTGAGGGAAAACTCGGAGTCAAATGGCCTGATGGGGCGTGTCTTTCGGTTCCGCTCCCATCGCGCGCACGCAGACGTGCGTCGACTCCGACAGCTCATCCAACGCGCTCGACGCCGGCAATATTCCGCTTACCGCGCCGCAGTACCAGCCAACGACCGTGCAGGAAGTCCGCAGGCTGTGGCACCCACTCCTCGCTGTCGATCCGCAGATTGTTGACGTAGGCGCCGCCCTCACCGATCGTCCGGCGCGCGGCGCCCTTGCTGCCCGACTAATCCGCTGGCCACCAGCAGGTCGGTGATGGTGTCGGGTCCTCCCGGCTTGAGCTCGGCCACAGATGCCTCCCGAAGCGCCGCTGCCAGCGTCGGCTCATCGAGCTGGGCCAGCTCGCCCCGGCCGAACAGCGCCTGGCTGGCATGTTCGACCGCTTCCGTCGCGGCCTCCCCGTGCACCAGCGTGGTCAGCTCGCGGGCCAGCCGACGCTGCGCCGCTCGCTCGTGCGGCCGCTCCGTCGTCGCCTGCTCCAGTTCGGCGAGCTCCTCGCGTGACAGGAAGGTGAACCAGCGCAGATATCGGACGACGTCGGCGTCGGCCGTGTTGACGAAGTACTGGTACCACGCGTACGGGCTCGTCATGTCGGGGTCGAGCCAGAGGCTGCCACCGCCGGTCGACTTCCCGAACTTCTTGCCTTCCGAATCCGTCACCAGCGGCGTGGTCAGCGCATGCACCGTCGCGCCCACCGTCTGCCGGACCAGCCGGACCCCGGCGATGATGTTGCCCCACTGGTCGGAGCCGCCGATCTGCAGCGTGCACCCGTACCGTTGGTACAGCTCCACGTAGTCGTTGGCCTGCAGCAGCATGTAGCTGAACTCCGTGTAGGAGATGCCCTCGCCCTCCAACCGGCGCCGTACCGTGTCGCGATCGAGCATGACGTTGACCGAGAAGTGCTTGCCGACGTCGCGGAGGAACTCGATCGCCGACAGCTCGCTCGTCCATGACAGGTTGTTCTGCACGACGGCGCCCGTCGGCGAGTCGTCGAAATCGACGAACCGCTCGAGCTGCCCCCGAATCCGATCGGCCCAGTCTGCGACCGTGTCCGCGGTGTTGAGGGTCCGCTCGCCGGTGTCGCGAGGGTCGCCGATCATGCCGGTAGCACCGCCTGCCAAGACGATCGGCCGGTGCCCAGCCTGTTGGAAGCGGCGCAGCGTCAGCAGCGGGACGAGGTGTCCGGCGTGCAGGCTCGGTGCGGTGGGGTCGAAGCCCGAATAGACGGTGATGGGTCCGGAGTCCAGCTCGGCCGCCAGCGCATCCCGATCGGTGGACTGCGCAACCAGCCCTCGCCATTCCAATTCGTCGAGGATCTTCGGCGTACCCATAGGAGTCGATCTTCCCCTACCGTCGATGCCGATGTTGTTGCAGATCCGGGGTCATCACCTGCCGGGCCGGGCGTGGCGATCACCCGACGAGCAGTACGACAACGTGCACGTCGGCATTCAGGTCGGCAAGGAGCCGCGCGAGCTGGTGCGCGGCGACGCGGACACCTCGTCGTGGACGGTCCCGATCGAGGTTGTCGCCCGCGACGGCGGACTGGATTTCCGCGGCACGGCGGTGCAGGGCAGGCCCGGGGCCCGGTTTATCTATCTCACCTGGGGCGACGTCGCCGAGGACGGCTCCTTCGCGATGTTCCGCCGGGCCAAACTCATGCTCGCCGACCTCGAATCTTTCGTGGGTGGCACCGGCGACAGGTTGCAGGTGGTCGCCCGTGTGGACCTCACCGACGAATGCGGCGGGCCGCGGTGCGCCCGGCTCACGCCGCCGGCATTGACCCTGGAGCAGGCCGCCGACTGACGCGGCGGGTCAATCACTTTCGCCGGGAGCCGGTGCCCGCGGACTTCGGCGATACGGCGACACCTCCGGGCGACCGGCCAGCCAGAACCGCCACGGCCGGTCCGCAGCCTTGCTGACACCGACCCGGGGGCCATCGACGCCGACCTGCTCGTCGCCGAGCGTCAACCGAACCGGACTGCTGGAGTCGAATAGGTCAATTCCGTTGTCGCCCATGGTGATTCCGAGCGCTGAGCAAAGATTGCCGGGTCCACGCGCCAATGCTGCCGGCCGCGTCGAGTCTCCGCGACGAGCCTGGGCGGCGTCGATGCCCGCCTCCACCGCGGCCGCCCGCAACAACACCGCCCCCGCCACACCATCCGTGGCGCACACGACGTTCGCACACACGTGAATGCCGTGACTCCGGTAGGTGTAGAGCCGCCCAGCGGGACCGAACATCACCCAGTTACGCCCCCCGAGCCCACGAAAAGAATGCGACGCGGCGTCGGGCCAGGGGCCGTCGAGCGGGCCGCCGTAGGCCTCCACCTCCACGATCATGGCGCTCACACCGCGCCCGTTCAGCGCCGCGCCGAGCAGTCGCCGGGCCGCGATCACGGGATCCACGGACAGCAGCTCGGCACTCACGCGAGCGATTCTGCCCGCGACGCTTGACACACCCACCAGCGGGGAGCACTATTCATCACATGATGAGTTCATCGAGCGATGAATTACTCCGCAATGGGGTGGAGCCAGCCATCGGCGTACAGAATCTGCGGGTGATCCGCGGGAAACGGGTCGCGTTGGAGAACATCTCGGTCCAGATTGCGCGGGGCACCATCACCGGCCTGCTCGGCCCGTCGGGCTGCGGCAAGACGACGCTCATGCGCAGCATCGTCGGCACACAGATCGTCGCTGAGGGCACCGTGACCGTACTGGGCCGCCCGGCAGGTTCGGCCGAACTGCGCCACCGCGTCGGCTATGTCACGCAGGACCCCACCATCTACAACGACCTCCGGATCATCGACAATGTGCGTTACTTCGCCGCGCTGTACGGCACGGACTCGAAGGCTGCGGATCAAGCAGTCTCGGACGTCGGCCTGGAAGATCATCGAACGGCGTTGTGCGGCAACCTATCCGGCGGTCAGCGCACCCGAGCGTCGTTAGCCTGCGCATTGGTGGCCCATCCCGATCTGTTGGTGCTCGACGAACCGACCGTCGGGCTTGACCCTGTGCTGCGCGTCGACCTGTGGGAGCAGTTCGACCAACTCGCCCGGCGCGGAACGACTCTGGTCGTTTCGAGCCACGTGATGGACGAGGCCGACCACTGTGGCGACCTGCTGCTCATGCGCGAAGGCCACCTGCTCGCACACACCACCCCCACCAAGCTACGAGAGGACACAGGATGTCAGTCACTGGAGGAAGCGTTTCTGTCCGTCATCCGGCACAGCACCGCAACCGCGGCAGGCTGAGCCCGCAGGCGTACCTCGCCACCACCGCGCGGATCCTGCGCCAGCTCGCCGCCGATCATCGCAGTGTTGCGATGATCCTCGTGGTGCCCAGCCTGATCATCACGCTGATGTACTTCATGTTCCAGAACGCGCCCCATCGCCCGGGCGCCCCGCCGCCGTTCAACAACGCATGCCTGATCATGCTTGGCGTGTTCCCGCTCATCGTGATGTTCTTGATCACGTCGATAACGATGCAGCGAGAACGGGTTTCGGGAACGTTGGAGCGCATATTGACCACTCCCCTGCGCAGGCTCGACCTGCTGGCGGCGTACGGCACCGCGTTCTCGATCGCGGCTGCGGCGCAGGCCACGCTGGCGTGCATCGTGTCGTACGTGTTCCTCGGCCTCGACACCAAGGGCAGCCCGATGCTGGTGTTCACCATCGCGATCATCAACGCCGTGCTGGGCGTGGGGCTGGGCCTGTTGTGTAGTGCGTTCGCCCGCACCGAATTTCAGGCCGTGCAGTTCATGCCGGTGGTGATCGCCCCGCAGTTGCTGCTGTGCGGCATCATTGTGCCGCGTGAGGTGCTGCCGGACTGGCTCCAATGGATCAGCAATGTGTTGCCGGCCAGCTACGCTCTAGAGGCGCTGCAACAGGTCGGCGCGTACTCGGAGCCGACGGCCATCGCCGTGCGCGACATCGCCGTCGTGATCGGCTTCGCGGTACTCGCGCTGTGCCTGGCCGCGGCGACGCTTCGACGAAGGACACCGTAACCGCATTGACCACCAACATCGAACGCAAGCGTCCCGGGCGTCCGCCAGGAACGTCCGACACCCGCGAACGTATCCTGGAAAGTGCGCGTAACCTGTTCGCCCGCAACGGGATCGACAAGACGTCGATCCGTGCCATCGCCAAGGACGCGGTCGTCGATCCCGCCTTGGTGCACCACTACTTCGGAACCAAGACCCAGTTGTTCGCCGCGGCGATCCATATTCCGATAGACCCCATGGCGGTCATCGGTCCGCTGCGCGAAGTACCTGTCGAGCGGATCGGCTATGTGCTGCCGTCGATCCTGTTGACCCTCTGGGACTCCGAAATGGGCAAGGGATTCATCGCGACCCTGCGATCGATCCTGGCGGGCGGCGAGGTCTCGCTCATTCGGTCGTTCCTTCAGGAAGTGATCGCCGTCGAGGTCGGCAACCGCGTTGACAATCCGCCTGGCAGCGGACGCATCCGCGTTCAGTTCGTCGCATCGCAGTTGGTGGGTGTCGTGATGGCCCGCTACATCCTGGAATTGGATCCGTTCAAGTCGCTGCCGATCGAGCAGATCGCCGAAACCATCGCGCCCAACCTGCAGCGCTACCTCACGGGCGAACTACCCGGGCTCACCTGAGCGCTCCAGCATCCGCTGATGCTCGGCGTCGTCGGTCACCGCGACCGCCTCGTCGACGAGCAGGACCGGGATGCCGTCCTCGATGCGGTACGCGCGGCGAAGCCGGGGGTTATAGAGGAACTCGTCGCCGACCAGCAACAGCGGCCCGCGGTCTTGCGGGCAGACCAGGATGCTCAGCAGTTTTTCGTCGAGCACAACGGCAGGCTAGCCGACGCCCGGCGGAAGTTGCGGGCCGATGCCCGGCGGCGGGCCCCCGATGCTGAACCCGGGCTGCTGACCCGTGTTCGCGTTCTGCATCTGAGCCTGCAGCTTGCGCTGGTAGGCGATCGTCTCCTTCAATGCCTCGATAAGCGGGGCCTGGTTCGGTCGTTTTTCCAGGGCGCTCGCGATTGCTTGCCTGTTCGCATTCGAGGCTTTGAAGCCCAGGCTACGAAGTTGTAGCGCCTGGTGGATCAGATTGGAGAGCTGGCCACCGCCCGCGCCCATGTCGTAGTCCCTGGCGATGATGGCAAGTGCTTCATCGGCCGACATATCCGGCGAGATCTCGGGCTGCGTGGTTGTCGAGTCCGCGGGGTCGGCCAGCGCCGTCGGCGAGCCGATGCCCGTGAGGAGCCCAACGGCCATGGCGCCGCTGGCCACCGCGGCTTTGACCGCGCGCCGCAGATTACCGGTCTGCAATGTCATCTCTCCTCCTGCCGCCAGCGGGAGCCTAACAGCGAGTCGGCCGCGAGGCACGGGCTCACTGCTGGGCGCCGGCGATCTCGGTGCGTACCGCAACGGTCAAGCGCTTGTATCGATTCGTATCGGGATCCAAATACCAGGCGTTACGCGACGGTTTGGGGATGCCCTCGGCCCGCATCGGGCTGAGCAGGGGCCGGTAGGACGCGCTGAGCTTCATCGCCGGCACCACGTGCACGATGTCGGGCGGGTTGCCGACGGGCAAATCGGCCAGTGCCTCGGACAGATCTGCCGACGGAATGCTGCCGCCCGGGCACAACTCCAGCGCGGTGATGGCCAGCTGGTGCCCACCCACCTCCACCCCGTAGGTCACGGCCAGATCCACCGCTCCGAGCCGGCCGACTGCATCGTTGATGGGAGACGCGTAGACCGGGCCACGCGCCGTGTGGATCACCACGCCGCGGTTGTCGACGAGCCAGTAGTCGCCGTCCTCGTCGCGGCGGAACAGGTATTCGGTCGACACCCAGGTGTCGGCCGGGGCGAACACACCGCGTTTGACCGACGCCGTCGGATCCACGGGACCCCGTGGGTGGGCCAGCAGCACGCCGACCTCGTTGGTGTCGGCTCTCCGGACGAATCCGCGGTCGTCCTCGAGGATCAGGTCGTCCTCGGCGTCGTAGGCCGCCAGTTCGACGTCGCCGCCGCCGGGCAACGGCCTGCCCTTGCTACCCAGCTTGGCTCCGGAGACGTTGGCCAGCACGGCCTGCCCGTCGGTGGTGGCGAAGAACTCCACCACGTGTGCGGGCTTGAACACGTCGATGACGCGCTTCCACAGGCCGGTCGGCATGCCGGAACCGATGAACAGCCGCACGGGGTGGCTGCCGGTCAACGAGAACGCCGGATCATCGATGACCTCACGCAGCATCGCCCAGGTGTACGACACCACCGTCACGCCGTACTGGCGGATCTCCTGGAGGAAGCGGTCCGGCCGCAGCTCCCGCGACAGCGCGATGCGCGACCCTCCGACGACCGCACCGCCGAGGCTCACCAGAAGCCCGGACTGGTGATGCAGCGGGGTGAGGCAGTAGACGGTGTCGGCACGGCCGAGGTTGGCGGCCGACGCGGTGCCGAACGCGGACAGCGCCCAGCGGTAGTTGGTGATCTGGCGGGCGACGAGGTCGCCGCCGATGGAGCTGAACCCGACGAAAGCGAGGTCGCTCGCGAGGCCCGGGTTGGGCCGGTACCAGCCGGGCAGGTCCACGACGTCGGGGTCGATCTTCTCCATGTCAGTGACGTCGGCAGCGTCCGACAGGTGCAAATCGCGCGATTCGCCGCCGCCGAGAACCAGCACTCGCACGTCGAGTCCGCGGGCTGCCTCGAGGTTGCTCGGGTCGGCGATGATCTCCGACACCCCACCGAGCCGCGCCGCGGTGGCCAGGTCAACGTCGGGCGGCATCAAGACCGCAACGGCGCCCAACCGTGACAGCGCGGCGATCGCAACGAGCGCGCTGGGCCGGGTCTCCATCAGCACCCCGACATGGGCGCCTTGGCGCACGCCCACCTCGATGAGACCGCGCACGACGTTGTTGATGCGCCGATCCACGGCCTCGTAGGTGTGCACACGGCCGTCGAACAACAGGCACTCGCCGTTCGGGAGGTCGCGGGCCTGCTCGGACATGATGCGGCCGAGCGAGATACGAGTGTGGTCATTGATCTGGCCGAGGCGCGCCAGCCTTGGCAACGTGCGATAAGTCTCGATGGCCAGCGTTCGGGCCGACTTGTTGGCCGCCACGAGCGCGTCGGCGGCCGACCGGGCGAGCGTGAACACCATCTCAGTGGCGGCCGCGGTGCCGTGCGCTACCCGCGACGACAACGACACGCCGCTTTCGCTGGGTTCGGCCGGTTGCAGTGCCATAGGCGTGACGCCGTCGGGCAAGTCACCGGTGCCGTCGATCCACTGGACCCACTGCCCGACCGTCGGCCAAGTCTGGCTGGCCGCCTTTGAACCGACGACAAGACCGAAATGCCCTGCGCGGATGAGGAATTCGTAGATATCGGCCTGCGGGGCGGCCCGCTTGATCCCGCGCACCGAGGCCGGTTGCCCGATGTCATCGACTTCGCCGATGACCGCGAGCACCGGGCAATTGATATCCGACAGCGTGACCAGGTCGCCGTGAATGGAAAACCCGCCGGTCATCATCCTGTTGTGCGCGATGAACTGCTTGAGCAGTTCGGAGATGGCAGGGCCGGACCACGCGATCCAGCCCTCCGACGCCAGGAACCGTCGCTGCTGTTCCCGTGGCAGCAGCGCCTCGCGGTCGTGCAGCTGGCGCAGGAAGTCCAGCCGTGATTGCGCCGTCTTGATCGGATCGAGCATCTGGAAGCCGGTGCGCGCCAGCCAACCGGGGATGTCGATGCGACTGAACACGTGGTCGGCCATGAAGTCCGCGGCGGCAGGCGCCAGGCTGGCAGGCAGATTCATCGGCAACCCGGCCAGGGTGTCCACGGGTGCGCCGAACGCGACGATGCTGGCCAGATCCTTCGACCTGCGGTAGGCCGCGGTTTGATAGGCGAACATGCCGCCCTGCGAATAGCCGGCCAGGTGGACGTCGCGGCCGGTGATCTCCTTGACGGTGTCGATCGCTTCGCTCAGCGCGACGACGTGGTCGGCGAGGTTGCGGTCCATGCCCCCTTCGACCTTGTCGGGCGAGCCGAAGTCGATGACCCACGGGTCGATGCCGGCCTCGTGCAGGATGCCGACCGCGCCGTCCTCGCGGGTGACGTCCCACATGTCTGCCGACATCATCATCGGGTGGACCATCAGAACCGGGGGCCCTGGACGCTTGGCCCCTGGCCGGACGTCGGGCGGGAAGTAGCGGCGCAACCGGTACATCGGAACGCTCTGGATGATCTGGAACGGCGACGGCACGGCACCGGTTTCCAGGCCGCCGTATCGCAGCACTTCCAGCCCGTTCTGCGCGGTGGCCACCAGCCGCCCCACTGGCCCGGTTATTGCCGACAGGTCCACCACCGCATGCTCCCCTTTTAGTGTCTTCTCTGCGGCCCAATCCCCCGATTGCCGTCGTCATCATGGCACAGGGTGCACATATCATCGGCGGCTGATGGCGAACCTGATAAACGTCGAGCGGGCGACCGTCGGCTACGGCACCCGCACGCTGCTGGACGCGGTCAGTCTCGGCGTCGATGACGGCGACGCGATCGGCGTCGTCGGACGCAATGGCGACGGCAAGACCACGCTGCTCCAGGTGCTGACCGAGACCCGGGCGCCCGATTCCGGTCGAGTCACCCATACCTCTGGCCTGTCGGTGGGCTACCTGCGCCAGGCCGACGACTTCCCCGCCGGGGCCACCGTGCGGGAGGTGATTGTCGGCGGCAGGCCGGACCACATCTGGGCGGCCGAACCGGACACCCGCGCCGTCGTCTCGCATCTGTTGTCCGGTGTCGATCTGGACGCCGATGTGGGGCTGCTCTCGGGTGGTGAGCGTCGGCGGGTGGCGCTGGCCGAGGTGCTGCTGGCCGGACACGACGTGCTGGTGCTCGACGAGCCGACCAACCATCTCGACGTCGAGGTGATCGGGTGGCTGGCCGAGCACCTCAACGGCCGGCGGGCACGGGCGCTGGTGGTGGTCAGCCACGATCGCTGGTTTCTGGACGCGGTGTGCACGCGGACGTGGGAGGTGCACGGCGGCGAGGTGGACGCGTACGACGGCGGGTACGCGGCCTACGTCCTGGCCCGCGCCGAGCGGATGCGGGTGGCGGCAGGTACGGAGGCGCGTCGGCGCAACCTCATGCGCAAGGAGCTGGCGTGGCTTCGGCGTGGCCCGCCGGCCCGCACGTCGAAACCCAAGTTCCGGATTCAGGCCGCCAACGAGCTGATCGCCAACGAGCCGCCGCCACGCGATTCTCTTGTGCTGCAACGCTTTGCGACCTCCCGGCTGGGTAAGGACGTGTTCGACCTGCACCGGGTGCTGCTGGAGGTGGCCGATCGGGTGATTTTGGATCGCGTCGACTGGTCCATCGGGCCTGGTGCCCGGATCGGGCTGGTCGGCGTCAACGGCACCGGCAAGACCTCCGTGCTGCGTCTGCTGATCGGTGAACTGCAACCGGCCGCAGGCACGATCAAGCGCGGTACCACGCTGAAGATCGGCTACCTGAGTCAGGCGCTCGCCGAAATCGACGGCGCCGACCGCGTTCTGGATGCCGTCGAAAACCGGCGGCGGGTGACGCAACTGGCAGGGGGCGGAGAGATCAGCGCGGACACCCTACTGAAGGACTTCGGTTTCACCGGCGACAAGCTGACCGCGCGGCTTGCCGACCTCTCCGGCGGGGAGAAGCGACGGCTGCAGTTCCTGCGGCTGCTGCTCGACGAGCCGAATGTGTTGTTGCTCGATGAGCCGACCAACGACCTGGACATCGACACGCTGACGGTGATCGAGGACTACCTAGACGGGTGGCCGGGAACGCTCATCGCCGTCACACACGACAGGTACTTTTTGGAGCGGGTCAGCGACGTCACGTATGCGCTCACCGGCGGCGGGCGCTGCGACCTGCTACCGGGCGGCATCGAGCAGTACCTCGCGGACCGGGCGGCAGCGTCACCGGATGAGCCAGCCCGTCCGGCGCCTTCGCGGGGCTCGGAGTCGGCATCTGCGCGCGAGCGGCGCGCCGGCAAGGAAATGGCGCGCATCGAGGGTCAGCTGTCCAAGCTCGACGAGCAGATCGCCGCATTGCACGAGTCGATGGCGGAAGCTGCGTCTGATCACGTCAGGGTCGGCGAGCTCAATGTCGAATTGGGCGACCTGCTGGCGCGCAAGGAAACTCTGGAAGAGGCCTGGCTGGCGGCCGCCGAGGAATAATCGGCGGCGTGCGTGTGGGCATCGCCGATCACCTAGGTTGGGCGATCGCCGTGACGGCGTCAGCCGACTACGAGGTCGTTGACCGGCGACGGATCGAGCTCGTAGAGCCCGGCATGACGGCGGCCCCGATTCACTATGACGGCCACCGTCTCGACGTCGCCGGCATGGCTGCGCTCGTCACCCAGGTGCGGGCCTCGATTCTTCGCGCGACATCGACCGCGCTCGACGACATTGCCGCCGCACTGCCCGAACCCGTCGTCTCGATATCGCTGCGAACCTGGCCGCCGGATCTCGCCGATGACATAGCCGTTCAGCTTCCCGCGCCGTATGAAGCCCGCGCCGACGCCATCATGTATCGCCAAATACTCGCCGACCTCGCCCATGCGCGGGATTGGAAAGTCGTCTTGCATGGTCCTCGCGCAACGCTAGGGCCACCATGGACGAAGGACCATCGAATCGCGCTCGCAGCGACCACCGTCGGCGGCTAGGTGGGCTCCAACTCAGCCCGAAGTCAGCGCCGTCGACTATCCCCACCCCACGGCGACGGGGACCGAGCCGTCAGCGACGGCGGCCGCTAGCTGCGCGTGGTCGCGCTCGTTCTGGTCGGCGTATACGACGGCGAACGCCGCGAAAGCGTCCTGAACCTTTTCGCCCGTACCCAAATAGTCGGCGATCGCCGCGGCGTCCCCGCTCCGAGCATGCGCGCGGGCCAGCACCCAGCCGCATGCCTTGGCGAAATTCGCGAGCCGGTCGGCGATGGTCTCGCCCTTCGGGATGACCTTGCCGTCCCGGAACTGACGAACGTAGAAGTCTTTCCCGGCATTTGTCGTCCAGCCCACGAAAATATCTGTGGCGCTCTGAATCATGCGCTGGCCCTTGATTACCCGCTGACCGTGGTGCGGGTAGCGGCTCGGCTCAAGGAATTTCTCGTAGACGGAGGGCCCGGCCTGCTTGATCTGAAGGAAGAACGGGTCGAGCGTGCGACGCTCCTCCAACAGCACCAGGTACACGAGCATCCCAACGCTTCCCACACCCACCACTTGGCGGACCGCGTCGACGATGTCGAACCGCGACAGCAGACTCCAGACGTGGTCGGGCACCGATCCGCGGTAGGCCGCGGCAATCAGGTCCGGGTCCACATCCTCATCGCTAAGCACATGGGTGCGAAAAGGCGGATCCTCGATGATTTTCCGATGCCCGTCGACCACGGTTGTCAGCTTTTTCGACGCCCCGCGGCTGGTGCGTTTGCGCGCTTGCGAGCCGATCTGGCCGCCGATCTCGTCGGCGTCATACGGCGCCAGATGACCGACCAGCTCTTCGACATCGAATCGGTCGTACCAGATGTCAATCTCTGGCATCGTCGCGTATTTAGCGATTGCGTCGGCGTAGCCGCGGTAAGCCGCACTAGCCGATTGCCGTGCCGCCTTGGCGGACAGCCCGTAATCGCGGGCCAGCACGACCACCGACGCAACGAGCCGCTTGACATCCCATTCGAAGGGGCCGGGCAACGTCTCATCGAAATCTCGCAGGTCGAACGAAAGGTTGCGTTCGGGCGTGTTCCACAAACCGAAGTTGAGTACGTGCGCGTCCCCGCAGAGCTGCACGGTGATGCCGGTGTTCGGGGTGGAGGCGAGGTCCGCGGCCATCACCGCCGCGGCGCCGCGGAAGTATGTCCACGGCGAGGCTGCCATCCGTCCATGCCGGATCGGCAGCAGGTCCTGAGCGCGGAACTCGTTCTGCGCCAGGATCGTGGTGAGGGCGTCGTGACCGCGACCGTCGGGATTCCAGTCGGCCAAGGCGCGGCGTGGCACGATCTTGCGGGCCGAGCGGCCTTCGCCACTCCGTTCAGGTCGGCCTACGCTCTCCCGGTCCGCTATGGCGTTTGAGGTCGACGGAGCCGGCATGGCCGAATTATCTCAGTGCCTCAATGCCGGTGATCGGAGAACAGCGCATTCAGCGTCGTAACGCGGCGCGCATCCGATCGGCGGTGTCGCGGACTACGCCGAGCTGCTTGGCGACCTGAATCGGGGCGGTGCCGCCGCGGGCGTCGCGGGAGTTGACCGATCCCTCGATGGTGAGCACATCGCGCACCTGCCCCGTTAGCTCCGGATGGATCCGCGCCAGCTCCGCATCCTCCAACTCTTCGAGCCCGACGCCGCGCGCTTCAGCGGCGCGCACCGCCGCGCCTGCCGCCTCGTGCGCGACCCGGAACGGCACTCCCCTGCGCACCAGCCATTCCGCGACATCGGTGGCCAGGGTGTAGCCGAGCGGCGCCAGTTCGGCCATCCGGTCGACGTCGAAGCGCAGCGTGCCGACGAGACCCGCCATTGCGGGCAGAAGCATTTCGAGCTGAGCGACCGAATCGAACACCGGCTCCTTGTCCTCTTGCAGGTCGCGGTTGTAAGCCAGCGGCTGCGCCTTGAGCGTTGCCAGCAGCCCGGTGAGATTGCCGATCAGCCGGCCGGACTTGCCTCGGGCCAATTCGGCGATATCGGGGTTCTTCTTCTGCGGCATGATCGAGCTGCCCGTCGACCACGAGTCGTGCAGCGTCGCATAGCCGAATTCGGTTGTGCTCCACAGGATGATGTCCTCGGCAAGCCGTGACAGATTAACCCCGATCATGGACAGCACGAACGCCGCCTCGGCGGCGAAGTCGCGGGCTGCGGTGGCATCGATCGAATTGTCAGCCGCCGCATCGAAGCCCAGTTCGTCGGCGATCGCGTCGGGATCGAGACCCAGCGACGAACCGGCCAGCGCCCCGGATCCGTACGGTGACACCGCCGCTCGTTTGTCGAAGTCGGCGAGTCGGTCGACATCGCGCAGCAGCGGGTGCGCATGTGCCAGCAGATGGTGCGCGAGCAGGACCGGTTGCGCGGACTGCAGATGCGTCTTGCCGGGCATGATCGCTGTCGGATGCGCGGCAGCCTGGGTGGCCAACGCGCCAACAACTTCGAGCACCCCGTCGGCGACCCGGCGCACCGCGTCGCGCAGCCACATCCGAAACAGCGTGGCCACCTGGTCGTTTCGCGACCGGCCCGCCCGCAGCCGTCCACCCAGCTCCTCGCCGACCCGGTCGATCAGGCCGCGCTCCAGCGCACCGTGCACGTCCTCGTCGGTAACCAGCGGTCCGAAACTGCCGTCAGCCACGTCCTCGGCCAGGCTGTCCAACCCGACGAGCAGACCGTCGCGCTGCTCCTCGGTCAGCAGCCCGGCCCGAAACAGCACTCGCGCGTGGGCCTTTGACGCGGTGACGTCGTACGGCGCCAGCACCCAGTCGAAGTGCGTTGACTTGCTGAGTGCAGCCAACGCGTCTGCCGGACCGTCGGCGAACCGGCCACCCCACAGCGATCCCTCGTTGGTGCTCACTGGCCGGCGAGATCCCGTCGCGCCGAGATCTTCGACGACAGGCCGTGAACGTGCACGAAGCCCTTCGCAGAGGACTGGTCGAACGTGTCGCCCTCGTCGTAGGTGGCGAGGTTGAAGTCGTACAGCGACTCGGCGCTGCGCCTGCCGTTGACCGCAATGTGCCCGCCGTGCAAGACCATCCGGATCTCGCCCGACACGTGCTCCTGCGTCTTGGCGACGAACGACTCCAGCGCGGTCTTCAGCGGCGAGTACCACAAGCCGTCGTACACCAGCTCGCCCCACCGCTGGTCGGTGTTCCGCTTGAACCGGCCGAGTTCGCGTTCCAGCGTGACGTGCTCCAGCTCGGTGTGCGCGCTGATGAGCACCATCGCGCCGGGTGCCTCATAGATTTCGCGGCTCTTGATGCCGACCAACCGGTCCTCGACGACGTCCAGCCGGCCGACGCCCTGCGCGCCGGCCCGCTCGTTGAGCTCCTCGATGGCCTGCAGGACCGTCACCGGCCTGTCGTCAATCGAAACCGGCACTCCCCGTTCGAAACCGACGATGACCTCGTCGGGGCTGCTCCAGTTGACGGTCGGGTCCTCGGTGTAGTCGTAGACGTCCTTGGTCGGCGCGTTCCACAGGTGCTCGAGGAAGCCGGTTTCCACCGCCCGGCCCCACACATTCTGGTCGATCGAGAACGGTGAGCGTTTGGTGACGTTGATCGGGATGGCGTTCTCCTCGGCGAACGCGATGGCCTTTTCCCGCGTCCACGCGTAGTCGCGGACCGGGGCCAACACCTCGAGATCGGGTGCCAGCGAGGCGAATCCGACCTCGAAGCGGACCTGGTCGTTGCCCTTGCCGGTGCAGCCGTGCGCGACGATGCCGCCGCCGTGCTCGCGCGCCGCGGCCACCAGGTGCTTGACGATCAACGGCCTGCTCAGCGCCGACACCAGCGGGTAGCGGTCCATGTAGAGCGCGTTGGACTGGATCGCGGGAAGGCAGTACTCGTCGGCGAATTCGTCCTTGGCGTCGACGACGACGGCCTCGACCGCACCGCAGTCCAGGGCTCGTTTGCGGACCACCTCCATGTCCTCGCCGCCCTGGCCGAGATCGATGGCGACGGCGACGACCTCACGGCCAGTCTCCTTGCCGATCCAGCTGATCGCCACCGAGGTGTCCAGACCACCGGAATACGCCAAGATGACGCGTTCGGACATTAACCAATCTCCTTTTGCTGGATGCTTTCGAACTTGGTGGCCAGTTCCGCGCCGGTCATCGGTTCGCGCGCCACCACAAGGATGGTGTCGTCCCCTGCGACGGTGCCGACCACGTACGGCAATGCCGAACGGTCGATTGCACTGGCCAGATAGTGGGCTGCGCCCGGCGGCGTACGGAGGACCGCGAGATTGCCGCTGGCGTCGGTGGACACCAACAGCTCGGCGAGTAGCCGCGACGTGCGTTCAGTGCCACCGGAGACGCCGCGCACCGGGCTGCCGTCTTCTGGGACGACGTACACAGGGACGCCTCCGTCGGCGCCGCGCAGCTTGACGGCTCCGAGCTCATCGAGATCGCGCGACAGCGTGGCCTGAGTGACGTCGATTCCCTCATCGGCGAGCATCGTGGCCAGCTCGCTTTGGCTGTGCACGGATGTCGAAGACAGGATCGTAACGATGCGGGCTTGCCGCCCTGCCCTAGTGGCAGCTGAAGTCATGCCTCGACTCCCAGTCATCGCGACTTCTCCAGCAGCCACACCAGCAAGGCCTTCTGGGCGTGCAGCCGGTTCTCCGCCTCGTCCCACACCGCGCTCTGCGGTCCGTCGATCACCTCGTCGGTGATTTCGTGTCCACGGTGCGCCGGAAGGCAATGCAGCACAATCGCATTTCGCTGCGCCCGAGCAAGTAGCGCCGCGTTGACCTGGAACGGCCGGAACGGCCCCACCCGATCCAGTCCGTCGTTCTCCTGGCCCATCGACGTCCAGGTGTCGGTGACTAGGACGTCCGCACCGTCAGCGGCCGCCCGTGGATCCGCAGTCAAGGTCACCGAGGCGCCGGTGTCGGCGGCACGTTTCTCGGCGGCTGCGACGAACTGCGGGTCGGGCTCGAAACCGGCGGGGGCGGCGACGGTGACATGTATGCCTGCGGTAACCCCGCCGAGCATCAACGAGTGCGCCATGTTGTTGGCGCCGTCGCCGAAGTAGGCGAGCCGCAGCCCGTTCAACGTGCCAAGGCGTTCGTCGAGCGTCTGCAGGTCGGCGAGCACCTGGCACGGGTGGAACTCGTCGGACAGCGCGTTGACGACCGGCACGCTCGCCCCAGCTGCCATGGCAGTGAGACGGTCCTGCCCGAACGTGCGCCACACGATCGCTTCGACATAGCGGGACAACACCTTCCCGGTGTCCTCCAGTGTCTCCTCGCGCCCGAGCTGGGTGTTGCGGCCGTCCACCACGACCGCGTGGCCGCCGAGCTGCGCGATGCCGACCTCGAACGAGAATCGGGTGCGGGTCGAGTTCTTGTCGAAAATGACCGCGACACCACGCGGACCGTCGAGCGGCCGGACACTGAACGGATTCGTCTTCAGCTCGCGGGCCAGCGCCAGCACCTCGGCCTGCTCGTCGGGGGTCAGGTCGTCGTCACGCAGGAAGTGCCGCGTCATGACGCAGCCGCCTTATCGAGCACGTCCGGGAGCGCGGTCAGGAAATCGTCGATCTGGCCCTCGGTGATGACCAGCGGCGGGGCCAGCCGGACCACATCCGGCGCCGCGGCGTTGACAAGGAACCCGGCGTCGCGGGCCGCGGTCTCAACGGTTTTGGCTGCCTCGGAGGCGAGTACGACGCCCTGCAGCAGTCCCCGGCCGCGGACGTGGTCAACGAGTGGATGACCCAGCGATTCGATGCCGGCCGACAGCGTCTTGCCGAGGACATCGGCGCGGCCGATCAGATCGTCGTCGGCCAGCACCTTGAGCACCGCGAGCGCCGCGGCCGTGCAGACCGGGTTGCCGCCGAACGTGCTGCCGTGCAGGCCGGGGGTCAGCAGATCTGCGGTCTTGCCGACCGCGAGGCACGCACCGATCGGCAGCCCGCCGCCCAGCCCCTTGGCCAGGGTGACGATGTCCGGCGTGATCCCGTCGTGCTGGTGTGCGAAAAACGCTCCGGTGCGGCCCATCCCGGTCTGCACTTCGTCGAGAACCAGCAGCGCCCCGTGCTTGGCCGTGATCTCGCGTGCGGCCACCAGGTAGCCCGCGGGCGGGACGACCACGCCGCCCTCCCCCATGATCGGCTCGAGGAATACGGCCGCGGTCGCGTCGTCGACGGCAGCGGCCAGTGCCTCGGTGTCGCCGTACGGGAGGTGTACAACATCGCCGGGCAGCGGCGCGAACGGCTCCTGCTTCGAGGGTTGGCCCGTCAGCGCGAGCGAACCCATCGTCCGGCCGTGGAAAGCTCCTTGGGCCGCAACGAGTTTCGTGCGTCCGGTGAGCCGGGTGATCTTGAAGGCCACCTCGTTGGCCTCGGTGCCCGAGTTGCAGAAGAACACCCGTGCCTCAGCGCCCAGCAGCCCGACCAGCGCCTCGGCCAGCGCGACGCCGGGTTCGGTGGCGTACAGGTTCGACGTGTGCCCGAGGGTGTTGAGCTGGCGGGTCACCGCCTCGATAACCGCCGGGTGGCGGTGCCCAAGGATGTTGACCGCGATGCCACCGAGCAGATCGACGTACGACTTGCCGTCGACATCGGTCACCACCGCGCCGTCACCGCTGGCCAGGGCGAGCGGCGGCGTGCCGTAGTTGTTCATCATCACGCCCGACCAGCGCTGCAGGAGTGTGCTCATGCGCTCACCACCTTGGTGCCCGTCCCTTCGTCGGTGAACAACTCGACCAGAACGCAGTGTTCGACGCGGCCGTCGATGACGTGTGCGCTGGGCACCCCTCCCGATACGGCGCGCAGGCACGCCTCGATCTTGGGCACCATGCCGGTCTCCAACCTCGGCAGCAGTTGCGTCAGTGCAGCCGTGTCGATCTCGCTGACCAACGAATCCCGGTCGGGCCAGCTGGTGTAGAGGCCTTCGACGTCGGTGAGCATCACCAGCTTCTCGGCGCCAAGCGCCTCGGCCAGCGCGGCGGCGGCGGTGTCGGCGTTGATGTTGTGCACGACGCCGTCGGCGTCGGGAGCGATCGTCGAGATCACCGGGATGCGGCCTGCGCCAATCAGATCCCGTAAGGAGCCAGCGTCGACGCGCTCGACATCGCCGACCAGACCGATATCGGTCGCCACGCCGTCGACGGTGACGCTGCGGCGCACGGCGGTGAACAGATGCGCGTCCTCACCGGTGATCCCAACGGCGTAAGGCCCGTGCGCGTTGATCAGGCCCACCAGCTCACGGCCGACCTGCCCGAACAGCACCATCCGGGCCACGTCGAGCACCTCGGGCGTCGTCACCCGGAAGCCACCCTTGAAATCACCTGCGATGCCAAGGCGTTTGAGCATCGAGCTGATCTGCGGGCCGCCTCCGTGCACCACGACCGGGTGGATGCCGCAGTTGCGCAGGAACACCATGTCGGCGGCGAACGCCGTCTTCAACGTGCCGTCCGTCATGGCGTTGCCGCCGTATTTGACGACGACAATCTTGTCGTGCAGTTGCTTGAGCCACGGCAGCGCAGCGGCGAGCACCTGTGCCTTGGTCTCGGTCGCGGCCGTCATGAGCTGTACGCCGAGTTCTCTTCGACGTAGCCATGGGACAGGTCGGTGGTGCGGATGCTCGCACGTTCCGTTCCGACGCCGAGGTCGATGGTGACGTCGATGTCGGCGCCGGACAGGTCGACATCGCGGGCTCCGGGTGCGCCGGTGCCGTCGACACACACCGGAGAACCGTTGAACGAAACACTGATCCGTTCCGCGTCGAGGGCCACCGGGGCCATACCGACTGCGGCCAGCACCCGGCCCCAGTTCGCGTCGGAGCCGAACAACGCCGTCTTCACCAGACTGTCGCGGGCCACCACACGCGCGGCGGTCAGCGCGTCGGCTTCGGATGCGGCGCCCGTGACCGTGACGACGATGCGTTTGGTCACCCCTTCGGCATCGGCTTGCAGCTGTGCGCACAGGTCATCGCACACCCGCAACACCGCGTCGTCCAATTCGGTTTGGCTTGGTGCGATCTCACTGGCGCCGGAGGCCAGCAGCAGCACGGTGTCGTTGGTGGAGCAACTGCCGTCGACGTCGAGGCGGTCGAAGGTCAGCGCGGTCGCCTTCCGCAGGGCATGGTCCAGGGCGGCGGCGTCGGCGACGGCGTCGGTGGTGATGACGGTGAGCATGGTGGCCAGCGACGGCGCCAGCATGCCCGCGCCCTTGGCCATGCCGCCGACCGTCCAGTTGTCGCTGTGGTGCAGCGCAACCTGTTTCGGCACGGTGTCGGTGGTCATGATGGCGCGGGCGGCCTCCTCGCCGCCGGTCAGCCCGCCGGCCATCTCGTGGACGATCTCGGCGACGCCGGTCAGCACCTTGTCCATCGGCAGCCGGTCACCGATCAGCCCGGTCGAGCAGACCGCGACCTCGATGGCGCCGGTGTCGGTGCCCCAGTCGGACAGCGCGCCGGCGACGGCCTCGGCGGTGGCGTGGGTGTCCTGGAACCCCTGCGGGCCGGTGCACGCGTTGGCGCCGCCGGAGTTGAGGATCACGGCGCGAAGCCGTCCGGTGGTGAGCACCTGCTGCGACCACAACACGGGTGCGGCCTTGACCTTATTGCGGGTGAACACGCCCGCGGCGCCGTGGTCGGGTCCCTCGTTGAACACCAACGCCAGGTCGAGCGCGCCGGATGCCTTGATTCCGGCTGCGATTCCGGTGGCGCGAAAGCCCGCGGGCGCGGTGACGCCCTGCGTGCGTACCAACCGGGTGGTGTCAGTTAGATCGGTCACGGCGCTACTCCCACGATCGACAGTCCTTCGGTTTCCTGCCAGCCCAGCGCAAGGTTCATCGACTGCACGGCCGCGCCGCCTGTGCCCTTGACCAGGTTGTCGATGGCGGCGATCGCAACGAACGTCTCGGCGTCCTCATCCAGGGCGACCGCCAACTGCGCGGCGTTGCTGCCGATCACCGCGCCGGTCTTCGGCAGCTGGCCCTCCGGCAGTAGGTGGACGAACGGCTCTGCGTCGTAAGCCTTTTCGTAGGCGGCGCGCAGCTGCGACAGCGGCGCAGTGCTGCGGGCGGTGCAGGTGGCGAGGATGCCGCGGGACGTCGGGATCAGTACCGGCGTGAACGACACGGTGACGTCCTTGTCGGTCAGGGCCTTGAGGCCTTGCGCGATCTCCGGGGTGTGGCGGTGTTTTCCGCCGATGTTGTAGGCGCGGGCCGACCCGATGACCTCCGAGCCGAGCAGATCGGTCTTGGCGGCCCGGCCGGCTCCCGAGGTGCCGCTGACGGCGACGACCGTGACCGCAGGCTCGATGAGGTCCTCGGCGATCGCGGGCCACAACGCCAACAGCGCCGCGGTCGGATAACAGCCTGGAACGGCGATCCGCGTGGCACCACGCAGCCGGTCGCGCGCGCCGGGCAGTTCGGGCAGTCCGTAGGGCCAGCTTCCGGCGTGCGCCGAGCCGTAGAACTTCTCCCATGCCGCCGAATCGGTGAGCCGGAAGTCGGCGCCGCAATCGATGACCACGGTGTCGGGGCCGAGCTGTTCGGCCAGGGCGGCGGAGTGCCCGTGCGGCAGCGCAAGGAACACCACGTCGTGGCCGGTCAGCACGTCGATGTCGGTGGCGTCCAGCACCCGGCCTGCCAAGGGAAGCAGGTGTGGATGGTGTTCGGTGACGGTGGTCCCGGCGCTGGCCGCGGCGGTTACCGCGCCGATCGTCAGCCGCCCGTCGGCGTATGCCGGATGGCCGAGGAGCAGCCGCAGGATCTCTCCGCCGGCATATCCGCTGGCACCGGCGACTGCGACAGACGTCATGCAGCGATTCTGCATGGTTATGCAGTCAGTTGCAAACTGATTACATGCCGGGCATGGAGGGCATCGGCGGCATGTCGTCCATCTCGGTCATCGAGCCCTCGCCCGGGACCTTCAGCCCTGGGATGGAATCAGGGACGACGACGATGAGGATACCCAGCGTGAGCAGGATGGCTGCGGTGCCATAGGTCACCACACGACCCCATGGGAGCGTCTTCTCGGCGGCGATCAGCGCGGCGACGAACGCCATCCAGGCGATGCTCATGACGCCGAGCGCGAATAGAGACGCCATCAGCGCCCAGCAGCATCCGACGCACCATGCGCCGTGCTTCGCTCCCATCTGCAGTGCTCCGCGCAGACCGTCGCGCCAGGACCCAAGCAGGAAACCGAGCGGGCTGCGGCAATGCCGTAGGCACATGGTCTTCAGCGGCGTCAGTTCGTACACCGCGGCGACCACGAGGACGCCACCTGCCACCCAACGGCCCGCGCGATCCCAGGACAACGCGTCGCCGAAGTGGCGACGGCTCAGTTCGGACACGGCGAAGGCCAGCAGGCCAGCCGCCGTCCACGTCAGCAGATACCCGGCCACAAACACCAGCGGCGCAGCCGGGCTGCGCTTCTTGGTCATGGTCGAATACAGCGCTACTGTCGGCGCGACCGACGGGAACATCATCGCGGCCATCATCACCAGCCAGATGCCGAGAAACCAGGCAAGCGTGCCCAATTCGGTGCCCGGCCCGGCGTCCATGCCACGCATCCGGTCGACCGTGAACCACCATGCGAGGACGGCAAGAACCAACAGGATCGCGATGAGCCCGAGTCGACTTCGGGCAGCGGTGAATACCGGCCGCAAGTCGTCGTGCCGGACCGTCACGCTGTCAGGCGGCCCAGGAGAACTGCGCCGAAGAGATGCCGGACTTGCCCTGGTACTCGATTCCGAACAGGTTGATGGACGCCGATTTTGCCTTCGCGACACGGAATTCCGAGCCGGCAGGATGGAAGATGCCGGTGACCCGTGCGGGCTCCCCGGTTTCGACGCCGAACGGCACGACGTCCTCGACAACGAAATCCGTTGCGTCACCGATTCGGACGCTGTGGCGCAGGCCGTCCTCGTCCACCTCGATGGCGGCACGCTGGACACCGAGGTTCTCACCGATGAGCGGTCCCAGCGCAGCCATCGGACCGCCGAGCTCGCCGCTGAACACAGCCTGTAGTTTCGCCGCCTGCTCGTCGGACGCCTTCGCGTCGATGACCGTGCCCAGCCGCCAGTTGCCCTCCGTCATCACCTTGGGTGTGTCGGCGATGACCACGACGGCCAGCCCCCCGACATCGGTTCCCTCAACGTCACCGTCGGTGATGTTGAAGACGAGCGTCGCTCGGCAGCGGTCGTAATCGGCGCCGTTCGCCATGTTGAAATTGCATGGGCAAAAGAACTCACACGAACAGGTTTCGACGTATGTGCCCCGGAGTTTCCACGTCATGGCTGGATTGTCCGCCGATTGCGGTCCCGTTGGAGCGATTCGCACAAACACAGCCGGGTCGGATGTTTGCGATCGTAAGCGTTCGCGGATTCGCCTTGGCATTCAGCCAATTCAGGCCTAGCCACTGCCCCATACTTTGATCAACATCAATTCCGGGGGGAATCGTGGATACGGAAGTACTCGCATCGATCGACTTGTCCGGAACGTTCGCCGGTGACCTGCACGGGGTGCTACGCGAGGCGGCAAGTCGGGGGCCCCTGGCCATCGACGAAATGACCGGCGCCACCGTCGTGCTCCGCCAGGCCGACCTCGAAACGCTGGCCCACGATCAGCGACTCGCAGGAATCGGGCTGACCCTGTTCGACATGATGGGCATCGCCGATGGACCCCTCCGCGACTGGTACGGCGGGTTGATGTTCACGACGGAGGGCGATTATCACCGTCGCATTCGGTCGCTGGTCGCGCGCGCTTTCACGCCTCGATCCGTCGAGGCGCTGCGAGCGACGGCTGCAGACATGGCTGCCACCGCCGTCGCGTCCGTCCGGCAGGGCGGAGATCTTGTCGCGGCATGTTCGGCGCTTGCGACGCGGCTGATCTGCCGCCTCCTCGGCGTACCGGACTCCGATGTCGAAGTATTCAGGCAATGGGCCGAGGCGTTGAGCCCGGTGTTCTTCGTGATGACGCCCGAACAAATCGCGGACGCGACGCAGGCAATCACCGAGCTTCAGACCTATGTCGACGGGTTGACGGCACGTCGCGCTGAGGACCCGGGAAGCGATCTCGTCACCGCACTGCGTGCCGCCGAGTCAGATGGTGAGCGCCTGACCCATACCGAAACCGTCAACATGATCGCCAATCTGCTTGTCGCCGGCCACGATACGGCCGGCAGCCAGATACCGTGCAGCGCCTTGGTGGCGCTGCAGCACCTCGACCAACTCGATGGAGTTCACAACGATAACCTTCGGCTGGCGAGCTTCGCCGCGGAGACCATGCGCCTGGAACCGAGCATCCCGATCATTCCGCGTACCGCACTGGCGCCGATCGAGTTGCACGATACGACGATCCCGGCCGGCTCGATGGTCTTTCTGTGCATCGCCGCCGCCTGCCGCGATGAAACGGCGTGGCGCGAACCCGACCAGTTCGACCCCGACCGCTTCACCCGACCCGACACGGCCAAGCTGCCGAACTTCGGCGCGGGCACGCACTACTGCCTGGGCACTGCCCTCGCGAAAATTTCAGTGGAAGAGTCGCTGCGTGCTGTCCTCGCGGCCGATCCCCCGCTGCGCCTGACCGAGGAGCCAGCCGAGATCCCGTGGCGCCAGGTGCTTGGCCGCAGTCCGTCCCGACTGCTCGTCGGCCCGGACACTGCAGCCTAGCCTGCGTTAGCCGCGCTGTACGGCGCCGACGCGGTCTGCGGCGGTCTTGACAGCTGCGTCGCGGGCCGCGCTGGCCTCGTCCTCGGTCAACGTGCGATCGGCGGCGCGGAATCGCAGCGCCAGCGTCACCGACTTGCGGCCGTCTCCGATCTGGGGGCCGGTGTAGACGTCGAACAGCCGCACGTCCTCGAGCAACTCGCCCGCGCCGTCGCGCACGGCGTCGACCACTGTCTGAGCGGGGACGTCCTCGCCGACGATCAGGCTGACGTCCTGGAAGACCGCCGGGAACGGCGACACGGCAGGCGCGGGCAGGGCCTCGGTGATCGGGATGGCGTCCAGATCCAACTCGACCGCGCAGATGCCCTTGGGCAGGCCGGACCGCTCCACGACGGCGGGATGCAGTTGACCGGCATGCCCGACAAACCGTTTCGTCACCGATGAGAACTTCGGCGCAGCGGCCGGGATGCCATGGCAGGTATTGCGCGGCCCGCAGCGTCAGTTCGACACCGGCGGCGCGGCCGATGACGCGCACCGCCTCGAACGCATCCCTGGCCTCAACCGGACGGCCGGGGCCCCACGGACCCGCCGGCTCACGCAGGCCGGCCAGCACCACGCCGACGTGCTGTGGCTGGCGCGGCAGCGACGCGTCAAGTACGGCGATCTCCTCGTCTTTGGGCCTGCGGTCGTTCGGAATGCGCTCGACGGCACGGGTTTCCGAGGTGGGCTCGACAACCTGAGCGATCGCGTACAGCCCTACGTCAACCGCACCGCGGGACACGTTGCGCCCCAGGGCTTCCAGCAACCCTGGCAGCAGCGTCGTCGCCAGCTGCGGGCGATCGGCTTCCAGCGGGTTGAGCACCTGCGTGGCGTTGCGGCGCGAATCGTCAGCGGGCAGACCCCACTCGTCCAAGACTCCCGCAGGGAGGAACGGCGTCGGCAGGATCTCGACATAGCCGTTGAGCGCCAAGGATTTTCCGATCGCGCGGCGGCGTTTCTGGACCGGGGTGAGGCCGCGCCCGGCAGGCGCCTGTGGCAGCACGGACGGGATGATCTCGAGGCCCTCCAGCCGAAGCACCTCTTCGACGAGGTCGGCGGGTTCGCGCAGGTCGGGCCGCCAGCTCGGCGGAGTCGCCGTCACCCGGTCGCCGTCGGTCACCACGTCGGCGCCGATCTGAGTCAGCCTGCGTTGCGTAGTGCCGTCGGCGTAGTCGACACCTGCGATGCGGTCGGGCAGGTCGACGGCCATGCTGACCGGCGGCTGGGCCCAGTCCTCGCGCGGCGGGTCACCGCGCCAGTCGGTGAGCTTGGATTCGATTGTGCCGCCCGCGATATCGGCCAAAAGCGTGGCGGCTCGGTCCAGAGCTGCGCCGGAGATGGCCGGATCGACGGTGCGCTCGTAGCGGCGGCCCGACTCGCTCGTCAGGTGTAGCCGGCGCTGGGTCCGCGATACCGCGGCAGGATCCCACACCGCGGCCTCCAGCATCACGTCGGTGGTGGAGTCGCGCACCTCGGTGGTGCCTGCGCCCATGATGCCCCCGATCGCAGCGGTCGCGACGTCATCGACGATGAGCACGTCGCGGGGGTCGAGCTTGCGCTCGATGTCGTCGAGCGTGACGACCGTCTCCCCCGGTTCGGCGAAGCGAACCTTGAAGCCGCCGGTGATCAGGCGGCGGTCGTGCGCGTGCATCGGGTGACCGAACTCGAGCATCACATAGTTCGTGACGTCCACGGCAGGCGAGATCGCGCGGATGCCGGACAGCAGCAGCCGCCGCTGCATCCACCACGGCGACACCGCGGTCGGGTCGATGCCCGTGACCGGCCGCAGCCCAAACCGGATCACTCCGGTGCCAGGCTCGATGGTCAGCGGCAACGCCTCGCCCTTGGCGGGCTGGGGGTACCTCCCGCTTGCGGGGGACGGTGAGACCTCCGCAGGGTCGACGAACTCCAGGTCGTAGGCGCAGGCGATTTCACGCGCCATGCCGCGCACCGACAGGCAATAGCCTCGGTCCGGCGTGATCGCCAGGTGGAAAACCACATCGTCGAGGCCCAGCAGGTCGGCGGCCGGGGCCCCCGGTTCTGCGGTGCCCGGTGGCAGCACCAGGATGCCGGAATGGTCTGTGCCCAAGTTGAGTTCGGCCGTCGAACAGATCATGCCGTCGGATGTTCGGCCGTAGGTCTTGCGGGTGGTGATGGTGAAGTCGCCGGGCAACACTGTACCGGGCAGCGCCACCACGACCAGATCGCCGACGGCGAAATTGGTTGCCCCGCAGACGATATCGCGGGGTTCGGCTTCGCCGACATCGACCTTGACAGCACGGATCGGCTTCTTGAACTCGGTGAGTTCCTCGATCCCGGTGACGCGTCCGACGGTCAGCGGCCCGGTGACCGGCCCGACCGGAATGATCTCTTCGACCTCGTGGCCGATGCGGATCAGCGTCTGCTCGAGCTCGTCGGCTGACACGTCCCAGCCAGGAGCGCCGGCCTGAACGACGTCGCGCAGCCAGCTGTAAGGAAGCCGCATCAGGCCCCTACCCCGAACGGCAGCGAGAACCGGACATCGCCCTCGACCATGTCACGCATGTCGGGAATGCCGTTGCGGAACTGCAGCGTCCGCTCAAGCCCCATACCGAACGCGAACCCGGAGTAAACCTCGGGATCGATACCGCAGGCGCGCAACACATTCGGGTTGACCATGCCGCAGCCGCCCCACTCCACGAAGCCGGGGCCGCCCTTCTTGTTTTCGAACCAGACGTCCACTTCGGCCGACGGCTCGGTGAACGGGAAGAAGTGCGGGCGGAAGCGGGTACGGCCCTGCGGGCCGAACTCTGAGCGGGCGAATGCGTCGAGCGTGCCGCGCAGGTGGGCCATCGTCAGGCCCTTGTCCACCGCGAGCCCTTCCACCTGGTGAAAGACCGGGGTGTGGGTCGAGTCGAGTTCGTCGGTGCGAAACGTTCGGCCGATGGAGATGATGTAGACCGGCAGGTCGCGCTCGAGCAGCGCGCGGATCTGCACCGGCGAGGTGTGGGTGCGCAACACCTGGCGTGAGCCATCGGGCGCGACATAAAAGGTGTCCTGCTCGCTGCGCGCAGGATGGTCGGGCGGGAAGTTCAGCGCGTCGAAGTTGAACTGCTCGGTCTCGACCTCGGGTCCTTCGGCCAGCTCCCAGCCCATCGCGACGAACGTATCGGCGATGTGCTCGGCCAGGATGGTGATCGGGTGGCGGGCGCCGATCGGCTGCCGGGTCGACGGCAGGGTGACGTCAATGCTTTCGGCGACAAGCACCGCGGCGTCGCGCTCGACACGCAGGGCGTCCAATCGCTCGTCGTAAGCGCGTTGCGCCTCGGCGCGCGCGACGTTGACCCGCTTGCCTGCGTCCGCGCGGTCGGCCTTGGCCAGCGAACCCAGCGCCTGGCGGGCCAACGCGATCGGCGACCGGTCGCCGAGATGCTCGGTCTTGGCGCGGGCCAGTTCGTCCAGATCAGCAGCCAGATCGAAGGCATGCCGAGCCGCGCTGACGGCTTTGGTCAGCGCTTCTTCTGACAGGTCTATGGGCTGATCAGCCACCCGGCGATCATAGGCGATGGCCCGATCGCGCTTCGCGGGCATTACTTTCCGGCGCCACCGCACGAACATCGGCCTTTGGCACGGATCTGTGCCTCAAGCGTGTCCTGAGTACACACTCGGCGACCACAGCGCCGGCCATCCCAGCGGCCGTCGCGACGACCAGGTCGGTGCTTGCCAGCACCAGGTAGCCGAAAGCGGCCGCTGCCCCCAGCATCGCGAACCGCGCAGGCGTCCAGTGGTGCGGCCGACCGAATCGCCTCGACACCAACATGCCAAGCACCAGCGCCACCGCGTGTCCGACGTCGGTGAAGTCACGACCGACAGCCACCACCCCCACCCCGGCGGCCAGCAACCAGCCGATCCACGCGGGCCGCCAGCGTCGCGGCATCGCCGTGGTAAGCGAGCCAAGCACCGCCGTCGCCCCATAGCTCATGCCGACGTCCGTCGCGCGGCTGACTGATACCGACAGCCAGCCCAGTTCCACCGCCGCAATCAGGCCGGCGGCGACCAGCAGCGTGGCTCCGACGTGCCCCGCCACAAAGGCCACCACCAACCGGACGCTGCCCCACATCAACTCCGCCAGCCCGAGAAGGCAGACCAGCCCGGGTAGCCACACATAAATCGGCCCGGCGTCGATGACGAACGCACTGTCCAGCAGCGTCCCGAAATGCCCATGGCTGAGGTTGTGCAGGTTGGTGCTGACATGGCTGATCACTCGGTCCTGCACCAGCGGGCCGAGGGCGTACAAAGCTACGGTGACGCAAGTCACGATCACCGCATATGCCACGGTGACGCGGACAAGGGCCAGCCGGGCGAGCAGTCGGAGCAACATCTGAAGAACCACTATGCGCCCGCTGTACCTCCGTCATCGTCCTCGCCGCCTGGCAACTGCCTGCGAGTTTTCAAGCGGTACATGGTGAGGTCGGCAGGCACACCGTCCTGTTTCGCTGTAAACACTTGTCTGCGAAGCTGTTTGGCCGTCACACCCAGCGTTTCGAAGTCTTCCTCGGAAATCTGTTCCAATGTGGGCGCGGACACCACAAGTTCGCCCTTGGTCGCCCGCTCCATCACCCGTGCCGCGATGTTGACGTCCACCCCGAGCCAGTCAGAACCGATCCGCTGTGGACGGCCGGTATGGATGCCCACCCGCATCCGCGGCGTATAGCCGTCCACCTCAACGGCTTTCACCGCATCACGGGCAGCGATCGCGGCGCGCACCGCGGTGACGGGTTCGGCGAACACCGCCATGATGCCGTCGCCCATCCGCTTGACGATGTGGCCGCCCGCTTCCAGCAGCGGTGGCTCGACCACCTGAGAAACGCGGCGCAACAACTTCAACATCGCCTCGTCGCCGGCGCTCAACGACCACGCCGAGAAACCGACCAGGTCGGTAAAGACCAACGTCACCTCACGATTCGCGGGCTTACCCGACACCCGTTCCGTCAGCGCCTGCCACACCTGCAGCGCTCCCAGGCTCACTTCGCGTGAGGCGGCCTCACGCTCGAGCAGCCGATCGGCTGCCCTCGCGGCGGCGCGTGGACCCCCAACACCGTCCGCCGACAACGGGTCTCCGAAATCGGGGTCGCCAGGCAGCGTCCGACGGGCACGGCGCAGGAAAGCGATGACAGCCGGGCTGTGATTGGTGCCCTTCAGCCACGCCACCGGTCCGGACGACCGTCGCGACTCGGCCGGACGATCCGGCACCTCGTTGATTTCTCCGATACCGCCGGATCGTTCGTCGAACGACTCGACATTCACAGCGCAAGCGTATGTGGCGCTTCGCGCGACCGGCAATCGAGTGACGAACGGGCTGGTCACAAGCGTGTGGCACGACGGTAGCCGGTACATGACAGTGACCCGCCACGCGGCCGCAAATGATAGACAACGTGCGTTGTCAACATTATCGTTGAGCCGTGCGTTCAACGACGACCGCGAACACGGGCGACCCGCTTGGCCCCGACTCACTGACGTGGAAGTACTTCGGCGACCTGCGCACCGGAATGCTCGGCGTGTGGATCGGTGCGATCCAAAACATGTATCCCGAGCTCGGTGCGGGCGTCGAGGACCACTCCATCCTGCTGCGCGAGCCGTTGCAGCGGGTCGCGCGCTCGGTGTACCCGATCATGGGCGTGGTCTACGACGGCGATCGCGCCGCGCAGACCGGGGAGCAGATCAAGGGCTTTCACAAGACGATCAAGGGCATCGACACCGACGGGCGTCGTTATCACGCACTGAACCCCGAGACCTTCTACTGGGCCCACGCCACCTTCTTCATGCTGATCATCAAGACCGCCGAGTACTTCTGCGGTGGCCTGACCGAGGCCGAGAAGCGCCAGCTGTTCGAAGAACACGTGCAGTGGTACGGGATGTACGGCATGAGCATGCGCCCGGTGCCCAACACGTGGGAGGAGTTCCAGGCGTACTGGGATCGCAAGTGCAGCGAAGAACTCGAGATCAACAAGGCCACCCTGGACATCTTCAAGATCCGCATCCCCAAACCGTGGTTCGTGCTGATGCCAACCCCGATCTGGGATCAGCTCTTCAGGCCGATGGTCGGCGCGCAGCGCTGGATCGCTGCCGGGCTGTTCGACGAAGCGGTACGCGAGAAGGCAGGCATGCGGTGGACACCCGGGGACGAGGTGCTGCTGCGGATATTCGGCAAGCTCGTCGAAATGGCGTTCGTCGTCGTGCCAGACGAGATCCGGCTTCACCCGCGCGCACTCGCCGCCTATCGCCGCGCCAACGGCCGCGTGCGCGAAGACGCCCCGCTGGTCGAGGCACCCGCGTTCATGTCGCCGCCGCGCGACCGGCGCGACCTGCCGATGCACTACGTCCCGCCGCGCAAGACGTTGCTTGATCGAGCCGGTTCCCTGGTGCACACCACGTTCTCTTTGGCGGGCCTGCGTCCGGCACGCGGACGCGGTAAGGCAGCCTGATTGCATGCTCGAGTGGTCTGATGTCGACCTCGCCGTGCGCGATGCCGTGCGCGAGTTCGTGGAAAAAGAAGTCCGCCCGCACGTCGACGCGCTGGAAAGCGGCGAGATGGCGCCCTACCCCATCATCCGCAAGCTGTTCGCGACGTTCGGTATCGCCGATATGGCGCGCGATTCGCTCAACAAACGGTTTGCCCGGCTGCGGGATGGCGGCCAATCCTCTGAAAAGAAATCATCTGGTGGCATGTTCGGTGGCGACGGCGCCTCGGCCGGCATGGGTTTCGTCGTGGTCAGCGAGCTGTGCCGGGTGTCCATGGGCGTCGTTACCGGGATGGGCGTCAGCCTGGGGCTGACGGTGCCGACGATCCAGGGTCGCGGCACGCTCGCGCAGCAGGAGCGGTGGCTGCCGGATCTGGTCACCTACGACAAGGTTGGCGCGTGGGCGATCACCGAGCCAGACGCCGGCTCGGACGCGTTCGGCGGCATGAAGTCTTACGTGGTGCGCGACGGCGACGATTACATCCTCAACGGCCAGAAGACCTTCATCACCAACGGGCCAGACGCCGATGTGGTGGTGGTTTACGCCAAGCTCGACGAAGGTGACGGCGCTGACAAGCGTGACCGCAAGGTGCTGACCTTCGTGCTGGACCGTGGCATGGAGGGCTTCGTGCAGTCAAAGCCGTTCCGCAAGATGGGCATTCACAGTTCACGGACGGGCGAACTGTTCTTCAGCAACGTCCGGCTGGGCCGCGACCGGCTGCTCGGTGAGACCGAGGACAACGCCGCGGGCGACGGGCGGGAAAGCGCGCGGTCGAGCTTCTCCACCGAGCGCATCGGGGTGGCGGCGATGGCGCTCGGTGTCATCGAGGAGTGTCTGCGGCTGTGTGTCGACTACGCGAAGAGCCGCCAGCTGTGGGGGCAGGAGATCGGCCAGTTCCAACTGATCCAGCTCAAGCTGGCCAACATGGAGTTAGCCCGAATAAACGTGCGCAACATGCTGTTTCGCGTCATCGAGGCGATGCAGACGGGCAAGCAGATCTCGCTGCCTGAGGCGTCGGCGATCAAGTGGTACTGCTCGCAGGCCGCAACCGATGTCGCGATGGACGCGGTACAGCTGTTCGGCGGCAACGGCTACATGACCGAGTACCGGGTGGAGCAGCTTGCCCGCGACGCCAAGTCGCTGATGATCTACGCCGGCAGCAACGAGGTGCAGATCACGCACGTCGCCCGGGGGCTGCTCAGCGACTAGCCTGGTCTCCACGACGACCGTAGGAGCCGCAAAGTGGACCTCAGCAGCAACACCGCGTTGATCACGGGCTCCAGCGGAGGAATCGGCGAGGAGTTCGCCGGCCAGCTTGCCGAGCGCGGCGTGAATCTTGTGCTCGTTGCACGTCGCGCTGACAAGCTCGAAGAGTTGCGCAAGACGCTGCTCGAGCGGCACCCCGACATCGTCGTCGACGTCATTGCCGCCGATCTCGCCAAGCCGGGATCCGGAACCGATCTCGCGGCGAAGGTCGGCGACCTCGGACGACGGATCGACATTCTGGTGAATAATGCCGGTGTCGGACTGCACGGAAAGTTCGTCAGCGAGGATCCCCAATCCAACGCCGCGCAGATCCAGTTGAACTGTGGCACTTTGGTCGACCTCACGGCACGCTTTCTGCCTTCGATGACTGCGGCGGGACACGGTGTGGTCATCAACGTTGCGTCGACTGCCAGCTTTCAGCCGACCCCTGGCATGGCGGTCTACGGTGCCACCAAAGCGTTCGTGCTGTCGTTCACCGAGGCACTCTGGCAGGAGTGCAAGGGAACCGGGGTGCGGGTGTTGGCGTTGTGTCCCGGCGCGACGGAAACGGAGTTCTTCGCGCGCACCGGCGAGGAGTTCCTCACCGACGGCAGGCAGACACCCAAACAGGTGGTCGACACCGCCATGGCCGCGCTCGACAAGTCCACTCCGACAATAGTTTCCGGGTGGCGAAACGCCTTACTGTCGACTGGATACCGGTTCGTCCCCCGCAGGGTGATGGTCCAGATCTCCGAGCAGCTGCTGAAGGCCAACTAGCCTGCGCGGCACGGAGATCCGGGCAAAACGTCAGTCGAGTCGGTGCGTCCGTGCGCTCTGATACAGGCAGATCGAGGCGGCGGACGCCACGTTGAGGCTCTCGGCGCTGCCCGGCATCGGTATGCGGACCCGATGCGTTGCCATTTTCGCCAATTCGCTTGGTAGGCCATGTGATTCCGGACCGAACAGCCACGCCGTCGGCGAGTCCAGCGCGGCGTCGTCGAGACTGACCTCGCCGTCGACGGTGGTGGCCAGCACCTGCAGGCCGGCATCCGTCAACGCCGTGACGGCCTGCGCCGCATCGGGTTCGGTCACCACCGGTATCGAGAAGATGCTGCCCGCCGATGCCCGCAGGCATTTTCCGTTGTAGGGATCGACGCTGTGCCCGGCCAACACCACGGCGTCGGCGCCCATCGCGTCGGCAATGCGGATCAGCGTGCCCGCATTGCCAGGCTCGGAGATCTCCACCGCGACGGCCACCAGCCGTGGGCCGGTAGCAGCGACGTCGGCAAGGGCCACCTCGGGCGTTGCACACACCGCGACGAGTCCGACCGGAGTCACCGTGTCCGACAATGCCTTTGCGGCGCGTTCTGTCACCACATGCACCGGAACGTCGGCCAGCAGGGAGCCGAACCGGTTCGAGGCGGACTCGGTGACAAAGACCTCCGACACGAGTCCGCGCCGCAACGCGGCCTCGACGAGATTGGGTCCTTCGGCGAGAAAGCGTGCGGCGCGGCGTCGTCCGATGTGGCGGTGCAGCTTGATCGCAGCCGCCACCCGAGCGGAGCGCTCGGTTAGCGTCAGGCGGCCTCTCCGGAATTAGTCGATGTTGACGGCGCATTCACATCCTGGGCAGCGCGCCCTTGGCGACCTCGACCAGCGCGGTGAAGGCGGCCGGGTCGCTGACCGCGATCTCGGCAAGGTTCTTGCGGTCGACCTCGACACCGGCGGCCTTCAGGCCCTGGATGAGCCGGTTGTACGTGATGTCGTTGGCGCGGGCGGCCGCGTTGATCCGGGAGATCCACAGCTTGCGGAACTCGCCCTTGCGGGCACGCCGGTCACGGTAGGCATAGGTCAATGAATGCAGCTGCTGCTCTTTAGCTTTGCGATACAGCCGCGACCGCTGACCGCGGTAGCCCTTGGATGCCTTTAGTACTGTGCGCCGCTTCTTCTGAGCATTGACTGCGCGCTTTACGCGTGCCATGAGAGTGTTCCTTCTTCGTGCAGGGCCGGGCTAATTAGCCGTTCAGCAGCTTGTTGATGCGGGACTTGTCGTTGGCCGACACCTCGGTGCGACCATCGAGCCGCCGGGTGCGCTTGGTCGACTTGTGCTCGAGCAAGTGCCGACGGTTGGCCTTCTGGCGCACGATCTTGCCGGTTCCGGTGCGCCGGAACCGCTTCGAAGCGCCACTATGGGTCTTCGCCTTTGGCATTGATGTCCTCTAGTTCTGTGATGTATCGGTCTGCGATACGTCTGGTTCTTCGGGTGCGGCCGCCGCCGCGGGGGCCGGGGTGGGTTCTGCTCGCCGGGCCGGCGGTGCGTCAGCGTCGTGCGCCGCCTTGGCGCGAGTCTTCGCACCACGGTGCGGTGCCAGCACCATCGTCATGTTGCGGCCGTCCTGCTTGGCGGACGTCTCGATGAAGCCGTAGTCGGCGACGTCGGCGCCCAGCCGCTGCAGCAGTCGGTAGCCCAGCTCGGGCCGCGACTGCTCGCGTCCGCGGAACATGATCGTCACCTTGACTTTCGACCCCGCCTCGAGGAAGCGGACGACGTGACCCTTCTTGGTCTCGTAGTCGTGGGGGTCGATCTTGGGTCGCAGCTTCTGTTCCTTGACGACGGTCTGCTGCTGGTTCTTGCGAGACTCGCGCGCCTTCTGAGCCGTCTCGTACTTGTACTTGCCGTAGTCCATGATCTTGCAAACCGGCGGTTTGGCGTCTGGAGCTACTTCCACAAGGTCGAGATCGGCATCCGCGGCGACGCGGAGAGCGTCTTCGATGCGCACAATGCCTACTTGCTCACCACCTGGTCCGATCAGGCGGACTTCGGGTACGCGGATGCGCTCGTTGACGCGGGTCTCAGTGCTGATGGGGCCTCCTATGTTGTCCTCTCGGAGCCCACACCATCAGCGCTCTGCTCATTTTGAACAGAAAGGCCCTGCTCAAAGCAGGGCCCAAAGCCGACCAGGACAGGCATCGGATGCCTGTGACCGGACCGCTGCACCATTATGGTCAGCGGTGGGAGTGGGACTCCACTTGCTGTCCCTGGCGTACGCCGGGACGGTCGCGCGTGCCAGTCTAGCAGGCATGACCGAGCTTCCTGACATCCGTGAGCTGGCCGATATCCCTGCGGTGGAGGTGATCACCCGCTCGGCCGTGATGCTGATGAGCGCCGCTGCCGAGAAACTCGGGCTGTCGGCCGAAGACCCCGAAGACAGCCCGCACCGCGATCTGGACGAGGCGCGCAGGCTGATCACCGCACTGGCAGGGTTGGTCACCGCCTCGGTCGAGTATCTGGGACCGCACGCCGGTCCGGTTCGCGACGGGCTGAAGACGCTGCAATTGGCGTTCCGTGAATCCAGCGCCGCACCAGACGAACCCGGACAGGGCCCAGGCGAGAAGTACACAGGACCGGTCTGGTAGCCAGTCACACACCCATTTCCAGGTTCAAGCGAATATCCTCGCGGCCTATGACCGTAACCTTGACCCGTCGGACGTCCCGGTACTGGTGGGTGCCGGCGGCGGCCGGCTGGACGGTCGGCATCATCGCCACGCTGTCTCTGATCGCGAGCGTCTCGCCGGGCATCCGGTGGATCATCAAGGAGCCCCGCGAGTTCGTCAACGACTACATCTTCAACTTCCCCGACACGAGCTTCGCGTGGGCCTTCGTGTTGGTCCTGCTGGCAGCGGCGCTTGCGGCCCGCAAACGCCTCGCCTGGTGGATCCTCGTGCTCTACATGGTTGCGGCTGCCGGCTGGAACGTCGTCGACCTGACCACTGGTGACGAGTCGGTCATGGCGGACCTCGGTGAGGTGATCGGGCTCGGCTTCCACATCGCGGCGATCTTGTTCCTGGTGCTGGCCCGCAAGGAGTTCTGGGCGAAGGTGCGCCGAGGTGCGCTGTTCAAGGCCGCCGCCGCGCTGGTGGTCAGCATGGCGGTCAGCACGCTCATCGGGTGGGCACTGCTGGAGTTCTTCCCGGGCTCGCTGGCCCGCAGTGATCGATTCCTCTACGCGTTGAACAGGGTGAGCGCGTTCGCGGGCGCCGCCTCTGATTCGTTCACCGGGCATCCGCACGTGTTCGTCAACGCTCTGCTCGGCCTTTTCGGCGCACTCGCCTTGATGGTCGCGGCGATCGTACTGTTCCGATCGCAGCGCGCCGAGAACGCTCTCACCGGTGAGGACGAGTCGGCGATCCGCGGCCTGCTGGAGCTGTTCGGCAAGAACGACTCATTGGGATACTTCGCCACCCGCCGCGACAAGGCGGTCGTGTTCGCGCCCAGCGGCCGTGCCGCCATCACATACCGCGTCGAGGTCGGCGTCTGCCTGGCCAGCGGCGACCCGGTCGGCGACCCGAGGGCCTGGCCGCAGGCCATCGAGGCGTGGCTGGGGCTGTGCCAGACCTACGGCTGGGCACCGGGAGTGATGGGCGCCAGTTCGACCGCGGCCCAGGCGTTCCGCGAAGCCGGTCTCAACGCCCTGCAACTCGGCGACGAGGCCATCCTGTATCCGGACAATTTCCGGCTGTCCGGCCCCGACATGCGCGCCATACGCCAAGCCGTGACCCGGGCGCGGCGGGCGGGCGCCACCGTACGGATCCGCCGTCACCGTGACCTCAGCATCGAGGAGATGGCCCAAGTGACCGCGCGGGCCGACGCCTGGCGCGACACCGATAGCGAACGCGGCTTCTCGATGGCGCTCGGCCGGCTTGGCGACCCCGCCGACGGCGACTGCCTCCTGGTGGAGGCGCTGCAGAACGACAACGTCGTGGCGATGCTGTCACTCGTGCCGTGGGGCAACAACGGCGCGTCGCTGGACCTGATGCGCCGATCCCCGCAATCTCCGAACGGCACAATCGAATTGATGGTCAGCGAGCTGTGCATGCAGTCCGAGAGCATTGGGGTGACCCGGATCTCGCTGAACTTCGCGATGTTCCGCTCGGCATTCGAGCAGGGCGCACAACTGGGCGCGGGACCGGTCGCGCGGCTGTGGCGTGGCCTGCTGGTGTTCTTCTGCCGCTGGTGGCAGCTCGAGACGCTGTACCGCTCGAACATGAAGTACCAGCCCGAGTGGGTTCCGCGCTACGCCTGCTACGAGGACGCTCGGCTGGTGCCGCGGGTCGGCGTCGCCTCCGTCATCGCCGAAGGCTTTCTTGTGCTGCCGTTCTCGCGACGACAGGATCAGCCGCACACCGGCCAACACATTGCCGCGCCGGAAAATCTGGTGGCGACGGGGTTGTTGCACCACGACGGCAGCGCGCCCGATCTCGGCGAGCTGCAGGCGGACCTGCCCGAGGCCGACGAGCAGACACGCTTGCCGGAACAGGTGCGCGTGCGGATGGCCAAGCTAAAGACGTTGCAGGACAGCGGCGTCGACGCTTATCCGGTCGGCGAGGCGCCCAGCCACACCATCGCGCAGGCGGTCGACGCAGGCGACGACGAAGCGGTGACCATATCCGGACGGATATTGCGCATCCGCGACTACGGCGGCGTGCTGTTCGCCCAGCTGCGCGACTGGTCTGGCGAAGTCCAACTGCTGCTTGACAATTCGGTGCTCGAAAAGGGGACGACCGCGGACTTCACCCACGCCCTCGATCTGGGCGACCTGATCGAGGTGACCGGATCGATGGGTCGCAGCAAGAAGGGCACCCGGTCGCTGATGGTGCGCGGATGGCGGTTGATCGGCAAGTGCCTGCGCCCGCTGCCCGACAAGTGGAAGGGATTGACCGACCAGGAGGCGCGGGTGCGTGCCCGATACGTCGACCTGGCGATCAACACCGAGGCCCGCGACCTGATCCGGGCCCGCAGCGGCGTGCTGCACGCGATCCGCGAAACCCTGGTCGGCAAGGGGTTTTTGGAGGTCGAGACGCCGATCCTGCAGCAGATCCACGGCGGCGCCAACGCCAGGCCGTTCCTGACCCACATCAACGCCTACGACCTCGACCTGTACCTGCGCATCGCCCCGGAGCTCTACCTCAAGCGGCTGTGTGTCGGCGGTGTCGAGCGGGTCTTCGAGCTGGGCCGGGCATTCCGCAACGAGGGCGTCGACTTCAGCCACAACCCCGAGTTCACACTGCTGGAGGCCTACCAGGCGCACGCCGACTACAACGTGTGGATCGACGGCTGCCGCGAGCTGATTCAGAACGCCGCGCAGGCCGCCAACGGCGCGCACGTGTTTCTGCGTCCCCGCGACGACGGCACCACTGGAGCCCGTCGACATCTCCGGTGAGTGGACCGTGAAGACCGTGCACGGCGCGGTGTCGGAGGCGTTGGGCGAGCAGGTCGGGCCCGACACCGATCTGGCTACGCTGCGCAAGCTGTGCGACGCGGCGGATATCCCTTATCTGACCCACTGGGATGCCGGCGCGGTGGTGCTCGAACTCTACGAGCGGCTGGTCGAGGACCGCACCGAGGCGCCCACCTTCTACAAGGACTTCCCGACGTCGGTTTCGCCGCTGACCCGGCCGCACCGCAGCATTCCCGGAGTGGCCGAGCGCTGGGACCTGGTGGCGTGGGGCGTCGAGTTGGGCACCGCCTACAGCGAGCTGACGGATCCGGTTGAGCAGCGCAGGCGGCTGCAGGAGCAGTCGCTGTTGGCCTCCGGCGGCGATCCCGAGGCGATGGAACTCGACGAGGACTTTCTGCAGGCCATGGAATACGCAATGCCGCCGACGGGCGGGCTCGGCATGGGCGTCGACCGCGTCGTAATGCTGATCACCGGACGCAGCATCCGCGAAACCCTGCCGTTCCCATTAGCCAAACCGCGTTAGCAGGAATCGAGGCCTCGGTTTCATTACCCGGCTGGCATGCGGGGAAGCGGAAGCACTGCGGTGACGACGCTTCGGCCCCGCCGGATGTGAAACCCCGCTCCCACCGTGCGTACACAAACGGGCGAGGTCGGCGCACGGCTTCTGCCGACGGACGGAATGTCGGTGGCCAACGCTAGCGTGCGAAGTATGAAGCAGGTGGCGAAGGTTCGGATACTCCCGACCGGAGCCGAGGCAGCTGCCTTGGACGCCACCATCCGTGCGTGCAACAGCGCCGCGTCGTGGCTATCGGCCCAAATGCATGGCGAGCGCGTGTACCGCAAACATGAGGCACAGAAGCGCTTTTACGCTGAGTTGCGACAAAGGTTTGGCTTGTCGGCGCAACCGGCCATCCGCGTGATTGGCAAGGTCGCCGATGCGTACACCACTTTGCGCGCGAACATCGCCGCTGGCAACTGCGGTGCCCCCGGATCGCGGCGTCGTGCGAAGACGGTAGCGACGCCCATCCAATTCCGGGACGTTGCGGCCCAACCGTTCGACGCGCGGTGTCTGTCCTGGCAGATCCCTGACGTGATCGGCGGACGAGAAGCGACGGTATCGATTTGGTCCGTGCACGGACGGTTGCGCAATGTTCGTGTGCTTGCTGCTCCAGCAGATCTGGCTTTACTGCGCACCCGTCCGATCGGAGAGACCGACCTAATCTATCGGGACGGCAATTGGTTCCTGTACGCCACCATCGAAGCGCCCGAAGCGCCATTGGCCGAACCGGCCAACGGATTCTTGGGCGTTGACATGGGCATCGTCAACATCGCCACCACCAGCATCGGTCGGAGAGCTTCCGGTGCCCGATTGAATTCCTACCGCAAGCGACAGGCGCGGCTGCGGAAAAGGTTACAGGCCAAGAAAACTAGCTCGGCGCGACGATTGCTGAAGAAGCGAGGCCGCAAAGAGGCCCGCTTCGCCGCCGACATCAACCACCAGATCTCCAAACGCATCGTGGCCGAGGCTGAACGCACCGGATGCGGTATCGCCGTCGAACAACTGACGGGGATCCGTGACCGGGTACGGCTTCGCAAGCCCCAACGGGCCACGCTGCACACCTGGGCATTTGCCCAACTCGGCTCGTTTCTGGCCTACAAGGCCAAGCAGGGCGGAGTGGCGTTCGTCGAGGTCGACCCCGCCTACACGTCGCAGATGTGCAGTGCGTGCGGCTGGGTCGACAAACGAAACCGCAAATCTCAAGCGGTGTTCGAGTGTGGTCGGTGTGACTTCGTTGGGCACGCCGACCACAATGCAGCGATCAACATCGCATCTCGCGGTGTCGAGCGCTGGGGCGAAATCATGCGCCCGCACGCAGCGCCCACCCTGACAGCCAGTTAGGGCGGCAGCAGCAAGCCTATAGGCAGCCGGAAGGCTAAGGACGACGCAAGATCCCGACCCTTCACAGGTTCATGACAGGCGGTCCTAAGGAATCGCGTCCACGATTGTTGCCGTGACGTTACTCGAGCCGTTGCGCCACCACCTCTCGCTGATGCACGGTTGGATTCCGATAACGGCGCAAGTCGTCGCAGGCCTCCTGCTGATCGCCGCGATCGGCTGGCGGAACCGGCGCTGGCGCCTGTTGTGGCTGCCGTGGGCCGCGCTGGTCGGGGTCGCGCTGGCGGTGGCGGCGTACTGGTACATCGCCTCTGAGGGGATGAGTGACCACACCAATCCCGCCCCGTACTCGTTGTGGATCTGGATCGGAATCTCCGGCGTCGCCGCCGGGGTGCTGATCGCAGGCTGGCGCGGCGCGCGCTGGTGGCGGCGCGGCGTGTCGACGCTTGCGCTGCCGCTGTGCCTGTTGTGTTCGGCGCTGGCCCTGAATCTGTGGGTCGGTTACTTCCCCACGGTGCAGACCGCGTGGAGTCAGCTCACCGCAGGACCATTGCCCGACCAAACGGACGCCGTCACGGTGACCGCGATGCAGAAACAGCATGCGATTCCGGCGAAGGGCACCGTCGTGCCGGTCACCATTCCCAGTGTGGCGTCGGGTTTCAAGCACCGCGGTGAGCTGATCTACCTACCGCCGGCCTGGTATGCCACCGATCCCCCGCCGCCGCTGCCGACGGTGATGATGATCGGCGGCGAGTTCAACACTCCCGCCGACTGGCTCCGGGCGGGCAACGCGGTGAAGACGATCGACGACTTCGCGGCGGCGCACGGCGGCAACGCGCCGGTGTTCGTGTTCGTCGACTCGGGCGGCGCGTTCAACAACGACACCGAATGCGTCAACGGTGTGCGTGGCAACGCTGCCGACCATCTCACCAAAGATGTTGTCCCGTTCATGATTTCGCAATACGGCGTGTCACCGAACCGGGCCAACTGGGGCGTCGCCGGATGGTCGATGGGCGGCACATGCGCCGTCGACCTGACGGTGATGCATCCCGATATGTTCAGCGCATTTGAGGACATTGCAGGGGACCTGACGCCCAACTCGGGAAACAAGGCCCAGACCATTGCGCGCCTGTTCGGCGGGAACGCCGCAGCATATGCGGCCTTCGACCCGACCACGGTAATCACCCACCACGGCCCCTACGTAGGGGTAGCGGGCCGGTTCGACATCAACGGCACGACGCCGCCGTCGCCGCAGCGCAACGTGGTGGTCAACGCGGCGGCCAACCCCAACGACCAAACCGCGGCGGCGAACTCGCTATGCGCGACGGGCAGCGCCGACGGCATCACATGCGCGGTGGTGTCCCAGCCGGGCAAACACGACTGGCCGTTCGCGGCCCACGCATTCGCCGCGGCGCTGCCGTGGATGGCGGGCCAGCTCGGCACACCCGGCTTGCGAGCGATTCCGCTGCCGGCACCGCCGCCGCCGGCGCCACCGTTGCCACTGCCCGCTCCGCCACAGTCCGCGCCACATCTGCAGGCGGCGTCGAGGTAGGCCTAGAGCTGGTTGACGGCCAGAGCGTCCTCGACTGGATCGTGATAGCCCGTCGGCGCGTATAACCGCCACCCACCAGGAACGCCTTTGAGTTCATGGACATCCCGGTCCTCGAACGTTATTCCGGACCCGTAGACGAGCTCTTTCACGGTATTCGATACGAGTACCTCTCCCGCGGTCGCTTTCGCTGCGATTCGTGCGGCGATATGGACCGCGATTCCACCGAGGTCTCCGCCGCGCCGCACGCATTCGCCCGTGTGCAGACCGCTGCGAATGTGAACACCGATCTGCGGCATGCGTTCGACAAGTGTGGTGGCGCACAGGACGGCTCGCGTCGGGCAATCGAAGCTCGCCACCAGCCCATCACCCGTGTCTTTGACGAATCGGCCTCGGAACAAAGCGATTTCGGCACGCGCGATCTCGTGGTGGCGGTCAAGCAGCTCCCGCCAGCGCTGGTCGCCGAGCTTGGCGGCGTGCCTGGTGGAATCGACGATGTCGGTGAACATCACAGTGGCCAAGACTCGATCCGGTGGATGCTCGTGCCGCTGCCCGGTCAGGAACTCCTCCATCTCACCGGTGATCGAGGTGACGTCACCGACCCACGGCAGATGGTCGATGCCGTCTAACTCGACGAATCGCGCGCCTGAGATTCGTGCAGCGAGATCCCGCCCCAGCGCTATCGGGGCCGTTTCTCCTCTGCGATGAAGCACCAGGGTCGGAACCCGGACACTGCCAAGGATGTCCTTCATATCTAGTTGCCGCAGTACCGCCTGCCAGGTGATCAGGGCCATCTTCGGGCTCATGGCAGCTCGTTCGAGTGCGCCCATCGCCCGTCTGGCTTCGGCGTCGTCACGCAGGCTGGGCGCTGCCCAATCGATCGTCTGCCCCTCGCCCCAGTGGTCAACTGTCGACCGAATTCTCGCGATGAGGTCGAGCGAACGTTGCATAGTCGCCTCATCGAAGAGATCAGGCGCCCCACCGGCGCCCGTCCCATAGAGGATCAGTGCGCGAACACGCTCGGGATAGGTGGCGGCGAACACAACGCTAATCGGGCCGCCCTCTGAGAACCCGAACAGCGCCGCACGTTCACAGCCGGCGGCATCCATCACCGCGTGCAAGTCGTCGACGCGGTTCTCGATTGTGGGCACCCCATCAACCGGATCAGATAGCCCGGTCCCCCTCTTGTCGTACAGGATTACGCGCGCAAACGACGCAAGCTCGCCGACAAGGGTGCGCCATCGAACGTCGCCCCACTGCATGTCGATGTGAGAGAACCAGCCAGGAACGACAACCAGATCAATTAGGCCGTCGCCCACGATCTGGTAGGCGACGTTGCCGTCCGGCCCCTTCGCGTAATGCGTCTGGGGCGGCTCGACCATAGACGCAAGTGTCCCACGGACGAAACCGGCCACTACGCTTCGAATAAAGCCGAGTAGCGTGAGGCCATGGCCGACGATCGCAGCGCAGAGGCGAACTCGACTCCCGAACCGGAACCCCCCGCCGAGACCACGCCGGTCGCCGCCCCGGTCGAGCCCGTCGACACCGGCTATACCCCCAGCGGTGTGCCGACGTTCGACTCGGTGCGCGAGAAGATCGAAACGCGCTACGGCACCTCTATCGGCGCGGCCGAACTCGACGCCGAATCACCGGAGGGCCGCACCGTTGAGGAGCAGTACGACGCGCGCCAGCGCGCCGCCGCCGAACGACTCGACGAGATCCGCAAGTCGATGCACAAAGACGAGAAAAACACCGACGACGCTCAGTAGTCCGACTCGGCGGCCAGAACCTCGGCCAGGAACGCGTCGCGGGCAGGCCCACGCAGTCGCGCCCGCGCGAAGTCCCGGATCCGCTCGCGCGTCTGCGGTGACTCGACCGACTCTTTCAGGTCGGCGCCGACCGTCACCGCGGTCGACCGCCAATCATGATCCCATGCAGCCGATTCGGTGACGGGCTGCTGCTGCCCGTCCACGAGCGGGAACGCCGCGACGCCGTCGGCGTCGAGCACACCAGAGCCACCGAGGGCGCCCGACCGCAGCCGCACGGCGATCCCCGACGCCAGTCCCTGGCCCGACAATTCCACGCGCACAACGGCTTTCGTGGACCCGTCGGCCGCCTCGATGCGCCACCCGACGGTGCGCTCGGCCGCGTCGAAGATGCCGGGCGGAACGGCGCCCCAGTTGACCGAATCGGCTCCCGTGGCGATCGCGCCGGAACCGTACCGGCCCGGATCCGGGCCCGCGGCGAGCGCATAGTCGTCGCGATGCAGGGTCACGCCGTCTGCCTCGCCGAACGCAACACCGACATCGTCGGCAAGCTCAGCGCAGGTCCGCACGAGTTCGATCACTCGTGGGTCGCCGCCGTGCAGGTGTGCGCTCAGCGCCGCGGCGTGCGGGCGCAACAGGCCGACCACGTCGGAGTCGAAGGTGTCGTCGGTGAAGTAGTCCTGGGCGCCCGCGGTGAGCACGGCGATCTCCGCGTCGAGGAGCGCGCCGTCGAGGGCCGCGATGCCGTCGCGCTGGCTGGCGGGCCACCAGCGGCGCAGCCAGTGCCCAAGAGCGAGCCGCCGTAGCGGTTCAAGCGACTCCGGGAGCACGTTGACGCCAGTGAGTTCGACGACCGCATCGGGCGTGCGTCCGTCCAGCGCCGCGGCCAGCGCGCTGTGCCCGGTCTCGCCGAGGACGCGCCACAACCAATCAGCGCGGGCCAGGTCGGTGAACGTGATCTGAGCGGCGGTCGACGCGTCGTCGACGGTCCACGACAGCACGGCACCACTGACTTCCAACACGGCTGTCAGCTGAGGATGCGCCAGGAGTTGGCCCGTGCTCCACAAACCGGAATCGGCGACCAGTCTCATCCGGCCACCTGCAGTTCGAGCATCGCCTTGATCCGCTGCCGGTGATCGAGGCTCACCGACCTCGCCACCCCCTCGAGCAGCGCGCGGACGTCGTCGACGTCATCGCAGGGCTCCTGCCAGACGTCGCGCCCGTGCAGCCGGGCCCACAATCGACTCAGGTACGGGCGTGCGAACGCCGCAAGGTCGTCGATCACCTGCTGCTGCCGCGGATGCATGGTCCCACCTTCGGCGAGATACCGGCGCGCGTGCAGCACATAGGCTTCCTTGCGCAGCCGGGCCTGGATCTGGTCGGCCAGCTCATAGCGCGTCACCGCGGACTCGGTCAGCGGTGCCAGGTCGACCGCAATCTCGATCCCGGCAATCAGTGTGGCCTGCCTGTCCTCCCCCAACAGACCCCACGGCGCGCACGACCGGTCGACCTCTTCCGCGCACAGCGGCGGGATGTCTGGCAATTCGTCGCGGTCCATGACGCGCCGCAAGGTGGCCCGCACCCGGTCGACGACGCTACGGTTCAGCGGACGATCGTTGTCGGGCCCACCCACGATCGCGGGCGGCTGTTGCGGCTCAACGGAACTCAGTCCGAGCTCGGTGATCGCCCACGGCAGCTCGGCCGCCACGCTGTGCGCCTTGGCGCCGAGGTTGTACGGCGTGGCATCGGCGACCAGAGCTGACCAGACCCGCTGCCGAGCTGCCGCGGCACTGTGGCCGTCGGCGGGCCCGAGCACAGTGGTGAGGCCCGCCAGGAACGGGCCCGTGATTTCCGGGCCTGCCCGGACGTCGCTCCAGCTCTTGCCGAGTTGATCGGTCAGCCCGGCCACCACCTGCGGATCGGCCACGTACTGGTTGAGCACTTCGATGCCGGTGCGATCCCGGTCGGCGTGGATCTCGAGCAGCACCGCCTCGGCGGAACCGTCATCCTGTTGGGCGGGTGCGCCTTTCGTCACCGCCAGCTCGAAGCACACGGGGAAGTACAGCTCCTGGGCGTTTCCCGTGGTGATGCGCAACCGGCGTCGCTCACGTTTGAGCAGTTCGAACCATGCTGCGGCGGCGCGCAATTGAGCACCTTGTCCGACAATCACGTCGTGCATCGCCACGGCCGTGTCGGCATCGACGAACGGCGCCGAGTACTGCGTGTTCGCCCGCAGCCGCAGCACCAGCGGGTCGATGATGCGTTTGACGGTGCGCCGCAACGGGCCGCCGTCGTCGCCGCTGAGCACCTCGACCCCCGGTCCGATGGCACGCCACGCCCGGTCGATCACCGCACGGCGCGGTTGGCTGACGGCAATCGCCGTCGCCACCTCGAAACCCGCGCTCATCTGTCCAGCATAAAGTTGGGTTCGGTAGCCAGCGCATCAGTAGACGCTAATGGCATGTTTACGCCGCTTTTGCTCTCGTTCTTCTGCTTCGTTGTCGCAGGCACCGCCGCCGCACTGTTCATTCCCAGCCGCACGATCACCGAGCACGGACCGGACCAGGACGAGGCGGGCGAACGCCTGGTCACGGCCGCGGACATGCTCGCCGTTCGCGCGGCGTTCGACCAGATGCTCGTCCGCAAGGGCCTGGTCACCGGTCACCAGCTCGACCTGATCCGGCACGGCACGAAGTCACGTGCGGTCGTCACCGGCATGCGGACCACAGGCGCCGCCCGCGAGGATTACCGAGAGGTCGAACTCGATGTGATCGTGAGAAGGCCGGGAGGCGGCCAGTTCCCTGCGCATGAGAGGGCGCTGATTCCGGCGTCGTCGCTGGCGAAGGTCTCCCCCGGCAGCATCATCGACACGTACTACCGGTCGGGCGACGAGTCGGCGGTGGCCGTCTGCGTGTCGCCCAGCTGAGGGCTCAGCGTGCGCCGTCGACGGCGAAGGTGATCAGCGCGGCCCAATACAGCGGGCTGGCGGTCAGGTCGCCGTCCCGCCATCGCCGCATCTGCTCGCGCTGCCAGCGGTTCACCGCGCGCCCCGCGTCGGATCTTCGTGTGCGCGGTCGACGGCGATGATCGCCTCGGCCATCGGATCGCTGTCGTCGGCGGCGGGCGCGAACTGCCGATAGCCGGCCGCGGTCGGCAATGACCACAGTGTCGCGGTCACCAGCTGGGCGCCGCCGAGGATCATCGCGGCCACCAGACCGGTCGCCTCGTCGAACTGGTAGTCGCCACCGGATGCGCAGGCCATCAGGCGATTCGGGGCGGCATCGGCAGCTTCGCCGACATCAGATCCGCGGCGGTCAACGGGTGCTCGTCGGCGAGATGCAACGCGGCCCGGTCGGCGTGGCCGACGTCGCCGTCTGCTGCGGTCGCGTGGCCGACGAACAGCAGCCGGCTCGGTTGCGGTCGAGCTGGCGCGCCAGCCAGGGGCGGTCGGCGTCGGTGCGCCGGAACAGCTCGACGGCGCTGGCGACGTCGGGCAGGACCGCCCGGCGTCGCATCAGCTCGGCGAAGTGCTGCGCCAAAGGCGTTTCCGGCGACGGCCTGCCGAGCACTGAGCCCAAGCGCGAGTCGGGCCGCTGGCCTGGCACCCGCGGATCGAGGACCAGCAGCGGCGGGCCGTCGCTGCGATCGTCCCAGTCCGCCGGTGTCCGCGCCGCGTGGACGATGTTGGACGGCGCCGCCATCAGCACGTCGGCGAGTTCCATCAGGCGATAGCCGTCGTCGTCGGGCATCGCGAGCAGGCCCCACGGCACCCGGGCCAGCCGGGCACTGGGCGACACGAACAGCGCGGCGCGCGGCGATGCCACGCAGTCGGTCAGCAGCTGCCACGCCGCGGGCGCCAGCAGTTGCGCCCCCAGGGTGCGGGCGATGGCCAGTTCGGTGGCGGGCGCCGCGAACGGGCCCGTGGCGATGGCGCGCTCGACGGCATCACGCCGCGTCTCCGATCCGCGCGGGTCCGGCAGCGCCGTGGCGAGTTGGTCCAGCGCCGCGACAAGATCCGGTTCCTGGACCACCCAGGTGACCGTCTGGCCGGCTGTCCGACCACCCGGAGGCTGGCATAGGTGGCGATGCCGACGTCGGCGAAGCGCAGAAGACGAGGGTTACGGCCACGTCGACCAGGCGGCCTCGTCGGCGGTGACGTCGCCGCCGTACCGCTCGAACGCCAATGCGCGATAGCGGCTCATGATCGGCGGCGTGGTCGGGTCCATCTGCAGCGGCGGCAGCGGCCCGAGCCGGGTCAGCCGCACCGCCTACCGGACGACGGCGACCCCGCGGCGACGAGCGCGAACTCGTCGATCGGTGTCGACGGGAACCGCTGCCGTCGCCGTCTCGGTCCAGTCCGCGGTCTACGTCTGCCGGCTCGGTGCTGAAACTTCCTCGCGCACTGTGGTATTCGACGAGTTCGCTGACGAGTTCGGTGTTTCCCCACTCCCAGGCGACGGCGAACGCGCCGGCCAGGATGCGGGCGGACACGCAGGGTGGCCCACCGCATGCGCGCGTCGGCGTCGGTCATCGCGTGCCGCACCGAGTCGACGGCAAGCGCGGCAGGCACCTTGAGCTCGGCGGCCTGCTCGAGTTTGGCCGCCGCGTTGGCGGGGTCGGCCAGCGCCTCGGCGCGCCAGATGCTGCCGAGGTGGTCGTCGAGCCGGGCGTACTGCAGCCAGCTGTGCCGTGGCCACGAGTCGAGCAGGTCGCGCGCCTCGTTGACCCGCTCGCGTGCCGCATCGAAATCGCCGCGGAAGATGTCGACCCAGCTGCGCTGCAACAGAATGCGGTGGATGTGCAGCGGCTTCTCGACCTCCCGCCAATGCCGCTCGGCATGCCCGAAACGCTCGTCGGCGTCGTCGAGCTTCTCGATCGACAAGGCGATAAGGCCGAAGTACAGCCAGCACCGCGACACGTCATGTGCGCGGTAGCCCTCGGCTATCGCCGGATACGCCTCATGGACCAGGCGTTGGCGCTCTGCGCGGTCACCGACCGCCCACGCGCGCCGTGGCCGCTCCAATTGCGTTCTCGCCGTTGCCAATTTCCATCCGCGCCGCCTCGGCGCGGGCTCCGGCGCGCTGAAGCCACGGCTCGGCTTCGGCCAGCCGCCCCGTCTCGACGCAGAACCGGCCGTACCCGGTGGCGCCGAGGACGAGCAGGAAGTCGTCGAACTCGCTGCCGTCGGCGGGCCGGTCGATGGCGTCGATCACCTGCTCCCACAGCGGGACCGACCGCACGTGCAGGTCGTCGTCGCACAGCGCGGTGGCGCAGAAGAATCCGCGCATAGGTGATGAGAAACCGGTGTTCGGCCGCGAGATCGGGAAAGCCCGTCGAGGTGTCGTCGGTCAGGACCAGCAGCCCCGCCTCGGCGGCTTCGTGGTCGCCGTGCGCGGCGGCGGCCAGGCCCGTCTCGGAGGAACTGCGCCCGGCGCGAGTACCGGCAGAGCATGTGGTCGATGTCGGCGTCGGACATCGTCACCTGTGCGGCCGCCTCCGGATTGGTGCCGGCCCGGATCGACTGGTAGATGGCCAGGCAGTCGTTGATGCGGCGGAGGCACTCCTCGACACCGTCGTACGCCGTGCGGACCAGGTAGATCTCGCCGAGCTGCGCGTAGACCTCCAGCAGCAGATCGTCGCGGTCGGCCTCTTCGATCTGCTCGGCGCAGCGACAGCAGCAACTCCTTCGCCGCTTCCTCGTCGGCGGCGAAGATCAGCTGACGAGCGCGCTCGAGGTCGCTCGGACGATCGTCATGGCTAAATCATAGGAAGCGGCGGGCGTGCCAGGCACGCCCGCCGCTTCCGGCGTGGGCCGATCAGCTGCAGGTCACCTTGACGGTGAACGGCTTGGTGATCATCCCGGCCATCGGGTTCTTCATGTCGGCGCCCGCGGCTTCACCGGTGATGGTGTAGGTGCTGCCGTCGACCTTGACGTCGGCCGAGCCGACCTTCGCGCCCATCGTGTTGGTGACCGCGAGGGCGTTGCCGTCGACCGACATGCCCAGCGACTCGACGGTCGGCGGGTTCGCGTCGGTCATCACGACGCCCAGACCCGCCTGGCCGTTGATCGCGCCGCTGGCGACGTTGATCTTGCCGCCCTGCTTGACGCAGGTCACCGACTTCAGGTCCAGGCCGGAGAGGTCCTTGCCGTCGACCTTGACCTCGGTGCTGCCGCCCGTGCTGACCTGCGTGCCGCCGGCCGCGCGGCCGTCGCGCTCTTGTCATCCGAGCAGCCCACCAGCACAGCTGCGGCGGCGGCCAGTCCGACCACACCCACGACAACTCGATTCATTGATCTTTCCCTTCGTCGTACGTCGCCCCGATGGCGTCCGTCGTGAGGCTAAGTCAAGATCGGCCGGACCGCTACCGATCCCAAACTTTGTCGGGCTGCCGCAGGTACGGTTCGCAGGCGATGCGGTCATTCACTGTTGCCGAACGACGGGCGCGGCTGGCGCGGCGGCACTTTCTGGCGGGGCCAGCGGGCTCGATCGACGGTGTCGTGGCAGATCTCGTCGGGCTGCACGCCACCGATCCGGCCACGCCGTATCTGTCGCTGTGGGCGCGGCTGCCCGGCTTCGCCGTCGCCGATCTGGACGCCGAACTGTACGAGCGCCGCACGCTGGTCAAGCACCTCGCGATGCGCCGCACGCTGTGGACGGTGCGGGCCGAGGACCTGCCGTTGATCCAGGCCGGCGCCAGCGACCGGGTGGCCGACAACGAGCGCCGACGGCTGGTGGCCGACGCGCAGAAGGCCGGCGTGGCCGCTGACGGTGAGCGTGGCTGGACACGGCGTGCGCGGCGGTGTTGCGCGCACCTCGCCGAACACGGCGCGGCCAGCGCCAAGGAGCTGCGGGAGGCGCTGCCCGAGCTGGCGGGCAGCTACGACTATGCGCCGGGCAAGCGTTGGGGTGGCGAGACACCCTCTGGCGCCAAGGGTGTTGACGGTGCTTTCGGTGCGCGGCGACATCGTCCGCGGGCCCAACGACGGCGCGTGGACGATATCGCGGCCGCGGTGGACGCCGATGGCCGACTGGCTGCAGCCGAGACCCGGGCACCGCGACACCGGAGGCGGCACGCACCGAACTGGTGCGCAGGTGGCTGCGGACATTCGGGCCGGCGACCGTCACCGACATCAAGTGGTGGTTCGGCAACACGCTGACCTGGGCGCGGCATGCGCTGCGCGACATCGACGCGGTCGAGGTCGACCTGGACGGCACGCCCGGATTCGTGCTGCCCGACGACCTCGACGATCGAGCCGGACGCCGAGCCGTGGGGTGCGCTGCTGCCGGGCCTGGATGTCACGACGATGGGCTGGTACGACCGCGACTGGTATGTCGGCGAGCATCGCGGCCAGGTGTTCGACACCAACGGCAACGGCGGGCCCGACCGCCTGGTGGAACGGCCGGATCGTCGGCGGCTGGGGTCAGGACGCCGACGGGCGGGTCGAGGTGCGGCTGCTCGAGGACGTCGGCCGCGACGGCAAGCGGGCGCTGAAGCGGCGGGCCGACGAGCTGACCGAGTGGCTGGACGGCGTGCGGGTCAGCCCGCGCTTCCCGTCGCCGCTGTCGAAGGCGGTCGACTCTGAAGCTATGCAGCTGAATCCACGGAAAGCACCTGCAAAGCTCAGTACTCGAGCGAAGTTAGGCGCTGACCTTCCGGCGTTGCGGCCCTTTCGCTTCGGGCGCGGTACGTCCAGCGTCTCGGCCAGGAAGTGCCCGGTGTAGCTGTCGGGATTGGCGGCCACATCCTCGGGTGTTCCCGTCGCGACCACGGTGCCGCCGCCGGCCCCGCCCTCGGGACCCATGTCGACGATCCAGTCCGACGTCTTGATCACGTCCAGGTTGTGTTCGATCACGATGACCGTATTGCCCTTGTCGACAAGGCCGTTGATCACGCCGAGCAGCTTGCGGATGTCCTCGAAGTGCAGTCCGGTAGTCGGCTCGTCGAGGATGTACACCGTGCGGCCGGTCGACCTCTTCTGCAGCTCGGACGCCAGCTTCACACGCTGGGCCTCGCCGCCGGACAGCGTCGGCGCCGGCTGCCCCAGCCGCACGTAGCCCAGGCCGACGTCGACCAGCGTCTGCAGGTACCGGTGGATCGAGGTGATCGGTTTGAAGAACTCGGCCGCGTCCTCGATCGACATGTCGAGCACCTCGGCGACGGTCTTGCCTTTGTAGTGCACCTCGAGGGTTTCCCGGTTGTACCGGGCGCCGTGGCACACCTCGCACGGCACATACACATCGGGCAGGAAGTTCATCTCGATCTTGATGGTGCCGTCGCCGGAGCACGCCTCGCAGCGGCCGCCCTTGACGTTGAACGAGAATCGGCCCGGCTGATACCCGCGCACCTTGGCCTCGGTGGTGGCGGCGAACAGCGTGCGGATCTTGTCGAACACGCCCGTATACGTCGCCGGATTCGACCGCGGCGTGCGACCGATCGGCGACTGGTCGACGCGGACCAGCTTGTCCACCTTGTCCAGCCCCGTCGACGCGGGTGTGCCGGCCCGGCACCTGCCTGGCGCCGTTGAGCTTGTTCGCCAGCACCGACGCCAGGATGTCGTTGACCAGTGTCGACTTGCCGGAGCCCGAGACGCCCGTCACCGAGGTGAGCACGCCCAGAGGGAACGACACGTCGATCTCACGCAGGTTGTGCTCGCGCGCGCCGACCACGGTCAGCTGCCTCCGGCGGTCGGCCGGCCGCCGGATCGCGGGGACCTCGATGCTCTCCTTGCCCGAAAGATAGGCCCCGGTAAGCGAATCCGGGTTGGTCAGCAGCTCGTCGTACGTGCCGCTGTGCACGATCCGACCACCGTGTTCACCGGCGTACGGGCCGATGTCGACCACCCAGTCGGCGTGGGCGATGGTGTCCAGGTCGTGTTCGACGACGATCAGCGTGTTGCCCAAATCCCTTAGCCGGATCAGGGTTTCGATCAGTCGGCGGTTGTCGCGCTGATGCAGGCCGATGGACGGCTCGTCAAGCACGTAGAGCACCCCGACGAGTCCGGAGCCGATCTGGGTCGCCAGCCGGATGCGTTGCGCCTCACCGCCGGACAGTGTCGCCGCCGCCCGGGACAGCGACAGGTACTCGAGCCCGACGTCGAGCAGGAAGCCCAGCCGCGACTGGATCTCCTTGAGCACCTGCCCCGCGATGGCCTGCTCGCGTGTCCCGAGGGTCAGCGCATTCAGGAACTCCGCACAGTCGGCGATCGACAGCTCGGCGACCTCGGCGATCGACTTCGCGCCGTGCTTCCCTGCCGACAGCGTGACGGCGAGAATCTCCGGCTTCAGCCGCGTGCCTTCGCATTCCGGGCACGGCACGTCGCGCATGAAGCCCTCGTAGCGTTCCTTCATCTGCTCGGAGTCCGTCTGCTCCATCTTGCGCTGAAGGAACGCCATCACGCCTTCGAAATCGGCGTAGTACGAACGGGTTCGGCCGTAGCGGTTGCGGTAGCGCACGTGCACCTGCTCGTCGCAGCCCTCGAGAATCGCCTTGCGCGCCTTGGCAGGCAGCTTCTTCCACGGGGTGTCGACGTCGAAGCCCAGCTGATCCCCCAGCCCCGACAGCATTCGAGTGAAGTACTCGGCCGTCTGCCCCATCGACCACGGCGCGATCGCGCCTTCGGCCAGCGTCAGATCCGGGTCGGGGACGACCAGTTCGGGGTCGACCTCTTTCTTGATGCCCAGCCCCAAGCATTCCGGGCAGGCGCCGTAGGGCGAGTTGAACGAGAACGACCGCGGCTCGAGGTCGTCGACGGCCAGCGGGTGGCCGTTCGGGCAGGCCAGCTTCTCGGAGAAGCGCTGCTCGCGGTGCGGGTGGTCGTCCTCGCGGTCGACGAACTCGAGCACCACGATGCCGTCGGCCAGGTTCAGCGCCGTTTCGACCGAATCGGTCAGCCGCTGCTTGGCCGTCGTCTTGACCGTCAGGCGGTCGACGACCACCTCGATGTCGTGCTTTTCCTGCTTCTTGAGCTTCGGCGGGTCGGTCAGCGAGTGCACCACCCCGTCGACGCGCACGCGGCTGTAGCCCTGGGAGTTGAGCTTGTCGAAAAGGTCGACGAACTCGCCCTTGCGGGTGCGCACCACCGGCGCCAGCACCTGGAACCGCAGGCCCTCGTCCATGGCCAGCACCTGGTCGACGATCTGCTGCGGAGTCTGGCGGGCGATCCGCTCACCGCACACCGGGCAGTGCGGGGTGCCGGCCCGGGCATACAGCAGACGCAGGTAGTCGTACACCTCGGTGATGGTGCCGACGGTCGACCGCGGGTTGCGGTTGGTGGACTTCTGGTCGATGGACACCGCCGGTGACAGGCCTTCGATGAAGTCGACGTCGGGTTTGTCCATCTGGCCGAGGAACTGCCGCGCGTACGCCGACAGCGACTCGACGTAGCGGCGCTGCCCCTCGGCGAAGATCGTGTCGAACGCCAGCGACGACTTGCCCGACCCGGACAGCCCGGTGAAAACGATCAGCGCATCGCGTGGCAACTCGAGGTCGATACTGCGCAGGTTGTGCTCGCGCGCACCCTTGATGATCAGGCGGTCAGCCACGCCGGTCCTCTTTCATAGTCCTCCCGAAGACATAGTTCATGCCCATGCTATGTGCCCCCACCGACAAGCCCGATACCGTGAGCGATATGACAGTCGTCGACGACAACTACACCGGCCATGTGGAGCCAGGGACCGCGGCGCGCCGCAACCTCCCGGGCGCCTCAATCGTCAAGGTATCGGTGGGCCCGATGGACAACAACGCCTACCTGGTGACGTGTTCCCAGACGGGCGAGACGCTACTCATCGACGCCGCCAACGACGCGGAGATCCTCCTCGAGCTGATCGAACGGTTCGCCCCGAAGCTGTCGCTGATCGTCACCAGCCACCAGCATCAGGACCACTGGCTGGCGCTGGCCGACGTGGCCAAGGCCACCGGGGCGCCGACCGCCGCGCACCAACTGGACGCCGAGCCCCTCCCGGTCAAGCCGGACCGCGTGCTGGCCAACGGCGACACCATCAAGATCGGCGAGCTGTCCTTCGATGTCATCCATCTGCAGGGCCACACCCCAGGGTCCGTCGCGCTGGCGCTGGACGGAGCGGACGACGCGACCCACCTGTTCACCGGCGACTGCCTGTTTCCCGGCGGCGTGGGCAAGACGTGGAAGGAGGGCGACTTCGAGCAACTGCTCGGCGACGTGTCCAGCCGGGTGTTCGACGTCTACGGCGACTCGACCGTCGTCTATCCCGGCCACGGCGACGACACCACGCTCGGCGCGGAACGCCCGCATCTCGATGAGTGGAAACAGCGCGGTTGGTAGTCGCTCAGGTCGGCGGTGTCCAGGCGACGGGCAGCCGTTTGATGCCGTGGATGAACGCCGAGTGCAGTATCGCCGGCTCTTCGACGGCTACCACATCGGGAATCTGTCGGTAAAGCTCGGAGAACAGCACCCGTATCTCACGGCGGGCCAAGTTGGCGCCCAAGCAAAAATGAGCACCGCCCCCACCGAAACCGAAATGCGGATTCGGGTCGCGCGTTACGTCGAACAGCCACGGGTTCGCGTACTTCGATTCGTCGCGATTGGCCGAGTTGTACCACATGGAGACCTTGTCGCCGGCCTTCATCGGGATACCGCGCATCTCGATGTCCTCGGTGAGGTTGCGCCGCATGAAAATAACCGGGGAAGCCCATCGGACGATCTCCTCGACGGCGTTGGCAGCAGCACCGTCGAAATCTGACCACCAGATGTCGCGTTGCTCGGGATACCGGCTGAGCGCAACCATGCCGTGGCTGATCGCGTTTCGCGTCGTTTCGTTGCCCGCTGCCGACAGCAGAATGAAGAACGACGCGATCTCCGCCGACGTGAGCCGCTCGCCGTCGAACTCGGCCTGCACGAGGTTGGTGGTCAGGTCGTGGCCGGGCCGGGCCCGCCGCTCCTCGGCCAGCATGACGCCGTATTCGGCGATTTCGGTGACGGTCTTGATGACCTCGTCGAACTCACCGGACTGCTCGTCGTCGCCGACCCCGAGCATCACATTCGTCCAGTGGAAGACCTTCTGCTCGTCCTCCTCGGGAATGCCCATCATGTCGCAGATGATCTGCAGCGGCAGCGGACCGGACACCTCGGCGACGAAGTCGGCGTGCGCATCGGGATGGTTGGCGATCATGTCGGTCACGAGCCTGCGTGCCCGGTTGCGCACACTGTCCTCGATGCGGGCGACCACTTTCGGCGTGAACGCGCGGTTGACGATCTTGCGGAGCCGCAGGTGTCGCGGGTCGTCGAGGCTGATCATCGAGCCTGCGAACTCGGCGATCTCGGCGGGCACGTCGTTGAGCGCCGTACTCGTCGGGACCGAACTGAAGATCTCGGGGTGACGGCTCGCGTGGTGTACGTCGTCGTGGGTCGTCAACGCCCAGTGCCCTGCGCCCGGAGCGAAACCCGCGATCTCGGGAACCTCGAAGAAGGTGATCGGTGACTCACGACGCAGCGTGGCAAATGCACCGTCGCGCAGGTCGTCATCCCAATTCCAGAATTCGACGGTGCCAAGGTCGATGTCGGCAAGTGCAACGTCGGGAGGCGGCGTGCCGTTCTTGCGGGGCGCGATAGGAGTCTTTGTGACTGTTGCCGTCATGACTGGCCTCTCCGTCAGCCTGAGTGTGGCACCAGTAGATTGCCTGATGGAGAGGAAAGAGCGGAAATGAACAACGACCAGTTCAAGAAAGCTAAGAGCGGCGCCGGCTTCATCGCCGCACTCGACCAGAGCGGCGGCAGCACCCCGAAGGCGCTCAAGCTGTACGGCATCGAGGAGAACGCGTACTCCGGCGACGACGAGATGTTCGACCTGGTGCACGAGATGCGCACCCGCATCATCACCAGCCCGGCCTTCGACGGCGACCGCATCATGGGCGCGATCCTGTTCGAGATGACGATGGACCGCCAGATCGAGGGCCGCCCCACCGCCGACTACCTGTGGAACGTCAAGCGAGTCGTGCCGTTCCTCAAGGTCGACAAGGGGCTGGCCGACGAGCAGGACGGCGCGCAGGTGATGAAGCCGATCCCTGGCCTCGACGAGCTACTCGCCCGGGCCCGCGACAACGGGATCTTCGGCACGAAGATGCGCTCGGTCATCAAGCTGCCCGGCGCAGGCCTCGACGCGGTCGTCGAGCAGCAGTTCGAGATCGGCCGCCAGATCCTCGGCGCCGGCCTCGTGCCGATCATCGAGCCCGAGGTCGACATCCACAGCCCGCAGAAGGCGGAAGCCGAACAGCAGCTCAAGGCGGCGCTTTTGGACGGTGTCAACGGCCTCGCCGACGACCAGGCCGTCATGCTGAAGCTGACGCTGCCGGACACCGACAATCTGTACAGCGAGCTAGTGAGCCACCCCAAGGTGGTTCGCGTGGTGGCGCTGTCCGGCGGCTACAGCCGCGACGAGGCGTGCGAGCGGCTCGCGCGCAACAACGGTGTCATCGCCAGCTTCTCGCGAGCGCTGACCGAGGGGCTGACCGCGCAGCAGAGCGACGAGGAATTCAACGCGACATTGGACCGGCGATCGCAGAGATCGCCAAGGCATCGGCTACCTGAGTCTCTTTCGGGCTACGCGGCGGCGTTGATCGCCGGCGCGCCGCTTGCCCTCGCCTTTCCTGCCTTGTCATGGTGGTGGCTGGCGTGGGTTGGGCTGGTCCCGCTGCTGTTCGTCGTGCGCGCTGCGCCGACCGCCGTGCAGGGCGCGGCCCGCGCGTGGGTCGGCATGACCTGCTTCGTGCTGATCACCGAGTACTGGCTGTGGCCGAGCGCGGGCCCGCTGCTAATCGTTCTCGCCGTCGGGCTCGGGGCACTGTGGCTGCCGTGGGGCTGGGCTGCTCACCGCTCGCTCTCCGAACTCACCCCTCGGCGCTCGGTCGCCGCCGTGGTCGTCCTGCCGAGCTGGTGGGTTCTCGCAGAAGCGGCGCGATCGTGGGACAAACTCGGCGGACCCTGGGCGCTGCTGGGCGCCTCGCAGTGGAATCAACCAGCGACGCTGGCACCGGCGTCGTTGGGCGGCGTATGGCTGGTCAGCTTTCTGGCTGTCGCGGTCAATACCGCGGTCGTGGGAGCGCTCCTGGTGCGCACCGCTTGGCTGGTGACGGTGCCCATCGTCCTCGCGATCGTCGGCCCGGCGTGGTTCTGGTGGGGACCGGCGCCGCCGCCGGGGTCGACGGTCAGGATCGCACTCGTTCAGCCGGGCGACATCGAGGATGCGACGGCGCGTCAGGCCGCCGGTGAAGTGCTCACCGAAACGCTGGCAGGTCAACGGCTCGACCTCGTTGTCTGGGGTGAGAGCAGCGTGGGGGTCGATCTGGTGAGCAACCCGGACGCCATGGCTCGGCTCGTCGAATTGCGGCGACGGATCGGAGCGGACCTGCTCGTCAACGTCGATGCGCGTGCTCCCAGCGGCGGGATCTACAAGTCGTCGGTGCTCATCGGACCTAACGGTGCACGCGGCGCGTATAGGAAGACGCGGCTAGTGCCGTTCGGCGAGTACGTACCGCTGCGGCCGCTGCTTGGCTGGGCCGCCTCACACACGAAGGCCGCGGCGGAGGACCGTCGTCGCGGTGATGGACCAGCCGTGCTCCACACCAACTCGCTGGCCATCGGACCATTGATCAGCTTCGAGGCGACGTTCTCGGACCTGCCGCGGCGCGAGGTGCGCCTCGGTGCCGAGCTTCTCACGTATCAGAGTTCGACGTCGACATACCAGGGGAGTTGGGCGCAACCGCAATTGGCGAGCATGGCCGCCGTGCACGCCGTCGAAGTTGGACACCCGGCAGTCCATGCCGGGTTATCCGGCGTCAGTTCGGCATTCGACGCGCGCGGCCGCAAACTCGGGTGGCTGCCCGCATCCAGCCGCGGAGTGTTGGTCATGGACGTTCCGCTGGGATCGCGGACCACCGCCTACGACCGTCTCGGAGACTGGGTGATCGTATTGGCGTTACTGATAATTACGGCGTCGTGTGCACGATCAGCACGTCGGTCTTGGACCGGCGTGCGACGTTGGCGGGCACCGAACCGAGCAGCCGCCCGGCGATGGTGCTCAGCCCGACGTTGCCTACCACGAGCAGATCCGCCTTGACTTCGATCGCGAGATCGACGAGCGCGTCAACGGGCGCGCCGACGACGGCCTTCTCCTCGACGTTTTTGGCCCCCGCCGCCTGTGCGCGATCGCGGGCCTCGCGCAGGATCGCGTAGATCGGCGCGTTGCCCGCCATCTTGTAGCCCTCGTCCTTGAGGACATCGGCGGCACGCTGATCCTCGCTCTGGGGGAAGTACGCCGTCGCGACAACTACCTTCGCGTCGGACCCGGCGGCAATCTGGCCGGCCTTGTCCACCGCGCGCAGCGACGAATCCGATCCGTCCGTGCCGACCACGATGGTCGTGTAGCCGCTCATCCATGCCCTCCCAGTATCAGTTGCAACGCCACCCGAGACAGTAACCCGTTGCCCGTTGACCAGGGGCGCGAATCACGACACCCGATCGTAGAGGCCAGATACCCCGAAAGCGCACTAAAAGTGATCGAAACGACGCCACAGTCGATTCGGCTGCCCACGTCGCAGCGGCACCGCCCGCGTGATCCAGATCAACAGCGGCACAGCGAATATCCACGGGTCGCTGGCGCTGGCGCGAACGTGCCAGGGCCGCAAGGGAAGTCGGCATATACCTCCACGGGGGCGTCAAAATCGGCGATCAATACCGGGTTTCACCGAGCACGACGAGTTTGCGCGGGTTACCGTTTTGCCGTTGGAAGGGGTAAGGGTCGGCCAGGTGGATCTCTCAACCAGACCGCAGCGTCTTGCGCGCGTCCAACAGCGAGAGCGGATTCGGGCCGGACGGTTCGACCCCGCGATTGTTGCGGTGTTCGCCGTCGTGGTCAGCGCGGCGGGTGCCGCCAGGCCTTCGCTGTGGTTCGACGAGGCGGCGACGATCTCGGCATCGACACGATCTGTGCCCGAACTCTGGCGGCTGCTAGACAACATCGATGCGGTGCACGGCCTGTACTACCTCGCCATGCACGGCTGGTTCGAGATCTTCCCCGCGACCGAATTCTGGTCGCGGCTGTCCAGCTGCCTGGCCGTCGGAATCGCCGCAGCGGGCGTTGTCGTTGTGGGCAAACAGTTTTCGACGCGCACCGTCGCAGTCTGCGCTGGCATCGTCTTCGCGATCCTGCCGCGCATCACGTGGGCTGGAATCGAGGCCAGGTCCTACGCGCTCACCGCAGCGGCGGCCGTCTGGTTGACCGTGCTGGTGATCGCGGCGGCCCGGCGCAACGCGGCGGTGCTGTGGCCGCTGTATGGGTTGGCCCTGGTGGTGTCGACGCTGCTCAACGTGTTCGTGGTGCTGATGGTCTTGGTGCATGCGGTCGTCGTGCCCGTGGTGGCGAAGAAGCGGCCGACCGTGGTCTGGTGGGCCGTCACGTCGACAGTGGCCGTGCTGGTCGTTGTGCCGTTCGTTGGGTTCTGCCGGACACAGATCGCGCAGGTCAGATGGATTTCGCCAGTTCATCTGGGCACGGTGGTCGACATCGCACAGGAGCAGTACTTCGACCACAGTGTCCCGTTCGCACTTCTGGCAGGCCTGGTACTGGTAGCCCCGTTGGTGTTGCGGCGGCCGTGGGAGACCAGAAACCGGCAACTCGCGGTCATCGCGCTGGCGTGGATCACGCTTCCGACGGCCGTGCTGCTGCTGTACTCGGTGGCGCTGCAACCGATCTACTACCCGCGCTACCTCTGCTACACGTCGCCCGCAATGGCTCTGCTGTTGGCGGTCTGCATCGTGGCGCTGTTCCGAAGCCGCGAACGCGTCACGGCGGTGCTGGCCGTGTTCGCGCTCGCGGCCACCCCCAACTACCTGATCGCCCAGCGCGGCCCGTATGCCAAGGAAGGCATGGACTTCAGCCAGGTCGCCGACGTCATCACCGCGCACGCCTCCCCTGGCGATTGCCTGATCCTGGACAACACGACGACGTGGAAGCCCGGTCCGATCAGGCCGTTGACCGCGGCCAGGCCCGCGGCATACGAGAAGCTCGTCGACCCGGGTCGCGGTATACGCGCCCCGCAACGCCACCGATTGTGGGACGCACACCTCGGAATCTGGGGAGTCGCCGACCGGGTCCGACACTGCACGGTGCTGTGGACAGTGTCGGAGCGTGACCCCGCGGTGCCTGAGCATCAGAGCGGGCCGGCCCTGGATCCAGGACCGCGGCTGAAGCGCGCGCCGGCGTACCAGGTGCCGCAGCGGCTCGGTTTCCACATCGTCGAGCGCTGGCAGTTCAGCTTCGCGCAGGTGGTGAAGTCGACCCGTTAACGGGTAACCACAATCCATGCCTGCGCAAGGCGCCGCGGACTTCGTCCCCGACACGCACGACCCCGCCGAGCTGTCGGCCGCCGCCCAGAACTGCAAGGGTTGTGACCTGTACCTGAACGCCACTCAAACCGTGTTCGGCGAAGGGTCAGCGGGCGCCGACATCATGATCGTCGGCGAACAACCCGGCGATCAGGAGGACAGGGTCGGGGCGCCGTTCGTCGGACCGGCAGGCAAGCTGCTCGACAAGGCGCTCGCCGCCGCCGACGTCGAGCGCGACCGGCTTTACGTCACCAACGCGGTGAAGCACTTCAAATTCACCGTGCCCGAGCGCGGCAAGCGCCGAATCCACAAGACACCCAGCCGCACCGAGGTGGTGGCCTGCCGGCCGTGGCTGTTCGCCGAAATGATGTCGGTGCAGCCGGACGTCGTTGTTCTGTTGGGCGCTACAGCAGCAAAGTCGTTGATGGGCAATGACTTCCGGCTAACCGCGCACCGCGGCGAGGCGTTGCACCTACCGGAGTCCGCGGAGACGAATCTCGACTTCGACCCTGACGTGGTGGTGTCCGCACACCCGTCGTCGGTGCTGCGCGGGCCGCCGGAGGACCGCGAGACGGCGTTCGACGCGCTGGTGTCGGATCTGCGGTTCGCCGCCGGGCGGCTGACGCGTAGGACATGATCGGCGGGATGCAGGTCACCGTAGATCGCGTCGTCCGGCTGCGGGACGGACGGTCGATGGGTTATGCGCAATACGGCACGCGCGACGGCTTTCCGATCGTCAACGCGCACGGTGGACTCGCCTGCCGCCTCGACGTCGCCGCCGCGGACGCTGTCGCGGCCGAAGCCGGTGTTCGGCTGATCTCCCCCGACCGGCCCGGTATCGGGCTGTCGGATCCGCAGCCGGGCCGCACCGTCCTTGACTGGGCTCGCGACGTCGCAGAACTGCTTGATCAGATCGACGTCGACCGGTTCGCCGTGATGGGCTGGTCGATGGGCGGACAGTACGCGGCCGCGGTGGGGCATGCGCTGCCCGACCGGGTCACGCGGGTCGCGATCATCGCCGGCGCGCTGCCGCTGACCGAGCCCGGGGTGTTCGACGAACTGCCCGCCATGGACCGGATCCTGACCCGGATGTCCCTGCGGGCGCCATGGCTCGCAGCACAGTGGTTCCGGGTGATGCGGTTGGCGGCCGGCGTCGCGCCGACGCTGTACGGACGGGTGGGAGCGCGCGAGCTGGGACCGGCCGACGGTGCGGTCATCCGCGACGAAGGGTTCGGCGCCTTCGCCCGAATGTCACGAGAAGCGACGAGGCAGCCGTCGGGTGCCGTCGAGGAGTATCGGGCCTGGATGCGCCCATGGGGTTTTGCGCCCGAGGAGCTCACGGTACCGGTCGATGTGTGGGCGGGGACGCGCGACGAACTCGTCAACCCTAGCTGGCCACATCGCCTTGCTTCGCGAATCCCCAACGCCACCTTGAATATTCGCGACGGCGGTCACTTCATGGCGCACCTGCACTACCGCGAGATCTTCGAGGCGCTGCGCGGCTAGTACCGCTCTGACTGCCCACGGCCTTGAAACGCTCGCACCCCCACGCTCGGGCGGCCCCCACTGCCGCGCGGCGGCGGCACCCGTACCGGCCCGAACGGCCGGCCTGCCACCGCGATCCACCCGCCGTGAACCTGCAACCGGAGGCGGTCGGAGAAACCGTCATTCTCAGGGCGTATTTGGTGCCGCCAACACCGTCGCCCGTCATTTCGAGCAGCCGCGGCGGCTCGATGTCCCGCACGGTCCAGGTGACCCGGTTGCGTAAGCCCTTGGCACCGGCCACGCCGACGATGGTCGCTCCAGGCGTCAGTTGCTCGGGCAACTCACCACGCCATCCCTGATGCATCACCAACCAATCGCCCAGTTCGGACAGATTCGATGCATGCGCCCACGCATCCTCGGAGCCAGCGACAGCTCGCGGGACAGCTCGGTTTGGCCACGACCAGATGCTAACGACTGCCGGGACAGCTGAGCGAGTGACGGGATTCGAACCCGTGTAACGGCTTTGCCAGGCGGTGCCTAGCCACAAGCCACACCCGCAACGGACATGAGCATGCCACGTCAGCCGGCACCGGCCCAGCGTTCGGCTCGCCGTGATCGCTACCGCGCCCGGTAGCACTGCGGCAGTGGCAAGGACACCAGTTGTCAAATCCTCTAGGGGGAACGTGATATCGCGGTCGAACAGGTGCACCTGCCAAAACTGCCGGGGCACTGTTCCGGCAGCGCAAGCAATTCAAATGACGGATTCCCACTGGCAGTTCCCTGGACCGACGCCATAGACGCTAGTGCTCAGCAGGCGTTGTTGTTGAATCCGCAAGGCACAGTCGCCTTAACGGCGGCAGAAGCGATCGGACAAGAACCGCTGTCGGAGGAGGCGGTCGTGGTAGCGCTGTCGCCGAGTGTCATTTTGCCGCTGGACACGGTCGGCGCGGTGCCGCTGGCCGTCGCCTCGCCCAGTGCCGTTGCGAAGGCGCCCGCGGCAACAAGCGCCGCTCCGGCAACCAGAATTGCTCGGATCTTTGTCGGCTGCTGCATGAATGTCCCTCCTGGTTTCTGGCGCGCTTCGTATGACGTGCGGAATGCGCTCAGATCCCTCGCCAACTGGACGGTCGCTGAATCGCTTCTGGCAATCCGCTACCAATCCGCCGCTACGCGGGTATGTATGAGTCGCCACCGGTTGGTTCAGCTTGGTGGACCGTGCAGCGCTTAGCATAACTAAATACGTATTAACCGAGCGCTGCTAGGTAGCGGTTCTTAACGGGAACCGTGATTACCAGTGAGCTTGTGGCTTAACGAAAATATGAGTCAGGCGGGCCGCGTGCCGGCTTTATTTAGTTACCGGCGCTTCTTCACGCGGCTAGGTTCGGCCCGGTGGTGCAACGAACGCTTACCGGGCCGACCCGCGCCAACTAACGCGGGGGTCGGGCCGCGTGTACGCCGGGCCTCTCGGACAAAGTTTGCTGAGCATACCCAACCGGTACTCACCAGGTACGCACAGTTGTCCATACCGCCAGATCGCGGACACAAACGAACGTCGACGAACCGGCTAGTCGAGCTTGTCAGCCACGCAGATCAGAGCGCAAATGACCGATCTGAGACAACTGAGACTTTGTGCAGCGAGTATCGCGTCTAGCTGTGCTTTCATGCGAGCGAGTGACGGGATTCGAACCCGTGTAAACGGCTTTGCAGGCCGGTGCCTAGCCACTCAGCCACACCCGCATCGGGACATGACCCTGCCATGGCGGCCGGCACCGGCCCAGCGTTTGGATCGCCGTGATCGCTACCCGTCCTCGGGCATCGGTACGCCAACGCCGTCGACACCCTGCGGCCAGCCTGCGGGCGAGTCCTCCCACGGTTTCCTGCCGTCCGTACGGCGTCAGGTCGAGGAACGGATAGCCCGGCGCCGAATGATCCAGGCCGCGCGCATACGCCGAATACGTGTGGAAGACCTCGTCGCCGCGGCGCAGGAACACGCTGGCACCAGGAAAGTCGCCGCGCAGGGCGTCGTCGCTCAATCCGGCGGCATGCAGCTCGTCGAGCGAGCGGTAGTTGTACTCGATCGGCGCCCGCTGTCGGGTCCAGCGTGACGTGGTAGTCGTAGCTGAAGTCGTTGTCGCGCGACGAATACCACGGGAACGTCCAGCCGTGCTCGTCGCGATACCGCGCGATATTCGCGTACGGCGCGCGTGAGACACAGGCGAACGTCACGCCCTTGGCAGTGCAGCAGTGCCCGGTCGCGTCTGCGTGAAGGTCAGGTCCGCCGCGGCCGTACAGCTCGGGCAGCCCGAGTCGATGGCGTCGATCCACATGAAGTGGTGAATGTAGAGCTGCGGGCGGCCCTCGAACATGTCGAGCAGCCGGATCTCGCCGCCGGGGCCCTCGAACACGTAGTCCTTCTCCACCTTCACCATCGGCAGTCCGGCGTCGATCCGCGTTGACGGCGTCGCGCAGGTGCGTGACCTCGCGTTCGCGCGCCAGCAGCTTCTTGCGGGCGGCCAGCCAGTCCTCGCGGGTGGCGACGTCGGGATAGCGGTGAGCGTGTGGGCATGGGATTACTCCTAACGAAGGGGCTGTCGGATATATGGACTTCGCGGCGCGGCGAAAGTCATCGGTGAATCCTCGCGGGTTTAATTTGTTGGCATGCAACTGTGGCTGGCCGATCCGCCGTTCTTCGGCGGCCCGGGACAGGGCACGCGTCAGATCATCGAGCTGTTCGTCGCCTTCGGCCTGACTTCGTTGATCGGTCTCGAGCGCGAGATCCAGGGCAAGAGCGCCGGGGTGCGCACGCAAACGATCGTCGGTACTGCGGCCGCGCTGATCCTGCTCGTCAGCAAGTACGGCTTTTCCGATGTGCTGCAGGACGGTCTCGTCATCGTCGACCCGTCACGTGTGGCGGCCCAAATCGTCTCGGGCATCGGCTTTCTCGGCGCGGGCATCATCATCTTCCGCCGCGGTTCGGTGCATGGGCTGACCACCGCGGCCGCTGTGTGGGAGTCCGCTGCCATCGGCATGGCAGCCGGGGCCGGCCTGCTGCTGCTTGCCGTCACGGTGACCGCGATGCACTTCCTCATCATCGTCGGCTTCATGCCGCTGGCGAAACGACTATCCGCCCGGTTGAGCGGGTCGGTCACCATGCACGTCACCTACGAAGAGGGCCGCGGAGTCATGAGTCAACTCCTGCAGGCCTGCGACCGGCGCCAGTGGCAGCTCACCGACCTCGCCGCCGACGCGGCTGGAGAACACGTCGGCGTGGGGAACTCCGGCGTGATGCTGACGCTGTCGGGCAGGGGAATCCTCGCGGCGCCGACGGTGTTGGCCGGCATCGACGGTGTGTCGGCGATCCGCCAGCTCGACGACGAACGCGACTAGTGGCATTGCTCGACAGCGAGCAGTAGCCCACACTGCGGTGTGACCATCGGACTGATCTGCGCGATCCCGCAGGAACTCGCCCACCTCCGCGCCGCCCTCGCCGACTCCCACAGCGAGGAGGCGGCGCACACGGTATTCGACACCGGCACAATCGACGGTCATGACGTGGTGCTGGCCGGCTCTGGGATGGGCAAGGTCAATGCCGCGCTCGTCACCACACTGCTGGCTGACCGATTCGGCTGCCGCACAGTCGTTTTCTCCGGGGTGGCCGGCGGGCTGGACCCGACATTGTCGATCGGCGACGTCGTTGTCGCCGATCTCGTGATTCAGCACGATGCGGGCGTGCTCGAGGACCAGCGCGTGAGGACGTATCAGCCTGGGCATGCCCCCATCATCAACCCCACCGATCGACTCGGCTATCCGACCGACCCCGAACTGCTCGCCCGCGTCAAGGATCGGCTGGCAGGAATCTCAGTCCCCGGCCAAATCGTCTACGGCACAGTGCTGTCCGGCGATCAGTACCTGAATTGCGAGACCACCCGCGATCGGCTGCTGCGCGAGCTGGGCGGGCAGGCGATCGAGATGGAAGGCGGCGCCGTCGCGCAAGTGTGCGAGGCGTTCGGCATCCCATGGCTCGTCATCCGCGCGCTGTCCGACCTCGCAGGCGGCAACGCACTATTCGACTTCACCACGTTCGTCGATCAGGCCGCCGCGTCCTCGGCTACGATCCTGCGTCGCCTGCTGCCCGTGCTCTGAACGACGCGACGGCACCCGCGGCGGCCAGAAGGGCGAAGAATGCGAACGCCCAGCGCGCCGGCGTCGCGTCGCCCGTATCGGTCATGTTGACCACGACGCCCGCCAGTCCCGCGCCGAAGGCGCCGCAGATCAGCTGGACGGTGTTGATGGCCGCGGCCGCCGCCGGCCCCTCTGCGGGATCGTCGACACAACTCATCGCCCACGCCGACAGGTGCGGCCATGCGATGCCCACACCGGTGCCGGTGATCAGCAGCGCCACCGCCCACGCCGCGACGAGCCCGAGTGATGCGTCGTCGAACTGGGTGAGCGCCGCGATCGTCAGCCCGGTGGCCATTACCAGCGGCGCGACGGCGACGGTCCAGCTGATCACCCGACTGCTGCGCAGCGAGGCGCTGCTGATCTCGCCGACGGTCCAGCCGATCGCCAGCCCCGCGCCCAGAAACCCAGCTGCGACGGGCGTCAGGTGGGCCAGCCGCTGACCGAAAAACGGCACGTACATGTCGACCATCGTGGCGGCCATCAGCACGCCGAGCGTGAGGTAGATCCACTTCAGCGGGCCGGACCCGAACGTGCTGGGCGGCAGCACCGCCGAGGGCAGCCGTCGGTCGACGTACACGAACGCCGCGACAAGTGCGGCGCCCAGAGCCAACAATGCCGCGGTCCCCCGGACGTCGTGCGGGATGCCTGCCACGCTGACGGACAGCGCAGCCGCGCCAAGCAACAGCAGCGACCACACCGGGACCGATGTCCGGACCGACTCGTCGCGCTCGGCATCTCCCCGTGCAGGCAGCACGATCGGAACCAGCACGGCCATCGCGGCGGTCAGGATCACCAGTACGCCGAATGCCCAACGCCACGAACCGAATTGGGCGAACAGGCCGCCCGCGGCCGGGCCGACCAGCGTACCGACTCCCCACATCGCCGACACCAGCGCTGAAGCCTTGGTCCACAACGAGCTCGGCAGCGCCGTGTTGATGACGGCGTATCCCAGGCCGGCCAGAAGACCGCCGGCCGCGCCCTGGACCGTGCGGCCCACCAACATGATCTCCATGGTCGGCGCCACAGCACACACCAAGCTGCCCACCCCGAACACGCTCAGGCCCAACAGATATGACCACCGCGGCCCCAGCCGGGTCAGTGTTGCGTGGACAGTGGTCGCCGCCACTACCGACGCGACCAGATACACCGTCGTCACCCATGCGTAGAACCGTTGACCGCCGATGTCGGCGACCGCGCTGGGCATCAGGCTGATGGTGAGGAACTCGTTCGTGGCATACAGCGCCACGCCGCCCGCGAGCACGGTCGAGGCCCCAAGGGTTTTCGGGCCCAACAGCTCACGCCAGCTGCCCGTGGTAATCGCCGCGGTGTCGGTCACGTCGTCACCGTATGAGCTCAACCGCTGTTGAGGTCAAGCCCGACGCGGTCACTTCAGACCGGCGGCGTCCATGCCGCGCAGTTCCTTCTTCAGATCGTGAATCTCGTCGCGGATCCGGGCCGCCAGCTCGAACTGGAGATCGCGCGCGGCGGCCATCATCTGTGCGGTCAGATCCTTGATGAGGTCGGCGAGTTCGGCGCGCGGCATGTTCGAGGTGTCGCGGCCCTCGATGATGCCCGCGCTGACGGCCCGACCCGGCTCGCCCTGGGCGCGACGGCCCGCGCGACGAGTTGCGGCCCGAACCGCCGACCTCGACGTCGGTGTCGTCGGCTTCGCGATAGACCTGATCGAGGATGTCGGCGATCTTCTTGCGCAGCGGCTTGCGGGTCGATGCCGTGCTCCTCGTTGTAGGCGATCTGCTTGGCCCGACGACGGTCTGTCTCATCGATGGCCTCGCGCATCGAGTCGGTGATCTTGTCGGCGTACATGTGCACTTCGCCGGACACGTTGCGCGCAGCACGCCCGATGGTCTGGATAAGGCTGCGTGCATCCCGCAGGAAGCCTTCCTTGTCGGCATCGAGGATCGCGACCAGCGACACCTCAGGCAAGTCGAGGCCCTCGCGCAGCAGGTTGATGCCGACCAGCACGTCGTATTCGCCGAGCCGCAGCTGCCGCAGCAACTCGACGCGGCGCAGGGTGTCGACCTCGGAGTGCAGGTAGCGCACCCGGATGCCGAGCTCCAGCAGATAGTCGGTGAGGTCCTCGGCCATCTTCTTGGTCAGCGTGGTGACCAGCACCCGCTCGTCGGCGTTCGGCCCGTTTGCGGATCTCGCCGATCAGATCGTCGATCTGGCCCTTCGTCGGCTTCACCACCACCTTCGGGTCCACCAGCCCGGTCGGCCGGATCACCTGCTCGACGAACTCGCCGCCGGTCTGGCTGAGCTCATAGCGACCCGGGTGTCGCCGACAGGTACACCGTCTGCCCGATCCGGTCGGCGAACTCCTCCCACGTCAGCGGCCGGTTGTCGACGGCCGACGGCAGCCGGAAGCCGAAGTCGACCAGGTTGCGCTTGCGGGAGATGTCGCCCTCGTACATGCCGCCGATCTGCGGCACCGTGACATGCGACTCGTCGATGACGAGCAGGAAGTCCTCCGGGAAGTAGTCGAGCAGCGTGGCCGGCGCCGAACCCGCAGGCCGGCGCGTCGATGTGCCGCGAGTAGTTCTCGATGCCCGAGCAGAACCCGACCTGGCGCATCATCTCGACGTCGTAGTTGGTCCGCATCCGCAGCCGCTGCGCCTCCAGCAGCTTGCCCTGGCCCTCAAGCTCGGCCAGCCGCTCCTCGAGCTCCTGCTCGATCGTGGAGATCGCGTGCGCCATCCGCTCCGGACCCGCCACGTAGTGGGTGGCCGGGAAGACCCGCAGCGAGTCGACCTTGCGCACGACGTCGCCGGTCAACGGATGCATGTAGTAGAGCGCCTCGATCTCGTCGCCGAAGTACTCGATGCGCACCGCGAGCTCCTCGTACGACGGGATGATCTCGACGGTGTCGCCGCGGACCCGGAACGAGCCGCGGGTGAACGCCATGTCGTTGCGGGTGTACTGCACGTCGACCAGCAGCCGCAGCAGCCCGTCCCGCGGCACCTCGTCGCCGACCTTCAACTCGACGGATCGGTCCAGGTAGGACTGCGGTGTGCCGAGGCCGTAGATGCAGGACACCGACGCGACCACGACCACGTCGCGTCGTGACAGCAGGCTCGACGTCGCCGAGTGCCGCAGCCGCTCCACGTCGTCGTTGATCGAGCTGTCCTTCTCGATGTAGGTGTCGGTCTGCGCGATGTACGCCTCTGGCTGGTAGTAGTCGTAGTACGAGACGAAGTACTCAACAGCGTTGTGCGGCAACATCTCTCGCAGCTCGTTGGCGAGCTGGGCGGCCAGCGTCTTGTTGGGGGCCATCACCAGGGTGGGCCGCTGCAGCCGCTCGATGAGCCACGCGGTGGTCGCCGACTTGCCGGTGCCGGTGGCGCCCAGCAGCACGACGTCGCGCTCCCCCGCCGTGATGCGGCGCTCCAGCTCCTCGATGGCGGCAGGCTGGTCACCGGCGGGCTCGTGCTCGCTGACCACCTCGAAGTGGCCGCCGACCCGGACGATGTCGTCGACGGCGCGGTACTCCGAGTGCGCAAGCACGGGATGTTCGGTAGCGAAAGCCATGTTCACCAGGGTAGAACCCGTCACCGACACGTTCTGTTCCACGCGCCACTCATCCTCAGCTAAGCGCATCCACGCTCCCAAGCACGAAACGTTCGACCTGGTCGCCCGCACCAACACCGATCCGAAGGGCATCGTGCGGGCCGTCGACGTCTACACCGTCGAGCCGTGGGGCCTCTACATGGCGCGGCCCACGCCGGGCCGGGCCCAGTTCCACTACATGGAGTCGTGGCTGCTGCCGTCGCTGGGACTCCGCGCCACGGTGTTCCATTTCAATCCCGGCCACGAACTCGACCAGGACTACTACCTCGACGTCGGCCGATACACGCCCGGGCGCGACCGCGTGGCATGCCGAGGACCACTATCTGGATCTCATCGTGCGGACCGGCGCAGGCGTGGAGCTGTCCGACGTCGACGAGCTGCTGACCGCCGTCCGGCACGGCCTGCTGACCCCGGAAGACGGCGAAGCAGGCGGTGCAGACGGCCGTCGCCGCGATCGACGGCCTGTCCAGGCACGACTACGACCTCGACCGATGGCTTGCCGGCAGCGGCATGGCGCTGAGCTGGCGCGTCGAGGCGCCAACCGGCGTGACCGGCGCCTCGCGGAGGTAACGGTCGACCGCGTCGCGTCGATGATCTTGTAATGGCAAATAACCGCAGGTCCTTGCGGGCGCGACCACGCGTTCAGCGTCGGCCGCCCGGCAACGATGTGCTGCCCCCAGCGACGGGTTGTAATGTCGGCTGTCATGAGCTCCACCAAGCGCGGATGGCTGGCGATCGCTGCCATTGCAGTGGTCGGGGCCGGCGCGCAGTTGAGTGCCGGCGACGGCATTCGCCGACCCGGATCCCGGACCCCAGACCGAGGTGCAGCCCGCTCCCGCTGATGGGCTGCTGCACAACGTCACCTACCGGGCCCGCGCCGACGGGACATCCCGGGGAGCGGTGGTCGCGTACAAGATCGACGACACGAACGTCAACAGCGAGCAGCCGACGCTGCTGCCTGGAAGCACGTTCGAGGTCAACACGGTCCTGGCCGATCCCAAGCAGGCGGGCATGGAACTGTCGATCCAGTGGCCGTATGGATCGAACCTGCACTGCGAGATCCTGGTCGACGACCAGATCGTCGCGCAGGCCGATCAGTTCATCGCGCCGACGGTTGTTCCGCCCCAAGGACGATCCGCTGTACGGCGTGCTGCAATGCGGCGCCCCGCTGGACACACCTATCGGCGGCGAAACCGCCACACGGCCGGCCCGGCGGCGCCGCCAGCCGCCGAAGCTCCCCCGGCAGCGGCCTGACGCTTAGGGCCGCCACCCGGTGGTGTCGGCCCACTCCCAGGCGCGTCGGTACGCGTCGAGGAACCACGGTTCCTTGGCCTCGGCGTAGTCGAGGCTCCGCAGCGCGTGGCGCTTGGCCGCCAGATAGTCCTCGCGCACACCGGGGTTGGCGTTCAGCCAGTCGATGAACAGCAACGCGAACTGCTGATCCGGCCAGCCGTCGACCCGGATGTGAACGTTCGCCGGCCTCCCGGGATCGGCGGCGCAGTGAATTCGCTTGCGCCACAACGCCGGATCGTCGGTATGGGGCGTGTCGGTGGTGATGTGCTCGATGCGCGGATAGCCGACATTGGCCAGCGGCTCGGCGAGTTCGTCGGCGACATCCAGCGATGCGACGGTGACCTGGATGTCGATGACGTCCTTGGCGTCCATGCCCCTCGACCGCGGTCGAGCCGATGTGGTCGACGCGCAATGCCTTTGCTCCGCAGGCCATTTGGATGCGCTTGATGATCCGATGCGCATCGTCGGGCCACGCCGGGTTGTACGGCACGAGCTCGTAGCGGACGGCGACGCATTGCCTGGCGCGGATGTTGTGCGCGAGCGGCAGCACCCGGTTGTACCAGAGGTCGCGTGCCTTCTCGACGAGCTCGCCCTGCGAGCCCGAATTGTCCAGCAGCACATCGGCTATCGCGCGACGCTGCTCCTCGGGCGCCTGCGCCTTGATCCGCGCGCGGGCGTCGGCCTCGTCCATTCCCCGCTTGATCAGCCGCTCGACTCGAGTTTCTATCGGGGCGGTAACCACCACGACGAGCGGGAACATCGGCGCCATCCCGGTTTCGACGAGCAGCGGGATGTCCTCGACGACGACGGCGTCGTCGTGCACCGCGTCGATGATCTCCTGACGACGGTGGCCGACCAGCGGATGCACGATGCCGTTCAGCTTGGCGCGCTGCTCGTCGTCGACGAACGCCTTGGCGGCCAGCGCAGGCCGGTTCAGCGCGCCGTCGGGCAGCAGGATGTCCTCGCCGAACGCCTCGACGAGCTGCGCCAGCCCCTCGGTGCCGGGTTCGACGACCTCGCGGGCGATCACGTCACCGTCGACGATGATGCCGCCACATTCACTGAACGTGGCGGACACCGTCGACTTGCCGGCGCCGATTCCGCCGGTCAGACCGATGCGCAGCATGCGCGGCGGCTAGGCGCTGCCGGCGAGCTTCTCCCGCAGCGCCGCGAGCTGGGCGTCGCTGGCCAGCGACCCACCGGCCGCGGGCTCCTCGGAGCGCGAAGCACCGTTGGACGACGAAGGCTTGGCAGCCTCCTCGGCCTCGGCAGCGGCGAACTTCTCCATCTGCGTGGTGTGCATCTTGTGACGACGCTCGGCCTCCGCGTAGCGGGACTCCCACTCTTCACGCTGCTTGTCGAAGCCCTCGAGCCATTCGTTGGTCTCGGAGTCGAAGCCCTCGGGGAAGATGTAGTTGCCCTGCTCGTCGTAGCTGTCGGCCATGCCGTACTTCGACGGGTCGAACTCCTCGGTGTAGTCCTCGTTGGCCTGCTTGAGGCTCAGCGAGATACGGCGACGCTCCAGGTCGATGTCGATGACCTTGACCATCGCGTCGTCGCCGACCTGAACCACCTGGTCCGGGACCTCGACGTGGCGCTCGGAGAGCTCGGAGATGTGCACCAGACCCTCGATGCCCTCCTCGACGCGGACGAACGCACCGAACGGCACCAGCTTGGTGACCTTGCCGGGCACGATCTGGCCGATCGCGTGGGTGCGGGCGAAGTGGCGCCACGGATCTTCCTGAGTCGCCTTGAGCGACAACGAAACCCGCTCGCGATCCATGTCGACGTCGAGCACCTCGACGGTGACCTCGTCGCCCACGTTGACGACCTCGGACGGATGGTCGATGTGCTTCCAGGACAGCTCGGAGACGTGCACCAGGCCGTCGACGCCGCCGAGATCGACGAACGCGCCGAAGTTGACGATCGACGACACGACACCCTTGCGGATGGCGCCCTTCGTCAGCTGGTTGAGGAACTCGCTGCGCACCTCGGACTGGGTCTGCTCCAGCCAGGCGCGGCGGCTCAGCACCACGTTGTTGCGGTTCTTGTCGAGCTCGATGATCTTGGCCTCGATCTCCTTGCCGATGTACGGCTGCAGATCGCGGACACGACGCATCTCGACCAGCGACGCGGGCAGGAAGCCGCGCAGGCCGATGTCGAGGATCAGGCCGCCCTTGACGACCTCGATGACGGTGCCCTTGACGGCCTCGTCCTTTTCCTTGAGCTCTTCGATGGTGCCCCAGGCGCGCTCGTACTGAGCGCGCTTCTTGGACAGGATCAGGCGGCCTTCCTTGTCCTCCTTGGTGAGGACCAGAGCTTCGACCTCATCGCCGACGGAGACGACCTCGTTGGGGTCGACGTCGTGCTTGATGGAGAGCTCACGGGAAGGGATGACACCTTCGGTCTTGTAACCGATGTCGAGCAGGACTTCGTCACGGTCAACCTTGACGATGGTCCCTTCGACGATGTCGCCATCGTTGAAGTATTTGATGGTCTTGTCGATGGCGGCGAGAAAATCCTCGGCCGAGCCGATGTCGTTAAGGGCTACTTGCGGCGAGGTGACGGAGGGACTTGGCATGTGGTGGGTTGCTCCGGACAGGTTGGGTCGTAGGGACTTGGGACTCGAGTTATTGGTGTGACCCGCGATCGCGCACAGACGGGTACCCCGTCGAGGTTACTCGACTGTGTACATGCTGGACAAACTCGGTCTCCTCAGCTGGTCGATCATGATCAGCCGCGCCGACGATTACCCTGCTTTGGTGACCTATCCCGGGCTGCCTCGGCGAATCCGCAAGGTTGGGGCACCGATCGGCGTGATCATCCTGCTCGGCACCGTAACCGGGCTGATCGTGATCGGGCTGACCGCGGTCAACCCCGTCGGCACCGGCATCGGCTTCGTGCTGTCCAGCGTGGCGATGACGATCGTCGTGCTGGCCTATCTGTGGCTGGACCGGTGGGAGCCCGAGCCGCCTCGGTTGCTGATCCTCGCGTTCCTCTGGGGAGCATCCGTTGCGGTCGTCATCTCGACGATCCTGCAGCTGACCCTCGAAGCGGCGATCAACCCCGGCCAGCCGGAGACGGTCAGCCCCATCTCCATCGTGCTCGGCGCACCGCTCACCGAGGAGGCCGCCAAGGGGCTGTTCCTGCTGCTCATGATGACCGGCCGGCGCCGCAACGAGCTGAACTCGCTGACCGACTGCCTGGTCTACGCCGGGCTTGTCGGTGCGGGCTTCGCCTGGCTGGAGGACATCCTCTACATCGGCGGTGGCGAGTCGGTTTCCGAGTCCCTGGCGACCGCCGCGCTACGGCTGATCATGGCGCCGTTCGCCCACTCGCTGTTCACCACGATGTTCGGCATCGGCGTGTATTTCGCGCTCCAGCAGCGCAGCTCCGTCGCCAAGGCGGTCTACATCCTGCTCGGCTACGCCGGCGCGGTGATCATGCACGGGCTGTGGAACGGCTCGTCGCTGCTGAGCGTCGAGGCGTACTTCCTGACCTACCTGTTCTGGATGGTGCCGGTCTTCGTGCTGGCGATCGTGCTCGGCGTCTCCAGCCGCCGCAGGGAGCAGCGAGTCGTCGCCGAGAAGCTGCCAGGCATGGTGGCGGCCGGCCTGGTCGCCCCCAACGAGGCCACGTGGCTGGGCTCGATCCGCAGTCGGAAGTCGGCGATCGGGGCGGCGAAACAGTCCGGCGGGAAGCCCGCCGCGAAGTCGGTCAGGAACTTCGCCGCGCAGGTGGTCGAGCTGGCATTCGTACGGGACCGAATCGACCGTGGCTTCGGCGACCAACGGGTGTTCGCACTGCAGCAGGAGGAAGTGAACGAGGTCGCCGCGGCTCGGGCAGCCGCGCCCGCGTTGCAGCAGCTGGCCGGGTTCCGCGCGCCCTAATGCGCCGCTGCGTCCCAACTCCGGCCGTAGCCGACGCTTACCTCGAGCGCCACATCCAGCGGGTATGCGCCGCCCATGTTGTCGCGAACCAGCGTCTCGAGGGCGTCCCGCTCCCCTGACGCGACCTCGAACAGCAGCTCGTCGTGCACCTGCAACAGCATCCGTGACTTCAGTCCGGCGTCCTTGATCGCCTTGTCGACGTTGATCATCGCGACCTTGATGATGTCGGCGGCACTGCCCTGGATCGGCGCATTCAACGCCGCCCGTTCGGCGGCCTCGCGGACGTTGCGGTTGCTGCTGTCCAGCTCGGGCAGGTAGCGGCGCCGACCGAACACCGTCGACGTGTAGCCGTCCTTGCGCGCCTGGTCGACGACCTCGCGCAGATAGTCGCGCACCCCGCCGAAGCGGGCGAAGTACTGCTCCATCTGCACCTTGGCTTCCTCGGTGGAGATCTTCAGCTGCGCGGCGAGGCCGTAGGCACTCAGTCCGTACGCCAGCCCGTAGGACATCGCCTTGACCCGGCGCCGCAGCTCGGGGGTGACCTCGTCGATCGGCACGCCGAACGCCCGCGATGCGACGAACGAGTGCAGGTCCTCGCCGGTGCGGAACGCCTCGATCAGGCCCTCGTCCTTCGACAGGTGGGCCATGATGCGCATCTCGATCTGGCTGTAGTCGGCCGTCATCAGCTCGTCGTAGCCCTTGCCGACAACGAACGCATCGCGGATCCGGCGGCCCGCCTCGGTACGAATCGGAATGTTCTGCAGGTTCGGCTCGGTCGACGACAGCCGGCCGGTGGCGGCGATGGTCTGGTTGAACGTGGTGTGGATCCGGCCGTCGGAGGCGACCGAATTGAGCAGCCCGTCGACGGTGACCTTGAGCCGGGTGGCGTCGCGATGCGCCAGCATGTGCTGCAGGAACGGATGCCCGGTCTTGTCGAACAGCGACTGCAGCGCGTCGGCGTCGGTGGTGTAGCCGGTCTTGGTGCGTTTGGTCTTCGGCATCTCCAGCTCGTCGAACAGCACCACCTGCAGCTGTTTGGGCGAGCCGAGGTTGATCTGCTTGCCGATCACCGCATACGCGGCCTCGGCGGCGTCGCGAATCTGGTCCGCGAACTCGCTCTGCAGCTCCGACAGCTGCCCCAGGTCGACGGCGATACCCGCGGTCTCCATCTCGGCCAGGGCCCGCTGCACAGGCAGCTCCATGTTGCCGAGCAGCGACGACGAATCGATGCGGGCGAGCTCCTCGTCGAGCGCATCGGCGAGGTCCATCACCGCGCTGGCGCGCAGGATCACCGTCTGGACCGCCTGGTCATCGACGCCCTCGCTATCGTCGAGCAACGAAAGTTGTTGCTGCTCAGGGTTATCCGCACGCAGCTCACGCTTCAGATACCGCAACGACAGATCGTCCAGCGCGAAGCTGCGCTGCCCGGGGCGAACCAGATAGGCGGCCAGCGCGGTGTCGGATGTGACCCCGGCCAGCTTCCAGCCGCGGCCTTCCAGGTCGTGCATGGCGAGCTTGGCCTCGTGCAGCGCCTTGGGCGCGCCGACGTCGGCCAGCCACGACGACAGCGCGGCCTCGTCATCGGGATGCAGGGTGGCGGTGTCGACATAGCGGCCGTCACCGTCGGCGGCGACGATGGCCAGCGCGGTCGCATCGGCGTCAAAGGCCAGGTGGGTGCCGACCACCGCGAGCCCAAACCGGCTCGCCCTGGCTGTGCTCGGCCAGCCAGGCGGCCAGCTCGCCCGACTCGAGCGCCCCGCCCCGCACGTCGAAGCCCTGGTCGACCTCGGGATCGGCCGACGCCAGCGTGTCGAACAGCCGGTCCCGCAGCACCCGGAACTCCAGGTCGTCGAAGAGCCGGTGGATGTGGTCGCGGTCCCACGGCTGCATCCGCAGCGTGTCGGGCGTCTGGGCCAGCGGCACGTCCTTGACGAGGTCGGTGAGCTCGCGGTTCAAGCACCACGTGCGACAGGTTGGCCCGCAGCGCGTCGCCGACCTTGCCCTTCACCGTGTCGACGCCGTCGACGAGCGCCTGCAGCGACCCGTACTCGGCGATCCATTTCGTCGCCGTCTTCTCCCCCACGCCCGGGATACCGGGCAGGTTGTCGCTGGGGTCGCCGCGCAGCGCGGCGAAGTCCGGGTACTGCTGCGGCGTCAGCCCGTACTTCGCGACGACGGCCTCAGGGGTGAACCGGGTGAGCTCGCTGACTCCCTTGCATCGGGTACAGCACCGTGACGTCGTCGCTGACCAGCTGCAGGGAGTCGCGGTCGCCGGTGACGACCAGCACCCGGTAGCCCGCATCCTCGGCCTGCGTGGCCAGCGTGGCGATCACGTCGTCGGCCTCGAACCCCGGCTTCGGCCAGCACGGTGATGCCGAGCGCGCCGAGGACTTCCTTGGTGATGTCGATCTGGCCGCGGAACTCGTCCGGCGTCGCCGACCGGCCCGCCTTGTACTCGGGGTACTTCTCCAGCCGGAAAGTCTGGCGGGAGACGTCGAACGCGGCCGCGATGTGGCTCGGCTGTTCGTCGCGCAGCAGGTTGATCAGCATCGCGGTGAACCCGTAGACCGCGTTGGTGGTCAGCCCGCCCTGGGTCTTGAAGTTCTCGGCGGGCAGCGCGTAGAACGCCCGGAACGCCAGCGAATTGCCGTCCAGCAGCATCAATGTCGGCTTTTCGGTCGCCTTCTCGGCCGTTGCGCTTGCGGTCACGGCCCTACTCTATGCACGGCCGCTGACACACACGTGGCGCACGAGCCTTGTCGACCAGAACGCGCGCCGCGGGGCTCATCGGGCCGCCTGACCGCCAGGCCAGCACGAGCCGTCCACGCAGCTGCGGGATCGATCGTCAGTGGCGTGCAGACTCGGGCGCGGCCCGCGAGACCGACGCGGGCACGATCGCGACGCCCGAGCCCTCGCTCGGCGAGGTCGGCGAGTGCCAGCGGTGTGCTGGCCTCGAAGGCGATCCGGATGGCGGAACCCGCGCTCTGGCGCACGGCTGCGTCGAACTTGATGTCGGATGCCGGCGCCGACGGGCAGCGCGATCAGCGGGCGGTCAGCCAGCTCCGCCAGCCGGATCAGCGTCTTGCGCGACGCCAGTGCGATCGGTCCGTGACCGACGACCGCCTCGATGGCCTCGTCGGTGACGACCTCGACGTCTAGACCCTCGGGCACGCTCGTCAGAGCCCGACCGACGGCGATCGCGGCGTCCAGCCGCCCGGTCCGCACGCTTCTCGATGAGCGCGTCGGAACTGTCTGTGCTGAGCGTGATTTCGACGTTCGGATGTTCGCTGGTGGAAATCGGCGAGCAGCGACGGGATGTCGACGCTGTGCGACGGTCACGGTGCCGATCGTGACTGTGCCGCGCACGAGCTGGGCGAGCTCGTCGACCGCGACGTGGATGTCGGCGACCGCGGCGCAGCGCCGCCCTGGCATACGGCAGTGCGGCCTCGCCCGCGGCGGTCAACCGCACGGTGCGACGTGACCGATCGAGCAGCGGCTGTCCCAGCTCGCGTTCCAGCCGCTGGATCTGCGCGCTGACGGCGGGCTGCGCGACGTGGACGCGCTCGGCGGCGCGGGTGAAGTTGGCCTCCTCGGCGACGGCGACGAAGTATTCGAGCTGTCGCAGTTCCATAAGCACTGATTATAGTTTCTGGCATTACATCGGTATTGGACTTATAGAAGATGCGTCGCCGACCCTGGAATCGAGGGAAGGAGACGACATGACTGACGTCTTGATTGCCGGTGGCGGCATCGGCGGACTGACCGCGGCGCTTGACGCTGCACGCCCGCGGCATTCGACGTCGACGGTCCTCGAACGGGCGACGCACCTGCAGCCGCTCGGCGTCGGCATCAACCTGCTGCCGCACGCGGTCAGCGAACTCTATGAGCTCGGTCTTGGCGACACGCTGGCAGCAGGCCGCCGTCGCGCCGACGTCGATCTCGTACTACGACACCGACGGCGAGTTGCTGTTCCGCGAGCCGCGTGGCATCGACGGCGGCTACGGTTATCCACAGTATTCGGTGCACCGGGGTCAGCTGCAGATGCTGCTTGCTGTCCGCGCTGCGAGAACGCCTGGGCCCCGACGCTGTTCGCACGGGCGCCGAGGTGTCGCGGCTTCGACCGAATCCGAAGACCGGATGTCGGGTGCACACGGCGGCGGGCGACTTCACGGCGGACGCGCTCGTCGGCGCCGACGGCATCCATTCGGCGGTGCGTGCGCAGCTGCATCCCGGACCCGATCCGCTGCTGTGGTCGGGCGTGCGAATGTTTCGGGGCGCGGCTCGACGGGCAGCTTCCTCGACGGCCGCACGATGGTGATCGTCAAGGACCCCGACGGCGTGGACCTCGTCACGTACCCGATCGGCGGCGGCCTGATCAACTGGGTGGTCATGATGCCCGAGGCAGACCCGGGGCCACTGCCTGGTGACGCGAAGTGGAACCAGCCGGGCGACCGGTCCGAGGTGCTGGAGCATTTGGAGCGCTGGCGATCTGGGCTTCCTGGACGCCGCCGATCTGGTGCGCCGCACCGAGACCGTGCTGCGAGTACCCGATGGTCGACCGCGAGGTGCTGCCGTGGTGGGGACACGGACGGGTGACGCTGCTCGGCGATGCCGCCCATCCGATGTATCCCGTTGGCGCCAACGGTGGTTCGCAGGCGATCGTCGACGCGCGGGTGCTGGCCGACGAGCTGGCGCCGTGACTTCGCCGGCGGGTTGCGGTCCTACGAGGACATCCGTCGCCCGGAAACCGCGGAGGTGTTGGCGGCCAACCGCGAGATGCACGTAACCGGCGCGACCCAACGCCCGGAAGAGCTGGCGAAGGTGACCGGCAAGTACCGCGCAGGACACGCAAGCGGACAGGGTGCAACGCATGACCACCTATGTGCTGATGCCCGGTGCCTGCACGGGGCGTGGTGCTTCGACGATCTCGCCGAAGCGCTTCGCGCCGCAAGGGCATCGGGTGCTTGGCCATCACGCTGACCGGCGTCGCGGAGCGCGCGCATCTGCTGCACGCCGGCGTGAACCTCGAAACGCACATCGCCGACGTGCTTGCCGAGCTGGCCGTCGCACGACGTGAACGACGCGGTGCTGGTCGGGCACAGCTACGGCGGCATGGTGATCACCGCGGTCGCGGATCGTGTTCCGCAACAAGGTGGATTCGCTGGTCTATCTGGATGCATTGGTGCCACGCGACGGCGAATCATGCTGGACGCTGACAACCGACGAGCAGCGCGAGTGGTACACCGGATGTCGACGACACCGGCTACGGCGTGCCTCCGCTGCCGTTCTTCGATTCGCGCGCGACGCGCGCATCCCCTCGCGTCGCTGATGCAGCCGATCAGGTTGACCGGACGATCTGACCAGGTTCCGGCAAGCCGCGATCTACGTGCTATGCCGCTGAAATGGGAGGGCGACTCGCCGCTTCGCCGCGACATACGAACGAGTCCGGCACGACCCGTCATGGATCACACACATGCTCGACGGCGCGCACAACCTGATGCGCGACAATCCCGACGACCTGTGGGATCCTGGTCACTACACGGACGTGCTCCCGGCTCGCCCCGACCCGGTGTGGAACCGGGCGGCGGCGGGCCGAGCTGACCGGTGCGGATCCAGTCGATGGCCATGTCGACGGGGTTCTGCGGGTCGACGAACACCGCGATCGTCGCGCCCGGCTGCATCCGCCCGATGTGCATCTGCGCCACGACCTCGTCGAAGACGGCGCCGTAGGGCTCGGAAGGCCCAGGGCCGTCACGCTGCAACCCGGCCCTGGATCCGCAGCACGGGCGACATGTTCATATACGACCCGACCTGCCAGACACCCTCCACGGTGACGGTGGCGGGCAGGCCCGCGCCGTTCGTCAGCTGCGCATGCCGCATCATCTTCATGCCGATCTCGGAGGCGTCGGCCGCCTCGTGGATACGGTTCGGGATGTCGCCGATCTGGCCGAGGAATGATGACGGGCGTCCCTGCGACTCCAGGTACTGCTTGTTGGCGCCGTACATTCGCGCCCAGTCCTTGAACGGGTTGGGCATGTGAGGGTTCCCGTCAGTAGCCGATGAACTTGCGGAACTGCTGTCCGACGGCCATCGACTGGCCCATCCGCTGGACCCAGCCGTCGAGCGCCGCCTTCGTGTCCGCCGGGTTCCACCCGCGCTCCTGGGAGAGGGTGATCATGCCGGCCTCGTCGTTGATGCCGCGGGCCTGCGCGTCACGGGCGAGTTCGGCGTAGTCCTGGAGCGAGATGCCGTTGATGGGCTGCCAGATCGGGTCGTCCGCTGCCACCGAGCGGGTCGACGGCCCGCCCATAAAGGACGGGTCGATCGGTCTCCGGCGCCCTGGACGTGCACCCTCCCGTCACCCTGCTGCTGTCCAGCCGGCTGGGCAAATGCCTGCTGTGCCTGAGCCGCTGCCTTCTTTGCCTTATCGAAAAGTCCCATTTCGGTCTCCGATCTTCCGAGCGCCGGACGCTGATGTCCGGGACGCTACTCCCGGGAGAAGTGCACACGGGCCGGTTCGCTACCGATCCCAATTTTCTCTCCGAGGCACGGCGAAACTGGAACACGTTTCAGTTTCGCCGCCGGAGTCGGTACGCTGACCGCGTGTCAGCTGCATCCACTCAACCGGCGGTCGACGGCTGGTTCGCCACCGATCAGTCCGGAGCGCCGTATCTGATCGGCGGCAAATGCCATCAGTGCGGTACCTACGTCTTTCCGCCGCGCGCCAACAACTGCCCCAATCCGGCCTGCGATGGCGACGAGTTGGCGCAGGTGCCGCTGTCGCGGCGCGGCACGCTGTGGAGCTACACCGAAAACCGCTATGCCCCACCGCCCCCGTATCCGTCGCCGGATCCGTTCGAGCCCTTCGCCGTCGCCGCGGTACAGCTGGCCGACGAGGGCATGATCGTGTTGGGCAAGGTCGTCGAGGGCACGCTGGCGGCGGACTTGAAGGTCGGCATGGAGATGGAGCTGACCACGATGCCGCTGTTCGTCGACGACGACGGTGTCGAGCGCATCGTCACGCGTGGAGGATCGCCTCATGAGTCCCGAACCGCTGTACATCCTCGGCGCGGGCATGCACCCGTGGGGCAAGTGGGGCAACGACTTCACCGAATACGGGGTCGCCGCCGCCCGGGCCGCGCTTTCGGAGGCGGGGCTGGACTGGCGCCAGATCCAGCTGGTCGCCGGCGCCGACACCATCCGCAACGGCTATCCCGGATTCGTCGCGGGCGCGACGTTCGCCCAGAAGCTGGGCTGGAACGGCGTGCCCGTGTCGTCGTCGTATGCGGCGTGCGCCAGCGGGTCTCAGGCGCTGCAGAGCGCCCGCGCGCAGATCCTGGCCGGGTTCTGCGACGTCGCGCTCGTCATCGGCGCCGACACCACGCCCAAGGGGTTTTTCGCCCCGGTCGGCGGCGAACGAAAGAACGACCCCGACTGGCAGCGCTTCCATCTGATCGGCGCGACGAACCCGGTGTACTTCGCGCTGCTGGCGCGCAGACGGATGGACCTCTACGGCGCAACACTCGAGGACTTCGCGCAGGTGAAGGTCAAGAACGCCAAGCACGGCCTGGAGAATCCCAACGCGCGGTTACCGCAAGGAGAGCCTCGGTCGAGGACGTCCTGGCCAGCCCGGTGGTCTCGGATCCGCTTCGGCTGCTGGACATCTGCGCCACGTCTGACGGCGCGGCGGCGTTGATCGTGGCGAGCAAGGCCTTCGCCGAGAAGCACCTCGGCTCGCTCGAGGGTGTGCCGTCGGTGCGAGCAGTGTCCACGGTGACGCCGCGCTATCCGCAGCACCTGCCCGAATTGCCCGACATCGCAACCGATTCCACCGCAGTGGTGGCCGCGCCGGATCGGGTGTTCAAGGATCAGATCCTCGACGCCGCCTACGCCGAGGCCGGCATCGGGCCCGAGGATCTGAGCGTGGCCGAGGTCTACGACCTGTCCACCGCGCTGGAACTCGACTGGTACGAGCACCTCGGACTGTGCCCGAAGGGTGAGGCCGAGCAGCTGCTGCGCAGCGGCGCGACGACCATCGGCGGCAAGATCCCGGTCAACCCGTCTGGCGGGCTGGCCTGCTTCGGCGAAGCCATCCCCGCACAGGCCATCGCGCAGGTCTGCGAGCTGACCTGGCAGCTGAAGGGCCAGGCGACCGGCCGACAGGTCGAGGGCGCCACCGTCGGCGTCACTGCTAACCAAGGGCTCTTCGGCCACGGCTCGTCGGTCATTGTTGCTCGCTAGGCAGTTCACTGCCTACGGCCCATCGCACTGGGCCACTATCGCGGTGTTCGTCATCGGCGCCGGGCTGCTGGTGTGGGTCGGGCGCAGGCAGACCGAACGGCAGGCACGACGCCTTGGCCGCATTCTCGGGGCGGTCACCGCTCTCATCTACGCCGCGATTCTGATCTACGTCCTAACCCCGCCGACGATCGAATTCTCGGTGCCGCTGCAACTAACCGACCTCGCGACCGTCGCGGCCGCCTACGCCTTGTGGTCGCAGAAACACTGGGCGTTCGCACTCACCTATTACTGGGGCCTGGTTCTGAGCACACAGGCGTTGATATCGCCCGCTCTGCAGAGCCCCGATTTCCCGCACTACCAGTTCCTGGCATTCTGGGCCATTCATCTGCTCGTCGTCTGGGCGGCCATCTACCTCACCTGGGGTCGCGGCATGCGGCCGAATTGGCGCAGCTATCGGCTCACGGTCGTCGTCACGGCGGTGTGGGCGGCGGTTACGTTCACGTTCAACAGGATCGCAGGAACCAACTACGGCTTCCTCAACCGGAAACCGTCCACCGCGTCTCTGCTGGATGTGTTGGGCCCGTGGCCGTGGTACATCTTCACCGCGACCGCCCTCATCCTTGGCGTGTGGGCACTGATGACCTGGCCGTGGGAGCGGACAGCGGCTTCACGCTAAGGGTCTATCGTCGAATTATGGCCATCGCCGACGATTGGGCGCCGGACGCGTGCACGCTCCCGACGTCAGAACGTCCGCTGCGGGTGGCGGAGTTCGAGGAGTTGTTCACCTTCGTCGTGCAATCGGAGCGCCGTGAGCCGACGCAGTTGGATCTGGTTCTGCCCCGAGACAATGAGGCCACGGCTCGCGATCTGGCCCGACGGGAAAGCGAATGCTGCTCGTTCTTCACGTTTGAGTTCGAAGGCGTTGGCGACGGTGTCGTGATGCACGTCGCCGTTCCGCCCGAGCACGCCGATGTGCTCGACACGCTTGAAGCGCGCGTATCCGCTTCGTGACCGAAACCGTCGTCATCAGGGTAAAACCGGGCAGCAGGAAGGGCCCACTCGTCGAGGCCGGCGCCGACGGTGCGCTGACGATCTACGTCCGCGAGCCAGCGGTCGAGGGCAAGGCGAACGACGCCGTAGTCAAGCTGCTTGCGACGCATCTAGGTGTTCCACCTAGCCGTGTCGAGCTGGTATCTGGTGCGACCTCGCGGGTCAAGCGCTTCCGGGTCACCCGATGACCGCGAGCGACCGCTCTTGTACGGGCGCGAGCGGCGTGTCGCGTACAAACTACGGTCGCTCGCGGCAGTTATGTCAGCGCTAGGCGACGCCGAGGTAGGCGGCGCGGATGCTGTCGTCGGACAACAGTTCTCGCGCGTTTCCCTCGCGGGTGACCTCACCGGTCTCCAGAATGTAGGCGCGGTCGGAGCGGCTCAGCGCCTGCTGCGCGTTCTGCTCGACGAGCAGCACCGTGGTGCCCTGCGAGTTGATCTCGGCGATGATCTTGAAGATCTGCGAGATCACCATCGGCGCAAGGCCCATCGACGGTTCGTCGAGCAACAGCACCTTCGGCCGGGCCATCAGCGCCCGCCCGATCGCCAGCATCTGCTGCTCGCCGCCCGATAGCGTGCCGCCCACCTGGTTGCGGCGTTCGGCCAGCCGCGGGAACGTCTCCAGCACCCAGTCCAGCTTCTCCTTGTGCTCGGCCTTAGACGCGAACTTCCGCCCGTAGCAACCCATTTCGATGTTCTCGGTGACCGTCATGCCCGGGAACACGCCACGGCCTTCCGGCGCCTGGATCAGGCCGTCGGTCACCCGCTTGTGCGCCTTGACGCGGGTGATGTCCTTACCGTCGAACCACACCGAGCCCGACGTGAGCGGACGCAGCCCCGAAATCGCTCGCATCATCGTGGTTTTGCCCGCGCCGTTGGCGCCGAGCAGGGTCACCAGCTCACCCTCGCGCACCACCAGCGACACACCGTGCAGCGCCTCGATTCGTCCGTAGTGCACGACGACATCGCGGGCCTCGAGCAGAATCGGGCGATCGTCGGTGTCATTCGAGTTCGTCATCGGGCACCCCCAGGTAAGCGGCAATGACCTTCGGGTCTTCGCGGATCTCCGCGGGCAGGCCGTCGGCGATCTTGCGACCGAACTCCAGCACCACGATGCGGTCGGTGACACCCATGACCACTCGCATGTCGTGCTCGATGAGCAGCACGGTGTAGCCGTCGTCGCGGATCTTGCGGATCAACTCCATCAGTGCGGCCTTCTCGCTCGGGTTGAACCCGGCGGCCGGCTCGTCGAGGCACAGCAGTTTGGGCTCGGTGGCCAGCGCGCGGGCGATCTCCAGCCGCCGCTGGTCGCCGTAGGGCAGGTTCTTGGCCTTCTCCTCGCCGCGGTTGGCGATGCCGACGAAATGCAGTAGCGCCGCGGCCCTTTCGATCGCCGTCTTCTCCTCCCGGCGATGACGTGGCGTGCGGACGAGCGCACCGGGCACCGAGGTCTTGTGCCGCGCGTCGGTGGCGACGACGACGTTCTCCAGCGCCGTCATCTCGCCCCACAGCCGGATGTTCTGGAAGGTGCGGGCGATGCCGCGGCGGGTGATCTGGTGACGCTTGATCCGGCCCAGCGGGGCGCCGTCGAAGATCACCGTGCCGGAGGTCGGCCGGTACACGCCGGTTATCGCGTTGAAGCAGGTCGTCTTGCCGGCGCCGTTGGGTCCGATCATGCCGAGGATCTCGCCGCGGCGGATGTCGAACGTCACCGAATCCAGAGCGACCAGACCACCGAACTTGACGGTCAAATCCTTTGTCTGCAACAGGGTTTCGCCTTCGGCGGCGTGAATCTCCCGATGGACGCCGGCCAGTTCCTCGATCGCTCATACTCGCCGGCCTTCGTCGTCCTCGGTGGCGGCGCAGCAGGTCGCGAGCGGCCTTGCCGTAGGCCAGCAGCTGCTGGCGGGCCGGGAACAGTCCCTGCGGCCGGAAGATCATCAGCACCACCAGCGCCAGCCCGAAGAACAGGTACTTCAGGTCGCCCAGGTTGATGCCGAGGAAGTGCACACCCAGCAGCCGGTTGGGCAGATAGACGATGATGAACGCACCGAAGATCACGCCCAGCTTGTTGCCCTGCCCGCCGAGCACCACCGCGCACAGGAACAGCATCGAGTTGATGATGTTGAAGCTCGGCGGCGCGACGTACTGCACCTGGCCCGGCGTACAGCGCGCCGGACAGCCCGCCGATGGCGGCGCCGATGACGAACGCCCACAGCTTGAACCGAAAGGTGTTGACGCCCATCACCTCAGCGGCGTCCTCGTCTTCGCGGATGGCGACCCAGGCGCGGCCCACCCGGCTGCGTTCCAGGTTGCCGACCAGCAGCAGGATGACCGACGATCAGGATCAAGCCCAGCCAGAACCACCAGGTGCCGTAGTTCGCGTTGCCCGCCGAGTTGCCGCTGGAGAACACGCCATTGGGAAGCTGCTCGCTCTCGCCCAGCCGCGGGTACGCGACCCCGGGCAGCCCGCGGGGCCGTTGGTGATGTCGGACAGGTTGTCGGCGAGCAGCCGGATGATCTCGCCGAACCCGAGCGTGACGATGGCCAGATAGTCGCCACGCAGCCGCAGCGTCGGCGTGCCCAGGATGAGCCCGCTCAGCGCGGTGATGGCCATCGCCAGCGGCACACAGGACAGCCATGCCCAGTCCGCGCTGAAGAACCCGGTCGGGCCGAGCTTGTTCCACGGGCTGTCCGGGCTGGTGAGCAGCGCGACGGTGTAGGCGCCGACAGCGTAGAAGCCGACGTAGCCCAGGTCGAGGAGGCCGGCCTGCCCGACCACGACGTTGAGGCCGATCGCGATGATCGCGACCATCGCGAACTGCGCCATCGTGCCGCCGAAGCTGATGCCGGGGGTGTCCAGGAACGGCGGGGTGTACAGCGGCAGCAGCGCCACCGCGCCGAAGAGCGAGCGACGCCGAAGCCCCACTTCTGCACCCGGGACAGCCCATCCCACCAATGCCGCAGAGCGTCGCCCGGCGCCATGAGTCTTGTCGCTGAGCGCTCATGCTCGTGCCTTCCCGAGGCTTTCACCGAGTATGCCGGTCGGACGGAACAGCAGCACCAGAACCAGCAGGACGAATGCGACCACGTCGCGCCACTGGGTGCCGAAAACCGCCTGCCCGTAGTTCTCCATGATGCCCAGCAGCAGGCCGCCGAGCAGCGCGCCGCGCAGGTTGCCGATGCCGCCGAGCACCGCCGCGGAGAACGCCTTGATGCCCAGCAGGAATCCGCCCGAGTAGATGATGCCCTGCGGCACCTTGAGGGTGTACAGCAGCGCCGCGGCGCCGGCGAGCAGGCCGCCGATCAGGAACGTCGTCATGATGATGCGTTCGCGGGAGACGCCCATCAGCGTCGCGGTGGTCGGGTCCTGCGCGACGGCGCGGATGCCGCGGCCGAACTTGGTCCGGTTGATCGCGATATCGGTCAGCACCGCGAAGATCAACGCCGCCGCGATGATCACCAGCGTGACGTTGGAGACGGTCGCGCCGAAGATGGTGAACTGGGTCTTGGGCTGCACCAGGATGATCGGCTGTTGGGCATTGCTGCCGCCGTAGCCCTTGAGGAGCTGCGGCAGCACGAAGTGCACGAACTCCTGCAGCACGAACGACATGCCGATCGCGGTGATCAGGAACGTCAGCGACCGCGCGTTGCGTCTTCGCAGTGGCCGGTACGCGATCGAACTCCAGCCCGACCGCCGCCGAACCCGAGACCAGCATCGCGAACAGCATCGCGATGCCGAGATAGAGCACCGTCAGCGCGATGCCCTTGTTGTAGGCGTTCCCGCTTGGGGTGAAGCCGAGGATGAAGTCGAGGCAGAAGTACGCGCCGAACATGCCGAGCATGAAGATCTCGGAGTGGGCGAAGTTGATCAGCCGCAGCACACCGAACACCAGCGTGTAGCCGACCGCCACCAGCGCGTAGATCGCGCCCCAGGACAGCCCGTCGATCGTCAACTGCCAGAAGCCGTTTCGCAGGCCTTCCAGGTTGAAGTTGATGTTGGCGGCCAGGCAGGCGTACTGGTCGACGCACTCGTGGACGATCCACTCATCCGGTGGCGGCTCCTCGCGAATAGCGGTCTGTTAGCGAAACGCGTCCGAGCCGTTCGGTCTCGGACGCGCCTCGCTGCAGCGGCTACTGAACCTTGTAGATCCAGATCAGGTTGGTGGTCAGCTCACCGGTGTCGCGTCCACTGGTAGTTGCGTGCGACGCCCTGGCCGTTGTAGTTGCGCACGAAGTCCAGCAGCGCCGGCCGGGTGATGGCCCCGGAGTCGATGCCCTTCACCAGGATCGTGCCCAGGTCGTAGCCCTCGGCGCTGTAGGTGCCCGGCTCCTGGTTGAACTTCTTGGTGTACTCGTCGGCGAACGTCGCCGGTGGCCGGGCCGCACGGGCAGGACAGGATGGCGTCCTTGGACGCCTCGCCCGCCTGCTTGACGAACTCCGGATCCTTTGTGCCGTCGGCGCTCACGAAGGTGCCTTCGAAGCCGCCGTCCTTGCAGCTGCTGCACAAGCGGTGCCGCCTCGGCGTAGTACCCGCCGAAGAACACCGCGTCCGGGCTGGCGCCCTTGATCTGGGTCACCGCGGCGGAGAAGTCCTTGTCGCCCTTCTTCACCGAGATGTTGCACGACGAGTCGGCGACCGGGCCCAGCGTCTCGCGCACCGCCACGGCCAGGCCGAGGCCGTAGTCGGTGCTGTCGTCGACGACGCAGACCTTCTTGAGCCGAGCGTGTTCTTCATGTAGTTCGCGACCGACGGGCCCTGCACGCCGTCGTTGCCCAGGCCGCGGAAGAAGGTCCTCCACCCGTTCTCGCGACAAGGTCGACGTTGGTGGCCGACGCGGTGGTCGGCGACGAGGCCGGCCTGGTTGAAGACATTGCCGGTGGCCTTGGTCTCGCCGGAGAACGCCGGGCCGACCAGGCCGATGGTGTACTGCGTCGTCGACGATCTGCGGCGCGATCTGCGGTGGCCTTCTGCGGGTCACCCTCGGTGTCGAACGCCTTCAGCTGCACCTGGCAGCCCGGATTGGCGGCGTTGTGCTTGTCGATGGCCAGCTGCACGCCGTTCTTGATGTTGATGCCCAGCGCGGCGTCCGGGCCGGTGAGCGCGCCGGCCATCGCGATGGACACCGGCGGGCATTGCGCCTTGCCGTCCCCCGCTGGATCGGCGGGCTGCAGCGCCTTCGGGCGGCTTGACTTCCGCGCCGTTCTCGTCGATCTGCACCTGCTCGACGATCTTCAGGTCGGCCTGCGCCGCTTCCCCCTCACTCGGCTCTGGACTGGTTGCAGCCGGCAATGCCCAGCACAACCAAACCCGCGCTACCGAGAGCAAATACATTCCGTGCCACGCGACCGCGCACGTTTCACCTCCGGGTCAATGTTTTCATCGGCATCGACGCACCAGCCCAGGTCGGCCCGGGCGGCGATGCTTCGGGACGACCATAGCCAACGCATGGCCGTGACGCGTGATGTTGGAAGACGCGCACCGCGTGACCGGCTGCTAAATCGTTATCAACGGCGCGTCGGAAACACAGAATTTACGCTTTCTCCGGCGTATCGAGGGTTTCCAGCACCACCTCGGCGACGCGCTTCATCGTCGTCCGACGATCCATCGCGGCGCGCTGGATCCACTTGAACGCCTCCGGCTCGGTCATCCCCTGCTTGGACTGCAGCAAACCCTTGGCGCGCTCGACCAGCTTGCGGGTCTCCAACCGGTCCGACAGCGTCGCGACTTCATTCTCCAGCGCGGCGATCTCGCTGAACCGACTCACCGCCACCTCGATCGCCGGGATCAGGTCGGTGATGTTGAACGGTTTGACCAGATACGCCATCGCGCCCGCGTCGCGGGCCCGTTCCACCAGATCGCGCTGGCTGAACGCGGTCAGGATGACGATCGGCGCGATCCGCTTGGCCGCGATCTCCGACGCGGCGTCGATGCCGTCGCGGCGCGGCATCTTGACGTCCATGATCACCAGATCCGGCTTGAGGCTCTCGGCCAGATCGACCGCCTCCTGCCCGTCGCCGGCCTCGCCGACGACCTCGTAGCCCTCTTCGCGCAGCATCTCGGCCAAGTCCAGCCGGATGAGCGCCTCGTCTTCGGCGATGAGAACGCGGCGCGGCTTTTCGGCGTCGGTCGGTGACCCTGTCATGGGTCACATTGTGGCGGTAGCAGGTGCCGATCAGCGACCGCGGGGCCATCCTCTATGGTGGGAGGCCGCGCGCTACAGACGCCCTCGTATCCCAACTGGCAGAGGAACTGGATTCAAAACCCAGACAGTGTGGGTTCGAATCTCACCGAGGGCACCAACCGATTGTGGTTTCTCACGTCAGAGGATAGTTCACCTGATCCAAACGGCTCACTAGGGCCGCTTTGGGCACATTCCTCATCGTGCGCGTCCGCCACCGCACCCAAATCGTCGCGGAACAAGTACGCGCACACGTCCAACGTCATCGCAGCCGAAGCATGCCCAAGCATCCGCTGCACCACCTTTAGATTCGCCCCAGCGCTGCTCGCCAGACTCGCGGCCGTGTGGCGCAGATCGTGAACCGTCACCGCCGAAACTGATCGTCAGCCGCCATGCAGCGCGCTACAGCACCTGAGAACCACGTGGATACACCCGGCGGCGTCGCGTAATGCCCAAACCGGTTGGGGAACACAACACCATCGCGCCCCTTCCCCTCACACGTGTCAGCGGTCACGTAATTCCCCAGTTCTGAGGGGTTGTCCGTCACGTAATTCCCCACCCGCCGTCACGTAATTCCCCACCCCTGGGGCGTGTCCGCCGGGGGTTGGGGTGCTGCTCAGGTTCGCTCCGTTCAGGTGGCCCCCACCGGGGTCCTGGAAGGGGCCTGAGGTGGCGAGGAGATCGTGGAACGTGACTGACTTCGTGGAGATGTTCCGGCACTGGAACGCCGGCCGGTCCCAGGTGCAGATCAATGAGGCACTGAACATCGACCGGAAAACGATTCGCAAGTATCTGGCCCCGGCGCTGGCCGAGGGCCTGCAACCGGCTCCTGAGTCGTTCGATGAGGAGTTGTGGCGGGCACGGATCCGGCGCTGGTTCCCTGAGTTGGTCGACCCGACGGCGCGGGCGCTGACGTGGCCGCAGATCGCGGCCCATCACCAGTGGATCGCCGATCAGCTGGCGGTGCCGGTGACGGTGGCCACCATCGCGCAACGGCTGCGCGACGACCATCATGTTGCGGTGTCAGAGTCGACGGTACGGCGTTACATTTAACAACTTTCACCGAACAACGCCTCGAAGACCGGGTCACCGTGCCGCGCGGCGCGGTCGAACCCGGCAGTGAAGCCCAGATCGACTACGGCAAGCTCGGGATGTGGCTCGACCCGATGTCGGGGCGCCGTGTCGCGGTGTGGGTGTTCGCGATGATCCTGTCGTGCTCAAGAGCTTTGTTCGTGCAGCCGGTGCTCAAGATGGCCAAACATCCTGGAACGCCTCGCATGTGGCGGCGTTCGAATTCTTCGGCGGTTATGCGGGTGTCGATCCCACCTTTGGAGCGTTGCCGGCGCGACGATGGACTTACTCGTCGACGTGGAGCGCCCATGCTGTGGACACCGTGCCTTTTACGTTCGCCAGGTCCGGATGGTGAGGTCCGGGTCGGTCTGGGTGACCCGTTGGTGGACGACTATCTCGAGTTCGTGGGGGCGCGGTGTCGGCCGAACACGGTGTTGGCGACCGCCTACGACCTGAAGGTGTTCTTCTCGGTTGTGCAGAAGGAGCCGACGCGGGTGTCAGTGGCAGACGTGCTGGCGTTTCTTACCGCGCAGCGGGCTCCGCGGCGGGGCACCCGAGTCGTTCGGCTGGAGGACGGCGAGTCCGGGTTGTCGGCGCGCACGCTCAAGCGTCGATTGGCAAGTGTGTCAGGGTTGTTCGCGTACTTGCTGGCCCGCGATGATGTCGATATTCAACGTAACCCGGTGCCGCAGGGTGTCGGTACTCGACATCCGCACGGTTCGGGGACGCGTGGCGTTCCGTTGCTGCGGACACCACGGACGTTGCCGCGGGTGCTGGGCACCGTCGAAGTGGACGCGTTGTTGGGCGCGCTACGCACGCACCGGGACCGAGCCATGGTGTTGGCGATGCTGCTCGGCGGGCTGCGCCGCTGCGAGGTGCTCGGTCTGCGTATGTCGGATGTGCGTGCTGGCGACCGGCGGCTGTTCATCGCCGAGGGCAAGGGCGGTCATCAGCGGATCGTGCCGGTGTCGAACCGGTTCTTCGTGAGCTTGGCCGATTATTTCGAGCACGAGCGGCCAGACGCCGAAACTGACCGGGTGTTCGTCGTGTTGCGCGGCCCGACTCGGAGCCGGCCGCTGACTCGCGGCCGGTGTGGACCAGGTGCTCAGTGGGGCCCGTGATCGGGCCGGCCTGGAGCATGCGACCTGCCATCAGTTGCGGCACACGTGTTTGACCCGATTGCGCGAGGCCGGGATGGCGTTGGAGGCGGTGCAAGCCCAGGCCGGACACCGCTCGATCGAATCGACCCGCATCTACCTGCACTTGGCTAACGCCTGGCTCGCTGAGGAATACGCCCGGGCGCTGAACGCGATCGAGAACGAGACCGCGAGCGCCGGTCCGGTCGACGGAGCTGGGCGCTGATGGTCGCCTACCGGCTCACTGGCGACGCGTCGGACCTCATCGTCGCCTACGAGAACGACCTGTGGGACATCGGTCAACGACCTGATCACAAGGTGCTCTGGGGAGCTCGCTGGTTCTGCGTGCATGTCGGTGAACCGCAGGCCTTCGCCGATCTGCCGCTACCGGAACAACTCGCGGTCAACAACGCCGTGCACCGGTTCGTCGTGTGGCTGATCGCGACCCGACGTTTGCGGCCCAGCGCGGACTATCTTGTGGCGCGTCGGCCGCGGTTGGGGATCAGCCTGTCGCGGCACTGGCCCGTGTTCCACGCCCTCTTTATGAATACTGCTGCTGTGCTGGGGTTTCCGATCAAAACATGTCAGGCCCAGTGGGCCGCGCTTGGTCAGATCTGCGCCTTGACCGGGCAGGCTCCTGAGCGGTTGACTCACGGCGACCTCGACGCTGCGCGTGATGAGTTGTTGGCCGCAGCGGACCGATACGGGCACGGCTCGCGCCACGACCTGTCCACCGCGATCTTCGGGCTGGAGGCGACACTGTTCCACGCCGGGGTGACCGACGAGTTACCGCGCAAACGAGCCCGGACCAAGGACGACGTGCGTGCCGCGCAATGGGCGAAGGTGCCGGCGCAGATGCGCACCACGATGCGGGACTACCTGGACCAGGTGGCGACCACGTTGCGGCCCGGTCGGGTGAAGAACATCGAGGCTGCGCTGCGCGAGTTCGCCGGCTTCGTCACCGACCACGACCCGACCGCACAGTGCGTCGCCGACCTCGGCCGGTCCCATGTCGAGGCCTACAAGCGCTGGCTAGCTGAGCGTCCGGCGCTGCGGGGTGGCCCTTTGCATCGCCACACCATTAAGGATCGTCTCTGCGCGCTGCGTGGCTTCTTCACCCGGCTACTTGAATGGGAGACCGCCGACGCGCCGGCGCGGGTCCCGGTACTGGCATCCGACATGCCGATCCCCGATGAAACACTGCCCCGGTTCCTCGACGACGCCGCCGCAGCCAAACTCCTGCAGGCCGCCCGCGCAGACGACGACTCATTCGTGCGGCTGACCGTCGAGTTCCTAGCCAGAACCGGCATGCGCAAGGGCGAATACCTAGCACTGACCACCGACGCCGTCGTGCAGATCGGTTCGGCCTATTGGCTACACGTGCCACTGGGCAAGCTGCACACCGATCGCTACATCCCGCTGCACCCCCAGTTGAAGGAACTCCTGGACCAGTGGCTCGACCAGCGACCGGAAGGGTTGCGCAGCAAGCTGATCTTCGTCGAGCAGGGTCGGCAAATCCCAGTCTCACGTGTGGACGCCGCCGTCGCCAAGGCTGCGAAAATGGCTGGCATCGGGCGTGTTTCACCACACCGGCTCAGACATACCCTTGCGACGCAAGCGATCAACCGAGGCATGTCGCTGGAAGCGATCGCCGCCCTACTCGGTCATCGCTCGTTACACATGACGCTCGTTTATGCCAAGATCGCCGACCGGACCGTCGCCGACGAGTACTTCGCCGTCTCGGAGAAGGTCGAGGCGCTCTACGAGGCGCCCAAGCAGCTGCCCGCCGACGCCGAGGGTGCCGAGATGCGCAAGCTGCGCGCGGAGATGCACCGCCGGATGCTCGGTAATGGATACTGCGCCCGGCCGGTCGGGATGGACTGCCACTTCGAATCGATCTGCGAATCCTGCACGTTCTTCCAGACCACGATCGAGTTCCGTCCCACCCTGCAAAGGCAACGCGACGACGCCGCCACCAAAGGCCAACTGGGGCGAACAAAAGTCTTCGACGGCCTCCTCGCCCGACTCGCTGAAGACGCCTCCTGACGCGCTGGCCCACCAGTCGAGGTCTTGACAAACGAGACCCGCATATTAGAGGCGTGCCGGGCGCGGATCCGGTACGACAACCTGAAACCCGCCGTCATCCGGGTTCTCAAGGGCCGTGACCGCACCGAGTCCGAGCGTTTCACCGCGTTGCGTAGCCACTACGGGTTCGACTCCTTCTTCTGTCGTCCCGGCATCGACGGTGCCCACGAGAAGGGCGGCGTGGAGGGCGAGATCGGCCGCTTCCGACGGCGCCACCTGGTCCCGGTCCCCATGGTCGCCTCCCTGGCAGAGCTCAACGAGTTGATCGCCATCGCCGACCGGGTCGACGACGACCGGGTGATCACCGGGCGCCCGATCACGATCGGGGCGGCGTTCGCGCTGGAGGCCAGCACGCTGATGGGGTTGCCGGCCGAGGCGTTCGACTGCGCGCGGCTGCTGCACGCGCGGGTCGACAACCGGGCCAGAGTGTCTGTGCGGCAATGCTTCTACTCCGTGCCGGCCCGCTACGCCGGGCGACGCCTACCGGTCCGCCTGGCCGCACGGACCGTCGAGGTCTACGACGGGCCCCGGCTGGTGGCCTCCCACGAGCGGGCGGTCGGACGCTACGTCGAGGTCCTGTGCCTGGATCACTACCTCGAGGTCCTCAAGACCAAACCCGGCGGCCTACCCGGCGCGACCGCACTGGCACAAGCCAAGACCCGCGGGGTGTTCACCGCCTCGCATCAGGCCTACTGGGATGCCGCCCGAGCAGCCCGCGGAGACAGCAAGGGAACCCGCGCCTTGATCGCCATCCTGCTGGCCCACCGCACCATGGCAGCCGGCGCGCTGATCGCCGCGATGGACCGGGCCGTCGCCTCGGGATGTCTGGATCCTGAGACGGTGCTCATCGACGCCCGCCGCGACACCACCCCGCTCGCACCCGTCGCCGCGATCGGCAGTCTGGCCCGCTACGACCGACCACCACCCTCGTTGACCGACTACGACGACCTGCTCACCGGAAGCGAATCATGACCACCACCGCCAAGCCGACGACCGTCGATGCCGCCGCGCAAGCCTCCATCGGCGCAGCCGCACGCGAGTTGCACCTGCCCACCGTCCGCACCGAGGCGGCCCGGCTCGCCGAGATCGCCGGCCGGGAACGCCACACTCACCTGCGTTACCTCGCCGAAGTCCTCGCCGCCGAGGTCGACGACCGCACCGAACGGCGCCGCACCCGGCGGATCAACGACGCCAAGTTTCCAAGGCTGAAACGATTGGCGGACTTCAACATCGACGCCGTTCCCGGTGTCGCGCCCGCCACCCTGGGCCACCTCGCCGCCGGGCACTACATGGACGCCGGCGAGCCGGTCGTGCTACTCGGCGACCCCGAGGCTGGTTAACACTGCGCTCTCCTTCTATCAGGGTGTGTCGAATAGTCCATGCTGGTCGGGTTTGACCTGGATACGGAGCCCTTTGCGGCGTCCGCGGTTGACGTGGACGGCTTGCAGTTCGCCGCGTTGGACCTTGTGCAACACGGTTTGTCGGGCAACGCCAAGTGCCGTAGCGGCCTCGTCGAGGCCGAGCCAGCCGTCGGGAACCTCGGGTCGGATCCGATCACGCAGGGCTTGGTCGATGCGGATGCGCCAGGGTGCGCCGGGGGTGATCTGTTCGGCGGTGACGAATCCGTCGCGGATCCAGCGATACAGGGTGGTCCTGGCGACGCCGAGGATCTGTTCGGCGGCGGTGATGGTGACCACGACGACATCGTCGCAGTCGGCTCCGACATCGGGTGTCGACGGTTGGCAGACCGGGATGTCGTGACCGGCGCGCAGGATCGCCACCCGCGCTCGGGTGAACGGTAGGCCAGTGGCGGTGCGGCGTTTCTGTTTGGCCAGGATCGCCGCGATGGTGCGGTCGTCGTAGTGCTCGGCCAGGCGGCGCACCAGGGCCACGGTTGCCTCATCAGTCACGCGCAGATGCTGGCCCGGTTTGGTCATCGGCATCGACACCTCGGTGCCCGCGCCGCCCTGCCACAGGATCCGCAGCTGGGCGACGCGCTGCTCGGCGCGGACCGTGATGGCGACCTCGTCGATCACCGCGCGGATGAGTTGTTTGCGTTCCCGCAGCGTGGTGGTGGGGGCCTCGAACACCGCCCGCACGTCCGCGCCGGCGGTAGTGATCCAGGCCAGTTCCTGTTCAGTCAACGCCACTGGGCGCCGGGCGCGTTGAGCGGCCAGATTGTTCTCCGCGGCGCGGACCGCGGCCAGCTTGGCTTCCAGTGTGGTTTCCAATGTCCTTGCCACCAAACGGTTCTCCGGCTCAACGTTGTCGAACTGACGCTGTGCGCGGTCAGCTTCGTAGCGGGCCCGTTCGGTCGCCAACTCGAACACCGCGAGATCCCGCCGATGGTGGGTGTCGGCCTCGGCCAACGCCTGAGCGGTCGCGGTCAGTGCCGCCGGTTCCAGGACGGTGAACAGCTCATCGAGGACGGTGTTCTCCAACCGGACACCACCGATGCTCTGGCACACGTGTTCACCGGCATAGAGCTGTTTGGCGCGGGCACACACATACCGTGGGCAGTTGCCCTTGGTCCCCGAATAGGAGGTCTGCATGATCCGCCCGCACCGCCCACACCGCAGCAGGCCCTGCAGCAGCGCCCGGCCCTCCCGCACCGCGCCACCGGCCAGCTCACGGGGACGGCGCCAGTTGCCCCGCAGCCGTGCGATATTGGCCTCGAACGTCTCCCAGGTGATGAACCCGCGATGGTGATCGGGGATCAGGACCTCCCACTGCTCGCGCGGCACCAGCCGATCCCGAGAATGCACGGTCCCGCTAACCGGGTCCACCCGCTTCTCGGTGCGGGTGCGGCCGAACACGAACGCCCCGGCATAGGCCGGGTTGGTGAGAAAGTCGTGCACCGCGGGGTAGGTGGCCTGGGCCCAGAAGATGCGCTTGGATCCGTTGCGCCGGCGCGGTAGCAACACACCGTCTTCACGCAACCGGATCAGCACCTGCCGGGCGGAGCCCAGTTCGTCGAAACGGCGGAACACCGTGCTGATCGCCTCGCGCACCGCCTCGTCGGCGCAGAGCACCACCTTGTCGTCCTCGTCGTAGTCCAGCCCAACCGGAAGACCCTGGCGCAGTTCACCTTTGGCCGCCTTGTGTTTGAGTCCCGCGGTCAGCCGCGACCGGATCAGGTGCAACTCGGCCTCCGACATCGTCCCCTTCAACCCCAGCACCAGGCGGTCATTGAAATCGGCCGGGTGATACACCCCGTCGGCATCGGCGATCAGCGTGTCGGTGATGGCGCACAGGTCCAGCAATTGATACCAGTCGGCGTTGTTGCGGGCCAGCCGCGACACCTCGATGCCCAGCACGATCCCGACCTTGCCCAGACCGACGTCGGCGACCAACTCTTTGAACCCGGTCCGTCCCGCGGTCTGCGCTCCGGAGCGGCCCAGATCGGCGTCGATCACCACGACCTGATGGGCGGGCCAACCCAGCATCACCGCCCGCTCACGCAACTCGTATTGGCGGGCAAGGGATTCGGTGTGATGAATCATCTGTGACGGTGTCGATTGGCGCACATACACATACGCATCCCGCGAACGATGTGATGCGGTGACCTTCTCCGTCGACAACAGCAGCGCCGGTACCGATGCTCCCGCCGACCTCTGGCCGGTCATCGCTCACCCGCCCCGAGGTGCGGGTCCTCGGCCAGGGCGCCACGGGCAATCAGCCGGGCCAACAACGCCAGCACCTGGGTTCGGGTCTCTTCGGGAAGTGCCTGCCAACGGCAGGCCGGCAGGGGTAAATTGCCCAGCCCAAGGGCAAGCTGGCGTGGAACAGCTACTCTCATAGCGCGCAAGTGGGTTCACTCTCCTGTAGTCGTGACCGCGATCAGGGACGAGGCGAACCTACTTGCGCGTTTACCCCCGACACGCCGACTTCGACACGCGTCGCCAGCTGAACCACCAACCGGTGCAGCGCCCGCAGCCCGGCACCGTCCAGCACCGACCGCAGGCCTGGCTCGACGACACCCAACACGTCGGTGGCATCGCAGCGGATCGTTCCCGGCGAACCGTCCGGCAAATCGATCACCAACAACAACACGCCGTTCCACCGCTTGAACGACTTCGCCGCAAGAAGCCGACCGAACAACGGGTGCGTCTCGGCCACCACGCGCACCTCACACGGCAAGACCGCACGCAACTGTTGCAGTCTGTCGCCTTCACTTCCGGGACCGGCAAGTCCCACCTCCTCATAGGGCTGGGGTTGGCGGCCTGCGAACAAGGCCGCCGGGTCCGCTACATCACCACCGCGCAACTGGTCAACGAACTCGTCGAAGCCGCCGACGAACGGGTCCTGTCGCGCGTCGTGGCACGCTACGGACGCCTGGACCTGCTCTGCCTCGATGAGCTCGGATACGTCCAAATCGACCCTCGCGGAGCGGAATTGCTGTTCCAGATCATCACCGAGCGTGAAGAACGCGCGTCGGTCGCGATCGCCACCAACCTGCCCTTCAGCGAATGGGGCACCGTCTTCCCCGATCCACGCCTGGTCGCCGCCATCGTCGACCGCGTCACCTTCAACGCCCACATCATCGAAACCGGCACCAAGTCCTACCGACTGACGCACCAGCAAAACCACCACCCGAGCCAAACGTGCCAGCTGAACAGGGCGGGGCCAAAATTCGTGACGATGCCGGGGCCAAATCACTTGACGAAACGCACCCGCCCGCTTCGGTGCTCCCGCCCGCAAGCCCGTTCTGTACCTACCGGCCCACTGGCCCTCGTAAACCGACGAGAAACCCTCTGCCCCAACGTCATTGGCTGCCGCCATCCGATCGGCCAGCCTGAGCCCACCGACTAAGCGCACTGGACCCACCTTGGCGGGACTCGTCGATCTCCCGGAGGGGAAGTGGCGTGTCCTACACGGTGCGAGCCAGACGGTCCGCGAGCAGTCCGGCGAACTTTGCCGGGTCCTCGGGTACGTCGCCTTCGGCGAGAAGGGCTGTGCCGTAAAGCAATTCGGCGGTTTCGGCGAGTCGTTGCACTTGGGAATCGTCGGCGCCGCGGTTCTTGTGGGCCTGTTGCAGGCCCGTGACGAGCGGATGCTTCGGGTTGAGTTCGAGAATCCGCTTCCCGACCGGAACCGCCTGTCCGGAAGCCCGGTACATGCGCGCGAGCGCCGGTGTGATGCCAAAGGTGTCGGTGATCAGGCAGGCCGGCGACTGGGTCAGGCGCGTAGACAACCGCACCTCCTTGACATGGTCACCCAAAGTCTGCTTCAACCAGGTCAGCAGGTCGGCGAAGTCTCTTTCCTGCTCTTTTCGCTCGGCTTCGTGCGCCGCCTTTTCATCCTCGGAGTCAAGGTCCACCTCGCCCTTGGCGACCGATTGCAGCGGTTTACCGTCGAACTCGGTCACCGATCCCACCCAGACCTCATCGACCGGGTCGGTGAGCAGCAGCACCTCATAGCCCTTGGCCTTGAACGCCTCGAGATGCGGCGACTTCAGAAGCTGCTCACGCGACTGCCCGGTGGCGTAGAAGATCTGCTCCTGACCGTCCTTCATGCGCTCGACATAGTCGGCCAACGTCGTGAGTTCCTCGTCGCTATGCGTCGAGGCGAACGACGAAATACGCAAAACAGTGTCCTGGTTGTCGAAGTCCGACATCAGGCCCTCTTTGAGGACCGCGCCGAACTGAGTCCACAACGTGCGCATAGTCCTGCGGCCGCTCCGACTGCAGACCCTTGATCGTTGACAGAACCTTCTTGGTCAGACGGCGACGAATCGCGGTGACCTGCCGATCCTGCTGCAGGATCTCACGAGAAACGTTGAGCGACATGTCTTCTGCATCGACGACCCCCTTGACGAAGCGCAGGTAGCTGGGAATGAGTTGGTCACAGTCGGCCATGACGAACACGCGCTTGACATACAGCTGCACCCCGGTTCTGGCGTCCCGAGTGAACAAATCGAACGGCGCATGCGACGGGATGAACAGCAGCGCCTGGTAGGAGAAGGTGCCCTCGGCCTTCATCGAGATGACCTCAAGTGGGTCGTCCCAAGCGTGCGCGATGTGCTTGTAAAACTCCTTGTACTCGTCCTCGGAGACCTCGTCTTTGGCTTTGGCCCACAGCGCCTTCATCGAATTGAGGGTCTGCGTTTCAACGGTGAGCCGCTCTTCGCCGCCGTCCTCGGTGGCCGGAGTACGTCGCTCGACCTGCATCCGGATGGGCCAGGCGATGAAGTCGGAGTACTTCTTCACCAGCTCCCTGATCTTCCACTCCGAGGTGTAGTCGTGCAGCTCGTCCTCGGCGTCTTCGGGCTTGAGGTGCAGGGTAACCGACGTTCCCTGCGGAGCATCGTCGACGGATTCGACGGTGTAGGTGCCCTCACCGCTAGACACCCACCGAGTGGCCTCACTTTCGCCGGCCTTGCGCGTGAGCAGCTCGACCTTATCGGCCACCATGAACGTCGAGTAGAAACCGATACCGAACTGACCGATCAATTCCTCGGAGGCAGCGGCGTGCTTGGCCTCACGCAACTTCTGACGCAACTCGGCGGTACCTGATTTGGCCAGAGTGCCGATCAGATCCACAACCTCCTCGCGCGTCATACCGATGCCGTTGTCGCGAACAATCAGCGTGCGGGCATCCTTGTCCACCTCGATCTCGACATGCAGATCGGAGGTGTCGACGTCCAAGTCCTTATTCCGCAGCGCTTCGATCCGTAGCTTGTCGAGTGCATCGGAGGCGTTCGAGATCAACTCGCGCAGAAAGGAATCCTTGTTGGAGTACACCGAGTGGACCATCAAATCCAGCAGTTGACGCGCCTCGGCCTGAAACTCCAACTGCTCGACGTGTGCAGTCATGTGATTCCCGTTCGACAGTGCAACCTTCGATTGCAGATACCCGGAAGATAATAGCGAGCACGTCATCGACCACCGCCCAGAGCAACTCAAGGCGCAGCCGGCGTTGGTCGCGGTGGGCCGTGCTGGTCGGATCTATTGCGACGTACCTGCTCGGTACGTTGTCATGATTGCCGCAGTGGCTGCTCCACCTGGAACCATTCGCGCACATCCTCCGGGTAGACGGCGGTAGTTTTAGCCGGGCCGCGATTGTGGCTGCTGGCAATCGATGCTGCTCTGTAGGGCGGGGGTAACGGCTTCCCGGCCCCGACGTGCGCAGTTAGCTTGCGGTACCTTACGGACGTTAAGGAGAATTCTTGAAAACCATTCCAAAAATGTTGGCATTCGGGCTTGTTGAGCCCGTCGCGTTCGGGTTGATCCTGTTTTTGGCAGCAGGCACATTCAATTACTGGCAAGCATGGGTTTTTCTGGTGGTGTTTGCCGTTTCGGGGTGGATCCCCAGCATCTACTTGATGCGAACGAATCCGGTTGCGCTTCAGCGGCGTATGCGTGGCGGGCCGACGGCGGAGACCCGAGCGGTGCAAAAGGTCGTTATGGGCAGCGCATGGTTGTCGCTGGCAGCGATGTTCACGCGTCAGCGGCCTTGACCATCGCCTTGGCTGGTCGTCCGTACCAACGGCAATCTGCTTGGTCGGCGACGTTCTGGTAGCCGTTGGCCTGAGTGTGATGATGCAGGTGGTTATTCAGAACAGCCATGCGGCCGCAACCGTCCGGGTCGAGGCAGGCCAGAAGCTCATCTCCTCGGGTCTGTATGGGCTGGTGCGGCACCCCATGTACACCGGCAATGTGATCATGATGGTCGGCATCCCCCTGGCGCTCGGCTCCTACTGGGGACTCGTCTTCGTCATATCTGGCGTGACTGTGCTCGCCTTCCGTATCCGCGACGAGGAGAAGCTGCTCCAGCAAGAGTTGGACGGATACCGCGACTACACGCAGAAGGTTCGCTATCGCCTGGTGCCGTGTATGTGGTGACAGCCGCACGACACTGCACTCTGAATCAGCCGACTTTCGGCGGTGACGCCAGTCAGGTCGAGGAGGGGAATTTCTTCCACCGAGCTGGCATGCTGCCCAACTGCTGCCTCAAGCCTCTAACCGACGGCGCCTCGAAAAGGGTGGTTACCGCAAAGTTGATATCAAGGGCTGTGTTGATTGCGGCGATCGCCCGCATCGCGGAGAGCGAATCCCCGCCGAGGTCGAAAAACGACTCATCGACGCTGACGCGATCTACCCCCAGCACCTGGGCGTAGATGCCCACGAGGATCTGCTCGACCAGGTCATCCGGGGCGCGGTAGTCACCAGCTGTGTCGTGGTGTTCGGATGGCGACACCGCCTTGGTCACCGGCTGCTGTGGCAACGCCGCCCGGTTGGCCGACCTATCCAGTCGAACATGCTCGCCATCGGTAAGCAGATCCATCTTGGACAATCGCCGGTTGGGATCGGCTGTCATGGCCACCAACACCCGCTTCATCCGCTCGATCAGCGCCTCGATGGTGGCCCTGTCGAAAAGATCTGCGCGATATTGAACCCGAAGCTCTAGTTCGCGGCCCGGCACGGCTTGAACCGTCAGGGGGTAGTGGTAGAAGTCGCGGAAATCGGTGATGACCAACTCGTGGGCGCCGCCCAGCAACGCGGCGGTGTCTGTGGGGTAGTTTTCGTAAACGAAAACGGTGTCGAACAGCTGGTCGTGACCGGTGATGCGGTGAATGTCGCTGCAGCGCCAGATGCTGATGCTCGAGGGTGTGGTTGTGGGCGCTTTGCAGCTGCTCCGAGCAGGTCTGCGGTGGTGGTTGCCGGGGTGATGTTCGCCCGCACCGGCACCGTGTTGATCAACAGCCCCACCATCGATTCCGCGCCGGCCACCTCGGCCGGCCGTACCCGAGACCACAGCGCCGAAGGCGACATCGTGCTGACCGGTCAACGAGCACAGCAGCTGCGCGAAGGCGGCTTGCAGCACGGTGCTGACGGTGGTGTGGTGCGAGCGCGCCAGCTCGCTAACCGCGCGGGTGAACTCCTTCAGGACACCCGAAACGATTCAGCGCTCTCGCTCGCCCGAGCCCTAACCGATCCGGCGGACCCACCAACGTGGGGGTGTCAAAACCGGCCAACACCTCGCCCCAGGCCGCTTGTGCGGCACCGCGATCCCGATCCGGCCAGCCAGCTGACAAACCTGCGATACGACACGGCCCCGGGCAGCCGATGCCCGTAATAGCTGGCGAAGATTTCCCGCAGCACGATCTGCAGCGACCAGCCATCCATCAAAATGTGGTGATTGGTGAGCACAAACCGGTGCCGGTCCACTCGCGGTGCGGATCAAAGCCACCCGAAAGGCCGGCGGGTTGGCGAAGTCGCAGACGGCGGCGCGTTCGGCCGCGCACAGCCGCTGGATCTGCTCATCGACATCGACGTCGCCGCCGGCGTCCAGCTCGATATACCGCCACGCCGGCGCGGGATCGGCCGGGATGAGCTGCACCGGCTCGTCGAACTCTGCACAGAATCGGGCCGCCAGGTTGGGATGGCGGTTGACCACGGTGTGCACCGCATCGCCCAGCCGGTGCTGGTCGAGCGGCGCCGGTGATGGCGATATCCAGCTGCACCGCATACACATCGTCGCCGGATCCCTGCGCGGCGCTGGCGTGAAACAGCAGCCCCTGCTGCAGCGGGGTCAGCGGCAGCACATCAGCGACCCGGTATTGCCGCTCCAGCTCGTCGATCTGCTGCTGGCTCAGCCGGGCAGGCGCGATATCAGACGGCGTCAACCCGCCCCCACCGCGGCGCACATGCGCGCAGATGCCGGCCAGAGCCTCAAACCACAACCGGCTCAGCCGGCTGACCTGGTCGCCGCTCAACTGCCGAGGGTGCCCACGTCCAGTTGGCCTGCAGATGCGGGCCGGTGTCGGTGTCGGCGGTGCTGGCATTGAGCTCGACGGTGTGCGCCAGCGTCAGGGGTATAGCCAGGCTGGCGCCGGCAACCGCCAAGCCGTCTTCGCTGATCCGCCAGAACTCGTCGGAGAGTTCGGCGGCCGCAGCACCCAGACGCCCCAGATAGTTGAACCCGATCGGCGGGTCTGACACGTCCAGGTCGACATCGGGGTTCAAATAGCGCAGCACACCATAGGTCAAACCATCCGGCAGCGCCCGCAACTGCTCCTTGGCATCCTTGACTACCGCCCCCAGCGCAGCCTCACCGGCCATCACCTGCGCCCACGACAGCCCACCGACCGCCAACGCCACCGGATACTTGGTGGTAAACCAGCCCACCGTGCGCGACAAATCCACATCGGCACCCAACTCCTCCTGGCGCCCATGACCCTCCACATCGATACCAACCGGCGCAGCCACCGGTGCCCAAAAACTCCGCCACCGCCAACCCGAACGCAATCAACAGAATGTCGTGCACCCCGGCATGAAACGCCGCAGGCACCTCACCCAGCAGCATCCGGGTCGTCTCAACATCCAACTCCACCGACAACAACCCGGCATTGGCATAGGTATCCACCCCAGGCTCCACCGCCGGCAACACCGCCGGCGTGCCCGCCACCTGCCGCCACACCTCGGCCTGCTCCAACGACCTGCGGGCGGTGGGCATACTCAGCCAGCAGCGACGCCCACCGGGCAAACGACGTCCCATCCCCCGACAACGCCACCGGCTGCCCACTACGATGCTGGGCCCACGCAACGTTGAGGTCCTCCAACAACACCCGCCACGACACCCCATCAACGGCGAGATGATGAACGATCAACACCAACTGGCCCGTGGCGCCCACCCACACCGCGCTCAGCATCGCCCCAGCGGCCGGGTTCAACCGCGACCGCGCATGCGCCACCGCCTCATCAGATAAGCACCGCCGCCTCCTGCAGGCACCCGCCCGCATGCACCGACCCCGCCTCGGGCACCGTCAACGACCAGCCCCCGGCGACCATCATCGTCGACGCGCGCCCGCAGCATGGCATGCCGATCCAGCAAGACCTGCAACAGCACCACCACATCGGCCTCAGTCACCCCGCGGGCGCCTGCACCACCACCGTCTGATTGAACTGATCGACCGGGCCATCCAGGCTGTGCAGCCACCGCATGATCGGGGTGGCCACCACCCGCTCGACACCCTCATCAACACGTCCGACCCGCACCGATGGAGACGAACCATGCCACCCGGGCAATTGGAGTCGGCCGGGCCACCCGGGCCACCCGGGCCACGGTCTGCTCAACGAAAATGTCGCGCGGCCGACAGCGCACCCCGGCGAGAAGGGCGCGCGCCACCACCTGCATCGACAAAATGCTGTCCCCGCCCAGTTCGAAGAACGACTCGTCGACGCCGACCCGTTCCAGCCCCAGCACCTGGGCGTAGATGCCGGCCAGGATCTCCTCGGTGGGATTGCCCGGGGCATGGTAGTGATCGACCTCCTGGTATTCCGGTGCCGGCAAGGCCCGGGTGTCGAGTTTGCCGTTGACCGTCAACGGCAACGCGTCGATCACCACCACCGCAGCCGGCACCATATAGGCCGGCAGCCGCTCAGCCAGCTTCGCGCGCACCGTGGCCGGGTCGGCGGTCCCGGCGATGATAACCCACCAGACGTTTGTCGCCGGGGCGGTCCTCACGGGCGATCACCACCGCCTGCTCCACCCCATCGCACCCGGCCAGCGCGGCCTGCACCTCACCCAGCTCGATGCGATACCCGCGGATCTTGACCTGCTCATCAGCACGACCCAGATAGCGCAACTGCCCATCAGCACCCCAACACACCACATCCCCGGTGCGATACATCCGCGCCCCCGGCCCCCCGAACGGACACGCCACAAACCGCGACGCCGTCAACCCCGCCCGGCCCACATACCCACACGCCAGCCCGGCACCGGCCACATACAACTCACCGACCACACCCGCCGGCACCGGCCGCAACCACTTATCCAGCACGAAGAAGCCAAGATGGGCAAGGGGCACCCCGATCGGGCTGGCCGCGCTGTCGACGTCGCGGTCGACGATCTCGCGGAACGAGGCATGCACCGTCGTCTCGGTGATGCCATACATGTTGATCATCCGCGGCAGGCCCGGATGGTTGTGCAGCCACGTCTCCAGACGCTGGGGTTCCAGCGCTTCCCCGCCGAACACCACCGTCTCCAGCTTGAGCTGTTGTCCCCGCTCAGGCTCCAACGCATCGGCGGTCTGCAGCGCATAAAACGCCGACGGGGTCTGACTCAACACATTGACCTGTTCGCTGACCAGCAAGGCGTGCAGGTCTTCCGGTGAGCGGACCACCGATTCGGGCACCACCACCAGCCGCCCACCATGCAGCAGGGCACCGAAGATCTCCCACACCGAGAAGTCGAAGGCCAACGAATGACACTGCGACCACACCTGCCCCGGCGACAGCTCCAACTCACCGTCCAGCGACTGCAGCAGCCGGGTCACGTTGCGGTGGGCGACCGCGACCCCCTTCGGGACACCTGTGGTGCCCGAGGTGTAGATCATGTAAGCGATTTCATCGGCCGCCGGTGCGGGCGGCGCGGTGCTGGGTTGGGTCTCAATACGAGGGTCATCGATATCGATGACCAGCAGATCGCGCCCGTCCAGCCGGTCGGCCAACACGCTGGTGGTGATCGCGACGATCGGCGCGGCATCACCGAGCACGAACTCGATGCGGGCGGCCGGGTGCGCGGGGTCGATCGGCACATACGTCGCACCGGTTTTGAGCACTGCCAGCATCGACACGATCGCCTCAGCCGACCGGGTGAAGAGCAGCGCCACACGCTCACCCGGGCCCACACCATGGTTGGCCAACAGAGCGCGCAACCGGTTAGCGGCCTCATCGAGCTCGCGATAGGTCCACGAACGCTCCCCGCAGCTGACCGCGACCGCCTCCGGAGCACGCGCCACCTGCGCGACGAACAACGCCGGAATCGACACCGACGCCGTCGCCGGCTGGGTCAACACCGCCCGGTTACTCCACACATCGAGGTGTGCATGCTCTCCGGCATCCAGCACATCCATCGACGAGAGCCGCCTCGTTGGGTCGGCGGTCAGCGCCACCAACACGCGCTCTAACCGTTCGATCAGCGCCTCAATGCTGGCCGCGTCGAAAACGTCGGTGCGAAACTCCACCTCACCGGAAATCCCGGCGGGCTCACCGGCCTCGGTGAAGCGCTCAGCCAAAGAAAACGTCAAATCCATGCGGGCGGTGTGGGTGTCCGCCCGCAGCGGCGTGACCTGAAGGTCGCCCAACGCCAACCCGGCCGCGGGATCATTGGCCTGCCAGTTCTGCCAGGCCAGCATCACCTGGACCAGCGGGTGATGCGTCAACGACCGGGTCGGATTGAGCCGCTCAACCAGCACCTCGAACGGCACATCCTGATGCTCGTAGGCGGCCAGGCTGCGCTGCCGCACCTGCGCCAACAACTCGGCAACAGTGGGATCCCCAGCCAGATCCACGCGCAACACCAAGGTGTTGACGAAGAAACCCACCAGGTCATCCAGCGCCGCGGCACGCCGCCCGGCGATCGGGAACCCCACCGCCACATCGGCTGCTGGCGCTGACCTTCGACAGCAGCACCGCCAAGGCCGCCTGCATCACCATGAAGCTGGTCGCGTTGTGCTGGCTGGCCACCTCGCGCACCCGCTGCTGCAGTTCAAACGGCCATGTGACTGCAACGCTGGCGCCGCGGTAGTCAGCCTCCGGTGGATAGGGCCGATCGGTGGGCAGTTGCAGGCGCTCAGGCATCCCGGCCAACGCCTGCTGCCAGTAGGCCAGCTGCGCGGCGATGCGGCTGGCACTGTCATCGAGCTCACCCAGCTGCTCCCGCTGCCACAGCGTGTAATCCACATACTGCACCGGCAAATCGGCCCAGCCGGGGGCCTGACCCGCGCACCGGCTGGCATAAGCCACACCCAAATCCCGCACCAGCGGGGCCACCGACAAGCCATCCGCGGCGATATGGTGCACCACCGCCACCAGCACGTGCTCCTCCTCAGCGACCCGGAAAAGCCATGCCCGCAACGGCATCTCGGTCGCCAGGTCAAACGGGTGACGCGCCGCCTCCTCGATGGCCTCCTCCAGCCGGCTTGCCGACCAGCCGATGGCATCAACAACCTGCCAGCCGACGTCGGCCCGCTCAGCCGGCACCACCAGCTGCTGGGGTATCCCGTCGGGCGCCACAAACAGCGTGCGCAGACTCTCATGGCGGCCCACCACATCAGCCACCGCCGCACCCAACGCCTCAGCCTCAAGGCGCCCGCCCAGCCGCAACGCCACCGCCATGTTGTAAACCGGTGACGGCCCCTCCAACTGGTCAAGGAACCACAACCGGGACTGGGCAAACGACAACGGCACCACCGCCGGCCGCTCACCAGCCACCAACGGCGCAAGCCCACCCCCATCCGACACCGATACGGGGCGCTAACTGGGCTACCGTCGGCGCCTCAAACACGCGTGCGCACCGCAAGGCCGGCATCCAAGGATTTGTTGATGGCGGCGATCACCCGCATCGCCGACAACGAATCCCCACCCAGGTCAAAAAACGAGTCATCGACCCCGACCCGCTCGACACCCAATACCTGGGCGTAAATACCGGCCAGGATCTCCTCGACCGCGCTGGCCGGGGCGCGGTAACCCCTACCGGTGTCGTGGTATTCGGGTGCGGGCAGGGCGCGGGTGTCGACTTTGCCGTTGGATGTGAGCGGCAGCGCATCGATCACCACCACCGCGGCCGGAACCATATAGGCCGGTAGGCGCTCAGCCAGCGCCGCGCGGACCTCTACCGGATCGGCGGTTCCGGTGAAATAGCCGACGAGGCGCTTGTCGCCGGCGCGGTCCTCGCGAGTGATGACCGCCGCCTGATCCACTCCGTCCAACCCGGCCAGTGCGGCCTGGACTTCGCCCAGCTCGATGCGATACCCGCGGATCTTGACCTGCTCATCAGCACGACCCCGATACTGCAGCTGCCCATCAGCACCCCAACGCACCAGATCCCCGGTGCGATACATCCGCGCCCCAGCCGCCCCGAACGGACACGCCACAAACCGCGACCCGGTCAACCCAGACCGACCGATATACCCACATGCCACACCGCGGCCCGCCACGTACAACTCACCGACCACCCCCGCCGGCACCGGCCGCAAGAATTTATCCAGTACAAACAACGCCGCCCCCGGCACCGGCGAGCCGATCGGCGGCACCCCCGACCCCGACGTCAGCGGCGCTCTGATCGCCACACACATCGTCGTCTCGGTGGGGCCGTAGGCGTTGATCATCACCCGCCCCGGCGCCCACCGATCAACCACCTCGGCCGGGCAGGCCTCACCAGCCATCACCAACGCCATCGACTCCAAACCTTCTGGCGACAACATCGTCACCGCCGAAGGGGTCTGGGTCAGCACATCGACCTGTTGGTTAACCAGCGTGGCATGGAAGTCCACTGGTGAACCGGTTACCGACTCGGGCACCACCACCAGCCGCCCACCACGGAGCAGCGCACCAAAGATCTCCCACACCGAGACGTCGAAGGCCAGGGAATGACACAGCGGCCAAACACCGGTGCGCGGCAGGCCAGCGTCCAGGGATTCCAGCAACTGGGTGACATTTTCGTGGGTGATTCCCACCCCTTTGGGCACACCTGTCGTGCCCGAGGTGTAAATAATGTAAGCCAGATCGTCAGGAGCCGGCTCCGCCAATGCGGTGCTGGGCTGGACGTCAATAGCAGGGTCATCTATATCGATGACCGCCGGGCCGCACCCCTCCAGCCGCTCGCCCAGCCCTACGGTGGTGATCGCCGCGATCGGCGCGGCGTCCTCGAGCATGAAACCGAGACGAGCCGGCGGCGCCGCCGCGTCGATCGGCAGATAAGCCGCCCCCGCCTTGAGCACCGCCAAAATTGCGATGACGGCCTGAGCTGATCGCTCCAATAGCAGCGCCACACTCTGCCCCGGGCCTGCACCGTGGCTGACCAACAGGTGCGCCAACCGGTTCGTGGACTCATCAATCTCGCGATACGTCCATGAACGCTGTCCATACACCAGCGCCACCGCCTCAGGCGTGCGTTGCACGTTTTCGGCGAACAGCTCCGGAATCGACGCCTTGCTCACCGCTTGGGTCAACGCCGCCCGATTGCCCCACCCATCGAGCTGCGCTTGCTCACCTTCATCGAGCAGATCGATCGACGACAACCGCTGCCTTTGATGGGCCGTCATGACTGCCGTTCCAAATCGGCGGTCATTGCCAACAGCACCCGCTTGAACCGCTCAATCAGCACCTCGATGCTTTCCGCGTCGAAAATGTCAGTGCGAAATTCCACCTCTCCGCCCATCCCAGCGGGCTCGCCGGCGTCGGTCCAGTGTTCAGCCAGGGAAAATACCAGGTCCATGCGGGCGGCATGGGCGTCTAGCGGCATCTGCGTGACCTGCAGATCACCTAAGGCAAACGCGGCGGCGGGGCCGTTGTCCTGCCCGGCGAGATTCTGCCAGGCCAACGCCACCTGGACCAGCGGGTGATGGGCCAGGTTGCGGGAGGGGTTGAGCCGGTCCACCAGCACCTCGAAGGGCACGTCCTGATGCTCGTAGGCAGCAAGGCTGCGCTCTCGCACCTGGGCCAGCAAGTCGCCAACGGATGGATCCCCGGCGAGGTCCACCCGCAGCACCAAGGTGTTGACGAAAAACCCGACCAACTCATCCAGCGCGGGGTCCCTGCGCCCGGCGATCGGGAACCCCACCGCCACATCGGTACTGTCGCTGAGCTTGGACAACAGCACCGCAAGGGCGGCCTGAACCACCATGAAGCTGGTCGCATTGTGCTGGCTCGCCACCTCGCGCACCCGCTGCTGCAGCTCAACCGGCCAGTCCACCGCCACCCTGGCGCCGCGGTAGTCAGCCTCCGGCGGGTAGGGGCGATCGGTGGGCAGCTGCAACTGCTCAGGCATCCCAGCCAAGGTCTGCTGCCAGTAGGCCAGCTGTGCGGCGATGCGGCTGGCACTGTCATCGAGCTCACCCAGCTGCTCCCGCTGCCACAGCGTGTAATCCACATACTGCACCGCCAACCGCGCCCAGCCCGGCGCCTGGCCCTGCGCACCGGGCGGCATAGGCCACACCCAAATCCCGCACCAGCGGGGCCACCGACAAGCCGTCGGCGGCGATATGGTGCACCACCGCCACCAGCACATGCTCGTCCTCGGCGATGCGGAAAAGCCGTGCCCGCAAAGGGATCTCGGTCGCCAGGTCAAACGCGCGACGCGCCGTTTCCTCGATGGCCTCATTCAGTCGGCTTGCCGACCAGCCGGCGGCATCAATGACCTGCCACCCGAACTCGGCCTGCTCGGCCGCCACCACCAGCTGCTGCGGTATCCCCTCCGACGCCACATACAGGGTGCGCAGGCTCTCATGGCGGCCCACCACATCAGCCAGCGCCGCACCCAACGCCTCGGCATCCAGCCGTCCGCCCAGCCGCAACGCCACCGCGATGTTGTAAACCGGTGACGGCCCCTCGAACTGGTCGATGAACCACAACCGGTTCTGGGCAAACGACAACGGAACCACCGCGGGCCGCTCACCAGCCACCAACGGCGCAAGCCCATCCCCATCGACACCGATACGGGGCGCCAACTGGGCCACCGTGGGCGCCTCAAATAAAACGCGCACCGCAAGGCCGGCATCCAAGGACTTGTTGATGGCGGCGATGACCCGCATCGCCGACAACGAATCCCCACCCAGGTCAAAAAACGAGTCATCGACCCCGACCCGCTCGACACCCAATACCTGGGCGTAGATGCCGGCCAGGATCTCCTCGACAGGGTTGGCCGGGGCGCGATAGCCCTCGACGTCCTGGTAGTCGGGTGCCGGCAGCGCGCGGGTGTCGAGTTTGCCGTTCGGTGTCAGCGGCAGCGCGTCGAGCACCACCACCGCAGCCGGAACCATATAGGCCGGCAACCGGTCAGCCAGCGCGGCACGCACCCCGGCCGGGTCGACCACCCCGGTCACCGACCCGGTGACATAACCCACCAGCCGCTTATCACCGGGGCGGTCCTCGCGGGCGATCACCACCGCCTGATCGACACCGTCCAAATCGGCTAGGGCACTCTGGATTTCGCCCAACTCGATGCGATACCCGCGGATCTTGACCTGCTCATCAGCACGACCCAGATGCTGCAGCTGCCCATCAGCACCCCAATACACCAGATCCCCGGTCCGATACATCCGCGCCCCCGGCTCCCCGAACGGACACGCCACAAACCGCGACGACGTCAACCCGGCCCGGCCCACATACCCGACCCCCACCCCGGCACCGGCCACATACAACTCACCGACCACCCCCGCCGGCACCGGCCGCAACCACTCATCCAGCACAAACAAGCCCGCCCCGGGCACCGGCGCACCGATCGGCACCACCCCCGCCCCCGCATCCAGTGGCGCACTGATCGTCACCACCATCGTCGTCTCGGTCGGGCCGTAGGCATTGATCATCACCCGCCCCGGCGCCCACCGATCCACCACCTCAGCCGGACAGGGCTCACCGGCCACCACCAACGCCATCGACTCCAACCCCTGCGGCGACAACGCGCCCACCGCAGAAGGGGTCCGGGTCAACACACTGACCTGTTCGGTGACCAGTAAGGCGTGCAAGTCTTCCGGTGAGCCCGCCACCGACTCGGGCACCACCACCACCCGCCCACCATGCAACAGCGGCCCCCAGGTCTCCCAAATCGACGAGTCGAACCCATAGGAATGACACTGCGCCCATGCCCCCGCCGTCGGCAGATAGCTGTCCAGTAGTCCCAGCAGCTGGGTCACATTGCGATGGGTGACCGCCACCCCTTTAGGCACACCAGTGGTGCCCGAGGTGTAGATGAGGTGGGCAATATCGTCTGCAGCCGGTGCCGGTAATGCGGTGCTGGGCTGGGTGTCAATACCGGGGTCGTTGACATCGATGACCAGCAGATCGTGCCCATCGAGCCGATCAGCCAACCCGGCGGTGGTGATCGCGGCGATCGGCGCGGCATCGCCGAGCATGAACCCGATCCGCGCCGCCGGCAGGGCCGGATCGACCGGCAGATAGGCCGCCCCGGTCTTGAGCACCGCCAAAATCGCCACGATCGCCTCAGCCGACCGGTAAAACAGCAACGCCACACACCGCCCCGGACCCGCCCCCCGGGCGACCAGCAGGTGCGCCAACCGATTAGACGCCTCATCCAGCTCCCGATACGTCATCGAGCGGCCCTCGAAGGTCACCGCCACCGCCTCCGGGGCACGCGCCACCTGCGCGGCGAACAACACCGGAACCGACACCGACGTCGGTCGCCGGCCGGGTCAACACCGCCCGATTAGCCCACCCATCCAGCCGGGCGTGCTCAGCCGGATCGAGCAGATCCACCGACGACAACCGCCGGGTCGGATCGGCAGTCACCGCCACCAGCACCCGCTCGCAACCGCTCGATCAGCGCCTCGATGCTGGCCGCGTCGAACACATCGGTGCGAAATTCCACCTCCCCGCCGATCCCGGCGGGCTCACCAGCCTCGGTGAAGCGCTCGGCCAAAGAAAACGCCAGATCCATACGGGCGGTGCGGGTTTCCACCGGCAGCAAGCTGGCCTGCAGATCACCCAAACGCAGCTTCGCGGGCTGATTGTTCTGCCAGGCCAACATCACCTGGACCAGCGGATGATGGGCCTGGCTTCGGATCGGGTTGAGCCGCTCCACCAGCACCTCAAACGGCACATCCTGATGCTCGAAGGCGGCCACGCTGCGCTGCCGCACCTGCGCCAACAGCTCGGCAAAGGTGGGATCCCCGGCCACCTCAACACGCAACACCAACGTGTTGATGAACGACCCCACCAACTCATCGAGCGCCGGATCACGCCGCCCGGCGATCGGGAACCCCACCGCCACATCAGCTGCTGGCACTGAGCTTGGACAACAACACCGCCAACGCGGCCTGCATCACCATGAAACTGGTCGCATTGTGCTCACCGGCCACATCGCGCACCCGCGCCTGCAGCTCAACCGGCCACTCCACCGCCACACTGGCGCCGCGATAATCAGCCACCGGCGGATACGGCCGATCGGTGGGCAGCTGCAGCCGCTCAGGCATCCCGGCCAGCGCGTCTTCCCAGTAGGCCAGCTGCCCGCCGATACGACTGTCGCTGTCATCGACATCACCAAACTGCCGGCGTTGCCACAGCGTGTAATCCACATACTGCACCGCCAACGGCGCCCAGCCCGGAGCCTGCCCCGCGCACCGGCTGGCATAGGCCACACCCAAATCCCGCACCAGCGGGGCCAGCGACCAGCCATCGGCGGCGATATGGTGCACCACCGCCACCAACACATGCTCGTCCTCGGCGACCCGGAAAAGCCGTGCCCGCAAAGGAATCTCGGAAGCCAAGTCAAAATTGTGACGCGTCGTGGTGTCGATGGCCTCCTCCAGCCGGCTCACCGACCAGCCGGCGGCATCAACGACGTCCCAACCAAACTCGGCCCGCTCAACCGCCACCACCAGCTGCTGCGGGATCCCCTCAACCGCCACAAACAGCGTGCGCAGACTCTCATGGCGGCCCACCACATCAGCCAGCGCCGCACCCAACGCCTCAGCATCCAGCCGCCCGCCCAGCCGCAACGCCACCGCCATGTTGTAAACCGGTGACGGCCCCTGCAACTGGTCCAAGGAACCACAACCGGGACTGGGTAAACGACAACGGCACCACCGCCGGGCGCTCACCAGCCACCAACGGCTCCAGCCCACCCCCATCCCACACCGATACGGGGCGCCAACTGCGCCACCGTGGGCGCCTCAAACACAGCACGCACCGAAACACCGGCATCCAAAGACTTGTTGACCGCGGCGATCACCCGCATCGCCGACAACGAATCCCCACCCAGCTCGAAGAACGAGTCATCCACCCCGACCCGCTCCAGCCCCAACACCTGGGCGTAGATACCGGCCAGGATCTCCTCGACCGCGCTGCCCGGGGCGCGGTAACGGTCGGTGTCCTGGTATTCCGGCGCCGGCAGCGCGCGTTTGTCGAGTTTGCCGTTGACCGTCAACGGCAGCGCATCGATCACCACCACCGCAGCCGGAACCATATACACCGGCAACCGCTCGGCCAGCACAGCACGCACCGCGGCCGGCTCGACCACCCCGGTCACCGACTCGGTGACATAACCCACCAAACGCTTATCACCGGGACGGTCCTCGCGGGCGATCACCACCGCCTGCGCCACCCCATCGCACCCGGCCAGCGCGGCCTGCACCTCACCCAACTCGATGCGATACCCGCGGATCTTGACCTGATCATCAGCACGCCCCAGATAGGCCAACTGCCCATCAGCACCCCACCACACCACATCCCCGGTGCGATACATCCGCGCCCCCGGCCCCCCAAACGGACACGCCACAAACCGCGACCCCGTCAACGCACGCCCGGCCCACATACCCATACCCCACCCCGGAACCGGCCACATACAACTCACCGACCACCCCCACCGGCACCGGCCGCAAGAATTTATCCAGCACAAACAACGCCGCCCCGGGCACCGGCGCACCGATCGGCACCACCCCCGACCCCGCCGCCAACGGCGCACTCATCGCCGCATACACCGTGGCCTCGGTCGGGCCGTAGGCGTTGATCATCACCCGCCCCGGCGCCCACCGATCCACCAACCCGATCGGGCAAGCCTCACCAGCCACCATCAATGCCGTCGAGTCCAAACCCTCCGGCGACAACATCCCCACCGCAGAAGGGGTTTGGCCTAAGACGCTGACCTGCTCAGCGACCAGCAAAGCATGTAAGTCGGCCGGCGAGCGCCGCCACCGCCTCGGGCACCACCACCAGCCGCCCGCCGTGCAGCAGCGCACCGAAGATCTCCCACACCGAGACGTCGAAGCTATAGGAGTGCCACTGCGACCACACCTGCCCCGGTCCGGGCGGCAGGCCCAGCATGCAGAGACTCCAGCAACTCGGTCACATTCTGATGGGCGACGGCCACCCCCTTGGGGACGCCGGTGGTGCCCGAGGTGTAGATCAGGTAAGCGATATCGTCCGCGCGCCGGCGCCGGCAACGCTGTGCACGGGTAGGTGTCAATGCGGGGGTCGTCGACATCGATGACCAGCAGATCGTGCCCATCGAGCCGCTCGGCCAACCCGGTGGTGGTGATCGCGGCGATCGGCGCGGCGTCGCCGATCATGAACCCGATCCGCGCCGCTGGCAGGGCCGGGTCGACCGGCATATAAGCCGCCCCGGTCTTGAGCACCGCCAGGATCGCCACGATCGCCTCAGCGGACCGGGAAAACAGCAGCGCCACACACTGCCCCGGACCCGCGCCCTGGCCGGCCAACAGATGCGCCAACCGGTTAGACGCCTCATCGAGCTCGCGATACGTCAGTGACCGGCCTTCGAAGGTCAGCGCCACCGCCTCCGGAGTACGCGCCACCTGCGCGGCAAACACCACCGGAACCGACACCGAAGCGGCCGCCGGCTCGGGTCAACACCGCCCGATTACCCCACCCATCCAGCCGGGCGTGCTCAGCCTCATCCAGCACATCCATCGACGACAACCGCTGCGCCGGATCGGCGGTCATCGCCACCAACACCCGCTCTAACCGCTCGATCAGCGCCTCGATGCTGGCCGCGTCGAAAACGTCGGTGCGAAACTCCACCTCCCCAGCCAATCCCGGCGGGCTCACCGGTTTCCGTGAAGCATTCAGCCAAAGAAAACGTCAAATCCATGCGCGCGGTGCGCGTTTCCACCGGCACCGGCGTGACCTGCAGATCACCCAAACTCAGCTTCCCGGCCTCGTTGTTCTGCCAGGCCAGCATCACCTGGACCAGCGGGTGATGAGTCAACGATCGGGTCGGGTTGAGCCGCTCCACCAGCACCTCAAAGGGCACATCCTGGTGCTCGTAGGCGGCCAGGCTGCGCTGCTCGCACCTGGGCCAACAACTCGGCAACGGTGGGATCCCCAGCCAGATCCACCCGCAACACCAAGGTGTTGACGAAAAACCCCACCAACTCATCCAGCGCCGGATCACGCCGCCCGGCGATCGGGAACCCCACCGCCACATCAGTACTGGCGCTGAGCTTCGACAGCAGCACCGCCAAGGGCCGCCTGCACCACCATGAAGCTGGTCGCATTGTGCTCGCCGGCCAACCGAGCCACCCGCTGCTGCAGCTCAACCGGCCAGTCCACCGCCACCCTGGCGCCGCGATAATCAGCCACCGGCGGATACGGCCGATCCGTGGGAAGCTGCAAGCTGCTCGGGCATCCCGGCCAAGCATCTGCTGCCAGTAGGCCAGCTGCGCGCCGATGCGGCTGTCGCTGTCGTCGAGATCCCCCAGCTGCTCCCGCTGCCACAGCGTGTAATCGACATACTGCACCGGCAACCGGCCCAGCCCGGGGCGCTGCCCCGCACACCGGCTGGCATACGCCACACCCAAATCCCGCACCAGCGGGGCCACCGACAAGCCATCCGCCGCGATATGGTGCACCACCGCCACCAACACATGCTCGTCCTCGGCGATGCGGAAAAGCCGTGCCCGCAAGGGGATTTCGGCTGCCAGGTCAAAACTGTAGCCGCGTCACGGTGTCGATGGCCTCATCCAGCCGGCTCGCCGACCAGCCGGCGGCATCAACGACCTGCCAACCGAACTCGGCCCGCTCAGCCGCCACCACCAGCTGCTGCGGTATCCCCTCGGCCGCCGGGAACAGGGTGCGCAGGCTCTCATGGCGGCCCACCACATCGGCCAGCGCCGCACCCAACGCCTCAGCATCCAGGCGCCCGCCCAGCCGCAACGCCACCGCCATGTTGTAAACCGGTGACGGCCCCTCGAACTGGTCAAGGAACCACAACCGGGACTGGGCAAACGACAACGGAACCACCGCAGGCCGCTCACCAGCCACCAACGGCGCCAGCCCATCCCCCTCGACACCGATACGGGGCGCCAACTGCGCCACCGTGGGCGCCTCAAACACGGCGCGCACCGCAATGCCGGCATCCAAGCTGGTGTTGACCGCGGCGATCACCCGCATCGCCGACAACGAATCCCCACCCAGCTCGAAGAACGAGTCATCGACCCCGACCCGCTCCAGCCCCAATACCTGGGCGTAGATGCCGGCCAGGATCTCCTCGATCGCGTTGGCCGGGGCGCGGTAATGATCGGCGTCCTGGTATTCCGGTGCCGGCAGGGCGCGGTTGTCGAGTTTGCCGTTCACCGTCAACGGCAGCGCGTCGATCACCACCACCGCAGCCGGAACCATATACGCCGGCAACCGCTCGGCCAGCGCGGTACGCACCGCGGCCGGGTCCGCACGTACCGCCGGTGACATAACCCACCAAGCGCTTGTCACCGGGGCGGTCCTCCCGGGCGATCACCACCGCCTGCTCCACCCCATCCACCCGGCCAGCGCGGCCTGCACCTCACCCAGCTCGATGCGATACCCGCGGATCTTGACCTGCTCATCAGCACGCCCCAGATACTCCAACTGCCCATCAGCACCCCACCACACCAGATCCCCGGTGCGATACATCCGCGCCCCCGGCCCCCCGAACGGACACGCCACAAACCGCGACGCCGTCAACCCAGCCCGGCCCACATACCCATACCCCACCCCGGAACCGGCCACATACAACTCACCGACCACACCCAGCCGGCACCGGCCGCAACCACCCATCCAGCACAAAAAACCAAGATGCGCCAACGGCACCCCGACGGGGCTGGCATTGCTCTCGACATCGCTGTCGACGATCTCCCGGAACGACGCATGCACCGTCGTCTCGGTGGTGCCGTACATGTTGATCATCCGCGGCAACCCCGGGTGGTGGTCCACCCAGGTTCGAAGACGCTGCGGTTCCAGCGCTTCACCAGCGAACACCACCGTCTGAAGCTTCAGCTGCTGCCCCAACTCCGGCGCCAACGCATCAGCGGTCTGCAGCGCATAAAACGCCGACGGCGTCTGACTCAACACGCTGACCTGCTCCGCGACCAGCAAGGCATGGAAATCCTCCGGCGAGCGCGCCACCGACTCGGGCACCACCACCAGCCGCCCACCGTGCAGCAACGCACCCCACATCTCCCACACCGAGACGTCGAAGGCCAACGAATGCCACTGCGTCCACACCTGACCCGCCAACTCCAGCCCATCACCGGCGGCCTCCAGCAGCTGGGTCACATTGCGGTGAGTGATCGCCACCCCCTTGGGCACACCGGTGGTACCCGAGGTGTAGATCAGATACGCAATGTCATCCGCCGCCGGCGCCGGCAACGCTGTGCTGGGTTGGCTGTCAATCCGCGGGTCGTCGACATCGATGACCGCCAGTTCACACGCGTCCAGCCGCGGGCGCAGACCCGCCGTGGTGATCGCGGCGATCGGCGCGGCATCATCGAGCATGAACCTGATCCGGGCGTCGGGATGCGCCGGGTCGATCGGCAGATACGCCGCCCCCGTCTTGAGCACCGCCAAAATCGCCACGATCGCCTCGGCCGACCGGGAAAACAGCAACGCCACACACTCCCCCGGGCCCGCACCCTGGCCGGCCAACAGATGCGCCAACCGGTCAGCGGCTTCATCAACCTCTCGGTACGTCAGCGACCGGCCGTCGAAGGTCACCGCCACCGCCTCCGGGGCACGCGCCACCTGCGCGGCAAACAACACCGGAATCGACACCGGCGCGGCGACGCCGGCTCGGTCAACACCGCCCGATTACCCCACCCATCCAGCCGGGCGTGCTCAGCCTCATCAAGCACATCCATCGACGACAGTCGCCGCGTCGGATCGGCGGTCATCGCCGCCAACACCCGCTGTAACCGCTCGATCAGCGCCTCGATGCTGGCCGCGTCGAACACATCGGTGTCGAATTCGACGCGGAGGCCCAGTTCGCTGCCCGGCATGGCCTGCACCGCGAGCGGGTAGTGGTTGTATTCGCGGTTGCTGAACTCGGTGATGGCCAACCCGTCGACGCCCACCAAGGCGTTGGTGTCGATCGGGTAGTTTTCGTACACGAAAAGGGTGTCGAACAGCTGGTCGTGACCGGTGATGCGGTGAATCTCGCTCAGCGCCAGGTGCTGGTGCTCGAGCGTGCGGTTGTGGGCGCTTTGCAGCTGCTCGAGCAGGTCTGCGGTGGTGGTTGCCGGCGTGATGCTCGCCCGCACCGGCACGGTGTTGATCAACAGCCCCACCATCGAGTCCGCGCCGGCCACCTCGGCTGCCCTCCCCGAGACCGTGACACCGAAGGCGACATCATGCTGACCGGTCAGCCACATCAGCAGCTGCGCCCAAGCACCCTGCAGCACCGTGTTGACGGTGGTGTGGTGCGAGCGCGCCAGCTCGCCGAGGGCCCGCGTGGTTTCGGCCGGCACCCGAAACGATGCAATGCCTCGCTGTCCGAGCCCTAGGCGGTCCGGCGGACCCACCAGGGTGGGGGTGTCAAAGCCGGCCAACACCTCACGCCAGGCCGCTCGGGCGGCATCCGCGGTCCCGACCGGCCAGCCAGGTGACAAACGCTGCGATACGGCGACCGCCGCGGGCAGCCGCTGCCCGTAGTAGCTGGCGAAGATTTCCTGCAGCAGGATCGGCAGCGACCAGCCATCGATCACGATGTGGTGAAGGGTGAGCACAAACCGGTGCCGGTCCTCGGCGGTGCGGATCAACGCGACCCGAAAGGCCGGCTGGTCAGCGAAGTCGCAGACCGCGGCGCGTTCGGCGGCGCACAGCCGCTGGATCTGCTCATCGACATCGACGTCGCCGGCGTCGAGCTCGACATACCGCCACGCCGCCACGGGATCGGCCGGGATGATCTGCACCGGCTCGTCGAACTGTTCGCAGAATCGGGCCGCCAGGTTGGGATGGCGGGTGACCACCGTCTGCACCGCATCGCGCAGCCGGTGCGGGTCGAGCGGGCCGGTCACGGTGATATCCAGCTGCACCGCATACACATCGTCGCCGGATCCCTGCGCAGCACTGGCGTGAAACAGCAGCCCCTGCTGCAGCGGGGTCAGCGGTAGCACGTCAGCGACCCGGTGGTGCTGCTGCAGTTCGTCGATCTGCTGTTGGCTCAGCCGTGCGGGCGCGATATCAGACGGGGTCAACCCGCCCCCACCGCGGCGCACATGCGCGCAGATGCCGGCCAGAGCCTCAAACCACAACCGGCTCAGCCGGCTGACCTGGGCGCGATCCAACGCCGAGGGCGCCCACGTCCAGTTGGCCTGCAGGTGCGGGCCGGTGTCGGTGTCGACGGTGCCGGCGTTGAGATCCAGGGTGTGCATCAGCGGGAGGGGCACCGCCGTAGCCGCGAGGGTAAACGACAACCCTTCTTGGGGGAGTCGCCACATCTCATCGGAGAGTTCGGCGGCCCCGCCGCCCAGACGCCCTAGATAGTTGAACCCGATCGGCGGATCGACCCCGTCCAGATCGACCTCGGGGTTCAAATAGCGCAGCAGCACCATAGGTCAGGCCGTCGGGCAGGGCGCGAAGTTGCTCCTTGGCGTCTTTGATCACCGCGCCCAGCGCGGCCTCGCCGGCGATCACCTGCGCCCAGGCCAGCCCACCGACGGCCAACGCCACCGGGTATTTGGTGGTGAACCAGCCCACCGTGCGCGACAAGTCCACATCGGAGGCCAGCTCTTCCTGGCGGCCGTGGCCCTCCACATCGATACCGATCGGCGCGCCACCAGTGCCCAAGAACTCCGCCAGGGCCAGCCCGAACGCAATCAGCAGAATGTCGTTCACGCCGGCATGAAACGCCGCAGGCACCTCACCGAGCAGCATCCGGGTCGTCTCGACATCCAACTCGACCGACAAGTGCCCGGCGGACGACATAGGTGTCGACTGCCGGTTGCACCGCCGGCAACGCCGCCGGGGTCGCCGCCACCTGCCGCCAGGTGTCGGCCTGTTCCGCCACTGCCGCGGTGTGCGCGTGTTCATCCAGCAGTGACGACCATCGCGCAAACGACGTGCCGCCCGTCGGCAACGCCACCGGCTGCCCGCTGTGATGCTGAGCCCAGGCAATATTCAAGTCTTCCAACAGGATTCGCCACGACACCCCATCAACCGCGAGATGGTGAATGATCAATGCCAACTGGCTCGTGGCGTCCACCCACAACGCAGACAGCATCGCCCCCGCGGCCGGGTTCAACCGCGACCGGGCCGCCACCAACGCCTCATCCGACAACGCGTCGACTGTCTGCACGCATGCAGCGGCATCGACCGATCCCGCCTCCGGCACGGTCAACGACCACTCACCGGTGCCGTCGTCCTCAACCCGCAGCCTCAACGTCGCGTGTCGATCCAGCAGAGCCTGCAAGATGATCTCGACGTCGGCCCGGGTCACCCCGGCCGGGGCCTGCACCAGCACCGTCTGATTGAACTGCTCGATCGGGCCCTCGACCTCGTGCAGCCAACGCATGATCGGGGTGGCCACCACCGGCCCGACACCCTCATCGACCGGGCCGCCCGCACCGTCGGCCACCCGGGCCACCCCGGCCAGCCGGGCCACCGTCTGTTCGACGAAAATGTCGCGCGGGCGACACAGCACCCCGGCCGCATGCGCCCGCGCCACCACCTGCATCGACAAGATGCTGTCCCCGCCCAGCTCGAAGAACGAGTCATCGACCCCGACCCGCTCCAGCCCCAGCACCTGGGCGTAAATGCCGGCCAGGATCTCCTCGACCGCGTTGGCCGGGGCGCGGTAACCGATCGGCGTCCTGGTATTCCGGTGCCGGCAGGGCGCGTTTGTCGAGTTTGCCGTTCACTGTCAGCGGCAGGGCGTCGATCACCACCACCGCAGCCGGAACCATATACGCGGGCAGCCGCTCAGCCAGCGCGGCACGCGCGGCGGCCGGGTCGGCAGTCCCGGTCGACATAACCCACCAGCCGCTTATCGCCGGGACGGTCCTCGCGGGCGATCACCACCGCCTGCTCCACCCCATCCAGTCCGGCTAGTGCGGCCTGGATTTCACCGAGCTCGATGCGATACCCGCGGATCTTGACCTGCTCATCAGCACGGCCCAGATACTGCAGCTGCCCATCAGCACCCCAACACACCAGATCCCCGGTGCGATACATCCGCGCCCCCGGCCCCCCAAACGGGCACGCCACAAACCGCGACGCGGTCAAGCCGGACCGCCGCCACATACCCGCACCCCACCTCGGCACCGGCCACATACAACTCACCGACCACACCGGCGGGCACCGGCCGCAACCACTCGTCCAGCACGAACAATGCCGAACCCGGCACCGGCGAACCAATCGGCGGCGCACCCGACCCCGCTGTCAGCGGCGCACTGATCGCCACATACATCGTGGTCTCGGTCGGGCCGTATGCGTTGATCATCACCCGCCCCGGCGCCCACCGATCCACCACATCGGCCGGGCAGGCCTCACCGCCCACCAATAAGGCCACCGACTCCAAACCCTCCGGTGAGAGCGTCCCCACCGCCGACGGGGTTTGACTTAACACGCTGACCTGTTCAGTGACGAGCAACGCGTGGAATTCCTCCGGGGAGCTCGCCACCGCCTCGGGCACCACCACCAGCCGCCCGCCATGCAGCAGCGCACCGAAGATCTCCCAGCCCGAGACGTCGAAGCTATAGGAGTGCCACTGCGACCACACCTGCCCCGCTCCCTGCGGCAGGCAGTGGCATGCAGAGACGCCAGCAGCTGGGTCACATTGTGATGGGTGATCGCCACCCCCTTGGGGACACCGGTGGTGCCCGAGGTGTAGATCATATAGGCGATGTCATCGGCGGCCGGCGCCGGCAACGCCGTGCTCGGGTGGGTGTCAATGCGGGGGTCGTCGACATCGATGACCAGCAGATCGTGCCCATCGAGCCGATCAGCCAACCCCGTGGTGGTGATCGCGGCGATCGGCGCGGCGTCAGCCAGCATGAACCCGATCCGCGCCGCCGGCAGGGCCGGGTCGACCGGCAGATAAGCCGCCCCGGTCTTGAGCACCGCCAGGATCGCCACGATCGCCTCAGCAGACCGGGAAAACAGCAACGCCACACACTGCCCCGGGCCCGCCCCCTGGCCGGCCAACAGATGCGCCAACCGGTTAGACGCCTCATCGAGCTCGCGATACGTCAGCGACCGGCCTTCGAAGGTCAGCGCCACCGCCTCCGGAGCACGCGCCACCTGCGCGGCAAACAACACCGGAACCGACACCGAGGCGGCCGCCGGCTGGGTCAACACCGCCCGATTACCGACCCATCGAGCCGGGCGTGCTCACCCACACCAAGCAAATCCACCGACGACAACCGCTGGGTGGGATCGGCGGCCATCGCCACCAACACCCGCTCTAACCGCTCTACTAAATCCTGGATATCGCAATTCGAAAACAATTGCCCAGCACCCGGCGTGCTGAGATAAAGCTGATCATCGTCCCTAAAGAAAACCAGTCTAAATTGATCACCGAGGCCATCATGCGTCAGGGTCGCCGATACCGCAGAACCAGCAAGATCCGACATATGTGTAGTCGGAATGAAATTAACAGCTATTCGATTCGAGGCCTGGCCGGAGTCGTGGAATCGCGCCTTTTTCTCGACAGCGTGCACCGGGAACCGCTGATGCTGCAGCGTTTCTCGGATTCGGGTGTCGACATGTTCACAAAAAGCAGCGACCGTGAAATCCGGCGAAGCTTTCAACACGAGTGGGACCACCCCGGAAACCATTCCGGGCACCAGCTTCGCTTCCGGACGCACACGCCTGCTTACCGGGAAGTCGAACACAACCTCCGGGCCCTCAAGGTCGCATCCACTCACGAGCAATGCACACGCCGCGGTAATCACCGACGATCGACGCATCTGCAACGCCTTCGCCAGATCATTGATCACGGCGACGGCGGAATGGTCCAATTGCACCGGTGCACACGACTCATTCCGATCACGCACGCCCGCGTCGAGCGCCGACCGATAACCCAGTTCACTTTCCGGCGGCAGGTTCCTGATCCAATAAGCCTGATCATCGAGATATTCGGTCGACGCTTCGTATGCTGCCTCGCAATCAACCAGATCACTCAGCGAGCCGAAAAAACCGGGAGGAATCGGCGCGCCAGTAGCAATTGCATTATAGACAGCTGCGATCCGATGTAAAACAAGAGCAACGCCGATTCCGTCTACCACTATATGATGACAGCAAACGAAAAAATAAAACTCATCCGCCCGTGTTTGCAACAACGCAAATTTGAACAGCGGGCCGCTAAGCGGCATCGCCGTGCGTTGGATCGAGGATGCCAGGCGATGGGCTTCCTGTGAAGGATTCTGCGAGTCTGTGAGATCATAGCGAGCTAGCTCAACGTCCGGGTAATCAACTACCTTCTGGAAAACCTGGCCGTCCACTTCCAAGAAGGTGGCCCGGAGTGGTTCCGCCTCGCGCACCACTTCACGGATCGCCGACTCAAACAAATCAGGATCGATCGGCCCTGCGATTCGCACAAAAACGCCCAGCTGCCACCGGGCACCGAAGCGACCCGTTTCCTCCGCAAGCCATATATCCAGCTGCCCCCGCGTCAGCGGCAGTGACCGCTCATCAAGATCCACACCAACTCCCCAAGCTCCGACGATTTATGTGTCTGAACCCTTATTCGTCAGAAGCCCGGCCCGCCGTTAGCCTCTCGCGCAAACTCTTGGGCCGAATATCGGGCCAGTTCTGTTCGATGTAGTCCAGACACGCGGCGCGGTCGGCTTCGCCGTAAACCACCCGCCAGCCGGTTGGGACATCGGCGAAGGTGGGCCACAGGCTGTGTTGCTCCTCGTCGTTGACCAAGACGAAGAAGCTGCCATTGTCGTCGTCGAACGGATTGACGCTCACCGGTCTCTAAACCCCCTCGTCGAGATGTGATGTTTGTCGCAAACGTAGTCGAAGCAATCAGGCCTGTCAGAGGTTTTCGGCAAAGTTACTGATGTGACTTATCCGACAGAGCTCATTGATTGACGCACGGAGCAGGGTTCGGGCGCTAAGGGCTTCCGGTGCTGTGACCTGCAACGAAAGGTGCGGGATTGTGCATTTGTACGCTAGTGGAGAGGCCTGGCCCTCTTAGCGACGACGAAAATTTCGCTGCTCGTCAGTGCCGCGAGCGAACACAAACCTCGATGCCGATACCTACCCATCCAGCGACTTCGATAGCACCTCAGGCCCAGAGCGAAGAGGACTTCGTCGCCCTGGGCAAGCTTGGTGGTGACGTCATTCATGGTCGACCGACAGGGGATCAACTCCGCGCGAAAGATCCGGGCTAGACGTCCCAGGAGTAGCGGAGGCGTTTGTTCACAAAGATTTCGTCAAAGAAAAGTAGGCCCTGGTACTCGAAGCCTGATGTTGTCAGTAAGTCATAGACTTCAGAGAAGGTATGAGTGTGCTCTACGCCTATGATGTTGACCTGCGCTCTCTCGAAGTCAATACCACCCAGAACTTCGATCTCAGCACCTTCGACATCGATTGAGAGGTAGTCCACGATTTTCACACCGGAATCGTTGAGCACGGTATCGATACGATGACATGGCGCGGTTGCGAGATATTGTCAATACCTGTGGATGAGGTTGGTTCAGGCGACCTCCGTTTCGGTTGATTTGTGCGGTTCAGTGGGCGTGATGTCGATGGGGCGTTCGAGCAGTTTGCCTTTATGGAATACCGCGCCGGCACGGACCAGAGCAACGAGATGTGGTGCGTTGACGGCACGCCAGCGGGTTTGTGCAGCGTCGATCAGCTTGTAGGCCATGGCGATTCCGGCTGCACGTGATCCGGGGCCCTTGGTGACGCGCTGGCGCAACCGCACGGTCGCAAAAGTCGACTCGATCGGGTTAGTAGTTCTAGGTGAATCCAATGTTCGGCCGGGTAGCGGTAGAACTCGAGCAGCACATCAGCGTTCTCGATGATCTTGGCGACCGCCTTGGGGTACTTGGCGCCGTAGTCGACCTCGAAGGCTTTGATCGCGACCTGGGCCTTGTCGACGTCCTCGGCGTTGTAGATCTCCTTGAGTGCGCCTAACGCGGCCGGATGCGCCGATTTCGGCAGCGCGGCAAGGACATTGGCCTGGACATGGAACCAGCAGCGTTGCTCGCGGGTGTCAGGGAACACCTCGCGCAGCGCCTTCCAGAAGCCCAGCGCCCCGTCACCGACCGCCAGCACCGGGGCGGCCATCCCGCGCCGCCCGGCATCGCGCAACAGATCGGCCCACGACTCGGTTGACTCCCGGAACCCGTCGGTCAGCGCGACCAGTTCCTTACGGCCATCAGCGCGCACCCCGATCATCACCAGCAAGCAGAGTTTCTCCTGCTCGAGCCGAACCTTCAGATGGATGCCGTCGACCCACAGGTACACGAAGTCGGTGCCTGAGAGATCCCGCTGCCCGAAGGCCTTGGCTTCGCTCTGCCACTGGCTGGTCAGCCGGGTGATCGAGGTCGCCGACAGCCCTGCGCCGGTGCCCAGGAACTGCTCCAACGCCGGCACCGAAATCGCCGGTGGACAGTCCATGCAGATACAGCAGCGGCAACACCTCGGTCATCTGCGGGGACTTGCGCGCCCAGGCGGGCAGGATCGCCGAAGAAAACCGCTGCCGCTCACCGGATCGCCGGGTCCATCCGCTTGTCGTTGACCCGCGGCGCTTTTACCGCCACCGCACCAGCGGCGGTGAGCACGTCGCGTTCATCGTGATAACCGTTGCGCACCACCAGGCGGCGGCCGTCGTCATCGACCAGGTGGCAGTGGGCGTCGATATAGGCGGCGACTTCGGCCTGTAGCGCCGCCGCGAGCATCTGGCGGGCGCCGTCGCGGACGATCTCATCGAGCAACGACCGCCCGGCCAACTCGCCGTCCTGGTCATTGGACCGATCAGCATCGTGAACTACCGTGAGCATGGGCGTACCTTCCCGAACCAGCGCGTCAACGCCGGCTCATGATCAGACCTACGTGAACTTTCAGATCATCCTCGGGAAGGTGCGCCCTTTCGCGTCACCTCGCCGAGGGGTCATCCACAGGATTTGATCATTGCTCCGCGGTTGCTCGAGTTTGGTTGAGCTTCATGGGCCTGCGTATCCATTCCACCCATTGAAGTTGGTCCATATGCTCAGGTATTCCACTCAAAATGGCGCCGCCATGGGTCGAGTCCAATACCATCGATAGCTGGCTGCCAGGTGCACGCGACTTAGCGCCTTTGCGCTGGTCTCTTTCGGAGAGTGCCAGGAAGGGAACCTGTCCGTCCCGATGGTATGCGCACGCTTGGATCAAACGGCAGGATCGAGTGGCTCGTAGAACCTCAAATGAGGACCGGTTAGGCTCGAACGCAATACCTTTCCATTGCAAGTGTTTTTCGAAGTAAAACGTATTGCTGCCTAGATTCCGTCGAATGCGCCCACGTCAATAAAGAAGCCCGGTCCTCGGTTCTTGAAGAACCACCGATTCAGGAACATATCTTGTCCCATTTGGCTTTGGTAACCTTGTCTAAGCCGCTCTGGAGAGAAAACATTTCGATAGATGTCTTTTGCGGATAGTCCGGGATCGTGATTCCCGGAACAGGTAACCTATTGCTCCGCCGGCGCGTCCAGGCGTCATTGTTTTGTCTAGAGATATTCTTAAAAGGTATGGCTCGGTGAGGGAAGCAATCCCTCGAATCAGGGAAAACCGCGCCAAGTAGATGATTGCTCCCAGCGCGATTCCCTGGGAACAACCGCAGAGCCTTAAGTAAGATACGCTAACATTCGTGGCGTAGCTTTGTTGGAACGTCGAATCCAGTTGTGGTCGCGGTTATGCGATAAGCGCATCGACGGCACCCGGCTGCTGGGGATCCGCGCGGCGTGCGCATATGCGCCCCAGCGGGCTTGGGCGGGCGGCACCGAACTGACGCAGTGCCTCGCGCGAGATCAGCCACGTCCGCCTCGTCGCGCTGGCTCAACGAGATGTCTCCCTCACCATGCTCCAATCGCCGAAGTTTGTCTTCTGCTACATCGTGCCGCCATACGAAAAAGATGCTGTGCGCAAAAGACGAAGGTTACTACACCTGCTCGATGCGTCACGATACCGTCTTGACCAGCGGAATGCCCGCAATCAGCGGGATATCCATGGTGCGTATTCGTGGTGCCGCCAACTCCGCGGACGAGAGCGCAAAAGCGATCAGACCCTACGCAGCTATCGCCGCTCATCAAGACGTCCCTCCGGTTCTGCGACGACACGGGAGTACCCGCGAACTCACCAAAACGAACGTGATCGCGTGGCTGGACGCCCAATACGACCGCGAGACCGCCACGATCCGGCTGCGGCTCACCGCAGTCAAGCTGTTCGCCCGCTGGCTCCGCGCCGAGGAGGGTTTCAACGCCGAGGGAACCCAAATCTGCGCCGTCCCTGACCAAATCGATGGCCGCCCCTCCAGCAGCGGGCGCGAGTTGATCGCTGCGCACGCAGGCTTGACTGATTTGCGGGAGTTGTTAATGCCGCGCCGGTGTAGCGGAGCCGAGCCGCCCAGGGGATGACGCGACATTTAGTGATTCACGGCGAATCGCCACGGGGCGGTCGCCTAACCTGTCGCCATGAACAAGAGCCGACGCAGTGCCGCGAAGCGCGTCGCAGGATCCTCTTTCTTCCGTCCGGCGGCAGCACAGAACGATCAACTCAATCCGGCTACACGGGCGAAGAATCCATGGTTCAATGTCGCAGCAGTCACTTGCAACCTCGAAACGCTTTTCGAAAAGATGTATCGACGGTACCGGACAGGCCCTCTGCTGGAGGATCTATGATAGCGCGGCGCTGCTGCCCCGCACGCCGCGGCAAGCGCGGAGTTGTGCTCGTGACCGCCGCCGCGCAGCCCGGACGCGGCCCGCCCGGTCGCGCTGTTCGTGTCGGCATGGCCCGGTCCGGAACGTCGGCGCTCACGCGGGTCCTCTCGCTATGCGGTGGTACGCTCCCGGCCGGGATGAAGGGCGCCGACCGGGGCAATCCGGAGGGCGATCCGGAGCCGCGCGAAGCCCGCGCCCTTAACGAAGCACTCCTGCGCCGCCACGGCAGCTCCAGGTTCGACCCGTCGCTGCGCCTGCAGGAGGAGGGTGCGTTCGACGCCGAAGAGAAGGCCGCCTGCATCGCCAAGGTCAGAACGTATCTCACCACGCTGCCTGCCTGCTGCTGGTGGTCATCAAGTACCCGCTGATAGTGGCGCTGTCCGATGTGTGGTTCGAGGCAGCCCGTCTGGCCGGATTTGACGTCGCGGCCGTGACTGCGGTGCGCCACCCGCAGGAGGTCATTGCGTCGCTTGGGAAAGTTTGGAGCTGGAGGCTCGCCGGAGCTCTCGGGTGCCTTGTCGCTAAAATACAGTCTGCTGTCTGAGAGATACACGCGCGGCCTGCCGCGCGTGTTCGTCGAGTACGCCAACCTCCTGGATGACTGGCGCCGGGAAGTGAAGCGGATTTCCGCTGCGCTCGGGGGAAGGTCCTCAACACGCAGGATGAGGGCGCAGTCGAGGAATCTTGAACAGGATCTCCACCGCCAACGACACTGCGGCCCTGTGACTGCGCTCTTCGGCGCAGACTGGGTTTCCGCGGTCTACGAAGCGCTGGGTGCGGCCGCGCGCGACGAGCCCTGGGATGGGTCTGCGCTGGATC
>CAWJDL010000002.1:0-294639 GCA_963841555.1 uncultured Actinomycetota bacterium
CATTCACGGGGAACACGCCAGGGATAGTCGCTATGTCCATGCGCGCCTTCAAGACTCAGGCTGCCACCGAGCCCGTCGGGCACGACGGCTGGGCCGGTGCCCAGATGCGTGAAGTTGGGATTCGTCGCCGGGTTTGGCCCGAACTGCCCAGCACCGGTGGCATCAAGCGCACCGAGTGTCGACTCGGCAAGCACGTTGAATGGGGGTGGCAAGGCGGCAGCGCCGACATGGGTAAGCGGCGGCCCGTCGTAAACCATCTGAATCGGATCGTCGGGCGTCTCCATGGTGAAGACGTGTCCGGCTTGCAGGTGCAGCTGTTCGGGGGTTGTGGCTTCGATACCAGGAGAGCCGTAGAAGATAGCGTTCGTCACTCCGTGGTTGCCCGGTTCCTGCAACGCCAGCCCGGTCGTCAGCGAGCCGTAGGAATGGCCGATGGCCGTCAGCTCCGGCGGCACCCCCTGGTGGCTGGCCCCTATGCCGTCGTAGAACCCGGCGAGGTCATGAGCGCCAGCCTTGGCAACATCATCGTGGCTGACACCCCAGATCCCGGCGAGGGACGCATCCTTATCGTCCCAGCCCGGAACCTGCGGCGCGTCGTAGCCAATCCACGCGACGGTCGAGACGGAATCCAAAGAATGGCCAGGCGTGTTCTGCAACTGCCGCAACGATTCCTGCCGCAAATCGGTTGCCTCTTCGGTCATGCTCCCGATGCTGCCGTGCACGGTGGTGTTGAGCCCGGGCGTCGTTACGGAGACATGCTGTGCAGTGTCGGGATCGCCGATGGCGATGGCAGCGCGGGCTTGGCTGCCGCTGTGGGTATCGAGAAGCATCAATTTGCGCTTGGGGTTGTCTTTGACCGCTTTGTCGACGGCTTGCAGATCGGACAGGTACTTCGCCCCATTGAGCGCGTCGGTGTATTGCCGTTGCCACGCCTCATACTTCAGCCGGTCGTCGAAGATGGCTCCGGGCTTGTTCGGCGGCGGAATGTTCTGCCCTTGCGCCCAGTCGGAATGCTGATTCTTTAAGCCATCGGCCCTAGCCTGGGCGGCCTGCGCTTGATTGAGCTCATCGCCAAGCGCCAACCGGTTGTAGTAGTCGCGGTCGACGGTCGGCATGCCGTTATGGTTGCCGATCGAGTGATCCCGTTGGTAGAGCGTGTCCTTTTCTTCGGGTGTGAGCTTTTCCCACAGGTCATGGAATTGCTTCGGATCATCAGGCAACGGCTTGGACAATGCCTCCAGGACATCGGGGCGAGTCTCTGGGTGGCCGGCTGCGTTCGCATCGTTGCCGGCTGAAGCGATCGCTTGGGCCAAAGTGGCGTCCGCCTTGTTCGCGGCCGCAAGCAAGTCGTTGATGCGCACTTCGAGGTCGGCCTGCTGGAGCGCGTAGATCGGGTCGCCGACTTTGGCTTTGTCCAGCGGGGTGACCTGCCCGGAGATCGGGTCGACATGAAAGCCTTCTTGTTGGGCGTCGCTGTTGATGCGTTGCAGCGTCGCGCGCACGCGTTCGATCTCATCGGCCGCATTGCCAGTGGCGGCCGATACCCGCGCCATCTCCTCGCCATGAGCGGCCAGATAGGCGCTCAGCTTGTCGAGTGATGCCTTGGCCGTATCCGCGCCGCTGCCTTGCCAACTGGCGATGAGCGGCAACTTGCTCAGGCCACCTCTGACCTCATCGGCGCTGGCGCCACGTTTGGCTAGGGCCTTGGAGACTTCGCGGATCGCTGATGCGTCCCAATGCTCGATGTCTGCCAGGGTGATTGGCATTAGAGCTGGCGGTCGAGCTTTTCGGCGCTATTAGCATCGGTGCTTTCGTAGCCTGCCGCGGCGGTGCGGAAGGCTTCCCCATGGGCGGCGATGTCGCCGCACAGTTCCGTGGTAACGGCCTGCCACTCGGCAAGTTTTGTCTGTAGCGCGGCTGCCGATGCCCCGACCCAACCGCCTTGTGCTTCTTCGATGGCGCCGTTAGCAGCGGTGTGGGCGGCGAGCAGCTCGGCATGATGCATATCCATGTGATCCGACGACAGACGCAGGTCGATCGGATCCACCTTCACGGGGTCAGCCATCACACAGCCCTCCTCACCATGCGTAGCTAACACCGGCCAGTTCAGAATACTGCCGCCGCAGAGGAGCCGTTTACACAGCTGTGTCGCTGATAATCAACGGACCCGTCCGGCCAGGCGTCGGAATCCGTCATAGGTTTGGTTGAGATGCGCTCTGTCGCCGGTCCTTCGAGCGCCATGCAGCGAGTGTTGAGGGGCGGCCCGTACACCGTCTGATCGCCTGCTGGCGGAGTGCACGTATTCCAGACCTGGGCTATTCCTCCCCGCACTGGTGACGGGCTTGGACGTCGAACATTTTGTCGATCGTTACCTGCTTCACGCGACGATGTCCGATCCCGGTATGCTCGGTTGCCTCAGGCGCGACAAGCCGGCTCCACCCATCGTGGAACGGCCAAGTCAAATTCTGCCCTCCATCTATTGAGGCGTTCGGCACTGATTCGCCCGCCACAGCTGGGCACGATTCCGCCGAATCAAGCGATACATCGCCTGCCAAGAACCCCTCGCAGGCCCCTGGGCATGCGCGCCATTTACAAGCCATCAACTGCGGGCCCCCAGGCAATCGAAAACACAACTTACGCAAAGGAGTTAGCCATGACCGCCGCACTCGACCCCGGTCGCCCGTTCACCGGCGGCGAACGAGAGCTGCTGCAGAACACCCTAGAACTGAACCGGGCGGAGCTTGTGCGAGCCGTCGAACACCTCTCCGACACCCAAGCCCGCAAGAAACTGGTCCCCTCGCTGACCACGCCCATCTCGCTGATCAAGCACTGCGCTGCCGCCGAACGCATCTGGTTCCAACGAACGTTAGCGGGCATGAGCATCGACGAATGCGACGGCAACGCCACAGGCGGCGACGGTAGCTTCCACGTCGCCGACGACGAAACCCTCGCCGACGTGATCACCGAATACGTTGCGGCATGTCAACGGTCCAACGAACTGGCCGCTGATTTCCAGCTCGACGACACTGTCGAACACCACCTCGTCGGCACCGTGAGCCTGCGATTCATCTATCTGGGCATGATCGCCGAAGTTGCCCGCCACACCGGTCACGCCGACATCCTCGCCGAGCAGATTCAGGCGGCACCGTCGTCCCTGAGATCTCGAAGCGAACAGTGAAATAATCCCCACTGCCATCGAAACACATTGTATCCCAGACTATTACGCTCAGTCCTCTTGGTGGAGGTCCCTGCTACCAGCACCCCGCCCCGATGCTGTTCACGTTCCCTGCCGATGTTGGGCTGGTGCCCGCCGACAAGCCGTGGCCTGGTGGTCGCGCTCTGGTACGTGGCCCGGGCCAACGAGCACCTGGCCGGCGCCGAGAGGTGCCTGTTCGGGCAACGGGGCTAGGCGTCGCGGATCAGGAGTATTCCGGGGCAGGTGACGCGGAAGTCGCCGGATTCGAAGTCGACATCGACGGTGCCGTCGTCGACGCCAAAATTGAGCACCAGGATCATCTTGATGACCGTTGAACTGCGCGGGGGCACGACAAAGGCGTCCCAGTTGCCTCCGCCGGCCCCTGTTATCGGAAAAACCTTGGTGGTTTGACCCGCGCCCCAATGGTTGTTGTCCACAGCCACGGTGGGGAAATGGTGCATGCTCGAATCTGGGACAGGGGAGGGTGTGGTCGGGTTGTGCGGCAGCCACCACTGCAGTGGTTGTACCCATGCCGTCAGCCCGAGGCCGCACGTGCCGCCGCCGAAGAATCCGCCTTCTGCAAACAGCCGGGCGCTGCCGTTGAGGAGCAGCTCACCGGACACGTGAAGCGATACCGGCTGCGTGTCGCCGTTGTACCAGGGGAACCAGAATGTCACCCAGTCGTCCCGGCTATCGAATTCGTGGCGGGTAAACGTCGCGAAGCTGTTCCCGGGTTCGATGTGGCTGAACACAATGATGTCGTCGGCGTGTGGCGGGCCGGCTGCTGAGATTTTCTCCGCAGTGATAGCAAGAGGTGTCTGGAGGAATTCAGCCTGCCCCACGGGTAGTGAGTCCAACAGCGCAGTCCGGCGCGCGGCGGCTGCTGCGACCAAGTCGGCTTGATACTTCGTGGAGGCGCCGACTAACGCCTGATGATCTTTTTCAGCCTCGGCGCACGCCGATTTCATTTGCTCTTGGCAGTAGTCCTCGTAACGTGAAACCGACGCCTCATCGAACCCGTGTCTGAATACGTCTTTGATTGCTGGGTACGGCTTACCTCGCACGCGCACCGCAGGTGGAGCACCGACCGTGGTCTTGAGCGCGCCTGATTTTATAGCTGCGAGGATCCGGTCTTCATCTGGACTGTGTGTTGACGACACCGAAAGTCCCTTCCCCCAAACGACTGTTGTCTCCGCGTATGGTGCTTTCACGACTCTTCAGCGGCGCGCGCCCTTACCCGCCGCCGCCGTAGGGCGGCGCCTTGACCGGCGGCGCCGCGACGGACGTCTCGGGGGCGGTAGGCGGCGTCGTCGGAGTGGCGGTGTCGCCGAGGGTCATGTCGCCCCCTTGGATGAAGGTTGTGCCCGTAGCGACACCGCCGGGTGCTCCCGGTGCCTGTTCGTCATGAAGGGCCACGCTCATGGCACCCATTGCAAGGACCGCGCTGCCACCCATAACTGCCGCGAACACTTTGACCCGTCCCTGCCGGACCTGCTGATTCGACTTCATGGGTGATCACTTCATTTCTGCTATTGGTTTACCTCGCGCGACCCGCGGGGCTTGCCAGGTTGCGGAGGCACCCAAAAATACGCTCACAGCCTGTGAGCAGCCTGGACGATTGGTGCCAATCCGCTTGGCGGTCGAACTCCTCTGCTCATCGTCGAGACGCGCTTAACGCGCCGAACGGCCCGCCACCCAAGCAGGGATGACGACGGGCCCGCAGGATGTCGGATGAAGTGTACGGGCCCATCGCCGCGTGGAGTTGTAAGTGGCCGAGGGGTGAAGGCACGTCGCAAAGGAACGCTCGCCTGCACCAGGGCGCGACGCAGTCCGTTTGTACCGGAATCCAAATCCAGTCTTTCTGATGTGCAATCGCTGTGATAATCGCTGCACGACGGCGCCGAGTATGCGCGACGCAGAGTGCCTTCGCCTCTGCTCTTGTCCTTTACACCCAAGGAGAAATGATGGCCTTCAATATTCCCCTTCGCGACGTTGTCCACCCCCAAGTTTTCCGCACCGTCGTAGGAAGTGGCTCAGGCACAAATCCCGACGGCTCCGACGCTATCCGCAATATGGTGATGGACATTTACACCGGCTGGATTGTGTTCGACTTCAACGAATCAAACGACAATCTGATCCACGACCACGTCTTCTCGTTCATCCCACTAGGCCCCGGAACCGCTGGCAACGTGACCGTCCAGAACTACACCGGCGGAGCGGGCGCGATCGTATCGGCCTCAATCTCCAGCTTCGGGGACCGCCCAGCCGTCGCGGCGGTCGATGTCGCCACCATAAAGCTGGTGACGCATAACTTTCCGGGAATTCCGCCGGCGCATGTGCTCCTTCTCGACGCCAGCGTGGCGGTCCAGGACGGATCACTTCACCGCATCGCCTATCAGGTGACAGCGCTCGCAAGCGCTAAGGAACCACCGAAGGCCCTCCAGGAACTGAGCAATAATGTGCTCTCGATCCCGCAGGCGACCAGTCCCGCATAGCATCGGCCACACTAACCGGAGGGACGACGCACCGGTTATGTGCTGCGGGCTAAGGACATTCACAGGCGGGGATGGTCGCCCCAAACACCTTCGTCCGTTTCGGCCACCACCCATTGGCTTTTCGGAATCCTTAGCCGGGTGGCGTGGCGCAGATGGGCCCGGCCGTGGTGCAAACGAGGTCGCCGACGCCGGACACAAGCCGACGATAGCGACGCCGTCGATTTCCTGCGGAGACATCGGCAACACTGCAGCGCGCCCTTCAGCGCCCAATACCGCGGCGTATGCCCGCGCTGCCGCAAGCGCATAGACATTGGCGACGACATCAGGTATCACAACGATTTCGCAGATCCGGTCCATGTCGGGTGCCGAGAGCCCAGTGCCCGCACAAGGCTGGGCCCTACGAAGCCGAAACCCGCTATGCCGAAAGAGAACCCCGTCTGCCCGAGCTGCTGGACCCAGCACGCCGGACGGTGCTGGTAGCTCACGACAACCAATGCTTTAGGACTTGCGGGTATGTCCATTCCGATCCTGAGCCAGTGCGGCGCTACCAAGGACAGGGAAGTACCGCAGAAACTCAAGAATTGGGGCTCAGTTTGGAGTGGATGTGACTTGGCGTTGACCTGCGCTTGACGTTTCTTCCTTGTCGCGCAACAGGTCTCGTTCTGAAAGAATGAAACCATCAACCACCGTGCGCGTTCGCCCGATCGATCGAGGAGGAATACCCATGTCCGTGTCCGAGGCGGCCAGCGGCGTTGGCGACGAATCCGTGGAATCGACGGAGTTAGCCCCGAGCGCCGACCTGTTCCACCTAGAGCCCAGATGCCGCATATGTCGTAACGACGAGGTGCGGACGAAGGTTAACGATCTGTTGGCGACCGGGGCCAGCTACGCCATGGTCTTGCGCGCCCTCGGGGACGACAATGCCAACCTCGAAAAGCGTGATCGGGTGACCATTGATTCGATCCGTAACCACACCGTCCGCCACTTCCCGGTTCAGCAGGTGGCCCGCGCCACCTACCGCGAGATCTTGGAGCGTCGGGCTAAGGAAAACAGCGTCGACTTCATCGAGGGCGTGGCGACCGCGATCACCCCACTGGCCTTCTTAGAAACCGTCATGGTGAAGGGCTACCAGACCCTTGTCGATGAGCACACTTCTGTCAGTTACCGCGACGCCATGGAAGCCGCCCTCAAGCTCAACGAGATCGCCCGCAAGGACGAGGGCGCCATAGACCGCGCCCGGATGCTGGCCGACATGGGCCGCATCATCGAGGTGGTGCGGACCTTCATCCCCTCCGAACGGTGGCCCGAGGTGCAAGCGGCCCTACGCGGCGAAGCCCCTACATCACAGCAGACATCGCAGGCGGTTGACGGGGTGCGAATGGTGCCCATCGACGACAGCCCGGACGAGGATGACAAGTACCACCGGATGGCGAGATTTGTAAGGGTAGGTACCGATGGGCGACATGACTCGTGAGGAACTGGCGGCCATGACCGACCAAGAGCTTTTGGCCTATGAACGCGAGCATCACGGCGACCCCTACATGAGCCTCCTGAAGGCGAAAGGGATGCAGCGGGTAGCCCAGCAGTTCTGGCATGTTGGGGCGGCCCGGAAGAAGGCGGACAGAGAGGCCCGGGCGGGCGGAGGCGCGGCGTCGCCTGCGCGATCTCGTCAACCGGCAGGAATGAGGGTGTGAATTGACCGGTCCCAAGTTCACGTGTCGCCCTGCAAGGTGCCTATAGCGACGGCAGCTGGTGCCTCAGGGTGGACTCGTCCTGCCCTGATGCGGCCCGCGCCGCGGCCCTCGACCGAAAAGCGAAGGAGTCATCGCATTACAGATCTTGGTAAAGGTTGGGTGAGGGGCATGGTCCGGTGCGGCCGCTACGCCTACCACGAGGTCGTGATTCACACGACCAACCCGGCTCACCTGATTCCCCGCAAGCCATCTCCGATGAATGTGCCGCCCCTGCGGGTAGCCGCCCGGTACGCGGCCGGGAGGAAGCGATGCAGTACCACCAGTTGAGGATTCTCTGCGCCCTGCGCGACAAGATCGCGGAGAACGACAAGAGCCTTACCGGTCACCAGGCTATGGACCGGGCTCGCGCGCGGATGACACGCTTGGGTTCCGGATCGAGTGAGTTGTTTGATGTGGGGCAGGAAACATGCCTCACGAGAACCTGATTCGGGCCGAGGGCGTGCCCGTTTGGGCAGCGGTTCGGTGGCTTCGTGATTCGCTGCAGTCGGCGGCCTGAACAAGCTCACCCTCGTACATTGCCGCGTTGGCGGCATCGATGATCCTCGCGCAGATGGCCGTAGACCACACGGCCAATCCGTCGTTTGAGTGCCCGAAGCGCCATCGGACGGGTGTCGCCAGCCTGGAGTCGTTTGTGGTAATAGTCCCGTCCCGAGCCGTCCAACCGAAGCTGGGTGACAGCGATACGATGGACGGCCGAATTAAGTTGCCGATTGCCGTATTTCGGTCGACGCATCCGTCCGGTGGTGCGTCGGACCAGTGCGGAACCGGGGCCAAACCGGCATGTTGCGCAAACGCGGCCTACTGGAGAAGCGGGTCACGAGCGCGGTCTCGCCCATGATCTTCGCCGCGGTTACCGCGCCGCACCCTGGCATTCCATAGAGCCGCCGCGCTACCTCGCACACCCTGTCGGTGATGCGGTTCTCCAATGGGTTGATGTCGGCGGAGGCTACTTTTTGCCGAAGACCCGTTCAAACATGGCAGTGTCCCCGTAGCTCTGGGCCTTGACGACCTTGCCGTCCCGGTAGGTGAACGCATCGGCTTGAAGCCCGGATTCTCCGCCCACACTGACTTTCGAGAGGACGACCACGACATCGTCATCGGCGAGGAAACGCTCGGGCGTTATTTTGAAATTCTTCTCGCCCACCTTCTGGAACAAGTCCGTGACCCCGCCTTTGCCGCGATAAGTTCCGCTGAGCGCGCTGTTACCGGGTACGACAAACTCGACGTTGTCGTCATAGTCGTTCAAGACCGTTTCGACGTCGCCCTTGTCGAACGCGGCATAGCCCTTCTTGGAGATCTCGACATTATTTGTAGCCATGGTTACTCCTTTGTGTCGCATTGCTCTCGGCCCGTTTGCCGCAGACGGGATTGATCTTCCGCTCTCGGGGGCAACCGGCGGGCCACATTACGGGTGTTCGTCGAAGGCATCGAGCTAGGCGGTGACCCCGGCTCGCCCGACCCGTGGGGCTTGCCAAGGTGTGGCCTGATGACACCATCGCCGTGGCCTATTAGGTGGGGCGAGCAACGATGCGCTGGCCTCGGCTCGGACGGGCCAGATCGGATGGGGGAAGCCTGCGACGATGTGGTCTCGCAGGGTCACCGGTTGGAAAAGATGGCCTACCGTCGCGATCGCGAAGGCGACTGTGTAGCCGATCACGCCCACTCGTATGCGCCTCGTGGCGACACCCGCAACGAAGCCACCTACTTCCACGACAACCGCGACCGTGTGCAACGCGCTGTTGACAGGATTCTCGTGACGCCTCAAATACTGCTCACGGAAGGCGCTGAAGGATTCACTCATCAGATCGATCTCCTTTCAACAGGTAAGCGGTGTTGCGCCGGATTCACCGCAGTCGCTGGGGGCCAAGACGGAACATTTCGGCTTGCTGGCTACTGCCGTTGAGCCGTCCTGTGGAGTGCACACAGTGGCTGATGGGCTGGCGCGACGGGGACTACTACGGAACGGCGCTCTACCGCGCGGCGCGGGTGATGGCCGCCGGGCATGGCGGCCAGATTCTGGTGGCCGACTCGACGGCGGTTCTGCTCAGCGGAATTGATCTGGTGGATCTGGGGCCGCGGCGGCTAAGACATTCAGCGTCGATTCAGGTGACGCGTTGAGAATCATGTGCGTGAACATGGCAGCGCGTCTGTCGGCGATCGGCGCGGGATGGTCAGTGGTCGTGCTGACGGCGGCCTGCGGGGGGAACCCTGCACCAGCACCGAACCCAAGCGCGTCTGCGGCCCCGTCGAGTACCGCGCCGATGAGGATCACCGATCCCTATTCGCCGACGATCGACCCCGCGGCCTTTTCGGCCACGATCGACAACCCTTATCTCCCAATGGTTCCGGGCACCCGCACGATTTACGAGGCTCATACGCCCGATGGTCTGCAACAGACGACGACCGAGGTCACCCGCGACACCAAGATGATCATGGGCGTCAAGACCGTGGTCGTCCACGACACCGTCAGCCTTGACGCCAAGATGGTCGAAGACACGTTGGACTGGTATGCCCAGGATGGCGACGGCAATGTCTGGTATTTCGGCGAAGCGACCAAGAAGCTGGAGGACGGCACCGCGGACACGAGCGGATCGTTCGAAGGCGGCGTGAACGGCGCGCTACCCGGCATCATCATGCCGGGCCATCCGCAGGTCGGTGATCAGTACCGCGAGGAGTACGCGAAGGGCATCGCCGAGGACACTGGCGAGGTGCTCAACCTCACCGGCCGCGAAACCACCCCGCTTACTGGGCCTCTCAGCGACTTGCTGGTCACCAAAGACGTTGACCTGCTCGACCCCACCGCCCCGGCCGAGAACAAGTATTACGCCCGCAGCATCGGGGTGATCCTCACTCGGGAACTGGCGGGCGCGACGAAGCCGTCAAAGTTGAGAAGTTCTGACCCACCACTTGCCAATTGCGCGGTCGCGCGCCTTGACTTAGACATGGCGTGCGACACGCAGGTTGTCGAGTGCGTGCGCGACGAGCACGAGGGCACGGCCTCTGCGGATGCGCCACCGCGGGAACGCTGGTCCTGGACCGCCTGGTCGAGCGCGGTCACTGTAGGGTGGCGTGCCGGGATCAACGCCGTTACTTGTCGGGAGCGTTGTTGTAGGTTCCGCTCATGCTCGTGAGCACTTTCCGCATGGAAGACGACCAAACTCCTTATGTGTTCTCGATGCCGCCGCATATAGACAGTGAGGGGGACGAGGTAGCCGCTTATGTGTCCGTGCGGCCCTTCGGGAAGGACAGCCGTGACGTTGCCATCAACATGTCAATCGATGAGGCGGAGGAGCTGACGCGCCAGCTCGTTGCGGTTGTCACCGATGCACGAGAGGGCCGATTTAGTGAGCACGGCGTCAAGGTCGCCGAAGACATGCGTTTGCAAGATTTGAAAGAGGCATGGTTAGTCCTGGGAATCGAGGATCTGAACAACGGCGAGTAGTTGATCTGTGTTGGGGCGCTGAATTGGGTTCGGCCCGCCACCCAGGCAGGATGACGCGGACAGCCACCCAAAGCAACGGCTAAACCGGCTCGTCGGGCTGGTCTATGGCCTGGCCGTAGGGCCCGGTCGCGTACTCAACAAACCACCGTTTCGTCTGTCCGTCGTCGGACCCCGTGCTTGTTACAACATCAACGCGTATCGGCCATTCGCCCGTAGCGGCCAGTGCGCGGATGACGCTCTCGCGGATGATGCGCCGTACCTCACCCTCGCCCGTTTCTACGGGCAGAAGTATCGACATATAGCCGGTGCGGAACGCCGGCGGGTCGGCCATGAGGTCAATTGTGCCCTCGGGGTGCTGGCGCGGCCGTTCAGCAGCCTGCAGTGGTCGGAAAGCACAGGCCGGTAGATGACTTCACCGCAATGGCACGAGCAATGATCAGAACCTGTGGATGACCCTCGGCGAGGCGGCGTAAGTGGGCGCACCTTCCCGAGGATGATCTGAAAGTCCAGTAGCTCTGATCAAGACCGGCGTTGGCGCGCTGGTTGGGGAAGGTACGCCCATGCTCACGGTAGTTCACGATGCGGAATCAGCCAACGAGGACGCGGGTGCGTCACGGTCGTTGCTTGATGAGATCGTCCGAGATGGTGCTCGGCAGATGCTCGCGGCGGCGTTGGCCGCCGAGGTCGCTGCCTACGTTGACCAGTTCAGTGATCAGCTCGACGAGCGCGGCCGACGGTTGGTGGTGCGCAATGGCTACCACGATGAGCGGGAGGTGTTGACCGCGGCGGGCGCTGTCTCTGTGCACGCGCCTCGGGTCAACGACAAGCGCGTGGATCCTGATTCCGGTGAGCGGCAGCGGTTCTCGTCGGCGATCCTGCCGGCGTGGTCACGCAAGTCGCCGCAGATGACCGAGGTGCTGCCGCTGCTCTACCTGCACGGCTTGTCGACCAGCGATTTCGGTCCGGCCCTGGAGCAGTTCCTCGGCTCCGGTGCGGGCCTGTCGGCGACGACGATCACCCGGCTGACCGCGCAGTGGCAGGACGAGGCCAAGTCCTTCGGGCAGCGCGATTTGTCGGGTACCGATTACGTGTACCTGTGGGTCGACGGCATCCACCTCAAGGTCCGTCTCGAGCAGGAGAAACTCTGCCTGCTGGTGATGATCGGGGTCCGGTCCGATGGCCGCAAGGAGCTCGTCGCCCTGACCGACGGCTATCGGGAGTCCACCGAGTCGTGGGCCGATCTGCTGCGGGGTTGCCGCCGCCGCGGGATGACCGCCCCGGTGTTGGCTGTCGGCGATGGGGCGCTGGGGTTCTGGAAGGCGATGCGCGAGGTGTTCCCGGCCACCCGCGAGCAGCGTTGCTGGTTTCACAAGCAGGCCAATGTCCTTGCTGCACTGCCCAAGTCGGCACACCCGGGCGCGATCTCGGCGATGCGGGAGATCTACAACGCCGAGGACATCGACCAGGCCCAGGTCGCGATCAAGGCGTTCGAGGTCGACTACGGCGCCAAGTACCCCAAGGCGGTCGCCAAGATCGTCGACGACGCCGACGTGCTCCTGGAGTTCTACAAGTATCCGGCCGAGCACTGGATCCACTTGCGCACTACGAATCCGATCGAGTCGACCTTCGCCACCGTGCGGTTGCGGACCAAGGTCACCAAGGGCCCCGGATCCCGAGCGGCGGGAATTGCCATGGCCTACAAGCTGATCGACGCCGCACAAGCCCGTTGGCGAGCCGTCAATGCACCGCACCTGGTCGCCCTCGTCCGCGCCGGCGCCGTCTTCCACAAAGGCAAACTGCTCGAACGCCCCATCGACATCACACCCGCCGAGACCGGCGAATCAACCGAAACGGAGGTCGCCTGAAACAACCTCATCCACAGGTCTTGACAATATCTCCAATGGCACCGCCAAGTGGTGTGTCCACCACATGAGCAAGAGACGGTGTCCGTGGCCAAGTGGAAGTCCCCATTGGTGGCCAGCTGTAGGTCCCCATTGATGGCCAGGTGGATGTCTCCATTGGTGGCCAGGTAGAAGTCCCCACTCCCTTGCGTGTCGTGTCGGTCCGCGGAGCTCGTGGCCTGGGCGGTGACGGTGATTGCGCCAACAGTCACCTCACCGCCCAGGGAGTTCCATTGAAGTCTGCAAGGGAGCGTATGAACATCATCTCGACCTATCGGGAGGTCGGAACCTATCGTGGGGCCGCCGAGTTGTGCGGCACCACCCATAAAACGGTCAAGCGCGCGGTCGAGCGCGCTGAGGCCGGTGGGCCACCGGCGCGGGAGCCGCGGCCGCGCAATTTCGATGCCGTGCGCGACTTGGTCGCCGAGCGGGTGGACAAGTCGCGGGGCCGGATCTCGGCCAAGCGGCTGTTGCCGATCGCGAAGGCAGCCGGTTATGAGGGATCGCCGCGCAACTTTCGGCGGCTGGTGGCCGAGCAGAAAGCGTTGTGGCGCAAGGATCATCATCGGGGTCGCCGCCCGGCGGTGTGGTCGCCGGGTGAGTATCTGGTGATCGATTGGGCCGAGGCCGCGCCGGGGTTGTTCGTGTTCTGCGCGGTGCTGGCGTTTTCGCGGTGGCGGTTCGTGCGGTTTGCCGCCGATCAGAAAGCGTCGACGACGCTGGCGATGATCGCCGATGCGCTGGCCGCGATCGGTGGGGTCCCGGCCAAAGTGCTGGCCGACCGGATGGGCTGTCTGAAGGGTGGGGTGGTCGCCAACGTGGTGGTACCCACCGCCGACTATGTCCGATTCGCCACGCATTACGGGTTCCGACCGGATTGGTGTGAGGCCGATGACCCGCAATCGAAGGGCATTGTGGAGCACCTGTGCGGCTACGCGCAGTCTGACCTGGTGGTGCCGCTATTGACCGAGGCGGCGGTGTCGGGTGTGCCGGTGAGCATCCCCGCAGCCAACGCGGCCGCGGTCACGTGGTGTGCGGAGGTCAACGCCGCGGTGCATTCGGAAATCTGCGCGGTGCCCGACGAGCGTCTAGCGGCCGAGCGAGAGCTGCTGGCTTCGCTGCCGTCGCTGCGCCCCGAGATCGGCGCGGCGTCGGTGACCCGCAAGGTTGACCGGCTCTCGTGTGTCCGGTACGGCTCGGCGCGCTATTCGGTGCCCACCCGGCTGATCGGGGCCATCGTCAACATTGTCATCGACCACGGGGCGCTGGTTGTGGTGGAGCCGGGCACCGGGGCGATCGTGGCCGAACACGAACTCGTCGCACCCGGGGAGACGTCGATCCTCGACGAGCACTACGACGGTCCCCGACCCGCGCCCAACCGCGGTCCGCGTCCGAAAACCACAGCCGAACACCAGTTCTGCGCTTTGGGAGAGGATGCCGAAGCGTTTCTGGTAGGTGCGGCGGCGATCGGTAACACCCGCCTGGGTGCCGAGTTGGAGATCCTGCTGGGGCTCGGCGCCGCCCACGGCGAGCAGCAACTGGTGGCGGCGCTGCGGCGGGCGGTGGCGTTCGGGCGGTTCCGTGCCGCCGATGTGCGCTCCATCCTGGCCGCCGGCACCGCGCCGCAGCCCCGCCCGGCCGGGGACGCGCTGGTGCTGGACCTGCCCACCGCGCCGACCCGATCCCTGGACGCCTACAAGATCACGACCACCGGCGACGGGAGCGCATCGTGACAACCACAGCTAGCACGAAAACCGTTGCCCCCAAGGCAGTCCCGGATCTGCCTGCCGATCTGGATGCCGGGTTGCGGCGGCTCAAGCTCGCGACGGTGCGCCGCACCGCAGCCGAAGTGCTGCTGACCGCCAAGACGCAGCGCTGGACTCCTGAAGAGGTGCTACGCACCCTTGTCGAAGCCGAGATCGCCGCCCGCGATGCCTCCAACACCGCCAACCGGCTCAAAGCCGCCGCGTTCCCGGTCCTCAAGACACTCGACGGATTCGACGTGGCCGCCTCGTCCATCCCGCAAGCCACCGTTGACTACCTGGCGAGCCTGGAATGGATTCGGGCCCAACACAATCTGGCCATTATTGGTCCGCCGGGTACCGGCAAGAGCCACGTCCTGATCGGTGTAGGTCACGCCGCGGTGCAGGCCGGTCACAAAGTGCGCTACTTCACCGCCGCCGACCTCGTCGACACCCTCTACCGCGGCCTGGCCGACAACACCGTCGGCAAGATCATCGACACCCTGCTGCGCGCCGACCTGGTGATCATCGACGAAGTCGGATTCGCCCCGCTCGATGACACCGGCACCCAACTACTATTTCGGCTTGTTGCCGGTGCCTACGAACGCCGCTCACTGGCGGTGGCCTCCCATTGGCCCTTCGAGCAATGGGGCCGCTTCCTACCCGAGCACACCACCGCCGCCAGCATCCTGGACCGGCTCCTACACCACGCCAGCGTCGTCATCACCGACGGTGACTCGTTCCGCATGCGCCACGCCCGACACAAGCGAGGTGGACGCCCCTGAACTAACCTCAACCACAGCAAGGCGGTGGGGACTTTTCCCGGCCACCCGCGGGGACCTCAACATGGCCACGGACAGACGGTCCGCACCAGCGTCCGGTCGGGTCGCAGAGCATGTCCGCGCGGATATCGCGTCGGCGCCGGCACCAACTTGCCGACAGCAGCCACACCCCCATCTTGCCGACGCCGGCAACCGCGTCGTGCGCAAAACGCCAGAGAGTGGTTAGAGAACCGAGCGCCTGCGTCGACATGAATCGGCCCGCCAACCCAAGCAGGATGATTAGGGAGTGGGTACCGCCATCGTCGTGACGCTGCTGGTGCTGTTAGCTGTCGGCATAGTCGTCAATCAGCTCCTCAGGCTCAGAAAGTGGCTGAAACGACCACCACCTAGCTCGCATCCTTGACGCAGAAGTCGGCCCGCCACAGGAGAGGCAGATGGCGGGCCGATGGATGGGGTGTTAGGTCAGACGGGCGGCAGCTCCGTTTGGTTCGCAGAGGTGGCGCGGATGGATGACTACCGCGACTTATGATCCGCTGCGACTCAGTCGGCCCCCGCGTCTTCGGCGTATTCGGGTTTGGAGAGCTTTTCCGCGAGCTGGTCAAGCTCGGCCTGTAGTTTCTGCCTCTCGTCGGCTTCAGCCAACTTAACGGCACGGCCGGCTTGCCGCCGGGAATGCACCACCTTTTCAACGTACTTGTTCGCGTTCTCAATCGCGGAGTCGATTTTTCCGAGCACGTCCTCAACTTCGGCAGGACGTGCGACGGCCTCAATCTTGTCTGGGTGGGTTTCTGTTCCGGTTATGGTGACTTGATGCCCACGAACCGTCTGTAGGAAGCAATCCGTCCAGGCGAGGGGAGGTAGCGGCAAGATTTGAAGCCGAATAATAGCTTCCTGCAGTGTTTCACCTACTTCGACCTCCAACTTACCGACTCTGGATATTCCCCATTTCTCTGACATCGCTGGGTCCTTTCTTCGACTTACTAGATTGTGACCGTTCCACTCGGTTGATTCGGCCTGCACCCGCGCGCTGGAAGGGGGATCGGCCCCACTACGCCGAAGCCAACAGATTTCGCGACAAGCGGCCAAACCCGGCTGCGCTGTGATCTCAACGTCAGGGCTGCACCGGGTTCGCCCTTCGTCGGGGCTTGGACGCAACCAACCATCACCCCGCTTGGCGGTTACCCGGCGACGAGCTTCCAAAACGCTTGGGGGCCTGCCAATGAGGGGATTCAGGTGGGCGATCAGGTTCCCGATGCACCAACGATGCGACGGGCGAATCAGATCGGTCTCGGGCGATCCGCTCGTGAACTATCATCAGCGTCTTTTCGTAGACCCAGCGGGGTGGGAGCGCTTCTCCGTTGCTGAGTGCGCGGTAGTCAGACACCAGCTGCCCGGCCAGTGCTCGCAGTTTGACGTTCGTGCTCTGAGATCGCCACCTCAGCATGTCGAAGGCCGACTCGTCATCCACTCCGTACAGGAGGATGAGCATCCCCTTCGCCTGGTCGATCACCGCCCTGTTGTCTGCAATTTCCGCAACAGCAGCGGAATCGATGCTGCCGTCACTGAACTGAATGCAACTCGTTGAGACGGTCACCTCGTCTCCATTGCGGCATTGGACAACCCGGTCCTGGCCGAAGACGACGCGGTGCGGGCAGTCTGGATGGTCCTGCCAATCGTCCGTCGGCCCAGCCTATTTCGATCACCGATAATTCCGCGGTCGTAGCCAACCGCCAGAGCTGTACGTTCTGGTTATACATCAGAGACGCACCGGGCCGCGAAGGGCACCGGGACTACTTCAGTCGATCTTTTAATGCACTGAGGTATGCCCGTAACGTGTCACGAATAAAGTCGGCTTGCGTTGACACAAGTTTTTCGACCCAGTCGGAACCGAGACCTTTGGCCGCGTCCTCTTCAAGCTTGAGCACCCCGTCCAACATCTTCTCGTACGCTTCCAGCCAGATGAGGCCATTCTCTTTGCTCAACTCGAGCACGCGCTCACTCGTCTTTTTGATTCGCTCCGCGGCCGCCTCGACATCCGGGGTGAAGTTCGGCGTCTCAGGGGTCACGTTCGGCGTAGCTGGTGCCTTCGCCGCGGCCTTCTTGGCTGGTGCTTTAGCCGCGGCCTTCTTGGCTGGTGCTTTAGCCGCGGCCTTCTTGGCTGGTGCCTTCGCCATTTGCGTCTCCTTGGCTAGTTTCCGTTGTCGGTACCACTCTCGACGAGAGGACAGTGGCGGCGTCGCGATTGCGTGAGTCGTCAGAGCCTGCGTGTGACAAGTGCTCGAGCGGAGTCTCGCATGCCACCAGGAGGGAACGGTAGGGCTGAAAGGAAGTTTCATTCAGCAAGAAGCCCCTAGCTCCGGCGTACTCGCGCGGCCAACACGGACTTCGACGCCGAGGACGTGGAGGAACTGGATGCACGCAAACGAGACTAACGACAGCCAACCGGGCTGACGCGGCCGGCGTCCACCCGCAGCGAATCGACGTGCACAACCACGCGATGCCTCTGCCGTTGCTCGAATGGCTCGAGCGCACCAGGCTGTCGGCGAGTAATACCGGCCCTCGGCGGTCCTCAGTGATTTCCAAAGTGTGGTGGTCAATCCGCGAAACACAAAGCCGCCGAGGCAATCGCTGAACTGATCACGATGCTTGTCAGATTCCGCACCCAGGGCCTCGCATCGGTGACCGTCACCCTGCCGTCGGCCATCGAAGTCGGGACAATTAATCCCGGTGAGCCGGCTGCTAGGCGACTTTATCGAGCAGACATCCAGCGCTTAACGGCCCCCCGGGACCCGCGAAGCGCGCGATGCCCGATGTCCGCGATGCGAATCCGGCTTTAGCCTGCCGTATTCGACGCGCACCCCGACTGCGATAAGACCACAAGCCCGCCGACGCCGGGCAGAGCGACAGCGGCCAGCGCCCACAGTGAACGCGGTGCCGACAGGGACCGGAACGTCGGCGATTGTGCTGGTCATGGTCGATTCCTTCCTGATGCTCAGGAAGTCTGCTCAGCAACTGTGGTGCTTATGTGGTGCACGCCCCCGCGCCAGAGGCACACGGGCAGAGCGTCACCGCACCGCCGCGTGGGATCGGCTGTCGGCACGGCTACGCAAGGCGCAGCCCTTCTGCTCAGTGCCAGGATGCCCGTCCACGGACCTGACTCTCGACCACATCATCAGCCTGGCCGAGGACCCATCGCTGGCCCTTGAGCCGCTCAACTGCCAGGTGCTCTGCCGGTCGCATAACTCGGCACGACAGGACCGCTGCACCGACGCCGAGCGCCAGGCCGTGCACGCCGCCATCGCAGCCCGCACCGCGCGCAGAGCCAGGTACTACGCGGGCGAATAGGGCCAGATGCGAGACAGCCGGCGACCCGCCATAGGTGCAGGCCAGGCACGATAAACGTGGAAGGCCAGCAAACAACGGGAGCACGAGACCCGTTGCGCCCCAACGGATGACGTTTCCCCAGGTCAGGGCACATCACTACTCGCCAGTAGGCGGTCAGAGGTGGGAAACCGGGGGTATAACCCCAGGTCAGGCCCCGGCGAACCCCGGCGCTAAGGCGCACACGGAATTAAATACCGCTACTGACGGAGATGCCACCAGCCGCCGTAGGCCGGTCGCTCGCTGCTGTGGATGCAGATCTGGGTGAGTCGGCGCACGTCCATCGGACGGACTTCTGGTTGTGCGTCTTTGGATGCGCCGGTGCGCTCAATGATCTCCAGGTCGGAGAGGTTGAACGACTGCCCGCCATCGCGAGGCGTCACCTCGCCGGTTGCGCGGTCCACATCGACGTTGCCGTGCTCAAGGTCCAGGCACCAGCGTTGAGAGTTCTTCGCCAGCCGGTCAAATGCCTCTGCGGTTTCCTCGACGGTCTGAAACTCGTAAACCGGCCCGCGCCCGCCGAGTCGCGTGACTCGGATGGGCGGACGACTTGGGTGGTCGATCTCCTCGGCTTGGTAGCCGAGTGGAGCGAGTTGCGAGTTCAGGTCATCGATCTCGGTCATGGCCGGAGTGTATGGCGCTGCCACCAAAGAGCGACCAAGTTCAACGAAAGCGAGACACACAGGTGCCCGTTCAGCGCGGACCGAAGGCCAAGGTGGACGATTCCGCCTTGCCGTGGCGTCCGCGTAATTCGCAGTCGCAGCGCTTCGCCCAGTTTTGCAAGCGCTTCCTGAAGGTCGGCAAGGGCGACGATCTGAAGCCGTTTGTGTTGCGGCCCTGGCAATTAGATCTCGTCGCGACCGACTCAGTTCTGACGGACCTACGCCAACTCCACCGCGAGCTGGGTGACGAATACATCGTCTGGCGAGAGTTCTCCGCCGACGCCTACCAGAGTCATCCCGTCACCTGTGAGCACTGCGTCCGGCTGGCCAACCCAGCCTATGGCGACTTCCTGGCTCCCGACTCATTCAAGACTCTGGTGAGGACAACGAGGGAGAACAGCTACCGGCGTAGTCGCCTGTGCCAGTTCGTGAATGACACGACCGGCGAGTTTCTGCCCGTCGGGGTATGGGAGTCGCTAGGTACGGGCGTCCCGGTCGGCGGTGGGGGCGACGTGATTGTGTCCCTTGATGGTTCGTTCAGCGATGACTCCACGGCCCTACTCGTGGCCACAGTCAGCGAGTGCCCGCATGTGGATGTGGTCGGCCTGTGGGAACGACCGGCCACCGATGACGGCACCTGGCGCGTACCTGTCGCAGAGGTTGAGGACGCGATCAGGGAAGCGGCCAAACAGTTCCGCATGGTCGAGTGTGTGGCCGACCCGTTCAGGTGGACCAGGACGCTGCAGATCTTTGCCGCCGAAGGATTGCCCGTCACCGAGTTCCCTCACTCGCCAGCGAGGCTGACAGCGGCCACTACGGACCTCTACAGCGCGTGTGTGAACGGCAACCTCACACACTCAGGTGACCTCCGCCTGGCTGAGCATGTCGGCAATGCCGTCGTGGTCAATGACGCTCGGGGTATGCGCCTTTCGAAGGCAAGCCGATCCCGCAAGGCACTGAAGATTGACCTGGCAGCGTGCCTCGTGATGGCCCATAGTCGCGCCACCTGGCGAGCCACCCGACCTCAAAAACGATACAAGACAGCGAGTTTCGCGTAATGACCTCTGCCCTACTTGTCGAACTCCTCAAGACACTCGATGCCCCTCAGGCGCGGTACGGAGAGTTGGACCGTTACTACACCGGTACCCAGCCGTTGGCGTTCCTCTCGCCTGAGGCCCGCACTGCTCTAGGCACACGCCTTGGACGGATGGTGAGCAACCTGCCAAGGCTCGTAGTCACCTCCCTTGCCGAACGCTGCCGGATCACCGGTTTTGTTGGAGCCGACATCTGGCCCGACTGGCAGCGAAACGACCTAGACCAGCTCTCAGCCGTGGTCATGCGGGAAGCACTTTTGTACGGCAGCGCCTTCGTGATCGTTTGGGCCGACGCTCTCGGTCGGGCGCAGGTGAGCTGCGAGAGCGCCAAGCAGGTGACCGGTGAAGAGAAAGTCCGCATCGACCTCGCCGAGTACCACGGCAAGGCGAACGAATACGGGTTATGGCGCAAGGTCGAAAGCACCTTCAGCCACTTCGGTCCAGACGGGCCACACATCTATAAGCCCCGCCTGGCTGCTGCCCGCCTGGAACGCGCAGCATTCGGGACGAGCGGGTGGCGGGTCATCGCACCCGACGAGAACGGCGAGTGGGTTGTCGGCGCAACGGACTGGCCACCGTTGCCGCCCGGTCCACGGTGACGGATGGCCCCGCCGTGCTACTCATTCGTCCAGAAGTACAAGCGTGACACAGCTTCACAGACCACGTTCATTGCACCGACGTTCAATACACTGCCGCAGCAGACTGAGGATCGGGGGGTAGTCGACATGGAGTTCACAGCGCTGCACCGCCTACTCGGACACGGTCCGGGACCGCTGACCGACGAGATGATCGACGAAGCGGTGAGCCAGACAATCGCGGAAACCGACGACCTCGACTGGAAATCCAGCCTTCCTCCGACCAGCGGGCTGCCGCAGACCGACTTCCCCAAGGACGTCGCCGCGATGGCGAACAGCGGCGGTGGAGTCATCGTCTACGGAGTCAAAGAGCAGGAGAAGCGCGCGACCGAGCGTGTGGACGCTGGCGATCTGACCGAAAATCATGAACGGACTCTGCGTAGCGGAGCAGTGACCGCCATCAGTCCACCCGTCTTCGGCCTAGGCATTCACCGGCTGGGCGAACCGGGCAATCAGTGCGTGGTCATCGTTGTGCCCGCCAGCGTCGATGGTCCTCACCTGATCTACAAGAACGACTACTTCGCGGCTCCGATCCGAAACAACGCCGACACGGTGTGGATGAAGGAACGTCAGATCGAGGCGATGTACAGAGCCCGGTTCGACGAGCGTCGCCACGCGGCAGAGGCTCTCGACAATCTCTATGGGGAACTGATCGCCGGTCGGGATACCGCAGAACGCGCCTGGCTGTTCGCCGTTGGTCGTCCTCGGGTGACGCCGACGACCATCACTCGGTGGGATCGTGAAGACGCGCCCCGCCTGTTTAACAATGCTGCCGAACGCTCCCTCAGCTATGCGAGAAGGGAGGGCATTCGCCCGTTCGATACAGCCAGCCTCATCAATCCTCGCCCAGGTCTCCGTCGCTGGGTTGCGCCGAACACTGCCATCGAGGACAAAGCACGGTGGAAAGAGGCATGGGCCAGCATCCACTTCGACGGCTCGGTCACGGTCGTTTTCGCTATCGGCGGTCATCGGTCCCGCGAGGGTTTCAATCCGGGATCGCTAATCGACTCCGCAGCCGTCGAAGGAGCTGTCGCCGACTTCCTCGGATTGGTGCGGACCGTGGGCGCGCACATCGGACCAGTCGACTACGAGATTCGGGTGGGAATCGAGTGGACAGGGCAAGACCAGATGATCATGCAAACGGTCGACAACCAGGGCTACCGCTTTGCGGGAACATCGATCCCGATGCATCGGTTCACTCCGGTTGAGGCAACAATCGAAGTCGGCACCGACGACGAGCGGTTCCTACACCAGGTGCGCGCCCTGATTCTAGATTGCGTCAACCAGGGCGGGATCACCAACCTCCGCATCACCACCGCCTGCCCGTGCGACGAGTGCCAAAGCTAGATCACCGTCGGTCGAGCGCCATCCCACCTCCTCGGTGATCGCGGCGATAACTACCTCAGTGAGGTAGGGGGTTCCAGCGAGTGCCAGCTGCGCGTCCGGTGCCCTAGCAATACCGTCACCAATCGGTTGCCGCGACGGCGTGGATCGACCCGGAGCGCGCTCTGGCCGACGGCAAGCGGTTCCACCGGAGGTACGGGGAGGAGCTTGCGTCATGGCGAATGATCGCCGATCACACCGATGTCGGTTCTTCCTCGTATTCTTGATCTTGCTTCACGAGTTGTCGTCGCCAAGCTCCGACTGGACGGCACGCCAACCCCACGCTCGTGGGTGGCTCGGATGACGAAGCGGCCAGCACCGACCGGTGCGGGCAAGAGCGCCTCCTATGCGGAGGCCCGAGTGATGGATCGGGCGATGAGCGACACCAATCCTTCTGACGATGACGACACCCGTTCTGCTGTGCAACGGGCAGTCGAGACCAACACCTGGATGGGGGGCTGGACGATGTCGATGTCAGCACCAGCCGGTGCGGCAAAGACGTGGGGTCCCTACTTTGACGCCGAGTTTGGACCTCCGCACCGGGTGCGGTCATGGATCGCCTGGAAGATCTCATCGAGCGGTGTCAACATCGCGCGGCGTCGGTGGGATCAGCGCGAAGAGCTGCGCCAGGCCTACGAAGCGGTGCACGGCACCGATCGGGATCGTTGGCCTGCCCGTCATCCGGGAGTCGTCCTGGACGCCGTGCTGTGGGTCGCGCAGGCGGCATGCCTGGGCTGCCAGTGGATCGACATGCCCGGCATCCCTGCGTGTCAGGGTGAGTTGAGTCCACTGGTTCAGAGCAAATCAGCCTGACGCGGGGCGAGATACGGATCGGCACACCATGACCAGCTCCACGATTATTTCGGTGAACGACAATGAACGGATGGATCCGACCCACCCCAGAGCCGACGGACCGCGGCGACGCCGCGCGTTCACCGCGGCCGACAAGCTTGCGTACCTCTCGGCCTACGAGCAGGCATGCGAGCACGGTGAAGGTGGCGCGTACTTGCGGAGGGAGGGCTTGTATTCGTCGTTGATCAGCGAATGGCGCAAGCAACGCGATGCCGGGGTTCTAGCCGGTAAGCGGCCCGGGGAGAAGGTCGGCAGGCTCACCGCCGAGCAAGCCGAGATCGCCCGTCTCACGCGGGAGAACGCCCTGATGAGCAAGCGGTTGTCCACCACCGAGGCCGCCCTGGACATCATGGGAAAAGCACACGCTCTCTTGGAAAGTCTTTCCGAGAGAGCGGATTCCGACGAGAAGCGCAAGAATCGATGACGGCAACCTACACCTCGCTGATCGCCGGTGGTGTCTCGACGAGGCACGCAGCGACCTTGACCGGGGTGGTGCGCTCCACCGCGACCCGGCGGCACCACGTCGCCACCGCGCCCACCCCGGCGGCGCAACCGGTGGGCGACCCGGCCAACAAGCTGACCGATCTGGAACGGCGCCGGGTCCGCGACGTGCTCACCAGCGACCGGTTCGTCGATCTCGCACCGTTGCAGATCTACGCGCAGTTGCTCGACGAGGGCCGCTACCTGTGTTCGGTGTCCACGATGTACCGGGTACTGGCCGAGAACACGCTGGTCGCCGAACGCCGCCGGCTGGCCCGGCACCCAGCGAAGGTGTGTCCGGAGCTGGTCGCGACCGGACCGCGGCAGGTCTACTCGTGGGACATCACCAAGCTCGCGGGCCCGGTGAAGGGCACCTACTTCGACGCCTACGTGATGATCGACATCTACTCCCGCTACATCGTCGGCGTGCAGGTCCACGCCCACGAATCCGGGGTCCTGGCCAAGGAGATGATGGAGCAGATCTTCACCGTGCACGGGGTGCCCCTCGTCGTGCACGCCGATCGCGGCACGTCGATGACCAGCAAGACCGTCGCGGTGCTGCTCGCAGATCTGGAAGTCACCCGGTCGCATTCGCGGCCACGGGTGTCCAATGACAACCCGTACTCCGAGTCGCTGTTCAAGACCTTGAAGTACGGGCCGGAATTCCCTGAACGGTTTGGATCACTCAGTGATGCAAGGCAATTCATGGAACTTTTCGCCAACTGGTACAACCACGAACATCGTCACACCGGCATCGGACTGCATACCCCCGCCGATGTGCACTTCGGGTTGGCCACCGCCAAAGCCGCCGACCGACGCACCGTGCTCGCCGACGCCCGCGACCGACACCCACACCGCTTCGGCACCACCAACGCGGTGCCGAAGATCCTCGATCTGCCCGACACCGTCTGGATCAACCGACCAGCCCAGGACGCCACCCAGGAGACCGACACGACAGCCGCCTAACACCCACTGGACTCATCCACCTTGAAAAATTCCGCATCGACATGGAAGGCGCAGCGTGGCGCGAAGCCGCCGTCGCGGCAGCGCGCCGTCACGAAGACTCGAACGGCGAGTTCCCTGATGGTCCAGGCGAGGAGGGGAACGGGCAAGAGCAATGATCAGAACCTGTGGATGACCCTCGGCGAGGCGGCGTAAGTGGGCGCACCTTCCCGAGGATGATCTGAAAGTCCAGTAGCTCTGATCAAGACCGGCGTTGGCGCGCTGGTTGGGGAAGGTACGCCCATGCTCACGGTAGTTCACGATGCGGAATCAGCCAACGAGGACGCGGGTGCGTCACGGTCGTTGCTTGATGAGATCGTCCGAGATGGTGCTCGGCAGATGCTCGCGGCGGCGTTGGCCGCCGAGGTCGCTGCCTACGTTGACCAGTTCAGTGATCAGCTCGACGAGCGCGGCCGACGGTTGGTGGTGCGCAATGGCTACCACGATGAGCGGGAGGTGTTGACCGCGGCGGGCGCTGTCTCTGTGCACGCGCCTCGGGTCAACGACAAGCGCGTGGATCCTGATTCCGGTGAGCGGCAGCGGTTCTCGTCGGCGATCCTGCCGGCGTGGTCACGCAAGTCGCCGCAGATGACCGAGGTGCTGCCGCTGCTCTACCTGCACGGCTTGTCGACCAGCGATTTCGGTCCGGCCCTGGAGCAGTTCCTCGGCTCCGGTGCGGGCCTGTCGGCGACGACGATCACCCGGCTGACCGCGCAGTGGCAGGACGAGGCCAAGTCCTTCGGGCAGCGCGATTTGTCGGGTACCGATTACGTGTACCTGTGGGTCGACGGCATCCACCTCAAGGTCCGTCTCGAGCAGGAGAAACTCTGCCTGCTGGTGATGATCGGGGTCCGGTCCGATGGCCGCAAGGAGCTCGTCGCCCTGACCGACGGCTATCGGGAGTCCACCGAGTCGTGGGCCGATCTGCTGCGGGGTTGCCGCCGCCGCGGGATGACCGCCCCGGTGTTGGCTGTCGGCGATGGGGCGCTGGGGTTCTGGAAGGCGATGCGCGAGGTGTTCCCGGCCACCCGCGAGCAGCGTTGCTGGTTTCACAAGCAGGCCAATGTCCTTGCTGCACTGCCCAAGTCGGCACACCCGGGCGCGATCTCGGCGATGCGGGAGATCTACAACGCCGAGGACATCGACCAGGCCCAGGTCGCGATCAAGGCGTTCGAGGTCGACTACGGCGCCAAGTACCCCAAGGCGGTCGCCAAGATCGTCGACGACGCCGACGTGCTCCTGGAGTTCTACAAGTATCCGGCCGAGCACTGGATCCACTTGCGCACTACGAATCCGATCGAGTCGACCTTCGCCACCGTGCGGTTGCGGACCAAGGTCACCAAGGGCCCCGGATCCCGAGCGGCGGGAATTGCCATGGCCTACAAGCTGATCGACGCCGCACAAGCCCGTTGGCGAGCCGTCAATGCACCGCACCTGGTCGCCCTCGTCCGCGCCGGCGCCGTCTTCCACAAAGGCAAACTGCTCGAACGCCCCATCGACATCACACCCGCCGAGACCGGCGAATCAACCGAAACGGAGGTCGCCTGAAACAACCTCATCCACAGGTCTTGACAATATCTCACGGGCAATGACCGAGAACACGAGCGGCGGTAGGCTGAAGTCGGCCAGCCAGGCAAATTGCCCGTGTCACAAATGGCCAGTCCAAATCGCCAGCCCGCCTAGCTGGCTCACAATCCTTGTCTCTCATCGTTTTTGATCGCTGCCTGAGCCAGCGTCAGGGTGTTGTAGTTCCCCAGCACTAGGCCGAAGTTACGGCAGCTTTCGGGCGTGATCTGATTCCTGAGCTGGGGGGACGGCTCGCAGCCCGCCCGAATATGTAGTCAGAATTGACGGCGTGTCGCCTTCGCGGGTTAATCGGAAGCCGTTATGATTCTGGCTATGCCGCGTAAACAGGGCCGCGTCCATGTAGTCAGAGTTCGGAAGACGCACCTGGACAAGCAGGGCCGGCGCCGCGAGTACACGTCGGTCTACCTGCGGCGCACCTACCGCGACGGGGGCGCGGTGCGCAACGAGACCGTGGCGAACCTGTCGATGCTGCCGCCGGAGGCAGTCGACGCGATCGAGGCAACCCTGAAAGGCACGCGGCTTCTCCCGGTGGGAGAGGCGGTCACGATCACCCGGTCGCTGCCGCACGGGCACGTGGCCGCGGTCGCGGCGATGGCGCGCCAGCTGGGCCTGCCCGCGCTGCTGGGCCCGGCAGGCAGGAGCCGCGATATTGTCCTGGCGCTGGTGATTTCGCGGGTGATCCGACCCGGCTCGAAGCTGTCCACGCTGGCCTGGTGGCCCGACACCACTTTGGGTACCGACCTGGGCGTGGCCGGCGCGTGCACCGACGAGGTCTATGCCGCGATGGACTGGCTGGCCGGCCGGCAGGAGGCGATCGAGAACAAGCTCGCGGCCAAACACCTTGCCCCGGAGGTGAATCCAGGCCGGATGGCGTTGTTCGACCTGACCAGCGCGTGGGTGACCGGGCGGTGCTGCGAGCTGGCCGCGCGCGGCTACTCCCGCGACGGCAAGAAGGGCTGCGAGCAGATCGAGTACGGGGTGCTCACCGACCCGGCCGGGCGCCCGGTCGCGGTGCGGGTGTTTGCGGGCAACACCGCCGACCCGGACGCGTTCACCCAGATCGTCACCGTGATCCGCGACACGCTGGGCATCGCTCGACTGGTGCTGGTCGGTGATCGCGGCATGATCACCGCCGCGCGCATCGACGCGCTGCGCAAGCTCAACGAGGACCCCGACACCGCAACCGATTTCGGGTGGATCACCGCGCTGCGCGCACCCGCGATCGCCACACTCGCCGCCGACGACGGGCCGCTGCAGATGAGCCTGTTCGACACCCAGGACCTGGCCGAGATCAGCCACCCCGACTACCCCGGGGAACGGTTGATCGCCTGCCGCAACCCCGCCCTCGCGGTCGAACGTGCCCGCAAACGCTCGGAGTTGCTGGCAGCGACCGACACACTGCTCGCGCCGTCGCCGACCGGGTCACCCGCGGCACCCTGGCCGGCGCCGGCGAGATCGGCAAGGCGGTGGGCAAGGTGATCGGGAAATACAAGATGGGCAAGCACTCCCCACCACCATCACCGACACCACCTTCACCTACCGTCGCGACCAGGCCCGCATCGACGCCGAAGCCGCCCTCGACGGCATCTACGTGCTGCGCACCAGCGTCCACACCGACACCCTCGACCCCGCCGCAGTGGTGCAAAGCTACAAGAACCTCGCCAACGTCGAACGCGACTTCCGCATCATCAAGACCGACGACCTGGACCTGCGACCCATCCACCACCGCCTCGACGACCGCGTCAAAGCACACGTGCTGATCTGCCTGCTCGCCTGCTACCTGGTCTGGCACCTACGCAAAGCCTGGGCGCCACTGACCTACACCGACGAACACCCACCCCAACGGGACAACCCGGTCGCCGCAGCGCAGCGCTCACCCCAAGCCGACGCCAAAGCCGCCCACAAGCACGACGCCGACGGCAACCCGCTCCGCAGCTTCCGCGGCCTGCTCGACCACCTAGCCACCCTCACCCGCAACCAGGTCCGCTACCACGGCGCCAGCACCGACGTACCCGTGCTCGCCGACCCCACCCGACCAACGCGTGCTCGAGCGCGACACCCGACGCCACCACGCGAGCAGAACAAAAAAAAAGCAAAGGAGGGGACACCACAAGGAAGGCTAGGACCCCTGCCCCGATGACCTCCCTGGTCAACACCCAGCATCCTGGCCAATCTTGGACGGCCTTATAGACCACTTGTTGATCGAAAAACCAAGTGCTGTGGGTGTATTGCTCGGCCATGGCCTCACCTCAGCTTTTGCAGAAGCCGCCTTAAGGGGAACGCTATAGACGCTGGCGTTTGTTCCATCTGTTCAACAGATGTTCAATAAAAGACAGATCACACCACGTGGGTTTTATAGGACGGTTCCGCGATCGTATGTCGGCGGGCGCAGTATTCCCCGGCAGGATTTGTGGCCGGCGTGGTTGCGTGACCATTTCGGGGGTGCCAGATCGGTGCGGGTGTTCGCCGACGACACTGTTGCCCCAGCCGACGACACCATCAGGCCCGTGGGTGACTGAACCCGGTTCTTCAGTTGCGCGCCCGCACCCGCTTAACAATCCGTTCGCGCACTTGGTCGGGTCGGCTCAACGTATCGAGCAAATACAGGTAGGGGAGGAAGACAAGGTCGGCGGGCATGTCGCCGGTGTGGTGGGCCAAGAGACGCTCAGCGACGAGTTCCTTGTCGTTCTCCGGGTTCGGGTTCTTACCGCCGAATCCATGAGTCGCGTTGCGGTAGACCTTCATCAGCAACGCCGCAGCCCGCTGCGGTTGCCGATGATGCGGCTTCTGGCCGGGGATCCTGACGATGACGTTCGCGTCCCCGCGCTGCTTTTGGATGAAGAAGCCTTCCTGGACACGCCTGAGACTGTCGACAGCTCGGTCTGCGACCGGCATGAGGACTGTCGCGACGTCTTCGGGCATCAGCGTGCGTACTCGATCGGCGGCCTCCTGCGCGGTCTTGTAGGTGCATAGCTGTTCGAAACGGCGTCGCGTGCGTAGTCGATCTGCGAATGTGTCGAGCAGAGTGTTCATCAGTGCGCGTTGCACGGACTGATTGCGTCCGGCGGTCTGCAGGGCGGTGGTGAGACCGAAGATCTGGCCAAACGTCAGCAGCCAATGCTGGTGTTCATAGGGATCGTAGACACCGTGCGCGTTGCCGAATGTCGTTGGATCGCACAGGTATCGAAACATCTGATTCAACCGTGTGATCCACCAGTGGATTGCGTGGCGACACGATGTGGGCGTCACGTCGACGGGCGGGATTGGTTCCATTCGGCCGAACCCGGGCAGAAGTTGCATGGCTTCCATCGGTGAGTGGCGCAGACCGTTGATGTCCGTGCCCAGGCTGAACAGGACGGCGAATGGCGGGCGGCCCGTTGGCAGGCACCAGAACCGGGGGCTGAGACAACCGAGAAGTGGCCCCAGGTAGTGGATTACGCCGATGATCTCCCGATACCAGCTGGCTGATGATGCGAAATAGCCACCTTCGTTTTCGTCGATGGCCGATATCGTTTTCATTGTGTCGGGGTCTTGATCGAACCGAAACAAAATGGCTGGCAATCTGGCCCGTCGGATGAGGAGATCGGTCGAGGCGACCAGAGTGACGCCGGGGTTTTGAAAGAGCGGCTCGCCTGTAGCTGCGAGGGGTACTTCTCTGATGTTCTCGTAGGCATCCCGCACAATGGCGATCAGTTCATCGCTGTTGGCGGACCTGGCCACGTTGGCTTGGATGCCGTGGAATGGCGCGGCTATGTCCGAGCCGCCAGCCATCCGCTCCGCTAGCTGCTCCTCAAGGTCGCTGAATCGCTGAAGCAACTCAGGATCGTCGAGCGCGATGCTGGGGTCAGGCACGTCGTTGAGATAGTCGAAGCGGTTGGCGGATTCAGTCTCGTCGGCGAGATCACGGCAGCTGACGAAGCTCTTGTCCTCATTCGGCCTCACCGCCCACCGGTCGTCTCCCAAGTGCCGCCCATATAGGCCGAGATGTCGGAGCAGACCGCGAGGATCACGGCCAAAGAGTTCACCTGAGATGCGGAGCTCGACTTCCCTTCTCATCGGTTGGGCTCACCGTTCGCGGCGATGTTTGAGATCCGCACTCTCGCCGGGCCTGAGAATGCCGCGCAGCGGCTCCCGCGGGGTGGCCCGTACACCGTCTCATCGCAAATGCGACACGACCAGCTGACGTGTCCGCCGCCGTGCCCGAGGCAGGCTTGATGGCCTACGAGGACCTGGCCGGGGCCGAGGGTGTGCCCGTTCGGGCAGCGTGTCGGTGGGTGGGTGATCCACTTGCCGGCCGTCGTCTGCACCAACTCGCCCAGCACCCTCAAGAGCCTATGCCCGGGCGCGCAGTTGCCGGAAACAGAAACAGGTAGTCGGGTACTCGTTGCCCTTACGTGGGCGAGGCAGAGAATTCTCCTCTAACACAGTTCACCGCGTAAGCACGACCGCTCCGAGAAAGTCAGCCATGAGAGAACACGACCTAAGCGCGAAGTATCTGGTGCTGCCGCCGAACATCAATATCAAGGACATCGTTATTGAGGTCAACACCAAACTGACGGAAGTCGAGCATTGCGGAGAACCCTTCGACGACAGGTCGAGCACTGAATAGTTCGGCCCGCCACCCAAGCAGGATGACGGGCCGACTAAGCCCACCTCTCGCGATCGCGGCGAATGCCCGGCGTTCAGGTGGCGGGCAGCGCGTAGCCGCTGAGTCCGCCGAAGTCGAGCATCACGCAGGCTTCGTCGCCGACCGTCCAGGCGTCATGACCCGGTGGTATGTGGAAGACGGCGCCGGGGCCGATCTCCGTGACACTGCCGTCCTCCATGCGCACTTCCATCCGCCCAGATAGGCAGTATCCGATGTGGCCTACCTGGCATGTTTCGGTTCCGGCGAGTGGTTTGACGTCGGCCGACCATTTCCATCCGGGCTCGAAGGTGCCGAGGCCCACGGGACCGGTGGTGAGCTGGACGAGGTCGACGTGCCCGTGACCGGTGAATGGGCGCACCTCGTCGGGTGTGTCGAATTGTTTCGCTTCCAGTTTGCTCATCGTTTCCTTCCTTCCTTCCTTCCTTACTTCACTGCGTTATGAAACTCCACGATTCCGGAGGAAGCACTCGACGGCGTTGTCTGAATGGTGAGCCGGGCGATAGTTGAAGTCAAGGGTGGGGATGACAGGCCGCCGAACCCTCTGACCAGGTAGCTGAATAGGGTTCGAAACCTCACCCCGAACAGCTGTCGGCCCGCCACCACTGGCGCCTTCGGAACTCCTCAGCGCGTTGGGTGGAGATACGCACGGTCGCCGGCCCGTCAAGTGTTGTGCAGTGAGTGTTGAGCGGCGGCCCGTAGACGACGGCGTCGCAGATTCGGCAATCCCAGCTGGTATGCCCACCGCCGCCGTGTCCAAGGCAGGCGACATGCCCGACGAGGACTTGATTCGGCCCCTAGAGGATGCCCGTTGGGGCATCGGGATGGTGGTCGGGCGATCCACTTCCCGGCCGTGGTCTGCACCGGCTCGCCGAGCACCCCATCAAGCCTAGGCCGCGCGGGAACCACCCACGGTCAGGATTAGCGTTGGGGGCGGTCCACCATAAGGAGGGCCGAGATCATCTAAACGGGAGGGATAAGCAGACCATGACGGAACAGCCGGGACTTCCTGACCAGTTCAAGGAGCTGGTGACGGAGAACGAGAAGCGGATGAAGGCGATTCAGGACCAGATCGCAAACCAGTTAGAGGCTCAGCGCAAGGCGGTCACGGACTTGGTCGAGTCCCAGCAGAAGGCGTTCGCGGATTTCCTCGAACAGCAGCGCAGCGTCAAGATCGCTGACCACTGGGAGGCTCAGCGCAAGGCGATCAGCGAGCAGATCGAGCACCAGCGGAAAGCGTTCACGGACCTGGTGGAACGGCAGTGGACCGCCCAAAAGAAGGCTATCGAGGACGCGCAGCATGCAATCGTCGGGATATTTCGACCTAAGCCGGACGAGCCTAAGTCGGACGAGCCTAAGTCGGACGAGTAGGTCTTGATCAGGCACGCCACCCCTAGAGCACCCACGGGTGGCGGGCCGAGGGTTCAGGGGGGTGTGGGAAAACGCCCCCGGCTGATATGGGGTTGTGTTTTGTCATCCCTGAAGGGGCGGGGCTCTGTCAACAGGTTAGCGACCTGCGGTTTTGCTGGCTTTCGGCTTGCATGCGGGCAGCGCCGGGTTGAAGGGCCGGGGTCAAGACGGAGCGCCCGCAGCGTAGCGAGGACGTACGGTCTTGACGCTGGGCCGGCCCGGCGCATGCTGTCGGCGGATGCCGGAAGATCAGCGAGGCGGGATTTTGTGTGGTTGTGGGCCTTCTCCAAGCCGTGATGGCGCAGATACGTTGGGGCAAGGCCGGATTGGTCCGGCTGCCGGTCATCCCTTCGCCCAGCGGGTGTGGGCATGGAGTGGTGCGGTGGCAACACGCGGGGTCAATCAAGCGGACGACCACGCCGATGGTTCGGGGGTCAGACAAAACGGCGGCCGCGCGCGGGTTGCGTCCGGACTGCTCACGCCGCCCTGGTGTGGTCGAGCGCGCGGATGTGGCCGTCGCGCAGCCCGTAGTAGACGAGGGTGAGCAGTTTGCGTGCCGCAGCAACTTTGGCGATGTTTTTGCCGCGGCGGGCCTCGATGCGTTGTTTATCGGCCGAGATCTTGGGTGTCGTCGGGTGCCGCTGCACCGCCTCGATCGCCGCCCAGCGCACCGCTTTCGAGCCTTGTTTGGTGATGTGTCCGCGGTGCACGACGGTGTCGGACTCGCGGTGTGTGGGGGTCAGCCCGGCCCATGAGCACAGCTGCGCGGGGCCGGCGAAGCGGTGCACGTCACCGATCTCGGCGACGAACACCGCCGCCAGCGTCGGTCCGATGCCGGGCACCTGCTGGATCGCTTGATAGCCGCGGTGGGCGTCCAGCCGTTCGGCGATCATCGCGGCGAAACGCGCCTCGTGGCTGTCGAGGATGTCGATGAGTTCCAGCAGCGAGCGGATCCGCTCAGCGTAGGCCGGGCCCAGTGGCACCTTCGCCAGCCGTTGCCGACCGGTGATTCCGAACAGGTCCGACACCGCGATCAACACCCCGGCTTTGGCCAGCACGGCATGGATCTGGGCCTTCAGTCCGGATCGGATCGCGACCAGCTTGGCTCGGTAGCGCACCAACTCCCGCAATTCGCGCGTCTGGGGTGGGGCGATCCACGCCTCGGGCAGCCGACCCATCCGCAGCAGATCGGCCAGATCGGCGGCGTCGCGCACGTCGTTTTTCACCCGCCGGTATCGGAACCCTTTGACTCCCAACGGATGCGCCAAATGCACCCGCGCTCCGCAGGCTTGCAGCACGTCGACCGCCCAATACCAGCCATACGTCGCTTCGAGCACCACCTCGGGCTCGACACCAGCCTGCTCGAGCTGCAGTTCCAGCGCGACCGGATCGTTGACGATCCGCACCGCCGAGAGCTGCTCACCGGATTCGGACTGACGCACGATCACCGACCGCTGCCGATGCAGATCGATCCCGACAAACTGCCTGCCGTCATACTCGTCCATAGGGGCCTCCCGTGATTCGTGGAAAGTGAGCACCCCCAGCATCCGCCGGGAACGTCACGAGGAGCGGAGGCCCCGCCCCTTCATCACATCAAGTGGCAGGGTGAAGCGGCGGCCGTAACCGTCGTTGCGGCCGCCGCTTCGTTGACCGGATGAAGGACCTTGGTGGGCGTCGAGCGTGTCGTGTCGACGCGTGTCAGTCTGACATGCGCGGGTTGGTTACCGCAGGACGGGACTTTCGAGTCGGAGTGGGCCGCTGGTCTAGAGATCGAGCGTGATCAGTTGCGCTGCAACATGATTGCTCATAGCCGGGTCGCGGGTCACTCCCAGACGCTTGCCGCCGCCACCGAGGTGTGGTTCATCCGGACAGTTGTGGGGGTGTTAGTCGTCGATGACCGCCAATGACCAGCACCAGCCGGCGAGTTCCCGGGCGATTGCGGCGTTGGCGACCACCGGCCGTTTCTTGCGGGCGTCGAAACGGGCCCAGCGGTCGTGCAGGCGCCGATTCGCCGCCTGGCCCCGCGCTCGAGCGGCTGGGCACGCTGCGTCCCAGCGTCGCCGCAGATCGGGTCCGGGCCGGTACCGGGGTCGGTGATGCCAGGCCGCCTCGACGAGCAGTCGGCGGGCGTGACCGTTGCCGGTCTTGGTCAGTCCGCCCTGGCAGCGGGTGGCCCCCGACGAATTCTCGGTGGGCACCAAGCCCAGATAGGCGCCGATCGACCGGCCATCCAACCGGTGCCAGTCGCCGATCTCGGTGGCCAACCCGAACGCGGTAAGCGTGGCGATGCCTCGCACGCATCCCAGCCGGGTCACCACCGGGGTGAACACCGAATCAGCGGCCATGGCCGTGATCGCGTCGTCGAGGCGCTCGCGGCGATCCAGGGTGGCCAGCATGGCATCGAAAGCGGTGTCGTAGGCCAGCTGCAATCCGGGGGTGTCGAAGCAGTGGCTGCGCAGCCATTGTTCGTGGCGCGTTGTCCACGCTTGCCCGCCGTAGTAGACGATCCCCTGACGCAGAAGCAGTTTCGAGAGTCGATGCCGAGCCGACATCAGATCCCCGCGGCAATCCTCCCGCGCTCGGACCAAGTCGCGGGCGGCTTCTTGCTCCACCGAGGGAACCCTCACCGCCACGATCTCGCCCAGATGCAATAACCGGGCCAGATGCGCCGCGTCACGAGCATCGGTCTTGACCCGATCCCCCGCCGGGCGTTGCAACTTCGAGGGCGCCGCCACCAGACATTCGATCCCGGCAGCATCCAGAGCGCGGGCCAACCCGAACCCCGTCGGGCCAGCCTCATAGGTAACCATTACCGGAGACGGCAGCGACCCGATCCATTCCACGATCTCTCGGTGATCCGGAGTCAACCGACGCTGAAACACCTCGCCGGTCGAGCGGTCCAATCCACAACCGACCACTGAACGTGCGTGCACGTCCAACCCGACACTCGTAACATGATTCTGCACTGGGGCCTCCCACATCTTGTGGCTCTACCGGCCAGGACCACCCTGTCGGCAACCCACGTTCACATGTGAGCGAGGCCCCAGCCTGCCCATATCGTCTAGTGCGGGTGACAAACTCATGACAGAGCCCCCGCCCAATCTGGGCGGGGGCTCCTTTTGTCGTGAATCCGTCAGGCAGTCCGCCCACTCCCTGCCGGATGCCGCTGCCTGGCGCGAGCCTCGCCGAGCTCGTCGGCGGTGGCCCAGGCGACGCTGGCCAGCTCACGAAGCCGTTGTGGGTTGTCGCCGACGCCGCTGCTTGACGCGTCAACCAGGCCGTCGATCGTCGCGTCGAACTCGAAGCGAGTGCCGTCGCTGTCGTGATGGATGTGCCGCCACACGCGGCCGGTGAACTCGCCGTGAGTCACTACGGCCACCTCGTGGCACGAATAACCACCGTCGGTGCGGGGAAGCACGTGCTTGGCCGCGGGCAGGGGTGGGCGGGTGATCTGGGGTGTGATGGATGCGGTCATGGGTGAACTCCTCTAACTCGGAGCTGACCTCGGTTGAGCTGGAGTTCACGGCGAGCACGCCGTTTGGCCGTTGGGCGTAAAAACCGCCCCTGACCTGCATCGCAACTGGTGCGCGATACTGGGATTGAACCAGTGACCTCTTCCGTGTCAGGGAAGCGCTCTCCCGCTGAGCTAATCGCGCCGGGTCCCTCTTGGAGGTGGAGACGGGAATCGAACCCGTGTGCACGGCTTTGCAGGCCGTTGCCTCACCACTCGGCCACTCCACCGCTGGGGTTGATGCCATTGCACCTTCGAGCGGATGACGGGATTCGAACCCGCGACCCTCACCTTGGCAAGGTGATGCGCTACCAACTGCGCTACATCCGCGCGCCACGAACAACATCGTCGCCCGTCGCGAAGGACGACGATAGTCCACTCAAGCGTAGCCGCACAAATCTCAACTCCGGCGGTCGAGCCCTGGTTCCTGGCGAGGTCAGAACAGCTGATACGCCTGCTGTGAAATCGAGAAGCCATGACTGGTCTGGGTATCGCGGCACGTGATGCCCGGGTCGGCACTCTCGCACCGCAGCACCCCGGCAGTGATCGAGTCGCCGTACGGCAGTACCTCATCCGTGCCGAAGGCGGTGTCGCCTGCGCAGACGAATTGGGCCGGCTCCCCAGGCGCGAGCGAGATCCCTTGTCCGTAGTCGAACTCACAGTCAGTGGGCCGAGGGGGTGGCGACCAGTCGCGGTCGATGATGTCGCAGCGGGCCCAGTCCGCGTCGATCATGCAGGCGACATTCCCGGTCGGCGAGATGAAACCGCTCAGTTCGTACACCTCGCGGTCGGCCGGCGCCGCGCTGGTCACCTTGTCGGGCCGAGCGGCCGGCTGCGTCGCCGTCTGTTCGGTCGGAGACCGGGCTTTTTCGGACTGTGTGACGGAGGACCCGCCGCCGCACGCGGCCAGCACCAGCACTGCGGTGAACACGGCAACCGCTGTGAGAAGACGCTGCACCATCGCGCGACAATAACCTGCAGCATGTGGGCGCAGTGGCGTCCTTGCGGATTCGGGTCGACGCGGCCTCGCGTGATAATCTTCGACGTCGTTCGACCTGTTCGGTCGACCTCCCGGGTCTCGTAGCTCAGTGGGAGAGCGTCCGCCTCACACGCGGAAGGTCGCTGGTTCGATACCAGCCGGGACCACCAGCAAAACCCCAGTTCAATGGCGGTTTGCCAGCCAGTCGTAGCCCGTTAAGGAACTTCAAAACGCGGCCATAGGGCCGTCAAACCACTTCGAACGTCACCATTTGGAAACGGTGCGGTGCGGCGTGGCGCGCGGTCGACATTTGCTGCTGATAATTGACGCGGTCGTCTAGCCGCGACTTCGGTACGCGGTTGCACTGCACCACTTGAATGCGGAATGTCTGAGCACGAATGAAGGAGTCGACGTCGATGATGATCTTTGATCGATTCAACATCGGGGTAGTTACCGCCGGGGCTGGGTTGTGCGTGGTCGCTGTGGCATTAAGCCCGGGCGTTGCGGCCGCCCCGCTGGTAACCGGCGGCTACGAATGCTTCCAGGCGGCGGCAGGCGAGGCTGGTGGTGCGGCGCCGGTAGCGGCTGGTGCAGCGCCGGTAGCGGCCGCGTGCAGTCCGGCTGGCGCTCCACTCTCTGAGATGGCTGGCGTTCCGATGGCGTTGCCTGGGCCAGTTCCTGTGGTTGCGCCAGTGCCCGTCGGCGCTCCCGTTCCTGTCGGTGCTCCGGTTCCTGTCGGTGCGCCGGTTCCTGTCGGTGCTCCCGTTCCGGTGGGTGCTCCGGTTCCTGTCGGTGCGCCGGTTCCTGTCGGTGCTCCCGTTCCGGTGGGTGCTCCGGTGGCTGGTGGCGGTGCGCTCATTGACATGGCCGGTGGCTATGGCGGTAAGGGTGATCCGATCCGTTCGCAGCCGGATGGAGCGCCTGCGTCTGGTCAGCCAATTCTGCCCGGCCCTGCGGGCTGACGGCACGCACTGAGGCTGAACCTCCTCTGGGTCCGTCCTGCGGTGATGACGGGTATCCGGGTCAAGCCCTGAACTGGCACTGGAGCTCAGCCAGCACCGCTTCTTTTCAATCCTTGTTCGCATGTCGTCACGAGCGAGAAGCGCACAACCTCAAGAGCGGTACCGTGTGCCCGTCGGCGATACAGACACGCGGCATTCTGCCGATTCGATCCCAGTGAAAGTCTGCATGGCAACTACGGCATGGGGCGTGTGCGCCCGCACATCACCTAGTGCTGAGCCTCGTTAACCCGCCACTGTGCGAGGAACCTCGATGCTGTTTTCCTGCACAATCACCGGGTCGCCAACGTTGACCGTGTTGTAGTACCACTCTGCATCCTCGGGGCTCAGGCTGATGCAGCCATGGCTGACATTGTCAAACCCGAGTGAATTGACAGCCCACGGAGCTGAATGCACGAAGAGGCCGCGGCTGGTGAACCGGACGGCGTAATCCACGTCTAGCAGGTAACCGTCGGGAGCGTCGACGGGGATGCCGACGGTGCTCGAATCCATCACCACGTCGCGTTCTTTCGACAGCACGGTGTAGGTGCCGACCGGCGTCGGGTACTCCGGCCTGCCCATCGAGGCCGGGAACACGCCCTCTTCTCCCCAGTGGGGTCGGTGGTGCGGCGCCGGCAGTGCAGACGGCGGTCCCAATTCGACTCCGTCGATGCTCACGGTGAAAGTGTGATTCGAGATATTGGCAACACCGACGACGGCTGGGCCCGTCTCGAAATCCGTCGACGAGCGGTCCACAGAAAGCGCCACCGTGCTGTGCGCCGGCCAGTATCGGTCGGGAACCCACTGCACGACGTCGTTGTCGAGCCATTCGAACTTGCCCGTCATCGCGGGCACCGACCTGATGTCCAACGTGCGCTCGGCGGCGCGCTTGTCGGCGACGGGCGCGCGGAATGTCACCACGACGGGGTGCGCCACACCCACTGCCTCGCCGCGCGTTGGTAGCACCGATGCGATGGCGGGCGCATATGACTGATTCGCCGCCGCCAGGCTTACGTCGGCCGGTTCCGCAACCACAGTCGCAGCGATCCCAATCATCACAAGAACACACCGCACAACCGCCCGCATGGCTCTAAATCCTTTGAAATGACGAGGTTGTCAATTGTGTGATGGTAGGGGCCGAGTGAAGAGTGGAAGTGCAGGCGCGCCTTAGCAATTGGATCACGGCTCCGTCACGCTTCGGCTACGGAGCGGATCCGGCAACGTGATTGCGCGCCGGGATGAGGTGCTCACGATCGGGCGAATGGACCAGCCCGACGTTGCGGCTATAGCAACTGGGTCTGCGGCTGTAGCGACTGGGGTGGGACACCGAAAGTCGATTTGTGGGGCGGCCGCGGTGTCAGACTTCCTCTGCCCGGCACTACCGAGAGGAACTCACCCATGGCGAGCCCCGACCGCGCCCACTCCCACACGTTCGTCGTGACCGGCGCTGCATCGGGGATCGGCCTGGCCACTGCCCGTCGCCTGCTGGCCGAAGGCGGCACCGTCGTCGGCGCCGATCTTGTCGCCCCGCCCGACCTCGGTCCGCGCTTCACGTTCGTGACGGCCGATATCACTGACGAAGCCGCGGTCGCCGCCACGCTGGCCGCCGTGCCGGATCGCCTCGATGGGGTCGTCCACGCTGCAGGCGTCGCCGGCGGCGGCCCGGTCCACCTGCTCGACCGGACCGAATGGGACCGGGTGATCGGGATCAATCTCACCGGCACGTTCCTGGTGGCGAAGGCGGCCCTGGCCAGGATGATCGATCAGCCCCGAGTCGACGGCGAGCGTGGCTCCATCGTCACGGTCGCCAGCATCGAGGGCCTCGAAGGCACGGCGGGGGGCAGCTCATACAACGCCGCCAAGGGTGGCGTCGTCCTGCTCACCAAGAACATCGCGCTCGACTACGGTCCGAGCGGCATCCGGGCAAACGCCATCTGCCCCGGCTTCATCGCAACGCCGATGCTCGACAGCGTCTTCGGAATGCCGGGGATGGAGGGCCCGAAGGCCTCGATCACCGAGGAGCACGCCCTGCAACGGCTGGGCAGGCCGGAGGAGATAGCGGCCATGGCTGCCTTCCTCGTATCTCCCGACGCGTCCTTCGTCAGCGGTCAGGCCATTGCCGTCGACGGCGGCTACACCGCGGGCCGCGATCATGGCGTGGTTCAGCTCTTCGGCTTTCCCAAGTGAGCAGGAATATCGAAATCGGCGATAGGAGAACGCCAATGACGTCGACCGCTGACGTGGGGGATCAGGTTGTTGCGTTGGCTCGGGGCATGCGGGACCTCGTTGGGGCCGAGGCCGCCGAGTCCGAGCGGATGCGCACGCTCACCGGCGCGATCGTCGATGAAATGTGGGCTACCGGGCTGATGTCGGCGTTCAATCCTGTCGCGGCAGGCGGTGTTGAACCTTCGTTCGCTCAGATGATCGAGACGTGGATCGAAATGGCTTGGCAGGATGGTTCATTCGGGTGGATCGGCATCGCTAACCTCCCGTCGTCATTCGCTGCGGCGACGTATCTGTCCGACGAAGGTTTTGCGGAGGTATTCACCGCGCACGACAACCACGTCACGATGGGCGGCCAGTTCTTCCCCAACGGGCAGGGGACCGTGGTGGACGGCGGTTACCGGTTGAGCGGGTCCTGGAGTTTCGGCTCAGGGATCGGTCACTCCCAATACGTCGCCGCCGGATTCTTCCCGATGGACAACGGCGAGATGCGCTGGATACGCGAAGGCATTCCCGACATGCAGGTTGCCATCCTTCCGCGCGACGACGTCTCGTTCAACGATGGCTGGCATGTGCAGGGGCTCAAGGGAACTGGGTCGTATGACTACAGCGCCGAGGATGTATTCGTGCCCGAGCGCCGGACCTTTCCACTGTTCGTCCGCGAGCCGCGCCGGGGAACGTCGCCGGCCACTCGTATGGGGCTGATGCCGGTGACGGCTGCCGGTCACGCATCGTGGGCACTCGGCGTCGCCAAGAGCATGCTCGATGATGTCCAGGAGCTGGCCGCGACGAAGTTCCGGATGAGTGACATGGCGTCGTTGGCAAGTCGCCCGACGTTCCAGAAAGGCCTCGCGCACCATGTCGCCGCATGGCGCTCCGCGCGTCTGCTGGTGCGTGACGCGTTCACGACCGCCGAGGCCGCGGTGGCCGCGGGCAACGAGCTGACCCCGGCCCTGCGGGCCGACATGCGCGCCGCCGCGGTGTACGCAACCGATGTGGCCCGAAGCTGCGCCGAATGGTCCCACCTGGTCGCAGGCACGAGTTCGATCCGCGAGGGCACTCGCCTCGAACGCGCGTTCCGCGATATGTACACCGGAACCCAGCACGCCTTCATCAGCGAGAAGGTGGCCATCGACGCGGCTCAGATCTGGCTCGGCGTCATCGAGGACCAGTTCGGGCTCTGAGTCGCGGCACGCCCCAAGAGGCCGCTTTCATGGCCACTTTTGCAGCAATGGTTTGCTGCCCGTCATCAATAGGTGGATTTAATTGCAGGTTTGTGATAGCTGACCGCCGGACTGTGTGACAATGGTCGTCGATAACCTACCGACGAAGCCCCTTACTGGTGGGAGGGAACCATCACTACGACCCGTTTGCGGCTTGCAGCGGGTGTCTGCGTGCTTTCTGCCGGCCTCTTCATCGGCAGTGCGGGGGGCGCGATCGCATGGGCCGACACCGAGTCCACCGGTTCGGCAGCACAGAGCCAGGGTGCAGATTCGCCGAGCGCAGATGTCGGATCGGCTGGCGCGCCGGCCACGAAAGCTGCTAACCCACTGCGGGCGACTTTCCAGGCCACCGTTCAGGGCCTGACAAGCACGCTTCGTTCGATCCGGAAATTGGGTCCGCCGCATTCAACTGACCCGGGACCTGCGGCTACAACGCCCGCTGCCACGAACACCGACAGCAACAACGACGGATCGGGCCCCACCGTGGCTGATCCCAGCCCGACCGCAGCGGATCCGAATGAGGTCGCGTCCGATCAGACCATGGTCGCGTCCGATCAGACCGTGGTCGCGTCCGATCAGACCGTGGTCCCGCCCGCGACCAATCCGCTCGCACCCGTATCCACTGTCGTCGAGCCGGTGACGAATGCAGTGGTAACGGTCGTGAATGTCTTCGGGTCGGTTCCTGGCGCGTTGTTGGCGCTGCCCACTTCTCCAACGCCGATTACCGACGTGATCACGAAGATTCAAGAGATGGTCACTGCGGTTACCAATGTGGTTGTCACGTTCGCGCAACTGCCCTCCAACCTGTACTCCCTGCTCGCCGGTCCGACGGTGACCGCTACGTCGACCGTGGGTGGAGGCGTCAACCCGGACGTAAGTGCGCTGGCGACGCGGGCGTCGCAATCGCTTGAAGTCCCGCCGATTTTCCTTGCCGGGGGCATGGCATTGCCCGCTAACATCGCCCCGCTCGAGACCCTCGGCGACATCGCGACGACTGGCTTGAGTAACGAGTTGCCCGCTTCAGGGATCGCATCGCAGGCGCAGAACGTCATCGTCCAGTCGAGATTGGGGTCATTCCTCGAGCACACCGTCAACGCATTGTTTGTACCTGCTTCATTGTCGGCGTTGGCCGCAGTGGCTCTGCCAGGTGTCGGCGGGCTGCTAATCATTTGCGCATTAGGGGTGCGGGTCGGATACCGCCAGGCGAAGGCGCTCTTGCAGGTGCGACGAGCGGGAATCGCGTGCTTCGCGGGCCCAGGACCGTTGGGTGTCGTCCGTTCGGGTTCGCAGATTGCCCTGCGTCCGAGTGTGTCGGGGGTCCGTCCAGACCGCTCGTTGCGCATCGTCCGTCCAAATACTTCACGGGCGGCCTGTCCGCAGGACCAAGCCGCCTAGCCATCGGCTGAGCCTCAAAGAGCCCCGGTGACGGGTCCGCTTCTCCTTCGCGCCGACCTGATGACGCCTCCGGGCATGCTTCACACCGCGCAGGGCGTCGCAAGGCGATGAAGGCGCGCATCCGGGACCGAGCCTGACGGCGGATCGACGCGACCGATGATGACTGCTGAGCTTAGTGGCCAAGCAGCTTCGGCTGTTTGCTGAAAAGCCTATGCTCGGTCATATCGCAGGATGACGGCGATGAGCGGTTTCTTTAAGAGCATCGAGCAGTGATGGAAAGCGACCCGTTCAGGACACAGCGCGACGTGGGACCTTCCGTCGTCACGGAGTTGCGTGCCGTCGGGTTCGACGACGCCATCGAGATCGGCCGCGGCGGCTTCGGCATCGTGCACAAGTGCGTCCAAGTCGACCTGGACCGCACCGTCGCAATCAAGGTGATGACCGAAGAACTTGACATCAACCGCGAACGATTCCTACGAGAACAACGCGCAATGGGCCGGCTCACCGGTCATCCGAACATCGTGGGCGTGCTACAGGTCGGCGAAACCGACAGCGGCTACCCGTACCTCGTCATGCAGTACCACCGACAAGGTTCTCTCGAAGCCCGCATCCGGCGGCTCGGCCCGCTGCCCGTGGACGAAGTGCTGCGCCTCGGGGTGAAGATGGCCGGCGCTCTCGAGACGGCTCATCGCGTCGGCATCCTGCACCGAGACGTCAAGCCCGCCAACATCATGCTCACCGATTTCGGAGAGCCCGCCCTGAGTGACTTCGGAATCGCCCACATCGCAGGCGGATTCAAGACGGCGACGGGCACGTTCACCGGTTCTCCTGCGTTCACCGCGCCCGAGATCCTCAGTGGTGACCCGCCGAGCCGCGCCTCCGACATCTACGGTCTCGGCGCCACGCTGTTCGCCGCCCTCACCGGACATGCTGCATTCGAACGTCGCAGCGGCGAGCAAATAGTGGCGCAGTTCCTGCGCATTGCCAGCGAGTCGGCGCCGGACCTGCGCGAGAGCGGCGTCCCCGACGACGCCGCCTCCATCATCGAGGAGGCCATGGCCCGCGATCCGCAGGCCCGACCGTCAGCGGCGGCCCTGGGTGAAGAACTTCAGCGGCTCCAATCGCGGCGCGGCCTGCCCGTCGACGACATGGCGTTGCGGACTAAAGGTCAGTCCGCGGTCGCCAAACCGACTGGGGCGCGCAGACCCGGGAATCTGCCACTGGAGCTGACGAGCTTCATTGGTCGCCAAACCGAGCTCGCGATCGTGAAGCACATGCTGTCGTCATCGCGATTGGTGACGCTGGCCGGCATCGGCGGCGTCGGCAAGACCCGGCTGGCGCTGCGTGCCGCGGTGGAGCCGATGATGGATTTCGTCGATGGCGTGTGGCTGGTCGAGCTCGGTGAGCTCAGCGACGGGGCGCTTCTGGTGGATGTCGTTGCCGCGCAGCTCGGCCTGCGTGACGACTCCGCGCGCCCGCTGCAGGACGTACTCACCGAATACCTTTCCTCCCGCAGGCTGCTGCTCGTTCTCGACAACTGCGAGCAGGTCGTCGACGCGGCGGCGAAGCTCGCCGAAACACTGCTGCGGTCCTGTTCCGATCTCCGAATCCTCGCCACCAGCCGCGAAGCCCTGGGCATCGGCGGCGAGGCGGTGCTGCGGCTGACACCGCTGACTGTCGTCGACGCGGACAGCCTGTTCGCCAACCGTGCTGCCGCGGCGCTGCCCGGCTTCGCGCTCACTGACGAAAACAAGGACCTCATCAGCCGGATCTGCACCAAAGTCGAAGGGTTGCCGTTGGCGATCGAACTGGCAGCGGCGCGATTGCGGGCGATGTCACCCGAACAGATCCTCGAGCGGCTCGACGATAGGTATGCGCTGCTGACCCGCGGTAGTCGGGGAGCGCCTGAACGCCAGCAGACACTCGGCTGGAGTGTTGGCTGGAGCTACGAGCTGTGCACTCCCGCCGAACAGCAGCTCTGGGCGCGACTGTCGGTGTTCGCCGGAAGCTTCGAACTTCAAGCGGCAGAAGATATTTGCAACGGTGACTTCGATCCCGAACACATCGTCGATCTGCTATCGGCACTGGTTGACAAATCCATCGTGACCCGCACCGAATCGGGGAGCATAGTGCGGTTCCGCCTGCTTGAGACGCTTCGCGACTACGGTCGCCAACGGATCGAACAGACCCCCGAATTCACCGATCTGCGACGGAGGCATGCCGACTGGTACCGGCGGTTGGTGACCGAGGCCGCGGCCGGATGGTTCGGCCCGCACCAGGTGGAATGGATGAAGCGGATGGAACGGGAGGGTCTGAACTTCCTGGCCGCCCTGGACTTCAGCGTGGCGGACTCTCCCGAGGTCGCACTTGACATCGCCGGCACCCTCCATCCCTTCGGAATCGCGAGAGGCGCACTGACCGAGACGCGTCGCTGGCTAGACGGGGCATTGGCCGCGACCCCGTCCGCGCCGACGACGCAGCGGATCATGGCACTGTACGGCGGCGCGATGATCGCGGCGCTGCAAGCCGACACGTCGGTCGCGGCGGCACGGGTTGCAGAGGGACGGGCCTTGGTTGAGCAGATGACCGACCCCAAGGCGCACGCCATGGTCGCTGTGGCGGAGGGGTTCGTCGCGTTGGTCAGCGGCGAATTCGATGGCGCCTGTGCGCAATTGGAGGACGCCGTGGGGCGGATCGACGATCCCACTCTGCGGGCCGCGGCGATGATACTGCTCGGGTGGAGCCTCGAATTCCGAGGTGAGATAGGCCGGGCTCTCCTCTGGCAGGAGAAAGCCCTTGGACTTGCGGAATCCCTCGGGGAGTCGGTGTATCGCGAATATGCGTTGTGGTCGTTGGGGATTGGATGGTGGCGGCATCGCAAGCCCGATCGCGCGGCAGAGCTGCTCAAGGATGCCCTGCAACTGACCTATGTTGTCGATGACCCGCGACAAGCCGCCGCATGCCTGGAGGGACTGGCTTGGATTGCCGCGGAGAAAGCCGAATTCCGGCGCGCCGCAGTGTTGATGGCCGCCGCGGCAAGCCTGGGCGATGCCGTCGGTGCTTCGACTGTGGTGCTGCCACACCTGGGTGGCTTCCACACCGAATGCGATAACCGCACCCAGGACGGCCTTGACGAAACAGAATTCGAGGCCGCTGTGTCGGAGGGCCGCTCGTTCGGCTTCGAGGAAGCAATTACCTACGCGCTCGGTAGACCGCCTAGCTCGGAGACTGAGCTTTCGCGACAAGTTCCGTAGCGACCTGGACCAGCGGCACATTCGAATCCTGCGACAGGTTGCGCAACACCTCGAACGCCTGAACCGCATCGACGCCGTAACGTTCCATGATCATGCCCTTGGCCTGGCCGATGGTGTCGCGGCTGGCCAACGCACGCTTGAACTGCTCGTCGCGCCGCGCCGAATTCCATGCCACCGACGAATGTGCGGCGAAGATCAAGCCAATGTCCCTGGACTCCTGTCCGAAGGCGTGCGGCTCCTCGGCATAAACGTTCAGCGCTCCCATGGTTTCCCCGGCGATGAACATCTGGAACGCCATGACCGACCGAATAGGCGTCTGTTCCAACGCATCCTGGCGGTACAGGGGAAACCGGTCGTCGGCCTCCAAGTCCGCAACGTGGATGGTCTTCTCGTCCCACGCCGCGGTCAGGCACGGACCTTCACGATGACGTTGCTGGATCTCGTCGAGCAGGATCGGCCACTTGTGCGTCGCCGCCGGGGTGTCGATGTTCTTGGCGTTGCGGGTGACGGTGATGCCCGCGTACTCGGCGCCGGGGATCTCGACCGCGGCGTGCTCGGCCAGCTCGGCGACCACCGTGTCCGAATCGGTGTCCGGCCGGCCATACAACTGCTGCACGAGCTCCGCAATGCGGAGGTGGGTAGCTTCCACCCCGCCAGGTTCGTTCACCGTCACCGTCCGATCGTCATCCATGGCTGGCTATAAAGGCTACGCGCAGCTCAGCGAGCGAACCACGGATCGCCGGCGTGCAGTCGCCACGGAGTTCAGTTCATGTGGACATCGCCGATTCGGTCAGCCATAACTCGTCGAGTAAGAGCGTCGCCGTGGCGCCGACCGCCGACAAGCTGACGCCTGCGCGAAACGTGGTCGGCTCGCGGGTCGAGGAGTCCCAATCCACGCGCGCCTGTTCCGTCAGGTGCCCACCGTTGCCGAGGTAGAGGATCGCAGTGGTCTCCCGCGTTCCCACCCGGAGCAACTCGAGTCGCCACCTCCGCCACCTATTCAGCTCAATGATTGGTCCGTCATCCGATTCGAAGGTGCCGTCCGGGTTCTTCGCGCGCAGACCTGCGCGCAGCGTGCCCTCGTAGTTGCGGATCCGTGCGGCCACGCTGAGGTTCTGGCCACTCCGGAAAAACAGCAGATACACCCATTGATCGGGCCTCAGGCCCATGTCGATCGGTTTGAACCAGGCTTGGGTGCGCCACTCGAAGCGACCCGGTGGCAGTGCGCGCTCGACACCCGCGCGCTGTGGTCCCGCTTCGGTCGTCGACTCGTCGACGCAGCGCAGGGCCCGCCTGCCAGAGTGTGCGGAGCCAGACGTGATCGTGACGCCAGTGCCGTTTCCGCTGTCGACGGTCTTCCACCGCTCCGGTGGAAGTTGCCCGTTCTCAAAATCGAGGAACTCGTCCGTCGCCTTCTGCTTGGCATCGTGTGTCGCCACGCGATCCGGTAGGGCGATCGGATCGGACTTCCACTCGTGGCCGGCGACATCGATGACGTGAGCGACGAGCGCGTCGCACCGTCGCGGGATCTTCCGGACGACGATGCCGTACGAGAGGTCCGCGCGCTCGTGCAGGATCATGTTCGACTTCTGGTAGCCCTCGACCCCGATATCGTCGACGAACAGTTGCGCGTCGCCCTTCGAATCGTTGACCGTTCGCTTGTCGTCGAAGTCCACCACCCGCGTCGTGATCACCTGGTTTCCGCGCAGGAGGTCCACCTTGACCTTCTTGAGGTCTCCTTGCCGTTTGTCCCTCGCGCGGAAGAGGATCCGCGCGGCCATGTACCCGTCGAGCCAGTTGAATCGAGCGTCACCGGGAGGGGAGAAGTTTGCACTGTCGGTATACGGCAAATAACTAAGCGGGTGGACGCTGTCCTCCTCTTTGTACGAGCCCCTTCTGAACTCGAAGTGCAGATGGGGGTATGTCGCGTCGTCGTCGCCGACCTTGCCGATCACCTGCCCTTTCCCGACATTGCCGCCGGTGGCCACCGCTGGGTCGATCGAGTCCAGGTGAAGGTAGACGTTGTAAATGGGGCGAGCGGCTGGAACGTCGACCTTGATGACGACGTGCCGCGAGGAGTAGCCGCCCGATCCTCCAGGCCCAGCATGTTGCACCGTCCCGCCGCGCATCGCGTGGACCTTCGTTCCCTTTTCGGCCGGCAAGTCGATGCCGTCATGAAAGTCCCATCGGTTCATGTCGATCCGTGGACCGAAGGACGTATTCATCTCGTCCGCTTGCTCGTCGTTCCCGAGTGGCCAGCTGTACTCGTGTGCCATATCCGAACCTCCCCCGAATGATCGGCCTCAGTCCAAGGCGATCCTGTGTCGCGTTATCGGGATTAGGCCAACATTCATGTATTCGCTGAAATTTGTCGGCGTCGCCCAAAACGGAATGTCTAGCGCGACTACGAACATTGCATTAGTCTAGTTTCGACTTTCGTGGTGGCGGTCGGCTTTCCGTGAGAAAGTCGCATTCTCGGCTCCCCGTGAGGGTCGTGCAGCCTTGCGGCCCAACCAGTCTCATCGCTGACCCACTGTCACCGATGGCGGGTGAATATTCAGTGCCCGAGAAAGGTGGCGTTTGGCCGCGGGTGACGTCATACGCAAATTAGGTATTCCAATACTCAGCCAATTGACGCGCGCAGTCATTAGCCTCATAGGAGCGATAGCCGCCACCTCGGGGTTGGCACCGCACGTGCCCAGTGAAATTGCGGCCATCGCGGTTGAACACACAGCAGGTCGATGAGTCGGCGGGGCGACCAGCTAGGGGGGCTGAGTATGGGTATGGCATTCGCTGCACGGTCAATCGCACACTCGTCGCGACGGATCACGGTCATCGTCGAATACCGCGTCCCGTTCCTCATGTAGCCATTGCGGGTCTGGGTTTCGATGGCGTGGATTCTCGACCTCGTCGGCCGACCCGAATCGCGGACCGCGGTCCGCGCAATCTGTGCGGAAAACGACGACCTTCAGCGGGTGGATGCTGCGAAACCCGGTGAGGCAGGGGTCGTTGTGACGTCGTCTGCTTGTGCGGAACTCACCACCGTCCTCGAGGCCGCCGCGACGGATTCGAGGATTCTGGTCCTGCAGATCGGAGAGGCGCAGACTGATCCCTGGTTCCTGTTGGCTGCGGGCGCAGCAGACTACCTGCGCTGGTGCGGCAAGGCGGAAACGATCACATCTCGGTTGACCCGCATCCGCGAAGTCGAATCAATCCTTGGTTCTCGGTTAGTGGTCGACCTGATGGTTGGTACGAGTCCAATGCTTCGGCAGGCGCTCCGAGACCTGGTGACGGCTGCGCGGTACGGCTCCGGCCCGATACTCATCCTTGGCGAGACCGGCACCGGAAAGGAACTCGCCGCGCGCTTGGCCCACGGCGTCGCCGCGACGAACAAGTCGGGCCAGCTCGTTGTCGTTGATTGCACGACAATCGTGCCGACACTGATGGGTAGCGAGCTGTTCGGCCATGAGCGCGGCGCGTTCACGGGCGCCGTCGCTGTGCGAACCGGTGCGTGCTCCGCCGCGGATGGCGGCACCCTGTTCCTCGACGAAGTGGGGGAGCTGCCCCACGAGTTGCAGCCTGAGCTCATGCGCGTCGTCCAAGAGGGCACATACAAGCGGGTCGGGGGAGACAAGTGGTACCGCAGCCGATTCCGGTTGATCTGTGCGACTAATCGGGACCTGGGCGCCGAGGTCGACGGCAACCGGTTCCGACGGGATCTGTACCACCGGATTGCGTCCTCGACGGTGACGATGCCTCCACTGCGGGATCGAAAACCGGATCTGATCCCACTGTTCAAGTACTTCTATGACCAGGCCCGTGGGGGAGACTCCGAAACTGTCGACCTGGATCCCGCAGTGGAGCACGCGGTGCTCCGCCGCGAGTATCCGGGGAACTTACGGGACCTCAAACAGCTGGCGTTTCGCGTCGCAGCTCGCCACGTCGGACTGGGGCCGGTCACACCTGGTGACTTGCCTCCAGACGATCGACCGATGAAGGCGCTCGGCGAAGTATCCGACAGTGACCGGATGCCGTCTTTATCCGACGCGGTGCGGGCGGTCGTCGACGACGGGATGACGTTGCGTGAACTACGAGAGTATGTGGCCGAATTGGCCATGGCGGCGGCGCTGGCGTCCTCCGATGGAAATGTGCGCGCCGCCGCGGCACAACTCGGCGTCACCGATCGTGCGCTGCATCTGCGCCGGGCCCGCAATCGCGCAGGCGCGACCTGACTATCAGGCCACCATCTCCATCAGTTCTGATGCCAGCTCGCGGAAGAATGGATCCCCTGTCTCGCTTCCTAATTCGTTATAGAAATAGGCCAACTCATTCCATTTCACGTCCGCACCCCTGCGCGCACCGCCTGTACCTCGTCTCACCGTGGACCCACTCGGCACCCAATTCTTGAAACGCGTTCGGACTATTGGTTCGATGGCCATCCCGAAGAACGCGGGATGTCTGGGATGTGGGAACGGAATCTTCTCTGGAATGACCACATCGCCGAGATCCCAGGGCCCATCTTTCCCAGTCTGTGTCACGTGGTAGGCCAGTACGCGCGCACGTCCTTCCTTACCGCTGCTCGGCTGCGAAACGAGCAAATATGTCAAGAGCCACAGCTGGCGATCGGGTGGCACCTTGCGCCGGCGCAGCTGTCGCTCTCCGGCAGCAATGCCGGATGCAGTGTGGGGCTTGATCTCGGCGATCCCGGGCCTTGAGATCGGCGGTGGATTGCTTCGAATGGACGTCGGCTGCACCCAGTTGAACAATTCATAGTTGACGGGCATCGCGCTGGTCATATCGAACTCCTCGTCGTTGAACGAACGGTTGCTATGAGCGAACTGTGCCGATCTAGTATCCGAGAGATGTTGCCTCCCAGCACCTTTGCTTCATCTACTGGAGACAGATTCAAGGCGTGGATCTTGGCAAGCTCGACACCGGGATGAAGAAACGGTCCGTCGGAGCCGAAAATGACCTTGTGGGCGCCCGCATGCTCGACCGCGTGGGCAATGAGGTCGAAGAAGCGCACGCCCGACGTGTCCGTGTAGAGGTTGGGAAGCCTGATCAGGTCGTCGATGAGTGCGACCTGAGCTCGCCAATTGTCCTCGAACGAGGAGAGATGCGGAATGATCCAATCGACGTCCGGGTGGTCAGTGGCCAGCCGGCGGACCACGTCGATATTGCCCCGCGGATCGTAAAGCACCGGCAGCGAGCGGCTTTCCGCCACCTCAGCGACTTCTCGGGTGATTGGTCCGTCGAGCCAGTGCACTTTGATACCGCACGCGCCCCAGCTCGACGATGCTTCATCCACAATTGCGTCGATGCGTCCGCGATCGCGCGTCGGGTTGACGAAAACGAACCCGAGGTACCGGTCGGGCTCCGATCTCACGATCTCGCCGACCTCCCGATTGGCCGCGCGATACCGACCGATTGGCGGAGCCATCAATATTGTGCGGTCTATCCTTGCCTCGTCGGCACGCCTCGCGTACCGGGAAAGCGACCTGTCGATTGTTCCAGGCCGGACGAAGACGCCACCGAGATTCGAGTGGCAGTGGGCGTCGATCACAAGGTGCTTCAACTGGCGACCTCACTTCGCTCTGCGAGGCGAGTCAGTACACCCGCGAGGCGCTCGATGTCCGTCGCCGAATGCTCTGACCGCAGCACGGCGGTGAGCAGCGCACCGGGCTGACAACGCGGCCGTTGCACTAGAACGTGGATACCCGCACTTTGCAGGCTCCCGCACCAACGCAGCGCGGGTGCCTGACCCGCAAACCAGATGCCTACCAACGGAAATGGCAGTCCGATGACAGGCAGGCCTGCCGACCCCAACGCATGGCGCAGAAATGTCACGTGTTTGTGCAACACGTTCCGCCGGAGCGCCAGCTTGCGCCGTTCACTCAACGCCGCTGTGGCGGAAGCAAGATCGGCGGATGTGGGTGGGCTGCTGTACTGCCGGCTGCCGTCATGCGTGAGCTTGCCGACCGTCTCGGCGTCGCCGGTGACGACGGCAAGCGCAGCCCCGTAGGCCTTTGCGAGCGACGCGATCCACAGCAGACGATCGTGCTTCAAACCGCTCCATTGCGGTGTTCCGGTTCCGTCACCGAACGACTCCGCGACACTGCGCTTACCGAGGACACCGCACGCGAGCGAATCGTCGACAACAACGATCCCGTTGCCGCACTTCGCGAGTGCCTGCAACTGTGCGAGTGGTGCTGGACGGTTGCAACCTTGACACCAGCCATCCGTCACGTAGATGACCTTCCCCGAACCTTTGTCATGAGGCGTCGCGGGTCGGTGGTGCGGATACCTGTACACCTTGACGCCCCGTCCCTTGGCGATCAACGACGCGGTCGCGGCTATCGGGTAGGCCGCCTCGTCGATCGCCACGGTGTCGCCGCGGCGGGGCAGCAGCGTCATCGCGTCCGCCAACGCGTGAAGTGCGGATCTGGCCACGAAAGCAGATTCAGCTCGCTGGGCTTCAGCAATGCTTGCACCGATGGCGCGTGCCGTTGCCGGTTCACACCAGGCCGCTGGAACGCCGCTGGTCAACGACGTCCATTCAGGGAGCGATCGGTGCGCGTGTCGCATGCCCAGGAAGAGGGCCGAGGTGAAATCGAGGCCAGTGCGTCCCCTCACGCCCGTCGGCGCTGCGCGCCGACCCTGCGGGCCAACAGATCGGACGGCATCGTCCCGAGGTCGGGCGGTCTTGACCCGTTGACCGAGTACGCGAGGTCGACGCCAGTCACCGCACGGTAGGCGTGAATGTAGCGCTGAATCGAATTGCGTGCCCGCAGTGCCCAGTTCGCGGCGTCGTCGCGATCTCGCGTCGATTCGTTCCAGCGGCCGTGGCGCACGGAAAGCAGGATTCGCTCGCCGTGGAATGCGAGGTCGAAGAAATGCGTGATGCTCGTGTCCGACCAGCCCTGAATCGATTTCATGGTGTCGACCCGATCCATCCAAGGTTCTTCGTACGGCACCATGGTCCGGCCGCCGAGGAACTCGCGCATCTCCGGTTGCGCGAGCAACCACTGCATGATCAGCATCTCCGCGCGGGCCTGCAGCGCCAGATTGGCGAACTGATTGTGCGCACCGTAGGCCAACACCAGGTGCACCTCGCGCAATCCACTCAATAGCGGGAAGGCATCCGCGTCGATCGTCTTGTCGTCACGCTCCTTGTAGAACTGATGCGTCGCGTTGAGCAAGCTGTGGAACGCCTCGATAAACGCGCTGCGCCGCTCGGCGAGCATGGACTGCGGCGGTATCGCCCTGCCCCGCAGCTGAAGTCCGTATTCGTACTCGTATTCAGCTGCGCGCCGCCTGACCGTCAACCGCCGGCGTTCGTCCTCGGCGAAGCCCCATAACAGTTGTCGCAGCGGGAGCAAGGGGTTGAGGTCGAAGCGTTCGAGCGGATCACTCCCCGGACCGGGCCGCCGGTTCTGGAACTTGGCCAGGACATGGTGCATGGTCTGCACCAACATTCCCTCCTCCGTCCAGTAGTTCCAGATCAATTCGGCGAACGGAACGTTCGGCAACGGGAACTTGAACTCGCCCTGGTCGAACGGCACGAGGAACGGTGAAGCGAGGTCCTGTCCCTCATCGTTCACATACGATCGCTCGAGTGCCTGCTCGACGGTGGTGGCAGGCAGCTCGGGACTTACGTAACCCTTCGGATCTGCCGCTATGTTGACGAATTCTTCCGAGAGGTTTCGTAGCGTGTCATACGCGATCGTGCCCCGCCATTCCCGGGCAACCGGCGGTGTGGTCCGGTCCATCACGAATTCGCGAAACTCGTCGAATCGCAGCCTGTTCGTGATGAGATCGATGAACCGCCAAAGAACTTCGTCCTCGCTTATCGGACGCGGTTGCGCGGCCAACGCGACGGTGAGGTCGGCTTCCGACGACGCCGGCTGACGTACGCTGAACTTCGGTCCATTCTGAAAGCTCCCGCCTTGGGGAGAAAACCGTGACTGCACCGTGTAATCCCCGTACCTGGGAAACGCCACCTCCAGTTCACTGTCTTCGCCCTCTTCAAGGTCCAACTCGATTTGTGCAGTTCCCCCCGCATCGAAGACCTTCTCTGGCGGATCGAACTTGAACTGATACTTGCCCTTTCGTTGGCCCGGTGCCAACGAGATTGTCAGTGTGCCGGCTTCCTTCTCGTGGATTGGATCCGGCTCCAGCCGAACCAGCCCAGGGACGGGCACCGGGGCTTCGGCGAGCACCTTGACGGTTTCGCCCGTCTGCCAACTTTGCCCAGGTCGATTAAAGCGCAGTGTGTAGATGCCCGATGCGGGAAAGGCGACGCGCACATCCTTTGTCTCGTCCTGCTTCAGGTCCACCTGGATTTGTGCCCCGGTGACGCCTTCGAAGACGTTCGGTACTGGGCTGCCGTCTTTCCCACGGAACTCGAATTTGTACTTCGCCGCTCGTTCAGTTGGTTCCAGCTCAAGGTGGAGAACACCGGGTTCCTTTTCGTGGATGGGCTCCGGGTCTAGTCGGATCAACATGGCAACCGCCTTTCCTTACGCAATCTTGATCGTGGAATGTCTGTTCCGGTGATGGACACTTGCTCGTGCCTGGACCACGTCGAGGCTGGCGCGGACCGCCCACGCGTTGAGCAACGTTGTGAGCAAGCCGCTTTCCGCCTCGGGCGGAATAACCCCTGCGGACTTGGCTTGTCCCAACGCAGCGAAGACGAGAGTGGGTGAGCGCCGGGCCATTACGCCGAGATCACCGGCCCACTGCCGGTACAAGCCGAGTAACTGTTCGGGCCGGCGTCCGTCCGCCGGGAAGATCTCTCCGAGGGCGCGGCCGCGCAGTTTGTCTGACCGGTGGTTGAGCAGCAGGTCGACGAACCGCTCGATCGTCGACTCGAATTTCGCGATCTCCGAGCGCCGTTCGGCCGGCAGGCTGTCGACCGGATACAGCCGCTTCCACGCCTCCCGCATCCCTCGCCATTGCGGATGCGGATAGAGCGCTTCACCGATACCCGCACTGATAAGCACCCGCAGATACGGCATCGGGTGGGGATCGCCGCCCGTGGGCCGAAACACGAAGTACGGCGGCAGACTGACGACAGCGAGCAGCCCAACGGTGGCCGTGATCCCGAGCATGCCGACCGACCAGCAGTCGGCGACGATTTCGCTGATCCAGGTGTCGTAGATCTGCCATTGCCCGTTTGGCTCCGACTCCGCCGCCTTCTGCAGCTCGGCCCGCAGGGACTCGACGAGCCCCAGCTGAGCTGCGCCTTGATGACCGACCTCATGGATGAGCGACGACGCGATCCCGCTGCCCACCATGCGCTCTCGCGGAACCCGGATTATGGCAACGGGATTCGCTCGGCCACCCGGCAAACGGGTGTTCGCCCGTCGAATGGCAGCGCCCGCGCCGCGCGCGAGGTAGCAGACAACGGGAACCCCCTGGGTGCCCTCGACATCCACTTCGAGCGCGTCGGCCGCGACTACATCCAGACCCGACAACCACACGCCGGTCTCGTGCTCACTGCGCTGGGTCACAACTTCGGTGAACAAATCGAACTGCGACAGCACGTCGTTGAATTCCAGCCGGATGAGCACGAACCGACGTTGTTGCTCTGAAGGCGGTGCCGCTCGGCCTTCGTTGCGTAGCCATCGGATGAACTCGCGAACCCGGACACGTAGCCGCTCGCGCCCATCGTGCAGGAATCGCTCGATGCGCAACCACGCGTCGTAAGGGAGTGCGGCCGCAAGGACCATTGTTTCGTGCATGACAAACGGTTTCACCAAATCGAGTCGACTGATCAGGCCGCGGGCTTCCGTCTCCAGCAGCTGTGTTGCGTGACTGCCCACATCCATCTCATTCTTCTTCGTCAGAGTCCGATGAGAACGACGCTGTTGCCACGGCGAACCCACCGGCCCTCGGATCCGTACTGACCGTCGGAGTCTCCGTAGCCGGCGCCGTCGTCGAACCCGGAGTCGGGCTCGTAGGGCACGGGCTGACCTAGGTTTCCGCCGTAGCCGCGTCGCCGCGAGCGCCAGCCGCCACGGCGGCGATCACCCAGCAGCGACGGGGCGTATGCGCGAGCGGCGCCGACAACGGCCGCACGGGCGGCGGCACGGGGTGGTACCGAGCGCGGCGTACGAGCGGCGTTCCGGTATGTCGCCCGGGCGAATCGCACGTACCGTCGTGCCGCTTCATGTTGTGCGGCAACCTCACCCATCACTTCGGCTTCGCCGGATTCGAGCAACCCACCCGCGACGGAGCCGAGCTTCGACCCGATCACGCCGCCGAGACCGGGAACCACCAGGTTGCCGAGCGCGCCGCCGACCACCGGAAGCGCGCGTTTGGCGACGCTCTTCAGCGCACCGCCAATTGCCCTGCCGATTGGGGACTTAACGAACTTGGACGCACCGCGGATCACGCCGCGGGCAAGCTTGCCCAAAAATTGATCCAGCTCTTCCTCGGTGCTGATCTCGAGCAGCTCCATCGCGAGTTCCGACTCGGTGGCCAGCTCGCTTTCCGATTCATACATCTCACCCGTGAATTCCCAGTTCTCAGAGGTGAGTTCGCCGGGAAATTCGAACAGCTCTTCTTCGTAGGCGAATTCTTGACTCATGGCAGTGTTCCTTTCCTGCTATGCACCGAGGATGACGATGTTGTTGCCGCGGCGAACCCAACGGCCGGACTTGCGTCGCCCACTCGGCCCGCTGCCGGGCCGTGTCAGTCCGGGCAGATAGCGCCGGGCAGCGGCCACGGCCGCGCGCTGGGCCGCCGTGGCGGGTGGCACGCTGGTGGGCGTTTGAGCCGCGCGGCGCGCGGCATCGGTGGCAAATCGGACGAACGTCCGAGCGGTTTGGTACTCGCGATCTTCGGCAGACAAACCCTCGGTCTGAAGGCCGAGCTCGAACTGACTGCCCAGCCACTGACCGACACGTTGGCCGGCGGACCCGCCGGTGCCCGGCACGATGTAATCACCGACCGCCTTGCCGATGTGTGGAAGCGCTTTGCGGGCAGCGGATTTGAGGACGCCGCCAACTGCCCGCCCGGCGTCGGAGCGCGCGAAGTTCGACGCCGCCGACACCGCCGAGCGCAGTACATTGCCGAGGAAGCGATCCAGTTCGTCCTCGGTTGAGACCTCCAGCAGCTCCGAGGCGAGCGCGATTTCTTGCGAAGTGCCCTCGCCCATCACCTCGCTCTCGCCAAACGTTTCGAGTACTTCTCGGTCACCTGCCCCCTCGTACGTTTCGTCTTCGCCGAAGACTTCGCCGAACGTCTCGTACGTTTCTTCCTCGCCGAGTACTTCGGACTCCCCATAGGCGCCACCCTCTCCAAAGGTCTCACCCGTTACCTCGAACAACACTCGATCGATGTCGTGCATCAGCTCTTCCTCTCAGATCGGAGCGACCTGTACGCGTCGGTGTAGGTAGTTGCAAAAACCGTGCCAACCGCTGACCAGCGTGTTTAGTTCGGCAACTGCGAAGTGGGCTTCGCGCACGGGGTACCGCGAGCGCCTGGAAGGGAACTCAGCTTCGGTGGGAGGCGGGGATGCCCAATTGCGCGCGGTACTTCGTCACGGTGCGCCGGGCGATGGCGTATCCGCGGGCGCGAAGCGCGCTGCTCAGCTGGGCATCGCTGATTGCGGATTGCCTCAGCAATTTGGCGATCTCGGCACGGACTGCGACGCCGTAGCCGAACAGGTCCTTGAAGTCCATGAAATCGCCGCTCGGCGTCCGGAGGACCTTCCCTTGTACCGCGCGCGCCACGGTCGACGGATGCAGACCGAGTTCGCCCGCGACGTCTGATCGAGTCAGGGGGAGGTGGGCGGTGGGCCCGCGTTCGAAGAACTCTCGCTGCCGCCGAACGGCGACCTCGGCTACCTGTTTAAGCACACTGGCCCGAGCGTCCAGCTGACTGAGCAACGTCTTGGCCGTAACCTCATGCTTCTGAAGCCATTGCAGAGCTTGCTTATCGGCCCGAACGTCGGCTGATATGTCCGAGATCCGCAGTCCGAACCAGCGGCTGTCCATTGTTTCGACTTCGAAGGCTCCGGCGGAGGAGCGGCGGACGTAGACGTCGGGCGACTGTCGCGGCGTCGAGTTGTCGTTGACGGTAAAAGCGGCCACCGGGCGAAGTTCGGTTCGCACGATCGAGAACACTTCCGCCACCGATTCGCGATCCTGACCGAACACGTGTGCGGCCTCATCGACCTCGTCGCGCGCAACCAGCTCGAGGTGCATGCGCACCAGCGGCACTATCCACGCCGGCGCGGCTCCTCGGTCCACAACCGTTTGTGCTTGCACCGCAAGCAGATCGGGCACGCTCCGTTCCGCGACACCAGGCGGGCCCACCGCCTTGATGGCGCGAATTGCCTCCGCAACATGTGCCTGCACCAAGTTGTGCGCGACCGCGATCTCGTCCGCATCGGAGTCGAGGAGGCCGCGTTCAGTGAGATGGTCGATCACGGCAGGTAGTGCGCGACCGGCTTCGGGGTGGACCTCGCAGCCCGCGAGAACACTCAGCGTCTCGAACGGAGACACCGTCGGTTCGGCCGGCGCCGAGGCGTAGCGCGCGCAGTTGCCGCATCGCGCGGTCACGATGTGGCGACCACATTCAGGGCACGGATGCCCCGGATTCCTTTCCAGCATTGGGTTTTCGAGCAGTGCCGTCTCAACGGTCGCTTCCACCTCGCTGTGCGCGGTCTGGAGTAGCGCCAGTGTCTGAAGGACCCCTGGCAATAGGTTGGTCTCGACCTGGGCACGCAGCTGCGGGCCAATTGCGGGACCGGTTGGCTTCCCCCGCACCGACTTAGAGTACGACTCCTACAGCGCCCGCAGATAGCGATCGGTGACGATCCGTTGAATGACCGATGTGACGGGCGAGCCCAGCATGCTCCACCACGTCGCGTGCCGCGAGAACGCCACCACTTCCGCGTGCACCTCATCGGTCGCCGGGTCGTAGCGCACCATGAACCGTTCCTCACCCGTTTCGGCGTGGCCCGGCAGTGTCCCGTACGCGAATCCGCGCCGGTCGGGATCGTCGACGACGTAGACCACGCGGCACGGCGCCCGCGCCGGACCCAGGTGCACGATGACCTCCGAACCCACCGCGGCGACTTCGGTCGTCACCTCGACCCGCAAACCGGCGCCGCGCAGCATGCCCCACCGCATGCCCTTGTCGGCGGCGTCCTCGAACCGGCTCCGCCCGCGCCCGATGACCGCCGACTTCTGCACATGGTGGTATCCGGCGGGCAACGGTCCGGCCGTCGCACCCACTTCGGAATAGGTCAACGGCAGCGCAGCAAGGTCGCTCAGCTTCATCGGGCCAGCTTGTCATCGTCGGCGTACGGTCGGAAAAATGACCACGCAAAGTGTCGCTCAAGCATCTGGAACGTTCACACTCGGCGGCGACCTCGCAGTGAACCGCCTGGGATTCGGCGCGATGCGCCTGACCGGCAAGGGCGTCTGGGGACCGCCGTCCGACCCCGACGAGTGCATCCGTGTCCTGCGCCGCGCCGTCGAACTCGGCGTCAACTTCATCGACACCGCGGACTCCTACGGCCCGTTCATATCCGAGAGATTGATCCGCAAGGCGCTACACCCCTATCCCGAGGGCCTTGTCGTCGCGACGAAGGCAGGGCTGCTCCGCACCGGGCCCGACGAATGGCCGGTGCTCGGCTACCCGGCCTACTTGCGGCAGGAGTGTGAGATGAGCCTTCGCCGTCTGCGCGTGGACACCATCGACCTGTTCCAGCTGCACCGCATCGACAGCAAGTTCCCTGCCGAGGACCAGATCGGCGAACTCGTGAAGCTCCAGCAGGAGGGCAAGATCCGCCATATCGGCCTGTCCGAGGTCAGCGTCGAGCAGCTCGCGGCCGCCCAGAAGGTCGCCCCAATCGTGTCTGTGCAGAACATGTACAACCTCTCGATGCGCGCCGCTGAGCCGCTGCTCGACAAGGTGACCGCCGAGGGCATCGGGTTCATTCCCTGGTTCCCGCTGGCCGCGGGCCCGCTCGCCGCAGCCGACGGCCCGCTGCAGCGCATCGCCGCCGACCACCACGCCTCCCCGTCTCAGCTGGCGCTGGCCTGGCTGCTGAAGCGGTCACCGGTGATGCTGCCGATCCCCGGCACGTCGAAGGTCGCCCATCTGGAGGAGAACGTCGCCGCCGCAAAGATCGAGCTGTCCGACGAGGAGTTCGAGACGCTCAGCAACGCCGGGTCTGCCGGCTGATCCGGCAGGCAATACGGTGAGCGGGTGGCCACCGAATTCGCAGAGGAGCATCGCGGCGGCGATTTCAGCCCGATCGAGCCCACCGGCCGCGGCGGGCCTGACTACGGCAGGTTCGTCGAAGCGGTCCGGACGCTGCAGGACCATGCCCGCGCCGCCGATGCGCCCGACGAGGTGATCACCGAGGCCGCCGACCTGATTGAGAGGGTGTCGACGCTGCTCGCCCCGTATGACGCCGACGAGTGGTCGTCGCCGGCGGGCCGTCGCATGGACCTGCCCAACCGGGGGAGCGTGCTGGGCATCCCGGCGGAGTACAAGAAGACCGGCGACGGCCGGATTCGGGGAGACGTGCACTTCCGCCGCTTCCACCTGGGCCGCAACGGCGCCGTGCACGGCGGGTGCATTGCGCAGCTGTTCGACTCGCTGCTCGGCTACACCGCGTTCAAGCTCACCCGGAGCCTCTACCAGCGCACCGCGTTCTTGCATGTCGACTACAGAGCAATCGTGCCGATCAAAACCGAACTGCAGGTCGACGCCGGTGTCGACCGCGTCGACGGACGCAAGATGTTCCTCACAGGACGGCTGCTCAACGGGGAAGCCGTGCTGGCCGAAGCTAACGCGCTGTTCGTGAAGCTGAACCCGGGGCAGCCATGAAGCGACGCTGGGCGCGTTGGCGCGACCGGCTGCGGGACAGGCCCGCGGTCGAATTCGGTTACCGCATCGCGGTCGCCATCATCGGCTTGGTGGTGCTCGCGGTCGGGATCATCGCGATCCCGTATCCAGGGCCGGGCTGGGCGATCGTGTTCGTTGGACTGGCGATTCTGGCCAGCGAATTCGACTGGGCGCGGCGGCTGCTGGCCTATACGCGCACGCGCTACGTCAAGGTGATGTCGGGGTTCCGCCGCCAGGGGCTGTGGGTGCAGGCCATGGGTGCGGCGTTCACTGGGGCGATCGTGGTGGCCACTTTGTGGTTGCTCGGGGCGGTCGGCTGGTCGGCGGAGCTCGTCGGGCTGGAACATGAGTGGCTGAAGAGCCCTATTGGCCTGGGGGCATGACCACCCGCCCCGATAGCATGGTCGCGTTCGATGCCGACCCGCACAGCGTCCGTATTGCCGAGAGTTTGGAGAGCCACCGATGAGCGCGCCCGCCAGTCCCGCCCCAGCAGCCCCGATCCGGGTCGCTGCCGGGACCACCGCCGGGGCAGCGGTCCGTGACGCCGGCCTGCCAAGCCGGGGCGCTGCGGACGCGATCGTCGTCGTGCGCGACGCCGATGGCCGACTGCGTGACCTTTCCTGGACGCCGGACAGCGACGTCGAGGTGACGCCGGTGGCCGCCAGCACCGACGACGGTCGCAGCGTCATCAGGCACTCGTCGGCTCACGTGCTGGCGCAGGCGGTGCAGGATATGTTCCCGGACGCCAAGCTTGGCATCGGGCCGCCCATCACCGACGGCTTCTATTACGACTTCGACGTCCAGCGCGCGTTCACGCCTGAGGATCTGGAGGCGCTGGAAAAGCGCATGCGCCAGATCGTTAAGGAAGGCCAGCTGTTCTCGAGGCGCGTCTACGAGTCCAAGGACCAAGCCCGCGAAGAGCTCGCGAACGAGCCGTACAAGCTCGAACTCGTCGATGACAAGTCCGGCGACCCCGAGGTGATGGAGGTCGGCGGCGACGAGCTCACCGCGTACGACAACCTCAATCCCCGTACCCGCGAACGGGAATGGGGTGACCTGTGCCGCGGTCCCCACATCCCGACCACGAAATACATTCCGGCGTTCAAGCTGACCCGCAGCTCCGCCGCGTACTGGCGGGGTGACCAGAACAACGTCAGCCTGCAACGCATCTACGGCACCGCATGGGAGTCGCAGGAGGCGCTCGACAAGCACCTCGAGCTGATCGAGGAGGCCGAGCGCCGCGATCACCGCAAGCTGGGCACCGAGCTGGACCTATTCTCGTTCCCCGACGAAATCGGTTCGGGCCTGGTGGTTTTCCACCCGAAGGGCGGCATCATCCGCCGGGAACTGGAGGACTACTCGCGGCGCAAACACATCAAAGCCGGTTACGAGTTCGTCAACACCCCGCACATCACCAAAGCGCAGTTGTTCCACACGTCGGGACACCTGGACTGGTACGCCGACGGCATGTTCCCGCCGATGCATGTCGACGCCGAGTTCGACGAGGACGGCACGGTGCGCAAGCCCGGCCAGGACTACTACCTGAAGCCGATGAACTGCCCGATGCACTGCCTCATCTTCCGGTCGCGGGGGCGGTCATATCGCGAACTTCCGTTGCGGCTCTTCGAGTTCGGCACCGTCTACAGGTACGAGAAGTCGGGCGTGGTGCACGGGTTGACCAGGGCGCGCGGGTTCACCATGGACGACTCGCACATCTACTGCACGCGCGAGCAGATGCGCGACGAGCTCTCGTCGTTGCTGCGGTTCGTGCTCGATCTGCTCGGCGACTACGGGCTTGAGGATTTCTACCTGGAGCTGTCGACAAAGGATCCGAACAAGACCGTCGGCTCCGATGAGGTGTGGGAGGAAGCCACCAACACGCTGGCCGAGGTTGCCGAGGCCTCGGGCCTCGAGTTGGTGCCCGACCCGGGCGGTGCGGCGTTCTACGGCCCGAAGATCTCGGTGCAGGCCCGTGATGCATTGGGCCGCAGTTGGCAGATGTCGACGATCCAGCTGGACTTCAACTTCCCCGAACGCTTCGAGCTGGAGTACACCGCCGCCGACGGCAGCAGACAGCGGCCGGTGATGATCCACCGTGCACTGTTCGGGTCGATCGAGCGGTTCTTCGGCATCCTCACCGAGCACTACGCCGGCGCGTTCCCCGCATGGCTGGCGCCGGTGCAGGTGGTCGGCATCCCGGTCGCCGACGATCATGTCCCGTACCTCAACGGTCTTGCCACGCAATTGAAAATGCACGGCATCCGGGCCGAAGTGGACGCCAGCGACGACCGGATGGCCAAGAAGATCGTCAACCACACCAATCAGAAGGTGCCGTTCATGCTGGTGGCCGGCGACCGTGACGTCGAGGCCAACGCGGTGAGCTTCCGCTTCGGCGACCGCACCCAGGTCAACGGCGTGCCGCGCGACGAAGCCGTCCGCGCGATTGCCGAGTGGATCGCCAGCCGCGAAAACGCCGCTCCGACAGCTGAACTGCTCAAGGTGGGCACCGGGACGTGACCGAAAAGGACGACCGTAGGATCGTCGACCACGGCGTCGGTGAGCCCGACCACTTGCAGCGACTGTGGACGCCGCACCGGATGACCTATATCGCCGAGGCGCCGATGAAGGGTGGGTCCGCGGCGTCGGAGCAGCCGTTCACCGACATCCCGTCGCTCTCCGATGAGGACGGCCTGGTGGTGGCGCGCGGCGAGTTGGTCTACATCGTGCTCAACCTCTATCCGTACAACCCCGGGCACTCGATGGTGGTGCCATACCGAAGAATCTCCGAGCTCGAAGACCTCACCGCCGAGGAGAGCGCCGAGCTGATGGCGTTCACCCAGAAGGTGATTCGCGTGATCAAGTCGGTGTCGCGGCCGCACGGCTTCAACGTCGGGCTGAACCTCGGCAACGCCGCGGGCGGCTCGCTGGCCGACCATCTGCACATGCATGTGGTCCCACGCTGGAGCGGCGACGCGAACTTCATCACGATCATCGGCGGCTCGAAGATCGTCCCTCAGCTGTTGCGCGAGACGCGGGAACTGTTGGCGACAGAGTGGGCGAAGCAGCCGTGAGCAACTTCTACTTGATGACCCGCGCGGCCTACGAAAAGCTGTCCCGTCCGGTCGCGAAGGCGGCGCTGCGTGCCGGTTTCACACCCGACGGCATCACCATCATCGGCACGGCCGGGACGGTGATCGCGGCGCTGACGCTGTTTCCCGATCGGGCAGCTGTGGTGGGGCGCGTTCAGCGTGTGGATCTTCGTGCTGGCCGACATGCTCGATGGGGCGATGGCACGCGAACGCGGCGGCGGCACCAGGTTCGGTGCGGTGCTGGATGCCACCTGCGACCGGATCGGCGACGGAGCGGTGTTCTGCGGGCTGCTGTGGTGGGCGGCGTTCGGGCTGAAGAGCACGTCCCTGATTGTGGCCACGCTGATCTGCCTGGTCACCTCGCAGGTGATCTCCTACATCAAGGCCCGCGCCGAGGCCAGCGGGCTGTCCGGCAAGGGCGGTCTCATCGAGCGACCCGAGCGGCTGATCATCGTGCTGGTCGGCGCCGGGCTATCCGGTGTGCCGTTCTTACACATGCCCTGGCTGGTCCACGTGGCGATGTGGGTGCTCGCGGTCGCCAGCCTGGTTACGGTGGGGCAACGGCTGCACACCGTGCGGACATCGCCAGGCGCGATGGAGCCGCTGGAAAATCCCGAGTCGGCGAACTCAGGCGAAAAGCCCGAGACGTGGGGGCACGGCCCGCCCGGAGGGCAGGGGGACGAGCCATGACGAGCACCCCGGCGGGACAGCAGGCGGAACGCGGCAGCCGTTTCTCGTTTGGGGGCCATCTCACCGATTGGGGTTATGCCGCCGGCTGGCGGGTGGTGCGCGCCATGCCGGAATTCATGGCGCGCAACGCTTTTGATGCAGGTGCGCATTACGCAGCCCGCAACGGCGGCCCTAGCCAGCTTCGCAAGAACCTGGCCCGGGTGCTCGGCGTTACGCCGGCTCAGGTGCCGGACGGGCTGATTCGTGCTTCAGTGGCCTCGTACGCCCGGTACTGGCGAGAGGCGTTCCGGTTGCCCTCAATGGATCTGAAGAAGCTCGGCAAGCAGCTTGACCCGCACTTCGGGGGCCAGGAACACATTGCCGCCGCACTTGATGCCGGTCGCGGCGCGGTCCTGGCACTGCCGCACAGCGGGAACTGGGACATGGCAGGCGTGTGGCTCGCGCAAAAACACGGCACCTTCACCACCGTGAATGAGCGGCTCAAGCCCGAATCGCTGTACAACCGGTTCATCGCCTACCGGGAAAGCCTCGGCTTCGAGATGCTGCCGTTGTCCGGGGGTGAGCGGCCGCCGTTCGAGGTGCTCGCCGAGAGGCTGCGGGACAACCGCCTTGTGTGCCTGATGGCCGAGCGAGACCTGACCCGTGCCGGCGTGCAGGTCGATTTCTTCGGGGAACCCACCCGCATGCCTGCCGGCTCGGCGAAGCTCGCCATCGAAACTGGCGCCGACCTCTTGGTGGTACACAGCTGGTACACCGCACACGGTTGGGAATTCAGCACGACTCCGCCGCTGGACACATCCTCAGGCGATGTCGCCGTCATCACGCAGAAACTGGCCGACCATTTCGCCAGGAACATCGCCGCGCACCCCGCGGACTGGCACATGATGCAGCCGCAATGGCTGGCCGACCTGTCCGAGGAGCGGCGCGCGAGGTTGGGGACGAGCTGATGCGCATCGGCATGGTGTGCCCGTACTCGTTCGACGTCCCCGGCGGCGTGCAGTCACATGTGCTGCAGCTGGCCGAGGTGATGCACGACCGCGGCCATGAGGTCAGCGTGCTGGCGCCGTCCTCACCTCACGTAAAGCTCCCCGACTACGTGGTGTCGGGCGGCAAGGCGGTGCCGATCCCGTACAACGGGTCGGTGGCCCGGCTGCGGTTCGGGCCCGCCACCCATCGCATGGTCAAGCGCTGGCTGGCCGACGGCGACTTCGACGTGCTGCACCTGCACGAGCCCAACGCGCCGAGCCTCTCGATGCTGGCCCTGAACATCGCCGAAGGTCCGATCGTCGCGACGTTCCATACGTCGACCACAAAGTCGTTGACGCTCAGCGTGTTTGAGCCGATCCTGCGGCCGATGCACGAGAAGATCGTCGGTCGCATCGCGGTGTCGGACCTGGCGCGACGGTGGCAGATGGAGGCGCTCGGCAGCGACGCTGTCGAGATTCCCAACGGCGTGGACGTCGGGTCGTTCGCGAATGCGCCGCTGCTCGACGGCTACCCGCGGCCAGGCAAGTCCGTGCTGTTCCTTGGCCGCTTCGACGAGTCCCGCAAGGGCATGTCCGTGCTGCTGGGCGCATTGCCGACGCTGGTGAAGCGGTTCGCAGACATCGAGATCCTGATCGTCGGCCGCGGCGACGAAGAGGAGCTGCGCGAGGACGCCGGGAAACTGGCTTCGCATCTGCGGTTCCTCGGCCAGGTCGACGACGGTGCGAAGGCGTCAGCGATGCGCAGCGCCGACGTGTACTGCGCACCGCACATCGGCGGAGAGAGCTTCGGCATCGTCCTCGTCGAGGCCATGGCGGCCGGCACTGCCGTGGTGGCCAGCGACCTCGATGCGTTCCGTCGGGTGCTTGTCGACGGCAAGGCCGGCCGGCTGGTGCCGGTCGACGACGCCGCGGCACTGGCGGTGGGGCTGGTTGAGATGCTGGAGAACGACATGGCTCGTTCGCACTATGTGGAGGCCGCGACCGAGGCGGTGCGCCGCTATGACTGGTCGGTCGTGGCCCGCGAGATCATGCGGGTCTACGAGACGGTCGCCGGGGCGGGGGCGAAGGTGCAGGTGGCGAGTTGATCACCTGGATCGTCGTCATCACGCTGGCGCTGCTGGTCGTGGTGTTCCTACTGGTCGGCCTGTGGGCGTTCCAGACGGCCAACCGGCTGGACCGGCTGCACGTGCGCTACGACCTGTCGTGGCAGGCCCTCGATGGGCTACTGGCCAGGCGTGCGGTCGTGGCCCGAGCGGTCGCCGTCGACGCGTACGGGGGCGGGCCCGACGGCAAGCGACTGGCGGCACTGGCCGCCGCCGCCGAGCGAGCACCGCGAACGACCCGGGAGGCCGCCGAAAACGAACTGTCCGCGGCGCTGGCGCTCGTCGACCCCGCGACGCTGCCGGTGGCGCTGGTCGCCGAGCTCGCCGACGCGGAGGCGCGGGTGCTGTTGGCCCGCCGTTTCCACAACGACGCCGTCCGCGACACCCTTACGCTGCGGGAACGGCCCTCGGTGCGCGTCCTTCGCCTGGGCGGAACCGCCGCCCTGCCAACCTATTTCGAGATCGCCGAACGCGCGGAAGCGTCGCCGCGGGAGCCCAGTCTGGTCAGCCGCCGGACGTCGGCGCGCATCGTGCTGCTCGACGACGACGGCCGTGTGTTGTTGTTCTGCGGTTCGGATCCGGCATTACCGGACGGCTCAGACGGCCCAGCGCCACTGTGGTGGTTCACCGTCGGCGGCGCGGTGCAGGCGGGCGAGACACTGCCGCAGGCCGCGGTGCGCGAGCTGCAGGAGGAAACGGGTTTGCGCGTCGACCCTGCCGAGATGATCGGACCCGTGTGGCGGCGCGACGCGGTCATCGACTTCAACGGATCGGTCATCCGAAGCGAGGAGATGTTCTTCGTGCACCGCACCCAGCGGTTCGAGCCGGCGACAGCCGGCCGCACCGGATTGGAGCGGGCCTACATCCACGGCCATCGCTGGTGCGATGCGACAATGATCGCCGAGCTGGTCACCAAGGGCGAAACGGTGTACCCCCTGCAGCTCGGCGAGCTTCTCGACGAGGCGAATGCGCTGGCCGACGTGCGGGGCGGTGCACCGGAACGGCAGCTGCAATCTATCCGCTGATATGCGGATTCAATGGATTTGCCGCCCCCTTTAGACTGGATCAGTAGCGATTTGGAGGAGATAGCAGTGGAAACCGCAGCTGGATCGAACGGGTCGGCGCAGACCGGCACCGCGCGGGTCAAGCGCGGCATGGCCGAGATGCTCAAGGGCGGCGTGATCATGGACGTCGTCACCCCGGAGCAGGCCCGCATCGCCGAGGGCGCGGGCGCCGTGGCCGTCATGGCGCTGGAGCGGGTGCCCGCCGACATCCGCTCGCAGGGCGGCGTCGCGCGGATGAGTGATCCCGATCTCATCGAGGGCATCATCTCCGCCGTCACCATCCCAGTGATGGCCAAGGCGCGCATCGGACACTTCGTCGAAGCGCAGATTCTGCAGAGCCTTGGCGTCGACTACATCGACGAGTCCGAGGTGCTCACCCCGGCCGACTACACCCACCACATCGACAAGTGGAAGTTCACCGTGCCGTTCGTGTGCGGTGCGACCAACCTGGGCGAGGCGCTGCGCCGCCTCACCGAGGGCGCGGCGATGATCCGCTCCAAGGGTGAGGCGGGCACGGGCGACGTATCCAACGCGACCATGCACATGCGCAAGATCGGCGGCGAGATCCGCGGGCTGACGGCCCTGTCCGAAGACGAGTTGTACGTCGCCGCAAAGGAATTGCAGGCGCCCTACGACCTCGTCGTGGAGGTGGCGCGGGCAGGCAAGCTGCCGGTGACGCTGTTCACCGCGGGCGGCATCGCGACACCGGCCGACGCGGCGATGATGATGCAGCTCGGCGCCGAGGGCGTATTCGTCGGCTCGGGCATCTTCAAGTCCGGTGAGCCCGCGCAGCGGGCCGCCGCGATCGTCAAGGCGACGACTTTCTATGACGACCCCGACGTGCTGGCCAAGGTGTCGCGCGGGCTGGGTGAGGCCATGGTCGGCATCAACGTGGAGGACATCGCGGCCCCGCATCGGCTCGCCGAACGCGGCTGGTAAACACACTGCATGGCGATCGAGAAGATCCTTGATCTCGAACAACTCGAGATCAACATCTACCGCGGAAGTGTGTTCAGCCCCGAGATGGGGAACTGGCAGCGCACCTTCGGAGGCCAGGTGGCCGGTCAGTCGCTGGTGTCCGCGGTGCGCACGGTCGACCCGCGTTACCAGGTTCACTCGCTGCACGGCTACTTCCTGCGGCCGGGAGACGCCAGCTCGCAAACCGTATTCATCGTCGAACGGCTGCGGGACGGCGGATCGTTCGCGACAAGGCGGGTGAACGCGATACAGCACGGCGAGACCATCTTCTCGATGTCCGCGTCGTTTCAAACCGACCAGAGCGGCATCCATCACCAGGACGCGATGCCGTCGGCTCCGCCGCCAGAGGATCTGCCGGGCCTGACGGAGATGAAGGCGTTCGACGACGCGGGCTTCAAGCAGTTCGCGGAGTGGGACGTCCGTATCGTGCCCCGCGAGCTGTTGACCCCGTTGCCAGGGAAGGCATCTCAGCAGCAGGTGTGGTTCCGCCACCGCGACCCGTTGCCCGACGACTATGTGCTGCACATCTGCGCGCTGGCCTACATGAGTGACCTCACACTGCTGGGTTCGGCGCAGGTCCATCATCAGGAGGAGCGCAAGCACCTGCAGATCGCGTCACTCGATCACGCGATGTGGTTCATGCGGCAGTTCCGCGCCGACGAGTGGCTGCTCTATGACCAGTCGTCGCCGTCGGCGTGCGGGGGCCGGGCGCTGACGCAGGGCAAGATCTTCAACCGGTACGGCGAAATGGTGGCGGCGGTCATGCAAGAGGGACTCACCCGCTACCAGCGTGACTACACCCCGGCCCGAGAATGAGCGCGCCGCGCGTCGGCGTGCTCGCGCTGCAGGGCGACACCCGCGAACATTTGGCGGCGCTCCGCGAGGCCGGTGCCGACGCGACGACCGTGCGGCGCGCGACTGAGCTCGAGGCTGTCGACGCGCTGGTGATACCCGGTGGCGAGTCCACCACGATGAGCCACCTGCTGCGCGAATTCGAACTGCTCGAACCGCTGCGGGCGCGGCTGGCCGAAGGCATGCCGGCTTACGGCTCGTGCGCAGGGATGATCCTGCTCGCCACCGAGATCCTGGATGCCGGCGTCGAGGGTCGCGCCGCCGTCCCGCTCAATGCCATTGATATGACGGTGCGTCGCAACGCCTTTGGCCGCCAAGTCGACTCGTTCGAGGGCGACTTTCCCTTCGAAGGCCTCGACGGTCACGTGCACGCGGTGTTCATCCGCGCGCCGTGGGTCGAACGAGTCGGCCCCGACGTGCAGGTGTTGGGTCGGGCCGCCGGCCACATCGTCGCGGTGCGGCAGGGGCGCATGCTGGCGACGGCGTTTCACCCGGAGATGACGGGCGACCGTCGAATCCACAAGCTCTTCGTCGACATGCTCTAGGGGCGATTTGTGTGCGTTTGGGAGCGCTCAGCGCAATGCTGAGTCTCAGGACATCGCTTACAGGGGTATGTCTCGGGACATCGCTTACACCTAAGTGGGTGGTGAGCCAGATTGGTTCATGGCCCAGAAGGCGACAGCGATGGATATTCGTATGGCGACGGTCTTGGTCGGGCACCTGGACAACGTGGCGGAGTTTTGTCGGGCGCATGGGATCAGTCGGGTCACGTTCTACAAGTGGCGGCGGCGGTTCCTCGCCGAGGGACTGACTGGGCTTGATGAGCGTTCACGGCGGCCGGTGGCCTCGCCGCAGCAGAGTTCGGCTGCGGTTGAGGAGATGGTGCTGCGGCGGCGTAAACAGTTGTCAGAGCAGGGGCTTGATCATGGTCCACAGTCGATCCTGTGGTCCCTGCAACGCGACGGGCACATCGAGGTGCCCTCGCGGGCCACGATCTGGCGGATCTTGACCCGTCACGGCGTGATCGTCGCCCAGCCGCAGAAACGGCCGAAATCAGCGACGAGACGGTTCAGTTTCGATCGGCCTAACGAGTGCTGGCAGTCTGACTGGACGCAATGGGCGCTCGCCGATGGCACCGTGGTGGCAATCGCGGCCACTGTCGATGATCATTCCCGCTACCTGGTGGGCCTAGCTGCCGCGGCGGGTGCGGGGACCACAAATCTGGTGTGGACGGTGGTCATGGCCGGGATCAGCGAGTGCGGGATACCGGCAATGTCGTTGTCGGACAACGGAATCATGTACACAGGCCGGTTGCACGGGTATGAGGCGGTATTTGAGAGAAATATGCGCGCCCTGGGGGTACGCACAATCAACTCGACCCCGTATCACCCGCAGACATGCGGCAAGATCGAGCGCTTCTGGCAGACCCTCAAACGTTGGTTGTGTGCACACGACGCCGCCGCGACCCTCGGCGAACTCGACGCTCTGCTCGCCCAGTTCCGCGACTTCTACAATCACTGCCGACCTCATCGGGCCCTAGCCGGCGGCACTCCAGCCGATGCCTGGGCCGCTACGACGCCGGCCCGGCCTGCCGGGCGGCCGCTGCCGGCACCGGTTTTCGTCACCCGCGGGGTCGTTGATGAGAAAACTGGGCAACTCTACGTGGCGCCGCACCGGGTCAACGTCGGACTGCGCTGGGCCGGACACTCATGTGACAGCATCCGCGATGGAGAGCACATCGCCATCTTCAGCGGCACCACCCTGGTCCGAGAATTCACCGCTGACCCGGCCCGCCGATACCAACTCGGCGATAAAACCACCCGGACCTACCGCACCCGCGAACCCAAACCGGCACCATATGTGTAAGCGATGTCTTGAGACATATGTGTAAACGATGTCCCGAGACACCACAGAGCGCTCAGCGCAACAAACTGCACACAAATCGCTAGGGGACCGGCAGCAGCAGCCGCGAAGATGAGCGAATGGTGTTGAGGCTGCTGGTGCCGACGCTGGCATGGCGGAAGTTCATGATGGCCGGTATCGACGCGTCCTGGTCGTCGCTGGTGAGCGTCAACTGGATGCGATGGCCGGCTTCGAACCGTCGGGCGTTGGACACCAACGGGATTCGATAGACGACGTCCTCGCCGATCGGCACCGCACGGGCCTTGCGGCACGGTAACACCGGCGCGCCCGGGCGGCTGGCAGCTTCGTCGACCTCACGCATACTGGCGCGCAGCCAGCCCGCGGTGACCTCCTCCACCGTGCCGTCCGGGGCGACGTCTTGCAGTGTCGCGACCCACGCCGTGTCGATCGCGGTCGCCGACGCGACGAGCCGTAGTTCGATGTCGCCCACGACATCCAGCGCCGAGGCCAACGCCTCACTGGTCCACGTCAGAATCGACGGCGGGTCGATCGGGCTGGGCTTGGCCCGGTTCAGTCCGGCGCCCAAGACCATGTACTCGCGGCCGCCCGGTTCACCCTCGTCGCCGGCCAGCACACCGTCGCCTCGCAGCGCGAACTCGCGATGGACGCCCGGTGGCGGCCACGCCTCGGCGGTGTGCCACTCGTCGGCGCCAGGCAAGAAGTATCGGATAGCGGGCCCCTCCACGATGCCCGTGTCGCGGCCCTTGAGCCAATGGTCGAACCATGCGAGCGCCTCGACGTGCAGACTTTCCCACGGCCACGTCAGGCCGAACTCACCGAGCATCCCCATTCGCACACAACGACTGCTCGACAACGCTTTCCACGCGGTGAACGTCGAGGGCAGGTGCAGCGGCGCATTCTGCCAATCGCACCCCAGGTATACCGGGATCTCGATGTCCTTCAGCAGTGGCACCAGGTTGCGCTCATCCCACCACTCGTCGCGGGTGGGGTGCTTGACCGCGATGTCGAGCCACAAGTCGTCCCAGGGATGCGGGTCATGAGGCAGCTTGAGCAGCTGGCGCAGCACCGTCAGAGCGGACTCGCCGTTCATGGTGGCGAACTTTGAGTGCACGCGCTCTGTGGTGAGCACATCGCGGGCGAGCCGCAACGGCAGGCTGCGCCAGAACTTATCGCTGCGCCCTGCGGTCAGGCCGACCATCGCCAGGAACGGCGTGATGAACGACGAGCTGAACAGCCCGTTGTGCACCGCCCCTTCGTACAGGTCCACGGTCACCGCCACCGGGAAGATCGCCTTGAGGTGCGGCGGCCGCTCGACCGCCGCTTCCAGCTGTGTCATCGCGAAGTAGCTGATGCCGATCATGCCGACATTGCCGTCACACCACGGCTGCGCGGCCACCCATTCGACGAGATCGTGCATGTCGCGTCGTTCCTGGCCGTCGTAGAACCCGAAGGTGCCGCCGGAGCCACCCGTGCCGCGCAGATTCGCGATGACATGTGCGTAGCCTCGGGGCACCCAGAAGTCGGTGGCCCCGGCCTCGATGAAGCCCATGGGAGCGCCGAGGTCCTGGATCTGGCGCGGGTAGGGCGAAGCGGCGATCAGCGCGGGAACCGGGGCGTCGGTCTCCGGCCTATGCACATCGGCCAGCAGTGCGATGCCATCGCGCATGCCTATCGCGACGTTGGCGTCCCGGCGGGACGGATGGCGTGGTTCGCTCAGGTTGCGGTAGTCACGCCCGGTGCTCTGCGGGCCGTTCAGTCGCCGCATCAGCGCCCTCCTAGTCCGAGATCAAGGAAACCGATGACAACAATGATCGAGGTCGAACCGCAATCGCGCATCGACACGCTGGTGCGGCTGGCGGCTGGTGGGGAAGCGCGGCAGACCGAGTACACCGGCACGGCATGGTTCGACGGCAAGCCCATCGTGTCGGGGTTGATGCTGCGCCGATCACCGAATGCGCCGCGCGGTATCCGCGTGCCGAACTTCTCGGCTTCGTTCTTCGTCCCGGACAGCCTGCGCTATGACCGAGCCACGCTGGGTGCCGCGACGCTCACCGTCTCCGTGGTCTTGCGGGCGTCCGGAGAGACTGGCGCGATCGTCGACGCCGCCGCGACGTTCACCGACGACCCGTCGGGTGCCCCGACCTGGATCCAGGTGCACGTCAGCGGCCACCTGGGCTGGCCGGCGGGCGTCAGCTACCGCGTCGTCGCGCTGACCCCGCCCGACGCCGTTCGGTAGGGCACAAACGTCCACGTAGACTCGTTGCTCGGACTCTGAAGTAAGTGAAAGAGGTAGTACCTGCATGAGCGGCCATTCCAAGTGGGCCACGACGAAGCACAAGAAGGCCGTCATCGACGCACGCCGCGGCAAGAACTTCGCTCGGCTGATCAAGAACATCGAAGTGGCCGCGCGCGTCGGTGGTGGCGATCCCGGCGGCAACCCGACGCTGTACGACGCCATCCAAAAGGCCAAGAAGAACTCGGTGCCCAACGACAACATCGAGCGGGCTCGCAAGCGTGGCGCGGGTGAGGAAGCCGGCGGCGCCGACTACCAGAACATCACTTACGAGGGCTACGGCCCCAATGGCGTCGCGGTGCTGATCGAGTGCCTGACCGACAACCGGAACCGCGCCGCCGGCGAGGTGCGCGTCGCGATGACCCGCAACGGCGGCAACATGGCCGACCCAGGCTCGGTGGCCTATCTGTTCTCCCGCAAGGGCCTCGTCACGCTGGATAAGAACGGCCTGACCGAGGACGATGTGCTGACGGCCGTGCTCGAGGCCGGCGCGGAGGAGATCGACAATCTTGACGACACCTTCGAAATCGTCTGTGAGCCAGGTGATCTGGTGGCGGTGCGTACGGCGCTGCAGGACGCGGGCATCGACTACGAGTCGGCCGAGGCCAGCTTCCAGCCCTCGGTGACCGTGCCCGTCGACCTCGACGGCGCGCGCAAGGTGCTCAAGCTGATCGATGCACTCGAAGACAGCGACGATGTGCAGGACGTCTACACCAACATGGACATCCCTGACGACGTCGCTGCCGCACTCGACGAGGAGTAGCTCAGGCCCGCATGTCGACAGCCGAGGTAACAGCCAATAAAGCGACGTTCAAGCGCTTCCATGAGGCCGCGAACACCGGCGATGTGGAGTTCCTCGCGAAGACGATCGACGAGATCGTCGCGCCGGACGCCATGATCCGCACGCCGTTGCCGATCGATGCAAACGGGGCCGAATTACTCAAACAGGTGTGGGCGATGCTGTTCCGTGTCTACCCCGACATTCAACTCACCGTCGAGGACGTGATCGCCGAGGGGGACAAGGTCGTCGCGCGCAACACGGTCACCGGCACCCATCAGGGTGAATTCATGGGCGTTGGGCCAACAGGCAAGTCCGTCACGTACAACGAGATCTTCATCTTCCGCTTCGCCAACGGCCGGGTAGTTGAGACCTGGGGCGTCGTTGATGTTTACGCGCAGATGAAACAGATCGGCGTGATTCCGGCCTAGGTACATACGGCGACTCAGACGGGGTGCAGGCTGACCGGCACACCCGAGTAGCGCACCATGCCTGTCACCAGGTCGATGTCGTCCTTGTTCGTCAGCGCGTTGACGTTCGCCTCGACGTGGCCGTGGCACCGAAACCGCACCGCGCCGGATCGCGGGGTCCACCTTGGCGACGCCGGTCAGCTCACCGTGGGCGCTGCGCACCGTCACCGGACTGCCGTCGATGACGCCCGCCGCGGCGCCGTCGTCGGGATGGATCAGCACGTCGGCAGGATCGCCGAGGAAGTCGAACTGGGCATTGAGCCGCCGCATCTGTCTGCGCGGTGTCAGCACGAGCGGCGCCGGCTCACGCAACTGGACGAGCTGTTCGACGAGCAGCCGCGGTGCTAACCGCCACCCGCCCATCCGCTCGACGTGGCGCTGTACCCACGGGGCGGGAAGTTCGTGACCCTTGTCCACCCAGCCGGTCGCCGCCAACTCGTCGAACGTGCACCGCGCAGCCGCCGTAACTCCCGCCAGCATGTCGTCGTCGGATCGCGCGGGATCGGCGACGTCATGACCGAGCCGCCTGCCCAGCTCGGCGAGGAACCACCACATCGACCGTCGGTCACCGATCGGTTCCACGACCGCGGCGGTGTGCTGAGCCGACACCCGGGAACTCAGCGCGTCCTCTCGCCAGCAGAGAACGTTCTAGAACATTTACGTAATAGACTATTTAGTCTATTATGTTGGTGTGCCGCGTCCAGAACGTCACCCCGTCGACAAGCTCCTCGATGTTTCGCGCGACTTGGTACTGAGTGACGGGGCGCGAGCCGTCACGGTGGATCGGATTGTCGCGGCTAGTGGAGCGCCGAAAGGCTCTGTCTACCATCGCTTCTCGACCGTCAACGACTTGCTGGCGGCGATGTGGCTGCGCGGTGTGCGCCGCTCACAAGCACGGTTCCTCGAGCCGTTGAACGCTGACGGTAACCCGCTCGAGGCGGCGGTGGCCGCCGGCCTGGCTATTCACGACTTCGCCGCTGAGGAACCCGCCGACGCTCGGCTACTCGCGGCGTTGCGGCGTGAGGACCTCGTCGGTGAGGTGACCGATCCGGCCCTGGCCGTAGGTCTGCGACAGGTCAACGACGAGTTGCGCTCAGCGGTGACGGCTTTGGCGCGTCGCCTGTACGGACGTGCCACGCGTGACGCGATCGAGCGCACCACGTGCGCGGTTATCGACCTGCCGCAAGGGGCGATTCGCCGACACCTCGTACAGGGAGTCGCAGTGCCGCGCGGCATTCGACCCCAACTGGCCGCAGCGATTCGTGCCGCGCTGCGCCACCCGCCTGGTTCGACAGATTAGGAGTCTCGACATGTCCGATGACGTAGACGTGGTTCGCCGCCTCTTCGACGCGGTTGAGGCCCGCGATTTGGACCGCGTGCTCGACTGCTATTCCGACGACGTAGAGATTGCCGAGGCAGAGGTGTTGCCGTACGGCGGGCTATGGCGGGGTCGAGAAGGGGCAGCGGGTCACGCCGAGGCGTTCATGCGCGCGTGGGGCGGCCTGCAGGGTCCCGAGGAGTCTCGCCTTGATGCCCGACTCTGGGGCGATGGGGCAGGGACGGTGTGCGCAGTCTTTCGTCACCGCGCACGTGACCGCGTGAGCGGCGAGCGATTCGACGCTCCCGAGGTCGGCATCTATCGGATCCGCGATGGCCGCGTCGAAGCCTCGCAGATGTTCCACGCCGATTCGGCCGCAGTGATTCGTTTCCTCAGCAAGGCCCCCGTCGGCAACGACGACCCGCCGGCACAGCCATGATCTCTCGCTGGAACCGCTGGGGACCTCTCGGTGGCCTGTTGTTGTGTATCACGTGGTCGCCCATGGCCATCGCCATCCCACGGCTGCCCGATCTCGACTCCGCGCGCGATGTGCAAGCGTTCTGGCGCTCGAATCAGGAGTTGATGCAAGGTGTCATTCTCTCGGTGAGCGTGGGCTTCTTATTCCTATTGGTGTTTCTCGGAGCTCTTGTCGAACTGGTGCGAACGGTCCCGGGAGCCGGCGCCATCGCCTGGATAGTGCTCGCCAGCGCACTGATGTTCATGACCGCGCTCAACGTCGCACTGGGCCTCGACATCGCGGGAGGTCTCATCGTTGGGGTAGATCCGGCAGGCACATATGCGTTGCACACGGCGGCGTTTCTGCTCGCAGCCCCCGCCGCGTTCGCCGGCGCAACGTTCTTCGTCGTCATTGTGGTATTCACCTGGGAGTCAAGGGTTCTGCCGCTGTGGTCGGCGTGGCTCGCCGTCATCGGCGTGATCGTCAACGCTGGGGCTGTCTTGGGCACACTCACTTTGACGGGACCCCTGAATTCTGGCAACGGGATCGTGGGCGGAATTGCCGCGCCACTCGGCCTGTACTTGCTGTGGGTGTTCAGCGTCAGCGTGTGGTGGCTGCGACGTGGTCCTTCGCTCGACGCAATCAGCTCTGGAGGAACCTCCCGATCTCCTCAGCAGTCCGCTCCGGCTGGTCGAGCATGACCAGCACGTAGGCGTCGTCGACCAGCCGCAGCTGACCCTCGGGCAGTAATGAGGCGAGCTGGTCGCCGTGCTCGGCAGGCATCACCGGGTTGCGACTCCACAGCACCAGTGCCGGGCCGGTGAAATTCTTCAGGCTGTTGGTGGCCCGGATCAAGTCGGCGCCGTCGAATTTGGTGCGGCAATACTTGACGAGGTCCTGTCGGATCCGCCGGTCGGCCAGGCCGGCCGCCATCCACGCGTCGACAATGTCTTGCGGGACAGGCTTTTTCGCCATCTGTCCGAACATCAACCACTGTCGGCGCAGCCAGCCGACCTTGAGCTGTCGCATGGCCAGCGAGACGGTCCCCGTCGTGCGACTGGCCAGCCACGCGACCTTGCCGGGAAAACCGGGAGGGAAGTTGTCGAACGCCTCGGATGGGCAGATCACCAGCCGCGCAACCCGTTTGTCGCGGCCGACGTCGGTGAGGAACAGCGCTCCGCCCCAGTCGGTCACCACCAGCGTGACGTCGGCGAGGTCCAGCGCGTCCAGAAAATCTCCGACGATGTTGACCATCCCCGGCATGGTCAGGTCCGCGTCCTCACGCATCGGGATGCGGTGCCCGCCCATCGGAAGCACCGGCAGCAGATAGCGGAAGCCCGACGGGAGTAGCGGCAGCGCCAGATTCCACTGGGCGTCGTTCATGAGCAAGCCATGCAGCAGCACGACCGGTGGACCGCTCGGGTCGCCCTCCTCCCGGAATTCGATGGTTCCGGCGGTGACGTCGACGGACTTCATGGTGACCTTTCGCATTAGAACGTTGATTCTAGAACGTATGCTCTAGTCTGTAGCCGGGAGGCGAAAATGGCAAGGTCCACCAGGGAGTCGATCCTGACCGCCGCGGCGGAGCTGATGCGCCACAAGGGTTACGGCGCGGTCGGCATGAAGGACATCGCGGTCGCGTCTGGTGCCCCGATCGGCTCCCTGTACCACCACTTCCGCGGCGGCAAGGTGCAGATCGCGCGGGAGGCGCTGATCAACGCCGGCCACGCCTACGCACTGCTCATCCCGTCGATCGTCGACGAGTACACCGACCTCGGCGATGCCGTCGACGCCGTCTTCACCCAGGCCGCCGAGGACATGGCCGGCACCGGGTTCGCGAACATGTGCCCGGTCGCCAGCGTCGCCGCCGAGGTCGCCGATACCGTCGAGGAACTCCGCGAAACCTCCGCCTCGGTCTTTGGCGGCTGGATAGATGGCGGCAGTGCTTACTTCGCTGCGCGGGGGCTCGACTCGTCGCAGGCCCGCGACGTGACCCTCGCCCTGATCGGTGCGTTGGAGGGAGCCTTCGTTCTCGCCCGCACGCTGCGCAACACAGAGCCGCTGCTTGCGGCGGGACGGGCGCTGGCTCCGCGGTACCGCGGCGTCGAGCTGATCCCGCGTGTCGTGCCGGAAGGCGTCGGATCTGCCCGTTAAGCTCTCGAACAGATGTTCACACAGGAGGGCTGACGTGCGGGTGATGGGAGTCGATCCCGGGCTGACGCGCTGCGGCCTGTCCGTCATCGAGGGCGGAACCGGCCGGAAGGTCATCGCCCTTGACGTCGACGTGATCCGCACGCCGTCCGATGACCCCCTGGCACGCCGGCTTCTCACCATCAGCAACACCGTCGAGCATTGGATGGACACCCACCACCCCGACGTGGTCGCCATCGAGCGGGTGTTCGCGCAGCAGAACGTGTCGACGGTGATGGGTACCGCGCAGGCCGGCGGGGTCATCGCATTGGCGGCGGCCAAGCGGGGCATCGACGTGCACTTCCACACGCCGAGCGAGGTCAAGGCCGCCGTCACCGGTAACGGCAACGCGGACAAGGCTCAGGTCACCGCGATGGTAGCCAGAATCCTTGCGCTGCAAACGAAACCGACACCAGCCGACGCCGCCGACGCGTTGGCGCTGGCGATCTGCCACTGCTGGCGCGCGCCCATGATCGCCCGCATGGCACAGGCGGAGGCGCTGGCCGCAGAACAGCGCCGTAAGTACAAGGCGAAACTGAAGGCGGCACGATGATCGCATCCGTACGCGGCGAGGTCCTCGACATTGCACTCGATCACGTCGTCATCGAGGCTGCCGGCGTCGGCTACAAGGTGATGGCGACCCCGTCGACGCTCGCAACACTGCGCCGCGGCAGCGAGGCCAGGCTGATCACCGCGATGATCGTGCGCGAGGACTCGATGACGCTGTACGGCTTCGCCGACGCCGACGCGCGTGACCTGTTCCTGACCCTGCTCGGCGTGTCCGGAGTCGGGCCGAAGATCGCCCTCGCGACGCTCGCCGTGTACGACGCGCACTCGCTTCGGCTGGCCTTGGCCGACGGGGATGTCACCGCATTGACGAGGGTGCCCGGCATCGGCAAGCGCGGTGCCGAGCGGTTGGTGCTCGAGTTGCGCGACAAGATCGGGCCCGTGCATGCGGCTTCCGCCGCTGTCGCATTGAATGGCCATTCGGTGCGCGGGCCGGTCGTGGAAGCTCTTGTCGGACTTGGCTTTGCGATCAAGCAGGCCGAGGAGGCCACCGACAAGGTGCTGGCCAACGAACCGGAAGCCACAACCTCCAGCGCGCTGCGCGCGGCGCTGTCGATGTTGGGTAAGAAGTAATGGGCCGATTCGAAGACGACGACCTCGAAGACACTTCCGAGCGGGAGGTTTCCGCCGCCCTGACTGTCGGAGAAGGCGACGTCGACGCCAGTCTGCGGCCGCGGTCATTGGGCGAGTTCATCGGTCAGCCGCGGGTGCGCGAACAGCTGCAGCTGGTCCTCGAGGGCGCCAAGAACCGTGGCGGCACACCGGATCACATCCTGCTGTCCGGCCCGCCAGGCCTGGGCAAGACGTCGCTCGCGATGATCATCGCCGCCGAACTCGGTACCTCGCTGCGGGTCACGTCCGGCCCAGCCCTCGAGCGCGCAGGCGACCTGGCCGCGATGCTGTCCAACCTCGTCGAGCATGACGTTCTGTTCATCGACGAGATCCATCGCATCGCCCGGCCCGCAGAAGAGATGCTGTATCTGGCGATGGAGGACTTCCGCGTCGACGTCGTCGTCGGGAAAGGCCCTGGTGCCACGTCGATTCCGCTCGAGGTCGCACCCTTCACCCTTGTCGGGGCGACCACCCGATCGGGTGCGCTGACGGGACCGCTACGTGACCGGTTCGGGTTCACCGCGCACATGGACTTCTACGAGCCCGCCGAGCTGGAGCGGGTGCTGACCCGGTCGGCGGGCATTCTCGGTATCGAGGTGGGTGCCGACGCCGGCGCCGAGATCGCGCGACGCTCGCGCGGCACGCCACGCATCGCCAACCGGCTACTGCGCCGCGTCCGCGACTACGCGGAGGTCCGCGCTGACGGGGTGATCACCCGCGACATCGCCAAGTCGGCGCTGGAGGTCTACGACGTCGACGAGCTCGGCCTGGACCGGCTGGACCGCGCCGTGTTGTCCGCGCTCACCCGCAGTTTCGGCGGCGGCCCCGTCGGGGTGTCCACGCTGGCCGTCGCGGTGGGGGAGGAAGCCACCACGGTCGAAGAAGTGTGCGAGCCGTTCCTGGTGCGCGCCGGGATGATTGCCCGAACGCCCCGGGGTCGCGTCGCAACGGGGTTAGCGTGGACGCACCTGGGTATGACCCCGCCAAGCGGAGTCAGCGGCCTGGGCCAGCCTGGCCTATTCGAGTAGTGGGGAGCGGGTGCGTAATGGTCTATGCCGGTTTGTTTTTCGCGGGTCTCGCGGCGCTGTTGCATGTCTACATCTGGGTGATGGAATCGCTGACCTGGACATCAGCGCGCACGCGCGCGACGTTCGGCATCTCAGAAGAGGAAGCGCTGGCGACCAAGGAGCTCGCTTTCAATCAGGGCTTCTACAACCTGTTCCTTGCCATCATCACGTTCACCGGCATCGTGATCGGCGGGACAGGTCGATACGGTATCGGCCTTGCCCTGATCTTCGCGGGCACCGGGTCGATGCTGGCGGCTGCGGTGGTGCTGCTCCTGTCATCGCCCGATAAGGCGCGCGCGGCCATCACGCAGGGAACTCTGCCGCTGATCGCAATCGTGCTCCTTGCGGTGGGGGTCGCGATGTAGCGTCGCCGTGTGAGGCGAATGCTGTGCGTGCTGCTTGCGATCCTCGCCCTGCTGGCGGGTGGATGCGCGCGCAGCGCGGCCGATCCCGGGCCGTCAGGGCTGTTCGACGTCGGCGGCGGCCGAAAGTTGTTCCTGGACTGTCAAGGCTCGGGCTCGCCGACCGTGTTCATCGTCCCCGGAAAAGGTAGCTACGCCGAGGCGTGGAATGTCGTTGTGCCGCCGGATGACCCGATCCGATCCTCGCCATACGACATCATCACGGAGGCGAAGCTCCGCCCCAGCCCCGACGCGGCCCAGCCGACGATTGCCAGGACCACACAGGTGTGCGCATACGACCGGCCCAACACCCGGCCCGACGGTGCCGACCGGTCAACTGATGTGCCGCAGCCGCATGGCGTGCAGCAGGATGTCGACGACGTGGTCGCACTCATCAATGCGTCGCAGCTGCCCACGCCTTTGGTGCTCGTCGCCCACTCCTATGGCGGCCTCATCCTCGACCTGCTGGCGCGCACACATCCGGAACTCGTCGCGGGCATCGTGATGGTCGATCCCGTGTCGGAATTCTTGGAGACTGTGGGTAGTCCCGCGCAAAACGCGGCGTGGGAGCGCGACAGCATGACGCCGCCCGAGCCCGGGGATGAGACTGTGCTGGTTGGCGATGCGATCGCTCTCGTCCAGACCGCGCCCCCGCTGCCACGCGTTCCCGCCATCGTGCTCAGCTCCGACAAATTCGCGGCGCCCGAGGCGCTGACGCCGGACAACTACACGCTGGCCCAGATTCACGAATCGAATGACATGTTGGCCGCCGCGTTGGGCACCACAAACGTGGTGTCCAACGGCAGCGGTCACAACATGATGCTGTATCAGCCGAAGTTCGTGGCGGACAACATCATCGACATCGTCGACCGCGTACGGGGCTAGCTACAGCAGTCCGAGCAGCTGCAGGTCGGTGACGTACTTGATGATGACCTGCGGCGTCACATGCGGAATGTCTTTGTCCGGACCGATTTTCGCATCCTGCACCGCAGTGCGGAACCGGTCGGTCGGGGCGATTGACCCGAGAATCGGTGTCTCCGGCCGCTGGTAGTTGTGGATCAGCGGGAGCAGCGACGCCTGGCGCTGCCGCTCCGGCAGAGCACGCAGCGTCGTGTCGAACCGCTGCAACCACGCGTCGTAAGCACCGACGCGCGCGACCGGATAGCCCGCTTCGATGAGCCAGTCGACGTATTCGTCGAGCCCGATGCCGTCGTCATACGGGTTCATCACGTGGTAGGTCTCGAATCCGTCGATCACCCGAGCTCCCAGTGTGGAGATTGCGTCGGCGATGAACTCGACGGGCAGCCCGTCGTAGTGGGACCGTTGCCGATTGCCGTCGGCGTCGAGCTCGTAGAACGAGCCGGGCGCGATTCCCGTGGCGACCAGGCTCAGCATCAGCCGGGTGAACATATCCGGCACATTGAGCTGGCCCGCGTAGGTGGTGTCGGCCAGGATCATGTCGCAGCGGAACACCGAGACGGGTAAACCGCACAGGTCGTGCGCCTCGCGCAGCAGCACCTCTCCGGCCCACTTGCTGTTGCCGTAGCCGTTGGCGTAGCTGTCGTCGACCTGACGGGTCGCGCTGATGACCCGAATGTCGGCGTCCTCGACGAACTTCGATAGGTCCATGCCGGCTCCCACACCGATGGTGGACACGTAGACGAACGGCTTCTGCTTGGTGGTGAGCGCGATACGGATCAGCTCGGCCGTGCCGAGAGCATTGGGTCCGAACAGCTGGCTGTAGGGCAGGACGTGGTTGACCAACGCGGCGGGGTCGACGATCAAGTCGACGGTGTCGGCCAGTCGCTGCCAGGTCTGCGGATCCAGTCCGAGGTCGGCCTCGCCCTTGTCGCCGGCGATGACCTCGAGATGGTCGGCAGCCAGTTCCTGGTAATGGCGCAGCAATTCGGGGTCACCGCTGTCGAAGGTGGCGTCCAGCCGTTCGCGGGCGGTGGCGTCGTCCTTGGCGCGCACAAGGCAGATGACCTTGCCGTCGACCAAGTCCATCCGCTCCAGCCATTCCAGAGCCAGGTACCGGCCGAGGAATCCCGTCGCACCGGTCAGCAGCACCGTGCGCACCTCCGCACTCGGCCCGGGCAGCGAAGAAGCCGCGGCGAGGGTCTTCGCATCGATGAACTTGTCCAGTGTCAGGTCACCGGCGTGCACCTCTGTTGCGTCCCGGCCATGCACGGACGCGAACGTCGGCCTCTTGCTGCCGGGCTGCCGCTCGGCCTCGATGTAGGCCGCGAGGGATGCCAGGTCGCTGGCCGGGCTGACGATGACGCCGACGGGCACGTCGATGTCGAAGATCTCGTGCAGCAGGTTGGCGAAAGTCAACGCGGACAGGGAGTCCCCGCCGAGATCGGTGAAGTGCGCGTCGGCCTGCAGATCGGTTGCCGCCGCACCCAGTAGTGCTCCCGCGGCCCGGCTGATCGTCTCCAGCACCGGCCGGTCGGCACCATGCGCCCGCAGTTCGCGCAGCTCGTTCGTCTGGCTGTCGGCCAGGTCGGTGTAGAGCTGTTCGAGCCGCTCGCCGTAGTACTCCTTGGCCTTCGGCCGCGCCAGCTTGCGGATACCGGTGAGCAGACCGTTCTCGAGCGTGAACGGCGTTGTCTCGATGATGAAGTCGCGGGGAATCTCGTACGACTGCAGTCCCGCATCCCTCGCCACATCCTGCAGCGACTCGGTGATCAGCGGCTTCAGTGACTCCACACCGTGGCGCGTGAGTGCGTCCTCGGTAGGCACGATGACAGCCAGCAGATACGAGCGAGCGCTGTTGCCATAGACGAAGATCTGCCGGACCAGCGGGCTGTCACCGAACACCGCTTCCAGCTTCGCCACGGTGACGAATTCGCCTTGCGAGAGCTTGAGCACGTTGTTGCGACGGTCGAGATACGTGAGCTGATCCGGTCCCACCTCGGCCACGACGTCGCCGGTGCGGTAGTAGCCGTCGACGTCGAATACGTCTGCGGTGATCTCCGGCCGCTTGTAGTAGCCGGGGAACATGGTCTCGGTCTTGACCAGCAGCTCACCCCGCGGGTGCGGTCGATCGGTGAGGAAGTAGCCGAGATCAGGAACGTCGACCAGCTTGTAGTCGGTCACGTTCGGGCGTGACACCTGGCCGTCGACGAAGACAGCGCCAGCCTCGGTGGAGCCGTACCCGTCGGTCAAATGGATGTCGAGCAAGGATTCGACGAATGTCCTCATCTCTGTGGAGATCGGTGCGGAGCCCGTCATCGCTGAGAGAAACCGTCCGCCGAGGAGGTTCTGGCGTAGGTCGGCGAGCACGTCGGTTTCGACGGCCCATCGATCGGCATCGCCCGTAGACCTGCGGTCGACCTCGCTCTGGAACTCACCGAACACCATGTCCCAGATCCGTGGCACGAAGCTCAACTGGGTGGGTCGCACCAATGCCAGATCGTCGAACAATGTCGAAAGATCGCTTCTGGCAACGAAATACCCGGTGCCGCCGGCGCCGAGTGTCGAATAGAGAATGCCGCGCCCCATCATGTGGCTCATGGGCATGAAGTTCAACGTGATCGACGGGGTTCCACCCTCGTTACCCCACATGGCCAAGCTGGCCCTGCGCCACGCGTTGGTGACCATCTTCGTGGTGTACATCGCGCCTTTTGGCGTGCCGGTGCTGCCCGAGGTGTAGATCAGTAGCGCCAGGGTGTCGTCGTCCGACTGGTGGGCCGGTGTCGCAGGCAGCGCTTCCCCGCGGACCAGCACTTCGGCCAAAGTCTCGACAACGACCGGGGTTTCGGCCAGCCGCGTGGTTGCGGCCTCGAGCGCATCGCGGTGGTCGTCCACCTCGCCGTGGTAGTCGAATACGACCAGCCGCTCGGGGAGGTGGCCGGTCAGCACCAGTTCGACTGCGTCGTCGAGGAAGTTGATGCTCGACGCGACCGCGACCGGTTCGGTCTCGGCGGCAATGGGTCGCAATTGGGTGACCGGCGCACTGGTCTGGAGGGGGACGGAAACCGCACCGATGCGAAGCAGCGCCATGTCGACGGTCGTGTAGTCGATGCTGGTGAACCCGAGGATAGCGACGCGATCGCCGGGCCGCACCGGGTGTTGCGTCAGCGCGGCCGCGACAGCGTTGACCCTGTCGGACAGCTCGCGGTAGGTGATGGTGTCGAAATGGGGGAGCAGCTCGGCGGATGTTCGGCCCGTCGACGGGTCGGTGACAAACTCAACGGCGCGCTGCCCGAGCGCGGGGCGGTCCGCATAGCCGTCGATGACGGTCTGCACGAGCTGCGGCAGCCCCAGCTCGGGAGCTTCGATCGCTCGCGCGACGGTCTCGCTCGGCCGGGCGTCGGCGAACTGCTGGTCTGTGGAATACAGGTCGGAGATGCGGCGCGAGAGCCGCTCTTCACGGGTAACAGTCGACATAAGAAATCCTCGACAAATCGCAGAAATTGGATGGCGCCACGCTGCGCCTAATGGAAACTACGTTAGCGAAGCTAACTTTATTCCGTTGTCAGCTGGGAGTTCGCTGTGAATGGTGTGACAGCCGTCACCGGATGGCCGGGACCGCGGCCGCTGGGTCGGCCCGACCGGCGAGGACCTCGATCGCGGCCGTCGGGTCGGGAACGGCGATCAGCAGATCACGCGTCGCGGTGAGTGCCTTCTCGGACGGCTGCACACCGCCGACGGCGTCGGCCAGATCGAGCAGATGCACGGTGGCCTCCATCAACGCGACCTCGGCCACCACCGCCAACGTCGTGCTGCCGACTACTGGATAGGAGATCACCGTCTCCTTGGACATCGTTGTGGCGCGCAGGATTTCGGCGCATACAGTGAATCGCGTCACAACGTCGTCGGTTGTCAGCGTCGCTGCGTCGGAGGTGGCCTGTTGGGCGAGGTCGTCGGCCGACGTGCGGGCGATGCCGCCGGGGGCGTTGAAGCGGCGCAACAACTCCGCGGCGTCGGCGACCGCGGCGGGTTCGTCGGTCGCCGCGGCGTTCAGCATGTCGAACATGGACGGATCAGGGCACAGATGAGCCACCAGAGCTCGCACATCCCAGGGTCGGCACCGCGTCGCTGTCGACCATTGCTGGGGCGTGAGCTCGGCGCATCTGCGCGCCCATCGCTCCCAGGCGTCGGCCAAGACCACACGCACGGCGTCCTCGTCGAGGCGCATGCCGCCACCCTAGTCAGCGGCCCTCGGGTTATGCCGCCGCGAGATCGGGTATTCGACCGTCGACCGAGGAGGCAACATGAGTGACACGCGCGTTCACGCCCACGGCGGCAGGCTGCAGATGCCCCGCAGCCGTGGTGCGGCAAGTGGTTTCCTGCTGATCCTGTTGGGCGCGTGGGGTGCGCTCATCCCGTTTGCCGGACCGTATTTCGACTTCGCCTTCACCCCCGAGCAGGAGTGGACCTGGACCACCGCACGCGGCTGGCTCGAGGTGCTCCCCGGCGCGGCCACGGTGATCGGCGGCGTGCTGCTGCTCGGCTCGCGCAATCGTGCGACCGCGATGCTCGGCGGCTGGCTGACGGTGCTCGCCGGCGCGTGGTTTGTCGTTGGCCGCGCGCTGGCCGGCCCGTTGGGCATCGGCGATGTCGGCGCTCCTGTGGCAGTCACCGACGAAAAGCGGACGGTCCTGGAGCTGGCCTACTTCTACGGGCTTGGCTCGCTGATCATCTTCCTTGGCGCCGTTGCACTGGGACGACTGTCGGTTCGGACCGCGCGTGACGTCGCGTTCGCTCAGCGTCCGGTCGCTGCCACGGTGCAGTCGCAGCCGGCGCCGTCGGAGGAGGTCACGGAGATCCAGCCGACGGGCTCCGCCGAGCGACCACATCGGAGCTGGCGCGATATGTTCCAGGGCGGCGGCCGCCATACGCACGCCCACTAGTCACGCGAAATAGCATCCCTGGTCGTGAATCTCGCGATTTGACGACCAGGATTGCTATTTCGGCGCAGAGGTCAGCTCCGTGCGTCCTTCGGATCGAGTTCGTCGAGCAGATGCTGCATGGTCCGGCACATCTGCGCGAAGTCCTTCACGCCCACGACCTTCGACCAGCGGCGTTCGATGTCGGCCACGCGGCCACCGGCGGACGACATTGCATCGCGCCCGCGCTTGGTCAGGTCGATGAGCTTGGCGCGGCCGTCCGCTGGGTCTGGCCGTCGGTCCAAGTACCCCATCCCCTCGAGGTCGTTGACCAACTCCGACGTCGCGGCAAGGCTCAGCTGTGCACGGTCTGCCAGCTCGGTGAGCCGGATTCCGCCGATGCGGACGTTGCCGAAGATCTGCATGTGGGGATCGCGGATGTCGCCGTAGCCCGCCTCGGCGCGTGGAGCGGCGAGGTCGTGTCGAAACTCGCGAAGCAGCCTTACCAGCAGCTGGCCGATGGCTTGACGATCCGCCGGCAGATCCCTTGAGGTCGTCACGGCTTCCGAGGATACTACGGTTACCGAAGTTTCGGGTTCCGAAGTAATAAGGGGAGTCACGATGATCACGCCGAGTCCGAATTTCGTCAGCACCGACCTCGGCCATCTGCACGTCCGGCGCACCGGAACGGGGCCGCCGGTCGTGTTGTGGCACAGCCTGTTCGTCGACTCACGGTCGTGGGGCCCGTTGGTGGACACGCTGGCCGCCGATCGAACTGTGTACACGATCGACGGACCGTCGCACGGCAAGAGCGAGGCTGTACGTCGTGACTTCACGTTCGAGGAGCTCGTGGTCGCCGCCGAACAGGCCCTCGACCGTTTGGGCCTCACCGAACCGATCGACTGGGTGGGCAATGCATGGGGCGGGCACATCGGCATTCGGCTCGCGACCGCCGACCGGCTGCGGCTGCGGACGTTGACCACCATCGGCACGCCGGTGCAGGGATTCACGCTGGGGGAGAAGCTCACAAAGGGCTGGCCGCTTGTCGAGATGTACCGGTTCACGGGGCCGAACGGCTTTATCATGAAACAGCTGTTTGAATCGCTCCTCGGCACGGAATCAATTGCCGCTCAACCTGATCAGGCCGAGACAATCAAGGCGTCGTTCCGCGAAGCCGACCGCAAAGGCATGTTCCATGCCATGAGGTCGATGATGCTTCACCGCACCGGCATCGAGGATCTGCTCGGCAGCATCAAGGTGCCGACTCTGGTTATGCCCGTGCGCGACGACGTCACTGGCTGGCGTCCCGACGAGGCTCGCCGCACCTGTGCGGCTATCCCAGACTGCCGCGTCGAGGAAGTCGCAGGCACCGGCCACATCTCACCGCTACTGATCGACCGCGACCGAATCGTCCAGCTGGTCACCGAGTTCTGGAAGGTGTCGCAGAACGGCTAGCCCGTGTAGGCCATCACGTGCTTGATGCGGGTGTAGTCCTCGAAGCCGTACATCGACAGATCCTTGCCGTGACCCGAGGACTTGTAGCCGCCGTGCGGCATCTCGGCGACCAGCGGGATGTGGGTGTTGATCCACACGCACCCGAAGTCCAGCGCCGCCGACACTCGCAGTGCCCGCGATATGTCCTTTGTCCATACCGATGACGCTAGGGCATATTCCGTGCCGTTGGCCCATGCGATCGCCTCATCCTCGTCGGAGAACGATTGCACCGTGATCACGGGGCCGAAGATCTCCTGCTGGACCAGCCGGTCGTCCTGCAGCAGGCCGCCGATCACCGTTGGTTCGACGTAGAAACCCTTATCGCCCTGGCGTTGTCCGCCGGTAGCGACCTTGGCGTGCGACGGGACGTCTGTGAAGAAGCTGAGCACGCGCTCCATCTGGTTGACGTTGTTCACCGGCGGCACCCAGGCGTCCTCGTCATCGGCGGGCTTGCCGAACGTCGTCGTCGCGCCCTTGGCCTGCTCGGCCAGCGCGTCGGTCAGATCGGCTGCCACCGAAGCGCGGGCCAGCACGCGCGTCGCCGCCGTACAGTCCTGACCCGCATTGAAGTAGCCCGCCGTCGCGATTCCTTCTGCAGTCGAGGCGATGTCGCTGTCGTCGAACACGATCACCGGTGCCTTGCCACCGAGCTCGAGATGCGTGCGCTTGAGGTGGCTGCCCGCGCTGACCGCGACCGCGCGGCCAGCGGCAATCGACCCGGTGATCGACACCATCTGCGGCGTGGGATGCGCGACCACCGCGGCGCCCGTATTCCGGTCGCCGCAAACGGTATTCAGCACGCCGGGCGGAAAGTGCCGAGAAGCGATCTCGGCGAGCATCACCGTCGTCACCGGCGTGGTGTCGCTGGGCTTGATCACCACGGTGTTCCCGGCGGCGATGGCTGGACAGAACTTCCAGATCGCCATCATCATCGGGTAATTCCACGGTGACACCTGGCCGATCACGCCGACAGGTTCACGGCGGATCCACGACGTGTGGTTCTCCATGTACTCACCGGCCGACTTGCCCTCCAACATCCTTGCCGCACCTGCGAAGAACCGGATCTGGTCGACCATCGGAGGGATCTCTTCGGCCATGGTGACGTGGTTGGGCTTACCGGTGTTGCGGCCCTCGGCCTCAACGAGGGCCTGAGCGTTTTTTTCTACGTCGCCGGCGAAATCGAGCAGCGCCTTCTGCCGGTGCGACGGTGTGGTGCGCTTCCAGTCGGCAAATGCCTTGGAGGCGGCGGCATACGCGTTGTCGATGTCCTGCTCGTTCGAAATCGGCGCGGTGGCGTACTCCTCGCCGGTGCTCGGGTCGACCAGCGGCATGGTCGCGCCGCTTACAGAATCGACGAGCTCGCCGCCGATGAAATTCTGAACCTTGCTCATATCAGCTCCTTGTTCGTTAGACGTCTGCGAGGACTAATGCGAGTACATCGAGGCCTTCGATGAGAAGCTCGTCGCTGATGGCGAGCGGGGGCAGGAAACGCAAGACGTTGCCAAATGTCCCGCAGGACAACACGATCACACCCGCTGTGTGGCACCCGACGCACAGCGCCTTGGTGAGCTCGGCGTCGGGCTCCAACGTCCCCGGCTTGACCAACTCCATTGCGATCATCGCGCCCCGGCCACGCACGTCACCGATCCGGTCGTCGTCGATCTGCAGTCGGCCCAGCCGGTCCTTCATCAGCGCTTCGATCTGCCGCGCTCGCTCCACCAGCCCGTCGGCCTCGATCGTTTCAATCGTCGCCAACGCCGCCGCACACGCCACCGGATTTCCGCCGTACGTGCCGCCGAGACCGCTGACGTGCGGGGCGTCCATGATCTCGGCGCGGCCGGTGACGCCCGACAGTGGCAGCCCGTCGGCAATGCCCTTGGCGGTACAGATCAGGTCGGGTTCGATGCCTTCGTGTTCGCAGGCGAACATCGCTCCGGTGCGGGCAAACCCGGTCTGCACCTCGTCGGCGATGAACACCACATTGTTCTTGCGGCACCAGTCCAGCAGCGCGGGCAGGAAGCCGTCGGCGGGAACGATGAAACCGCCCTCACCCTGGATGGGTTCGATGATCACCGCGGCCAGGTTGTCGGCGCCCACCTGCTTGTCGATGACGTCGATCGCCCGCTTGGCGGCCAGCTCGCCGTCGGTGGCCAGCTCCTTGCCGTATTCGGCGTCGCGGAACGGATATGACAACGGCGCACGGTAGATCTCGGGGGCGAACGGGCCGAAGCCGTGCTTGTACGGCATCGACTTCGCGGTCAGTGCCATCGTCAGGTTCGTGCGGCCGTGGTAGGCGTGATCGAACGACACCACCGCCTGCTTGCGGGTGTACGTCCGAGCGATCTTGATCGCGTTCTCCACGGCCTCCGATCCGGAGTTGAACAGTGCGGACCGTTTCTCTCCGCCGCCCGGCGTGAGCCGGTTGAGCTGTTCGGCGACCGCGACGTAGCCCTCGTAGGGCGTGATCATGAAGCACGTGTGGGTGAAGTTGGCGACCTGGTCTGCCACGGCGTCGACCACGCGCGGCGACGAGTTGCCGATCGTCGTGACGGCGATGCCCGAGCCCAAATCGATGAGCCGGTTTCCGTCGACGTCTTCGACGATGCCGCCGAACGCCCTGGCGGCGTAGACGGGCATCGTCGTGCCGACCCCGCGTGACACCGCGGCGCTCTTGCGGTCGATCAGCGCTTGCGACCGTGGACCGGGTATCGCGGTACCGAGGTAGCGGCTCTGCTCGAGAGTGCTCAATGAAGCCTCCTGATGACCGGTGAATTCGACGAATGCCGCGTCGCCGTCTGAGCCTAGTCTCGAACGCACCGATCCGATCGAAAACTTCGGCACCTCATACCGGAACCATCGGCCGGATTGGATTGGCACAACGGATTTCGTTGCTCGGGGTCAGTCGCGGTCGTAATGGCATACCGCTTCGAGCATGAAGCCCCAAGGGTCGAGCCAGAACGTCGCGAAGTACGGCTGCGGATATTGAGGAAAGGCCTGCGGCTCGTGCACCACACGCCCCCAAACCGCGCCGCGAGTTCGGCGACGACGGTGTGGACGGTCGTCACCTCCGTGCGGGTCCGCACCATGAACGCCAGGTGTTGAAGGCCGGTCTGATGGCGCGAGTACCGAGACTGCTCGGCCGATGGGTAGAAGAACAGATAGGTGCCCGGCTTGCCTGCCGCTGGGCGATACGCGAACTGGTCGTCGGCGTCGAGGTACATCTCGAATCCGACCAGCGGCATGATCGCGCTGTAATAACGCCTCGCAGCAGGTAGATCGGGAACATTGATGCCGACGTGTCCGAGCACTCCGCGACGCTAACAGCAGGTCGCAGGCGACCGGGGGCTCGGCCGCCGGCGGCGACAATGGCACACTGGTCAACGACGAGGCCCCTGACCTGCGGTCTGGGTGCCTGACCACAAGACCGACACGAAAGACAGTTGTTGCCATGGATCTGGTCGTCTTCCTGCCCCTGCTCATCATTCTGGGCGCGTTCATGTTCTTCGCCTCGCGGCGCCAGAAGAAAGCGATGCAGGCCACTATTGACCTGCACAATTCGCTGACGATCGGTGACCGCGTGCACACCACGTCGGGCCTACAGGCCACCATCACCGGCCTCACCGACGACACCGTCGACCTGGAGATCGCGCCCGGCGTCGTCACCACCTGGATGAAGCTGGCGGTGCGTGACCGCGTCGTCGATGACTTCGACGAGGACGACACCGATGTCGACGACGACGTCAACACCCCCGAGTCGACGGCTACGGAGCTCACCGAGAGCCCGAACCACAAGACTGACGGCTAACGACTCAGCGCAAGCACGTACCCTTTGCGGTGCTGACGAACTGATCTCGAGGAGACCTGAAGAAACGTGGCATCGACTTCGGCGCCGGTGCATCCTGCCCGCTACCTGACGCTCTTTCTGGTGCTGCTCATCGGCGTCTACCTATTGGTGTTCCTGACCGGCGACAAGCAGGCCGAACCCAAGCTCGGCATCGACTTGCAGGGCGGCACCCGCGTCACGCTGACCGCACGCACGCCTGACGGCTCGGCGCCCACCCGCGAGGCGCTCAACCAGGCGCAGCAGATCATCAGCGCACGCGTGAACGGCCTCGGCGTGTCCGGGTCCGAGGTCATCATCGACGGCTCCAACCTGGTCATCACCGTGCCGGGCAACGACAGCAGCGAGGCCCGCAACCTGGGCCAGACGGCGCGGCTGTACATCAGGCCGGTGATCCACGTGATTCCGGCCGAGGGCCAGGGTCAGCAGCCGCCGACCGCTGGGACGCCGGGCGCGCCACCGGGCGCGCCTGAAGGTGCGCCGCCGGGACTTCCACCAGGCGCGCCGGGTGCGCCGCCGCCAGGCGTCGCTCCCGCGGAGCCGGGCGCGCCCGCGTCACCGCCGTCACCCGCCGAACAGGCCCCGGCACCGCAACCGCGGCCGTATCCGCAGGAACCGCCGCCAACCCCGGCACCGCCCCCGCCCACACCGCCGGTTCCAGCTCCGTCACCAGCTCCGTCACCACCGCCGGGCACACCGGCGCCGCCTGACAAGAAGGACCTGGCGTCTCGCATCGCCGACGAGAAGCAGCTGCGGCAGAGCACCGATCAGCAGATCCAGATCCTGGCGCTGCAGTTCCAGGCCACCCGCTGCAACGACGAGGACGCCCTGGCCGGCAACGACGACCCGAACCTGCCGCTGGTGACCTGCTCGCAGGACCACAAAGAGGTCTATCTGCTGGACAAGTCGATCATCAGCGGTGAGCAGATCAAGAGCGCCGACTCCGGACTCGACCAGCAGCGCGGCGAGTACGTCGTCACCGTGCAGTTCAACGATGAGGCGTCGAGGATCTGGGCCGACTTCACCGCAGCCAACGTCGGCACCCAGACCGCGTTCGTGCTCGACTCGCAGGTGGTCAGCGCGCCGGAGATCCAGGAAGCCATCCCTGGTGGGCGCACGCAGATCACCGGCCGGTTCACCGCCGACTCGGCCCGCGAACTGGCCAACGTGCTGAAGTATGGGTCGCTGCCGCTGTCGTTCGAATCTTCGGAGGCCGAAACCGTTTCCGCGACACTCGGTTTGACCTCGCTGCGGGCCGGGCTGATCGCCGGTGCCATCGGTCTGGCACTGGTGTTGTTGTATTCGCTGTTGTATTACCGGGTGCTCGGACTGCTGACCGCGCTGTCGCTGGTCGCTTCCGGCGCAATGGTTTTCGCAATCCTTGTGTTGCTCGGCAGATACATCAACTACACGCTCGACCTGGCGGGTATCGCCGGTCTGATCATCGGTATCGGCACCACGGCCGACTCCTTCGTGGTGTTCTTCGAACGCATCAAAGACGAGATACGCGAAGGGCGTTCGTTCCGCTCGGCCGTACCGCGCGGTTGGGCCAGGGCGCGTAAGACGATTCTGTCCGGCAACGCGGTCACCTTCCTGGCCGCCGCGGTGCTCTACTTCCTGGCGGTCGGTCAGGTGAAGGGCTTCGCGTTCACACTGGGCCTGACCACGATTCTCGACGTCGTCGTTGTGTTCCTGGTGACCTGGCCGCTGGTATTCCTCGCGTCGAAGTCGCCGACGCTGGCAAAGCCGGCGTTCAACGGGCTCGGGGCGGTGCAGCAGATCGCGCGCGAACGACGAGCGGCACACGTGACGGGAGGGGGATAGCCAGATGGCCGCCAAACATTCATCCGACGTGACTGACTCGGCCGGTGTCGAGGCGCCCGACCTGGAATCCGCGGCGTCCGACGCGCCACGGCACAGCTTCTTCGTCCGGCTCTACACCGGCACCGGGGCCTTCGAGGTCATCGGGCGCCGCAAGCTCTGGTACGGGATCAGCGGGCTGATCGTCGCGCTCGCACTCGCAGGCATCTTGATCCGCGGCTTCACCTTCGGCATCGACTTCGAGGGCGGCACCAAGGTGTCAATGCCCGCCGTAGGGGAGACGGGCACAGTCAGTGTCCAGCAGGTCGAGGATGTGTTCAGCAAGGCACTCGGCAAGTCAGCCGAAACCGTGGTGATCGTCGGCAGCGGCGGCTCTGCCACCGTCCAGATTCGCTCGGAGACGCTGACGAACCCGGAAACCGAAGAGCTGCGCAACGCGCTCTTCGATGCGTTTAAACCCAAGGGCTCCGACGGCCAGCCCAGCAAGCAGGCGATCAGCGATTCGGCGGTGTCGGAGACCTGGGGCGGACAGATCACCAAGAAGGCACTCATCGCATTGGTGGTCTTCCTGGTGCTGGCGGCCATCTACATCACCGTGCGGTACGAGCGGTACATGGCGATCTCAGCGCTGGCGACATTGGTGTTCGATCTGGTCGTCACCGCCGGCGTGTACGCGTTGGTCGGGTTCGAGGTCAGCCCGGCAACCGTCATCGGCCTGCTGACGATCCTTGGCTTCTCGTTGTACGACACCGTCATCGTGTTCGACAAGGTGGAGGAGAACACCCACGGCTTCGAGCACACCACTCGACGCTCGTTCGCCGAACAGGCGAACCTGGCGATCAACCAGACGTTCATGCGGTCGATCAACACCAGCCTGATCTCCGTGCTGCCCATCATTTCCCTGATGGTGGTCGCGGTGTGGCTGCTCGGGGTCGGGACGTTGAAGGACCTCGCCCTGGTGCAGCTCGTCGGCGTCATCGTCGGCACCTATTCGTCGATCTTCTTCGCCACCCCGCTGCTGGTGTCGCTGCGCGAGCGCACCAATCTCGTCCGCACGCACACGCGGCGGGTGGTCAACCGGCGCAAGCCCACCAAGGCTGCCGAGGCGGTGGAGGATGCCGAGCCGGAGGTGGTCGCCGCCGCGTCGCTGGCCAGCAAGCCGGCTCCCGAGAAGCCCGCGCCCGGGGCGCGGCCCACCCGGCCGACCGCCAGCAGGACCGGACGACCGTCGGGTAAGCGAAACACCCGGCGGCGGTAGGGCCGATGGTCCCCCGCAAGCGGGAGATGCCCCCTGTCCGGAGCCGGGGCGTCATCGCGGTGGCCGTGCTGTCGCTGATCGGCGGGCTGGGATTGTCGGCGTGCTCGCGCGGTCCCGCCGACACCATCAACTACGCGGTCGACGGCACGCTGGTCACCTACAACACCAACACCGTCGTCGGCGCCGCATCGGGCGGGCCGCAGGCCTTCGCCCGAGTGTTGACTGGCTTCAACTACCACGGACCCGACGGCCAGATCGTCGGCGACCACGACTTCGGCTCCATCTCGGTGGTGGGACGCGCGCCGCTGGTGCTCGACTACGAGATCAGCGCCGGCGCCGTGTACTCCGACGGCAAGCCGATCACCTGCGACGACATGGTCCTGGCGTGGGCGTCGCAGTCCGGTCGGCTCCCCGGGTTCGACGCGGCCAACCGGGCCGGCTACAGCGATATCGCCTCCGTCGACTGCGCGCCGGGGCAGAAGAAGGCGCGGGTGACGTTCGCCCAGGACCGCGCGTTCGTCGACTTCGGCCAGCTGTTCGGAGCGACGTCGATGATGCCGTCGCACGTCATCTCCGACGAACTCGGCATCGACGTGACCACAGCGCTGCTCAACAACGACGGCCCGGCCGTCGACCGCATCGCGCAGGTGTGGAACAACACCTGGAACCTGCGCTCCGAGGACTTCGACGCCAAGCGGTTCCCGTCGTCGGGGCCGTACAAGATCGAGTCGGTGGGCAAGGACGGCTCTGTCGTACTGGTCGCCAACGACAAGTGGTGGGGCGCCAAGCCCGTCACCAACAAGGTCACCGTGTGGCCGCGGGGCGCCGACATCCAGGACCGCGTCAACCAGCGCGGCTACGACGTGGTGGATATCGCGGCTGGTTCGTCGGGAACGCTGAACCTGCCCGACGACTATGTCCGCACCGACTCGCCATCGGCGGGCATCGAGCAGCTCATCTTCGCGCCGCAGGGCCCGTTGGCCGGCCCGCCCGCGCGCCGGGCGCTTGCGCTGTGCACGCCACGCGATGTGATCGCCAAGAACGCGGCGCTGCCGATCGCCAATGCCCGCCTCAACCCGGCGACCGAGGATGCATTCGGCGCGTCCGAGGGAGCGGTTGAGGCAGGCCAGTTCGTCGTCGCCAATCCCGACGCCGCCCGCGCCGCGATCAACAACCAGCCGCTGACCGTGCGCATGGGCTATCAGAGCCCCAATGCGCGGCTGGCCGCGACGGTCGGTGTGATCGCCAAGGCGTGCGCCGCGGCCGGAATCACAGTGCAGGACGCCTCCTCGGACACCGTCGGCCCGCTGAATTTGCGGGACAACAAGATTGACGTGCTGATCGCCAGCACCGGCGGCGCCGCAGGCAGCGGATCCACGGGTTCGTCGGTGATGGACGCCTACGACCTGCACACCGGCAACGGCAACAATTTGTCGGGCTACTCCAACGAACGCATCGACGGAATCCTCGCGTCGATGGCGGTGATCGCCGATCCGAAGGAACTGGCCCGGCTGGTCGGCGAGGGTGGAACGATCCTGTGGGCCGACATGCCGACGCTTCCGCTCTACCGTCAGCAGCGGACCCTGCTGACTTTGAAGAAGATGTATGCGGTGAGCAGCAATCCGACGCGATGGGGTGCGGGGTGGAACATGGACCGCTGGGTGCTGGGCCGGTGAGCACCGGAGCCGCGGAGCCGGCGACATCAGGCACCGAGATCTCACGGCTGATTTCGTCGTTGACCCGCGAGGTGGCGGACTTTCCCTCGCCGGGTATCCAGTTCAAGGATCTGTCTCCACTGTTCGCGGATGTCCGTGGCTTCGCGGCGGTGACCGACGCGCTCGCCGACGTCGCGTCCGGCACCGACCTCGTCGCCGGGGTCGACGCGCGTGGCTTCCTGCTCGCAGGCGCTGTCGCCCTGCGGCTGGGCACGGGCGTCCTGGCGGTGCGAAAAGGGGGCAAGCTACCGCCGCCGGTGCTGAGCGAGACCTACGACCTCGAGTACGGCACCGCCACCCTGGAAATCCCGGCGGACGGCGTCGAGCTGGCCGGGCGCAACGTCGTCATCATTGACGACGTGCTGGCCACCGGGGGCACGATCGCGGCCACGGCCCGGCTGCTCAGCAGGGGCGGCGCGACGGTCACGGGCGCCGCGGTGGTGCTTGAACTGGCCGCGCTCGGTGGCCGCGACGTGCTCAAACCCTACCCGGTAAGCAGCTTGCAGACCGTCTGAGCGATATCCTCGAAGTCTGCCTGGTTCGAGGGCGATGAGCGCTTGCGCGAAGAGCAGACGAGGAGGTGACCATGGCTGACGATCCCGGCACGGGGCAGGCCGTGGAGTCGCCCCCGGCTGCCCAGCTCCCCGAAACGCAGCCGCTGGAAATCCCCAAGACCTCGACGAGCGCGTCACGGCGGGTGCGGGCCCGGCTGGCCCGCCGGATGACAGCCCAGCGCAGCGCCGTCAACCCCGTGCTCGAGCCGCTGGTCGCCGTGCACCGGGAGCGCTTCCCAAAGGCCAACGTGTCGCTGCTGCAGAAGGCGTACGAAGTGGCCGAGCAGCGTCATGCCGACCAGCTGCGCCGCTCCGGCGACCCGTACATCACCCATCCGCTCGCCGTCGCCAACATCCTGGCCGAGCTCGGCGTGGACACCACCACACTGGTCGCCGCGCTGCTGCACGACACCGTCGAGGACACCGGCTACACGATGGAGGCGCTGACCGCCGACTTCGGTGAGGAGGTGGCACATCTCGTCGACGGTGTCACCAAGCTGGACAAGGTGACGCTGGGGACCGCTGCCGACGCCGAGACGATCCGCAAGATGATCATCGCGATGGCCCGCGACGGGCGGGTGCTGGTGATCAAGGTGGCCGACCGGCTGCACAACATGCGCACCATGCGCTTCCTGCCCCCGGAGAAGCAGGCCCGCAAGGCTCGCGAGACGCTGGAAGTCATTGCGCCGCTGGCACATCGACTGGGCATGGCCACGGTGAAGTGGGAGCTCGAGGACCTGTCGTTCGCGATTCTGCACCCGAAGAAGTACGAGGAGATCGTCCGGCTCGTCGCCGACCGGGCGCCGTCGCGCGACATCTACCTGGCCAAGGTGCGCGACGAGATCAACTCCGCACTGAACGCGATGAAGATCAACGCGTCCGTGGAGGGCAGGCCCAAGCACTATTGGTCGATCTATCAGAAGATGATCGTCAAGGGTCGCGACTTCGACGACATTCACGACCTGGTGGGGCTGCGCATCCTCTGCGACGAGATCCGCGACTGTTATGCCGCTGTGGGCGTGGTGCATTCGCTGTGGCAGCCGATTGCGGGCCGGTTCAAGGACTACATCGCGCAGCCGCGGTACGGCGTGTACCAGTCGCTGCACACCACTGTTGTCGGTCCCGAGGGCAAGCCGCTGGAAGTGCAGATCCGCACCGAGGAAATGCATAAAACCGCGGAGTACGGCATCGCCGCACATTGGCGGTACAAGGAATCCAAGGGACGCAACGTTCCGCATCCGCATGCCGCCGCCGAAATCGACGACATGGCCTGGATGCGTCAGCTGCTGGACTGGCAGCGGGAGGCCGCCGACCCCGGCGACTTCCTGGAGGCCCTGCGTTACGACCTTGCGGTGCAAGAGATCTTCGTGTTCACACCGAAGGGCGATCTGATCACGCTGCCGACGGGCTCGACTCCAGTCGACTTCGCCTACGCGGTGCACACCGAGGTCGGCCACCGCTGCATCGGCGCCAGGGTCAACGGCAGGCTGGTCGGGCTGGAGCGCAAGCTCGAAAACGGCGACAGAGTAGAGGTTTTCACGTCGAAGGCGCCGAATGCCGGTCCGTCGCGGGACTGGCAGACGTTCGTGGTGTCGCCTCGGGCGAAGGCGAAGATCCGGCAATGGTTTGCCAAGGAGCGCCGCGAGGAGGCGCTGGAGGCAGGTAAGGACGCGATCGCGCGTGAGGTGCGCCGTAGCGGAATTCCGTTGCAGCGGTTGATGAATGCTGAGTCGATGGCGGCGCTGGCCCGCGAACTGCGCTACACGGATGTGTCGGCGTTGTACACCGCGGTCGGGGAGGGTCACGTTTCGGCGCGGCACGTGGTGCAGCGGCTGGTGGCCCAGTTCGGCGGCGATGAGGAGGCCGCAGACGAGCTCGCCGAACGCTCGACGCCGACTACCATGCTGGTGCGTCAGCGCAGCACCGACGACGTCGGCGTGGCGGTGCCAGGCGCTCCCGGCGTGCTGACGAAGCTGGCCAAGTGCTGCACGCCGGTACCCGGCGACAACATCATGGGGTTCGTCACCCGCGGCGGCGGCGTGAGCGTGCACCGAACCGACTGCACGAATGCCACGTCGCTGCAACAACAGTCGGAGCGGATCATCGACGTGCAGTGGGCGCCGTCTCCGTCGTCGGTGTTCCTGGTCGCCATCCAGGTCGAGGCGCTGGACCGGCACCGGCTGCTCTCCGACGTGACCCGCGTGCTGGCCGACGAGAAGGTCAACATCCTGTCCGCATCGGTGACGACGTCCAACGATCGGGTGGCGATCAGCCGGTTCACCTTCGAGATGGGCGACCCGAAGCATCTGGGACACGTGCTGAACGTGGTGCGCAACGTGGAGGGTGTCTACGACGTCTACCGCGTGACATCCGCGGCCTAGTGTCTGCGCAAAATTTGCCTGATGGTTTGCTTTGTCTGGAATACTGCGGCGATGCGCACTGCATTGGTGGTCTTAGTCGCTTCGCTGGCGATGGTATCGGCCGGTTGTGGTTCCACGATCAAGCCCGAGGGGGCAGCCGGGTCCGTCACCGACCTCGTGTCGAAGCAGACCGGCTTCAAGCCCGAGGACGTCAAATGCCCGTCGGGCGTCGACGCCGAGGTTGGTAAAGAGTTCGAGTGTCACTTCACCGGACCCGAGGGCAAGGACTACACCGCCCATCTGAAGGTGACCAAGGTCGAGGGCGACAACGTCGAGTTCTACATCAAGACCGCGCCGAGTTAGGGCGCAGGCTCAGCCGCTCCCGCCGACTAACCCACCTGCACTGACTTGATCGTCGCGTCAAGAACCGGCTTGCCGTCGTCGCTCCCGCCGGCCACGCCCGCCGCGGCGACCTTGTCCAACGTCGCCAGCCCGGCGCCGTCGATGGTGCCGAACACGGTGTAAGTCGGCGGCAACTGCGAATCCTTGTACACCAGGAAGAACTGGCTGCCGTTGGTGCCGGGCCCGGAGTTGGCCATGGCCAGCGTGCCGCGAGGGTAGAGCACCGGGATCTTCATCGCGGGATCGGTCAGCCGGTACTGGTTGGTGGGGTATTCGTTCGGGAACCGGTAGCCCGGCCCTCCGGTGCCGGTGGTGCTCGGATCACCACATTGCAGCGCGCCAAGTTCGGTCGAGGTGGTCAACCGGTGGCACGTGGTGTTGTCGAAGAACCCTTGCTTGGCCAGGCTCGTGAAGTTGTTGACCGTGCACGGTGTCTTGCCGTTGTCCAACTCCAGCCCGATGGCGCCCTGATTGGTGGTGATGTTCGCGCGGATGAGGGCCGGATCGGTCGCGATCCTGCCGTTCTGCGGCGGCTTGACGGGCTTGCTTGCCTGCTCGGTTGTCGCCGGATATTGGCAGTTGGAGCCCAACGTCTTCGGTGGGTCGAACGGCGGCAGCGTGTTGTCGACCGGCGGTGAGGGGGTCGCGGTGAAGTCCGGGTACTCCGGGCTCAGGCCGTCCAGCGACTCGAGGTCACGCGCGACCTGGACGATGAACAGCATGCTCAGTCCCACCACCACGATGGTCAGGACCGTGATCATGTAGCTGATGACGAGCCCCGCGACGGCCAGCCCGCGGCCCTCCTCGCCGGTTTTCTTGATCTGCGACAGCGAAATGTGGCCGAAGATGATGCCCAGCGGTGCGAAGAGGAACGCGCACACCAACGACACGATGGCCAGCGCATTGGTGGGCTGCGGCTGCGGGTGGCCAGGAAAGCTGTAGTACCCGCCGTAGGCGCCCCGCGGTGGCGGGTACGCGCCGTACGGCGGGGGCGGACTGGTCATGGTTGAGTCAGTCGAGCAGGATCGACTTGACCTGGACGTCGTCCTTCGGCTTGCCGTCCTGGCTTCCGTCGGCAGTGCCGGCCGCGGCGATCTTGTCCAGCGTGGCCAGGCCGGTCTGGTCGATGGTGCCGAACACCGTGTAGTTCGGCGGCAGTTGCGAATCCTTGTACACCAGGAAGAACTGGCTGCCGTTGGTGCCCGGTCCCGCGTTGGCCATCGCCAGCGTGCCTCGCGGATACACCATCGGCTGCTGCAGCTTCGGATCGTCGGGCTGGAATTGGGTGGTCGGGTACTCGTTGTCGAACTGGTAGCCCGGCCCGCCGCTGCCCTGGCCCGTCGGGTCGCCGCACTGCAGCACGGCCAGCCCCTCGGAGGTGGTCAGCCGGTGGCACGGCGTGTCTGTGAAGAAGCCCTGTTGGGCAAGGCTGGCGAAGCTGTTCACCGTGCACGGTGACTTGGCGTTGTCGAGCTGCAGCCCGATATTGCCTTGGTTGGTCGCCATGCTGGCGCTGACCTGAGCCGGGTCAGTCGGGACCTTGCCGCTGCGGGGTGGGTTGTTCGGCTTGCTCGCCTTCTCGGGCGACGCCGGGTACTGGCAGTTGGCGCCCAGGTTGGCCGGCGCTGCGAACGGAGGCAGCTGGCCCGGCGCGGCGGGCGTGTCCGGTTGGGCGGTGGTCGGCGTTGTCGTGGCCGCCGACGTGGTCTTGCTGCCGGGGTCGCGGTTGGTGACGACGACGGTGGCCACGATGGCGCCGATCACGACGATCGCGGCCACGATGGATCCGACGATCGTGTAGATGCGGCGCTGGCGTTCCTTCGTTGCCCGGCGCTCCAGCTGCCGCTCGAGTTTGCGCTTCGCTGTTGCACGCCGTTGTTCGTTGGTCGGCACCGCGGCTGTCCTCCTCATGATCTGATCGGTCGGCAACGAGTGTGCCAGGCGTTGCTGAGTGCGGGGGTCGCACCCCTGGTGAGCGCTGATCGTCGTCGAGCATCCGGATCGTGTCGCTGGGCAACATGTCGCGTCCATCGATGGCGTTGTTGTCGGTCCTGGGCTGCAGACTCGTCGTTGTGGATTCTGCTGAGATCGACGACGACTTGGTCCTGGATGTGGCCGAGATCCCGAGCTCGTTCTGCGCCCAGCGGCCCGGCAATCGCGGCGTACCCGGTAAGGCGTGCCGGACGATGCAAGCGGGAGATGCGCGGTGATCGTTGGGTTGCGCGCGCGGGCGCAGGCGACGAGGGTCGCCGAACTGACCGGGGGGACACATCTTCCGGGAAAGCCCAATGCGGACGGGTCGATACCGCTTTCGCGGTATGTCGATGTCGGCGCTGTTCGAACTGTTCGGCGGTGACGCTGCTGGGTTCATCGCTACTGGTGAGCTCGGTGCGTCGATGTCGACGGGGTGGATAGTGACTGCGGCGAAGTTTGAGGTGCAGTGGCCTGCCGAGGCTGATCGATGCTCTTTGGTTCGATCGCATTTCGGAGCGCGGCGTAAGGCGTTCAATTGGGGGTTGGCGCGGGTGAAGGCCGACATGGACGCCAAAGAACTCGACCCCGACCATGCATCCGTCGACTGGACCCAGGCCGCGCTGCGCAAGGTGTGGAATCAGGTCAAGGGCGAGGTCGCGCCGTGGTGGGCCTCCAATTCCAAAGAGGCGTATTCCACGGGACTGGCCGATTTGGAGACCGCGCTGACGAACTGGAAGGCCAGCAGGATCGGGAAACGCAAAGGTCGCCGGGTGGGTTTCCCCCGATTCAAGTCCGCGCGACGCGACCGGGGACGGGTCCGTTTCACAACTGGCGTGATGCGAGTGGAGCCCGACCGTAGAACCATCACCGTGCCGGTTATCGGCGGTTTGCGGTCTAAGGAAAACACACGCCGCGTGCAACGTCACCTCGCCACAGGCCGTGGGCGGATTCTGAGCATGACGTTGTCCGAGCGGTGGGGTCGGCTGTTCGTATCGGTGAACTACGCACTGCGGACCCCGACCACCCCGCGTTCGGTTGCCCAACCGGCGGTGCGGGTCGGTGTGGATCTGGGTGTGCGCACTCTAGCCACCGTCGCCACCGTTGACCTCGACACTGGTGAGGAGTCATTCACCGAGTACCCGAATCCGGCCCCGCTCAAGGCGACGATAACTGCACGTCGGCGGGCCGGTCGAGAACTTTCCCGCCGTATACCCGGCTCCCGAGGATGGCGTACAGCGAAAGCCAAGCTGGCCCGCCTCGACCGCCGGTGTGTGCATCTGAGGCGGGAAGCCGCCCACCAGCTGACGACCGAGCTGGCGGGCACCTACGGCCACATCGTGATCGAGGATCTCGATGTGTCCGCCATGAAACAGAGCATGGCCCGGCGGGCGTTTCGCCGGGCTGTGTCTGATGCCGCGATGGGTGCGATCAGGCCGCAGCTGGTCTACAAGGCCGCCCGCTACGGCGCCTCGCTGACCGTGGCGGATCGCTGGTTTGCGTCCAGCCAACTCCACCATGGCTGCAGCCAACCGGACGGGGCACCGTGCCGACTGATCGGTAAGCACCGCATCGACAAGCAGCTGGTGTGCCCGCAAACCGGTGAACTCGTGGACCGCGATATCAACGCGGCCTGCAACCTCCGTGACTGGCCGGACATGCCAGTTGACGCACAGTCGGTGCGTCGTCCCCGTTCGTCAGCAGTTCCGGCAGGTGTGCCGGAGACGGCGGCTCAGACCGTTGACACGATCAATGGCTTGGGGAGTTCTCGTAAGACCACCCGTCGCCGGGTGGCCGTGAACGCTGAGGACGGAACCGGATCAGCGCGACCCGCTGCGAAGGAACCTCGCAAGAGGAGCGCCTGATGATGACCACCAAAGATCACTCAGGCGCAACGATGGGACACTGGACGCCGTGTTGATCACCGGATTCCCGGCCGGCATGTTGGCGTGCAATTGCTACGTGCTGGCCAAGCGAACCGGCGCCGACGCGATCATCGTCGACCCTGGCCAGCGGGCCATGGGACCGCTGCGGCAGATCCTCGACGACAACCACCTCACCCCGGCCGCCGTGTTGTTGACGCACGGCCATGTCGACCACATCTGGTCGGCGCAGAAGGTGGCCGACATGTACGGCTGCCCCGCCTACATCCATCCCGACGATCGGTTCATGCTGACCGATCCGATCAAGGACTTCGGGCCGCGGCTGGCCCAGATCGCGTTCGGCGCGCTGTTCCGTGAACCCAAAGAGGTCGTCGAGCTGGACCGCGACGGCGACAAGGTAGATGTGGGTGGTGTGACGGTGACCGTCGACCACACGCCCGGCCATACCCGCGGCTCCGTCGTGTTCCGCGTGTCCGAGGGGCCCGAGGAGGTGGTCTTCACCGGTGACACCTTGTTTCGCCAATCGGTGGGCCGCACCGATCTGCCCGGCGGCAGCGGCCGCGACCTGCTCGGCTCGATCGTGACAAAACTGTTGGTGCTCGACGACGACACCGTGGTACTACCTGGGCACGGTGAGAAGTCCACGATCGGTTTCGAACGCCGCACCAACCCATTCCTCGAAGGCTTGACCTAGTGACCGAATTTCAGGCGCCCAAGGGCGTCCCGGATTACCTGCCGCCCGACTCGGCGCAGTTCGTCGGCGTGCGCGACGGCCTGCTCGACGCCGCCAGGAGGGCCGGCTACGGCGATATCGAACTGCCGATATTCGAGGACACCGCGCTGTTCGCCCGTGGCGTGGGGGAGTCCACCGATGTGGTGTCGAAGGAGATGTACACCTTCGCCGACCGCGGCGACCGCTCGGTGACGCTGCGCCCGGAGGGCACCGCGGGTGTGATGCGTGCGGTGATCGAGCACGGCCTTGACCGCGGGCCGCTGCCCGTGAAGCTCTGCTACGCAGGGCCGTTCTTCCGCTACGAGCGCCCGCAGGCCGGGCGCTACCGGCAACTGCAGCAGGTCGGGGTCGAGGCGATCGGCGTCGACGACCCGGCGCTGGACGCCGAGGTGATCGCCATCGCCGACGCCGGTTTCCGCTCGCTGGGGCTCGACGGGTTCCGGCTTGAGATCACGTCGCTTGGCGACGACAGCTGCCGGCCGGAGTACCGGGAACTGTTGCAGGACTTCCTGTTCAAGCTCGACCTCGACGAAGAAACACAGCGACGCGTTCGGTTGAACCCGCTGCGGGTGCTCGACGACAAGCGCCCGAAGATGCGGGAGATGACCGCCGACGCGCCGGTCATGCTCGACCACCTCTCCGATGTGGCCAAGCAGCACTTCGAGACGGTGCTCGCGCATCTGGATGCTTTGGGCGTGCCCTATGTGATCAACCCGCGGATGGTGCGCGGGTTGGACTACTACACCAAGACCACGTTCGAGTTCGTCCACGACGGGCTTGGGGCGCAGTCCGGTATCGGTGGTGGGGGTCGCTACGACGGGCTGATGCGACAGCTCGGCGGAAAAGACTTGTCGGGCATCGGCTTTGGTCTCGGTATCGATCGGACGGTGCTCGCGTTGAAGGCCGAGGGCAAGACGGTCGGCGGGACCACCCGCGTCGACGTGTTCGGTGTCCCGCTCGGCGAGCAGGCCAAGGTGAAGCTGGCCGTGCTGGCCGCGCGGCTACGGGCGGCCGGCGTGCGTGTCGACCTGTCCTACGGCGACCGCGGCGTCAAGGGCGCGATGCGCGCCGCCGACCGCTCGGGCGCCTCGATCGCATTGGTCGCCGGTGACCGTGACATCGAGGCGGGCACCATCGGGGTGAAGAACCTGGCTACCGGCGAGCAGGTCGACATACGTGTCGATGACGTTCTCGCCGACGTGCTTTCGCGCCTCAGTCGCGCTTAACCTGCCGCGAGCTGGGGGCATTCAGGAGCCGTTGACCACGGCGGTCAGCACTTCATCCACGTTGCCAACCCCGCCGTCGAATGGGTTACCGCGCTTGAGAACCATTGTTCCCCCAGGTGTGACAGCCACGAGTTTGGGTGAACTCGAACCGATTTGGAACCTACGCGCGAAGCTCACGTGGTCCAACGGCACGACTGCTCCGCCGCCGTAACTGAACAGCCCCAGCTTGCGGTCGATGACCGCCACCGAGCGGCATGCGTGCAATGGCTGGCTGCGGCGGCGACGAAACTTCCGCACCACGGCATAGGTCGCTGCTGCAACGACGAGGCCGACTGCAAGGAATACCGTGCCCAGAGCTCTGGACGGAACGCCGGCGATGAGCGCGACAAGTCCGAAGCCGCCAACAACGAGCGTGACCACGCCGAGCACGAATGCCAGCACCGTCAGCGCGCCCGTGCAGCGGTCGAAGACCAGCACCCGCCGGCCGTCATCTGTAACGACGAGACCGCCCGTGTCGGCGAGTGTTCGGGGCGGCGCTGGTGCGGTCATGTCTTGCAGAGTGCATCTCAACGGCCGCGATCGTGGGCAGAATCGCATAGATCGATCGCCCAACCGCGGAGGTGCCATGTCATTGATTGCGCTCGAGGAGCATTTCGCCTGGGATCCGGCCAGTGCCGGCAACGTCGTTGCCACCTGGTTGCGCACCAACAACCAGGTCGCTTACCAGCGGTTGTACGACCGGGGCCCGTTGCGTCTAGAGCAGATGGACGCCGCAGGGATCGACTTCCAGATCCTGTCGCTGTTCGACCCGGGTGTCCAGGAAGAGACCGACGTCGCGCGCGCCATCGACCTCGCCCGTGGCGCTAACGACAACCTCGCCGAGACGGTGCGCGGAAATCCCCACCGATTCGGTGGTTTCGCGACATTGGCGACGCAGGACCCCGATGCCGCGGCCGCAGAGTTAGAGCGGGCGGTTACCCAACTGGGCCTTGTCGGCGCACTCATCAATGGACACACTCAGGGGCGCTATCTCGACGATCCGGCATATGAGGGCTCTTCGGGCGTGCCGAAGCAATGGGCGCACCGATCTACCTGCATCCCACGACGCCGCATCCCGCCGTCATGGAGGCCTGGTTCGCACCGTATGTCGCTGACGGGCTGCATCTCGCGTCCTGGGGGTTCGCCGCGGAGGCGGGAACGCACGCACTACGGCTGATCTACTCGGGGTTGTTCGACAAGTTCCCGAAACTGCAGATGATCATCGGCCACCTCGGCGAGATGCTGCCGTTCGCCGCCTATCGGGTCGACCGCTACTACGGCCTCGGCGGCGACGGCTCAGGGAAGCGGCTGCAACACCTGCCCTCGGATTACCTGCGCAACAATTTCTACGTCACGACGAGCGGCAACTTCTGCCCGCCGGCCTTTGCATGCACGCTCCAGGTTATGGGTGTCGACCGGGTGATGTTCTCCGTCGACTATCCGATGGACGATAACCAGGCCGGCGCCGAGTTTCTGGCGTCCTACCCGATGGATGACGCCACCCGTCGGAAAGTCAGCTCCGAGAATGCGATTCGGCTGTTCGGTGGGCGAATCCCCGAACTTCTGGGTGGCTAGAGGTGAAAACCTGACCATCGCGGGCAACGGTGACCTCACCAGAGTAGTGCTTACCGATGGCATCGAGCCATTCAGAGTCCGAGAGGTCGGTGGGCGAATAGTGGCTCAGGACAACGTGCTTGGCGTTTGCCGCCGCGGCGACCTCGCCGACCTGCTCAGCCGAGGTGTGTGAATTCACCAGGTAGTTCGGGGGGAACCTGTTGTGGTAGTACGCGTCATCGAGGCTGAATTGCGCCTCATGCACGAGGATGTCCGTGTCTTTGGCAAGGGCGATCAAATTGTCGGATTTGGTGGTGTCACCCGAGAAGGTCACGGAAACACCCGATTTCTTCAGATCGAAACGGAAACCGAATGCCGGGTAGACGTCGTAGTGGGAGACCAATGTCGCTGTGACGGTCACATTGTCGTCCGAAACCACCGGGAACGGAGCGGTTTTCGGCGACCTGTTGCGGTAGTCCGACCCCGGTGGCACCGCGATCTCGGTCACCTTGGCCAGGTCCGCGATGTTGTCGATCCCCATGTCTCGGATGAAGATGTTGTTGGTGTACGCGAATGCCTGCTGCAGGGCATCGGTGGTGGCGGCAAGCCCGGGCGCCGGGCTACGCGGATCGATTGTGGCGGGATTCGAGTTGCCGACTTGGCTCGGCGGCAAGCCCCCGGCTGGACCTGGACCGAAAACAGTCACCGGGGCTTTACCCTTCGAGGCTGTATAGCCGCCGGAGAGGAAGAAGCTGAAGTAGTCGACGATGTGGTCGGTGTGCAGGTGGGTGATGAACATGCTTTTCAGGTCGTCGAATCGAAACCCCGCGTTGGTGAAGGCGTTCAGAGAGCCCAGGCCGCAATCGATCTGGTAGACGTCGCCGCCAATCTTCAGCGCCGACGAAATCCCTGTCTTGTTGGGGACCGGTGGCGGTCCGGCCTGGACTCCGAGGGTGATCAGCGCATTCTCGGGCATCGCGGGGGGCGACTTCTCCGGTGTCGCCGAACTGCAGGCCGACGTGCTGAGAACGGCTCCACCAACGACTGCCGACATCGAGGCAGGCCGCCAGCATTGACCGCCTCGACATCGCGCTCAGCCCGCGTGTGCAATCGCAAGCACCGGGGTCCTCCATGCCCGTCAGACTAGGTGATTCTGAATCGCTGGAACCTCAAATCATCGTTACCGCCGGGCAATCCACCTGCTGCCCGCCCGGTCGGAGATTGTCATACCGTTGGCGCGACAGGCCGAGCGCAACAAATCGTTCATCGCGTGGTCGGGGATGCGCCTGCGCTTGCCCTCCAAGCGCCACAAGGAGCTGAAGATAATCACAGTGCGGCGCCTTGAGACTCGTGGGAAGTACTCGGCGATGACCTTGGCGAACAAGTGCCGACCCGGTGAACGGTAGAGCACAACAAGCGCCGGCAGCTTGAGGGGCTGAGCACCGGCGTGATCGTAGGCTCGGGCCCAGTCGAAGTCGCGCAGCTGGACGGTGCGCTGCAGCAGCCCACCTGTCAGCGCCAGATCCGCGGCGCCACTGCGGGTGATCTCGATACGGCGCGCCGATCCCAACCCGCGAGCGGTCACCAGGAGCCCGACCGCCGCAACGACACCACATATGAGAACTTGTTGTGAAATCACCGCGCCGACGACAGACCCGGCGATCACCAGAGCTCCAACAACGGTCCACATCGACCGAAACCGCAGCACCGTCCCGGCTTCCGTTGGCGGCGGGCCCCAACCGTCGTCCGGCTCCGTAGCCTGCGCAAGACGAGCCTCCGCCGCACGGGCTTCTGCGCGCTCGCCGGCGTCGAGCCCTTCGTAGGGGTCATAGCTATCGTCGGGAACGTCGGTTCCCATGGCCATGTCATGCAGCGTGCCATCAGCCGCCGCGTGCGTGCGCAGAATCGCGCAGATGCGGCTAGCGGTGCCGCGAGAACGCCATCCGCGACAACATTCCGTCGCGCAGTGTCAGCGTGTGCAGCAGGACCGCGCTGATGTGCGCTGCAATGACGGCGACCATTGCATACGCCAACACCGAGTGGGTCTGACGGAGCACGAAGAACAGATCGGCGTCGAACGGTGCGATGCGCGGCAGTCGCAACGATCCGAAGATGACCGGCGGCCTGCCCGTCGCCGACACCATCGCCCATCCGATCAGCGGCTGGGCCAGCATCAATGCATACAACGTGAGTTCGGAGCCCACCACGAGTTTGTGCTCTAGCCAGCCAACGGTGTCAGGAAGCTTGGGAGCACGATGGGTGAGCCTGTTGGCCGCGCGCAATACGACGATGCACAGGATCAGAACGCCCAGCGTCATGTGGATGCCGACCAGCGCCGAATACGACCCGAGTGAGTTCACCATCACGAAGCCGATGAACAATGCGCTGAAGATGAGAACGGCGGTCAGCCAGTGCAGGATGCGCGTCCGTACCGGGAAGTGAGCTGCACCTCGGTGGGCATCGGTCACGTCGCAACCCCATCCACCTGTACGGCCGACGGGGATTTCGATTCTCCGGTGCGGGCCCGGTAGGACGCCGCGTACACGGCGGAGCGCGCACTCAGCAGCGGGTCGCCTGACGGTTCAATGCCGTCTGGCAGCACCAGCGGATCGAAGTTGACATCGCGAGCATTGCCGGCGCGTTCTGTTTCGATCCCCGTCAAGGTGAGCGTCCCCGCGTCGATGGTGCGGCGGTCGTCGGGCCAGGGCAGGGTTGCGTCCAGTAATGGATCCTGCGGGGTGCCGACGGTCAGCATCAACCGCCATTGCAACTGGTCGGTGCGCATCTGCCGGATCAGCGCGTCGAACAGGACGTTTTCCCCACCGGGCCTCGGCGGCAACGCCGACTGTTGCGGGACCAGCGACCACCGCACCGGTGTGCGCGAACCGGCGTCGCTGACGAAGAAGAAAGTGTTGAGACCCCAATAGGTGCTGTCGGCGAATCCGGACGTCGGCGGATGCTGCTTGATCACAGCCATGGCGGCGGCGGTTTCCGGGTGGGCCGCCAGAAACGCCGACATCGCCGCTGGGTCCGGCTTCCCGGTCGCCGGGTCAACCTTGGACGCCAGAAGCCGGTCATAGAAGCCCTGCGGCGAGTTATCAGGGAAGACAGGCAGATTGAGCACAGCTGTCCGCCACTCCTGGCCATCGGGAAAGGCGAACGCCAGGCCCAGTCCTCGTGCTGCCGCCGGTGTGTCGGCCACGAACGGGTTGCCTCCCGTGAGCGAGAAACGTCCGATCACAGATGTCCGGCCCGACCGGAACACGGCTGCCCTGGACAAGTCGCGGCCATTGCCGTTGCTGTCGAAATATCCTGTCACCACAACACCCTTGGCGTGGTTCCTGCGGAAGCCCGGGTGTTCTCCAAAGACGGTTCGAAAGCGATCGATGAAGGCCTTGCGGGTCAACCCGGCTCGTGGGCCGATCCATTTGTTCGCGTACGCGACCCCACCTAGGTCAACGGCCAGAAATGCGCCGACCGCACCGATACCGAGCAGCACGGAGCGCCGATCCAAGTCCACGCCTAGGAAAGACGCCTCGCAGCGGTCGTCTATTCAACATTTGTGCTGTGAGGGTGCTGTTAATATGCACGCCACGTCCTGTGTCTAGATGGCCATCGCGGCGCGGACGTCCGCTTCCGAAGCCGAACCTCCGGCGCCGGAGGACGTGACGCGGCCCGACTCCAGGATGTAGTAGCGCTGCGACGACTCCAACGCGAATCCGATGTGCTGTTCGACAAGCAGCACGCCCAAATCGCCGCGACTCGTCAATGCGGTGATCGCGGCCTCGATCTCGGCCACCACCGACGGTTGGATGCCTTCGGTCGGCTCGTCGAGAATCAAGCATTTCGGCGACGTGATCAGCGCCCGGGCGATCGCCAGCTGCTGTCGCTGGCCACCCGACAGCAGGCCCGCTCGTCTGGTCAGCAGTTCCTTCAACGCGGGGAACAGATCGAGTTGCTCATCGATCAGCTGCTTGCCGTTCTTGCGGCCGTCGGCGACGACCTGAAGGTTCTCGGCGGTCGTCAACTGTCCGAACGACTGCTGGCCCTGCGGCACGTACGCTAATCCGCGTGCGACTCGTGCGCTGGGCCGCAGCTTCGTGATGTCGTCGCCATCGAAAAGAACCTTGCCCGCAGTGCATTTGAGAAGACCGACGGCCGCGCGCAGCAGCGTGGTCTTACCGGCACCGTTGTGGCCCATCACCGCCGCAACGCCGTCGGACGGCACCTCGAGGCTGACGCCGTGGATGACCTCGGAGCGGCCGTAGCCGCTGTGGACGTCGACAAGCTGGAGCATCAGGAGCTCTCTTCGATCAGTTCGTCGGGGATGCCGTCGGCGCCCGCGGCCGCGGTGCCGAGGTAGACCTCCTGCACCTTCGGGTTGGCCTGCACCTCGGACACCGAGCCCTCAGCGATCACCTGCCCGCGGGCCAGCACTGTCACCGACGTCGCGAACGCGCGCATGAAATCCATGTCGTGTTCGACGACGACGACGGTTCGCTCACCACCGATGCGGCGCAACAGGTTTCCGGTCTCCTCGCGCTCCTCATGGCTCATGCCCGCAACTGGTTCGTCGAGTAGAAGCACATCGGCGTTCTGCACCAGCAGCATGCCGATCTCCAGCCACTGCTTCTGCCCATGGGCCAACACGCCGGCCGGCTTCCCGGCGAGCTCTGTCAGCCCGATGGTGTCAAGGGCTTCCTCGATTGCGGGCAGTACGCCCCGGCGCCGTCGCAGCAGCGTCCACGGCGAGCGGCCGGCGCCCGCCGCGATATCCAGGTTCTGCAGCACCGTCAGCTGCTCGAAGACACTGGCGGTCTGGAACGTCCGGCCCACTCCTCGCCTGGCGATCTGGTGCACCTTCTTGCCCAGCAGCTCCACACCCGACTTGCTGATCGACCCGGTGGCTGGCACTAGCCCGGTGATCGCGTCGATCACGGTCGTCTTTCCTGCGCCGTTAGGGCCGATCAGGAATCGCAGGTCGCCCTGGAACAACGTCAGGTCGACGTCGCTGACCGCCTTGAACCCGTCGAAATCGACTGTCAGACCGTGGACTTCGAGGTATTCGGTGCCCATCCCGGCGTTGCCGCCGGCGACGGGATCCACCTTAGAAGTGGTCATGACTGCGCCCCCACCTTCTCGGCGTCCGTTTCGCTGTCGGAATCGACGACCGGTTCGGGCGCAGGCGATGGCTTGCGTGCGCGCCACCGCTTGAGCAGCGCACCCAAACCGGCCAGACCGGCGGGGAAGAAGCCGACGACGACGATGAACAGCAGACCCTGCGCGTAGGTCCACTCCGACGGAAAGCGTTCGGAGAACAGGCTTTGCGCCCATGCGACCCCGATTGCACCGAGCACCGGTCCGAGCAGCGTGGTGCGCCCGCCGATGGCTACGCCGATGAGGAAAACGATGGAGGGCAGGATGCCGACCTGCGACGGTGCGATGAAGCCGACGATTGGGGCGAACAGTGCCCCGGCAATACTCGCGAAGAGCGCGGCGACGGTATAGGCCACCACCTTGATGTTGGCGGGGTCGTAGCCGAGGAACCGCACGCGTTCCTCGCCGTCGCGCACCGCGACTAGCAGCTCGCCGTAGCGGCTGTACATCAGCTGGCGCACCACGGCCACCACGATCAGCAGCACCGCTGTGGCGATGAAGTACAGCATCCTCTTGTTCGCCGGGTCCTTGAGCGCGAACCCGAAGAACGTGCGGAAGTTGTTGAGCCCGTTGCTGCCTCCGACACTGGTCTGTCCGACCAGCAGGATGGCCAGGGCCGCCGCGAGCGCCTGCGACAGGATCGCGAAGTACGCGCCCTTGACGCGACGCTTGAACACGCCAAGGCCCAGGGCCGCCGCGATGGCCGTCGGCAGCAGCACGATCGCCAGCAGCGTGAAGGCGGGGGAGGCGAACGGCTCCCAGTACGCGGGCAATGCACGCACTCCGGCGATCTGCATGAAATCCGGCACACTGGTGCCGCGCAATTGCGCGTCGGCGATCTTCAGGTGCATGCCCATCATGTAGCCGCCGAGGCCGAAGAACACGCCCTGGCCTAGCACCAGCATGCCGCCTCGACCCCACGCCAAGCCGATGCCTACGGCAACGATTGCGAAGCAGAGAAATTTCCCGAGCAGACTGAGCCGGAAATCCGAAAGCACGGCGGGGGCCACCGCGAACAGAACCACCGCCGCGACACCGAATCCGGCCCATGTCTGCCATCGGCCCAGCAGGTATCTCATACGAGACTCCTTGTCCGAACGGTGAACAGACCCTGCGGGCGGACCTGCAGGAAGATCACGATGATCACGAACACGATTACCTTCGCCAGCGACGCGGTGGTGTTGTACTCGATGAACGAGTTCAGGAAACCGAGCGCGAACGCCGCTATCACCGTGCCCTTGATTTGGCCGAGTCCACCGACAACGACTACCAGGAACGCGTCGATCAAATAGCTCTGCCCGATGGTCGGGCTCGTCGAGCCGATCAGCGTCAACGCCACACCCGCCACCGCGGCCAGCCCGGAGCCGATGAAAAACGTTGTGATGTCGGTTTTTCGGGAGGAGATGCCGCTTGTCTCGGCGAGGTCGCGATTCTGCACGACCGCCCGGATGCGCCGGCCCATCGGGCTGACCTTCAGCACGGTCGCCAGCACAGCGACACACACGATCGCCAGCACCAGGATGAAGATGCGGGTCTTGGGTACGACGGCACCGAGGATCTCCATACCGCCGGACAACCATGTTGGCGCGACGACGTTGACCGCCGGGGCGCCGAAGATGTCACGGGCTACCTGTTGCAGGACCAATCCGACACCGAACGTGACCAGCAGAGTGTCCAGCGGGCGGTCGTACATCCGCTGGATCAGCAGGACCTCCAGCAGCACACCCATCGCACCGCCGACCAGGAATCCGATCACCAACGAGATCAGCAGGGACACACCGGCGCTGGAGATGAGCTGCTGTATCACGTAGGCCGTGTAGCAGCCGGCCATGATGAACTCGCCGTGCGCCATGTTGATGACGCCCATCTGACCGAAGGTCAGCGACAACCCCAGAGCGGCCAACAACAGGATCGAGCCGAGGCTCAATCCCGTTGCCAGCTGTCCAATCAGGACATCCATCTCAGTTGGAGAGGCCAGCAGCCCACGGGTACGTCTTGAGGTACGGGTCGGGCTGGATCGGGCCGGGCGACGCCCAGATCGTGTAGATCAGACCGTCGGGGTGGATCTCGCCGATGCGCGCGGTCTTGGTGATGTGATGGTTCTCGCCGTCGATCGTGACGAGACCCTCCGGAGCGTCGAATGTGACACCGCCGGCGTTGTCCTGAATCGCCTTGACATCGAACGACTTGCCCTTCTCGACAGTGTTCTTCCACAGGTACACCGACACGTAGGCCGCCTCCATCGGGTCTGACGTCGGCTTGTCTGCGCCGTACTTGTCCTTGTAGGCCTTGACGAACGCCTTGTTCGCCGGGTTGTCGACGGTCTGGTAGTAGTTCCAGGCGGTGAGCTGGCCCTCGATGTTCTTCGCACCGATGCCCACTACTTCTTCCTCGGCGATCGACACCGACACCACCGGCATCTTCTGCGGTGTCAGACCGGCATTGGTGTACTCCTTGAAGAACGCGACGTTGGAGTCACCGTTGAGGGTATTGAATACAGCGCCCGCGTTGGATCCGCGAACCTTGTTGACGATCGTGGAGAAGTCCGTCGACCCGAGCGGCGTGTAGTCCTCGCCCTTGATCTCGATGCCATTGGCGGCGGCATATGCCTTGATGATCCGGTTGGCGGTCTGCGGGAAGACATAGTCGCTGCCGACCAGATAGAGCGACTTGATGCCTTTCTCCTTGAGGTAGTCGAGCGCGGGCACGATCTGCTGGTTGGTGGTGGCGCCTGTATAGAAGATGTTCTTCGACGACTCCAGACCCTCGTACTGCACTGGGTAATACAGCAGCGAGTTGGCGCTTTCGAAGACCGGCAGCATCGCCTTGCGGCTCGACGACGTCCAGCCGCCGAACACCGCTGCCACACAGTCACTACTGATCAGCTTCTGAGCCTTTTCGGCGAACACAGTGGGTTCGGAAGCCCCGTCCTCGCCCACCAGTTGGATCTGCTTGCCCAGTACGCCGCCCGCGGCGTTGATCTGCTCGACGGCTAGATCGATCGCGTGGCGCACGGTCACTTCCGAAATGGCCATGGTGCCCGAGAGCGAGTTCAGCGCACCCACTTTGATCGTCGGGCCAGACGTGTCCACGCACGATGCGGCGTTTGCCGAATCCGATTCAGTCGCCTTGCTTCCGCACCCCGACAACAACAGGCTGGTTACGGCGACGACGCTTCCCGTAGCGAGAACCGATCGTTTCAACGAGGAGCGTCGTGGTAGTCGCATGGACAGCCTTTCTGGAAGTGAGCAAGGCTCATCAGCCGATGAGCGTCGAAAAGAAGGCGGCACTTGAGACACCATGCGGGTGTCGAATCGGGACGTTAGATCGCCTGTGTTTCTGCGAAATGTCTGCGTGTGACGAACAAATTAACCTGTCGCTTGGCCGGTATTGGTTTGCCGTTTGCCGGGCGCGGCGTAGCTGAGGGACACGACGTTGTAACGATCCGGTACCCTCCGGCGATGTGACGGTCATGCGAACAAGGACAACCAGAGTCGGGGCTGCGTTGATGGCGGCGGCAGCGTCAATCGCGGTGGGCCAGGCCACCGCGAACGCCGAACCGGCCGCTCACCAGGTCCGGTACACGCTCATATCGGCAGGCGCTGCGGATTTCGACCTCTACTATCTGACGGCCCAACCGCCGAGCAAGGCGGCTTATGACGCCGACGCGTACGCGTTCCTCAAGAAGGAGCAAGTGAGCCTGGCGCCGGGAGTGCCGTGGGTGTTCGAAACCACGATGGCGGACCCGCAATGGGCGGTCTTCACCGTGAGCAGCACCACGCACGGGGGGCAGGCCGCGCCGAATCCTCACTGCGACATCGCCGTCGACGGTCAGGTGGTTGTGCAGCAGGACGCTCCCTACAACCTGCAATGCAAGCTACCAGGCAGTCCGATCTAACTCATCTAGCTCGCGAAGATGTAGACCCACGCCTGCTCGCCTGAGCGCAGCGGCACGGCCACGCGGACGTAGTCGTCGACCTCGTACTCGTCGGCTGCGGCCAGATCCGCCTCGTTGATCGCGAAGACCGTGCCCTCGATCGCCGCGCCTGCACGATCGCTCGGCCGCAGGATCGGATGGCGGTCGCTGCCGCTCGTGGCGACCACGTGCGGATCGGTGATGGTGACGTAATCCAGTTCGTAGCCGACGATCGCGTCGGGCCTGCCGTCGAGCTCCCAGCCGAAGGTGCTCAGCTGCACTTCTCGCTGACGCAGCGTGCCGTAGGAGAACAACAGCTGGGTCTGCGGGGGCATGTTGATAAGTCAATCAGTTGTCTGCTCAGGACGCTTGCGCAAACGGCCATGGTTGCTCCGGTGGGCGCGTAGCGTCGTAAAAGACGCGCGAGCCGCGAGAGTCGGCAAAGGAGCAGACCATGACCGTCAGTGAAGACAAGCTCAATGCGTTTGTGGGCAAAGCAGTAGGTGATCTCGGGGCTGCCATGAGCGCGGTGCTGGTCCTGATCGGAGACGAACTCGGGCTGTATTCGGCCCTTGCCGAAGGCCGATTGACCGTCGAGGAGCTCGCGAAGCGCACCAGCACCAATGAGAGGTACGTGCGCGAATGGCTCGGTAATCAGGCCGCGGGCGGATACGTCGAGTACGACAGCGGAAGCGACGAGTACTACCTCAGCGAAGAACAGGCGCTATGCCTGGCGAGTCCGAACGGACCGATGGATCTGCCAGGCGGCTACTCGATCGTGGAGGACCTCTTTCAGGTTAAGCAGCGGGCCGTGGAGAACTTCCGAAGCGGCGCAGGCATGGAATGGGGAGAACACCATCCGTGCTTGTTCCGAGGCACCGAACGGTTCTTCAGGGCCGGGTACAACGCGAGCCTGTTGTCGGACTGGCTGCCCGCACTCGACGGTGTCGTCGACAAGCTCAAGGCCGGAGGGCGCGTCGCCGATGTGGGGTGCGGGCACGGCGTGTCGACAATTCTGATGGCACAGACGTTTCCAGATTCGCAGTTCGTCGGCATCGACTATCACGACGCGTCGATCGAGACCGCGCGCGAGCATGCCGCGGAAGCGGGCCTGACCAACGCAAGCTTCGAGGTTGCCGACGCGACGTCGTACGAGGGCGGTGACTATGACCTGATCGCCTTCTTCGACTGTCTGCACGACATGGCCAATCCGGCTGGCGCGGCCCGCCATGCGAGGCAGGCGCTGAAACCCGATGGCCATTGCATGTTGGTCGAGCCGTTCGCGGGGGATAGCCTCGCGGACAATCTGAATCCCGTCGGCCGAGTGTTCTACGGGGCGTCCTCGCTCATCTGCGTACCAGTCTCACTCGCTCAGCATGGTCCGGCACTCGGGGCCCAGGCGGGTGAGGCGCGGCTCACGGATGTGATGGTGGAGGGCGGCGGCTTCAGTCGGTTCCGTCGCGCCACGGAGACTCCGTTCAACCTCGTATTCGAGGCTCGCCCTTAGCGGGTTGAACGCACCGCGCGCACGAACGATGCGACGGCCGCACCGATTTCGTCGGGGCTGTCCTCCTGGATGAAGTGCGACCCGGGCACCGAGACTTCGGTCTGGTTGGGCCAGCTGCGCACGAAATCGCGGACGCGACCACGGATGAGCGCACCGGGCTCGCCGTTGATGAACAGCTTGGGCACATCGGATTCGGCTAGCCACGCCCCGTAGTCTTCGACGATCGCGACGACATCGGCCGGCTCGCCCTCGATCGGGATATTTCGGGGCCACGACAACGTCGGGCGCCGATCCTCGCCCGCGTTGCGGAACGGCTTGCGGTAGTGGTCCATTTCCTCGTCGCTGAGCGTGCGCTGAATGGCGCCCGGCAGCACAGCCTCGACGAACATGTTGTTGTACAGCACCATCGCCTCGCCTTGCGGAGACCGAAAGCCCTGAAAAACAGCACGAACCGGCTCAGGGAAGTCCGACCAGTCGATCGGCATCGCGACCGCTTCCATGTAGGCGATGCCTGCTACCCGGTCGCGGTGTTGGTTAGCCCAGTCGAAGCCCAACGCCGAACCCCAGTCGTGCAGAACGAAGATCACCCGGTCGCCGAGGTCGAGTGAGTCCCACAGCGTGAACAGGTAGTCGCGCTGTTCGGCGTAGTGATAGCGATCGGGTCCGGAGTCGTCCAGCTTGTCCGACGCGCCCATGCCGATCAGATCGCACGCGACGAGCCGGCCCAGTCCGTCGAGATGCGGCATCACGTTGCGCCACAGGTAGGACGACGTCGGGTTGCCGTGCTGGAAGACGATCGCGTCTCCGTGGCCCTCGTCGATGTAGGCCATCCGCTTGCCGTTGACCTCTTTGTATTGCAGTTGCCCGTACGGCTTGGCTTCCGGCATGGTCGTTCCCTCAATCCCCTTGACTGTCAGCGCGTTTCGTGGCCGCGCGTTGGGCGCACATGTTCGCATGATGTCAATCATGCTAGTCACACGTGGTGATCATGCGAAGAGCGTCAGCTGCGTCCGCATTCCCTGCCTCAATGCACCGGATGACGATGAAACGCACCGCAGGCGCAGATTCCTGCGACAATGTGGCTAGAAGCCCGAGGCGTAGTGCTCAATCTGACTGTTCGGTGCGGGAAGAAACGAAAGGCAATTCGGAGGTTCGTTCGTCAGGATCATCTCGAGTTGTCCAAACCGGCTGGCCACCTTGCTGACCAGGCAGATATGCGCGGTCACGGGCTCCGAGCCGGTCACGAGCGGTCGCATCTGCCCGGCGAGCGGATCACCAATGCCGATGATCAGGTTTTGGCGGGCTCGTACCGTCACCGGCCCCTCGATGGTGTCGAGCGCCGCGCCGGCCAGACCCTCTTCGTCGAAGACCAATTCGACCAAGCGCACGCCGGGTCTGGGGTCTAAGCCGGCGACTGCCGCCACTTCCCTCAGCCACGTGATCAGCGGCAATGCGGGTCGATCCGGCCTCAGCTCAATCGACCCAACGACCGCCGCCTCGACCGTTTCATCAGTGGGACTGGACCCCATCTCGGTCATCTGGCGCTTGCACACCTGGTTGTAGACGACGCCGCTGGGCGCAGAAGCGCATTGCCGGGCCCACGGCTCGAGTTGTGCGCCGAAGAATGGTTGGACCACGGCAGGCGGCTGCGGTTGCAGCTTGGGCGGTGTCATCTCTTGCACGGTCCGCACAGGCCAGCGAGGCGGCTCGTGATCGATATTGGCGAACGCAAAATCGAATCCAGTGAGATAGTCCGTGGTCTGTTTGTCGGAACCCTGGTATCCCAAGGATGCGGCGAGCTCATTATTAGCCGCGCGGCCAGCCAAGATACCCACGTAGACGTCGAGACCGGCGTTGGCAGCGACAGCTCCCGCGGCGAGCACGCTGCCCTCGGCGCCGACGCAGAGGACGTCTACCTCGTGATCCCATTCGATGTCGGCAGGCATGGTCGGCTACCTCCACACCAGCGCGCGGTCGGCCTCGCTGTGGAGTCGCAAGCTGATGGCATCCATCTCGGAATAGATCTTTGCTATTTGGTTGGGTGCGGCGTGACTGGCCAGCGTCACGCGGTCCCACCACATCACCTTGGTGCGGTAGCGCTCGTCGGGATATGGCGCAGGCCGAATCGAAGCCACTACGCCGCCGGACGACCGCCAGCGTTGGAGCACATAATCCGCGCAGGTGGCCAAGCAGAATTGAACTCCCAGCACTGCCAACACATGGCACCCACTGCGGGCGAGCAGCGCGGTGAGTTTGCGGTTGCGGTCCGGATCGTCGGTGACCCATGCCGACTTCATTTCGACGACACCGAAGGGCAGTCGGTCGGCGATCATCTTGCGGACCAGCGGCAGTTCGGGTTGGTTTGCCCACTCGACAATGGCGTGCGAGTCATCAGGCGAGGTCAGCGGGCCGATCGCGCGGACACCGCCAACTACCTGTCCGGTCGAGTCGAGCAGCGCCCAGAAGGCCGTGGTATCGCTACTCCGCCTAATTGCCTCGCCGTCAAACGCCGCCCCTACGCCGTGTCGGCGATAGGTAAGTTCAGCACCGGCCAAGTACTGCTGCCACAAATCACTGTCATCTGACGGTTTGGCGATCACGAGCGTGCATTCGGCCTCCGGATCCCACCAGCTCATCAACACGCCGTCGATGCCCGTCGAAGCGAAGTCGTGGGGTGGTTCGACAACGGTCAATGGTATCTCCAATCGGCCCGAGCGATCTGTGATCAGCTTCGCTAGCGTCTCATAAAAACGTAGAGATGTGCAAATATGGCAATTTATCAAGCAAGTCTAACTACGATTGTTAACAAGTATAAAACACGGAAGTCATCGTGATAGGCGAAATTCAGTACAATAGTGTCAAACTTCGGCGGCCCGGCCGTCGGCGTAGCTGTAGCTGTGCAAATCCGTAATTACCTTGACATCAGATCGAACGTCAGTTCGAATGAAACCATGCGATGGGACAGCCAGGGCGTCAGCGTCGACGACGGCGCCCTGCCTGGCCTGCAACGCATCGGCTTTGTCCGCAGCGTGCGCACGCCGCAGTTCGAGGGCATCACGTTCCACGAGGTGTTGTGCAAGTCCGCGCTAAACAAGGTGCCCAAGGCGTCGATGCTGCCGTTTCGCTTCACCGTCAACGGCTACCGCGGGTGCTCCCACGCCTGTCGCTACTGCTTCGCCCGACCCACGCACGAGTACCTCGACCTGGACTGCGGCACCGACTTCGACACTCAGGTCGTGGTCAAGACCAACGTCGCCGATGTTCTGCGGCGCGAACTGCGCCGGCCGTCGTGGCAGCGGGAGACCGTCGCGCTCGGCACCAACACCGACCCCTATCAACGGGCCGAGGGGCGGTATGCCCTGATGCCGGGGATCATCGGCGCGCTGGCAGATTCCGGCACACCGTTTTCCATCCTCACCAAGGGCACACTGCTGCGCCGCGATCTCCCGTTGGTCGTCGAGGCCGCCCGACGCGTCGACGTCAGCGTCGCGGTGTCGCTGGCGGTCGGCGATCCCGAACTGCACAAGGACGTCGAACCCGGGACGCCGTCACCCCAGGCACGGCTCGGGCTGATCTCCGCCATCCGCGATGTCGGCCTGGGCTGTCACGTCATGGTCGCGCCGGTGCTGCCGCGATTGACCGACTCCGTCGAGCACCTCGATGCGCTACTGGCCCAGATCGCCGAGGCCGGCGCGACGGGTGTGACGGTGTTCGGCCTGCATCTGCGTGGCTCGACGCGTGGATGGTTCATGGGCTGGTTGGCGAAATCACACCCGGAGCTGGTGGGGGAGTACCGCCAGTTATACCGACGCGGCGCCTATCTGCCGTCGGATTACCGAAACATGCTGCACGACAGGGTCAAACCGCTGGTTGCCAAACACGGTCTGGCACCAGACCGCCGGTCCTTCCGGGCGGCCGAGGCCCCGTCGCCCGTCAGCGCCGAGGTCCTGCAGCCGACGTTGTTCTAGCGAAACTATGACGAGCCGACGCCCGCGAGCTAGCGACGTCGCCCGAGGGATTAGGGCCTTAGGAAACGTGGTCCCGCATGTGGGACCACGTTTCCGGCGATGGTCATGGAGTCGCGACGGTGCTGATGTGACGGGTGTGGTGCTCGGAAAGAACTAGCTCTTGTTGCGCTTGACCTGATTGAACGGCACGCCACGGTCGGCGGCGTACTCGCGCGGGAGGCCAAGCACGCGTTCGCCGATGATGTTGCGCGCGATCTCGGTGGTGCCGCCGCCGAGCGCCGCCGACTGCCGCGACAGGTAGCGCTCGCCGTACCTCAGCAAGTCATCGCCGACATCGACGACGCCGGAGCTGCCGGCGAGCGCCAGCACTGTGTCGAACTCCAAATGATGGATCTCGGCGTGCATGACGCGAATGATCGAACCCGCCGCCGGAGGCAGCGAGCCATCGAGAACACCGTGATACACGTGGTCGATGAGTTGCTCCCGCACCGCGCGGTGCACGAGCGCCCGGCCCGCCAGCTCGCGCGCACGCTCGTTGTCGGCCTGTCCCGTTTTCTCCAGCAGCTCGACGTAGTCGATGGGCATGTCGGTCTTGCCCTCTGCACCAATGCCACTGGCGAACTCGGAGCCGCCGCCGACCGCGCGCCGCTCGTGGTAGAGCTGCCGTGAGGCCACGTGCCAGCCCTCGTTGACTTCGCCGACGACGGCGTCGTCACCGAGCTCGAGGTTGTCGAAGAACTCTTCGCAGAACTCGACCGAGCCGTTGACCTGCTTGATGCGCCGGAGTGTGATGCCGGGGCTGTTGATCGGCACCATGAACATCGTCAGGCCCTCGTGCTTGGGCACGTCCCAATTGGTACGGGCCAGCATCAAGCCGTAGTCGGCGGCGAACGCGCTTGTGCTCCATGTCTTTGCGCCGTTGATCACCCATTTGTCGCCGACGCGGTCGGCCCGGGTGATGACACCGGCCAGATCCGATCCGCCACTGGGTTCCGACAGCAGCTGAACGAGCACTTCGTCGCCGCGCAGCGCGGCCGAAATATGTTGACGCTTCTGCTCTTCCGAGCCGGTATCGAGGATCGTCGCGGCGCAGATCGTGAATGTCGGTGTGTTGAGGATCATCGGCATCTCATAGCCGCGCGCCTCGTTGTCGAACGCCTTCTGATACGCGATGGGCAGGCCAAGTCCGCCGTATGCCCGTGGAAAGCAGATGCCCGCGAATCCGCCTTCGTAGAGCTTCTTCTGGAGTTCGCGAGCACGCTGCCACGGCGCATCCTCACCCCGATCCGCCTCCGGCGGGTTGGCCGGGTCGATGCGCGGCATGTTTTCCGCCAGCCACCTGCTCGCACGCGCGGCGAACGCTTCGACTGATTCCGTCGTTTCGGTGGGGGCCGACGTCGTCTCGGTCATGAGGCGGGCTCCAGCTCCTTGGTGAGGTGATAGACCCGCAGGTTGTGGTCTTCGGGCGTGCCGAACATCGAGCGGTACAACGTGACTCGCCGCAGGTACAGGTGCAGGTCGTGCTCCCACGTGACGCCGATGCCGCCGTGCAACTGCACACAGTCCTGCAGCATGCCCGGGGCATGTTCACCCACATACGATTTCGCCACGCTCACACCCAACTCTGCGCCGGGTGAGCGCGCAGCCACCTCGGCGACCGCGGCGCGCGTGGTGGCGCGGCAGGCCTCGAACCAGATCTTCAGATCGGCGTACTTGTGTTTGAGTGCCTGGTACGACGCCAGCGGGCGGCCGAACGAGTGCCGGTCGAGCCCCCACTGAATGGTGAAGGCCAGCACCGTGTCGAGAATGCCGACCACCTCGGCGCACTGCAGCACCTGCGCGATCTGGCTCTGCCGTGCGATCAGTGCCGGCGTCTGCTCCGCAGATCCGACCTCCGCCGATGCGTCGACCTCGATGCCGTCGAAATGCACACGCGCATAGCTCTTCACCATGTCGATCGAGCGCTGTGACTCCACACGGACACCGTACGCATCCGTCGGCACCAGGAACTGGCGCACCGCGCCCTCGCACTGCGCGACCACGAGCAGGATTCCGCTTTCGGCGCCCGCCTCGACGCGGTCCTTCACGCCGTCGAGGCGGAAGCCCGTCGCGGTGCGGGTCGCGGTGAGCGTGGCGTCCAACGGAGACCACGATTTGCCCGGTTCATACACCGCCCAGGAGGCCACGAGCTGACCCGACACCAAGGCTTCGATTGTCTCCTCATGGTTTTCGGGCGCCTCTACCAGGCCGGCCAGCACAGTGCTGACCGGGTGTAGCGGTCCGGGGGCGACGGTTCTGCCCGCGAGTTCTGCGACCAGGGCCAGGTCCCGCACCCCGTCTCCGGACACGCTGCCGCCGCCGAGGTTCTCTGGCACCAGCAGGCTTGTCCAGCCGAGCTCGGCCGCCCGGCGCCACCAATCGGGCTGGAAGGAGGTGCCGGCTTCGTGAAGTTCACGCAGCCGGCTCAGCGATGCTTCCTTCTCGAGGAACGACTGTGTCGTCGAGGCGAAGAGCACCACCTCTGGATTCGCGACGTCGGTCATGAGATCAGTTCAGCCTCTTGAGTTCTGGAGGTCCTACCACCGCGAGCGTGCCGGGTCCTCCAGCACGCTCGCAGCAGACGGAGTCGGTCAGGCCGGGATGACGAGAGGTGGCACGTCGGCGTTGTGGACGATCTTGTTCTCGACCTTGAACAGATCGATCATGTTGCCGCCCATGACCTTTCGCTGACCCTCCGCATCGAGACCCTGGAGGTCGTCGATCAGGTGGGTCGGCTCCGCCAAACCCTCAGGGTGAGGCCAGTCGGATCCGAAGATCACCCGGTCGACGCCGCACAGGTCGGCCATCTGCGCGAAGTCGTCCTCCCAGAACGGCGCGACGTAGACGCCTCGCCTGAACGCCTCGACCGGATTCTCCGGGAACGCCTGCGGCATCTTCTTGTAGGTGTTCTCGAACTGCTTGAACAGGTAGGGCACCCAGTCCGCGCCGTTCTCGATCGAGAGGATGCGCAGATCGGGGTTGCGGGTCAGCGCACCGTGGCAGACCAACGCCGCCATGGAGTCCTCGATGGGCCGCTTGCCCATCGAGACCATCCGGAACGCGGTCGGCTTGAACGGCAGGAACTCGTCGGCGGGCTCCCAGTCGTTGAGATACTCCGCGTAGCCCGAGTCGGAGGCGTGCATCGAGACGGGGATGCCGGCCTTCACGCAGGCGTCCCAGAACGGGTCGAACTCCTCCGTGCCGAACGAACGGGTGCCGCGCATGCCCGGCACCGGAGCCGGGCGGACCAGCACGGTCTTCGCACCGCGCTCGAGACACCACTCGAGTTCCTCGAGGGCGCGGTCCACGATCGGCAAGGTGATGACCGGGGTGGAGAAGATGCGGCCCTCATAGTTGAACTGCCAGGTCTCATACATCCACTCGTTGAGCGCGTGGATGACGTCGTGGATGAGGGCCGGATCGTCCTTCATGCGCTCCTCGACCAGGCTGGCCAGGGTCGGGAACATCAGGCTGTAGTCGAGGCCGAGTCCGTCCATGACCTCCAGCCGCGCTGCGGGGTCGCGGAACGCCGGGATCGCCTTCATCGGCTTGCCCATCACCTCACGGAAGCTCTTGCCGCCGCTGCCGTGGCGGAAGTACTCCTCCTGGGCGCCGGGACGGGCGACAACCTCGAAGGTGGGGTTCGGGATGTAGTCGCTGACCTGGTTGCGCACCATGATCTTGGTGCGGCCGCGGACCTCGATGTAGTCGATGACGTTCTTGCGGTGGTCCGGGAGAAACTTCGTCAGAGCCTCTTTCGGCTCGTAGAAGTGGTTGTCGGCGTCGAACACCGGATAGGGAAGCTGGCGTGTCATTTTCGCCTCCTGGAAGTCTCATTGGCTGCTGGTGGTAATGACATTACCACGTCTGGACCAGCGAAAACACCACCCCAGGTAGAGGCATTTTCACGGCCGATACTGCGCAGGTCAGGCGGGGTCGCGGCGGCAGGCGAGGCCACCGAGGCAGAAGTCGTAGATGTGGTCGGGGTCGATCGGGACTCCGTTCAGCTCTGCGCCCAAGACGCGCAGCCGCATCGCCCCCAGCGCCGACTGCATGATCAGTGCGGCGGTGGCGTCGACGTCGATGTCGCTGCGGAAGTGGTCCTCTGCGATGCCGCGGTTGATGATGTCCTTGATCAACTCGTGCAGCGGTGAGAGGACCCGCGCGTACTCGCGCGGCAGCGTCTCGGCGAGATGGTCGTTGTAGTCGGTCAGGCCGCGGTTGACCCTGTCCTGGGTGCTGGATTCGGCGGGCGTGCAGATCCGGTCGATCAGCACACGCAGGGCCTTGGTGCTTGGCAGGCCGGTGGTCGCCTCGCGCCACTGCTTCGTCGACTCCGACATGATCTTGTCGATCAGTGCCAGCAGGAGTTCGTCCTTGGTAGAGAAGTGCTGGTAAAAGGAGCGCAGCGAGGTTTTCGACCGCTCAACGACCTCGAGCACCGTGAAGTCGGTGCGCCCGGTTTCGCCGAGGATCGCCAGCGCCGATTTCATGAAGCGTCGTTCGCGGGGTTCGGTATCGACACCGGCAGCGTCCGGCGGCCGCCCTGTCGACTTCGCCATGGAACACCCTCCGGTCGTTGTTCTGGTAATGACGTTACCGCTTTTGTAGAAGCTCGGTTAGTCTTCCCACCCATGACGACAGACTCAGCGCAGGCGCCGTGGACCGTTCAGGGACTGCTGGACCTGTTCGATGTGCCGCCCGATGGAGAGAACAGATTCATCGCCGAAACCGGCCCCGCAGGCGAGGACGAGCGACAGGTCGTCGAAGGCACCCAGGTGCTGGCGCAGGCGATTGTCGCTGCGGCCAAGCGGTTTCCGGAAAAGTCGGTGCGGTCGGTGTCCGCGGTGTTCGCGCGTGCGGTGATGGTCGGGGCCGGACCGGTCGAGCTTGAGATCGATGTGGTCAGCGAGGGCCGCTCCACCGCCACCGCGATCGTCGCGGCGAAGCAGAACGGCAAGCGGTGCATCACGGGCACAGTCCTACTCGACGTTCCGACGGCAGATGTAATCCGCCATCACCTACCACGTCCCACGGTGGCCGCACCCGCGGACGCGAACGTCTCGCCGATGCCGATGGTCGGACGTGAGCTGCGCCTGGTCGACGTCGTCGATGTCAACAGCCCGGACGAGGTCGGGCCTCCGGAGTTGTACGCCTGGCTGCACTACGACCCGATCCCGGCCCGCGACGACCTGGCGAAGGCGCTGATCGCGTATTTCACCGGGCACCTTGGGATTTCGACGACGATGCGCGCACACGAGGGCATCGGCACCGCGCAGTCACACCTGACGGTGTCGACCGCGCCGATGACCGTTTCGGTCAGCTTCCACGAGCCGGTGCGCTGGGATGGCTGGATCCTGTACACCCACGAGAGCACGCAGGTCGGTGCCGGCATGTCGTACGTCCGGGGTGCGGTGCACACCGAGGAGGGCGAGCTCATCGCGTCGTTCGCGCAGGACGCGTTGATCCGGCCGCTGCGCACCACCGACACGTCGATCAAGGAGCAGTCGCGGCTGTAGAGGCCCATCGAGTGTTGCGTTTGTTGCGGCGCCGCACGGCGTGTCGCCGCAACAATCGCTACAGTCGGGACCGGTCAGATCTTCAGGTAGCCCTTGTCCGCGGGTATCTGGGCCGCGGTCACCAGTGACGACGCGTCGCTGGCCAGCCACAACACAATGTCGGACACCAGATCCGGGTCTGCCAGCGAGTCGGTGGGCAGCGCACCTGGCGAGAAGCTGTGAATGTAGTTCTGGTGGTCGGCGAACATCTGCCACATCGACGCGTCGTTGCCCATCGGGGTGTCGGTGCCGTACGGGTGCACCGAGTTGACCCGGATCCCGAACTCGCCGAGTTCGACCGCCAGCGAGTTGGTCAGGCCGACGACGCCGAACTTGCTGGCGCAGTAGTGGCCGCAGCCCGGGACGGCCTTGATACCTGCCGCGGAGCTGATGGCAATGATCGATCCGCCGTTACCGGCCTCGATCATCGGCGGCACAACCGCCTTGATCGTGTTCCACAGGCCCGTGAGATTGATGTCGAGGACGTCCTGCCACTGCTGCGCCGAAATCTCCCATAGCCGGCCCCAATTCAGCACGCCTGCATTCGCGACGACGATGTCGAGGCGTCCGAACTGTTCGAGCGCATCGGCGATCACTCGCTGCTGTCCGGCGGCGTCGCGGACGTCGACCTCGTCGGCGACGATCTTTCGGCCCTCGCCCTCAACCAGGCTCACCGTCTGGGCGAGGTCGTCCGGCTGCGCCGGCGGATATCCGTTGTGTTCGGCGACCGGCCGGCAGGCGTCGATCGCGACGATGTCGGCGCCCGCGCGGGCCAACCGGACGCAGTGCGACCGGCCTTGCCCGCGGGCGGCGCCCGTCACATAGGCGACCTTGCCGGCGAGGGGTGCTTCGGGGTTGGTCATACCGGTGGCTCCTAAGGGTCAATGACTGACGTCGTAGGCGTGGTGAACGATGTCGTGTAGGTGGTAGATCGAGATCGTCGCGATGGTGAATTCGCTGCCGTTGCTGCGCAAGCCGCGCCGTGTCCACGCGTCGGCGGGCACGTTCGCGTAGGTGTCGGCCACAATGCTTGCGGCGTCGAACAGTTCGGTGGCAACCGTGGCCGCATCCTGGGAGGTGTAGTCGTCGGCGATCGCCGTCTCGTCCTGGTCCCAGTTGGGGAACTGCGGTTCGTCCTCGGTCAGCATCAACCGGACCCGGTGATTGAAGATTCGGTGCACGTCGCGTATATGGCAGCCGTATTCCAGCGTTGACCACACGTTAGGTTGACGGCGTGCGCTCACACCGGGCTCGTGGAGTCTGGGCACCCACTCGGCGGCGTCGCTGCGGATCCTGTCAGCGACCTGCGTGTGATGCACCGTCGCGGGGTCGAAGCCGCACTCCGGGCACGGGCTATCAAGCACCCACGTCCAGTCCTTGGTGTCGGGTTCGATGGGCTCAGGGGTCACGGCACCAGTGTGGCAGCCACTTCGCGCAGTCTCGTACCGGCGCCCGACGCGATCGGCTCGCCATGGCCGAAGCAGGCTGTCTCGACGTCGAGCGCGGCCAACCGCTGAAACGACGCCACGGTTTGTGCCCGGTCCTGGTTGAAGGTGCCCAGCATGACGGTGCCTACATTGGCGATGGTGTCGCCGGTGATCAGCACGCCGTGGCGCGGTAGGTGGATCGCGATGCTGCCCTCGGTGTGGCCCGGGATCGCCAGGATCTCGGCGCCGCCGCCGAAGTCGAGCACGTCGCCGTCGACGAGCTCCCGATCCACCGGCACGGGCGGTGCTGCGTCGGGCAGGCCGACCGAAACCCGTTGATGGATGGGCACTTCCCAATCCTCGAACGCCGGCGGCGGAAGTGCCGTACCCGTCCGGATCGCAGCGGCGTCGCCTCCGCCGGCCAGCACGGGTGCCCCGGTGGACGCTCGAAGCTCGGCGGCCGACCCCGTGTGGTCAACGTGGCCGTGCGTCAACACGATCCGGTCGACGCCTGGTATCGCGGACAGGATATCGGCGCCCGACCCAGGCGCGCCGGTGTCAATCAAGGTGACGGAATCGCCGTCGCGCCAGACGTAGACCTGCCAGCCGTTCACGCGCAGCATTGTCAGGTTTCCCGTGATGGGCAGAGTGTCCATGCGCTCGACGCTAGGTCGGCTGTCCGGACGATCAAAGCGGATCAGCTCGAGGCGAAATCGCCCAACAGCGCCGACCTGAGTACGTCAAGCGGCAGCCCACCAAGATCCAGTGCCAGGCTGTGGAATTCCTTCAACGACAGCCCGCGGCCGAGCATCTCGTCGCGCAGCTGCTGCCAAATCCGCTGTCCGATCGCGTACGACGGAGCCTGGCCGGGCCAGCCCAGGTAGCGGTCCAGCTCGAAGCGCAGATTCTCCTCGGCCATCGCGCTGTGCGACTGCAGGAACACCCACGCCCGTTCCGCGTCCCACACGCCGCCGTCTGGCGCCGTCAGCCCGCAGTGCACACCGATGTCGATCACGACGCGCGCGGCCCGGAAGCGTTGGGCATCCAGCATTCCCATCCGGTTACCGGCGTCGTCGAGCCAGCCGAGGTCGGCCATCAACCGCTCGGCGTACAGCGCCCAGCCCTCGCCGTGACCCGACACCCAGCAGCCCATCCGGCGCCACCGGTTCAGCCGGTCTGACGAGCCGACCGCCCGGCCGACCTGCAGGTGGTGCCCTGGCACGCCCTCATGGAACACCGTGGTCGTTTCCTGCCACGTGCGAAATGTGTCCACACCGCGCGGGACCGACCACCACATCCGCCCGGGCCGGGTCAGGTCCTCGGACGGACCGGTGTAGTAGATGCCGCCGGTCTTGGTCGGCGCGATCCGGCATTCCAGTGTGCACAGGGCGGGGGCGATGTCGAAGTGCTTGTCGGCCAGCGATTCCACCGCGCGGTCGGACAGATCCTGCATCCACGCCTGAAGCGCGTCGGTGCCGTGCACCAGGTAGCGGGGCTCCTCGTCCAGTCGTCGCAGCGCCTCATTGACCGAGTTTCCGGGATAAAGTCGATGTGCGATCGATTCCTGTTCGGCGACAATGCTTTCCAACTGACGAAGGCCCCACTGATAAGTCTCGTCGAGGTCGACAGCGGTGCCGAGGTGCTCCCGCGACAGCAGCCGATATGCGTCGCGGCCGAACGCTTCCTCACGCCGAGCGTGCGGTGCGATCTCGTCGCGTAACACCACGGTGAGCGTGCTGTAGGAGTTGGCCGCCGCGGCCGCGCGCTGGTGAAGTTCAGCATGCAGCGCAGCGTTCGCCGGCGCCGCCTCGGCCACCATGTCCCCGAACAGCTGCTGAATCTGGCCGGCCTGGTCGATGCCACGCGCCACCTGCCGCGCCGCGGGCGCATGCCCGGCCGCCACCGCCGCCCGCAGTGCTTCGGCGTAGCCGGCGACCCGGTCGGGCACCTTCGACATCCGCGTGCCGATCAGCGCCCAATCCTCGTCGGTGTCGGTGGCCATCAGATCGAACACGTCGCGCATCGACTGCAGCGGCGACGCGATCACGTTCAGGTCGCCGACATCCAACCGTGCATCGTGCAGCTCGATCTGCAGACCGAGCCGTTCGCGCATCGCCGCGATGGTCACACGGTCGACGTCGTCAACCGGGCTGGTTCCCTCGAGGTCACGCAACGCCTCTCGGGCGGCGTCCACCCGCGCGGTTACGCCGTCGGGGGAGTAGTCGGTGACGTCGTCATCGTGACCGATGATGCCCATTTCTGTTGCCGCGCAAGGGTCCAGCGCGGCGAACGTCTCTAGGTAACGTTCGGCGACGACGTCGACGGCCGTGGGAGGCCTAACCAAGGTTGTCGGTGGCGAATGTGTCGCACTTGTTGGCGTCGCCGGTCTGGTAGCCGACGGTGAACCACTTCTGCCGCTGTTCAGACGAGCCATGCGTCCACGATTCGGGGTTGACCCGGCCAGTCATCTCCTTTTGGATGCGGTCGTCGCCCACCGATGACGCGGCAGAGAGCGCGTCGGCAATATCCTTGTCGCTCAACGGCTCCAGGAAGGTCACGTCTGTGCCCGCCTGCTTAGTGATTGCCGCGTAGTGCGCCCAGACGCCCGCGTAGCAGTCGGCCTGAAGTTCGGTGCGAACCCCACCGCCCGTCGCACCCTCAGGAGCCTGCTGTGCCCGGCCGAGAACGCCAAGAAGATTCTGCACGTGGTGGCCGTACTCGTGTGCCACCACATACTCCTGCGCCAACGGGCCTCCGCTGGAGCCGAACTGGTCGACGAGCACCTGGAAGAAGTCGGTGTCGAAATATGCGGTCTTGTCGACGGGGCAGTAGAACGGTCCGACGTCGCTGGTCGCGGGTCCGCAGCCGGTCTGAACCTGACCGTGAAACAGCGTGGTATGCGGAGGGGTATACCCCTGCAGCTGCTGCTGCCATACGCCGTCCACCGAGTTCGTCGTCGCTATGACCCGGCATTCCACGTACTTATTGGCGTCCGCGCCGGACTTGCAGTGGCTCAGGTCGTACCCGGGCGCCTCGACGCCCCCGGCGTCGATCTGCTGTTGCTGGGGTATCACCGTGCTCGGGTCGACGCCGAGGAACAGTGCGACCACCACGATGATCAGCCCGCCGAGTCCGCCGCCGATCGCGATGCCGCGGCCGGGCCCCCGACCGCCGCCCGTCGAGATGTTGGTCGTGTCGATCTGCATACCCTCGTTGAAGGTCATCGCATTACCTCCACGCACTCGCCGGATGGGTTTCGTACCCAGGTCGGTCCAGCTTTGCACACTACGATTTGGGTGTGGCAGTCGTTGCAGGACATTCCACCGTCGTACACACGGGTTTAGGGGATCTGCGCGGCACCACCGAAGGCGGTGTCGGGGTCTGGCGAGGGGTGCCGTATGCCGAACAACCGGTAGGCGAGCGCCGGTTTCTGGCGCCCGCTCCGTTGCAGCCATGGACTGGACTGCGCGATGCGCTCGAGCACGGACCGCTCCCGCCGCAGAGCAAGTCATTCGTCGGCGGCGGTCGCGACGATCCGAAGGTTCGCGACGAAGCGTGTCTGAGTTTGACGGTGTGGTCGCCCGACACCAGCGCGTCGCTGCCGGTGATGGTGTGGATACCCGGCGGCGCATTCGTATTCGGCGCGAGCCAGTTCCAGCTCTACAACGGGTCGCGGCTGGCAGCCAACGGGAACGTAGTGGTGGTCAACGTCACTTACCGGATTGGGGTCTTCGGCGGTTTCGAACTCAGCGACCTCGGCGACGGATTTGACGACAACCTCGCGCTGCGTGACCAAATGGCCGCGTTGCGATGGATCCAGCAGAACATCGCCGCGTTCGGCGGCGACCCCGACCGCGTGACCGTGTTCGGCGAATCGGCCGGGGCGACGTCGGTGCTTGCGTTGCTGGCCAGTCCCGCGGCCGACGGCTTGTTCCGCCGTGCGATCGCCCAGAGCCCCCCGCTGCCGCTGATCGCCGACCGCGAGTTGCGGGCGAGGCAGGCGCACGAGTTCCTGCAGCGGCTGGGCGTGAGCGTGGCCGAGGTCAAGGGGCTGCCGCAGCGGCAATTGCGCCACGCCGCGGGTCGGCTGCAGCTCAAAAGCGCCGCTATGACGCCGACGCTGGCCTACGGGCTGACCTATGGCGTCGACCTGCTGCCGAAGCATCCGGTCGACGCCGCCCGGGCGGGCACGCTGGCGCGAGTGCCGCTGATCATCGGCACCAACAGCCACGAGGCGTCGATGTTCGCCTGGATCAAGCCGCCGATGCTGCCAACGACCACGGCGTCGATCGATGCCTACCTCGACCGCGTCGCTCCCGACGCCAAAGAACGCGTGCTCGCCGCCTACCCGGACTACCCGCGCAAGCGCGCGCTCGTCGCGTTCGGCTCTGACGTCATGTTCGGTGCCCAGGCCTGGGCGTTCGCCGACGCCTACAGCGCCAACGCGCCGACGCATGTGTACCGGTTCGACCATTTCGGGTGGAGTCTGCGGATTCTCGGGCTCGGCGCCACCCACGGCAGCGAGATCGTGCACATCCAGCACAGCTACGCGTCGTTCATCGGCCGCAAGCTGCATCCGCTCGGGCGTCGGCTGCAGCCGCCCGTCGGCAGGCGCATGCAGCGCGCCTGGCTGGACTTCGCGGCCAAGGGCTGGGAGACCGGCGAGATCCATTGGTCCAGCGGACATCACTGGCCGATCTATGACACCGAAAATCGCTTCACACGGATCATCCAGACCGCCCGCGACACTGTGGTCTCCGATCCCGACGCCGACCGCCGCAAGGTCTGGGCCGACTTGCACTGACTTCGCGCTAAACGGTATCCAGCAGCGTTGATCGCTGACTTGTGGCCGGCGCCCAGGATCAGATCGCCTTCCCAATGCCCGGGCACGGCGCGGTCTTTGGCTTCGGCGGGGCGGTCGCTGATGGTGAACACCTCCGCGCCGTACACCCCGGTGCGCCCGGTTGAGCCGCGCGGTTTGCGCGCCGAGCGCTTGGTCGATAGGCACTTGTGCAGATCAGCGCGCAGACTGCCACGGGTCTGCACATACAGGCACTGGTAGATGGTTTCGTGGCTCACTCTCATCAGCTTGTCACCGGGATAGTCACGAGCCAACACATCAGCGATCAGCTTCGGGCTCCACCCATCACCCATCCAGTCCTCGATCGCCGCACACAGCGGGTGGTTGCGCAGCTTGAATGCCTTGGGGCGGCGGGCATTTTGAGTCGTGAAAGCATTGGCCATCAAGGCGTGATAGTCCCCATTGGGAAGGCAGTTGCGCCGATACTCCCGCCAGACCACAGAGCGGTCTCGTCCGATACACCTCGCGATTTCGGCGAAGCTGAGGCCGGCATCGAGGCCGCGCATGATCTCCACCCGCTCTTCAAAACTGACCCGATGCCCTTGGCCTCCCGGCCGGTTCAGATCTCCCGCGGTGGCCAACCCGCCCATGCCGCCATATCCGCTGCGTAGTTTCATCGCCCCAGCGTCGCGCCACCAGAACCACCCGGTCCGGCGCGACACGCCGACTCTCACCGACGCCTCTGTGGTGGCCATACCCCGACACACGAGATCGAAGAACTCCCGCTTAACGGCCCTTGAAACCGGAACACCACTCGGCACAGCAACCTCCGAAATCATCGGATGTTGCATTGACCGTATGAATCCGCCTCGTACTTTTCCTGCTGGAATGCAGTTTCGCGGCTAAACGGCGAGAGTCCGCGCATTTCGGCGATGTGCGATCAGGCGGAGGCGGCTCAGAAAAATAGCGGTTCTTAGCGGTGTCCGTTGTTCATTTTGATGTCAGATAGCACCGATTGCATCAACCGGTCGATGAATGTGCTGCTGCTGCTTGCGCCGTCGACCGGCCCCGACGGCGTGGTGCCTGCACCACTGCTGCCGTTGTTGTCCGCTGATGCCACCGCGCTGCCGCTGACGATGGCGGTGCCCAGGCCCGCAGCCATCGCAAAGGCCGCGACCCAGCGGGTGGTGGTCTTCGCGGTGGTGTTCATGAGTGGTTTCCTTCTGTGGTGCGACCCCCCTTGAGCCGCCGGTAATAGCAATGGTCGTGATCGAGCAGTGGATTCGTAATCGCCGGGAAGGCAGAATTCCGGCCCCGACGGGAAAGCTTTTCTATCCGCGTGGCAAGGCGTCCTCGCGGGCTTGCGCGTGACCTGGGACAACGGCGGCATTAGCGTCCACGTTCTCCGTCACAGAGAAGTGCGACTACCCGACATTGCAAGGCAGCGCCGATGAAACGCTTGTGCCGATTGTGCGGATCCTGTACTCCCGCCTGCGGCGGTGCCCCGGCTGTCGTGAGCACCCGTCGCGCCAGCGGGGCGTACGGGTGGTTTTCCGACTCGAAGCGGTCCGCGAAGAACGCGACGGTGGCGTGGAGAAGTTCGGCGTGTGGGGTCGTCATGGGGGCCATCATCAACCCGTAGCCGCGTCGGGTGTCTGCGGTCACGACAAAGAAAATGTGCGTTATTACCCAAGTGGGCCAAGAGATATCAGCACTCTTCCCCTGCTTGCGGGCCAGCCCGTCGAGAATGGGGCCCACACCCGCCAACGCGGCCCTATGCCGCAAACCGCTTGTCGGAGTAGTCGCGCAGGTTGTACAGAAACTTCTGGAACGTCCGGGCCATCACCGGCCTGCCCAGGGTCATCCCGAGACGCCCCGCAAGCCCTTTCGGCTTCATCGCCATCACCCACGTTAGGTGGCAGCCGGTCGCCGTCGGAACTATGCGATAGTCCTCCGCGAACGCAGCGATGGTGCCGCTGGAGGCTTCATTGAACCGAAAAGCCATGTGCGAGTATGGCTCCCATGCCAGGAACTCTTCGTCACCGACGATGCCACCGCGCATGTCGACGGTCCGGGTCGTGCCGACACCGTGCGGCTGCGGGCTGGTCCACGTCACCTTGGTGATCGCCGTTGCCCAGTGCGGCCACGATTCGGCGTCGTCGAGCACCTCGAAAAGCTGCTCGGGCGTGATGTTCAGGTCGACCTTGCTGACGAACCGAAACGGTGCGCTGTCGATGAAGTCCAAGCCGACGCGTTCGCATGCCTTCATGGGCATACACCGTAGACGACGGTGTCTAGCCTAATAGATCGTCATGCCGAACCGGCTGTCGGTGTACTTGCGCAACCTCGATAGCGCTCGGCGGTTTGCCCTTCTGATGAGCGGCCTCGCCAACGTCCCTGCGAGCCACGACGGGGGGTTGCGCGGGCGCCGCGCCACTGTCCACGTCAACCGGCAGCCGTGCTCGGTTGTCTCAATGCGGTACTCCTCCGCGGACGCCCCTGTGGCTTGTCGGGAACTCTCGATGACGCGGGACGCCAAGTGGTGGTGCGGATTCCACACGATGATCTCTTCGGTGCCCTTGAGGTCGCCGACCAATTCGATGGTGCGGGTGCTGCCGACCCGGTGCGGTGCCGGGCTGGTCCACGTCCCCTTGGTGATGATGCGATACCACTGGGGCCACGCCTCGACGTCGGTGAGCACTTCCCATAGGCGGTGGGGAGCGATAGGTAGGTCGATGCTGCTGCGAGAGTGGAACGGGGCGTCGTCGAATATGTCCAGGCCGACGCGCTCACACTGGTACATCTGAGGCACGGCCCGACATTAGCCGGGGCCGTCGCTGGCCGCCGCCAACAACGGCACCAGCACGTCGCTGATCGGGGTGGCGAGTCCATGCGCGGCCGCCTTGCGCGGGATGACGCCGTTGCGGATGTCCCACTCCAGCGGCCGGTCGGCTTCGCGGTCGGTCAGCATCGACGTGGTGATGTCCGGCGGGGCCTGCGCCAACATGCCGAGGATCTCGTCGATCACCTCGTCGCCGAGGCTGGCCCCCTCGGCCCGCGCGACGGCCAGGCATTCGGCCAGATATCGGCGGCCAAGGGCGGCCACGTCGTCGCGGCGGAAGATGCCCGCGCGCCGGCCCGTCAACACCATGAAGCCCACCACAGAGTTGACCAACAGCTTGTGCCACGCTGCGGTGAGGAAATCTGGGTCGAGGTCGACCGTCACCCCGGCGCCGCGCAGCACGTCGGCGAGGCTCTCGGCCGCGTTGTTCACCGGCAGTACCAGCCGAACCCCGGTGCGCACCCGCACCCAGCCATCTGGCTGCACTTCCGATGAGATCCACACGGCGGCCGGTACGACCGTCGAGGAGGGGCAGAACCGTCCCACCCGTTCCACCTGTTCGACGCCATTCTGAAGCGCGCACACCACCGTGTTCTCGTCGCAAAGCCGCGCCAACCAGGCGCCTGCCTGCTCGTTCTGGGTGTCCTTGACGGCAAGGAACACCACGTCCACCGGACCGACTACGTCGGCGGGATCGGTGTGCACGGGACCCGGCAGCACGATCGGATCGTGATCGTCGGGCCGCACCTCGATAGATTCGCGCGGTGTGTGCCCGCACAGCAGGACGGGGTGACCGGCGGCGTGCAGATACGCGGCGACGGTCGCACCGATCGCTCCGGGGCCGATGAGTGCAATGCTGGTGCCCACGTACGCCAAGCTACCGGCGGTTAGGCCCCCTCTACACTTGGCAATCGTCTCGTCAGGCCATTCACAGGGAGTATTTGTGCTGCGTACTCGTGCCGCCGGTTCGTTGCGGACCACCGATGCCGGGCAGAAGGTGACGTTGGCAGGCTGGGTGGCGCGTCGCCGCGACCACGGCGGCGTCATTTTCATCGATCTGCGCGACGCATCCGGGGTGTCGCAGGTGGTGTTCCGCGAGGGCGACGTGCTGGCCCAGGCGCATCGGCTGCGCGCGGAGTTCTGCATCGCCGTCGACGGTGTCGTCGAGATCCGGCCCGAGGGCAACGCCAACCCCGATATCGCGACAGGGGAGATCGAGGTCAACACGACGTCACTGACCGTGCTGGGGGAGAGCGCACCTCTGCCGTTTCAGCTCGACGAGGCCGCGGGCGAAGAGGCCAGGCTCAAGTACCGCTACCTGGACTTGCGCCGGGACGGCCCTGGCGCGGCGATTCGGTTGCGCTCCAAGGCGAATGCGGCCGCGCGCGAGGTGTTGGCCCGGCACGACTTCGTCGAGATCGAAACGCCGACGATGACCCGGTCCACACCAGAGGGCGCCCGAGACTTCCTGGTGCCCGCACGGCTGCAGCCGGGTTCGTTCTACGCGCTCCCGCAGAGCCCGCAGCTGTTCAAGCAGCTGCTGATGGTCGCAGGCATGGAGCGCTACTACCAGATCGCGCGCTGCTACCGCGACGAAGATTTCCGCGCCGACCGCCAGCCGGAGTTCACCCAGCTCGACATGGAGATGAGCTTCGTCTACACCGAGGACGTCATCGCGATCTCCGAGGAGATCATCACCGCGCTGTGGGCGTTGATCGGATACGACGTGCCGACGCCGCTGCCGCGGATGACCTATGCCGACGCGATGCGTCTTTACGGCTCCGACAAACCCGATCTGCGGTTCGGACTGGAACTGGTCGAGTGCACGGAGTTCTTCTCCGACACGCCGTTCCGCGTGTTCCAGGCGCCCTACGTCGGCGCGGTGGTCATGCCCGGCGGCGCATCTCAGCCCCGCCGCACACTCGACGCCTGGCAGGACTTCGCCAAGCAGCGCGGACACCGCGGGCTGGCCTACGTGTTGGTCGGGGAGGACGGGACACTGAGCGGTCCGGTCGCCAAGAACCTGTCCGACGTCGAACGTGACGGCCTGGCCGCGCATGCCGGCGCCTCGCCGGGGGACTGCATCTTCTTCTCGGCCGGTCCGGCCAAGACGTCGCGGGCGCTGCTTGGCGCGGTGCGCATCGAGATCGGCTGGCGGCTCGACCTGATCGACCCCGACGCGTGGGCGTTCACGTGGATTGTCGACCCGCCGCTGTTCGAACCGGCCGACGAGGCGACTGCTCATGGTGACGTCGCGGTCGGCTCTGGCGCATGGACCGCTGTACACCACGCCTTCACAGCGCCCAAGCCCGAATTCTCCGACAGCATCGACAGCGACCCCGGCAGCGTGCTGGCCGACGCGTACGACGTCGTGTGCAACGGCAACGAGATCGGCGGCGGCTCGATCCGTATCCATCGCCGCGACGTCCAGGAAAAAGTATTCGCCGTGATGGGGCTGGACAAGGCCGAAGCCGAGGAGAAGTTCGGATTCCTGTTGGAAGCGTTCATGTTTGGCGCACCTCCGCACGGCGGCATCGCGTTCGGCTGGGATCGCATCAACGCGCTGCTGTCGCGGATGGATTCGATCCGCGAAGTCATCGCCTTCCCGAAGTCCGGTGGCGGTGTCGACCCGTTGACGGGTGCACCCGCGCCCATCACGCCGCAGCAGCGCAAGGAGTCGGGAATAGACGCCAAGCCGCCAAAGCTTGAAGGGGCATGACCCAACCGCGACCCGATGCCGACACCCTCAAGGCATTCAACGAGTCCATCGTCGACGAATTCCGCGCCAACGATGGCAAGGTCGGGGGCCCCTTCGAGGGCAACGAGCTGCTGCTCCTGACGACAATCGGCGCCAAGTCCGGTCAGCCGCGACTGTCGCCGCTGTCCTGCAAACGCATCGACGGCAAGCTCTTGATCATCGCCGGAAACGGCGGCGCGGACACCAACCCGTCCTGGGTGTACAACTTGCGGGCCAACCCGAGCGCGCACGTGGAACTTGCCGCGGAGTCATTCAACGTGACGGCGCGCGAACTGCTGTCCGCCGAGCGCGATGACATCATTCCCAAAATCACCGCCGCGATCTCGGCCTTTGCCGAGTTCCAGGCGAAGACGAGCCGGGTGATCCCGATCTTCGAACTTCAGCCGCTCTAAATGTCAGCCCTGCGCGTAGGGATCATGCTGCCCAGCCGCGAAACGGCGATGACGGGCACACACGACGCGCGGGGACTCGTCGAGTTCGCCAAGGCGGCGGAAGTGGCAGGGTTCGACTCGGTGTGGGTTGGCGACTCGCTCCTGGCGCGCACCCGCGCGGAACCTCTGTCGGTCCTTTCCGCGGTGGCCGCCGTGACGGATCGTGTCGCGTTGGGGACGGCGGCGTTGATCGCGCCGCTGCGCCATCCACTGCTCGCGGCTGCACAGGCGGCTACCGTCGACCAGCTCTCGGGTGGCCGGCTGATTCTCGGGCTGGGATCCGGGGCGCCACTGCCGGAGAGCCGCCGCGAATTCGACGCGGTGGGAATGCCATTCGCCGGACGCGGCGCCCGGCTCGACGAGACGGTCACGCTGTGGCGTCGGACGTGGGACGGGCAGGGAGAGTTCGCCGACGCGTTACCGGCGGCGCGGCCCGGCGGCCCACCGGTGTGGCTGGCCGGTGGCGACACGACGAAGGTTATCGACCGGGTGTCGACGACGTATGACGGTTGGCTGCCCTACCTGCCGGATCCGAATGCGTATGCGCGAGCATGGGACCGGATACGGGCCCAGGCCGTCCGGGAGGTCACTCCGGCGTTGTACGCAACCGTCAACCTCAATGACGACAAGGCCCGCGCCGATGAGGAACTCGACGAGTACTTGCGCGCGTACTACGGTCAGCCCCTCGATGTGATGCACTACGTGCAGGCGATCCGCGGCGGCTCGGCCGAGGAATGCCTGGACTGGCTGGCGCGCTACGTCGACGCGGGCGCGCGACACCTGATCCTGCGGATCGGCTCGCTTAGCGCGCGCCCCGAATCCGTGGCCGAACAACTACTGCCCGCACTGAAGGAGCTTGGAACGCCATGACCGAAGTACCCGACGCCGAAACCATGAAGGCCTTCAACAAGAACATCGTCGACGAATTCCGCGCCAACGGAGGCGTAGTCGGCGGCCCGTTCGAAGGTGCGACCCTTCTGCTGCTGACGTCGACAGGGGCCAAGTCTGGCCAGCCGCGGCTCGCGCCGTTGGCGTACCTGACGATCGACGGGAAGATGTTCATCATCGGCTCGAAGGCCGGTCTGGACACCAATCCCGACTGGGTGCACAACCTTCGGGCCAACCCCACTGCGCACATCGAAGTGGGGACCGATGCGTACGACGTCACCGCCCGCGAGCTGCCGCCCGAGGAGCGCGACGAGACGTGGCCGAAGGTCGTCGCACTGGCGCCAGGTTTCGGTGACTACCAGGCCAACACCAGCCGCGTCATCCCGCTGTTCGAACTGCAGCGGACCTAACCCGAAGAGAAGCCGGGGTCGTGAAAGGCACCGGATCACAACCCCGGCTTCTCTTTCGTGGCGCTACGTGAGCCGCTCGATGATGGTGGCGTTGGCCATGCCGCCGCCCTCACACATCGTCTGCAACCCGTAGCGGCCGCCGCGCTGCTCGAGCGCGTTGACCAATGTCGTCATGATTCGCGCGCCGCTGGCGCCCAGCGGGTGTCCGATCGCGATCGCGCCGCCGTTGACGTTCGTCTTGGCCAGATCGGCGCCAACGTCACGCGCCCACGCGAGCACGACCGGGGCGAACGCCTCGTTCACCTCGAACAGGTCGATATCGGCAAGCGTCAAACCGGCACGCTGCAAGACCTTTTCGGTCGCCGGGATCACGCCAGTCAGCATGTAGAGCGGATCGGACCCGACGACGGTTGTCGTGTGGATGCGGGCGAGCGGACGCAGGCCAAGACGCGCAGCCACCTCGCTGGTGGTGATCAGCACGGCTGCGCTGCCGTCCGATAGCGGCGACGAGTTGCCAGGCGTGATCTCCCACTGGATCTGTGGGAAGCGGGCCTCGTAGGCCGGGGTGTAGAACGCCGGCTTCAGGTCCGCAAGCGTCTCGACCGTCGTGCCGGGGCGGATGATCTCGTCGGTGGTCAACCCATTAATCGGGATGAGCTCGTTGTCGAACCGGCCCTCTTTGGTTGCCGCCGCGGCCTTTTCGTGGCTTCCTGCGGAGAACTCGTCGAGCTGCTGCCGCGAGAAGCCCCATTTGGCGGCGATCAGCTCGGCGCTGATACCTTGCGGCACAAGGCCTTCGGGATAGCGCTGCGCCATTGCGCCAAACGGGTCGCTGCCCGGCAGCACGCTGGAGCCCATCGGCACCCGCGACATCGATTCCACACCGGCGGCGACCACAATGTCGTACGCGCCGGCGATCACACCCTGTGCGGCGAAGGAGATCGCCTGCTGGCTGCTGCCGCACTGACGGTCGACGGTGGTGCCGGGCACGGTTTCGGGAAATCCGGCGGCCAGCAGCCCGTTGCGGGCGATGTTGACAGCTTGGTCGCCCACCTGGGAGACGGCGCCAGCGATGACATCGTCGATCTCTACGGGGTCGATACCAGTCCGGGTAACCAGCTCCTTGAGGCTGTGTGCGAGCAGGTCGACAGGTAGCACGTCGTGCAGCGCGCCGCTGGCCTTGCCCTTTCCGATCGGGGTGCGTACCGCTCCGACGATTACCGCGTCGCGGCCTGAGTATCCGGCCATTTCTGCCTCCTGTGACTCGACGCTGAGTGATGCTCTCTATACCCAGCTATACCACCTGGGTATAGTTAGAACAACTCAGAGGTAGGGTGAATTCCATGACTGTGCTGCAGGGCACACTCGCCGACCGCGATGCATGGTCGGCGGTGGGCGAGTGCCCGATCGAGAAGACGATGGCCTTGCTGGGCACCAAGTCGGCGATGCTGATCATGCGCGAGGCCTACTACGGCACCACCCGGTTCGACGACTTCTGGCGGCGTATCGGTGTGACGAAGGCAGCGGCGGCCGCGCGGCTGTCCGACCTCGTCGAGGCCGGACTACTCAAGCGCCGGCCCTACCGTGAGCCTGGTCGGCGAAGCCGCGACGAGTACGTGCTCACCGATGCAGGCCTGGACTTCATGCCGGTGGTCTTGGCGATGTTCGAGTGGGGCCAGCGCCACCTGCCACGCCCGACGCCGCTCCGGCTGACCCACAAGGAGTGCGGCGCCGACGCGAGTGTCACCATCCGCTGCGCCGACGGGCACGACGTCCCCGCCAATGAACTCGCGATCCGGCTCGCCAAGAAAACTAGCTAACCCAAGCGAATTCACAGCGGCAGGCGCAGGGTGCTCAGTGGTGTTTGCCATGGCTCACCGTCTACTTCCACATCATCTGGTTCGCGGTCTGGATCATCTTCGGGAGCTGTCCAGCCAGATCCTCGAGCTGACCAAAGCCGTGCATGCCCACACGGTGGCGGCTCAGTCAGTGAAGCAGTAGGAGGCCGAAGTCAAACCGCTTAGGCGGAGATCTCGGGCACGAGCAGGTGTGGCGGCGAGTCCGGCAGCCGGTCGGATCCCCAATGCAGAATGGCACGCCCACGTGGCGGGTGCGGGTAGGCGGCGGGGAACTGCCCGGTGAACGGATTGCGCGGAGATAACCAGCGGCCCGCGACCACTAACCGCAGTTGCTCGCCAGCGCGCCACAGCGTTGCCGTGTGCCCAAGGGCGATATCAACGGCGACCACCTCACCGGCCCGCAACCGTTGCGGATCGACGGCATCCGATACGGGCTCCCATGGCTGCGACGCGTCGGCATCGAGCGCCCGCAGTGATACGCGTTGCCAGCCGGTCGCCACCCTGTCACGGCCGTACCCATAGGACCCCTCGAACGGCACGAACCGGCCGCTGCGCCATTTTTCGACGCCGACGAACAGGTTGAGGTCGTCGCACCCGACGGCCTCAACCCACAGCCGCGTCGCCATCGGGCCTGTCAGCTCGGTGTCTTGGGTGAACGTCCAGCTGAACGCGGCCGCGCGTGATCGCGTGTTGAACTCGATGCTGCCCGGTTGCGTCGGTGGTTGCGCCGCGAGCCGGCCGGCACCGGCCAGATACAGCGAGGTCCATCGGGTGCGCGCCAGCGGCCACTCGTGTTCCTCGCGGACCGCGGCGACAGTGTCGCGGTCCTCGCGCACCTCGAGCCGCACACTGCGGGCGGGGGCGTCATCACCGCGAAGCACCGACTGGAAAAAGCTGAGCTGTTCGGCGAGCGCGTCGTCGGAGTAGAACTCATTCCACTTGCCGCCGCGGTGGGTGTAGAGGCGCGCGCGCGTCGACCCGGTGTGGGTGAATGCCCGCATCGAGCCGCGGCTGTGCAGGGCCTGGTCGGAGAAGCTGCCGCACACCAGCATCGGCACCTCGATCGCGGCCACGTCTGGCACCAGCGAGCGCCAGAACTCGTCTCGCAGCGGGTGGCTGTCCTGCATGCGGTGCAAGTTGTAGGCCAAACGCGAACGACGGCTCAGTACGGTTGCCCAGGCCCTGATGAAACCGTTCTCCCGGATGCCGCCGGGGAACGCGAAGTCTCGGTAGATGTCGGTGAAACCCTCCCACGGGCAGATGGCCTTCAATGCCGGCGGGCGCAGCGCCGCGGCGCCATATTGGCTGACGGCCAGGTATGACACCCCGAGCATCACCACGCTCCCGTCACTCCACGGCTGCTCGCCCGCCCACTGCACCACGTCGTAGACGTCCTGGCTTTCCTCGCACGACAACAACTTCCCTACGCCGTCGGAATGCCCAGAACCGCGCAGGTCCGCGTTGATGACCACAAAGCCGTGCGCTACCCACCAGGTCGGGTCGGGTGCCTCCCAGTTGGTCAGCGCCGAGAAGGCCACCGGTGCGGGCTGGCGCAATAGGCGGTACTGCGGCGGATAGGTCCAGCGGCGTCCGCGCCTGCGCGGCAGATCGTCCTTGCGGTACGGGTGGGCGCAAAGGATCACCGGGTGCTTACCGTCAAGGTCGGGACGGAAGACGTTGACGCGCAATATCGTTCCGTCACGCGTAGGGACCGCGGTGTCGCGATCGGCGACGATGTCGGTGGGCGCGTCGCGGACCGTGACCGGCGGAGCGACCGCGTCGCGCACCCTCGCCAGCGCATATCGGATTGCGCCGGGGCGCCGCCATGGGCGATCGAGAGCGGGTCCGTCCACCCGCGTCAGCATAGGCCGTGGCGGTTGCGGCCTGCCTCTCAGATTCCAGGCCAGTCGATCTAGTCGGTGAAGCAGTAGGAGTCGCTCGACGCGTCACCGCCCTGCAACCGGGTCTGGTGCACCCGCAGGCCGCGGAATTCGTCGCCGTGCGGGAAGAACCCGGCGTCGGGAACCAGCCCGCCCGCGTCAATGTCGGCATCGAACTTGGCCAGCCATGCGCCGACGCCGTCGGGATAGAACTGCTCGTCCCACGCCGCATACAGAGAGTTGGTGGCGTAGACCCGGCGGCCGTCGCGGCTGATCTCCACCATCTGCGGCCCGCCCGCGAGGCGCAAGTCGGGGTCCGCTGGATGCGGCTCGCGTCGCACCACACCGCCGAGGCGGACCGACGCTGTCTCACGCGGGTGGAACGGGTCGCTGACATCGAACTGTTTGAGTTCACCTGTGCCCCAGCATGATACGTACAACCAGTGATCGTCGACCGACAGATCAATGTCAGACACCAGCGGCGGCACCGCACCGAACGGCTTCAACGCCGGCGGCAGATCGTCGGCGTCGGCCGGTTCGGCCGGGATGGTGATGACCTTCTCGACGGCCCACCGATCGCCGTCGCGATGCCACAGCCACACCGATGCCGAGAGATCCTCGACGCTGATCACGACTCCCACGAAGCCGTACGCCTTGGTCGGGATCATGCGCGGGACGAAGCTCAAGCACCATCTGGTGGGCGTCGCCGAGGTCGACACGCTGGGTCAGCTTGCGCTCGGACATGCTCCAGAAGTTCAAGTGGTGCCCGAACTTTCGGCCAAGCAGGTCCTCAGGATTCAATCCGCCCTCGATCATCGACGGCGTGGCCCATTCCGAAGTGACCACCGTGTCGTGGCGGAAATGCCACCACACGTCGTAGGCGAAGTACTGCGGTCCGCGGTCCCGCTCCCACGGCCCGATCACCTCGAACGTGTCGTGGTCGATCAGAGCGACGCCGCCGGGACCGTCCTCGCCGTTGGCGCCGCCCAGCGCCGACATGAAGATGCCGCCCGGCCCGCAGTGCACGGTGTGCGGCCGCGAGTATCCGGCCTTGGCGGCGAGCTCGTCGGCCTCAATCGTGTGAGCCAACACCGGGTTTCGCGGGTCGGGTTTGGTGTCGAGGACATAGGTGTTCGACGATCGGATACCGGGGACGACAAGGTAGCGCCGTTCGGGAGAATGGCCGTCGTGACCGTCGTGGCCCTCGTGACACAGGGCGCTCGAGCAGGCATTCCAGCCGAAGTGGTGCAATTCGTTGCCTGCCGTCGGGAGCTCGGACCAGCCGACCACCCGACCGTACGACGACGAAGCGGAGTCGCAGTCCACCACGGCAAGCGCGTCCTTCGCCTGGCCGGCCGGGTCGAATGCGACAACGTAAGCAAGCTGCTCGGGCGCTGCGGCGACGGCGGCACCCGGGCTGCGGTAAAAGGTTGGATCTGTTGCAGCCATGCAACCGATGATCCGCCGCCGCGGCGCTGCTAACTGTCGTTCTGCAAGAACATCTTGGCGAGTTTCTTCGGGGCTTGCGCCAACCAGGCCTCGGTGAGCAGTTCTCCGAGCTCAGGCACGCCGATCTCCGCGAGACGCACCAGCACCGCCGGGTAGCCGTCGAAATGCGGGGTGGTGAAGTACACGCCGGGATCGTCGGCGATGAGCGCGAACTTCACGCCCTCATCCGCGACGCGGGCACCAAGGATGTCCCCATCGGGCGCGTCGGCACCCAGGGCGGTGCGATCGGCCCTGCGCAGCGGCCGTTCCCAAGCGATCAGCTTTTTGCGCACCCGCCAGTTGCGGGGCGAAGCCTCAGCGGTTTCGGGAAGCTCACTGACGATTCGCCCGACGTCGTCCCAGGTGGCCACAACACGATTGTGCCTTGTCGATTTCCGCCGATCAGGCCCGTTGTTCGCGGAACGCCCGTGCCTGGCCCATCAACTCCTCGACCCGCGATCGCTGCGCCCGGTTCTCGAAGACGCCTTCCGCCTTGAAGTACGTACCGACTATGGCGCCGTCGGCGATCTCGAGCTGAGCCGCGACGTTCTCGGCGCGAACCCCGGTGTTGACGAACACCGGCACCTCACCGGCCGCCGACTTCACCACCCGCAGCGCTTCGGAATCCGTCGGCGACCCAGCCGTCGCGCCGGACACGCAGATCGCGTCGGGCAGCGTGGCGAAGACGGTGGTTCGCGTGATCGAGGCAAGGTCGCGGTCGGCGAGGTAGGTGGCCGACTCCGGCACGATGTTGAAGAACAACTTCACGCCCGCACCGCCGACGCGGACCCGGTGACGGGCCACCTCACCCACGTTGGTGTTCCACAGGCCGAAGTCGCTGGCATACACGCCGGTGAAGATCTCCCTGACGAACTGCGCGCCGGTGGCGACAGCGAGGTCGATCGAGGCCTGGCCGTCCCACAGCACGTTGACGCCGTAGGGCACCGACAGGTCGGGTAGCAGTTCCCCGATGATCCTGGCCATCGTGATCGCGGTGATCGGTTCGGTCTTGGTCAGATACGGCAGGCTGAACTCGTTGCTGACCATCACGCCGTCCACGCCGCCGGACTGCAGCGCGTCGAGTTCTTCTCGGGCCCGGGCGACGACGGCCGCGATGCCGCCCGCGCTGTCGTATCCGGGATCACCGGGCAGGGCGGCCAGGTGCAGCATGGCGATGACGGGCTTTCTGACGTTGAAAACCGCATCGAGCCAGGTGGTGGTCACGGTGTGCCTTTCTCTGTTCGGGTTGGCAAGCAAGGGATTCGGCGGGTCAGCCCGTGTTTAGTCCATGTAGGCGCCGCCGTTGACGGCCAGCGCCTCCCCGGTGATGAAGCGGGCGTCGTCGGAAAGCAGGAACGCCACGGCTCGTGCGACGTCCTCCGGCTGTTCCAGCCGGCCCAACGGCGTGTCGTCGATCATCATCGTCCGGACGCCGTCGGTGGTGGTGTCCCGCAGCTGCGCCTCCCACTCCAGTTCCCTTGACTGCATGGGAGTTTCGACATATCCAGGGCAGACGCAGTTGACCGTGATGCCGTGCTCGCCGAGTTCGTACGCCATCGCCTGGGTGAGGCCGACGACACCGAACTTCGACGCCACATAGTCGGAGAGGAACGGCACCCGGCCCTGCTTGCCCGCCATCGATGCGGTGTTCACGATCGCGCCTTTGGTGCCGACGCGCACCATGGCGCGTGCGGCCGCCTGACCGCAGACGAACACGCCTTTCAGGTTGACATCGAGCGTCTGGTCGTACCGCTCGATCGGGGCATCGAGGAATCGATGCATGAAGGAGATGCCGGCATTGCTGACCCAAGCCTCGAGGCCGAGGCGATCGGCCACGCCGAATGCCACCGCTGCTGCATCATCCGGGACACTGACATTGAGAACGGCGGATTCGTGTCCCGCATCCGGATTCGGCAGGCCCGCAGTGACTTCGCGCGCGGCGTCCTCGTTGATATCGGTGACGACGACACGCCAATCCCGCCCGGCCAGAGTCATCGCGATGGCTCGCCCGATGCCGGATCCTGCGCCGGTCACCACGACTGTCTTGGTCATCAGTGTTCTTCGTTCCTATCGGTCCTGGGTCTGCTTGCTTGTGCCGACGAGTCGTCGGCCGGTCTGTGGGTCGAACACGTGCACTGAGCCCGGTCGTGGCGACAATTCGACGCGAGCGCCCTCGGAGATGCCGGTGAGCCGCGACGCGTCGACGACACAGGTGATTTCGGTGCCGCGGGCGTCGACGGTCACGATGGCGCGGGGGCCGAGCAACTCGATCAACTTCACCTGCGCGAGGGCGTCGTTGCTGTCGCCGGTCGCCGTCGGCAGCAGATCGTCGGGCCGCACGCCGAGCGTGACCTGCCCGGTGGCGTCGACTTGTCCGACGGTGAAGGTGAATCCGCTTGGCATGGTGAAGGTCTCACCCATGAGTTCGCCGTCGACCAGGTTCATCTTCGGGCTGCCGACAAACGCCGCGACGAACGTGTCGTCCGGCTTGTTGTACACCTCCAACGGGGTGCCCTGCTGCGCGGTGCGCCCGTCGCGCATCACCACCATTCGGTCCGACAGCGTCATCGCCTCCTCCTGGTCGTGTGTGACGTAGACGGAGGTGATGCCCAGCCTGCGCTGGATCTGCAACAGCTCGGTTCTGGTCTCGATCCGCAGTTTGGCATCGAGGTTGGACAGTGGTTCGTCGAACAGGAACACCGACGGCTCGCGGATAATCGCGCGGCCGATGGCGACACGTTGCTGCTGGCCGCCGCTGAGGTCTTTCGGCTTGCGCGCTAAGAATTTCTCCAGCCCGAGCGACTCGGCCACCTCGTCGGCGCGCTTGAGCGCGTCCGACCGGGGCGTCTTGGAGGCTCGCAGCGGAAACGCGATGTTTTCCCGCACCGTGAGGTGTGGATACAGCGCGTAGTTCTGGAAGACCATCGCGACGTCGCGGTCGCGCGGCAGCAGATGGGTGACGTCGCGGTCGCCGATGGTGATCGTGCCCGAGGTGACTGACTCCAGTCCGGCGAGCATGCGCAGCGAGGTCGACTTCCCGCATCCGGACGGACCGACGAGAACCGTGAACGACCCGTCGGGCAGTTCCAAATTCAGGTCGCTGACGACGGGGTTCGACCCGTACGACTTGTTGACGCCGGAGAAGCGGACTGTTGCCATGAAGTATGAATCACCAACCCTTTCAGAACTTCACCGCGCCGCCGCTGATGCCCTGCACCAGCCGGCGCTGGATGAAAAAGCTTGCGATCACGACGGGTACGACCGCGATGAGAATCGCCGCGCTCATCGAGCCGATCTGCACACCGCGGAATGTGTTGAACCCGGCGATCGCGACCGGAAGGATCGCCGCTTTGCCCGGCGCGAGGATGAGTCCGTAGAACAGGTCGTTCCACGACAGCGTGAAGCCGAAGATCGCCGCGGCGCCGATACCGGGGAGCACTTGGGGGAGTACCACCAACCGGAACGCCGCGAAGCGCGTGAAACCGTCGACCTGTGCCTGTTCCTCCAGCGAGCGCGGCACCGCTTCGAAAAAGCCGATCAGGAACCAGGTAACCACCGGCAGAACGAAACTCAGATGCGCAAAGATGACCGGTATCAGAGTGTCGTTGAGCCGCAGCGCGTAGGCCATGGTCAAGAACGGAAACACCAGCACCGCAGGCGGCAGTACCTGCGCCGCCAGCATCCCGAACCGGGTGGCGGTACCGCCGGCGCGGTAGCGGGCGATCGCGTAGGCACCCATGCTCCCGACCACCACACTGATGCCCACGGTGACGATCGCGACGATGGCGCTGCGTCCCGCCGCAGCGAGAATGCCCGACGTCAGCACGTTGCGCCAGCTGTCGAGCGTGGGAGTGAACGAGAGTAGAAACGGATCACTCAGCTGCCCAGGCGTTTTCACACTTGCCAGGGCAATCCACACCACCGGGAACAACACCGTTATGCCCGCCGCCCACAGCAGCGCGACCCGGCAGACGGCGAGCGCGGTCGAGCCTCTCACGATGCTTTTGCCTTCTCCATCCGCCGGAACGCGATGACGATGATTGTCAGCACCAGCAGCAGGACCACGAAGGCCATCGACGACGCCGAACCGAGCCGGAAGAACTGAATCCCGGTCTGGTAAACGAAGTACTGCAGCGTCTCCGTCTCGGTGCCCGGCCCGCCGCGGGTGGTGGCGAACACATACTCGAACACCTTCATCGCGTCCAGGCAGCGCAGAAGGATCGCCACCACGAGAACGGGCGCCAGCAGCGGCAGCGTCACCCGCCGCAGCACGTACCAGCCGCTTGCACCGTCGACCCTGGCCGCCTCCAGCGGCTCGCGCGGGATGGACTGCAGCCCCGCGAGCAGCAACAGCACCATGAACGGCGTCCACTGCCACACATCGATGAGTGCGAGGGTGAAAAGTGCACGGCCCGGACCGAAGAAGTCGTAGTCGACGCCAACGGCACGCAGCATGTGCGGGATCGCGCCGAGCTGGTCGTTGAGCAGGAAGCGGAAGATCAACCCGACCGCGATAGGCGTGATGAACATCGGCGCAAGCAACATCGACCTCGTGAGATCGCGTGCCCAACGCTGCTTTTGCAGCGCCAGCGCGATCGCCAGCCCGACCACCAGCTCAAGCCCGACAGCCACGCATACGTACAGCGCGGTGGTGCCGAACGCGTGCCAGAACTCGGCGTCGCCGAAGGTGGCGACGTAGTTGTGCGCGCCGACCAGCTGGGGCGTTCCGTGACTGGTCAGCCGATAATCGGTGATGCTGAGGTAGAACGCATACGCCAAAGGGAAACCGACCACCCCGACGAAAAGTGCGACGAGGGGTGCGACCATCCCGTGTTGGAATTTCACGGTGGTCAACGCTCCTTTCGCGGGGTGGTCGGTTCCATGCGGTTAGCCCTGGATCTTCGCGGCGGCAGCCTGCGCGGCGGCCAACGCATCGTCGACGCTCTTGGTGCCCGCCACTGCCTCGTTCAACTCGGTGCCGACCGCCTGGATCATCTCTTCGCCGCTGGGTCCCTGGCTCAGCGGTGAAGCGTTACCGAGAAGCTGCTCGACGGTGGTGTAGTAGTCGGCACCGAATTTGCCATTGAGAACGGCGGGATCCTTGAGCGTGCTCTGACGTATCGCCGCGCCGCCCTTCTCGGTGCGCTGGACGTCATGCGGCTTGGAAGTGAGCCACGACGCGAACGCCCATGCGGCATCCGATGCGCCCGAGTTCGTCGGGATCGACCAGCTCCACGAGCCCAGAACGGACTTGCCGCCGGGGATCTGTGCCAGCTTGTACTTGCCCGCCGACGGCCCTGAGCCGGGCTCGTTGAGCTGCGGCAGGTTCCAGTTGTAGCTGATCATCGATGCGGCCTGGCCGGATGACACCGAGCGGAAGGCCTCGTCGAAGGCCCAGTTCAGGCTGTTCGGCGGCGCTGCGGCCTTGTAGGTGTCGATGTAGGCGTTGAGCGCCTGCTTGGCCTGCGGGGTGTTGAGGCTGACCTTGCCGTCGGAGTCGTAGATCGAGCCGCCGGCCGCAAACAGCCAGTTGCCCCACTCCTCGAAGATCTTGTAGCCGCGCTGCGGTTGCATGGCGATGCCCGCCCGGTCGCCGATCTTGAGCGCCTTGGACGTGCTGACCAGCTGGTCGAGAGTCTTGGGCACCTCGAGCTTGGCCTGCGCGAGATCGTCTGTGTTGTAAAGGTATCCGAGCGCATAATTGTAGAACGGCACGCCGTAGCGGACGTTGTCGACGGTGGTGATGTCGGTCAGGGATTTGAAGAAGTCGGCCGCGTCGTAGTCGGGTGTGTTGTTGATGCGCGCGTCGAGCGGCTGCAGGAACTTGGCGTTCGCGAAGTCGACCATCCACGGGTTGTCGACGATCACCAGATCGTAGGTGGGGGAGGACGACTGGAACGACGACACCAGCTTGTCCCGCATCTGGTCGTAGGTCAGCGTCTCGATATCGATCTTGATGTTCGGGTAGTCCTTGTTGAAGTCGGGCACCATCGATTTGACGATGTCAGTGTCGGGCACGTTCTCCATGAGGATGCGCACCGTGCCCGAAGTGTCCTTGGCGATCTCGCCAGTTCCGGTTGCCTGCGTCTGGGCAGGTCCGCCGCTGCCCGCGCAAGCGGCTGCCAGCAGCGTCACCGTTGCGAGGAGGGCGACGACAATCGGCCGCCGCCGCCCGCTATTCATTGATCTCATTGCGGCACTGTTCCTTTCATCGTGTGAACCTAATTCTCTTCTCGTGCGTTCGGCGATCATCGACGTGCGCTCCTCGCGATCGCGTGCGATATCGGCGCCACGACATCGCCCAATTCGCGCCACCGTAGGTAGGAATCGTCATAGAGGTCGCGGCGGGACGGATCCGGGACGACGGGCGGCTGCAGGGAGACGTACCGCGCGGCATCCGCCCAATCGTCCAGCGCTCCGATACCGATCGCGGCGATGACGGCCGCACCCAGCGATGCCCCCGGATGACCGCCGACAGGGTGCAACTCGATGCCGAGCACATCGGCATGGATCTGCTTCCACAGGGTGGATTTGGACCCACCGTTGGTGATCATGGCGCGTGTCATCGGTATCCCGATCTCGGTGAACACATCGAGGTGATGGCGGAAACCGAATGCGATGGCCTCGAGCACGGCCCGGTAGAGGGCAGCACGGGTGTGCCCGAGGTGCATTCCCGCGAACACACCGCGTAGATCCGGGTCGTGAATGGGGCTCTTCTCGCCGAGAAAGTAAGGCAGGCAGAGCACTTCGCCCGCGTTGGCATCGGCGGCCTCCGCGTCGAGCTCGGACAGTTCCGCACCGCCGACCAACGATTGGAACCAGCGGATCAGGCTGCCGCTCGTGGCCATACAGCCGTTGGGCAGCCACCGATCGGGCACCGGGTGCGCGTCCAAGTACAGCCGCGCGTCGACCACCTGGGTGTCGCTGGCGACCAGGATGTCGCCCGCCCCACCGAGTTTCACCAGGCCGTCGCCGGAACGATTCACGCCTGCGGCATACGCTGACAGGACGTGATCGGCGCCCCCGACGATCAGCGCAGTGCCTGCACGAAGGCCTGTCTGCTCGGCGACCCCGACGCTGAGCCCGCCGACTCGCGTCCCCGGACGCCGAACGGGCGCCAGCAGGTCCGCGTCGAGTGCGGCGGCGTCCAGCACGACGGTGGCCATGTCGCCGTCGACCGCGAACAGCCCCGACTCCAGGGCCCAGTTCTGCTCGACATGCGGATCGGCGCCGAGCGCCATCAGCACCCAGTCGTACGACCCGACGATCCGGGCTGTCCGCGCATATACGGTCGGCTCACGCTCGCGCAGCCACACCAGCGTCGGCGCTACCGACTGCTGGGTGAGCGCCGAGCCGGTGAGCGACACGAGATCTGTGCCCGCCAACTTCCGTCCGAGCTCCTCGACCTCCTGATGGGCCCTGGCATCGTTCTGCAAGATCGCGCGCCGCAGCGGCCTTCCGTGGACGTCCACCGGGACGACGGCGGGAACCATGCCCGACACCGAGATCGCCTCGACGGCCTCAGGATGCACATCGCCGGCCGACACGACTTCGCGAATGGAGTCGATGACGTTGGTCATCCATTGGCCGGTGTCGGCTTCCGCGAAGCCCGGCTCCGCCGAGAAGAGCGAGGTCTCGCGGGAAGCCGAAGCGACTGTGCCGCTTGAGGTGTCGAACAACAGCGTTTTGGTGCCGGTGGTGCCGACATCGATGCCGATCGTCACGCTCACGCTTGACCGCCTCCGATGCCGCCGGGGATGTCTACCTGCCCGGCCACACAGATGACCTCGACTCCCGCCCCGCGCGCGGCCACCAGCGCCGGGTGGTCGCTGGTGCCGTCGGTGACGATTGTGTCGATCGCGGTAAGGGGCGCGATCGACACGAATGTGACCCGTCCGAGCTTGCTCTTGTCGGCTGCCACGATCACCCGATCGGCACGCTGGCTCGCGGCCCGCTTCACTTGGCTTTCGCCCTGGTGGTAGTCCGAGATTCCGCGGTCGGCGTCGATGCCCGCGACCCCCATCACGAAGGTGTCGCAGTTGTACCCGCGCAGTGTGTCCTCGGTGGCGGGGCCGATCAGGCTGAGCTCGCCGGGCCGCAACTGGCCGCCGGTGAGCACCACGTTGGTGGCCGGTTCGGAGATCAACTCAAGGGCCACCAGCAGGCTGGGCGTCACGACCGTCAGGCCCAGTGCGCGGCCTTTCAGCGATTTAGCCACCGCGAGGGCTGTGCTGCCCGAGTCGAGAATCAGGGTCTCGCTGGAGCCGATCAGATCGGCGACGGCGTCGGCGATGTGGCGCTTCTCCTCCGCGGCGTCGGCGACCCGTGTCTCGAAAGACGGCTCGGAGTCCTTACCCTTCAGCGCGATTGCACCACCGACGACCCGTCGGACCACGCCGAGGGTCTCGAGCGCCTCGACATCGCGACGGATGGTCATCTCGGAGACATCGAACTCCGCGGCCAGCTCGGCGTACGCAACCTCGCGATCGGCGCGCACGCGCTGCTCGATGCGGTCCCTGCGGGTCTTCGCGTCCACCGTCAGGCTCCACCTTGCTGGGGAAAATTCACACGGCCACCCCGTATCGGCGGTGGTGAGCCGGGCTGTTTGCGTCAGTTCTGTGAATCTATAACAGAACCGTGTTTGTTTTCCACATGAGTGGTGAGATTTTTGCTTCCGACGGGGACGCATTCGCCGCTGAGGTGGCTCCAATACGCCCAGGCACGCCGCGCGCTGCGCGCGATGAAGGCATGTGATGGGATCAGGCTCATGGGCATCAAGGTGGCGCTGGAGCATCGCACCAGCTACACGTTCGATCGGCTGGTGGAGGTGCATCCCCACGTCGTTCGGCTGCGCCCTGCGCCGCACTCGCGGACCCCGATCGAGGCCTATTCACTGCAGGTCGAGCCCGCCGATCACTTCATCAATTGGCAGCAGGACGCATTCGGAAACTTCCTGGCCCGCCTCGTGTTCCCGAACCGTGCCCGCGGCCTGACCATCACCGTCGGGCTGATCGCCGACATGAAGGTCATCAACCCGTTCGACTTCTTCATCGAGGACTGGGCCGAACACATCCCGTTCGAATACCCCAAGGCGCTCGCTGAAGACCTCAAGCCCTATCTGCGCCCGGTCGACGAGGGTGACGAGGGCTCGGGGCCCGGCGACCTCACTGCGGCATGGGTGAAGAACTTCTCCGTCGCGCCAGGCACCCGCACCATCGACTTCCTTGTCGCGCTCAACCGGGCAGTCAACGCGGACGTCGGCTACAGCGTGCGGATGGAACCCGGTGTGCAGACGCCGGATCACACGCTGCGCACCGGCATCGGTTCGTGTCGCGACTCGGCGTGGCTTCTGGTGTCGATCCTGCGCCAGCTGGGCTATGCGGCCCGCTTCGTGTCGGGCTACCTGGTGCAGTTGACCTCAGACGTCGAGGCGCTCGACGGGCCGTCTGGACCCGCCGCCGACTTCACCGACCTGCACGCCTGGGCCGAGGTGTACATCCCGGGCGCGGGCTGGATCGGCCTGGACCCGACGTCAGGGCTGTTCGCGGGGGAGGGCCACATCCCGCTATCCGCGACGCCCCATCCCGAGTCGGCGGCGCCGATCACCGGCGCGACCGAGCCGTGCGAGACCACGCTGGACTTCTCCAACGTCGTCACCCGTGTGCACGAGGATCCGCGCGTGACGCTGCCGTACACCGAAGCGGCCTGGGGTGCGATCTGCGCGTTGGGGGGCCGTGTCGACGAACGCCTGGCCGCCGGCGATGTCCGTCTCACCGTGGGCGGCGAGCCGACGTTCGTCTCGATCGATAACCAGGTCGACCCCGAGTGGACCACCGACGCCGACGGGCCGCACAAGCGGGAGCGTGCCTCTGCGCTGGCGGCCCGGCTGAAGAAGGTGTGGGCACCGCAAGGATTGATCCAGCGCAGCCAGGGCAAGTGGTATCCGGGAGAACGCTTACCGCGCTGGCTGATTGGGCTGTTTTGGCGCACCGACGGCGAGCCGCTGTGGCGAGATGCCGAGCTGCTCGCTGATCCGTGGCCCAGCGACGGTAAGACCGCAGAGGCGCCGCCCGACGCCGGGCTTCATGTGCTCGGCACAATCGCCGACGGCCTCGGATTGCCGGCTTCGCAGGTGCGGCCGGCCTACGAAGACGCACTGAGCCGGCTTGCCGGTACGGTGCGGCAGCCCACGGGTGAACCTGTGGCGCCGGAGGACGATCTGGCCGACGATGCCGCAGACCGTCGAAAGGCACTGTTGGCCCGGCTCGAGGAGCCTGTCACCGAACCCGCCGCCTACGTGCTACCGCTACATCGCCGCGACGACGATTCGGGCTGGGCCAGCGCCGACTGGCAGCTCCGGCGCGGCCGCATCGTGCTGCTCGACGGCGACTCGCCGGCCGGGTTGCGGTTGCCGCTGAACTCCATCAGCTGGCAACCGCCCGAGCCTCCTTTCCAAGCCGACCCGCTCGCCAAGCGTGGCAGGCTGCCGGTGGCGCCCGAACCCGACGACGCATCGGTCGACGATGTCGAGGACGCGGAGGCCGTCCCCGTGACGGCGATGGTCGCCGAGGTCCGCGACGGCTTGCTCTACATCTTCGTGCCGCCCACCGAAGCGCTGGACGACTTCGTCGACCTCATCGCCCGGATCGAGGCCGCCGCGACGAAGGTCGACTGCCAGGTCGTTGTCGAAGGCTACGGGCCACCGCCCGATGCGCGGCTGCAGTCAATGAGCGTTACCCCCGACCCCGGTGTCATCGAGGTCAACGTCGCGCCGACGGCCAGCTTCGCCGCGCAGAAGGCGCAGCTGGAGACCCTCTACGAGCAGGCCCGGCTCGCGCGCCTGAGCACTGAGGCTTTTGACTACGACGGCACCCACGGCGGTACCGGCGGCGGCAACCACATCACGCTGGGCGGCATCACGCCCGCAGACTCGCCGCTGCTGCGGCGCCCCGACTTGCTGGTGTCACTGCTGACCTATTGGCAGCGCCACCCGTCGCTGTCGTACCTGTTCGCCGGCCGGTTCGTCGGCACCACCTCGCAGGCGCCGCGCGTCGACGAGGGCCGAGCAGAGGCGCTCTACGAGCTGGAGATCGCGTTCGCCGAGATCGCGCGGCTGTCGTCTGTCAAAGGCGGCGGCAAGCCGTGGATCACCGACCGCGCGCTGCGCCACCTACTCACCGACATCACCGGCAACACGCATCGGGCCGAGTTCTGCATCGACAAGCTGTACAGCCCGGACAGCGCCCGTGGCCGGCTGGGCCTACTGGAGCTGCGCGGCTTCGAGATGCCACCGCACTATCAGATGGCGATGGTTCAGTCGCTGCTCGTGCGAGCGCTGGTGGCGTGGTTCTGGGATGAGCCGTTACGCGCGCCGCTGATCCGTCACGGGGAGAACCTGCACGGCCGATACCTGTTGCCGCACTTCCTGATTCAGGACATCGCGGACGTCGCGGCCGACCTTCGCGCGCACGGCATCAACTTCGACACCAGCTGGCTGGACCCATTCACCGAGTTCCGATTCCCGCGCATCGGCACCGCGGTCTTCGACGGGGTGGAGATCGAACTGCGCGGCGCGATCGAGCCGTGGAACACCCTCGGGGAGGAATCCACCACAGGCGGCACCGCCCGCTACGTCGACTCGTCGGTGGAACGCATCCAGGTCCGGCTGATCGGCGCGGACCGGCACCGCTACGTCGTCACCGCCAACGGCTACCCGATCCCGCTGCTGGCTACCGACAACCCCGACGTCCAAGTAGGCGGCGTGCGGTTCCGGGCCTGGCAGCCGCCCAGCGCGCTGCACCCCACCATCACCGTCGACGGGCCGCTGCGCTTCGAGCTCGTCGACAGTGTGACCGGTATGTCGCGCGGCGGCTGCACCTACCACGTGTCGCACCCGGGCGGCCGCGCCTACGACAACCCGCCGGTCAACGCGGTGGAGGCCGAGTCCCGGCGGGGCCGCCGCTTCGAGGCGACGGGATTCACCCCTGGAAAGGTGGACATGTCGGACATCCGTGAGAAGCAGGCACGGCAATCCACCGATGTAGGCGCGCCGGGGGTCTTGGATCTGCGGCGAGTGCGTACCGTTTTGCACTGATGGTCCTTCCCGCAGCGAATCCGCCCGACATCGACAACCTGCTGACCCGGTACCGCACCGCCAGAGCGCAGCAGGCGCTGTTCGATGTCCGCCCCGGCGCGAGCACCGGCTACGACGAATTCGTCGATGCGGCAGGCAATGTGCGTCCCGCGTGGCAGGAGCTCGCCGAATGCGTGGGTGAGCGAGGCCGCGGCGGACTTGACCAGCTGCGGTCGATCGTCCGCGGCCTGGTCGACAACGACGGCATCACCTACATCCAGGTCGACCGGCACGGCGATGCGATCACCAACGGCAACGGCACCTCGGAACCGGGGCCGTGGCACCTCGACGCGTTGCCGCTGGTGATCTCCGCGTCGGACTGGGACACCCTGGAATCCGGTCTGGTGCAACGCTCCCGACTGCTCGACGCCGTACTGACCGATTTGTACGGGCCACGCCATGGGGTTACCAGTGGGGTGCTGCCGCCCCAGCTGCTGTTCGCGCACCCGGGTTACGTCAGGGCCGCCCGCGGCATCGTCCTGCCCGGCAGGCACCAGCTGTTCCTGCACGGCTGCGACATCAGCCGCGCCGCCGACGGCAGCTTCCTGGTCAACGCCGACTGGACCCAGGCGCCGTCGGGTGCGGGCTACGCGCTGGCCGACCGGCGAGTGGTCGCGCACGCCATCCCCGACCTGTACGAGCGGATCGGGCCGCGGCCTGCCTCGCCGTGGGCGCAGGCGCTGCGGCTGGCGCTGATCGACGCCGCCCCCGAGTCGGCCGAGGAGCCGGTGGTGGTGGTCCTCAGCCCCGGCATCCACTCCGAGACGGCGTTCGACCAGGCCTATTTGGCCGGCGTGCTGGGTTTTCCGCTGGTGGAAAGCGCAGATCTGGTGGTGCGCGACGGCAAGCTATGGATGCGATCGATGGGCACGCTCAAGCGAGTCGACGTAGTGCTGCGCCGGGTCGATTCCGAGTATGTCGACCCGTTGGATCTGCGTGCCGATTCCCGGCTGGGCGTGGTCGGCTTGGTGGAGGTGTTGCGCCGCGGTGCGGTGACGGTCGTCAACACGTTGGGCAGCGGCATCCTGGAAAGCCCTGGGCTGCTTCGCTTTCTGCCCGAGCTGGCCGAGCGGCTGCTGGGTGAGACACCGCTGCTGCAGACGGCGCCGGTGTACTGGGGCGGCATCAACACGGAGCGCTCGCACCTGCTGACCAACCTGTCGTCACTGCTGATCAGGTCGGTGGCGGGCGGCGACCCGATCGTTGGGCCGGGGTTGTCGGCGAAGCAACGAGAGTCGTTGGCCGCGCGCATCGACGCCACGCCCTGGCAGTGGGTGGGCCAGGAATTGCCGCGGTTCTCGACGGCGCCCACCGACTACTACCCGGGCGGGATGTCGTCGGCCAGCGTCGGCATGCGGTTGTTCACGGTGTCGCAGCGCAGTGGCTACGCGCCGATGATCGGCGGGCTGGGTTACCTGCTGGCCCCGGGCAACGCCGCCTACCGGTTGAATACCGTTGCGGCCAAGGATATCTGGGTGCGCACGCCGACACGTGTCACGGCCGAGCGTATTCCGAGCGCGGTCGAACTTCCCGCGATGATGACGCCGAGCCCGACCTGGGCGGTCAGCTCGCCGCGCGTGTTGTCCGACCTGTTCTGGATGGGCCGCTACGCCGAACGAGCCGAGAACATGGCCCGGCTGCTGACCGTCACCCGCGAGCGCTACCACGAATACCGCTACCGCCGCGAGATGGAAGGCAGTGAGTGCGTGCCAGTGCTGCTGACGGCGCTCGGCCAAATCACCGGGACCAACACCGGTGCCGGCGGCGATTATGCGGAGATGGTCGCGACCGCCCAGACCACGCTGTGGTCGTTGACCGCTGATCGGCATCGTGCCGGTTCGCTGGCGCAGTCGGTCGAGCGCCTGAGCTTGGCCGCCCGTGCGGTGCGCGACCAGATGTCGAACGACACGTGGATGGTGCTGGCGGCGGTGGAGCGCGCGGTACTGCATCGGTCGTCGGATCCGCCCGAATCGCAAGCCGAGGGTGACGCCTTCCTGGTGTCGACGAACAACCTGACGCTGGCAGGCATGCTCGCTCTGTCCGGTGTCGCCGCCGAGTCGATGGTGCAGGACGTCGGCTGGACGATGATGGATATCGGCAAACGGATCGAACGCGGCCTCGGGCTAACAGCACTGCTGCGTGCCACCCTGACGAAGCTCCGAAGCACCGGGGCAGAGCAAACCATTACCGAGTCCACTCTGATGGCTTGCGAGTCGTCGGTCATCTACCGGCGCCGCAACCCGGGCAAGGTTAGTGTGGCTGCCGTGGCCGAGTTGGTGTTGTTCGACGCCGAGAACCCGCGGTCGCTGGTGTACCAACTCGAGCGGCTCCGGACAGACCTCAAGGCACTGCCAGGGTCGTCGGGTTCGTCACGGCCCGAACGGCTTGTCGACGAGATCGCCATGCGGCTGCGCCGGCTCGATCCGGCCGACCTGGAAGCTGTCACCCCCGAAGGCACCCGGGCCGAACTCGCCGAGCTGCTGGACGGAATGCATCGCGACCTGCGCGAACTGTCCGGCCTCATCACCGCGACCCATCTCTCGCTGCGCGGTGTCATGCAGCCGCTGTGGGGCCCCGACGAACGCCGGCTCGTGCCGTGACCGCTTTCCCCGACGGGCCGACGGCCTCGGGATCGAGCCGGTGCTACCAGATCGTGCACCGCACGGTGTACCGCTACTCCGACGTCGTCACCAGCTCCTACGGCCGCGGGTTCCTCACCCCGCGTGACTCTGCGCGGCAGCGCTGCCTGTCGCACGAACTGATCATCGAGCCCGAGGCGGCCGACAGCTCCACCAGCCGCGACGTCTACGGCAATATCAGCGCGTACTTCCACGTCACCGAGCATCACAACATCCTGAGCATTACCAGCAAGTCGGTCGTCGAAGTGGATCCACCACCGCCCGAGCTGTACGGCGGTGGGTCGGCGCGGGCGCCGTGGGAGATCGCGCGCCCCGTCGGCCTGGACGGCGCGCTTGCCACCGAGTTCACCCTCGACCTGGAGCCGCCGGAGATCACCGACGAGCTACGTGCCTACGCCGCACCGAGTTTCGAGCCCAGTCGGCCACTGATCGAGGTGCTTCGCGACCTGACGTCGCGGATCTACTCCGACTTCACGTATCGGTCCGGGTCGACCACCGTGTCCACTCAGGTCAGTGAGGTTTTGGCGGCGCGGGAAGGGGTATGCCAGGACTTCGCGAGACTGGCCATCGCCTGCCTGCGCGCCAACGGGCTGGCGGCCAGTTATGTGTCGGGGTACCTGGCGACCGACCCGCCGCCGGGAAAGGAACGCATGATCGGCATCGACGCGACGCACGCCTGGGCGTCCGTGTGGACGCCGCAAAACCAGTGGCTGGGTTTGGATCCCACGAACGATCAGATGGTCGACGAGCGCTACATCACAGTCGGATTCGGTCGCGACTATGCGGATGTCCCGCCGCTGCGCGGCATCATCTATACCGACTCGAAGAGAAGCAAGATCGCCGTCGCAGTCGACGTGGCCCCGTACGAGGGCGGCGTCCTGCGTGCGTGACTTCAACTGCCCCAACTGCGGTCAACGGCTGGCGTTCGAGAACTCGCTGTGTCTGTCGTGCGGAAGCCGGCTGGGTTTCTCACTCGACGACATGGCTCTGCTGGTTATCGCGTCGGGGGCGGACAGCGATCACGGCGGCGCCGTCGACTCCAGCGAGTACCACCTGTGCGCGAATCTGCATCTGGCCGAATGCAATTGGCTCGTCGGGAAGGGGCCGGTCGCCAGACTGCTGTGCAGGTCGTGCGCGCTGACCCGGACCCGCCCCAACGAGAGCGACACCAAGGCGATGGCCGCATTCGCGGCCGCAGAGAAGGCCAAGCGACGGCTGATCGTCGAACTGTATGAGCTGAAGCTGCCGATCGTGGGGCGCGACGAGGACCCGGACTACGGCTTGGCGTTCGACCTGCTGTCCAGTGAGTTCGAGAAGGTGGTCACCGGCCACCACAACGGCGTGATCACGCTGGATCTCGCCGAGGGCGACGACGTGCACCGCGAGCAGTTGCGGGTGGCGATGGACGAGCCCTACCGCACACTGCTGGGCCACTTTCGGCACGAGATCGGGCACTACTACTTCTACCGCCTGGTCGGCCCGTCACAGGCTTACTCGCATCGCTTCCGGGAGTTGTTCGGCGATCCCGATGCCGACTACCAGGAGGCGCTGGACCGCCACTACAACGAAGGTCCGCCTCCAGGCTGGGACGAGCATTGTGTGTCCTCGTATGCCACCATGCATCCCGCGGAGGACTGGGCGGAGACGTTCGCCCACTACCTGCACATCCGCGACGCCCTCGACACAGCGGCGGCTTTCGGCTTCGCCCAGTCGGCCGCCACGTTCGAACGACGGGCGCTGGGGCCCAGCGGGTTTAACACGATCATCGAGATGTGGCTGCCACTGGCGTGGGCGCTGAACATGGTGAACCGTTCGATGGGCAAAGAGGATCTATACCCGTTCGTGCTGCCCCCAGCGGTGCTGGACAAGATGCGGTTCATCCACGCGATCATCGACGAGATCACCGCCTGATCACCGCGAGCGACCGCCGATGATGACCGTGCAAGAGTGGTCGCTCGCGGGGGCTGACTGACCGTCAGATCCAATACGGCGCTGTCGTCGCGTAAAGCCGGCCGACTAGTACGTCGACGGGCAGCTCTCGAAGCTCCGCGCTGAGCACCTCAACGCTGACCAGGCCATCCCAGCCCCGGTCGAGCAGCGTTGCGGCGAAACGCCGTAACTCGAGAATGCCCTCGCCCGGCAGGGCACGACGGTGCAGGCTTTCGCGGATCATGCGCTCTCGATACTCAGGCTCGAGCGCATCGGTGAACTGCACGTAGGCGATGTCGTCCAGCGGAACCGCCGCAAGGTCGTCCCATGAGTTGTCGCTGAAGCAGAAGTGCCAGGAGTCGATCATCAGGCCGGCACGCCCACCGCGGCGCGCGGCGCGCACGACCTCCATGCCGTCGCTGATCGTCGGGATGGCTCCCAGTGGAGTGGATTCCACTGCCATCCCAGCGCCCACATCGTTAAACATCTTGGCGCAGCGCTGAATACGCTGAGGTGGCACCTTCGCGGTGAAGACCGTCAGCACCCATTCCGCGCCGACCGTCTGAGCGAGGTCGGCCAGTTGTTCGGCGCTTGCCATCGTGGCTGATTCGTCGTCGCCGACCACAAGGGCGAGCAGCTCATGGCAACGGACACCGGTCGCGGCGTAGGCCTCGACGGCAGCGGCGTCGACCCGGTCGGCATTGACCCCCACCGCGGTGAAACCCGCAGCTTTCGCCGCCGAGACGAGGTCGGGCGTGGCGAATTCCCACTTGCCGTCGGGGGTCAGAGCAAGCTGCACAGTCGCAGGACGCTACTCCGCGCCTTCTAATGGTCTGGCAGCGACTGGGCCAGCCCGAACCACGGGAGCACGCTGCTGTCGAAGCGCGTTAAGGCGCTAATCTGGTCGCCGGTGAGGGTGAGCACGAAGAGTCCGCTTCCATGCCGGATGCCGGTGCTGGCGCGAAGGTAAGCGCCGAAGGCCGGTTGACCATTGGCTCGCGTCGGCACAAGGTCAACCCTTCTGCCCGAGCTGAATATGCCGGCGAACAGACGGGAGACCACGTCGAGGCCTCGATATTCAAGTGGAATCGGCGGCATCGACACGAAGATGTCGGTGGTGAGAAGCGCGACGAGCGCGTCCACGTCCCCGGACTCGTAGGCGCGGACGAACTCTGCCACCAGCGCCTGCTCGGACGTTGAGTCCGGGGCGGGCGCCGGTTCACGTTCATCGGCCGACCGCTGCACGCCGGCGCGCGCCCGCCTGAGGGCGCTGTTGACCGATTCCACTGTCGTGTCGAGCATGTCGGCCACCTCGTTGGCGTGGAAGCCGAGGACATCGCGCAAAATCAGCACGGCGAGCTGGCGAGCCGGCAAGACCTGAAGGGCGGTGACGAAGGCCAGGGAGATGGCTTCGGTCTGTGCATAGCGGGCCTCGGGGCCCAGCGGTACATTGATCGCGCCCTCGAGGAGGGAGTCGGGATATGGCTCGAGCCATGGGATTTCGCCGAATCCGGTCGGTTCGGGCGGTTCAACCGCGGGCATGTCCCACTCCTTGGCGGCGCGTCGGCTCGCCGATCGGCGCGCGTTGAAACACCTGTTGGTGGCGATCCGGTAGAGCCAGGTGCGAATCGAGGACCGTCCCTCGAACCCGTCGAGACCTCGCCAGGCGGCCAGCAACGTCTCCTGGAGGACGTCCTCGGCGTCCTGGAGGGATCCCAGCATTCGATAGCAGTGCACCTGCAGCTCCCGATGATGCGGCTCCGTCAGCTCCCGGAACGCATCGCTGTCGCCAGCCCGCGCCCTGGTCATCAGGTCGGTTGTCATCACCTATGTATAGACACCGGCCGACCGTCGAACTGGGCGGTTGGCGGAAGCCCACTTTGCCGTTATCGCGGTGTCAATAACACCATGCTGAAGAACAAGATCGCGATCATCTACGGAGCTTCCGGTGGCATCGGCGGTGCAGTCGCACGCGCCTTTGCGGATCAGGGGGCCAGGGTCTTTGTGACCGGTCGCGTCGAGGCATCGGTTGATGCACTCGCCAAGGACATCGTTTCGGCGGGCGGATCCGCGGTGGCGGCGCAGGTCGACGCCCTCGACGAACAGGCCGTTGATGCGCACCTACAGTCGGTGATGGATTCAGCGGGCCGCGTCGATATCTCGTTCAACGCGGTCGGTATCCCGAACGCCAAGATTCTCGGTGTCCCGCTGATCGACCTCGATGTCGAGCGGTTCTCGCAGCCGATCACGGCCTACACGACGTCGTACTTCCTGACCGCACGCCTGGCGGCACGGCGCATGATTCCGAACAAGTCCGGGGTGATCATGACCGTGACCGCACTGCACTCGCGAACAGGCATCCCATTGGTCGGTGGCTACGGTCCCGCGATGGCCGCCAAGGAGGCGCTCACTCGAGACCTGTCCGCGGAGCTGGCACCACATGGGATTCGCGTCGTCGGGCTGCGACCACAGGGCATGCCGGAGACGCGCACGATCAGGGACGCCTTCGAGCCTCGCGCCAAGGCCTCGGGGATGACGTGGGAGCAGTGGCAGGAATTCCTTGCAAGCAGGACCCATTCGCGACGGCTCATGTCGCTCGAGGAGATGGCGAACATGGCGGTTTTCATGGCGTCCGACAAGGCGAGCGGGATGACGGGAACGACCGTCAACCTGACCATGGGCAGCCTCGATGACTAGCGCTCCCGTAGAAAAGCCTTCCCGCGCGGTGACAGCCGGTAACCGACGTCGAGGCTGATCGTCAGGCCGAGTCCCTTGAGCTGGCGCACCCGGCGCTTGAACCGCGGCACGTCCAGCCCAACGCGGGCGGCCAGATCCGGTGCCCGCACCGCCTCGTTGGCGCCGATCATCTCCAGATACTGCCGCGTCCACGGTGTTTCGGCCGCGGCGTCCCAACGGCCCAGCCGGGCGGAGATTGCGACGACATCGGCATCCGAGAGCCGGTCGTCGGCCGCCAGTTCCGGTCGCTCGTCGGGTGCCAGGTACGACACCGAGATCAGATACGTGTGTTTGGCCGGGCGGCGGTCCAGTTCCTTCTGCGCGCTCTTGGCATCCGGGTAGCCCGCGGCGCGCGCCTGCGCGGCGGTGACCCGGTAGCTGCCCGGGTACTCGGCGACGTCGTCGATGCGAACGGTGCCCGCCACAGTGCGCTGGGTGCCGCCGGGCTTGGCCCGCGGCGCATCCCACCGGCGCAGCACGAGTGTGATGGTTCCGTTTGCGATTCCCTCGGCCGTGTCGCGGTTGAGCAGCACGGGTGTGACCCTACGATCACGCGGTGGCTGATCGCTATGGCACCGATGTTCTGGCCAACAACCCGCATGGAAAGCCCCGCTCGACCGAGCAACCAGTGGAACTCGGCATGGTCGTCGAGGACGCACAGACCGGATATGTCGGAGCGGTGGTACGCATCGAATACGGCCGGATGGAGCTCGAGGACCGGCGCGGTCGCAGGAAACCGTTTCCGATCGGACCCGGATATCTGATCGACGGCAAGCCTGTGATCCTCACTTCGCCGCGACGCACAGCGCCGACGGCGCAGGCGCGCACCGCATCCGGTTCGGTGGCAGTAGGGGCGAAGGCCAGGGTCGCACTGGCCAGCCGGATTTACGTCGAAGGCAGGCACGACGCCGAACTGGTTGAGCAGGTGTGGGGCGACGACCTACGCGTCGAGGGTGTGGTGGTCGAATACCTCGGCGGCGTCGACGATCTCGTCGGCATCGTCGAGGAATTCCAGCCCGGCCCGGGCCGTCGGCTTGGCGTCCTCGTTGACCACCTCGTGGCCGGCTCGAAGGAGGCCCGCATCGCCGACGCTGTCCGACGTGGCCCCGGCGGCGTGAACACACTGGTCGTCGGCCATCCGTTCATCGACATCTGGCAGGCGGTGAAGCCGGGCCGGCTGGGCATCTCGTCGTGGCCGGTGGTTCCTCGCGGCGTGGACTGGAAGCACGGTGTGTGCCGGGCCCTTGGCTGGCCGCACACCCAGCAGGCCGATATCGCCAGGGCGTGGCAGCGGATCCGCGGCCGGGTGCGGGACTGGAACGATATCGAGCCGGCGCTCATCGGCCGCGTCGAGGAACTGATCGACTTCGTGACGCAACCTCAGCAGCAGGGGTGATTTAGCCGAGCGGACGGCCCGTCGTGCTGTGCACGTGGTCGGGGATTTCACCAGTGTGACGGTCCCCGGTGGACGATGTTCCGGACGGCTCGAACATCATGATCGAGCCACCGGGCGAATAGGGTTTGTGTTCGGTGCCCCTTGGCACGACGAACGTGTCGCCCTGACGCAGCACGACGGTCGATTCCTGCCCTTCGGCATCGCGCATGGCGACGTGAAATTCACCCTCGAGCACGAGAAAGAATTCATCGGTGTCCTCGTGGACGTGCCAGACGTGCTCGCCGTTGACGTGTGCGATCCGGACGTCATAGTCGTTCACGTGAGCCACGATTCGTGGGCTGTAGGTCTCGTCGAATGACTCCAGAGCGGCTGTCAGGTTCACAGGCTTCGTGATCACAATTCGATCCTATGTCCGCGTCGCGTGGTAAGCAGAGAGCGTGTCCGACGGGCTGTTTGACGTCCCCGGCGAACCGAGCGCGACCGCGGGCGGCCCCGTCGGCGCATCGGCTCCGCTGGCGGTGAAGATGCGGCCGGCGACCCTCGATGAGGTGGTCGGTCAGGACCACCTGTTGCAGCCCGGCTCACCGCTGCGGCGCATGGTCGAGGGCTCGGGCGCGGCGTCGGTCATCCTCTATGGCCCGCCGGGCACCGGCAAGACGACGCTGGCGGCGCTGATCTCGCAGGCCACCGGCCGCCGGTTCGAGGCGCTGTCGGCGCTGTCGGCCGGTGTCAAGGAGGTGCGTGCCGTCATCGACGTGGCGCGTCGCGCGGCCGCCCACGGCGAGCAGACCGTGCTGTTCATCGACGAGGTGCACCGATTCTCCAAGACGCAACAGGACGCGCTGCTGTCCGCCGTGGAGAACCGAATCGTGTTGTTGGTCGCGGCCACCACCGAGAACCCGTCGTTCTCCGTGGTCGCGCCGCTGCTCTCGCGGTCGCTGATCCTGCAACTGCAACCGCTCGACACCGACGCCGTCCGGACCGTGGTGCGCCGCGCCATCGAGGACCCGCGCGGTCTCGGCGGCCAGGTCGAGGTCACCGACGACGCCGTCGACCTGATGGTGCAGCTCTCGGCAGGCGATGCGCGGCGCGCGCTGACCGCGCTGGAGGTAGCCGCCGAGGCAGGCGAGCAGGTGACGGTCGCGACCATCGAGCAGTCGTTGGACAAGGCCGCCGTCCGCTATGACCGCGACGGCGATCAGCACTACGACGTCGTCAGCGCATTCATCAAGTCGGTCCGCGGCTCCGACGTCGACGCGGCCCTGCACTACCTGGCGCGGATGCTGGTGGCGGGGGAGGACCCGCGGTTTGTGGCTCGCCGGCTGATGATCCTGGCCAGCGAGGACATCGGGATGGCGGATCCGACCGCGCTGCAGACCGCCGTCGCTGCGGCGCAGACGGTCCAGCTGATCGGCATGCCAGAAGCGCAGCTCACGCTCGCCCACGCCACGGTCCACTTGGCCACCGCGCCCAAGTCGAACGCGGTGACCACAGCGCTGGGCGCCGCGATGAGTGACATTCGAGAAGGCAAGGCCGGCCTGGTGCCCGCGCATCTGCGCGACGGGCACTACTCGGGCGCGGCCAAGCTGGGCAACGCGATCGGCTACAAATACGCGCACGATGACCCGGATGGCGTTGTCCCGCAACAGTATCCGCCCGATGAGCTGGTCGGCGTCGACTACTACCGCCCGACCACTCACGGCGCCGAGCGCGAGATTGCGACCCGGCTCGACAAGCTGCGCGCCATCATCCGCAAGAAGCGCTGAGCCACCCGTCTAGCTCGCCGAGACTGCTCACAGATCGCGATTAGCGCTGTTTTCGCGATCTAACCGCAGTTTCGGCGCAAGGGGTTGACACCTGCCGCACCCTCTCCTACCATTGTAGTCAATCGAATGATTGATCAAACGCAAGGTTGACAATTGGGGAGTGGTGGAGATGCAGACGCCCGGCTGGACCGCGCCTTCATGGCGCTGGCCGACCCGGTTCGGCGGGCGATGGTGGCGCGCCTGTCCCGGGGGCCGGCCACGGTCAACGAGCTGGCCGCGCCGTTCGACATCACGAAACAGGCTGTGTCCAAGCACATTCAGGTGCTCGAGCAGGCGGGGCTGGTCACCAGGACCCGCGACGCGCAGCGTAGGCCCGTCCATCTCGACGCGGCCGCGTTGGAGTGGCTGACCGCATGGATTGACCGATATCGGCTTGACGCCGAACGCAGCTACCGCCAGCTCGACACCCTGCTGGCTCGAATTTCGCAGACGACCGACACCAACAAGGAAGGAACCGAGAAATGACGAACCCGCTCAACCTCAACGCCCCGGTCGACACCCTGGCCATGGAGTTCACCCGCGACTTCGACGCTCCGGTGGCCGCCCTGTTCCGGGCCCACGCCGAGCCGGAGCTGGTCAAGCAGTGGCTCGGGCCGCGCGACCTCGAGATGACTATCGAGCACTGGGACTTCAAGACCGGCGGCGCCTACCGCTACGTGCACAAGGCCGATCGCGGTGAATTCGGTTTCAACGGGGTGTTCCACAAGGTGCGGGACAACGAATTCATCATCCAGACATTCGAATTCGAGGGTGCACCCGACATGGTGAACATCGAGTTCCTGTGGTTCGAAGATCTCGGCGACGGCCGCAGCCGCCTGCGGGGCCGGTCGATCTGCCCGAACATCGAGGCCCGCGACGGCCTGCTGTCCTCGGGCATGGAGGGCGGGATGACGGAGGGCTACGAGAAGCTCGACGAGCTGCTGAAGACGCTCTGATGGATTGGACTCTCGAAGTCGTCGTGGTCCCGGTCGGCGACGTTGACCGGGCCATCACGTTCTACCGCGACCAACTCGGCTTCCACCTCGACCACGACACGCGGGCAGGCGAGATGCGGTTCGCGCAACTGACCCCACCGGGCTCGGGCTGCTCGATCGTTCTGGGCGATCAGCCGGGCGGACCGGCGATGCCGCCCGGGTCCTTGAAGGGACTACAACTTGTCGTCGCGGACGCCTACCGTGCCCGTGCGGAACTCGTCGAGCGCGGAGTTGCCGCCGGGGACATCGATGTCATCGACGAACGCGACGGGGGAACGCTTTTCGGGTTCACCGATCCCGACGGCAATTCGTGGGTGGTGCAGCAGATCAAGGCGCGGGCCCAGGCAGACATGACGATCCCGGCGGGTCGGGGCCAGCCGGGATCGCCAGGGGCGTGAACTAGCGCAGGAGGCCGGAGCGCCTGCCGCCCAGTAGGCCCCTACGCCTGCGACCAATCATTGCCGACACCAGGGCGACGCCGAGCGCCGCCACGATCACCTGGACCAGCAGCTCAAGCCAGTCGATACCGCTGGTAACCGTGGGGATTCCGAGCGCCCGCGCGATCGCCGTCCCGATGAAGGCGGACACGATGCCGACCAAGATCGTCACCAGCATGCCGATCGGCTGTCTGCCGGGCACCACCAGGCGGCCGAGCACGCCGACAACGATGCCGATCAGGATCGCGGTGATAACGCTGGTGATGGTCATTGCTCCTCCAAGGCTTTAGGGCTGCAGCTGACATACCCTTGCCGAGGCTTGAATAAACGCGCACGTCAATGAGCGCGCGAGGAGCAGGTCACGCCAGCTCGGGCACCCGCAGATGGGCGAGCGACAGCTCGAACTCGTGTACATCGAGCTGGTCGGCGCCCAATTCCCGCAGCCGCGAGGCCCGCAGCGACCTGGCCTGCTCCCTGTTGCGGTCCATCGCATCGCGGCTGTCGAACGACGCCGAGGATACGCAGTGTCCCGTCGCGCGGTCGATCATCAAGCTGGCGCTGCAGAATCCCTCCAGTTCTTCCATCGACGGCAGTACGGACGTCTTGTAGAAGTCGATGGTCCGGTCCAGCAGGCCCGGCGCGACCTTGAGCCACGTCGCGCGCACACAGGCGCCGTCGGCCGAGCGGTGGTCACGGTGCAAGACCGCGATCTCCCACTCGTCGACCTGTGTGTCGCCCGATCCAAACGACTCCGCGGCCCGATCGCGAAGCGGCCGTACCCGTTCTCGGCTCGCGCGCATGGCGTCCTCGGTCTCCCACGAGGTCGTCACGATGCATCGGCCGGTGTCACGGTCGGCCAACAGCGATATGCCAACACAGCCATCCATGGCCTGAACTACGGGCATGATCTCGTCGCGAACATGCGCAATGCCGACGTCAATGGACGAGGGTTGCGCCTGAATAGTGGTAGAGCGTGCGAACACGATCCACCCCCTCCCGTGTTGGGGGCAGCGCCCCGGTGGCGCCACCGGTCTAGTCACTACGATCCGCCGCCGACCGGGTCACGGCGGCGGATCCGACAAACATCTCCTTCAGACCAATTCGGGAACCCGCAGGTGGGCGAGCGCCAACTCGAACTCGCACTCGTCGAGTTCCTCAACGCCGACTTCGCGAATCTTTGCGGACTTGAGGGCCGTCGCCTGCTCCCGGTTGCGCTCCATCGCTTCGCGGCTGTCGAACGTGACCGAGGACACGCCAACACCCGTCGAGCGGTCGATCAGCAGGCTCGCGCTGCAGAACCCTTCGAGGTTTTCTAGGTCGGGCAGAGCGGACGTCTTGAAGTACTCGATGTTTTGGTCCGCCACAGCTGGATCGCCTCTTACCCACGTCGCCCGCACACAGGAGCCGTCGGCCGACTGGTGGTCGCGGTGCAGGACCCCGATCTCCCACATCTCGATCTTCTCGACGTTGCCGCCGAACCTCTCCGCCGCTTGGCTGCGAAGCTGGTTCGCCTTCTCCGCGGCCGCGCGCATCGCGTCCTCGGATTCGTAGGCGGCGGTAATGATGCAGCGGCCGGAATCCCGGTCAACCAACAGCGATATGCCGACGTACCCGTCGATCTTCTCGAGTTCGGCCATCAGCTCGTCGCGCATGTACGCAATTCCAGCGTCGATCGACGAAGGTTGCGCCTGAATAGTGGTCGAGCGTGCGTGCACGTCCACCCACCCCCCTTGCATCGGGGCAGCGCCCCGGCGGCGCCACCGGACCACCCCTCAGCTTCCTCCCGGCGAGCAGCCGTTTCAATGGGTATTGCGCTACGCAAACCTGGATATTTCGGTTCGCAAACGGATCGTCCGTACGCTGGGCCCGTGGACTCCGACGTGCTCGATATCGACACATCGCGCCGACGGATCGTCGACCTCACCGACGCGGTGCGCTCGTTCTGCGGCGGGCATGGGGACGGTTTGTGCAACGTGTTCGTGCCGCACGCCACTGCGGGGGTGGCGATCATCGAGACCGGCGCCGGCTCCGATGACGACTTGGTCGACACCCTGGAGCGGCTGCTGCCGCGCGACGACCGCTACCGCCACGCCCACGGTGCGCCGGGGCACGGCGCCGACCATGTGCTGCCCGCGCTCGTACCGCCCTCGGTGACCGTTCCGGTGCAGGCTGGCAAGCCGCTTCTGGGCACGTGGCAAAGCGTTGTGCTGGTCGACCTGAACAGGGACAACCCGAGGCGCACGGTCCGGCTGAGCTTTATCAACGGGTAGCCGGCACTGGACGCCGCGCCGGTTCGTTCACTTATTAGTGTGGCTAGGGTGACCGGTACTGTAGTGCGGTCGAATAGTCGCAGGTAATTTGCGAACCACCCAGAACAATAAGGACAGTAGGGACGTGCAGACACACGAGATCAGGAAGCGTTTCCTCGATCATTTCGTGAAGGCGGGCCACACCGAGGTGCCCAGCGCCTCGGTGATCCTCGACGACCCCAACCTGCTGTTCGTCAACGCAGGCATGGTGCAGTTCGTACCCTACTTCCTGGGCCAGCGCACGCCGCCCTACAAGACGGCCACCAGCATCCAGAAGTGCATCCGCACGCCCGACATCGACGAGGTCGGCATCACCACCCGGCACAACACCTTTTTCCAGATGGCCGGCAACTTCTCGTTCGGCGACTACTTCAAGCGTCGCGCCATCGAGCTGGCGTGGACGCTGCTGACCAACCCCGTTTCCGAGGGCGGCTACGGGTTGGACCCCGAAAGGATCTGGGCCACCGTCTATTTGGACGACGACGAAGCCGTCGGCCTGTGGCAGGAGGTGGCCGGGCTGCCGCCGGAGCGCATACAGCGGCGCGGCATGGCCGACAACTACTGGTCGATGGGCATCCCTGGGCCGTGTGGTCCGTCGTCGGAGATCTACTACGACCGCGGTCCGGAATTCGGCGTCGAAGGCGGTCCAATTGCCAACGAGGACCGCTACATCGAGATCTGGAATCTCGTCTTCATGCAGAACGAGCGCGGCGAGGGCACCAGCAAGGAGGATTTCGAGATCCTCGGCCCGCTGCCGCGCAAGAACATCGACACCGGCATGGGCGTCGAACGGGTGGCGTTCCTGCTGCAGGGCGTACACAACGTTTACGAAACCGACCTGCTGCGCCCGGTCATCGACATCGTGGCCGCCCGCGCACCACGTGGCTATGACGCCGGCAACCACGAGGACGACGTGCGCTACCGGATCATCGCCGACCACAGCCGCACCGCCGCGATCCTTATCGGTGACGGAGTGAGTCCGGGCAATGACGGCCGCGGATACGTGCTCCGGCGGCTGTTGCGCCGCGTGATCCGCTCGGCCAAGCTGCTCGGGATCGACGACCCGATCGTCGGCGACCTGATGACGACGGTGCGCGACGCGATGGGCCCGTCGTACCCCGAACTCGTCACCGACTTCGACCGGATCCACCGCATCGCCGTCGCCGAGGAGACCGCGTTCAACCGCACCCTGGCGTCGGGCTCGCGGCTGTTCGACGAGGCCGCCCGCTCGACCAAGGCCGCCGGCGCCACCGTGCTTTCGGGCACCGACGCGTTCACGTTGCACGACACTTATGGCTTCCCACTGGAATTGACACTCGAGATGGCCGCCGAGTCCGGCCTCAGTGTCGATGAAGAGGGCTTCCGCGGCCTGATGGCCGAGCAGCGCCAGCGCGCCAAGGCCGACGCGGCCGCGCGCAAGCAGGCGCACGCCGATTTGTCGGAATACCGCGACCTGGTTGACGCCGGCCCGACGGAGTTCACCGGCTTCGACGAATTGACCTCCGAGGCAAAGATTCTCGGGATCTTCGTCGACGGCAAGCGGGTGCCGGTGGTCGCACATAACGGCGGTCCTGTACCAGCTCGAGTCGAGCTGATCCTCGACCGCACGCCGTTCTACGCCGAGTCGGGTGGTCAGATCGCCGACGAGGGCAGCATCACTGGGACGGGCGCGATCGGCTCGGCGAAGGCCGCCGTCAGCGACGTGCAGAAGATCGCCAAAACGCTGTGGGCGCACCGGGTCAACGTCGAGTCCGGCGAATTCGTCGAGGGCGACACCGTCGTCGCCGCCGTCGACCCTCGTTGGCGGCACGGCGCGACGCAGGGCCACTCCGGCACCCACATGGTGCATGCTGCGCTGCGACAAGTGCTGGGCCCCAATGCCGTTCAGGCCGGCTCGCTGAACCGGCCCGGCTATCTGCGGTTCGACTTCAACTGGCAGGGCCCGTTGACCGACGACCAGCGGACCCAAATTGAAGAAGTCACCAACGAGGCCGTCGAGGCCGACTTCGAGGTGCACAGCTTCACCACCGAACTGGACAAGGCCAAGGCGATGGGCGCGATGGCGTTGTTCGGTGAGAACTATCCCGACGAGGTGCGAGTGGTCGAGATCGGCGGGCCGTTCTCGCTGGAACTGTGCGGCGGCACGCATGTGGACAGTTCGGCGCAGATCGGACCGGTCACGATCCTCGGCGAGTCATCGATCGGCTCGGGCGTGCGCCGGGTCGAGGCCTACGTCGGCCTGGACTCCTTCCGCCACCTGGCCAAGGAACGCGCACTGATGGCGGGTCTGGCCTCGACGCTGAAGGTCCCGTCGGAGGAGGTTCCGGCCCGGGTGGCCACTCTGGTCGAGCGACTGCGGGCCGCCGAGAAGGAGCTCGACCGGATGCGGTTGGCGAACGCGCGAGCCGCCGCAGCGAATGCCGCAGCAGGTGCCGAGCAAATCGGTAAGGTCCGTGTCGTGGCGCAGCGGATGGCCGGCGGAATGTCGGCGGCGGATCTGCGCACGCTCGTCGGCGACATCCGGGGCAAGCTGGGCAGTGATCCTGCAGTCGTCGCGCTGATCGCCGAGGGCGAGAACGACAGCGTGCCCTTCGTGGTGGCGGTCAACCCGGCCGCACAGGATCTCGGTCTCCGGGCCAATGAGTTGGTAAAGCAGTTGGGTGCGGCGGTCAATGGTCGTGGGGGCGGCAAGGCCGATCTGGCACAGGGTTCCGGTAAGGGGGCGGCGGGTATTGACGCGGCATTGGCCGCGCTACGCGCAGAAATAGGCCGGAGCTAGCCCGTGGCCCATATCGATGACCGTCTACCGGATAGGCCCGGGGGCGACGATCCCGGCCGCGGCCGACGGCTCGGTGTCGACGTGGGCACGGTGCGCATCGGGGTAGCCACCAGCGATCCGGACGGAATCCTGGCCACACCCGTGGAAACTGTGCGCCGGGATCGGTCAGACAAGCACGTGCGCCGGCTGGCACAGTTGGTCAACGAACTGGAGGCCGTCGAAGTGGTGGTGGGCCTACCGCGCACCCTTGCCGACCGGTCCGGTTCGTCGGCCCGCGATGCGGTCGAGCTGGCCGAGCAGCTCGCACGGCGCATCGCGCCAACGCCGGTGAGGTTGTCCGACGAACGGCTTACGACGGTTTCGGCGCAGCGCTCGCTGCGGGATGCGGGTATCCGCACCAAGGGACAGCGGGCGATGATCGATCAGGCGGCGGCGGTAGGGATTTTGCAGAACTGGCTGGACCAGCGGCGCGTGGCCTTGGCCGCGCACGGAGAGGTCGGGGATGACTGACAATTGGGGTCGCGGACGCGCAGAACCCGTGGCGGTCGGACCGCCGCGACGGCGGATAACGCGTGCGGACCGGATACGTGAGGCCCGAGGTCAACGGAAGCGGCGGATCGGTCGCGGCTTCGTGCTGGCGATGCTGATCGTGGTCGTCGTCGGCGCGGTGTTCCTCGGTTCGAAGGTGTGGCACACACTGTTTGGTGGGGGTAGCGACTTCTCCGGTGACGGCGTCAACGATGTGGTTATCCAGATCCATGACGGGGATTCCACCACCGCCATCGGCAAGACTCTTCAGGAGCATAAGGTGGTGGCGACGGTCGCGGCATTCGTCGACGCGGCCGATGGGAACACGGTCATCTCGTCGATTCAGCCAGGCTTTTACAAGGTGCGCACCGAGATCCCTGCGTCGAATGCCGTTGCACGCCTTGCTGATCCGCAGAACCGGGTCGGCAAACTGGTGATTCCAGAGGGGCGCCAGCTCGACGACATCCAGGACGTCAAGACCAACGCGGTCACCGACGGCATCTTCAGCCTCATCTCCCGCGCCACATGTGTGAATCTCGACGGTGATCGTCGTTGCGTGTCGGTGGACGACCTGAAGAAGTCGGCAACTACCGCTGCACCGTCGGAGCTCTCAGTCCCCGACTGGGCGATCAAGCCCGTCACCGCGCTGGGTAGCGACCACCGCAGGCTGGAGGGGCTGATCGCCCCGGGTACATGGAACATCGACCCGTCGGCCGCGCCGCAGGACATCCTCGCGACCCTGATCGGGACCAGCGCAACGCAGTACGCGCAGGGCGGGCTGCTCGACACCGCCAAGGCGATGAACATGTCGCCGTATCAAATCCTGACTGTCGGATCTCTGGTGCAACGGGAATCCAAGCCGGATGACTTCGCGAAGGTGGCGCGGGTGATCTACAACCGGCTGGCCGAGAATCGCACACTGGAGTTCGACTCCACGGTGAACTACCCGCTGGATCGCATCGAGGTGGCCACCACCGACGCCGACCGTGGGCAGCATACGCCGTGGAACACCTATGTGCGGCCGGGACTTCCGGCCACTCCGATCTGCTCACCCGGTCAACCGGCGCTGGCCGCGGCCGAACAGCCCGCGCAGGGGGACTGGCTGTACTTCGTCACGATCGACCTGCAGGGCACCACGTTGTTCACCCGCGACTACCAGCAACACCTGGCGAACATCGAACTGGCCAAGCACAACGGTGTCCTCGACAGCGCCCGCTAACCCACGCAAGGCGGCGGTGCTCGGCTCGCCGATCGCGCATTCCCGGTCACCGCAGCTGCATCTTGCTGCCTACCGTGCGCTGGGGCTGGACGGCTGGACGTATGACCGCATCGAATGCACCGCTGACGAATTGCCCGGTGTGGTAGGAGGTTTCGGCCCGGAGTGGGTCGGTGTGTCGGTGACGATGCCGGACAAGTTCGCGGCGCTGCGGTTCGCCGACGAACGCACCGCACGCGCGGAACTGGTCGGCTCGGCCAACACGCTGGTCCGCACACCCGATGGGTGGCGGGCCGACAACACCGACATTGACGGCGTGACCGGCGCGCTGGGCCCGGTGGCCGGCCGGGCGGCCGTACTGGGCTCGGGCGGGACTGCGCCTGCCGTCGTCGTCGGGCTCGCCGAGCTTGGCGTGCAAGACATTTCGATCGTCGCGCGAAACCACGACAAAGCCGCGCCGCTCTTGGCGCTCGGACCCAAGCTCGGTGTCGAAATCCGCTGGATCGAACTCGGGACGACAATGGTGGACGTCGACGTGGTCGTCAGCACCATTCCCGCCGACGTGGCGGCCCAGCACACCGAAACCGTCGCTGCGACACCACTGCTGCTCGACGCGATCTACGATCCGTGGCCGACCCCACTCGCGGCGGCCGTCGAGGCGGCGGGCGGACAGGTCATCAGCGGGCTGCAGATGCTGCTCCATCAGGCCTACGCACAGGTCGAGCAGTTCACCGGCTTGCCTGCGCCGACCGACGCGATGAGGGCGGCACTGGCCGAGCTTTAGGAGCTGGTCATTCGAAGGTAGTGACCGTCCTTCGCTAGCTATCGCCCATTTCGACACCAGGGTTGTTGATAGGCAGTCGTTGGCGCGGATCGACAGCCCTGATGTCGATCTCGGTGATGGCACTCGCCGCGGGGTAAAGGGGCCGAGCAGTTCACCGGCGCGCCTCGTCGAACACTAGTGTTCGACGAGTGAGTGCTCGTATCGGCGTGGTGTTCCGCCCCGACTTCCGGCCCGACACTTTGCGAGAAACGGCCCTTGCCGCCGAGCGTGCCGGTGTGGCCGAACTGTGGCTGTGGGAGGACTGTTTCCTGCAGGGCGGTATCGCCGCCGCGGCGGTCGCTCTCGCGTCGTCCGAAACGCTCACGGTCGGTCTCGGTGTGCTGCCCGCGCCGCTACGCAACGTGGTGGCCACCGCAATGGAGATCGCCACCCTCGAGGCGATGTTCCCCGGCAGGATACGGGTCGGAATCGGCCACGGAGTGCAGGACTGGATGCGGCAGGCCGGCGCCGCCGTGGCGTCCCCATTGACGTTGATGCGCGAGTACGTCACGGCCCTGAGCGATCTGCTGGCGGGGCGGTCTGTCACCGTCGACGGCCGATATGTGCGACTTGCCGACGTGCGGTTGGATTGGCCTCCGCAGCAACGAGTTCCGGTGCTGATAGGTGGAACCGGGCCGAAGACGTTGGCTCTGGCCGGCGAGATCGCCGACGGCGTGATCCTCGACTCTCAGTACACCGTGACCACGCTGCGGGACGCGTTGGGCCACGTCGCGTCGGGTCGGCCCGGCCGTGGCGATGCACCGTTCAGCACAGTGCTGTTCCTGGCATGCAGCGCAGATCAGGTCGCTGGATCGGCGGGTCCCTACCTCGATGCAGGCGTGGAAACACTCGTGTTTCAGCCGGACGGGCCGCAGGCCGTCATGCCCGAATTGATCACGGCCGTCGGCGATGTGGCGACCCGGCTGCAGGCCACCTAGGCGGTGATCAGCCGGGTGTCGCTCTGTCCCAAGCGTTCCCGCGCTGCGCGTACCGCCCCGATACTGGCCACGGTCACCAGCACGATTGCCACATACCCCGTCGCCGCGAGATGCTGTCCCAGGATCAGCCAGCCGGCGACGGCGGCCACGACCGGCGAAAGACACGTCAGAATCGCAAACGTCTCCGGCGGGAGGCGGCGCAGCGAGATCAGCTCCAGCGAGTAGGGGATCACCGAGGACATCACGCCGACGATCGCCCCCAGACCCAGTACCTGCCACCGCAGCGCGCTGTCCGGATCGACCGCTACCGCCGCGAACGGCGCCGTGACGACCGCGCCGATCGCAGTCGCAAGAGCCAGCCCGTCGAGGTTGGGGAAATCGGATCCCGCGCGGGCCGTGGCCAGTATGTAGGCCGCCCAGCTCACCGCCGCGCCTGCGGCGAAGCCGAGCCCGACCGGGTCGAGATGACCGACCCGAACACCGGTGAGGCTGAGCAGCGCGACGCCCAGCAGGGCGAGCAGTGCCCACAGCCATGCGGTCCTGCGTGAGCTGACGACAACGGAAAGTGCAAGCGGCCCAAGGGCTTCGACGGTGACGGCAACGCCGAGCGGGACGCGCGTGAGCGCGTTGTAGAAGCACACATTCATCACCGTGACGGTGGCGGCAAGTGCGACCGCGGACAACCAAGCCCGACGGGATAGCCCGCGCAGCCGGGGGCGGACCGCCACGCACAGGATCACCCCTGCGACAAACAACCGGACGAAGACGGCCCCTATCGCGCCGAGTGCGGCGAACAGTCCGACCGCGAAGGCGGCACCGACCTCCTGGCTGATCGCGGCGACGACCACCAGCAGCGCGGGACCAATTGGTGACCGTCGGTGCACGGAACCGACGTTAGCCTCGATGTATGGGGATGTGGGTGGCCGGTGCCTGCGTGGTGGTGTGGCTGGCTGCGCTGAGCTTCTACGACATCCGTGAGCGACGGCTGCCGAACTGGCTCACGATGCCGGGTGCGGCCGTGATAGTCGGGATCGCCGCGGCGCACGGGAGAGGCGCGTCTGCCATGATCGGCGCGGCCGCGCTCTTCGCGGCATATGCCCTTGTGCACCTTGTGTCACCTGCGGCAATGGGCGCTGGTGACGTGAAGCTCGCGATCGGCATCGGCGCGCTGACAGGGACATTCGGCAGTGACGTCTGGGTGCTGGCCACGCTCGTCGCGCCACTGCTGACCGCGGGTTGGGCCGTCGTCGCGGTGCTGCGCCGATCGGGGCAGACTGTGCCGCACGGACCGTCGATGTGCCTGGCAGCGGCGACAGCCACCGCGCTGGCCGTGGTCTGAGGGGCTAGGCCGGTGAAGACGGCCGCGCGGACTGGTCTGCCTCGGGCTGCGGTTGGTCCGCGGATGTGTGTGCCTGGCCGAAGCTGGGCAGCCCGGTCGGACCGGCCGCCGAGCCGGCAGAGTCGTGCTGCGGCGCAGTGGTGCGAGTACCCGAGTAGTCCAGATCGGCGTAATCGCCGTGCTGAGAAGGCCGTTGGCTGCGCTGCACCCGTGATGTGGCCTGCGCGTCGGCGTACGCCTGGCCGTACCCGGCGCGCTGGGACTGCTCTGGAGGCGCCGGCTGTGCTTGCTGGCCGTAGTAACTGCGGACGGCCTGGTTGTAGTAATCGACGTAGGCCTCGTAGCCGGCAGCGTCGGCGGGTTTGGCAGCGGCCTTAGGTGTAAGCAGAAGCGCGGCCACTGCCGCTGCTGATTGCAGGGCATTGAGCACCACGATCACCGTCAACGCCCATCCCCGGTCGGAGGCAGCCAGCACGCTCGACAGTGCGTCGAGGAAGCCCATCGTGGCCAATACTGCGGTCGGCAGGAACAGCGGGTTCTGCTTGGCCAGCAGGCCGAACATCGCGCACAGCGCGGCCAGTGCGGCGAAGCGGACGTCCCATCCGACGGCCGCAGGGCCGTCGTTTACCGGACCAAAGCTGAACACGTAGGCGGCCAGTCCCAGCACCGCGACCGCGATGAAAAGTTTTCGAGGCAGCGAACTTTCAGCGTCCGACCGCTGGCTGGAATACGCGGGCTGGTAGGCCGAGTGGTCGTCGCGGCTGCCTGGCGAATACACCACGACCACACGCTAGCGCACCGGATGGTGATCAGTCGATGCTGTTGGCCGAGGCCTTGATGTAACGCATTTCATCGTCTGTGGCGACCATGGTGACGACCGCGGACCCGGCCCGCGTGCTGACCTTAACTGTGGCGTCCGCTAGCGAAACCAACTCAAGAGCGACATCGGCGCTGGGCGTCACCGCCGTCTTCGGCGCGGCGACAACGTTGCTGGTAACTCCGGCACGTATTGATCGCTCAGTCACGCCGTCGAACATCTCTACCGAGTAGTTGCGGTCTGAGCCGGCTTGAATGGCGCCGCGGTTGAAGTCGGCGACCCACAGCAGGTCCTGGTCGTCGACCTCGTCCACCATGTCGCGCCACAGGCCGGGACGCCTGCTGTGCACCAGTACCCGTGCTCCGAGCGCCAGCGAGCGCAGCACCGCTTGCTGGGCCAGGTGCAGGGTGCCACAGATCTCGACGCGGCCGATCTGCGAGCCGAACAGCGGCAGTGCGACGGCGCGGCCCTCGTCGTCGGCACCGATGACCTGACCACATCCGGACGCAGGCACCGCGAGTTCACGCAGATCGGTGTCGCGTCGACCGTAGGCCCAGTGCTCGACCGGCCGGGTTGGTGCTGGAATCGGCAGGCTGCACGCCAGCGCCGAGAATTGATACCCGCGTAAGTGGACCAGGGCCGGGCAGGTTGACGGGTACACCGAAGTCGCTGTCGAACCGGGCCAGGCCGCGGACCCTGACCAGATCGGGATCGTCGTCCCCGCGCAGTGAGAGGCACACCGTCGTCGAGTAGCTGGGAACCGTCCACAACACCCCGAGGCCCGCTGTGGTGAGCATCTCGGGTTCGACCGCGAAACTGCACAATCGAAATCGACCGTCACGACACACATCCCACGCTTCCTCGAGCGTCGCGAGATTCACGCCATCGCTGAGCTGGTTGGTGGCAAGTGCGATCTCTGTGGCGCCAAGAATCCGCGGCCATCGCCGGATACGACGCCGAAATCGATCGGTTCCTGGCGTCCAATGAAGGTCTGGCGTCCAGGTTCCCCAAACGAGTCCGGTTCAGCTCGTACAGCGCGCAGGAGCTGGCTGACATCGGACGTCTCATCGCACGATCGCGCGACTCCGAACTGTCGGAGGCGGCCTACGAGGAGCTGGTCGCAACGTGCACCACGCTGTGCCAAGGCGAGGCGCTCGATACGGGCGGTCATTTGCGCCGCAGCGTCGATCTGGCAGGGAACGGGCGGTTCGTGCGCAATGTGATCGAGGCGGCCGAAGAAGAACGCGAGTATCGGCTGTCCGAGAGCCACGGTTTGAATCTGCAAGATCTCGATGAAGCCCAGCTGATGCGCATCGAACTTCCGGACATGCAGGCCGCGCTCAAACAGGTGCTTGGCATGCTGAGTTCGAACTGACGACGGAAGTGACCATGACGCAACCGTTCCACGACCCCGATACCGCGCCGATGCGTCTTCCGGTATCGGCGGTCACGCCGCAGGCACCCGAGGTCGCGACGAACGGGTCACGCACACCCGATCCGGCATCGACGCATCCGCCTGAGGCAACACCGTTCACCAGCGCCGCGTCGAACAGACCGCGGGCGTTCGCACCGACCAACAGCGAATTGGGACTGGTTCGCACCCGGGCAGCGCCGAAATCGGGCTGGCGCAAGGCGATTCATCGTGCCACCGGTTTGAATCCGGGCGAGTCCGCTGAGGAGACAACCCATAGGGCGATCGTCGATCGCGTCAACCAACCTGTGCGTGGCGGCCCGTTCACCATTGCGGTGCTTTCTCAGAAGGGGGGAGTGGGCAAGACCACCACGACGGTGGGGCTCGGCGCCACGCTGGCTGCAATCCGCGGTGACCGGGTGGTCGCAATGGATGCCAATCCCGACTTCGGCACACTGGCTCAGCGGGGGCCCGACGAGACCGACTCGACGGTGCGCGACGTGTTGTTCGACGACGGCATCGTCAGGTACTCCGATATGCGGCGACACACGTCGCAGAACTCCAGCAGGCTCGAGATTTTGGCTTCCGAGCGCGACCCGGCAACCTCAGAGGCGTTCTCCGCGGCCGACTATCGCGGCGTCCTGCGCGTACTGCAGCGGTTCTACAACATCATCCTGACCGATTGCGGTACCGGCCTGGTGCATTCCGCGATGGGCGGCGTGCTGACGGAATCCGACATGGTGGTCATCGTGGCATCGCCTGCTGTCGACTCCGCTCGCAGCGCGCTGGCGACCCTCGATTGGCTTGAACGACAGGGATTTGCACACCTGGTACCCGGGGCCACGGTGGTGTTCAGCGCGTCACGGCAGGGAGCTTTGGGGCTCGATATGAACAAGCTGGCGCGTCACTTCTTGCCCAGTGTGCGTGCGTTGCACGTGGTTCCGTTCGACGATCATCTGGCCGAGGGGTCCGAGGTCGTTCTCGACAATTTGAGCCGACAGACTCGCCAGGCGTTCCTCGAGTTGGCAGCCAGTATCGCCGACGGATTTGCTGCCCTCGGTCCTAGCCGACAGGTATTCCGTTAACCCTGTCGCTAGTTGATCTTCTGCTTTCCTCTCGGCCTAGCCAGATGTTGCATACCCGTGGTACGTTTATACATACCTGGAGTATGCAAATCCAAAGATGGAGGCAGGATGATGGAAACCACGGCTCAAGAGCTGGACCTGACGGCGATTTCGGAGCGATACTTCGCCGCCTGGGCGGCGCGCGATCCCGACGCGATCGTCGCGCTGCACACAGAGGACACCCGGTTCTGGATGCACATGGGCGGTGAACCCGTCGTCGGCCGAGATGCGGTGCGGGCGACGTTCGCCGAGATCTTCGAACAGTTCCCGGAGCTCACCTGGAAGACCTATCGCGTGCTCTACGGCGAGGACCATTGGATACTCGACTGGGCGCTCATCTCCGGCGACATCCGCTTCGATTGTCTCGATGTCGTCAACGTCGCGCCGGACGGCCTCGTCGTCCGCAAGGACACGTTCGTCGACGCGGCTCAACTGCAGGCCGCGATGGGTCCGGTGCTGCCATGACGACCGCTACCGCGACCGATCAGCTACCGCTCGTCACCGCATTGCCCGCGGAGCACCTGTTCGACATGCACGTCGATCTGCGACCCGCACAACCGATCTCGACGCCTGTCGGCGCGCGGATGACGTTCATCACGACAGGCGGTGTCATCGAGGGCCCCAAGCTGCAGGGTGAGGTGCTGCCCGGCGGGGGAGACTGGCTGCTCGTCGGCAGTGACGGCACGGGGCGGGTGGACGTGCGGGCCACGCTGCGCACCCACGACGGCGCGCTCATCCATTACGAGTCGCGCGGCATCATCAAGATTCCTGCCGATGGCATGCAACGCTTGGCCGCAGGCGAGGTGCTGCCGTTCGCGGAGACCTACGTCCGCACCACCCCGAAGTTCGAAACCGCTGACGAGCGCTACGCGTGGCTGTCCGAAGTGGTGGCACTGGGCTACAACATCCTGTCGCCCAACCACATCGACTACCGGATCTATCGGGTGCTCTGACGTGGACCAGGTCCGCCTTGCGCGTCAGTCGAATCGGGTGGTGCGCCGCTGGCCAAGAGCGCAGCGCGCGATGGGGCGGCTTCACGCTCGGCTCTACCGGGTCAGCGGTGGCCGCTTCTCCCCCGCAAGCGGGAGGTGCCCCCAGCCGCCGAGGTACGCGGGTGCGCCGGTGATGGTGCTCGAGACCGTCGGCAGGCGCAGCGGACACAAACGAGCCACCCCGGTGCTCTACCTTCGCGACGGTGACGCACTCGTCGTGCTGGCAGCCAACGCCGGCGCCGACCGGGCTCCCGCATGGTGGCTCAACCTGCGGGAGGCCGAGTCGGGTGAGGTCATCGTCGGCGCACGTCGGATACGCGTGACGCCCCGGCTGCTGACCGGCGGAGAGCGCGACCGCGTCTGGCGGGAGTACGTCGAGATGTACCCACAGGCCGAGCACTACGCGCAGTTCACCGATCGCGAGCTGCCGCTGATCGCGTTGGAGCCGGCTGGGACGTGATAGGCGGTTATCGTCATGCCGTGGCGACGAACGTGGTGAGACGCACGCAGGCCGAGCGGACCGAGGCGACCACCGGCGCGCTCGTCGACGCGGCCCGCGAGCTGTTCGCCCTCGACGGCTATGCGGCGACGTCACTTGCTGCCGTCGCAGCGCGCGCCAACGTGACCAAGGGCGCGGTGTATCACCACTTCGAGGGCAAACAACAGCTCTTCGAGGCGGTTTTCACGCGCGAGGTCGAGCGGATGGCCACGCCGCTCGTCGCGGCATATGCACGCAAGAAGGATCCCTGGGACGCCTTCAAGGCCGGGTGCCGGGCCTTCCTTGACGAGTGTCTCGACCCCGACGTGCAGCGGATCGTGCTGCTCGACGCCTTGACCGCGATCGGCTGGGAGCAGGTGCGCCGTCTGGAAAGCCCGTTGCTGGAGATGATGGAGCTCGGCATCGCGCGGGCGATCGAGGCAGGCAGGATCGCGCCGCGACCGCCGGACCCGCTGGCCAGTTTCCTATACGGCGCTCTCTGTGAGACCGCGATGATCGTCGCCCGCGCCGACGACCAGAAGGTCGCCCACCGTCAGGCTGTCGCCGAGATCGGCCGCATCTTGGACGGCCTGGCCACCTCCTAACAGCGATTTCGGCTGGATAAGCGCGACATGGGAAGATGGGACGCGTGTTGCGATGGACCACAGCTGGTGAATCCCACGGCCGCGCGTTAGTGGCCGTGGTCGAGGGCATGGTCGCAGGCGTCCACGTCACCTCCTCCGAGATCGCAGGTCAGCTGGCCCGCCGCCGCCTTGGCTACGGCCGCGGCGCCCGGATGAAGTTCGAGCAGGACCAGGTCACCATGCTCGCGGGCGTCCGGCACGGCGTCACGCTCGGCGGCCCGATCGCGATCGAGATCGGCAACACCGAGTGGCCCAAATGGGAAACCGTGATGGCCGCCGACCCCGTCGACCCGGCCGAGCTCGAGGACAGCGCCCGTAACGCGCCACTGACCCGGCCACGCCCGGGCCATGCCGATTACGCAGGCATGCTCAAGTACGGCTTCGACGACGCCCGCCCTGTGCTCGAACGGGCTAGTGCCCGCGAAACCGCCGCCCGCGTCGCGGCGGGCACCGTCGCGCGGGGCTTCCTGCGGGAGGCGCTCGGCGTCGAGGTGCTGTCGCACGTGATCTCTATCGGCGCGTCGAAGCCCTACGACGGAGTGCCGCCGCAGTTCTCCGATCTGGCGCGGATTGATGACAGTCCTGTCAGAGCATTTGATGAGGCTGCTGAAGAGTCCATGATCGCCGAGATCGAGGCCGCCAAGAAGGACGGCGACACGCTCGGCGGCATCGTCGAGGTCGTCGTCCACGGGTTGCCGGTCGGGCTGGGCTCGTTCACCAGCGGTGACAACCGGCTCGACAGCCAGCTGGCCGGTGCGGTGATGGGCATCCAGGCGATCAAGGGCGTAGAGATCGGCGACGGCTTCGAGACAGCGCGCCGGCGCGGCAGCGTCGCCCACGACGAGATGCATCCCGGGCCCGACGGTGTGATGCGCTCGACGAACCGGGCCGGCGGCCTGGAAGGCGGCATGACGAACGGCCAGCCGTTGCGGGTGCGCGCCGCGATGAAGCCGATCTCCACGGTGCCGAAGGCGCTGGCCACCGTCGACATGGCCACCGGGGACGAAGCAGTCGCGATCCACCAGCGCTCCGATGTGTGCGCGGTGCCCGCGGCGGGCGTTGTCGTCGAGACCATGGTCGCCCTCGTGCTGGCGCGTGCCGCGCTGGAGAAGTTCGGCGGGGACTCGCTGACCGAAACGCGGGCCAACATCGACAGCTACCTGCGCGCGGTGGCCGACCGTGAGCCCGCCACGCACTCGGCAGAGGCGTCGGGCTGATGGCGCCCAAGGCGGTGCTGATCGGGCTGCCCGGCTCGGGCAAGTCGACGATCGGGCGCCGGCTGGCCAAGTCGCTCGACGTCTCACTGCTCGACACCGACACCGCGATCGAGGAGAGCACCGGCCGCACCATCGCCGACATCTTCGCCACCGACGGCGAGCCGGAGTTCCGCCGCATCGAGGAGGACGTCATCCGTTCGGCGCTGCAGTCACACGACGGCGTGCTGTCGTTGGGCGGAGGCGCAGTCACCACAACGGGGGTGCGCGACGCGCTCGCCGGGCACATGGTCATCTATCTGGAGATCAGCGCCCCGGAGGGGGTGCGCCGCACGGGCGGCAGCACCGTGCGGCCACTGCTCGCAGGCGGCGATCGCGGCGAGAAGTTCAAAGCCCTGATGGCCGAACGTGTTCCGCTGTACCGGCGGGTCGCCACCATGCGCGTCAACACCAATCGCCGCAATCCCGGCGCTGTGGTGCGCTACATCGTCGAACGCCTCGAGAACCCCGATGCACCCAAGTCGCAGAGGCGGCGCCGCCGCCCGTCGTGGCGCCGGGCCCCGTCGTCATTGACACCCAAGCCGACCACCGACGCCCCACCGACACCCGCGGCCGTGGCCGCCCGGAATACGAAAGGGCACCGTGACTGAGCCGGTGACCGTCGACGTTCTCGTCGACCCGCACTACCCGGTGATCATCGGCACCGGGCTTCTTGGCGAGTTGGGCCGCGTACTGGACGGCAGACACAAGGTCGCGATCCTGCACCAGCCGGTGCTGTCGGAGACCGCCGAGGCGATCCGGAACCACCTGGCCGACAAGGGTATCGACGCGCATCGCATCGAGATCCCGGATGCCGAGGCGGGCAAGGAGCTGCCCGTCGTCGGCTTCATCTGGGAAGTGTTGGGCCGCATCGGTGTTGGCCGCAAGGACGCGATCGTAAGTCTCGGCGGGGGAGCTGCCACCGACGTCGCCGGGTTCGCCGCCGCCACCTGGCTGCGCGGCGTGGACATCGTACACGTGCCGACGACGCTGCTGGGCATGGTCGACGCGGCGGTCGGCGGCAAGACCGGCATCAACACCGACGCTGGCAAGAATCTGGTCGGCGCGTTCCATCAGCCCGCCGCCGTGCTCATCGACCTGGCCACTCTGGAAACCTTGCCGCGCAACGAGATCGTGGCCGGCATGGCCGAGATCGTGAAGGCGGGATTCATCGCCGACCCGGTGATCCTCGACCTTATCGAGGCCGACCCGGAGGCCGCCCTCGATCCGAAGGGCACGGTGTTGCCGGAGCTGATCCGGCGAGCGGTCGCTGTCAAGGCCGAGGTCGTCGCCGCGGACGAGAAGGAATCGCAGCTGCGCGAGATCCTCAACTACGGGCACACTCTCGCGCACGCGATCGAACGGCGGGAGCGTTATCAGTGGCGGCACGGCGCCGCGGTGTCGGTGGGCCTGGTGTTCGCCGCCGAGCTTGGCCGGCTGGCCGGGCGCCTCGACGATGACACCGCCGATCGGCACCGGTCGATCCTCACCTCGCTCGGGTTGCCCGTCACCTACGACGCCGACGCGCTGCCGCAGCTGGTCGAATACATGGCGGGAGACAAGAAGACCCGCGCCGGCGTGCTTCGCTTCGTGGTGCTCGACGGGCTGGCCAAGCCGGGACGCCTTGAGGGTCCGGATCCGTCGCTGCTGGCGGCGGCCTACGCGGAGGTAACGCAGCCATGACAACGGTGCTTGTGCTCAACGGTCCCAATTTGGGTCGGCTCGGCAGTCGCGAACCTGAGGTCTACGGCAGCACCACGCACGACGAACTTATAAAGCTGATCGAACTGGAAGCCGAGGAGCTTGGCCTGAAAGCCGTTGTGCGACAGAGCGACAGCGAAGCTGAGCTGCTCAACTTGATTCATGCGGCCGCCGATGCTGGAGACCCGGTGGTGCTCAACGCCGGGGCGCTCACCCACACGTCGGTGGCGCTACGCGACGCCTGTGCCGAGCTGCGGGCACCGCTCATCGAGGTGCACATCTCGAATGTGCATACCCGCGAAGAGTTTCGGCACCACTCCTACATCAGCGCCGTGGCCACCGGTGTGATCGTCGGCCTAGGAGTGCAGGGCTACGTGCTGGCGCTGCGATACCTGGCCAGCCTCGGCTAGGACTGCTCCTCGCGACGCGCCTCGGTGGGCGCTGTCTCGGTGGTCTCCGTGCCGGCGGGCTGGCTCACCGCGGCGAACACGTCGGTATCCGCGCGGTCTTGGTCGGCGGCGGCCTCAGCGAGTCCGTGATGCTTGCGCGGTTGCTTTTCGAGGTTGCGGTCGGTCAGCCAGTGGCCGAGCGCGACGCCTGCGATCGATGCCAGGAACACCAGCAGCGCCGTGAACGCCGCGAATGTGGTGACCTCGTTGACGAGCGCCTCGACGTAGAGGCTCTTGTAGAACAGCGAGATGAACCAGGTCACCAGGCCGCTCACGATGCCTGCGAACAGGCCGGCCAACAGCCACGTCATCGCCAGGTCTTCGCGACGGTCGGGGTCAGGGTTGGCCCGGGCGTCGGCACGGCCGTCGCTGAGCCCCCAGATGAACACCGCGACCGCGAAGAGAACGATCAGCACGATGCTGATCAATCCGGCCTTGGTCTCCCACGCATTGATCATCGCCCCCTGCAGTAACCGAACGATCACCATCAGGGCCGCGAACACCAGTCCGCGCAGTAGCCACTTACTCATGGGGCCACACCTTAGCGAGTAGGTTCATGAACTGTGACTATTTCACAGCGCCGGGACCGGTTGCGCCAGCGGCTTGCCGACGCCGACCTGGACGCGATGCTGGTATCCGACCTGGTCAACGTGCGTTATCTGTCCGGCTTCACGGGTTCGAACGCCGCCCTATTGATCCGCACCGACAACGAGACGCCGGTGCTGGCCACCGACGGGCGCTATCGCACCCAGGCCGCGCAGCAGGCGCCCGACGCCGAGATCGTCATCGAGCGGGCGTGTGGGCCGCATCTGGCCGCGCGCGCCGCCGAGGGTGGGGTGCGCCGGTTGGGGTTTGAAAGCCATGTGGTGACCGTCGACGGATTCGCCGTCCTGCGCAAGGCCGCGGGTGAGCAGATTGAAATGGTCCGGGCGGCCGGCATGGTGGAGGCGCTCCGTGAGGTCAAGGACGCGGGCGAGATCGCGCTGCTGCGGCTTGCATGCGAGGCGGCCGACGCTGCGCTGACCGACCTTGTTGAGCGCGGCGGCCTTTGCGCCGGCCGGACGGAGAAAGAGGTGGGCCGCGAACTCGAGGCGCTGATGCTCGACCACGGTGCGGACGGAGTTTCGTTCGAGACGATCGTAGCGACGGGCCCCAATTCGGCGATTCCGCACCACCGGCCGACCGACGCGGTGCTCGCGGCGGGCGACTTCGTCAAAATCGACTTCGGTGCCCTGGTGTGCGGCTACCACTCCGATATGACCCGCACGTTTGTGCTGTCGCCGGCCGCGCAATGGCAGCTCGACATCTACGACCTGGTTGCCGCCGCGCAGCGGGCCGGACGGGACGCCCTGGCACCGGGGGCGTCGCTCAAGGACGTCGATGCCGCGTCGCGGCAGGTCATCGCGGACGCCGGGTATGCCGACAACTTCGGCCACGGCCTCGGCCATGGTGTCGGACTACAGATCCACGAAGCGCCGGGAATCAGCGCGTCGGCCGCCGGTACACTGCTTGCTGGCTCTGCGGTCACCGTGGAGCCCGGTGTCTATCTGCCCGACCAAGGCGGCGTCCGCATCGAGGACACGTTGGTCGTGTGCGACAGAGCGCCAGACTTGCTCACCCGGTTCCCCAAGGAACTGACCATCGTCTAACAGGAGAACAACCGACCGTGGCATCGACCGCCGACTTCAAGAATGGGCTCGTTTTGCAGATCGACGGCCAGCTATGGCAGATCGTCGAGTTCCAGCACGTCAAGCCCGGCAAGGGCCCGGCCTTCGTGCGGACCAAGCTGAAGAACGTGCTGTCCGGCAAGGTCGTCGACAAGACCTACAACGCCGGTGTGAAGGTCGACACCGCGACCGTCGACCGTCGCGACACCACCTACTTGTATCGCGACGGGTCGGACTTCGTGTTCATGGACAGTCAGGACTACGAACAGCACCACCTGCCTGACTCGTTGGTCGGCGACGCCTCCAACTACCTGCTGGAGAGCATGCCGGTGCAGGTGGCCTTCCACGACGGTGCGCCGCTGTACCTCGAGCTGCCGGTGACCGTCGAACTCGTGGTCACCCACACCGACCCCGGCCTGCAGGGCGACCGGTCCAGCGCAGGCACGAAGCCGGCCACGCTCGAGACGGGCGCCACGATCAATGTTCCGCTGTTCATCAACACCGGCGACAAGCTGAAAGTGGACTCGCGCGACGGTAGCTATCTGGGTCGGGTGAATGCCTGACCGTCGAGGCGATCGTGGCCGGCACCAGGCCCGCAAACGCGCCGTCGACCTGCTGTTCGAAGCCGAGGCGCGGGGGATCACCCCCGCCGACGTCGTAGAGGCGCGAAATGCCTTGGCGGAGAAGGAGTCCGATGTCTCGCCGCTCAACCCGTACACCGTGACGGTGGCACGCGGAGTGACCGAGAACGCCGCGCACATCGACGACCTCATCTCGGCCCACCTGCAGGGCTGGACGCTGGAAAGGCTGCCGGCCGTCGACAGAGCGGTCTTGCGGGTCGCGGTGTGGGAGCTGCTGCACGCCGACGACGTCCCAGAACCGGTCGCTGTCGACGAGGCCGTGGAGCTGGCCAAGCAGTTGTCCACCGACGACTCACCGGGTTTCGTCAACGGCGTGCTGGGTCAGGTGATGTTGGTGACGCCACAGATCCGGGCGGCCGCAGCCGCCATGCGGGGGACTAGCGAAGGCAGCGAAGGAACGTAGTGGGTATACCGCAGGACTGGGCGCCGTACTCCAGTGTCGAGGAGGCGGCCAAGGTATATCTGCGTGACCCCGATCTGGCGCTGGACCAACTGCGTTCGGTCATAGATCTTTCCGCGATCAAGTCTTTCATCATGTCGCGCGGTTCCAGCGAAGAGTCGTGGGGCGAGGCGCTGTGGCAGGAGGTCGTGCTCACCGACGGACAGCGTCTGATCATGTGGCGTGCCGACGACGAGCTGTCCACCGCAGGGGACCGGGAGCGCCGGGTGCTCAACGCGTCAGTGAGGACGATCCTGTTGTCGACGATCACTGACCATGTGCTGACCACCGAGTACGAGGTGATTGGGGACGACACCCGCAGGCTCGCCGAGGTACGGCTGCGGATGTACACCCAGCTCGTCACCCGGTCACGGCAGAAGTCGGCCACCGAAACCGACATTTACTGTGAGTCGTTCCGCTACTTCAAGTCGGTCGACGACGGCGGCCTGGCCCAGATGCAACGCCTTCTGCAGTTCGGCCGGGTGCTGTCGCGATGCATCCAGTAGCCCGATCCGGCGTCGCGGCGTGCGTCGCCGCAGTGACCGCATGTTCGAGTTCGCAGCATCCGCCTGCCCCGCCGTCACCGGTCGCGCCGCAACCGCAGGCGGAGGTGACGACGACGGCGTTGACGGTGTCGGCCGTCAACCCGCCGATTCGGCTCTTCGGCAGCGACGGCAAGACCCACCTCTCCTACGACCTGATCCTGCAGAGCATGTTCAACGCGCCGGTCACGGTTACCTCGATCGAGGTACTCGCGCCGGACGGCGCATCCCTGCTGAAGCTCGACGGCGATCAAGTCGCGAGGTTCACCACGCCGGCGTTTACCGGGCCACCGACGGCCGTGGTCCCGCCCAGCGGAGCGCTGGGCACCGTGATCGACGTCGTGGTGCCGGACACTGTGCCCGACCGCCTCAATCACCGAATCAGTTATCGGCCAGGCACTTCTGAGCTCGGGTCAATAGTGGGAACCCGCGACATCGTCGGCCCGGAGCTCGACGTTGACCCGCGCGCACCGATTGTGATCGCATCCCCGCTGACGGGGCAGGCCTGGTTCAATGCCAACTCCTGCTGTGTGCCCGAGTCGGCACACCGAATCTCCCGAATCGGCGTGGGCGGCAACAGCATCAAGAAGTTCGAGGAGTTCGCCATCGACTGGGTGCAGCTGCGAGACGGCAAGTTGTACGACGGCGACGGCAGACGAAACGAGCAGTGGTACGGCTTCGGCGCCGACGTGGTGGCCGTCGCCGACGGTTCCGTCTCCGTGGCGTTCGACGGGATGGGTGAACAGATGCCGAATACCCCAGCGACCGGACTGCACGGACCGCGGGACTACAGCGGAAACCATGTGTCTCTTCAGATCTCGCCCGGCGTGTGGACCGTGTATGCGCATCTGCAGCCGGGCAGCATCACGGTCAAGACCGGCGACGAGGTGAAGAAGGGCCAGGTGATTGGCAAGCTGGGCAACTCCGGAAACTCCAGCGGACCGCACCTGCATTTCCAGCTCTCCGACGGCCCAGAGATCACGACGTCGAACAGCCTGCCGTTCTCACTCGATTCGTACTGGCTCGCGGGCGCAGTCGATCCGGCACAGCTCGGTGCCGCCACCAACGCGCAGGGTGTGCCACCGCCGCTGAGGGTGACCGGTCCTGAGCGTCCACAATCGAACACGTATCCGCTGACCTACACGGTGACCAATCTCGGGTAGATTCGGCCCCTTCCCGATCAGTAATCAACTCGGCTGCGGCCTAACTAGTTCGGCCGAGGTCGTCGTCTTCGAGCCCAAGCACTACTTCTCCCCGGTTTGATGACTTTCGTCCCTATTTGCGGTGAGGTGCCTGCGGAGACGATTGCGAATGCGTGACGGCAACGCGGCGCTGAGAGCCACGGATGCGACCCGCGCCGCAGAGGATTATGTCGAGACCTTCGACCTGCGGCGCCGCTCGACCATGTACCTGACGTACTGGACGGTCGGTGACACTCGCAATCGCGGCAGCGAAATGCACGCGTTTGCAGCGGTTTACCGTGACGCCGGCGTCGATGCGCCGAATGCTGAGTCGCCCGATTATCTGCCGCTGGTGCTGGAGTTCGCCGCGACCGTCGACCCCGATGCCGGTCGCCGATTGCTCGTCAAGCACCGAGTGCCGATCGACGTACTGTGCGAGGCGCTGACCGAAATCGATTCGCCGTACACCCACGCCGTGGCCGCGGTATGTGAGACGTTGCCTGTGGCGACCGACCGGGAAGTGCAACGAGCGCAACAACTGGCGCACGCCGGACCGCCCGCCGAAAGCGTTGGGCTTGAGCCCTTTACGTTGACTGTCCCACCACGACGGGCCGAAGGAGGCCGGTGAGATGCTGGGCGAGATTTTTTGGAATGTAGTGCCGTACGTGACGCTGGCGATCGTCGTGGTCGGCACCTGGTGGCGATACCGCTACGACAAGTTCGGGTGGACCACCCGCTCGTCGCAGCTCTATGAATCACGGTTGTTGCGGATCGGCAGCCCGATGTTCCACTTCGGCATTCTGGTGGTCATTGTCGGCCACGTCATCGGCCTGCTGATCCCGGAATCGTGGACGGCCGCTGTTGGGCTCAGCGAGCACGCGTACCACGTGCAGGCAGTGATCCTTGGAACGATCGCCGGGATCACCACCCTGGCCAGTGCGACGCTGCTGATCTACCGGCGGCGTACCCGCGGACCGGTGTTCATGGCCACCACCGTCAACGACAAAGTGATGTACGTGGTTTTGGTGCTCGCGATCGTTGCCGGCCTTTACGCCACCGCGCTCGGATCCGGCGTCTTCGGCGAGGCTTATAACTACCGGGAAAGCGTGTCGGTGTGGTTTCACTCGATCTGGGCGCTACAACCGCGTGGTGATCTGATGGCCGAGGCGCCGCTGTACTACCAGCTGCATGTGCTGATCGCGTTGGCGTTGTTCGCGCTGTGGCCATTCACCCGATTGGTGCACGCGTTCAGTGCCCCGATCGGCTACCTGTTCCGCCCTTACATCGTTTATCGCAGCCGAGAGACGGCGGAGAAGAACGAACTGGTCGGCTCTCACCCGCGGCGCCGAGGTTGGTGACGCCCGCTCGGCCACAGGCCCCCGATACACCTCGTCGACCGTTGTGTTCGATAGTGCGCACCGCCGCGGTCAGGGTCTACTCCGCCGGCGAGACTGCGTAGCCAGCGCTGCGCCACTACGGGTCGCGGCATTGGTGATTCGAGAATTGAGGCGTCCAGGCCACCAGTGACGAACCGCTCGTGCATGGCGCGCAGGTCAGCTGCGAGGCTGCCATGATTCGTCGGTCTCGGTTCGGCCATGATCACGCTGCTCGCGCGCCGGACCCGCGTGCGTTCCGCCGCGATTGCCGACCGGCGAGTGCCGCGGCAGGGCCATTTGACCAGTCGACGAGGACTTTCGTCTCTAACTGAGCGGGTTCACACAGCGCGTACCGTGGAGACAGCCAGAGGTGCAACAGAGGGCAGTGGTGAAATGAGTGCTCGTTTCCTGGATCGCCGGACGACCCACGCGGTTTTGTCGCTTGCTACTCGGGCGCCGTCGATTCACAACTCCCAGCCATGGCGGTGGACGGTAGGCGCGGAGAGCCTGCACCTGTACGCCGACCCGGACAGACACCTGCCCAACACCGACCCAGACAGCCGGGATCTGTTGTTGAGTTGTGGCGCCTCGCTACACCACGCCGTCGTGGCATTGGCGGCGATGGGCTGGCAAGCGAAGGTCCACAGGCTGCCAGACGCGCTGCACCCCAAACACTTGGCCACGATCGAGGTATCTCGGCACCCCGCCAGTGAGCTTGACGTTACGTTGGCCGCGGCGATACCAAGGCGACGCACCGACCGGCGCCACTACGCCTGGTGGCCGGTGCCCGCCGCCGATATCGCGCTGATCGCTACCCGCGCGGCGGCTGCTGAGGTGATGCTGCGGCGAGTGGCATCACTTCCGAAGCTGCAACAGATTGTGGCGCGCGCCGTCTGGCAACACGCGACCGATCCTGACTACCTGACGGAGCTGACGGCCTGGAGTGGCCGTTACGAATCGGTGTCCGGTGTTCCGGCGCGAAACATACCGACGTCCGATCCGACATCTCCGATACCCGGCCGCGTGTTCGCCGGGGCAGCGCTGGAACAGCCCCCCGAAACCGAAGCTGCCGACGACGGCGCCGTGGTGTTGGCCCTCGGTACGGCGGACGACACCAGCCTGGCGCGGCTGCGCGCCGGCGAAGCCACGAGCCTGGTGCTGCTTACCGCTACCGCACTGGGTTTGTCGAGCTGCCCTGTCACCGAGCCCCTGGAAATCGCCGAAACGCGGGAAGCCGTCCGAACTGACGTCCTCGGCGAGAGCGGGTATCCCCAGATGTTATTGCGTATCGGCTGGGCGCCGGTGAATGCCGATCCGCTTCCGTCCACGCCTCGCCGCCCGCTGGCGGAGGTTGCGGCGTGGCTGGACGGGTCACCGTTCGAGTAGCTGTTCGGCGAGGAAGTCAAGCCTTCGCCGAGCGTTACCCAGCCGATCCGGCGGCGCAGCAATGCTGGATCATCCACTGACCGTATGGCGCGCGATGGCCGCCTGCACGGCTGCCACCCGGGATTGACTGCGTTCGTCCGCTACCTTCTTTTCGTCGGCCGTGACGACCACCGCGTCGGGTCCGGGAAACACCATCGCCACACGGCCAGTATCCAGCCACCGTACGACATACGGTGGTGAGCCGTCCGGCGAGCGAACCTCGGTGATCAGCCCCTGCTCCGTTGCGGCCCAACTGTGTCTCTTGACACTACGTCTGGAAGCACGGGATAACAGGGTCCTTGGGCCCTGGGCCGACGCCATTGGGCCCGTTGAACACGACTTGGGCGACGAACGTTTCTTACCGCTCGACATTTCGCCGATTCTTCGCGCACAACCGAACGTTCGCCTGAGATGTCAAACGCATTGGGGCTACACGAGGCATCGGCGCGCGTACCTATCGCTGTGCAAGCATGCGATAGCCATAGTCAGCGACGCCGACCTGCTCGTCATCGCAACTGACGTCGACAGCGTCTACACCGGCTGGGGGACGCCGGGCAGGCGCGGCTGTACAGGGTCACTCCCGACGAGCTCGCCTGTCTGGATCTGCCGGCGGGGGGACGGGCCCCAAGGTCGAGGCCGCATGCAGCTTCGCGCGCAACACCGGCAGGGAAGCCGTCATCGGATCGCTCACCAACATTGCCGAAATCGTCGCCGGCACAGCAGGAACCCGCGTGCGGGCCGGATAGTGGGCCGGGTGTAGCATCGCTGGCTGTGCCGCGCAGCGGCGGTGAACGCCACGGCCGAGCCTGGGTTCTAGAGGTCGTTACCGGCGTAGGACAGATTGAAGCTCTTGTTGGCCAGCGGGAAATCGGGGACGATCGTGTCCGCCATGGCGACCGGTAGTGCGGGCCAGTTGAACCACGATGGGTCGACGATCTTTGCGCGGGTGATCCGCTCGCCGTCGATCTCGACCCGGTGCACGATGGTGCCGCGCCATCCCTCGACGATGCCGACCCCGCTGCTCGGGGCAGCGGCCCCCGGCGCTGTCTCGGTGTATTCTATTGGGCCGCTGTGAGATTCGATCAGGTGGCACATCAACTCCGCGGACGCGGCGAATTCGTCGCGTCGCACTGTGTAACGGGCCAGCACATCGCCGGCAAGCGATCCCGCCTCGACGACGGGCAACTCGGTGGTGGGATGGTCGACCCTGGCGTCTGTACGAATGCCGCTGGCCCGGGCGACATATCCCAGGCAGCCAATCGCGCGGGCATCATCGGGTGCCAGGACAGCGGTACCGGCAAACCGGTCGTGAACGACGCCATTGCGCAGCGTCAGCTCGGCCACTTCGGCCAGGTCGGCGGCAACGGCCCGCAGCTCCGCGGGGTCGGGAAGATCCCGCAGCGCAACACGGCCCGGCGCGATTGCACCGCGCAGCAGTCGATGCCCGGTCACGTTCGCGTTGATGCGCATCAGCCGCTCCCGAATCCGCTGGGCGTGGGTGTTGGCCAGCGAGAAGCCCACATCGTTGGCGAGCAACCCGAGGTCGGCGGCGAGGTTGTGGAGCCGTTCCAGCTCAACCACCAACGCCCTAAGCCGGTGCACCTTATCGGGCGCATCGATGCCGAGTGCATCCTCGATGGCCAGGCTGTGCGCCAGCGCGTGACCGGCGGAGGTGTCTCCGCTGATTCGTTCGGCCAGCTCGACAGCGTCGGTTGGGGCTCGGCCGTGAAAAAGCTTCTCCACGCCTCGGTGCACGAACCACAGCCGCGCCTTCAGCCGCAGGATGGTTTCGCCGACGACAGAGAACCGGAAGTGGCCGGGTTCGATCAGACCCGCATGCACGGGCCCGACGGGAATCTCGTACACCCCGGTGCCCTCGACCGTGACGAACGGAAACCTCCCGGTCGGCTCGAATTCCGGTGCGGTCGCGGCGTCGGTGCGCATGGGATGCCAGTTCTCAGGCCAGTGCGCGTGCCGAACCAGACGACGCGGCCTCGGGTGGCCGATCGGGCGGATACCGTATAGATCGGCCATCTCGCGTTCGAACCGGCTGGCCGGAAACGATAGATACGCTAGGGACGGCACCGTCGGATCCGCTGCGGGCACGATGCATTCGAGCTCGATACGACGGTCAGGCCGGCCGGCGAGGAACAGATAGACCACCCGCAACCTGTCGCCGTCGTCGTGCGCCGCCACCAAGGCTAACCGGAAGCCGGACGCCAGGAGTTCTTCTGCCTTGTCGGGCAATCTCTCTCGAGAAAGCCTGTGCAACACCCGATTCCCACTCATGGCAACGCTCCGAGCTGGCTTGCCGCCGTGCCGAGCAGGTCAGTCAGCGGACCGGCGGTGATCCCAAGCACGACCGAAGCTCCGATCCCGACCAGCAGGGCCGCCGCGCACGGTGGCGGGCACGGCAATCGGGGGCGCGGTGGCCGTAGGCGTGCCAAGCAGCATGCGGCCCGAATTGCGCGCCAACGCGGCAAAAGCGATGGCGACCAACAACATTCCGGCGGCCAGCACCCAGGCCAACCGTGCATCGGCGAGCGATCGCGCGATACCGAGCTCACTGGCGAACATCGCGAACGGTGGCAACCCAAGCAGCACGATCAGCCCGACGGCGAATGACGCCCCGATCAGCGGGGAACGTCTCAGCACGGCGGTGATATCCGCGATCGCCGTCGAATCGTGCGCCGCCTGCAGCTGACCGCCTGCCAAGAACAGCACGGTCTTGCCGATGCCATGTGCCAGCACATGCAGCAGCAGCGCTGCGATGGCCAGTGTGGTCCCAGCCGCGGCGGCGACCGCGATGAGGCCCATGTTCTCCATCGACGAGTACGCGAGCATCCGTTTGACGTCGCCGGTCACTGCGAGCATCAGTGCGGCGATGAGCAGGGTCGCTAGCCCGAGCACCAGCAGGCCGGTGCGCAGGAATGCTGGCCCGGTCGCTGCGTCGACGATCGGCTTGATCCGGATCAGCACCGAGAACGCGACGGACAGCAGCACGCCGCTCATCAGCGCCGAGACGGGTGCCGGAGCCTGGCTGTGTGCATCCGCCAGCCAGGTGTGAAACGGGAACAAGCCGGCCTTGGCGCCGTAGCCGATGAGCAGCAGACCACCGGCCAGCCTCGTCACACCGGGATCGAGACCGGCGGCGTAACTGGCAAGCGTGTCGAGGTTCAACGCCTGCGTGCTGGGCGCGCCAGCGTGCCTGGCGGCGTAATACAGCAGTACGGTGCCGAGGAACGCAACGGCGATGCCGACCGAGCAGATCACGACGTACTTCCATGTCGCCTCTAACGCTGTCCGGGTGCGGCGGTGCCCGACGAGGAAGGCGGTGACGACGGTGGTGGCCTCGATCGCCACCCAGATCACACCGATGTTGTTGGCACACACTGCCAATACCATTGCGGCGAGAAACGCCGGCGTCAGCACGCCGTACAAACGGGACCCGCCATCGTCGGTGTGACCGTGCTCCAACTCGGTGTCGATGTAGCCCACGCTTGCCCAGGTGGCCAGCGTGCCGACCGCGCCGATGACGATGAGCATGGTGACCGAGAGAGCGTCGGCGCGCAGCAGTCCTCCCAGCAGGACGTGCTCTCTCGAGCCGATCTGCACCGCGAGCGCCACCCCGCAGCCCAGCACCGTGACCGCCGACAAGACGGTCAGCGTCGTGGTCCAACGGCGCCATCCCGCTACGAGATTGGCGATAGAGGCACCGATCGGCGCGACGATGGAGGCAAGCAACAGGGCGGTCATCAGTCGCGCAGCTCCTGCAGCCGGTCGAGGTCGGCGCCGCCGAACGCGCGGCGCAGCCGGCCGGTGAGCACGCCGATCACGATCACGGCGAACAGCACGTCCAGCGACGCGCCGAGCTCGACGATCAGCGGCACACCGGCGGTGAGCAGAAACGCGGTCGCGGCTATCCCGTTGTCCAGCATGAGGAATCCGGCCGCCTGCGACACCGCGTGCCGACGGGTGGTCATCACGAACAGCGCGATCAGGATCACCGCCAGCGCGGCCGGAACCGCGTTGGTCGTCGCGCTCGGCTCCAGATCGACAACGGGGCGAGTGATCGCGAACGCGACGACGGTAAGGGCGGCGGTGATCAGCAGCGACGTGGCGGTGTTCACCAGCGGTGTGGCGTCGCGTTGTGCCTGCGGTTCGGCGGCCAGCGCCCGGGTCAGCAGCCATGGCAAGGCCACGGCCCGCAGGACCAGCACCGCGGCACCGACCCAGACGAGGGCCGCATCGTTCTCGTGGAGGCCCCGCACGATTGGGATCACGGCCAGCGCAACTCCCTGCCACGCCAGCAGGCGCACGATGGAACGCAGGTCGCGGCGCCACACGATGAACACGGCTGTGAGCGTGAGGCTGCCCGCGGCGAAGTCGATAAGGATCGCAAAGTTGTTCTCGGTCAAAGCTCTCCCGTCACACCGTGAAGAAGTTGGCAGCAGTGACCGCCAGCAGGGCGAGCAGGAACGAGCCGGCCAGCAGTTCGGGCACCCGGAACAGCCGCAGCTTCGCGATGAAGACCTCTGCGCTCCCCAGCAGCACGGCCAGCACGGCGACCTTGACTGCAATGGCGGCGACGCCGATTACGATCTGCAGCGCGGCGGGGTGCGCGCCGGCAATCCCCCACGGCAGGAACAGGTTCGCCAGCAGCGCTAGGAGCACGGTCAACCGCATCGCCGACGCCCATTCGACCACCGCAAGGCGCGGGCCGGCGTACTCCAGCACCATCGCCTCGTGCACCATCGTCAGCTCGAGATGGGTTGCCGGGTTGTCGACCGGCAGCCGGCCGGTCTCGGCGATGATCACGATCACCAGGGCTGCGAACGCCAGCACCCCGGTCACCGACGCCACCTGGCCGGGGTGTTCGATTGTATTCGCCACCAGCGCCCCAAGATTTGCCGATCCGGCCGGGATGGACAGCGCGAACACGGCCAGCAGGATCGTCGGCTCGACGAGCGCCGCGATGGTGATCTCGCGGCTTGCGCCCATGCCGCCGAACGACGTTCCGGTGTCGATCCCGGCCAGCGTCAGCGCGACCGTGCCGAGGAACAGCAGCCCGACGATCGCGAACAGGTCGGCGCTGGCATCGAGCGGTGACCCGGTGGCCACCAGCGGCGCGACGGCGGCGATCAGCAGTGTCGTGCCGGCCAGCACGGCTGGCGCCGCCGTGAAGACCACTGTCGTGCCCTGCGGCGTGATCTGTTGTTTGCCAAGCTGTTTGCGCAAGTCGCGCCATGGCTGCAGGACACCGCCACCGGCCCGGCCTTCCCAGCGGGCGCGCACCTGCCGCATCAGGCCGATCACCAGCGGAGCGCCGAGGGTCACGGTGCCGATCTGTGCGGCGCCTGCGACGTAGGACATGACGTTCATCTGGCGACCACCAGCACGGCCAGCACGCCGAGCGCACCGTAGAGCAGGTAGAGGTGGACGCTGCCGGTGTGGGCACGGCGCAGCAGCGCCGCGGCCGCGGCGACCGCGCGCAGCACCGGCGGATAGAGCCGGTCTTCGATCGCATCGCCGATCCGGCTTCGATACGTGACGCTGTCGGCCATGTACCGCGATTCGGCGTAGTGGGTCACCTCGACGTCGGTGTCGGGTCGCAGCACGTCATCGAACACGCGCTGCAACGGCTCCGCGAAAGAGGTCGCCGTGTACTGCATCCGGGCGGTCAGATCGTCCGCGCCGCATGCCCACAGCGGCAACGTGGTCGGCTGAGGTCGGCGGAGGGACCGCAGCAGCGTCAACCCCACCGCGACGAGCATGGCCAACAGGAGCGCCGCGGCGATCACTCCGGGCGCGATCGAGCCCGACAGTCCGGGCAGCCGCACCACCGTGCCGAAATCGATGAACTCCACCGCCTGTGCGGCAGGCAGGACGTCGAGCACCGACCGCAGCGTGGGAGCGACCAGTCCGGGCACCACCGCCAGTAGCACACAGGCGGCGGATGCGACCGTCATCCCGGCGACCATGCTGCGCGGCGCCTCCCGCGCGCCGGCCGCCCGTTCGGAGCGCGGCCGGGCCAGAAACCCGATGCCGAACGCCTTCACCATCGCCGCCACACCAAGCCCGGCGGTCAGCGCGACGGCACCGACCGCAAGCGGCGCCGTCAACGCCAGGAGTGTGTCGTGACCGGGTGCGGCGTGGATCAACGACTGCACAAGTAGCCACTCGCTGACAAATCCGGCGCCGAGCGGAAGCCCGGACGCCCCTAGCGCGGCCACGCCGAAAAGTACTGTGCTGGCGGGCATCCGGCGGGCCAGCCCGCCAAGCTGGTCGAGGTCGCGCAGCCCCGTGGCGGCGAGCACCGACCCCGCGGCCAGGAAGCCCAGGCACTTGAACGCCGCGTGCGCGATCAAGTGCAGCAACGCCGCCGCCATCGCGATCGTGGCCGGGCCGTGTGCACCAGACCCGGAGAACAGCGTCGCCGCCCCCAAAGCGAGGGTGATCAACCCCATGTTCTCGGTCGTCGAATAGGCAAGCAGCCGTTTGAGATCCGTCGCCACCGATGCCTGCAGCACGCCGTACAGCGCAGACACGCCGCCAACGACGAGCAGCAACATGCCCCACCATCGCGGACCGGGGCCGAGCAGCTGCAGATCGAACCGAACGATGCCGTAGACGCCGAGGTTCACCATCGCCGCGCTCATCAGCGCCGACACCGGGCTCGGCGCTTCCGGATGCGCACGCGGCAGCCACGCATGCAGCGGCACCAGACCGGCCTTGGAACCGAATCCGGCGACAGTCAGCAGGAAGACCGCGGTGCGCACGCCTTCGGGCACCGCCGTCAGGTCCGCGAACCGGTTCGCCCCGCCCGCCGCGGTCAGAACCATCAGACCGATCAGGATGGCCACGAACCCGAGCTGGGTCATCACGGCATAGAACAAGCCGGTCGAGCGGACCTCCGGCCGGGAGTGTTCGGCCAGTAACAGGACCAGCGAGGTGATCGCCATCAATTCCCACGCCAGCAGGAACGTCGTCACCGATCCCGCGGCAGGCACCAGGAGCATCGCCGCGACGAACAACGGTAGGACGGCGATCGGAACCCGCCCGAGGTGATGGGCGTAGCCGATGGCGTAGAACCCGACGGGAATGGCGACCGCGCCGGTGAGCGCGATGAAGAAGCCGCCGAGTGGATCGACATCCAGCTGCACGCCAGACAGCGGCAGCAGCCAGCCGATGTCGATCGGCCGCGGCGCTCCGAATATGCCGACCACCCCGGCCCACACGCCCAGCGCGCCGAGGCACGAGGTGAGAATCCCAGCGGCAGTTCCGAAACCGTTGGTGCGCACCGCCGTCGGTGTGTCTACCGAAGGGATTGTGGCGGTCACTTGCCGGTCACCGATCGCAGCGCCCCGACGATCTGGCTGGGTGTCGGCGGACATCCGGGGACCTCGACGTCGACGGGCACCACCTCACCCACGGCGCCGACCACGCCGTAGGCGTCCTTGAACAGCCCGCGGTTCAGCGCGCAGTCACCGCACGCGATGACCACCCTCGGTTGGGGCGTCGCGGCCAGGGTTCTGCGCAACGGGTCGGCCATGTTGCGGGTGACGACGCCGGTCACCAGAAGCGCGTCTGCGTGCCGCGGTGAGGCCACAAGCCGCGCCCCGTACTGTTCGGCGTCGTAGACCGGTCCGAACGCGCCGGCGATCTCGACCTCGCAGCCGTTACAGGAGCCGGCGTCGACATGGCGCACCTGCAGAGAACCCCTCACTCCCGCAGGTGGTTTCGCCGCCGCCGGTGGCCCCGGGCCTGCCCGCTCGACGACCCGGCGGACCTGGAAGATCTTGCGGACCCAGCCCATCCCACTGCCGCTCATCGGTTGGCGCGAAGGTCTTTGAGCACCGCGACGCGATCGCTGAGCACGGTCGTCAGTACCTTGCGCGCCACCGCCAATAGTTCGGCGATGTCCGGTGAGGCGATCGAGTAGATCACCGTGTTGCCGTCCTTGCGCGCGTCGACGACGCCGGCCCGCCGGAGCACTCCCAGTTGCTGGGAGAGGTTCGACGACTCGATGCCGATCTCCGGCAGGAGTTCACCGACCGATCGGTCCTCGATGGCCAGGAGTTCGAGGATCCTGATTCGCGCCGGATGGCTGAGGGTTTTGAAGAACTCGGCCTTTAGCTTGTACAGCGGCTCAGACCCCACGCAACCCCCCTGAAGACTTTCTATTTCCTAAGTTCGAACAGTTGAAGAACTTATCAGATAGTGGGCGCGTCGGACCAACTTTTGTTTGAGGACCGTTCTTGTCAGTCGAGGAGCACGGTGACCGCGCCGAGGTAGATCAAGATCGACAGCAAGTCCCGGATCACGGTGGCTAGGGGACCGGATCCGAAGGCGGGATCCTTGCCCATGCGCTGCTTCCGCAGATGTGCTTACGGCGCCAGTTGGGGTCGCCAGGAGTGCAGCTGTCGCAGTAACGCGTTCTTCTTGTAGTGGTGCTCGGCCATCCGACCCAGGATGTCGTCGAGCACAACGACCGCGTCCTCGATGTGGGGGCCCTTGTTGAGCATGACGCACTCGGCGCGTTCACCCATCGCTGCGTCGCTGATCTCGGCGCGAGACGGCAGTCCGCTCTTTGCGAGTTGGTCAAGCACCTGCGTGGCCCAGATCACCGGTATGTGCGCCGCCTCGCACAACCACAGGATCTCTTCCTGCAACTCGGCCAGCCGTTCGTAGCCCACCTCGACCGCGAGGTCGCCGCGCGCGATCATCACACCGACGCGCGGCCGGCGCATCGCCGTCAGCAGCAATTGCGGCAGGCGTTCGAACGCCTGCCGTGTCTCGATCTTGAGCACGACGCCCAGCTTGTCGGCGCCAAGCCGGCCCAGCGTTTCGTGCAGCTGGCCGATGTCGGATGGATCCTGCACGAATGACACGTCGACAACATCGGCGATATCCACCACCGTCGCCAGGTCGGCAATGTCCTTGGCGGTCAGGGCCGATATCGGCAGCCGGGTATCCGGCACATTGATGCCCTTGGCGGCGCGTAACCGGGAACCTTCGGGCGCGGCGTGATCGATCCGCACCCGCAGCACGTCGCGGTCGACGGCGATGATTTCACCACCGATTCGGCCGTCGTCGAAGTGGATCTTTTCGCCGACCCGAGCGTTGTCGAAAACCCCGGGAAGTGTGCAGCCGATTCTCGGGACGCCCTCGGGATCGACGGGCGCCGGTGAGCAGTCACGGGTGAGGTTCAGCGTGTCGCCCCGGCGCAGCAGTAGATATTGTTCACGCGCAGGCAAGAGCCCCAGCTCCGTACGGTCTTTGTGCTTGGCGTGCAAGACCGTGCCGGCCGCCAGGTAGGTGGTTTTGTCGCCGGTCACAACGAACCCGGCGGTCTGGGCGTCCGGCCGGGTCAGTACCAAGTGCCGCTTCGCGCCCCGGGCGTCGTAGAGGGCGATCACGTCACCGTCGCGTCTGCGAGCTAACCACGATCCAGGTACCGGCAGCACCGGCATGCCTGGTTCGGGTGGGGCGGCGGCGCCGTCGGCGGCGGTCAGCCAGGCGCGCGCCGGTGCGATGACGTGGCCGAGGGCGTCGCGGCGGGGCCGCAGCTTGACGACGCGGGGCCCGGGCTGGATCGGTCCGGTGCGCAGCTTCGGGCCGGCGAGGTCCATGGCGACAACGCAGCTGCGGCCGGTTATCACGCTGGCGTGTCGCACATGGCGCGCCATGGCCCGCCACGCATCGGCATCGTCGTGGGCGCAGTTGATGCGCGCGACGTTCATTCCGCGGTCCACCAGGCGACGAATCAGGTCCGGGTCCGCCGCCGCCTCCGACGGCAGGGTGATCATGATGCGGGTATCACGACGGGCTGGGGCCGGCCCCAACAGCTCTACGGCGCGTCGCCGCAACAGCTCGCGACCCTCATCCGCGCTGACCGCGGCGCGTTCGGGTGGATGCCACGTGTCTTCCAGCATCGCGACGACTGCAGATCGGACAAGCCGCAGCGTGGCCTCGACGTGTGACTCGCTGCGGCCCAGCGACGACAAGCCGAAGGCGCCAAGCCGGCTCTGCAGTTCGCGCAGGTCGGATTGCCGAATCGCCCAGTATTGCACCATGTTTCGTGCACTGTGGCCATACCCGGGGGCCACGGCGGCCAGCCAGTCCGACCACTCTGATTCCGCCACCTCAAGACTGTCGAGCAGGTCGTCGAGCTGCCCAAGTAAACCGACCAGTTCGCGGTCGGTCGGGTCGTCACTGGCCAGGAGACCTGTCTCATGTAACGACATGAGCGCACGCTATCCGCTGCCGGTTACCGGCCGGTGAACACCGACGAGGACCTTTGGCACTTATCAATAGGGCATTACAGCATCTGATGCCCACGTATATCGGGTTGCGGGATCAAACCTGTCGCCCTCCGTACTGTGAATCGCCTGGCTGGCGGGTCGACGCGGGTAACGAAAATGGTCTTCACACAGCGGAATTCGTCACACCCACCGGTGCGCACGACAGTTCTACGGCAGCGCCGCCGCCCGGCATCACCATCGCCGAACGGCATACCGCCTGATCAGTAGCCATTGCTGGCTATCGACGAATCTCCAGTACCTCGCTCACTGGCCGCCGCGGTGTGGGCGACGGCGGTGACTCGGTTTGCGGAATGGTGCCGGCCCGGATCAAGAGCTGCGGCTCTGCGCGCCGGCTGGTGAGTCGACGGACAATTTCGCGGCTGGCATGGCGCTCGATCATGTGGGTCAACGTGCAGGTGGCGAGCGATGCCATCGTGCACTCGAGCAACACCGTGGACAGTGCTTCTCCGCATCCCAAGGCGCTTTTCCGGCTGTCGTCATAGGTGGAAAGCACGAGAATCTTCGAATGGTCGCGGCCAATGAGCGCGCGCCGTTCGGCGTGCCCACTGGCAGGAAAGTCCCGACCCACATCAACTCGTTCGGCCTCCAATTCGGACACGAGCGAACCCTGCGGAATACCCTGTGACGAATCGGAATGGGTCGTCCACCACTGAAGTTCGGCGTGGTATGACGAGTCGTAGCGTCGCAAGTCGGCAGTGAGGCGTGACGCGTCGGCCAGCAGTGGACGCGAATCGTCGGGGATCACGTCCAGCTCGACGACACTGGCGCCGAGTGTTTCGCGAAGAACGGGTTCGAACGAATCCCATTGCGGTGGCGCCGCGAAGGGAAGCCGATCTGTTTGGCGATGCCGGATCGCCTCCGCGCGGGCCTGATGGGCGTCGGTGACGAACTCCATCGGGTAGAACTCAAGTGTTGCCAGGTGGTCGAGGTTGTTTGGGTTCGGGAACCGTTCGATGCTCGCCTTCCAGCCGGCAGCGGCCATCGCCACGCAAAGATGATCGAGCACCGCACCGCAGCTGATCAGCACCTCCCGGCCGGTGCTGTCGGTCGACCGCCCGATCCGTGTTGGATCGGCGTACAGCTCTAGTACGCCACGACCGGCGACCCACCGCCAGGGTTGACTGTTGTGCAGCGAGGGGGCCCGGATAGCCAACTCCACCGCAGCCTTGATCACGTCGGTATCGATCATGGTCTGAGCGACCTCCACTTTCGCATCCGTTGTCGAGGGACGTTGATCCACAACGCCATCGACGTTCGATCGTTGCCTAATGTTATGGCCGCGGAATTGGCGTGGCCGACGCCACCTTCAAGTCAACGCTGAAGTATTCGACATCAGGCTTCTCGCTGAGCAGGATCTGACGCAGCTTCGCGAACACCTGCTCGAGTGCTTCCAGCGCATCGACTTCGCCCGGGACCACCGACACGCTGATGTCAAACGAGTGACTGCCGTATCGCGTTGTCCCGTGTGCCAGGCCCGGCACGTCAGGATTGTCGTCGGGGTTCCAGGAGATGACCTCCAGCACTTTGTCGCTCATCCGCTTCCCTTTCCCAGGTGGTGATTTGGTCCGGTACGAAGCGAGCATCACCTGCAAACCCCCTCGACGGTTAGGGTCTTTCCTCCTTTTTCGTGGGGCCGTCGGTTCATGAGCGGATCGAAAACAACGCCAGCGGCTGCGGCCGCACGAATACAAGATGCTTGCTAGACCACGGCGGCAAGCGCCTTTAGTGTTTCGGCGGACGTGTATTTCGGCGTCCAGCCGAGCACCGACTTGGCCTTGCTGGTGTCCATCACGACCGACGTCCGCACAACATGTAGCCACTCGAGCGCCGACGGAGCGAACGGCAGTTGCGCTACGACAGCCGACGCGGCCGCAGCGGCTAATTGCGGCACCCGCACCGGGCGTCCGCCCAGTGCCGCGACCACCTCGGACGTCGACACCACGCCGTCGCCGGCGATGTTGTACGCACCGGCCGGTGCCGATGCCGTCGCGGCCAACGCGATCGCCTCTGCGACGTCGTCGTGGTGCACCAACTGCAGTGGCATCCCCGGCTCGGGGACGAGTGGTTTGAGTAGCGGCACGGCGCGGGTCGCCGCCCGCATCCCCGGCAGCCAATGCCACGGCATCGCATTGTCGAGTGCGGGGGCCTTCGGCCCCGCGACGATGCACGGGCGCAGCACAAAGACCTCCACCGATGAGCCCGCCGTGATTTCGGCCAAAGCGGCTTCGCACAGCGCCTTCTGTTCGGAGTAGTAGTGCTCGGGCGAGCCGCGCGGCGGCACATCCTCGGTCAGGGGGATCGGGTTGTCCGAGTGGTAACCGTAGGCCGCGACCGAGGAGGTGTAGACCAAACGCTTCGGACGCCCGGCGGCCACCGTCGCCTCGAAGACATTGCGCGTACCCGCCAGGTTGATCCGTCGACTCTCCTCGCGGGAACCCATGATGATGAACGCCAGATGGACCACCACGTCAGCATCGGAGACCAGCGCATCGACAGCCTCGCGATCGAGGATGTCGCCGCGCTGATAAGTCGTCTTCGTCCATCCGTGCGCACCGGGGTCGAACGGCCGGCGCGCCATCCCGACGATGTGGTCCACCGCCGCGTTCCGCTCCAGCGCCTTCACGGCCGAGATTCCTATCTCGCCGGTCGGTCCGGTGACCGCCACTGTGAGTCCCATCCGACTGTCTTTCGCCTCAGAGGTGCGAGCGGATGAAGCCGAGGACCTCGTCTGCCGCGTCGAAACCGCCGAGGTGGCTCTCCTCCGGCCGCATAGTGAGTTCGGCGTCGGGTATGTGCGCGGCCGCCGCCTTCGCGCCGCCAAGGGGAACGATGGGGTCGGCGTCGCCGTGCCACCAACGCACGGGCACCTTCACGTCGGCCAGCCGGAAGCCCCAATCGCGCGCGAACAGGCGGATGTCGTCCACGACGGCTTGGCCGCGGCCCTTAACGACGAGCGCGAGGTCATCGAGGAACATCCCCTCCATCTCGCTGTTGGCGAAAACCCTCTGATCGCCTGCGGGGCTGATGCTCGAGTAGCCCCGGTAGGCGTAGTGCCCGAACGGAATGATCGGCACCACCAACCCGGTAACCAGCGCCGCTAACGGCTGGCGGAAGCATGACAGTATCGGGGCCAAGCGGCGAGCCAGGTCGATCGCGCCAGTCGCACTGGCGTCGGGCCCGACCGACGGAACCACGCCGCCCAGCACCCCTACCGCCGCAACTCGACCGGCGAGCGGCGGCGCCGCGCCACAGCACAGCGCGTAGGGTCCGCCGCCGGAAAGTCCGATGACGCCGAACCGCTGGGCGCCGAGGGCGTCCGCCGCAAGAGCGACGTCGCCGGCCCAGTCGGCCACACAGTCGTAAGGGTGCGGATCCGAAAGCCCCGACCCGGGCCGCTCGATGAGTACGACGCGGAGACCGAGTTTTTCGGCGGCACGCCGGCCGAGCAGAGGAAACTGGCGCCGTCCGCCGGGTGTGCCGTGGCACCACAGCACTACCGCGCCGGAGGGGTCGCCGTACTCGGCGTAGCCAAGCCGGCGACCATCCGATAGGTAGAGGCGCCCTTCGGCTCGCGGCTTTTCGACCCGGGGTACGCGGAAGGGGTGCCGCCAGGGGTTGTTTGGGCTGATGAGTCGGGCCGGCCGACCCGAGGTCGCCCGTGTAGGCAGCTCAGTGTGCGGCGCCTCACCGACCGTGGTCATTACACGTTCCCGAACGGCGTCGTTGGCCATCGTGTCGTAGATGATCTGCATAAATTCGTCACGCCCTCATGGTCAACGCCCCGCACACGCCCGGATAGTGACGAAGGTCACTATGACGCAGCTGGTGGTCCTTCGTTCGCATGTCGCGCGGGATCGGGCAGAGCATTGATTCATCCAGTGCAATTCGACCGTGGCAGGTGTTCTGGCACCGACGTACCGCCGAATCCGTTGAGCTGTCTGGCGATTAGGGGCATCGGAACGAAGGCGAGATTCGATCACAACCCAACGGGATCATTGATGACCGACCAAGTTCTTCGTCGTCGATTCCCAACGTCTCGCGAGCTGGAGAACATTGTGGAAGGCCCACGCGCAGGCTTGCCGCGCGCTTCGCGGCAGCACTGTCCGACAGCGACGCAACCGAACTATCCACGGTTTCAGAAGAATTCGAGAAGATCGCCGACCTGATCGCGGCGATCGACGCCGCGGCGCGCGCCCCGGTCCGCAGCCGTGCGGAACGTAAGGGGTCGTCGATGACGTGCTCGGCGCGTGCAGACACTGTCGGTTCGCACGGTCGAGGGACACACTTATCGTGCGACGGCCACGACCGGTGCGGCTGACCGAGAGATGAACTGGCCGCAATGCTGCCCCAGAGCCGCGAACTAGGCGCGCTGACGGGCCGGGACCAGAGCTCGGCCTGATCGGTGGAGGGACACGGCGGGCGGTGGGTGCGGCGCCTGAGTGGGCCGGACCCGGGTACGCGACAAATCGAGTAGGGCCCTACTCACCTCGTCGTCCGGCTATGAGCGCAGGCTGATGAGGTGGCCGATGAACTCAACTCCCATGAGAGCGCACTTCGCAAGCTTCCGCTGCCATACTCGCTGGCACTGCGGCTGCGCGACGCGGGTGTAGCGCCCGCAGTGGTCAGCGAATACGTCGGTGTCGACGTGGCCGCGCTGGACGGCGTCTACCGCATCGCCGAGGCCAAGCTGAGCGCCGCGGAGGAGCGAAGATGCTGTGAAGAGACCTGTCAGTAGTCCGGCAGCTTGATCGCGTCGGCTGTGGTAAACCACTTTCTCTCGGCGAAGGAACGAAACGGCCAGCGCTGCATCCACTTCATCACCTGGGCCGTGACCGCGATGTCGCTGGCTGACTTTGGCAAGTATCCGTCGATGCCGTTCGGCAGGTCCTGGCACCGGTCGATGTACGGCCGCATCACCGACTCATAGCCCTGCAATGCCGCCTGGATCCTTTGCGCGTCAAGGGAACCGGCATCCGCGAGTTCACCCGCCAACACATATGCGCCGACGAGCGCGAGGCTGGTGCCCATCCCGCTCAGCGGTGAGGCGCAATATCCGGCGTCACCCGCGAGCGTCACCCGGCCCTGCGAGATCGTCGGCATGTGCACTTGCAGGAACGAGTCGAAGTAGAAGTCGTCGGACTCGGCCGCCGCCGACAATAGCGCGTCGCATTGCCAGCCAGCACCGGCGAAATGCCTTGTGAGCAACGCTCGTTGTTCGTCGGCGTTGCGCCGGTCGTATTCGACCGGTTCGGAGCGAAACGCCAGCCCGGCCTTGGCGAGCGCCGGGTCGCGTGGGGGCCGCATCGACGCATTGAGGCCGGGCGCCTGATACATCAGATACCAACCGTCGAGCCCGACGGTGTCAGGCGCGGTGAACCATGCGTTGTACCCGCCGAGTGGTTTGACGAACTGTTCCTCGGGGCCGAACACCAAGCGGCGGACGGCCGAATGCGGCCCGTCGGCGCCGACGACGAGGTCTACCGACAGGCTGGTTCCGTCGGTCAGTGTGGCTTCGACGCCGTCGCCGTTCTGGCTGAGTTCTGCTATGCGGGTTTTGAAGCGGTACTCGGCCTGGTCCTTGGTCGCCTGATACAGCACGTCGACCAAGTCGCCGCGGAGGATCTCGAGCTTGGAGACCACGCCGTTGCCGTTGAATGCCGTCACCGGCATCTCGGCCCGGCGACGTCCATCGGATTTGATCCACGCCGGGCCGCGCTGATCGAGCGAGCGTGCCTGCATCTCGGGGAGCAGTCCCATCCGTCCGACCACGTCACCGCCTGCACCCCGCAGATCGACGGTTTGTCCGCCCGGACGGATGCCGTCGGCGGTCTCAACGATCGTTACGCGATAACCACTCTTGTTCAGCCAGAAGGCCAACGCAGGCCCTGCGATTCCGGCGCCGCTGATCAGGACGGTCGGCTGTGCCATGGCCGCTAGGGTAACCGCTAGATCTCAAGCGCCTGATAGGTCCGCCGCACGAACTTCGGTTGTGTTGACTGAAGTTTCAAGAGTGAGGTGTTGCCTGCCACGGCGGCCGCTGCGTCGGCGCCGAAGTTCGGCAGGTTCTGGATCAGGTAGATCAGGATGAGGTCTTCGCTCGGATCGGCCTGCCACCAGGTGCCGTAGGCGCCCGGCCAACTGAACGTGCCAACACCGCCGGGGCCGAACAGCGAGCGTGATCGGCTCGGGTCGGTGACCACCGAAAGGTTCAGTCCAAAACCTCGGCCGATCCAGAACGGCATTCCGAGAAATGGATGACGTTTCTGGCTGTCCGTCAGCCGGTCACTGCGCATGAGCCGCACGGCCTCTTCGGAAAGCACCCGTATACCGTCGATTTCGCCGCCGGCCAGCAGCATGCGTGCGAACGTCAGATAGTCGCCGGCCGTGGAGAAGAGGTTGGCGCCACCCATGCAGAACGGAGGCGGCGCGATGGGCGGCGGCCCCATCGCGTCATGGCTGAGCGTGTCGTCGTCCCCGAGCTTGTACATGGTGGCCGTACGACTGCGATTGCGAGCGGCTACGAAAAATCCGGTGTCGGCCATGTTCAGTGGGCCCAGCACCCGCTCGGTGAGTATCTCCTGGAGTGACTTGCCTTCGATTCGCTCAAGCAGGACGCCCAACACATCGGTGGCGTTGCTGTATGTCAGTCGGTCTCCGGGTTGATGCTCAAGAGGTAACGCGGCCACCTCGGCCAGCCAGCCGTCCGGGTTCTGCCGAGCAGAGATGCCCGAATACGCCTTCGCCAGCGGCCCGGTCACAGAGAAGAAGTACGCCAGGCCGCTGCGGTGCGTCATCAGGTCTTCGATGGTGATCGGTCGACGCGCGGGATGCGTCTTGTCCAGCGGACCGCCAGGTGTATCAAGCACTCGCATGTCCGACAGCTCCGGCAACCACTTGGCGACCGGGTCGGCCAGCGCCAGCTTGCCCTCGTCCATCAGGCTCAACGCTGCGGCGACGGTCACGGGCTTGGTCATCGATGCGATACGGAAAATCGTGTCTCGCTGCATCGGGAGGTTGGCCTCGACGTCGCGGTAGCCGAGCTCGTTGACCTGCAGTACCTCGCCCGAGCGCCAAACCAGCGTGACCGCACCCGCCAGCAGGCCGGCATCGATCGCTTCGCGGATGGAGGCCTGGTTGGTGTCGAGCTTCATCGGCGTCAGCGTACCCAGACTTCGGGGCTGGACTACGACACAGTCGGTGTCATCGCCGCCGACGGCAAGGTGTAGCCGGGCGCGCCTGGGTCTCCCAGCGTGTAGGCGGCCACTGCGCAGAGGAATGGGTGTCGCCGACGGGCTCCATGTTGCCGGGTGCTAGGCTCGCGCCGAAGTTTCGACGTCCTTTAACGATCCGTCCAGAGAGGCGGAGAAGGAGGTCAGAGTCGCATCGTGGGCTCTCCCGACACCGACCGGGAATTGTTGTCTGCCGCGGACGTCGGCCGGACCATCTCCCGCATCGCCCATCAGATCATCGAGAAGACCGCACTTGACGGTCCCGACGCGCCCCGCGTCGTCCTCCTCGGCATCCCGACCAGGGGCGTCACCCTGGCCGCCCGGCTCGCCGACAAGATCAACGAGTTCTCCGGCGTGACCCTGCCGCGCGGTGCCCTCGACATCACGCTGTACCGCGACGACCTCGACATCAAGCCGCCCCGGCCGCTGGAGGACACCTCGATTCCTGAGGGCGGCATCGACGACACTCTGGTCGTCCTCGTCGACGACGTCCTCTATACGGGTCGTTCCGTGCGGTCTGCCCTGGACGCGCTGCGCGACATCGGCCGTCCGAGGGCGGTGCAACTCGCGGTGCTTGTCGATCGCGGTCACCGCGAGCTGCCGCTGCGCGCAGATTACGTCGGCAAGAACGTGCCCACCTCGCGCAGTGAGAACGTCAAGGTGCGCCTCGCTGAGGACGACGGCCACGACGGAGTGTCCATCGCACCTCACGGAGGGCCGCCACGATGAAGCATCTACTGTCCGCCGCCGACCTGTCCCGTGATGACGCGCTCGCCATCCTCGACGACGCCGACCGGTTCAGCCAGGCGCTGCTCGGCCGCGAGGTCAAGAAGCTGCCGACTCTGCGCGGCCGCACGATCATCACGATGTTCTACGAGAACTCCACCCGCACCCGAGTGTCGTTCGAGGTCGCGGGTAAATGGATGAGCGCCGACGTGATCAACGTCAGTGCCTCCGGATCCTCTGTCTCCAAAGGTGAATCGCTGCGCGACACCGCGCTCACGCTGCGCGCCGCGGGGGCCGACGCGCTGATCATCCGGCACCCCGCCTCCGGTGCCGCCCAGCAGCTCGCCGAGTGGACCGCCACCGAGGACGGCGGACCGACGGTGATCAACGCCGGGGACGGCACTCACGAACATCCGACGCAGGCGCTGCTCGACGCGCTGACCATCCGGCAGCGACTGGGCAGCATCGAGGGTAAGCGGGTGGTGATCGTCGGCGACGTGTTGCACAGCCGGGTGGCGCGGTCCAACGTGTTGCTGCTGGACACGCTCGGCGCCGAGGTGGTTCTCGTCGCGCCGCCAACGCTGCTTCCGGTCGGCGTCGCCGACTGGCCGGTCAGTGTTTCGCATGACATCGACGCCGAACTGCCGGTCGCCGACGCGGTGCTGATGCTGCGCGTGCAGGCCGAGCGGATGAATGGCGGATTCTTCCCGTCTGCGCGCGAGTACTCGGTGCTCTACGGGCTCTCGGAAAAGCGTCAGGCCATGCTTCCCGGCAATGCGGTGGTGCTGCATCCCGGCCCGATGGTGCGCGGCATGGAGATCGCCTTCTCGGTCGCCGATTCGACACAATCAGCGGTCCTGCAACAGGTTTCCAACGGTGTGCATGTCCGAATGGCGGTGCTGTTCCACTTACTGGTGGGCGCAGAGCAGGAGGCGATCAGCGCATGAGCGTGTTGATCCGCGGGGTGCGGCTCTACGGCGAGGGGGACCGGCTCGACGTACTCGTCTCCGATGGTCAGATCGCCGACATCGGCACGGACCTGGCCATCCCCGATGATGCCGACGTTTTCGACGCTACCGATCAGATTCTGCTGCCCGGCTTGGTCGACCTGCACACGCACCTGCGCGAGCCGGGCCGGGAGTACGCCGAGGACATTGAAACCGGCTCGGCGGCAGCGGCTTTGGGTGGCTACACCGCGGTGTTCGCGATGGCCAACACCAATCCGGTCGCCGACAGTCCCGTCGTCACCGACCACGTCTGGCATCGTGGCCAACAGGTCGGTCTGGTCGACGTGCACCCGGTGGGGGCGGTCACCATGGGCTTGGCCGGAACTCAGCTCACCGAGATGGGCATGATGAACGCCGGTGCCGGTCAGGTACGGATGTTCTCCGACGACGGCGTCTGCGTCCACGACCCTCTACTGATGCGCCGCGCGCTGGAATATGCGACGGGCCTTGGCGTCCTCATCGCGCAGCACGCGGAGGAGCCGCGGCTGACCGTCGACGCCGTCGCCCACGAGGGGCCCAACGCCGCGCGGCTCGGGTTGGCGGGCTGGCCGCGCGCCGCCGAGGAATCCATCGTCGCCAGGGACGCGCTGCTGGCCCGCGACGCCGGAGCGCGGGTACACATCTGCCACGCCTCCACCACGGGCACCGTCGAAATCATCAGATGGGCTAAGGCGCAGGGTATTTCGATCACCGCCGAGGTGACCCCGCACCACCTCATGCTGGATGATCGTCGGCTGGCAACCTACGACGGCCGCAACCGCGTCAACCCGCCGCTGCGCGAGGCCAGTGACGCCGAGGCTCTGCGCCAGGCGCTGGCCGATGGCGTCGTCGACTGTGTTGCCACCGACCATGCCCCGCACGCCGAACATGAGAAGTTCTGCGAGTTCTCCGTTGCGCGGCCCGGCATGTTGGGACTGCAGACAGCGCTGTCGGTGGTGGTCGAGACGATGGTGCGGCCCGGCCTACTGACGTGGCGCGACGTCGCCAGGGTGATGAGCGAAAACCCGGCCCGCATAGTCGGATTGCCGGATCAGGGCCGACCCCTGGAGATCGGCGAGCCGGCCAACCTGACGGTTGTCGACCCCGACGCCATTTGGACGGTCGAGGGGTCCGCGCTGGCCAGCCGCTCGGACAACACACCCTATGAATCGATGGAATTGCCTGCGGCCGTCACGCTGACGCTGCTGCGGGGCAAGGTCACTGCGCGCGACGGGAAGAGCCCGGCATGAACACCGGAACGCTCGTCACGTCACTGATCATGGCCGTGGTGGTTGCGGTGCTGATCGCGTTCCTGATCCGGCAGATGCTGCGCGGCTGGCTGCGCCGTGCGCGGCGGCAGGCGCAATTGATTGGCACGCTGCCGTCGCTGCCGGATACCGTGGGCCCGGCGCTGATCCCCGCGACCAAGGGTCTCTACGTGGGCAGCACGCTTGCGCCCAGCTGGCTGGATCGCATCGCCGTCGGTGACCTCGGTGATCGCGCCAAGGCTGTGCTGACCCGTTACCCCGAAGGAATCATGTTGCAGCGCACGGGCGCCGAACCAATCTGGATACCCGACGACGCGATCGCCGCGATCCGCAGGGAGAAGGGCATCGCGGGCAAGGCGATGACCCACGAAGGCATCCTGGCCATCCGGTGGCGGTTACCGTCGGGCGCCGAAATCGATACCGGGTTTCGCGCCGACGATCGCCGGGAGTACGCGCGCTGGTTGGAGGTTGCATGAGCAAGGCGGTCCTTGTCCTCGGGGACGGGCGCATCTTCACCGGCACCCCGTTCGGGGCGATCGGCGAGACGCTCGGGGAGGCGGTGTTCTCCACCGGCATGTCGGGCTACCAGGAGACGCTCACCGACCCGAGCTACCACGGGCAGATCGTGGTGGCCACCGCCCCGCAGATCGGCAACACCGGGTGGAACCATGAGGATGCCGAAAGCCGAGGCGACAAGATCTGGGTGGCAGGTTATGCGGTGCGCGACCCGTCTCCGCGGGCGTCGAACTGGCGCGCCACCGGCACGCTCGAGGACGAACTCGTCCGCCAGGAGATCGTCGGCATCGCGGGCATCGACACCCGCGCCGTGGTGCGGCATCTGCGCAGCCTCGGCTCGATGAAGGCCGGGGTGTTCTCCGGTGATGCGCTGGCCGACGCCGACGAGCTGCTCACCCGCGTGCGCAGCCAGCCCTCGATGCTCGGCGCCGACCTGGCCGGCGAGGTCAGCACCGACGCCACCTATGTCGTGGAACCCGAGGGGCCGCAACGGTTCATCGTCGCCGCGATCGACCTCGGCATCAAGACCAATACGCCGCGCAACTTCGCAAGGCGCGGTATCCGCAGTCATGTGTTGCCGTCGACGGTGACCTTTGAACAGATCTCTGAACTCAAGCCCGATGGGGTGTTTCTGTCCAACGGCCCGGGCGATCCGGCGACCGCCGACCACATCGTCGCCGTCACCCGAGAAGTGCTCGGTGCCGGAATCCCGCTGTTCGGCATCTGCTTCGGCAACCAGATCCTCGGCAGGGCGCTCGGCCGCTCGACCTACAAGATGGTGTTCGGACACCGCGGCATCAATGTGCCGGTCATCGACCACGCCACCGGCAGGGTCGCGGTGACCGCGCAGAACCACGGGTTCGCGCTTGAAGGTGAGGCGGGGGAGCGGTTCGATACGCCGTTCGGACTCGCCGAGGTCAGCCACACCTGCGCCAACGACGGCGTCGTCGAAGGCATCAAACTCGTTGACGGGCATGCTTTTTCGGTGCAATACCACCCGGAGGCAGCCGCGGGTCCGCACGACGCGGAGTACCTGTTCGACCAGTTTGTCGACCTGATGGCAGGGGAGAAGCACTAGATGCCGCGTCGCACCGACCTGAACCACGTACTGGTGATCGGCTCCGGGCCGATCGTCATTGGTCAGGCCTGCGAGTTCGACTATTCGGGCACCCAGGCCTGTCGCGTGCTGCGCGCCGAGGGGCTACAGGTGAGCCTGGTCAACTCCAACCCTGCGACCATCATGACCGACCCGGAGTTCGCCGACCACACCTACGTCGAGCCGATCACCCCAGCGTTTGTCGAGCGCGTCATCGCCCAACAAGCCGAGCGCGGCAACAAGATCGACGCGCTGCTCGCCACGTTGGGCGGGCAGACCGCGCTGAACACCGCCGTCGCGCTCTACGAGAACGGGGCGCTTGAACGTTACGGGGTCGAGCTGATCGGCGCCGACTTCGAGGCCATTCAGCGCGGCGAGGACCGGCAGCGGTTCAAGGACATCGTCGCCAAGGTCGGCGGCGAATCCGCCCGCTCCCGTGTGTGTTTCACCATGGACGAGGTCCGTGAGACGGTCGAGGAGCTCGGGCTGCCCGTCGTCGTTCGCCCATCCTTCACCATGGGCGGCCTCGGCTCTGGCATGGCGTATTCCGCCGAGGATGTCGATCGGATGGCCGGCGACGGGCTGACGGCCTCGCCCAGCGCCAACGTGCTGATCGAGGAATCCATTTTCGGCTGGAAGGAATTCGAGCTCGAGCTGATGCGCGACGGCCACGACAACGTGGTCGTCGTTTGCTCGATCGAGAACGTCGACCCGATGGGCGTGCACACCGGCGACTCGGTGACCGTCGCCCCCGCGATGACGCTGACCGACCGCGAATACCAGAAGATGCGCGACCTCGGAATCGCAATCCTGCGCGAGGTCGGCGTCGACACCGGCGGCTGCAACATCCAGTTCGCCGTCAACCCACAAGACGGCCGCCTCATCGTCATCGAGATGAACCCGCGGGTGTCGCGGTCTTCCGCGCTGGCGTCAAAGGCCACCGGCTTCCCGATCGCCAAGATCGCCGCCAAACTGGCGATCGGTTACACGCTCGACGAGATCCTCAACGACATCACCAAGGAAACGCCCGCCTGCTTCGAGCCGACGCTGGACTACGTCGTCGTCAAGGCGCCCCGGTTCGCGTTCGAGAAGTTCCCCGGCGCCGACGCCACCTTGACCACCACGATGAAATCCGTCGGCGAGGCAATGTCGTTGGGACGCAACTTTATCGAGGCGCTCGGCAAGGTGATGCGCTCCCTGGAGACGGACCGCGCGGGCTTCTGGACCGCCCCAGACCCCGACGTGGATCTCGACGATCTGCTGGAGGGCCTCAAGACCCCCACCGACGGACGGCTCTACGACATGGAGATGGCGCTGCGCCTTGGTGCCACCGTCGAAGCGGTCGCGGAAGCATCGGGCGTCGACCCGTGGTTCGTCGAGCAGATCGCCGGGCTCGTCGCGCTGCGCTCGGTGCTGTTGGACGCACCCGTGCTGGACGAGGAGCTGTTGCGGCGCAGCAAGCATTACGGCCTTTCGGACCGTCAGATCGCCGCGCTGCGACCGGAATTGGCCGGTGAGGCCGGCGTGCGCGCGCTGCGTGGGCGGCTCGGCATCCACCCCGTCTTCAAGACCGTCGACACCTGCGCGGCCGAGTTCGAGGCCAAGACGCCCTACCACTACAGCAGCTACGAAGTCGACCCGGCTGCCGAGACGGAGGTCGCCCCGCAAACCGAGAAGCCCAAGGTGCTCATTCTCGGCTCCGGACCCAACCGGATCGGGCAGGGCATCGAGTTCGACTACAGCTGTGTGCACGCCGCAACCACGCTGAGTGCGGCCGGGTTCGAGACCGTGATGGTCAACTGCAACCCGGAGACGGTGTCCACCGACTACGACACCGCCGACAGGCTGTACTTCGAGCCGTTGACGTTCGAGGACGTGCTCGAGGTGTATTTCGCCGAATCAGCGTCCGGCAAGGGCGGTCCCGGTGTCGTCGGCGTCATCGTGCAGCTCGGCGGGCAGACCCCGCTGGGCCTGGCGGAGCGGTTGGAGAAGGCCGGGGTGCCGATCGTCGGCACCAGGCCAGAGGCCATCGACCTGGCCGAGGACCGCGGACGGTTCGGTGAGGTGCTGCGGGCCGCGGGGCTGCCTGCACCCAAGTTCGGCATGGCCACGAGCTTCGAGCAGGCGCGCAGGATCGCAGCCGAGATCGGCTATCCCGTGCTGGTGCGGCCGTCCTACGTGCTGGGTGGGCGCGGCATGGAGATCGTCTACGACGACGAGACGCTGGAGGGCTACATCACCCGCGCCACCCAGCTGTCGCCCGAACACCCCGTGCTCGTCGACCGGTTCCTCGAGGACGCCATCGAGATCGACGTCGACGCACTGTGCGACGGCGCCGAGGTGTACATCGGCGGAATCATGGAACACATCGAGGAGGCCGGCATTCACTCCGGCGACTCGGCCTGCGCACTTCCGCCGGTCACGTTGGGCCGCAGCGACATCGAGTCGGTGCGGCGTGCCACCGAGGCCATCGCCCACGGCATCGGGGTGGTGGGGCTGCTCAACGTGCAGTACGCGCTCAAGGATGACGTGCTCTACGTGCTGGAGGCCAATCCACGCGCCAGCCGGACGGTGCCATTCGTATCGAAGGCCACCGCCGTGCCGCTGGCCAAGGCGTGTGCTCGAATCATGCTGGGCGCCACCGTCGCCGAGCTGCGAGAGGAGGGTGTGCTGACGCGCACCGGAGACGGCGCGACGACAGCCCGCAATGCGCCGGTCGCAGTCAAGGAAGCCGTCCTGCCTTTTAATCGGTTCCGCAAGTCCGACGGTGCGCAGATCGACTCGCTGCTCGGCCCCGAGATGAAGTCGACAGGCGAGGTGATGGGCATCGACCGCGACTTCGGCAGCGCGTTCGCCAAGAGCCAGACCGCCGCCTACGGTTCGTTGCCCACAGAGGGCACGGTTTTCGTGTCGGTCGCCAACCGTGACAAGCGCTCTCTGGTGTTTCCGGTAAAGCGACTCGCCGACTTGGGATTCTGCGTGCTGGCCACCGAAGGCACCGCGGAGATGCTGCGGCGCAACGGCATCCCATGCGACGAGGTACGCAAACACTTCCAGCCGCCGGGGGAGGGCAGGCCCGCCGCCACTGCAGTGGACCTCATCAGGTCGGGCGAGGTGGACATGGTGATCAATACCCCGTACGGCAACTCGGGCCCGCGCATCGACGGCTACGAAATCCGCTCGGCCGCTGTGGCAATGAACATTCCGTGCGTGACGACGGTGCAGGGCGCCTCTGCGGCGGTGCAGGGCATCGAGGCAGCCATCCGCGGTGACATCGGCGTGATGTCGCTGCAAGAACTGCACAGCGTGCTGGGACCATAGTGGTTGGCGGATTCGGTCGTCGGCTGGCCGACGCGGTGTCCCGGCGGGGCCCGCTGTGCCCGGGCATCGACCCGCATCCCGAACTAATCCGGGCCTGGGGCCTGACCGTCGACGCCGACGGGCTCGCCAAGTTCTGCGACGTCTGTGTTGCGGCGTTCGCCGATTTTGCCGTGGTCAAGCCGCAGGTCGCGTTCTTCGAGGCGTTCGGCGCGCAGGGTTTTGCCGTGCTCGAGCGCACCATCGACGCGTTGCAGGCCACGGGGGTGCTGGTGCTGGCCGACGCCAAACGCGGCGACATCGGCTCGACGATGGCGGCCTACGCCGACGCGTGGGCCGGTGAATCACCACTGGCCGCTGATGCGGTGACCGCCTCTCCCTATCTCGGATTCGGTTCCCTGCAGCCGCTTCTCGACACCGCCACCGCCCACGATCGAGGGGTGTTCGTGCTTGCCGCCACATCGAACCCCGAGGGCGCCAGCGTGCAGCGGGCCGACGCTGGGGGCAGGACCGTCGCGCAGTCGATCGTCGACGCCGCCGCCGCGGTCAATCGCGAGTCATCACCCGAGCCTGGCTCGGTCGGCGTCGTCGTCGGCGCGACCGTGTCCGTCCCGCCCGACGTCAGCGCGCTGGGTGGTCCGGTCTTGGTGCCGGGCGTCGGCGTGCAGGGCGGGCGGCCCGAGGCGCTGGGCGGCCTTGGCGGGGCTCATGCCGGGCAGCTGCTGCCCGCGGTATCACGCGAGGTGCTGCGGGCCGGACCCGAGGTCGCCGGCCTGCGCGCCGCGGCTGAGCGGTTCCGTGATGCGGTGGCGTATCTGGCATGACCGCGTACGACGTCGCGGCATGGACCGACTTTGCGAACACCGTCGCAGGTGGGGCGGCCGCGCTCGCCGGTCTGTTGTTCGTCGGGCTGTCCCTGAACCTGTCCGACGTGCTGAAGTACCCGGGCGTCCCTGCCCGCGCCGCCACCACGCTCGGCCTGACCGTGGCCATCCTGCTGACGGCGATCTTCGTCGCCACCCCAGGGCAGGATGATCGAGCGCTGGCCACCGAGATGGGCGTGCTCGGCGTGGCGATGGCTATCGGCATGATTGTCGGTCTGCGGCAACAGCGGTCGGGCGAGCATGCGGTGCGCGCGGTGACGTCGACGCTGCTACTCGGAGTCCCCGCGCTGCTGTTGATAGTTGCCGCTGTCTCGCTATCGCTGCAATGCGGCGGCGGCCTTTATTGGGTAACTGCCGCTGTCGCAACGGGTTTCGTTTCGGCTACAGCCAACGCATGGGTATTGCTGGTCGAGATCAGACGCTAGCTTTTCGATGCCGCCGTCGCGCGCGGACAACAATGAGCACCACGACGCACGAGGCGAGCACGGCGAGAAGGACGAGGCCGGTGATGTCGCCGTGGTCGCGTGTTCGGTAGATGACGTGCTGGAACGGCGTATCCGATGCCGCTGGTTCGAACACGTAATCGCCGTCAATCAACTCGGGCTTGTAGATGTAGTCGTTCCATTGGGTCAAGAACGCGTCGTCGCCGAGCGGGACAGGCGCATCGGATAGACGAGTTTGTCGGACGTGAACGACAGCCGCAACGGCTGCAGGTCGCCGGTCAGCGACTCACCCGCTTGGGCCGGAGCGAGTTGTATCGCCACGATCTCCCAATGGTCCGCGATGTACGGCGCAAGGTTCGCGTCCAGGCTGTCCGGACGCGGAAATCCCTTGTCCGCCAGCCACGTAGCCAACGCGGTCGGGTCATTGGCGGCCAGCCGGGTGACGTCGAACGGGCCGATCCGCTGACGCCCGAGCAAGTTCACGGCACCGCCAGGTGCACCTGCGCTCTCCAAGGAGCTGGCGGCGCCCGGGAGCAGCCAGGTGAACGTCGGCCACCACGAGTCGCGGTACTCCACGCGCGGAGCGGTGAGCCGGCCCAGCTCCTCGAACACCTCGGTGTCGCCGAGCGAGACCTGGACAGCGGATGGCGCACACCGCCCGATTCCGCCTACGAAGAGCGCGGTAGCCAGCACGTCGATGTAGATGCGCTTGTGTTGCATGTCGCGTGCGCACCACAGCAGCGCGATCCCGTAGCACAGGAGCAGGCCGGCGAAGAACCGGTCCTCGCCGGCCATCGTCGGATTCACCGCCACACCGCCGATGATCGCTCGGGGGCCGATCGCGAAGTGCGCGAGAGATATGCCGATCACGATGATGCCGAACAACGCCAGAAATGCCTGAATAGCCGTCGCATGGACCGCTCCCGGTGTCGCGAATGGATCTACTACGCACTGTAGTTGATTGCCATCCGCGACACCAGAACCGGGTTTACAGCGGAATCCAGATACCGAAGAACCAGAAGCCCCAGTTGTTGAAATCGGGGTTGTAGATCGGCGTCACCCAGCTCCCGTTGTAGTTGAACGCCTGGTGATCGCGCCTGCCGTCATCGATGCCGCGCCAGCCCTGATCGGGCGGCGGTGGCCCCCAGGCCGGATTGTGGTCCCCAGGCGGCGGGCCACCCGGCCCGCCGGGTCCACCCGGCCCGCCCTGGTCGCCGGCCGGGGGCCCCTGGTCGTGTCCGTCCGGACCACCGGGTCCGCCCGGTCCACCGGGTCCGCCAGGCGGTCCACCGGGTCCGCCAGGCCCCTGGCAGTTACCGAATTGGCAGGGTGCGGGGCCCGGTTGGGCGCCTGCGACCCCGCTCCCGGCGGTCAAGACCGATGCGCCGATCGCAAGGGTGATCGCGGAACCGCAGGTCAATTGCTTGAAATTCATGATCAGCCGCCTTTCGCGGTTGGTCAAAGCCAGATGGTCAACAACGACTGCCGCAGGCTATGTAGCGAAGCTATGCGCGAGCTTTGGGCCGAATAGGAGTGCGTTAGGTGCGATGGTTACCTGTCAACTGACAGGTCAAATGACGGCGTTAACACCGTCGCGACACGCCCGACACGCCGTGACCAGCCAAAGTTTTCTTAAGTTTGGCGCCCGCGAGCAGGTCGGCTGTCGACGGCCGCGACCAACCTGATGTTGCGACCGGTGAGCAGTCGGCCGAAAACCCTTGATATGCAGGCATTTCCGGATCGACGTTGGCATCGACCGCGGCGTTTTTGCCGTTCAAAGCGTCCGGAGGGCCGTCACACCAGCCCCTTACACGCTGGGCTTTTGACGCCGTAACCAGGGGGTGGGGTTAGCTTTCGTCAGATTGCGTGGGTACGGTCGTCGTCGCTGGCTGGTTTACGGATCAGCCGAGACAAAACCAGATAGATGTGGACGAGACGGAGGAACCCGTGGCCCTTCCCCAGTTGACCGACGAACAGCGCGCGGCAGCGTTGGAGAAGGCTGCTGCCGCACGTCGAGCGCGTGCCGAGCTCAAAGATCGGCTCAAGCGCGGCGGCACCAACCTCAAGCAGGTACTCAAGGATGCCGAGACCAACGAGGTCTTCGGCAAGATGAAAGTTTCTGCGCTTCTGGAGGCATTGCCCAAGGTCGGCAAGGTCAAGGCGCAGGAGATCATGACCGAACTCGAGATCGCCCCGACCCGCCGTCTGCGCGGCCTGGGTGACCGTCAGCGGAAGGCTCTGCTGGAGAAGTTCGACTTCACCAGCGACTAGTGACTGCCGGCCGAGGGGTCGGACAGCGATGAGCCGTGTTGTGGTGCTGTCCGGTCCCTCTGCCGTCGGGAAATCCACGGTGGTCCGCTGCCTGCGGGACCGGATTCCCGACCTGCACTTTTCGGTCTCCGTCACCACCAGGGCCCCACGGCCTGGTGAGGTGGACGGCGTCGACTATTCGTTTGTGACCGCCGAGCGGTTTCAGCAGTTGATCGACGACGGTGCACTCCTGGAGTGGGCGGAGATCCACGGCGGCTTGCACCGCTCCGGGACGCCCGCCGCGCCCATCCGCGAGGCGACCGAGGCCGGCCACCCGGTCCTGATCGAAGTCGACCTGGCCGGCGCGCAGGCCATCAAACATGCGATGCCCGAGGTCATTTCCGTCTTTCTGGCCCCGCCCAGCTGGGAGGCGCTGGAGAGCCGGCTGTCCGGGCGCGGCACCGAAACCGCCGAGGTGATGGCCCGACGACTGGCCACCGCACGCGCGGAATTGGCCGCTCAGGACGACTTCGACGTCGTCGTCGTGAACAGCGAATTGGAGTCTGCCTGCACTGCATTGGTATCCTTGCTGGTGGGCCGCGACTGACCTGAGTGCCAGGGACCATCCGCGCCAGCCCGAGAGCCACCTAAACCTCCAGGAGATTTTCTACGTGAGCACCCCGCACGCCGATGCGCAGCTGGCCGCTGTGGACAACGTCGACACGGCCGCCGCCGGCGCATACGACACGCCGCTGGGCATCACCAACCCGCCCATCGACGAGTTGCTGGACCGCGCGTCGAGCAAGTACGCGCTGGTCATCTACGCCGCCAAGCGGGCGCGCCAGATCAACGATTACTACAACCAGCTCGGCGACGGGATCCTCGAATACGTCGGCCCGCTGGTCGAGCCAGGCCTGCAGGAAAAGCCGCTGTCGATCGCGCTGCGCGAAATCCACGAGGACCTGCTCGAGCACACCGAGGGCGAGTAGGCGCCGGCGGGGCTTGCCATGAGCCTCTTGGGCGAAGAGCATCAGACGCGATGACGGAGAGTAAGCGGATCATCGTCGGCGTCGCCGGTGGCATCGCCGCCTACAAGGCCGCCACCGTGGTCCGCCAGCTCACCGAGGCCGGCCACTCCGTCCGCGTCGTTCCCACTGAGTCCGCGCTGCGCTTTATCGGCGCCGCCACCTTCGAGGCCCTGTCCGGAAACCCCGTGCACACCGGCGTCTGGGATGACGTCCACGAGGTGCCGCACGTTCGAATCGGCCAGGAAGCCGACCTCGTGGTCGTCGCCCCCGCCACCGCTGACCTGTTGGCCCGCGCGGTGGCGGGCCGTGCCGACGACCTGCTGACCGCGACGCTTCTGACCGCGCGATGTCCGGTGTTGTTCGCGCCTGCGATGCACACCGAGATGTGGTTTCACCCGGCGACCGTCGACAACGTCGCGACGCTGCGCCGCCGCGGCGCCATCGTTCTCGAACCCGCTTCCGGGCGCCTGACGGGCGCCGACAGCGGCGCAGGCCGTCTGCCCGAGGCCGAGGAGATCACCACGCTGGCCCAGCTGCTGCTGGACCGCGGCGACGCGCTGCCGTACGACCTGGCCGGCGTCAAGGTGCTGGTGAGTGCGGGCGGAACCCGCGAGCCCATCGACCCGGTGCGATTCATCGGGAACCGCAGCTCGGGCAAGCAGGGCTACGCGATGGCCCGCGTGATGGCCCAACGCGGCGCCGACGTCACGCTCGTCGCAGGCAACACTGCGGGCCTGATCGACCCGGCCGGTGTCGAGGTCGTCAACATCGGCTCCGCCGCTCAACTCAAAGACGCAGTCTCCAAGCACGCGCCCGCCGCGCATGTGCTGGTGATGGCGGCCGCGGTCGCCGACTTCCGCCCGGCTCACTCGGCGACCAGCAAGATCAAGAAGGGCTCCTCCGAACCCAGCGCCATCGATTTGGTGCGCACCGACGACGTGTTGGCCGGGGCGGTACGCGCCCGCACCGACGGTCAGCTGCCCAACATGCGAGCCATTGTGGGGTTCGCTGCGGAAACCGGCGACGCCAACGGCGACGTCCTTTTCCACGCCCGTTCTAAGTTGCAGCGGAAAGGGTGCGATTTGCTGGTCGTCAATGCTGTCGGCGAGAATCGGGCGTTCGAGGTGGACAACAACGACGGCTGGCTGTTGGCGTCGGATGGAACCGAAGTAGCACTGGAGCACGGTTCGAAAACTCTGATGGCCAGCCGTATCGTTGACGCGATCGTGGCCTTCGTGCACAGCAGCGGCGGGTAAGCCCGAGCGAACGCGTCAGCCTGTGCGTAAGGGTTGCGCGCCACCGAGGCACGCGCTTGGGTGCGACGGGGCAGAGATATAATTCGACTAACTAAGTTTCGGAAAGGGATCGAACCGTGAGCGATGCTCGGCTGTTTACCAGTGAGTCGGTAACTGAGGGCCACCCCGACAAGATCTGTGACGCCATCAGCGACTCGGTGCTCGATGCGTTGCTCGCACAGGATCCCAAGTCGCGCGTCGCGGTCGAGACCCTCGTGACCACCGGGCAGGTGCACGTCGTCGGCGAGGTCACCACGACGGCGAAGGAGGCGTTTGCCGACATCACCAACACGGTGCGTGAGCGGATCCTCGAGATCGGCTACGACTCGTCGGACAAGGGCTTCGACGGCGCCTCCTGCGGTGTGAACATCGGCATCGGCGCGCAATCGCCCGACATCGCCCAGGGTGTGGACACCGCCTACGAGGCGCGCGTCGAGGGCGAGGCTGACCCGCTGGACGCGCAGGGCGCCGGCGACCAGGGCCTGATGTTCGGCTACGCGATCAAGGACACCCCGGAGCTGATGCCGCTGCCGATCGCACTGGCCCATCGGCTCGCCCGCCGGCTGACCGAGGTCCGCAAGAGTGGCGTGCTGGACTACCTGCGGCCCGACGGCAAGACCCAGGTCACCGTGCAGTACGACGGCACAACCCCGGTGCGGCTGGACACTGTCGTGCTCTCGACACAGCATGCCGACGGCATCGACCTCGTGAACACCCTTACCCCCGACATTCGCGAGAAGGTCGTCAACACCGTGCTGGGCGACCTGGCGCACGACACGATGGACACCTCGGACTACCGGCTGCTGGTCAACCCGACCGGAAAGTTCGTGCTCGGTGGCCCGATGGGCGACGCAGGCCTGACCGGCCGAAAGATCATCGTCGACACCTACGGCGGATGGGCCCGCCACGGCGGCGGCGCATTCTCAGGCAAGGATCCGTCCAAAGTGGACCGTTCGGCCGCGTACGCGATGCGCTGGGTGGCAAAAAACGTCGTTGCAGCGGGCCTGGCCGAGCGTGTCGAGGTGCAGGTCGCGTACGCGATCGGCAAGGCAGCACCGGTCGGACTGTTCGTCGAGACGTTCGGCAGTGAGACCGTCGACCCGGGCCGGATCGAGAAGGCCATCACGTCGGTCTTCGATCTGCGGCCCGGCGCGATCATCCGCGACCTGGACCTGCTGCGCCCGATCTACGCACAGACGGCGGCGTACGGCCACTTCGGCCGCACCGACATCGAGCTGCCCTGGGAGCAGATCAACAAGGTCGAGGAACTGAAGGCTTCGGTCTAGGCACTGAACACGTAGTCGGCGAGCGGGAAGCGGCGGCTGCGCCAGTACGCCTCGACCGTGCTGGCCCGCCGCAGCGGGACGTCACCGTTCTTGTCGAAGTAGTAGCTGTTGGCCAGCTGGCAGCTGTCCTGCCAGAAGATCTGCGTGTGCCGCTTGCGCATCATCTCGGCGAAGTAGCGGTCGTTGGCCTCCTTGGTCACCTCGACACGCGCCGCGTTGCGATGCGTGGCTCGCTTCAAGCACCGCACGATGTGGTGGGTTTGCGCCTCGATCAGTGCGAAGTAGGACGAGCCGACGTACCCGTATGGCCCAAATACGGTGAAGAAGTTGGGAAATCCGGGAACGCTGACGCCCTCGTACGCCTGGAGACGGTGTTCGTCCCAGAACCGCGTCAGTGACCTGCCGCCTGGTCCGGTGACCGAGTAGGTCAGCACGCTGTCGGGGTCGAGCACCTTGAACCCGGTCGCCAGGATCAGTACGTCGACATCCCGGGTTTCGCCGTCGACGGTGGCCACGCCGGAGCCGGTGATCTTGTCGATCGGCTCGGTCACCAACTCCACGTTGTCGCGGTTGAACGTGGACAGGTAGGTGTTGTGGAAGCCCGGCCTCTTGCAGCCGACGGCGTAGCGCGGGGTGAGCTTGTCCCGCACCTCCGGGTCGTCGACCTGCTTGCGCAGATAGGCCTCACCGACCTTCGACATGTTCTTGGCCATCGGGTTGATGGTGAAGTACTGCGCCGCCAGTGGGAAGGTGAGTTCGACATAGGCCTGGCTGAGCAACCGCTGCACGGTCTTGCCGCCGGGTAGCCGCATAATCCGCCGGACCGCGGGCGACAGCGGTACGTCCGGCTTGGGAAAGCACCAGATGGGCGTGCGCTGAAAGACGATGAGGCGGTCCACAATTGGCGCGATCTCCGGGATGACCTGCACCGCGGACGCGCCCGTCCCGATGATCGCGACGCGCTTGCCGGTCAGGTCTTGTTCGTGGTCCCACCGCGCGGTGTGCATGGTAAGACCGGCGAAGGAGTCGACGCCGTCGATGTCGGGAAGGTTCGGGGTGATCAGCACGCCGCCGGCATTGACCAGGAACCGTGCGGTGATGTCGCCACCGGGGTCGGTGCGGATATGCCACAGCGTGTGCTCGTCGTCGAACTCGACGTCGAGCACCTTGGTGCCGAACCGGATCTTCCGACGTAGACCGTACTTGTCGACGCAGTGCTCGGCGTAGGCCTTCAATTCGCGCCCGCGCGCGTAGGAGCGCGTCCAGTTCGGGCTCTGCTCGAACGAGAACTGATAAGAGAACGAGGGAATGTCAACGGCGATACCGGGATACGTGTTCCAGTACCAAGTGCCGCCCGGTCCGTCGCCGGCCTCGATCACCAGGTAGTTACCCATTCCGGCCTTGTCGAGTTTGATCGCGGTGCCGATGCCGGAAAAGCCGGCGCCGACGATGACGGTGTTGAAATCGGGCACTGTCTTCATCACCCCCTGCTCCTCTCGTCCGCGGGCTCTTCCCGTCTGTGCGCGACGACGTGCAAACCGTGTTTGGGCCGCAACGTCAGCGTTGCTTCGAGTTCTACCGCATGATCGGGGCACACGTCGAATGTGAAGCGTTGGCTCATGATCGCCGCCATCAGCACCATTTCCATCAGCGCGAAGCTCTGCCCGATGCAGATGCGTCGTCCGCCGCCGAACGGTAGGTATGCCGATCGGGGCCGGTCCTTGACGGCGTCGCCAATGAAGCGGTTCGGGTCGAACGTCTCGGGGTCGGGCCACCAGCGTTCGTCGTGGTGGATCTGGTGGACGGGGACGAGCACGGTGGTGCCAGGGCGGATGTGGTGCCCATCGATGTCGTCGTCTTCGATGGCCTCACGCGCGATCATCCACACGGCCGAGAAGTACCGCTGCGATTCCTGGACGCAGGCGGTGGTCCACGGCAGCCGGGCCAGGTCGGCGGCGGTCGGGCGACGATCACCGAGCGCATCGTCGATCTCGGCGAGCATGCGGTCCCGCACGTCCGGGTTCTGTGCCAGCAGGTACCAGAGCCACGACATCGCATTTGCGGTGGTCTCGTGGCCGGCGAGCATGAAAGTCAGGGCCTCGTCGCGGATCCGCTTGCGCGGCCAGGACCCGTTGTCGGCCTGGAATAGCACGTTGAGCAGGTCGGCGGACTCGGTCGGATGCGCGATGCGCTCGTCGAGCACCCCGTTGACCGCCGCGTCCAGGGCCAGCGCGATCTTCTGGCCTTCGCGCAGCGGTGGTGGCAGCGGCACACCCGAGAACGTAGACCAGGCCAGCGCGTTGTAGACCGGTCGCGGCAGCAGCCCCAACAGGCCGATCCGTCCCAACCTCTCCGTGCGCCGCAGACCGCGGGTGGTGAGGTCCTTCATGCTGTGCACTAGGGGGCCGAAATCGTGGCTGAACAGAGCGTTCGCGACCACTCGCAACGTCGCCTCAACCATCGCCGCGTGCATGTCGAACTCGACCTGTGGCACGACGTCGGCGGTAATCCGCTCGATCGGATCGATCAGCAGGTCCACGATCTCGTTGAGGTGACGGCGGGCAAACGTCGGATTGAGAGTCGTACGGTGCGCGGCCCACGAGTCGCCTTCATCGGTCAGCAGATTGATGCCCGCCGCGGCCCGGATGGGTTCGTAGTCATTGGACTTGACGTATTTCAGCCTGGCCCGGTGCAGTACGTGGTCGACATAGTCCGGATGCGAGATCGACACGAATCGCCTTCCGGCGCAGCGAAATCGGGCGATGTCATGCCCGCGTGTTCGGCCGAGGAAGCCCTCGTCAGCATCGAAACCAATCGTGATCGCCTCGCGGGTCATTGTCCACGTACTCAGTCGCAGCGCTGGTGCCGCCATGACTCAACGGTAGGAGTGACACGACGCGACAGGAATGGGACTATCGGACAGAGAGTTGGGAGTTTCGGACATGGCTTCGACGACGTGGTCGCCCGACCTCCGGCGTCCCGTGTACGCGACACGGGTGTTGTGCGAGGTCGCCAACGAGCGCGGAGTTGCGACATCCGAGATGCTCGCGGGCACCGGGATCGGGCCCGGTGACCTCAACGATCCCGAGGCGCTGGTGTTGGCGTCGGATGAGATCGTCGCGGTGCGCAGGCTTCTGGCCGCGCTGCCAGACCACGCCGGGCTGGGCATCGACGTGGGCAGCAGGTTCCGATTGACGCATCTCGGTTTGCTCGGGTTCGCGGCGATGTCGTGTGCGACGTTTCGTGAACTCCTCGACATCTCGATGCGCTACTTCTCGCTGACCATGCTCAACATCGACGTCACGCTGTTCGAGGGTGCCGACACCTGCCTGCTGGAGTTCCAGCTCGACCATCTACCCACCGATGTCCGCAGCTTCTTTCTCGAGCGTGACGTCGCAAGCATCGTCGTAACGGTGAGCGAATTCGCGCTTCCGGTCGTAGCGCGGTATGCCAATCAGCTGAGCGTCGAGGCGACTCTCGACAAGGAGACGGTCGCGCCACTGCTGGAGCTCCTGCCGGTCGTGAATAGAGAGTTCGGCCGTGCGCACAACCGCGTGTATTTTCCGCGCGCGATGTTCGACGAGCCGCTGCCGCAAGCGGATAGCCACACACTGCAGATGTGCATCGCGCAATGCGACGTGCTGATGCAGCGCAACGAACAACGGCGCGGCATCACCGCGGTGGTGCGCTCCAAGCTGTTTCGGGAATCCGGCCGCTTCCCGTCGCTGCCCGACATGGCGGCCGAGCTTGACGTGCACCCGCGGACGCTGCGGCGCCAACTCGGCGATGAGGGCACGTCGTTTCGTGCGCTGGTCAACGAGGCGCGCTCAACGCTGGCGGTGGACCTGCTGTGCAACGTCGGTCTTACCGTGGAGGAAGCGTCAAAGCGGTTGGGGTACACCGACACTTCGACGTTCTGCCACGCATTCAAGCGGTGGCACGGAGTCCCGCCTAGCGCGTATCCACGCACCCGCTAGGACGTCGGCCACCGGCCGTCGGCCTTGGCGGCGTCGATCTCGCGCTGGCCAGCTTGCCGCATCCGTCCGGCGTCGACGAGGCGTTGCACCCGTTCGACGTTGGATTTCGACCACGCGCTGCGCGGCTTTCGCGGGCTGAACCGCTGAATGCGCGAAACGTCGTCGTAGCCTCGCGCCAGGCTGTCGATCCAGCCGAAGCAGAGCGCGATCCCCACCGCCTCGCCGTACGACATACCTGGTTCCGGCGCATTCTTGTTCAGCAGCCGCAGCCAGATCTCATTCGCAGCGTCGTGATTGTCTTCCAGCCACTGTTCCCACTCGCGTGGTGTGCGCGCATCGAGCACCTGCCGCTCGGTCATCCACGGTGCAGCGCGGCCTTGAGCGCCGCAAGGCCACGGTTGGTGGCTTCGGCCGCGGCGGGCACCACCAGCGCGAAGTTGACGAATCCGTGCACAAGCGTCGGCGCGTTGTACAGCTCCACGGGGACACCTGCGGCGGAAAGCAATTCGGCGTATCGCGCACCGTCGTCCCGAATCGGGTCGTATTCCGCGGTGCCGATGAAGGCCGGCGGCAATCCCGACAGGTCGGCAGTGTTGGCAGGCGCCAGAGTCGGCGGCAGCTTGGCGGGCTCGCTCAGGTCGATCTCGGGTGGCAGATACCACTGCATGAACGCCGCCACCACGTGCTGGTCCAGGATCGGCCCGTCGGGGTTTTGGATCATCGACGGCAGCGTCATGTCGCCGGTCGTCGACGGGTACCAGAGCAGCTGGAATACCAGTGCAGGCCCGCCGTTGTCGCGGGCCAGCTGCGTCATCACCGCCGAGATGTTGCCGCCCGCCGAGTCACCAGCGACGGCGATGCGCGACGGGTCGCCGCCGAGTTCGGCGGCATGCTCGCCGACCCACCGCAGCGCCGCCCACGAGTCGTCGATGCCCTGCGGGTACGGGTGCTCGGGCGCCAGCCGGTAGTCCACCGACACGACGATGGCCTCGGCTGCGACGGCGTGGGAGCGGGCCGCAGGGTCGTGGGTGTCCAGGTCGCCGATCGCCCAGCCGCCCCCGTGGTAGAACACCACGACCGGCAGGTTTTCGTGCTGCTCGATGGGCGGCCAGTAGATGCGAACCGGGACATCGGTGATGTCCCCGTAGCCGATCGTGCGCTCCTCGATTCGCATATCGGGCAACGTGCCCTGAGGCGCGTCCAGCAGCCGCATCTGCTCGCGGGCCACCTCGACGCCATCGTCGACGGTGAACGTGAACGGGAATGCGTCCAGCAGCGCCTGCATGATGGGATCGATGCCGGGCCGTTCGGTCGTGGGTTCAGCCATGGCCTCACGGTAGCGCCCGCCGATCCACCCTCCGCTACTCGGGCCAACTGTTGTTGAGGATGATTTCGGCGAAGTCGTCGCGGACGAATGTCGGATCGAAATGTGCCAGTACGTCCGCGTTGATCGTGCCGTACGTGCTGTGAGGCCTGTGCAGGTTGCCGTCGGCGAACGCTTGCAGGATGCGTCGCTTGAAGTCCGGCCTTGGATGGGCGGTGGTGATGGCGTCGCGTACATCTTCGGGCAGGTCGTCGCGGCCGACACCGATAACGTCCGTCTTGACACCGGCGTTGAGAAGCGCGATTTCCGGGTCTAGGAACTCGGGAACGCCAGGCGTGGTATGCAGCGCGATCGACAACCAGACCTTGCGCACGGCTGCGTCGTCTAGACCCCGGTCGCGCAAGAACTTCTCCGCTGTGTTGGCCCCGTCGACCTCAAAGCGAAGCATTGAACCGCGGAAGTCCGCCGTCAGGCCGATGTCGTGGAACATCGCTCCGACGTACAGCAGTTCGAGGTCGGGGTCGATGCCGTGTCGCTGCCCCTGCAGCGCGCCAAATAGGAACACGCGGCGGGAGTGATCGAAGAGCAGATCATCCTCGACGTCTCGGATGTACTCGGTGGTGTCTCGCACGAGTGGTGTGTCTGGAATCGCGATTCCCGCGATGGTTTGTTTCGTCATGGCCTCAGTGTCGGCGTGGTGGGCCACAAGCGGCCGTGTCCGTTGCGCCATGTTTCCCACAGAAAGCGACATAGTGTGTCTGTATGCCCGCTGATCGAGTCGTCGCCTTCGTGGTGTTCGACGGGATGAAGTTGCTCGACGTCGCCGGACCAGCGGAGGTGTTCGCGGAGGCGAACCGGTTCGGCGCGTCATACCGCGTGTTGATGGCGTCGGTCGATGGCAAGGACGTCGTGACGTCGGTCGGCACGCGGATGGCCGTCTCGACTTCGATCGGTTCGGTCAAAGCGGCGGACACTGTCGTGGTTTCCGGCGGTGACGCCCTGGTCGGTCGGCCGATCGATCCGGACCTCGTGGCCGCCGTAGGGGACCTGCGGCAACGAACGCGTCGGATGGCGTCCATCTGCACCGGGTCGTTCATCTTGGCCCAGACGGGAATGCTCGACGGCCGTCGCGCGACCACCCATTGGCGGCAGACCGGCCTGTTGTCGCGCGCCTACCCGCGGATCAGTGTTGAGCCCGACGCGATCTTCGTGCGCGACGGCGACATCTATACCTCGGCCGGGGTTTCGGCAGGCATCGACCTGGCGCTGGCACTCGTCGAAGACGACTATGGCGTCGACCTCGTTCGTGATGTCGCCAGGTCGCTGGTCGTGTACTTGAAGCGCGCGGGCGGTCAGTCGCAGTTCTCCGCGCTCATCGAAACGCCTCCGCCGCAGCGATCGCAGTTGCGTGCCCTGACGGAGGCGATCGCCGCCGATCCCGTGGCCGACCACACGGTGAAAACGCTTGCGGTGCAAGCATCTCTGAGCACTCGACAACTGACACGGCTGTTTCAGAGCGAACTCGGAACAACTCCGGCCCGGTATGTCGAGATGATCCGCGTCGACGCCGCGCGTTCGGCGCTCGACGCGGGCCGTTCGGTTGCGGAAGCCGCCCGAGTCGCCGGGTTCGGAAGCGCGGAGACACTGCGACGGGTGTTCGTCACTCAGCTCGGTATCTCGCCCAAGGCGTACCGCGACCGGTTCAAGTCGACCGGGTGAGCCGCTGCAGCTGTTCCAACGCGGCGCGCTCGACGTGGTTGCTCAGCAGCTTCCCATCCTCTCGGACGGCCCACACGGCGGTGCCGGTCATCTTGATCTCCTGCTGATCGGGCGTTGTGCCCGCGAAGCCGTTATTCTTGCCGGTCAGCAACCAGCGGGACGCGACACGGCTGCCGTCGGCGTTCTGGAACGACTCGAAGACTTCCAGATGGAGATCGTTGATCTTTGTAAGAAGTCCGTCGATCCACTTCTTGAAGTTCTCGCGTCCGGAGATCGCTTCACCACCGGTGACGATGACGAAGTCATCGACCACGAATCGGTCGACGGCATCCGCGTCGTGCGCGTTCCACACCTGCTCCCAGAACGCGTGCACGATATCGACGGAGTTACTCATGGCGTTTGCAACGCTTCACGCAGCGCCGAAAGTCCGCGTTCCATGGCATCGGTCGCGGCGGGCACGACACCCGCGTATCCGAGGTAGCCATGGATCAGGGTCTCGGCGTTGTGCAGCTCGACTGGCACACCGGCCGCGGCAAGCAATTCGGCGTAACGCGCGCCGTCGTCGCGCAGGGGGTCGTAACCCGCGACCGCGATATACGCCGGCGCGAGCCCCGCCAAGTCGTTGGCCCGCGCCGGTGCCAGCGTCGCCGGCATATCCGAGAGGTCCAGATCGCCGATATACCAGCGGGAGAACCCCTTCACCTCCGCGCCGCCGAGCAGCGGGGCGTCGGCGTTCTCCGTGAACGACGGCAGCGAGATGTCCCACGTCGTCGCCGGATACCACAGCAGCTGAAACCGGATCGCCGGCCCGTCCGCATCACGCGCCAACTGCGCGACCACCGCCGCAAGATTGCCGCCCGCCGAGTCTCCTGCCACGGCAAGCCGGTCAGGGTCGGCGCCCAGCTCGCCGGCGTGCGCGGCCACCCATTGCGTTGCAGCCCAAGCATCTTCGACCGCGGCGGGGTACGGGTGCTCGGGCGCCAGGCGGTACGCCACCGACACCACCACCGCGCCGGCCCCGACCGCGTGATGGCGCGCGTCGTTGTCGTGGGTGTCGAGGTCGCCGACCGACCATCCACCACCGTGTATGAAGACGACCACCGGCAGCGTTGCCTCGCTGTCGGTCGGCGGCCAGTAGACCCGGATCGGGATCGGTCCCGCGGGTCCGTCGATGCTGTGGTTTTCGGTGCGCACGTCGGGGTGGAACTGCCGGCGGGGAAGGTCGCGGAACCGTTGCCGGGAGGCCTCGACACCTCCGTCGGTTGTCAACTGGAACGGAACGGCCTCCAGTACCTTCAGCAAGATGGCGTCGACGGCCGGCTTCTCCTCGGCAACAGACATGGGGACACGGTACGCACACCCGCGAACCAGGCTGCTGTGGGTGGCGGCCGCCGTCGTCGGCGCCGGCTACGGGATATTTCTCATCCTCACGGCGCTTCGGCTGCCGTCGGGCGCCGAGCTCGCCGGCCAGTTCGCGCTGCAACCTGCGGTCAAGGCTCTGGCGGCGGTGCTACTCGCGGGCGCCGCGCTGACGCATCCGATCGCGCGGGAACGTCGCCGGCTGATCGGCGCCCTAATGTTCTCCGCGGCGGGCGACTTCTTGCTGGCGATGCCGTGGTGGCAACCGTCCTTCGTGCTGGGTCTCGGCGCCTTCCTCGTCGCACACCTGTGCTTCCTGGCCGCGCTGATCCCACTGGTCTCGCGTTCAGGCCCGCGGCTCGCGGCCGCCGCGGTGACGGTGCTGGCGTGCGTTGCGCTGCTGGTGTGGTTCTGGCCCCGGCTGCTCGATGAGGGGATGGCGGTGCCGGTGACGCTTTACATCGCTGTGCTCGGCGCGATGGTGTGCGCGGCGCTGCTAGCGCGGCTGCCCACGCCGTGGACAGCACTTGGCGCGGTGTGCTTCGCGGTGTCCGACGCAATGATCGGCATCAGCAAGTTCGTGCTTGGCCCAACGAACGCCGAGGCGTTGGCCGTGCCGATCTGGTGGGCCTACGCCACGTCGCTCGTGCTCATCACGGCGGGACTGTTCTTCGGCCGCGCGTCTGTGCCGTCTGCTACATCTTCTTAAGTGTCGACCACCCGCCAGCAGGCTGAACACGAGCCCATCGCCCGTGTGCTGCCGATGCTGTCGGTGCCGCACCTTGACCGCGAATTCGACTATCTGGTGTCCGCCGAGCAGTCGGACGACGCGCAGCCGGGCGTGCGTGTTCGGGTGCGATTCCACGGCCGGCTGGTCGACGCGTTCGTCCTCGAAAGGCGTTCGGACACAGACCATATCGGTAAGCTCGGGTGGTTGGACCGGGTCGTGTCGGCCGAGGCGGTGCTTACTCCCGACGTGCGCAGGCTCGTCGACGCCGTCGCCGCGCGCTATGCGGGCACCCGCCCTGACGTGCTGCGGCTGGCCGTCCCGCCACGGCACGCCAACGTCGAAAAACAACCGGCCCCTGAGCCGGGACCGCTGTCCGTCAAACCCGTCGACACGGCAGGCTGGTCGCCCTACGGGCGCGGCGAGCAGTTCCTTGCCGCCCTGTCCGACGGCCGCACCGCCCGTGCCGTTTGGCAGGCCTTGCCGGGGGAGCAGTGGACAGTCCGCATCTCCGAGGCCGCCGCCGTCACAGTGAATTCGGGCCGCGGCGTTTTGGCGATCCTGCCCGACCAGCGCGACGTTGACGCGTTGTACGCCACCGCAATTCGGTACGTCGACGAGGGGAGAGTGGTCGCGCTGTCCGCCGGGCTTGGGCCCTCGCAACGCTACCGCCGCTGGCTGTCCGTGCTGCGTGGGGGCGCTCGGATGGTCATCGGTACCCGCAGCTCTGCGTTCGCGCCTGTCGCCGACCTCGGCCTGGTCATGGTCTGGGACGACGGCGACGACACCCTCTCAGAACCGCGCGCCCCCTACCCGCACGCCAGGGAGGTGGCGATGCTGCGCGCCCACCAGCTGCGCTGTGCGGCATTGATCGGCGGCTATGCCCGCACCGCAGAGGCGCAGTCGCTTGTGCGCAGCCGATGGGCGCACGACCTGGTCGCGGCCCGTCCCGTCGTGCGGGCACGCTCGCCGCGGGTCGTCGCGCTCGACGACAGTGGCCATGAGCAGGAGCGTGACCCCGCCGCCCGTACCGCCCGGCTGCCCTCGGTGGCCTTACGGGCCGCGCGGACCGCGCTGCAGGCCGGTATGCCGGTGCTGGTTCAGGTTCCGCGTCGCGGCTACGTGCCCGCGCTGGCGTGTGCGCGCTGCCGGACCATTGCGCGCTGCAGACATTGCACCGGACCCATGTCGCTGCCGGACCGCGACGCCGCAGGCGCCGTATGTCGATGGTGCGGCCGTGAGGACCCGGCGCTGCGCTGTGCGCGCTGCGGGTCCGACGCGGTGCGCGCAGTGGTGGTCGGCGCCAGGCGCACCGCCGAGGAACTGGGTAAGGCGCTGCCAGGCATCTCCGTGATCACCTCCGGTGGCGACGCGATGGTGTCTGAGGTGCCCGGCGAACCGGCCGTCGTCGTCGCGACACCAGGCGCTGAGCCCGTCGCCGCGGGTGGCTATGGAGCGGCCCTGCTGCTGGACGGCTGGGCCCTGCTCGGTCGGCAGGACCTGCGCGCCGCCGAGGACACGCTGCGACGCTGGATGGCCGCGGCCGCGCTGGTGCGGCCCCGCGGCGACGGCGGCACGGTCGCGGTGGTCGCTGAGTCGGCGATCCCGACCGTGCAGTCGCTCATCCGGTGGGATCCGGTGGGGCACGCCGACATCGAGCTCGACGCCCGCGCCGAGGTCGGCCTGCCGCCAGCCGTGCACATCGCAGCGGTCGACGGCGCGCCCGCGGCTGTTCATGCACTGCTCGACATCGCCGAATTGCCAGAAGCGGCCCAGCTACTCGGGCCCGTCGACTTGCCGAGCGGCGCCCGCCGCCCGCCAGGCGTCGCGGCCGACAGCCCGGTCAGCCGGATGCTCGTGCGGGTGCCCCGCGACGGCGGGCTGGCGCTCGCGGCGGCGCTGCGACGGGCCACCGGCGTGTTCAGTGCGCGGCACGATCAACAGCCGACCCGTGTGCAAATCGACCCGCTCCACATCGGGTAGGTCCAACCTTTGCGCAAATTGACCCCTTTGCACATAAGGTAATGCGGACACGGCGACTCGCGCCGATCAGGAGGTGGCCATGGGGCGGGTGATCCGTTGGCTGATCCCGTTGGCGCTCATCACTTTTGGACTGCTGTGGCCGGTGGTGTTCAGCAGCTCGTCGGAGGCCTCCGACATCGAGGACCCGGTCGTCTTCAGCAACTACAGGGCGCACTTCGCCGTCAACCGTGACGGCCGACTCGACGCGGTGGAGACCATCACCGGCGAGTTTCCCAGCGGCAGGCACGGCATTTTCCAGTGGTGGGACATCTCGAACCAAAACAATCGCAGGGCTGCGACAGAAGCCTGAGATCAGCTCGATTCTGCTCGACGGCGAGCCTGTCCCGTACCAGATGATGTGGGAGGGCGGCGAGCGATTCCGGGTGGCCAAGATCGGCGATCCCGACCGCACCTTGACCTGGGGAAGCCATGTCTTCGAGATCCGCTACAGCATCCCGGGTGTCCTCGATCCAGGAACGACGGGCGCCAATAAGACATTCGCCGCATCGACGGGCCAGCCGTCCGCGTCGCCGTCGGTGTTCTTTTGGAACGTCGTCGCCGGATCGTGGAACAACAAGATCGAGCAGGCCGACATCTCCGTCACCCTGCCCGGCGATGTCGGCCGGGTGCAGTGTTCCGTCGGTGTCGGCGTGGGCCGGGAATGCCAAAACGTGACCGTCGACGGGGACACCGTCACGTTTTCGGCGATGAACCTTGCGCCGCGCACACCGGTGACGGTGCGGGCCGGCGTCGACGTGCCGACACCACCGCGGGCCAGCCTGCCGTGGCCGTCGGCCTGGGACCGCATTCTGGGCCGGTCGGTGACCGGCGTGGTGTGGATCGCCGGTCTCACAGTGGCATTCGGGCTCGGCGCGTTCCTGTGGTACAGGACCACTGTCGAGCCGCCGCCCGGTTTTCCGCTGCAGTACGCGCCTCCGCAGGGCCTCGGGCCGGTGCAGACCGAATACATCCGCACCGAGACCGTCCCGAAGAACGGGCTGACGGCCACCCTGTTCTACCTCGCCGAGCGCAAGCTGATCGACCTGCGACAGGTCAACGACAAGCAGTGGAACATCCGTGGAACCGGCAAACCGGGCGCCTGGGCCGACGTGGATCCGGTCAGCGTCGCTGTCGGGTCGGCGCTCAAAGTGATGACGTCTGGAGCCGACTTCGAGGCCAAGCACACCGCGAAGTCCGGCCAGAAACTCAACAAGGCCAAGACCGACATGGCCAAGGCCGTCGAGAAATGGGCGTACGACAACGGCCTGATGGTGAAGGTGAAGAAGGAACTGTGGGTGCGCACCGCGAACGCGATCGCCTTCATCCTGATGGTGTGCGGCTTCTTCCGCTGGGGCTTTCCGACCACGATCTGCGCCCTGCCGTTCGCGGCGTTCTTCCTGCTGTCGATCCGGTCGTGGGCCGACGGCGTCGGCAGTCGACGCACCGCGTCCGGACGCGAATTGTGGTCGCGAGCAGGCGGATTTCACCGCTTGCTGGCGACCGACTCCGCGGAGACACGGTTCGACTTCTCGGCCCGCAAAGACCTCTACACCGCGTATGTCCCGTTCGCCGTCGCGGCCGGTGCCGCCGCGCTGTGGGCGAAGAAGTATGAGACGTCGACGGGAGCGCCCGCGCCGCAACCGGATTGGTACAACTCGTCGTCGGCCACCGGATGGGGATTTGTCGGCGGCTCCAGTGGTCCGAGTTTCGACAGCTTCGAGTCGGCGCTGTCGTCGTCGATCGGCGCCTACACCGCGTCGCAGTCGTCGTCGTCCTCCAGCAGTGGTGGTGGCGGTGGGTTCAGCGGTGGCGGTGGAGGCGGCGGCGGAGGAGGAGGAGGTGGATCATGGTGAGATTCCTGCTGATCATCGTCTTGGTGCTGGCGGTGCTGGTGCTGATCGGTTTCGTGATGGGCTACAACAAGATCCGCGCCGCTGATGTCCGCGTCGGCGAAGCCCTGTCCGGCATCGACGTGGAGCTGACACGTCGTGCGTCGCTGATCCCCAGCCTGGTGCACACCGTGCAGACGTTCGCCGCCCACGAGAAGGGCATCCTCGACCACGTCACGGACGCCAGAGCCGCGCTGACCTCGGCGACGACCGGGAAATCGGTGGCACAGCGCAGCGCTGCCGAAAAAGAACTCGATACCGCACTCGCGCCGCTGCTGGCGCTGGGCCAGAGCTACCCGCAGCTGAACTCGTCGAACAACTTCTTGAACCTGCAGGACAACCTCGCCGACACCGAGAACAAGCTGGCCTTCGCGCGTCAGTACTACAACGACGCGGTCGCTACGGTGAACCGGCTGATCAGCACCATCCCGTGGATGTTCGTCGCGCCGATGGCGGGGGTCTCGGAGCGGGAGTACTACCAGACGCCACGGTAGGCGTCCCTACACTGGCGCGGTGCGCATCGTCTTCGCCGGGACACCCGAGCCCGCGCTTCCGTCGCTGCGCCGGCTGATCGACTCGCCACACCACGACGTTGTCGCGGTGGTGACCCGCCCGGACGCGGCGTCGGGCCGGCGGGCCAAGCCGTCGCCCTCCCCGGTGGCCCAGCTGGCGCTCGACCACGGCGTCTCGGTGCTGCGGCCGCCGCGTCCCAACGCCGAGGAGTTCGTCACCGAGCTCACGGCGCTGGCGCCCGAATGCTGCGCGGTCGTCGCCTATGGCGCACTGCTGTCCGAGCGGCTGCTGGCCGTGCCCACACACGGTTGGGTCAACCTGCACTTCTCGCTACTGCCCGCGTGGCGGGGCGCGGCACCCGTGCAGGCGGCGATCGCCGCCGGCGACACGGTGACCGGTGCGACGACGTTTCAGATCGAACCCGCGCTGGACTCGGGCCCGGTCTACGGCGTGGTGACCGAAACGATCCGGCCCACCGACACCGCAGGTGATCTGCTTGAGCGGCTTGCCGTTTCGGGAGCAGCGCTGCTCGACAAAACGCTCGATGGGATCGGGGACGGGTCTCTGACGCCGGTGCCGCAGCCCGCAGACGGCGTCACCATCGCGCCGAAGATCACCGTCGACGGCGCGCGAGTGCGGTGGGACCTGCCTGCCCACGTCGTCGAGCGGCGTATTCGCGCGGTCACGCCCAACCCCGGCGCGTGGACGATGATCGGCGATTTGCGCGTCAAACTAGGCCCGGTGATTGTCGACGAAACTGCAAACACGTTGGCGCCCGGTTCGATTCGTATCGAGCGCGACGGCGTGCGGGTCGGCACGGCGTCGGCGCCGGTGGTGCTCGGTCGCATCCAGCCGCCGGGCAAGAAGCCGATGAACGCCGCCGACTGGGCCCGCGGCGCCCGTCTCGACGAAGCCGCGCAGGCCCAGTGACCAAGCCCAGACGGCCGCAGCGCCGCAAGCCGCTCGATCCGGCCCGCCAGGCGGCGTTCGACGTGCTGCGTGCGATCTCCGAGCGAGATTCCTACGCCAACCTGGCCCTTCCCGCGCTGCTGCGCGAACGCGGAATCACCGGCCGCGATGCGGCGTTCGCGACCGAACTGACCTACGGCACCTGCCGCACCCGCGGCCTGCTCGACGCGATCATCAGCGCGGCCGCGGGTCGACCGCCCGAGAACATCAACCCGGTGCTGCTGGATCTGCTGAGGCTCGGCGCCTACCAGCTGCTGCGCACCCGGGTTGAACAGCACGCCGCGGTGTCCACCACCGTCGAGCAGGCTGGCATCGAATTCGATTCTGCGCGAGCGGGTTTCGTCAACGGCGTGCTGCGTACCATCGCCAGGCGCGACGAACAGTCCTGGGTCGAGGAGCTCGCCCCGCCCGCAGGCAGCGACCCCGTCGGGCACACCGCGTTCGTACACGCCCATCCGCGGTGGATCGCGCAGGCCTTCGCCGACGCGCTCGGCGCGGATGCCGGGCAGCTGGACGCACTGCTGGCCAGCGACGACGAACGCCCTTCGGTGCATCTCGCCGCACGGCCCGGAGTGCTGACCGCCGACGAGCTGGCCGGGCAAGTCGACGGCACGGTCGGCCGCTACTCGCCGTACGCCGTCTACCTGCCCGGTGGCGACCCCGGCCGGCTCGAGCCCGTCCGCGACGGCGTTGCGCTGGTGCAGGACGAGGGCAGCCAGCTGGTGGCGCGGGCGCTGACGGTGGCCGAGCTGGATGGCCCCGACACAGGCCGGTGGCTGGACCTGTGCGCCGGGCCGGGTGGCAAGACAGCGCTGCTGGCCGCGCTCGCTGGTGATGGCCGCGTCACTGCGATCGAGCCCACCGAACGGCGCGCCGAGTTCGTGGAGCAGAACACCCGTGGCCTGCCGGTCGATGTGTTGCGCGTCGACGGCCGCGAGCCGGGGCTCGATCCGGGCTTCGATCGGGTGCTCGTCGACGTACCCTGTACCGGGCTTGGCGCGCTGCGGCGCAGACCTGAAGCCCGCTGGCGACGTCAGCCCGGCGACGTGCCACAGCTGGTCAAGCTGCAGCGCGAGCTGCTGGCATCCGCGATTCGGCTGACCCGTCCCGGCGGTGTGGTGCTGTACGCGACGTGTTCACCGCACCTGGCGGAAACGGTCGGGGTCGTCGCCGACGCGCTGCGCCGCCAGCCGATCACGGCCATGGACACCCGGGCGCTATTCGATCCAGTCGACGATCTCGGTGACGGGCCATACGTGCAGCTCTGGCCACACCGACACGGCACCGATGCGATGTTCGCCGCCGCCCTCAAAGTAGGGTGATCGCCATGGCAGGACCCCTGATCGCGCCATCGATCCTGGCCGCTGACTTCGCCGAGCTCGGAGACGAAGTCGCCGCGGTGACCGGCGCCGACTGGCTGCACGTCGACGTGATGGACAACCACTTCGTTCCCAACCTGACCATAGGGCTGCCCGTCGTCGAGGCTTTGCTCAAAAGAACCGACATCCCGATGGACTGCCATCTGATGATCGACAACCCCGAGCGTTGGGCGCCGCCGTACGCCGAGGCGGGCGCGTACAACGTGACCTTCCACGCCGAGGCCACCGACAATCCCGTCGGCGTCGCCCGAGACATCCGGGCCGCAGGCGCCAAGGCGGGTCTCTCCGTCAAGCCCGGCACACCGATCGAGCCCTACCTGGAGATCCTCCGCGAGTTCGACACAATGCTGATCATGTCGGTGGAACCCGGCTTCGGCGGACAGAAGTTCATTCCTGAGGTCCTGGCGAAGGTCGGCATCGTGCGCCGACTGGTCGACTCGGGCGAGCTGACCATCGTGGTCGAAATCGACGGCGGCATCAACGAAGACACGATCGAAGAGGCGGCGCTGGCCGGCGTTGACTGTTTCGTCGCGGGTTCGGCGGTTTACAGTGCGGAGGATCCCGCCGCCGCTGTGGAGTCGTTGCGCCGCCAGGCGGCCGCCGCCTCCAAGCACCTTCGGTTATGAATCTCGAGGCCGCGATGCGGCTGGCGATCGAACAGGCCGACGGAGTCAAGGGCAACACATATCCGAATCCGCCTGTGGGCGCGGTGATTCTGGACCGTGACGGCGAGATCGCGGGCGTCGGTGCAACCGAACCGCCAGGGGGTCCGCATGCCGAGGTACTCGCCCTGCGCAGGGCAGGGGAGCGCGCGGTCGGCGGCACCGCGGTCGTGACCCTGGAGCCGTGCAACCACTACGGCAGGACCCCGCCGTGCGTGGATGCCCTTGTTGCGTCCGGTGTTTCGCGAGTGGCCTATGCTGTCGCCGACCCCAACCCGCAGGCCGCGGGCGGCGCTGCGCGACTGGCCGAATCCGGCATAGAGGTCGAAGCTGGCGTGTCGGCCGAATTTGTCGCGGGCGGTCCGCTACGGGAATGGCTGCACAGGCAGCGCACCGGGTTACCGCATGTCACATGGAAATTCGCCACCAGCGTCGACGGCCGAAGCGCCGCCGCTGACGGCAGCAGCCAGTGGATCACCAGCGAGGCCGCGCGGGCCGATGTGCATCGCCGGCGCGCCGTCGCGGACGCGATCGTCGTCGGCACCGGAACGGTGTTCGTCGACGACCCGGCGCTGACCGCCCGATTGCCCGACGGCACCCTGGCCGAGCGCCAGCCGCTGCGCGTCGTCGTTGGTGAACGCGAAATATCGCCTGAGGCAAGAGTTCTCGATGACGATTCGCGCACGATGGTGATCCGCACCCGTGATCCGCACGAGGTGATCAAAGCATTGTCGGACCGCACAGACGTGCTACTGGAGGGCGGGCCGACCCTAGCCGGTGCGTTCTTGCGTGCCGGCGTGATCGACCGGATCCTTGCCTATGTTGCGCCAATCCTGTTGGGCGGGCCCATCGCCGCCGTCGATGACGTGGGCGTGCTGTCGATCGCCAACGCGCAGCGGTGGCGGTTCGACGGCATCGAGCCGATCGGGCCCGACGTGCTTCTCAGTCTGGTTCCGGCATAGCGAAGTCGCGCGGCGTCAAGGCGCCGACCTGATAGAGCACGTCGAGCTCGTCGCGGACCCCCCAGTGCTCGCACAGCCGGCCGTCGCGCGACCTGAAGAAGTGAGCGGTTTTCATCGCGAAGGGCTTGCCAGTGATCTCGACGCCCTGCGGTGACACCGCGTTCACGCCGTGCGCGGTGGCGCGGATCGCCACCATGTCGCCGTCGGAGATCACATCGTGAACGTCGTATCGCACCTGCAGCACGGTGGTGACGAACGTCAAGATCGCGATGTAACCCTCCGGGCCGGGCGGCAGTGGAACCGGTGAGCCGTGGTCGACGAAGTCGTCGGTGACCAGATCGCGAATCTTCTCCAGCCGACCTGTATTCATGGCGTCGAACACTTCGGCGGCAAGCGCCCGCGTTGAGTTATTCACACCCCCTCGACGGACGAGGCGCCCACAGGGTTCACTGAGCCTTTTCGTCGATCTCCAGCCGGCGATGTTCGATGAGGTCACGCACCCCGCCTAGGCCGAGCCGTTCCCGGAAGGCTCGCACGGTGTAGCCGACGACAGTCGCATCGGTTCGCGCCCGCACGGTGGCCGAGCGTGGTAGGTGGAACACCGGACCGATCTCGCCGAAGTAGTCACCGGGGGTGGCGAGCTTCAGCAACTCCTCACCGCCGCTGGCCAATTCGCGCACGATCTCGAGTTCGCCGTCGGAGACGACGTAGATCAGTTCGCCCATCGTGCCCTGTTCGAACAACACCTCGCCGGATTCCAACTGCACCGTGTCGGGAGGTCGGTCCGTCGACGCGAAGTCCGGCACCATCTCGACGACTCGATCGGCCAACGGCAGGATCCGGCTGTCGTGGGTCGCGACGACCACCATCCGGTCGCCGGTCGCGAGCTCGCGGATCAACTTCAGTACCTCTTCGACCTGGATGTAGTCCAGGTGCGCGGTGGGTTCGTCGGCCAGGATGAGCGGCGGATCGAGCGCGATGGCCCGCGCGACCGCGACCCGCTGCTGCTGCCCACCGCTCAGATCGCCCGGCCGGTGGGTCATCCGATCCTCCAGACCGACCCGTGCCAGCAGTTGTCCCGCCTTCTTGCGCGCTGCGCGGCGCGACGTCCCCGCCGCGAGCAGCGGCACCATCACGTTCTCGAGGGCGGTGAGACTCGGCACGAGATTGAACGCCTGAAACACGATGCCCACCGTGTCGCGGCGGTATGTCGACAGCTCGCGGGCGGTGAGCGACGCGACGTCGACATCGCCGAACTTGATTGCGCCCTCGCTCGGTCGGAGGATGCCTCCGAGGCAGGACAGCAGAGTCGTCTTCCCGCAGCCGCTGGGGCCCATCAGGATCACGAGTGAGCCTGCGGCCACGTCGAGGTTCAGGCCGTCGATCGGGCGGACGGTATCCGCGCCGCTGGCGTACTCGACCACCAAGTTCTGAATACTGAGATCGCCCACGCTCATGGACCTCCGAACGCGATGGCGGGGTCGACCGATACCGCGCGACGCAATCCTGTCGCACTGGCGATCAGGCCGATGACGACGGCGATCACCGGTAGCGCGATGAAGGCCTCGGCGGGCACTATGACCTGCATCGGGAACAGCGGTCCGAGCAGCCGCGAAAGCCCGGCGCCGACTAGAGCGGCCAGCAGCGCCACGACGATCGACTGCATCGCCAACCCGGCGGCGATGTTGCGGGTAGGGACGCCAATCGCCTTGAACACCGCGAAGTCTCGCAGGCGTTCGAGCGCCGACAGGTAGATCACCGACCCGACAACCAGCGCCGCGACCACCCAGAGCAGAACCGCAACGATGGTGATCGAACTCACCGCCACCTTCAGCGGCCGGAGCAGATCGGCGATCGCCCCTGCTCTGTCGATACTCCGATAACCGTCGGGTATCTGCCCGAGAGTGCCGCGAATGCCGATTGATGAGACAAGCGGTTGACCGCCGTACACCAGTTGTTGTGCACCCTGTGTGGTGAGAAAGACGTTCGGCAGGTTCGCCAGCGCCGTGGAGTTCTCCACGATGCCGACGATGCGCAGTCTGCGCGAAGCGATTTCGACGTCGTCGCCGATCTGACGTCCGAGCGTGCTCGACACCGCGACCTCGTCGGGGGTCGACGGTGGCCTGCCCTCCGACACGGTGGGCATGCCGGGCCCGCGCTCCGGCGCACCGAATATGTCGACATTGCGCGTCGTATCACCCACCGTGGCCGTGCCGCCGGCGTACGCGAGCGGAACCGCCGCATCCACGCCAGGGGCCGCGGCGATCCGTTGCAAGTCCAATGGCGCGAACGGGGTAGCCCCGACGAACGGGCCGGACGCGCCGGCCTTGACCAGGAACACATCTACGCCGAGCGAATCGACGGTCTTCTCGGCCTCCACCCGGAACCCGTTCGCGAGCCCGGTGAGGGCGAGCGTCATCGCGAAGATGATGCTGGTGGAAAGGATTGCGATGACGAATCGGCGCTTTCGCCACTGCATGTCGCGCAGGGCGGCGAGGAGCATGTCCGCGAGATTACCTACGCCTTAACATCCGCGGGTCCAGTTCGGCTATGACTTGGCCTTGGCGAATGTTCCGACCAGGGTGCTGCAGAATGCGGGCAGGCTCGACGGCCTTCCAGGGTTCGGTGAGTTCAAACTGCTCGACGCCTTCGGCAGCGACCAGGAATGCAATCGTCTTGCCATTCAGTGAAGTTGACATGAATTCTGTCCCCTCGAATTGTGGCCTTTCGCACGCAGACCCGACGCGGCTAGCAACCAATCGAGGCGATCCCGCCGGTACACTCGTACCAAAGCGCTTTCACCGACGAGTTGCGCGCCTGGTGAGCACTAGCAAAGGACAACGAGCGTGACTGCATTGCAGGACTGGCTCAGTATTCGACCCGTAGATCCCAAGGGCCTAAAGGCGATCATCTGCGATGCGTTTCGAGGCCTGACCGCCGAGGAGCCGGCGACGGTCGCCGAGCCCCAGCTGATCCGACCGGGAATCGAGCGCTGCTGACCGCCTAGCGGGGTCGGTGCCGCCCCTGCTGCGGTCGCGTGGAGATCGCCTGTGTAGCGGCGTCGAATTCCTGAGTCGGCGCATCGATGGACGTGTCGTCCGTGTCGATCGTGGACTCGGGCTCCTCGGCATGTTCATGCCTGCCGCTGATTAGCAGGCCGAGCAGGGCGCCAACCACGCAGACGATCGCGGTGATGGTGAAGATTTCGCCGTACTGCATGACATAGGCCACGCGGACGCGGGAAGCTTGGGCGGCCAGCCGCTCGATCAGGTTGTTCCCGCCGGCGCTGGGCAAGCCGGCCAGGATCTGGTTGAACCGGTACAGCCCCCACGCGGACAGCGCGGCGATGCCGATGAGCATGCCGATCATCCGGGCCACCACCACCGCGGCCGAGGCGACCCCGTGCTGGGCGGCGGGGACCACCCGCAGGGTCGCCGAAGTCAGCGGCCCGATCACCAGCCCGAGGCCCAGGCCGGCGATCGCGAGGTCGGTGTCCAGCGTCGGCAGGCTGAACAGGCCCAGGTCGTGGTGGGCCGCCAGCAGGTCGACGGGCCACTTGGAGATCAGCCAGTAGCCGCCCGCTGCGATCACCAGGCCGGTGAACGCCACGATCCGATCGCCGATCTTGGTCGCGATCCAGCCGCCCAGCAGGGCGCCGATCGGCAGCGCGATCAGAAACCGCAACAGCAGGCCTGCCGCCTGGTTCTGGGTCTGACCGAGCACGCCCTGACCGAACAGCTCGACGTTGACCAGAGTCACCATCAGCGCCGCTCCCGCCGCGAGCGAAGCACCCAGTGCGCACAGGAACGGCCGGAAGTGCACACCCGCGGGTTCGATCAGCCGGGTGCGGGCGACGCGTTCCCAAACGAAGAATGCGATGGCGGCGACCAGCGCGCCCACCAGCAAGGGCAGGCCATAGCTCGGCAACACCTGCTTGCCGTCCGGCGCGGGGTTGTACAGGCCCCAGGTGGCCAATCCGAGCGCGATCGCCAGCAGCACGCCGCCGACGACATCCACCTTTTCACGCGTCTCGCTCTCCTGCCGCGACGGCAGGCTGAAGTGGATCATCACCATCGCGAGCAGGGCCAGCGGCACGTTGATCCAGAACACGTCGCGCCAGGTGTGCAGCAGCCACACCACCGCGACTCCGTACAGCGGGCCAAGCACGCTGCCCAGTTCCTGCGCCGCGCCGATGCCGCCCAGCACGCTCGCGCGGTTGCGGGCGGACCACAGGTCGGCCGCGAGAGCCAGCGTGACCGGCAGCAGCGCGCCGCTCGCGGTGCCCTGGATCGCGCGCCCGATAATGAGGGGCAACAAGTCATTGGACAGTGCGGTGACGACCGAGCCGACCGCGAAACCGGCGAGGCTGACCTGCAGCACCAACTTGCGGCCGAACCGGTCTGAGGCGCGGCCCAGCAGCGGCATCGCCGCGATGTAGCCCAGCAGATACCAGGTGACGATCGGTGTGACCCGCTGGATCTGATTGATGCCGATCCCGACGTCTTTCATGATGTCGGTCATGATCGTGACCACGACATAGGTGTCGAGGGCACCCAGCAGCACCGCGAGGCTGCCTGCGGTGATCGCGACTCTGCGCGACGCGCGCATCAGACGGCGGGTTTGGTGACGGCCACCGACTTGCCCCAGTCCGTGCAGGTCATCGTGAGGCTGTTGCCTGGCGTCGGCTCCAACTTGGCCTGGACCAGTTCGTGGTTACCGTCCTCGCCGATCCATGCGGTGGCGGGGACGGGCCCGGTCGCCGCGATCTGCGGCGCGATCTTGTTGACGGCGTCAGCGCTCACGGTCCCGGTGACGCGGACGGTGTCGACGCTGTTGAGGTTCTCGCGGCCGTCGGCCTTGGCGCCGGAGAAGTTGGCCAACACGTTGGCCAGGCCGGTGTCGGGGTTGAGGATGGCCGACACGTCATAGATGTCGACGGCCGGGCCGAGGTCCTGATAGGCGCCCTTGGTGAGTGCGGCGAAGAGCGTGCCGTCGGCGACGACGAAGTCGACACCCTCGAGCCGCTGTCCCAGGAAGAGGATGTTGGCGGCGCCCTGAGCGGCGACGGCAGGCGTGTTGGTCAGATCGCCCTCGAGCGACTCGATCGGCAGTTGCTTGATCTCGCCCTGCACGGCGAGCTTCAGGTGCACGCTCGACTGGGACTTGGTGGTCTCGCTGGACTCCTTCAGCAGGCTGGCGGCGTCCGGGAGCGGCTTGCTCGCGTCCTGCGACTTCGAGGAGCACCCGGCGATGAGGGCGATGGCGGCGAAAAGGGCGGCGAAGATCGCCAAGAGGCGCGTCTGCATGACTGCATCGTAGAGGGTGCAGCTATGTGGACGCGTCGCGCGGGCTGACGGTAGAAGTGGAATCGTGACTTCGGAACTGGACTTTCGGCACGTGTCGGCCGCCGCCGAGGACGGGGCTGACCTGGCTTATGTGCCGATCGGAAATTTCAACGGCAACCCCGTGGCCACGTTCGTCGGCGACAAGCGGCTGAATGGATAGTCTTGCGGCGTGTTCACCGGAATCGTCGAAGAACTGGGCGAGGTCGTCGCCAAGGAAGAGCTCGGCGACTCGGCCCGTCTGGTCATCCGCGGGCCCGTCGTCACGGCCGATGCCGGACACGGCGACTCGATCGCGGTGAACGGCGTCTGCCTGACCGTGGTCGAGGTGCTGCCCGACGGTGCGTTCAGCGCCGACGTGATGGGTGAAACCCTGAACCGGTCGAGCCTGCGCGGTGTGGGAGTGGGCAGCCACGTCAACCTGGAACGTGCCGCCGCGGTCAACAGCCGCCTTGGTGGACACATCGTCCAGGGACACGTCGACGGCACCGGTCATGTGGTTGCGCGGACACCGTCCGAACACTGGGAAGTCGTGCGGATCGCGCTGCCGACGGCGCTGTCCCGGTATGTCGTCGAGAAGGGTTCGATCACCGTTGACGGCATATCCCTCACGGTTTCCGGTCTCGGCCACGACTGGTTTGAGGTGTCGTTGATCCCGACGACGTTGGACCTCACCACGCTCGGCAAAGCGGAGGTCGGCGCACGCGTCAATCTCGAGGTCGACATCATCGCGAAATATGTCGAACGGCTGCTCGGCTCCGATGATGCGCGCAGCGGCGGCAGCAACTCCTGACGGCACGAACGTCCAGACGCTCAACCCTTCGAGCGTCGTATCGACCCAGTTCAGGGAGCAGGCAATAACCCTGGCGCGCCGGTGGTTCATACTGATGTGATGACGAGGCTGGACGCCGTCGAGCGGGCTGTTGCCGATATCGCCGCGGGTAAGGCCGTCGTCGTCATCGACGATGAGGAGCGCGAGAACGAGGGCGACCTCATCTTCGCCGCCGAAAAGGCCACGCCGGAACTCGTCGCGTTCATGGTGCGCTACACGTCGGGCTACCTGTGTGTGCCGTTGGACGGCGCGATCTGTGACCGGCTCGGGCTGCTGCCGATGTACGCGGTCAACCAAGACAAGCACGGCACCGCCTATACCGTCACCGTCGATGCGAGAAACGGTGTGGGAACGGGTATTTCGGCGTCGGACCGCGCGACGACGATGCGGCTGCTCGCCGACCCGTCCAGCGTTGCGGATGATTTCACCAAGCCTGGACACGTGGTGCCCCTGCGCGCGAAGGACGGCGGGGTGTTGCGCCGCCCCGGTCACACCGAGGCCGCCGTCGACCTGGCCCGGCTTGCCGGTCTGCAGCCGGCAGGCGCGATCTGCGAGATCGTCAGCCAGAAGGACGAGGGCGCGATGGCGCAGACCGATGAGCTGCGGGTTTTCGCCGACGAGCACGATCTGGCGTTGATCTCCATCGCCGATTTGATCGAGTGGCGGCGCAAGCACGAAAAGCACATCGAGCGCATCGCCGAAGCGCGCATCCCGACGCGCCACGGTGAGTTTCGCGCAGTCGGCTACACAAGCATCTACGAGGACGTCGAGCACGTCGCACTCGTCCGCGGCGACATCGCCGGACCGCACGGCGACGGGCACGACGTGTTGGTGCGGGTTCACTCCGAGTGCCTCACCGGTGACGTGTTCGGCTCCAGGCGCTGCGACTGCGGCCCGCAACTGGACGCCGCGTTGGCGATGGTGGCCCGCGAGGGCCGCGGCGTGGTGCTGTACATGCGCGGCCACGAGGGCCGCGGCATCGGCCTTATGCACAAGCTGCAGGCCTATCAGCTCCAGGACGCCGGCGACGACACCGTCGACGCCAATCTCAAGCTGGGTCTGCCCGCCGACGCCCGCGACTACGGCATCGGCGCACAAATCCTGGTCGACCTCGGCGTGCGGTCGATGCGGCTGCTGACCAACAACCCCGCCAAGCGGGTCGGCTTGGACGGTTACGGGCTGCACATCATCGAACGCGTCCCGCTGCCGGTCCGCGCCAACGCGGAGAACATCCGCTACCTGATGACCAAGCGTGACCGAATGGGTCATGACCTGACCGGTCTGGACGACTACGACGAAGCCGTGCCGGGCGAATTCGGCGGAGCCCTATGAGCAGCCAGGGCGGAGCCCTGAGTTGAGCGGAGGCGCGGGCGTTCCCGATCTGCCACAACTTGACGCGTCGGACCTGACGCTGGCGATTGTGGCCAGCACCTGGCACCCAAAAATCTGCGATGCGCTTCTCGACGGCGCACGCAAGGTCGCCGCGGACGCCGGCATTGACAACCCGACCATCGTTCGCGTTCTGGGTGCGATCGAAATCCCGGTCGTGGCACAGGCCCTGGCCGCCAACCATGACGCCGTGGTGGCGTTGGGCGTGGTGATCCGCGGCGAGACACCGCATTTCGACTACGTGTGTGACGCGGTGACCCAGGGGCTGACGCGGGTGTCGCTGGACGCGTCCACTCCGGTGGCCAACGGCGTGCTCACGACGAACAACGAGCAGCAGGCGCTGGACCGGGCGGGGCTGCCGGACTCGGCCGAGGACAAGGGCGCGCAGGCCGCTTCCGCGGCGCTGTCGACCGCGCTGACACTGCGCGATCTGAGGTCATGAGCGACGGGGACATCGAAATACGGCCCCATCTGACACCGTATTTCGCCTACGCTGCGGCTGCGTTGATCCTGGGGGCCCATGTCGCTGTTGGCGTGCTGCTGAAGATTTCATCGACGGGCGTGATCTTCCAGACCGCCGACCAGGTCGCGATCGCACTGCTGGGCGCCGTCATCGCCGGCGCTGTGCTGCTGTTCGCCCGACCACGGCTGCGGGTCGGCGCGTCCGGTATAGCGGTGCGAAACCTGTTCGGTTACAAGCTGATCCCGTGGTCGGACGTCGCAGGGGTGTCCTTTCCCCGCGGAGCCCGCTGGGCCAGGGTGGACCTGCCCGACGACGAGTACATCCCGGTGATGGCGATCCAGGCCGTCGACAAGGATCGCGCTGTCGACGCGATGGACGCGGTGCGCGAGCAGCTGGCCCGGTACCGCCCCGACATCACGTCACGCTAGCCCGGACGGTCAGCTGTAGCCGTCGGCCCCGCAGTCATCGCGTCCTCTTCGGGAACCTGCGTCAGCTCGCCACTCATCGGATCGGGCTCGGTCAACGGCGGAACGTCTTCGCCGTCGAGGACCTTTCTCAAACGGTCCTTGTCGAGTTGGCCCTCCCAGTTGGCCACCACGACGGTTGCCACACAGTTGCCCAGCAGGTTCACCGAGACCCGCATCGAGTCCATTATCCGGTCCGCCCCCAGCAGTAGCGCTACCGCCGCCACCGGGATCGCACCGTGCCCGATCGCCGCCACCGTCGCCGACAGCGCGAGGAACGACGACCCCGGGACACCCGCCATACCCTTGGAGGTCAGCATCAGCACCAGCACTGCCGTGATCTGCTCACCCAGCGTTAGGTCCACGCCCAGCGCCTGGGCCAGGAACAGCACGCAGATCGACAGGTAAAGCGTTGCGCCGTCAAGGTTGAACGAATAGCCAGTCGGCACCACCAAACCCGTTGTGGTGCGCAAACATCCGGCATTGGTCAGCTTGGTCATGATCCGCGGCAGCACCACCTCGGTCGATGCGGTGCCGAGCGCCAGGAAGAATTCGTCTTTGATGTAGACAAGGAACTTCCACAGGCTCACGCCGGCCAAGATCCGGGCGATGCCTGCCAGGATCAGAATGAACAGCGCCGCAGCGAGATAGCAGGCACCGATGAGCTTGCCGTAACTGGCCAACGAACCTACGCCGTATTGGCCGATGATGTAGGCCATCGCACCGAACGCGCCCAGCGGAGCCAGACGCATCACCCAGCCGATGATCGTGAAGAAGATGTGGCTCATGTGGTCGACGAACTCGAGGATCACCGGCGGGCCCTTCTCGCCCAGCTTGGCAAGCGCCAGGCCGAACAACACGGCGAAGAACAGCACCTGCAGCAGAGCGTTCTCAGCGAACGCCGACACGACGGAGGTGGGGATGATGCTCAGGATGAATTCGACGGTGTGCGGCAGCTCTCCATCATTGGTCTTCTTCGCAATCGCGTCAGCCCCGGTGGCCAACGTCTGTGGGTCGATACTGAATCCCGCACCCGGCTTGACGACGTTGCCGACGACCAGCCCGAATATCAACGCGAAAGTGGTGACCGCCTCGAAGTAGATGAGCGCCTTGACGCCGATCCGGCCGACGGATTTCAGATCACCCACATGTGCGATACCGAGCACCACCGTGCAGAAGATGATTGGCGCGATTAGCATTTTGATGAGTTTGATGAAGCCATCCGCCAACGGTTTGAAGCTGCCGCCTAAGTCCGGCCATAGCCAGCCAATGAGGATGCCGGCAATGATCGCGACAAGTAGCTGAAAGAAGAGCGACGTGTACCACGGCGGCCTGTTCGCCAGTCGCACCATCTCGCTCTTGGGTGGGTTGATCGTCGATGACATCGGGCGAGCGTACGCAGAATTCGTAACGCCGCTGTTAGCGATGCGTTCATCGTCGGTTACGCGACGAATATATTCCCGCATTACATAACTCGTCATATGTCAGCTGTGATTGCCGTGTAAAGCACTGTCGCCGAGGTATTTTCGAATATCGCGTATCCATATTCGCACGCGGAAGCCCCGGCACCGCCGGCAAAACGCGTGTCCAGCGGGTCTTCATTGCGCGCCCGTCGCGATTCCAGGTCCGTCTTGGCTCCGCGTGCTCTGTAGAGTCGCCGATAGAACTCTTCAACTGAGATACCGAATTCGACGAAGATGTCGCTGGCCGGCGGTCCGCCGAAGCCTCTCCACGCCGCTTCGAGTCGCTTCATAGCGGCAATCTCGGTCGAACTGAGTCGTGGTGAGCGATCGGCAGATTCGGTCTGTTGTCGGCGGGGGCCGCGGGGTGTCATCGTCACATGTCCCCGTCGCATCCAAGCGTCTTGTCGTCAGTGAATGACCAGTCGGCGTGGGTGTTCTCGACGATGGTCACGATAAGGTCGTCTTCGCGCAGCGAGAGCCGGTCGTACAGACGATCGGCCAACTCGCGGTAGAGGACATGCTTCTGCGCTCGTGTTCGCCCGGACTGAACGATCTGGACGATAACCACATCGTCGGTGCGACTTTCCCCGGTCCGGAGTCGAAAGTGATGATCCGGCCGGGTCGGTGTTCTGTGATGATGTGGTAGCGCTCAGTCACAGCGGCACGAACACCTCCACGATGGTCGAGTGAACCGTGTCGGCGAGGATCTCTAGCTGTACCGGATTTCTTCTGCCTTCGATTACGTCGATCCGCACCAGTGTCATCCGGTCGGCCTCCTGTAATTCCTTCGTGAATTCTGTACTGCAACAAGCTATTCAGCGAGAATGACCTCCGAGGGCCCAAAAATCATCCAGCACCGGATGGATACCGCCTATGGCTGACTGCCTCGATGGTTCTCGTCGCTCGCTCTCCGGTTCGTTCGCCCGAGAAGCCTGTCCCGTTCGATTTCGGTGAGACCACCCCAGATCCCAAAGGCTTCCCGAAACCTCAGCGAGTGGTCGCGGCATTGCACAACGACAGGGCATTGGTCACAGAACCGCTTCGCTTCGCGCTCGCGCCGGCGGCGTTGGAGCCCACGTTCGCCGTCGGGGTGGAAGAACATCGAGGGATCTGTTCCGCGGCAACGGGCCAATAGCTGCCAATCCCAGGCCTCGGTGATTCGGACAATAGGTGGATGCGCTGCACCCGATCCGCCGCGTTGGCGTGTTCCACCTTGTACATGGTCGTCAGTGGTGCTGGCCGCCGGATGTACCCATGAGTTCAAGCTCCTTTCGGTGTGTGTGTTCATCTCCGCGTCTTTGTAACGTGACGCGCCTGATCCGGAATGCGGAAGTGGCGCCGACGATCTCATCGTCGGCGCCACATCAGACTCAGTGTTGGCTCAACACGTAGATCTCGCCGGTCGTCACGTCTTCTTCGACTTCTTCCAGCGTGCGAGCTGGACGGATTTCCGCGGTGCTGCACAACGATCTGTGCGTGGACGCCCGAAAGGCGTTGCATCTAATCCTGCAGGCAAGGGGAGTGTTACCGGCCGAGCCGGCAAGACCCAGCCCGTCCAGATCGTTTCCCCGTACAACATGCCACCGGCTCGGTGACCGCGGATCTCTCTGTTGAGTCACGGCATACTGAGAGACATTGCGACTTCGTCTTGCGGGCCACGTATTTCGGCCGATGTGACTGTGAATCCGAGGCTTTCGTACACGCCGCGGGCCACCGCGTTGTCGGCGGCCACCCGCAGCGTGACGGTGCGCACCCGGCGATCGCGGGCCCAGTCCACTGCGGCGGCGACGAGCGGCCGCGCCAGCCCGTGGCCGCGGGCGGTCGGGTCGAGCCACAACGAGTAGAGGTAGACGGTTTCCGCGTTCTCCAGCTGCGCGCCGATCAGGCCGACCGGTCGGTCGCCGATCAGTGCCGCGAACTGGGCGTGATCGCGCAGGCGGCGGCGCCACTGCGCGGCGGTGAACGTCGCCTCCTGCTGATACTGCGGGTCGTTCTCGCCGAGGGAATCGGTCAACGCCCGCAACCGGACGCCGGCGAACACCCGCCAGTCCGACTCGGTCAGCCGGGCGACGCGGGCCGTAACCGCCGTCACCGGGTGTCGCCCATGACCAGGCCCTCGCGCCTTGGGTCGGCTCCACCCACCCAGCCCGCTACGTCACGCACGATCGCCGAAAGGCCGCTGGACTGGTCGGCAAGGTCGACCTGGTGCCCGAGTTTGCGCAGGCCGACCACCAGCGGATCATGGTCGCCGTTGTCGGACGTGTCGATCGCGGGATGTTCGCCGCCCACGTTCGTCTTCGGCGAGTTCGCCGCGCCGAAGTCCACCGCGGAGACCGCCTGCTGCGGGTCGAGGCCCCAATCGATCATTCCTACAACGGTTTTCACCACGAACTGGATGATCACCGAGCCGCCGGGTGAGCCCGCCACCGCGTAGAGTTTTCCGTGACCGGTCGGGGACTGGTCGAACGCCAGCGTGGGCGCCATCGTGCTGCGTGGCCGCTTGCCTGGCTGGACGCGGTTGGGCACCGGTGCGCCGTCGGGCCCGACGGGCTCGGCGGAGAAATCGGTCAGCTGGTTGTTGAGGATGAACCCGTCCACCATGTGGAACGACCCGAAGGCCGACTCCACCGTGGTGGTCAGCGCGGCGGCGTTGCCCTGCGCGTCGACGATGCTGATCTGGCTGGTGCCGTGCTCGGGCGTCGGCGGCGCGGGAGTGGTCGGCGGGCCGAATTCTCCTGGCTTGGCGGTGCCCATGGCGTGCTGCTCGGAGATGAGCGCCGCCCGGCCGGCAAGGTAGTCACTGTTGAGCAATGTGTTGGGCGATCCGCCCGGCAATGGCACGAAATCGGTGTCGGCGACGTATTTGTCGCGGTCGGCGTAGGCCAGGCGCTCGGCCTCCGAGATCAGGTGAACACCCATCACCGTGGGCTTGCCACCATTGAGGTCGACATCGGTGGGTTTGTGCTCGCCCATCGGGAAATGCTCGAGCATGCCCAGCGTCGCCGCCACCGCAATGCCGCCGGACGACGGCGGCGGCATGCCGCAGATCTCCTTGTCGCGGTACGGAGCGCAGAGCGGCTCTCGTTTCTCGGCGGTGTAGCCGGATAGGTCTTCGGGCGTCATCAGGCTCGGGGTGCGGCCGCCTGAAGTGTCGGCGGCCGCTGCCACGATCGCGCGGGCGATGTCGCCGGCGTAGAACGACTGCGGGTCGGATGCGATGACGCCCAACGTCTTTGAGTAGGCCGGGTTGGTCAACCGGGTTCCCGAGGTCTTCGGGCCGCCGTCGGGATTGAGGAAGTAGGCCGAGGCGTTCGGATCGACTTTCAGCTGCGGGGCGGCGTCGGCAATTGCGGCGGCCAGCCGCGGGCTGATCTCGAAGCCGTCGTCTGCCATCGTCACGGCCGGGGTGAACAGGTCACGCCACGCGGTCTTGCCGTGCTCGGTGTGGACGTCCTGCAGCAGCCGCAGGATGCCGGGCACGCCGACGGACCGGCCGGAGGCACGGGCGTCGGGCTTGGGCTCGGTGCGGTCGGCATCGGAGATCCAGCGCAGATAGTTCTCGGTCGCGGCCTTCGGCGCCACCTCGCGGCCGTCGTAGGCCTGCACGGAGCCCGCGGCAGCGTCGTAGTACAGCAGGAACCCACCGCCGCCGATGCCGGAGGACTGCGGCTCGACCAGGCCCAGCACCGCCTGCGCGGTGACGAGCGCGTCGGCGGCGGTTCCGCCGTGGTTCAGCACCTCGCACGCCGACTGGGTGGCCAACGGGTTCGCGGTGACCACCGCGTAGTGGGCCGTGCGCACGGCCGTCATGTCCTTGCGGTAGCCGGTGGCGACCTCGGGGTTCGTGGAGATGTTCCGGGAGGTGGTCACGGACCCGGTGGCCGGTGCCGCCGAGGTCTTCGGCGCCGGGGTGCCGTTCGGGATGATCGAACAGGGGCCTGCCACGGTGGTGGGCGGTGCGTTCTCCTCAGCGGCGCATCCGGCCAACACCAGTACGACCCCTGCCAGCAGGGCCGCCGCCTTTCTCAAGGACGGGATCCGCATCACTCGACGGTAGTTCATAGGGACGGTCTTACGGCGGCAGTAACCTGAATCCGTGCCCGATCCAGCGACGTACCGGCCTGCCCCCGGGTCGATTCCTGTCGAGCCGGGCGTCTACCGGTTTCGGGATCCGCACGGCCGGGTGATCTACGTCGGTAAGGCCAAGAGCCTGCGCAGCCGGCTGACGTCCTACTTCGCCGACATCTCCAGCTTGGCACCGCGCACCCGCCAGATGGTGATGACCGCGGGCAGCGTCGAGTGGACGGTGGTGAACACCGAAGTCGAGGCGCTGCAGCTGGAATACAACTGGATCAAGGAGTTCGACCCGCGGTTCAACATCCGCTACCGCGACGACAAGTCGTATCCGGTGCTGGCGGTGACGTTGAACGAGGAGTATCCGCGGCTGATGGTGTACCGCGGTGCGAGACGCAAGGGTGTTCGCTACTTCGGGCCGTATTCGCATGCCTGGGCCATCCGGGAAACGCTCGACCTACTGACCCGGGTTTTCCCGGCCCGCACGTGTTCAGCGGGAGTCTTCAAGCGGCACAGGCAAATCGGCCGTCCGTGCTTGCTGGGTTACATCGACAAGTGTTCGGCACCGTGCGTCGAGCGGGTCAGCGCAGAAGAGCATCGGCAGATCGTCAATGACTTCTGTGACTTCCTGGCGGGTAAGACGGACCGGCTGGCCCGCGACATGGAACATCAGATGAATCAGGCCGCCGCGGAGCTGGACTTCGAGCGGGCGGCCAGGTTGCGGGACAACATCTCCGCGCTGAAGCGCGCACTGGAAAAACAGGCCGTCGTGTTCGGCGATGGCACCGACGCCGACGTGGTGGCGTTCGCCGACGATGAACTGGAAGCCGCCGTACAGGTGTTCCACGTTCGCGGCGGACGGGTGCGCGGCCAGCGCGGCTGGATCGTCGAAAAGTCCGGCGACCCTGGGGAATCGGGCCAAGGCCGGCTGGTCGAGCAGTTCTTGACCCAGTTCTACGGAGATCAGGCCGAACTGAACGGCGCGGCCGACGAGTCGTTGAACCCGGTGCCGCGGCAGGTGCTGGTCCCGTGCCTTCCGGAGAACGCCGACGAGTTGGCGACGTGGCTGTCGCAGCTACGGGGATCACAGGTATCACTGCGGGTGCCGCAGCGCGGCGACAAGCGCGCGCTCGCCGAAACCGTGAAGCGCAATGCCCAGGATGCGCTGGCGCAGCACAAGCTGAAGCGCGCGGGCGACTTCACTGCGAGATCCGCGGCGCTGCAAAGCATTCAGGATGCACTTGGCCTAGCCGATGCGCCGCTGCGCATCGAGTGTGTCGACATCAGCCATGTTCAGGGCACCGATGTGGTGGCCTCGCTCGTGGTGTTCGAAGACGGGCTGCCACGCAAGTCGGACTACCGCCACTACGCGATAAGGGACGCCGCAGGCGACGGCCGCTCCGATGACGTGGCGTCCATCGCCGAGGTGACACGGCGGCGTTTCCACCGGCACCTCCACGACAGCCAGCACCCGACAGAGCTTGCGCCGGAAGGGAAATCGCGCAAGTTCGCCTATCCGCCCAACCTGTTCGTCGTCGACGGTGGGGCACCCCAGGTAAACGCGGCCGCAGCGGCGCTCGACAACCTGGGCGTCACTGACGTCGCGGTGATCGGGCTCGCCAAGCGACTGGAGGAGGTGTGGGTGCCGTCGGAGCCGGACCCCATCATCATGCCGCGCAACAGCGAGGGGCTCTATCTGCTGCAGCGGGTCCGTGACGAAGCACACCGGTTCGCGATTACCTACCACCGCAGCAAGCGTTCGAAGAGGATGACGGCGTCGGCGCTGGACTCGGTGCGCGGGCTGGGGGAGCACCGACGCAAGGCGCTGGTCACGCACTTCGGCTCACTGGCGCGTCTGAAGCAGGCCAGTGTGGACGAAATCACCGCGGTCCCCGGGATCGGTGTCGCAACGGCCAGGGCGGTGCTTGATGCGCTTGGCGTACCGCCCGATTCTGAAGCGCCCGCCCCGGTTATCGGCAATGATCAGAGCAGAGCATCGGGATGACAGAACATATGCATGAGGAACTGCGCGAGAACGCCGGCGACGACGGCAGCGCCGAATCGGGCATCGATGTCGTCCTGGTCACCGGGCTGTCCGGGGCTGGCCGCGGCACGGCGGCGAAGGTTTTGGAGGACCTCGGCTGGTATGTCGCGGACAACCTGCCGCCCGAGCTGATTGCGCAGATGGTCGAACTGGGGCTGGCGGCGGGCTCGCGCATCACCCAGCTCGCGGTCGTGATGGACGTGCGCTCGCGCGGTTTCACCGGTGATCTGGATTGGGTGCGAAACGATCTGGCCACTCGCAACATCACCCCGCGGGTGCTGTTCCTCGAGGCCTCCGACGACATCCTGGTGCGCCGCTACGAGCAAAACCGGCGCAGTCATCCATTGCAGGGCAACCAGACTCTAGCCGAAGGCATTACCGCGGAACGGACGATGCTCGCACCGCTACGAGCCGTGGCGGACCTGGTGATCGACACGTCGACGCTGTCCGTGCCTGCGCTGCGCGAAAGCATCGAGCGCGCCTTCGGCGGCGAGACCGTTGCGCACACGAGCGTCACGGTCGAGTCGTTCGGGTACAAATACGGGCTGCCGATGGACGCCGACACGGTGATGGACGTACGGTTCCTGCCCAACCCGCACTGGGTGGACGAGCTGCGACCGCACACCGGTCAACACCCGGCGGTGCGCGACTACGTGCTCGGTCAGCCGGGCGCCGCCGAGTTCTTGGACACCTACCATCAGCTGCTGGATGTCGTCATCGAAGGTTATCGCCGGGAAGGGAAGCGCTACATGACCGTTGCCATCGGCTGCACCGGCGGCAAGCACCGCAGTGTCGCGATGGCCGAGGCGCTGGCGACGCGATTAGAGGGCGGCGCATCGCTCACGGTGCGGGTGCTGCACCGGGATCTGGGCCGCGAATGAGTCCACGGATCGTCGCACTCGGTGGCGGCCACGGGCTCTACGCCACGCTGTCGGCTGCCCGCAGGCTCACCCCGCACGTCACCGCGGTGGTCACGGTTGCCGACGACGGCGGCTCGTCGGGTCGGCTGCGCAGCGAGCTGGATGTGGTGCCGCCGGGTGATCTGCGAATGGCGTTGGCGGCGTTGGCATCCGACAGCCCGCACGGCCGGTTGTGGGCGACCATCATCCAGCACCGATTCGGCGGCAGCGGCGCGCTGGCGGGCCACCCCATCGGCAACCTGATCCTCGCGGGGCTGAACGAGGTGCTGGCCGATCCGGTGGCGGCGCTCGACGAACTGGGCCGCATCCTCGGCATCCATGGCCGGGTGTTGCCGATGTGCCCTATGGGATTGGGCATCGAGGCTGACGTGGCGGGCCTGGAATCGGATCCGCGGATGAGCCGGGTGATCCGCGGCCAGGTGGCCATCGCCACCACCGTGGGCAAGGTGCGACGGGTGCGGCTGCTGCCAGGGGATCCGCCGGCCACCCGTCAGGCGGTGGACGCCATCATGGCGGCTGACCTGGTGGTACTCGGGCCGGGGTCGTGGTTCACCAGCGTCATTCCGCATGTCCTAGTCCCGCAGTTGGCAGCGGCGCTGCAGTCGACAAAGGCCCGCCGTGCGTTGGTGCTGAACCTGGTGGCCGAGCCGGGGGAGACGGCGGAATTCTCGGCCGAACGGCATATTCACGTGGTCGCTCAGCACGCGCCGGAGTTCACCGTGCACGACATCATCGTCGACGCCAGCCGGGTGCCCAGCGAGCGCGAGCGCGAGCAGTTGCGCCGCACCGCCAACCTCCTCAATGCCCAAGTTGAGTTTGCTGACGTGTCCAGACCTGGTACACCTTTACATGACCCGGCGAGGTTGGCCGCGGCTCTGGAGGGTGTACGTGTACGCGGGATGGCGCCGACTCCCAACATCCAGGAGCCGACCGTGCCCAGAGCGACAGTGAACGGACCGAGAGGTGACGACCAGTGGCGATGACGGCTGAGGTCAAGGACGAGCTGAGCCGACTCCTGGTCAATTCGGTGAGCGCTCGTCGTGCCGAGGTGGCGTCCTTGCTGCGCTTCGCCGGCGGCCTGCACATCGTGTCCGGCCGCGTGGTGGTGGAGGCAGAAGTCGACCTCGGGATCATCGCGCGGCGGCTGCGCAAGGACATCTACGACCTGTACGGCTACAACGCCGTTGTGCACGTGTTGTCGGCAAGCGGCATCCGCAAGAACACGCGCTACGTGGTGCGGGTGGCAAAGGACGGTGAGGCGCTGGCGCGCCAGACCGGACTGCTCGATCTGCGCGGCCGACCGGTTCGCGGTCTGCCTGCGCAGGTGGTCGGCGGCAGCGTAGCCGATGCCGAAGCCGCTTGGCGGGGAGCGTTTCTGGCGCACGGATCGCTGACCGAACCGGGCCGGTCGTCGGCGCTGGAGGTGAGTTGCCCGGGGCCGGAAGCCGCCTTGGCGCTCGTCGGTGCGGCACGCCGGCTCGGGGTCAGCGCGAAAGCCCGCGAGGTGCGAGGCGCCGACCGCGTCGTGGTACGTGACGGGGAGGCCATCGGTGCATTGCTGACGAGGATGGGCGCCCAGGACACCAGGCTGACGTGGGAAGAGCGCCGGATGCGCCGCGAGGTACGGGCGACGGCCAACCGGTTGGCCAACTTCGACGACGCCAATCTGCGCCGATCGGCGCGTGCGGCGGTGGCCGCAGCGGCCAGGGTGGAGCGGGCGTTGCACATCCTCGGCGACACCGTGCCCGACCATCTTGCCGCCGCAGGCAAGTTGCGTGTCGAGCACCGGCAGGCGTCGCTGGAGGAGCTGGGCCGGCTGGCAGACCCACCGATGACGAAAGACGCTGTGGCAGGCCGTATTCGGCGGCTGCTGTCCATGGCCGATCGCAAGGCCAAGCAGGAAGGCATCCCCGACACAGAGTCCGCGGTGACGCCCGACCTGCTTGAAGACGCGTAGCTTCGTCTAGGACGCGAATCCCGGCAGGGTCGGCGGTTCCGGTTGCGGGTTGAAGCCGCGGATGACGCCCGGATTCAGCCGCGATGACGGTACTGAGGCCGGCGGGTCGGGTTGCGGGTCGAAGCCACGGATCTTGCCCGGCGGCTCCGGCTGCGGGTCGAAGGCCTGGGCGGTGCCCATACCCAGCCCCAGTCCGGCCAGCGCGACGCTGCCGGACAGCAGCGCCCCGACGATGATCCTCTTCACGTTGTGGGTGGTGCTCATGATTTCTCCTTAGGTGCGAAGTCTCCTGGGTGGTCCCGGATTGCGCTTCAGCATCTGAGGTGGCCCTTGGAGGATTCTTGGCGGCCCGTCGAATCGTGCGAAGATCGGATCTACCTCGTGTTTTGTGAGATTCTGTGCGGGTGTCCGTGGGGGGTCCGCCTTCAGGGGTCGTGACGTTTCTGTTCACCGATATTGAGGGTTCGACCCGTCGGTGGGAGGCCGACGCGGAATCGATGCGGACGGCCCTGCTGGCCCATGACGAGGTCTTGCGCACTGCGGTGGTCGCCGGGTCGAGTCGAGGCCGACCACGGCGACCCGTTGGCCGCGCTCGATTGCCTCACTTTGGCGATCCGTAATTACCACGACGCAGGAAACATCGCCGTGATCGGCGTGCCTCTTGCCAATCTCGCCGTCCTTCTCGACCGCCTCGGGCGCCATGAACCCGCGGCCGATTCCTGAGCTTGGCGCGGCGATTCAGCCCTACGCGATGTCCGCGGCGAGGAGATGTACGAATCGCTCTCGCGAAAGGGAGAGACGATGACCACTTCCGCCATGTCGACGTACGCCTACGACCAAATCGACCAAGCGAGAGTAGAACTCGCACAACTACGGTGAGGGCTGTGGACGTCGGCAGGGTCGCCGTCGGGTTTTCGGTTCGGTCGTGTAGCAGTCATCGTGTCATCTGCTGCAGCATCTCCTGGTCCTCCTTCAATTGCTGCTGCAGCAAAGTGGCGAGTTCGTGTTCGAGTCGGACAAAATTCTCAAAGGCTTTATGGGCTACCGCGTCTAACATGGCTTCTTCGTCGTGCGCTGCCATCGGCAGAGCTCGGTAGCCGGCCATTTGGTCAGCGATCCCTGACAGTCGGTCGGCGACGTCGCGGTGCCCCGTCGCCAACGTCGCGTAGGCGTCGAGCTCCTTTCTCGCGTCAGTGTCGGCAGGGTCGAGTGCCCTCATGTGTGCCTCGAGAATCCGTGCTAATGCGGTGAGCAACTCGCCGAGCTTGCCAGGCAGACTGGACCGACTCGCCAAGCCTTGGCCACAGGTCGATGGTTCTTCCACGTCCGGAAGTCTGCCCGATCTGTGCGCTATTCAAACAGCTTCATACGCTCTACCCGGGCGTGTGTTTTGGGGACCGGTAGGTGCACCGAGTCGGCCGTCACTCCTGACTTGCTCGAGGACGCCTGACCTCGTCTGTCGCCCACGTCGCGAGCGACCGAAAATGCTGCAACACCAACGTATCTGGATAGCGCTCGGGGTGATCGAGGTGTAGCCGTCCCAATTCCTCCATCGCGGCCAGTAACGCGCGCATGGTGATCGAGTCCGGGTCCGCCGGGTATCCGACTGTGCGGGAGATGTGTCGCGCAGCGACCGAGCGTGCGTAGGAACGGCCCAATTCGACTCGGTTCCGCAGCTCCGGGAACGCGCCGGCGCGGGGACTCAGGATCAGGCGCCAACTGGTGGGCGCGGCGTGCAGGTAGTTCAGGATCTCCTGACCAACCTGCGCTAGGTCGTTGCCCTGTCCCGATAGGGGCTGATCAACGCTTTTCATCCCCGCCATGGCGATCATCGATTCCCGATCGAGCAGTGCCGTGATCAGGCCGGCCAGATCACCGAATTGCTGGTAGATCAGCGTCCGGCTGACGTCCGCCTGGGCAGCGACGCGTTCGATTGTCACCGCCGCGAATCCGTCGCCAACCGCGATGTCCCGCGCTGCATCGAGCAGATGTTCACGTCGGGTTACAGCGGGCATCCGTCGCCGAACCCCGGCCCGGGCGCTCACGGGCTCGACGGCAGGGCCAGTAGCAGGTCTACCGCCTTGGCGGCGCTTTGCGCCGCACTCTCCATGGTCGCCGACCAGTCGGTGTCGGTCCAATCGCCGGCCAGCACCAAAGAAGGCAAAGACGTCTCCTGTGGTGGGCGGAGCCCGTGGGTGCCCAGAACTTGCGAGAAAGTGGCTTTTGGCATCCGAACCACATGGCCGCAAACAACATTGGCGTCCTTGGCCGCCGGGTAGTACCGACGCAACAACGCAATTTGCTCGTTTACGATCTCTTGGTTGGACTTATGCACCTGCTCATAGGCGCCGCTAGTAGTGAGGCAGTACAGCCACGTCCCACCGTCGGTATTGCGTCCGTGCATGATTTGGCGGTCGAACACCTCATCGATCACACCGGTGCCGCCGATCAGCGCCTCCATGGCCGCCTGCGTTCCCAGCGGGCGGTCCAGGTAGAGGTTGACGCTCACAATCGGTGTATACGAAAGCTTTTCGGCGGCCGCGTAGATCTGATGGTGCTCAGGCAGTTCGTCGAGCAAGCCGTGAATACTGCTGTTGGGAACGGCGCACACCACGGCGTCGGCGGGAATGAGGGTGCCGTCGGCCAGTGACACTCCAGTGACGGCGCCGTCGCCGATGTGGATGCGTCGGGCCACGGCGCGGTGTCGCACCTGCACACCATGCCGATTGAAAGCACGCTCGGCGCCCGTGATGTAGAGAGTGTCCAAATCGGTGGTGGGATAACCAATCGAGAACGGGGTGCGGTCCTTGACGCTCAACCGGATTCCGGTCGCCAGCAGGTCCGCCAGGACCTTCGCCGACCCGCGCTGTACCGGCTCCGCGGCTATCCCGAGCGCAAACCAATCCCAAATCGCTTCTCTGGCGGTGGCTGGCATGCCAATTCGTTGGAACCACTGATCGGTGGTGAGTTCACACAAGTCATCGGGCTGGCGCAGCGCCTGCCAGCCCAGCCGGAGCGTCGCGCGAGCGGCGCGCAGTTTGTCGCCGATGCCGGCATCGGGATGGCCGCCGAAGAGCATCCCCTGGGCCCACGCGCCGGTGTTGATGACCTTGGCCCGTCCGTCTGGCCACCGCGCCACCCCGCTCTCAGGGAAGCGGACGAACTCCCGTGTGCCGACACTGCTCAGGTAACGGAACAGGTGGTGATAGCTGCTGGCTATGACGTGCTGGCCATTGTCAGGTAGGTCGTCGACCTGCGCGACCTTCATGGCATGCGTGCGCCCGCCGAGGCTGCCGCGTCGCTCCAGGAGGGTGACCTTCTTGCCAGCCTCGGCCAGCCAAATCGCCGACGCCAGCCCGGCGATCCCGCCGCCGATAACAACGTAGTGACGCGAATCAGACACGCGCGACCCTTCCTGCCGATTAAGTTACATTGTGTAACTTAATCGGACCGGCAAGTACCACACAAGATCTCGGCCACGCAATACGGTGGGCGCATGGAGGCGCTCAGGGTTGGTGCGGCGTTGCCCGATCCGCCGTTCAACGGCATGCCCGACCACACCGGCCTCGATATCGACTTGATGACCGCGATCGCCAATGCACTTGGTGCGCGGGCGGAGTTCATCGCCTACGAAGGCGCCGACTTCAACGGGATCTTCGACGCGCTCAACTCCGGTGCCTACGATTGCGTCGCCGCCGGAACTACCGTCACACCGGAACGGGAGACCAAAGCACAGTTCGTCCCGCCATACCTCATCTCAGGGCAATCACTGGCCGTCGACACCACCCGGCTGCCGCACGTCAGGTCCATCGACGACCTCGAAGGCCGCACCATCGGTGTGCAGCAGGGCAACACCAGCCAGCCGATCGCCGACCGGCTTGTCGCGGCGGGCAAAGCCGCGCGCGTCCGCGTCTACGACTACGGTGCCATCCGCTCCGCGCTCACCGACCTGACCACCGGCGCGTGCGACGCCTTCATGAAGCTCGCACCCGTGCTCACCGAACTGGTCAAGCCGATAGCCGGGGTCGAGGTGGTTCAGCGCGGGATCTCGGTCGAAAACATCGCCGTCGCCGTCGGCCTCGAAGATCAGGCGCTGCTCGCCCGGATCACTGTCGCGCAGGAAGAGCTGGAGCAGGACGGAACGTTGCAACGGATACGGCGGAAATGGCTGGGTAACCCTTACACCGACCAGAGCCTGACCGTGCACTGAACCAGCCCGCGCGTGGCGTCTGTCACACCACTAGGCTGGCTGTCGAGGATTAGGGCAAGAAAAGGGAGACTCCAGTGACCATCCGGGTAGGCGTTAACGGCTTCGGCCGAATCGGACGCAACTTCTACCGGGCCCTCGCGGCGCAGAAGGCCGAGGGCAAGAGCACCGACATCGAGATCATCGCGGTCAACGACCTCACCGACAACGCCAGCCTGGCGCACCTGCTGAAGTTCGACTCGATCCTGGGGCGATACCCCGAGGACATCACTCTCGAAGGTGACGACACGATCGTCATCGGCAACACCAAGATTAAGTCGCTCGAGGTCAAGGAAGGCCCGGCCGCGCTGCCCTGGGGCGATCTTGGGGTCGACGTCGTCGTCGAGTCCACCGGCATCTTCACTAACGCCGCCAAGGCCAAGGGTCACCTGGATGCCGGCGCCAAGAAGGTCATCATTTCTGCGCCGGCCACCGACGAGGACATCACCATTGTCATCGGCGTGAACGACGATAAGTACGACGGCAGCCAGAACATCATCTCCAACGCGTCGTGCACCACGAACTGCCTCGGCCCGCTGGCCAAGGTGCTCCACGACGAGTTCGGGATCGTCCGTGGCCTGATGACCACCGTCCACGCCTACACGCAGGACCAGAACCTGCAGGACGGCCCACATAAGGACCTGCGCCGCGCCCGCGCCGCCGCGCTGAACATCGTGCCGACCTCGACCGGCGCCGCCAAGGCCATCGGCCTGGTCATGCCCGAACTCAAAGGCAAGCTCGACGGCTACGCACTGCGGGTGCCGATCCCCACTGGCTCGGCGACCGATCTGACGGTCGAGCTGTCGAAGGCTGCGTCCGCCGCTGAGATCAATGCCGCGATGAAGGCCGCTGCCGAGGGCAGGCTCAAGGGCATCCTCAAGTACTACGACGCGCCAATCGTGTCGAGCGACATCGTCACCGACCCGCACAGCTCGATCTTCGACTCGGGCCTGACCAAGGTGATCGACAACCAGGCCAAGGTCGTTTCCTGGTACGACAACGAGTGGGGCTACTCCAACCGCCTCGTCGATCTGGTCGCACTGGTCGGCAAGTCCCTCTAATCGTGTCGATCCAAACCCTCGACGACCTACTGGCAGAAGGGGTTTCGGGTCGGGGCGTGCTGGTTCGCTCGGACCTCAACGTCCCGCTCGACGACGACGGCAACATCACCGATCCCGGCCGCATCATCGCGTCGGTGCCAACGCTGAAGGCGCTGTTCGATGCCGGGGCCAAGGTCGTCGTCACCGCGCACCTCGGCCGTCCCAAGGACGGCCCCGACCCGAAGTTCTCGCTGGCTCCTGTCGCACAAGCGCTGGGGGAGCAGCTCGGCCGTCACGTCCAGCTGGCAGGTGACGTCGTCGGCTCCGACGCGTTGGCCCGCTCCGAGGGGCTGACGGACGGCGACATCCTGCTGTTGGAGAACATCCGCTTCGACCCTCGCGAGACCAGCAAGGACGACTCTCAGCGTCTGGCGCTCGCAAAGCAGTTGGTCGAATTGGTCGGCGATGAGGGCGCTTTCGTGTCCGACGGCTTCGGGGTTGTGCACCGAAAGCAGGCGTCGGTCTACGACGTCGCCACGCTGCTGCCGCACTACGCCGGCACGCTGGTGGCCGCCGAGATCAAAGTCCTTGAGCAGCTGACCAGTTCGACCGAACGGCCGTATGCGGTGGTGCTCGGTGGCTCGAAGGTGTCGGACAAACTGGCGGTCATCGAGTCGTTGGCCGAGAAGGCCGACAGCCTGGTGATCGGCGGCGGCATGTGCTTCACCTTCCTTGCATCGCAAGGTGTTTCGGTTGGCAACTCGCTTCTCGAAGAGAGCATGATCGACACCTGTCGCAAATTGCTCGAGGACTATGGCGACGTGATCCACGTGCCCGTCGACATCGTCGCGGCCGACGAGTTCAAGGCTGATTCGCCATCGGAGACCGTTGCGGCCGACCGTATTCCGGACGGCAAGATGGGCCTGGACATCGGGCCCGGTTCGGTCGAGCGATTCACCGCGCTGCTGTCGAACGCCAAGACGATCTTCTGGAACGGCCCGATGGGCGTGTTCGAGTTCCCCGCATTCGCGGCGGGCACCAAGGGCGTGGCTGAGGCGATCATCACCGCGACGTCCAAGGGCGCGTTCAGTGTCGTCGGTGGCGGCGATTCGGCCGCGGCGGTCCGCCAACTGGGCCTGCCCGAGGACGGCTTCTCCCACATTTCCACCGGCGGCGGGGCCTCGCTGGAATACCTTGAGGGCAAGACGCTCCCCGGTATCGAAGTCCTGAGCGACCTAGGAAAGGCACAGACGTGTCGCCGTAAGCCGCTGATCGCCGGCAACTGGAAGATGAACCTCAACCACTTCGAGGCGATCGCACTGGTCCAGAAGATCGCGTTCTCGCTGCCGGATAAGTACTTCGACAAGGTCGACGTCGCGGTGGTGCCGCCGTTCACCGACCTGCGCAGCGTGCAGACCCTGGTCGACGGGGACAAGCTGCGGCTGACCTACGGTGCCCAGGACGTGTCGCAGCACGACTCCGGCGCGTACACCGGCGAGATCAGCGGCGCGTTCCTGGCCAAGCTGGGCTGCACCTACGTCGTCGTCGGCCACTCGGAGCGGCGCACCTACCATCACGAGGATGACGCGCTCGTCGCCGCCAAGGCCGCCGCCGCGTTCAAGCACGGCCTCGTCCCGATCATCTGCATCGGCGAACAGCTTGAGGTCCGCGAGGCCGGCAATCACGTCGAGCACAACGTGGAGATGCTGCGGGGATCGCTGGCCGGGTTGTCCGCCGAGCAGATCGGCAACTCCGTGATCGCCTACGAGCCGGTGTGGGCGATCGGCACCGGCCGGGTGGCCAGCGCCGCCGACGCTCAAGAAGTATGCAAGGCCGTCAGGGACGAGCTCGGCAAGCTGGCGTCACCGCAGCTCGCGGCGGGGATCCGGGTCTTGTACGGCGGCTCGGTGAACGCCAAGAACATCGGCGAGATCGTCGCCCAGGAGGACGTGGACGGCGCTCTGGTCGGCGGGGCATCGCTGGACGGCGAGCAGTTCGCCACGCTGTCGGCCATCGCGGCCGGCGGCCCCCTGCCCTGAGTAGGCTGCGTCAGCCTGTAATCTGGCGGCCATGGAATTGGCATTGCAGATCACCCTGATCGTGACCAGTCTGCTGGTCGTGCTCCTGGTGCTGCTACACCGCGCCAAGGGTGGTGGCCTGTCCACCCTGTTCGGTGGCGGCGTCCAGTCCAGCTTGTCCGGATCGACTGTCGTCGAGAAGAACCTCGACCGGCTGACGCTGTTCGTCGTCGGTATCTGGCTGGTGTCGATCATCGGCGTCGCCCTGCTGATCAAATACTCCTAACTCGGCGATGACCGCGCCGCAGTACGGCTATCAGCCGTACCCCGCGCCGCGTGAGGGCATCGCGATCACCACCCAGTTCTCGTTTCTGACGTGGCTGTACGCGGTGCTCAAACCGAAGATCTTCCTGAACGGTTACGAGATGCCGGTCGGAGGCTGGGGTCGCGCCGTTTATCCGGCGCAGCCTGGGCAGTACCACGTGCACGTGTACCTGCCGTATTGGCTGCCGAGCCGGGCGGGCCCGGCGGACTACACGGTTGCGGTGGCGCCGGGCCAGTTCGTCGAACTGGAGTACAAGGCACCGCTGTTCACCTTCAGCCGCGGTGCGCTGGGGCCGCCGCCGCAGCGCTACCCCGGGGTTGCCGCGACGATCGCGAGCGTCGTCGCAGTTCTGATTCTTTTCGCTTGTTGGATTCTGCTGCTTGCATTGATGTAGCGGGGATTCGGTGCCAGGAATCACCCAGCAGGGGCCCATAGGATCGCGCGCGTGCTCACACTTCTTCGTGCCGGCGCGGTTGCTGTTGCTCTCCTTATCTGTGTTGGGGACCCCCTGTAAAGGTTGGGGATCCGTGGTTGTTTTCGTTGTTTGGCCTCGTTCCGGCCCATGTGCTCGGGGCGGTGGACCGCAGTCGGGGTCGAGGTGGAGCGCCCGGAGCGCAGCGAGGACGAACGACCTTGAGGCCGGCGAGGCTCCGCCGCATACTTTGGTCGGTCAGACGAGGTGAAACGGGTTGTGGTTCAAGTCATTTCTGGTGCCTCCCGTGAAGAGAGCGTGGTGCGTTGAGCGTGCCGGCGCCCAGCCTTATCTGGGTCCACGGACGAGGGTCCGGCGACATGATGATGGATGGGGTGCCCGGCGTGCGGGCTGTCGAAGGGGTGCGGCCGCTCAGTCTTTCCGGGAAGTCCACCCAACAGCGGGGTGGCGACAGGAGAGCTGCGGGAGCTGGCCGCGGGCATCAGCTGAAGTGTGGGCAGGGCACGCGCACAACGCATTTAAGCGGCCACCCCCTTTTCTACGGGGACCGGCATCGCCAGGGCGGCATCGCCAAGCTCACGCAGCGCGTGATAGCAGCGGCGTAGGATTTTGCGCTCCACCGCCAGGGTGGGGTTCTTGCCGTTGTGGCCGTCGTGTTTGGTCGCCAGCCGCTGGTAGTAGGCGTGATCGGGTGAACCACGCCGCGAGGCGCACTTGGCCGCCTCGAACGTCGCCCACCGCAGCTCCGGGGAACCCTGCCGGGACAGATGCCCCGGCGAGCGTTTGTCGGCCGAGGAGTACACGGTGACATCTAGCCCGGCGAAACGCACCAGCTGATCGGAACTGGAAAACCGGCGGGCATCGCCGATCTCGGCCCACATGATCGCCGCGCAGAACCAGCCCACCCCGTACTGGCGGGCCTGCAGCGCCTGACACCCCACCTGGCGCCGCGCGAAGCCGACCAACTGCCTACGCACCGGGTCGATTTCGACGGTCAGCTCGTCGATACGGCGAAGCGCAGTGTCCACGTACTGCCGGCCCGCCGCCGAGAGCTCGGCCTGCGCAAGCGCGTCGCGGCCCGCCACCGACAACAGCGCCCGAATCGGTGGGCAGCCCTGGTGAAACAACTGGGCGTGGATGCGCTGCTGCCAGGCCCGGCGCTCGTCCATCAGCGTGCAGTACAACCGGCCCAGGGTGCGCACCTCCACCACATGCGCCGGCGGGATCCACGACTCCGGAAACCGGCCCTCCAACAGCAGAGTGCGCAGCAACCGCGCATCAGCCCGGTCAGTCTTGGCCCGCTTCTTCGGACCCCGCAACGTCGCGATCTCGGCCGGATCCCCCAAATGCGCCACCACCCCCGCCGTGGCCAGCTCGTCGACCACATACCGCCATCCGGTGCAGCCCTCCAGCGCGAACTCCGCGTCCCCGGCCGGGCAGCGCTCGCTCAGCCAGTGCCGCAGCGTCGTACGGGTCGCCGGCCGGATTTCACCGACGCGAACTAAGCCGTCGTCATCCACGTAGTCGAACGTGATCTGCTTCCGATGCACGTCAAACCCGCCTACGATCGTCATTGGGACCTCCTCGAGCTCCTGAAACATTTCTGACGCCATATCAACGAGCGTCTGTGCCGAGGGGGTCCCCTTCACATGTCATCTTTCCCTGGCCGACGGGGTGGCCGCGGCCGAACCCCTGCCCGTCGCGGACGTCACCCAGTCCGCGGATACCGACGATGGCTGGCATCTGAGCGCTGCGCTCACGAGGATGACCATCAACTCCGTGCCGAACATGGCCGCGACGGCCTTCACCAGAGAGGGCTTCGTCACAGAGAAGGCCGCCGCGACCATCGACGGCAATGGCGGTGTGGCAGTGAACGCGGGAACCTTGGTGATGGGCCTGCAATTGGGCTGCCAGGTCGACCTCAGCGAGGGCGGCAGCGTCGGCGTCGATGCCGACGCAGGCATCAGCCCCGGCTTCGGTAGCGGCGGAAATCTACTCGACGTCATCGGCCCGTACGCCGAGATCGGCGGAAACGCGTCGATCAACCTGCTGCCAGGGACCATCACGAATCTGGGGTTGGGCAAGAAAGAGCTCAAGGGCCGCACCGGCGAAATCATCGTCCACGACGCACACGTCAAGGTGGACGGCTGTGGTGGTCAGGTGGCCGTCCGGTTCTTCGCCACGGCGATGATCGACACGGACAAGTCCGACGATAGCGTCAACGCCTACGGGGACATCCTGACGCTGTGAACACCTCCCGGACGCGGATCACGTTGGCGGCCTTGTCGATCGTCGGGTGGGTCGCCGTGATCCCGATTGGCGTCGCCTACGCCGACTGCACTGGCGCCGGTGATTTCGGCGCCGGCTCGGGTTGCGCCCCTCCCGGTTCGTCGTCGGGATCGGGCAACACCGAAAGCTGGCCCCCGACGTCGGTGGATTGGCCGCCACAACTGGGCTCCGAATCCGACAAAGACAACGGCGACAAGGGTGGCGGAGACGCCAAGTCGACACCCATCGTCATGCGCAGCGGCCAGAAGCCCCCACCGGCCACCCCCTCGTCAGACTCGGATTCGCCAAGCACCTCCACCCCGCCCAAGCCGATCGTCCCGGTGGGCTCGGCGCCCACATCAACGACTCCGAGCACGAGCGCAACACCGACCCCGATCGTCACTCCGCACAGCTAGAGCCCTCGCCATGCGCCGAGGCAAGCCCGCGCCGATACTTGGGGCATGGCCGAGGGGAACGACAGCGCGTTGGCACCGATCGGTTCGGTGCGGCGCACCCAGGTGGGCCGTGAGGCGACCGAGCCGATGCGGGAGGACATCCGGCTGCTCGGCGCCCTGCTCGGAGACACGGTTCGAGAGCAGAACGGCGAGGAGGTTTTCGACCTCGTCGAGCGGGCGCGTGTCGAGTCGTTTCGGGTGCGACGCTCCGAGATCGACCGCGCCGAGCTGGCAGGCATGTTCGATGCCATTGACATCCACCAGGCCATCCCCGTCATCCGCGCCTTCACCCACTTCGCGCTGCTGGCCAACGTCGCCGAGGACATCCATCGCGAGCGGCGCCGCGCGGTGCACGTCGCAGCGGGCGAACCGCCCCAGAACAGCAGTCTGGCCGCTACGTACCTCAAACTCGATTCCGCCGAACTGGATTCGGCGACGGTGGCCGACGCACTGACTGGAGCACTCGTCTCGCCGGTGATCACCGCACACCCCACGGAAACCCGCCGTCGCACCATCTTCGATACCCAACACCGCATCACCGAACTGATGCGACTGCGCATGCACGGTCACACGCAGACCGACGACGGCCGCGACATCGAACGCGAATTGCGCCGCCACATCCTGACGCTGTGGCAGACCGCGCTGATCCGGTTGTCGCGGTTGAAGATTCAGGACGAGATCGAGACGGGGCTGCGGTACTACCAGGCCGCTTTTTTTGAAGTCATCCCGCAGGTCAACGCGGAGGTGCGGATGGCGCTGAAGGCCCGCTGGCCGGACGTGTACTTGCTGGACGAGCCCATGTTGCGCCCCGGCTCGTGGATCGGCGGCGACCGCGACGGCAACCCCAACGTCACCGCCGAAGTGGTGCGGCTGGCCACCGGCAGGGCGTCGTACACCGCGCTGGAGCACTACTTCGCCGAAATCACCGCGCTGGAAGAGGAATTGTCGATGTCCGCGCGGCTGGTGACGGTCAGCGACGACCTCGCGAGCTTGGCTGACAAGTGCCTCGAACCGGCCCGCGCCGACGAACCGTACCGCCGCGCGGTGCGGGTCATCCACGGTCGGCTGACCGCAACCGCGGCCGAGATCCTCGACATTCAGCCCGAACACGAGCTCGACCTCGGCCTCGATCGCTACCTGACGCCGGCCGAGCTGCTCGCCGACCTCGATGTCGTCGATCGGTCGCTGCGAGCCAACGGCAGCGCGGTGCTCGCAGACGACCGGCTGGCCCGGCTGCGGGAAGCCGTGCACGTCTTTGGGTTTCATCTGTCCGGCCTCGATCTGCGGCAGAACTCCGATGTCCACGAGGAGGTCGTCGCCGAGCTGCTGGCCTGGGCGGGCGTGCATCCGGACTACCGGTCGCTGCCCGAGCCGGAACGCGTCGAGCTGCTGGCAGCCGAACTGGCTACCCGCAGACCGCTCGTCAAGGGTGACGCCGAACTGTCGGAGCTGGCCCGTAAGGAACTGGACATCGTGGCCGCCGGCGCGCGCGCCGTTCACGTGTTCGGGCCCAAGGCGATACCCAACTACATCATCTCGATGTGCCAGTCGGTTTCAGACATGCTCGAGGCGGCAATCCTCCTCAAGGAAGTCGGCCTGCTCGACACTTCCGGCCCCGAAACCTATGCGCCCGTCGGCATCGTGCCGCTGTTCGAGACGATCGACGACCTCCAGCGCGGCTCATCGATTCTCGAAGCGGCGCTGGACCTTCCGCTCTACCGCGCCGTTGTGGATGCACGCGCGCAGAGCCAGGAAGTCATGCTCGGGTACTCGGACTCCAACAAGGACGGCGGGTACCTGGCGGCCAACTGGGCGCTGTACCGCGCCGAGCTCGACCTGGTCGAGTCCGCGCGCAAGACCGGAATCCGGTTGCGGCTCTTCCACGGTCGCGGTGGAACCGTCGGACGTGGCGGTGGGCCGAGCTACGACGCCATCCTGGCGCAACCGCCTGGCGCGGTGAACGGGTCGCTGCGGATCACCGAGCAGGGCGAAGTGATCGCCGCCAAGTACGCCGAGCCGCGGATCGCGCATCGCAACCTCGAAACGCTGCTGGCAGCCACGTTGGAGGCCACCCTGCTCGACATCGAGGGGCTGGGTGACGCCGCGAGCCCCGCCTACGAGGTGCTCGACGAGCTGGCCGCCCGCGCCCAGCGCGCCTACGCCGAATTGGTCCACGAGACACCGGGTTTCGTCGAGTACTTCAAGGCCTCCACACCAGTCAGTGAGATTGGCGCGCTCAACATCGGTAGCCGGCCGACGTCGCGCAAGCCCACGACGTCGATCTCCGATCTTCGGGCCATCCCGTGGGTTCTCGCCTGGAGCCAGTCGCGGGTGATGCTGCCCGGCTGGTACGGCACCGGAACAGCGTTCGAGGCGTGGATCGCCGAAGGCGACGGCCGGCTCGAAGTGCTGCGGGACCTCTATCGCCGGTGGCCGTTCTTCCGGACGGTGCTGTCGAATATGGCGCAGGTGCTGGCCAAATCCGACATGGGATTGGCCGCGCACTACTCCGAACTCGTGGAGGACGAGGCGCTGCGGCGGCGGGTGTTCGACAAGATTCTCGACGAGCATCAGCGCACCATCCGCATGCACAAGCTCATCACCGCACAGGACGACCTGCTCGCGGACAACCCGTCGCTGGCGCGCTCGGTGTTCAACCGGTTCCCCTACCTGGAACCGCTGAACCATCTGCAGGTCGAGCTGCTGCGGCGTTACCGCTCCGGAGACGACGACGAACTCGTTCAGCGCGGCATCCTGCTGACGATGAGCGGGCTGGCGACGGCGCTGCGCAACAGCGGATAGCCCATTGACTGACCCGACTCCCTGTCGGTCCATATGATTTGTGTAGTCCTTGTCGGTGTTCGATGCCTGATGAGAGCGAGCGGCGATGGCAACCGACGGCGCGGGCCCAGCGGGTACGGCGGCGTCCACGTGGGCGCCGCTGCGGATCGGTGTGTTCCGTGGCCTCTTCATCGCGGCGCTGACGTCGAACATCGGGACGTGGATGCAAACCGTTGGGGCGCAGTGGTTTCTGGTCGAAAGACACGCCAGCCCAACGGTCATCGCGCTGGTGCAGACGGCCAGTCTGACGCCGACCCTGTTGTTGGCGCTGTTCGCAGGTGCACTCGCCGATCGAGTCGACCGGCGGCTGCTGCTTATCGCCGTGCAGGTGTACGCGGCAGTCGCCACCGCGGTGTTGACAGCACTCGCGGTCGCCGGCGTGCTGGATGCGGTTTCACTGCTGGTCCTCTTGTTCGCCATCGGCTGCGCCGCCGCACTGACTACCCCGGCATGGCAGGCGATCCAGCCCGAGCTCGTGCCACGCGAGCAACTACGTTCCGCGGCGTCGCTCGGCGGCCTCGCCGTTGATGCGGCGCGGGCGGTGGGCCCTCCCGTCGCCGGATTACTGGTGGCCGCGGCAGGCGCTGCGGCGGTGTTCGCAATCAATGCCGTGTCCTTTATTGCAGTCATCGCCGCGCTGCTGGCCTGGAAGCGGACACCTTCGGCGCCGGTAACCGAGCGTGAGCCGCTCGGCCAGTCGGTCCTCACCGGTCTCCGGTACATAAGCCATAGCCAGAACATGCGCCGAATTTTGGTGCAAGCGGCGTTGTTCGCGTTTCCCGCGTCGGCCCTGTGGGCTCTGCTGCCTGTCGTGGCCTCCCAGCAGTTTCACCTGCGCGCTATCGGGTATGGGGCGGTCTTGGGCACCGTCGGCGTGGGGGCGGTAGTTGGTGCCTTCGTGATGGCCCGGCTCAGCGCGACGTTGTCCGCCAACGCACTGTTGGCCCTCGCCGCAGTGGTCGCTGCCGCGGGTTTGCTTGCGGCGGCCTATCTTCCGCTCGGCGTGGCCGTCGTGTTGCTGTTGTTGGCCGGTGTGGCGTGGATTGCCACGCTCACGACTCTGACTGTGGCCGCGCAGATGGCGCTGCCGCAGTCGCTACGGGCCCGTGGCCTGGCGATATACCTGGTGGTCCTGATCGGTTCGCAGGCGCTCGGATCGTTGGTGTGGGGAGTCGTCGCCTCGCACTTCGGGCTAGCCGCGTCCCTGACGGCATCGGCGGTGCTGCTCGTGATGGCGGCGGCCAGCGTCGGGGTGCTGCCGTTGCTGCCCGAGACAGGTGACGAGCAGTGGGGTCACCTTTCGACGTAGTCGACCGGACACGGGTCGCCCGCGCGGGCGACGCCACCGATCTGGGCGGCCACCGGCCGAGGGTGCGCCGTCCACTGCGGCGACATCTGGTACCGCCCGAGCAGATGGGTCATCGCGGCCGTCATCGCCGCAAGCGAGAACGGCTGGGCGGGGCAGGAGTGCCGTCCATGCCCGAACGCCGTCACCAGCATGGGTGAAGGCAACGCGCTCTGATCGGCGAGCCGATGACGGTGCCACCGGTCGGGATCCCACTGCTGCAGCCCCGGCGCGGCCGACGTGTTCAGCAGGGGCAGCAGGGTGGCGATCGTCCAGCCGGCGGGCACGCGGTAACGCACGTCGCCGGTGTCGAAGTCGACCGGAGCCAGCACAGCGCGGGACATGATCGAGCGCTGGGCCATCCGCGTGCTCTCCAGTGCGCAGCGCTGCGCCAGATCCCTGTCGCCGTCGGCCACGCGGCGTTGATGTGTCGGGTGCTCGAGCAGGTCGACGAAAGCCCAGCCGAGCGCCGCCATCAGATTCGACATCGACGCGATGTGGATCAGCGCGACGTCCAGCGCGATTCCGCGCATGCGGACGTCGGGCGGCTCCGCCGACCAGGCCTCGACGATCCTGCCGAACAGTGCCTCGTCGGTCACCTGACCGGAATCCAAGCGTTGCACCGCGGTCGCCAGGAGTTCGACGACGTCATCGAGCGCCGCCCGCTCGGCGCGCTTGTCCGACGCGGCGACGGCCGCCATCGCCTCGGGATGCACGAACGCGTCGGACCCGTCAAGAGTGTCGAAGGCCCCTACCAGGCGATCGAAGACATCGCCTTGCGCGGATCCGGGTCCCGCCCACGAGGCCAGTCCCATTCGGTGCCCGAGCCGGCGGGTGAGATCGAACAGGTCGACGGTGCCTTCTGGTCCGAGTTCCGCCACGGTCTGTTCGAGGGCCCGGTCGAGATTGGCCAGATACGAGGCCACGTCGTCGCGCCGGAACAACGAACCGGGCAGGGTTCGCCTGCCGTCGAAGATCTCGTCGGGAAGTTTGCGCCGCAACATCAAGTAGTCGGCGAGGCCCTTGCTGGCGACCTCCTCAGGCAGCGCGTAAAACGACTCGACGCCCACCGGCGAAAACGTGAACAGGTAGTGGTCGGGACCGCTCTGCACGACGAACGTGTCGCCGTGGCGGGCGCGGGCTTCGGCTATCGCAGCAACCGCGTCGTCGACCGTCATATCCCACGGCAGACCGGTGCCCTCCGCATACGGCGGCGTCGGAATGGGAGAAGTGTGCGGCACTAGAGGCCGGTGGTTCTGCGCACCTTGTTGACTGCTTCGCGCACCGCGTGTTCGGTTGCGGCCAGTGGTGACATCACGGATTCGCCGATGCCGACGATGCGTTCGACGCGCGAGACGATGCTCTCCAGCCGGTCGACCACTGCAATGAGGCGCGGCGCAAGCTCGTTGATTTGGTTGATCGTGTCGTTGAACCGCTCGAGCGTTGCGTCGAGTTTTGACGTCGAGTTGTCGAGGTCGGTCAATGTCTCAGTCAAGCCGACCAGGATCGCGTCGACCTGGTCCACGGTGACGTCAGCGTTGAGCGCCGCTTGCGCGAGTTTCTGGATCCGCTCCCGCCCACTGCGAGCACCGGACCTGCCGCTGCCTTTGTCTGCCATGACGGTCATTTGACCACAGCAGTGGAACCGGCGAGGCGGACTGGTCGTCTGAACCAGATGTGATGAACCGCGTAGGGGATAGGCCGTCTCGCCAATGCCACGTCGACCCGAGGCGGCTAGTGCAGTGCGCCGAACCGACTACCCGGACGGCTCAATACGCGCAGGGGTTTCGTGATGGCGAGACAGCGCGACACGGAGATACGACCAATGCTTAGAAGGGTGGTGGTTCGTAGTTGGCGGCGAGCCAGGCTTGGCGTTGTCGTTCTTCTTCGGCGATGAGTTCGGTTCTCTCGCGGCGTTCTTGGTTGATGCGGTCTCGTCTGTCTTGTTCGCGGGTTTGTTTGCGTTTGGGCATCATCACATCGCGGTGCGGTGATTCCTCACCGACGGCCATCAACCCCGTGAGTTCGCCTGTCGACTGCGCCAGTGCCGGAAACAGTGTGCCGCCGTGGGGTTCGGTGGTGTAGGTGTGCCCGGTCGGGGCAGTGAACATGATGGTGCCGTCGGGCAACTGCTGATCGGTCCAGCCGCCCGGCCCGGTGTAGAACGTTTTGAGCAGATGATGAGTGCGGCAGTACGGCTTGTTGTTCGACGGATGCGTTGGACCGACCGGATAGGGCACCGTGTGGTCGATATCGCAACGCTGGACCGGTGCGTCGCAGCCGGGCCAGCGGCACGTCAGATCGCGCCACCGGATGAACTCGAGTGTTTTCGCAGTCGGCCGATACCCGGGATCCGGTGCCACCCCGACGGGCACCTCCAACGGCTTGAGTTTCGCGGACTTGGCCACCTCCCGCACGCTGTCGGCGGGCAGGATCCCAAATCCCGACAGATAGCCGGGTTTATCGCTGGTGCCGTCGATGGTGGCCTGTTCGGCCAGCACGTGGATGACCGCTGCGGCCGCGGCGTTCCGCTCGGCCGTCGCCGGGCACTCGTCGGACCCGCACTGGCAGGCCAGCGTGGCTTCATTGCGGGCCAGCGGCCCGGTGGCATCGGCGCGGCGCTGCTCTTTGGTGCGCGGATCGTTCTCACACACCGTGGCGGCCAACGCATCCAACCGCTTGTCCAGGGCGGCGCCGTCGGCGGCGTGGACGTTGCCGTAGATGCCGGCCATCCCCACTTCGGTCGGCACGATCTCGACATAGCGGCTGTCCTCTATCTTGGGCGGCACCCGCACCCCGGCCGGGTCGTATTTGGCCACCCACAGATCCACCCGATCACGCAATTTGGGCATCGAGAGCTTCATCCACTTCACGCAATGCCGCGCCAGCGCCTCATCCAGGCCGGCAATCACCTCCGCGTCGACGTTCTCGGTGCGGGCGATGATCGTCGACACCATCCGAAAGTCGATCACCCCGGTGGCAAAGACCTTGGCGACGTGGGGCAACCGCTCACGCAGCGTGCGCGCATAGTGCACCTGGCCCACCGCGCGGGCGTGGCTGATGTTCTGCACCGGCGAGATCTCGGCGGCCACCGCATCGGTGGCATCGATCGACCACCACTTGCACTCGGCACGGTCCCGCTCCCGCCGCTCGGTCAGCTCGCCGACCGCGGCCAACCGCTGCGCGATCGCCGTTGACTCATCGCGAGTCGCCTCCCCCATCACATCGATGAGGTCCGCATCCGACATCGCCTCGAACATACGTTCGACTATGCCACAGCCCACCGACAAGAATGGCGAACGCTATCCACAGGCCGACGCAGGCCCCTCAGAGCTTGGCGGCGGCGTCCTCGTCGAGTAACCACACGGTCGCCTCGCGGCCGACCGCGCCAGCGGCGGGTACGTCCACCGGCTTGGCGCCGCCGATCGCCGCAGCCACCGCATCGGCCTTGGCCGCACCCGAGACCACCAGCCAGACCTCCCGCGAACGCTGAATCGCGGGCAGTGTCAACGTGATTCGCCGCGGAGGTGGTTTGGGGGAGTCGGACACACCGACCACCAGCCGGTCCGTCTCGCGCACTGCGGGCGTCTCGGGAAACAGCGAGTTGATGTGGCCTTCGCCGCCCATGCCCAGCAGGTGCACATCGAAATCGGGTGCGGGCTGGCCGTCGTCGGCGTTGGCCGCCAGCACGTTTTCGTAGTCCAGCGCCGCGGCGTCCAGGTCGTCGCCGAATTCGCCGTCGCTGGGGGACATCGGATGTACGTTGGCGGCCGGGATGTCGGTGTGGTCGAGCAGCGCCTCCCGGGCCTGCTTTTCGTTGCGCTCGTCATCGTCTGCTGGCACGTACCGATCGTCGCCCCAGTACAGATGCACCTTCGACCAGTCGATCTTCTCGCCGCGCTCGCCCACCCTTTTGAGCAGTCCGACGCCGGTGCCGCCACCGGTCAGCACGATCTGAGCCTGGCCGCGTTTGTCGATTGCATCGGTGATCGCGTCGACCAGTCGATCGCCGGCCGCGGCAACCAACGCATCGGGGTCGGGATACTTCTCGATGAAGGTGCTCATACGTATCGGACCTTGTCGATGCCCTGCAGCGCCTCGTGGTAGATCTCGTCGGCATCCAGCCTGCGCAGATCCTCTGCAAGGCATTCCTTGGCTTCCCTGCGCGCCAACGGAATCCGTGCTTCGGGCCTGCTGGTGCGGGTCAGTGTTGCGGTCACCCCTTTCTGCGGACGCTTCAGGGTGATGGTCTCACTGCTTCTGACGAGATCCACCTTCAATTCGCCCACTGCGCGTTGCACCGGACCGTCGATCCGGGCGGCCAGCCAGCCCGCGAGGACGTCGAGCGACGGCTCATCCCTCAGGCCGGAGACCACCGCCGAGGTGATCGGCTCAAAGGGCGGCTGATTGAGGGCCGAAGCCAGCAGGGCGCGCCAGTAGGTGATGCGGGCCCACGCCAGGTCGGTGTCGCCTTCGGTGTAGCCCTGCAGGCGACTCTTGATCGCGGCCAGCGGGTCGGTGCAATTTGTCGCATTCGTTATCCGGCGAATTGCCAAGTGGCCCAATGGGTCCTGTGCCGGAACGGCCGGGCCCCCAGCTGGCCACCATGCCACAACCGGGGTGTCGGGCAACAGGAAGGGCAGCACAACGCTGCTGGCGTGGTCGGCGAGGTCGCCGTGCAAGCGCAATGACACGACCTCGCCCGCACCCGCATCACCACCGACGCGCAACTGCGCATCCAGCCGCGACTCGGCGGCGCTTCGATCGCCGGGTACCACTACGATCACGCGGCACGGATGCTCTCGGCTGGCGAAGTTGGCCGCCTCGATCGAGTCTTCCAGCAGATCGTCGGAGTCAAGCGAGATCACGAGAGTGAGCACTCGGCTCAACGTGATGGCACCGCCCTCTTCACGAAGGCCGATGATCTTCTTGTTGATGTCGTTTGTCGTCGTTCCCGGCAGGTCGACAATCACGGCCGCCTCCATTCCCGGCCCATGCGTTGAAGCATCTCGTCGGCCGACGCCGGTCCCCAAGTGCCGGATTCGTATGCTTCGGGCTTGCCGTGCGACGCCCAATAATCCAGCACGGGATCCAGGATCTCCCAAGACAACTCGACCTCAGCGTTGGTCGGGAACAGCGACGGCTCGCCGAGCAGCATGTCGAGAATCAGCCGTTCGTAGGCCTCGGGGGAGTCCTCGGCGAACGCCGAGCCGTAGGAGAAGTCCATGTTGACATCACGGACCTCCATCGCGCTGCCGGGGACCTTGGAGCCGAAACGCGTGGTGATGCCTTCGTCGGGCTGCACCCTGATCACCAACGCGTTCTGGCCGAGTTCCTCCGTCATCGTCTTGTCGAACGGCAGGTGCGGGGCTCGCTTGAAGATGAGCGCGATCTCGGTCACCCTGCGCCCCAAGCGTTTTCCGGTGCGCAGGAAGAACGGCACGCCCGCCCAGCGGCGGGTGTCGATCTCCAGCGTGATCGCCGCGTACGTCTCGGTGGTGGACTCCTTCGAGAATCCTTCCTCGTCAAGGAGGCCGACGACCTTCTCGCTACCCTGCCAACCTGCCGCGTACTGTCCCCGAGCGGTGGTGTCATCGAGGGGCTGCATCAGCCGGATGGCGGAGAGCACTTTGATCTTCTCCGCCTGCAACTCGTGCGGGCTGAAGTTGACCGGCTCTTCCATGGCGGTCAGGGCAAGTAGTTGTAACAGATGATTCTGGATGACATCGCGGGCCGCGCCGACCCCGTCGTAGTAGCCGCCCCGGCCACCGAGGCCGATGTCCTCGGCCATGGTGATCTGCACGCTGTCGACGTAATTGTTGTTCCAGATCGGGTCGTACAGCTCGTTGGCGAACCGAAGCGCCAGGATGTTTTGGACCGTCTCCTTGCCGAGGTAGTGGTCGATGCGGAACACCGACTCCTCGGGGAAGACGCTGTTGACTACGCCGTTGAGCTCTTGGGCGCTCTCCAGATCATGGCCGAACGGCTTCTCGATGACCACCCGGCTCCAGCGACCCTCCTGCGGGCGGGCCAAACCAGACTTCTGTAGCTGCTCGCACACCTGCTGAAACGCCTTGGGCGGAATGGACAGATAGAACGCGTGGTTGCCGCCGGTGCCCCGCTCGGTATCGAGCTTCTGAAGTGTCTCGGCCAGCCGCTCGAACGCCTTTGCGTCATCGAAAGTGCCCTGTACGAACCGGATTCCCTCGGCCAGCCGGTCCCACACCTCCTGGCGGTATGGCGTGCGGGCATGCGTCCTGACGGCGTCGCAGACGAGCTTGCCGAAATCCTCGTCGGCCCAATCCCTGCGGGCGAAGCCGACAAGTGCGAAGTTCGCGGGCAGCAGTCCGCGATTGGCCAGGTCGTAGATGGCAGGCATCAACTTCTTGGTGGCCAGATCGCCCGTGACGCCGAAGATCACCACACCGCATGGACCCGGGATGCGCGGCATCCGCTTGTCGCGCTTGTCCCGCAGCGGATTACGCCAGCCCGCGCCGGTGGACGCGACCTTGTCGGTGACGGCGGTCATTTCTTGGCGGCGTCGAGCTGTTCCTGGGTGGCGTCGAGCAGCTCGAGCCAGGACTTCTCGAACTTCTCCACGCCTTCGTCCTCGAGCACCTTGAACACGTCCGGCAGATCGATTCCGACAGCAGTGAGCTTGTCGAACACCCCCTGGGCCTCGCTTCCCGTGCCGGTGACGGTGTCGCCGGTGATGACGCCGTGGTCGGCGACCGCGTCAATCGTCTTCTCCGGCATGGTGTTCACCGTGTTCGGTGCGACTAGCTCGGTGACATACAGCGTGTCGGAGTAGTCCGGGTTCTTGACACCGGTCGATGCCCACAGCGGCCGCTGCACGCGGGCTCCGTCGGCCTTGAGCGCCTCGTAGCGGGAGCCGCCGACGAACACTTCCTCGTACGCCGCGTACGCCAGCCGCGCGTTCGCGACACCGGCCTGGCCGCGCAGCGCCAGCGCGTCGTCGGTGCCGATCTTCTCCAACCGCTTGTCGATCTCGGTGTCAACGCGCGAGACGAAGAACGATGCGACCGAATGGATCTTGGACGATGTCGTGCCCGGCTTCCTTGGCCTTCTCCAGGCCCGCCAGGTAGGCGTCCATCACCGCGCGGTGCCGCTCGACGGAGAAGATCAGCGTCACGTTGACCGAAATGCCTTCGGCGATAACGGCGGTAATAGCGGGCAGCCCGGCCAGCGTGGCGGGAATCTTGATCAGCAGGTTGGGCCGGTCGACGATCTTCCACAGTTCGATGGCCTGCAGGATGGTCTTGTCGGTGTCATGCGCCAACCGTGGATCGACCTCGATCGACACCCGGCCGTCGACTCCGCCCGACAATTCATACTGCTTGGCGAGCACGTCGCAGGCGTTGCGCACGTCGTCGGTGGTCACGGTGCGGATCGTTGCGTCGACGTCGGCGCCGCGCTCGGCGAGCTCTTTGACCTGCTCGTCGTATGAGGTGCCCTTCGACAGCGCCGCCTGGAAGATCGACGGGTTCGTCGTCACGCCGACGACACTCATGGTGTCGATCAGCTCCTGCAGGTTGCCGGTCTGGAGCCGGTCACGAGACAGGTCGTCCAGCCACACGGACACACCCGCCGCGGAAAGGGCCGCAAGATTGGGATTCTGAGCCATCAGTTCGCCTTTCGAAATCAGTTGTCTAGTGATCGCTCCGCGGCGGCCACCACGGCCTCCGGGGTAAACCCGAACTCGCGGAACAAGGTCTTGTCGTCGGCGGATGCGCCGTAGTGCTCGATCGAGACGATCTCGCCGGTGTCGCCGACCAGCTTGTACCAGCTCTGCGCAACCGCCGCCTCGACAGCGACACGGGCCGACACCGCGGGCGGCAGCACGCTGTCGCGGTATTCGACGGGCTGCGACTCGAACCACTCGACGCATGGCATCGACACCACCGTCGCGGTGATTCCCTTGTCCGCCAATATCTTCTGCGCAGCCACGGCCAACTGCAGCTCCGAGCCGGTGCCGATCAACACCACGTCGGGGTTCTCCTCGGGCGCTCCGCCCAGCACGTAGCCGCCCTTGGCCACGCCCTCGGCGCTGGTGCCCTCCAGCACCGGGATGCCCTGGCGGGTGAGAATGAAACCGACCGGACCACTACTGGCGCCCCGCGCGACGATGGTGCGCCACGCATATGCGGTCTCGTTGGGGTCGCCGGGCCGCACCACCGATAGGTTCGGAATGGCCCGCAGCGCCGCGAGGTGCTCGATCGGCTGATGGGTGGGGCCGTCCTCGCCAAGGCCGATGGAGTCGTGCGTCCAGATATAGATGGTGTCGATGTCCATCAGCGATGCCAGCCGCACCGCCGCGCGCATGTAGTCGGAGAACTGCAGGAACGTGCCGCCGAAGGCGCGAGTCGGGCCGTGCAGCACGATGCCGGACAGGATCGAGCCCATGCGCGTGCTCACGGACACCGAAATGCAGCACGCGGCCATACCAATCCGCCGTGTAGTCCTTGGTCGAGATCGACGGTGGCCCGAACGACTTCACGCCCTTGATGGTGGTGTTGTTGCTGCCCGCCAGGTCCGCAGAGCCGCCCCAGAGTTCGGGCAGCTTCGGTGCGACGTCGTTGAGCACCTGGCCGAACGCCGCGCGGGTGGCCAGCGGCTTGGAGCCCGGCTCCCAGTACGTCAGGTCGGCATCCCAGCCGTCGGGCAGTTCCTGGGCCAGCAGCCGGTCGAGCAGCTTCTTGCGCTCCGGTTCCCGCTGCGCCCACGCGTCAAAGTCGCTCTGCCACTTCTCGTGGGCTTCCTTGCCGCGGGCGACCAGCCTGCGGGTGTGCTCGATGACCTCGTCGCGCACCTCGAACGTCTTGTCCGGGTCGAATCCGAGGATCTCCTTGACGGCGGCGACCTCCTCGTCACCGAGACGCCGAGCCGTGCGCCTTGCCGGTGTTCATCTTGTTCGGGGCCGGATAGCCGATGATCGTGCGCACCGAGATGAACGACGGCTTGTCGGTGACCCTTTTCGCCGCCTCGATGGCCTCTTCGATGCCGACGACGTTCTCGCCGCCCTCGACCTCCTGCACGTGCCAGCCGTAGCCGCGATAGCGGGCGGGCGTGTCCTCGGTCAGCGCGATGTTCGTGTCGTCCTCGATCGAGATCTCGTTGTGGTCGTAGAACACGATCAGGTTGCCGAGCTGCTGGGTTCCTGCCAGCGAGGACGCCTCGCTGGTGACGCCCTCCTCCATGTCGCCGTCGGAGGCGATCACGTAGATGTAGTGGTCGAACGGGCTGGTGCCCGGCGCGGCGTCGGGGTCGAACAGGCCACGCTCATAGCGCGACGCCATCGCCATCCCGACCGCCGAGGCCAGCCCCTGGCCGAGCGGCCCGGTGGTGATCTCCACGCCCTTGGTGTGGCGGAACTCCGGGTGTCCGGGCGTCTTGGACCCCCAGGTGCGCAGCGACTCGATGTCCGACAGCTCCAGCCCGAAGCCGCCGAGGTAGAGCTGGATGTACAGCGTCAGGCTGGAGTGCCCGGCCGACAGCACGAAGCGGTCGCGGCCCAGCCAATGGGGGTCGCTGGGGTCGTGGCGCATCTGGCGCTGGAACAGCGTGTACGCAAGGGGCGCCAGGCTCATCGCCGTGCCGGGATGGCCGTTGCCGACCTTCTGCACCGCGTCCGCCGCCAGCACCCGTACGGTGTCCACCGCCTCCGAGTCCAACTCGGTCCAGTCGTCGGGGTGATTCGGGCGGGTGAGGGCAGAGATCTCGTCGAGAGTGGTCACTTGGCGAACTCCTTCGATAGGCCCGGCTTCGCAATCCGTTTGGTCCACCCTAATGCGCGAACCTGGGCCGCCGCAGGTCCGTGGGGGACGATTAGGCGGCCGTTCAGGTGCGGTCTACCATCCTCTGTAGTAGAAGCTGCGCGCTGCGGCGACCCTGAGGAGTAATTGCGTGAGTATTCGCGAAGGCAGCCTGCCGAATGGGGCGCCGAACCGAATGCGCACCACGCTCCTTGGCTACATCTCGCTGACGAAGCCTCGGGTGATCGAGCTGCTGCTCGTCACCACGATCCCCGCGATGCTGCTGGCGCACCGCGGCACCGTCGATCCGCTGCTGATCCTGAACACGCTGGTCGGTGGTCTGCTCGCGGCGGCGGGCGCCAACACGCTGAACTGCGTGGCCGACGCGGACATCGACAAGGTGATGAAGCGGACCGCCCGTCGGCCGCTGGCCCGGGCCACCGTCCCGCGCAGTCACGCGCTGGTGTTCGGGCTCGCGTTGTCGGTCGGCTCGTTCTTCTGGCTGTGGTGGACGACGAACATGCTGTCCGCGCATCTCGCGGGTGCCACGATCGCGTTCTACGTGCTGGTCTACACGCTGCTGCTCAAGCGGCGCACCTCGCAGAACGTCGTGTGGGGCGGGGCGGCCGGCTGCATGCCCGTGATGATCGGCTGGTCCGCGGTGACCGGGACCATCCAATGGCCCGCGCTGGTGATGTTCGCGATCATCTTCTTCTGGACGCCGCCGCACACCTGGGCGCTGGCCATGCGCTACAAGGAGGACTACCAGGCGGCCGGGGTGCCGATGCTGCCCGCGGTCGCCACCGAGGAGCAGGTGACCAAGCAGATCCTGATCTACACCTGGCTCACGGTGTTCGCGACGCTGGCGCTGGCGCTGGCGACGGGCTGGCTGTATGCGTCGGTGGCGATGTTGGCAGGCGCGTGGTTCCTGGTGATGGCGCATCAGCTGTATGCGGGCGTGCGCCGCGGTGAGCCGGTGAAGCCGCTGCGACTGTTCCTGCAGTCCAACAACTATCTCGCCGTGGTGTTCTGCGCGCTGGCGGTGGATTCGGTCTTGGCGCTGCCGACGCTGTTTACGGTCTAGGGCACCAGGACGACTGAGCCGACGGTCTTGCGGCCCTGCAGATCGCGGTGGGCCTGTTCTGCGTGTTCGAGTCGGTAGCGCTCGCTGATCGTGATGTTGATGGTGCCCGCGGCGATCGCGTTGAGTAGTTCGCCTGCACGCCAAGCAAATTCGTCGGCCGTGCGGGTGTAGTGCACGAGCGTGGGCCGGGTCAGAAACAGCGAACCGGCCGCGTTGAGCCGCTGCGGGTCGAACGGCGGCACGGGGCCGCTGGACGCCCCGAACAGCGCAAGGGTGCCGCGCATTCTCAGGCTCGCAAGGCTGGCGTCGAATGTGTCTGCGCCGACGCCGTCGTACACCGCGGCGACGCCGCCGTCGGTCAGTTCCTTGATCTTGGCGCCGAACTCCTCGGGGTCGTCGGGATAGTCGAGCACCTCGACGGCGCCGGCCTTGCGGGACAGCTCGGCCTTCTCGGGTGTGGACACGGTGGTGATAACGCCGACCGCCCTGCTGGTGGCCCACTGGGTCAAGATGAGGCCGACGCCGCCCGCGCCGGCGTGCACCAGCACCGTGTCGCCCTGCTGGGCCGGGTACGTCGACGTGATCAGGTAGTGCGCGGTCATCCCCTTGAGCAATGATGCGGCCGCGGCGTCCGGGCTCACTCCTTCGGGCACGTAGGCGCAGAAATCGGCTGGAGCGACGCTGTATTCGGCGTAGGCACCGTCTGCCTGTGCGGTGACAACCCGATCGCCGATGCTGAGTGCCGCGACGTCGTCGCCGACCGCCTCGACGGTGCCACAGACCTCGGTGCCAAGTACGAACGGCACTTCCCGCGGGTACTGACCCGAGCGGAAATACGTGTCGATGAAGTTCACGCCGATCGCCTCGGCCTTGATCAGCACCTCGCCGGGGCCGGGGGAGGGCTTGTCTTTGTCGACGTGGGTCAGGACTTCGGGTCCGCCGGTCTCGGCGACTTCAATAGCCTTCATGCTGACTATCCTGCCAAGGATGAAGCTCGCGCGGCCCGACGTGTTCCATCCGCGCATCGTGCTGGCGGGTTGCCCGGCGCTGCCCGACGGCGACGGTGACGACGGCGGGCTGGTGGCGGCGCTGCGCATGCGTGGTCTGCATGCCCGCTGGCTGTCCTGGGACGATCCGGAGACCCTGGACGCCGATGTGGTGATCCTGCGTGCGACATGGGACTACATCGACCGGCTCGACGAATTCCTGGTCTGGACGCGGCGCGTCCGGAATCTGCTCAACGCCCCGAAGGTGGTGGCGTGGAACACCGAGAAGCGTTATCTGGCCGACCTGGCCAAGGCTGGTGTCCCAACGCTGCCTAGCCGGTTCTTCGCGCCCGGCGAGCGGGTGCGCCTGCCGGATGGCGAGGTGGTGGTTAAGCCCGCTGTCGGCGCGGGATCCGTAGGCGCCCAACGGTTTATCGATCCCGATGCCGCACGCGGGCACGCAGCCGAGCTGCAGGCCGACGGCCGGACCGTTCTGGTGCAGCCGTATGACCCGCGGGTGGAGGACGGCGAAACCGCGTTGGTGTTTGTCGGTGGCCGACAATCGCACGCGTTCACCAAGGGGCCGATTCTGCCGCCGCCAGGCCGTCGGCCGGTCTTTGACGACAGCGGCACCTACGCGGAGGAATCGCTGACGCCGGCCGAGCCGGACTTCGAGCTGTGGGACGTGGGTCATGCCGCGGTGGCCGCCGCCGCAGCACACCTCGATATCGACGTGGCCGAACTGCTCTACGCCCGTGTCGATGTCATCGGCGGCGCATCCGATCCGCAACTGCTGGAACTCGAGCTCGTCGAGCCGTCGCTGGGCTGGCGGCAGCTAGACGCCGCCACGCGGGCGCGCAGGCAGCGCGATTTCGTCGTCGGCGTCGAGGACACCCTCGAGCGCCGCGGGCTCGGCCCGCTCTCGCATCGACGCCCATAGCGCGGCGGTGGCGGCGGTGCAGGCGGCCGCACCGGCGACGTGGATGGCCACCAGCGCGGCGGGGACGTCGTTGAAGTACTGCACGGTGCCGACGAGTCCTTGAGCGCACACCAGCGCGATGAGCACCCCGAGTCGCAGCATGACCGGCCGTGGCGCGCGTACGGCGAGCAATGCGAAGCCGAGCGCGACGAGCAGCGACAGATACGCCACAAGCAACGACGAATGCAGATGCACGAGCGTCGTGATTTCGACCTGCAGCCGGGGTACCGGTTGGCTGATGCTCTTATCGCCGGCATGCGGGCCTGCGCCGGTGACCAGCGTGCCGGTCAC
>CAWJDL010000003.1:0-1435555 GCA_963841555.1 uncultured Actinomycetota bacterium
CGGTGGCGTTGCGGCGAATTCGCGCCTGCGGGAGCTGGCAGAGGAGCGGTGCCGCGCGGCCGGGTTGACACTTCGGATCCCTCGGCCGCGGCTGTGCACCGACAACGGCGCCATGATCGCGTCGTTCGCGGCGCACCTGATCGCCGCGGGCGCACCGCCGTCCCAGCTGGATGCCGCCAGCGATCCGGGTCTGCCGGTGGTGAAGGGACAGGTGGCTTGAGTATCGAAGACCGGCTCGCGATCACGGAGCTGCTGTACCGCTATGCCGAGCTGATCGACGCGGGGGATTTCGACGGGGTCGGTGTGTTGCTGTCCCGTGCGACGTTCGGCGGTACGGGCCCGCAGGGGGTGTCGGGCGCTGAGAACATCGCCAAGCTGTTCGCGATGACCACCCGGCGTTACGCCGACCACGACAACACGCCACGCACCCGCCACCTCGTGCTGAACCCGATCGTCGAGATCAGCTCCGAGCGAACAGCGACCTCGCGATCGACGTTCTGCGTCGTGCAGAACACGGAGACGGTGCCCCTACAGCCCATCGTCGTCGGCCGCTATTTCGACGCCTTCAGCTGCGACGATGCCGGTTGGTACTTCACAGAGCGCAAGGTCGAGGTCGAGATGGTGGGAGATGTCTCCACCCACTTGATGGTCGACCCGAGATCCTTCGGCGGATAGGCAGTGGGGCGACCTTGAGTGCTAGCACTCTCATGTATAGAGTGCTAGGTGGCAGGCGGCCAACCCCTGCGCCGGCACCCGCGACGACGGCGCGAGGGCACGGACGCATGCCGAACACCTGTTAATTCGCATCCGGGAACTCTCGGACCAACACCCGAACTAGTGGAGGGCTCAACATCGTGGCGAGCGTGAACATCAAGCCACTCGAGGACAAGATCCTCGTACAGGCCAACGAGGCCGAGACCACGACCGCGTCCGGTCTGGTCATTCCTGACACCGCCAAGGAGAAGCCGCAGGAAGGCACCGTCGTCGCAGTCGGCCCCGGCCGCTGGGACGAGGACGGCGACAAGCGGATCCCGCTGGACGTGTCGAAGGGTGACGTCGTCATCTACAGCAAGTACGGCGGCACCGAGATCAAGTACAACGGCGAGGAGTACCTGATCCTGTCGGCGCGCGACGTGCTGGCAGTCGTCAACAAGTAAGCACTCGTGCCCGCCCCGGCGATCGTCCGTGTAACCACGCGGAGGATTTCCGGGGCGGCATGCGTATTAGCGAAAGACATTTATGAGCAAGCTGATTGAGTTCAACGAGACTGCGCGCCGCGCAATGGAAGCCGGCGTCGACAAGCTCGCCGACGCGGTCCGCGTGACGCTGGGCCCGCGGGGCAGGCACGTCGTGCTGGCCAAGGCGTTCGGCGGCCCGACCGTGACCAACGACGGTGTCACCGTCGCCCGCGAGATCGACCTGGAGGACCCGTTCGAGAACCTGGGCGCGCAGCTGGTCAAGTCGGTGGCCACCAAGACCAACGACGTCGCAGGCGACGGCACCACCACCGCGACCGTGCTCGCGCAGGCGCTGGTCAAGGCCGGGCTGCGGCAGGTCGCCGCGGGTGCCAACCCGATCGAGCTGGGTCTGGGCATCTCCAAGGCCGCCGACGCGGTGTCCGAGGCGCTGCTGGCGTCGGCCACGCCGGTCGACGGACAAGAAAGGCATCGCGCAGGTCGCCACCGTCTCCTCGCGCGACGAGGAGGTCGGCGAACTGGTCGGCGAGGCGATGACCAAGGTCGGCCACGACGGCGTCGTCACCGTCGAGGAGTCCTCGACGCTGAACACCGAGCTCGAGGTCACCGAGGGCGTCGGCTTCGACAAGGGCTTCGTCTCGGCATACTTCATCACCGACTTCGACGCCCAGGAAGCGGTGCTCGAAGACGCGCTGGTGTTGCTGCACCGCGAGAAGATCAGCTCGCTGCCGGACCTACTGCCGCTGCTGGAGAAGGTCGCCGAATCGGGCAAGCCGCTGCTGATCATCGCCGAAGACGTCGAGGGCGAGGCGCTTTCGACCTTGGTGGTCAACGCGATTCGCAAGACACTGAAGGCCGTCGCGGTCAAGGCACCGTTCTTCGGTGATCGTCGCAAGGCGTTCCTCGACGATCTCGCCGTCGTCACCGGCGGTCAGGTGGTCAACCCCGACGTCGGTTTGGTGCTCCGCGAGGTCGGCCTGGACGTCCTCGGCACCGCGCGACGCGTGGTGGTCAGCAAGGACAGCACCGTGATCGTCGACGGCGGCGGCACCAAGGACGCCATCGAGGCCCGCACGGCGCAACTGCGGGCCGAGATCGAGGCCAGCGACTCCGACTGGGACCGGGAGAAGCTCGAGGAGCGGCTGGCCAAGCTGTCCGGCGGTGTCGCGGTGATCAAGGTCGGCGCGGCCACGGAGACCGACCTCAAGAAGCGCAAGGAGGCCGTCGAGGACGCCGTGTCCGCGGCCAAGGCAGCGGTCGAAGAGGGCATCATCCCCGGCGGCGGCTCTGCATTGGTTCGCGCCCGCAAGGCGCTGGACAAGCTGCGTGAGGGGCTGACCGGCGACGAGGCCCTCGGTGTCGACGTGTTCGCCTCGGCGCTGTCGGCTCCGCTGTACTGGATCGCCACCAATGCCGGGCTGGACGGCTCGGTGGTGGTGAACAAGGTGTCCGAGCTGCCCGACGGGCATGGCTTCAACGCGGCCACGCTGTCCTACGGCGACCTCGCCGCCGACGGCATCGTCGACCCGGTCAAGGTGACCCGCTCGGCGGTGCTGAACGCCGCGTCGGTGGCCCGGATGATCCTCACCACCGAGACCGCGGTTGTCGAGAAGCCGGCCGAGGAGGAAGACGACGGCCACGGCCACCACGGCCACGGTCACTAGAACGCGACCTACACGGAACACCCCCGGCATATCGCCGGGGGTGTTTCGTTTTAACGTCAAAAAGACTCGTACGCAGTGGATTTGACGGTCAGAGTAGTATCTAACCTGCGTGCTCCGCAGTGGTACGGATTGCCGGGGCAACCGATACACACAGGAGCCGTTCCGGCTCTGACGATGTGAGCGAAAACACCAGAGACTCTGGGCAATAAACGGAACCATCGGCGGCGACTGCTCGTTGCGCATATCTGAGTCGGCCGATGAAACTGAAGGGGGAGTGCTGTGCAGTTGACCCGTGATAGCGCGGGCCAGCCGTGGCGGGCGCGTCAACGCGAAATCTTGAACCGCATCGTTCGGGAAACCGAGCCACCGACCGATACCTTGCGGCGGATAACGGATCCGGAGCGCAGCGAGCACGACGACTCGTACGACGCGCGCGTCGGCGAGGTGCTCGATCTGGCCGGCAGTATCGGCGCCATTCTGATGGCGTCCGGAACGCCGGCTACCGCGACGATGGACCAGGTGACCGCGATCGCCGCCGCGTACGGCATCGAGCGTTGCGAGGTCGATGTCATTAACACGACGATCCACGTCTCCGTATACCGCGGGCCTACCGCGCCACCGGCCAGCACGCTGCACATCGTCCAATCCCGGTCGATGGACTTCAGCCGACTGGCGGCCGTCGACCGCTTGATCGGCCGGATCCGCGCAGGTCAGGTACTGCCGTCGCAAGCGCGCGACGAGCTCGACGCCATCATCACCGCGCCGCACCCGTATAAGCGCTGGATAGCCACCCTCGCCTGGGGCGCGCTGGCATTTGCGACGGCGGGGACGCTGGGCGCTAGCTTGCTGGCTTGCTTAGTCAGCGCACTGAGTGCCATGACGATCGACCGCGTCAATCGGCGACTCAACAGGCATGGACTTCCGTTCTTCTTCCAGTACGCGGTCGGCGGTGCGATCGCGACCGCGCCCCCGCTGGTGCTCTATTGGCTCAGCCCCAAGCTGGGGTTGCACTTCGAACCGACAGTGGCCATCGCGGCCGGCCTCGTTGTGCTTCTGGCGGGCCTTTCGCTGGTCGGTTCGGTCGGCGACGTCATCACCGGCGCCCCAGTCACCGCTGCGGGCCGCTTCTTCGAATTGGTCATGATGACGGGCGCGACGATCGCGGGTGTGGCGTTGGTACTGCACCTCGCCAACCGCTTCGGTGCACCGTTCGTCGCCATCAGCGCGGATGCGCCGCCCGCACTGGCCGAGCTGCCTGCACGTGTCGCATTCGGCGCGGCGAGCGCGGCGGCCTACGCCCTTGCCTGCTATGCCGAACGGTCCGCGGCGATGGCTGCGGCATTCGGCGGTGCCGCAGGCACCATCGCGTTTCTTCTCGCACAGGGCGCGGGTTTGGGTGCCGTTGTGGCGTCGTTCGTCGCGGCGGTGCCGATCGGATTGGTCGGCCGGTTGATGGAACGCCGCAATCTCGCGCCGCCCCTTGTTGTGTCGATCGCCGGCATCGTGCCCCTATTGCCAGGCCTGGCACTGCTGCACGGCATCTACGCCATTCTCAACGACCAGCACGCCGTCGGGTTCGCTTCGGTGTTGGGTGCATTTGCGATCGGTACCGCCCTCGCGGCCGGCGTGACCTTGGGCGAATGGAGTTCGTGGAAGGTTCGGAGGCGCCGACTTCAGGTTCGTCGCAGCGTTCGCGGGACACGACTCGCCGGGCACACGGCACTGAGTTCTGCTGACTAGACGAAGTTCTGCTGAGTAGACGAATAGGCCCGTCGTATCCCACTGGCAGCTCGCTGCTCAACTCCGTTCCGCACGAACTTAGGGCCTTTTGCTGCGTCGTTGTCGTACTTCACAGCCGATGGCAAGGTTGATGATCATGAACCGGGTTTCGTGCAGGTTGGGTCGCAGGTGGCTGACGCTGGCATTAGCGGGGATCGCGGTGTTGGGCGTGCTGACTGCTTGCTCGGGATCGCACGAGAACAGGGCGCCACAGGGCGACGCCATGACGAGCGCGCCTGCGGCGGGCATGAAGGACGGCGTCACTGCGCCGGCGCCGGAGTTCGGGCCGCCGCCGCCGCTGGATGCCCAGCGCGACGTCGTCAAGACCGCGTCGATGACCATCACGGTGTCCAATACCTCCGAGGCAGCGGACAAGGCCGCTGTCCTTGTGGAGAACGCCGACGGCCGGGTGGACAGTCGCTCCGAGGATGCGGGATCCGAAAGGGGTTTGGCCCGCACCTCCGTCGTGTTGCGGGTGCCCGTCGCGAAACTCGACGGTGTGGTGCGCGAGCTGAAGACGCTGGGCAAAGTGCAGACCGCGGAGACCACATCCGAGGACGTGACGGCGCAGCGGGTGGACCTCGACGCGCGGATCAAGGCCCTACAAACCTCGGTGGATCGACTTCTGGCAATCATGCGCGACGCCAAGGATCCCGACGCGCTCATCAAGGCCGAGGGCGCCCTCTCGGAGCGCCAGGCGGATCTGGACAGCCTGCGTGCCCAGCGCGATCAACTCGGCGACCGAATCGACTACAGCACGGTCAACGTCACCTTCGTCGCCGAGAAGATCGGCGGACCGGCACCGAAACAGTACGAAGGGTTCACCGGTCAGATCGAACGTGGTTGGGATGTCTTGGTTTCGGTGCTGGGCAACCTGGTTCTGCTCTTCGGTCTGCTGCTGCCGTGGTTGGGCGCGCTGACCGTTGCGGCTGGAATCGTATACGGCGTCGTCCGCTTAGCGCGGGCGCGTCGTTCGTAGCGGGAACCACGCTCACTAGCACACGCGAAAAGGCCCCATCCCGGGTTGCCGGGGTGGGGCCTTTCCGTTTGCCGGTGCCTATGAGGCGCGGCGGATGCCTCGCTTGAGGAGCAGTTCGCGCTCCGACTCAGACAGACCGCCCCAGATGCCATAGGGCTCGCCAACCGCGAGCGCGTGGCTGCGGCACTGGGCGATCACCGGGCACTGCCGGCACATCTCCTTAGCGCGCATCTCGCGTTGCGCACGGGCCCTGCCGCGCTCGCCGTCGGGATGGAAAAACATAGCGGAATCGACGCCCCGGCAAAGGCCGGCGATCTGCCAATCCCAGATGTCAGCATTGGGTCCGGGTAGCTGCTGCGGCTGTGGCATTGGAAAACCCCTCTCTACACACCCTTTTCGCGAACGAACGGATGCGTGAGTTGTGGAACCGAACCGAGCACAAGTCGCCGATGACTACTCGTGCACACAAGGTAGGGGTCCTCACGAAATTCCGTCAATAGCCCGAACATGTGCTCATGGACATAACCGCAGGCGGAGAATTTACATCACGTTCATCATTGCGACCCGCCGGCAACGACATCGGTGGTAACGAAATGCCGGAGGGGCGATCACAACTCGTGTTTTCGCTGATCGGCTCCCGCTGTGTCGCACAGCGTATTTCCCGCCCCCAGAAGGCGGTTGACGTCGAATTAACATGGCGACCACAAACTGTTAACCAATGCCGATTCGGTGATTTGTCGCATGCGTGCCCGCCGGTACCGGGTTTTGCGCGCCGCATTGATAGCGTCGCGGTCCGATGAACATCGTGCTGGCGAACGCCGCGTTCGGCGACGACCCGCGACGCTGGCCGCTGCCGCCCGCGTCGACGCCACACGAGTTGTGGTTGCGCGCCGTCGCCGCCGGCGGCCAGGGCCGCTACGGCAGCGCAATGGCCGACCTGGCGGGCCTGCTGCCGCGCGACGATCCGCTGGCGTCGCTGGCGCACAGCACCCGGGCGTCGTTCTTGCGTCAGCTCGGCTGGCACGACCGGGCCCGCCGGTGGGACGGCCGAGCGATGGCCACGGCCGGTTCGGACCCGGAGGCCGGTGCCGACGCCCTCATCGGGCTGGCCGCCGACGCGCTGGGCGTTGGCCGGTTCGCGGCGTCGGCAGCGGCCCTACGGCGCGCCGGTGAGCTGCTCACCGGATCGGTGCCGCCGCGGCTGCCGGTGCGGCTGGCGTGGGTGTCCGCCGAACTCGCGATGGCGAGTGGCGATGGCCAGACGGCCGTGGGCCACGCCGGGCGCGCCGTAGAGCTGGCCGCGTCGTTCGGTTCGGCGCGTCACGCCGTGAAATCGGACGTCATCCTGGCGGCGGCGCTGTGCAGCGCCGGGGAAATCGACGCGTCCCGGCGCGTTGCCGACGCCGCGCTGCAGGACGCCGACCGGCTGGGAATCATCCCGCTGTGCTGGGCGTTGGCCTGCCTGCTGGCCGACATCGGCAGCGCCCGTCACTCGGCGGCGGACGTGCTGAGTATTCGTAACGAATGCGCAGCTACGGTGCGTCGCCGGGGAGGCGACTTGGCCTAGCGCTGACAATGGCCAGGCCAATCGGATCGTTATTGTTTAGCTGACGTCCACACTTCGGGGACGTGTCCCCCACGTAACGCTGGAGATACCGCTCACGATGACATTTTCGGGAGAACGTCTCGATGCTGTCGTTGCTGAGGCTGTGGCGGGCAACAGGGACGCCCTTCGGGAGGTGCTGGAGATCATCCGCCCGATCGTTGTCCGGTACTGCCGGGCCAGGGTCGGGGCGACCGAGCGGAGCGGTCTCTCAGCCGACGACGTTGCACAGGAGGTGTGCTTGGCCGCCATCACGGCGCTGCCGCGCTACAAGGATCAGGGACGACCGTTCCTGGCCTTTGTGTATGGCATCGCCGCCCACAAGGTTGCCGACGCGCATCGCGCGGCAGCCAGGAACCGCGCTGAGCCGACGGATGTCGTGCCCGAGCGGTTCTCGATGGAGGCCGGTCCCGAGCAGATGGCCCTCGACTCCGAGTCGTCGGCCCGGATGAACAGACTCCTGGCGGTGCTGCCCGAAAAGCAGCGAGAGATCTTGATTTTGCGCGTGGTCGTCGGCATGAGCGCCGAAGAGACGGCCGAGGCGGTCGGCAGCACTGCCGGCGCTGTCCGGGTGGCGCAGCATCGCGCGCTGGCACGGCTGAAGGCCGAAATCACAGCAACGGAGCACGGCCATGCCTGACTTCGGACGCTGGACTTCCAACGGGGGCGACCCGTCGCTCAACGAGATCAACCGCACGGACCGCTTCCTCGATGCGCTCGCGTCCCAGCAAGCGGTGTACTCGACCGATCCCAGCGAGGCTGAGCTCGCGCAGCTGCTCGCCGGGTGGCGCGACGAGGTGCGCATGCCGCCGCTGATGGCACCCGTCACACCGCGCGATGCGGTGGTTGCACTGACGCGTGCCGTGGAATCGCGCAAGCGCACCCGCACGTCGATGGCCCTCGTGGGTTCGGTTGCCGCGGCAGTGTTGTGCCTCGGCGGATTCGGCGCGGTAGTGGCCGGTGCAGGACCGGGCGACCCGCTGTACGGCTTGCACACCATGCTGTTCGGCGAAGAACAGAAGACGCGCACCGATCAGGTGGCGCTCGCCTCACAGCAGTTGGCCGAGGTGCAGCAGCTGATCGACGAGGGCCAGTGGGATGCCGCGCAGGACAAGCTGCAGACGCTGACGACCACCGTCGCGACGGTCAATGACGTTGAGCAGAAGCAAGATTTGGTCACTCAGTGGCAAGAGCTGACGGTCAAGGTCGACGCCAAGGACGCCAACGCGACGCTGCCGCCCGGCGCACCGCCTCCGCCGATGCCCGAGCCGGTCGTCGTCGCGCCGGGGTCGGACACCTCGACAACGAGCTCGACAAGCACGTCGTCGGAGACGAGCAGCTCGACCTCGTCATCGTCGGAGACATCCACCTCGTCGTCCGAAACGCCCACGACGAGCTCGCCGACGTCGAGTTCGCCTGTGCCCGAACCGCCACCGCCGAGCGACACCCCGACGACGACGTCGCCGCCGACGACCACCACAACGACGACGACGACGCACGCAGTCACGACGACCACCACCACGACGCAGGCCGCCCCGCCCGCGGGTGGCGGTGCCCAAGCGATCGTGCCACCGACAGTGGCCGCGCCGCCGAGTGTTGCCGCGCCGTCGAGTGTGGCCGCGCCGCCCAGTGTGGCCGCGTCGGCTCCGGCCGTGGTTGCGCCGCCGAGTGTGGTCGCGCCGCCGCCGCCCGCAGTGGTCACGCCGCCGCCGGCGATTACCTCAGAGGCGCCGCCGCAGCGCGCGCCTGAGAGTCCAGTTACGGAAAGCCAGGCGACGGTGACCATCCCGGTCACGACCACGCTGGTTACGCCGCCGCCCAAGAAGCGCGGCGACGGCGAATAAGAAGAGTTAAGCCTTCAGCGATATCCGTCGGTGTCCGACGTGGCTTCGTTGAGTGACGCGTCGGCGTAGCCGCGGCAGTAATCCCAGGTCACGTAGGCGTCGGGTTCCGGGTCGTAGGCCGGCTCGTGCGGACGCACAGTGCCGTCGACCAGCAGCTGCAATAGGTTGGCGCGCAGCATGTCCCAATCGTGGTAGTGGTCCTGCTGGCACTCGTCGCAGCACACCACGAGACCGCGAATTCCCTTGTGCGCCAGCAGCGCCTCGTACACCGCCAGGTCGGCGAGATCGGCCTCGACCGCGGTTCGCTCCTGCGGATCCAGCGGCTGGCCCGGCTCGAGCGCATCAAGCGCCGCCGAGGGGTCGCACGGGTCATCGGCGAACGGATCGGGCGGCAAACCCGGTGGCAGGTGATCACGCACGACTCCACACTACGCAGAGCCACTGGTATCGCGCCAGCCGTTGGCGGGCTCGCCACCTGCGTGTCCGCGAGGCAGCGTGGGGCCAAAGCGGCGACGTCATTGCAGATAAGATAGGTATCTAGCTCTGCGACTGTGCTAGTCACTGGAGGCCTCACCCATGTCGATCGCTGAAAGCAGCATCCCTATCGCCGTTCCGGTGCCGACCGGCGGCGATGATCCGACCAAGATCGCGATGCTCGGGCTCACGTTCGACGACGTTCTGCTGCTGCCCGCCGCTTCCGATGTGGTGCCCGCCACAGCCGACACCTCCAGCCAACTCACCCGCAAGATCCGGCTGAGGGTGCCGCTGGTCAGCTCGGCGATGGACACCGTGACGGAGTCCAGGATGGCGATCGCGATGGCCCGGGCAGGCGGTATGGGTGTTCTTCACCGCAATCTTCCTGTGGCCGAGCAGGCGGGCCAGGTCGAGACGGTCAAGCGCTCGGAAGCCGGCATGGTCACCGACCCGGTCACCTGCTCACCGGACAACACACTGGCCGAGGTCGACGCGATGTGCGCGCGGTTCCGGATCTCCGGGCTGCCCGTCGTCGACGACACCGGCGAGTTGGTCGGCATCATCACCAACCGCGACATGCGGTTCGAGGTCGACCAGTCCAAGCCGGTCTCCGAGGTGATGACCAAGGCGCCGCTGATCACCGCGCAGGCGGGCGTTTCCGCTGAGGCGGCGCTAGGACTGTTGCGCCGCTACAAGATTGAGAAGCTGCCGATCGTCGATGGGCACGGCAAGCTGACCGGGCTGATCACCGTCAAGGACTTCGTGAAGACCGAACAGTTCCCGCTGTCCACCAAGGACAGCGACGGCCGGTTGCTGGTCGGCGCGGCCGTCGGTGTCGGCGACGATTCGTGGACGCGTGCGATGACGCTCATCGACGCCGGGGTCGACGTGGTGATCGTCGATACGGCGCATGCGCACAACAGGCTGGTGCTCGACATGGTGCATCGGCTCAAGACCGTGGTGGGCGACCGGGTCGAGGTGATCGGCGGCAACGTCGCGACTCGGGCCGCGGCGGCCGCCCTGGTCCAGGCCGGGGCCGACGCGGTGAAGGTCGGTGTCGGGCCGGGGTCGATCTGCACCACGCGGGTGGTCGCCGGCGTCGGCGCACCGCAGATCACCGCGATCCTGGAGGCCGTCGCCGCCTGCGCTCCGTCGGGGGTGCCAGTCATCGCCGACGGCGGACTGCAGTACTCCGGTGACATCGCCAAGGCGCTGGCCGCGGGCGCGTCGACCACGATGCTTGGCTCGCTGCTGGCAGGCACCGCCGAATCGCCCGGCGAGCTGATCTTCGTCAACGGCAAGCAGTTCAAGAGCTACCGCGGCATGGGTTCGCTTGGCGCGATGCAGGGTAGGGGCGGCGCGAAGTCCTACTCGAAGGACCGCTACTTCCAGGACGACGCGCTCTCCGAGGACAAGCTGGTGCCGGAGGGCATCGAGGGCCGGGTACCGTTCCGGGGGCCGCTGTCGACGGTGATCCATCAGCTCAGCGGCGGCCTGCGCGCTGCCATGGGCTATACCGGGTCGGCGACCATCGAGCAGCTGCAGCAGGCGCAGTTCGTGCAGATCACGGCGGCGGGGCTGAAGGAGAGCCATCCGCACGACATCGCGATGACCGTCGAGGCGCCGAACTACTACGCCCGCTGACGAGCGCTCGCGCGAGGAACCGACCACATAGAGGGGGATGACCCATGCGTGACATGGTCGAGATCGGCATGGGCCGCACCGCCCGTCGCACCTTTGAACTCGATGACATCAATATCGTGCCGTCGCGGCGCACCCGATCCAGCCAGGACGTGTCCACGACCTGGCAGTTGGATGCCTATCGGTTCGAGATCCCTGTGGTGTCGCATCCGACCGACGCGCTGGTGTCGCCGGAGTTCGCCATCGAGCTGGGCCGCGTCGGCGGCCTTGGCGTGCTCAACGGCGAAGGACTGATCGGTCGGCACGCCGATGTCGAGGCGAAGATAGCCCAGGTCATCGAGGCCGCCGAGAAGGAGCCGGAAACGTCGGCGGCCATTCGGCTGCTTCAGCAATTGCATTCGGCGCCACTGGATCCCGATCTGCTGGGTGCCGCGGTGACGCGGATCCGCGACGCCGGGGTGACGACGGCTGTGCGTGTCAGCCCGCAGAACGCGCAGGCGCTGACGCCGTCGCTGGTCGCCGCGGGCATCGATCTGCTGATCATCCAGGGCACCATTATTTCGGCCGAACGCGTCGCGCAGGATGGCGAGCCGCTGAACCTGAAGACGTTCATCTCCGAGCTCGACGTTCCGGTGGTGGCCGGTGGCGTGCTCGACCACCGCACGGCCCTGCACCTGATGCGCACCGGCGCCGCAGGCGTCATCGTCGGCTACGGCTCGACGTCCGGTGTGACGACCAGCGACGAGGTGCTGGGCATCAGCGTGCCGATGGCCACCGCGATCGCCGACGCCGCCGCCGCCCGTCGCGAGTACCTCGACGAGACCGGCGGTCGTTATGTGCACGTGCTGGCCGACGGCGACATCCACACCTCCGGCGACCTGGCCAAGGCCATCGCGTGCGGGGCGGATGCGGTGGTGCTCGGCACGCCGCTGGCGACAGCGGCCGAGGCGCTTGGTGGCGGCTGGTTCTGGCCGGCCGCTGCGGCGCACCCGTCGCTGCCGCGCGGCGCGTTGCTGCAGGTGGCGTTCGGTGAGCGGCCGTCGCTGAACCAGGTGCTGACCGGCCCGTCGGACGACCCGTTCGGCTCTCTGAACCTGGTCGGTGGGCTGCGCAGGTCGATGGCCAAGGCCGGTTATTGCGACCTCAAAGAGTTTCAGAAGGTCGGCCTGACCGTGGGAAGCTGATCATTTAGATCTGCTTTACAAATTAGGCCTACCTGTCTAGAAGGCGGCCCATCGATCAGTCCATACTGATCGAATGAAACCTGACTATGACGTTCTGATCATTGGTTCGGGGTTTGGGGGGAGTGTTACGGCTCTGCGTCTCACCGAGAAGGGCTACCGCGTGGGGGTGCTCGAGGCGGGCCGGCGGTTCAATGACGAAGACTTCGCCAAGACCTCGTGGAACTTGCGCAAGTTCTTGTGGGCGCCAAAGTTCGGCATGTACGGCATCCAGCGGATCCACCTGTTGCGCAACGTCATGATCCTGGCAGGCGCCGGGGTCGGCGGCGGTTCCCTGAACTACGCCAACACCCTGTATGTGCCACCGGAGCCGTTCTTCGCCGATGGGCAGTGGTCGCACATCACCGACTGGCGCGCAGAGCTGATGCCGCATTACGACCAGGCTCAGCGGATGCTGGGCGTGGTCAAGAACCCGACGTTCACCGACGCCGACCGCATCGTCAAAGAGGTCGCCGACGAGATGGGCGTTGGCGACACATTCGTGCCGACGCCGGTAGGGGTGTTCTTCGGACCGGATGGTGAGAAGACGCCGGGCAAGACCGTGCCCGACCCGTACTTCGGCGGTGCAGGGCCCGCGCGCACAGGCTGCATCGAATGCGGCTCCTGCATGACGGGCTGCCGCTACGGCGCCAAGAACACGTTGCTCAAGAACTACCTCGGACTGGCGGAAAAGGCTGGGGCAGAGGTAATTCCGATGACCACAGTGACCGGGTTCGAGCAGCGGCCCGACGGGCTGTGGAAGGTCCGCACCACCCGGACCGGCTTGCTTCCCCGCAAGCGGCGGACCTACACCGCCTCGCACGTGGTGCTGGCCGCGGGCACGTGGGGCACTCAGAAACTGCTGTTCAAGATGCGCGACAAGGGCAAGTTGCCCAAGCTGTCGGACAAGCTGGGTCTGCTGACCCGAACCAACTCGGAATCAATCGTCGGCGCCGCGACCTTCACAGTCTCAAAGGACCTCGATCTGACGCACGGCGTGGCGATCACCTCGTCGATCCATCCGACTTCCGACACCCACGTCGAACCGGTGCGATACGGCAAGGGCTCGAATGCGATGGGGCTATTGCAGACGTTGATGACCGACGGCGGAGGCCCGCAAGGGACGGACGTTCCGCGGTGGCGGCAGTTCTTCCGCAACGCGCGCCAGGATCCGCGCGGCACGCTTCGCATGCTCAACGTCAGCCACTGGAGTGAGCGGACCGTGATCGCGCTGGTGATGCAGCACCTGGACAACTCGATCACGACGTTCACCGAGCGCAGCAAGTTGGGATTCCGGCGGATGACCAGCAAGCAGGGCCACGGCGAGCCGAACCCCACCTGGATTCCTGCGGGCAACGAGGTCACCCGCAGGATCGCCAAGAAGATCGACGGCGTGGCCGGCGGCACCTGGGGCGAGTTGTTCAACATCCCGCTCACCGCGCACTTCCTCGGCGGGGCAGCGATCGGTGACACCGCGGAGCACGGCGTGATCGACCCATACCAGCGGGTGTACGAATATCCCACGCTTTCGGTGATGGACGGTGCGGCGATCTCGGCGAATCTTGGTGTGAACCCGTCGCTTTCGATCACCGCGCAGGCCGAGCGGGCCGCGTCGCTGTGGCCCAACAAGGGTCAGGTGGACCAGCGCCCGGCACAGGACGCGCCATACAAGCGGCTTGCGCCGATTCCGCCGGAGCATCCGGTCGTACCGGCCGATGCCCCGGGGGCCCTACGAAACATTCCGATCGAGCCGGTCAGTTCAGCGGGCTGACAGCAAGGTCTACGGAAAGACCTACCTGCGGTTCTGTTGGCTGTGGCCCGCGTGCAGGTATGAATCTCGCTGTCCTGTCGTGACTTTGCGATGAAAGTGAGATTCCGTTGGCGCTTACCCTTGCGCGCATCTGTCGCCGCGCGCCGTTGACAATCGGCGTCGCCGCCATCGCGGCGGGAATGCTGACGGTCGCATGTGGTTCGAACGGCACAACGGCGCCCACCACAGGCACGAGCACGACCACCACGACTACGACGACCAGTTCGGCCGCCAACTCCGGCGGTGGCGGCGCTGGTCACCACGAAAAGCACGACTCGGGTGGCGGCGGTGCCGCCCCCGCTGACACTGCTGCTCCCAGCACCGTCACCGTTGATCCCGGCACCGTCACCAACACCGAGACAGACATTCAAACGACGGTCCAGACGTCGATCGCGACGTCTACCCAGACCGTCACCGCCACGCCGACATACCAACAGCGGGATCAATACCCGCGCAACGACAACCGGTCTCAGTTCGGGCCTCAGCAAGGTCACTGATGTGCGGCCGGTTAGACTAGACCTCGCGGGGGTACCTGTTAGTGCAGGTTGAAAGGCCGACGGGTACCGAGCAGCGGAGGTCGCAGGATGCGGACAACGTACTACGAGGAGTTATCCGCACTCCGCACGCAGGTCGGCGACATGTGCGGGCTGGCCGCGGACGCGATGGAGCATGCGACGCAAGCGCTGCTGGGGTCGGACCTTTCGGTGGCCGAACAGGTCATCGCCGACCATGAGCACATCGACGCGATGAGCAAGCGGGCCGAGGGCAGTGCGCTCAAACTGCTCGCCCTGCAACAACCGGTCGCCGGCGACTTGAGGTCGATCGTTGGCGCGATCCACGTCGGCGCCGACATCGAGCGGATGGGTGCGCTGGCCGTGCACGTCGCCCGCATCGCGCGGCTGCGGCATCCCGAGTGCGCGGTGCCCGACGAGGTCCGCGATTGCTTCTCCGAAATGGGCACTCAGTCGGTCCAGCTGGCCCGAACGGCACACGAGGTGCTGGTGTCGGGCGATCCTGACAAGGCCGCACACCTGCGCGATGCGGACGACGCGGTCGACGCCGAGCATCGCCACCTCTTCACGCTGTTGATCGACCACGTATGGCAGGACGGGGTCTGTTCGGCGGTCGACGTCGCGCTGCTGGGACGTTTCTACGAACGCTTCGCCGACCACGCCGTCGAGATCGGTAGGCGGGTGGTGTTCGAAACCACCGGCGGACTGCCCGACCACAAGCAGATGGCATAGCTCAGAGCGCCCTGCCGTACGATCCCTCCTCGGAGAACACTGCACCGCATGACGTGTGGCCGTAGCCCAAGGAAATATGTTGGATCAGAACACTTATGACAAGGGACGTGAGATCCGGGCGGCCGTGCTCGGCGAGGCGTACGTCAACGCCGCGACGGCGGATGCAGACGAGTTCAACAAGCCGTTCCAGGATCTGGTAACCGAGTACTGCTGGGGTGCGGTGTGGGGACGTGATGAGCTGCCCCTCAAGACTCGCAGCATGCTCAACCTGGCGATGATCTCGGCGCTCAACCGGCCGCAGGAGCTACGCACACACATCAGGGGTGCACTGACCAACGGTGTGACGCGTGATGAGATCCGTGAGGTCTTCATGCAGGTGGCCATCTACGCCGGCGTTCCCGCCGCCGTCGACAGCTTCCGTATCGCCCGCCAGACATTCGCCGATCTGGACCAGGACTAATCGTGGAGATCGGGTTTATCGGCTTGGGCAACATGGGTTTTCCCATCGCACGCCGCCTGGTGGAGGCCGGCCACAATGTCGTCGCATTCGATACCCGTGCGGACGTGGTCGACAGGCTCGTCGCCCTGGGAGGGCAGGCCGCATCGTCTGCTCGTGAAGTCGCCGATAACGCCGAAACCGTGATGGCCAGCCTGCCGTCGCCTCAGGCGTCCCGTGATGTCGCAACCAGTGTGATCGAGGGTTCACGGATTCGGCGGTTCGTCGACTTCTCGACGATCGGTCGGCAGACCGCGATCGAGGTCCACGACGTGCTCGCCACACGCGAGATCGTCGCGATCGACAGCCCCGTCAGCGGCGGCGTCAACGGCGCCGAGCAAGGCACGCTCGCGGTGATGGTGTCCGCACCCCGCGCCGACTTCGAGCTGCTGACGCCGGCGTACGAAACCATTGGCCGAGCGTTCTATCTGGGCGACAAGCCGGGCTCGGCCCAGACGATGAAACTCGTCAACAATCTGCTGGCGGCGACGGGCCTCGTCGCGACGTGCGAGGCGGTTGCCATGGGCGTCAAGGCGGGCCTGGACGCGGCGGCGATGATCGATGTCCTCAACGCCGGCTCGGGCGCGACTAACGCCAGTCGAGACAAGTTCCCGCGGTCCATCCTTCCGCGTACGTTCGACTACGGTTTCGCGACGGGATTGATGGTGAAGGACGTGCGGCTCTACCTCGACGAGGCGAAAGCGCTCGACGTGTCAACCGAAGTCGCCGAGGCGGTGGCGCGACTATGGGAAGTCGTGATCGATGAACTCGGTCCGGAGTCGGACTTCACCGAAGCCATCAAGCCGATCGATCAGACCGCAGGCGTAGTGGTTGGCGGGCCGCCGCGCGACTAGCGGGCGAGTCCGGATAGTTCGCCATGCGTCATCCCTGCCAGGGCATACGTCGGCATTATCGGAAACCGTTGCCAACAAAACATTGAGTGCTTTATGGTTTTGCGCGTGCAGACCTACAAAGTGGCGGTGTGGGCGACCGGCGGTGTCGGCAGATTCGCGATCCGTACGATCGTCGACCGTCCGAATTTCGAGCTGGTGGGCGCCTGGGTGCATTCGGCGCGCAAGGACGGCGAGGACGTCGGCACCCTGGCCGGGATCGCGCCCGTCGGCGTGCGCGCCAGCCGCGACGAGGCGACCGTGCTGGACGGCGACGCGGACTGTGTCGTCTACGCGGCTCCGGCCGGCTCCCGACCGAAAGAGGCGCTGGCCGACCTCTGCCGCATCCTGGCCGCAGGCAAGAACGTCGTCACCACGTCGCTTCCCGGTCTGGTGTATGAGCGGGGCTCGCTATCGGAACGCTATCTCGACGCGATTCGCCAAGCGGCGCAGGCGGGTTCGAGTTCGATCTTCTCCTCCGGCGTAGAACCGGGATTCGGCTGCGACCTCTTCCCGATCGCGCTGATGACGATGTCTCACAAGGTGTACTCCGTTCGTGGCATCGAAATCACCGACTACTCCCGATACCCCGTCGAGTTCGACATGCGCGAGTTGTTCGGATTCGGCCAGCCGCTGGACTATCAGGGCGGCCTGAAAAGCCCAGGCGTATTGACGTGGGGCTGGGGCGCCGCGGTGACCATGGTCGCCGATGCCCTGGGTGTGCAACTTGCGGAGATAAGGGAATCGTGCGAGTTCCTGCCGACGCCGCGGCGGCTCGAAACCGCGTGCGGTGTCATCGAAGCGGGCACTGTCGGCGCCACGTACGCCAAATGCATCGGCGTCGTCGACGGCCAGGAGGTGATCGCCATCGAGCACGTCGATCGGATGGCCGACGATCTCGCGCCGGACTGGCCGAAGAGCCGCACTGGCGGCATCGACGGCGTTTGGCGTGTCATCATCGACGGCGAACCGAGCTTCGACGCCGAATTCGAAGTCGGCTTCCGCCCGAATGAGGACTCCAGCGATCAAGGCCTGCTCGCCACGGGCATGCGCGCCGTCAACGCCATCCCGTGGGTGTGCGATGCCGAGCCGGGCATCGTCGACGCGCTGCATCTGCCATTGACCTCACCGCTGGGCGCACTGCACCCGCATCGCGACGGCGTACCGGCGTTCTGACATGGGCGCACTCGACGGCAAGATCGCGATCGTCACCGGCACCAGCAGGGGGGTGGGTGTCGGCATTGCGCACGAACTGCTGCGCGCAGGTGCCACGGTCATCGGCTGCTCCCGCTCCCGACTCGATGCACTTCCTGGGACCGACGCAGAGCCGGACTGGGCACGGCGGTCCGCGCAAATGACTTGTGACCAAGGCGATTACCGCGCCATCGACGCCTTGGTAGCGGAGGTGGCCGCGACCTATGGCCGCATCGACATCCTCGTCAACAACGCAGGCGGCACGTTGCCAACCCCGAACGTCGAGGACGTGCCCGCGCTCGTCCAGAAGATTCAGGGCGCACCGCGCAGCGAGGACGACTACGAGCGCACAGTTCTGTTCCACTCGTTCGCGATCCAGATGAATCTGATCAGCCCGTTGTGGTTCGCCATTCGGGTCTGTCGGCAGATGCGCGACCAAGACGGCACCGGATCGATCATCAACATCTCCAGCGGCGCCGGCCACCCCGCCGGTTCCCCGACTCTGGTGTCCTACGGCGCCGCCAAGGCCGGTCTGAACCACATGACTCGATCGCTGGCCGAGGAATGGGGGCCACGCGTTCGTGTCAACTGCCTGGCCCTCGGCCCGACCATGACCGACAACCTCCGCAGCTTCGTGCTGCCCAAGGACGACCCCGACGGTGCCGAGTACTTCCGCGACGTTCCACTCAAACGCGCGGGCGAGCCCGCCGAAGTCGGGCGGGCGTGCGTGTTCTTGTGCAGTGGCGCAGCTGATTTCATCAACGGCACCACGATCGAGATCGACGGGGGCATGCTGCCCGGCGTGCTCTACGAAGCCGGCCTGAAGACCATCACCGACCTGCTCTAGGGGACACGCGTGCGACGAGTCATCCAGTTCTCCACCGGCAACGTGGGCCGCCACGCGTTGCGCACCATCATCGCGCGCCCGGACCTCGAACTAGTAGGAGTGCACGCCAACGGCGCCCAGAAGGTGGGTCGTGACGCTGCCGAACTCTGCGGTCTCGATGAACCCAGCGGCGTGGTGGCCACCGACGACATCGACGCGCTGGTCGCCCTGCACGCCGACTGTGTGGTGTACACGTCACAGGCCGAGACGCGTCCCGGCGCCGCTCTCGACGAGATATCCCGATTCCTGGCCGCGGGCACCAATGTCGTTGGCACCTCGATGGTCTGGCTGGTCGCACCCGAGTATGCCGACGACTGGCTGCGCGACCCGCTGGGACGGGCATGCAAGGCCGGCAACACCTCGCTGTACATCAACGGCATCGACCCCGGCTTCTCCGGCGACACTCTCGTGTACACCGCATTGAGCCTTGCGGCGCGTGCCACTGCGATCACCGTGCAAGAGATCTTCGACTACGGCAGCTACGACGACGCCGAATTCACGGGTGTCAGCATGGGATTCGGCACCACGCCCGGTCACACGCCGATCATGTTCCAGCCCGGTGTGCTGACATCGCTGTGGGGCGGACAGGTGAGAAGTCTCGCCGACGGCCTCGGCGTCGAGCTCGACGACGTTCGTGAACGGCACGAAACCTGGGTGACGCCCGAACCGATCGAGTGCATGATGATGACCGTGCCCCCGGGGCGGGTGGCTGCCGTCCGGTTCGCGGTCGAGGGTGTCCGCGACGGCCTGCCGGTCATCACCATGGAACACGTCAACCGGCTCACCGCCGCCGCCGCTCCGCATTGGCCTTACCCGCCGGACGGGCGCCCCGGCGTGCACCGCGTGACCATCGCGGGCGACCCTGGTGTCGAGATCAACGCGCACGTCGGGCTGGCCGGCATCGATCACAATCAGGGCGGCGTGATCGCCACCGCGGCCCGCGCGGTCAACATGATCGAACCGGTGTGCACTGCGCCAAGCGGCCTGCTCGCCGCACAGGACTTGCCCGCCGCGCACATCCGCGGTGTGGTGTGGTGATCTGGACGCCATGGCACCCGCAGTCGCGCCCCGACGACCCGCCAACGGCAGCCAACTGCGCGCCGACCGCACCCGCGCACTGGTGATCGACGAGACGGTCCGCTGCATTCTCGAGGAGGGGTTCGCCGCCGCCAGCGCCAAGCACATCACCGAACGCGCCGGCGTGACCTGGGGTGTCGTGCAGTACCACTTCGGGGACCGCGACGGATTGCTGATGGCCGTCGTCGACAAGGGCTTCGCCGAACTGTTGGAGGCGCTGCGCGAGTTGCCGGCTGGCGCCGAAAACGTGCGCGACCGAACCGAATTCATCGTGAACGCGGCATGGGAGGCGTTCTCCAGCCCCACCTCGATGGCCGCACTGGAGATCCTGATCGCCACCCGCGCCATGCGTGACACCGGCGCGAGCGAACACCTCGCCGCGCTAGGGACCGCCTTCGCCAAGCTGGGAAAGCACATCGGCGAAGGGCTGGATGCGCGGCACGCGGCGGCGATCGGCAACCTGATCTGGGCCACGTTGCGCGGTCTGGTCGTCGCTGCGCTGGTGGTTCCCGACGTGCTGGACACCCGTCGCGAGCGGCGCGCTCTCGTCGAGATGATCACCTGCTACATCGACGACGTGACGGCGTGAACTTCCTGCAGCGGCCGATAGCTTGATAGCCCCGCGCACAGCAAACCTGTGCTCTATATTGGGCTGGTTTGGCACTGTTCTCCCAAACCGCAGCGCCCGTTGGTTCTAGACAAAGGACTCCCATGACATACCCGCCCCCGCCGCCGCCACCGTCCGAGCCGCCGCCGTATGGCGCGCCGCAAGCCGGTTATCCCGCGCAACAGCCGGACAGCAACCTGGTGTGGGGAATTCTGTGCGCGGTGCTGTGCTGTCTGCCGTTTGGCATCGTGTCGATTGTCTACGCGGCCAAGGTTTCCGGGCTATGGGCCCAAGGGCGTTACGCCGAGGCGCAGAAGGCGTCCGCCGACGCTAAGAAGTGGGCGATCTGGGGAGCCGTCGCCGGCGTCGTCGTCGGCATCATTTACGCCATCATCGCCGTCGCCGGCGGTATGTCCAACTACAACTGATGCACGTCCGCCCGCTCGCCGCACCGCTGGCAGTCGCCGCCGCGGTGGCGGGCGGGTGCGCCGTCGTCTGGATGGCGAACCCGACGGTCGCCGGCGGGATTCTGCCGGTGTGCCCGACCAAGGCCCTGCTGGGCATCGACTGCCCCGGGTGCGGCAGCTTGCGGATGATCTACTCACTGCTCCATCTCGACTTCGCCTCGGCGGTGCACTACAACGCTCTCGGCATGGTGGCGGCGGTGTTGCTGGTTTGGGCGTTCGCGGCGTGGACATACGGCAGGCTGGCGGGGCGACGGGTGCGCAGCTGGCAGCATCTTCGATGGTCGGCGCCGACTGTCCTGGCGCTGACGTTGGTGTGGTTTGTGGTGCGCAACTTGGGCTTTGGACCGTTTCCCGCGCTGTATGTCTAGAAGTCGCGCGGGTCTGGCCGTTCGACGGAGCGAGGGATCAGGTCGAGACTGCGGATGTGCGCCGCGATTTCGCCGATACTGGTGACCCAGACGTCGTCATGGGAGCACACATATTCGATCAGGCCGTCCAGCGCATGCGCCCTGGACGGACGCCCTGACAGGAACGGGTGATTGGTCAGCACGAAGCAACCGTCGGCGGCGCGGATCGCGTCGAACTCGAGCTTCCACATCTCGATGGCCTTGACCGGACTCTCGATCAGCCCCGTGCCGGAGAAGTCCGGCACATAGCAATACTGTTCCCAGTCGTCGAGTGCCCATTGAATAGGGATCTCGACCAGCGGACCGCCCCCGTCGACCGCGAGTTCGTAGGGGTGGTCGGTGTCCATTAGGCTGCTGTCGTAGAGAAAGCCCCTGTCGCGCAACAGTTTCGGCGAGTGCCAGTTCAGCTCCCACATCGGTGCGCGATATCCGCTGGGTCGCACGCCTGCGACGGTGTCTAGGGCTTCGAGTCCGCGGTCGAGAATGGCCGCCTCTTGGGCCTCTGTGAGCCCGAACATCGGTTCGTGCAGGTAGCCGTGGTGTGCGATCTCATGTCCGGCATCGACGATGGCTCTGATGACGTCCGGGTATCGCACGGCGGTGTAGCCCGGCACAAAGAAGGTTGACGTGACACTGTGTCTGGCAAGTATTTTTAGCAGCCGTGGTACGCCGGTGAGAGGTCCGTACGCCTGGTGACTGATCGCCGACATCCGGCTGGCGTGCTTGGTGGACACCCCGAGCATCGCGGACTCGGCGTCGACATCGAAGCTGAACGACGCTGCGGCGCGTGCGCCGTTGGGCCAGGGGATCGGGGGTGCGGCGACGCTCATCGGCTGGCCTTCTGTGCCAGCAGGGACACGAACTCATATGCGAGATACGCCGCGGCGATACCGGTGATCTCGGCGTGGTCGTAGGCAGGCGCGACCTCGACGATGTCCGCCCCGACCAGGTTGAGTCCCTCGAAACCGCGTACCAGACCAAGGAGTTCGCGACTCGACAGACCGCCGATCTCGGGTGTACCCGTGGCAGGAGCGTGGGCGGGGTCGAGGACGTCGATGTCGATCGAGACGTAGAGCGGATGGTCGCCGATCGTGGACCGCAACTGCTCGACCACGTCGGCGACCGTGCGCGACTCGAAGGCCGAACAGTGCACGACGGTGAACCCCAGTTCGGCGTCGTTGTCGAGATCGTCGGGCGAGTAGAGCGCCCCACGAATCCCGACGTGCGCGCTGTGTCCGGCGACGAACAGGCCCTCCTCTGCGGCCCGGCGAAACGGTGTGCCGTGGGTCAACGGCGCGTCGAAGTACGTGTCCCACGTGTCGAGGTGAGCGTCGAAGTGCACCAACGCCACCGGTCCGTAGCGGCGGTGATGCGCGCGCAGCAGGGGATAGGCGATGGTGTGGTCGCCGCCCAGGCTGACGAGCTTTGCGCCGCTGTCGATCAGCGCCGACGCCTGCTCTTCGATCTGGCGCACGGCGGCGGCGATGTCGTAGGGAGTGCAGATGATGTCGCCGGCGTCGACCACCTGCTGGCTGGCGAACGGGGACACCTCGAGCTCGGGGTTGTACGGCCGCAGCACTCGGGAGCACTGCCGGATGTGTGCAGGCCCGAATCGCGCCCCTGGCCGATAGCTGACGCCGGTGTCGAACGGAATGCCCACGACCGCGACGTCGCAGTCCCCGACATCCTCGATGCGGGGCAGCCGGGCGAATGTGGTCAGCCCGGCGTACCGTGGCACGACCCGTCCGTCGACGGGCCCGACCGGCTGCTCGCTCATGCCCGGCACCGCGTCGTTCCGCCGTTGACCTGGATGGTCTGCCCGACGAACGCGCCAACATCCTTGCGGGCCAAAAATGCTACGGCCGACGCTATTTCGTCGGGTCTACCGATGCGGCCGATCGGTATGTTGCGGCTGTATTCCTCATGCATGTCGGCCAAGCTCACTTTCGCATTGTCGGCGTCCACTTGTAGCTGCGGGGTGTCGGTAACCCCCGGTGCGACGGCGTTGACGGTGATGTTCTCCGGCGCCAGCTCGCGACCCAGCGTCTTCGTGAGGGCGATGAGTCCCGCTTTGGACGCCGAATACGCCGTGGCCTCCGGCCAGCCGATCACACCCCATTCGGAGGCGACGATGACGATATTGCCGCCGCCCGCCCTCCGCATCCCGGCGAGCACCGCCTGGATCAAATAGAACGTCCCCGCGATGTTGGTGTCGATGATCTTCCACCAGTCGTCTTCGTCGTCGTCGAGGAACGGCGCCATGGTCATATAAGCGGCGTTGCACACCAGGACGTCGATCGACCCGTGCGTCGTCTCGATGTCGTCGACGAGCTTCCCGACCACATCGGGATCCGAAATGTCACCGACCGCAGGGAATCCCGCGGTATCCGCGACGACAGTACGCATCCGCTCGTCGTGCGTGAGGCCGTTGACACCGACGGTGGCGCCTTCGCGCGCCAGTCGCCGCGCGATCGCCGCGCCGATCCCTTGGGTTGCGCCGGTGACGAGCGCTATGCGTCCTTGCTGCGGGACGGGCATCGGTCAGATCACCGCCCCGCCATTGGGGGAAAGGACCTCACCGACACAGAAGTCGGTTTCGTCGTTCAGGAGGAACCTGACGACTTCGGCGATCTCGTCGGGCCGGGTGAGCCGCCGGTTGGGAATCGTTGCCAGGTATTCCGGTGCACGCCATGGTGAGTCGGCCGGTAGCAGGGGAGTGTCGGTGGGCCCGGGTGCGATCGCGTTGACGCGGACACCGCGGCTGGCGACCTCGACGGCGAGGCTGCGGACCAAACCGATGATCGCGCCCTTGGCTGCCGCGTAGTGGGCGTCGCCGTCGCCGCCACCGATCGCGAGCTCCGATGTGATCGCGATGATCGAGCCAATGCCCCGTTCGAGCATTGAGGGCAGCACGCTGCGGGAGAGGTTGCGCAGGCCGCCGAGGTGCACCCGCAGCATCCGGTGCAACTGCTGCCTTGTGACGTCCGATATCGGGACCATCTCGTAATGACCGGCCGCGGACACCACCGCGTCTATGGGCCCGAGCTCGGAGGCGACCCGCGCGACGTTCTCGTGAACCGCGACCGCGTCGGACATGTCGACGACATACGGTGCGGCGGCGTTGATGTCGAGTCCGGCGACGGTGTAGCCGTCTTTCTCGAGCGCCGCAGCGACGGCGGCGCCAATGCCGGATGCGGACCCGGTGACGATTGCGGTGTGGGTCACGAAGCTTCGGCGCCCAGACGTCGCGCGATGGGCTCCTCGATGCGATGGCGCACCGTGAGGTAGATGATCAGGCCGAGCACCGCCAGCGCCGCGGTCGTCAGGACGCTCGCCCAGTTGATGTACCACGGCTGTCCGGGTTGAGTCCGCGGCCAGGCGACGTTGACCGTCTCGAAGATGATCCACAACGACGCCAGGTACGTCACCGGCGCGCCCCACCGGCCCAGCGTGAATGGCCCGGGTCGCCACTTACCGGTCAGCCGCGCGATGGCCGCGCCGATCACCGGAACGCCGAACGCAATGTAGAACCCGATGATGTTGAAGTTGACCAGCACGCTGTAGAACTTCGAACCGGCCATCAGGACGAACACGACCGCGACGACGGCGGTCAGTGCGATGGCATAGACGGGTAGCCGCTCCGGGCCCGCCAGCCCGCCGAGAAGCTTCGAGCCCGGAAGGCTGCGATCGCGGGCAGCTCCCCAGATGCAGCGCGATACCGCGGCCTGCACGGCGAGAAAGCTTGACACGAAACCGATCACGAACATCGCAAGCAGCGGCTTCGTGACTCCCGCTCCGAGATGCGCGGTCAGGGTGTCTGACACCACGTCGCCCGACTGGGCCTGGATGACTGATGGCAGGTCGGGGATGGCCAGGATCAGGGCGGCGCTGGAGAACATTACGACCAGGCCGACCAGCAGCAGCGCCAAGATGATCGCCTTGGGCACGTTGCGTTCGGGTTCGTCGACCTCTTCGGCGATCGACCCGGCGGCCTCGAACCCGAGGAAGGACCACCCGACGTAGGCGATCGCGAGCAGCATCGGACCCGACACCCATGCGTCCGCATCGGGGATCCCAGCGCTGGAGAACAGCGCGGAGAACGGGTTTTCCCGATAGAACAGCAGCAGCACTGCGCCGAGGCCGAGCGAGCCGACCACCTCGCACGTGATGCTAATGGCCACAACGATTTTCAGGAACTTGCGGCCGACCATGTTGATCACCGTGCCCAGCGCGATGATGCAGATGGCGACGGCGGCGATCTGCCAGCGGTTGGCTTCACCGACGCCGAAGATCTGCAGCAGGAACCCGCTAGCGGCGTATGACAGCGTGCCGAGGGCCAAGGTGAGGCCCCATATGTACGCCCATGCGGCAGCCCAGCCCCATGTGGTGCCGCGGATATGGCGCGACCACTGGTAGACGCTGCCTGCGTACGGCCATCGGGACGCCAACTCGCCGAAGACGGCTGCCACGAGCAGCTGTCCGATGAGCACGATCGGGAACGCCCAGAAGAACTTTGGCCCCGCGGCGAACAGCCCCAGGGTGAAGATCGCGTACACCGCGGCGATCGGCGACACGTCGGCGAACGCCAACGACAACGCCGACCGGAAACTGAAGCCGCGCTGCAGCTGGAGCGGGCGGTCCTCAGAGACTGTTTGCGTTTCCAGCGGCTGGGCCATCGTCGCCTCCCATGGTGTGCGGCACTGAGGCGTCACTGTGAGCCTGTCGCCGCCAGAACTGAAGTAGTCGTTCGTATAGATAAAACAGAGAAATCTAGACGATCATCTAAAGTTGACCGTCTGGACGGCGCATCGTCGTCGCGTTGCGACTTCGCGCATACGGCCTGACCAGGTGGTTTCCCGGCAAGACCTCGCCACGACGACCGCGTAACCGCATATTGCGGCCAGATGAAACTTCTCGAGAAGGAGGTGGCAGCGATGGCCTACCGCGTCGCCGATCTGGTCGACACCCCACATCTTCGCCTTCAGGTGCGCGCGGGTGCCGCCGGTTTGGACCACCCTGTCGCGTGGGCTCAGACATCCGATCTCGAGGAGCCGTGGTCGTACCTCGCCGGCGGAGAGCTGCTGATGAAGAACGGCCAGACGCTGCCGGAATCGAGCCGCGGCCAGACGGCGTTGATCCAGGGTCTGGCCGAGAAGGGAATGTGTGGCCTGGTGATCGGGCTGGATGCCGCTACCCCCGAACTCACCACTGCTGCACTAGCTTTAGCCAATCAGTTGCGCTTCCCGGTCATGGTCGTGCCCTACTCTCTGGGCTTCGCGGCCATCGGTCGGGCCGTGGCGGACGCCGGTGCCGATAGCGGCAGGGTTGTCGCGACCGAGCGCGTCTACAACGTGATCCGGCAATCGGTCAGCCACTCAACCAGGCCCAACGTGCTCAGCCAGCTGGGACGCGACCTGTCCTGCCGGCTGGCGGTGCTCGATGCGACTACCGGGGAGGCGGCGCTGGATGCCTCCGAACCGGTTTCGGCCGAGTTGCGCCGGGCCGTCGTCGACGAAATCGCGGACCGGCGTGGCGCTGTTCCCGGTGTGTTGCACGTCAACGCCGAGGGCGGCCGGGCACTGGTGGTCGAAGTGCCCGACGAGGAACCGACCGTGCTGGTCACCTACGACTTCCGTGGTCCCGCAGTCGATCTCGTTCAGCTGCAACACCTCGCCTCGGCGGTCGCAGTCCTCCTCGCGCAACAGAACGTGCGGCTCGAGCACGAACGGCGGATCGGCGCCGAGGTGATGGCGCAACTGTGCGACGGCAGGCTCACCGCGCGCGAGGCCGACCGCGAACTCGACGAGCGTGGGCTCAGGCCGAAGGACTGCTCGATAGTGGCGGCCGGCGGTGTGCTGCCAGCCGGTGAGCGGCAACTGCATCTCAACCTCGGCAGGCGAGCGGTGCCGCATCTGCTGCTTCGCCGTGGCGACCTGCTGTACGCGCTGATGCCGACCACGGATGCGTCGCTGGCGGCGCTGCGCCAGCGGCTCGGCGGCCAGGCAACGGTGGGTGTCAGCGATCCGTTGATTCGTCCGGGCCGTGCCACGACGGCAGTGCGGGAAGCGACGTGGGCGGTGCGGGTCGCACGGACAGCCCCTGACGGCATCGCCCGCTTCGCCGACGCAACGATGTTCTCGGTACTGCGGGACACCGACGAGGCCCAGGTGGTCGTCGACCGCGTGCTGGGCGCCCTGATTGCCTACGACGCTCATCATTCCGCCGAGATGGTCAAGACGCTGGACACCTTCTTGCAGTGCGACAGGTCGTGGGTGCGAACGGCGGCTGCTCTGAACATGCATCGCCAGACCGTCGTCTACCGGCTCCAGCGCATCGAACAGATCACCGGCCGCGCTGTCGCCGAGACCGCCGCGATCGCGGAGTTCTGGTTGGCGTTGCGCGCCAGGGATCTGCTGGCCCTGCCGCGCCAGTAAGCCGAGGTCCCCGCCTCTAGACTGAACCGGTGGAATCAGCATCCCCCCGCCCCGTATTGGTGGTCGACTTCGGCGCGCAATACGCGCAGCTGATCGCCCGCCGAGTCCGCGAGGCCAGGGTGTATTCGGAGGTCATCCCGCACACCGCGAGCGTCGAGGAAATCAAGGCCAAGGATCCGCAGGCCATCGTCCTGTCGGGCGGCCCGGCCAGCGTCTACGCCGACGGTGCCCCACAGCTGGACCCCGCGCTGTTCGACCTCGGGGTTCCGGTGTTCGGCATCTGCTACGGCTTTCAGGCGATGGCCCAGGCGCTCGGCGGTACGGTCACCCACACCGGAACCAGCGAGTACGGTCGCACCGAGCTGAATGTGACTGGGGGACAGCTTCATTCCGATCTCCCCGCAACTCAGCCGGTGTGGATGAGCCACGGCGACGCGGTGACCGCCGCCCCGGACGGGTTCGACGTGGTGGCCTCCAGCGCCGGTGCTCCGGTGGCGGCTTTCGAGGATCGGGCCCGACGACTGGCGGGTGTGCAGTATCACCCCGAGGTGCTGCACACCCCTCACGGGCAACAGGTGCTCAGCCGGTTCCTGCACGAGTTCGCCGGCATCGGCGCCACGTGGACGCCCGCGAACATCGCCGACGCGCTGGTCGAACAGGTCCGCAACCAGATCGGTGACGGCAGGGCGATCTGCGGGCTGTCCGGCGGCGTTGACTCCGCGGTGGCCGCGGCGCTGGTGCAGCGCGCCATCGGCGACCGATTGACCTGCGTTTTCGTCGACCATGGCCTGCTGCGCGCCGGCGAGCGGGCGCAGGTGCAGCGCGATTTCGTCGCAGCGACCGGCGCCAACCTGGTTACCGTCGACGTTGCCGACCGGTTCCTTGAGGCGCTGGCCGGAGTGACGAATCCGGAAGGCAAGCGCAAGATCATTGGCCGCGAGTTCATCCGCGCGTTCGAAGGTGCGGTACGAGACACGTTGGGCGCGAGTGACTCCGAGGTCGAATTCCTGGTGCAGGGCACGCTGTATCCCGACGTGGTGGAGTCGGGCGGCGGCACGGGCACGGCCAACATCAAGAGCCACCACAACGTCGGCGGGCTGCCCGGTGACCTGAAGTTCAAACTCGTCGAGCCGCTGCGGCTGCTGTTCAAGGACGAGGTGCGCGCGGTTGGCCGCGAACTCGGACTGCCCGAGGAAATCGTTGCGCGCCAACCGTTCCCGGGTCCCGGCCTTGGCATCCGGATCGTCGGTGAGGTCACCGCCGCGCGCCTGGACACGCTGCGGCGCGCCGACGCGATCGCCCGCGAGGAACTGACCGCGGCGGGGCTGGACAACCAGATCTGGCAGTGCCCGGTGGTGCTGCTTGCCGACATCCGGTCGGTGGGGGTACAGGGCGACGGCCGCACCTACGGCCACCCGATCGTGCTGCGCCCCGTGTCGAGCGAGGACGCGATGACCGCGGACTGGACGCGGGTGCCCTACGAGGTCCTCGAACGCATCTCCACCCGCATCACCAACGAAGTTTCCGAGGTCAACCGGGTCGTGCTAGATGTGACGAGCAAGCCGCCGGGCACCATCGAGTGGGAGTAGTCAGCCGTCGGCGTCGGGTGCCTTCTCGACGTAATCGGCGAGGATCCGGCTGACCAGTTCCTCGATCGTCGTCTCGATCGACGAGGCAAGCGTCGCCGTGACTGACGCGACTGCCTGGGTCCGGAACCGAACCAGCATGGTGATCAACTCGGCGACCTTTGTGTCGTCGGGCAGCGCGGCGCCGGGTTTGATGAGGTCCTGCACGTGCTCGGCGCCCGCCGTCACCAGAATCGAACTGATCTGGTCGATCAGCGGCAGTACCTTTTCGTGGATGTCGATGAGCTTGCCGATGCCGATGCCGTATTCGCGGATCTCGTTGAAGGCCTCGATCAGCTTGGGCCGCACGACGGTGGCCTCTAATCCGTCGTTCTCGACGCGGATCAGCCCGGACTCGACAAGTCGATCGAACCCGGCGGTGTCGTCGATGAGCCGCTTCGCTTCGGCGATAGACATCGTCTGTGGCTTTTCGGCCGCCCACGCTCCGGCGATCGCGGTTTCCAGTCCGAGAACGTCGCCGAGGTTCTTGCCCTGCTCCCAGGCGCTCAGCATCTCGTGCACATGGGCGATGTTGTAGCCACGGTCCAGCATCGAGGTGATCAGCCGCAGCCGGGTGAGATGCGTGTCGTTGAACAGCGCGATGCGACCCACCCGCAGCGGCGGATGCAGCAGGCCACGATCGCGGTATACCCGGATGTTCCTTGTCGTCGTTCCTGCCAGCCGCGCCAGGTCGTCGATGCGGTACTCACCCGATGCCGCGACGCCCTGGGGGTGGCGGACTGCCGCATCGAACAGTTGCGACACAGCGGTTTCGATGACATCGCGTGACCCGCGGCGCACCCGTCGCAGGATCGTCGAAATCAGACCGGACGGCGGCCGCGGCGGCCTGCCCGGCGGCGTGTCGGGCCTCGCGTTCATCCGCGTAGGCGAGCACCGAGGCCGACGTGCGCGTCCCGCGCGACCGCGTCGTAGTCGGCAAACCGGAAGTCCCGCATCTGTCGAAGATACTGTGTCGCAAACCCCGGGTACATCGAGGCGTTGAACCCGTCAGCGGTCAGATACCAGCTGCTGCAGCCCGACATCCAGGTCGTCTTGGTCAGGCGCTTCTGGATGCGCTCGTTGTAGCGCCGCTGCACGTCGGCGCGCACGTCCAGATAGCGCATGTTCTCGCGGAGGATTGTGGTGATGCCCTGCACGGCGTAGTCGAGCTGACCCTCGACGTAGACCAGCAGTGAATTGTGGCCCGGCCCCGAATTGGGTCCCGTCATGAAGAAGAGGTTCGGATAGCCGTTGGCGTTGATGCTCTTGTACGCCTGCGCTCCGGTGGCCCACTCCTGGCTCAGCGAGCGGCCGCCGATGCCGTTGACGGGGTAGGGCGGGCCTGTCAGGTGTACGTCGTAGCCGGTGGCAAAGACGATGCAGTCGACGTGGTGCTCGATCCCGTCGCTGGTGCGGATGCCGACCGGGCTGACGGTGGCGATCGGCCAGTCGATGAGCTTGCAGTTGTCGCGCTGCAACGCGGGGTAGTAGTCGCTTGAGACCAGCATCCGCTTGCAGCCCGGCGTGAAGTCCGGCGTAAGTTGGCGCCGCAGCCAGGGATCCTTGACCTGCCTGTTGAGATGGGCCTTGCCGAGACGGGCGACCAGCCGGGTCAGTGGCGAGTTCCAGACCAGGGCCGTCGCGCTGATCTCGTGACCCCAGAACAGCGCTTGGCGGGCAAGTTGCTGAGCGACAGGCACTTTCGCGAACAGCGTCTGGGCCGCAGGCGGGGTGGCGACGTCCAGCCGCGGCAGCACCCAGCCGGGGGTGCGCTGGAAGACCTTGACGAACTCGGCTTGCTTGACGAGCTCCGGGATGATCTGGACGGCGCTCGCGCCGGTGCCGATCACGGCGACTCGCTTGCAGGTGAAGTCGTAGTCGTGGTCCCACCGCGCGCTGTGGATCGTATGGCCCCGATAGGTATCCAACCCTCGGATGTCCGGAACCTTGTGATCGGGCAGCGGGCCGGAGGCCAGCACGACGGTTCGTGCTTGGAACCGTTTGTGCCCGTTTGCCTTTACCGTCCACACGCCTTCTTGGTCGTCGAACTGCAGCCCGTTGACCTCGGTCCCGAACTGGATCTTGGGATGCAGGCCGAAGTCGTCGACCATGGTCTCGATGTGGCTGCAGATCTCACCGGCAGGGGAGTAGGCACGAGACCAGGACGGGTTGTGGACGAACGAGAACGAGTACAGCAGCGACGGGATGTCGCAGGCGGCACCGGGATAGGTGTTGTCCCGCCACGTTCCGCCGACGCGCTCGGCACGTTCGACAATGAGGATGTCGTCGACGCCGGCCTGGGTGAGCTTGATCGCCGTGCCGACACCGGTGAAACCGGCACCGACAATGAGCGTGTCGTATACGTGACCAGCCATGTCAGGCCGCCGGCTCGTGGGTGACTTCTCTGACCCAGCTCGGTACCGACGGCAGCAGCGGCCGCGGATACCGGTCGGAGACCCAGACCATCGAGTTGGCAAGGAGGTGGTAGGGGTGACGCGGGTTGGTGACAACTCCGGCGAACCGCCGCAGGAACAGGTAAGTCGGCACCCGCCTGGTGGATTCGCCGCGATCGCCGAGTTCCTTGAACCGCTTCACGGCCTTGTACAGCCGCTCTGGCTCCATGCCCATTGCGACGATTTCGTTGCGGATTCTGTTGATCAGCGGTGCACCGATGACGGCGCCGATGACGAGACCCGGAGTGGCGGCGTGGCCCACGAAGTCAATCAGCAAGCGTCGGATCTTTGCGTGCCCGATCATGTCGAGCACCTCGAAGTCGACCACGAGGTGGCGTGACTCGTCGTTGTTGATCTTCTCGAAGACCTGGTGGCACACCGGGTCGTCGACCTCGTCGAGGAGGAACTTCAGCAGCGCGCCGTCAAGGGCGACCTCCAGCATCGGGATCACCGTGCCGAGCAGCGACAGCGGCATGTCGTCCGCCCAGCGGTCCAGCCAATCGATGGCGAGCCGGATGTTGACGTTGGGTTCGGGGACTTCGCCGTCCTCGAGCATCCCCCACCGCTTCATCAGCGCGAGTTCGGCGTTCGCGTGCCGCTGCTCCTCGGCGTGGAAGTAGCGGTAGATCTCGGCGATCGTCGGCGTCGGTGCCTTCTTGGCCAGTGCCGCGAAGCCGCGTGCGCCGATGTTCTCGATCCAGCAGAGGTCGGCCATGAAGGCCTTCAGCTTTGGGCGCTGTTCGTCGGTGATCAGTTCGGCACCCGGTGCGTCCCAGTCGATGTCGGCCAGTGCCCACTGGCGGTCCTTGATCTTCGCCAGCATCGCTTCCATGTCGATGGCCATTTCGAACCTCCTAGGTCGTCACACGCGTAGCGAGGCCGACGGCGCGGGTGTACACCGTCGGAGTGAAACGCTTGATGCCCCAGCTGATCCGGGCGTCGGGTTGCGGCATGCAGTACAGGCCGCCACGGTCGAGGGTGTCTAGGCACGTACGTGCCACCCGTTCCGGGGAGAAGCCGGTCCAGCGCATCAGCCGGCCGGCCATCTGTGTCGACTTGTCAGTTATCCGACCGGATTCGACGATGTTGGTCTTGACGAACGTCGGGCACAGCACCGTTACGTTCACTCCGGTACCGCTCAGTTCGGCGGCAAGTGTTTCCGACAGCGACAACACGCCGGCCTTGCTGACGTTGTAGGCGGCCATGCCTGGCGCCGCACCGAAGGCCGCGGCCGACGCGACGTTGATGATGCCGCCGTAGCCAGCCTCGCGAAGGATCGGCGCGAACACGTGGCAGCCGTGAATAGGCCCCCACAAGTTGACGTTCAGCACCCAGTTCCAGTCGTCGAGGCTGACGTCGCCGATGGGCGTGCCGCCTGCGCCCACACCCGCGTTGTTGATCACCACAGTCGGTGGACCGCCGAACCAGGTCTGCGCCTCCTTGGCCAGCAGCGCGACGTCGTCCACCTGCGAGACGTCGCAGCGCAATGATGTCGCCTGACCGCCATCGGCGACAATCGCGTCTGCCGTTGCGCGGGCTGCCGTTTCGTTGATGTCGCTGCACACCACGCGGCCGCCGCGCTTGGCGAGTTCGACGGCGAAGGCCGCGCCGATACCGCTACCCGCGCCGGTGATGACGGCGGCGGCGTTGCGGCTTCGCTTATGCGATCCGAAGAGTCCCATGCCGATCACCCCGCAGCCTGGTCCCGCTCGTCATTGAGCACGGCTGGAGTACACCATCAAATGATGACATTTGTCAATGTCACCATCGATCAATGGGAAGGTTCTCCGGGTACCTGCGCCGCTTGACGGTGTCGGTGGGTGGGTGTTTACTCAGCGTATCGAACATACATTCGAATATATGGTGATTCTGATGATGCGGGAGGTGCTGCTGTGACGGCAGCGATGACCCTGGAGCAGCGCCGGCCTGACCGCGCTGAGCAGGTAGAACACCTGCGTCGCAAGATCGCGGCGGTCTCCGGCAAGGTCGGCGGCGGGCGCCGGGGTCCAGCGCCATCGACCGACCCGCTGCCGGACTCAGAATCTTTGCTGCCGCTGCCCGAATCGCTGGCCGAACTGCTGCCAACGTCGTTGCCGCGCGGGACGGTGGCGGTGCTGTCGGGTGCCCGGTCGCTGCCGCTGAGCATGGTGGCGGCGGTGACGGCGGAGGGTGGGCACGCCGCGATCGTCGGCCAGCCCGACGTCGGCCTGCTGGCGGCCGTCGAAATGGGAGCGGATCTGAGCAGGATCGCGGTCATCCCCGAACCCGGTGCCGATCCGGTCGAGGTGGCCGCCGTGCTGATGGACGGCATGGATCTTGTGGTGCTCGGCCTTGGTGGGCGGTCGGTGCCCGCAGGCCGGGCGCGGGCGGTGGTGGCCAGGGCGCGGCAGAAGGGCTGCACCCTGCTGGTCACCGGCGGCGACTGGCAAGGGGCGTCTACCCGGCTGGAGGCCAGGGTCTGCGGCTATGAGGTCACCGGTGCGGGCAGAGGTAAACCGACTCCCGGATGCGGGCGGATCAGCCGGGTGCGGCTGGCCATGCGCGCCAGGGGACGGTCCTTCGGCACCGTTCGTGCGGTAGGCGGATGAGTGTCTTCCGGGTCCACCTCGCGAGTGCTGGCGGTCTGGTGCATGGACTGGCCCGCCGTCGCGGCCGCGGCAGCGGCCAGCCTGCCTCCGACGGTGCCGGTCGCGGTCACACTGGCCAACCGGGTCATCGCCTGTTCGGCGTCTGCCCGTGCGGCCGGGGTGCGGCGCGGTCTGCGCCGCAGGGAATCGCAGGCGCGGTGTCCGGAGTTGCATGTCGTCACCGCCGATCCCGCGCGCGATGCCCGCCATTTCGAAGACGTGACGGCCGCGGTCGACGACCTGGTGCCGCGGGCCGAGGTGTTGCGCCCTGGTCTGTTGGTGCTGCAGGTGCGCGGCGCGGCCCGCTATTTCGGGTCCGAACAGGCCGCCGCTGAGCGGCTGGTCGACGCGGTGGCCGCGGCCGGGGCCGAATGCCAGGCCGGCGTCGCTGACCAGTTGCCCACCGCCGTCTTCGCCGCACGGGCGGGACGGGTCGTCGAGCCCGGCAAGGACGCATTGTTTCTGTCCGCGCTGTCGATCCGGCAATTGGCCACCGAGCCGAGCCTGGCAGCACCTGGCCGTGATGATCTAGCAGACCTGTTGTGGCGCATGGGGATCCGCAACATTGGACAGTTCGCAGCATTGTCGCGCAGCGATGTGGCCTCCCGGTTCGGCGCCGACGCCGTTGCCGCGCACCGGTTCGCCCGCGGCGAGCCCACCCGCGGCCCGTCGGGGCGTGAGCCACCGCAGGAACTCGACGCGGTGATGAACTGCGATCCGCCGATCGATCGTGTCGATGCTGCCGCGTTCGCCGGTCGGTTGCTGGCCGGCGACCTGCACCGCAGCCTCGAGGCCTCGGGGGTCGGATGCACCCGGCTGGCCATCCATGCTGTCACCGCCAACGGCGAAGAGCTGGAACGGGTTTGGCGTTGCGCCGAACCGCTGACCGAGGACGCCACCGCCGACCGGGTGCGCTGGCAGCTGGACGGCTGGCTGAACAAGCGCAATCCGAACGACCGGCCGACTGCTCCTGTGACGCTGATACGGCTGCGGCCGGTGGAGGTGGTTTCGGCCGAGGCGCTGCAGCTGCCGTTGTGGGGTGGTATTGGTGAAGAGGATCGGCTGCGGGCCCGCCGCGCGTTGGTGCGGGTTCAGGGCCTGCTCGGGCCAGAGGCGGTGCAGGTACCGGTGCTCAGCGGGGGCCGGGGGCCTGCCGAACGCATCACCTTCACACCGCTGGGCGACGAGCCGGTGCCGCGGGCAGATCCCGGCCAGCCGTGGCCAGGTCAGCTTCCGGAGCCGTCGCCGACCGTACTGCTCGACGACCCGGTCGAGTTGCTCGACGTCGACGGCAATCCGGTGCGGGTGACCGGTCGCGGGCTGTTCTCCGCCGATCCGTCGCGGCTGGCAGCACCGGGAAGAGATGGTCGGTTGTCCTGGTGGGCCGGGCCGTGGCCCGTCGACGAGCGGTGGTGGGACCCCGACCAAGTCAAGGCCGGACGTACTGCGAGGGTGCAGGTGCTGCTCGACGGCGACCCGGCGCAGGCCTTGCTGCTGTGCTACCGGCAGCGGCGGTGGTACGTCGAGGGGATCTACGAATAGATCAGGTCAGTTGTGCACAACTGAATTGTGCGCTATAGTTCTGCCGTGGCCACGTTGAGTCTCGACCGACAGCTCTGCTTCGCCCTGTATTCGGCGTCTCGGGCGATGACGGCTGCGTACCGGCCGATCCTCACCGAGCTGAACCTCACCTACCCGCAGTACCTGGTGCTGCTGGTGCTGTGGGAAGAGGAACGTGTCACCGTGGGCAGGCTCGGCGAGCGGCTGCAGCTCGACTCCGGGACGCTTTCGCCGCTGCTGAAGCGCTTGGAGGCCAACGGGTTTGTCCGCCGCGAGCGATCGTCAGACGATGAACGCCTGGTCGATGTGACGCTCACACCCGCAGGCCGCCGACTCGAACGCAAGGCCCAGTGCATCCCGGAAGAGCTGTTCAGCTCGACCGGAATGTCCGAACAAGAAGCTGCGGACCTGCGCGATGCGGTCCGCCACCTCACCGATGCGCTCAACGCATCGCTACGAAAGGAATCCGCATGAAGACCCTCTACACCGCCGAAGCGCTGGCCACCGGCGAAGGACGTGACGGTCATGGCCGCACCTCCGACGGCACCCTCGATCTCGATCTGGCGATCCCGAAGGAGATGGGTGGCAGCGGCAACGGCACCAACCCCGAGCAGCTGTTCGCCATCGGCTACGCCGCCTGCTTCCACTCGGCACTGCGGCTCGTCGGCCGTCAAGAGAAGGCCGACGTCGAGGATTCGGCTGTCGGAGCGCGTGTTTCGCTCGGCCAGATCGACAACGGCGGGTTCGGCCTTGCGGTGGAGCTCGAGGTCACCCTGCCCAACATGGACCACGACGCCGCGCAGGCGCTGACCGAGAAGGCGCACCAGGTGTGCCCCTATTCGAACGCCACCCGCGGCAACATCGACGTCAAGCTCGTCGTCACCGACGACTGAGTCCCTCGAGACTGCGGGGAGATCGCGATTTCAGCCAAATCCGCGATCTCCCCGCAGTCTCGGCGCTAGGCATCAGTCCAGTCGCTGCGCGAACGGTCCGACCCGGCCGATGAATCGCTCGAAGAACACGCCAGGGTCGACCTCGACACCGACGAGAGCGTTGTGTTCTCGTCCCCAGTGGCCATTCCAGTCGGCGACCGTCATGCCGCGGGTCAGCGTGCCGGTCAGCTCGACATCGATCGCGGCGGGCCGGTACTGCACCAGATCGGGATCCAATGCGACGGCAGCGGCCAACGGGTCGTGCAGATGTGCGAGGTACCCCTCGCCCTGGTCGAAGTGGAACTCGAAGTAGAACCGCATCGCGTCCTCGAGCACGCGGATCAGCGGGTTGGACGCCACCGAACGGGTGCCGCGGTCGTCGAGCACGCTCATCGGGACCGATGAGGATTCCGCCGCCGTCGCGAGCCGGCTCAAGATGGTTGGCGTCATCGCGACGTTTTCGGTCAGGTTGAGACCCAACACGATTGGAATGTGCTTCGGCGGTTCGAGCCCCCACGCCGCGCCCCACACGGCGAATACCTCGGCCGCCGCTTCGGGGTCGACGCTGATGTTCCACTCCGCCACCGGCGTGGTGTTACCGCGGTAGTCGAATGCGCCGCCCATGATCACCAGCCGCCGCAATAGCTTGGGCAGTGCAGGCTCGATGCGCAGGGCCAGCGCCAGGTTGGTCAGCGGTCCGGTCGCGATGGCCACCAGCTCGCCGGGGTAGGCGTGTGCGGCGTGCACCCACGCCTCCGCGGCGTCATGGGCGGCGAGCTGCCGCTCAGTCGACGGCAACTGGGCATAACCCAAGCCCTCGGGTCCGTGGGTGTCCTCTGCGGTGCGCAGCGGCGTGCTGACCGGCTGCTCTGAGCCCTTCGACACCGGCACGCCGGTGATCTGACACAGCTCCAGCAACCCCAGATTGTTCCGGCAAACTTGTTGAACCGGAACGTTTCCCGCCGTCGACGCGATGCCGACCACGTCGGCATCGTCACTGGCGAACAAATACACCAGCGCCATCGCATCGTCGACGCCCGTATCGACATCGACGAACACAGGCAGCGGGACGCCGGGCCCCTCACCCACGTTCACTTCGCCAACGATAGGGCCGTCCACCTACCAGTGCACGCCGGGCACCAGCCGCACCGCGCGCTTGATCGGCCTTGTGACGGGTCGGAGCACACGCAACGACTTAATACTGCGCGCCGGGCGTTTGGGGCGCCGCGATGGCGCGCCACCGGACGGCTCAGCTGGTGTCACACCCCGGGCGGCCGCCGAGTCTGGATAGCCCAGGTAGAGCTGGTGCAGTACGCGACGCGACAACTTCGGGGTCATGTAATTGCCGAAATCGGCCAGCGTGCCGACAGGAGTGTCGATGCGCGCGGGCTTTTCCACCAGGCCGCGCACCACCATGGCCGCGGCGTGTTCTGCGCTGATCGGCGGAATCGGGTTCAGCCGCCGCGACGGCACGATCATCGGCGTCTTCACCAGCGGCATATGGATGTTGGTGAACGTGATGTGGTCCGACAGCGTCTCCGTCGACACCACGTCGGCGAACGCGTCCAGCGCCGCCTTGCTCGGCAGGTACGCGCTGTACTTCGGACCGTTGGCCTGCACGCCCGCGCTGGACACGTTGACCACGTGGCCGAACCGGCGTTCGCGCCAGTGCGGCAGCAGCGCCAGCACCATCCGCACCGCGCCGAAGTAGTTGACCGCCATGACGCGTTCGTAGTCGTGCAGCCGGTCGGTGGAGGCGATCACGGAGCGGCGGATGGACCGCCCGGCGTTATTCACCAGATAGTCGACGTACCCGAACCGGCCGAGGATGTCCTTGACCGTGTGCTCGACCGACGTCGAGTCCGTGACGTCACACGTGAAGGCGTGCGCCTGCCCGCCGGCCGCGCGGATCTCGGCGATGAGGTCGTCGAGCGCTTCGGCGTTGCGCGCCAACGCGAATACCGTCGCACCCCGTTCGGCGACGGCGATCGCCGACGCACGGCCAATGCCACTGGATGCACCGGTGATGATCACGTGTTTGCCGACCAGCGGCCCGGCCGGATCGTCGCGACGGGCCCGATCGGGGTCCAGATGCTCGGCCCAGTAGCGCCACAGCTGCGGCGCATATGACGCGAACTCCGGCACCGTTATCCCGGTGCCGCGCAAAGCTTCTGCGGTGTTGGTGGACGTGAAGGTGGGCGCGAGGTCGACCACGTCGAGGATCTCGCCGGGTATGCCGAGCTGGGTGGCGGCCATGTTGCGTAACACCTTGGCGCGCCCGGTGGCACGAAGGAACGGCGTCGCGGTCGCACCGGGCAGCGACCCGCGAAGCGGCGGCAGCCCTGCCGCTTCGGCGACTCCGCGGTAGATGCCCCGCAGTCCAATGGTTTTCGGGGCGGTGAGGTGGAAGGTCTGCCCGTCGCGACCGTCGGCGTGCATGAGTGCGACGACAGCTTCAACCACAAAGTCGACCGGAACGATGTTGGTGCGGCCGGTGTCGGGCAGCACCATCGGGGTGAACCTGGGCAACACGGCCAGCTTCCGCAGCAGGCCGAAGAAGTAGTACGGGCCATCGACCTTGTCCATTTCGCCGGTGCGCGAGTCGCCGACCACGACCGCGGGCCGGTACACCCGGTAGCGAAGTCCGGTCGCCGAGCGGACCAACATCTCCGCCTCGAACTTCGTCTGGTGATACGGCGTCGGCAGATCCTGCGCCACGTCGAAGTCGTCCTCGGTGAACTCGCCGTGATAGGTGCCGGCCACCGCTATCGACGACACATGATGCAGCGTGGCGTCCAGCCGACGGGCCAGGTCGATCACCGCGCGGGTGCCCTCCACGTTGGCCGCCCGTTGGTCGGCGTCGTCAGCGGTGATGTCGTAGATCGCCGCGCAATGCACGATGTGGTCGACGGCGCCGAGCTGGGCGACGGCCTCGTCGGTGAGGCCGAGGTTCGCCGTCGTGATGTCGCCGACCAGCGCTTTCGCCCGCTCTCCCCAGGCCTGGTCGCCCTCGGCGGCGAGCCTCTCGAACCGGGAGAGCGACTCCCGCCGCACCAGCACCCACACCTCGGCGTCATCGCGTCGGGCCAGAATCTGCGACACCACACGGCGGCCGATAAACCCGGTACCGCCGGTAACGACATAGCGCATGCGAGCCATGGTCACCCCTTGTCGGGCAAAGGTCAACATGGTGTGACGCGGTCGTGGTGGGGCCTATATCGTCCGACTATGCCGATCGATCCCACCGCCATAGGCGCGAAAACCGACCCCCAACTCTTCAAATGGACCGACCGCGACACCCTGCTCTACGCACTGGGCGTCGGCGCCGGGCTCGACGACCTGGCCTTCACCACCGAGAACAGCCACGACACCCCGCAGCAGGTGCTGCCCACCTACGCCGTCATCGCCTGCCTTCCGTTCGCCGCGGCCGCCAAGATCGGCACGTTCAATTTCGCCATGCTGCTGCACGGATCTCAGGGGATTCGGCTGTTCAAGCCGCTGCCGCCAGCGGGCAAGCTCAGCGTCGTCGCCGAGGTCGCCGACATCCAGGACAAGGGTGAGGGCAAGAACGCGATCGTCATGCTGAAGGCCACGGGCACGGACCCCGATACGTCGGAGGTCGTCGCCGAAACGTTCACGACCGCGGTCATCCGTGGCGAGGGCGGCTTCGGCGGGCAGCCAGGGCAGCGGCCCGTGGCGCCGGAGATCCCAGAGCGGGAACCCGACGCGAAGATCGCGCTGCCCACCCGCGAGGACCAGGCGCTCATCTACCGGCTGTCGGGCGACCGCAACCCGCTGCACAGCGACCCGTGGTTCGCGCAGAACCTGGCCGGCTTCCCGAAGCCAATCCTGCATGGGCTCTGCACATATGGGGTCGCGGGTCGCGCATTGGTGAGCGAACTCGGCGGCGGCGACGCCACCAAGGTCAGTGCTGTCGACGCGCGGTTCACCTCACCGGTGTTCCCGGGCGAGACGCTCACCACGTCGATCTGGCGCACCGAGCCTGGCCACGCGGTGTTCCGCACCGAGGCGTCCAACCCGGACGGCTCGAATTCGCGCCTGGTGCTGGAGGACGGCGCCGCTGAATACACCGATTGAGCGATATTCACCACCGCTGATTGACAGGATCGACGGGAATGGCACAACGGGGTGCCGGATGGGCGGTGGTCGGATATGAAGTTGGTCGTCGGTTACCTGGCCACGCCTGGCGGCGCGGATGCGATGGCCCTCGCCGCTCGGTTGGCGCGGACGCTGGGCGCCGAGCTGGAGCTGTGCCTCATCCTGCCGCCCGACCCCACAGGTGTCGCACGCTTGTCGGTCGGCGGCTACGACGAGCTGCTGCAGGAGCAGGGGGAGAAGTGGCTCAGCGAGGCGCGTGCGGCCGTACCTGATGACGTCGTCGCGCGCAGCAACGTGTCTTTCGACGAATACTTCGCCGACGGGCTGATCAAGCAGGTCGCACGACTCGAGGCCGACGCCATCGTGGTGGGCGGATCGGGCGGTGGGTTGGCTGGCCCCTTCTCACTGGGTTCGGTGGTCAATGAGCTGCTGCACTCGTCGCCCGTTCCGGTGGCGGTGGCGTCGCGAGGTACGCGCCATTCGGACGTCGAACGGGTCCGCGAGGTGACTTGTGCGATCGGCGAGCGGCAGGGCGCGGATCTGTTGCTGCGCACAGCAGTTCGGTTCAGCAAGGCGGCAGGCACTCCGCTGCGTCTGGCATCCCTGGTTGCTCTCGACCCGACGTTCGGCTCGCTTCGCGGCGACGCGGACGCCGTTCGAGAGCGTGCGCTCGCTCACGCCCAGCACACCCTGGAGGCTGCGAAAGCGGCTCTGCCTGAGGCTATTCCGGTGACATCGACCATCGTCGACGGTCCGACCGTCGAAGATGCTGTCAGCAAGCTCGCTTGGCGAGACGGGGACCTGATCATGGTCGGGTCGAGTCGGCTAAGCGCACCCAAACGCCTCTTCCTCGGCTCGACGGCCGCCAAAATGCTGCGCGTGCTGGACGTTCCGATGATGGTCGTGCCACGAGATCAACTCGGAGAGCACGACCTGCCCTGACCCTTCGACCGAAGGTCTGTCAGCGTCGCGTCACTGTGCGGTCAAGCGTCGCCAACGACTCCTCGATGAAGTCCGCACCGAAAACCGGCACACCGATTGTGTCGCGGAACTCCTGCGACGTTCCGCTCCAGTCGTAGGTGACGGTGACGTCGGTGCCGGCACCGTTCGGCACGAGGTCGTACCGCCACCACCAACCGCCGGGACCGTGATTGCCTGCCTCGTCCAGTTGTCCAGGAAGCCAGGCGATGGTCCGGTTCTCGTCGAATTCGGTGACCAGGTTGTGCATGACGTAGTGCCCACCGGCCTGCTCCAGGAACATGTTCACCGCGAACATCTGGCCGGTGGCGGTAATCGGGTCGGTGTCGATCGCGTCGCGCACCCAGTCGCCGGGTTCGGTGTCCTTGTGACGGGTCGGGTCGGCTAGGACGGCGAAGATCTCCGCCGGGGTGGCGGCGATGGTGCGGGTGACGACGTACCGCTCCGCCGTCGCGCTCGTCACTGGCCACCACCGTTCGCGCCGTAAAGCCGTGCGATGTCAGGGGAGTCGAGCCAGTTCGAATACGTCGGCGACTTCGGCCAGCCTTCGGGGGAGTCCTGCCATTCCTCCTGCCGGCCCCACGGAAGGAGGTCGATCAGCGCGAAGCTGTGGCTGAGTTGTTCGGTGCCGCGACCGTCGGTGTGCCAGGTGCGGTACACCGTGTCGCCATCGCGCAGAAAGACGTTGACGGCGAAGCCCGCCCCGGGAGGCGCGCCGACGTCGGCGCCGAACGAACTCTCCGACGACGAATACCAGTCCATCTTGTTGCCGACCCTTTCCTTGTAGGCCAGGGCTTCGTCGATGGGCCCGTTCGTGACGATGACAAACCGCGCGTCGTAGTTGTCCAGGAAGTCCAGCCGGGTGAACTGCGACGTGAATCCGGTGCAGCCACCGCACTGCCACTCCGCGCCGTCCGACCACATGTGGTTGTAGACGATGAGCTGCGCGCGCCCGTCGAAGACGTCGGCCAGCCGGATGGGGCCATCCGCGCCGATCAGCGTGTAGTCCGGCATCTCGACCATGGGCAGGCGACGGCGCTGGGCGGCGATCGCGTCGAGCTCGCGGGTGGCGGCCTTCTCCCGTGCGCGCAGCTCGTCGAGGGCGGCCCGCCAGGTGTCATGGTCGACCACCGAGGGTAAGGCGGTTGCGGTCTGCTTGGTCACGGTTCCTCCAGAGGCGTCGGGAGTGGTCTGCTCTCTAGTGTTGACCGGATTCTGGCGCGGAAATCATCGCATTGGCACAAAGCCACGCGACCGCTCATTGCCGATGAGCAATGTCTCGAAATAGACGAAATACGAGAGTCTCAGAGTCGGTCGCAGCTCCATGCCGCCAACTCGCTGCTGCGGGCCATGGGGTTGGTATGCAAGCGATCCATCGCCCTCAGATGGTCGCAGAGCGATCCCGGCGGCGCACCGGCCTTATCGGAATACATCGGTCCGCTAGCACGGCACAGCCCCTTCGACCTGGGCTTTACGCCACCCGTGCCCGAGCCTGCAGTCCCCTGATGTGAGCCCGGCCACCTTGGCGATCTGCGCCCGACGACCGATCTTGTTACCGTGCCACCGGGGGGTCGCGCTAAAACCAACAACCGATAGAAGGGGACATTTTGTTGTCTGTACGTATGCCCGTGAAGATCACAAGCGCGGTCGCCGCTGCGCTGGCCTTCTCGCTGGCTGGTGCCGGTAGCGCGCTGGCGGACACGATGGGGGCGGACGCTTCCGGCGGCGGTGACTTCGGGTTCGATGTGAGTGGCCCGACGCTGCCCCCGCCGCCTCCGCTGCCCGAACCTCCGACGGCCTCGGCTTCGGCGTCCGGAGGGACTGATGTCGGGGTGGATACACCTTTGGGTTCAGCCGACGGTGGATTCTCGAGCGGCTTCGGCGTTGGTCTCCCGACGCTGCCCCCGCCGCCTCCGCTGCCCGAACCTCCGACGGCCTTGGCTTCAGCGTCCGGAGGGACCGGTGTCGGGGTGGATACACCTTTGGGTTCAGCCGACGGTGGATTCTCGAGCGGCTTCGGCGTTGGTCTCCCGACGCTGCCCCCGCCGCCCCCGCCGCCTCCGCTGGCGGCTTCGGGGTCGGCCCAGACAGACCTGGGCTTCGGCTTCTGACACGTGAATCACAAGGCATGAGCCCCGTCCAAAAGGACGGGGCTCATGTCTTAGCGCCACCGCACTCAACGGCAGCCATTTCTTACCGCCACTCACCCCTACTCAGATGGGTTGGGCCACAGTCGATTACCCACAATTAGCCCGCGCTTGCCACCAAGTGGTACTGAGAGTAGAAGCCCAGGCGGGATGCTCTGAATCCCTAGCTCGCCGCGCAGCCGCGCGATCTCGGCTTACGCCGCTGCTAGCTCGTCCCGGATGCCGCGCAACCCACCTGCGAAGTTCCCAACGTGAATGTCAGCCCGACTTATGGGGTGATCCCGACTGGGCGGTTCCCGACGCCGAACGGGTAGCTAACGCGATGCTCGAAATCGTCACGCTCTGACACCTGCAGTGGCTGCTGGACCCTCGTCTCAAAAGAGGCACATCACATCTCTCTGCCCAGATGCTGTTAGAACATATGTTCGATACACTCGTCTGGTGGGCTGGCATACCGGACCGCCGAGCTGGACCGAAATGGAGCGGGTGCTCAACGGCAAACCGCGCCGTGCCGGGTGGCCTATTGATGAGCAAGTGGGCGACGGCGGCGACAGCCCGGCATGGTCACGCAAGCGCGGGAGCTACGAACCGCTGGATGTGCAGCGGCCTTCGTCCACTGTCCCGTATGCCGAGTTGCACGCGCATTCGGCGTACAGCTTCCTCGACGGCGCCAGCACGCCGGAGGAACTCGTCGAGGAGGCCGCCCGGCTCGATCTGCGCGCCATCGCGCTCACCGACCACGACGGGCTCTACGGGGTGGTGCGGTTCGCGGAGGCCGCCAAGGAACTCGGGATGCAGACGGTGTTCGGCGCAGAGCTGTCCCTCGGCGGTGGTGACCGCACCGAGGATCCCGATCCGCCAGGACCGCACCTGCTGGTGCTGGCCCGCGGGCCGGAGGGTTATCGACGGCTGTCGCGACAGCTGGCGACGGCGCATCTGGCCGGCGGCGAGAAAGGCAAGCTGCGCTACGACTATGACGCGCTGACCGAGGTGGCCGGTGGGCATTGGCACATCTTGACCGGATGCCGCAAAGGCCATGTGCGCCAAGCGTTAGACACCGGCGGCCCGGATGCCGCCAGCGCGGCGCTGGCCGACCTGGTGGACCGGTTCGGCGCCGACCGGGTCAGCGTCGAGCTGACCCACCATGGCCACCCCATCGACGACGAGCGCAACGCCGCCTTGGCGGAGCTGGCGCCGCGGTTCGGGCTTGGCATGGTCGCCACCACAGCCGCCCACTTCGCCGAGCCGTCGCGGGGTCGGCTGGCCATGGCCATGGGTGCCATCCGAGCCAGGCATTCGATGGACGAGGCGGCCGGTTTCCTTGCGCCGCTGGGCGGTTCGCATCTGCGGTCAGGGGAGGAGATGGCGCGGTTGTTCGCCCATTGCCCCGAGGTGGTGACGGCCGCGGCTGATCTCGGCGAGCAGTGCGCGTTCGGGCTGGCGCTGATCGCCCCGCAGCTGCCGCCGTTCGATGTCCCGGACGGGCACACCGAGGACAGCTGGCTGCGGCATCTGGTCATGGAGGGTGCCCGCAACCGCTATGGCCTTCCGGAACGGGCGCCACGGGCGTACGCGCAGATCGAGCATGAGCTGAAAATCATTGATCAGCTGACCTTTCCAGGCTACTTCCTGGTGGTGCACGACATCACCCGGTTCTGCAGGGACAACGGCATCCTGGCCCAGGGCCGCGGTTCGGCGGCCAACTCGGCGGTCTGCTACGCGCTCGGCGTCACCAACGTCGACCCGGTCGCCAACGAGTTGCTGTTCGAACGGTTCCTGTCCCCGGCACGAGACGGGCCGCCGGACATCGACATCGACATCGAATCCGACTTGCGTGAGAAGGCGATTCAGTACGTCTATGACCGTTACGGTCGTGACTACGCCGCACAGGTTGCCAACGTGATCACCTACCGCGGCCGCAGCGCGGTGCGCGATATGGCTCGCGCGCTGGGATTCTCCCAAGGGCAGCAGGACGCGTGGAGCAAGCAGATCAGCCAGTGGGGAAGTCTGGCCGAATCATCCCACGTCGAGGACATCCCGGAACAGGTGGTCGACCTGGCCAAGCAGATCTCGAACCTGCCGCGACACATGGGCATCCACTCCGGCGGCATGGTGATTTGCGACCGGCCGATCGCCGACGTATGCCCGGTGGAATGGGCGCGGATGGAGAACCGCAGCGTCCTGCAATGGGACAAAGACGACTGCGCGGCAATCGGTTTAGTGAAGTTCGACCTGCTTGGGCTGGGCATGCTCTCGGCGCTGCACTACGTCATCGACCTGGTCGCCGAACACAAGGGCATCGAGGTGGACCTGGCTCGGTTGGACCTCTCGGAGCCTGCGGTGTACGAGATGCTGCAGCGCGCCGACTCCGTTGGGGTGTTCCAGGTGGAGTCGCGAGCGCAGATGGCCACCTTGCCGCGGCTCAAACCGAGGGTGTTCTACGACCTGGTGGTCGAGGTCGCGCTGATCCGGCCCGGGCCGATCCAGGGCGGGTCGGTGCACCCGTACATCAAGCGGCGCAACGGCGTCGAACCCGTCACCTACGACCACCCGTCGATGGAGCAGGCACTGCGGAAGACGTTGGGGGTGCCGCTGTTTCAGGAGCAGCTCATGCAGCTCGCGGTCGACTGCGCCGGATTCTCCGCCGCCGAGGCCGACCAGTTGCGCCGGGCGATGGGGTCCAAACGCTCCACGGAGCGGATGCGACGATTGCGCGGCCGGTTCTACGACGGCATGCGCGAGCGGCACGGCATCACCGGCGAGGTGGCCGACCGGATCTACGAGAAGCTGGAAGCCTTCGCCAATTTCGGCTTCCCGGAAAGCCATTCGCTGTCGTTCGCCTCGCTGGTGTTCTACTCGTCGTGGTTCAAGCTGCACCACCCGGCGGCGTTCTGCGCGGCGCTGCTGCGGGCACAGCCGATGGGTTTCTACTCGCCGCAGTCGCTGGTGGCCGATGCCCGACGGCACGGCGTCAGCGTGCACGGACCCGACGTCAACGCCAGCCTCGCGCACGCCACGCTGGAGAACGCCGGGCTGGAGGTGCGGCTGGGGCTTGGCAGTGTCCGCCACATCGGTGACGAGCTGGCCGAGCAGATCGTCGAGGAACGAAAGGCCAACGGGCCGTTCGGTTCACTGCTCGATCTGACCGGGCGGCTGCAGCTGTCCGTACCGCAGACCGAGGCGCTGGCCACCGCGGGGGCGCTGCGCTGCTTCGGCATCACCCGCCGCGAAGGGTTGTGGGCGGCCGGTGCGGCAGCCACCCAGCGACCGGACCGGCTGCCGGGCGTTGGCTCGTCGTCGCACATTCCGTCGTTGCCCGGCATGACCGAACTGGAGCTGGCCGCAGCGGACGTGTGGGCGACCGGCATTTCACCGGACAGCTATCCCACCCAGTTCCTGCGGGAGGACCTCGACGCCATCGGCGTGGTGCCCGCCGACCAGCTGCTGTCGGTGCCCGACGGAACCCGGGTACTGGTGGCCGGGGCGGTGACGCATCGCCAGCGGCCCGCGACCGCACAGGGCGTCACGTTCATCAACCTCGAGGACGAAACCGGGATGGTCAACGTCCTGTGTTCGCAGGGTGTATGGGCGCGGCACCGCAGGCTGGCACAGACGGCCTCGGCACTGCTGATCCGCGGTCAGGTGCAGAACGCCACCGGCGCGGTCACCGTCGTCGCCGACAGGATGGGCAAGCTTGAAATGCGGGTGTCATCCCGTAGCCGCGACTTCCGCTAGAAACTGCCGCGAGCGCAATTAGGGTCAGCCGCCGGTCGGCGTGGTCCAGACCTTGTCGACGGCGATCTTCAGCCGGGTGTTGTACGCGGCGAGGAACTCCTTGCTGAATCCAAGGCTGGCTGCGTACTCGCCGTACTTCGCCACATACCGCTCGTCCACCAATGGATCGGCGTCCTCCGCGTCGACCGACGTAACGCCGCCGACGACGATGATCCCGGCGCCGTTGCCGTCGGAGTCCAGGTTCAGGCTCACCCGCGGATGGGCCTTGACGTGTCGGACCTTGGCGGCGTTGGGCTCTGAGTAGACGATCACGTCCGTGCCGTCGAAGTAGAACCACACCAGCCGCGGGATCGGCTGGCCGGACTTCGCGACCGTCGTCAGCCAACCGTATTTGTCAGACGAGAGCCTGTCGGATACCTCTTGAGTGAATTCGACTGCCATGGCGTCGAATGTAGTCTCGCGAAATGACCCTGAACCTTTCCTTCGATGACGTCCTGACCACCACGCGCTCCGTGCGCAAGCGGCTGGATTTCGAGAAGCCGGTGCCGCGTGAGGTGCTGCTGGAATGTCTCGAGTTGGCGCTACAGGCACCGACGGGCTCCAACGCCCAGGGCTGGCAATGGGTGTTTGTCGACGACCCCGACAAGAAGAAGGCGCTCGGGGACATCTACCGCACGAACTTCGACATGTATCGCACGCTCCCCGAACCGCAGTACGCCGAGGGCGACACCCGCGGCGAGCGCAGGGCGCTAGTCGTCTCGTCGGCAGAGTATTTGGCCGAGCACATGCATGAGGCGCCCTGGTTGCTCGTGCCCTGCCTGGAGGGACGCATCGACGAGGCACCACAACTCAGTGCGTCCTACTGGGGGTCGCTGCTTCCCGCCACGTGGAGCTACATGCTGGCGCTGCGGTCACGCGGCCTGGGATCGGCCTACACGACGCTGCACCTTCTGGGCGACGGCGAGAAGCAGGCCGCCGAAATTCTCGGCATCCCGTTCGACAAGTACAGCCAGGGCGGCCTGTTCCCGATCGCCTACACCAAGGGCACCGACTTCAGGCCTGCCAAGCGGCTGCCCGCCGAGCAGCTTGCGCACTGGAACAGCTGGTGATCAGACGGCGCCGGTGAATCCGTGCTGGCGCCACGCCTCGTAAACGGCGACGGTCGCGGCGTTGGACAGATTCAGTGACCGCCGGCCCGCCAGCATCGGAATGCGCACCTGCGCAGTGATGTGCGGGTCGGCGAGCGTCGCCGAGTCGAGCCCCGTGGGCTCCGGACCGAACATCAACACGTCACCCGGCTGGTAGCTGATATCGGCGAACGCCCTCGTGGCATGCGCGGTGAACGCATAGACGCGCGCGGGCGCGATGGCCTCCCAGGCTGCGGGCAGGTCGCGGTGCACGGTGACCGACGCTAGGTCGTGGTAGTCCAGGCCGGCGCGGCGCAATTTGGGTTCGGACAGGTCGAATCCGAGGGGCTCGACCAGATGCAATTCGCATCCCGTCGCGGCGACCATCCTGATGGCGTTGCCGGTGTTAGGCGCGATCCGCGGCGAATAGAACATCACTTTGAACACGACGCGCTATCCCCCGGTATATGCGCGCTTGGAAGGTTTCGTGTGTTGAGATCAACCGAGGAAAGCACGCCAAGCTGCTCAGACTGAGCCGGCGGATCGACGGTGCCCTCGCTCAAGAGGTCGGCCGCTAGGCCTCAATCGTCTTTCGCGTGACGGGGCACACCAGGAGTGGGATCGTTCGCGGGATCAGCCAGCGGGTGGGGCCCTTTGGCGTCGTCCGGCAACGCGTGGTCGGGCACGCCAGGATTCGGGTCGCCTGACGGATCCACCTCATACTTGTCGCCGTCAGCCATGCTGTCCCCTCTCATTGCGGCAGTGGTTGATTCGAACACAGCGACCATACGCTTGGCCGACGTTTGGCACGCCTCGATGATCGCAGTCCGCGAATGCGGCTGCGTCATGGACTATTTGCTCGCACGGTACAAAGCGGCTCGTCAGCGTGGTTAAGGACTCTGTCTGTTCAGTAAGAATTGTGGAAACACCCGCACATGGCTGGCATACTCGACCAATTGCCAGGCGTAGAACGCGCGCCCATCCGAGGGCGAAATCAGCAGGAAGCCTTATGAACGTTGCTCCATTAATGAAATGCGGACAGGCCGCCGATACCAGAGGTGGGCGCCAATGACCGCGTTCTCGCAGCTGAAGAAGGCGGACGGCACCTTCGTCGATTTCGAACCAAAGGCGCAGCCACCCGCCAAACGACCGTCAAGGTGGTCGATCGCGAATTGGCCGGTCCGCTGGAAAGTGTTCGCGATCGTTTTGGTGCCGCTGGTTCTGGCAGGCGTGTTCGGCGGATTGCGCATCTACTCGAGCGCGACGCAGGCGGGCGATTTGCGGCGCGCCGCCGATCGCGCAGAAATGGTGCCCGCGATCGAGAGCTACATGGCCTCGCTCGACGGCGCAATGCTGGCGAGTTCGACTGGTGACACCCAGGCGGCGCTGACGAAGTTCGACACCAGCCGGCAGGAATTGCAGCGACGGCTGGCCGACACCGACATCGCGCCGGATGTCAGCAAGGGCATCAACACAATGATCGGCGCCGGTCAGGGGCTGATGGACAAGGTCACGGCGAACAGCATCGGGCTGCGCGACCGGGTGCAGGCGTACACGCCGATCCTGCTGACCGCCGAGGACGCGATCAACGGGTCGGTTCGGGTCGACGACGAACGCATCCGCGCCGAGACGCTGGGCCTGAGCCGGGCGATCGGCGCCCGTGGGCAGATGATGATTCAGCAGCTGCTGGTGAACCTCGGCGGTGAGCTGCCGGAGCCCGAGCTGCGCATGTCGATGAACACGGTGGCCGGCACCGAGCCGTCGACGCTGTTCGGCATGAGCCAGGTGCTGGGGGTCGGCTCTCCCGAGGCCCAGAAGCTGCAGCAAGAGTTCGTCAAGCGGATGGCGATCATGTCCGACCCAGCCGCTGTGCTGGTCAACAACCCGGACCTGAGCGCATCCATTCAGGCAACCAGTCAGATCGCGGGCAAGATCATCGCCGACACGTCCACCGTGGTGACCGGCGCGGTGGAGGACCAGGCCGCCACCCAGCGCACTGCCGCGATCCGCGACTCCGCGATCGTCATCGGGGCGATGCTGCTGGCGCTGCTGCTGGTCATCCTGGTGGCCCGCTCGCTGGTGCGTCCGCTGCGCCGGCTGCGCGACAGCGCTTTGCGGGTGGCGCACGACGACCTGGCCCGCGAGATCGATCGGGTTCGCGCGGGTGGGGAGCCCGGGCCTGTCCAGCCGATCCCCGTGCATACCTCCGAAGAGGTCGGTCAGGTCGCGCACGCCGTCGACGAGCTGCACGAGCAGGCCGTCCTGCTGGCCGGTGAGCAGTCGCGGCTGCAGCTGCAGGTGAGCGACATGTTCGAGACGCTGTCGCGGCGCAGCCGGTCGCTGGTGGACCAGCAGCTGTCGCTGATCGACCGCCTCGAGCGCAACGAGGAGGACCCCGACCGGCTGGAGAGCCTGTTCCGCCTCGATCACCTCGCCGCCCGCATGCGCCGCAACGGCGCCAACCTGCTGGTGCTCGCGGGCGCCAAGGTGCCCCGTGACCAGGCTGAGCCGGTACCGGTGTCGGCGATCATCAACGCCGCCGCCTCCGAGGTGGAGGACTACACCCGGGTGGTCACCGCGACGGTGCCCGACTGCGAGATCCACGGCGCCATCGCAGGCGACCTGGTGCACCTGCTGGCGGAGCTGCTCGACAACGCGCTGCGCTATTCGCCGCCGATTTCCCAGGTCCGGGTGTCGGCGGTGCACACGGGCAACGGCGGCATGGTCATCGAGGTCAGCGATATCGGCATCGGCATGACCGAACCGGATCTGCGGGTGGCCAACACCCGTCTGCAGTCCGGTGGCGAGGTCAACCCCTACACGGCGCGGCACATGGGCCTGTTCGTGGTCGGGCGGCTCGCCGAGCAGCACGGGTTGGTGGTTCGGTTGCGGAGCACCATTGCGGGCGAACCGAATTCGGGCACAACCGCCGGTGTGTTTGTGCCGTCCGAGTTGCTCGTCGGGGCCGAGGCGCCCGACCAGTTCGGCGAGCCCGAATACGGCAGACCCGCCGACGCCCACGCGGGGATCCACACCGCGCTGGCGCTGGATGAGGATCACGACTACACCGATTACGTCGATCAGCCGGGCCAGGAGTACCTCAACGGCCACTCCGACGTGCCCGTGGCGTTGTTGCCTCAGCGCAATCCCGGCGCCAGCGGAATCTCCGACATCCCGACCTCGCTGGCCCAGCCCGCGGCCGAAGAGCCGGAGGAGGAGTGGCCCGCCGAGGAACTGTGGCCCCCGGATTCGATGCCGGCGCAGACGGCCGAGCCCGTCCCTTGGGGGCAACCGGCCGCCCAGGAGCCCGACGTCGACCGCGCCGGCGAGACGGACCGTGCGCCCACCGACACGTCGGCGTTCTTCGCATCCCGCGCGCAAGCCACCAGCAACGGCGTGCCCGCGCCACCGCCGGTGGCCGAGCCGCACCCGCAGGCACCCCCGCAGCCGCAGGCACCCCCGCAGCCCGAGCAGCCGGTCGCGGCCGAGCCCCCGCAGCCCGAGCCTTCCCGGCACGCGGTGCACGAGCCGTCCCCGACGGCCGGTGCCGACGACGCGATCTATCAGCGGATGCTGTCCGAATGGCTCGTCGATCCCACGGAACTGGCCAAGAGCGAGGACCTGAACTGGGAATCGGTGTGGGATCACGGCTGGTCAGCGGCCGCGGCGGCGGAGGATGCGCCGGTCACAGAGCACACCGAAGAGGGTCTGCCGGTGCGTGAGCCCGGTGTGCGTCTGGTGCCGGGCGCGGTCGATTCCGCCGGCGCCGGCGGGCCGTCCAACGGTGCCCACAAGTTCAACGGCGGTGCTCACAGGAGCGACGACGGTGACGACGAGGTAACATCGGCGGCTGAGTACGACACCGGCGGTCGCGCGATTCCCCGGCGCGATCCGGACGCAGTCCGCGCAAGCATCAGCAACCACTTCGGTGGCGTGCATGCTGGCCGATCACATGCCCAAGAAACCAGAGGAACCGATCAAGAATGACGCCAGCGGGCTGGAGCGAAGCGACCCGGGGTTCAACACAGCCGCCACGTTCGACGCAGCGTGATTCGCTCGACTGGCTGGTCTCCAAGTTCGCCCGCGAAGTATCCGGCGTCTCGCACGCCGTCTTGGTGTCCGCCGACGGCCTGCTGATGGCCGCCAGTGAGCACATGCCGATCGAACGAGCCGACCAACTCGCCGCGGTGTCCTCCGGGCTCGCGAGCCTGTCGACGGGCGCCGCGCAGCTGTTCGACGGTGGGTACGTGCTGCAGTCCGTCGTCGAGATGGAGAACGGGTATCTGCTGCTGATGCGCGTCGGCGACGGTTCCAACCTCGCGACGCTGGCGACCCGGAACTGCGATATCGGCCAGATCGGTTACGAGATGGCTCTTTTGGTGGAACGTGTGGGCGCCATGGTCCAGTCGTCGCGACGCGCCCCGCAGCACTCGTGAGCCGCCTATGGATCATTGGGAACGGGACGATACGGACGAACCGCAGCTGGTCCGGCCATACACACTGACGGCCGGCCGTACCGATTCCCGCATCAATCTGCCACTGGAGGCCCCGATCGAGACGGTGGTCGCCCCGCAGAAACCACCGCGGTGGCCGGGGAATGACGTGCGTGGCCAGATCCTGACGTTGTGTGCCGACAGCCCGTCGGTCGCCGAGATCGCCGCTGTCTTATCCTTGCCGCTCGGCGTGGCGCGGGTGCTGATCGGCGACCTCGTGACGCAAGGTTATCTGCGGGTGCACACGACCCTGGGTGATTCGACCACCGACGACGAACGACTCGAACTGATAGGAAGGACGCTGCGTGGCCTACGAGCGCTCTGAGAGGCGGGACACCGCCTCGACGAAGATCGTCATCTCCGGTGGCTTCGGCGCCGGCAAGACGACGTTCGTGGGGGCGGTGTCGGAAATCATGCCGCTGCGTACCGAGGCGTTGGTGACCAACGCGTCGGTGGGGGTCGACGGTCTCGACGCCACCCCGATGAAGAACACCACCACCGTGGCGATGGACTTCGGCCGCATCACCCTCGATGAGGACCTGGTGCTCTACCTGTTCGGTACGCCCGGACAGCGCCGGTTCTGGTTCATGTGGGACGACCTGGTGCGAGGCGCCATCGGCGCGATCGTCCTCGTCGATGTGCGACGCCTGGCGGACAGCTTCGCCGCCGTCGACTTCTTCGAGGCGCGAAATCTGCCGTTCCTGATCGCAGTCAACGAATTCGACGGGGCACCAAAGCATCCCGCCTATGCGGTACGCAAGGCGCTGGCGCTGCGCGACAGCATCCCAGTGATCACCGTCGACGCCCGCGACCGCAACTCGACGAAGGCCGCGCTGATCGCCATCACCGAATACGCGCTGAACAGCCTCACGTCACTGCGCGGCTGACCGCGTGGGGGACGACGAAACAGTCTGGGCTGAACGGGAATTCGACGGCCACGATTTCCGCGACGAGGATCTGGGCCGACTTCGCACCGAGCGCGTCGTGTTCACCGAATGCGACTTCAGCGGCGTCGACATGTCCGAATCCGAGCACGTCGGCTCGGCGTTCCGCAATTGCAAGTTTCGACGTACATCGTTGTGGCACAGCACCTTCAGTCAATGCAGCTTTTTAGGTTCGGTGTTCACCGAGTGCCGCATGCGGCCGATGAAGCTGGTCGAGGTGGATTTCACGCTGGCGGTGCTCGGTGGTGCCGACCTGCGCGGCATCGACCTGTCCGACTGCCGGATGCGGGAAGCCAGCCTGGTTGAAGCCGATCTGCGTAAGGCGGTGCTTCGGCGCGCCGACCTCAGCGGTGCACGGCTGCAGAACGCCAAGCTGAACGAGGCCGATCTGCGCGGCGCCAGGGTGGATCCGACGCTGTGGACCTCCGCGGCGGCATTGCGCGGCGCGAAGGTCGATATCGAGCAGGCCATGGCCTACGCAGCCGCGCACGGCCTCGACATCCACGGCGAATGACGAATCCTCCCTGCGTCGGCCCGGCCAGGGGAAGGATGGGGCAATGGCTGCTACCTGGGACACGATCGATCGCTACGTTGTCATTTCGACGGATACCCACGCCGGGGCGGATCTGTACGACTACAAGCCGTACCTGCCATCTCGACTGCACGACGATTTCGACGCGTGGGCAAAGACCTATGAGAGCCCGTTCGATGACTTGATCATCGCCACCGCAAAGCGCAACTGGGACCACGAACTCCGGATGTCCGAAATGGACGCCGACGGGGTGTCAGCTGAGGTGCTGTTGCCGAACACGGTTCCGCCGTTCTTCCCGACCACCCCCAACATCACCATCAGCCTGCCGCGCACTCGTGAGGAGTTCGAAAAGCGTTGGGCGGGTGTGCAGGCCCACAACCGCTGGCAGATCGACTTCTGCTCCCTGGCGCCGGCGCGCCGCCGAGGATTGATTCAGATCTTCCCTAACGACATCGACCTGGCCATCGAGGAGATTCGGTGGGGTGCGGAGCAGGAGTGCTTCGGCGGCGTGCTGCTGCCTCCGGTTTCGCCCGGCGATCCGAACGTCGCCCCGCTCTTCCATACTCGCTACGAACCGATCTGGGCGCTCTGCACGGACCTCGACCTGACCGTGGTTCAGCACGCCGGGGCAGGTAGTCCGGCGATGCCGATGGATCAGCCCGCGTCGAACGCCGTGTTGGTCACCGAGATGGCGATGTGGGCTCAGCGCACGGTCTCGCACCTCATCCTTGCCGGGGTGTTCGAGCGCCACCCGACACTGCGGTTCGTGCCGACGGAGCAGGGCGCCCTGTGGCTGCAGCATCAGATGATGATGCTCGACGCCATGGTGCCCAGCATGAAATCCGAAGCAGGCAACCGCACGTATGGAATGTTCGGCGGTTCGTCGATCGATCAGCTGACCCTGGCGCCGAGCGAGTACGCGAAGCGGAACTGTTATCTCGCGGCTGAACTCATGCCGTTCGAGTCCTCGATGATCGACTACATGGGCGCAGATCACATCATGTGGGGCAGTGACTATCCGCACGAGGAAGGCTTTGCGCCTCACTCCAAGCTCGCAATCCGGTGGGCCCTGCATGACCGACCCGAGGACGTCTGCCGCAAGATCCTGGCCGGCAACGCCGGGCGTCTGTACCGGTTCGACTTGGAAGCCCTGGCACCCGTCGCCGCCCAGATCGGTCCCACGGTTACCGAGGTGCAAACGCCGTTGGGGGACACCGGCTATCTCGCTCCGGCCGCGTTCGGCTACCGGCCTTTCGAGGGCGGGCTTGCCCTCAAGCGGCTTGCCCCGGCACGGAGCTAGGGAATAACCGTCGGTCGGTCGGGTTGACGGTGGCATGCGCGCCGTCATCTACGACCCTGAAGCACGAGCGAATCTGAGATTGGCCGACGTCGACGAGCCCGTCACCGCGGAATCCGAGGCGCTCATCGAAGTGCGAGCCATCGCCCTGAACTTCGGCGAGGTTCACTGGATCGATCGGATGCGTAAGCCCGGCGAGGTTCCCGGTTGGGATGCCGCGGGCGTAGTCGTCCAAGCTGCGGCCGACGGCTCCGGCCCTCCGGTGGGTAGCCGGGTCGTCGGGTTCCACGGAGCCGGCGGCTGGGCACAGCAGCGCGCCGTGCCGACGGAAAACCTTGCGGTACTTCCGGATTCGGTCGACTTCGGGCAGGCGGCGGCGTTGCCGGTGGCGGGGGTCACCGCACTGCAGGCGCTGCGCGCGCTCGGTCCGGTGGTCGGCCGTCGGGTGCTGATCACCGGTGCGTCCGGTGGCGTCGGACGGTTCGGGGTGCAGTTGGCGGCCCGAGCCGGGGCGCATGTGATCGGCGCGGTTGGCTCCGCTGCGCGCGGTGAAGGCCTTGAAGAGCTGGGCGCAGCCGAGGTCGTGGTCGGGCTGGCCGGCGTGACGGATCCGGTGTTCGGTGTGCTCGACAACGTCGGCGGGCCTCTGCTCGCCGAGGCGTTCAGCCTTCTCGCCGACGGCGGCTCGGCGCAGTCCATCGGGATGGCCTCGGGCCAGCCCACCACTATCGACTTCGAGGCCGAGCGGCAATTCGGGGTGCGTAAGCGGTTGGAACCGTTCACCGTTCGCACGCCCTTCGGGCCCGATCTGGCCTACCTGGTCGAACTCCTGGAGGCCGGCGAGATCGATCCCCAGATCGGGCTGCGGGTCTCGTGGGACGAAGTATCGGAAGCGGCCGAGGCACTGCTCGACCGCCGGGTCGCCGGCAAGGCGGTGTTGGATGTGGCCTGATGGCTGAACAAGGCTTCCACGAGGGCGAACTCGCGGTCCAGCGCCGCGCCGGGGTGCATGCTCAGGTGGCGCGCCTCGGCAGCAGCATGCTGGCGATACCGAACCTGAGCGGCGGGATCGGCACCTTCCTGGCCGACCGTGACTTCGCTGTGCTCACCGCGCGCGACGTCGATGGCCGGTTGTGGGCGTCCCCGCTAGTCGCCTCGGCGGGTTTCCTCGAAGCGAGTGGTCGCGCGCTGGCCATTCACACCGTGCCCGATAGCGACGATCCGCTGAGCGGCCTCCGGGAGGGCCAGCCCGTCGGCTTACTCGCCATCGATTTTGCGACTCGACGCCGGGTCCGGGTCAACGGGATCCTCGTGGGTGCGGGTGCCAATGGACTCCGGATTTCTGTCGACCAAGCATTCGGCAACTGTCCCAAGTACATTCAGCAACGCCACCTCGACCACGTCCAACATGTCACACCGGTCGCCGGGCACGTCGCGCGCGCGGACAGGCTCGACGCCGAACACACCGCGCTGATCACACGTGCGGACACGTTCTTCCTGGGCACTATCCATCCGGACCGCGGAGCCGACGCGTCGCATCGCGGTGGGCCGCCTGGCTTTGTGCGTGTCGAGGACGGTCAGCTGTGGTGGCCGGACTACCCGGGTAACAACATGTTCGACAGCTTCGGCAACCTCGCGGTAGACCCGACCGCGGCCCTGCTGTTCGTCGAATTCGACCGCGGCGCAACGCTGCACCTATCGGGGACCGCGACGGTCGAGTGGACCGCCCCGAACATCTCAGGCGACGACGGTGGCGTCGGCCGTCGGGTGGGTTTCACTGTCGGCTCAATCGTGTCCAGACTCGGTTTGGGCATGCACAGCGATCCACCCCACCCATCACCGCATAATCCGCCGATCACATGAACTCATGAAGTCAGGTGAGACGTGATCACGGGTGCGACGCGTCTGATGAGTTCATCCACTGGCGTCGACGCGATGGGGTCAACCTGCAGGATGTGCCGCAGATAGGCGATGCCCAGCAGTTGTGACATCGCCAGATCGATCCGAAGCTCGGCATCCGGCTGCGCAAGGCCCACCGCGATCTGCGAGTACACCTGGCCCTGAATGAACTGGCGCACAAGGTTCGCCGACTCCTCATGGGTGGCCGCCCCGCGCAGGATCGCCAGCAGGGGGGCCCGCGAGTCCGGTTGTTCCCACGCCTCGAAGAACACGCGCGTGAGCCGTTCGCCGATCTGGTCGCGATCACCGCCGGTGATTCGGGCGGCGATGTCGGCGGGCTCGAACGGCCATCCCATCGTCGCGCGGAACAGCTCGGCCTTGCTGCCGAAGTAGTGCCGGATCATCGCGGGATCAACGCCCGCCGCCGCGGCAACGTCACGCACAGAAGTCTTGTCATACCCGGCGGCTGCGAACATGCGCCGCGCCGTCGCCAGGATCACGTTGCGGGTGTCGGTCTTACCGCGCGGTCGTCCGGTTCTGGCCATCGTGCAAAGAATTCTACAGCCGTTGACTTTCGGACCTGTCGGTTCTAGCGTGGTGTCATAAATTCCACAGGCGAGGAGTTTCTAAGATGCCAGCACCACGATGGGTTGCCCGCGCCAACAAGGCAGGCCTCAACCGCGTCACCCAGTTCATCGCCCCGTGGGCGCCGGGATGGGCCGTCGTCATTCACCGGGGTCGCAAATCCGGCCGAACGTTCCGCACGCCGTTGTGGGCCTTTCGGCGCCGCGGCGGCTACGTGGTTGCGCTGACGTACGGGTCCAGCGCCGACTGGGTGCGCAATGTTCTTGCCGCCGATGGATGTGAACTGGAATCCAGACGGCGCCACTACCAGCTCGGCGCACCGCGGCTGTACCGCGACGAGAACGCTTCAGACATGCCGGCATTCATCCGGTTCATGCTCCGCAGGGTTATCAAGGCTCCGGAATTTCTCAGCCTCGACGTGGTGGGCGAACTGCCGACGACAACGTCATCGCGAAGCAGGACCGCCGCAACCTAGCGCGAGTAGACGCGCCGGTGAGTCAGCCGCCCTTGAGGCGGATCTTCCATCGCACGAAGCTGATGTAGCCCACGCAGATCGCCCCGAGCATGGCCATGTTGAACCACCACGCTCCCGGAGTGTGTCTCCAATGCGAATCCTGAGGAGTCAGCGGGCCGGGGACGAGCCTGAGCAGATCGATCGTCGACGCGGTGCTGGCGAATCCCCACCGCGCAGGCGTGATCCACGACAACTGGTCGAGCGCGACGCGGCCGGTCACCGGGATCATGCCGCCCTGGAACACCAGCTGCGACATGATCGCGATCACCAGCAACGGCATGATCTGCTCGTTCGATTTGGCCAGCGCCGAGAGCGCCAAGCCGGTCATCGCCGCTGCCACACAGCAGGCCGCGACATCGACGTAAAGCTCAAGGGTCCGAGGGGGTATCACCGCGCCGCTGGTCACAGCGCCAGGGCCCCACTTCTTCCCCCAGATGTTGATGCCGACGACGATCGCCGACTGCATCAACGCGAACCCGGCGAAGACGAAGACCTTGGCCAAGATATAGGCGGATGTGGACAGCCCGACGGCTTGCTCGCGCAGGAAGATCGCCCGCTCCCCGATCAGCGCGCGGATCGTGAGCGCAGTGCCCATGAAGATGGCGCCGACATTGAGGAGCACGAGGATCTGCCCCGGTTCGTTGGGCGCCTCGCCACCTTGTATCGCAGGCACGGGGACACCGAACCCGACATTTCCGGGCACCGAAAGTGACAGCACACCCATGATGAACGGAAGAAACGCCAGGAAAATGAAGTAACCGCGATCGGACACGATCAGCCGCATCTGGCGACGCGCGATCGTCGAGAACTGCCGGCGCAGACTGGTTTTCGTCGGTTTGCCAAGGTCAGTGGGTTTGGCCGCGGGCGGCGGTGGTGGCGGCGGTCCGTGCTGGGCGAGAAATCTCTTGTTGGCTCCCTCGGGATCGCCCGCGACGCCGCTGAAGATGTCGGCCCAGTTGGTGGTGCCCATCGACGGACCGATCTGGTTGGGCGGCCCGTAGAACGCGGTCTTGCCGCCGGGCGCCAGCAGCAGCACCTGATCGCACACGTCGAGATAGGTCAGCGAGTGCGTGACCACCAGCACCACGCGGCCGGCGTCGGCCAGCTGGCGCAGCATCGTCATCACCTGCCGGTCGAGCGCCGGGTCGAGGCCCGAGGTGGGCTCGTCGAGGATCAGCAGCGACGGACCCGTCAGCAGCTCGAGCGCGACGGAGGCGCGCTTGCGCTGCCCGCCGGAGAGCTTGTCGACGCGGGTGTCGAGGTGGTTGGTCATCTCGAGTTCTTCGAGCACCTCGTTGACGACCTGTTCACGGTCGGCCCTGTTGGTGTCGGGTGGCAGGCGCAGCTCGGCCGCATACATCAGCGCCTGTCTGACGGTCAGCTGGCCGTGCACGACGTCGTCCTGCGGCACCATCCCGATTCGGGAGCGCAGCGACGCGTACTCGGCGTGGACGTCGTGGCCTTCGAACGCCACCGTGCCCGTCGTCGGGTGGGTGTAGCCGGCGACCAATCGAGCGAACGTCGACTTGCCCGCGCCCGACGGCCCGATTATGGCCGTCAGCGTGCCGGGCCGCGCCGCGATCGAGATGTTGTCCAGCAGTGTCTTATTGCCCTCGATCGTCCAGGTGACGCCGTGCACGTCGAGTCCGCCGGTGCGGGTGGCGGCCTCGGTCGCGGTGCCGCGGACCAGCGTGCCGCCGCGGAAGATCAGGTCGACATTGCCGATGGTGACGGTGTCGCCGTCGTTCAGCATCGCTGTCTCGACTCGCGCACCGTTGACGAAAGTGCCATTGATGCTGCGGTTGTCGCGTATCTCGGTGCCGCCGGGGCCCGGAATCAGTGTCGCGTGGTGCCGCGAGGCCAGCACGTCGGGGATGACGATCTCGTTGTCGGTGGCGCGTCCGATCTTGATCGACCCCGGCGGGGCCTTGGGAGGGGTACCGGGCCGCAGGATCTTGAGCATGCTCGTCGCGAGGTTGCCCTCGCTCGAGCGCGGCGCGGCCGTCGGGCCGATCGACGTCACCGATTCCAGACCGGGGGAGGAGATCGGCTGCGGCACCGGGGCCGGGTGAACCGGCGCCGACGTGCTCGGCGCATACGCCGCCGGGCCGCTCGGATAGGCCTGCGGAGCCGCGGGACCGCTCGGATAGGACTGCGGACTCGAGTGGTATCGCTGCTGTGGGCCCGTCGGATACATCTGCTGCGGGCGAGACGTGTCCGGCGGACGCGAGGTTGGCGGTGGCGGGGTCGGCCATGATTGATTCGGCCGCGACGCGAGCGGCACCGAGGTGGTTTGCGGCGGCGTGCCCACCGATCCCTGATGGCGGCCGACCTCGAACGTCAGACCCGGGCCGTCGGGATTGCCGATGTTGACCTGCAGGCCGTCTTGAATGTCGACCGAGGGCACCCGGCGCCCGTTTGCGTACATGCCGTTCAGGCTGCCGTTGTCGATCGCGACCCAGCGGCCCTGGTCGAAGCGCAGCACCAAGTGGGCGCGCGAGATCAGCGGGTGGGCGATGCGGACGTCAGCGCGGAGGTCGCGGCCGATCACGACATCGTTGCCTGGCGCGAAGGTGCGCGTAGAGCCGTCGTACCGAACGGTCAGCGCGGGCGGGGCTGGGCGGCTCATCGGGCCCAACTCTATCGGTACCGTCGCCGGATAGGGCGCTGGTCCGTGGGCGCGTCAAGACGCCGGCGGGATACCCCATCTGGCGGTATCGGTGATCTGTTGCAACGCCGCGATCCGGTCACCGCGTGTGGTGATGATGTGGGCGAACGCGGCGTCGACGGCCGAACCGCCGTCGCGGGCCGGGCCCCAGTACCGGCCGAGAACCACCACCCGCTCATCGTCGACTTGCAGATAGTCGAGCGGATCGACGTGCATGTCGTAGACGGATGCGATGCGAGCCCACACGCCGGCGATCATGTCGACCGCGCCGCGATGCTCGCCACCGACGCCGTGCGGCATGCCGGTGCTGACGGTGCCGACGAAATCCTCTGTCAGTAAACCGAATAGGGCTTGGCCGTCGGTGTGTGCCATCGCGTCGTACAGCCGCTGGGCTACCGCGGTGGGTGTGGGCATGAGACCTCCAATCCATATTAGAGACTACTCTCTACTATAGTCTGGGGCAATGCCTCGGCCCGCCAGATTCACCGTCGACGAGCTGCTGGATGCCGCCGCGGCACTGCTGGCCGCCGACGGGCCCGCCGCGGTGACCATGTCGGCGGTGGCCCGCGCTGCCCACGCGCCGAGCGGCTCGATGTATCACCGCTTCGCGACCCGCGCCGCCTTGTGCGGCGAACTGTGGCTACGCACCGAGGAGCGGTTCCACGCCGGTGTGAGCGCAGCGCTTGCGACATCGAAGGAACCGCAGACCCGATGCGTCGCCGCCGCTCGGTTCACCGTGCAGTGGTGCCGCGATCACCCGGTCGAGGCTCAAGTGCTGCTGACCGGTGCCGAGGCGCTGGACGCAGCCGACTGGCCCGACGATCTGACGAGCCGGCGCAAACGTTTGCACCGTACGCTGCGCCGAACGCTGGCCGGAATGCCCGCCGACCTGGATCGGGTCAACGCGGCGGTGATCGACATTCCGTACGCGGTTGTGCGCAGGCACCTGATCATGCGGCAGGTGATCCCCGCGAGCGCGGACGCCATCGTCGAACAATGCGCGCGCACACTTATACCGCCTGGTTAACTTTTCGCCATGCGCTCGGCGAGTTGCGGTCGATCTCGGCCAACTTCGTGATCTGGTAAGGCATGCGGTCTGTGAAGGCCACAGTATGGCGGCACGGCAAACTGGGTCGAGCGATGCTCCCGGTGCTACTGGTGTGCGCCGCGATCATCATCACCCTTGTCATCGCAAACCTGCTGTCGAAGGCGGGCGCGGAACCCGGGTCCCTTCAGGCGGACGATCGGGGCTTCGTCGACTCCAAGGTGCGCTGCGAAGCGCCACAGTCGGCGGTCGAGTTCGGCCGCACGGAACAATCGCTCGTCGCGATCTGCGTGGACCGCGACGGCCACTACGAATACCGCGGCGCCCGATTGGGCGACGATGCGGTGCTCACCATCGTTGCCGAACCCACCGTGCCCGGCGAGTTCTTCGCACAGAAAGACGGTGTTACCTACACAGTCACCGCAAGGGAACTCGTCATCAAGTCGGACGAGTACGTGCGCACCGAGCCGGTGCTTCAATTCGGGGCGCCGCCGCTGCTGGCGGTGGAGGTGCCTGCGTCGAGGCCCCGCTAGCCGGTCAGCCCGGCGACCCCGTCACAACGCAGTGGGTGTGGCTGTAGATGGTGGCCATGCACTGATTGCAGTGCGTACACGCCGAGAACACTGAATGCTTCTCGCCGTCGGCCTGGATCCGGTTGATCAGGTCCGGCTCGGCCAGCAGCGCCCGGCCCATCGCGACGAAATCGAAGCCCTCGGCCATCGCCAGATCCATGGTTTCGCGGTTGGTGATCCCGCCGAGCAGGATCAGCGGCATCTTCAATTCGGCGCGGAACAGCTTGGCGTCGCGCAGCAGATACGCCTCGCGATAGGGGTACTCGCGGAAGAACTTCTTGCCGGTCATCCGGATGCCCCACCGCAGTGGGGGTTTGAACGCGTTGGCGAACTGCTTGACCGGCGCATCGCCGCGGAACAGGTACATCGGGTTGACCAGCGAGCTGCCTGCGGTCAATTCGATGGCGTCCAGACCGCCGTCGGATTCGAGCCATTTGGCGGTCTGCAGCGACTCTTCCGTCGAGATGCCGGCGCGCACACCGTCGGACATGTTGAGTTTCGCCGTCACCGCGATCGGCGTGCCCTCCTTCTCCACCGCGCGCCGCACCGCCAGCACCATGCCGCGGGCCACCTTGGCGCGGTTCTCGAGCGACCCGCCGAATTCGTCGTTGCGGCGGTTGATCAGGGGGCTGAGAAACGAGCTGGCGAAGTAGTTGTGCCCGAGGTGGATCTCGACCGCGTCGAAGCCGGATTCGATGGCGAACCGGGCCGCGTCCGCGTGCGCATTGATGACGTCGGTGATGTCGTCGCGCGTGGCCTTCTTCGCGAAACGCATCGCGAGCGGGTTGAAGAACCGCACCGGCGCCAGCGCCTTGGCCTTGTTGGAGCGGGAGTCGGCGACAGGGCCAGCGTGACCGATCTGCGCGCTGATTGCGGCGCCCTCGGCGTGGATGGCTGCGGTGAGCGTCTGCAACCCTGGCACGGCTTCGGGCCGCCACCAGATCTGCCGTCCCTCGGTCCGCCCGCCCGGCGACACCGCCAGGTAGGCGACCGTCGTCATGCCGACGCCGCCCGCTGCGGGCAGCCGGTGGTAGGTGATCAGGTCGTCGGTGACGAGTGCGTTTGGCGTCGAGGCCTCGAAAGTCGCCGCCTTGATGATGCGGTTGCGCAGCGTCACCGGGCCGAGCTTGGCCGGGGTGAACACATCGGGCTGAGTGTTCATGGTCCTGAGCCTGCCACAATGGCTGCCGTGGGTGCGATCACACTGGACGGCAAGGCCACGCGCGACGAGATCTTCGTCGATCTGAAGGAGCGCGTTGCGCGGTTATCGAAGGCAGGCCGGACCCCCGGGCTGGGCACGGTCCTGGTCGGCGACGACCCCGGTTCACATGCCTATGTGCGGGGCAAGCACGCCGACTGCGCGAAGGTGGGCATCAATTCGATACGCCGCGACCTTCCGGCCGACATCAGCCAGGCCAAGCTCGACGAGACCATTGACGAACTCAACGCCAACCCCGAATGCACGGGCTACATCGTGCAGTTGCCGCTGCCGAAGCACCTCAACGAGAACGCCGCGCTGGAGCGCGTCAACCCGGGCAAGGATGCCGACGGGCTGCATCCCACCAACCTCGGCAGGCTGGTGCTCAACGAGCCCGCCCCGCTGCCGTGCACCCCGCGCGGCATCGTGCATCTGCTGCGCCGCTACGAGGTGGAGATCGCAGGCGCTCATGTCGTGGTGATCGGGCGTGGCGTGACGGTGGGGCGGCCGCTGGGGCTGCTGCTGACCCGGCGGTCGGAGAACGCGACAGTGACGTTGTGCCACACCGGGACTCGTGACTTGCCCGCGCTGACGCGGCAGGCCGACATCATCGTCGCCGCCGCGGGTGTGCAGCATCTGGTGACTGCGGACATGGTGCGGCCCGGCGCGGCCGTGGTGGATGTGGGTGTGGGCCGTGACGCGGAGGGCAAGCTGGTCGGTGACGTGCACCCCGACGTGTGGGAGGTCGCCGGTCACGTATCGCCCAACCCCGGTGGTGTCGGCCCGCTGACCCGGGCGTTCCTACTGACCAACGTCGTCGAACGCGCGGAAGCGCTCGCCCGCGCGTGACGCTGAAGGAGTTCGCCCGCAAGGTGTTCGGCGGGCAGTGGCCGATCCTGCTGGTCGGCTTCATCATTGTGGCGGCGTTCGGGTTGGTGATCGCCGGTTACTGGCGACGCGGTGCGCTGGTGCTGGCCATCGGTGTCGGCGTCGCGGCCGCGCTTCGGCTGGCGCTCACCGATGATCGGGCGGGCCTGTTGGCGGTGCGCAGCAGGACCATTGACTTCGTCACGACCGCCACGGTCAGTGCTGCCATGCTCTACGTCGCATGGACGATCGATCCGTTAGGCACCAGCTAACGCACCGATGTGCGGTGAAAGGTCGCGCAGCACGGCGGTATAGACCAGTGCGGTGCAGCGATGATTTACCCGGGCAGGGACGTGCGACTGGGATATTGGAGGTCGGCGAAAAACTAATCTTCGTGCATGGCGTCGTGGATCCGCTTTGCGACAACGGGATCGCCTAGATAGCCACGGATTCCGTGATGATTGGGCTCCGGGTTCTTCACATCCGTCTTGTTCTCGATTGGTGGCTCTGGCGGGCGGAGCGGAAAGTGTTGTGTATCTAACGGATACAGCGCAACAGCGTCCAAGGGGTCCATCGCGTTGTACCAAGATCGCACACACTTGGGCGTGTAATTTGCGCGTTTCGCCGGATCCAGCAGCCCCGGAAGGCCCTCCCGGATCGATGTCACCCCGAGCGGTGCGCCAACCGTGATGAACTCAGGAACGTTCCAGTCGTGCTTGGTGCCTTCGGCTTGCAGCAGGTGATAACTGACGATGCTGCCCAGTGAGTGGCCGACAACGATCGACTCGACCCCTGGGGTCATTGCCTCGATGATCCCCGAGTTGATCTTGTTGCGTACGGCAGAGTCCCTCAGATACGCGTACACGTCGTAGGTCGCCAATGCGATGGTGAGGCCACTGATGGTTGGCGACGATGAGTCCAAGGCTTGCATGATCGCGCGTACCCAGGGCCAGTTGAGAAACCCTTTCTCGGTTACCGATACATCCCCCGCGGCGGCAACGTCCGCGTCGGTCACATCGAGCTTGGCGCGAACCTGGTTAAGGTAGTCGACCATGAATGCCTTGGCCTCTGCGTCGATGGCGTCACCCTTGAGCACGACATCGGGTGCGTCCTCGTCTGTCACCCCCGCTGCCAGTTGATACAGCGTGTTCCCGTAGTACGGGAAACGCACACTGTCGGCACTGATCGGGGGAAGCGGCGGATCGTTGGCGTTCAGTCCGGCGTTGAGGCTGTCGACCCACTCCTGCTTGAGGGCCGCGGCGTCCTTGTTCTCTTGGGACCGCCCGTGCACAAAGACGATTTCGCGCGTCATGCTTGATGTCCTCTCTCGTCAAGGTCGATCGTGCAGCTGTTTGAGGCAGGGTTCGTCACAGTCACGGATGAGATCCATTCCCCGCGGGATCGAACAGCGTCCAAAGTGACTCACGCTGCCCCCTTTCGCCTACCTCCGCTCACATAAGGAGGAGCACAGCGTCATTGTCGCCTACCGCTACTGGGCATGAGCCCGATTCCCAGCTGCCTTCGGCATTTGCCGAAGTGCGGAAACGGCAGCCACCTACGCAGTCAGTTGATGTGGTGTCAAAGTGGTGTGGCAGTAGTCCTAGACAGCGCGAACAGCGCTGCCCACTGTGTCGGCGGTCAAGTTCCGCGGCAGCGCCTTCGGCCCAACCGTGTTGTCGCGCAGCCAGTTGCGGACCGATGCGCGTGGCAGACGCCGGGCGAGGATCTGCGCGATGCCGTGGCCGCGTCCGGTGAACACCTGATGCACCATGGCCTGATAGCGACGGCGATCGGCGCCGTCGACGAGCGGGTCAGCGCGTCGGGTGATCGTCATGAGCCCACCGTCGACGCTGGGCTGCGGCCGAAACGACGACGCGGATACCTTTCGTACCAACCGAATTCGAACCATGGCCACCATTGGGCGGTCATCATCGTCGCGCCGCCGACGGCGGCTCGGCGACGTGCGACCTCCCACTGCACCAACAGCACCGCATCGGTCCATCCAGGGCCGTGGAGAATGCGCCGCAGCATCGCCGTCGTCAGATGGAACGGCAGGTTGCCGACGATGACGTGCGGTGCATGGGGCAGCGGGTATTTCAGGAAGTCGGTCTGGACGACGCTGGTGGCGGACTTGGTGCGCATGGCAAGTCGCGCTGCGCGATGGGGGTCGATCTCGATGGCCGTAAGCGGGCGGCCGAGGTCCTGCAACGCACACGTCAGCGCGCCGTCGCCGGCGCCGACTTCGACAACGGGTCCATCGGTGCGATCGGCGGCTTGCACGATGGCAGCAATGACGCCGCGGTCGTGAAGGAAGTTCTGGCCAAGCTCATGTCGGCCTGAATGAGGGTGTGACACAACAACTCCGCGAGTAGCTGGGACAAGCTGCTGCGGCGGCGGATGTGTCGACCGTGAGGTGAAATCCGCCGCTAGGCGGTGCGCAACCTCATCGAAGAAATCAACATGGCGGCCACGATAGGGAAGTGGTCGCGAAGGTTCACCCCAATTTCAACGCGGCGGCGACGATCGGCTTGGCCCACTCGGGCGTCGACGACAGATCCGGCGGGCCGACGATCTCGCCGCGGTCGAGTTGCAAGACCAGCACCGGCCGTGGCGCATGCCCGGCGGCGGGGTCGGCATCCGCGGAGTTGTCGTAGACACGGAGCTCGGTCAGGTGCGGCAGCAGCTGCACCAGATTCAACCTGCTGTGCCGCCAGCGGCGCCGGATGCTCGACTCCGGAATGTCGTGGCCGCCGGCTCGCACGCGGTTGCGGACGCGTTCGATGTGCAGGTCGGCACTGGCCAAACCGACATACCAGATGCGCACCTCGAAGCCCTGCGACGCCGCTTCGGACAGCAGCCGCGGCATCGTGCTCCCCCCGAGCGTGGTCTCAAACGCAAAGTCCTTGCGCTCCTGCATTGCCCGCTCGAGCAGCCGTCTGCCCTGCTGCCAGGCCGCGGCGTTGGCCTTCGTCTGGTCGAGACCCGGGTTCGCCGCGATCAAATCCCGCGCCGCTTCGTCGGGGTTGAAGTAGTCGGTGCCCGATGCCCGGATCATTGCGCCGCCGATGCTGCTCTTGCCCGCGCCGTTGATCCCGGCGAGTACATACAGGTGCGGAGGTTGGGCCTTGCGGGCCATGTGACGACCGGGCTAGCGCTTGGCCGCCTTGACCGCGGCGCGGCCGAGTTGCTCCGGCGTAGCGTCGAACGCGGACACCATCGCGCTCTTCGATTGCGGCGTCTGCATGTTCTCCAGCAGTTGGTCGAATTGGCCGGACAGGTCGTCGAGCGCGGGCGTGCTCGCCTTGGTCAGCGCTTCGAACTCCGCATAGGACAACAACACCGCCTTCGGGGTGTTGTGTTTGGTGATCGCGACGGCGCCACCGAGCGCGGCCTGCTCGAAGATCGTGCCGAACTGGTTCTTGAAGCGAGTGGCGGCGACGGTCGGGACGTCGACCAGCTCGCCGTCGCGATTACGGAATGTCAGTGTGGCCATAACAGACATTCTAGCCATTCCATCCGAAATAGACATTTTCAGAGTTATCCACAGTCGCGAATTCATCCACAGGTTGGGGTCGGGGTGTGTGGTCGAGGGTGTTTTGGTCGCGAGCGGTGCATAGATTCGCTCATATGTTCGACTGCTCGTTGCCGGAGATTGATGACCTCGCCGCGTTGGATGACGCGGCGTTGGTCGATGCTGCCGCTGGCTGGGCACGGACAGAGAACGCTGCGTGCGCGCGTAAGACCGCGGTGATGGCCGAACTATTCACGCGGCGCACCGGACTGCCCGCCGGAGAGCGCGAGCTGTGGTGGGTGGATCCAGAGGCCGCGGTGGGTGCGGAGTTGGGGGCGACCCAAAACATCAGCACTTGGATGGCGCTGGCCCAAGCCCATCGCGGCGTGGTGCTGGCCGATCGGTTGCCTAGGGTGGCGGTCTTGTTTGAGGCCGGGTCGATCAGCGAAATGCTGGTGCGCGCGATTGAGTACCGCACCGCGTTGGTCACCGATGACGAGGCGATCGCGCGCGTCGATGAGCTGTTGGCCGAGCAGGTGAGGGCGTGGGGGCCGTTGTCGGCGCGCAAGCTCGAGCACGCCATCGACGCCATTGTCGATCAGGTCGATCCCGCTGCGTTGCGGCGTTCGCGCGCGACGGTGTCTCAGCGTGATGTGGTGTTTGGCTCACCGTCGGATGAGGCGGGGTTTACCAGTATGTGGGCGCGGTTGTATGCCCCCGACGCGGTGGTGCTCGAGCATCGGGTGGAGCAGATGGCGCGCTCGGTGTGTGAAGACGATCCGCGCACGCTGGGTGAGCGGCGCAGCGATGCGTTGACCGCGGTCGCTGTCGGCATCACCGAGTTGGCCTGCCAATGCGACAACACCGACTGCCCGGCCGCCGGACGTGATGCCCGCCTGCCGGCGGCCGCGGTGATCCACGTCGTGGCCGAGGCTGACACTGTCGAGGCCGCCCGTGGCGAGGCGGGTCGGGATGTGCCGCCGCCGGTCGAACTCGAGGACGATCCGGCACCCGCACCGGCACCGGCCGCCACGCCAGACGTCGAGGCCACAGATCCCGTCGAGCTCGATGACGATCCAGCACCGGCCGCAGCGAGTGGCCACGTGCCGCCGGCCCTCTGTCTTGCGCCAGCGCCGGCGCCGCCGGCGTTTGTCATAGGGGGCGGGGTGATGCCCGCGCCGCTGCTGGCCGCCACGCTGGAGCGCGCCACGGTGCGCGAGATCCGCCATCCCGCCGATGCGCCGCCCGAACCGCGCTACACGCCGTCGCGGGCATTGGCCGATTTCGTGCGGTGCCGTGATCTGACGTGTCGGTGGCCGGGCTGCGACAAACCAGCCTACGATTGCGACTTAGACCACACCGTGCCCTGGCCGGTCGGGCCGACGCATGCGTCGAATATCAAGTGTTACTGCCGTTTTCATCATTTGTTGAAAACCTTTTGGTGCGGGGTGGATGGCTGGCGTGAGCAGCAACTGCCCGACGGCACGCTGATTGTGACCGCGTCGACCGGGCACACCTACATCACCAAACCTGGCAGCCTCCAGCTGTTCGCCACGCTGTGTCAACCCACTGGCACCCTGTGGCGACCTGGAGACGAACCGAGCGTGCCGCCCAGCGACGGCCGCGGGCTGATGATGCCCAAACGCCGACGCACCCGAGCCGAAAACCTTGCCCGCCGCATCCAAGCCGAACGCAAACTCAACGACGAATACGTCGCCGAACGCAACAAGCCTCCACCCTTCTGACAGTCGAAATATTGCCTACCAGGCAATCTTGCCCGGTGTGCAAGTTTGAACTACTTTGGTCTTCGTGACCGCAACACTGGGACTTCGGGAGCGCAAGAAGCTCGGCACCCGCTGGGCGCTCAGCGACGCCGCCTTGGAACTCGCGTTGGAGCGGGGGCTGGAGAACGTCACTCGCGAAGACATCGCCAACAGGGCAGGCGTATCTCTGCGGACTTTCAATAACTACTTCACGGGCAAGTACGAGGCTGTCGCCTTCCGGCAGGTCGATCGAACGCGACAGAGCCTCGCGGCCTTCCGCGAGCGGCCCGCCGACGAGCCGCTGTGGTCGGCAATCACCGAGGCAATGCTTCAGCCGCTGGAGGCCGAGGGTGCCACGGACATGCGGCCGACCCCCGACGAGCTGACCGTGATCCGGGAGCTGCTGTCCTCCCGGGATTTGCGTGCCGCGCTGACGAGGGACCTGTTCGCCGACTGGGTCGACGCGATCGCGGAACGCACAGGAACCGATCCGGCCCGAGACATGTACCCGCGATTGGTCACTGCGGTCGTCCGGGCGATTGGCGAAACGGCGATGGAGGCCTACTCCTATGCCGATCCACCCGTGCCCTATACCGAACTCCTACGCCGCGGCTTTGCCGATGTCGCGGCCGGATTACCCGAAAGGTGATGCCGATGTCCGAACCCCAAGTTCCCGTTGTGATCTCAGGTGCAGGCCCTAATGGACTCATGGTGGCGTGTGAGCTGGCGCTGGCGGGCGTGCGGCCCGTGGTGCTCGAGCGACTGCCCGCGCCAAGCGACGAGCCGAAGGCCAACGGCATGGTCGGCCAGGTGGTTCGACAACTGGATCTGCGTGGGCTCTACCAGAGGTTCACCGGATCGGACGATCCTCCGCACCCCGCATACCAGTGGATATTCAGTGGAATGTCGGTGCCGCTCTTCGGCGTTCCCGACAACCCGATGTATGCGCTGATGATGTCGCAACCGCGGCTCGTCCGGCTGCTCGACGAACGGGCACGCGAACTCGGCGTCGACGTCCGCTGGGGCCACGAGCTGACCGGCGTCCAGACGCGATCCGACGGCGCCGCGGTCGACGTGTCGGGACCGGATGGGACGTACACGCTGGAGACGACGTACCTCGTTGGCGCCGACGGTGGCCGCAGTGTCGTTCGCAAGTTGGCAGGCATCGACTTTCCGGGCCACACGTCCAACACGATCGCCCGAGTCGCTCACGTGCGAGTGCCGGACGAAATGCGTGGCCCCAATGGCGGCATCGATGTGCCGGGCGTGGGACCACTTCCTTTCGGGCACAACCGACTCGACAACGGTGGATTCATCTACGCCGAGTTCGAGAGTGAGCGGTCGATGGTCGGGACCATCGAGTTCGATGAACCCGGCGAAGATTTGGAGCCGATGACGCTCGACGAGCTGCGCGACAGCGCGCGTCGGGTGCTCGGTGTTGACCTGCCAGTCGAGCCGCCGCCCGGGCCAGGGCCACATGCGTTGCGCCGCATCGCCGGGCAGAACACCCGGCAGGCCGATCGCTATCGCGCGGGAAACATCTTCCTGGTCGGCGACTCCGCCCACGTGCATTCCGCGATGGGTGGTCCCGGGCTGAACTTGGGTATGCAGGACGCGGTGAACCTCGGGTGGAAGCTCGCGGCCACCGTCAATGGCTGGGCGCCGGCGGGACTTCTTGACACCTATCAGTCCGAGCGGTATCCCGTTGGCGAGCGGGTGATGATGCACTCCATGTCCCAGACCGCCCTATACGGCCCAGGACCCGAGATCGCCGCGCTGCGAAAACTTTTCAACGAGCTACTGCAGCAACCAAGCGTCGCCGAACACATGGCACACCTCCTCGCCGGCTCCGACGTCCGCTACGACGTGGGCGACGATCATCCGCTCGCGGGGCGGCTGATGCCCGATGTGATGCTCGATAACGGGCGACGGGTAGCCGAGCTTCTGCGCCGGGCCCGTCCTGTTCTACTCGATCTATCCGGCGGGCGCGTGGGTAAAGGCGCGCGCGGCTGGGGCGACCGCGTCGACGTCGTCACCGGTGCCATCGCCGACTTCGAGGCCTGCGCGCTGTTGATCCGGCCCGATGGTTACGTTGCTTGGGCGGCAGACACTTTCGAGGCCGACGACGAGAACCGGTTGCATGCCGCGCTGCAGAGATGGTTCGGTTTCAGCCTCGCAGAGCGCGGCGCAGCACGCCGGGATGACGGGCTATCTTTGGCCCCAGCAGAAGAGCGAACAGCGTGATGGCCAGCCACGGCCGCAGGTGGGGGCGGATCCGCACGATCAAACCGGCGTCGTTGAGCTCGAGCACCATCGCGTCGGTGATCGTGACGCCCGCGATCCGTCCGTCGCTGACTGCCACTCGGGTCGCGCCCTCGCCGATGACCTCCCGCCAGGTGAGGCCGGATAGCCCGCCGTAGACGGCGCCGAGCAGCACGCGCAGGTCGTCACGGCCGCGGAACACCATGCGCCCGGACAGCGGCGATAGCAGCTCCGCGTCCGGCGCGAGCGTGCTCACGATTCGGTCGATGTCGTTTGCCCGGGTGGCGTCGCAGAAGGTCGCAACCGCGTCTTTCGTTTCCGTTGTAGCCATAAATGCACCGTAACCAGCTCCATTGTAAAAAGCAATGGACTATCATGGCGATATGCCGAAGCAGCAGTTCGCGGACATCTCGTGTTCGATTGCGCGCGCGGTCGATGTGATCGGGCAGCGGTGGACGCCGCTGATCGTTCGGGATCTCTTCGCGGGTATGACGAAGTTCGAGGACATCCGTCGCGACCTCGGTATCGCGTCCAACATCCTGGCCGCCCGGCTGGACGATCTCGAGTGCAACGGCGTCGTCGAACGGCGTCAGTATCAGAGCACGCCGGCGCGCCACGAATATGTGCTCACCGAAAAGGGTCGGGACCTCTATCCCATAGTCGCGACGCTGCTCGCGTGGGGCGACAAATGGCGGTCCGCACCCGACGGGCCACCCGCATTGATCGTGCACACTGACTGCGGCCATGTCACGTCGGCCAAGACGGTGTGCGCCGAATGCGGCGGAGAACTCAACGCCGACAACGTGACCCACGCTGTGGGACCCGGTGCCAAGCCGGGGCCGGGCACCGCCCTCATCGGCGACTACATCGTCGGCGCTAGGCCAGCGTCGCCCTGATACCCACCGTGACGTACGGCAGCGCCAGGCCGTTGCTGTTGGCCAAGGCGGGATGGGTAGCCAACAGGTCGCGTACCCGGTCCAGTGTGCGCGTGCGCACCTTCTCCGGAGACGTGATGCAATAACTGCGCGACGCGACGAGGTCGATAAGCGCCTGCGGGGTCAGATAACTCGTCCACTCGACCTGGTGCCGCTCCACATCGGTGAACGGCTCTGGCAGCGTCACCTTGTGGTTGAACGGGTCGTCTTCGTGGCCGACGATGCGGCCCAGATCCTTGACCCAGCCCAGCCGTTCGTCGCGGGTGTTCCACACCAGGCCGAGCCTGCCGCCCGGCCGCAGCACCCGAGCCACCTCGTTGACGGCGCGCTCGGTGTCGAACCAATGCCAGGCCTGCGCCACCAGCACTGCGTCGACGCTGTCGTCGGGCAGCGGAATCTCCTCCGCGGTACCCAGCAGCGCCGGCGTGTCGGGCAGCGAATTGCTGAGTAGCTCAAGCATCTCCGGAATCGGATCGACGGCGACCACGTCCAGGCCGCGCTCCACCAGCCGCGTCGTCAGTTTGCCGGTGCCCGCGCCGAGATCGAGCACGTCGGAGGCACCCGACGGCAGCAGCCAGTCGATCGCTTCGGGAGGATAGGACGGTCTGCCCCGCTCGTATGCCGCGGCTTCCGCGCCGAACGACAATGAACGCTGCTGCGAGTCCGTCACCTTTGGGCCAACTCCAACGTCTCTCGGATCAACTTGCCGACCGCCTCTGTCTCCAGCAGGAACCCGTCGTGACCGTAGATCGAGTCGACCACCTCGAGCTCGGTGCAGCCCGGCAGCAGCTCGGCCAGTTCCTCTTGCAACCGAAGCGGATACAACCGGTCGGACGTGATGCCGCCGACGACTGTCGGGACCGGGCAGCCGCGCAGCGCCGCCTCCACGCCGCCGCGTCCGCGGCCCACGTCGTGACTCGAAAGCGCTTCGGTCAGCGCCACATACGTGCCGGCGTCGAAGCGGGTCAGCAGTTTGCGGCCCTGATGCTCCAGATAGCTCTGCACCGAGTAGCGCCCACCCGTCCCCGGGTCCTCGTCGGCTTGGGGATCGTTGGCGAACCGGGTGTCCAGTTCGACCTCGCCCCGGTACGTCAGATGCGCGAAACGTCGCGCGATCTCCATGCCGAGATCCGGCGTACGACCGGTGCCGTAGTAGTCACCGTTGCACCAGCTAGGGTCGGACTTGATCGCAGCGACCTGAGTGCTCTGGGTGCCGATCTGGTCGGCGGTGGCGCGTGCCCCGACCGCCAGCACCAGCGCCGAACGCACCGCGTCGGGATGGCTGACGATCCACTCCAGCGCCCGCGCGCCGCCCATCGAGCCACCGACGACCGCGGCTACCTCGGTGATACCGAGTGCGGCGAGCGCGGCAATGTCGGTCTCGACCTGGTCACGCACGGACACCAGCGGAAACCTTGACCCCCAAGGTTTTCCATCCGGCGCAGGCGAACTCGGACCCGTCGACCCGCGAAAGCCACCAAGCACGTTCGTGGCGATTGCACACCAGCGGTCGGTGTCGATCGGCGCGCCTGGTCCGGCCACGCCTTCCCACCAGCCCTCCGTCTCGACACCTGGACCTACAGGGCCGGTGACGTGCGAGTCGCCGGTCAGGGCGTGGAGCACGACGACCACGTTGTCGCGGTTGGGTGACAGTTCGCCCCACCGCTGCACTGCGATCGTGACGTCGTCGACGACGGCGCCGTTCTCCAAAGTCAGTGAGCCGATGTCGACGAGGCCGACTTCACCCTCGGCCGGCAGCGTTGCGGTGGACACGTCGAAGACTCTCATCAGAACGCCGCCGTGGTGTGCGGGTCTTTCGCCGCAGACCCACTGAACGGCTTGGCCGCGGCGAACCCTTGGTCCAGGTCGGCCAGGATGTCGTCGATGCCCTCGATGCCGACCGCGAGCCGCACCAGCCCGGGCGTCACACCCGTGGCCAGCTGCTCTTCCGGGGTGAGCTGAGCATGCGTCGTCGACGCCGGATGGATCACCAGCGACCGCACGTCGCCGATGTTGGCGACATGGCTGTGCAGCGTCAGCGCGTTGACGAACGCCTTACCCGCGTCGATGCCGCCGGCCAGCTCGAAGGCGAGCACCGCACCGGTTCCCTTGGGCGCCAGCTTCTTTCCCAGCTCGTACCACGGTGAGGTGGGCAGCCCGGCGTAGTTCACCGAGATCACGCCCGGATGTCCGGCCAGGTACTCGGCGACTTTCTGCGCATTCTCTACATGTCGCTCAACACGCAGGCTCAGCGTTTCTAATCCCTGGGCGACCAGGAATGCGTTGAACGGAGACGCGGCCGATCCCAGGTCGCGCAGCAGTTGCACACGCGCCTTCAACGCGTACGCAGGCGGGCCCAACTCGGCGAACACCACGCCGTGGTAGCTCGGGTCGGGGGTGGTGAAACCGGGGAACTTGCCGTTCGTCCAGTCGAAGGTGCCGCCGTCGACGATCACGCCTGCGATCGCCGCGCCGTGCCCGCCGAGGTACTTCGTCGCCGAGTGAACGACGATGTCGGCGCCGTGGGCCAGCGGCTGGATCAGATAAGGGGTGGCGACGGTGTTGTCGACGATCAGCGGCACCCCGGCGTCGTGCGCGACGGCGGCGACATTGGGGATGTCGAGGATGTCGTTTTGCGGGTTCGAGATGGTCTCGGCGAAGAACGCCTTGGTGTTCGGCCGCACGGCCGCGCGCCAGGAGTCGAGGTCGTCGGGGTTCTCCACGAAGCTGACCTCGATGCCGATCTTGGGCAGCGTGTAGTGGAACAGGTTGTAGGTACCGCCGTAGAGCCGCGGGCTGGACACGATGTGGTCGCCGGCGTTGGCGAGGTTGAGGATCGCGAAGTGCTCGGCGGCCTGACCGGACGCCAGGAACAGGGCCGCGACACCGCCTTCAAGCGCCGCGATGCGCTGCTCGACGACGTCCTGGGTCGGGTTCATGATCCGGGTGTAGATGTTGCCGGGCTCGGCAAGGCCGAACAGCGCGGCGGCGTGCTCGGTGCTGTTGAAGGTGTAGGACGTGGTCTGGTAGATCGGCAGCGCCCGCGCGTTGGTGGCGATGTCCGGCGTCTGACCGGCGTGGACCTGCTTGGTCTCGAACGACCACCGCGCGGTCGGGTCGTCGGGGGTGTTGTCGCTGCTCATGGGCTGTTCTCCTGTTGTGATGGGACCTGTTGGGTTCGGGTCGACGCACTCAGCTACAACTGCGCACGCCGGACCTCCGCCTGTCTTCTCTGGGGGCCCGTCACAACGGACCCGCGCTTGCCGGTAGCCGATTGCGGCTACTCAACCTGGTCAATCACCCGGGGCACCCCACCGCGGTTGGAGGGTTGCCGGCCAGCAAGCCGGGGCTTGACGCTGGCACTCATGACCGAAGAGAAGCGTATCGCATGCCGCTGAGTGGGTGCCAGCGGCGTGTTTTGTTCTCGCCGGTCGTGGCAATCCTCGCCGCGGCAACCGACCGCAGCTTCCTGTGTCCTTGTGGGACGCCTTGTAGGCGTGAAAAGTGGGGTTGGGTCGCCTCGCCGACGCCGACGAAACTATGGGCGTGTTTAGCCCGTGCCGCAGCTTGGCGCCGGGGCCCGACCTTGCAGGGTCACGTACTGTTGCTTCGAGCACGCCGGTCAGAATTTCGGTTCCCCTTGACCGAGGCCCCCGAGGCGATCCACCCGATGTAGCGGGATGGATTCGATTGGAGGGCAAGCGAAGTGGCGACGCGACGTAAGCACAAGCAGAAACCGGCGACGGCGGTGCCCGGCCCGGTGGAGATTCCCGACGCCGAGCACGAATTGGTCATCGAACGGGTCGCGGCCATCGATGTGGCCAAGGCGGCGGGCAAGGTGTGCGTGCGGCTGCCCGGCAAGACGGGGCGGCGGTTCAGCCGGGTATGGGACGTGCCCGCACGCACCGGCGCGGTCACCGCGCTGGGTGAGCAGCTACTCGAGCTGGGCATCGAGAAGGTCACCGTGGAATCCACCTCGGACTACTGGCGAATCTTCTACTACCTACTGGAGGCGGCCGGGCTGAAGGTGGACCTAGTCAACGCCCGGGATGTGAAGAACGTGCCGGGCCGGCCCAAAACCGACAAACTCGACGCGGTATGGCTGGCAAAGCTGACCGAAAAGGGTCTGCTGCGGCCATCGTTCGTGCCGCCGGCCGAGATCCGGCGGCTGCGCGACTACACCCGGATGCGTGAGGACTTGACCCGCGACCGCACTCGCTACTGGCAGCGGCTGGAGAAGCTGCTCGAGGACGCGCTCATCAAGATCTCGTCGGTGGCCTCCACGATGGTCACGCTGTCCACCCGGGACATGGTCGAGGCGCTGATTGCCGGCGAGCGCGACCCGTACCGGTTGGCCGAGCTGGCCCGCGGAAAGATGAAGGCCAAGCGTTCGGAGCTAATCACCGCGCTCGACGGGCGCTTCGATGAGCATCACGCCGAGCTGGCGCGCATGCTGCTGGGCCAGATCGATGCGCTCGACACCCAGATCAACACCCTCTCGAGGCGCATCGAGGAATTGATCGCCGCGCTGCCCGACGACAAGGGGCCGATCGATCCGCCCGACAACGACCCCGACCCCGGTAGCGGCGCGGGCGCGGACGGCGTTGCCGAGGCCGATCCCAGTTCTGCCACCGGCGGCACGACCCCGATCCGGGTCGATCCCGCGATCGAGGCCGACTGCGCGGTCGGGGCTGACCGCGCACTGAGCACCGTAGAGCGCCTCGATGAGATCCCGGGTATCAGCGCGCTCAACGCGCAAGACATCCTGGCCGAGATCGGGCTGGACATGAGCCGCTTCCCCACCCCCGAGCACCTGGTGTCGTGGGCCAAGCTGTGCCCGCGCACCATCCAGTCCGGGCCGGTGACCCGCGCCGGCAAGACCGGTAAGGGCAACCCGTATCTGAAAGGTGCACTCGGTGAGGCCGCCGCCGCAGCCGCCAAGACCGACACCTTCCTCGGCCAACGCTACCGGCGCATCGCTAAACGTCGCGGCAAGCTCAAAGCCCTGGTCGCGGTCGCCCGCTCGATCCTGGTCATCATCTGGCATCTGCTGGCCAACCCGGCCGCCCGCTTCTGCGACCTGGGCCCCGACTATCACACCAACCGCATCGCCATCGAACGCAGGCTGCGCAACCACATCGCCCAACTCACCGCCATGGGCTTCCGGGTCAGCATCGAACCCGCCGCCTGACCACCAACAACCAGCCTCACAACGACACCCGGCTCCGCAAGCTCCGCCGGGTCGCAAACGCCTACCCACTCACTCTGGGTATTTTCCGGTCAGCATCGGGAGAATCCACCCATCTTCAGCGCCAAGGGTGGACTGTGCCCAGACCCCTCTGTCACGCGTAGCGTCTTATCGGACGCGATACTGATAGCCGCCGTGACAACGAAGACGCCTGGAGAAGACAACATGAGCGCCGAGCAGCCAACCATCATCTACACGCTGACCGACGAAGCGCCGCTGCTTGCGACCTACGGCTTTCTGCCGATCATCCGAACTTTCACCGAGCCGGCCGGGATCAACGTCGAAACCACCGACATCTCGGTGGCGGCACGCATCCTGGCCGAGTTCTCCGATGACCTGACCGAAGAGCAGCGCGTGCCGGACAACCTGGCCGAGCTTGGCAAGCTGACTCAGCTGCCCGACACCAACATCATCAAGCTGCCGAACATCAGCGCTTCGGTGCCGCAGCTCACGGCTGCCATCAAGGAATTGCAGGAGAAGGGCTACGCGCTACCGGACTATCCGGCGCACCCCAAGACTGACGATGAGAAGGCCCTCAGGGAACGCTACGGCAAGGTTCTGGGCAGCGCAGTGAACCCTGTTCTGCGCGAAGGCAATTCGGACCGGCGCGCCCCCAATGCAGTCAAGGAGTACGCGCGTAAGCACCCGCACAGCATGGGCGAGTGGTCGATGGCTTCGCGCACCCACGTGGCGACGATGAAGGGCGGCGACTTCTACCACGGCGAGAAGTCGATGACCCTGGACAAGGCTCGCAAGGTACGGATGGAGCTGAAGACCAAGAGCGGCAAGACGATCGTGCTCAAGCCCGAGACGGCACTGGACGAAGGTGACGTCATCGACTCCATGTTCATGAGCAAGAAGGCATTGATCGAGTTCTACGAGGAACAGATCGAGGACGCCTACAAGACCGGCGTGATGTTCTCGCTGCACGTCAAGGCGACGATGATGAAGGTCAGCCACCCGATCGTGTTCGGCCACTGCGTGAAGGTCTTCTACAAGGAAGCCTTCGCCAAGCACCAGGACGTGCTCGACGAACTCGGCGTGAATGTCAACAACGGGATGGTCGATCTCTACAACAAGATCGAGGCGCTGCCGTCATTCCAACGTGAGCAGATCATCCAAGACATCCACGATGTGCACGAGCACCGCCCCGAGCTGGCGATGGTGGATTCGGCCAAGGGGATCACCAACTTCCATTCGCCCAGCGATGTGATCGTGGATGCCTCGATGCCCGCGATGATCCGCCTTGGCGGCAAGATGTACGGCGCGGACGGAAAGCTCAAGGACACCAAGGCGGTCAACCCAGAGTCCACGTTCTCCCGGATGTACCAGGAGATGATCAACTGGTGTAAGACCAACGGCCAGTTCGACCCGACGACCATGGGCACCGTGCCGAATGTCGGTCTGATGGCGCAGCAGGCTGAGGAGTACGGCAGCCACGACAAGACTTTTGAGATTCCCGAGGACGGCGTCGCCGACATCGTCGACATCGACACCGGCGAGGTGCTGCTGACGCAGAACGTCGAGGAGGGCGATATCTGGCGCATGCCCGTCGTCAAGGACGCGGCGATCCGGGACTGGGTGAAGCTGGCGGTCACACGGGCACGTGCCTCGGGTATGACGGCGGTGTTCTGGTTGGACACCGAACGGCCGCACGAGGTCGAGCTGCGCAAGAAGGTCAAGGCCTACCTGGAGGACCACGACACCGAGGGCCTACACATCCAGATCATGCCGCAGGTGTGGGCCATGCGGTACACGCTGGAGCGTGCGACGCGCGGACAGGACACCATCGCCGTGACCGGAAACATCCTGCGCGACTACCTGACCGACCTGTTCCCGATCCTGGAACTGGGCACCAGCGCCAAGATGCTGTCGATCGTCCCGTTGATGGCGGGCGGCGGCATGTACGAGACGGGCGCCGGCGGGTCGGCGCCCAAGCATGTCCATCAGCTGGTGGAGGAGAACCACCTGCGCTGGGATTCGCTCGGCGAGTTCCTGGCGTTGGGTGCCTGCTTCGAGGACTTGGGCGACAAGACCGGCAACAAGCGTGCTGCGCTTCTGGGTACGACGTTGGATGCCGCGATCGGCAAGCTGCTGGCGAACGACAAGGGCCCGTCGCGTAAGACTGGCGAGCTCGACAACCGTGGCAGCCAGTTCTACCTCGCGTTGTACTGGGCGCAGGAACTCGCGGCTCAGTCCGAGGATCAAGAGCTGGCCGATCACTTCGCGAAGTTGGCTAAGTCGCTGTCCGAAAAGGAAGATGCCATCGTCTCCGAACTCGCGGCGGTGCAAGGCGATTCGGTGGACATCGGCGGCTACTACTACCCGGACCGCGAGAAGACTTCAGCAGTGATGCGGCCGAGCAAGACGCTCAACGCGACGCTGGAGGCCGCGCAGGGCTAACCGCCCAACGCGGCCATCCGGTCCTTGTAGTGTGGCTTGTATGTCCAAGATCAAGGTCGAAGGCACGGTAGTAGAGCTCGATGGTGACGAGATGACTCGCATCATCTGGAAGCTCATCAAGGAAACCCTGATCTACCCGTACCTCGACATGACCTTGGACTACTACGACCTTGGCATCGAGCACCGTGACGCGACCGACGACCAGGTGACCATCGACGCCGCGCACGCCATCCAACGCCACGGCGTCGGCGTGAAGTGCGCGACGATCACGCCCGACGAGGCCCGCGTCAAAGAGTTCAACCTCAAGAAGATGTGGCTGTCGCCCAACGGCACCATCCGAAACATCTTGGGCGGCACCATTTTCCGCGCGCCGATCGTCATCAAGAACGTGCCGCGACTGGTCCCCGGGTGGACCAAGCCGATTATCATCGGCCGCCACGCGTTCGGCGACCAGTACCGCGCCGACAATTTCAAGGTCGACCGCTCCGGCACCTTCACCGTCACCTTCACGCCGGAGGACGGCAGCGACCCGATCGTGCACGACGTCGTCAAGATCCCCGAGGGCGGCGGGGTCGTGATGGGGATGTACAACTTCAAGAAGTCGATCCAGGACTTCGCACGCTCATCGTTCAATTACGGCCTGCAGCAGAACTATCCGGTGTACCTGTCGACGAAGAACACCATCCTCAAGGGCTACGACGGCATGTTCAAGGACGAGTTCGAGCGCATCTTCAACGAGGAGTACAAGGAACAGTTCGACGCCAAGGGGCTCACCTACGAGCACCGGCTGATCGACGACATGGTCGCCTCCTGCCTGAAGTGGGAGGGCGGCTACGTGTGGGCGTGCAAGAACTACGACGGCGACGTCCAGTCGGACACCGTTGCGCAGGGATATGGCTCGCTGGGGCTGATGACGTCGGTGCTGATGACGCCGGACGGCAAGACCGTCGAGGCCGAGGCCGCACATGGCACGGTCACCCGCCACTACCGCCAGCACCAGCAGGGCAAGCCCACCTCCACGAACCCGATCGCCTCGATCTTCGCGTGGACCCGCGGGCTGGAGCATCGCGGGAAGCTCGACAACACCCCTGACGTGATCAAGTTCGCAAACACGTTGGAGGAGAGCGTCATCGGCACGGTCGAGGGCGGTCAGATGACCAAGGACTTGGCGATGCTCATCGGCGATCAGCAGCCGTATCAGAACACCGAGGAGTTCCTCGACACGATCGCGGGCAACTTCAAGAGGTCGCTCGACACGCTTTAACCGATGGCCTTGTGCGGCGGCGGCGTCGCGTAGCGGTCGACGAAGCCGACGATCAAGTCGGCGACCCTTTGTGGCGCCTCGAACATCGGGATGTGCCCGACGCCGTCGAGCTGCGTGATCTGGGTGTCCTTCGGCAGGTGCGTGGTGAAGTGGCGGGTGAACCGTGGATGCGGGAGGACCCGGTCCTTCTCACAGATGACCAGGTGCGTCGGAGCGCTGCCCTCGGCCAGCTCCATCAGCCCGGGTAGCAACAGCGACTTGAGCAGCAACTGGTAGTACGCCGGGCAATGCGTGACGTCATCGATGATGTCGAGTAGATCGGCGTCGCTGAGCCGGTCCGCGCTCGCGCTGATCGGCACGTATGCCAGCTGGCGGGCGAACGGCAGCTTCAAGGCCCGTGGTCCGAGCGCCTTGGCGATCAGCCACACGGGCAGGCCGGCCACGAACTTGAAGACGATCTCGAACTTCGCCAGGGTGTACCAATGCCACCCGCCCGCGGGCGCGATGCCGGTCAGCGTGCGGGCGCGACCGCGACGCTCAAGTTCGAACGCCACCCAGCCGCCGAGCGAATTGCCGACGATGTGCGCGGTGTCCCAGCCCAGGCTGTCCATGCGGCGTTCCATGTCGTCGGCCAGCTCCGCCGTGTCCAGGAAGAACCTGCCCTTCACGCCGCCGTTGTGGCCGGGCATGGTCGGGGCGTAAACCTCGTAGCGGCCGGTCTCAGCAATCTGCGGAGCGACGTCTTTCCACACGTTCTGCGACATCATGAACGGATGCAGCAAAAGCATTGGCTCGCCGGAGCCCAGGTGTATCGGTGCACGCTCGGTCATGTTGCCCGACACTAAAGGTGATACCGCCGGTACCGCAAGCTTGTCGACTACGGTCTGTCCCCGTGATCGTCAGCACCATCAACGTCAACGGCATCCGCGCCGCGATCAAGCAGCGGTCGTCGGAGAACCGGGGCCTGCTGCCCTGGCTGGCAGCGACGACGGCCGATGTGGTGTGTCTGCAGGAGACTCGGGCCGACGACGAGCAGCTGGCCGGCGCGCTGGCACCCGCGCTGTCCGACGGCTGGCATCTGGCGTCGGCGGGCGGGGATCTGAAGGGCCGCAACGGTGTTGCGGTGCTGAGCCGGCATCCGATCAAGGCGGTGAAAGATCTGGGGGCCGACGAGTTCGCGCTTCACGGCCGCTACGTGGAGGTCGACATCGACGGGCTGACGGTCGCGAGCGTTTACGTCCAGACCGGCGAGGCGGGCACCGACCGTCAGCTGGAGAAGGAGCGGTTCATGTCGGCGCTGGCGCATCGGATGGCGACGCTGACGGACCGCGACGCCGTCGTCTGTGGGGACTGGAACATCGCGCACACCGAGAACGACATCAAGAACTGGCGCGGCAACGTCAAGAAGTCGGGGTTTCTGCCGGCCGAGCGGCAGTGGCTCACCGACCTGCTCGCGGCAGGCTGGGTCGACGTGGTGCGGGTGCTGCACCCTGACGTGCCCGGCCCGTACTCGTGGTGGTCGTGGCGTGGCAGGGCTTTCGACAACGACGCAGGCTGGCGCATCGACTACCAATTGGCCACCAACGGTCTGGCGGCGCGGGTCAGTGCCGCGCGGGTGGAACGCGCCGCCGCGTATGCGCTGCGATGGTCAGACCACGCGCCGGTGACGGTCGAATATCTCGGCTAGTCGTGCGCGACGGTCGCCCGGTGACGTCGAAGCCTGTCGGTTAGGGTCTGTACGTCTGCTGTGCGTGTAGGGAGGAGCACTGCCCATGAGCGTTGACCGCATTGCTCCCCGGCACCGCGTCGTAATCATTGGTTCGGGATTCGGCGGTCTGTTCGCCGCCAAGCACCTCAAGCCCGCGGACGTCGACGTCACCCTCATCGCTCAAACGACTCATCATCTGTTTCAGCCGCTGCTCTATCAGGTCGCGACGGGCATCCTTTCGGTCGGTGAGATCGCGCCCGCAACACGAATCATCTTGCGCAAGCAAAAGAATGCGGAGGTGTTGCTCGGCGATGTCGTCGGAATCGACCTGAAGGACAAGACCGTCACCTCCAAGCTGATGGACTGGGAGCGGGTAACGCCGTTCGACACCCTGATCGTGGCCGCAGGCGCGCAGCAGTCCTACTTCGGCAACGACCATTTTGAGGCCTTCGCGCCCGGCATGAAGACGGTCGATGACGCTCTCGAGCTTCGCGGCCGCATTCTCGGTGCGTTCGAGGCCGCCGAGGTGACGACGTCGGAGGCTGAACGTCAGCGCCGACTGACGTTCGTCGTGGTGGGCGCCGGGCCGACCGGCGTCGAGGTCGTGGGGCAGATCGCCGAGCTCGCGGATCGGACGCTGACTGGGGCGTTCCGCACCATCGACCCGGCTAAGGCCCGGGTGATCCTCGTCGAGGCCGCACCCGCGGTGTTGCCTCCGATGGGCCCCAAGCTCGGGCTGAAGGCGCAGCGCCGGCTGGAGAAGATGGGTGTCGAGGTCAAGCTGAACACGATGGTCACCGACGTCGACTACATGGGCTTGACCGTCAAGGAGGACGGCGAAGAACACCGCATCGAGTGCGCCGTCAAGGTGTGGTCCGCGGGCGTGCAGGCCAGCCCGCTCGGCAAGCTGGTCGCCGAGCAGTCCGACGGCACGGAGATCGATCGGGCCGGCCGTGTGGTCGTCGAACCGGACCTCACCGTCAAGGGGCATCCCAACGTGTTCGTCATCGGCGACCTGATGAGCGTGCCCAATGTCCCCGGCATGGCCCAGGGCGCGATCCAGGGCGCCGTGTACGCCACCAAGCAGATCAAGAGTGAGCTCAAGGGCGCCGACCCGGCAAGTCGCCAGCCGTTCAAGTACTTCAACAAGGGCAGTATGTCGACGGTCTCGCGCTTCAGCGCGGTATGTCAGATCGGCAAGCTCGAGTTCGGCGGTTTCCTGGCCTGGCTGGCCTGGCTGGGCCTGCACCTGTACTACCTCGTCGGCGGCCGCAACCGCCTGATGGCCGTGATCTCGTGGTTCGTCACCTTCCTCGGCAGGGGGCGCGGGCAGCTGGCGATCACCGAACGCTGGGTGTTCGCGCGCAGGGCGCTGGAGCAGTCCAAGGAGCAGAGCGCCCAAAAATCCATTGGATGACGCATGCCAAGATTGACTCACCATGAGCACTTCTCGCCGCGTCGTCTTTTCCGGTGTCCAGCCCACGTCTGATTCCCTGCATCTCGGCAATGCGCTGGGCGCGATCAAGCAGTGGGTGGGTCTACAGGATGAGTACGACGCCTACTTCTGCGTCGTCGACCTGCACGCGATAACGCTTCCGCAGGATCCCGCGCAGCTGCGCCGCCGCACTCTCGTGACCGCCGCGCAGTACCTAGCGCTGGGCATCGACCCGTCGCGGTGCACGATCTTCGTGCAGAGCCATGTGCCCGAGCACGCCGAACTCGCTTGGGTGCTGGGCTGTTTCACCGGTTTCGGCCAGGCATCGCGGATGACACAGTTCAAGGACAAGTCGCAGAAGGAAGGCACCGAAGCGACCACCGTCGGGTTGTTCACCTATCCGGTCCTGATGGCCGCCGACGTGCTGCTTTACGACGCCGATCTGGTGCCGGTCGGGGAGGACCAGCGTCAGCACCTCGAACTGGCCCGCGACGTCGCGCAGCGCTTCAACGCGCGGTTCCCCGACACGTTCGTCGTGCCCGACGTGCTGATCCAGAAGGCCACCGCCAAGATCTACGACCTGCAGGACCCAACGTCGAAGATGAGCAAGTCGGCGACCACCGAGGCCGGGCTGATCAGCCTGCTCGACGACCCGAAGGTGTCGGCCAAGAAGATCCGCTCGGCCGTCACCGACAGCGAGCGAGAGATCCGCTACGACCCGAGCGCCAAACCAGGGGTGTCCAATCTGCTGACCATCCAGTCGGCGGTGACGGGTACCGATGTCGACAAGCTCGTCGAGGGCTACGCCGGTCGTGGCTACGGCGATCTGAAGACCGACACCGCCGAGGCCGTCGTCGAATTCGTCACGCCGCTCAAGGCACGCGTCGACGAACTGCTCGCGGATCCTTCCGAGCTCGAGTCGGTGCTCGCAGCCGGCGCGCAGCGTGCCAAGGACGTGTCTGCGAAGACGCTGCAGCGGGTATATGACCGGTTAGGGTTCTTGCAGCCGCGCGCATAACGCTTTGGGGAGGCACCGATGTCGGAGCCGGCCAAACCGGGGATCCTCGACCGGCTTCGAGCGCGGTACGGCTGGTTCGACCACGTGATGCGGGCGCAGCAGCGCTATCAGGACAGCCAGGGCGACTTCTTCGCCGCGGGCATCACGTATTTCACGATCTTCGCGCTGTTTCCCTTGCTGATGGTCGGCTTCGCCGCGGGCGGTTTCGTGCTGTCGCACAATCCCGAACTGCTCGCCGACCTCGAGGCGCAGATCAAATCGAAAGTGTCCGGCGATTTCGGGGAGCAGCTGGTCAATCTCATGGATTCGGCAATCGCGTCGCGCACCTCGGTCGGGATCATCGGCCTGGCCACCGCCGCGTGGGCGGGGTTGGGGTGGATCGCCAACCTGCGAGAGGCGCTGAGCCAGATGTGGGGCCAGGCGCGCCACGATCCGCCAGGGTTCGTTCGCACCAAGTTGTCCGATCTCGCTGCCATGGCCGGTTTGTTTGTCGCGATCGCCGTTACCATCGCGCTGACGGTGCTGGGCAACTCGGACCTGATGAAGCGCGTGCTGGAATGGCTTGGGCTGCAAGATGCCCCGGGCGTCAGCCTGGTGCTGCGGGTGGTCTCACTACTCGTGTCGGTGCTGATCTCCTGGCTGCTGTTCATCTGGATCATCGCGCGGCTGCCTCGCGAATCGGTCAGCTTTCACAGCTCCGTTCGTGCCGGGTTGATCGCGGCCGTCGGGTTCGAGGTCTTCAAGCAGATCGGCTCGATTTACCTGCAGTCGGTCGTGCACGGTCCGGCAGGCGCGACCTTCGGCCCGGTGTTGGGTCTGATGGTGTTCGCGTACATCACCGCGCGGCTGATCCTGTTCGCGACGGCATGGGCGGCCACGTCCACCGAGAACCTCACCGCCGCACCAGTCGATGCACCGGCGCCGGCGCAGATCACGCCCCGGGTGCAGATCCGTGAGGGCCTCGGGGTTCGCGGTGCGCTGACGGCTACTGCGGTCGGGGCCCTTGGCGCGCTTGGTCTTTCGCGACTACGGCGACGTTAGTGCTGCGGGCGCCGGTTCAGCGACCGCGCGCCCATGATCAGCCCGAACACGATGACGGTGCCGACGATGCCAACGCCCACCCGGACCGGCATCGCGTCGATATCCGGCAGCGCGGCGGACGCCTGGCTGGCGGGGTTGCCCGTTGCGGCTTCGGTTTTCGGGGTGAGCAGCGACGGGTCGGGTTCGATCAGCGTGCCCACCTTGGTGCCCGGCGCCGTCGCGAATCCGTAGTCGAGTAGATGCGCCGCCTGCTCCCACGGCGCGATCGGCTCGCGCGTGCCACGCATCAGCACGGCCATCAGCCGGCGGCCGTCATGGTTGGCGGCCCCGACGAAGGTCTGGCCGGCGTCGTCGGTGTAGCCGGTCTTGCCGCCCATCGCGCCGGGGTAGTTGTACAGCAGCTGGTTGTCGTTTTCGACCGGGTAGCCGACGTCGCCGCGGCCGGGGAAGTCGAAGCTGCGGGTCGCGACGACATCGGCGAACGTCGGGTTCTGCCAGGCGTATCGGTAGAACAAGCCAATGTCGTAGGCCGACGTGCTCATGCCGGGACCGTCCAGGCCCGACGGTGTCGCTGCGCGGGTGTCGCGACCGCCGAGCTTGCCGGCCAGGTCGTTGATCTTCGACAGCGCGGCGTCCATCCCGCCGAGCTGGACGGCCAGCGCATGCGCGGCGTCGTTGCCCGAGTGCATGAGCAGGCCGTGCAGCAAGTCGTTGATCGAGTACCAGCCGTTTTCCCCGACGCCGACCTTCGTTCCCTCGGCGTTGGCGTCGTCCTGGGTACCGGCCACGACCTTGTGGATCGGCAGGTCCCGGAGCGCCTGCACGGCGACCAGCACCTTGATGATGCTGGCCGGCCGGTGGCGGCCGTGCGGGTCCCGTGCGGCGATGATGTCGCCGGTGTCCAGGTCGGCGACCAGCCACGCCTCGGCCGAGATGTCCCCTGGCACGGGCGGCGTGCCGGGGGCGGTGACGATTCCGCAGCCGGAGAGCGCATCGCCACCGAGCGGCTTGGCGGGCACCGGCAACGGGCCTGGGGGATCGCCTGCCTGCGGTACTTCGGAGGAGTCGACCGCAGGCGGCGTCGCCTCCCGGTACGGACACACGGCGCCCTCCGGCGCCGCGTTCGGCTCGGCGGTTGCTGCGGGCATGCCGAGGAGCGCCGGCGCAGCCAACATTGCCAACGCCGCAACCAGGGAGAACGCACGCGTGGAGAACATCCGTGAGGTCGCCATCGTGAGCGCAGATTAGGCGATTGCGGGCCGAATTCCCGGGAGCCACGCTGTGGCTCAAGTGGTTGGAGTTACGAATGTGATCTCGTGGGCACCTCGGTGTGCGCGACCGCCGGAAACTCGATGGTCGACATCCAGAGCTTGCCGCCGGATTCGACGACGCCGGTGACCCCGCCGAAATCCGCATGCTTGGTGCGGATGCCGCCAACAGCCTCACCGCTGTCGGCGTCGAATCCGACCACCCAGATCTCCGGCTGGACTTTCGGTTGCAGCCGCTCGGGCAACCGCCAGATCAGTTTGCGGATGACCGGAGCGCGCGGCATGAGCGATTCCGCGGCGGGGTTGACGGGCGTCACCATCGCGACCCAGATTCGGTTGTCCGAGCCCGTGGAGATGTTGTCGGGCATTCCGGGAAGGTGGACGGCCAACGGTGTCACGGTTCCGGCCTGCGGGCCCGTGAGCCAGTACTTCGACAGCCGGCGCCCCATCGTCTCGGCGAACACCAGTGCCGACTCGTCGGCGGTCGCGGTCACGCCGTTGGCGAAGTAGAGCCCGTCGACCAGCGTGGTGACCGTGCCGTCGGTCGCGAGACGGAATAGACCGCCGTTGCCACGGGCTTCCAGGATCGCCGCCAGGAAGTGCTCGAAGTGAAATGCGCTCGTCGACTCTGTGAAATAGATTGTGCCGTCCGAGGTCTCGGTCACATTCGAGCAGAATCGCAGCGGTCGCCCGTCGACCGATTCCACCAAGGTCGTCAGCTTCCCGCTCGCGCGATCCATCGACAGCAGCCCGCGGTAACTGTCGCAGATCAGCAGTCGGCCGTCGCGCGCAACGTGCATGCCCAGCGGTCGTCCACCCGTGTCGGCCACGACCGCCTGCTCGCCGCCGTCGGGCGAGATACGCACGATGCGCCCGTCGACAAGACCCGCCCAGAGCTGACCCTCGGCGTCCACCACGACATCCTCGGGCCCGTCACCTAGCACCGGAACGACGGTGACCTTGGCATCGGGAAGGTCCGGCAACGGGTCGACCCGCGGTGGCTGCCAGCGGACGGGATCGATCGGCGGCTTGCGTTCTTTCGATGGCACGCCGCCGACGTTAGCGCCTGACCTACAGCAGGCGGCCCGCTTCGCTCAGCACGCCGTGCAGGATCTCGTAGATGGCGTCGAACTCCTTCTGACCGCTGATCAGCGGCGGCGCCAACTGCACGACCGGGTCGCCGCGATCGTCGGCACGGCAGTACAGACCGGCCTCGAAGATCGCCGGCGTCAGGAAACCACGGAGGAGCCGCTCAGATTCCTCGTCGTTGAAGGTTTCCTTCGTCGCCTTGTCCTTGACCAGTTCGATGCCGTAGAAGAAGCCTTCGCCGCGGATATCGCCGACGATCGGCAGGTCGTAGAGCTTCTCCAAGGTGGCGCGGAACGCGGGCGCGTTCTCCTTGACGTGGTCGTTGATGCCCTCGCGCTCGAAGATGTCGAGGTTGGCCAGCGCGACCGCAGACGAGACGGGATGACCGCCGAACGTGTAGCCGTGGGCGAAGGTGGTCTTACCGTCGTTGAACGGCTCGAACAGCCGATCACTGGCGATCATCGCGCCGATCGGCGAGTAGCCGGACGTCAAACCCTTTGCGCAGGTGATGATGTCGGGCACATAGCCGAAATCGTCGCAGGCGAACATCGAACCGATGCGGCCGTAGGCGCAGATCACCTCGTCGGACACCAGCAGCACGTCGTACTCGTCGCAGATTTCGCGAACGCGCTCGAAATATCCTGGGGGCGGAGGGAAGCAGCCGCCGGCGTTCTGGACCGGCTCGAGGAAGACGGCCGCGACGGTGTCGGGACCCTCGAACTCGATGGCCTCGGCAATGCGGTCCGCGCAGTACTGACCGAACGCCTTGATGTCGTGCTCGAACGTTGCGGGTGCCCGGTAGAAGTTGGTGTTCGGTACGCGGAAGCCGCCCGGGGTGGGCGGATCGAACGGGGCCTTGAACACCGGCAGGCCGGTGATCGCGAGCGCACCCTGCGGCGTGCCATGGTAGGCGATCGAGCGCGAAATCACCTTGTACTTACCGGGTTTGCCGGTCAGCTTGAAGTAGTTCTTGGCCAGCTTCCACGCCGACTCCACCGCCTCGCCGCCGCCGGTGGTGAAGAACACCCGGTTGAGGTCACCAGGCGCATAGCCGGCGATCCGTTCGGCAAGCTCGATCGCCGTCGGCGTCGCATACGACCACAGCGGGAAGAATGCCAGCGTCTCGGCCTGCTTGGCCGCGGCCTCCGCGAGCTCCTTGCGGCCATGGCCGACCTGGACAACGAAAAGGCCTGAGAGGCCGTCGATGTAGCTCTTGCCGTTGCTGTCCCAGATCGTGACGCCCTCGCCACGGGTGATGATCGGCGGCGTGATGCCTGCGCCGTGGCGGGCGAAATGGCCCCACAGGTGACGGTTGGCCTTTGCGCCCAGCTCGGCGGTAGTCTCTTGTGTGATATCGATAGTTGTCATCTTGTACCCCAATTGTATTGCTGTTTAACGAGTCTCAGGTAAACAAGTGTCTCGGTGGATATCACTCCCGGCAATGCTCGGATCTGGGTATTGAGTAGGTCGAGAAGGCCGTCGTCGTCCTCGCAGACCACCTCGACGATGGCGTCGAATGAGCCCGCGGTGAGCACCACGTAGTCGACGGATTCGATGGCGGCCAGCTTCTCGGCGACCCGGGTGGTGTCACCGGTGCAGCGGATGCCGATCATCGCCTGCCGGGCGAAACCCAGCTGCATCGGATCGGTGACCGCCACGATCTGCATGACGCCGGCGTCGACCATACGCTGGACCCGTTGACGCACGGCGGCCTCCGAGAGCCCGACCGCCTTGCCGATACCCGCATACGACCGGCGGCCGTCCTGCTGCAACTTCTCGATGATCTGCTTCGACAAGTCGTCAAGCTGGAACGCGGCGCCGGGTCGGGAGGTGTTCACGCGGAGCGAGACAGGCCCGATGCCTTGCGAAGCGCCGGGGTTAGCCATGCCAGTGATTGTGCACGGAATCCGTCGTGGCAAGCAACTATGACCATGAAATCACTCGTTTAGAGGGCTTCGCGCTGCGGGAATGCGTAGCCTCGCTGTTCACCGTCGGCTAGCGTTGGGCCATGACTGCGACCGTTTCCACCAGCGTGGCAGGCAGCTGGATCGACGGTGCCCCGGTGGTGACCGGTGGCGGCCTGCATCAGGTGATCAACCCCGCGACCGGTGAGGCCGCCGCCGACTATGCGATGGCCACGCCCGCCGATGTGGACAGCGCCGTCGCCTCGGCGCGTGCGGCGCTGCCCGGCTGGGCGACGGCGACGCCGGCCGACCGCTCCGCGGTGCTGGCCAAGCTGGCTGTGCTGGCCGGCGAGCACGCCGACGATCTGGTGGCCGAGGAGGTCAGTCAGACCGGCAAACCGGTGCGACTGGCCGCCGAATTCGATGTGCCGGGCAGCGTCGACAACATCGACTTCTTCGCAGGCGCGGCCCGCCACCTCGAGGGCAAGGCCACCGCGGAGTACTCCGGCGACCACACGTCGAGCATCCGGCGCGAGGCGATCGGTGTGGTCGGCACCATCACGCCATGGAACTACCCCCTGCAGATGGCGGTGTGGAAAGTGTTGCCCGCGTTGGCCGCCGGCTGCACCGTGGTGATCAAGCCGTGCGAGCTGACACCGTTGACGACGCTGACGCTGGCCCGGCTGGCCAGCGAAGCCGGGCTGCCCGACGGCGTGTTCAACGTGGTGACCGGGGCGGGTTCCGATGTCGGCACCGCGCTGGCCGGACACTCGGACGTCGACCTTGTCACGTTCACCGGGTCGACGGGCGTGGGCCGCAAAGTGATGGCCGCCGCGGCGGTGCACGGCCACCGCGTGCAGCTCGAATTGGGCGGCAAGGCGCCGTTCGTGGTGTTCGACGACGCCGATCTGGACGCCGCTATCCAGGGTGCCGTCGCGGGAGCGCTGATCAACAGCGGGCAGGACTGCACGGCGGCGACGCGCGCGATCGTGGCCCGTGAGCTCTACGACGACTTCGTCGCCGGCGTCGGCGAGGTGATGGGCAAGGTCGTCGTCGGCGATCCCCACGACGTCGACACCGACCTGGGCCCGCTGATCTCGATGGCGCACCGGGAGAAGGTGGCCGCCATGGTCGCGCGCGCCCCGGGGGAGGGTGGCCGCATCGTCACCGGCGGCAGCGCACCCGATCTGCCGGGCTCGTTCTACCGCCCGACGCTGATCGCCGACGTCGGCGAGCAGTCGGAGGTCTACCGCGACGAGATCTTCGGCCCGGTGCTGACGGTACGGTCTTTCACCGATGACGACGACGCGCTGAGGCAAGCCAACGACACCGAGTACGGCCTTGCTGCGTCGGCGTGGACGCGCGACGTGTACCGCGCGCAGCGGGCATCACGCGAGATCAAGGCCGGTTGTGTCTGGATCAATGACCACATCCCGATCATCAGCGAGATGCCGCACGGAGGCATCGGTGCGTCCGGATTCGGCAAGGACATGAGCGACTACTCCCTCGAGGAGTACCTCACCATCAAGCACGTGATGAGCGACATCACCGGCGTCGCCGACAAGGATTGGCACCGAACGATTTTCACCAAGCGCTAGCGAATACGTGACGCCTTTCGGGGAGGGTTCCCCGGTTGCGCATCGGTTCGGTGACAGAATCGAGCGGTGAAGTACGGGCAGGATTGGCAACCCGCGGCCGTCGACTGGTCGTCGACGCGAGGCCGCATCCTGCTTGCGGCGTCGACGTTGTTCGCGCAGCGTGGTTACTTCGGTACCTCGACCCGCGACATCGCCGATGCGGTGCAGGTCAGGCAGCCATCGCTGTTCCATCACTTCGAGGCAAAGCACGAAATATTCCGAACGCTAGTCGAATTGGATCTCGGTCCGTCAATCGACCGCATTCGCGCGCGCCTCGACGAGGATTCGACGTGGGCTGAGAAGCTCCACCTCACCATCGCGTGTGATGTGCGCGAGGCGTTGATCCAACCGTTCGACGCCCGTGGCCTCTATCAGGACGCGGTGCTCGGGTTGGACGAGTTCGCCGATGAGCGCGAGGGCATCGCGTTGTTCCACGAATTGGTCGAGCACCTCATTTCCAGCGGTCGTGAGGCGGGTGAATTCGTCGTCTTCGAGCCGAGCTTCGTGCAGCGCGCGGTGAACGGCGTACTGTTCGAAACCCTCCGGGAGCAGGGGGGCCCTGGCGGTCGCATCCGCGAACGCCGCCCGTTGCAGGCGGCCGATTTCGTGCTGCGGGCGCTGCTTCTCGACGGGACCCGCCTGGATCGGATCCGTGACGTCACTCAGGACCGACTGGGCGAGCTGGAGGCAACCACCGCGCTCTGACCTGTAGGAATGTGGCGGCGCGAGCCGATCGCCGTCGATCGCCTCCAACGAATTCAGGATGAACTTCGCGGAAATGTGGCCTATCGACCGATAGGCGCCTATCGTTTGATAGGTCCGCGGTGTGGCGAGCGTCACCGACGCGCCGCCCTGGTCGCCATCCGCCCGACTCATGGAGGAACCGTGAAGAAGACCGCCATCGCCGGTGTCATCGTTAGCGCCGTTGCCCTTGCCATGTCCGGCTGTTCGTCCTCGTCCGACGAGTCCGCGCCGACCAGCACCGGCCCCGCCAAGGTCGCCCCGCCGGCGATCCTGCAGGCGGGCACGTTGAAGATCTGCGCACCCAACGACGGCACGCCGCCGAGTGTCTATCACGACGAGACGGGCGCGCTGGTGGGCAGCGAGGTCGACCTGGGCAAGGCGATCGCTGGCCAACTCGGGCTCAAACCCGACTTCGTCGAGTCCGCCTTCGCGGCGGTCATCCCGACCTTGCAGGCCAAGCAGTGCGACGTCATCATGGCGCAGCTGTACGTCAAGCCGGAGCGGGAAAAGGTCGTCGACTTCGTGCCCTATGTGTACTCGGGCACTGGCATCGCGCTGTCGAAGGAGCATCCCGCCGACATCACCGGGATGGACGACAGCCTGTGCGGGAAGAAGGTGATGGTCGCTGTCGGCACCACGGCCGAATCGCTGTCCCAGGAGCAGTCCGACAAGTGCACTGCCGCAGGAAAGCCGGGGATCGACATCAACCGCAACAACCACGCCGACGTGTCGCTCCAGCAGGTGCAGAACGGGCAGGTCGACGCGTTCCTCGACACCGCGGAGACGCTCGGCTACTACGCCACCAAAACCCGTGCGCAGATCCAGATGGCCGGCCAGCCCTTCGGCACCATCAAGATCGGCGCAGCCACGGTGAAGGGAAACACCGAGTTGCACAACGCGATTCAGCAGGCCCTTAACGAACTCGAGAACGACGGCACCTACGCCAAGATCCTCGACCAGTGGGGTCAGACCGACCTCAGCATCCAGAAGTGACCGCCGGGTCCGACCACCATGCACTTTGACTGGCAGTTCTTCTGGAAGGCCCTGTTCACGCCGAGCGAACCGTTCCTGGACGGCCTGATCCTGACCATCGTGATCTCGGTGGTGGCAATGATCCTGGCCACACTGGCCGGTCTCGTCGTCGCGTTGATGCGACGCTCCCGCTTCACGGGGCTGCGTTGGTGTGCCAGCGTCTACATCTGGGTGATCCGCGGGACACCGCTCCTGGTGCAACTGGTGCTGATCTACACCGGACTGGCCGCCGTCGGCATCTATCAGTTCCATGACGTTTCGCTGCTCGGCCTGTCGGTGAAAGCGGCAGTGCAGGCCGCGATCATCGGACTGATGATCAACGAGAGCGCGTATATCGCCGAGATCATCCGTGCCGGACTGGATTCCGTGCCGAAGGGCCAGTTCGAGGCCGCGGCGTCGCTCGGCATGAAGCCCGGCAAGGTGATGCGCTGGATCATCGTGCCTCAGTCCCTGCGCGTCATGGTCCCACCGCTCGGTAACTCCTTCAACGGCATGATGAAGACGACGTCAGTGCTGTCGGTGATCGGCGTGAGCGAGATGTTCCTGGTCACCCAGTCGATCAGCTCCTACACCTTCCACACGTTCGAGATCTTCATCGTCGCGGCGATCTATTACCTTGCGCTGACAACGATCTGGACGTTCCTCCAGGCCCACATCGAAAACCGGCTGGCTCGTCAGCTTGGCATCGAGCAACGGATCCGGATCACCCAACGTCTCCTTGGCGCACGTCGCGCCGGGACCCTGACGCTGCAACCGCAAGGATGACGATGAACGTGAAGGAGTCGACCATGACCGCGGTATCCACCGAGCCCGTCGTCTCGGTACAGCGGGCAACCTGCACGCTCGGTGGCCGAAAGGTTCTCGACGACGTCTCACTCGACGTGATGCGCGGACAGGTCGTCGTAATCATCGGGCCGTCCGGCGCGGGTAAGACCACGCTGCTGCGGTCGCTGAATCAGCTTGAACAGGTCGACAGCGGCGAAATCCTGATCGGCGGAGTGCCGATCGGACACCGCGACGTCACTAGCAACAAGAAGGTCAGCACGAGCGAGCTAGCACGGCGTCGGCGCGAAATCGGTTTTGTCTTTCAGCATTTCAACCTGTTTCCACATATGACCGCGGCCGAGAACGTGTGGAACGGCCCAGTGCGAGTGCTGGGGACGCCGAAGGACAAGGCCCGTCGGGATGCCCTCGCACTGTTGGAACGCGTCGGTCTGGCGGACAAGGCGGAGTCCAGGCCCAGCCAGCTGTCTGGTGGACAACAACAACGGGTCGCGATCGCGCGAGCGCTGGCGATGCGGCCCAAGGTCATGCTTTTCGACGAACCGACCAGCGCCCTGGACGTCGAGATGGTCGGCGAGGTCCTCGCGGTGATGCGGGAACTCGCGCAGGACCACATGACGATGATCGTCGTCACCCACGAAATGCGGTTCGCCCGCGAGGCGGCAGATCGCATCGTAGTCATGGATGAAGGCCGGATCATCGAGGACGCCCCTCCCAACCAACTGTTCGGGCATCCGCAGCATGAGCGGACCAAGGCGTTCCTGTCCACGATCGGTTGAAAGGGGCCGGCGCCGCCGATGGTGCGGCCCAAACCCATTGTCCCGCTGCGCTTACAGCAAGGAGTCTTCTCCCCGTGTCCACCTACTCAGCGTCGACCTCCTTCACCGGAGCGCTGGCCACGCCGCACGCGTTGGCAACCGAGGCCGGAATGCGCGCCTATCGGGACGGCGGCAATGCGATCGACGCGGCCATCGTCGCCGCTGCGGTTCTCACCGTCGTGTACCCGCACAACGTCGCGCTCGGGGGCGACCTCATCGCGCTGGTGCGCACACCGGACGGAGAGGTGCGATGCGTCAACGCCTCCGGGTGGGCGGGCGCAGGGTCCGATGCCGCCAGTCTGCGCGCCAGGCACGGCAGGTGGTTGCCCGCCCGCGGCGCCGACGCGGTGACAGTGCCCGGCGGCATCCGCGGCTGGGAGGCATTGCGTGGCTTCGGCGCTCGACTTACTTGGGAACGCAGCCTGCGTGCTGCCGAGGCCACGGCTAGGGTCGGAGCCGCCGTCGCTCCGTCATTGGCCACTCATATCGCCGATGCGGAGAATGCCGATTTGTTCGGGACCGAAGACTTCGACCGGGTATTCCGCCCGGAGGGCCGCAGCCTGCGAGCGGGCGACAACTTCACCCAGGCCGCGTTGGCCAACACTTTCGACGTATTGCGGGGCGCTGGCGCCGACACCTTCTACCAGGGTTCACTCGCCGAGCGCTCGGTCGAATACCTCCGGTCGCACGGATCATCCTTGACGGTGGAGGATTTCGCCGAGTTCCAGCCGGAGACCGTCGAGCCGCTCTCGGTGGCCTTTCGCGGCCTGACAGTGCTGACGAGCCCACCGAACACGCACGGATTCCTGCTGCTGCGGGCGCTGCGCGCCGTCGACGAACTCGGCATCACCGACCCGCTCGGAGACGGCCTCGGCGCCTTGCTGAGGGTCTTCCACCGGGGCAACGCATTACGCGCGTCCTATCTGGCCGATCCGCGGCACGTCGGCGTCGACGTCGGCGCGCTTGTCAACGACGGTCTCGACGAGATTGCCGAACTCGGCGCCGTGCAGTCGGCCCCGGCCGTTGTGCCGCACGGCGACACGGTCGGCGTCGCCGCCGCCGACGGTGACGGCTATGCGGTGTCGTTGATACAGAGCGTGTACCACGCATTCGGTGCGGGGCTGATCGACCCCGCCACCGGCATCTTGTTCCACAATCGCGGGACCAGTTTCTCGCTGGACGATGCCTCACCGAATGTCATCGCGCCGCGCAAACGGCCAGCGCACACCCTGATGCCCGTCATGACAACGCACCAACGCGCGGCCCGGCATGTCCTGGCGACTATGGGTGGACAGGGTCAGCCGCAGATCCTCGCGCAGGTGTTGCTGCGAGCGCTCGGCGGCGCGGGCGCAGAAGAAGCCGTCGCCGCCCCTCGTGCCATCGTCGGGCTCCAAGCGGACGGCGGCACAGCCGATTCGGTGACGGCAGAGGTCGATCTACCGGCGGCGGCGCGGGCCTCAATAGGTCGTGCGGGCCTGGTGCCGACCGATGCCGCGGCGCACACCGAAACACTCGGACAGGCCAACGTCGTGTTCGCTGACGCCAAGGGTTCGATGGTGGCAGCTTCAGACCCACGTTCGGACGGCGCCGCCGTCGTGGCTCACTACCCCCGCTTCGTCAAGCCGTAGCAGTGGGGATGCTGACCGATGATGAAGATCCACATCAGCGTTCCGGTCTACGCGGCCGCCCCAGGCACCGCGGTGGCGGCGTTGGTAGGCCACCTCGCCTGGGAAGACGTGACGGCCTGGCACGCCCCGATGTCGCGCCGAGCGTACGGTTTCTGACGAGGATCGGTCGAATTCCGTCAAATACCGTACTTTCGGCGGCCAACTAACCCACACCGGCATGCCTGCGAAGGAATTCCAACTCCACCCGCATCACGTTCTCGTGATCACGCCCGCCGGCGTACACGTCGTAGTGTCCGCCACGGCTGCGATACAACTCGCCGCGCGGAGCGCGTGCCGCCACGCCGAGCGCAGGCCCGATCGGAGCCATGGTGTCGCGTTCGGCGACGACCATGAGCAATGGGCACCGAGCCCGGTGGGCGCGGCGGACCGGCCGGTGCATCGTCACGTCCAGGACAGAACGGGCGGTGATGTCATTGGACCAGGAGCCGTCACCGGGGTCGAGGCGTGCGTAGCCCGCCATCGCGTCGTCAGTGGCGATCAACCCGAACCGGCCCGGCGGCACGCTGACTTCCAGGTAGTGCGGTGGCCTGCCGAGCGCCGACCCGATCAAGTCGGCAACCGCGTGCGCCGTCAGCCGAAGCCCACGGGACACCGGGATCTTCGCCACGCCGGCCAGGCCGTCCACCAGCGGGCACTGCGCGATGGCACCGGCCAGCCCTGGCTCACCTGCGGCCAGTTCGACGATATTCATGCCGGAAAACGAGGTGCCCCAAACGAATACGCGTGTGTTCTCGAAAAGCTCCCGTGCCCGCGCCCAGGCCAGCACCGTTCGGTAGTCGTCCAACTGACGGCGAATCGACAACAGCTGTCTCGGCTGACCGGAGGAACGACCCCAGTGGCGGTAGTCAAATACCATCGCCGCGAAACCGCCCGCGGCGAACCGCTCGGCGAATGGGGCCAGTCCCGCGGCCTTCACCCCACCGATACCGTGGGCCATCACCACGACCGGATGCGGACCGGGCCCATCGGGCAGGTACATCCACGCGTCGATCTCCTCGCCGCGGCCGGCGGGTATCCGAATATCGGCGCGTCGGCCGAGATCGTTGGTCATGTGCTGACACCTCCCCGCGTGACGATCTCGCCGCCGGCCTGCCGAGCCAAGTCGGCGCCGAACAATGCCCCGGGAGTGAATGCGCCGCGCGGTGTCGATTCCTTGCCCAACTGCCCGGCGGCCAACGCGGCGACTTTTGCCGTGAACGCATACCCCTCGCCGGTGCGCAGCCAGGCCTCCCGACGTGTGCCGTCAGCCCATTCGAGCCGCGCATACGCCCAGGAGACGTCGCCGGCCTTCAGCGGTGGTGTTAGGCGCATCCGGGCTATCAGACGCTGCGCGGCGGCCCGGATCGGCCGCACGGCCAACAGCGCCGACACCGCAGGCATGACCGTTCGGACCGCCCGTCCGCTCGGCACCTCGCTGGAATACGCGATCACATCGCCGGCATCCGATGCCCGCCGCGCAGCCTCGAGTTCACCGGTAGGTACCGCCAACGCCTCTCTCGGACTCGCGTCCGGGATCGGGATCCGTTCGTGGTGTGCGCCGAGCCGGCAACGCACCAGTTGTCCGTCGCGATATCGTCTGCCGCCGTGGGCAATTGCGTCGACAGCGCTGGAAAGCACCGACGATCCCAGCTCTCGCACTGCCGGTAGGGCGGCGACCATGGCGCGCGCCGGTGCGCGGTGGCCACTTCGCAGCCCGATCACGAGCGCTTCGGTGGCCAGCACCCCGAAACCGGCTCCCGTGACCAGCGTGACGCCGCTGCGCCGGGCCTCGCCGTCCAGTTCGAGCAACTCCCGCACCGGCTCGAGCTCGTTGGCCTGGTCCAGATAGTGCACTCGGGCCGCAATGCAGGCCCGGGCAAGAGGCAAGCTGGTCGCGCTGTATGGGCCGACCGCGTTCACGAGCACGCCCGGCTTTTCGACGTGAAGCAGCCTGACCAACTCGGCAAGACCAGACACCACGCGTGTACTCACGGACCCGCCCACAAATTTCGATACGGACGCCAGCTTGTTCTGATCGCGTCCAACGAGAACAACATCGACACCGCGGTCGACCAGATCGCGGGCGACCCCGCGTCCACTCAGGCCAGTTGCGCCGAACACCCAGGTAGCTTTCATAACATTTACGATACACTCTGCATCGTTAATCGGTCAAACGGCTAAGGTGCTGAACACAGATGCCAGGTCTTCGAGGTCGCCCGCGCGACAACGCATTGGACGCCGCGATCACCGACGCGACGGAGTCGGTGCTGCTGTCAGACGGCTACGCGGCCGTCAACATCGATCGCGTCGCCAAGCTCGCAGGCACCACCCGCGCGGCGATCTACCGACGGTCGAAGACACGAGGTGAACTGGTGGTCGCGCTGCTAGTGAGCCGATTCGGATCAGACCCAGCCCCGAACAGTGGACAGCTGCGTCGGGATCTACTGCGACTGCAGCAGCTGCAACGCGAATTCTTCGCCGACTCGGTGGTCAAGGCTGCGTTGGCAGGTGTACTCAGTGACCTCACCACGGACGACAACCTCGGCACCGCGTTCTACGAGCGGTTCATGGCCCCCCGCAGGCGGTCGGTCGTGGCGATGCTGGCGCGCGCTGTCGATCGAGGTGAGATCGCACCGGTCGAGCAACCGGACATCGTTTCGGACCTGCTGACCGGCCCGCTGCTGCTGCGTGCCGTGCTGCCCACCGTCGGTCCGATCGACGACACGCTCCTGAAGGCGACCGTCGAGGCCGCCCTGAACGCGTGCGACGCTGCTCGCTGACAAAGATTGGTGATGTGATCTCTTAGGAGGTATCCGGGACCCTGACTTCGGTTTGAGCGTTGAGGGTTTCGCCGCGGAAGAATCGCTTGGTGCCGAATGCAAAACACAGCAGCATCAGCGGGACACCGAGCACCAGCATTCCGACACCCAACACGAACACGCCGCCGATCGAACCGAACGCCGTGTAGCCGTAGTCCGGCGCGATCATGTCTGTGGCGCTCTGAACGAAGGCCCACGTCATCGCGAGAGCGCCGAGCAGCGGGAAGATCCCGCGGAAGAACAGGTTTCGCGCCGACGAGAACAGCGTGAGGCGGAAATACCACACGCACGCGTAGGCGGTGATGCCGTAATAGAACGCCACGGCCAGGCCCAGCGACGCCACCGAGTCGGCGAGCGCGTTCTCAGACAGGAAAGTCAACATCAAGTAGAAGAACAGTGCGGCAAGGCCCATCACAATGGTGCCGAACGCCGGCGTCATGTAGCGGGGATGCACTCTGGCGAACCGCTTCGGAATGGCCTCGTACACCGCCATCGACAGTGTCCCGCGAGCGGTCGGCAGGATCGTGGTCTGTGTCGACGACAGCGCAGACACCGAAACCGTCAGCAGCAGAAGGGATGCCGCGATGGGACCCGCGACGGGCTTGCCCAGAACCGTGAGGACGTCGTCGGTGTTCATCGCATTGTTCAGCCCGATGCCCACATCACCGAAGCCGGCGAATGACTGCACCGCGTAGGCCACCAGCACGTAGGTGCAGACGAGGATCAGCGTGGTGATGACTGCCGCGATGCCGGGGGTGCGCCCGGGGTCCTTGGTCTCCTCGCCGACAGCCAGACACGCGTCCAGCCCCAGTAGATGAAGATGCACAGGATGATGGCGGCGGCGATCGACGACGCATCCAGGCCGCCGGGCCACAGCCAGGACAGCTGCGGGTTGATGGCCTGCGCCCCGGCGCTTCCGGCGAAAACCCGGATGAGCGCAATGATGCTGACGACGATCAGCACACCGACTGGATGGCGATCAGGACGTTCTGCACTCGTTCGGACACAACGATCCCGCGGGCGGACACCAGCGTCATCGCAATGATGAAAAACGATCCGAGTAGCACCTTGGCGAACATGTTCTCGGCGAGGTCGTCGAGGTTGAGGAATTTGAACAGATAGATCGCGGCGACCTCGGCGACATTGGCCAGGACGATGATCGCCGAAACGGCCAAGCCCCAGCCGCCGATCCATCCGATCCACGGCCCGAACGCCTTGGTGCCCCACGTGAACGTGGTGCCGCAGTCGGGCGTGTCCTGCGCCAGCTCCTTGTAGGCGAACGCGACAAGCAGCATCGGGATGAACGCGAGCACGAACATCGCCGGCGCCTTCTCGCCGACCGCCAGCACGACGAAGCCGAGCGTGGCGGCCAGACTGTAGGCGGGCGCGACCGCAGCCAGACCGATGACGATGTTGCCGACGAGACCGAGAGCTCCGGCCTGCAAGCCCTTGTCGCCGACGGCAGGTGCCGGCGGCTCCTTGATTGTCACGAGCGGCAATATACGGTCGCGCAGGGTCCGCCGTACCTGGTACTGGGGAAGAGCTGTAACGCGGAACCTAGACTTGGCCCATGACCGCGAGCACGCGGGTCGACGAGTTCGAGGAGCTACGGCCGCATCTGATGGCCGTCGCGTACCGACTCACCGGCACCGTCGCCGACGCCGAGGACATCGTTCAGGATGCCTGGCTCCGGTGGGATCGCGCGCAGTCCGACTCGATCGCTGATCTGCGGGCGTGGCTGACGACCGTGGTGAGCCGGCTGAGCCTTGATCGGCTCCGGTCAGCAGCGCACCGACGCGAAAGTTACGTCGGTCAATGGCTGCCCGAACCGGTGGTGACGGGGTTCGACGGCAACGATCCGCTCGCAGCGGTGGTCGCTGGTGAGGATGCCCGATTCGCCGCGATGGTGGTGCTGGAGCGGCTCAATCCAGATCAGCGGGTGGCGTTCGTGCTACACGATGGCTTCGCCGTGCCCTTCGGTGAGATCGCCGACGTGCTGGGTGTCAGCGATGCCGCGGCCCGCCAGCTTGCCTCTCGCGCTCGAAAGGCGGTTGCGTCGGCGCCCTCCACTGTCGCCGACGACACTCACAACGAGGTGGCTGGTGCACTGATGGCGGCACTTGCCGAAGCCGACATGGAAGCCGTTGTGCGCCTTCTGCATCCGGACGTCACCTTCACCGGCGACTCCAACCGCAGGGCGCCGACGGCCGCGCGGGTCATCCACGGGCCGGACAAGGTGGCGCGGTTCCTCTTCGGTCTTGCCCGTCGCTACGGTCCGGGGTGGCTGTCGTCGAACCAGCTGGCGCTGGTCAACGGTCAGCTGGGCAGCTACACGGAGGGTGCACCCGGCAATGAGGGCTATCCGGCGATGGCGCCGCGCGTGACCGCGATGACGGTGCGCGATGGAAAGGTCTGCGCCATATGGGATGTCGCCAACCCGGACAAGTTCACGGCGTCGCCGCTTGTTGCTCGTCCGTCGCCCATGGAACCCGGCACGCGTCACCGGAGTTGAAACCCTGTTCGGTGATGCCCAGGGCGGAGTACATGCGCGCCCGCATGTTCTCCACGCCGATCTGGTAGGTCAGCTCGATCACGCCTGCGTCGGTGAATCGAGTGCGCAGGTCGGCCACCTGCTCGTCGGTGACGGTGTGCGGGTCTGTCGTCATCGCATCGGCGTAGCGGATGGCGGCGCGTTCGTCGTCGGTGAAACGCGGCGAAGTTGCGTAGTTGTCGATGTCCTTCAGCCGGTCGACGTCGAGACCGTCGAGGCGCTGCAGCATCGAGCCGAAGTCGACGCACCACGAGCATCCGACGGTGCGGGCCGTCCAGAACACCGCGAGCTCGAGGACGTTCTTCGGCAGCTTCTTCGACGCCGATCCCAGCAAGCCCTCGTGCACGACGTTGGCCAGCATCAGCCGCGGGTGATGGGCGGCGAGGGCGAACGGCTCGGGCACCTCGCCGAACCGGCGCTTGGCCACGCGGTAGAAGAGCTTCGTCAGCAGTGAGGCCTGCTTCGGTGTGACCGGATCAATGCGGGCTTTCTGTGTCATACCCGTTAGACGAGACAGCCCGCCAATGTGTGACAGCAGCCTCGCGAGCGACCGTGTCGCACATGACACGCCGCGCCATGTTGGCATTTTGCGGTCGTTCGCGCAGGACCAGTGACCTAGCGCGCGAACATCAGCGCGCGCTTGACCTCTTGGATGGCCTGGGTCACTTGGATGCCACGCGGGCAGGATTCCGTGCAGTTGAACGTGGTCCGGCAGCGCCAGACACCGTCGACCTCATTGAGGATGTCCAGCCTCTCGGCGGCGCCCTCGTCGCGGCTGTCGAAGATGAACCGGTGCGCGTTGACGATCGCGGCGGGCCCGAAGTAGCTGCCCTCGCTCCAGTACACGGGGCAGCTGGTCGTGCAGCACGCGCACAGGATGCACTTGGTGGTGTCGTCGTAGCGGGCCCGATCGGTCTGGCTCTGAATCCGTTCCCGTGTGGGCGGATTGCCGCTGGTGATCAGGAACGGCTTGATCGCGCGGTAGGCGTCGAAGAACGGCTCCATGTCGACGACGAGGTCCTTCTCCACGGCCAGGCCGCGGATCGGCTCGATCGTGATGGTGAGCTGCTTGCCCGGTTTCTTCGGGAGCAGATCGCGCATCAGCACCTTGCAGGCCAGCCGGTTGACGCCGTTGATGCGCATCGCGTCGGAGCCGCACACCCCGTGCGCGCAGGAGCGCCGGAACGTCAGCGTGCCGTCCAGGTACCACTTGACGTAGTGCAGCAGGTTGAGCAGCCGGTCGCTGGGCAGGCATGGGACACGGAAGCTCTGCCAGCCCGCGGCGTCGGGATTCTCCGGGTTGAAGCGGGCGATCTTCAGCGTCACCATCACCGCGCCCTCGGGCACTGGAGGCGTGTCAGCGCTTGGGGTTTCGACGTCCGGCGTAATGGTCATGGCAGTTGCTCTTCGCGCAAGCGGCTCATCGTCAATACTTCCGTTCCATCGGCTCGTAACGTGTCTGCACCACCGGCTTGTAGTCCAACCTGATGTCGGACAGTAGGTCGGTGCCCTCCTTGTAGGCCATGGTGTGGCGCATGTAGTTGGTGTCGTCGCGGTTGGGGTAGTCCTCGCGGGCATGGCCGCCGCGGGACTCCTTGCGGTTAAGGGCGCCGACGACGGTCACCTCGGCCAACTCCAACAAGAAGCCGAGCTCGATCGCTTCAAGCAGATCGCTGTTGTAGCGTTTGCCCTTGTCGTGCACCGAGATTCGGGCGTAGCGCTCCTTGAGCGCGTGGATGTCGGTGAGCGCCTGCTTCAGCGTCTCCTCGGTGCGGAACACCGCGGCGTTGTTGTCCATCGACTGTTGCAGCGCGCCCCTGATGTCGGCGACGCGTTCGTTGCCGTGTTCGGAGAGGATGTCGCCGACCCAGCCGACCACCATCCCGGCCGGGTCGGCAGGCATGTCGACGTGGTCGTGTCCCAGTGCGTAATTCGCCGCTGCGATGCCTGCGCGGCGGCCGAATACGTTGATGTCCAGCAGCGAGTTGGTGCCCAGCCGGTTGGCGCCGTGCACCGAAACGCACGCGCATTCGCCTGCCGCGTACAGCCCAGGCAGGGGTGTGGTGTTGTCGCGCAGCACCTGGCCGCTGACCGTCGTGGGGATGCCGCCCATCACGTAGTGGCACGTCGGGTAGACCGGCACCAGCTCGGTGACCGGGTCGACGCCAAGGTAGGTGCGAGCGAACTCAGTGATGTCGGGCAGCTTGGCCTCGAGCACGTCCGCGCCGAGGTGGCGCACGTCGATGTAGACGTAGTCCTTGTTGGGACCCGCGCCGCGGCCTTCGAGCACCTCGAGCACCATCGACCGGGCGACGATGTCGCGCGGTGCCAGGTCGACGATCGTCGGCGCATAGCGCTCCATGAACCGCTCGCCGTCACCGTTGAGCAGGCGACCACCCTCGCCGCGCACCGCCTCGGAGATGAGGATGCCGAGGCCGGCCAGACCGGTCGGGTGGAACTGGTGAAACTCCATGTCCTCCAACGGAAGTCCCTTGCGGAACACGATGCCTAGGCCGTCGCCGGTCAGCGTGTGGGCGTTGGAGGTGGTCTTGTACATCCGGCCCGACCCACCGGTGGCGAACACGATCGCCTTGGCGTGGAAGACGTGGATGTCGCCGGTGGCCAGCTCGTAGGCGATGACGCCAGTGGCGACCGGGCCGGACTGTGTCTCGGTAATAGCGATGTCGAGGGCGTAGAACTCGTTGAAGAACTCGACGTCGTGCTTGACGCAGTTCTGATACAGCGTCTGCAGGATCATGTGGCCGGTGCGGTCGGCGGCGTAACAGGCCCTGCGCACCGGCGCCTTGCCGTGGTCGCGGGTGTGCCCGCCGAATCGGCGCTGGTCGATGCGGCCCTCGGGGGTGCGGTTGAACGGCATCCCCATCTTCTCGAGGTCGAGGACCGCGTCGATCGCTTCCTTGCACATGATCTCGACGGCGTCCTGGTCGGCGAGGTAGTCGCCGCCCTTGACGGTGTCGAAGGTGTGCCACTCCCAGTTGTCTTCTTCGACGTTGGCCAGCGCCGCGCACATGCCGCCCTGCGCCGCACCGGTGTGGCTGCGCGTCGGGTAGAGCTTGGTCAGCACCGCGGTGCGTGCCCGCGGACCCGCCTCGACCGCCGCGCGCATGCCCGCGCCGCCGGCACCGACGATGACGACGTCGTAGCGATGTTCCTGAATCATGTATCAGTCCCCCGTCACGAGATGTTCGCGTCGAAGGTGACAAGCACATAGGTGCCCAGCACCAACGTGAAGCCCGTCGCAAGCAACAACAGCGAATTCAGATAGAACCTGGTGATGTTCTTGCGGGCGTAATCGCCGATGATGGTGCGCATGCCGTTGGCGCCGTGCACCATCGCCAGCCACAGCAACGCCATATCCCAGATCTGCCAGAACGGCGAGGCCCAGCGCTGGGCGACGTAGTTGAAATCGATGCGGTACACGCCGCCGTCCCAGATCAGCCCGATGAACAAGTGCCCGAGCGCGAGGAAGACCAGCGCGACGCCGGAGAACCGCATGAACAGCCAGGCGTACTTCTCGAAGTACGGGATGCCTCTCGGGCGCCGGGGTGCGCGCGGATGGTCCAGGCTGGCGGGCCGGTCGTGTTCCTTTTCCTGCACCGGTGCCAGACGGCCCTCGCGGTGGTGGGGTGTCCACGGCCCTCCCGCCGACCCGCCCGCTGGCCCGGTCACAGGAATCGCTCCGCCATGTGCATGCCGAGCACGCCCAGCGCGGGGATCATCACGGCGAACCAGACGCCGAGGACGATCCACAACATCAGCCGCTGATACTTCGGACCGTGCTGCCAGAAGTCGATCAGGATGATGCGCAGCCCGTTGAGGGCGTGGTAGAGCACCGCCGCGACCAGGCCAATCTCCATCAGCCCGACGAGCGGCGTCTTGTAGGTGTCGATGACCTCGTTGTAGGCCTGCGGGCTGACCCGGACCAGGGCGGTGTCCAGCACGTGCACGAGCAGGAAGAAGAAGATGGTCGCCCCGGTGATGCGGTGCAGCTACCCAGGACCACATGCCGGGATCGCCGCGGTACAGGGAACGCCTGCTCGACGGATGAGGTCGCGGCGCCGGCACCGCCGGGCTCGCGGGTGTCGCAGTACTCATCTGGCCTCCAACGCCATCGGTGGACGCTCGGGCTCGGAGCCGCCGCGGCGGCGACATCGGTCGCGGCGGAAAAACCCCTGCCCAAACCTCGGGGGCGACTCTAAACCCAGTTGCACTGCTTAACGAACTACCGTTTAGCCGTCGGCGCACGGTAAACGGCAAAACTTAGGGTTACCTATCTCAGGCAGTCAGCGGGGAACGGGAGCTTCGGAATGCATTCAGAATCGGGCCGGTGAGGGTGGCATGACATCCGATATCGATTGGAAGATGTTGCGGCACAAGGCAACTGAGGCATCTACTCATGCGTACGCGCCGTACTCGGGATTCCCCGTCGGCGCGGCCGCGCTGGTGGACGATCACCGAATGGTCGCCGGCTGCAATGTGGAGAATGTCTCATATGGCCTTGGTCTCTGTGCCGAGTGCGCTGTGGTTTGCGCCCTGCATTCCAGCGGCGGAGGCAGGCTGATCGCACTGTCGTGTGTGGACGCGACGGGCGAGGTGTTGATGCCGTGCGGACGATGTCGGCAGGTGCTGATGGAGCACGGTGGGCCAGGGCTGCTGATCGACCATCCGCTGGGTCCCAAGCCGTTGAGCGAGCTGCTTCCTGACGCGTTCGGTCCGCAGGACCTGGCGCGCCGAGACGAGCCGGCGCACGAGGAAACACCGTGACCGACTTCACATTCGACGCCCCGACGGTCATCAGGACCAAGCGCGACGGAGGCGTGTTGTCGGATGCGGCGATCGACTGGGTGATCGACGGCTATACCCACGGCCGGGTCGCCGACGAGCAGATGTCGGCCCTGTTGATGGCCATCTTCCTGCGGGGCATGACCGGCGCCGAGATCGCCCGCTGGACGGCGGCGATGGTGGCCTCCGGTGAGCGGTTGGACTTTACAGATCTGCGGCGCGACGGCAAGCCACTGGCGTTGGTGGACAAGCATTCCACCGGCGGTGTCGGCGACAAGATCACCATTCCACTGGTTCCCGTCGTGATGGCGTGCGGGGGAGCGGTGCCGCAGGCGGCGGGGCGCGGCCTCGGGCACACCGGCGGAACCCTCGACAAGCTGGAGTCCATCCCTGGTTTCACTGCCGAGATCTCCAAAGCCCAAATCCGGCAACAACTTTGCGACCTCGGTGCTGCGATCTTCGCGGCTGGCGAGCTGGCCCCCGCCGACCGCAAGATCTATGCGCTGCGCGACGTGACCGGCACCACCGAGTCGCTGCCGCTGATCGCCAGCTCCGTGATGAGCAAGAAGATCGCCGAGGGCACCCGGGCGCTGGTGCTCGACAGCAAGGTCGGCAGCGGCGCGTTCCTGTCGACCGAGGCGGAGTCCCGCGACCTGGCCCGCACCATGGTGGAACTGGGCACCGAGGCGGGGCTGGTGACCCGCGCGCTGTTGACCGACATGGAGACACCGTTGGGCCGCACCGTCGGCAACGCGGTCGAGGTCGAGGAATCACTGGACGTGCTGGCCGGCGGAGGGCCTGCCGACGTTGTGGAGCTGACGCTGGCATTTGCCGCCGAGATGCTGGACGCTGCAGGGCTGGATGGGATCGACCCCGCCGAGACATTGCAGGACGGGAGGGCGATGGACCGGTTCCGCGAGCTGGTCGCCGCACAGGGCGGCGACGTGTCTAGACCGCTGCCGATCGGTGCATATTCCGAGACCATCTCCGCGCCGCGCGATGGCACGATGGGAATCATCGACGCGATGGCGGTGGGATTGACGGTGTGGCGGCTCGGTGCGGGCCGCGCCGTCCCGGGTGAGCGGGTGCAGTCGGGCGCCGGGCTGCGCATCCATCGGCGCCCCGGCGAGCCCGTCGCCGCCGGTGAAGCGGTGTTCACGCTCTACACCGACACCCCGGAACGGTTCGAGGCCGCCATGGCCGAAATGGACGGCGCGTGGAGCGTCGGCGACTTCGCGCCCAAACAGCGGCCGCTGATCATCGATCGGATTACCGCCGCGGACGCGAGGAGCGGAAAGTGAGATGACGACACCGTTGACATTGGACTCCATCCAGCGCGCACCGAAGGCCCTACTGCACGACCACCTCGACGGCGGGCTCCGCCCGGCCACGGTGCTGGAACTGGCCGAAGCGACCGACTATGGCGACCTGCCCGTTACAAATGTCGACGACCTCGTGACCGTCTTCCGCAGAGCTGCGCACAGCGGGTCATTGGAGCGCTACCTCGAGCCGTTCGCGCACACCGTCGGGGTGATGCAGACGCCGGACGCCCTGCACCGGGTCGCCTATGAGTGCGTCGAAGACCTGGCCGCCGACAACGTGGTGTACGCCGAGATCCGGTTCGCGCCCGAGTTGCACATCGACGGCGGGCTATCGCTGGACGCCGTGGTCGAAGCGGTGCTGGCTGGCTTCGCCGACGGTGAGAAGGCCGCCAGCGCCGAGGGCCGCACCATCACCGTGCGGTGCCTGGTCACCGCGATGCGGCACGCCGCGCGGTCACTCGAGATCGCCGAGCTGGCGATCCGGTTCCGCGACAAGGGCGTGGTGGGCTTCGACATCGCCGGGGCGGAGGCAGGGTATCCGCCGACGCGGCATCTCGACGCGTTCGAGTACATGCGAAGCAACAACGCCCGCTTCACAATTCATGCCGGCGAGGCGTTCGGGCTGCCGTCCATCCACGAGGCCATCGCGTTCTGTGGGGCCGACCGGCTCGGCCACGGCGTCCGGATCGTCGACGACATCACCGTCGGGCCGGACGGCACCGCGCAGCTGGGCCGGCTGGCGGCGCTGCTGCGGGACAAGCGGGTTCCGTTCGAGATGTGCCCGAGCAGCAATGTGCAGACCGGAGCGGTCGGCAGCATCGCCGAGCATCCGTTCGACCTGCTGGCCCGGCTGCGGTTCCGGGTCACCGTCAACACCGACAACCGGTTGATGAGCGACACCTCGATGAGCGAGGAGATGCTCCGGCTGGTGAAGGCCTTCGGCTACGGCTGGAGTGATCTGCAGCGGTTCACCATCAACGCGATGAAGTCGGCCTTCATCTCGTTCGACGAACGCCTGGCCATCATCGACGACGTGATCAAGCCCCGATACGCTGTGCTCATCGGCTAGCTCTCACTTCCGCGAGCTGGGGAGGTGCCGCAGGCTCGCGGAGGTCAGCTGAGCACGGTGCGCAGCGTGTCAGCGAATTCGGTTGGCGCGCCGAGGAATCCGCCGTGGTCGCCGGGGAATTCGACCGGCGTGCTGCCGAGCAGATCGCACAGCGCGACGGACGTCCGGTAGGTGAGTAGCCGGCCTGAGTCGACGCCGATGCCGATCACCACGCGCGACGGGCTGGTCTTCAGCGCGTCGATGTCGGGCAGGTACCGCGTCGTCGGTCGCAGTTCGTGATCGAAGAACCGCGCGGCCTCGCGAAGGTCCTGCTCGGTCGGTTCGGTCGGGGCCTGAACCGGGGCACCGCCGCCCTCCGGCGCCGACATGTCGAAGCCGGCGTTGACCATGAACTTGTACCAGGCCGCCTGCATGCCCGCGGCGTGGAAGGTCTCGATGATGTCCTCGGTGTGCGCCCGTTGCTGGGCGGCGTCGGGCAGCAACTCCAGCAGCGGCGGCTCGTGGGCGACGAGTATGCGCACCCGCCCCGGATGCCTGGCGACCAACGCCAGCCCCGTCACCGCTCCGCCGCTGGAGCCGAACACGTCGGCGGACTCGGCGCCGAGATCATCGAGGATGGCGGCGATGTCGTCGGCACGCGACTCGGCGGTGGAGTCCTCGCCGGGGTCGCCGATCGTGCTATTGGCATGGCCGCGCGGGTCATAGGTGACGACGGTGTGATCACCGGCCAGCGCGTCGGCCAGCGGTGCGAAATCCGCCGATGCCATCGGTGAGCCAATGACGAGCAGCAGCGGTCCGCCGCTACCGCGGACTTCGTAGTGCAGGCGGGCGCCGGGGACGGTGACGGAGCGGACGGTGGCGGTGCTAGGCAAGGTCATAATCGTTCAGACCACCGTCGGGCCGCGAACTCATCGCGACGTATCGTGAGGCGGTGATCACGGGCGCTCACGTCATCATCTACAGCCGCGACGCCGACGCCGACCGAGCGTTCCTTCGCGACGTGCTCGGATATCCACATGTCGACGCCGGAGGCGGCTGGCTGATCTTCAAGCTGCCGCCCGCCGAGGTGGCCGTGCACCCTGTCGACGGCGCCGGATCCCACGAGCTGTACCTGATGTGCGACGACGTCAACGCCACGATCGAGCAGTTGGCGGCCAAGGGCGTCACGTGCGGGCCGGTGAGCGATCAGGGCTGGGGACTGTTGACCAGCATCCGACTTCCTGGCGGCGGCGAACTCGGCCTGTACCAGCCGCGGCATCCCAAGGCGACAGAGCTGTAGCGCTACTCCTGGCGCAGCCGCGACTCCACGAACGCCTCCAGCGCCTCCCACTGCTCGACGGCCTTTGCGTACGGCGGGGTCGGGCGGCGACGGTGTCCGGGTCGAGCACGTGGGCCACCAGCCGGCCCAGCGGCTGATCGGCGTCCAGGGACTCGTCGACGGTGGTGTCCTCGGCGTAATCGCCCACATCCCTGAGCAATTCGACGGCGAGCTCGAGTTGGTCGCGGTCGATGGCGTCAGGGCCGTCGGCGAGATCGTCGGCGATTCCGGTCAGCACATAGACGTTGTCGTCGCTGACGTCGACCTGCAATGAGCCGTCGGTGGCCGCCGTGCGGATGTCGTCATAGGTGGCCAGGTCGGACAGGTCGTGGTCGTGTTCGTCCGCCAGGTAGCGGGCAAGCGCGCCACCGGAGCCGAACACGCTGACTCTTCCGTTGCGACCCAAGAAGATTGGCTGGTCATCGAGATAGCAGCGCAGCGTGTAGTACGTGCCGGCGCTGGTCATGATCCGCACCGGATCGATGCCGACCCGATGCCAGAAGTCCTCGTCGCTGCCGAGCACCTTGCTCCTCGGCCGCTGCTGCGAGCGCGTCGGCTTCGTCGTCAGTGTCGACGACGTCGTCGATCACGACATCCGCCTCGTCCCTGCGTCGCCTTCGTCCGGCTCCTCGACGTCTTCGGGTTCGGGTGCGGGTTCGGCCAGTTCGGCTTCGGCCTTCTTCGAGGCGGCCTCGTCGACGTCGGGAATGGTGACGATCTCGTCGATCGCGTCGACCACGTTGTCCCAGCCGCGGCCGATCACCGCCTCGATCTCGGCCCACCGCTTGCGGCCAGGCCGCCCGGCGAACGCGTCGATGCCTCCGCCGACCGTTCCGAGCATCGGGTTGCCGTTGAAGAACTTGGTGACCGCGGGCATCTCGCATACCGATCCGATGGAGGACGCGATCGCCAGCGTGCGGTGCAGCCCTTCGATCGTCTCCTCGCTGGGCTTCTCGGCGACCAGCTCCTCGAGGCTGACGAGGTCGTACTGCCGATCCTCGGCGGGATCGAACGTGTGAGCGTTGGCCTCGGTCAACCCTTCCCACGCGGGGTGGTCGACGAGGTCGTTGTCCTTGTTGGTCCTGACGAATGCGGCCAGGTCGGCGACGGACTCGAACGCATACAGATCGTCGTCCTTACCGAGGAACGCCTCCCATTCGTCGCCCTCGTCGCGCCAGCGTGGAGCCCACAACGTGTACAGGTCGCCCTTTGTCAGCCCGAGCCGGATCGGCACGATGTCAGCAGCCATGCGGCACAGCCTAGCCACCGAGTTCCGCGATGCCGCCGGCTCCCGGCCGCTACGCCGCCAGGGCAGTGCCTGCCAGCGCAACCACACAGAGGAACACCACCAGCGCAGTGATGCCATACGCGGCTGTAGCTGCCTTGCCGATGGTGTAGCGCCCCATGAAGATCCCGGTCGCGGCCGATACCGATCATCGCGGGCAGAAGGGGTATCAGCAGTACCGCGTCACGTAGAAGGTCTTGGCCTGGCCGAATCGGGTCGGACCTCGTCACGCGGTGGGCCGGTGGCGCCTGTGCGTGTCGTGGCGCGGCTTCGTTGACTCAGTCGGGGCCGCTGGTGGCCTGACTCGGTTAACAATGAAAGCCATGGGTCGGACTGTGGCCGCGGGACGCGCCTACCCGTTGGGCGCTCATCGGGTCGACGGCGGCACCAATTTCTCGGTGTGGTCGCGCACGCAGGCACAGCTCGACCTGCTGCTGTTCGACGATGTCGACGACGCACCGCCGTCCCGCGTGATCCCGCTCGACCGTGTGCGCAACCGGACGGCCTACTACTGGCATGTGTTCGTATCAGACGTCGGGCCGGGACAGGTCTACGCCTGGCGCGTGCATGACTCGTCGGCAATCCTCCTCGATCCTTACAGCGTCGCCGTGGCGGTGCCGGCGGCTTACGACCGGATGGCCGGGACGCGGGCGGATCGAGATCCCCGTACGGCGATGAAGAGCGTCGTGGCCGATCTGTCGGTCTATGACTGGGAAGGGGATGTCCCTCTCGGGCGGCCGTTTGCGCGCACGGTCATCTACGAGCTTCATGTCCGCGGCTTCACCGCTCATCCCAACAGCGGGCTGGCTCCTGGGCTGGCCGGCACCTACGCCGGGCTGGTGGCCAAGATTCCCTACCTGCGCTCGCTGGGAATCACGGCGGTGGAACTGATGCCGGTGCAGGCATTCGATCCGCAGGACGCGCCGCCGCGACTGGCCAACTATTGGGGTTACAGCCCCGTCTCGTTCTTTGCCCCGCACGCCGCCTACGCCTCAACCGGTGACCCGCTCGGCGCGTTGGATGAGTTCCGCAACATGGTCAAAGAGCTCCACCGGGCCGGCATCGAGGTGATCCTGGACGTGGTCTTCAACCACACCGCCGAGGGTGACGCCGAGGGGCCCACGTTCTGCTGGCGCGGGCTCGACAACGAGGCCTATTACCTCCTCGACCCCACGAATCAGGCGAAGTATCTGGACTACACGGGATGCGGCAACACCGTCAACGCCAACCACTCGGTGGTGCGTCGGATGACCGTCGACGCGCTACATCACTGGGTGGACCAGATGCATGTGGATGGCTTCCGCTTCGACCTCGCCTCTGCCATGACGCGGGATGTGGCCGGCACTCCCATGGCCAACCCGCCGATCATCTGGGAGATCGAAAGCGATCCGGTGCTGGCCGGCACCAAGTTGATCGCGGAGGCGTGGGACGTCGCTGGTCTGTACCAGCTCGGGTCGTTCGTCGGCGACCGATGGCGCGAGTGGAACGGGAAGTTCCGCGACGACATCCGCCAGTTCGTGCGCGGTGACCGCGGCACTGTGGCGCTGCTGCCCAACCGACTGCTGGGCAGTCCTGACCTGTTCGGGCATCGCCCCGCCGAGGTCGAGCACAGCATCAACTTCGTCGCCTGTCACGACGGCTTCACCCTCAACGACCTCGTCTGCTACGCGCGAAAACACAACGAGGCCAACCTCTCCGACAACACGGACGGCAGTGACGACAACTACTCCATCAACTGCGGCGTCGAAGGGCCCTCCGATGATCCTGAGATCGAGCGCATCCGCACGCGTCTGGTGAAGAACCTGCTGGGCATCACGTTGATCGCCATAGGTGCGCCGATGATCGTCATGGGCGACGAGGTCCGACGAACTCAGCTCGGCAACAACAATCCCTACTGCCAGGACAACGAGATCAGTTGGTTCGACTGGTCGCTGACCGATCGGTACGCCGACATTCGCCACTTTGTGGAAACACTTATCGACGTGCGGCTCGAACTCGATATGACGCGTGTGATGCACGGGCTGCCGCTGCGGGAGTTTCTGACCCGCTCGTTGGTGCAGTTCCACGGTCGCCGGCTCGATCAGCCCGACTGGTCGGAAGACTCCCACTCGCTAGCGCTCATTGTCAGGAGCGTGATCGGGACGCGGATGGTGCACGCAATGCTCAACAGTTCCGAAGTGCCCCTGGATTTCGAGCTGCCTCCGGTCGCCAAACCAAACCTGCCGTGGCGCCGCGTCGCCGACACGGCCCTCAATCCGCCTGACGATGTCGCCGATCTTGCGAGCGCACAACCGATCTGGGCCCCCACCTACCGGGTGGACGCGCACTCGGTGGTTCTGCTGTGCGCCGACCTGCACGACGCCGCCGACACCCGGCAGGCCGCCAGCCTCAATCCGGAATCCCGGGCCATCTGACCCGCAGGCAGCCGTGCCCGGTCGATCCGGCCGCGGGAGCCGTGCAGATCGACATCGGCGACGACAGCCGCGACCGGTTGAACATCGCAATGACGCGGCAGTAGCGCCAAACGGTTACTCCGGCGAAATCGGAGGCTGCGGTGGCTTGCCGGGGTCAGCCGAGACGACCAGCGCGTACGCCTGCGCCAGATGAAGCACCCCGTCTGTTGACTGGCTTTTCGGCGCGGCGCTTGTTATCGCTTTCAGTAGCGCCTCGGCGGCCTGGTCGGCCAGGTCAGCCAGGTTGTCGCGGTCAGCCATGTTGGTGTCCTTTCTTCGTGCTCTGTTGTACGGGCAAGGGCGGCGGCCGCGCTAACCGGAAAGGGTGAAGTTGCCGGACGTGCCGTATACCGCAAGCGAGATGAGCAACGTGATCACGACGACGACGATCAACGACGTGCGGACCGCATCGCCGGTCGCGACTCCCACACCGACCGGGCCGCCCTTTCGCGTTGTAGCCGTAGTAGGTGTGCACCAGCATCACCGCGATCGACATGACGATGGCTTGCAAGAACGACCACAACAGATCCGCACCCATTTGAAGGTCCGTCGCAAGCGCAGCGCGGCGGTCGATGTCATGGGGCGCCGGCCAGGCGGAACTGCGTGTCCATTCCTATGGCCACTCGGAGACTGCGGACTGTCGTCTCATCGGGGACGCCTCCTCGAGCGAGGTACCACCGGCGGAAGCCAGCGCGTGCCCCCCGACGCGCTCGGTCTCGGACTGCGTGGTGTGCCAGATGATAGCCGCCGGAGGTCGTGTCGATGGGCGCTTCGGCCGTTTCGTGGCGCGGCCAGAACCTGCCGGTGGATCGGCTCGGAGACGGAATCGGTAGTGCAGCTTGCCCGTTGAGATCATTCGCCGTGACCATGACGCGATTTGATCGCCGCCTGAGCCGCCAGCATCCCAGTCAACATGACTCCGGTGAAGCCTCCGAAACCGCCGTAGCTTGACGCCAGCCACAAGCCGGGGATTGTGGTCGCGACGGCCTTCTCGGAGCCGACCGAGGGGCGGCCTTCAGGTGGTTCCGGCGCGAAGCCGTATATCGCTCCACCGGGCGTGTTGAGGTAGCGGCGCATCGTCGCGGCGGTCGCCATATCTCGCTGTACGACGGCGCCGGCGAAACCCGGGTAGGCGTGGTCGATTTCGGCCACGATCGCGTCGAGCCAACCATCGCGCTTGGTGCGGTAGCCCTCGTCGTCCAGCCCGTCCCAGTTCGCGAAACGGTCGATGCCGACCACCGAAACCAGGTGCGGTCCATCGGGGTTCAGGCCGCTGTCGATGGCGCTGTAGTCCACGAGGATCAGCGGGGGCATCTGGTTGCCCGGCGGACCTGCCAAGAGTTCGGCGGACCGGGCATAGTCGGAGAGAGAGTTGACCCAGTCCGGCAACAGGACGGTGGAGTAGCTCGTCACGCCGACCTCGCGAGGCTGGCGGCTCAGTCCGAGCGCTATCGGAGAACAAGGAAATCGACGGATGCCGCCCTTGATAGCGCGCGGCGAACTCCGGCCGCGCGTCTGGCGGTAGCGCATCGGCGAGGACGGTCGGAGCGGCATTGCCGAACAGGACCGGAGCGTGGTCCACCATGCGGTCGCCACCATCGGCTGCGGTGTGAACGACTCCCACGGCGCGGCCCTCGTTGTCGAGGAGGATGTCGGTCACCGTGCGCCCCGTGCGCGCTGCGCCCCCTTCGGCTTCGACGACGTCGACTAGGCGGCTGCTGAGCTTGCCCGAGCCACCCCGGATATAGGTGCCGCCGCTGCCGAGGTAGTTGCCCTGCGCAATCGCGTAGAACAGCCACCACAACCGGTCGGGATCGTCGGCGTAGTAGCTGAGGTTGGCGGCGAGTGCGAGCTTGGGCGCCTCGTCATCGCCGAACAATCGGTCGAACACTTCCGAGAGACTCAACCGCATATCGCGCAGCAGGGGCCAGAGCTTGAGAGGCAGTCCGGGCGCGTGCAAGAACCACCACAAGGTGTCGTGCTGCTCGCCGACGACGGACATCGCCTGTTGAACAGCCCGAAGCCGCTCGAAGAATCGACGGAACGCTGATCGATGATCCGGGAAGCGGGCAACGAGGGCGGCCTCCGCGGCGTCGAAGCCGTGGGGTAGCACGAACGGTGGATCGAACAGCCGACCACGCACTTCGTAGAGCGCGCCGACCGGCACGAACTCGAGGTCATCTTGGATGCCGAGTGCCTGCAGGATGCGGGCCTTCGGATCAAGCGGATCGCTCAGGTCGGCGGTCTCGTGCAGCGAGGCCTCGATGGTGAGCTGCCCGTGCCGGTAGGTCGTTGCGGCTCCGCCGAATTCGTCGTTGCGCTCGAGAACCAACACGCGGTGGCCCGCCCGTGCGTAGAGTGCGGCCGCCGTCAGTCCGCCAAGGCCCGACCCGATGGTGATGGCGTCATAAGTACCTGTCACGGCGTATTGCGTTTACCCGTGCGAATCGTCGCCCTTGCGCAGCGTCCGGTCCGCGCTACGGACAACGCTGCGCAAGAACTCGTACTGCGTCGTGACGAGCCGGTCAGCCATGTCCAGGGCTGCATCGATCACGGTTTCACGGTGCGACTTGCTGTCACCCTTCGCGGGAAGCGCCTCGTCGACGGTGTCGACAAACTTGCGCACCGCATCGATCGCGGCCCGCTGGCCGGCTTCGACCGACTTGAGCACGTCATCGGACAAGTCCGCCGCGCGCTCCACCACCGTCTGGGCAGTGCTCGCCGCGGTTTCGGAAGTCTTGCTGGCCGCGCTCTTACCGGCGGTTTTCGTCATGATCGCGCTCCTGAGATTGGATTTCGGTGGATCACTTGAGAATCCGCTCTTGGAGAGTTCCGAAACAAGGGTCTTTAGGCTCCAGGTATGCGCGCTGAACGTCGGTTACTTTGGCGAAATCGGAGGCTGCGGCGTTTTGCCAGGCTCAGCCGCGACGATCAGCGCATACGCCTGCGCGAGGTGGAGCACTCCGTCCGTTGACTGGCTTTTCGGCGCGGCGCTCGCGATCGCTTTCAGTAGTGCCTCGGCGGCCTGGTCGGCCAGGTCAGCCAGCTCGTCGCGATCAGCCATGTTGATGTCCTCTCTCTTCATGCCCATCATTTCCCGTTGCAGCCTCGTGCACCACGCTGCGTCGGCAGAATCCAGCTATGGCGAACGGCCGGGGCACGGCGGTAGTAGGCATCATGGGCGCGGCGGTTCTGGCGGCGTGTCTGCTCGTTCCCTGAAAACCCTAATTCGCGTTGGTAGTTCGAATCGGTGACGGTTGGACGGGGTCTCCCGCCGCGATCAACCATCAAGAATCCTCCAAGGCCTTCGCCGCACCCTCTGTCGTGACAGGCCACATGAGTGGCGCCAACGGAGAACGCACACGCGTTCGTCGACAAGGAAACGGCATGACAGAGAATTCTCGAGCTCGCGCGACCCGGGGTATTGGACGGCGGGGTCTGGTGTGGCTCGTCGCGCTGGCGGCGGTGACGGTGGCCGGGTGCTCGTCGTCAGCCGGTTCGACCGCGGTCCGCGCCGCGTCGGACGCGCCCGCAACGTCCATATCGACGCCTGCGCCAACAATGGCACCGACACCGATACCGGCCGCGATGCAGGACTCGGCGCCGACAGTGACCGTGACCGTGGCGCCGCCACCGGTGCCGACGACAACGGTGGTGATGCAGTCTGCCGCGAATGGCCCTGCGACGTTCCGGTCACCCTCGGGAAACATCAACTGCACCCTGACCACTCCAGGCGGCGATATCGCTGCCCGCTGTGAGGTTGTCGACCACACCTGGGTGGCTCCACCGCCGCCGGATTGCCATCTGGACTCCGGCGACCGGTTCTATCTGACGCAGGGTGGCAGCGCCCTCGTCGGTTGCTATGGCCAGGAGTTTGGCCCCGCGCCGCAGCAGACGCTCGGATACGACCAGTCGCTGTCCTTCGGCACCATCACATGCGTCAGCGAATACACCGGCGTGACCTGCACCGACAGCAGCACCGGTCACTACTTCCGCGTCGCGCGCGAGGTCTACGAGCTCGGCTGATCGTCACGCGGGCGGCAGCCGCAAGCCGGCGGTTATCTCAGGCGTCACGGATTGAAGAACATGTCCTTGCAACGCAGGCCGAGCCACGGACGGCGGCCCCACGCCAGCATCCCGCCGCGCAGCAGCGCCCGGCCGAACGGCATCCGCCCGTAGGCGACCAGCAGGAACGTCACCGGGTCCGCGGAGATCACACAATCCACCGGCCCGCTGGCGGCCCGCACCTCCGCCGTGCCGTCCGCGACCCGGATGACGTACCGCGGGCCGTTGCCGCGCAGCCGGACTTCGTAGGTCACCGGCGCGCCGCGGCCCGCCTCGGGCCGTACCACCAGCGGCCACATCTCCGGGCACACCATGCCCTCGATGAGCTTCGCGTGCTCGGCGGAGATCGGCCATGACCGGCCCGTCCCGGTCGCGATGTCGTACCCGTGCACGGTCAGCTCGGACAACGCCAGGGCGGTGAGGCAGTCCACGGTGCGGGTACGGCCCGGGCCGTACCACGGCGTCTCGCACTCCATCTCCGGATCGGCGGCCGCCACAAGCTCCAGGAACCGCTGTGCCCCAGCGGTTATCAGCTCCGCCAGGCGTCCCGCGTCGGTGTGGTCGACCATGGCGATGGTCGCGGCGTTGGAGGCCGCCAACCGGGTCGGGAAGTCCGCATCCACGTACTGCTCCGGGGTCAGCGCTTGCGGCTCCCCGGCGATCGCCGCGCTGTACCCGGTGAACATGCAGGACACATGGGCCGCGGTCTCGGCGACCGTCCAGTCGGTGCCCGCGGCCTGGCGCTCGATGTCGTCGGTGTCCCGCAGCAGCACAGTGAACCGCCCCGCCGCCGCGCTGATCGCCGCCCGGGCCGCTTGCCGGTCAAGTGTCACGTTGGGGCGGCTGGTGTGGATGGTCATGGTGGCCTCCTCGAGTCGGTACGAGTCGACTATCCGATGTCAGCGGCGCAAGATCGTCGGTCAGGACGCGTAAATCGGTGCAGTGAGGTGGCGTAGATCCGCACGGCGGGGCCGGCAGATCTACGCGGTTGTGCTGATGTTTTTCGGCGCGTGGTCACCGCATGCTGGCTAGCATGAGCGAACCAGAGGCGGACACGCCTTTGAACTGGAGCGACCTGGGTGTGAGCGAGCTTCCGACCGGAACGGTGACGTTGCTGCTGGCCGATGTCGAGGGCTCGACGCGGCTGTGGCAGACCCAGCCGGAGGAGATGACGGCCGCGGTCGCGCGGCTGGATCGCACGGTGTGCGACATCATCGCGGCCCATCACGGTGTGCGGCCTGTCGAACAGGGCGAGGGCGATAGCTTCGTGGTCGCGTTCGCGCGTGCCAGCGACGCGGTGGCGTGTGCGCTCGAGCTGCAGCGGGCACCGCTCGCCCCGATCCGGCTGCGCATCGGTGTGCATACCGGGGAGGTGCAGCTGCGTGACGAGGGCAACTACATCGGCCCGACCGTCAACCGGACCGCACGGCTGCGCGATCTGGGCCACGGCGGGCAGACCGTGCTGTCGGGCACCACCAACGATCTGGTGGTCGATGGACTCCCTGCCGACGCCTGGCTGACCGATCTCGGTTCGCATCAGCTGCGGGATCTCCCGCGCCTGGAACGGGTGGTCCAGCTGTGCCACCCGGATCTCCGCAACGACTTCCCGCCGCTGCGCACGCGTGAAACCGTTGTCGCCCAGCATCTTCCGGTACAGTTCACGAGTTTCGTGGGCCGCGAAGCCGAAATGAACGACGTGCGGCAGATCCTCGCCGACAACCGGCTCGTGACGCTCACCGGCGCGGGCGGCGTGGGCAAAACCCGGCTGGCGGTGCAGTTGGCGGCCGAGAGCGCCGGCGGATTCGGCGGCGGGGTGTGGTTGGTCGATCTGGCGCCGATCACCGATCCCGATCTGGTGCCTGTCGCGGTGATCCGTGCGCTGGGCCTGCCCGACCAGCCGGGCCGCTCCACGATGGACACGCTGCTGCGGTTTGTCGGCGACCGACGGATGCTGCTGGTGCTGGACAACTGCGAGCATCTGCTGGACGCGACCGCCGCGCTGGTGGTCGGCCTGCAGGGCGGCTGCCCTGCGGTGACGGTTGTGGCGACGAGTCGTGAGCCGATCGGGGTGGCCGGCGAGGTGAGTTGGCGGGTGCCCTCGCTATCGCTGGCCGACGAGGCGATCGAGTTGTTCACCGACCGCGCGCGACACGTCCGTCCCGATTTCCGCCTCACCGACGAGCACGCCGCCACCGCGGCGGAGATCTGCCGGCGCCTCGACGGCGTGCCACTGGCGATCGAGCTCGCGGCGGCGCGGGTGCGCGTCATGTCGCTGATCGAGATCCGCGACGGCCTGCATGATCGCTTCCGGCTGCTGACCGGCGGGTGCACGCACTGCGGTGCGGCGCCAGCAGACGTTGCGGGCCTCGGTGGATTGGTCACATGCGCTGCTGACCGAGCCCGAACGAATCGTGTTCGCCCGGCTGGCGGTATTTATGGGCGGGTTCGACCTCGACGCCGCAGAGGCGGTCGCCGGCGGTGGCGACGTGGAACGCTTCCAGGTCCTCGATCTGCTCACATTGCTGGTCGACAAGTCCCTGGTCGTGGCCGAAAGCGCAAGTGGCCCAACGCGATACCGGTTGCTGGAGACGATGCGCCAATACGCTCTGGAAAAGCTCGGCGAGTCCGGTGAGGCCGACACCGTGCGTGCCCGTCATCGTGATTACTACTCGTCCATGGCAGCCCTGCTCGACACCCCGGCACGGAACAGCTACGAGCAGCGCCTCGAGCAGGCCGAAACCGAGATCGACAACCTGCGAGCCGCTTTCGCGTGGAGCCGCGAAGAATCCGATACCGCGCTCGCGTCGAGGCTGGCGTCGTCGCTGCAGCCGCTGTGGCTCACACGGGGGCGGATCCAGGAAGGGCTGGCCTGGTTCGACGCTGCCCTCGCCGACGCGAACGCACAACCGGACGAGTTGGCGCCGGCGGTGCGGGCCGCGCTGCTCGCGGACTACGCCATGCTCGACGTGTATGTAGGCGCCACCCACAGCATGGAGCTGGCCCGCGAAGCCCTGGCGATCGCGCGGGAAGTCGACGACTCCGCCCTGCTGTCCCGGGCCCTGGCCGCCAACGCCAACGCCTACAACCCTGACGCCGGCGAGCCGTACTTCGCCGAGGCGATCAGCCTGACCCGGGCGATAGGCGACGGGTGGCGGCTCTGCCACATTCTGTTCAGCCGGGCGTTCGCAGCGGTCTTGGCAGGTGATCCGATCGCGATACGTGCGGCCGCCGAAGAAGGTCGCGACCTCGCCGAAGCCATGGGTGACGGGTTCGTGTCGCGTGCTTGCCGGTGGAGTCTCGGAATAGCACAGGGCATGACCGGTGATGCCGTTGGAGCCGTCGCGCAATTACGTGAGGTGACCGCCGAGGCCGATGCGGCTCACGACGTGCTCATGAGGTGCGCCGCCCTATTCATGCAGGCCTACATTCTGGGGTACCAAGGGGACCCGAATGCGCGGGAGGCGGGCGACTCGGCTGTCGAGGCCGCGGCGGAACTCGGCGGGTTCTACCCGGGCCTAGCCTACGGCGGGTTGACTGTTGCGACCCTCGCCGCGGGCGACGTTTCCGCGGCGGACGATGCGATCGCTGCGGGCTGGCCCCATCTCAGTATCCAGCCCAAGATGGCCGCGATCTGGATTCCTTATGCCGCCCAGGCTGCGCTGGCGCGCGGGGACCTCATCGCAGCCCGACGTCTGGCCGACGAAGCGGTCGCGGTGAATCGCGGCTGGCACCAATCAATGGCGCTGACCACGCGCGCGGGCGTTGCGATCGTGCAGGGTGAGCCCGAACAGGCCGACCGTGACGCGCACGACGCGCTCGCGACCGCCGCCAGCAGTGGGGCATTCGGCGTCACTCCCGACACCCTCGAGTGCCTCGCCGCACTCGCCGTCGGCGCCGGCAGCCACAGTGAAGCGGCGCGGCTGTTCGGCGCCGCAAACGCCATCCGTCAGCACGGCGGCCTCGTCCGTTTCAAGATCTTCGACGCATTCTTCGAATTCCCGGTGGCGGCACTTCGTGATGCGATGGGCGAGAAGGATTTTGAATCCGCGTGGGCCGAGGGCGCCGCTCTGTCCACAGACGAAGCGCTCGCCTACGCACAGCGCCGTCGCGGCGAACGCAAACGACCCAGCAGCGGCTGGGCCTCGCTAACGCCCACCGAGCGCGACGTCGTACGACTCGTCAGCGAAGGACTCGCCAACAGAGACATCGCCACGCGGCTTTTCGTCTCACCGCGCACCGTGCAAACCCACCTGACCCACGTTTACTCCAAACTCGGGCTGACGTCGCGTGTGCAACTCGCGCAGGAAGCAGCTCGCCATAACTGACAGACGCGCAGCGATGCCATAACGGCGGTCGTCAAGGCGTTGGACGCCAGAATCCCTGAAAGCCCTGTCCTGCGTTGTCGGTTCGGCGAACAAGCGCGTCCGGCGTTGCCGTTGTACTTCAGCAAGTTCTGCGGGTAGGCCCACGGTTGGCAGGGTGACGCTGGGGTCCACTTCACGACGCGGGTGTAGCCAGCGTCAGCGACGAAAACCAGTCGTCGCAGAGGATTGGTCGCCGCGATATGACACGGCACATCTGGCGGGGTAGAGGGTATTGACCTGACCGGCGTGCGCTTGCGACGCCGAGAGTTTGCCGGCCTCGCCTGGATGGATAGGAAACCGGTGGTTGACGAGCTACGATCGTGTTCTAGACCGATCGCGTTGTATGCGATGAGGTGGAATGAAAACGATCGCTAAGTTAACGAACCGGCGCGACGACCACGGGGTCCACGAGGGCTATTTGCTTCTTGCCGACATCTCGGGATACACCGCGTTTCTTACCGGCACCGAGCTCGAGCACGCGCAAGAGATCATTCATGAACTGACCACGCTAATCCGGGAGCGGCTCGAGCCGCCCATGCGCTTTGTGAAGCTCGAAGGCGACGCCGTGTTCTGCTACGCGGACACCGGGACGTTCCGGGAAGGCGAGCGGCTCGTCGAGCTGATCGAGGTCTGCTATTTCGACTTCTCCAACCGCGTGCTCGACATGACGCGCGCAACGACCTGTCGCTGCGTCGCCTGCGCTGCCATCGGTTCGCTTGGGCTGAAGTTCATAACGCATACGGCAGCTATGTGGTCGAGCGCGACGACAGACGTGAGGACCTCGCGGGACCGGACGTCATCCTGGCACATCGGCTGCTGAAGAACACGATCAGCAACGGTGACGGACCGCAGGCATACGCGTTCTTCACGGCGGCCTGTCAGCAGCATCTTCCTTTGTCCTTCGACCTGCCCTCTCATATCGAGATGTACGAGTCGTTCGGCGAAACCAGGGGCGGCGTGCACGATCTCGATCCGGTGCTGAGCACGATGCGGGAGGAGCGCCGCTCGTACATTAGCTCTTCCGATGCCGACTTCGAGACCACGTTCGATGTGCCAGTGCCACCAGCGGTAGCTTGGCAATATGTCGTCGATCCAATCGAGCGACAGCGCTGGACCTGCCGGCAATTCGACAAGGACCCAGACCAGGAGGAGCGAAACGCACAGGGCCGCCTGGGGGCGGGTGCGACTTCGCATTGCAGCCACGGGCCCGGGCCTGTCATGGCCTTCCGCGAGTTCATCGACTGGCGTCCCTTCGCCTACTTCACGTCCCGCGTGAGGATGACGGCCACCGACCGTTTGCCTCGATCTGTTATCGAGACCATAGAATTTGTGCCCCTCGGTGATCACGGCACGCGGATCATCGTTCGCGATCGGGCAACGAATCGGTCCCGCATCTCGCGGCTCGCGGGCCGAGTTACACATCCATTATTCACTGCGTTGTGGCAGCGGAGGGGTAGCAACCTGGTCAGCATCGCCGAACAAGACGTCGCCGCGCTTCGGCTCGGCGGCAGAGGTGATCCACAGGGCGCGCCGAAGGCCGGATAGCATTGCGGCACTCGAGCGTCAAGCGGTCGGCCGCCAGAATCCCTGAAAACCCTGACCCGCGTTGTCGGTTCGGATCGGAGAAAGTTTGACCGGGTCGCCGGCCTCAACCAGTGATCAATAGGGGTGCAGATCGTGAGCGCAGGTGACGGCGGCTCGGCGGTGTGGGGAAGCAGAGGCGCAGCGCGTCCGGGATGCGATATGGCAGACATGTCTGACCAGCGGTGACACGATACTGACGTGGATGATGGTGGGGACGGCCACGGCGGAATGACAGGCGCGGGCCTCTGCTGTGGATCGTGCGGCACCCAATTGACCCCGACAGCCAAGTTCTGTAGCGAGTGCGGCGCGCCACTTACGTCGGTCAGCCAATCGGCTGAGTACAAGCAGGTGACGGTGCTGTTCGCCGATGTGGTGCGTTCGATGGACATTGCGGCCGCGGTGGATATGGAGCGGTTGCGCGAGATCATGACCGAGCTGGTCCACCGCTGCGCTGCCGTTGTGCAGCGTTTCGGCGGCACGGTGGACAAGTTCACCGGGGACGGCATCATGGCCGTGTTCGGTGCGCCGGTGGCGCTGGAGGATCACGCTATTCGTGCATGCTTCGCGGCCTCGGACGTTCAGGAGGAGGCCAAGCGGCTGGCGGCCGAGGTCCAAGTCCGCGACGGTGTGGACCTCCAGCTGCGGGTGGGCCTGAACTCCGGTCAGGTGATCGCCGGTGAAATCGGTTCGGGGCCTTTCGGTTACACCGCTGTCGGTGCGCAGGTCGGGATGGCGCAGCGGATGGAGTCGGTCGCTCCGCCGGGTGGGGTGATGCTTAGTGCGTCCACCGCACGACTGGTCGAGAACTCCGCGATACTGGGTGAGCCGGAAATGGTGCAGATCAAGGGTGCCGACGAGCCAGTGGCGGCCTTGCGGCTGTTGGGCATGGAAGAACGGCATCGCGCTGTCGGGCGTGCGGAGTCGAATCTTGTAGGGCGACGGTGGGAGCTGGCTGCCGTCGAGAGCTTGTTGGACCGCGCAGTCGACGGCCACGGCGGTGTCGTCGGTGTGGTGGGGCCACCCGGCATTGGTAAGAGCCGTCTGGTGCGCGAGGTTGCGGCGATGGCGGGTCGCCGTGGTGTCGAGGTGTTCACCGCCTTCTGCGAGTCGCACGCCAGCCAGGTCCCCTTCCATGCGGTCGCGCGCCTGCTGCGCGCGGCTACTGGTGTCGACGACGTGGACGGGCAGGCTGCCCGCTACCGCGTGCGTGCCCAGGTTCCCGACGCAGACCCCGAGGATTTGGTGCTGTTCGATGACCTGCTGGGCATCGCCGACCCCGAGGCTCCCGTGCCCAAGATCGACCCGGATGCCCGTCGGCGGCGGTTGACTGCGCTGGTGAATGCTGCGTCGTTGGCCCGCGAAATCCCGGCGGTCTATGTCATTGAGGACGCCCATTGGATCGACGGCGTGAGCGAGTCGATGCTTGCCGACTTCCTCATGGTGATCCCGCAGTCGCAGTCGCTGGTGCTGGTCACCTACAGGCCTGAGTACCAGGGCGCGTTGAGCCGGGTGGCCGGTGCTCAAACCATAGTCCTTGCGCCCCTGAGCGATTCAGAGACCACCGCGCTGGTCGCGGACCTGCTCGGGTCAGAACCCTCTGTTGAGGCATTGGGCCACACGATCGTCGAGAGGGCCGCTGGTAATCCGTTTTTTGCCGAGGAGCTTGTGCGCGAACTCGCCGAGCGTGGTGTGCTGCAGGGGAAGTCGGGCGCATACGTGTCGACGACCGACGCTGCTGAGGCCACTGTGCCTGCCACGCTGCAGGCGACCATCGCCGCGCGCATCGATCGACTCGACTCGAAAGCGAAACGCACATTGAACGCGGCGGCAGTGGTCGGCTCGCGGTTCGGCCTGGACCTGCTGACTGTGCTCGGGGCCGAACCGATCGTTGGTGACCTAGTGGCGGCCCAACTCGTCGATCAGGTCGGCTTCACCCAACAGCCCGAGTATGTGTTCCACCATCCGCTCATTCGCGCGGTGGCCTATGAATCTCAGCTCAAGTCGGATCGCGCCGAGATGCACCGGCGCCTGGCGGCCGCGATCGAGTCACGTGACCCGGCAGCGGCGGAGGAGAACGCGGCGCTGATCGCCGAACATCTGGAGGCCGCGGGTGATCGGCACGCCGCTTACGGCTGGCACATGCGCGCTGCAACGTGGGCGACGAACCGTGACATCGCCGCGGCGCGACTGAGTTGGGAGCGCGCCACAAGGATCGCCGACGCAGTGCCCGCGGAGGACCCCAACCGGGCAGCCATGTGTATCGCCCCGCGCACCATGTTGTGCGGGATCGCCTGGCGAGTGCATGTAAATGTTGCCGGGGCCCGCTTTGAGGAATTGCGGCAGTTATGCACCGCCGCCGGGGACAAGGCGTCACTGGCCATCGCCATGGCGGGGCTGGTGGCTGATCACGCGTTCCAGGCCCGGATGCACGAGGCGTCGCAGCTGGCATCTGAAGCCTGGGCCCTCATCGAGTCCATCGGCGATCCAAACCTGACGGTGGGGCTGTCCTTCACGGCAATTTACGCCAAGCTTTATAGCTCCGAGTGGTGTGACGTGCTGCAGTGGTCACAAAGGGTCATCGACCTGGCCGACGGTGACCCGTCTAAAGGCAACTTCATCATTGGGTCTCCGTTAGCGCTCGCCTTTTCGACGCGGGCTCAGGCCCGTTATTGCCTGGGTCGTCCCGGATGGCCAGACGACCTGCGGCACGGCTTGGCCATGGCCCGAAGCGCCGACCCCATGTCCTACGCCGCCGTCGTCGCCTACGTCTACCTCCCGGGAATACTGAATGGCGTGCTCGGGCCCGACGATTCCGCGGTGCGCGAGATCGAGGATGCCCTACGGATTGCCGAACGATCCGGTGATGACCTCGCGTTGTCGAACGCCCGGATGGCGCTGGGCGTTGCGCTGGTGCACCACCACACAGATGCAGAGCGTGACCGGGGACACGAACTCCTGGCCGAGGTCCGCGCCGTATTCCTGCACCGGGGACGCAACCTGTTCGAGTTACCGATGGTCAACGTGTACTTGGCGCGTGAGAGGGCTCGGCGTGGACATCGCGATGACGCGATACCGCTCATGCGCGCCGCCGCCGACCATATGTTCCGGGAGGGACAGCTGCTGGGGTGGGGCATTCCAGCGACGGGTGTTCTGGTGGAGACACTGCTCGGTCGCGGGGCCGACGCTGACGTGGCCGAAGCCGAGGCCGCGGTCGAGCGGTTAGCGGCCGCGCCAGCCGATGAGGGTCTGGTGATTCGCGACATCTGGCTGCGGCGGCTGCGGGCTCTTCTGGCGCGGGCTCACGACGATGCCGCGGCTTACGCGCACCTCCGGGATTGCTATCGCGCCATGGCAACGTCGCTGGCCTTCGAGGGGCACATGAAGTGGGCCGAGGCGATGCCGTGACGGCGGTCGCTTAGCACCCTGTTGCTGTCCCGCTTGATTCCGAGTCTCACATTCATGGCCGGTTGTCCGCTCATGCAGTGGGCCGCCAGAATCCCTGAAATCCCTGTCCCAAGTTCGTGGTTCGGATCGGTGACAGGCCGACTGGATCTCCAGCTTCGATCATCGTTCCGTTGCCCACGATCATGGCGACGTGTCCGTCCCAGACCGCCAGATCGCCAGGCCGCAACGAACCGGCATCGACGGCGGCGCCGACGTCCTGCTCCTGCGCCAGCCGCGGAATGTTGAGTCCCGCTTCGTGATACGCCCACTGGGTCAGCCCGCTGCAATCCAGCGCGACGCCAGGTGTGGTGCCGCCCCACTGGTAGGGCACGCCGAGCTGGGTCAGCGCGTGCCGGACGGCGCTGGCCGCAACCGCGTTCGGCGCCATCGCGGTGCTGCCGTCGGGTAGCCGGACAGCGAAGCCGTCCCCGAACGCCGCATCCGGCAACGGTGTCGTGGCCTCCCGCGGAGAGAACGCCGCGAGATCGCCGAAGCCGTCAGAGCTCGGCATCCCGCTCGACAACGGGCTCATCGGCGCGCCGCCGCCAAACCCGGAGCCCATCGACGGCATGGAGGGACTCGCCAAGCCGGCCGGCATCGTCGCGGCGGGAGCTGGCGATGTCGGAGCGGTCAACGAGGCGGCGTGGCCGTCCAGCTCCGCCCGAAGCTCGTCGACAACGGCAACGGCCTCCTCGAGCGATCTGCGTGCCTCGGCCAACAGCTCTTCGGCGACGCCGGGGGACTCCAGGTGTGGCTCGAGCGCGGCGGCGCGGGCCTCGAAGTGTTCGACGATCGCCCGCAGCCGCTCGTTGGCCCGCGCCACAGCCGCACCTGCGGTCTGCGCCGTCACTCCCAGTTCGTCGACTCTGTCCGCGAGCGCGTCAGCGGCCGCGAACGTCGTCGCCGCGAACTCGGCCGCGGCATCCGCGCCCGTGCCGGACCAGTTCGCCTCGGCCTGGCTCCAAGCGCGGCGGGAGGCGGCTGCGACGTCGGCCAGAGCGTTGCGCGCTTGGCTCAGTGCGATGGCTGGACCACTCGACCAACCCGGGCCGACGAGTGACTGCACCTCGCGGATCTGCGCCGACAGCGCGGCGATCAGGGCGCTCGGCACGGCTAGACCCCGGCAATCAGACGGCCGCCGTTGGCATCGGCCTCCTCGTAGGCGCCCGCCGAAGCGTGCGCGGTGTCGCATCCCGCCGCGATCCTGTCGCGCAAGCGCCGCCACTGCGCAGGACGCGTCCGTTGTCGCGTCGGCCAGCGCGGCCAGGAAGGGGGTGCCGACGGGACCCAGCATCGAGCCCGCCGCGGGACTCGGCATCGACGACAAGGTGGCGGCGACGGCGGCGAGATCGGCTGCCTGGGCCGAATTGGCGGCGCCGAAGGCACGAATGGCGTCGGTATCGGCGAACATGCGGTTAGGACGGCCGCGGCGACTGTTCGGTTCCACTAGGGTCGGCGCATGGATGTGCGCGTCGTCGAGCACCCACTGGCCGCCGCGCGGCTGACCACTCTGCGCGACGAGCGCACCGACAACGCGGCGTTCCGTGCGGCACTACGCGACCTGACCCTGATGTTGGTCTACGAGGCGACGCGTGACGCCGCCTGCGAACCCGTCTCGGTGCGAACACCGCTGGCCGAGACCACCGGGTCACGATTGGCCAATCCACCGCTGCTGGTGCCGGTGCTGCGCGCCGGGCTTGGCATGGTCGATCAGGCGCACGCGCTGATCCCTGAGGCCCGCGTCGGGTTCGTCGGGGTGGCCCGCGACGAGGAAACCCACGAGCCCACACCGTATTTGGAGTCGCTGCCGGACGACCTGAGCACGCAGCCGGTGATGGTGCTCGACCCGATGCTGGCCACCGGCGGCTCGATGGCGCACACCATCGGGCTGCTGCATTCCCGCAACGCCGTCGACATCACCGCGGTCTGCGTCGTCGTCGCACCCGAAGGCATTGCGGCACTGGAGAAGGTGGCGCCGAACCTCCGGCTGTTCACCGCGGCCATCGACGAGCGGCTCAACGACATCGCCTACATCGTGCCCGGTCTCGGCGACGCCGGTGACCGGCAGTTCGGGCCGCGCTAGAAACGCTGCGCGACGCCGACCAGCTCGTCCTGAACCGCGCGCGCCTTGGCTCGAGTGGCCTCGAGGTCGCCGATCATCGCGCAGCGAACCTCGATGTAGGACTTGACTTTTGGCTCGGTACCCGATGGCCGTATCACCATCCGGACCCAGTTCTGGTCGTCGCCGCCGGAGAAGATGAGCGCATCGGTCCGCCGCTGAGGCTCCAGCAGCAGATCGGTCACCGTCACCTCGAAGCCGGCCAGCCGATCGGGCGGCGTCGCGCGCAGCCGCGCCATCATCGCTTCGGCCTCGTCGGCGTCGGCGACACGATCGGGACACCGCGGTCGTGGTGTGCACACCATGGCGGCGGGCGAGGTCGTCAAGTGCGTCGAGCACCGTGCGGCCCTGATTCCGCAGTGCGGCAACCAGATCACAGGCCAGCACGGCCGCGCTGATGCCGTCCTTGTCGCGGACTGCGGCCGGATCGACGCAATGGCCGATCGCCTCTTCGTAGGCGTAGACGAGTGTGCAGCCGGGCAGGTCGACGTCGGCTCGCGACAACCACTTGAACCCGGTGAGCGTCTCGACGTGCTGGGCGCCGTGGTCCATGGCGATGGAGGCCAGCATGCGCGACGACACCACCGTGCTGGCCACCACGGTGGCCTCGGAGACGGGACCTGGCTCGATCTGCGAAAGGATGTAATCACCCAGCAGCCAACCTGTTTCGTCGCCCGAGAGCATGCGCCAGCCGTCCGGCGTCGGCACCCCGATCGCGCAGCGGTCGGCGTCGGGGTCGAGCGCAATCGCGATCTCGGCGTCGACATCGGCAGCCAGCTTCAGCAGCGCGTCGACCGCGCCGGGCTCCTCCGGGTTGGGGAACGCCACCGTGGGGAAGTCCGGATCGGGCGCGAACTGGCTCTCAACGACGTGCACGTCGGTGAGCCCGGCCCGCACCAGGGCGTCCATCACGAACTCGCCACCCACACCGTGCAACGGCGTCAGCGCCACCCGCACCGACCCGTGTGTGTGCCGGACCTTGGCCGCACGATCGACGTAGTGCTGAACCTCCTCGACGCCAGAAGGTTTGACGGGCCGCCGAGGGATTTGGTCGGCATAGGGAGCCTCTGCGACGGCACGCTCGATCTCTTCGTCGATGGGCGGAACGATCGGGAACCCGCCCTCGAAGTAGACCTTGTAGCCGTTGTCGGACGGCGGGTTGTGCGACGCGGTGATCTGGATGCCCGCGGCCGCACCGTCACGGCGCACGGTGAACGCCACCACGGGCGTCGGCACCGCGGCGAACATCAACGTGACAGGAAATCCCTGGGCGGCAAGGACTTCCGCTGCAGCGAGCGCGAAGTCCTCGGATCCATGGCGGGTGTCCCGGCCGACCACCACCGGCTTACCGGCCAGGCCATGGGCTCTTGAGGACCTTGGCCACCGCCCAGCTGGTGCGCAGCACGACGGCCAGGTTCATTCCGTTCGGCCCGCCCCGCAGGGGCCCACGCAAACCCGCCGTCCCGAACGTCAGCGGTTGGGAGAACCGCTCGGCGAGCTCCTCCTCGCTGAGCGCCGCCAGCTCTGCGGCGGTCTGCGGATCGGGGTCATGAGAAATCCACTCCTGCGCGGCCATTGAGGTCCGCGACGAAGTCATACGGCTAGTGTGCCCGCTTTCGCGTCGGTGTAAGCCAGCTTGCGGAGCACCGGCGCGACGAGCATCAACAGGTCGAATTCCAGAGGTGTGAGGTTGTCGCGCATGGTCGCGTGCAGCCAGGCGTCGCGCTCGGCGCGGTCGGCCTCAAGCAGCGCGGTGCCTGCATCGGTGATCTCGATGAGCTGACGGCGCCGATCGGTCTCGTCGGGGCGGCGCGCAATGAGGTCGCGGCTAACCAGTTCGTTGATGCTGTCGGTCAGCGACTGCACCCGCACGTGCAACAGGATGCCGAGTTCGGCGGGTGTGGTGACCCCGGTGCGGCTGATCTCGCCGAGCAGCTGCATCTGGCTCAGCGTCAGGCCGTTGTCGGGCCGATGCCTGCGCATCTGCCTGGTCACCGCCATCATCGATTCCCGCAGTTCGGTGGCCGGCGAGTCAACGCGCGTCATAACCAAGGTATACCTTGGCAAAGGGATTCTGTCACGCGCATCACCGCATGTTGCGATTGAAAATTAGCAAGGGCATACTTGGAATCAAGATGACGTGGATGCGACGGATGCTCAGGTGGGCCTTGCTGCTAGCCGTCACGGTTGCCGTCACCATCCCCCTCACGCGCATCGGTGTGCCGTCCGCCGCGCTGTTCGCCGCCCTGGTCGTCGGCGTCGTGCTGGCGCTGACCTCGCTGGCCCCCAGCTCGGGTACCCCGCACGGCCGGAATCGCCGCGCAGGGCGTACTGGGTGTCTACATCGGCACGATGGTCCACCAGGACGCCGTCGGCGCACTCGGCTCCGACTGGCCGATCGTCGTCGCCATCGCTGTCGCCACGCTGCTGCTCAGCGTCGTCGCCGGCGCATTGCTCGGCCTGCACCGTGACGTCACACCACTGACAGGGTCGCTCGCGCTGGTAGCCGGCGGCGCGTCCGGATTGGTCGCGATCGCCCGCGAGCTCGGCGGCGACGACCGTGTCGTATCCGTCGTGCAGTACCTGCGGGTCGGCCTGGTAACCGCGTCGATGCCGGTAGTGGTGACACTGATCTATCACGCCGACAAGTCACACGGCGCCGCGCCACTCGTTGAAACTGATTCAGCCCCTTGGTATCTGAGCGTCACAATGCTGATCGGCCTGGTGCTGGTCGGCGCGACCGCCGGCAAGCTGATCCGGCTGCCCGGCGCGGGCCTGCTCGGGCCGATGGCGCTGACCGTCGCGCTGGAAGTCACCGGCTCCTCGTTCGGTCTGGCCGTGCCGATGGTGCTGGTTCAGGTCGGCTACATGGTGATCGGCTGGCAGGCTGGGCTGGCGTTCACCAGGGAATCGCTGCGCGCGATCGGACGCATGCTGCCCGCCGCGATCGGCCTGATCGTCGCGCTCGCCGTCGCGACCGCAGGCCTCGGCGCGCTGCTGGCGCGCTTCACCGGGCTGACCCCGCTGGAGGGCTACCTCGCCACCAGCCCCGGCGGTGTGTACGCGGTGCTCGCCACCGCCGTCGAAACCGGGTCCAACGTGACATTCATCATCGCGGCGCAGGTAGTGCGCATCCTGCTGATGTTGTTCGCGGCGCCGCTCATGGCCCGCTGCGTGGTGTGGGTCAGCAAGCGGATCGGCCGTCAGACTCGCGCGATCACCGCGCCGAGCAGGGAGCCCATCCGCGTCGCCGACTGACGGCCCTCCTGCAGCACCTCGTCGTGGCTCAGCGGCCTGCCCGTCATGCCTGCCGCCAGGTTCGTCACCAGCGACACGGCCAGCACCTGCGCTCCGGCGGCCCGGGCCGCGATGGTCTCGTGCACGGTCGACATCCCCACCAGGTCCGCGCCCAGCGTGCGCAGCATTCTGATCTCGGCAGGCGTCTCGTAGTGCGGCCCAGGCAGCCCGGCGTAAACGCCCTCGGCCAGTGATGGATCGATTTCGCGGGCGAGCGTCCGCAACCGCGGCGAGTACGCGTCGGTGAGATCGACGAACTGCGCGCCGACCAGCGGCGAGCGCGCGGTGAGGTTGAGGTGGTCGCTGATCAGTACTGGCTGGCCGACCGTGTAGTCGTCGCGGAGCCCGCCCGCGGCGTTGGTCAGCACCACGGTGCGCGCACCGGCAGCACACGCGGCGCGCACCGGGTGCACGACGTGGCGCAGCTCGTGTCCCTCGTAGGCGTGGATCCGGCCGACGAAAACCAGCACCCGGTGGTCGCCGACGTGCAGCGACAATACCTGGCCGCCATGTCCCTCAGCGGTCGGCGGGGTGAACCCGGGCAACTCGGCCATCGGCACCACGGCCACCGGATCGCCCAGCTGCGCCACTGCAGGCGCCCAGCCAGAACCCAGGATGACGGCGATGTCGTGTTCGTCGACGCCGGTGCGATCGCGGATGGCGTTTGCCGCGTCGGCAGTCACCGCGTCCGGTTCGGTCACAGTGGGCTAGCCTAGCGCGCGGGCAATGAACCAGAGTGCAGTGAGATACTGCTGAGATGCCCACCGCCACCGCGTCGATAAGCGTCGAAGACGCCGTCAACCGACGCCGCGACGATTTGGTGGAGCTGTCGCACTCGATTCACGCCGAACCGGAACTCGCGTTCAACGAACACCGCAGCTGCGCAAAGACGCAGGCGCTGGTCGCTGAATACGGTTTCGAGATCACCGCGGCGCCCGGCGGGTTGGACACCGCGTTCCGCGCCGACTACGGCAGCGGCCCGCTAGTCATCGGCATCTGCGCCGAGTACGACGCGCTGCCCGGTATCGGGCATGCCTGCGGGCACAACATCATCGCCGCTTCCGCGGTCGGCACTGCGCTGGCGTTGGCGGAGGTGGCCGACGAGCTGGGGCTTACGGTGGCGCTGCTGGGCACGCCCGCGGAGGAGGCGGGCGGCGGAAAAGTGTTGCTGCTCAACGCCGGAACCTTCGACGACATCGCTGCCACCGTGATGCTGCACCCCGGGCCGCTGGACATCGCCCGCGCGCGCTCGCTGGCGTTGTCCCAGGTCGTGGTTGGTTACCTCGGCAGGGAGGCGCATGCCGCGGTGGCGCCGTACTTGGGTCTCAACGCCGCCGACGCGATCACTGTCGCTCAGGTCGCGATCGGATTGCTCCGCCAGCAGCTGGCGCCAGGACAGATGGTGCACGGCATCGTCACCAACGGCGGTCAGGCCACCAACATCATTCCCGGCTCGGCCGATATGCAGTACACAATGCGCGCCAATGACGCTGCCTCGCTGCGCGAGCTCGAGGGCAGGATCGCTGACTGCTTCCTCGCGGGCGCGGTGGCGACGGGTTGTGACTACCAGGTCGAAGAGAGCGAGCCACCCTACGACGAGCTCAACCCGGACAAATGGCTGGCCGATACCTTCCGTGCCGAGATGGTCCGGCTGGGCCGGAACCCGGTCGCCGAGGAGATGGAGGCGGCGTTGCCGCTGGGCAGCACCGACATGGGCAATGTCACGCAGGTGATGCCGGGTATCCATCCGATCGTCGGTATCGATGCCCAGGGGGCGTCGGTGCACCAGCCGGCGTTCGCCACGGCCGCCGCTGGGCCCAGCGCCGACAAGGCGGTCGTCGAGGGCGCAATCATGCTGGCCCGCACCGTCGTCCGCCTGGCCGAGACACCTGCCGAGCGGGACCGGGTGCTGGAACTGCAGGCGAGGCGGTCGTCATGAGCATCGTCGACGCCACCGAGCTGTGGTTGGACACCCACTACGACGACCTCATCGCGTGGCGCAGGCACATCCACGCACACCCTGAGCTTGGGCGACAGGAGTTCGCGACCACCCAGTTCGTCGCCTCTCAGTTGGCCGACGCGGGCCTCAACCCGAAGGTGTTACCCGGCGGCACGGGGCTGACCTGCGACTTCGGACCCGAGCACGGGCCACGGATCGCGCTGCGGGCCGATATGGACGCGCTGCCGATGGCCGAGCGGACCGGCGCGTCGTACGCGTCGGTGGTGCCCAACGTCACACATGCGTGCGGTCACGACGCGCACACCGCGATCCTGCTGGGAGCGGCGCTGGCGCTGGCCTCGGTGCCCGAACTGCCGGTCGGTGTGCGGTTGATCTTCCAGGCTGCCGAGGAGCTGATGCCCGGCGGCGCGATCGACGCGATCGCGGCGGGCGTGCTGACAGGTGTGTCGCGTATCTTCGCGCTGCATTGCGACCCGCGGCTGGCGGTCGGCAAGGTCGCGGTTCGGCCGGGTCCCATCACGTCGGCCGCCGATCAGATCGAGGTCACGCTGCAATCGCACGGCGGGCACACGTCGCGGCCGCATCTGACCGGCGACCTGGTGTACGGGCTCGGAACGTTGATCACCGGTGTGCCCGGCGTGTTGTCGCGCCGCATCGACCCGCGCAACAGCACGGTGATGGTGTGGGGGGCGGTCAACGCGGGCGTGGCCGCCAATGCGATCCCGCAATCGGGCACACTGGCCGGGACGATCCGCACCGCGAGCCGCGACACTTGGGATTCGCTGGAATCGATTGTGCAGGAGACCGTTTCGTCCCTGCTAGGCCCGTTGGGCATCGAGCACAGCGTGCAGTACCGCCGCGGCGTGCCGCCAGTGGTCAACGAGGAGATCTCAACGCGGATCCTCACCCACGCGATCGAGGCAATCGGCTCCGACGTGTTGTGCGACACCCGTCAGTCCGGTGGCGGTGAGGACTTCTCGTGGTATCTCGAAGAAGTGCCGGGCGCGATGGCGCGGCTTGGCGTCTGGACGGGCCGCGGCCCGCAATTGGATCTGCATCAGCCGACGTTCGACCTGGACGAGCGATCGCTTCCTGTGGGCGTTCGGGTGCTGGTCAACATCGTCGACCAGGCCGCCGCCTTCTAAATTCGTCCGCCGAAACTGCGGGGAGATCGCGATTCCGTGCATTTTCGCGATCTGTGCGCAGTCTCGGCGCAATCAGTTAGGTGCCGGGGCCGATGTTGCGCGCCGGGCGAGTGCGCAGATCGTGAACGTATTCCGATGGAGCACCAGCGATTTCGGCGGCGTCAGCCATCACGCCGAGGTAGCGCGCCGACGGTATGCCGCCCTCCCAGGCGTCGACCACGTACAGCCAGGCCAGCACCGGATCGGTGGTGGTGTCCGACGACGTGCGATCCACCCGACATCGGATCTTCTTGTGGACGCCCAGCTCTGAACCTTCCCAGCGGTCGAGGTTCTTCTCGTCCTCCCGGGTCATGTCGTAGAGCACGACGAAGACCTTCGACGCCGGATCCTCGACGACGGTGGCCAGTGCGCCGTCCCAACCGATGTCCTCGCCGCCGAACGTCAGCCGCCAGCCGTGCAGCCACCCCGTTCCCGCCATCGGTGAATGGGGAGCCCGCTCCAGCATCTGCTCCGGATGCATGTTCGATCCGTAAGCGGCGTATAGCGGCACGGGGAAAGCCTAGAGCTTCGCTCACTGGCTGGGCGATCAACGGCACGCTTGGCTAGGTTAGGGCCGTGGCAACCCGCATCGTGATCATCGGCGGCGGGCCCGCCGGCTATGAGGCGGCACTGGTCGCCGCGGCTCGCGGCCCCGAGGTCGCCGACGTCACCGTCGTCGACTGTGACGGCATCGGCGGCGCCTGCGTGCTGTGGGACTGCGTGCCGTCCAAGACGTTCATCGCGTCCACCGGCGTGCGCACCGAACTGCGCCGCGCACCCGATCTCGGGTATGCCCTGGAGTTCGAGGACGCCAAGATCGAGCTCCCGACGATCAACAACCGCGTCAAGAGACTGGCGGCCGCGCAATCGGCCGATATCGCGGCTCGGCTGCAGAGCGAGGGCGTGACGCTGATCGCAGGCCGCGGCGAGCTGGTCGACGACATACCAGGCATGGCCGCGCACACCGTCAAGGTCACCGCACACGACGGCACCGTCAGCAAGCTCACGGCCGATGTTGTGCTGATCGCGACCGGCGCCAGCCCCCGGGTGCTGCCCAACGCCGAGCCCGACGGCGAACGCGTCCTGAACTGGCGCCAGCTCTATGACCTCGACAAGCTGCCCGAACACCTCATCGTCGTCGGCTCCGGCGTCACCGGTGCCGAATTCGTCAACGCGTACACGGAACTCGGCGTCGCGGTGACCGTGGTCGCCAGCCGCGATCAGATCCTGCCGCATGAGGACTCCGACGCCGCCGCGGTGCTCGAGGACGCGCTGGCCGAACGCGGTGTGACGCTGGTCAAGAATGCCCGAGCAGAGTCGGTCACCAGGATGGGCGACGGCGTACAGGTCAAGATGACCGATGGCCGCACCGTCGAGGGCAGCCACGCGCTGATGACCGTCGGCTCGGTGCCCAACACCAGCGGGTTGGGCCTGGAGCACGTCGGCATCGAGCTCGCGCCAGGCAACTACCTCACCGTCGACCGGGTGTCGCGCACGTCGGTTCCCGGAATCTATGCCGCGGGCGACTGCACCGGGTTGATGCTGCTGGCCTCGGTGGCCGCCATGCAGGGCCGCATCGCGATCTACCACGCGCTGGGCGAGGGCCTCAGCCCGATCCGGCTGCGCACCGTCGCCGCAGCGGTGTTCACCAGGCCCGAGATCGCCGCGGTGGGGGTGCCGCAGGCCAACATCGACGACGGTTCGGTGCCTGCGCGGACGATCATGCTGCCGCTAGCCACCAACGCCCGCGCCAAGATGTCTAGCCTGCGCCTCGGCTTCGTGAAGATCTTCTGCCGCCCCGCCACCGGCGTGGTGATCGGTGGTGTGGTGGTCGCTCCGATCGCCTCGGAGCTGATCCTGCCGATCGCGCTTGCGGTGCAGAACGGGAACACGGTCGGGGACCTCGCGCAGACCTTCTCGGTCTACCCGTCGCTGTCGGGTTCGATCACCGAGGCGGCACGACGGCTGATCGCACACGACGATTTGGACTGACTCCACGTAACCTGGGAACGGGCCGAAACGTACCGGCGAGTAACAAGGAGTCCATTCGAAGTGATTGACCCGAACCCCGCACCGGGCAAGGGGCAGACCTTCCTGGGCCCCAAGCAGCGGGAACAGGCCTGGGAGCGGCTCGGTAGCGAGCAGTTCGACGTCGTCGTCGTCGGCGGTGGCGTGGTGGGCGCCGGCGCTGCCCTGGACGCCGCCACCCGGGGTTTGAAGGTGGCGCTCGTCGAGGCCCGCGATTTCGCCTCCGGGACGTCCAGCCGGTCGTCGAAGATGTTCCATGGCGGGCTGCGCTACCTGGAGCAGCTGGAATTCGGGTTGGTCCGCGAAGCGCTGCACGAGCGGGAGCTGTCGCTCACCACGCTGGCGCCGCATCTTGTCAAGCCGCTGCCGTTTTTGTTCCCACTGACCAATCGGTGGTGGGAACGGCCGTATGTGGCCGCGGGCATCCTGCTGTATGACCAACTCGGCGGTGCGAAATCGGTTCCGGCGCAGAAGCATTTGACTCGCGCAGGCGCTCTGCGGTTGTCGCCCGGGCTCAAGCGGAGCTCGCTGATCGGCGGGATCCGGTATTACGACACCGTCGTCGACGACGCCCGTCACACGATGACGGTGGCACGCACCGCGGCCCAATACGGCGCGGTGGTGCGGTCGTCGAGCCAGGTGGTGTCGCTGCTGCGCGAGGGCGACCGCGTGACCGGGGTGACGATCCGCGATTCGGAGGACGGCGCGATCACCGAAGTGCGCGGTCACGTGGTGGTCAACGCCACTGGGGTGTGGACCGACGAGATCCAGGCGCTGTCCAAACAGCGCGGACGGTTCCGGGTGCGGGCTTCCAAGGGGGTGCACATCGTCGTGCCCCGCGACCGGGTCGTCAGCGAGGTCGCGATCATCCTGCGCACCGAGAAGTCGGTGCTGTTCGTCATCCCGTGGGGCACCCACTGGATCATCGGCACGACGGACACGGACTGGAACCTCGACCTGGCCCACCCTGCAGCAACCAAGGCCGACATCGACTACATCCTCGGCCATGTCAACACCGTGCTGGCCACGCCGTTGACCCATGACGACATCGACGGGGTGTATGCCGGGTTGCGACCGCTGCTGGCGGGGGAGAGCGAGGAAACGTCCAAACTGTCCCGCGAGCACGCGGTCGCGGTGCCCGCCCCGGGCCTGGTGGCCATCGCAGGCGGCAAGTACACCACCTATCGGGTGATGGCGGCCGATGCGATCGACGCGGCCGCCGAGTACATCCCGGCCCGGGTGGCGCTATCGATCACCGATAAGGTGCCACTGATGGGCGCCGACGGTTACTTCGCGCTGATCAACCAAACCGAAAGCGTCGGTGCGCATTACGGCCTGCATCCGTACCGGGTGCGTCATCTGCTGGACCGGTACGGCTCGTTGATCGGCGAGGTGCTGGCGATGGCCGAGGGCCGGCCCGAGCTGCTGACACCGATCACCGAAGCGCCGGTGTATCTGAAGGTGGAGGCGTGGTACGCCGCCGCGGCCGAGGGCGCGCTGCACCTGGAGGACATCCTGGCGCGACGGATGCGGATCTCGATCGAGTATCCGCATCGGGGTATGGATTGCGCGCGCGAAGTGGCCGAGGTCGTCGCCCCCGTGCTGGGGTGGAGCGCCGAGGACGTCGACCGTGAAGTGGCGACCTACATTGCGCGGGTCGAGGCCGAGGTGATGTCGCAGGCCCAGCCGGACGACGAATCCGCCGACGCGTTGCGTGCCGCGGCCCCGGAGGCGCGCCAGGAGATCCTCGAGCCGGTGCCGCTCAATTGAGGCGTGCCGCACCGCTTCCGGTGCGTGACGGGCTGGGCCCGGCGCGAGTGCGGCTACGCGGCGGGGTGGTAATCGACGAGTTGGCGTCCCGATTCGGCGAGTCGGCACGGGCGAAATTGCTTGCTGGAGAAGTGGTTACTGCCGATGGTTACGTAGTTACCGAGACCACGGTATTGCGGCCGGGAGCGCATGTGTACCTATATCGGGAACTGCGCGACGAGGTGCCGGTGCCGTTCGACATCCCGGTGCTGTACCGCGACGACGACATCGTGGTTGTCGACAAGCCGCATTTCTTGGCCACCATGCCGCGCGGGAGACACGTCGCGCAGACCGCGACGGTGCGGCTACGTCGCGAACTCGATCTGCCGGAGCTTTCGCCCGCGCACCGACTGGACCGGCTGACGGCAGGGGTGCTGTTGTTCACGACGCATCGGGAGATCCGTGGCGCGTATCAGACGTTGTTCGCGCGGGGATTGGTGCGTAAGACATACCTGGCGCGCGCGGCGGTCAACCCGGACCTCGAATTGCCCACCGTTCTCCGTAGCCGAATAGTCAAGCGGCGTGGCAAGTTACAGGCCGTCGATGAACCAGGCGAGCCGAACGCCGAGACACTGGTCGAGCATCTCGGCGATGGGCTGTACCGCCTAACTCCACGCACCGGCCGCACGCATCAACTACGGGTGCACATGGCCTCGATTGGCCTACCGATCAATAATGATCCGCTGTACCCCGACGTGGTTGACGTGGCATCCGACGACTTCTCGCGACCGCTGCAACTTCTCGCGCACAGCCTTGAGTTCAGGGATCCACGCACTGGCCATCATCGCGAATTGATCAGCAAACGCACATTGTCCGCCACCGTCAACGACAGTCGCCCGGATCGGCACCCGCGGCGATAACGCGCGAATCCATTCCGCCACCGTCGGAAGCGCCATCTTGAAGACCCACCGGTCGTAGCTCAGAAATCCGTTGACCTCGTTCTCGACGTCGGTGGTCTGGGTGTAGGTCGCGCCCGACAAGTACTTGTGAACAGCGAACAGCACCAGCGGCGGTTGAACCGGGCTCACTGGTCCCGGCGCCAAGAACGGCGCCAGCAGCATGCTCGCGACCGTGGTAGCCATATTGATCGCGACTCCAGGGAGCCCCAAATCACATCCAGCGTGAGATGCCCATTCCATAGCCGGTGGCGACGGCCATTCCGACCCCAAGTGCCACGGCCACCACCCCGACCCGCCCGACGTACTTTGCATTGCCGGTAGTGCCCGTCAACCTCACCGCACCAGTCGCCGGGAGCCGACCCATACTTACGCTCGGGCTTGGCACTTGCGCACCACTCGCGCGCCGGCCCCTGCTGTGCCGATTATTGCTGCGGCTGACGCGGTGATTAGTGGCCATGGGTAACCCCCACTGCTCAGTCCCGCTCAGGACGTTCATTTGGCAGCAGCGCGTGCCGCCAAGGGCCGCCCGCAACGCCGTCGTGCGATTCAGCAAACATTCGGGCGGCGATGCCGAGAAGGAATCAGATGTTTCCCTACCTAGGATGCTCGCGCAATAGCAAAGTCTACGACTTAACAGAAAAATTCGCTATGAGTTGCGCCATCTGATCACTTCTTGCTCGTGGCCGAACCCTGAGGACCCGCAGCGAAGTGGAGCTCTCCCGACCCATCAGCGCGAGAAATGCTTCAAAGTGCGACGTTTTCCTGGTAAGACGGTGCTATGCGTTTTGGAACGAGTCGCGAAGCGGCGATCGGCGAGCCTCCGCTGATGCGGCGGCCATGCGCTACGCATAGAGGGCAGCTGGCCACAGCGGGCGTTGCTAACAGTCACGTCAATAACATTTGGCGAACATCGCTAGCCAGTCCGTGCCACTCGGAACTGTGAGCTGATCGACCGAGTCCGCGATTTCAGCACATCGTCTGAGCGACCATGAGCATGTCATCAACGACGGTCGGGCAGGTCCGTTACCTGTGCGCCCGCGGCGATAACCGCGCGATTTCGTTCCGCCACCGTCGGAATCGCTATCTTGACCACCCTCCGGTCATAGCTCAGATATCCGTTGACCTCGTTTTCGACATCGGTCGTCTGGGTGTAGATCGCGCCTGACAAACCGCCGTCCCGCACCACCTTCTCCAGATCCCGGCTTACTTCGACGTACCGCTGAGTCAGGCGCGCCTGGGAGTCGGTCATCTCGTACGCTTGCGCCGGTCCCGGCCACCGGTTCCCGTCGAGCACCAGCCCGAGGCCGCCGTACTCACCGTCGACCACCACGCGGTGCTCGAGTGGCACCGGACGGTTGTCGAGCATCAGCCGTTCGTCCTGCGGCGTCGTGGGGTTGTCGTGCAGCACCGGACGGCCGGGACCGACGTAGGTGTGGTCGTCGTAAACGTCTCCGGCCCTGCTGTCGCCGCGCGATTTGCAGCAGTTAACCCCGCTGTTCGCGTCCACCATCCGTGTGGGGTCCTGGGCTTTCACGGCGTTCGCGACCCTGGCGGTGTCGTACTCGCCCCAGCCCTCGTTGAACGGCACCCAGCCGACGATCGAGGTGACGCTGCGCAGCTGATCGATCATCGCCGACAGCTCCCTCTCGAAATTCGCCTTCGCTGCGGGAACCGGATCCGGGGCGGGGCCGACCGGAATATCGAGCGACACGTCCAGCGACGGCATGTCCTGCCACACCATCAGCCCGAGCTTGTCTGCCCAGTAATACCACCGCGCCGGTTCCACCTTGCCGTGCTTGCGGACGAAGTTCATCCCCAATGCCTTGATCTGCTCGAGGTCGAACCGCAGCGCGTCGTCTGTGGGCGCGGTGTAGAGCCCGTCCGGCCAGTAGCCCTGGTCCAGCGGGCCGTGAAGGAAGGTGATCTTGCCGTTCAACGCGATCCGCGGCCTGCCTTTCGCGTCGTTGACGGTGCCGATCGTGCGCAACCCGGCATAGCTGGAAACCTCGTCGACCACCTTCCCGGATGGGCTTACGAGCCGGACCCTGATGTCGTACAGGAACGGGTCTTCTGGAGTCCACAGGCGCGGGTTCCGCACCGGGATACGCAGAGTGGCCCCCGGTGAGCCTGAGCGCGCTGTCGCTTCCGCTCCACCTGGCTTGGAGACGACCACCTGGACGCGCCGGTATCTCGTCCCGGAAACCCTTGGCGTGATGGTGAAACCGGTCAGGTCGGGGGTGATGTCGAGCTTGTCGATGTGCGTGGCGCGCACTGGTTCCAGCCACACCGTCTGCCAGATGCCCGACGATCCGATGTAGAAGAGCCCTTCCGGTCCGTTGCGCTGCTTGCCGACCGGGAACGGGTTGGCCTCGTTGCGGTCCTCCACCCGCACGGTCAACTCCTGCATTCCTGGCCGCAGCGCCTTGGTGATGTCCGCGCTGAACTCGGTGTACCCGCCTTCGTGGTGAGCCACTTGCTGGTTATTCACCCAGACGGTGGCGATTTGGTCGGCCGCGCCGAAGTGCAGCAGCACCCGCCGCCCCTGCCAGGTACTCGGCAGCTTGAAGACCTTGCGGTACCACATTTGGTCGTCGTGTCGCTGGATACCGGACAGTGCCGACTCCGTGGGATACGGGACCAGGATCTGCTCGCGGTACGCCTTCGCCGGTGGAGGCGCCGCCAGGGCGTCTCGTTCAGACCGGCCCGTGTAATCCCACACTCCGTTGAGGCTCATCCAACGCTTCCGCGCCATCTGCGGGCGCGGGTACTCGGGCAGCGCGTTGTTCGGTCCCACTAGATGAGTCCACGGTGTCGACAACGGCGGCGTCTTGGGATGCCAGGACACCACCGCGTTGGCTGGCGCGTTACCCGTCATGACGACAGCTAACAGTGCGAACCCCACCGCCGCGAAACGGCTGATCCGCACGGGATTCAACCCCACCGAACACCAGGGATCACGAGCACCGCGAGGGCGTTTGGGGAGGTCTGATGGATAGGTGATCGTTCCGGTTGGACTTCGCGGCGATTCGATGGCTTGAAGCCAGCGGGCACGGCTACTACCCCCACAGGTTGAAACACGGACAAGACCGACGTGCGATGCGTCCCCCGACTGGCCCCGAACACCGCCTCCGTACAGCAAACGAAACAAACAAGTCAGCGACGAAGAAGTCCGGCGGTGCCTTACGAATTGATCCGCCGGACCGGGGAGCGTGCGGTTGCCGATGGCAAAGCTACACTAGCGTCAATCAAGATCGCTACCGTTAGCCAAAGCTATTTTGCCCAATCACTTTTCATCCCCTGTCTGCGAGCGGAGATTGTCAAGCCGCAACGCCAGAAGCCATGTGAAACCAAGCGGGCGCCCGTCGGCCGTGCCGGATCTTCGGCGCCGTTTCAGGCGCCCAGATTTGCGATACTTTCGGAGGGAGCAAAATATATACGACCCTGCGACTTCTCGTGGCCATTTTGACTTTCCGGCGGTCGCCCCTGCTCAAAGCCACCGGCGGCTCGGCCAATTCGCCTGTGCCGGTTCATATGCCGAGGTCGCCACGCCCGGCGTGGGTTACCACGCCGACGAGGTACGGATCGAACCTGTTCAGCCACGACAACGCATACGCGCTGCCACAATCGACACGATGGCCGCCGCGCTCGCAGCAGGCCAGTAGTTCTTGAAGACCACGAAGGAGTCGGTGTGGTGAAGATCTGCTCGTCGGCATGCGTCACCCTTATGTTCGCCGCCGGACTGATGGTGCTGGGAGCGCCGCCGGCCAACGCCACCGTGTGTGGCTCCGTCGGCGGCGCACGCGTCGACGTCAGTGGGTGCGCCGATCCGTTCGCTGAATTGGACGGTGCGCTGTATGCGCCGCCACCCCCGCCGCCCGCGCCGAACGTCAATGTCTGCGTTAACGCGGGTCGACGGATCAGCGTGAGCGGGTGCATCTAGAGATGGGCGCATCCCTGGAGCCGACGCCCGGACAGTTCGAAGCGCTTGCGGCGCGGCCGGGCGACGCCCCAGTTGTGATGATCAATCTGCTGCAGTTCAAGGCCGACGGTGGCCGCGAAAGCTATCTGCGTTACACGCGGGAGGTCGCCCCGCACCTTCAACGAGTAGGTGGGACAGTCCGTTACGCCGGCGCATCGCCAAGTGTGGTCATCGGTGACGGCGAAAAGCCTTGGTGGGACGCCATTATCGTCGTCGAGTACCCGTCACCCGCGGCGTTCCTCGATATGGTATCCAACGAGGAGTACCTCAAGGTGCATGAGCACCGCGCGGCCGGACTGGACCGCGGCGACCTGATTGCCACGTCCGTCTGGACGATGGCCGAGTGAAGCCATGTATCTGATCACCGGCGCCGGTGGAGGCGTCGGAAGCGTCAGCCGTCGCGTCGTGGAGCTACTTCTGGACGACGGCGAGCAGGTGCGCGCCATGGTGCATCGCGACGACGAGCGCGCCGATCAACTGAGGGCGCTGGGCGCGGAGGTTGTCGTCGGCGATCTCACGCGCGCAGGCGACATTGCCGTCGCGATGCAAGGCGCCGGCCGGATGTTCTTCAACATGAGCGTTTCGGCGGACTACCTGCTGGCCACCGCCGAAGTATGTGCGGTGGCGCTGGAGCGGGGCCAACTCGACGTTCTCGTCAACATGTCGCAGATGACGGTGTCGCAGATGACGTTGACGAGCACCGACGAATCCCACCACCAAAGGCTGCACTGGTTGGCCGAGCATGTGCTCAATTGGTCCGGCCTGCCGGTAGTCCATGTGCGCCCAACGGCTTTCCTCGATAATCCGTTGTTCACGGTCCTCGCGGCGCCCACCATCCGGGACCGCGGTGTGCTCGTGCTGCCGTTCGGAACTGGTCGCACCTCGCCGATCGCCGCCGCCGATGTGGCGCGCGTCGTCGCCGCGCTTCTGTGTGATCCCGTCGACCGCATCGGCAACGTATACGAACTGACCGGCCCGGAAGCGCTCGACATCGACGGCCTGGCAGAGCAGTACACCCGTGGGCTGGGACGAACGGTCGCCGGCGAAGACGTCCCCTACGACGAATGGCAGGACGAGGTGCTGGCACCGATTGGCCTGCCTGAGCACGTCCAGCAGCACATCGCCACCATGGCGCGGCTGCATCGCGAAGATCGCTACAACCGGGCCACCGACGACGTCGAGCGGATCACCGGACAGCCGGCCCAAACCGTTGAGCAGTACGTGGCCTCGAATCCCGATCTGTTCTACTGACCGCGTGGATCGCACAGCATTTGACCGACTCTTCGACATGACCGGCCGCACCGTCATCGTGACGGGCGGAACCAGAGGCATCGGCCTCGCGCTGGCCGAAGGCTTCGTGCTGGCCGGCGCGAACGTGGTGGTGGCCAGCCGCAAACCCGACGCCTGCGAGCAGGCCGCGGAGCATCTGCGCGGACTCGGCGGAGCAGCCATCGGCGTGCCCACCCACAGCGGCAACGTCGACGATCTCGGAGCACTGGTGCAACGGACCGTCGACGAATTCGGCGGCATCGACGTCGTGGTAAACAACGCCGCCAACGCGCTGGCCCAGCCACTGGGAGAGATGACTGTCGAGGCATGGGCGAAGTCCTACGAGGTGAACCTGCGTGGCCCGGTGTTTCTCGTGCAGCATGCGCTGCCGTACCTGAAGCAGAGTTCGCACGCGGCCGTGCTGAACATGGTGTCGGTGGGCGCATTCAACTTTGCACCGGCGACGACCATCTATGTCGCCAGCAAGGCCGCGCTGATGTCGGTCACCCGCTCGATGGCCTCGGAGTTCGCGCAGTATGGAATTCGGGTGAATGCCATCGCGCCCGGGCCCGTCGACACCGACATGATACGCAACAACCCGCAAGAGGCCATCGACCACATGGCGGGTGCAACGCTGATGAAGCGACTCGCACACGCGGATGAAATGGTCGGGGCCGCACTACTGTTGGCGTCAGACGCCGGTAGTTACATCACGGGGTCGGTGGTCATCGCTGACGGTGGTGGAACGCCGCGCTAGCCGCCTCGACCATCTCTCCACTGGTCGACGCCAGGATCTGACTGCGGTTCTCCACGTGCAATGCGGCCTCAAGGCTCGACGCCTCCAGGTTCGCCCACATCACCTGCTTGGTCGACTCCACTCCGAATTTGCCGTAGCCGCACAATGTTTCGGCGATTGCCAGTGCGTCGTCGACCACCGACCCTGACAACCGCGAGACGATGCCCAACCGCAGCGCCTCGTCAGCATCGACCACTCGCGCCGTCAGGATCAGGTCGAACGCCGGCCCGGCGCCGATGATGCGCGGCAGCGTGTAGCTGACCCCGATGTCGCAGCCGCCGAGGCCGAGCTTGATGAACTGTGTGCAGAACCGCGCCGACTCGGAGGCGACCCGGATGTCGCAGGCCAGCGCGATGCCGAAGCCTCCGCCGTAGGCGGGGCCGTTGACCGCGGCGATCACCGGCTGCCGTAGACGATGTATCCGCGCGGTGAGGTTCGCGATGCGCTCCTGCCAGCGCATGCCCGACCGCGGGAACTCGGTGCCGCCGCCCGCCTCCGACGGGTTTGGATCGGTCAGGTCCAGACCCGAGCAGAATCCCCGCCCCGCTCCGGTGAGCACGACGACCCGGCAGTCGTTGTTGGCGCCGATATCGTCAATTGCGCCGTGCAGCTCCTCGACGAGCTCGTGGTTGAGCGCGTTGAGCTTCTCGGGCCGGTTCAGGGTCAGTACGGCGATGTCGGGACGGGGGTAGATCACTTCGAGATGCGGCATGCGCCACACGCTAGCTCGCGCTGCGCCACCCACTGACGCCGACGGCGATCATCCGCAGCTGCTTGATCGCCGTTCGCTTGATCTCGTCGATCGCCGCCGAATCGGTTGCATCCTCGATGGCCTCGGCGATCACGATCATCGAGTTCACGAACAGGCTGGCCAGGATGTTGAGATCCTCGCTGCTCCAGGTGTTCAGCCCGGGAAAGCGGGCCAGGTCGATCGCCAACTCGGAAGTGATCAATCGGATTTCGGTGCGGATCGCGTAGCGCAGTACGGTCACGCCGCTGGAGCGCTCACGGCCGATGAAGCGCCAGTATTCGCGACGCTCGTTGACCCCGTCGATGAGCATGTCGACCGAGGATTCAATGACTCGGTTCGGATCGAGCTTGCCTGCGCGTGCACTACGCAGCATGTCTCGCAGCGCGCGGAAGGACTCGTCGATCAGCACGAGGCCGAGCGCCTCCATCGACTCGAAGTGCCGATAGAACGCGGCTGGCACGATGCCAGCCTCCCGGGTGACCTCACGCAGGCTCAGCGCCGCGAAGCTTCGGTCCTCGAGCAGGCGCAGCGCGGCGGCGACGATCGCCCGGCGGGTGGCCTCCTTGCGCTCATCCCTCGACAAGGTGTCCCGTGACCGAGACTTGCTCGACCTGCTGGAGCGGCCCGTTCGTGAACTGGGCGTACGACTGTTCACTTTGTGAAACCTACCACACGCAGGCTGAATCTCTTGACGGCATCCGGCCGGGGCGCGCACGGTATACACATGTTCACTCAAACTTTGACGCAGCGGGTGCTCCGGTCGCCGCTGGTCGACCTATTGACCGGGCCCCATGGCGTGGACCGGTACACCGAGCTGGTCGACCCGACCTGGACAGCAGGAGACGCCCGCGCGAAGGTGATCGCGGTGCGCAGGCAGACCTCGCGCAGCGTCACGCTCACCTTGGCGCCCAATCAAGCGTTCACCGGTTTTCGGGCCGGCCAGCACATCAATCTGACGGTCGACATCGATGGCCGTCGTCGCACCCGTCCCTACTCGCCGGCCAGCGCTGAGGGCGCTCCGTACATCGAGCTGACCATTGGCCGCCACGACGGCGGGCTGGTGTCCAACTACCTGTACGAGCACGCCCGCCCCGGCATGATCGTCGGGCTGGATTCCGTCGGTGGCGACTTCACCCTGCCGGACGTCCGGCCGCGCCGCATCCTGTTCGTGTCCGGCGGAAGCGGCATCACACCGGTGATGTCGATGCTGCGCACCATGCGCGCCGAGGGGTCCGACCGCGAAATCGCGTTCATCCACTACGCGCGCAGCACCGAGGAGGCCTGCTACCGAGACGAGTTGGACGCCATGCCTGGCGTTCGAGTACTGCACGGCTTCACCCGCTCGACCGCGGGTTCCGACCTCGCCGGCCGGTTCGGTCCCGAACACCTGACCGCCGCGCTGCCCGAGCCTGACGCCGTGTTCGTGTGCGGTCCACCCGCCTTGGTCGAGGCAGTACGCGAACACTGCGCGAACGTCAGCTCCGAAAGTTTCGTCCCGCCGGTGTTCGACCTACCGGCCGAGGCATCCGGCGGCCGAGTGTCATTCACAGATAGCGGCGCCGAGCTCGTCGACGATGGCCGGCCGCTGCTCGAACAGGCCGAGGCCGCGGGCCTGACGCCCGAAAGCGGATGCCGGATGGGCATCTGCCACAGCTGCACCCGCCGCAAGACCCGCGGCGCTGTAAAGAACCTCATCACCGGAGCGGTGTCGAGCGCTGAGCAGGAGGACGTGCAGATCTGCGTGTCCGTTCCCGTCGGCGACGTCGACATCGCGCTCTAAACGAAAGGTGCTCGACATGACTGTTACCACCTCACCACCACAACAGACGATCACGAAGACCGTCGCAGGCAAGACCGTCACCCTCACCCCTGAGCAGGCCGACGCGTTCGGTCGCGAGCTCGACGCCCTGAAGGAACGCGTGATCGCCGACCTGGGTGAGCGCGACACCACCTACATTCGCCGGGTCATCAAAGCCCAGCGCGCGTTGGAGGTCGGCGGCCGCGCACTGCTCTTCGGCGGCATCTTCCCACCGTTCTGGCTCGCGGGCACAGCGATGCTGGGCGTGTCCAAGATCCTTGACAACATGGAGATCGGCCACAACATCATGCACGGCCAGTACGACTGGACTGGCGACCCCGCGTTGTCGGGCAAGAAGTTCGAATGGGACACCGCGTGCCCGGCCGACCAGTGGCGCCATTCGCACAACTACATGCACCACACCTACACGAACATCGTCGGGATGGACCGCGACGTCGGCTACGGCATCCTGCGGATGAGCGAGGACCAGAAGTGGCGGCCCTACTTCCTTGGCAACCCGGTGTACGCGTTCCTGCTGATGGTGCTGTTCCAGTACGGCGTCGCGTTGCACGAGCTGGAGACCGAGCGGATCAGAGCAGGCGAGATCACGATCGCCGATAAGCGCGAGATCCTCGACGGCATCTGGCGCAAGACGAAGAGGCAGACGCTGAAGGACTATGTGGCCTTCCCGCTGCTGGCAGGCCCGTTCGCGCCGTTCGTGTTCACTGGGAACATGACGGCCAACCTGATGCGCAATGTCTGGTCGTACATGATCATCTTCTGCGGCCACTTCCCCGAGGATGTCCAGGAGTTCTCCATCGAGGAGACCAAGGCGGAGTCGCGCGGACAATGGTACTTCCGCCAAATCCTTGGATCGGCAAACCTCACCGGCGGCAAGCTCTTTCACATCCTGAGCGGCAACCTGTCGTTCCAGATCGAGCACCACCTGTTCCCCGACGTCCCGGCTCACCGACACGCGGAGATCGCACCCGAGGTCCAGGAGATCTGCAGGCGCTACGGCATCCCGTACAACACGGGGCCGCTGCCCCAACAGTTCGCCACGGTGGTCCGCAAGATCGTCAAGCTGGCACTGCCCTCACGTCTGACAGACCGGGCACCAGTAGGCGACGCGGTCCCCGCTTAGGCCTTCGCTGCTCCTCGCGTGCGCGGCGGATGACTCGATCGGGGTGCCGCAGCGTCGGCACGGCTTACCTGCCCGGCCGTAGACCCACAAGTCGCGGCCGGGTCGGGTATCGCCGGTGGTAGTGCGGTTCCAGCGAGACCGGTTGAGCCACAACATGTCACGGGCTCGCTGCACCATCCGCAGCGGGTCCTTGATGTCTTTCACCGGCGCGGTTGGCAAATGCCCGGTGACGAAGCACAACTCGTTGCAGTACACATTGCCGACACCGGCCATCACCCGCTGATCGAGCAGCGCCTCGGCCAGCGGCCGGTCGGCGTCGCCGGTCAGGTTCGCCGCCGCGACGTGCGGATCCCAGTCGTCGCCGAGCAGATCGGGACCTAGATGGGCGACCGCGTCCATATCGTGTTCGCGCTCCAGTACTTCGAGCACTCCCAGATCAATGCCCGCCGCCTGAATGTCGCCCACCTCCAGGATGATCCGGATCCGATAACCGGCCCTGCTCGGCTTGCTGACCGGGTTGACCTTCCAGCTGCCTTCCATCTTCAGATGCGAATATATGCTCGCCGATCCGATCCGGATCAACAGATGCTTTCCCCTGCTGATCACCTCGTCGACGACCTGGCCGGTCAGATCGACGGTCGCGTATTTCGGCACCCGGATGTCGCACCGCGTCAGCGTCTTCCCGGCCAACGCATCGCGCAGGACGGTGGCGGTGTGCCAGACCGTGTCGCCCTCGGGCATGGTGTCGCTATCCCACCAACTTCAGCGAGAGTTCCCACAGCCGTTCGGCGTTGGCCGGGTCGAGCGCGTATGGCGCCACGCCACCCCGCCCGGGCCCACCGCGTCGGTCAACCAGCGCGGCTTCGTTGCAGTTCTCGAAGTAGCGGCCGCCGATTCCGTCGAGCAATGGGGAAGCCGCCAGCAGCACCGATGTCGCAGCTCCCTGCTCGACCGACTTGAAGTCGGTCCCGGCCGCGCGAAACGCCTCCAGCGCCTGCTCGGCGTAGTGCGCGGGAAGGTGGCGCTGCAGCGGGGTGGCGATACCGCCCGGCATAAGGGCGTTGACGAAGATGCCCTCCGGAGCCCAACGGCGAGTGGCTTCGACGGCGAACAGCACATTGGCGGTCTTTGACTGACCGTAGGCGCCGAACGGGTCGTAGTCGCGGAAGGCGTAGTCGATGTCGTCGAACACCACCGGCGAGCGCAGGTGTCCGCCAGAGCTCACCGACACGATGCGGGCGGAGGTGGCCGCGGCAAGCGAATCGTGCAGCCCGAGCGCGAGCGCGAAATGCCCAAGATGATTTGTCGCGAACTGCATTTCGTGGCCGCTCGAGGACAGCGTCAGCTCTTGAATGGCCATCACGCCAGCGTTGTTGACCAGGATGTCAAGCGGTCCGCTCCATGCCGCGACGAAGGCGCGGACGCTGGATAGGTCGCTGAGATCGAGTGCGCCAACGGTGACAGCGCCGTTGCCGGTGCCCTCGCGGATCTCGGCGGCCACCCGCTCACCCGCCTCAATGTTGCGCACGGCGAGCGTGACCGCCGCACCGGCATCCGCCAGTGCCCGCGCGGTCTCGACGCCGATACCCGACGATGCGCCGGTGACGATGGCCCGCTTACCGGTCAGATCGACGCCGGCAATGACCTCTGCGGCCGTCGATGTGAAACCAAAGGGTGTCTTGATCAAGTCAGCGCTCATGTCAGTGCCGAACACGTGGCGCTCGGACGGTGTTCCCCGTCGCGGTGATCGCGCGCTCAGCCTGTTCGGCGATGCGTCCGACCATGGCACTCGCGGAGTCCATCTCGGTGATGAGGTCAACGGCTTCACCAGCCCAGATCGGCAGGTATTCGCGGTCGCCGCTTTCGGCGGCCGCGCGGAACTCGGCCAGCGCTCGGTCGTCGGACGCCAGCGCGGATTCGCGCCCCTGCCACGTGTCGGTGAAGCCGTTGCGCAGTGTTCGCGCGGTGTAGCGGGCCGGCCAGCCCGCATCCGCTGCGATGTCGAGGACGCGTCCGCGGACGGTGTCGGCGGCCTCCGCCGCGGTGATCGCCTTCGACTCCTCGGCATCGAGCAGTGCCTCATTGGTCGCCTCGAATCGAGTGCCGATCACGGCCCCGGAGGCGCCAAGCACCAGTGCGGCTGCTAAACCACGGCCGTCGCCGATGCCGCCCGCGGCCAGGACCGGCGTCGTGTCTGCAATGTCGACCACCGCAGGGACGAACGGCAGCGTCGCCCGTCCTCCACCGTGCCCGCCGGCTTCAGAGCCTTGTGCCACAACGACGTTCGCGCCAACGTCGAGCGCACGCCTAGCCTCGTCCATCGTCGTGACCTGCACCATGAGCGGAATACCTGCAGCGCGGATCGTCTCAGCGAACGGGGCGGGATCGCCGAACGACAGCATGATGGCTGCTGGTGACTGTTCGATCGCCGCTTCGATGGCTTCGGATCCGATCGCCCACGTCAAGAACCCGATGCCCCACGGCTTCGGCGTCGCCGATCGCGCCACACCGCATTCGCGCTCGAGCCATCCCAGGCCGCCGCGCCCGGCACCGATCATTCCGAGACCGCCGCCCTCGGACACCGCGGCCGTCAGCGCGCCGCCAGCAACGCCGCCCATCGGGGCGAGCACGATGGGATGGTCAATTCCGAACATCTCCGTTAGCGCGGTCGGAAGAGACATCCCACCACTGTAAGAGTCAGATCTGAAACCGATCCGACTAGTCCGACGGGCCGCCGACGACGTCAGCGCAGCCGCAGGCCTCGCGGTGTGCGCGCGAACCCGGAGCCGATCAACGCGTCCTGCACGGCGGCCCGCTCACCTTCGGCGCCCGGTTCCAGCACCGGCACGCCGTTGACCTTCTCGACCAGCAGCGAACCGACGCGTCCGCTGCTGACCAGATCGGCCAGCGCCGACGCTGCAGCGATGTGTGCCTCGGCGTCGTCGGTGAAGCTCAGCAGCGAGCGCCCGCCCCGTTCGAGGAACCACGCCAGCTCACCGTCGACCACCGCCACCAGCGCGCCCGCCTTGCGGCCCGGCCGGTGCGTCGCGTCCTCGTCAGCCACCTTCCTCGACGGCCACGGCAGGGAGGCCCCGTACGGGTTGGCGGGATCGGCCGCGGCGAGCACCACCGCGTGATAGTCGCGGCGCTCCGGGTCGACGCCGTCGAGGTAGGACCGCAGCCGGTCGACCGTCGAGGCCACCGCGAACTGAGCCCCGCCCAATGACTCGACGAAGTAACCCCGCTGGCACCGGCCTGCGTCTTCGAAGGCGGTCAGCACCTTGTACAGCATCGCGAAGCCGCCGGGCACCTCCTCCGCCCCGACCGCGCCCTTGGTCAGCACGCCATAGCGGTTGAGCAACAGCTCGGCCTGGAAATGTGCGCGGACTGTCGACTCGGGCTCGGCGGCGGGCAGCGCCGACCAGCGGCCGGCCACCGTCGGCTCGGAGCTGCGGGCCTGCGCATGCGCGACGCTGTAGCGGCTCAACCGCGGCGGCCGTTGCCGATGCCGGTGCGCCGGGGCCCCGCGACGGCCGGTCGACCGACGCGTGCCCGACAGCATCGCCCGCACAGGGGCGAACGTGTCGCCGGTGATCCAACCGGCCCAAATCAGTTCCCACAGGGCCTGTTTCAGCTCTTCACCGGGATTGTCGGTAAGCTGCCGGAAGAAGTACGCCCCGCCTCCGCCGAGCGTGGCCATGATCGCTCGATGGGTATCGGTGAACTCGATCTCCGTCGGCGCGGCCAGCGTCAACGGCGCCGACTCGGCGGGATGGAACGCGATCCAGCCATCTGATCCAGAGGGGCCACCGCCGATCTGGCCCACCCCCGACCAGGTGACCTCACCGGCGGCGAGGAGCTCGTCGAGCATCGCGGGCTGGTAGTCACGCACCCGCTGCCCGAACACCAACGGCTCGACCGCTGAGGCCGGGATGGGCACCCCGGCCAGCTGATCGATCACCGAAGCCAGGCCGTCGATGCCCGAATTGTGCGATTTCACCTGCTGCCAGGACGGCAGGAAGCGACCGTATGCGGCGGTGCTGACGGGCTCGACCTGCGCCCGCAGCGCGGCCAGCGACCGGCGCCGGAGGATCTTGAGCACATCGGCGTCACACCACTGATCCCCAGCCCCGGCCGGAACAGGCAATCCTGCAGAAGCCGAGTCGGTGAACTCGCCTCGGATCAGCCTCCCGTCGATAGCGAGCCGGCCTAGCACGTCGGCGGTCACGCGCAGGCCGAGGCCGAAGCGGGCCGCGGCGTCATGCGTGGTGAACGGGCCGTGGGTACGGGCATACCGGCCGAGCAGGTCGCCAAGCGGGTCGGCCACCGATTCGGTGAACGCGGCAGGCACCCCGACGGGCACCGCCACTCCGACGCCGTCACGCAGCAGGCCGATGTCTTCGACTGCTACCCACCAGGTTTGGTCGGCGAACGAGACGGTCAGCGCGCGTTTGGCGGCCTGCAGGCCGTCGAGCCAGCCGCCCACCTCGCTGGTCGTGCAGCGGTCGGCGATCTCGTGCTCGGTCAGCGGGCCCAGCACCCGCAGCAGATCGGCGATGCCCTCGGCGTCACGGGCCAGCCGGTCCGAACTCAGGTGTTGCAGCTGCTGAGTGGTGGTCGTGATGACTTGTGGATCGAGCAGCTCCCGCAGCTCGACCCGGCCAAGCAGCTCGGCAAGCAGCACGCTGTCCAGCGACAGTGCCGCGGCGCGGCGCTCGGCCAGCGGGCTGTCACCCTCGTACATGAATGCGCCGACGTAACCGAACAGCAGCGACGCGGCGAACGGCGAGGGGGTTGCGGTCTCCACCTCGACCAACCGCAGCCGGCGCTGCGCCACGCGGTGCATCAGCTCGGTGAGCGCGGGCACGTCATAGACGTCCTGCAGGCATTCGCGGACCGCCTCCAACACGATGGGGAAATCCGGGTACTTGCGGGCCACGTCGAGCAGCTGTGCGGCGCGCTGCCGCTGATGCCACAACGGCGAGCGCTTGCCGGGATGCCTGCGCGGCAAAAGCAGTGCACGGGCGGCGCATTCGCGGAACCGCGAGGCGAACAGCGCCGAGCCGCCCACCTCTGCGGTGACGATGGGCTCGATCTCGTCGGCGTCGAACACGAACAGGTCGGCCCCGGGAGCGGCGTCTTCAGTGTCGGGGAGCCGCACGATGATGCCGTCGTCGGAAGCGGTCGGCTTCTCCTCAATGCCGTAGCGCTCCCGCAGCCGTCGTGACACCGCAAGCGCAAGCGGCCCGTGCACCCGAAGCCCGTAGGGGGAGTGCAGGATCACGCGCCAGTCGCCCAGCTCGTCGCGGAACCGTTCGACCACGAACGTCGTGTCGCTCGGCACCGTGCCCGTTGCCTGTCGCTGGTCGTCGAGCAGCTGCCACAGGTTGTCGGAGGCGAACTCGTCGAAACCGATTGCGCGGCAACGCTCCGCGAACTCGTCGCGGCCCAACCTTGCCAGCTCGCCGGTGAATGCGCCGACCGCAGCACCCAATTCGGCGGGCCGTCCCACGCCGTCGCCCTTCCAGAACGGCAGTCGCGCCGGCTGCCCTGGCGCGGGAATGACGAGCACCCGGTCGTGAGTGATCTCGGTGATGCGCCAACTGGTCGCGCCCAGCGAGATCACGTCGCCGGGCCGGGACTCGTAGACCATCTCCTCGTCCAGTTCACCTACCCGCGAAGGCTTTTCGGAGTCAGTTGCCAGGTAGACGGTGAACATGCCGCGGTCCGGAATCGCGCCACCGGAAGTCACCGCCAGCCGCTGCGCACCCGGGCGCGCTGTCAGCGTTCCCGCGTCACGGTCGTACACCAGCCGCGGGCGCAGCTCGGCGAACTCGGTGGACGGGTACTTGCCGCTCAAGAGGTCGAGCGTCGCCTCAAATGCGCTGCGCGGAAGCGTCGCAAATGGGGCGCTGCGTCGCACCGCGTCGAACCAGTGGTCGGCGTCCAGCGGCTCAAGCGCGCAGGCCGCGACCGTGTGCTGGGCCAGCACGTCGAGCGGATTCGTCGGTACCCGCATGGTCTCGATCTCGCCGGAAAGCATCCGCCGCACCGTCACCGCGCAGCTGATCAGGTCCGTTCGGTGCTTGGGGAACAGCACACCTCGCGAGATCTCGCCGACCTGGTGCCCGGCGCGTCCGATGCGCTGCAGGCCGCTGGCCACCGACGGCGGCGCCTCGACCTGGATCACGAGATCGACCGCGCCCATGTCGATACCCAACTCCAGGCTGGACGTTGCGACGACGGCGCGCAGACGTCCGCTCTTGAGGTCGTCCTCGACTTGCGCGCGCTGCTCCTTGCTGACCGAGCCGTGATGCGCGCGGGCCAGCAGCGGCTCTGCCCCAAAGGCCTGACCGCTGGCCATCAGCTGTGCCGGTGAGCCGCCGCCCACCTGGGTGTTACGCCCGCCAGGCAGTTCGATTCCACACCGTTCCGCGTGAATCTCGTTGAGCCGTGAGGTCAATCGCTCGGCCAGCCGCCGCGAGTTGGCGAACACGATCGAGCTGTGGTGCGCCTCGATCAGATCGACGATGCGTGCCTCGACGTCGGGCCAGATGGTGTTGTTCTCCAGATTGGCCATGTCCGGGACCGGCACCTGTACCGAGAGGTCGAACGTCTTGGCTGCGGGCGGCGCGACGATAGTCGTCCTCGCCTGCCCCGACAGGAATCGCGCGACTTCCTCCGGCGGCCGCACAGTCGCCGACAGACCGATGCGCTGTGCCGGTGTGGCCAACAGCTGGTCGAGCCGCTCCAGCGACAGGGCCAGGTGTGCACCGCGTTTGGTGCCCGCTACGGCGTGCACCTCATCGACGATGACCGTCTGCACCTCGGTCAGCGTCTCGCGCGCCGCCGACGTGAGCATCAGGAACAACGATTCCGGTGTGGTGATCAGGATGTCCGGCGGTTTGGAGATCAGCTCGCGGCGGCGGGCGGGCGGTGTGTCGCCAGACCGCACCCCGACGGTGACTTTCGGTGCGGGTGCGCCCCGGCGCTCGGCGATGCGGCCGATGCCAGTCAGCGGTGTGCTCAGGTTGCGCTCGACGTCAACGGCCAGCGCCTTTAGCGGCGACACGTACAGCACCCGTGTGCCCGCGGTCGCGGGCCTGGGCTCCGACGAGGCAAGGCGGTCGATGGCCCACAGAAACGCGGCGAGCGTCTTACCGGACCCCGTCGGCGCGATGACCAGGGTGTTGTCCCCGTCGGCGATGGCCGACCAGGCCTCCGCCTGCGCGGCCGTCGGGGCCGAGAAGGTGCCGGTGAACCACTCCCGTGTCAACGCGCCGAAGCGTCCAAGTGGATCGGAGCTCATCTGGTCATGGTGCCAACGGCCACCGACAAATATCAGCGATGCTCGGTTGCGACGGCTTCGGCCAGCTCAGCGGGGACACCAGGCACTCGCCCGATCGCGTCGAGCAGGGTATGCGCGCAGGCGTCGGCGACGTAGCCGGCGTCGATCGATGGGTCGATCAGGCGCTGCCGGCACATCTCGAACGTGAACGCCAGCCAGCCGTAGATGGTGACCCGCAGGTCGCGTTCGACCTTGGAGTCCATCGCGCCACCGACCGCCTCCATGATGCGCCCGATGATCCGGTTGGCCTGCCGGTCGTTGTCGACGTCCTCGATGCCGCGCAACACCGGATCGGAGCTGCCCATGCCGACATAGGCGGCCCATGCGCCGTGCGGATGCTCCTCGTCGTAGCGCACATAAGCCAGCACGCCCTCGCGCACCTGGTCGAAGAGGCTCGCCTCCGGATCAGGTGCGGCGTTGGTGGCCTCGAACAGTCGATCGCCCTCCGCGCGCACGACCGCGGCGAAGAAGGCCCGCTTGTCGGGGAAGTAGTGGTACATCAGCGCGCGCGACACCCCGGCGCGCTCGGCGATCTCGTCGATGCGCACCTCGTCATACGGTCGCTGGCCGAACACCTCGGCGCCCAACGCGAGGAGTTCGTTGCGGCGATCGTCGGGGGACAGTCGCCGCCTGGACTCAGCCATGCCGCCATCGTAGTTGACACATGTGTAACAGCGGACAAAACGCCCGCGGCGGGGGCTAGCCGAAGTGCACGCCCTGCGCCAGTGGCAGCTCGGAGGAGTAGTTGACGGTGTTGGTGGCCCTGCGCATATAGGCCTTCCACGCATCCGAACCCGATTCACGCCCGCCGCCGGTCTGCTTCTCGCCGCCGAACGCGCCGCCGATCTCCGCGCCAGAGGTGCCGATGTTGACGTTGGCGATGCCGCAGTCCGAACCGTCGGCCGCCATGAAGCGCTCCGCTTCCCGCACGTCGAGGGTGAAGATCGCAGACGAAAGACCCTGCGGTACCGCGTTGTTCAGCGCGATCGCATCGTCGAGCTCGTCATAGGTCAACACGTAGAGGATCGGCGCGAACGTCTCGTTGTGCACCACCGCCGTCTGCGCAGGCATCCGCACCACCGCGGGTGCGACGTAGTAGGCGCTCTCGTCTCCCACGTCGCGGCGCTCGCCGCCGAACACCTCACCGCCGTCGGCGCGGGCCTGCTCGAGCGCGCCGACCATGTCGCGGTAGGCGGTCTCGTGGATGAGCGGACCGACCAATGTGCCGTCAGCGGCCGGGTCGCCGATCGGCAGCTGCCGGTAGGCGTTCGCGATGCGGCCGACCAACTCGTCGGCCACCGAGGAATGCACGATCAGCCTGCGCAGTGTGGTGCAGCGCTGGCCTGCGGTGCCCGCCGCCGAGAACACGATCCCTCGCACTGCGAGGTCCAGATCGGCCGACGGGGTCACGATCGCGGCGTTGTTGCCGCCCAATTCCAGCAGCGCCTTGCCGAACCGTTGCGCCACCCGAGGACCGACCTGCTGACCCATCCGCACCGATCCGGTCGCGCTCAACAGCGCCACCCGAGGATCGTCGACCAGGCGCTCACCGACCTCGCGACCGCCCTGGACGAGCCGGCTGATATGTGCCGACGCCCCCACATCGGTGGCGGCCCGTTCGATCAAGGCCTGGCATGCCAGCGCGGTCAGAGGCGTCAGCTCCGACGGCTTCCACACCACGGTGTCACCGCACACCAACGCGATCGCGGTGTTCCACGCCCAGACCGCGACCGGAAAGTTGAACGCGGTGATGACGCCGATCACGCCCAGCGGGTGCCACGTTTCCATCAACCGGTGCCCAGGGCGTTCGGAGGCGATGGTCTTGCCGTACAGCTGCCGCGAAAGGCCGACCGCGAACTGGCAGATGTCGATCATCTCCTGCACCTCGCCGAGGGCCTCGGAGGTGATCTTGCCTGCCTCGATCGTGACGAGTGTGGCGAGATCGGCCTTGTGCTCGACGAGCAGCTCGCCCAGTCGGGCCACCAGGGCACCCCTGACGGGTGCCGGGGTGGTGCGCCACGTCGTAAACGCTTGCGCGGCTTCGGCTATCGCGGCGTCGGCCTGGTCAGGAGTGGTCTCGGCGACCGTGTACAGCACGTGGCCGGTTATCGGGGTGCTTGCCGGCAGGCCGTGCCCGCCGGGCTCGCCCAATTCGGCACGCGAGCCGATCGCCTGTAACGCGTCCCGCACCTGGGCGCGCAGGGCATCGACGGTCGGAAGCTGGGATGTCTGAACGGTGGTCATGATGATGCGACTTTCTCGTAGAGCTCGTAGGGATCGTGAATGTGGTGTCCGATCTGACCGGCCATCCAATTCAGGCTGTATTCCGCATTATCGGCCGCCTCGGCCGCCTGTGTGTCGGAATCGAGGTTGGATCGGAAGATGCCCGCCGCCGACGCGGGCAGGAAGTCTTCGTAGACAACGGGTTTCGACGGGTCTCCGCCGTGGTAGTAGGCCAGACCGCTGGCGGCCATGGCCTCGTCGGTGGCGGGGAAGTGGTCCGCCCACACGGTGGCCGGGTCAGGTGCGGCCATCGCGGCGTCGTAGCGTTGGCGACCCAGCGGGGTCAGGGCGACGCCGCGCGCCTCAACCTCGCCGAAGCGAACCCGCAGCGTGCCGTCGGACACAGTGCCGTCGGCATCGCGGAAACGCCGTGGCTCGGCCAGCGCACGAAATGACGTCTGCCGCAACAACACATCGGGGCCCTGCCAGGCGGGCGGACCCTGGATGGCGTCGATCATGGTGATGCCGCGGGCGGTCATGCGCCGGTACAGCCCGTCGATGTCGAGCACACGCGGAGTCAGGTGGTTGATGTGCGTGGTGCGCACGCCCGCGATGTCGGCGGCCACCGCGGAGACCTTGGTCAGCTCGTCGTGCCAGCCGCGGTCGATCGGTTCGCGCGACAGCGCGAACACGGCCACCGCCGCGGCCACGAACCGGTCGGCGCGTTCGCGTTCCGCGCCGCCGTCGGCGGCGACGCGCCGGGCCTCGGCCATCAGCGCCGGATCGAACAGCTGCCGCTCGGCCAGGAACCGCTCGACACGGCGACGGAGGTCGGCAGGGAAGAAGCGGGCGTCAGCCGTCGCCAGCATCGAGGTGAACACCCGGAACGGGTTGCGGTCCAGCTGCGCTGTGTCGATCGGCCGGAAGGCGGTCGACACCACCGGTACCGGCGACGCCGCGTCGCGCAGGTCGTAGTAGCCGACCGGGTACATACCGAACGCAGCGAACAGGTCCGCCAGGTCGGCGAGTTCGCGGGCGCTGCCGACGCGGATCGCGCCGTGGCGTTCGGCGGTCACCCGCTCCAGCGAGCCGAGCCGATCGGCGCCCGGTGTGCCGACCGCATATTCGCGGTTCACCCCTGCGCTGACCTCGACCAGGGTGGTGTAGGCGGGCACCTCGGCGGCGTACATCCGTGATAACGCTGCGGCGAATTTCGCGCGCAGCTCCCACGTTTCGACACGTTGACTCGGAGCCCTCTGCTCTTCGCGCAAGCGGCTCATCGCCCCGCCTCCCGACTCCGATAGGGTGCGGCCATGGGTGAACCCGACGAACACCCGCATGAACCGGCGCAACTCGACGAGATCGACCGCAAACTGGTGCGGGAACTGCTCGTCGACGGGCGGGCCACGCTGGCCCACCTCGCCGCGACCGCCGGTCTGTCGGTGTCGGCCGTGCAGTCGCGGGTGCGCCGGCTGGAGTCTCGAGGCGTCGTGTCCGGGTATTCGGCGCGGATCAACCCCGAAGCGGTCGGGAAAATGCTGTCGGCGTTCGTGGCCATCACCCCTCTCGATCCCTCTCAACCTGATGATGCGCCCGCTCGGCTCGAACACATACCGGCCATCGTGTCGTGTCACTCGGTGGCCGGCGACGAGAGCTACGTCCTGCTGGTCCGTGTCGAGTCCCCGCGGGCGCTCGAAGATTTGCTGCAACAGATACGGACCGCGGCGAACGTCCGTACTCGAAGCACCATCATCTTACAAACATTTTACGCAGGACGCGAGTTCCTACCGTAATTGTTACGGTCAGATGGGTAGATACCCGTAAATAGTTTGTTAAGATGGACCCATGACCGCTGTTCTGACATCTGCCGAAGCGACGGCCGCCCGCGATATTGGCCCTGAAGACGTTCGCGACGTCCTGGCACGCCGCATCCTTGCCGACGGGCTGGACTTCGTCCTCGACATCGACCGCTCGTCGGGCTCGTATCTGGTGGATGCCCGCACTGGCGAGCGCTACCTGGACATGTTCACGTTCTTCGCATCGTCCGCGCTGGGCATGAATCACCCGGCCCTGGCGGACGACGAGGACTTCCGCGCGGAGTTGGCGCAGGCCGCGGTGAACAAGCCAAGCAACTCCGATGTGTACAGCGTGCCGATGGCGCGCTTCGTCGACACGTTTTCCCGTGTGCTCGGCGACCCCGCACTGCCGCACCTGTTCTTCGTCGACGGGGGAGCGCTGGCCGTCGAGAACGCGCTTAAGGTGGCGTTCGACTGGAAGAGCCGGCACAACGAGGCCCGCGGCATCGACGCGGAGCTGGGCACCAAGGTGCTGCACCTGCGTGGCGCGTTCCACGGCCGCAGCGGTTACACGCTGTCGCTGACCAACACCGACCCGAACAAGGTCGCCCGGTTCCCGAAGTTCGACTGGCCCCGCATCGACGCGCCCTACATCCGGCCCGACGCGAACATGGATGAGCTGGAAGCCGAATCGCTGCGCCAGGCCCGTGCGGCGTTTGAAGCCCACCCGCATGACATCGCCTGCTTCATCGCCGAGCCGATCCAGGGTGAGGGCGGCGACCGTCACTTCCGGCCGCAGTTTTTCGTCGCGATGCGCGAACTGTGCGACGAGTACGACGCGTTGCTCATCTTCGACGAGGTGCAGACCGGCTGCGGGATGACGGGAACCCCTTGGGCCTACCAGCAATTGGGTGTCGTGCCCGATGTGGTGGCGTTCGGCAAGAAGACGCAGGTGTGCGGCATCATGGCCGGCCGCCGGGTCGACGAGGTGCGCGACAACGTCTTCGCGGTCAGCTCCCGGATCAACTCGACGTGGGGCGGCAACCTCGTCGACATGGTGCGTTCGCGCCGCATCCTCGAGATCATCCAGTCCGACGAGCTGCTGGTCCGGGCGGCCAAGGCGGGCCGCTACCTGCTCGACCGGCTCGAAGCCCTTGCGGCAGAGTTCCCAGGGCTGGTGGTCGACGTGCGCGGCCGCGGACTGATGTGCGCGTTCAGCCTGCCGACCGCCGCGCAGCGCGACGACCTGATCCGCCGGCTCTGGGAACGCCGCGTGATCATGCTGGCCAGTGGTCCCACAAGCGTGCGGTTCCGGCCCGCGCTGACGGTCTCGCGTGACGAGATCGACGACGCCGTGGCCGCGGTGCGCGACGCGCTCAGTCAGGGTGTCGTCGGCTGAGAAGGCTCCGTGAGGCGCCGGATCGTCGACCGCAGCCGCGCCAACTCGGAGCGGCCGACGAGCTCGCAGCCGTGTAACTCCGCGAGTTTGCGTGCGGCGGGCGTGAATTCGTGGTTGGTGACCACCATGGTCTTGGTGCAGTCCTGCATGGGTGCGCCCGCCACCACTTCCTGAACTGCACTCGCGCCGACTGGGCGGGACTGCCGTTTGCATTGAATGGCAAGGCGATTGGGCCGCTTGCCGACGATGACGTCGACACCCCAGTCACCGGTGATCGAGGTCATGATCACCGGCATCCCGCAGGACCGGGCGATCCGCGCGACGTAGTCCTCGAATTCGGTACCCGACAACTCCGCCGCTTCGTCGTCGGGGGTGCTCACGCCGTCGAGGGCACCGCGAAGGAATCGGGGCGCCGCTGCGAGAACGGCCGGTGCGAGGGCTCCGATCACCAGGCTCCAGAACGGGGGTCGCGCCGAGGAGGTAGGCGGCAATGCCCGACGCCACGGCCACAACCACGTAGAGCCTCGTGCGCGTCACGGGCGAATGGTAGGTCGACGCGCCGACATCACCGTCCTGTCAAGCGCAGGCAGAACACCGATTTGTCCGATTAACGAACTGCTGGATCTGGACCGATGCCGCACTGTTCTTGGCCGGGCTAATCTGCACACCATGAGCGACGAGCTGGCCGACCTCGAGGGGCAATCGCCCGTCGAGCACGCGCTGGCGGGCGGCGAGCCTCAGCGTGTCGGGTGGTTCCGCTTCTATTTCGCCGACGAACGCTGGGAGTGGTCACCCCAGGTCGAGAGCATGCACGGTTACGAGGCAGGCACGGTGCATCCGACCACCGACCTGGTGCTGTCACACAAGCATCCCGACGACTATGGGCAGGTGGCCGCCACCCTGGAGGAGATCCGGCGCACGGCAGCCGCGTTCTCCACCCGGCATCGCATCGTCGACACCCGAGGCGAGGTTCACCACGTGGTGGTGGTGGGCGACCAGCTCTTCGACGACGCCGGCCAGGTGATCGGCACCCACGGTTTCTACGTCGACGTGACACCGTCGATGAAGGAGGCCCACGACGAAAGTGTCACCGAGGCGGTGGCCGAGATCGCGGAGGCCCGCAGCGGCATCGAACAGACAAAGGGCATGCTCATGCTCATCTACCGGATCAACGCCGAATCGGCGTTCGAGCTGCTCAAATGGCGCTCACAGGAGACCAACACCAAGCTGCGCGCGCTGGCCGAGCAAATCGCGAAGGACTTTCTCGAGCTTTCCTACGAAGAGGTGCTGCCCGTCCGGTCCGTCTACGACAGGCTGGTGCTGACCGCGCATTTGCGCGTCGAATCCTGAGGTTTATGCGCTCCCCAGCCAGGGAATTCTCTCCGGACGTCTAAATCAAGGCGTTCCAACAGCGAATTCGGAGTTCGGGCAGGTGGCTATCTATCACAATCCCAACGACTTGCGTCACGACGACGCAAACGTCCGCGACGCCGTGCGGTTCGGTCTCGTGGTCGCGGTGCTCGGCGTGGCGTTCCTTGTTGTCGCCGCCGTCTGGGTCAGCACCTGTGACGGCGCGACCGAAGACACAGCCGCTTGCGGGGTTCCCCAGCGCGCCCTGCTCTCCGTCGGTGCACCGCTCATCCTGCTGATCGGCGGACTGCGAGCCTTCTTCCGCACCTATCAGACGTGGCGAAACCACGAGACGTGGTGGGCCTGGCAGGGAGCGGGCTGGTTCCTGCTCACGCTGATGCTGCTCGTGCTGACCATGAGCATGCCGGCGCTGGCCGGACCGGCGGTGTTCGGCGGATGAGCTCGGCGGCCGCACGCAATGAGGCATTTCTCGCGGACGTGCTGCGTGGTGCGCAGCATCCGCCTTACCTGTGACTTTCGTTTCCGTGTCGGTTTCTCCCACAACGGAGTCGGGTAGATCTACCGTTGAAATCAGCCCATGTTTAGCCGGGCGTAAGTATGCCGAGAGAGGAGTACCGATGAAGGGCCCGAAGGATCCCGTCGACCACTCGAGGACAACGCGGCCGCACGCCGGCGAGTCGATGAAGGACAACAAAGTAATGCCGGGGCTTATTGTGATCGGCGTCGCCCTGGTGCTGTTCGTGTCGTGTCTTGCGGCGTTCGCCACCGGCCACCATGATGTCGGGTTGACCCTGTCGACTCTGTCTGGCGCCGGGTTCGTCATCGGCGCGGGGTGGCTGCTCGTCGAGCACATGCGGGTACGCCGCATCGAAGAGCGTTGGTATGCAGAGCATCCCAACGCAGAACGACAGCGCCCCAGCAGTTAACGATTACAAGAAAAGGCCCAGCCGGTATACCCGGCTGGGCCTTTTCTATCGAACGATTACGGCCGCTGCTCGGCCTCCTGGCGCTTCTCAGCTGCCTTCGCGCCACCGCGGGCAGCTTCGGCTTCGGCTTCCTTCTTGGCGACGTCCTTCTGGGCGTCGGCTTTGTCTTGCTGCGCCTTGCCTTCGCGGACCAGATCGTCACGGCCGGTTACGGTTCCAGCCGCTTCCTTGGCCTTGCCCTTGACGTCCTCGACGACGCCCTTGATGCCTTCTTCCGGGCCAGAGTTCTTGTTCTCGCTCATACTTACCTTTCACTACTGGCGGGATTGGTCGTTGCCCACTTCTTGAGCGTGGGGCCCTTTCGAGCCGCATTGGGGAATCTCCCCGCCATTACTTGGGGTTCCCGTTCGGTCCCATCGGCAAACCTGGCGATAAGTCCGCGTCGCGCACCATAGGTTGTCCCCCGAACGCGGCCAGACCAGACTCGGACGAATGGTGTTTGGCTGCTGGAAGATTCGACTCCGCGGTCGGCGATTCGTGCATCTGACTAGAGGGTGTCGCGGTCGGCCTCGTCGCGCTCCGAATCCAGTTCGACCGTCTCGCGCTGTTCCTGCCAGTCGGCCGGTGCTGCCTCCAACGGCACGTCGTCGGGAGGCCCGGCGGAGTCCTCCTCGTCGGGCACCGGCTCGATGGAACGGTGTTGCTCGACGGCATCGGCGACGGGGACGTCGTCAGGAAGTTCCTCGCTGTCTCGCATGCCGGTCGGAATACCCCGCGCGCTGCCGCCGAAACCGGCCACCGTCTAAACCTTGGCCACCTTGCGGATCAGTCGCGCGGTGCTCTTCTCCAGGATCGCCTGCCGCTCGCCGGGCGCCTTGGTGCGGTTCGCCCGCCGCACGCCCCCGGCGATGGTCAGGCCAGACTCGTAACCCTCGACCACCCGCGGATCGACGTACGACGAGCGGGCCACGGCTGGAGTGTTTCCGAGCTCTTCTGCGACCTCCTTCATCACGGCGGATTCCACCCGTTTGGTCACGGTTTTGTTCACCGGAGGGTCCGCGTCGACGAACGCCGCGGCGGCCAGCACCGTGCCGTGCCAGGTGCGCAGGTCCTTGACCGTGTACTCGTCGCCTACGAGTTCCTTGAACCGCGCGTTGAGGTCGTCGGCGTGAAGGTCGGTCCAACCGGAACCGTTGTGGCACACCAGGAGTCGCTCGGGGCGGTCACGGCGGCGCAGCAGTGCCCGCACGGACCGGACCACCTCAGGATCGTCGATCAGCAGCGTTCGCCGCACGCCGCTCTTGGCGGGGTAGTCGAACTCGACGGCCTGCTTCTGCAGCGCAACGTGTTCGCACAACAGCGTGGCGATGCCATACGAGTTGTTCTCCTCGGCGTACTGCTCGCTGCCCGCCCGGAAATAGCCGAGGTCGAGTAGGTGCAGAGCGAGCGCAAGCACCCGGTCGCGCGCGAGGCCGCGGCGGCGAAGGTCGGCGGCGATGCGCCGACGCATGTCAGGCAGTGCGGCCGACATCTCCAGCACCCTGTCGAACTTCTCCTCGGTGCGCTCCTCCTGCCACTTCTGGTGGTAGAGGTACTGGCGGCGGCCCGCGGCGTCGGTTCCGGCCGACTGGATGTGCCCGTTCGGGTAGGAGCAGATCCACACCTTCTTCCATGCGGGCGGGATCACCAGGTCCTTGATGCGTCGCAGCGTTGCCGCGTCGGAAACAGGTGTGCCGTCGGGATTCTGGTAGGAGAACCCGCGCCCGCGGCGCATTCGGCGTATCCCGGGCCCCCGAACGGCGCTACGGCGAAGTCGCATGTTTGACAGGCGACCACGCCGGGGTATTGCAGGTGGACCATGGTGAACAGAACGTCAAGCGGCGCGGCGCCGGAGTTCTCGTCATGGGCGCCGTCACTGCATCATCGGCGCCAGGATGATGAACGCCCCGGCGTAGATCGCCACCACCACAAGGATCACCACCGCAAGCACCAATCCGACGGTGATGAGTATTCGGCGCAGGGGCCGGGTGGCGGTCGCGTCATCGACCTGGCTCTGCGGCGCAATCTCGTCCATGACGAGGGATTACCCCGCCAGCACCAATGCCACACGTCGTCCCTAACCGGTCATAGGAGCGCCGGTGGTTAGCTGGGAACCGACCTGGGGTAGTCTCGCGAGGATATTGCCGGGAGGTCACATGGCCGACGTCGCGAACACTGACAATGGGCAGCTACGTAGCGGCCGGTCGGTCGAACTCCGGGTCGCGGCCAAGCTGGAAAACCTCGCGGTACTGCGCACTCTCGTCGCCGCCATCGGCACGTTCGAAGACCTTGATTTCGACGCCGTCGCCGACCTCCGCCTCGCCGTCGACGAAGCGTGCACCCGATTGATCCGATCGGCGGTTCCCGACTCGACGCTGCTGCTGGTGGTCGAACCTCGCGAGGACGCGGTCGTCATCGACGCATCGACCACATGTAAGAGCCCGGACATCCTGGCCCCGGGCAGCTTCAGTTGGCACGTGCTGAGCTCGCTGACCGACGATGTGCGCACCTTCCAGAACGGGCAGGGCTCCGAAGAGGGGCGAGTATTCGGGATCTCGATGACCGCGAGGCGAGCGAGTTCGCTGAGGTGACCCCGTCGCCGGCCCAGGGTTCGTCGAAACGATCGAACTCTGAATACGCGGACGTCGCCGACATGTTCCGCGAGCTTGAGGATCTAGGGGAGTCGTCGGCGCAGTTCCAGCGTCAGCGCGACCGGATCGTGGAGCGATGCCTGCCGCTGGCCGATCACATCGCCCGCAGGTTCGACGGGCGTGGCGAGCCGCGCGACGACCTTGTGCAAGTGGCCCGCGTGGGACTGGTCAACGCGGTGATCCGGTTCGACGTCCACGCCGGCTCGGACTTCGTGTCGTTCGCGGTGCCAACCATCATGGGTGAGGTCCGCAGGCACTTCCGCGACAACAGCTGGTCGGTCAAGGTGCCGCGCCGGCTCAAGGAACTGCACTTGAGGTTGGGCGCCGCTACTGCCGATCTGTCACAGCGGCTTGGCCGCGCGCCCACCGCGACCGAGCTCGCTGCCGAGCTGGACATGGACCGCGACGAGGTGATCGAGGGCCTTGTCGCGGGCAGCTCCTACAACACACTGTCGATCGACAGCGGCGGCGGCGGCAGCGAGGATGCGCCTGCGATTGCCGACACGCTCGGCGATGTCGATACGGGCCTGGATCAGATTGAGAACCGGGAATCGTTGCGGCCCTTGCTCGCTGCGCTGCCGGAGCGCGAGCGGACCGTGCTGGTGCTGCGGTTCTTCGAGTCGTTGACGCAGACGCAGATCGCCCAGCGGGTCGGCATCTCGCAGATGCACGTGTCCCGTTTGTTGGCGAAGTCCCTAACTCGGCTTCGAGACCAGTTGCAATAGCCGACGCGGCTCGCCCTGCACGGCCGACACCGCGGTGTCAACGCTGTCGCAGATCGGCAGCGCCGAATCGGGATCGCAGATCCGCAGCAGCCGGGTGACGGCTGGGCTGGGCGCCATGGCCCATTCGATCTTCTCCGCGGCGCAGCGGACGTTCACGCTGTGCAGAGCGGAAAAGCCGGCGGTACCGAAGAATTCCACGCCGGTCAGATCCAGCACCAGGCGATCGGTGTGCGGGGCGTGCCGCAGCGCGTAGTCGACGAACTCCTGCGCGTTGGCCGCGTCGACTTCGCCGTGTGCGGTGATCACCGCCATTTCTGGCTGCAGCCACCTGGTGGCGAAGTGAGCCGTGTGGCAGTCGGTGGGTTCGATGAGGGACTCCGGCGTCGCCGAATGGGCATATGAAGAGGTAGACATTGTGACTCCATCAGTCGGAATACGTGATTTCGTACTGTGGCTCACGTCAAAAAATAGGTCCTGCGTCCTCAAAACCTTCGCTGCAGGGCGGGAGTTCTGCCCTGCACGTCGCTTGACGTTTCCAGCTGGCTGTGAACTCAACCTGTGTGCATTTTAGGCGCAACGGCGGCCGCTCGGCAATCGATCCGAGAGGATTTTCATAGACCCAGCTCAGCCCAACCGTTCGAGTTGACGGTCCCATGCACAGCCCGTATCCGCTGGCCAAACCGGGTATCGATGCAGCTGCCAAACTGGTCACATGTCGAACAGCGAGTCCGCGGCCGGTGTGCTGCTGGCCGCGGGCGCGGGGACCCGCTTCGGCATGCCAAAAGTGCTTGCCGAAGGCGGCGAGTGGCTGCGCGCCTGCGTGACCGCACTGGCCGACGGCGGCTGCGACGACGTCGTCGTGGTGTTGGGTGCTGCGGTGGTCGACGTGCCGGCACCGGCGCGTGCAGTGGTCGCAGAGGACTGGGCGCAGGGGCTCAGCGCGTCGGTGCGGGCGGGTGTGACGGCCATCGACGCCGACTATGCCGTGCTGCACGCGGTCGACACGCCCGGCGTCGGCGCCGACGCGGTGCGACGAGTGCTCGACGCCGCACGGTCGTCACCGTCGGGGCTGGCGCGTGCTCGCTACGGTGACCGGCCCGGCCATCCCGTCGTCATAGCGCGCAAGCACTGGCCGCAACTGCTCGACGGGCTTCGCGACGACGAGGGAGCGCGTCCGTTTCTTCGTGACCGCACCGATGTGGTCGCGGTGGACTGCGCCGACCTGGCGTCGGGCGATGACATCGATGCGATTACACCGTGATGCCCAGCACGGCCGCGGCAAACCGGCGCACGGATCGTTCGGCGATCGCCGCCGCATCGGTTTGGCCGTCGCGTGCCCGGGTGCGCACGGTCGCGGCCACCGGATCAATCGTCACCTCGGCCAGCATTTCGCCGGTGGTCGGTTCGCAGACCGCCCATGTGTAGCCGGCATCGGACGACCACAGCGCGCTGCATCGCGTCACGTAGTCCGGGTCGGTTTCACCGAGGTCGGCCAGCGAAGGGCGGTCGTCGATGAGCTCGTCCTGGCGGGGTGCACGCAAATACCAAGCACCGGCATTTATTTCGACGGGCTCCACCCAGTGATGGTAGGCAGTTCACATGAACATCACAGTTGTTGGGGCCAGCGGTCTGATCGGCACCAAGGTTGTCGGTCTTCTCGAAGGTGACGGTCACGAAGTGGTGGCCGCATCGCGAACATCGGGAGTCGACGTGCTGACCGGGGACGGCCTTGCTGCGGCGCTCGCCGGTGCGAACGTCCTTGTCGACCTGCTCAATTCGCCGTCGTTCGACGACGATCCGGTGATGGAGTTCTTCACTACGTCGACGACCAACCTGGTCGCCGCAGCCAAGGCCGCTGGGGTGGGCAACTACGTCGCGCTGTCGATCGTCGGCGTCGACGGGTTACCCAACAGCGGCTACATGCGGGCCAAGGTGGTGCAGGAGAAGATCATCACCGAATCCGGTTTGCCGTACACGATCCTGCGGGCAACGCAGTTCGCCGAATTCGCCGACGCCATCACCGACTCGCTGACCGTCGGCGACGAGGTGCGAGTACCCGACGCGCTGATCCAACCGATCGCCGCCGACGACGTCGCTGCCGCCGTCGCCCGTGCCGCCGTCGCCGAGCCGCTCAATGGCATCGTGAACATCGGTGGGCCGGAAAAGATCTCGTTCGAACGGATGGCCCGTGACGTGTTGGCCCGGCGGGGCGACGACAAGACGGTCGTCGTCGACTCGGAGGCCGGTTACTTCGGCACGCCGCTGGCCGAACGCAGCCTGGTGACGCCCGACTAGTTACTTGATCTCGGCCAGCACGGTGCCCTGCGTGACGGCGGCACCCGCCTCCACCGCAAGCCCGGTGATGGTGCCGTCCTTGTGGGCGGTGACCGGGTTCTCCATCTTCATCGCCTCGAGGACGACGACGAGATCACCCGCGGCGACCTCCTGACCCTCCTCGACGGCCACCTTGACCACGGTGCCCTGCATCGGGGCGGTCACCGCATCGCCGGACGCTGCCGCGCCGGCGTGGGCACCGCGCTTGCGGGGCTTGGGCTTCTTGCGAACAACACCGCCGACAGCACCGCCCGACCCGCCGTTTCCGATGGCCAGGTCGCCGGGCAGCGACACCTCGAGCCGGCGGCCGCCGACCTCGACGACGATGGTCTGCCGCGGGATGGTGTCCTCTTCCTCGATCGGATCACCACCGGTGAAGGGCTCGATGGTGTTGTTCCACTCCGTCTCGATCCATCGAGTGTGGACAGTGAAGCCGTCGTTGTCCCCGATGAACGCGGGGTCGGACACGACCGCGCGGTGGAACGGGATCACGGTGGCCAGGCCCTCGATATGGAACTCGTCCAGCGCGCGGCGGGACCGGGCCAGTGCTTCCTCGCGGGTGGCGCCGTACACGATGAGCTTGGCCAGCATCGAGTCGAACTGGCCGCCGATCACCGAACCGGACTGGACGCCGGTGTCCAGCCGGACGCCGGGGCCGCTGGGCGGCTCGAACTTCGTCACCGGGCCGGGGGCGGGCAGGAAGCCGCGGCCGGCATCCTCGCCGTTGATCCGGAACTCGATCGCGTGCCCGCGCGGCGCCGGGTCTTCGGTGAAATCGAGCTTCTCGCCGTTGGCGATCTTGAACTGCTGCGCCACGAGGTCGACACCTGCGGTCTCCTCGGTGACCGGGTGCTCGACCTGCAGGCGGGTGTTTACCTCGAGGAAGGAGATCAGCCCGTCCTGGCCGACCAGGTACTCGACGGTGCCTGCGCCGTAGTAGTGCGCCTCCTTGCAGATGCGCTTGGCCGACTCGTGGATCTCCTTGCGCTGCGCGTCGGTCAGGAACGGCGCGGGCGCCTCCTCCACCAGCTTCTGGAACCGGCGCTGCAGCGAGCAGTCGCGGGTGCCCGCGACGACGACGTTGCCGTGTTGGTCGGCGATCACCTGCGCCTCGACGTGGCGCGGCTTGTCCAGGTAGCGCTCGACGAAGCACTCTCCGCGGCCGAACGCTGCGACGGCTTCGCGGGTGGCCGACTCGAACAGTTCAGGGATCTCTTCGATGGTGCGTGCCACCTTCATGCCGCGGCCGCCGCCGCCGAAGGCCGCCTTGATCGCGATCGGCACGCCGTACTCCTTGGCGAACTCGACCACCTCGTCGGCGTCCTTGACGGGTTCGGGAGTGCCGGGCACCAGCGGCGCCTTGGCGCGGGCGGCGATGTGGCGCGCGGTCACCTTGTCGCCGAGGTCGCGGATCGACTGCGGGCTTGGCCCGATCCAGATCAGGCCTGCGTCGATGACCGCCTGCGCGAAATCGGCGTTCTCCGAAAGGAATCCGTAGCCCGGGTGGATGGCGTTGGCGCCGGACTTCCCCGCGGCGTCGAGCAGCTTGCCGAAGTCGAGGTAGGACTCCGCCGAGGTCTGGCCGCCGAGCGCGAAGGCCTCGTCGGCGAGTCGTACGTGAGGCGCGTCGGCGTCCGGCTCGGCGTACACAGCCACGCTTCCCAGCCCGGCGTCCCTGGCCGCCCGGATCACCCGCACGGCGATCTCCCCGCGATTGGCGACGAGCACCTTGGCGATCTTCGAGCTGGCGTGACTAGGCACTTCGCCTCCTGATGGCATCTCTAAGAAACATCTTTAAGAATCTATCCCCGGCAGTTTAAGGGGCGGCACTGAAAGTCGTACTACTCGCCCCGCAGTCGCCGCTTGATCCGCGCCAGCATCGCCGACATCCCCCGCAATCGCAGCGGACTGATCAGCGCCGCAAGGCCCAGATCGGAGTAGAAGTCGTCGGGTACGGCGAGGATGTCGTCGGCCGGCTGCTGATCGAGACCTGCGGCCAGGATCGCGGCGAAACCGCGGGTAGTCGGGGCTTCGGGCGGCGCACTGAAATACAGCCGCACCTTGCCGCGGTCGGCCGCGTCGACATGCAGGAACAACGGCGACTGGCATTCGGGCACCGGCTCCATCGCCGCCTGCTCCAGGTCGGCGGGCAGCGGCGGCAGCTCGTCGGCGAACTCCAGCAGCAGCGCCAGCTTGTCCTGCCCCTGGACGTCCTGGAAGTCCGACACCACCTCGGCCAGCGTGGCCGGCATTGAACTCATGAGGAGCCAGGTGCTCCGCCCGGTTCGGACCCGACGGCAACGGGCACCCGTACCGCGTTACCCCACTCGGTCCACGAGCCGTCGTAGTTGCGCACGCCGGGCAGGCCGAGCAGATGGGTCAGCACGAACCAGGTGTGGCTGGATCGCTCACCGATGCGGCAGTACACGACGGTCTTGTCGTCGGAACCAAGGAAGCCGTACAGCTCGTCGAGCTCGGTGCGGCTGCGGAACCGACCGTTGTCCTGGGCGGCCTTACCCCACGGGATGGACCGTGCGGTGGGGATGTGGCCACCGCGCAGCGCGCCTTCCTCGGGATAGTCGGGCATGTGCGTGCGCTCGCCCGTGTACTCCTGCGGCGAGCGCACATCGATCAGCGGCTGCGCGCCGAGGATGCCCAGCACTTCGTCCCTGAATGCGCGGATCGGGGCGTCCTCGCGTTCGACGACGGGGTAGCCGGTGGTCTGCTTGGACGGCACGTCGAGCGTGGTGTCGCGGCCGTCGGAGATCCACAGGTCACGGCCGCCGTCGAGCAGCCGAACATCGGGATGCCCGAACAATGTGAAGACCCACAGCGCGTAGGCGGCCCACCAGTTGCTCTTGTCGCCGTAGATGACCACGGTGTCGTCGCGGGAGATGCCCTTGCGGTTCATCAGTTCGGCGAACTGCTCGCCGTTGATGTAGTCGCGGACGTGCGGATCGTTGAGGTCGGTGTGCCAGTCGATCTTCACCGCGCCGGGAACGTGGCCGGTGTCGTAAAGCAGCACATCTTCGTCGGACTCGACGATGGCAAGCCCCGGCCTGCCCAGGTTTCCCGACAGCCAGTCGGCGGTGACCAGGCGTTCGGGGTGGGCGTAGGCGGTCAGCGCGGGATCGGGATCGGCAGGTAGCGGCACGTCTCGAGCCTACCCAGCGACCGGATTGCCCGCCCAGAGGGCGGATATCGACAGTCCGGCTCCCTCGAGTAGTCGTCGGGTCAGCGGCAGGCCGATGCCGATCACGGCCGACGGGTCGCCCTCCACACCGTCGATGAACCAGCCGCCTAGCCCGTCGAGCGTGAAACCGCCTGCCACCGCCAGCGGCTCGCCGCGCTCGATGTACGCGTCCAGGTCGGCCGGCGACGGGACGCCGAAGTTGACCGTGGTACACGCGGCATCGGACGCGCGGTAGGTGATCACGTTGTCCCGCAAGCGAATTACACAATGCCCTGTGTACAACTGCCCGGATTTGCCTGCCATCTGCCGCCAGCCCTCGCGCGCAGCGTCCGCCGATACCGGCTTGCCCAGTAGCTCGCCGTCGCGGTACAGCATCGAATCGCAGCCGATGACAACGCAATCGGCGGCGATGGCGGGGTCAAGGTCGTGCGCGACCGCATCGGCCTTGGCGGCGGCCAACGCCGTCGTTGCATCCCCGGGCGTGGCATCGGGATCAAGCCCCGCGACGACGGCGTCCTCGTCCACACCGGACACGATGACGAGCGGATCGATTCCTGCCTGGCGCAACACCTTACGACGACCCGGTGAGGCCGACGCAAGCACCAACCGGGTCATTTCCGCATATGCGTCCGCTCCTGCAGCGTCACCCGTTGCCAGCTGAAGGTGGTGTAGCGCAGCCGGTCCACCGGATGGCCCCACAGGTTCTGTTCGGCCTCGCGCGGTTCGGCTGGAGCGCTCGACGCGCTGGCCAGCACGGCGATCACCGCCGCCAGCTGCTCCTCGGTCGGCTCGCCCTTGACCACCTTGATGTGCGGGTCGTGGGCGTGCGCGTCATCTGACACGGCGGCCTTCTGCTCTTCATCGCTCACAGTGGAATGTTCCCGTGCTTCTTAGGCGGAATCTGGGTGATCTTGCGCTCCAGCAGCCGCAGCGCCGTGGCCACATAGCCACGGGTGTGCGACGGCGGGATAACCGCGTCCACATAGCCGCGCTCGGCGGCAATGTACGGGTTGACCAGGGTGTCCTCGTAGTCCTGCTGCAACTCCAGCCGCAGCGCGTCGACGTCCTCGCCCTTCTTGGCAGCCTCGCCGAGCTGCTGGCGGTAGACGAAGCCGACCGCACCGGAGGCACCCATCACCGCGATCTGGGCGGTCGGCCACGCCACGTTGACGTCTGCGCCCATGTCCTTGGACCCCATCACGCAGTAGGCGCCCCCGTAGGCCTTGCGGGTGATGACGGTGATCTTCGCGACGGTGGCTTCGCCGTACGCGTAGAGCAGCTTTGCGCCGCGCCGGATGATGCCGTTGTATTCCTGGTCGGTGCCAGGCAGGAAGCCCGGCACGTCCACCAGCATGACGATCGGGACGTTGAAGCAGTCGCAGGTCCTTATGAACCGGGCCGCCTTCTCCGAGGCGTTGATGTCCAGGCAGCCTGCGAACTGGGTCGGCTGATTGGCGACGATGCCTACCGGGCGACCCTCGATGCGGCCGAAGCCGACGATGATGTTGGTCGCGTAACCGGCCTGCACCTCGAGGAACTCGTCGTCGTCGAGGATGCGGGTGACGACCTCGTGCATGTCGTAGGGCTGGTTCGGCGAATCCGGGATCAGCGTGTCGAGCTCGAGGTCCTCGTCGGTCAGGTTGTCCTCGATGCCACCGGCCGGCGCCGGCACGGGGTAGCGCGGCGGGTCGGCGTAGTTGTTGCTCGGCAGGTAGCTCAGGAGCTCACGAACGTAGTCGAAGGCGTCCTGTTCGCCCGAGGCAACGTAGTGCGCCGTGCCGGACTTGGCCATGTGGGTGTGCGCGCCGCCGAGCTCCTCCATCGTGACGTCCTCGCCGGTGACGGTCTTGATCACGTCGGGGCCCGTGATGAACATCTGGCTGGTCTGATCGACCATGACGACGAAGTCGGTCAGCGCGGGGGAGTACACGTGCCCACCCGCGGCAGCGCCCATGATCAGCGAGATCTGCGGGATCACGCCGGAGGCCAGGATGTTGTTGCGGAAGATGCGGCTGTAGAGGCCGAGCGAGACGACGCCCTCCTGGATTCGGGCGCCCGCGCCGTCGTTGATGCCGATCAGCGGGCGTCCGGTCTTGATCGCCAGTTCCTGTACCTTGACGATCTTCTCGCCGTAGACCTCGCCGAGGCTGCCGCCGAAGACCGTCGCGTCCTGGCTGAAGATGCACACCTCGCGGCCGTCGATGGTGCCGTAGCCGGTCACCACACCGTCACCGAGCGGGCGCTTGTCGGCCAGTCCGAAGTTGGTGCTGCGGTGCCGGGCCAGCGCATCGAGCTCGACGAAGGAGTCGTCGTCCAGCAGCGCAAGGATGCGCTCTCGCGCGGTCAGCTTGCCTTTCGCGTGAGTCTTCTCGACCGCCGCCTCGCCGACCGGGTGCACGGTCTCTGCTGCCCGCTTGCGCAGATCGGCAAGTTTGCCCGCGGTCGTGTGGATGTCGATCTCGTGCTCGGAGGCCGGCTCGGTAACGCTCGTCATGGGTCACGATGGTATCGGCAGGGTCGTTGGCTCACCCGGTGTGCCCGTCGAACAGTCGGTCAGCTGCCGGGGACCAACATCGGCGGTGCGGAACCCTGTCTGCTCGGCGGTCACCCTCCCACCGGCGTAAACACGCCAATGCCTGTCGAGCGGCCTAGAAGTAGGCTGCGGTTCATGCACCGCGACACGCTTCGGGTTCCGTTCGTTGCGGAATCATTGCGTCACGGGCTGGTCCCACCCTGGCGCCATCTGGAGGTGGTCGACGAAACCGGTTCCACCAACGCCGATCTGATTGCCCGTGCCGCCGCCGGGGAAGACATCGGCGGGGTCGTATTGATTGCCGAACATCAAACGGCCGGCCGCGGCCGCAGTGGCCGAAGCTGGTCGAACGTGCCGCGCGCACAGGTCACGATGTCGGTCGGGATCGATGTCGACGACGTTCCCAGCGAAACATGGGGATGGCTGCCGCTGGCGGCCGGTGTGGCTGTGGTGGACGCCGTTGCGGACGTGACCGGCGTGCGCGCGGGCCTGAAATGGCCCAACGATGTACTCGCCGGTGGTAACGGCAAGCTGGCGGGCATCCTGGCCGAGGTGGCGGCCCCAGCGCCGGTCATCGTCATCGGGATCGGCCTCAACGTGTCGTTGCTCGCCGATGAGCTGCCCGACCCGGTCGCCACATCACTCGTCGTTCTCGGGGTGCAGGACCCCGACCGCAACGAGTTGGTGGGCGCGCTGCTGCAGCAACTGGACCGGCGCATCGGCAGCTGGCGGGCCGCCGTGGGCTCCGACGCGGCGCTTGCGGTCGATTACGCCGCGCGCAGCCTGACGATCGGCTCGCGTGTACGCGCCCTGCTACCGGGCGGCAACGAAATCGTCGGCGACGCCCGATCGGTGGATGACCAGGGCCGGTTGTGCATCGCGACCGGGGACGGGATCGTCGTCGTGTCGGCGGGCGACATCGTGCATTTACGGCCCATCGACGACGGCGGGTGTGGGTAAAGTCGCACCGTGGGATATCCCGAGAACGTGCTGGCCGCCGACGAGCAGGTAGTGCTGCACCGCCATCCGCATTGGAAGCGGCTGATCGGCCCCGCCTTGATCCTGTTGGTCGTCACCGCCATAGCGGCGTTCGGTATGGGCTACGTCAACAGCCTCAATTGGGACTCCAACGCAAAGCGGGTCGTGCTCATTGTCATCGGGGTCATTTGGTTGGTGATCATCGGATGGCTCACGGTGTGGCCATTCCTCAATTGGTGGACGACGCATTTCGTCATCACCGACCGCCGGGTGATGTTCCGCCACGGCCTGCTCACCCGGTCGGGCATCGACATTCCACTCGCCCGGATCAACAGCGTCGAATTCCGGCACGGGATTTTCGACCGGATGTTGCGCACCGGCACGCTGATCATCGAATCCGCGTCGCAGGATCCCCTTGAGTTCCACGACATTCCGCGCGTGGAGCGGGTGCACTCACTGCTGTATCACGAAGTCTTCGACACCCTGGGCTCGGAGGAATCGCCGAGCTGAGCCAGCCGCCGGGCGCGGCGGGTGGAGCGACGTAGCGGCGTGACGTTGCCAGTCCCGTCGGGTTTGTGCAGATTCGGATCCCGCGCGTCCTCGATCGCCTCGGCGATCCCGCCGTCGGTGAGCGTGGACTCGATGACCTTGTCCGGCTCGCGGCCGAACTCGTCGGGGAACACCCAGCGCCGGAACGCCCAGAAGCGGAACGCCATCTGCAGCAGGTTGCCGATGATGTAGGCGGAGATGAAGTCCGCGATGTTCTCCTGGGTCAGCGACACGTCGGGGACGCGCAGTTGAAGCACGTAGCTGGAGAACCACAGCGGCGCCATGGAGAGCAGCACTCCGACCCCGCTGAACGCGAAGAACATCAATGCCTCGTGATGACGCTCGCGACCGCCGCGATTCTGGAAGCTCCATTCGCGGTTGAGGATGTACGACGCGATCACCGCGACGATTCCGGCGATGATCTTCGCCGTGACCGGCTTGGGTTCCAGCACCGTGAGCTTGAGCGTGTAGAACACCGCCGAGTCGATGACGAACGTCGTCGCGCCGACGATCGCGAACTTTATGAGTTCGTGATGCTGCTCGGCGTACGGCCGGATCGGGCGGGGCAGCCGCTTGATCGTGGCATCGGTGAAGGACACAACAGCGCAGTGTACGGAAATCAGGAACCGCACGCGTACCCGTGCGGGTCACGGCGGTTAAACCTGCTGATCATCGCCGTGACAACATATCGACTGTGCCACGTAACCCCAGCGCGCCCCCTGTGGTGGCCATGGTCGGCGGTGGGCAGCTGGCCAGGATGACCCACCAGGCGGCGATCGCGCTCGGCCAGACGCTGCGGGTATTGGCTGCCAGCAAGGATGACCCGGCCGCGCAGGTGACCCCGGATGTCGTGATCGGTGCACACACCGACCTGGATGCGCTGCGGAGGGCGGCGGAGGGTGTGGACGCGCTGACCTTCGATCACGAACACGTGCCGACCGCACTGCTAGAGAAGCTCGTCGCCGACGGAGTGAACGTGGCTCCGCCGCCGTCCGCCCTGATCCATGCCCAGGACAAGCTCGTGATGCGACGGCGGCTTGAGTCGCTCGGCGCGCCTGTGCCGCGCTTCGCCGAGGTGGTCGACGTCGCCGACATCGATGCGTTCGCCGCGCGCGTCGGCACCGGCATCGTCGTCAAGACGGTGCGCGGCGGCTACGACGGGCGCGGGGTGACACTGGCCCGTGACGTGGCCGAGGCCCGTGATGTCGCAGGCCGGTATCTGGCCGACGGTGCGGCCGTGCTGGTCGAGGAGAAGGTGGCGATGCGGCGCGAGCTGGCCGCGTTGGTGGCACGGTCACCGTTCGGGCAGGGCGCGGCATGGCCGGTGGTGCAGACGGTGCAGCGCGACGGCATCTGCGTCGAGGTGATCGCCCCTGCACCGCGTCTGGATGCCGAATTGGCCAGCGCCGCAGGACAGCTCGCGTTGTGGCTGGCCGACGAACTCGGCGTGGTCGGCGTGCTGGCGGTCGAGCTGTTCGAGACCGTCGACGGCCGGCTCGTGGTCAACGAGCTCGCAATGCGTCCGCACAACTCCGGACACTGGGGCATGGACGGGGCCCGCACCGGGCAGTTCGAGCAACACCTGCGCGCGGTGCTCGATTACCCGCTGGGCGATACCGCGCCGATCGCGCCGGTGACCGTGATGGCCAATGTGCTTGGCGCGCAAGAGGCTCCGGCTATGAGCATGGATGAACGGCTGCATCACCTGTTCGGCCGCATGCCGGAGGCCAGGGTTCACCTGTACGGCAAGGGCGAGCGGCCCGGCCGCAAGATCGGCCACGTCAACGTCCTTGGCGGCGCCGGAGGCTCGCCCGACGACGACGCGTACGTGGCAGATGTGCGGGAACGGGCGGCCAGGGCGGCACACTGGTTGTCGCACGCCGAGTGGACCGACGGATGGAGTGGACATGACTAGCGCGCCGCAGCCGCGGGTCGGCGTGATCATGGGCAGTGACAGCGACTGGTCCGTGATGGAAGACGCCGCCGAAGCGCTGGCCGAGTTCGACGTGCCGTTCGAGGTCGGCGTGGTGTCGGCGCACCGCACGCCTGCCCGCATGCTCGACTACGCGCAGACCGCCGCCGACCGCGGCATCGAGGTGATCATCGCGGGCGCAGGCGGCGCGGCACATCTTCCCGGCATGGTCGCCTCGGCGACGCCGCTGCCCGTGATCGGGGTGCCGGTGCCGTTGGACAAGCTCGACGGCCTGGACTCGCTGCTGTCGATAGTGCAGATGCCCGCGGGCGTGCCGGTCGCCACGGTGTCGATCGGCGGCGCCCGCAACGCCGGATTGCTGGCGGTGCGCATTCTCGGCGCGTCGGACCCCGCGTTGCGGACGCGGATCGAGGAATTCCAGAGCGAATTGGCCGATATGGTTCTGCAAAAGGATGCGGCGCTGCGAAACCGGCTGCTCGGGCAATAGGCTGCGCAAAAGCGGGTTTCGGGTCTCAACACCGTTCGGCCGCAGCCGAGCAGGTCTCAATCCTGCTACTAATCAGGAAAGGTAAGGTCACCGGCGAGTAGTTAAGGAGTCGCCATGGCCATCGGCAACCCGTCGTTCGACGCTTTCAAGCTCCCCGACGTGCACCAGGAACTGCGTTCGGTGCTGCGTGACCTCTGCGAGAAGGAGATCGCCCCGTATGCGGCCGACGTCGACGAGAAGGCCCGGTACACCGACGAAGCCCTAGCGGCCCTCACCGCTTCGGGTTTCGCCGCCATCCACATCCCGGAGGAGTACGGGGGCGAGGGCGGCGACTCGGTGGCAGCCTGCATCGTCATCGAAGAGGTGGCGCGGGTGTGCGCGTCGTCGTCACTGATCCCGATCTGCAACAAGCTGGGCACCATGGGCCTGCTGATGCGCGGGTCCGAGGAGCTCAAGAAGCAGGTCCTGCCAACCATTGCCGCAGGCGAGGCGGTGGCGTCGTACGCGCTGTCCGAGCGCGAGGCAGGCAGCGACGCCGCGTCGATGCGGACCCGCGCGCGCCAGGAGGGCGACGAGTGGGTGCTCAACGGCGCCAAGTGCTGGATCTCCAACGGCGGGCATTCGACGTGGTACACGGTGATGGCGGTGACCGATCCGGACAAGGGCGCCAACGGCATATCGGCATTCGTCGTGCACAAGGACGATCCCGGCTTCGTGGTTGGCGCCAAGGAGCACAAGATGGGCATCAAGGGGTCGCCCACCACCGAGCTCTACTTCGAGGAATGCCGCATTCCTGTGGACCGGATCATCGGCGACCCCGGCACCGGCTTCAAGATCGCACTCGCCACGCTGGACCACACCCGCCCGACGATCGGTGCGCAGGCGGTCGGCATTGCGCAGGGCGCGCTGGATGCGGCGATCGCATATGTCAAGGAGCGCAAGCAGTTCGGCAAGCCGATCGCTGACTTCCAGGCCGTGCAGTTCATGCTGGCGGACATGGCGATGAAGCTGGAGGCCGCCAGGCTGATGGTGTACACCGCCGCCGCGCGTGCCGAACGCGGTGAGCCCAATCTGGGCTTCATCTCCTCGGCGTCGAAGTGCTTCGCATCGGACGTCGCCATGGAGGTGACGACCGACGCCGTGCAACTGTTCGGCGGCTACGGATACACCACCGACTTCCCGGTGGAGCGGTTCATGCGCGACGCCAAGATCACCCAGATCTACGAGGGCACCAACCAGATTCAGCGCGTCGTCATGTCGCGAGCGCTGCTGAAGTAGCCCTCAGCGGTGACTCGCCGAGAAGGTGCTACCCGTGGGTGACTTTCTCCGTCTGCCTGCGGCGGTCGAGCGCGGATGCGTCGGGATTCGCCACCTGCACAAGTGACGCACCGACAGCGAAAACGGCCAACAGATTAGCGGTCAGCTCGTCGGCAGTTGTCCAGCCGGCCATCGACATCACACGATCGCCTGCGGTGAAACCCTGTGCGGCGGCCGAGGCTTGGGCATCGACGAGAACATCGGCGACGGACCGGCCGTCGAGCGCGGGGCCCGGGTGGCGCTCGGGGGAGACCTGGTCGCCGTGCACCCGGACCGAGGTGGCGTAGTCGGTGACGCCGACGGGCAGGTCCGCCACCGGCTTGCCGAATGCGTCCAACGACAACACCGCGATCTCGCCCGCGCCGACGGCATCGTCGGCCTCGGAGAGCCGGTCGGCGGTGCACAGCGCGATGTCTGGGCCGCTCCCCGGCTACCGCCTCCTAGCACGACTTCCGCACCGATCCACCAGATTCCGAACAGCACGGCGGCGGTCTGCCAATGCGCGGGCAGCAGCACAGCGACCCGAGCCGCCGGGCCCGCACCCAGTTCATCGCGCAGCAGATTGCCAGTCTTGGCGGCCCAGTTGGCGAGAGTGACCGTCGACAGCTCGATACGCTCGCCGGTCGCGTCGTCGTAATAGGTGATCCGCGGCCCGGCCGCATCGGCGGCCATGAGCGGATCCAGCAGCGCCGATGTGAGCGTCGTCAGTTGACGCACTCCGGGTCGTTGGAGCCGGCGGTGAGGATCGGCGATGGTGCGGGCGCGGAGTCGGTCGAGTCGGTCGATCCCGCGGCCGCAGGGTCGACGGTGGCCAGTGTCGGATCGCTGCCGTCCAGGCCGGAACCGGCTCCGGTGTAATCACCTGCCAGCACAACACGCGCAGAGCCGGGCGACACCGATGCGTCCTCGACAACCGGCAGCCCGCCGAGCTCCTTGGAAACCGCCTGCGCGCCAAGGTCGTCGGCCTTGGCAGCCTGCACCTGGCTGCGCGTGACATGGCCGCCCTCGTTGTTCCCTGTGCTGCCGGTCGCGAACCCCTTGTCGGTCAGCACCTGCGAGACGGCGGCGGCCAGCCCGTTGATATCGGAGTCGTTGATGACGTCGACCGTGGTTTTGCTTGGCGCGTAAGCCAATTCCTCGGTCTTACCTTCATCCTGTTCTTGTAGCAGGCCGGCAACCCATTCCTTGACCTGGGCGGGATCGATCCTGACCACGCTCTGCATGCCGTCGTCGCTCCAGCCGGCCTCCTCGAGGATGGGGATGGTGGCGAACGCGACGCTGCCTGCGGCCAGCTTCTGCAGCTGCTCGGCGAATTCCATGATGTCCCAACCGTCGGAGAGCACCACGGATCGCTGGACGGCGTCCTCGAGCCGGTTCAATGTCGACGGGCTGGACAGCGTCTTGCTGGAGATCACCTCGTGCGCGAGCGATGCCATCACCGCCTGTTGCCGGGTGACTCGGTCGAGGTCTCCGCGGGGAAGGTCGTGGCGCTGCCGGACGAAGCTGAGCGCCTGCGGGCCGTTCAGCTTTTGCCAGCCGGCAGGGAAGTCAGCTCCCGAAAGAGGTTCGTACACGGCATCTTTCAGGCAGACGTTGACGCCGCCGAGGGCGTCGGTGATCAGCGCGAAGCCGAGCAGCCCGATTTCGGCGTAGTGGTCGACGGTGACGCCGGTGAGGTTGGCGACGGTTTTGATCAACGCTTCGCGGCCGGCTTCGGTCGCTTCCGGTTCGGCCTGTGCCGGGTCCATGCCCTTTTGTTCGACGAGCTCTGTCTTCTTGTCGAAATAGGCCGAGCCGTACACGCCGTTGATCTTCATCTTGTTCCCGCCCGGCGTCTGGACGTAGGAGTCGCGGGGGATGGAGATTGCGGTGGCCGACTTTCCGTTGTTGGGGATGCGGATCAAGATGATCGTGTCGGTGTTGGTGGACTCGTCGTCGCCGGCCCGCAGCGTCGCCAGTTCCTCTTCGGACAGCGGATTGCCGTGCGCGTCGGTGCGGCTGTCCAAGCCGACCAACAGGATGTCGATGGCCCCGTCCTCGCCGCCCTCGCCGAGCGCCATTGAGGAAATGTGATTGATGCCGGATTCGAACGAGCGGATCTTGCCCCACGCCACTCCGGTGCCGACCACGATGGCCAGCGCCACCGCCACAGCGATGACACGGGACAGGCGAGCGGGCATCTGCCCAGGCTACTTGCGATACGGGCACAGACCGGGGAGCCCGGATCGGCGTGCCAGACTCGACACCGTGTCTTCTAAGAAGTCAGACCGAATCGTTATCTCTGGCGCAGGTGGCATGGTGGGGCGCTTCTTGGCAGCTCAGGCCCGTCGGCAGGGCCGCGACGTGCTGGCGCTGACGTCGGCGGAGTGGGACATCACCGACCCGGCGGCCGCTGAACGTTTCATCCAGTCCGGTGACGTCGTGGTGAACTGCGCCGCCTACACCAAGGTCGACGCCGCCGAAGAGGACCAGGACCGGGCCCACGCCGTGAACGCGCTGGGGCCGGAGAACGTCGCGCACGCCTGCGCCCGCGCCGGTGCGGATCTCATTCACATCTCCACGGACTACGTCTTCAGTGGTGCTTTCGAAGGCACCCAACGCCGTCCCTATGAGATCGACGACGAAACCGGGCCGCTGAGCGTGTATGCGCGCACCAAGCTGGCCGGCGAGCTGCTGGTGCTTGCCGCGATGCCCGACGCGCATATCGTCAGGACCGCCTGGGTCTACGAAGGCGCCGACGGCAGTGACTTCGCGGCCGTGATGCGCCGGCTGGCGTCCGGCGACGGACCGGTGGATGTGGTGGCCGACCAAATCGGCTCACCGACCTACGTCGGTGACTTGGTCGGCGCACTGCTGGAGATCGCCGACGGCTCCATCCGCGAACCGCTGTTGCACGCAGCCAACGAGGGCGAAGTCAGTCGATTCGACCAGGCCCGTGCGGTGTTCGAGGGCGTCGGCGCGGATCCGGAGCGGGTCCGCCCCGTCGGTACCGACGCCCATCCGCGTCCTGCGCCCCGTCCGCCGTATTCGGCGTTGTCTTCACGAAAGTCCGCCGAGGCGGGGCTGACGCCGCTGCGGCCGTGGCGTGATGCGCTGGCCGCGGCGCTCGGTTCGGACGGCCCGTTACCCTCTAGCCGGTGACTGACGAATTGGTTGTGGTCACGGTGACGTATTCACCGGGGCCGCACCTCGATCGGTTCCTGGCGACACTCTCGCATGCCACCGAGCGGCCCGTGACGGTGATCATGGCCGACAACGGTTCGACGGACGGTGCGCCGGAAGAAGCGGTGAAGCGCTATCCCAATGCCCGGCTGTTGCGCACCGGCGGCAATCTGGGCTATGGCAGCGCGGTGAACCGCGCGGTCGCGGAGATCACGCCGGAGTCCGAATTCGTGGTGGTGGCCAACCCCGACGTGCAGTGGGGCGCGGGCTGCATCGACGTGCTGCTGGAAGCGGCAGGCCGCTGGCCACGGGCCGGAGCACTCGGCCCGCTGATCCACGACCCCGACGGCTCGATCTACCCGTCGGCGCGGCACCTGCCGAGCCTCATCCGAGGCGGTATGCACGCGGTCGTCGGCCCGTTCTGGAAAGCCAATCCGTGGACGGCCGAATACCGGCAGGAGCGAACCGAGCCCAGCGAACGCCCGGTTGGCTGGTTGTCCGGCTCGTGTCTGTTGCTGCGGCGCGCCGCGTTCGATGAGGTCTCGGGCTTCGACGAGCGCTATTTCATGTACATGGAGGACGTCGACCTGGGTGATCGCCTCGGCAAGGCGGCCTGGCAGAACGTGTACGTGCCATCGGCCGAGATTTTGCACGATAAAGGGCACGCCACCGGCCGGGACCCGGCCCGCAACTTGGCGGCCCACCATACGAGCACCTACACTTTCCTGGCAGATCGGCATCCGAGGCGGTGGCAGGCGCCGCTGCGGTGGACGATAAGGGTCGCTCTTGCCGCACGCGCGGGTCTGGTGGTCCGAAATTCTCGGCGTATGCGGGCGAAAGGACGGCTCTAGGTGGTGAACCCGGCAGAGGTGGACGCCGTCGTATTGGTCGGCGGTCAGGGCACCCGGCTGCGGCCGTTGACGCTGTCGGCGCCAAAGCCGATGCTGCCGACCGCGGGCCTGCCATTCCTGACGCACTTATTGTCGCGGATCGCCGATGCAGGTATCGAGCATGTCGTGCTGGGCACCTCCTACAAGGCGGGGGTGTTCGAGTCGGAGTTCGGTGACGGGTCGAAGCTGGGCCTGCAGATCGACTACGTGGTCGAGGACGAGCCGCTGGGCACCGGCGGTGGTATCGCCAACGTGTCGGAGAAGCTGCGCCACGACACCGCGCTGGTATTCAACGGTGACGTCCTCTCCGGCGCCGACCTTCGGGCACTGCTGGACTGCCATGAGAACAACGGCGCCGATGTCACCCTGCATCTCGTGCGCGTCGGCGACCCGCGCGCGTTCGGCTGCGTGCCCACCGATTCCGAGGGAATGGTGACGGCCTTCCTGGAGAAGACGCAGGACCCGCCGACCGATCAGATCAACGCCGGCTGTTACGTGTTCAAGCGCGAGGTCATCGACCGGATCCCCAAGGGCCGGGCGGTTTCAGTGGAGCGTGAGGTGTTTCCCGGGCTGCTGGCCGACGGTCTTCGAGTGTGTGGCTACGTCGACTCGAGTTATTGGCGCGACATGGGCACGCCCGACGACTTCGTGCGGGGCTCGGCGGACCTGGTCCGCGGCATCGCCCCGTCGCCCGCGCTCGGCGGTCAGCGCGGCGAGATGCTTGTGCACGACGGCGCGGCCGTCGCACCGGGCGCACTGCTGATCGGCGGCACGGTCGTCGGACGTGGCGCCGAGATCGGCGCGGGTGCCCGCCTGGACGGCGCAGTGATCTTCGACGGCGCCCAGATCGGCGCGGGCGCCGTGATCGAGCGCTCGATCATCGGCTTCGGTGCTCGCATCGGGCCGCGCGCGCTGATCCGCGACGGCGTCATCGGCGACGGCGCCGACATCGGCGCGCGCTGCGAACTGCTGCGCGGCGCGCGGGTGTGGCCCGGGGTCACCATCCCCGACGGCGGCATCCGCTACTCGACCGACGTCTGAGTTCGGCGCACAGCTGCCTCGGCGAGCTGTGTCAGGCCGAAGTCGACGTCGTGCGGCAGCGCGTCCAGCGGCCACCAGCGCAGGTCCAAAGACTCCTCGCTGCAAGCGATTTCGGCGCCTCGTGGCGCTCGCACGATGAACTGCATGTCGAGATGACGGGTGGGCACTCCCAGCGAGCAGGTGACGGGGTGCACGTGCAGCGCGGCCAGCTCGGGGTCGATCGTGAGGTCGGCGATGCCGGATTCCTCGGTGGCTTCGCGCAGCGCGGCGGCGACGATGTCGGCGTCGGTCTCCTCACAGTGCCCGCCCAGTTGTAGCCACCGTGCGAATCGTGGGTGCAGCGTGAGCAACGCGTGGGTGCCGGTGTGGTCGAGGACAAGCGCGGAGCCGGTGACATGACCCGGCACGCAGTCGCGCAGGCAGCCGTCGGGCCGCGCGGCGAGGAACGCCAGCACAGCGTGCCGCAGCGTGTCTTGCCCGGGATCGGGTGCGCGCCAACTCGTCAGCGTCGCGACGGCCGATTCGTGCAGGCTCACTTGCGCACCAGCAGGCCGTCGGTCGGCACCGGATCGCGCGGGCCAGACGACTCTTCGGGGTAGCCGATCGCGATCGCGCCCAACGGTTCCCAGTCAGCGGGCAGCGCCAGCTCGTCGCGCACCAGGTCGGCGGCGAAGATGGTGGAGCCGATCCAGCAGCTGCCGACGCCGCGCACGGCGAGTGCCACAAGCAGGGCCTGGACGGCGGCGCCGACCGCGACCGTGAACATGGTGTGCTCGGCGGCGGTCCGCGCGGCGTCGGGATAGCTGTGCGCACCGTCGGGCACCATGAACGGGATGACGAGTTCGGGTGCGTCGTAGAGGATCTGGCCGCGGCCGACGCGGCGCTCGACGACGTCGTCGGGCCTGCCGTCGCCGGTCAGGTCGGCGCGCCACTGGTCCCTCATCCGGTCCAGCAACCGCAGCCGCCTGTCCGCGTCCTGCATCCAGACGAAGCGGACGGGCCGGGTGTGGTGCGGCGCCGGCGCCGTCAGCGCTTCGGCGACGGCGGCCTCGACGAGTTCGGATGCGACGGGCTCTTCACTGAATCGGCGTACAGATCGCCGGAGCAGCTGCGCTTGGCCGCGGCCAAGCGCGATCGCTTCCTCGGTGCCCAGCCAGAATAGGTCCTCCTCGCCGGGCCGCAGTAGTGTGCGCGCATTGGATCCGTTGTCGGACAGCGTGAGTCCGCGCACCACCGCCACGGGTATGTCGGTCAGCTTGCCCTTGACCAAGTCGGCCGCCGCGGCGATCTCGTCGGCGACGGCGATTTCGGTGACGATCAGCTCGTTGCCGTGCCGGTCCTGGGATCCCGCGTAGCCGTGCAGCACGGTCAGGCCGGCGGCCCCGATCGCGAAGTCGGTCTGGCCGTTGCGCCAGGCCCTGCCCATGGTGTCGGTGACGACGACGCCGACGGTGACGGCAAGTCGCTCCCGCAATCCCGTCCGCAGCGCCGCGGCGCTGGCGTCGGGGTCTACTGGGAGCAGCGCGAGCTCACCGGCGTCGACGTTGGAGCCATCGACTCCCGCGGCCGCCTGCACCAAACCGATCGCGTTCTCTGTGATCAGCGTGCGGCCCTTGCGTGCGAGCACCCGGACGGCTTCGGTATCGATCAGCTTGCGCCGCAGCGCGTCTCGCTCCTCCGGGTCGACGGGAGCGTCGACGATGCGGCCCTCACACTTGGATATCACCTTGCTGGTGACCACCACGATGTCGTTGTCGCGCAACCACGGTGCAGCCCCGGCGATGGCCGCGGCGAGGTCGTCGCCCGGCCTGAACTCGGGAAGCCCGGGAACCGGAAGCATTTCGACCGCCGCGGCCGAGCCATGCTCTGTCACGGCTTTACCCCCGCCAGATCCAGCCCGGCGCGCACCATTTCGGCCGTGGCCTCGGGATCGGTCATCAGCAGCGGCACCGACCGCACCTCAACGCCGTCGATCTCGGCGTGGTCGCCCTCGTGCACCAGCCAGCCGTCGAGGATGCCGACGCCGGAGCGTGCCCCGTAGTAGCCGCCGACCGCTTCGGACGTGCTGGCCACCCCGATCACCGAAAGGCATTCGTCGGCCATGCCGCGCAGCGGCTTTCCGCCGATGATGGGGGAGTATCCGATGACCCGTGCCGCCGTCGAGCGCAGTGCGCCCCGGATCCCGGGAATGGCCAGGATCGACCCGATGCTCACCACCGGGTTGGACGGCGCAAGCAGCACCACGTCGGCGGTCTCGACGGCTTCGGTGACACCGGGGCCCGCGGTGGCCGCCTGGGCGCCGACGAACGCGAAGCTGTGGGTCGGCACCTTCGCGCGAAAGCGCACCCACCATTCCTGGAAGTGGATGGCCCGCTTCGCCCCGTCATCCGGATCGCTGATGACGACGTGGGTTTCGCTGCGGTCGTCGCTGGCGGGCAGCAACCGCGCGCCGGGCGTCCATCGGTTGCACAGCGCCTCGGTCACCTGTGACAGCGGATAGCCTGCGCGCAGCATCTGGCTGCGGACGAGATGGGTGGCCAGATCGCGGTCGCCAAGGCCGAACCAATCCGGCTGCACGCCGTAGGCGGCGAGTTCCTCTTTGGCGTGCCAGGTTTCGTCGCGATGACCCCAGCCGCGTTCGGGGTCGATGCCGCCGCCCAAGGTGTACATACAGGTGTCGAGGTCAGGGCAGATCCGCACGCCGTACATCCAGGCGTCGTCGCCGATGTTGACGATCGCGGTCAGTTCGTTATCCGATTGCAACCCTTCGGAAAACTGACTCGTGCCGGATTGGCCGCTGAAGCGGCCGAGCCCGAGCAGGCGTTGCACGCCAAGCAGGAAGCGGGCGCCGCCGACGCCGCCGACCAGAACCGTGACCTTCACATCGACCGACATTAGGCCGTCAGGCCCGAGGTCGTTCGGGCAGGAGCGCGGGGCGGCTCGTGTGAGCGACACGCCGGAGCGCCGACGCGCCGAATTCGTGTCACGGAATGATATGAATTTCTGTTCTAACGCTTGACCGCGGCAGCTAACGCGTGTGTAATCACACCAGTGTCATTTCGCGGTTGGCCGGCCGGTTTCGGTGTCGCAGACCAAGATTCGATCACTTGTTCGAATGGGGATGGCCGCACATCACAATTGTGGGGCTCAAATTGGGATCTACGAGACCAGGTGAGGAGGCGGAACATGACTTTTGAGCAGGTCGATTCCGGTCATCACGACCGGTTCGACAACCGGATTCTCGGCTCAGTAGGCGACACCCGTCACACCATTACCGGACCGACAGCGATTGGGGGACCGGTGCGTCCTCAATTGAGTTTGGTGCCCGAGCAAACCGAGAGATATGAAGTTGCACCGGCAACTATCGAAGACGACGAATGGCAAGAGCGCGCATTGTGCGCTCAAACCGATCCCGAGGCGTTTTTTCCCGAGAAGGGCGGCTCGACCCGCGAAGCCAAGCGAATCTGCTTGGGTTGCGAGGTCCGTGACGCCTGCCTGGACTACGCACTGGCCCACGACGAGCGCTTCGGCATCTGGGGCGGCCTTTCCGAGCGGGAGCGCCGCCGGCTCAAGCGCGGGATCATCTGACTGGGTTCATCTCCGGGTCGCTTCGCTCCTACCCACCGGAACGCGTCACTCGTCGTCGATCGTTGGGTCGATAACGGAGGGTTCGACGCCCAAATAGGTGGCCACCTGAGCCACCAAGACCTCATGCAGCAGCTCGGCGAGTTCGACGGTGTCCTTCGCCCGTCGCTCGATCGGCTTGCGGAACAACACAATTCGTGCCCGCGTCGCATTACCTCTGACATCGACCCCCGCCGGAATCAGCCGGGCCAGTGCGATCGGGCCATCGGCCACCACCTCCGGCGGCCACTGCACGGCCTCGGGGTCCTTCGGCGAGATCCTGGGTATCTCGTCGACTGCGACATCCAGCCCGGACACCCGATCCTGCCAACGTCGTTCGATCGGTTCATAGGCTTCGAGCACTGCCATGTCGAACCGCTCGGCCCGGCTGCGCCAGCCGGGCACAGTCGGCGGAAGCAGCGGGCCGCGCATATCCCGGCCGCGGCGTGATCCGCGCAGATTCCACTCGGCGGGAGACATTCGGTGCTCCTCTCGTCCGCGCGCAAAGATCGTAACGGTTGGAGATCGGCCCCACCGCGGCTGCGCGTGTCCGGCGGCTTGGGCGGTTTCCGCACGATAGCCTCTCGTTCGTGAACGTTCCCCGTCGCTGCTGCCGGCCCGGGTGCCCCCACTATGCGGTCGCGACGTTGACCTTCGTCTACTCCGATTCGACGGCCGTCGTCGGGCCACTGGCCACCGTGTCCGAGCCGCATTCGTGGGATTTGTGCGTGGCCCACGCCGGCCGGATCACGGCGCCTCGCGGGTGGGAGCTGGTTCGCCACGCAGGGCCGCTGCCGTCCCACCCGGACGAAGACGATCTGGTCGCGCTGGCCGATGCGGTACGTGAGGGGCGCGACAGCGCACCGCCGATCAACGGGGTGGCGGCGGGGTTTTCCGATCCGGTCACCGGTGTGCACGGTGGTGCGTTGATGGCGCCGCCGGCCCGACGGCCCGAGTCGAACGGGCGCCGGCGCGGCCACCTGCGGGTGTTGCCAGACCCCTCCGAATAGTCCGGGCCTAGCCCGCCGATCAATCCCGGGCCTAGCCGGAGCCTAGTCGGCGTGTGGCCGCCCCCCGACGGTTAGGCTGGCGCCATCGGTCCCCTCAGCGAGGAGTTCTATGTCTCGGCCCGCCGCGGCTGTCCATCGCGTCATCAAGGCGTATGACATTCGCGGCCTGGTCGGTGAGGAACTCGACGAACAGTTCGTCGCCGATGTGGGCGCTGCGTTCGCCCGGCTGATGCGTGACGGTTCCTCCCACGTGGTGATCGGCCACGATATGCGGGCGAGCTCGCCGTCGCTGGCTGAAGCGTTCGCCGAAGGCGTGATGTCGCAGGGGCTTGATGTGGTGCGGATCGGACTGGCGTCGACCGATCAGCTCTACTTCGCGTCGGGACTGCTGGACTGTCCGGGCGCCATGTTCACCGCGAGCCATAATCCGGCTGCCTACAACGGCATCAAGCTGTGCCGCGCCGGAGCCAAGCCAGTCGGCAAGGACACCGGGCTCACCGCGATCAGCGAAGACATCATCGCCGGAGTGCCTGCGGGCGACGGGCCGCGCGGCACGATTTCCGATCGCGACGTGCTGGCCGACTACGGAGAGTTTCTGCGGTCCCTGGTCAACTTGGCCGAGCTGCGTCCGCTGCGCGTCGCTGTCGACGCCGGTAATGGCATGGGCGGCCACACCACACCCGCCGTGCTGGGCGTGATTCCGTCAATCACGTTGCGGCCGTTGTACTTCGAACTCGACGGCACCTTCCCCAACCACGAGGCCAACCCTCTGGACCCTGCCAACCTCCTCGATCTGCAGGCCTACGTCGTCGGGACCGGGGCCGATATCGGATTGGCCTTCGACGGCGACGCCGACCGGTGTTTCGTCGTCGATGAAAAAGGGCATCCGGTTTCCCCGTCGGCGGTAACCGGTCTGGTTGCGGCGCGGGAACTGAACAGGGAGATCGGTGCAACGGTGATCCACAACCTGATCACCTCCCGCGCGGTACCGGAACTGGTCGTTGAGCGGGGTGGCACGCCGGTGCGCTCGCGCGTCGGCCACTCCTACATCAAGGAGTTGATGGCCGACACCGGAGCGATTTTCGGTGGCGAGCACTCCGCGCACTATTACTTCCGCGACTTCTGGGGCGCCGACTCCGGGATGCTGGCCGCCCTGCACGTGCTCGCCGCACTCGGCGAACAGGAGCGACCGCTGTCGGACCTGATGGCGGACTACCAACGCTACGAAGCCTCCGGCGAGATCAACTTCACCGTCATCGACGCCCAGGCGTGTGTCGATGCCGTATTGAAGTCGTACGGCACTCGCATCCATTCCATCGACCACCTTGACGGCGTGACCGTCGACCTCGGCGACGGCAGCTGGTTCAACCTGCGGATGTCCAACACGGAGCCGTTGCTGCGGCTCAATGTCGAGGCTCGCAGCACCGAAGAGGTCGACGAAATCGTCGGACTGGTGTCGCAACAAGTCCAAGCCCAAGTCTCCTCAAACACTGAGGCATCCACGTGAACGCTACCCAAGCCGTCGTCGACCTCGACGATGTGGACGGCCTGCTCGTTGCCGACCGAGAGGGTTTGCTGCGTGCGGCGGCGATGGCCGGTGCGCAGGTGCGCGCCACCGCCGCGGCGCTCGACGAGGGCGACCTGGATGCGCTGAAGTCCGACCAGCCGCCGCGCACGGTCATCTGGGTGGCCGGGCGCGGTAACGCCGAGACGGCGGGGACGATGCTGTCGGCGACGCTGGGTGCTTCGTTGGCCGCACCGATCGTCGTCGCAAGCGAGGCGCCGCCGTGGATCGGCGCGCTCGATGTGCTGATCCTCGCCGGTGACGATCCCGGCGACCCTGCCCTGGTTTCAGCGGCCGCGACCGGTGTGCGCCGTGGTGCGCGCGTCATTGTGGTCGCGCCCTACGAAGGCCCGTTGCGCGACGCGACGGCTGGCCGGTCGGTGTCGCTGGCGCCCCGCGTGTCGGTCCGCGACGACTTCGGCCTGGCCCGCTACCTGGCGGCCGGACTGGCCGTGTTGCAAGTGGTGGATCCGGGCCTGCGAGTCGACCTCGCCGCGCTGGCCGACGAGCTGGACGCCGAGGCTTTCCGCAACAGTGCCGGCCGCGAGCTGTTCACCAATCCCGCCAAGACGCTGGCCGAACGCATGTCGGGACGCGACGTGGTGCTGGCGGGCGACAACGCCGCCACGCTCGCGCTGGCCCGCCACGGCGCGGCAGTCTTGCTGCGGATCGCACACGAGGCGGTGGCGGCGGTCGGATTGGCAGATGCGCTCGTCGCGCTGCGCGGCGGAATCGGTGGCGACGGGGCTGGACTGGCTGGCGCCGATCATGAAAAGTCGATATTCCATGACGAACAGCTCGATGGCCCACCGCCGCGGCGGGTCCGTATGTTCGTGTTGGCCACCGACGCCGAGCGGCCGGTCGTGCTCGCGCGGGTGAGTGGGCTCGACGACGTCGACGTGATCAACGCCGAGGACGTGCCGGAAGCATTGGGAATGGTGGACTCGCCGGCGGCCATCACGCCGTCAGCGCGTCCGGAACAACAACTGGCAACGCTGGCCGTTCGGTTGGAAATGGCGGCCACCTACCTGCGACTGGTTCGAGGTTAAGCGAGTGCACCTGCTACGGGGAGCGGTGCGGACCTATGCATGGGGTTCGCGAACCGCCATTGCCGAGTTCACCGGACGGCCAAGTCCCACAGCGCATCCCGAGGCAGAGTTGTGGTTTGGGGCGCACCCCGGTGATCCGGCGTGGTTGGAGACCGACGAGGGCGAGCGGTCGCTGCTCGACACGCTGCGAGACGATCCGGAGGGTCAGCTGGGCGCCGCCGTTCGTGGCCGCTTCGGCGACTGCCTCCCGTTCTTGGTCAAGGTGCTCGCGGCCGACGAACCGCTGTCGCTGCAGGCGCATCCGAGCGCCGAGCAGGCGGTGGAGGGGTTCGCCCGCGAGGAAAGGCTGGGCATCCCAATCACGGCGCCCACCCGCAACTATCGCGACCGCAGCCACAAGCCCGAATTACTGGTCGCCCTAGGGCAATTCGAGGCGCTTGCCGGATTCCGGCCCGCGGCGAGCAGCGTCGAGTTGATGCGCGCACTTGCGGTCACTGACCTCGACCCGTTCGTCAACCTGCTGTCCGATCAATCCGACGCCGACGGCCTGCGGGCGCTGTTCACCACGTGGATCACCGCCCCGCAGCCCGACGTCGACGTGCTGGTGCCTGCGGTGATCGAGGGCGCGATCCACTACCTCCGGTCGGGCAAGAAGAAGTTCGCGGCGGAGGCCAAGACCGTGCTCGAACTCGGTGAGCGATACCCCGGCGACGCCGGTGTGCTGGCCTCACTGCTGCTGAACCGGCTCAGCCTCGAACCCGGGGAAGCCATCTACATGCCTGCGGGCAACCTGCACGCGTATCTGCAGGGCGTCGGCGTCGAGGTGATGGCCAATTCCGACAACGTGCTGCGCGGCGGGCTCACCCCCAAACACGTCGATGTGCCCGAATTGCTGCGGGTGCTCGACTTCACGCCCGTGACCGACGATGTCATCCATCCCCGAATCACCAGGGACGGAACAGAACTCGTGTATAACACGCCGGCACCGGAGTTCGCGGTGTCGGTGCTGTGCATCGACGGCGAGCAACTGGGCCACGAGATCGACGCGCCGACGCGCCACGACGGGCCGCAGATCGTGCTGTGCACCGAGGGTTCGACGGTGGTGCACGCCAAATCCACCGCGGTGACTCTGGAACGCGGGGCCGCAGCGTGGGTGGCTGCCGACGACGGGCCGATCCGGTTGGTCGCGCAGACACCAACGAAGTTGTTCCGGGCTACCGTAGGTATTTAGTGCTTGTCTCCGCGACGGAACGGCACCACATTCACGATCGCGACGACGACGGCGCCGACTATCAAGCCGACCACTGCCGACGCCGCAGTGTTGACCAGCCAGGCCAGTAGCCCGCCGACGCCCTGGACGGCGTGATGGACGAACTCTTCGGCGTGATGGACCAGGCCGTACGGCGCGTGCCAGCCGACGTCGTCAGTTCCAACGAGCAGAATGTGGCCGCCGACCCACAGCATTGCGACCGTGCCGATGGCCGAAAGCGCTGCCAGGAGTTTGGGCATCGCGGTGACCAGGCCGCGTCCCACCGACTGCGCGAAGCGTGAGGTGCGTTGGGCGAGGCTCAATCCGATGTCGTCCATCTTGACGATGAGGGCGACCACGCCATACACGGCTGCGGTGATGACGAAGGCCACCACGACGAGAATGATGAAGCGCGGCCAGAACGACTGATCGGCCACCTCGTTGAGCGCGATCACCATGATCTCGGCGGACAGGATGAAGTCGGTCCGGATCGCCCCGGCCGTCATCTGCTTCTCGGCGTCCTGGCCGACGGCCGCGGTGGGGGCGGGGTGGGCGTCGTGCCCTGCATGTCCGGGGAACCAGCCCAGTACCTTCTCCGCCCCCTCGTAGCAGAGATACGTGGCGCCGAGCATCAAGATCGGTGTCAGCAGCCACGGCACGAACTGACTCAGCAGCAACGCCGCGGGCAGGATGAACACCAGTTTGTTGCGCAGGGATCCGATCGCGATCCGCTTGATCATCGGCAGTTCGCGATCGGCGGTGATGCCGTGGACGTACTGGGGTGTCACCGCGGTGTCATCGATGACGACGCCTGCCGCCTTGGCGGTCGCGCGCCCGGTCGCGGCACCAATGTCGTCGACCGATGCGGCCGCGAGCCGGGCAAGAGCGGCAACATCGTCGAGGAGTCCGAACAGACCCGCACTCATCGCGTCTCCGTCATGGCAACGAACCTACCGGCAACGGCGACCACGCATGAACCGGATCATCACGTCCTCGGCGAGGCCGTACTGCATCGCGTCGACCCAGACGCGACAGCGCACCACACCGCGCGCCCTGGCCCTTATCCCGCCGGGAACGGCGACATAGCCACCCACGTCGGCCTTCGCCAATAGGTCCAGAACCTCACCGGCGTCACCGGTTTCGAGGTCGGCGATCGCTACCCACACGTCGGCCCAGACGCCGTTGTCCCTGCCGCCGGGCGGCAGCCAGTACGCGATGCCACACGACGACAGGTCTTCCAGCGGCCGGATCTGAGACGTCACGCTGCGCCGCGACTCGGGGCATCACGGATGACGCGGTGTACGTCGGACTTCGCGGCGCCACCGTCCTGAGCGATCCACGGCCCCTCGATCGACGGGTCGAGGATTCCTTCCTCAAGCCATGTGTAGCGACCGTCGAGCACTCCACGCGCCAGCGTCCGGTCGGAGTCGTCAGCGTTGCGCCACAGCGCGTCGAACAGCTGGTCGGCCCGGACCCGGGCCTGGCGGCAGAACGCGTCGGCGAGCTCGACCGCGGCACCGTCGGTCCGGTCACGTTGTGCCCGGACGCAGGCGGCGGTCATCGCGAACAGCTCCGCGCCGATATCCACGATCCTGCCCAGGAACCGCTGCTTGTGTTCCAGCTTGCCCTGCCATCGTGACATCCCGTAAAACGTGCTGCGCGCCAGTCGCCGGCTGGCTCGCTCGACGTAGCGCAGATGCGTGGCAAGCCGGCCGAACTCGCCGAATGACGTTGGTAATTGGCCCTTTCCGGCGAGCAGGGTGGGCAGCCAGCGGCCGTAGAACCGGCCGGCGCTGGCCGCCGCCCGCGCTTTGCGCCGCATATCCGCATGCGGGTCGATGATGTCGCCGGCCACGGACAGATGCACATCCACCGCCTCGCGTGCGATCAGCAGATGCATGATTTCGGTCGAGCCTTCAAAGATCCGGTTGATGCGCACGTCGCGCAGCATCTGCTCGGCGGGCACACCGCGCTCGCCGCGGGCGGCCTGCGACTCCGCCGTCTCGAAGCCTCGGCCACCGCGAATCTGCACGAGCTCGTCGGCGATCAGCCAGGTCATCTCCGAGCCGTAGAGCTTGGCCAGCGCCGCCTCGATCCGAATATCGGTGTGGCCCGCGTCGGCGAGCTCGCTGGCGAGTTCGACCATCGCCTCCAGCCCATAGGCAGTGGCGGCGATGAACGCCACCTTGCCGGCCACCGCGTCGTGCTCACCGACCGGCCTGCCCCACTGCACGCGTTCCTGTGACCACTCGCGGGCAATCTTCAAACACCATTTCGCCTCCCCGCAGCACGTCGCCGGCAGCGACAGCCGCCCCACGTTCAGCGTGGACAGCGCGATCCGGAGCCCGTCACCTTCCTCGCCGATCCGGTTCGCGGAAGGCACTCGCACGTCGGTAAACCGGGTGAGGCCGTTCTCGATGCCGCGCAAACCCATGAACGCGTTGCGGTTCTCGACCACGATGCCCGGCGTATCCGCCTCCACCACGAATGCGGAGATCCCGCCTGGGTGGTCCTCGCCCTTGGGCACTTTGGCCATGACGACCATCAGGTCGGCGATCACGCCGTTAGTGGTCCACAGCTTCACCCCGTCAAGCACATAGTCATCGCCGTCCGGTGTGGCGGTGGCATGCAGCCGGGCCGGGTCACTGCCGACATCCGGTTCGGTGAGCAGGAACGCGCTGATCTCACGTGTACACCGCGGCAGCCACGCCTGCTTCTGGTGCTCGGTGCCGAACATCGAGACCGGCTGCGGTACGCCAATCGACTGGTGCGCGGAGAGCAGCGCGCCCAGCGCGGGGTGCACGGAGCAGACCAGCGCGAGCGCCTTGTTGTAATAGACCTGCGACAGGCCGAGCCCGTCATACTCGGTTTCGATCTTCATGCCCAACGCGCCGAGTTCCTTCAGGCCGAGGATCACCGTGTCCGGGATCTGCGCATCGCGCTCGATCACCGCGGCATCGATCTGCGATCCGCAGAACTCCCGCAACTTGGTCAGGAACGCCTCGCCACGCTCTTGGGCCTCCGGCGAGCCGCTGGGGTGTGGATGGACCAGGTCCAACCGCAATCGGCCGAGAAACAACTCTTTGCCGAAGCTGGGCTGGAGCCACTCTGCCGCCCGCGCGTGCTCGGCGACCTCCCTGGCCTGTTTCTCGCTGATTTCCCCGGTAGCGGCCATCGCAGACCTCCTAGCAACTGTTCCTACTCGACAGTAACCCTGACTGTCGTTACAGAGGTACCCCCTGCAGAACGTCAGCTAACCGTGCTGGTCGCCGGCGCGGCAGCGCGACGGCCCCGCTTCTCGGCCATCAACAGTCGCATGTTGTGCCGGATGGTGCGGCCGACCAGCCGTGCCGACGGGACCATGTAGAGGCTGTCGAGCAGGCTGAACCGGCGCAAGAACCATTCCGCGAGGACGGCATCCGTCTCCGCAGCACCGAGGAACTGATCGAACAGGTTGCCCACCGGCTTGTACCACCATTTGGACTCGCCGGTGGCATTGTGCAGCGCCAAGTCACCGATGGCGGTCATCATCCAGACCGGCCACGTGGTCTTCGCCGTCGCCTTCGCGAGTACGCCCGCGAGGTTCGTGTCCCGTGATTCGACGGCAGTGCGGAGGTTGCCCGCCTGGATTGCTGTCATGGTCATGCCCTGGCCGAATGTCGGATTGAAGCTCACCACCGCATCGCCGAACGGGATGACGCCGTCCGGGAAGCGGTTCATCTCGTCGTACCGGCGCCACCGGCTGGTCGGGTACTTGTGGAAAGCCACCTCACCGATGGGCGTGCCCTGGCGAATCGCCTTGGCGAAGCGATCCGGCAGGATCCGGCCGGCCGCGTCGCACATCTCGGTGAAGTTCTGCGGCGGCTCGACCTTGTTGATCCCGAACGTCGTCAGGCCCCAGTTGCCGTCCTCGTAGAGGAGCATGCCGAGCCCAATCGGCTCTGCGCGCGAGGCACCGGCCACAACGACCTTCTCCTTGAGCAGGCCTTCGGGGATGTGGACCTGATGGGTCGCATAGGCGATCCCGACTTCGACAGCGTCTTCCCGCGGGCGGCCAAAGCCCCACTGCTCCAACCACACCGGGAGCCGGGTACCTCGTCCGGCGGCGTCGACGACGAGATCCGAGTCCACCGCGTCACCGGCTTCGAGCAGTACGCCGATCACCCGTTGTTTGGTGGCGTCGTAGCGCGGTTCGCCCACCGCGGCGTGCACCATCTCGACGTTGGGGATCTTGGCGACCCGGCGCCGGATCTGCCATTCCAGATGCGGCCGGCTCGGGACGTAGGCCGTGAACTCGTCACGCAACGTGGTGGCCGTGCCCAGGACGTGTCCGGCCGCTCCGAAGTGAATGCAGTCGGGCCGGTTCTCCAGTATCGGCACCCCGTCGGCGACCATGTCGTCGAGCAGACCGGGGAAGTGCGTGTCGAACTCGGCGGCGCCACGCGCCATCAACAGGTGGACGTGCCTGCCCTGGGGCACTGCCGACCGATTGGCGGGGCCGTCGGGGAGCTCGTCGCGCTCGTAGACCGTCACCCGGTCGTAGAAATCCGACAGCACCCGCGCGGCGCATAAGCCGCCCAGGCTGGCCCCTATCACGACAGCGTGGTTTCCGCTCCGCCCCATGGGGGGACATTACTAGGTACATACGGTGGACCGGGAGGACTCATGGCCGGACGGTGGCGGACGAAGTCGGTGGAGCAGTCGATCGCCGACACCGATGAGCCGGACACCCGGCTGCGCAAGGACCTGACGTGGTGGGACCTCACCGTCTTCGGGGTATCGGTGGTGATTGGGGCGGGCATCTTCACGATCACGGCGTCCACGGCGGGCAACATCACCGGGCCTGCGATCTCGATATCGTTCGTCTTCGCGGCCGTCGCTTGCGGCCTGGCCGCGCTGTGCTACGCGGAGTTCGCCTCGACGGTGCCGGTGGCAGGCAGCGCGTACACGTTCTCGTACGCGACCTTCGGTGAGTTCATCGCGTGGATCATCGGCTGGGATCTGATCCTGGAATTCGCGGTCGCCGCCGCAGTGGTGGCCAAAGGCTGGTCGAGCTATCTGGGCACGGTATTCGGATTCGGTGGCGGCACAGCCGATTTCGGCGGTTTACAACTCGACTGGGGCGCGCTGCTGATCATCGCTTTCGTCACCGTCATCCTGGCCTGGGGCACCAAGCTGTCGGCCGAGGTCAGCCTGGTCATCACGGTGATCAAGGTGGCGGTGGTGCTGCTTGTGGTCGTCGTCGGCGCGTTCTACATCAAGGCGTCGAATTTCTCGCCGTTCATCCCGCCTGCGGAGGCCGGCGAGGGTGGCACCGGGGCGGAACAGTCGTTGTTCTCGCTGCTGACCGGTGCCGAGGGCAGTCACTATGGCTGGTACGGCGTGCTGGCAGGCGCCTCGATCGTGTTCTTCGCCTTCATCGGCTTCGACATCGTGGCGACGACGGCGGAGGAGACCAAGAACCCGCAGCGCGACGTGTCCCGCGGCATCCTGGCCTCGCTGGCGATCGTCACGGTCCTCTATGTGGCCGTGGCCGTCGTGCTGTCGGGCATGGTGAAGTACACCGAACTTCGGGACGCGGGGGAGAGGGCGAATCTCGCGACGGCGTTCGCCGCCAACGGCGTGGATTGGGCCGCCAAGGTCATCTCGATCGGCGCGCTGGCCGGGCTGACCACCGTTGTCATCGTGCTGGTCCTGGGGCAGACCCGGGTGTTGTTCGCGATGTGCCGCGACGGGTTGCTGCCGCGGCCGTTGGCCAGGACCGGCCCGCACGGGACGCCGGTGCGCATCACGGTGCTTGTCGGTGTGCTGGTCGCCATCACCGCGTCGGTGTTTCCGATCGGCAAGCTGGAGGAGATGGTCAACATCGGCACGCTGTTCGCGTTCGCGCTGGTCTCCGCGGGGGTGATTGTGCTGCGTCGCACGCGTCCGGATCTGGAACGGGGCTTCCGGGCGCCGGGGGTACCGCTGCTGCCGATCGCGTCGATCGTCGCTTGCGGGTGGCTGATGCTCAACCTCACCGGGCTGACCTGGATCCGGTTCCTGATCTGGATGGCGGTCGGCGTGGTCATCTACTTCGCCTACAGCCGCCGGCATTCGGTGCTGGCGCAGCGGGAAGCCGGAGCGATTTCGGCGCGCTAACGGACGCTCAGCGGGCGTATGCGCGCCCAAACCGCATGAGCGCGCCAACAACTCTTTACAAAACATGGTCGTGTGTCTAGACAACCGACAAAAGTGGCTCTATAGTCAAGTTACGACGTGATGGCATTCACACGAGGAGGCAGGTAGTGACCACGCAACTTTCCGATGTCGAGATCGCTCAGTGGCGCGACAAGAAGCGATACCTCTGGTTGATGGGGCTGATCGCCCCGACGGCGCTGTTCGTGATGCTGCCGCTGGTGTGGGCGTTCAACCAATGGGGCTGGCATGTGGCCGCGCAGGTGCCCTTCTGGATCGGCCCGATCCTGCTGTACGTGCTGCTGCCTGCGCTCGACCTGCGTTTCGGCCCGGACGGACAGAACCCGCCCGATGAGGCGATGGAGCGACTGGAGAACGACAAGTACTACCGCTACTGCACCTACATCTACATCCCGTTCCAGTACGCCAGCGTGACCATGGGCGCGTACCTGTTCACCGCGTCGAATGTCAGCTGGCTCGGGTTCGACGGATCGCTGAGCTGGCCGGCCAAGATCGGTCTCGCGCTGTCGGTCGGGATGCTCGGAGGGGTGGGCATCAACACCGCGCACGAACTCGGCCACAAGAAGGACTCGCTGGAGCGCTGGCTCGGCAAGGTCACGCTCGCCCAGACCTGGTACGGCCACTTCTACATCGAGCACAACCGCGGCCACCACGTGCGGGTCGCCACGCCGGAGGATCCCGCCTCGGCCCGCTTCGGCGAGACGTTCTGGGAGTTCCTGCCGCGCAGCGTGTGGGGCAGCCTGCGCTCGTCGTGGGAGCTGGAAGCGCAGCGGATGCGCAGGCTCGGCAAGAGCCCGTGGCATTGGCAGAACGACGTGCTCAACGCATGGGCGATGTCGGTGGTGTTCTGGGGCGTGCTGATCGCGGTGTTCGGCCCGGCGCTGGTCCCCTTCATGGTTATCCAGGCGGTGTTCGGCTTCTCGCTCTTGGAGACGGTCAACTACCTGGAGCATTACGGCCTGCTGCGGCAGAAGACGGAGAGCGGCCGCTACGAGCGGTGCGCGCCCGAGCACAGCTGGAACTCCGATCACATCGTGACGAACCTGTTCCTGTATCACCTGCAGCGACACAGCGATCACCACGCCAACCCGACCCGCCGCTACCAGACGCTGCGCAGCATGCACGGCGCGCCGAACCTGCCAAGCGGGTACGCGTCGATGATCGGCCTGACGTACGTGCCCGCGCTGTGGCGCAGGGTGATGGATCACCGCGTGCTCGATCACTACGACGGCGACATCACCAAGGTGAATCTGCATCCGCGGGTGCGGGACAAGATGCTCCGCAAGTATGGAGCAGTGGCGTGACCGCCTACCGTTGCCCCGGCTGTGACTACGTCTACGACGAGGCGAAAGGCGCAGCGCGAGAAGGGTTTCCGGCGGGCACGCGGTGGAGTGACATACCCGAAGACTGGTGCTGCCCCGACTGTGCGGTACGCGAGAAGGTCGACTTCGAAGAGATAGGAGCAATGAAATGAGCGATGAGAGCTTGCGCGGAGTGGGGGCACCTCCCGCCCGTAGGGCAGGGGGACAGACGGCCAGCGACTACAAACTGTTCATTTGTGTGCAATGCGGATTCGAGTACGACGAGGCGAAGGGCTGGCCGGAGGACGGCATCGCCCCTGGCACCCGGTGGGATGACGTCCCCGACGACTGGAGCTGCCCCGACTGCGGCGCGGCGAAGTCGGATTTCGAGATGGTGGAGGTCGCACGCACGTGACCGCTAGTGTCGCGCGTGTGACCGGCCCGCGCGACCCCCGAAGCGCGCAGCGCATTCCGTACGCCGAGGCGTCGCGAGTGCTGCTGCGCGATTCGATTTTGGATGGCATGCGGGAAATGTTGCTTAGCCGTGACTGGTCCTCGATCACACTGTCGGACGTCGCAAAGGCCGCGGGCATCAGCCGCCAAACCATCTACAACGAATTCGGCTCTCGGCAGGGCCTGGCGCAGGGCTATGCGCTGCGGCTCGCCGACCGGTTGGTGGACCAGATCGAGGACGCGATCGGCGGCAACGTCGGCGATGTCTACGCCGCGTTCCTGCAGGGGTTCCGCGACTTCTTCGCCGAGTCGGCCGCCGACCCGCTGGTCATCTCGCTGCTCACCGGCACCACCAAGCACGACCTGCTGCAGCTCATCACCACCGACAGTGGGCCGATCATCACCCGCGCATCGCAGCGGCTGACGGAGACCTTCATGCATAGCTGGGTGCGCGCCAGCGAAGAGGACGCGGGGGTATTGGCGAGGGCGATCGTCAGGCTCGCCATGAGCTACGTCTCGATGCCGCCGGAGGCCAACCACGACGTCGCCCGAGACCTGGCTAGACTCATGACGCCGTTTGCCGAACGCTACGGTGTGATCGAGCCGAGCTAGCGGCGACAACGCCCGAGACTAACTCCGCCTAATATGTAACAAAGCTAAGTAAATGCGACGCGCCCACGAGAAGGAATTCCTATGACGACGACGGAGCAGCGGATGACCGCCGATGTTCGCAATGGCATCGACTTCAAGGTCGCCGACCTGTCCCTTGCCGAGTTCGGCCGCAAGGAGATCCGGCTGGCAGAGCACGAGATGCCCGGGCTGATGACGCTGCGGCGCGAGTATGCCGACGTGCTGCCTCTGAAGGGCGCACGCATTTCGGGTTCGCTGCACATGACCGTGCAGACCGCCGTGCTGATCGAAACCCTGGTCGCGCTCGGCGCCGAGGTCCGGTGGGCGTCGTGCAACATCTTCTCCACCCAGGACCACGCCGCGGCCGCAACCGTCGTCGGGCCGCACGGAACACCGGAGGAGCCCAAGGGCGTACCGATTTTCGCGTGGAAGGGCGAGACCCTCGAGGAGTACTGGTGGGCAGCCGAGCAGATGCTCACCTGGCCCGGCGAACCGGCCAACATGATCCTCGATGACGGTGGTGACGCCACCATGCTGGTGCTGCGCGGCGCCCAGTTCGAGAAGGCAGGTGTCGTTCCTCCCGGCGAGGACGACGACTCCGATGAGTACAAGGTGTTCCTGGCGTTGATCCGCGAGCGCTTCGAGACCGACAAGACCAAGTGGACCAAGATCGCCGAGTCGGTCAAGGGCGTCACGGAAGAGACCACGACCGGTGTGCTGCGGCTCTACCAGTTCGCCGCCGCAGGCGAGCTCGCCTTCCCAGCCATCAACGTCAACGACTCGGTCACCAAGTCCAAGTTCGACAACAAGTACGGCACCCGACACTCGCTGATCGACGGCATCAACCGCGGCACCGACGTGCTGATCGGCGGCAAGGCCGCTCTGGTCTGCGGCTACGGCGACGTCGGCAAGGGCTGCGCGGAGGCGCTCAAGGCCCAGGGTGCGCGCGTCGCGGTCACCGAGATCGACCCGATCAACGCGTTGCAGGCGCTGATGGACGGCTTCGAGGTCAAGACCGTCGAGGAGGCGATCGGCTGGGCCGACATCGTCATCACCGCGACCGGCAACCAGGGCATCATCACCCTCGAGCACATGCGGTCGATGAAGCACCAGGCGATCCTCGGCAACATCGGCCACTTCGACGACGAGATCGAGATGGCCCGGCTCGAGCGCGACAAGGACATACGTCGGATCAACATCAAGCCGCAGGTCGACGAGTTCGTCTTCCCCGACGGCCACTCGATCATCGTGCTGTCCGAGGGCCGACTGCTGAACCTCGGCAATGCCACCGGTCACCCGTCGTTCGTAATGAGCAACAGCTTCTCCAACCAGGTGATCGCCCAGATCGAGCTGTGGACCAAGAACGACGAGTACGACAACGAGGTGTACCGACTGCCCAAGCACCTCGACGAGAAGGTGGCCAAGATCCACGTCGAGGCGCTCGGCGGCTCGCTGACGCGGCTCACCAAGGAGCAGGCCGAGTACATCAACGTCGACGTCGACGGCCCGTACAAGCCGGAGCACTACCGGTACTGAGTTTTCCTTCGCCGAGACTGCGGGCAGATCGCGATCAACACGAAAATCGCGATCTGACCGCAGCTTCCTGTGTCCTTGTGGGACGCCTTGTAGGCGTGAAAAGTGGGGTTGGGTCGCCTCGCCGACGCCGACGAAACTATGGGCGTGTTTAGCCCGTGCCGCAGCTTGGCGCCGGGGCCCGACCTTGCAGGGTCACGTACTGTTGCTTCGAGCACGCCGGTCAGAATTTCGGTTCCCCTTGACCGAGGCCCCCGAGGCGATCCACCCGATGTAGCGGGATGGATTCGATTGGAGGGCAAGCGAAGTGGCGACGCGACGTAAGCACAAGCAGAAACCGGCGACGGCGGTGCCCGGCCCGGTGGAGATTCCCGACGCCGAGCACGAATTGGTCATCGAACGGGTCGCGGCCATCGATGTGGCCAAGGCGGCGGGCAAGGTGTGCGTGCGGCTGCCCGGCAAGACGGGGCGGCGGTTCAGCCGGGTATGGGACGTGCCCGCACGCACCGGCGCGGTCACCGCGCTGGGTGAGCAGCTACTCGAGCTGGGCATCGAGAAGGTCACCGTGGAATCCACCTCGGACTACTGGCGAATCTTCTACTACCTACTGGAGGCGGCCGGGCTGAAGGTGGACCTAGTCAACGCCCGGGATGTGAAGAACGTGCCGGGCCGGCCCAAAACCGACAAACTCGACGCGGTATGGCTGGCAAAGCTGACCGAAAAGGGTCTGCTGCGGCCATCGTTCGTGCCGCCGGCCGAGATCCGGCGGCTGCGCGACTACACCCGGATGCGTGAGGACTTGACCCGCGACCGCACTCGCTACTGGCAGCGGCTGGAGAAGCTGCTCGAGGACGCGCTCATCAAGATCTCGTCGGTGGCCTCCACGATGGTCACGCTGTCCACCCGGGACATGGTCGAGGCGCTGATTGCCGGCGAGCGCGACCCGTACCGGTTGGCCGAGCTGGCCCGCGGAAAGATGAAGGCCAAGCGTTCGGAGCTAATCACCGCGCTCGACGGGCGCTTCGATGAGCATCACGCCGAGCTGGCGCGCATGCTGCTGGGCCAGATCGATGCGCTCGACACCCAGATCAACACCCTCTCGAGGCGCATCGAGGAATTGATCGCCGCGCTGCCCGACGACAAGGGGCCGATCGATCCGCCCGACAACGACCCCGACCCCGGTAGCGGCGCGGGCGCGGACGGCGTTGCCGAGGCCGATCCCAGTTCTGCCACCGGCGGCACGACCCCGATCCGGGTCGATCCCGCGATCGAGGCCGACTGCGCGGTCGGGGCTGACCGCGCACTGAGCACCGTAGAGCGCCTCGATGAGATCCCGGGTATCAGCGCGCTCAACGCGCAAGACATCCTGGCCGAGATCGGGCTGGACATGAGCCGCTTCCCCACCCCCGAGCACCTGGTGTCGTGGGCCAAGCTGTGCCCGCGCACCATCCAGTCCGGGCCGGTGACCCGCGCCGGCAAGACCGGTAAGGGCAACCCGTATCTGAAAGGTGCACTCGGTGAGGCCGCCGCCGCAGCCGCCAAGACCGACACCTTCCTCGGCCAACGCTACCGGCGCATCGCTAAACGTCGCGGCAAGCTCAAAGCCCTGGTCGCGGTCGCCCGCTCGATCCTGGTCATCATCTGGCATCTGCTGGCCAACCCGGCCGCCCGCTTCTGCGACCTGGGCCCCGACTATCACACCAACCGCATCGCCATCGAACGCAGGCTGCGCAACCACATCGCCCAACTCACCGCCATGGGCTTCCGGGTCAGCATCGAACCCGCCGCCTGACCACCAACAACCAGCCTCACAACGACACCCGGCTCCGCAAGCTCCGCCGGGTCGCAAACGCCTACCCACTCACTCTGGGTATTTTCCGGTCAGTTTCGGCGTCAAGGTAAGCCGCGTACTCGAACTTACCGAAAAGTAAGGTATCGCCCCCGTTGGCCATACCGGATCTGTTACGGTCGCCCCGTGGTTCGGGGACTGGTGGGGTTTGTTGTCGTCGTTATCGTTGCTTTGACACTCGGGGTCGCGCCGCAGGCATCCGCCGACCCCACGATTGACGGGCACGACCCGTACTTCAACGAAGACGAGTACGCCGAGTTCTACACGCCGCCGGATCCGCTGCCGCCGGGTGCGCCAGGCGATGTGATCCGCACCGAGCCGTCGCGGCTGGTGCTCGAGCCGTCGGGTCAGCTGGGCGCAATCATGGCGACGGGCACGCGAATCATGTACCGCAGCACCGATGCTCGGGAAAACCCGATGGCGGTGACGGGCACCTACTTCGAGCCATACAACGACTGGCCTGGCCAGGGGCCGCGGCCGTTGATCGTGTACGGCCCCGGCACTCAGGGCCAGGGTGACCAGTGCGCGCCGTCGCGTCAGTTCAACCAGCGCATCCACTGGTCGCCGTGGCTGGATTTGGCGTTCAACTATGAAGAGCTGTTCGTCGCGACGATGGTCGCGCGCGGCTTCGCGATCGTGATGACCGACTACCAGGGGCTGGGGACGCCCGGCCTGCACACCTACGTCAATCGGATCGCCGAGGGCGACGCGATGCTGGATGCCGGTCGGGCCGCGATGCACCTACCCGGCACTTCCCTGGATCCCCATGGGCCCGTGGCGTTCTGGGGCTACTCGCAGGGCGGCGGGGCCGCGGCATCGGCGGCCGAACTGGCGTCGTCCTACGCCCCGGACCTTCACGTCGTCGGGACGTATGCGGGCGCGCCGCCGGCCGACCTCAAAGAGCTGTTCCCGTACGCCGATGGCAGCGCGCTCGTCGGGGTGGTCGGCTATGCGCTCAACTCGGTCATCACCACCTACCCGGAGTTCGAGGAGGCCATCCGTTCAACGCTGACGCCGCGCGGTGCAGACCTCCTCTACAAGGTCCAGGACCAGTGCATCGCCGAGACCATAACCAAGTTCATGTTTCGGCACCTGCAGCCGTACTTCAATCAGGACATCTTCCAGCTGGTGAACGAGGAGCCGTTCAGCACGCTGTTCGATATGCAGCGCATCGGCCGCTACAAACCCAACGCGCCGGTGATGATTCTCAGCAACCGGTACGACCCACTGGTGCCATGGACCGGTGCCAACCAGCTCGGCCGCGACTGGTGCGCTCAGGGCGCCGATGTGGAGTTCTGGACCAACGAAGAGCCACCGTTCATGAACAAGCTCGTCGTGAACCACGCGTTACCGATGCTGGTGGACGGCGAGCGGGCCATGCAGTGGATCGCAGACCGTTTCAACGGCTTGCCGACGACACCCAACTGCGGGCAGTTCTAGGGGCTCGGCGGTGCCCCGCAGCGGTCCTTGATGTCGATGAGCGGCTGCCGGATGCCGGCCATGTCGGCTTGCTCGTCAGGGTGAGAGGCCATGTAGCCCTTCACTTTCGACGCGACTTGCTCGCGTGACATCGCCTTGAGGCTGGTCATGAAGTCGTTCAGGTCGGGATGCGTGAACAGGTACGCCGACGTCGACGCCGACACGCCCGCGCGCACGCCCTCGAGGTCGGCGGCGCTGCAGTCCGGCGGATTGGCGGCGGGGTCTTGGTTGGCATGGGCGAGCGGGCTGGCGACGAACAGCGCCGCACCGATCCCAGCGCCGGTGCATACAGAGGTGACGAGCCGAGACAACATCATGGCTCACAGTTTGTGCACAACCCGCGCTCATGCGCGTTCATCGCAAGCGGTTCCACAGGAGATTCGGCCAGTGCTCACAGGCAGCGGGCGTTGACGGCGACTGCCGAAGTGCCCGCCTCGCAGCGACAGGCGAGCGACAGTGCGCCTTGCCCAAATGCCTGCTAACGAACGCCGGAAGGGGTAAACCGCCCCGGGGAGTATACGGTTACCGCGGGCCTCGCAAGCGCATCGGTCACCTGCTGAATCACGACCTGGCGCAGCTCCTGAGAATTGCTCGGCAGCCCTGATGCACTTCCAGTTTCAGCAAGCAGCACCACGTCATTCACGAGCCCCGGAACACCTATTGAACCAACCGGCAAGAAGAGCGTACCCGGAAGAATAGCTATCTCTTGCTCATCGGGATGCCGCGACAGCGGCGCGATGAATCGACCGGTAATGGTCACGAATGCCGCCAATCGTTCGGCGGTGAAGTTCTCGCTCGCGACACGAGGATCAGCCGACGTTGGCATCACCGCGGATACCGTAGTGGCGGTATGCGGGGCAGGCCCAGAGGTGCCGCGGTAGGTAATTCCCGGGCTCGCGGGCATGCGAGACAGGGTGTCGACCAAATTGCTCGTCATCCTTCGGCACTCCCTGCCTCGATGGCTGCCAGCGTCGCGGCGGCGGCTCGCCTCACGAATTCTCACCGCGAGCTTCGCCGTGAACGTCCCACTGCCAGCTTCCAACGTATTTCGGTTCACGGTCATAGCCGGGAAATCCGACTTGCACCTGTTTGTCCTCAACAAGCGGTGGGGGTGGCTCTGAAAGGTTTCGGATTAGCTCGGTGACTACCTCGGGGCTATTGCCAACGTATTGCGGCGGCTGACCGGGTTGGCAGCTCATGAGATATGCGTCAGGAGGACCGCCCCCAGGGTTACTTCGATTGACTGCGATGACGACCGGCATGTGTGGCATGTCGACTATCACTCCATCTTTGATGCCGTACACCGGATGGCCGAGTGAGAGAAGGCTCGAACCTAGGATGGCGAGCCGGTCGGTTCGCCAATCCCACAGCGAGTGTGTTGGCGAGCAGCCGCCGACGTCCCACCGGCGTGCGTACGGCGCGGTCAACCCCTCGCCATTGCGTACGCGTAGGCGTAACCAGTCGGCGATCGACGTCGTTGTGGTCAGGCGCTCAGATGTCATGGATCAATCTGCCTCAATGTTATTCGCAGGAGACCGTCGTCCCCCATTTCTCGGAACACGATCTCGAACTGCGTACTGCGCGGAAAGAGTATTTCGGATTCGTCCATGAACCGCGACAGGTCTTTGACGTCAACGCCATCGCAGCCAACCACGGTTACGAGCGTTGGCGTAGCGTCCGGGTTTGCGCGCGCGAGCCGCCCTTGATGATGCCCTCACGCATATTGAGCGAAGTATCGAAGACGGTCGCGACGGCATTGCCGACATCGTCGCCGAGGTAGTGCGTGAATTCCTTGCGCGCCTTCTGTTCCAGTGAAACGACGGCGTCGTCGATCATCCGCATGACGTCCTGCATCGACTGCTGACGCGCATCGGCCTGACGCTTCAAATTGTCGAGCACGGTCCTGATGTCGTCGGCAATTTCCTTTAGCTCCTCGAGCGCGTCGCCTGAGAAGATGGCCTGCAGCCCGTCGAAGATCCCCGCCGGTGAGAGTCGACTCAGCATGTCGCGTATGGCGTTTTGCGCCGCTTCGACGTCGGCGGCGAACTCGAAGGTCTGCGTCGCCAACTTGACGCTCTCCGTGGTGATGTCGGACAGGCCTTGCTTCAAATCGGACAGCGCCGACGCCATGGCGCCGCCCTCGGGAATCTGTTGTCCGGAAATCGTGGCTGACGGTCCCGCGAGTTGCGCGCCGATGCCGGAGAGCGTCGACGCGAACGCACTCCATGCTGCGGCGGCTGCCCGCAATTGCGCGGGATCCCCGTTCGGCCACACGTCGCCGACGAGCATCTCGACCATCGACCACAGAAAGGGTTCCGCGACGCCGCCGCCGAACGGCCGACGGAACGGACGGCGCATCGAACTCACCGGGTGCCGTCGGCGGGGTCACCGCGCTGGCACCGCCACCGATCGTCGAAGATGCATCGGCCCGCGAGTAGTTCGTTGCCGACATCTGCACACCGAACCCAACCTTGCGGCCACCGTTGACCGCCGCCGCGCCCGCGTTCAGCAGCGCCTGCCCCGCCTGCTTGTACGCCTGCCCGAACGCAAGGCCCGCCCGGTCATGCCCGGCCATCGCGCCATTCGGCAGTGCGGCCGCCAGCGTGCTCAGCACAGTGGCGAGTTCATCGCCGACGCCGCTGATCGAAACACCGGCACCGGCAAGCGCTTCCGGCTCGACAACGATGGGGGCCACGACGGGCTATGACCACATACGTGAGTTGTTCGCCGCTGCTCCCGAGTAGTTGCCGTGCGCCTGCTCGGCAATATCCCGCAGCTGACCAAGCGCGGCGCGCAGTTCTTCGGCGCCACTGTTCCACTGCTCTTGTGCGGCCTGTTGCGCGCTGCCGGCGTCCCCGTGCCACGACAACCCGAGCGACTGCACCGAAGCTTTGGCCCGCCCCAGCGATTGCTCCAGTTGCTTCTCGAATTGCGACATCTGGTCGACGGCCGCGATCAGCGCCTCGAGGTCAACGGTGAATCCAGCCATCACGTCCCCGACGAATCAATTGCAGCGCCACCGGCCGTGTCGGTCTGGTGATAGCCGTGGGCGGCCTCTTCGAGAAGTCCGGCCATGGTATCCAGCCCTCGCACGAGCTCGTCGGCGCCCTCGTGCCACCGCTGCCACACGTCACCGAACGCCGATCCGGCCTGTCCCGTCCAGCCCGAACCAAGCAGACTCGACAGCTGGCCATCAAGGCTGGACAGCCCCGACCGTGTCTCCTCAACCACCGTCCGCAAATCGCCGGCGACCGACACAACCTGCGCTTCCGTTACTTGCAAGTCTCCCACAACAGCTCCTTAGCAGCAAAAACTGTGAAGAGCGCGCCGCAATGCGGAATGGCCTGGTTCGGCGGCAGCTAACTTCATAACATTATCGCACGCGCGCACACGGCGCCGTTGCACCATTTTGGCGGGACCTAACGGCTGTCGCTGAGTTGTCGCTACGAGGCGGGCACTCTTAGTGCCAATCCGTCCAGAGACTGCTGTGACGCCTGCGGCGTCTGAGATCGCCTGCCCCGCGCTAGGCTCGCCGCGTGCTCATCGTCATCGAGGGTGTCGACGGCGCCGGAAAGCGCACCCTGACCAACGGGCTGCGGGCGGCGTTCGAAGCCGCACACAAGTCAGTCGCGACTCTGGCGTTTCCGCGCTATGGCCATTCGGTGGAAGCCGACCTGGCCGCCGAGGCACTTCATGGCGCGCACGGTGACCTGTCCTCGTCGGTGTACGCGATGGCCGTGTTGTTCGCCCTCGACCGCTCCGGCGCCCGCGATGAGATCGGCCACCTCAACAGCGCCTATGACGTGGTGATCCTCGACCGCTATGTCGCGTCCAACGCCGCCTACAGCGCAGCGCGGCTGCACCAGGGCGCCGACGGCGACGTCGTCGAATGGGTGCGCGAGCTCGAGTACGGGCGGCTACACCTGCCGTCGCCGGACTGGCAGGTGCTGCTCGACGTGCCTGTCGAGCTGGCCGCCGAGCGCGCCGACAACCGCGCACAGCAGGAAGCCGACCGCGTTAAGGACGCCTACGAGCGCGACGACGGGCTGCAGCGCCGCACCGGCGAGGTCTACTCCGGGCTGGCGGCCGCCGACTGGTGCGGGCGGTGGCTGGTTGCCGGCTCAGGTGTGAACGCCGCCGCTCTGGCCACCGAGCTGGGTCAATAGCCGACTCGCGGGTGTGCTACCGGCGTTTTATCGCGATCTGGTGACACCATGGACACTATGAGGCAAAGGATTCTGGTCGTCGATGACGACCCTTCGCTGGCCGAGATGCTCACCATCGTGCTGCGCGGGGAAGGTTTCGACACCGCGGTCATCGGCGATGGCACGCAGGCGCTCACGGCGGTCCGCGAGTTGCGGCCCGATTTGGTGTTGCTCGACCTGATGCTGCCGGGCATGAACGGCATCGACGTGTGCCGTGTGCTGCGCGCCGACTCCGGCGTGCCGATCGTCATGCTGACGGCCAAGACAGACACCGTCGATGTGGTGCTCGGCCTGGAGTCGGGCGCCGACGACTACGTCATGAAGCCGTTCAAGCCCAAGGAGCTCGTCGCCCGCGTGCGCGCCCGGCTGCGGCGCAACGAGGACGAGCCCGCGGAGATGCTGTCGATCCACGATGTCGACATCGACGTGCCTGCCCACAAGGTCACCCGGCAGGGCGAGCAGATTTCTCTGACACCGCTGGAGTTCGACCTGTTGGTGGCGTTGGCGCGCAAACCGCGCCAGGTGTTTACTCGTGATGTGCTGCTCGAACAGGTGTGGGGGTACCGGCATCCGGCCGACACCCGTTTGGTGAACGTGCATGTCCAGCGTTTGCGCGCCAAGGTTGAGAAGGACCCGGAGAATCCGCAGGTCGTGTTGACCGTTCGAGGAGTGGGATACAAGGCCGGACCTCCGTGATCTTTAGCTCGAGGCGGCGCATCCATCGGCGTTCGGCACCACTACTACGCGGATTCGGTGCGCTGAGTCGGGCGATGGGTCTGGCGTGGCGCCGCTCTCTGCAGCTGCGTGTGGTGGTGTTGACGCTTGGGCTGTCGCTCGCCGTCATTTTGGTGCTCGGATTCGTTCTGACCAGCCAGATCACCGACCGCATCCTCGAGGTCAAAGTCCGCGCCGCCACCGAGGAGGTCGAGCGCGCCCGCAACACGGTCAGCGGCATCGTCGGCGGTGAAGAGACCCGATCACTCGACTCCAGCCTGCAGCTCGCGCGCAACACGCTGATCGACCGCAAGGCCGACACCGGCGCGGGACTCGCGGGCGCATTCGACGCGGTGCTGGTGGTCCCCGGCGACGGGCCGCGCGCGGCGACCGCGGCAGGCCCTGTGCAGCAGGTACCCAGCGCGTTGCGTGACTTCGTGAAGGCGGGCCAGGTCAGCTACCAGTACGCGACCGTACACACTGACGGTTTCTCGGGCCCGGCGTTGATCATCGGCAGCCCGACGTCGTCGCCGGTGACGAATCTCGAGCTGTATCTGATCTTTCCGCTGAACAACGAGGAGTCCACCATCGCGCTGGTGCGCGGCACGATGCTGACCGGCGGCGTCGTGCTGCTCGGTCTGCTGGCCGCGATCGCGCTGTTGGTGGCCCGCCAGATCGTGCTGCCCGTCCGGTCGGCCTCGCGGATCGCCGAGCGGTTCGCCGAAGGGCATCTGACCGAGCGCATGCCGGTGCGCGGCGAGGACGATATGGCGCGGCTGGCGGTGTCGTTCAACGACATGGCCGAAAGCCTGCACCGCCAGATCACCCAGCTCGAGGAATTCGGCAATCTGCAGCGCCGGTTCACCTCCGACGTCAGCCATGAACTGCGTACCCCGCTGACGACGGTGCGGATGGCCGCCGACCTGATCTACGACCACAGCGAGGACCTCGACCCGGCGTTGCGGCGCTCGACCGAGCTGATGGTCAGCGAGCTGGACCGCTTCGAGACACTGCTCAACGACCTGCTGGAGATCTCGCGCCACGACGCCGGCGTTGCCGAGCTGTCGGTCGAGGCGGTGGATCTGCGCTCGACGGTGCAGAGCGCGCTGGACAACGTCGGACACCTCGCGGCCGACGCCGACATCGAGCTGATCGTCGACATGCCCGCCGACGATGTCATCGCCGAGGTCGATCCGCGCCGGGTGGAACGGATCCTGCGCAACCTGATCGCCAACGCCATCGATCACGCCGAGCACAAGCCGGTGCGGATTCGGATGGCCGCCGACGAGGACACCGTCGCCGTTACGGTCCGCGACTACGGCGTCGGGCTGCGGCCGGGCGAGGAGAAGCTGGTGTTCAGCCGGTTCTGGCGCTCGGACCCCTCGCGCGTGCGGCGTTCCGGCGGCACCGGTCTTGGCCTGGCGATCAGCATCGAGGACGCCCGGCTGCACCAAGGCCGACTGGAGGCTTGGGGCGAACCGGGCAAGGGTGCCTGCTTCCGGCTCACACTGCCGCTGGTGCGCGGCCACAAGGTGACGACGAGCCCCCTTCCCATGAAACCGACCGGGAAACCCGTTGGGCGCGAACGGCCCCCGCGGCGCACGACCCGCGAACCCGAACCCGCTACGGAGAATGCATGAAACGGGTACTGGCGGCGCTATGGGTGTTGGTGTTCGCTCTCGCAGGCTGCGCCGGGGTGCCCAGCTCATCGGCGCCACAGGCCATCGGCACCGTCGACCGGCCCGCGCCGCCGAGCCTGCCGAAGCCGGTACCCGGTATGGACCCCGACGTGCTGTTGCGCGAATTTCTCAAGGCGACAGCCGATCCCGCCAACCGGCATCTGGCCGCGCGGCAGTTCCTCACCGAATCCGCCTCGCGCGCCTGGGATGACGCCGGTAGCGCCCTGCTGATCGACAACGTGGTGTTCGTCGAAACGCGCGGTCCCGATCGGGTCTCGGCCAGCATGCGGGCCGACATCCTCGGCTCGCTGTCGGACATGGGGGTGTTCGAGACCGGCGAGGGCGCACTGCCCGACCCCGGCCCCATTGAACTGGTGAAGACGGCGGGCGGCTGGCGCATCGACCGGCTGCCCAACGGTGTTTTCCTTGACTGGCAACAGTTTCAGTCGACCTACAAGCGCAACACGCTGTACTTCGCCGATCCGACCGGCAAGACCGTCGTGCCCGATCCGCGGTACGTCGCGGTGTCGGATCCGGACCTGTTGGCCACCGAGTTGGTCAGCAAGCTCATCGCCGGTCCGCGTCCGGAGATGGCCAACACCGTGCGCAATCTGCTCGGTCCGCCGCTGAGGCTGCGGGGTCCGGTGACACGCGCCGACGGCGGCAAGATGGGCGTTGGCCGCGGCTATGGTGGCGCCCGCATCGACCTGGAGAACCTGTCGACGACGGACCCTCACAGTCGGCAACTACTTGCGGCACAAATCATTTGGACGTTGGCACGGGCCGGTATCAACGGGCCCTACGTGATCAACGCCGACGGTGCGGCGCTGGACGATCGCTTCGCCGACGGCTGGAACGCCTCCGACGTCGCGGCCACCGACCCTGGCTCGGCCGACGGCGCCGCGGCGGGCCTGCACGCGCTGATCGGTGGATCGCTGATGTCGTTGGACGGCCAGCGGGCGTCGCGGGTGGCTGGCTCGTTCGGCCAGACGCTCAACCAGACGGCGGCCGCCGTGTCGCGCACCGGCCAGGAGGTGGCGTCGATCGTGACGCTGCGCCCCGGTGCGCCCGATATGGCGTCGTCGCTGTGGGTCGGCCCGCTTGGTGGCAACGCATCACAGGCCATGGAGGGCCGAAGCCTGTCGCGGCCCACCTGGTCGCTTGACGATGCGATATGGGTGGTCGTCGACGGCAACAACGTGGTGCGGGCGATCCAGGACGCGTCGGGACAGCCTGGGCGCATCCCCGTTGATTCCACCGCGGTGTCGGCCCGGTTCCCCGGCGTGATAGCCGAGCTTCAGCTGTCCCGCGACGGAACGCGCGCCGCGATGGTGATCGAGGGCCAGGTGATCATGGCCGGTGTCGAGCAGACGCCCGGCGGCGGTTATGCGCTGACCTATCCGCGGCGGCTGGGCTTCGGACTGGGTAACACGGCGGTGTCGCTGTCCTGGCGCACTGGCGACGACATCGTCGTCAGCCGCACCGATCCGCAGCACCCGGTGTCCTACGTCAACCTCGACGGGGTGAACTCCGACGGCCCGAGCCGCAACCTGCTGATGCCGGTCACCACCGTGGCCGCCAACCCGTCGACGGTGTACGTCGCCGATGAGCGCGGCGTGTTGCAACTGTCCGGTTCGGCGGCCGATGACGACCCGGCGTGGACCGAGGTGCGGCCGCTGATGGTGCCCGACGCGCTGCCCGTGTTGCCGGGTTAGATTCGGAAACTCTGCACTACATCTTTCGGAATCTTTCGGAATCTTTCGAACATCCGCACTGAACCATCTCCCGGCATCGCCCGTTGTGCAGACAAAGCACCGCCACAGGCGTTTGCTAATAGCTCGGGAGGGCAAGATGAAGATTCGCGGTCCGATAGTGACGCTGGCGGCGGTCGCCGCGCTCGGAGTCGGTATATGGCTCGTCAATGTGTCCAAGGAGGAGCCTGCGCCGCCGGGCAAGCCGGTTGCGGAGGCCACCACGACCACGGCGACAACGCCGGCCACTGCTGCTCCGGCACCGACCACGCCACCGGCGCCGCCCGCGGCGGCGTTCCCTGCCAAGGCCGATTACGTCGGCAAGATCCCCACCGCCACCGGCACGATCACACTGGACATCACCATCGAAGGCGACAAGGCCGTCGCCTATGCCTGCGACGGCAACACGATCGAATCGTGGCTGCGCGGCAGCGCTGTCAATGGCGCGCTGAGTCTCGCCAACAAGGACAAGACCAGCCGCCTCGAAGGCCGCCTCGAGGGCAACGCCGTCGTCGGCACGCTGTGGATCGGAGAGAAGGAGTGGGATTTCAAGGCCGACCCCGCGCAGCCGCCGGCCGGCCTGTACATCTACGAGAACGCAGGCGTTCGCAACAGCTGGATCATCGACGGAAACGGCGGCGTCACCGGCGTGCAGCGCCGACCCGACGGGTCGACGGCCCCCGCGCCGGGGTTGTCGATCGACCGGACCGCCGTCATCGACGGACAGACAGTTGTCGCGACGCGTGTGGAAGGCGCAAGCGATGTCTGAGCCGGCCGCTACGCAGCGAATAAGTGCTCCCGGAGGCGGCGTCGCGGTGCTGATCGCCGTCGCCCTCGGGGCGGTGGTCGCAGTCGCGCTCGGCGTGTTCGGCAAAGTACATGAGCCGCAGTACTTTTCGATCAGCGTCGCTGGCTTCTCCAGCGGCCTTTCGGTCAAGTCATGGTTGGCGACGGTGGCCGTTGTGCTGGCAGTATTCCAGCTGGTGTCCGCATTCGCGATGTACCGGCTGATTCCGGGTGGAAAGGCCCCAGCCTGGATCGGCACCGCACACGTCTGGTCGGGGCGACTGGCGGTGCTGGCCAGCGTCCCGGTTGCGGTGCACTGCCTGTACGCGCTGGGCTTCCAGTCGTATGACAACCGGGTGCTGTTCCATTCGCTGTTCGGGTGCTTCTTCTACGGCGCATTCGTGACGAAGATGGTGCTGCTCACCCGCAAAGGCCTTCGGGGATGGGTGATTCCGGTCGCCGGCGGGCTGGTGTTCTTCGGTCTGGTGTACGTCTGGCTGACGTCGGCGCTGTGGTTCTTTCAGACCACCGGCGTCACGTTCTAACTGAAAGGTATTCCGTGAACATTCCAGAGTTCCCCATCCCGCGCCAGAAGGTGCTACTCGGCGCTGGGCTGGGCCTGGTGACCGCCGTGGTGGCTGCCTGCACGACATACGGCAAAAAGCCCGAAGCGGCAGGCGAATCCAGCACGACGACCGCGGCCCCGCCCGCACCGGGTGGCCCCGCCCCGGCCGCGAACGCCATCGCCAAGACGGCCGACGTGCCGGTCGGGTCGGGGGTAATCGTCGGCGAGGTCGTGGTGACGCAACCCTCAGCCGGCGTGTTCAAGGGTTTTTCCGCGAAGTGCACTCACAAAGGGTGCACGGTGGACAAGGTGGCGGACGGGACGATCGACTGCCCGTGCCACGGCAGCAAGTTCAACCTCGACGGCTCGGTGGCCAACGGCCCGGCGCAGACTCCGCTGGAAGCGCAGGCCGTGACGGTTCAAGGGGATTCGATCGTTCTCGGCTGACTTGTTGGCACCGCGTTGTCACGTCGGCAGCGCGGCGATGATCTGCTCGGGGGTCAGGGGCAGAGAGCGCACACGAACACCTAGCGCGTCGGCCACTGCGTTGGCGATTGCGGCCGCGGTCGGGCCCTGTGCGCATTCCCCGACCCCGAGTGACGGGTTGTCGGTGCCGGGCAGGAACTCGACGTCGACAGCCGGAACTTCGGAGAAGCGAAGGATCGGATAGGTCTCCCAGGTATCACTGGTGACGGTGAACTGATCGAACCGGACACGCTCTTTGACCGTCCAGCTGGTGGCCTGGATTGCGCCGCCTTCGATTTGATTGGCCGCCCCATCCGGATTGATGACCAGTCCCGCGTCGACCGCGACGGTCAGCCGTCGAACGTGAACCTCCGCGACGGCATCGACCTCGGCCACCACCGCGCAGTAGGCGCTGGAATTCTTGTAGCGCGCATATCCGATGCCGTGTCCGACGGCGTCCGCGGGCGTCCACGACTCCCAATCCGACTGTCGAACAAGATGTTCCAGCACCGCGCGGGCGCGTGGATCGGACAGATGCGCCAGCCGATACTCGACAGGGTCCCGGCCGGCTTCCGCGGCGAGCTCGTCGATGAACGACTCGATGGCGAACACGTTCAGATGTGCTCCCAGCGACCGCAACGCCGATGTCCGCAGCGGCATCGTCGTCAGTAGGTGATTGACGACCTCGTATGCCGGCGGAAAGTCATATCCGGGAACTGCGTTGCGACTCGCTGCGCCGCCGAGCTCCTGTGGAAGTTCGCCCGCAGAGCGGATCTCCTCGCCGCCCTCGCGGTGGCTGGATGCGAGGAAGGTGGGGTTCGGCGTCATGCCGGGACGATTGATGAAGCTGCCGCTCCAGATCTCGTGCCGCCACGACAACACGCTGCCGTCGGAGGCGCAGTCCGCTGAGACCCGCACGACTCCAGCGGGTCCGAGTGGGGACCAGCTCAGCTCGTCCGCCCGCGACCACACCACCTGCACAGGCCGCCCCGGTACGGCGATGGCGAGCACTGCGGCGTCCATTGCTGCGTCGTCGGCGCCGTTGTGGCCGTAGCAGCCTGCACCGTCGACGTGCCGGACCACGAGACGGTTGGGCGTCATACCCAGCGCCCGCGCGATCTCGCGTCGTAATACGAACACCCCCTGGCTGTGCGTCCAGATCTCGAGGCGGTCGTTGGCAGCGAGTGCGACAGCGCAGGAGGGCCCGATCGAGCCGTGTGCCAGGTACGGGCGATGGTAGGACGCCGTGAGTGAACGGGCGACGCCAGAGCGTGGCGGATGGTGTCCCACATCCGCGATCACAGTGGTGTCCGTCGGGGCCGAAGTGAGGAAGGTGGGCAGAGCGGTCTCGTCGGGCAATGTTGATCGCCGCTCCCATACCGCGTCGCGGCGCAGACGGTCAGCGGCTAACAGCGCGGTCTCCTCGCGTTCGGCCACCACGGCGAGAAAGCTGCCGTCGCGCACCACCGCGATCACGCCGGGCAGGTCTTCTGTTGGGCTGGTATCGATTTCGCGAAGCGACGCACCGCGCGACGGCGGCCGGATGACCCGCCCGTACGCCATGCCGTCCAACGTCATGTCGTGCACGTAGCGGGGTCGGCCTGTGAGCTTGTCGGGTAGATCCAGCCTTGCGAAGTTGGTGCCGACGACGCGGTAGTCCGATACGGGCTTCGGCGCCGCGTCACCACTTGCGGCCCTGTCCAACAACGTGGCGTCGGCTAACTCCCAGTAGCTGGTAGTTGCGCCGTCTGGAGCGGAGATCTGCCCGTCGTCGATCGTGAGTTCTTCTTTAGGGACGGCGAGTTTGTCGGCGGCGATACCGATGAACACGTCGCGGACTTCCGCGCACACCTGCCGAATCGCGGCGCCCGAATGCTGGATCGACAGGCTGCCCGCGGTCAACCCTTCGTCGGGGCTGAGCTCTGTCGTCGCCGCCGTCATCACGACGCGGGCGACGTCCACGTCGAGTTCCTCAGCGGCTATCTGTGCCAGCGCGGTGAGCACTCCCTGACCTAATTCGACTTTGCCGGAACGGATTTCAACTACGCCATCTGAGCTGATGTGTACCCAGTTGCCGAGGCGCGGGTTGGCGGCGAGAGTCGGCGGCAGCGCTTCGGTGGTCACGATGCGGACTCGCGCATCTCGGCGGCGGCCGTGAGCACGGCGCGCACCACCCGGTTGTGGGCGCCGCAGCGGCACAGGTTGTCGTCCAGCGCGGAGCGGACCTCGGATTCGGACGGGTCGGGGTTTGTCGCGAGCAGGCTCGCGGCGCTGACCACGATCCCCGACATGCAATAGCCGCATTGGGCGGCCTGATTCTCGACAATCGCGCGGGCGACGGGGTGCGGCTCGCCGTCGGTGCCGAGGCCCTCGACGGTGGTCACGTCTTTGCCTTTGACCGACAACAGCGGGGTGTCGCATGAGTAGGCGGGGTGCCCGTCGATGAGCACCGAACAGGCACCGCAGGTGCCCAGCCCACATCCGAATCGGGTGCCCTTCAGGCCGAGGTGATTGCGCAACACGTACAGCAGGGCGGTGTCGTCGTCGGCATCAACCTGCCGGGCGCGGCCATTGACGCGAAGAGTGCCACCGGTCGGGCGCGAATCGTCTGCCATCACTCCAGCATTACCGTGTTGGACGACGGTCGCCAGCAAGTTACGTCACACCTCGGCGCGCCGCGATAGCCAAGCCAACCCGCAGATTGTGTTGCGTTTGTTGCAACAGGATCAGGTCGACGTAATGCCGGGTATGCGGCCTTCGCGGAACGCCTCGACGAAATGCCGATGGTCGTCGCGCACGATTTCCGCATACTCCAACCCGAAGGACACCATGTCGCCGACGAAATCGTCGATGTCATTACCGATCACGGCGACGATCGCCTCCTCGGTTTGGAACTCGACAAGGGTTTGATCGCTGTCGGTGTCGCTGACGCAATGCACTTTCGCGACCGCTTGACCGAGCTGCGCGATGACTTCTGTCAGCTCGTCGGGTTCAGTCAACTCGCTCCAGTCCAAATCGGCTTCGTACGGCGAGATTTCGCTGACCACAAAGCCCACGTCGTCGATGTCGGTGTAGCCGAGCAGAGGGTCGGCATGCGCCTGAAGTGCGCGCTGCGAGACCGCGGTGCGGTGGCCGTGATGCATGAAATACTCACGCACATCGGGATCGTCGACCACGCGGCTTGGTGCTGCCACGTTTCCCTGGTTCATCGATAACACGGCGTCGTTGTCCAGTGCTTGGTTGAAGCCCTCGATCAGCACGGTGTACGCGGGTAGTCCCGCGCTGCCTATGCCCATGCCGGTCTTGCCGATCACGTCCTTGATGTCGTAGGCGATGCCGCGGAACCGCTTCATTTTCGGAATCGTCTCCAAGTAGCGGCCGAATGCGTCGGTGGCTTTCTCGCGTTCGGCGTCCTCGAGCCTGCGCACGCCGGGTAGGTCCCTGAAGCGCCGGTCCCACTCGTCGACCCTTGTCATGCGGTCCAGCATCTGCGAGCGGGTAGACAACCTCGCCGTCCGCAGCGCAGACAGCACCGCGCCGCGGGCCGTCGTCAGATTCAGTGAGAACGACGAGTCGTCCTCCACTTCGGTGAACCACCGCACCTGATCGACATAGGCGCCGACGAACGCCTCGATCAGCGCCGCGATCTCCTAATCCGAGATCGCCTTTTGCCAGCACATCAGCGCCACGCTGGCCGCGAACCGCTGAAGATCCCACGTGAAGTGCCCGAGGAACGCCTCGTCGAAGTCGTTGACATCGAAGATGAGGACGCCGGAGCCGTCCATATAGGTGCCGAAGTTCTCTGCGTGCAGATCACCCTGAATCCACACGCGGGAGGTCCGGTCGTCGGCCCACCTGTCCTTGCGGTCCGCAACGTCCGCGTAGAACAGGCAGGCGCTTCCGCGGTAGAAGGCGAACGGGTCGGCGGCCATTTTGCGGAACTTGGTCCGAAACGCGTCGGGGTCGGCCTTCATGAAATCGGAGAACGCGTCGACGAGGCAGTCGACGATGAATGACTCTCGTTGGTCTTGCATATGCGTGGAGTACCCGGGCGGATGAGAGGAGCACCTTTCCAGCGGATGTCACCGATCATCGCGACACTGCCCATGTGCTCGATCTCGTTCTGCCTCTCGAATGCGGCGGCTGCGGCGCGCCGTCGATCCGGTGGTGCACCGCATGCGCTCGCCAATTGGCGGTCAAGGCCGACGAACCGCACCTGATCACCCCACGGGTAGATCCGGGGGTGCCGGTGTTATCGCTCGGCCGCTACGCCGGGGTGCGCCGCGAGGCCATCGTCGCGGTCAAGGAGCACGGCCGCGCCGACCTGATCGCGCCGCTGGCGGTCGCACTGCAAGCCGGGTTGGAGCGCCTGCTGACGTGGGGTGTGGTCGGCACACCGCTGACCATCGTGCCCGCACCCACCCGTCGATCCGCCGCCCGGCGCCGGGGCGGCGATCCGGTCACCCGGATGGCGCGGGTGGCCACGGCGGGCCTGCGCGATGTCCCCGATATTCGAGTCGTCCAGGCGCTGCGACTCCGGGCCCTGGCCCGCGACTCTGTCGGCCTGTCCAGCGCCGACCGCCAGCGCAATATCGCCGGCCGCGTCAAGATCACCAAGCCCAGCAAGGCTCTCGCTGGGGCCGTGCTCGTCGTCGACGACATCGTGACCACCGGCGCCACCGCCAGCGAATCGGTCCGCGTCCTACACATCGCAGGTGCTCACGTTGCCGGTGTCCTTGCGATCGCGAACGCTTGACGGCCGAGACGATTACCCCGAGATCAATCCGATATGAAGAACTCAAAACAGGTCCGCGAATTTACTGGCACTACCCGGTGAACACGGACTACCGTCGGCACAAACCACCCGTGAATGCCTCACGGCGGCGCTCAACCCGAAGCGCCACATCGCCGACCAGCGGTAGGAGGTGAGTACTCGACACCTTGCGCCGGCGGACGGAGCGACACGCAGGCCTGCCGGCGCGAATCCGAAGACAAGCCGGGCACGCGAAGCGTGCGACTCCGCAGAGAAACGAGTTGCCAAGCATGTCAAGCCATTCCGTGGACTCAGACCGCACCATGGTGATCGAGGACGAGACGCCCGAACCCGCCCCCACCGCGGAGGTTGTCGTCAAGGGCCGAAACGTCGAGGTTCCCGAGCACTTCCGCCTGTATGTCTCAGAGAAACTGTCACGCCTGGAACGATTTGACCGCACCATCTACCTCTTCGACGTCGAACTTGACCACGAGCGCAACCGGCGCCAACGCAAGAACTGTCAACACGTAGAGATCACCGCGCGAGGTCGCGGCCCAATCGTCCGGGGCGAGGCCTGTGCGGACAGCTTCTACGCCGCCCTGGAGTCTGCGGTCTGCAAACTCGAGAGCCGCCTGCGTCGCAGCAAGGACCGCCGCAAGGTGCACTACGGCGACAAGACGCCCGTGTCGTTGGCCCAGGCCACGGCGCTCAACCCGCTGCCCGAGACGGCCGCGTCGCGGGCTGACGACACCGACGGAGCTGCTGTCGACGATCACGAGCCGGGCCGAGTGGTGCGCACCAAGGAGCATCCGGCCAAGCCGATGACCATCGATGACGCGCTCTACGAGATGGAGCTCGTCGGCCACGACTTCTTCCTGTTCCACGACAAACAGAGCGACAAGCCCTGCGTGGTGTACCGCAGGCACGCCTACGACTACGGACTGATTCGGCTCGCCTAGACGCTTTCCAGCGCCTTCGACCAGCAATTTTCGACGGTCACTTACGATGGACACCGTCTGATACACCGTGAGATCCATCGAACACAAAAGAGGAAATAGCGTGCTGTCGAAGTTGCTCCGTCTCGGTGAAGGCCGCATGGTCAAGCGCCTTAAGGGGGTGGCTGACTACGTCAACACCCTGTCCGACGACACGGAGAAGCTCTCCGACGCCGAGCTGCGGGCCAAGACCGACGAATTCAAGAAGCGCGTCGCCGACGGCGCCGACCTCGATGACCTGCTGCCCGAGGCGTTCGCGGTCGCCCGCGAGGCGGCCTGGCGCGTGCTGGACCAGCGGCCGTTCGACGTCCAGGTAATGGGCGGCGCGGCGCTGCACTTCGGCAACGTCGCCGAGATGAAGACCGGTGAGGGCAAGACCCTGACCTGCGTGCTGCCTGCCTACCTCAACGCGCTCGGCGGCAAGGGCGTGCACGTCGTCACCGTCAACGACTACCTGGCCAAACGCGACAGCGAGTGGATGGGCCGCGTGCACCGCTTCCTCGGCCTGGACGTCGGCGTGATCCTTGCCCAGATGACGCCCGACCAGCGGCGCGCCGCGTACGCCGCCGACATCACCTACGGCACCAACAACGAGTTCGGCTTCGACTACCTGCGCGACAACATGGCGCATTCGCTGGAGGACCTGGTTCAGCGCGGCCACCCCTTCGCCGTCGTCGACGAGGTCGACTCCATCTTGATCGACGAGGCCCGCACGCCGCTGATCATCTCCGGCCCCGCCGACGGCGCGTCGAACTGGTACACCGAGTTCGCCCGGCTGGCGCCGCTGATGGAGAAGGACACCCACTACGAGGTTGACCTGCGCAAGCGCACCATCGGCGTGCACGAGATCGGCGTCGAGTTGGTCGAAGACCAGCTCGGCATCGACAACCTCTACGAGGCCGCCAACTCGCCGCTGGTCAGCTACCTCAACAACGCCGTCAAGGCCAAGGAGCTGTTCCAGCGCGACAAGGACTACATCGTCCGCGACGGCGAGGTCCTGATCGTCGACGAGTTCACCGGCCGCGTGCTGCTCGGCCGCCGCTACAACGAGGGCATGCACCAGGCCATCGAGGCCAAGGAGCATGTCGAGATCAAGGCCGAGAACCAGACGCTGGCGACCATCACGCTGCAGAACTACTTCCGCCTATACGACAAGCTCGCCGGCATGACGGGCACCGCCCAGACCGAGGCTGCCGAGCTGCACGAGATCTACAAGCTCGGCGTGGTCAGCATCCCCACCAACAAGTCGATGATCCGCAGCGACCAGTCCGATCTGATCTACAAGACCGAAGAGGCCAAGTACATCGCGGTCGTCGACGACGTCAGCGAGCGCTACGAGAAGGGCCAGCCGGTCCTGATCGGCACGACCAGCGTGGAGCGCTCGGAATACCTGTCGCGTCAGTTCCAGAAGCGCCGCATCCCGCACAACGTGCTCAACGCGAAGTACCACGAGCAGGAGGCCGGAATCATCGCCGAGGCCGGCCGCCTCGGCGCGATCACGGTTGCCACCAACATGGCAGGCCGCGGCACCGACATCGTGCTCGGCGGCAACATTGACTTCCTGGCCGACAAGCGGCTGCGCGAGCGGGGCCTCGACCCGGTCGAGACTCCCGAGGATTACGAGGCGGCCTGGCACCAGGAGCTCCCGCAGGTCAAGGCCGACGCGGCCGAGGAGGCCAAGGACGTCATCGCCGTCGGCGGCCTATACGTGCTTGGCACCGAGCGCCACGAATCCCGCCGCATCGACAACCAGCTGCGCGGCCGCTCCGGCCGTCAGGGCGATCCGGGCGAGTCGCGGTTCTACCTGTCACTCGGCGACGAGCTGATGCGGCGGTTCAACGGCGCGACCCTGGAGTCGCTGCTGACCCGGCTGAATCTGCCCGACGATGTGCCCATCGAGGCCAAGATGGTCACCCGCGCGATCAAGAGCGCGCAGACGCAGGTCGAGCAGCAGAACTTCGAGGTTCGCAAGAACGTCCTCAAGTACGACGAGGTGATGAACCAGCAGCGCATGGTCATCTATGAGGAGCGTCGCCGCATCCTCGAAGGGGAGAACCTCGCGGAGCAGGCCCACAAGATGCTCATGGACGTGGTCACCGCCTACGTCGACGGCGCCACCGCCGAGGGTTACGCCGAAGACTGGGACCTGGAATCGCTGTGGACGGCGCTGCGCACGCTGTACCCGGTCGGCATCGACCACCACGATCTACTGGACTCTGACGCCGTCGGCGAGCCGGGTGAGCTGACCCGCGACGAGCTGCTCGACGCGTTGGTCGCCGACGCCGAGCGTGCGTACGCGGAACGCGAGAAGCAGCTCGAGGAGATCGCCGGCGACGGCGCAATGCGGCAGCTGGAGCGCAACGTGCTGCTCAACGTTCTCGACCGCAAGTGGCGTGAGCACCTCTACGAGATGGACTACCTCAAGGAGGGCATCGGGCTGCGGGCGATGGCGCAGCGTGACCCGCTGGTCGAGTACCAGCGCGAGGGCTACGACATGTTCGTCGGCATGCTCGAGGGGCTCAAGGAAGAGTCGGTGGGCTTCCTGTTCAACGTCACCGTGGAAGCGGCGCCCGCGCCTGCCGTTGCGCCGGTTGACGCGCCTGCCGGGTTGGCGGCGTTCGCCGCGGAGGCCGCCGCCAAGGCCCAAGAGGGTGCTGTCGCCACGAAGGAACGTCCGGCGGCGTTGCGCGCCAAGGGAATTGAGGACAGTGCGCCGCCACTGACCTACACCGGGCCGTCCGAGGACGGGTCGGCGCAGGTGCAACGGCCCAGCGGCGGCCCCAAGCAGGCCGCACCGACGGGCACCAGTCGGCGTGAGCGGCGTGAAGCCGCGCGTCAGCAGGCCAGGGCGGCCAAGGACAGCCGCAGGCGGTAGCTCACGGCTCGACGAGCGCGGCGATGCGCTCCAGTGTGGCGCGCATGCCGTCCTCGGCCTGCTTGGGCATCGCGTCCATCTTGAGCATGGGCCGCTGCCGGTCCTGCGAGACGTCCCACGTCTCACGCACCAGCGTGCCGCCATCGGCGGGGCTGAGCTCGTAGCGCCAGATCCGCCCGCCGATCAGGCCGAGCGGGCCCATCGTGGTCTTCCATGCGATGCGGCGGTCAGGCTCGAATTCGATGACAGTGTTGGTGGTGCGGTACGGCAAGAACAAGGACTCCGGTCGTCCGCGCATCGACATGCCGAACTTCGAGCCAAGCGACAACGGCTGAGATTCGTCCGGCGAGTGGTCCACCGTGCCGGACCCGTCGATGCTGGAATGCTTTCCGGCGTTGGCTATTAGCGCGAAGATCTGGGCGGCCGGCGCGTTGATGACCCGTTCGACACTGACGGTGTTTCCTTGCACGTCGGTAACGCTAGCCGCCTCATCCGAGCTGTAAGGCGACAATTCGCCAGCGGTCACGGTGCAGTTCGATCCGTGCAGCGATGGCGAGGATGCGAGGTCCGCGGGTGTAGGAGCCGAACACCTCGGCTTGAGTTTCTACGTCACCGTCGACCATGCGCAGTCGGACTCGTCGTAGCGTCGCGGCCGCGGTGTGCGGCGCTCGTGTCAGCGCGATGACCGTGTCGATGAGTGCGGGCGCCACCAGTGGACGCAGCTGTGCGACTGGCCTGCGCCGATCCGCGACCTCCAGAACGCGGCGCAGCGCCGCGTCGGCGAACACCACCGCCGCGCGGGGCGGCAAGGCGTCGCGCGGCACCGGACGCGGCACCGACCGGAGTGGCCGCGGAGTGCGGCGATGCAGCGCGGCCGGTGAAGGCGGCGGGCACGCCGTGATTCCGACTGGTGGCGGCTCACAGTCAATGATCGGTGTGGTGAAGGACGCCGGCTCGGGCGGAATTCGGGATGCGGTCATCGGTGCTCTCCAGCGTTCGGTGCGATAGCGACGGCATCTGCTGGAGAGTCGCAGACCAATTCATGATCCCACGGCAGGCACCCCCCTTCATGCACCCGTCATGCGCGACAGCAGAATCGGCCGATAACCTGCACGGGGGTTCATCGACAGCGACAAACATCAAAAGGGGGTTGCACCGGATGGTGACCAGGTTGTCGGCGTCGGACGCGTCCTTCTATCACCTGGAAGACTCCTCCACCCCGATGTACGTCGGCACGCTGTCGATCCTGCGCAAACCGCGCACTGGGCTGAGCTATGAAACCCTGCTGGCCACCGTCGAACAGCGGCTGCCGCAGATCCCGCGCTACCGCCAGAAGGTGCGCGAGGTGACGCTGGGCCTGGCCCGCCCGGTGTGGGTCGACGACCGCGAGTTCGACATCACCTACCACATCAGGCGGTCGGCGCTGCCTTCCCCGGGCAGCGATGCGCAGCTGCACGAGCTCATCGCCCGGCTCGGCTCGCGGCCACTGGACAAGTCGCGCCCGCTGTGGGAGATGTATCTGATCGAGGGCGTGGCCCGTAACCGCGTCGCCATCTACACCAAATCGCACCAGGCGCTGGTGAACGGGATGACGGCGCTGGAGATCGGCCACGTCGTCGCCGATCGCGCCCAGAAGCCGCCGGAGTTCGGTGAGGACATCTGGATCCCTGCGCGTGAGCCGAGCGACCGTCAACTACTGCTCGGCGCCGTCGGCGAATGGGTCACGCGTCCGGCCGAGCAGCTTGGGGCCGTGCGCTCGGCGGTCACCGAGGTGACGACGAACGCGGGTCAGCTGGTCGAGGTCGGGCGCCGGTTCGTCGACGCCGCGCGCACCTTCGCCCGCGGCACCGCGCCGAACAGCCCGCTGAACACGACCGTGTCGCGCAACCGCCGCTTCACCGTGGCCTGCCATCGGCTGGAGGACTACCGCCTGGTCCGGGCGCGCTACGACTGCGACGTCAATGACGTGGTGCTGGCCGTGGTGGCCGGGGCATTGCGCAACTGGCTGATGTCGCGTGGCGAGCCGGTGACGGCGATGACGACGGTGCGGGCGATGGCCCCGATGTCGGTCTATCCGGACGCGGACCTCGACACGACCGGGCCGGGGCAGGCGATCAGCGAGGTGTCGCCGTTTCTCGTCGACCTGCCGGTCGGTGAGGGGAACGCGGTAGTGCGGCTGTCGCAGATCGCGCACACCACCGAGTCACTTCCGACCACGGCCAGCCTCGTCGATGCCAGGACCATCGTCACGCTGTCGGGCTTTGCGCCACCGACGTTGCACGCCATGGGAATTCGCGTTGCCACCAGTTTCTCGGCACGGCAGTTCAACCTGCTGATCACCAACGTGCCTGGTGCGCAGAAGCAGATGTATATCGCGGGTACCAAATTGCTGGAGACCTATTCGGTGCCGCCGCTGTTGAACAATCAAGTGCTGGCGATCGGGGTGACGTCCTACAACGGCATGCTGTACTTCGGCATCAACGCCGACCGCGATGCGATGAGCGACGTCGACGTACTGCCTTCTCTGATGCGCGAATCGCTCGACGAACTGCTGGAAGCCGCGCAGTAACCGCTAACCTCGCCTGGTGCGCGTCTACGTCCCGGCGACCCTGTCCATGCTGCAGCGGCTGGTCGCCGATCGACTGGTGCACGCCCGCAGTGGGACCGCGTTCGCGGTGACGCCGACGCTGCGGGAGTCCTACGCCGAAGGCGATGACGACGAGCTTGCCGAGGTTGCGCTACGCGAGGCGGCGCTGGCGTCGTTGCGGCTACTCGCCGCCGAGGGGACGTCCGGTTTGCCGCCGCGGCGGGCCGTGGTGGTGGCCGAAGTCGAGGACGCGACGGCTCGCCCGGATCTCGACGACGCCGTGGTGCGGCTTGCGGGTCCGGTCGCATTCGGCGATGTGATCGCGGCTTACGTCGACAACTCCGACGCCGAGCCCGCCGTGCTGCCTGCAGTCGAGGCGATCGACGCCGCCGACCTGGGCGATGAAGACGCCGACTTCATCGTCGGCGATGCCCAAGATCACGATCTGGCCTGGTATGCACCGCAAGAGCTGCCATTCCTGCTGGAGCTGCTCTGATGGCTCTCCGTTGGCTCAAGCGCCGAACCTACGGTACCGTAGGTTATGTCTCCCGGACGACGGGTGCCGCAATCCTGAAACTGGGGCAGGAGCTTTCGTTGGGCAAGAAATACAGCAGCAGCAGGCCCGCGGCTGTCCTCTCGGACACCGCGCGGCCCACCATCGCCGGTGCAGGTAAGCATCGCGGCTGGGACACGGCACGTGCGATCGCAGAGCGGATCACCACGCCGTTGTTGCCCGACGACTATCTCAAGCTTGCGAACCCGTTGTGGTCGGCGCGGGAACTGCGTGGTCGAGTGCTGGAGGTGCGCCGCGAAACGGTCGACTCCGCGACCTTGGTCATCAAGCCGGGGTGGGGCTTTTCGTTCGACTATCAGCCCGGCCAGTACATCGGGATCGGCGTGTTGGTCGACGGACGCTGGCGGTGGCGGTCGTACTCGCTGACGTCCACCCCGGTGACGGGCAGCCGCATCATCACCATCACGGTCAAGGCGATGCCCGAGGGGTTCCTGTCGACCCATCTGGTCGGCGGGGTGGCGCCTGGCACGATCGTGCGGCTCGCCGCGCCGCAGGGCAACTTCGTGATGCCCGATCCGGCGCCTGCCTCGGTGTTGTTCATCACAGCGGGCTCCGGCATCACGCCGGTGATGTCGATGCTGCGCACGTTGGCCCGTCGTGACCAGGTCACGGACGTGGTCCACTTACATTCGGCGCCAACGGAATCCGATGTGATGTTCGCCGCTGAAATGGCGCAGATGCAGACCGATTACGAGGGATATCGGCTGCGGCTGCGGTCCACCCGTGCCGAGGGCCGCTTGGACCTGTCCCAGCTGGGCGACGAGGTGCCCGACTGGCGTGAGCGCCAGACCTGGGCCTGTGGCCCGGAGGGCATGCTCAACGACGCCGAACGGGTTTGGCATGCGCACGGCATCGTCGGGCAGCTCCATCTGGAGCGCTTCGCGGTGTCGAAGGCCGCAGCACGTGGCCAGGGCGGCACGGTTCAGTTCGCGCGCAGTCAGAAGACGGTCACCGTGGACGGGGCGACGCCGTTGATGGAGGCCGGCGAGGGCGTCGGCATCCAGATGCCATTCGGCTGCCGGATGGGCATCTGCCAGTCGTGCGTCGTGAGCCTGGTCGACGGGCACGTCCGCGACCTGCGCACCGGCGCGGAACACGAGCCCGGAAGCCGAGTGCAGACCTGCATCTCGGCAGCATCCGGCGATTGTGTACTGGACGTTTAGACTTTACTGACTGGTAACCTACGGACTCGTAGGTTACGGTAGCGTAGGTAAAAGAAGGGAGGCAGAACAATGGCAATTACCGACGTACCGGCATTCGCGCATCTGACCGAAGCCGACATCGAAAACCTGGCTGTCGAGCTCGACTCGATCCGCCTGGACATTGAAGACTCCCGTGGGGAGCGCGACTCGCGCTACATCCGCCGCACCATTGCCGCCCAGCGCGCCCTCGAGGTCACGGCCCGGCTCATGCTGGCCGCGAGTTCGCGACGCTCGGCGTGGTGGGCGGGCACTGTGACTCTGGGCGTGGCCAAGATCATCGAGAACATGGAGATCGGCCACAACGTCATGCATGGACAGTGGGATTGGATGAACGATCCCGAGATTCACTCCTCGACGTGGGAGTGGGACATGAGCGGGGCGTCCAAGCACTGGCGATTCACCCATAACTTCATGCACCACAAGTACACCAACATCCTCGGAATGGATGACGACGTCGGCTACGGCGTGCTGCGCGTCACCCGCGACGAGAAGTGGAAGCCGTTCAATCTCTCCAACCTGCTGTTCAACACCATCCTTGCGCTCGGCTTCGAGTGGGGAGTGGGGCTGCAGCACCTGGAACTCGGCAGGATCTTCAAGGGCCGCGATGACCGCGACGCCACCGTTGAGCGCGTGCGCGAATTCTCGGCGAAGGCCGGCCGGCAGGTGTTGAAGGATTACGTCGCGTACCCCGCCGTGACGTCGCTGTCGCCGGGTGCCACGTTCAAGTCGACGTTGAAGGCCAACGCGGTCGCCAACGTGATCCGGAACGTGTGGGCCAACGCCGTGATCTTCTGCGGCCACTTCCCCGACGGTGCAGAGAAATTCACCAAGACCGACATGGTCGGCGAGACCAAGGGTGAGTGGTACCTGCGTCAGATGCTGGGCAGCGCCAACTTCGAGGGTGGCCCTGCGCTGCGGTTCATGAGCGGCAACCTGTGCCACCAGATCGAGCATCACCTGTATCCGGATCTGCCGAGCAGCCGGCTGCACGAGATCTCGGTGCGGGTCAGGCAGGTCTGTGACAAGTACGACTTGCCCTACACCACAGGCTCGTTCCTGATGCAGTACGGCAAGACTTGGCGGACCATCGCCAAGCTGTCGCTGCCGGACAAGTACCTGCGCGACACGGCCGACAATGCGCCCGAGACCCGCAGCGAGCGGATGTTCACCGAGCTGGAACCAGGGTTCGGGGTTACCGATCCGGCCACCGGTCGTCGTCGCGGGCTGAAGACCGCGATCGCGACGGTGCGCGGCTGGCGCCGCGCCAAGCGGGCCGACAAGCGGACCCCCAAGCGCGACGACCTGGCCGCCTAACCTCCGCCTCGAGACTGCTGGCAGATCGCGATTTCGCGAAGAATCGCGATCTCGCCGCAGTTTCGGCGAGCCGTTGACACGGCCATGGTCTGACCGATCCAGAAAAGGCCCTCCCGAACGGGAGGGCCTTTTTCGTGTCCCGTTCCCCCGATCGGGGGACAAGCGATTCCCCCGCTGCTCCGGCCGATCTCCGGACATACAACATGCGCTGAGCAGGGCATTCTTTAGTCATCGCCGGAACACATCGGCGCAGGAACGCCAAAACCTAACTTGCACAGGAGAACTCGAAATGACTACCAACACCATCACCCGGACCTTCGCCCGCTATATCGCCCTGCCGATCGTCTCTGCCGGCATCATCGGCGGCGCGGCACTCGGCATGGCCGGCATGGCCAGCGCCGCCACTCAGACCCAGCCCAGCGGCCCGGGCTACTCGTACGCCCCGATCGTCAAGGCCCACCCCGCCCCTCAGGCGCAGCCCGGCTGGCACGGCCACCACGGCGTGAACCACATCGAGCGCCTGGTCCCCGGCTACCACCGCTGATAGACCCGCCACTGAGGCCCTCCCCGAAATGGGGAGGGCCTCATTTTGCGCAGTTTTGGGCGATCAAATAGGCATGCGGCGTGGACTCGAAGCCGTCGTCGTTTGGTTCACGAACGCAGCCCGCGTACGGCTTCAAGCCCGCCTCGTCCAACAGCTGTGCGACCGCATTCGGCTGGCGGCGGTAGAACGTCAATTCCACCTGCTCGCCGAACATCTCGTTGAACGTGCGAGGGTGATCACCGACCTGGAATGCCAGTAGCGCCCACCCGCCGGGACGCAGCACACGACGGAATTCAGAAAAGACGTGGGGCACCAGCTCATCGGGTACGTGGATCACCGAGTACCAAGCACAGATCCCATCTATGCGGCCATCGTCGAGGTCCATGTCCGTCATGGACCCGACTTGAAAGCTCAGATCCGGGTTGCGACGCCGCGCCTCGGCAACCATGTTGGGGGACAAGTCGATACCGAGAACATCGAGTCCGAGGTCGGCGAGCATGCGCGACGTAGCGCCGGTGCCGCAGCCGACGTCGGCTACGACGCGTTGGCGCTCGACCAACCCGGCGAACCCGGCCAGCATTGCCCGATCGAGCGGCCTGTCGTGGAGATGAGCGTGAAAGCGCTCGGCATACATCGCGGCGGTGAGGTCGTAGCCGTTTCGCGTGCGTTGCAGAAAGTCCGGTTCGGTCACCGACCGCACTCTACGGGCCCTCGTTGGCCGCGAGCGTGCACAAAATGCCCGCGAATTACGGTGTGTCGGCCGGCAGACACGCACCCTCGCAGTTAGTAGCTCGACTCCGAGAGTGCACGGAGCAGCCGGCGCGCCGCCGCCACACGACCCGCAGCGGGGCCGGTCAGACTGTCCAGCGCGCATTCCGGATCGGCGGGCGGCCCCAGATGCCCGCAGCCGCGCGGGCAGTCCTTGATCGCCTCGGACAGGTCCGAGAACGCCAGCATCACGTCGTCGGGTTCGATGTGGGCCAGCCCAAACGACCGGATACCGGGCGTGTCGATGACCCAGCCGCCGAGGCTCAGTGGCAGCGCCACCGACTGCGACGACGTATGTCGGCCTTTGCCCACTCCCGATACATCGCCTGTGGCCCGATCTGCCTCTGGTACAAGGCGATTCACCAGTGTGGATTTGCCGACACCGGAATGGCCGAGGAGCACCGTCACCTTGTCGGCCAACATCGGGGCGACGACGTCGAGTGGGTCGTCGCGGCCCGCGGTGGTAATGGTCAGATCGAGGTCGGCGAACTGCTCGGCGAACGGTTCCGGCGGGGCGAGATCGGTCTTGGTCAGACACAGGATCGGCTCGAGCCCGCCTGCGTATGCGGCGATGAGTGTGCGCTCGACCAAGCCGGTTCGCGGTGGCGGGTCGGCCAGTGCGACCACGATGAGTAGTTGGTCGGCATTGGCGACGACGACGCGTTCGGTGGGATCGGTGTCATCGGCCGTGCGCCGCAACACCGTTCGCCGCTCACCGCGCCGGACGATGCGGGCCAGTGTGTCCGTTTTGCCGGACAGATCTCCGACGATGCCGACGTCGTCACCGACCACGATCGAGGTGCGGCCCAGCTCCCTGGCCCGCATGGTGGTCACGAGATGGTTGGGGTCGCGACCAAGCGCGCATCCCCACCGACCGCGGTCGACGGTGACGACCATGGCGTCCTGCGCGTCGGCGTGTTCGGGGCGAGTCTTGGTCCGCGGGCGCGAGCCCCGGCCGGGTCGGACCCGGACATCGGACTCGTCGTACTCGCGAGGACGGCTCAAGTCGCCTTCATCCTCCTCACGTCCGGCGCTCCTCCGCCGTCTGTCCTGCCAGCATGTTCGCCCACATCAGCGGGAAGTCGGGCAGCGTCTTTGCCGTCGTACCAATGTCTTCCACCTCGACACCCGGCACCCGCAGCCCGACGATGGCACCCGCGGTCGCCATCCGATGGTCGGCATAGGACTGCCACACCCCACCGTGCAGCGACCCGGCGGTGATCACCAGGCCGTCGGGCGTTTCGGCGCATTGCCCGCCGAGCCCGTTGATCTCGGTGCTCAGCGCGGCCAGCCGGTCGGTTTCATGCCCACGCAGATGCGCGATCCCGTGCAGCTGTGACACCGAACCGGGCTCGGCCAGTGCGGCCAGCGCGGCCACCGCCGGGGTGAGCTCGCCGACGTCATGCAGATCCACGTCGAAGCCTTGGTAGGTGCCTGCGCCTTGCACCTCGATGTACGAACTGCTGTGGCGCACAGCCGAACCGAGCTTTTCGAGGATGGACAGGATCGCATCGGCGGGCTGGATGCTGACCGGCGGCCAACCCGTGATCCGCACGCTCCCGCCGCTGACCACGGCTGCGGCCAGGAACGGCACGGCGTTGGACAGGTCGGGTTCAATGGTCCAGTGCCGCGGCGCAATTGAGCCGGGCGCGACCCACCATCGATTGGCCTGCGTGTCATCGACGTCGACACCGGCGTCGCGCAGCATCGACACCGTCATTGCGACGTGCGGCGCCGACGGCACCGACTCGCCCGTGTGCACGATCGTCAGTCCGTCGGTGAACGCCGCCCCCGACAGCAGCAGGCCGGAGACGAACTGCGACGACGCCGACGCGTCGATCTCCACTGTGCCGCCGGCAACCGACCCCATGCCGCGCACCGAGAACGGCAGGCCGTCGCCGTCGATGTCCACACCGAGGCCGCGAAGCGCGTCAAGCAGCGGTGCGATCGGGCGGGTCCGGGCCTGCTCGTCGCCGTCGAAAGTGACGGTCTGGCTGCTCAGCGCCGCCACCGGCGGGAGGAAGCGGAGCACCGTGCCTGCCAGGCCGCAATCCACGCGGACCCCCGGCTGCGGGGCGATGGCGCCACTGATCGTCAGCTCGGTGCCCTCGCCCTCGACGGCGACGCCGAGCGCCTGCAATGCCCCGATCATCAGGTCGGTGTCGCGGCTGCGCAGCGCACCGCTGACAGTCGATGTCCCTTGCGCAGTGGCCAGCGCCGCGAGGACCAGCGCGCGGTTGGTCTGCGACTTGGAGCCCGGCACCGTCACCGTCGCATGCACAGGGGTCGGTGTCGACGGTGCCGGCCAGGTGCTCACGGCCTCTATCCTGCCTTGTCGGCTCCGCGTGCCACCATGGGATATATGTGTGGGCGATTCGCGGTGACCACCGATCCGGCACTGCTGGCGGAGAAGATCCAGGCGATCGACGAGAGCACGGAAAGCGCAGCAGCCACCAAGAAGGACTCCATCAGCGACGCGAACTACAACGTCGCACCGACGACCACGATCAGCACCGTGGTGAAACGACATAGCGAACCAGATGATGAGTCGACGCGGCGGGTGCGGTCGATGCGTTGGGGCCTGGTGCCGCCGTGGGCGAAGAGCGCGGAGGACGGCGGCCCGGACACCAAGGGGCCGCTGATGATCAACGCGCGTGCCGAGACGGTGACCAGCTCGCCCGCGTTCCGCAACTCCGCGAAGAACAAGCGTTGTCTGGTTCCGATGGACGGCTGGTATGAGTGGCGGCCCAACGGCGAATTGGCGTCGGGCAAGAAGGCACCGAAGACGCCGTTCTACATGTTCGGCGGCGATGGCGAGATGCTGTTCATGGCGGGGTTGTGGACCACGTGGCGGCCGAAAGATGCTCCGAAGGATGCCCCTCCGTTGCTGAGCTGCACGATCATCACGACCGATTCCGCAGGCCCGCTGGCCGAGATCCACGACCGGATGCCGCTGACGATCAGCAAGAGCGACTGGGACCGTTGGCTCGACCCCGACGCGCCGATTGACGAGGGTCTGCTGCGTGGGCACGGCGACCTCGACCGCATCGAGATCCGCGAGGTGTCGCGGCTGGTCAACAGCATCCGCAACAACGGCCCCGAGTTGATCGAACCGGCTACGCCGGAAGCAGAGCAAGCGACGCCGCTGTAGTGGTCACCGTCTCCGGGCGGTCACCACCACGTAGGGGGAGTCGAACGAGATGTGACCGTCGGCGTCGGCATGTGCCCGCATCGCGTTCTCGAACGCGGTCACCAGCCGGTCGTGCTGCGCTTGGTTGATGTTGCCGAGCACCGATACGTGCATTGGTGACTCATTCGTGAGGAAGCGCATTGCGGCGTCCAGTGACGAATATTGCCAAGTGTGAACGGCGGGTTCGATCTGGACGTCGTCGAAGTCGGTCGACAGTCGCGCCGTGATCGTGCCTGCGTCACCCCATTGATCGGGCGAGTAGCCGGACGACGGGGGAGCGCCGAGGACGCTGAGGATCGGGCTGAAGAACGGGTTGGCGGTGTCGTGCACCCAGGAGGAGAACGCGAGGACGCCGCCGGCCTTCAACAAGCGGCCGAACTCGGCGACCTGGCGGGTTGGCTCAACGAAGATGATGCCCATATTCGAGACCGCGGCGTCGAATGACCGGTCGGGCAGGCCGGTGTCGGATGCGTCCGCCGTGACCCACGTCAGCGAGCTGCCCGCAACCTCGGCCCTGTGTGCGCCGATCGCGATCAGCTTGGGTGTGAAGTCCACTGCGGTCACGCGTGCACCCCGGGCCGCCGCCGCCAGCGCGGCGCTACCCGTCCCGCAGGCGAGGTCGACCAGCATCGCCTCGCGGTGCGGCAAGCGTCGCTCGACCGCGTCGATCACATCGGTGGCGATGCGGGCGATGTGTTCGGCCACCGCTTCGTAGCGACCGGTGGACCAGATCGTCGGCGATGACACCGCTTCAGCGTGTCACGACGCGAGGTCACCGTCGACCCGCCGCGGGACAGGGGCCACGCTGCCCTAGCTACCGAGGAATCCTCGGTAGAGCTAGAGTATTCCTCGTGCCACGGTCGGGTGCGAAACCTTCGGACGCGAGAGACCGGTTGCTGCAGGTGGCGCGGCGCCGGTTCGCAGTCGACGGCGCGCTCGTCCCCACTCTGGACGAGGTGAGGCGCGAGGCCGAAGTCAGTGTCGGCGCGCTGTACCACCATTTCCCGGACAAACCGGCTCTCGCCGCCGCCGTCTACGCGCAATTGATCGGCGAGTACCAAGCGGGGTTCGTCGCCATGCTGCGCGAGCACGACACCGCAGAAGGCGGCGTCCGCGGCGGAGTCGCGTATCACCTGCGGTGGGTGACCGAGCACCGCGGCGAGGCCAGGCTGCTGCTTGGTGACCGGCTCGACAGCGCGGCGTTGCGCGACTCCAATCGGGACTTCTTCTCCGCCGTCAGGGACTGGTGGCGTCCGCATCACACCTACGGAGTGCTGCGGCCGATGCGGCTTGGGGTCACGGCTGCGCTCTGGCTTGGCGCGGCACAGGAGTACAGCCGCCATTGGATCGCGGGCGGTGAAGCCAAGATGGCACGGGAAGCGGTCGAAACCTTTGCGGCCGCCGCGTGGGCGGTGTTGCGCGCCAACGATATTGAGGAGCAAAGCCAGTGAACGCAAAGTCGAATTCCATGTACGCGACGATGGTGGCGAGCGGCGACGACCCCGATGCACCCGAACGGATTCGCGTCGATCACCGCGGCGACAGGGCCGTGGTCACGCTCGACGAATCCGACCGGCTGAACGTCCTTTCCGCTCCGCTGGTGCGTCAGTTGCGGCGGACGCTGCAGGCCCTCGACGCCGACCCTGAGATCCGTAGCGTCGTCTTGACCGGCGCCGATCCCGGTTTCAGCGCAGGCGGTGACTTGAAGATGATGCAGGTCGCCGTCGAACAACTCCGCGCGCCCGAGGGAGTGGCCGATGTGTGGCGATGGATCCGCCGCGAGTTCGGCGGGATCGCCCGGCTCATCGCCGGGTCGGACACGATCTTCGTCGCCGCGCTCAACGGCGCCGCGGCCGGAGTTGGCCTGGCGTGGGCCCTGACTTGCGACCTCGTCGTCGCCAGTGAACGCGCGATGATCGTGCCCGCGTTCGGACGCCTCGGATTGATCCCCGAGGTCGGCACCAGCTGGGCGCTCACCCGCCGCCTGGGCTACCAGGGAGCACTCGCCTATTACGTGCGTGGGGACCACATCGATGCCAGCACCGCGCTTCGGCTCGGGCTCGTGCAGGAGGTCGTCGAACATGACCGACTGCTGGCCGCCGCCGACGAATGGTGTTCGCGCATAGCGGAATTGCCGCCGCACGCGGCCGCGATGACCAAACCATTGCTGCGCGCCGCCGCCGACGCCGGCTGGAACGACGCGCTCACGCTCGAGGAATTCGCCGAACCGACATGTTTCACCACCGCCGCGTTCGCCGACAGCGTGCAGGCGATGCTCAAGTAAGCCTCTGAGTCGTATCGTAGTTTACATTCATCGCGTTTATCGGCCTAGACAAATCGAAAACTGACCCATCCCGACGAGAATCACCATTAACATAATCAGGTGCGGAATCAGACGTCGGACAGGTCGAGCATGCTCAGCGCGCTGAAACGGGTCTTGAGCTTCGAGATGACCATCGCCGAATGGATCGGCACGGCCGTCATGCTCGCAGCGCCCTACCTGGCCGTCGGCGTTCTGTGGTCGCTCATCGTTACCGGACGCCCTGGCTCGATCCTGTGGTGGCCGGTTCAGTTGGTTTCCACGATGTGTACGGCATGACGGCCTCTGACTGCCGCATCGACATCCGCCGGCGCACCGCGCGCTGGGATCCGGCCGCTGGCGTCACCGCCGCCGAGGCCATGGATTTCTGGTCCTTCGCCGCCGGCCCCGCCAATGTGATCATGCAGTTGTCATGGCCCCAGGTGGGGCACGGGGTGGTCGAGAGCAAGGTGGATTCGGGCAACCTGCTGAAACATCCGTGGAAGCGGGCCAGGACGACGTTTCAATACCTCGCGGTGGCGTTACTCGGGACGCAGGAGGACCGCGCCGCATTCAGGGAGGCGGTCAACAGCTCTCATCGGCAGGTCACGTCCACCGCCGAAAGTCCCGTCCGCAGCAACGCCTTCGATCGTGAACTCCAAATGTGGGTCGCAGCATGCCTTTTCGTCGGACTCGAGGACTCCTATCAACTGCTGCGTGGTGAGATGACCGCCGAACAGGCCGAGCAGTTCTACCGATCGGCGTGGACACTGGGCACTACCCTGCAGGTCACCGAGGACCAGTGGCCACCCACCCGAACGGACTTCGACATCTACTGGAACGACGCGTGCCTGCGGGTCGCGATCGACGCGCAGGTCCGTGATTATCTGCAAGATCTGGTGAACCTTCGGATGATCAATCCGGTTCTCGCACTGTCATTCCGGCCTCTGGTGAAGTTCCTGACCGTTGGTTTCCTGGCGCCGGTGTTCCGCGAAGCCATGGGATTGCGTTGGAGCGGATTCAAGCAGTGCCAGTTCGAACGTTTGTTTCTGCTTGTGGCGTTCGTCAACCGGTTCCTCCCGGTCTTCATCCGCCAAGGCGGCAGCTTCGTCCTGTTGACCGATGTGCGCCGACGCATCCGTGCGCACAAAGCGCTGGTGTGACGCGGTGCTACGTCGAATATTGAGCCGACGAGTGAGCGTCGAGGCGATGGTCGAATTCGCGATGTGGGCGGCGATTCCCTACATCCTCATCGGTGTTGTGTTTGCGTTCCTCGGCGCCGAGCAGGTGCAACTCATCGAGACGCAGTTGCAGACTCGGCTGCCTGCCGGCTCCGAGATCGCGGCCTTTCTGATCACGGCGCTGTTGTGGCCGGCTCAGCTATTCGGCATGGACGTCTGCATCGCTGGTCCGTAGGCAAGAATCCGAATCGAGTATGTGAATACGCACCTCCCTGCCCCGGGGCCGGTGAGATTGTGTTTCACCGTGCACGTCCAGCTGTGTCGTCGAACGGGGGAGCCGCATGACCGCTATTCAGCCAACAAACATCGAGCAGTCGGAAGTCCGCCAATGAAGTGCCAAGGCGCGGTCATGCGCGGTGTCGGCAGGGACTGGGAGATCGAGGAGATCACCCTCGACCCACCCCGCGAGGGCGAGGTGTTGGTGAAGATGGCGGTGGCGGGCGTCTGCCACTCCGATGACCACTACGCCACCGGTGACGGCGTCATGTCACCGGAGCTCACCGCAATCGTGGAGGCCACCGGCGGGACGGCTCCGGAGTATTTCCCGCTCCTCGGTGGGCATGAAGGCGCGGGCGTCGTCGAAGAAGTCGGCCAAGGGGTGCGGTCGCTACAACCCGGCGATCATGTCGCCACCTCCTTCATCCCCGCGTGTGGTTCCTGTCGGTGGTGCGTGTCTGGCATGACCTACCTGTGTGACGCCGGCGCGATGATGTTCGCGAAAGAGATGACGACCGACGGGACCAGACGGCGCCACCTCGGCGACGAGGATCTGACGGCGATGACACAGCTCGGCACGTTCTCGGAGTACATCGTCGTCGCCGAAGAGTCCGTCATCAAGATCGACGACTCGATTCCCTTCGAGGCCGCCTCCCTCGTATCCTGCGGCGTGACGACGGGCTGGGGATCGGCGACTGTCGGCGTCGGAACGCAAGTTGGCGACACCGTCGTCATCGTCGGCACCGGTGGGGTGGGGATCAACGCTGTGCAGGGCGCCCGTGCTGCAGGTGCCAACGCTGTGGTCGCGGTGGATCCCGTTGAGTTCAAACGTGATACGGCGAAGTTCTTCGGGGCGACGGATACCAGCCCGTCGATCGAGGATGCCATTCCGCTGGTTCGGGAAATCACCAACGGCGTGATGGCGGACCGTGTTGTGTTGACGCCGAGCGTGCTTCACGCAGAACTGGTAGCCCCCGCCATGATGCTGACGCGCAAGGGGGGCACCTGCCTGATGACCGCGGTGCCGAAGCTGGAAGTGAACATGGTTCCGCTGTTGCTCGTCGACATGCTCCAAGGCTGCAAGCAGCTCAAGGGACTCCTATACGGCGGGATGAATCCCCACGCCAGCATGCCGATGCTGCTGTCGATGTATCGAAACGGCAACCTCAAACTCGACGAACTGGTGACGCGGCGCTATCGGCTCGACCAGATCAACGAGGCCATCACCGATATGCGCGAAGGCCGCAACATCCGCGGAATCATCGAATTCGATTAAGGCCCTTTGTATCCCGGCGGGTTCGGGGTGTCCACCCACAGGTCGACGCCGAGTTCGCCGCCGGGAACGCAGTCGTAGACCGACAGGTCGGTGACGCCGGACGCGAGCAGTACGTCCTCGCACAGCAGGCTATTGCCGGTGTACTCGCGGGAGGGCTTGTTGAGGACGACGTACGCGGCGTCGGCGTACACGTCGGGTTTGCGGGCCCGGCCCATCGCCTCGTCGCCGCCGAGCAGGTTCTGCACCGCCGCTGTGGCCACCAGCGTGCGCGGCCACAGCGTGTTGGACGCGATGCCGTCTTCGCGCAGTTCCTCGGCCATCGCCAAGGCGCACAACGACATTCCGTACTTGGCCATCATGTACGCGGTCGGCTTCAGCCACTTCGGTTCCAACCGAACGGGCGGCGACAGCGTGAGGATATGCGGGTTATCACGGCCGACCATGTGCGGGATGCAGGCCTGCGAGACCGTGTACGTGCCGCGCACCTGGATGCCGTTCATCAGGTCGAAGCGCTTGAGCGGTACTTCCTTGATCGAACCGAGGTTGATCGCCGAGGCATTGTTCACGCACATGTCGATGCCGCCGAACTGTTCGACGGTCTGCGCCACCGCCGATGCGACCGATTCCTCGTCGCGGATGTCGCCGACGATCGGCAGCGCCTGCCCGCCGGCCTCCTCGAGTTCCTTGGCCGCGGTGTACACCGTGCCAGGAAGTTTGGGATGCGGCTCGGCGGTCTTGGCGATCAGCGCGATGTTGGCGCCGTCGGCAGCGGCGCGCTTGGCGATCGCCAACCCGATGCCACGGCTGGCGCCGGAGATGAACATGGTCTTCCCAGAAAGCGACATGGGGTCACCCTATGTGGCGCGGATGTCGGCGGTGACTGCGTTGGTCAGCCGGATCAGGTCCTGCGGGTGGACCCCGACATCCCAGCCGCGCTTGCCCGCGCTACACAGCACGCGATCCCAGCGCAGCGCCGAGGCGTCGACCACGGTCGGCAGCGGCTTGCGCTGACCGAACGGTGAAATGCCGCCGATGACGTAGCCGGTGGACCGTTCCGCTGCGGTCCGGTCGGCCATCGTCGCCTTCGATACGCCCAACGCTGCGGCGACGGCCTTCAGCGACAGCTTCGACGGCACCGGGATCACCGCGACTGCCAGACCCTTGGGCAGCGCGACGACAAGCGTCTTGAAGACCTGCTCCGGGTGGACACCCTCGACCTGCGCTAGCTCCTCGACGGCCTCCTCGCCGAACGACTCGTTGCGAGGGTCGTGCTGGTACTGCAGCACCTGGTGGGGGACCTCCGCGTTCAGCAGGGCCGCGATCGCCGGGGTCGCTGCGCGCGTCATCGGCTCAGCGTAGTGCGGGAACAACAGTGCCTGTCCGCGCTGTTATTGGGTGCAGTCCGGCCCGTGAACGGGTCGTGTCGGTTACAGCCTCTAGGATCGAGGGAAGGGGTCTTTGGTGCCTGCCATTTGCCTGGAACGTCCGGTGGACATACCGGGCCTGTTTGGTGGCGCCGCAACAGAAGGGACGGTGTTCCCCGCAATGACCGACATCGACGGGTCGGCGCCAGAGACGTCGGCACCCGACAGAGCCACCGAGAGCGACGCCGAGCTGACGGCGCGGTTCGAGCGCGACGCGATTCCGCTGCTCGACCAGCTCTACGGTGGTGCGCTGCGAATGACTCGCAACCCGGCCGACGCCGAGGACTTGCTGCAGGAAACCATGGTGAAGGCCTACGCCGGGTTCCGCTCGTTCCGCGAGGGAACCAATCTGAAGGCGTGGCTGTACCGGATTTTGACCAACACCTACATCAACAGCTACCGCAAGAAGCAGCGGCAGCCCGCCGAATATCCGACCGAAGAGATCACCGACTGGCAGCTGGCTGCCAACGCCGAGCACTCCTCGACCGGTCTGCGCTCGGCGGAGGTGGAGGCGATGGAGGCGCTGCCGGACAACGAGATCAAGGAAGCCCTGCAGGCGTTGCCGGAGGAATTCCGGATGGCGGTGTACTACGCCGACGTCGAAGGCTTCCCCTATAAGGAGATCGCCGAGATCATGGACACGCCGATTGGGACTGTGATGTCCCGGTTGCATCGCGGCAGACGTCAGCTCCGCACTCTGTTGGCCGACGTGGCCAGGGACCGGGGCTTCATGCGTGGCGAGCGGCAGCTCGACGCACCAGAGGAGGTGTCGTCATGAGCGACCGTGACGAGGACGGGCGCTGGTCCGCGCCGATCGGGCCCGTCGATCCCGAGCACCCAGAATGCGCGGCGGTGATCGCGGAGGTATGGACACTGCTCGACGGCGAGTGCACGGCCGAGACTAGGGACAAGCTCAAGCACCATCTCGAAGAATGCCCGGCCTGCCTCCGCCACTACGGCGTGGAGGAGCGTGTCAAGACGCTGATCGCGAAGAAGTGCAGCGGTGAGAAGGCCCCCGAAGGGCTGCGCGAGCGGCTGCGGATCGAGATCAGCCGCACGACGATCATCCGTCGCGGCTAGCGCACGGCTTTCGAGCCGCAGTTGGGCCGCTTGCCGTGGTTGGCCTTGGAGTGCTTGCGGTCACGCTTCTTGCGGCCACGCTTGGCCATGATGTTCCTCCGTATGGTCAGGGGGTTTGTGGGGCCCATATCCTGCGGGCGCGTCCACTACATCCTCTCACGGCCCTGCGACAGCCCCGCCCACCCGGGGTTGTGGTTCGATAGGAGCCGGTAAGCAGCCGGAACGAAGTGGGGTGAAGATGGCCGAGGATGTTCGCGCCGAGATCGTGGCCAGTGTGCTCGAAGTCGTGGTTCACGAGGGCGATCAGATCGGCGAGGGCGACACCCTGGTGCTGCTGGAGTCGATGAAGATGGAGATCCCGGTGCTTGCCGAGGTGGCAGGCACCATCAGCAAGGTGAGCGTGTCGGTTGGCGACGTCATCCAGGCCGGCGACCTCATCGCGGTGATCAGCTGACGGCCTTCCTGCCGGAGCAGTGACCGATGTCCACCCTCGGTGACCTGCTCGCCGAGCACACGGTCCTGCCCGGCAACGCCGTCGACCACCTGCACGCCGTGGTGGGAGAGTGGCAGCTGCTGGCGGACCTGTCCTTCGCTGATTACCTGATGTGGGTGCGCCGCGACGACGGTGTGCTGGTGTGCGTCGCGCAGGTTCGTCCGAACACCGCGCCGACGGTGCTGCTTGCCGATGCCGTCGGCTCCGTGGCCGACGCCGCCGAGATGCCGCTGGTGACCGAAGCATTCAAGTCCGGCACGATCGGCCGGGAAAGCCGTGCGGGACAAGCGGATTCATCGGCGCAACGGGTCGCCGCCGGAGCGGCTCCGGGCCTGAACGTCGAGGCGGTGCCGGTGCGCTACCGCAACGATGTGGTGGCGGTGCTGACGCATCAGACCGCCTTGGCTGCCCGCAAGGCCAGCCCGCTGGAGACCGCTTACCTGGACTGCGCAGGCGATCTGCTCCACATGCTGTCCGAAGCCACCTTCCCCAACGTCGGCGACCTGGCCATGTCGCGGTCCAGTCCCCGCGTCGGCGACGGGTTCATCCGCCTGGACGAGACGGGCGGCGTTGTTTTCGCCAGCCCGAACGCGGTCTCGGCCTACCACCGGATGGGGCTGGCCTCCGAGTTGGAGGGCCACAACCTAGTCACGATCACCAGGCCGCTGATCTCCGACCCGTTCGAGGCGCAGGAACTGGCCAACCACGTCCGCGACTCGCTGGCGGGCGGGTCGAGCATGCGCATGGAGGTCGACGCCGGGGGAGCGGCCGTGCTGCTGCGCACACTGCCTTTGGTGGTGCACGGCAAGGCCGTTGGCGCCGCGGTGCTGATTCGAGACGTCACCGAGGTGAAGCGCCGCGACCGGGCGTTGCTGTCGAAGGATGCGACCATCCGCGAGATCCACCATCGGGTGAAGAACAATCTGCAGACCGTCGCTGCACTCCTACGTCTGCAGGCCCGGCGCACCAATAACGCCGAGGGCCGCGAGGCGCTGATCGAATCCGTGCGGCGGGTGTCGTCGATCGCGCTGGTGCACGACGCGCTGTCGATGTCGGTGGACGAGGAGGTCAACCTCGACGAGGTGATCGACCGGATCCTGCCGATCATGAACGACGTCGCGACCGTCGACACCCCGATCCGCATCAACCGGCGCGGCGACCTCGGCGTGCTGGACGCCGACCGTGCCACCGCGTTGATCATGGTGATCACCGAGCTGGTACAAAACGCGATCGAGCACGCCTTCGACACCACCACCCAGCAGGGCTGCGTGACGATCCGCGCGGAACGCTCGGCGCGTTGGCTCGACGTGGTCGTTCACGACGACGGGAGAGGACTGCCCGACGGCTTCAGCCTGGAGAAGTCGGACCGGCTGGGCCTGCAGATCGTGCGGACGCTGGTGTCGGCCGAGCTGGACGGTTCGCTGGGCATGCACGACGTGCCGACCGGCGGGACGGACGTGGTGCTGCGGGTGCCGATCGGCCGCAAGGCGCGCCTGCCCCAGTAACTGCACAGCGCGGTCACAGTTTGTCGGCGATTTCACAAATTGACGTTTCTGTGACGCAATTCGCAAGAAATTGCATTTGCACACAGTTACGGCCCCGGCAAATTTGCCGGGGCCGTAGCCAAATTCGAAGCGCTGGGTTGCGGTTAGACCCCGCTACGAGCCTTGGTGCGGGCGTTGCGTCGCTTGAGCGCGCGCCGCTCGTCTTCGCTCATGCCACCCCACACGCCGGCGTCCTGGCCCGAATCCAACGCCCAGGTGAGGCAGTCGGTCGTCACCGGACAGCGGTTACAGACAAGCTTCGCGTCAGCAATCTGCGCAAGCGCCGGCCCGCTGTTTCCCACCGGGAAGAACAGTTCGGGATCCTCGTCGCGACAGACCGCCTTGTGGCGCCAATCCATAGACCTAATCTCCTCACTATGTGCGCAGCACGGCGCACGAGCTTTTCTTCGGCTGTTAACGCGTGCACACGAAATGTTTCTGCACTGTTGCATCCGAGTTTTTCACAGGCTGAACAGATGTCAATACTCGCGAGTTAACAAGTGGGTAATCTCACTAACGAGAGTCGTCGGCCGACCCCTCACTCGTTTGTACTACACTTAACCAACCTGCGCCCTGAATCGACTGATCGTCTGCCATTAATGCAGGTCAGAGGGCCTCTTTGCGGGTGGTGCAACTACGCCCAGCGCATCCGGAACCGCTCTGAACGTCATCGCATCGCGCGGACCCAGGGAATCGCCGTCGATCTGACACGCCACCGGCACGTCGCTCGTCACCCTCAGCCACGGCAGGTCGTCGTCGCGGATCAGGTGCCTGGCCTTGATGTCCGGCTCGTTCGACAACATCCGTCTCACCAGCGCCAAATTGGCCCAGACGTTCATGCTGGTTGTCGCGAACACGCCCAGTCCGGTCTCGAACGTGGTGGTGGGATTCGTCCATACCGGCCGGTCGTTGGCATACGTCCATGGACTGGAGTTCGACACGAACGCGAAATGGACACCGGAAACGGGCTCGCGGTCGGGCAGGTGCAGCGTCAGCGACGGCTCCCTGCGGGCGTTGGCGAGCATCTCGCGCACGGCGACGCGGATGTAGCGCGAGGCGGTGACCTTGCGGCCCTTGTCGCGCTGGGCCTCGACGGCGGCCACTACGTCGCCGTCCACGCCCATCCCCGCGGTGAACACGCCCCAGCGTTCCCCGCAGTCCATCAGGCCGATGCGGCGCCAGGACTTGCGACGACGGTAGGCCGACAGCAGGTCCACGAGCTGGTTCGTCGCCTCGATCGGGTCGGGGCTGATGCCCAGCGCGCGGGCGAACACGTTGGCCGAGCCGCCCGGGACCACCCCGACGGCGGGGCCCGGCCCGCCTGGACCACCCTCACCGAGAATCCCGTTGACGACCTCGTTCACCGTGCCGTCGCCGCCATGGACGATCAGCACATCGACACCATCGCGCACCGCGTCGCGGCCGATCTCGATGGCATGGCCGCGGTGGTCGGTGTGCAAGACGGTCAGCTTGACCTGGCTCTCCAGTGCGTGGGCGAGCAGGTCGCGGCCCGCCGGAGTGGTCGACGTCGCGTTCGGGTTCACGATCAGCACGGCGCGCACGGACAGTGAGCCTATCGGCGTGCCTCTACGCTCGACGTCGTGACCGTTCCTGCACCGACGACCATCCGTCAGGCTGCCGTTATGGTGTCGCTGGAGGGCGCCACGCTGGTTGCGGTCGCAGCGGTGTTGGTCGTGCGACACCTGGCAGGCGCCGAAGACCAGCCCTGGCTCAGTGGGTACGGCACCGCTGGCTGGTTCGTGGTCATGGGCTCGGCGGTGCTCGCCGCGGGCTGGGCATTGTGGACTGGGCGGCGGTGGGGCCGCGGGATCGCGGTCTTCGCGCAGCTTCTCCTGTTGCCGGTGGCCTGGTACATGGCCGTCGGATCTCACCAGTGGCTGTACGGGATACCTGTCGCAGTGGTCGCGCTGGTCACGCTGGTGCTGCTGTTCAGCCCGTCCGCGCTGCAATGGCTAGGGGCTCAGGATTCGGCCAGCGCCGACAACTCCGGGCCCGACACCCGGTAGGTGATCCACTCGGTCTGGGGCCGTCCGCCGACGGCGTCGTAGAGGGCGATCGCGTCGACGTTCCAGTCCAGCACCGCCCACGACAGCCTGGTGTATCCGCCGTCGACGCATTCCCTGGCCAAAGTGGCCAGCATCTTGCGGGCCAGTCCGCGGCGACGGAACTGCGGGCGCACATACAGATCCTCCAGGTAGACGCCGGCAACACCGTCCCAGGTGGAAAAGTTGCGGAACCACAGCGCGCCAGCTGCGGCCTGGCCGTCCACCTCCGCGATGTGCCCGAACACCGTCGGGTGGTCGCCGAAAAGTGCTTCGCGCAACTGGTTTTCGGTAACGGTGCAGTCCGCGCTGGCCCGCTCGAACTCGGCCAGCTCGTGAATCATCGCGGCCAGCTCGGTCTCATCGCCCGGCTGGGCGGGGCGGATGACCTCAGTCACGGTTGAACTCCCAGGGCCGACAGGATCGTGTTGAATTTTGTTGTGGTTTCCGCGACTTCGTCGTCGGGATCGGATTCGGCGACGATGCCGCCGCCCGAATGCGCGTCGGCGGTGCGGCGATCGGCCGACAGCTGCGCGCCGCGGATCGACACCACCCACCTGCCGTCGCCGCGCTGGTCGCACCAGCCGATCGCGCCTGCGTAGAAGCCCCGGTCGCCCTCCAACTCGTTGATCAGTTCGGCCGCAGCCGCAGCGGGGACGCCGCCGACCGCAGGTGTCGGGTGTAGGGCGACCGCCAAATCCAATGCGGTGGTGGATCTTTCACGTATCTTGCCGGTGATGGGCGTGTACAGGTGCCACACCGCCGCGGTCTTGCTCAGCTGCGGTTCCTGCGCGACCTGAAGATCGACACACAACGGATCCAGTGCCTCACGCATCGCATCGACCACCAATTGGTGTTCGTGACGGTTCTTGGCCGATGCGGCGAGGGCCGCGCCGCTGGCCTCGTCTGCGACTGGGTCAGCCAACCGCGGCGCCGATCCCGCGAACGGGCGGCAGGTCACCTGATCGCCGTGCCGCGCGACCAGCAGCTCGGGGCTCGCACCGACCAGCGCGGTGCCGGAATACCCGCCGCCCGCTGCCGTGAGGTCGGCGAGATACACGTTGGCCGCGGCATCGTTGGCGACGAGTCGATGCACGATGGTGCGGGCGTCCAGCGGTCCCTCGGCCACCAGCCGCAGCGCCCTTGCCAGCACCACCTTGTGCAGGCCGCTGGCCGGATTCTGCAGCCGGCGCAACGCCGCGCTGATGCGTGCGCGGTGCTCCTCGGGATCAGGAATCGTCTGCGCGATCCGAACGGTCGGCAACTCGCGAAGCGGCCAGTCAGGCAGCGTCTCGCTGAACTGCACCGACTGCGGACGGATCAGCGCAGCCGGTTTGGAAAGGTCGAAAGGCAAGGCTCCCAAGACAATTGGGGAACTGTGCGACGCAAGCGCGGCCCGTGCGTCGGCCAGCCGTGCGAAGGCGGTGTGCACACCGTCGGCGACCACCGCGCCGGTGCGGCCGGCGAGAACGAAGGCTGGTTCGCGCGTCACGGGTTCGGGCGGCCCGTCAGTCCGAGCGCGCTGAGCTGGCGTACCCCATGTTCGAAGCCGCATATCGCGATCGACGCTGCAGGCATCGCGAATCGAATCCCCTCGTAGACCGGCTGCTCGATCCAGCGGGTAACCACCGCCCGGGAGAAGTGGCCATGTCCGACGAACACCACGTCGCGGGACTCCATGTGCGCCAAGGCCATCTCTATGGCCCGGTCGGCACGTTCGCAGACGTCGACGGAAGTCTCACCGCCGGGACAGCCGTGAGTCCACACCAGCCAGTTCGGCACTGCCTTTCGGATCTCTTCGGTGGTCGTGCCTTCGTAGTCTCCGTAGTCCCATTCGCTTATGGACGGGTTCACCTCGTCGACGGTGAGCCCGGCCAATTCGGCGGTCACAGCCGCGCGTTTGCGCGGGCTGCTCACAACGATTGGGTTGTCCAAATGCAGCTGCGCGAGCGTCTCGCCGGCTGCTTTCGCCTGTTCTCGCCCTGTCTCTGTCAGGTCGAGTTCGGTCCGACTGGTATGCCGGCCGGACTTCGACCACTCGGTCTCACCGTGACGAAGTAGTAGCAGCCGGTGCTGCAGAAGGCCCACGCGGACTGATTCTGCCGCACGCTCCGTCGATGTGGCGGTACCCGTGCAACGATGAACACCGTGACGCGGGTACTTGCGGTCGCCAATCAAAAGGGTGGGGTCGCCAAAACGACGACGGTGGCGTCGTTGGGGGCGGCGATGGAGGAGAAGGGCCGACGGGTGCTGCTCGTCGATCTGGACCCACAGGGGTGTTTGACGTTCTCGCTCGGCCAGGATCCCGACAAGCTGTCCGTGTCGATCCATGACGTGCTGCTGGGTGAGGTGGAGCCGGACGCGGCGCTGGTGGACACGTCGGAGGGGATGACGCTGCTGCCTGCCAACATCGATCTGGCAGGCGCCGAGGCGATGCTGTTGATGCGGGCCGGCCGCGAGTATGCGCTCAAACGCGCGCTTGCCAAGATCGGCGGCAAGTTCGACGTGGTGATCATCGACTGCCCGCCCTCGCTGGGGGTGCTCACGCTCAACGGGCTGACCGCGGCCGACGACGTGATCGTGCCGCTGCAGTGCGAAACGTTGGCGCACCGCGGCGTCGGCCAGTTTCTGCGAACGATCACCGACGTGCAGCAGATCACCAACTCCGACCTGAAGCTGCTGGGCGCGCTGCCCACGCTCTACGACTCGCGCACCACCCACAGCCGCGACGTGCTGCTCGACGTCGCCGACCGCTACGACATGCCGGTGCTGGCACCGCCGATCCCGCGGACCGTGCGGTTCGCCGAGGCCAGCGCGTCGGGGTCGTCGGTGCTTGCCGGGCGGAAGAACAAGGGCGCGAACGCTTATCGCGAACTGGCGTCCGCGCTGCTCAAGCATTGGAAGAACGGCAAGGCGCTCGACACCTTCACGCCGGAGCTCTAGCCGAAGAGGTTGGCAAACTTTCCTATTGTTGGGCGATCGCCCAAAGGTTAGGCTGCCTCCATGTCGAGCAGCCCTGCTGACGAGCGGTCAAAGGTTGGCCGGGAGCCGACACGGGTAGCGCTGATTGATGCAACCGCCCAAATCATTCTCGACGAGGGGTATGCCGCTGCGACGTCGCGGCGGGTCGCCGCCAAGGCCGGGGTCAAGCCGGCCCTCGTGCACTACTACTTCCCGAGCATGGACGACCTGTTCGTGGCCGTGCTGCGCGACAAGGCAGAGGCGATTCTGGAACATCAGCGCGAGGCGATGGCCGAGTCGGAGCCGCTGCATGCGTTGTGGCTGCTCAACAGCGCACACGACACTCAGCTGTTCACCGAGTTCCTGGCGATGGCCAACCATCGTAAGGCAATCCGCAGCGAAATCGTTTCGTACGCAATGCGTTTCCGCGATGTCGAAGAGGGTGCGATGACCCTTGCGCTAAAGGCGCGCGGCATCGACCTCGAATTGTTTCCCCCCGTCGTGATGTCGATGATCATGGGCAGCCTGGCCCGGATGGTGTTCCACGAACAGGGGTTGGGCATCAGCCGCGGGCACGACCAGGCGCGGGCGTTCATCGAACAGTGCCTCGAGCGATTCGAAATGCCCTCTTGGGATCCGCAGCCGGAAATTGGTAACCAGGAGCGCGCTGCCCCAGTACGCGCCGGCGTCGATGAGAGGACGTCCACGGGTAGCGAGGGTCGGGAGCGAGTCGTCTGATGCTGCGTCTTGCCAAACGCACGTGGGTACTGCTGGTGATCCTGCTGGTGGTGGTCATAGCGGCGTTCTGTGTCGACCGTTTCCGCGGTTTCTTCGGCCGGACCGAGCTGACCAGACCGGGTGCCGGGCTGGTCAATGACCCCGAGCCGTTCAACCCCAAGGAAGTCAAGTACGAGATCTTCGGCACGGGGACCGTGGCGACCATCAACTATCTCGACCTCGACGCCCAGCCGCAGAAGGCCGAGCACGTACCTCTGCCGTGGACGCTGGACCTCACCACGACCGCACCCGCCGCCAGCCCGAACATCGTCGCGCAGAGCGACGGCGGCTCCATTTCCTGCCGGATCACCGTCGACGGTGTGGTGAAGGACGAGAGGACGACCGACGGCGTGAACGCCCAGACCTTCTGCTTGGTGAAGTCGGCATGAGCAACACCCACGTCGGCGCGCACCCGATGATCCCCCGCTTCATCCGACTGTTCTCGGTGCCCATCTTCCTCGGGTGGATCGCGCTCGTCGTCCTCCTGAATGTCGTCGTCCCGCAGCTGGAGGCGGTCGGCGAGGCGCATGCGGTGTCGTTCGCCCCCGCCGACGCTCCGTCGCTGCAGGCGATGCAGCGCATCGGTAGGGATTTCAAGGAGTTCGACTCCAACAGCTCGGCGATGATCGTGCTGGAGGGCGACCAACCTCTCGGCGACTCCGCGCACAAGTACTACGACGGCCTGATCAAAAAACTCGAAGCTGACACGAAGCACGTCGAACATATCCAGGACTTCTGGGGCGACCCGCTGACGGCCTCGGGCGCGCAGAGCGCCGACGGCAAGGCCGCCTACGTTCAGCTCTACCTGGCAGGCAACCAGGGCCAGAGTCTGGCGAACGAATCCGTGCAAGCCGTCCGAAGCATCATCGACAACACGCCGCCACCACCAGGTCTCAAGGCCTATGTCACCGGGCCCACACCGCTGAGCAACGACCAGCATCACGCAGGCGACAAGACTGTCAAAGTCATCACTGCGCTCACTATGGGCGTGATCTTCGTGATGCTGCTGTTCGTCTACCGGTCGATCGTCACAGTGTTGCTGGTCTTGGTGATGATGTTCATCGAGTTGTCGGCGGCACGGGGAATCGTTGCCGCCCTTGGCTATTACGATTTGATCGGGTTGTCGACCTTCGCGGTCAATCTGCTCACGACCCTGGCCATCGCGGCAAGTACTGACTATGCGATCTTCCTCCTCGGCCGCTACCACGAGGCACGTCAAAACGGCGAGGACCGCGAAACCGCCTTCTACACCATGTATCACGGCACCGCCCACGTCATCTTGGGATCGGGCCTGACCATCGCGGGCGCCACGTTCTGCCTGCACTTCACCCGGCTGCCGTATTTCTCCACGCTGGGTATTCCGTTGGCGATCGGGATGCTCGTCGCTGTCTTCGCTGCGCTAACCATGGCGCCCGCTCTGCTGACCATCTGCAGTCGCTTCGGCTTGTTCGATCCGAAGCGGAGAATGCAGACGCGCGGCTGGCGCCGCATCGGCACCGCCGTGGTGCGGTGGCCTGGACCGATCCTCGCCGTGTCAGTGGCCCTCACCCTGATCGGTCTTCTGGCCGTGCCGTCGTACAAACCCGCCTACAACGACCGCCTCTATCTGCCCCCGGATATCCCGGCCAATGTGGGCTACGCGGCGGCCGACCGGCACTTCCCACAGGCCCGGATGAACCCCGAGATGCTGCTGGTGGAGGCCGATCACGATGTGCGCAACCCCGCCGACATGCTGGTGATCGAGAGAATCGCAAGGGCGATCGCCCACACTCAGGGGGTTGGTCGGGTGCAGGCGATTACCAGGCCGCGGGGAGTACCGATCGAGCACACGTCGATCCCGTTCTTGCTCAGTGCGCAGGGCACCATGCAGCAGATGAACCAGGACTACATGGACAACGTCATGGCCAACATGCTCAAGCAGGCCAATGACATGCAGACGTCCATCGACACGCTGCAGCAGATGCAGAACATCACGGTGCAGATGGCGGCCACCACGCACAGCATGGTCTCGAAGATGAAGGGCACAGTTGTCGATCTGAACCAATTGCGGGACAACATCGCTGATTTCGATGACTTCTTCCGTCCCATGCGCAACTACCTCTATTGGGAGCCGCACTGCTTCGACATCCCGGTCTGCTGGTCGATCAGGTCGATCTTCGACACCCTCGACGGCGTCGACACGATGTCCGACGACCTCCAGAACCTGCTGCCGGACCTGGAACGCCTCGACATCCTCATGCCGCAGATGGTCGCGTTGATGCCCGCGCAGATCGCGACGATGAAGAGCATGCAGCACATCACGCTGACGATGTATCAGAGCCAGAAGAGCCAGCAGGACCAGCAAAAGGCCATGCAGGAGAACCAGACCGCGATGGGTCAGGCGTTCGACACGTCCAAGAACGACGACTCGTTCTACCTGCCGCCGGAGGTGTTCGACAACGCGGACTTCAAACGGGGCTTGAAGATGTTCGTGTCACCGGACGGACATGCCGTTCGGTTCATCATCGCCCATGAGGGTGATCCCGCGACCGCCGAAGGCATCGCCCTGATTCCGCGGATCAAGAGCGCGGCGTTCGAAGCCATCAAGGGCACGCCGTTGGAGGGCTCCAAGATCTATATGGCGGGCACCGCGTCCACATACAAGGACATGCAGGAGGGTTCGAACTGGGACCTTCTGGTCGCCGGGATCGCGTCGCTGTGTCTGATCTTCATCATCATGCTCTTGTTGACCGGGCGGTGATCGCCTCGGCGGTCATCGTCGGCACGGTGTTGTTGTCGCTCGGCACGTCATTCGGCCTGTCAGTGCTGATCTGGGAACACCTTCTAGGCAAGCCGCTGCACTGGCTCGTGCTGGCGATGTCGGTGATCATCCTGCTGGCCGTGGGATCCGACTACAACCTGTTGTTGGTGTCCAGGTTCAAGGAGGAGATCGACGCAGGCATCAACACCGGAATCATCCGGTCGATGGCGGGCACAGGAGCCGTGGTGACGTCGGCCGGTCTGGTGTTCGCGTTCACCATGATGTCGATGATGGTCAGCAACCTCGTCGTCGCTGGACAGGTGGGCAGCACGATCGGAATCGGCCTGCTGTTCGACACGTTGATCATCCGGTCGTTCATGACGCCGTCGATCGCGGCGCTGATGGGACGGTGGTTCTGGTGGCCGCAGAACGTGCGAACCAGGCCAAGGCCTGTGCCATGGCCGACACCGCCGCAGCCTTATGAGGAGACTCCCGTCAGTGTCGGCGCCGGTGATGGTGAAGGCGAAAACCCAACGGGTCCAGTCGGATAGGGGTCAGCGTCGACTCCGATAGCTCTAGCCCAGCGCGACGAGTTCGTCGCCACGCTGCTCGAGGATCGTCGAACCCGCCACCGCAGGAACCACCGCCACGGAACTCGGCGGCCGTTGCACCGGTATGTGTTCGACACCGTTGCCGGTGGCCGGGTCGAACACGTCGTACCCGCCGGTCACGGGAACGAGCAACCGCCCGGCCATCATGGTCGCCGGGCCCAGCGGAATATTGCTGCCCGACGCTGTGACGGTGTAGCGGTACCGAAGTCCGTTGGCGGAGAACACCATTACGGAATCGCCGGTCCACCACGTGATCATGTCACCGGCCCGCGACATGGTCGCGTTCGGTGATGGCGGCTTGGGCACCAGCGAGCTTGCGACGGTCGCGCCGGTCTCGTCGACGATATTGACCATCGGCTTCGGGGTGGGCACGTAGACGGCCGTCGTCGTATCGGACACCGCGATCACGCGGGCGCCGGAGTCGTCGGCGACGCCGGGCTGCGGCACGTATTTCAGGTCGGGCGTGTCTTCTTCGTCGGCGGGCCGTAGCAGCGTCAGCCGCAGGTCGGCCTCTTTCGGGCAGGCCTCCAGCACCGAAACGGCCGTCGAACTTGCCTCCGCCGACACCAGCCGGCACACCGGCGACGCGGGCGTGCCCGGCTTGATCCGGGCGTCGAGTGAGCCGTACGACATCATCCGGACCATGTCCGAGCGCCACATCTCCAGGCGGCTGTCCCCGGCCGACAGCACAGTGGTGCCATCGGCAGACAGCCGGACTTCTGGATCGGCGTAGCTGGTGCGGCTGGGCCCGCGGCTGCCGGTTTTGGCGTCGACCGTGCTGACCTGCCCGCACCCGCGGACGTCGGGATACACGGCGACGGCGTAGTTGTAGAGATACGTGACGCCGCAGAGCTCGAGGTCACGCGCGTAGCTCCACAGTGTGTCTCCGGTGGCAGGATCGCGGCCCTCGACCTCGCGACCGTCACCGGTGACCACACTGCCCGACACCACTAGCGGCGTGGTGGTCTTCGGGCTCGGCGCCGTCCACAGCTGCCGCAGTGAACCGGGCAGCGCCTTGGCAGGGGTCAGGTTCGGCACGGGCGCTGCGGCGGGTCGGCTGATGGTGGCCCTGGCGTCACTGGTCCACCAGATCAAGCCGGCGACGAGGGCGACGACCGCCGCGATCACCACGGCCGCCACCACGTCGCCCTTGGTGCGGCGTTCGGGTTTGACCATCCGTCGGAGGGGGCCTCGGCTAGCCGGCGCTGGCCGCGGTCTTGCGCGGGCGACGGCGACGACGGCGTGGGCCGGAGTGCGATGCCTCCGTGCCCTCGGCGGTCGCGTCGTCCTTCGCGGGTGCGCTCTGCTCGGCCGTGCCCTCGGGATGCGCTGCGGCCTGGCCACCGCGAGTGCGCCTGCGGTTGCGCGTGCGATTGCGGGCGGGCCGCTCGGCGGACTTGTCGGCTGGCGCGCGCTTGGCCTGCGGCCTGCGCGCTTCGCCGATGCTGCCGCGGGCGTCGGTCGGGATGTCCAGCTCTTCGTAGATATGCGGTGAGCTGGAGTACGTCTCGGCGGGATCGGGGCACCCCAGGCCCAGCGCCTTGTCGATCATTTCCCAGCGAGCCAATTCGTCCCAGTCCACCAGGGTGACCGCGATACCGGTCTTGCCTGCGCGACCGGTGCGCCCGATGCGGTGCACGTAGGCCTGCTCGTCCTCGGGGATCTGGTAGTTGATCACGTGGGTGATGTCGTCGATGTCGATGCCTCGGGCGGCGACGTCGGTGGCCACCAGTACGTCGACGTCGCCGGTCCGGAACGCCTTGAGCGCTTTCTCGCGGGCGGCCTGGCCGAGGTCGCCGTGCACGGCGCCGACCTTGAAGCCGCGCTCGGCCAGCTCGTCGGCGACTTTCTGCGCGGTGCGCTTGGTGCGGGTGAAGACCATCGTCGCGCCGCGGCCGTTGGCCTGAAGCACCCGGGTGACCAGTTCCACCTTGTCCAGCGCGTGGGCGCGGTAGACAAACTGCTCGGTGGTGGCGTGCACGGCCGATGAGTGCGGCGCCTCGGCCCGGATGTGGGTGGGCTGGTTCATGAACGTGCGGGCCAGCGTGATGATCGGGTCCGGCATCGTCGCCGAGAACAGCATCGCCTGCCGCTCGTCGGGGATCTGGCGCAGGATGCGCTCGATGTCGGGCAGGAAGCCGAGGTCGAGCATTTCGTCGGCCTCGTCGAGCACCAGCATCGACAACCCGCCGAGCCGCAGGTGGCCCTGCTGGGCCAGGTCGAGCAGGCGGCCGGGGGTGCCGACGACGACGTCGACACCGTTCTGCAGCGCCTCGATCTGCGGCTCGTAGGGCCTGCCGCCGTAGATGGACGTGACGGTCAGCTTGCGATCACCGGCGGAGAGGTGCTTAGCCGCAGTCGCGAGGTCACCGGACACCTGGATGCACAGCTCGCGGGTCGGGACGACCACGAGCGCCCGCGGGATCCCGCTCAGCTCACGGTCAGGGTCGGTGGTGATTCGCTGCAGCATCGGCACGCCGAACGCATAGGTCTTGCCCATGCCGGTGCGTGCCTGCCCGATCAGGTCGTCGCCGGCAAGCGCCAGCGGCAACGTCAGTTCTTGGATGGCAAACGGATGTGTTATGCCTTGATCAGCCAGTGCGCGGACAATTTCGTCGCGAACTCCGAGTTCAGCAAATGTTGAGTTGAGATGCGTCATACGCGGGGCAGAAGCCTTTCAATTGTCAATCCTCATGGCGTCAACGCGCGCACGAGTTTGACGAAAAGCGTCGCGGGGCCCTGCACTGAGGTAGGCGGGCCGACTGCGTGCACGCACATTTCTTAGGTAGCGGCGGTGTCGTATCAGATTCTTCGGTGCCACTGCCTAGGGCCATGATAGCCGACCGGGTTTGCCCGGCAGTCGATGCGCCCAGCCGACAACGCCAGCCGTCTACAGTTGGGCCATGAATTCGACGCCGCCCGCGCCTTCTCCCGAGCAGACCACCTCGGGAGTGTCGGGCGCCCATCCCGGCGTCATTGAACTGTTCGCACTGCTGGCCTACGGCGAGGTGGCGGCGTTCTACCGGCTCACCGAGGAAGCGCGGATGGCGCCGAACCTACGGGGCCGAATCAACATGGCCAGCATGGCCGCCGCGGAGATGTACCACTACGAGGTGCTCCGGGATGCGCTGGAGCGCAGGGGAGTCGACGTGGTGCCCGCGATGACGAAGTACGCGTCGGCGCTGGAGAACTACCACCGGCTGACCACACCCAGCACCTGGCTGGAAGCACTGGTGAAGACCTACGTCGGTGACGCGCTGGCGGCCGACTTCTATCTGGAGATTGCCGACTCGCTGCCCGACGAGGTCGCCGACGTGGTGCGCGCGGTGCTGGCCGAAACCGGGCACTCACAGTTCGTGGTGTCCGAGGTGCAGGCCGCGGTGACGGCAAGCGACAAGCAGCGCCATCGCCTGGCGCTGTGGTCGCGACGGCTGCTCGGCGAGGCCATCACTCAGGCGCAGTACGTGCTTGCCGACCATGATGAACTCGTCGACCTGGTGATGACCAGCGGCGAGGGTCTCACCCAGATGACCGAGTTTTTCGACCGGCTGCAGCGCACGCACAGCACGCGCATGCACGAGCTGGGCCTGGCCTGAACTACTTCGTGCAGTTCGCGATCATCGTGTTGTTGTTCTGCACGGCGATCGCTGTGCCCGCCGCGTCGGTGATGCTGCAGTTCAACTGACCCGTCACGCTCGTCGCGGTGACTGAGCTGAGCGTCACACCCGGGTCAAGCACCACGGTCTTCGCCCACGGCAGCGCCACGTTCACGTCGGTCTGCAGCGCTCCCTGCGCATCGGTGTAGATCACCGTCACCAGGTCGATGAGATTGCGATTGCCGGTCACCCGGTAGGTGATCGTGTTCGGAGCGGGCGCGGTAGCCGCATTGGTCGGCGCGCCGGTTGGCGGGGCACTCGCGCTCGGCGTCACGGTGGTGACGGTTTCTGGCGGCAACGACGCCGCGGGCGGGAGTGCCGACGGGGTGGTGGCGACCCTGGGAGCCGACGTGGCGGCCGGTTGCGTCGTGGCCGGCGGGGCGACTGTCGTCGACACCGAGCCGCTGTCGCCGCCTCCGAGGATGACGACCGTGCAGATCACTGCGACGAGCAGAATCGCGCCGGCCACGCCGGCGATCCAGATCCATCGCCGATCGATCGGCTCGTAGTCCTCGTACTCCTCGTAGTCCTCGTAGTCCTCGTACTCCCCGAGGCCCTCGTATTCGCCGTAGCGCTCGCGGTCGAGGTCGACCGTTTCGCCGCCGTCGTCCCCATGGCTGGGAATCCGTTCGGTCGGGCTCAAGGAATACGGTGAATGCGCGGTATAAGACCTGTTCATGCAGCTATCCCGATCGTTTCGACTAATGCCGGGCCTGATGCTATCGGGACAGCTGTGACGAATGAGGTTGACGCGCTGGGGCCTTGATCACGGTCCGGACTCGGTTCGGTCGAGAATTCGCGCGGGCCTTCGCGTCCGCGCTGGGTGGTCGGTTCGCTAACCCGAAGTGCCCGGCGCGGCATCGCACCGCTACTGTCCACTAGCCTTCTTGGCGAGGAACATACGAATGGAAAGGGTCCAGCGTGGAGGTCAAGATCGGTGTCATGGACAGCCCACGCGAGCTGATCTTCAACAGCGCGCAGACACCCAGCGAGGTGGAGAAGTTAATCACCGATGCGCTGAGCAAGGATTCGGGCGTCGTGACCCTAACCGACGAGAAGGGCCGCCGATTCCTGGTGCAGTCGGCGAAGATCGCCTACGTCGAGATCGGTGCCGCCGACGTGCGCCGGGTCGGCTTCGGCGTCGGTGCAGTCGGCTCGGAGGCCGTCAAGACCGGGTAAGCGGCACGTGGGACAGCCCGCCCCAGATGAACTGCACCGTGCCCTCCACCGCGTCGTCCTTAGAGACCGGCCGCTCGTTGTTCAGCCAGTACCGGGCTGAGTCGACGCTGATGGCCACCAGCCCGACCGCGATCATCCGAGCGCGGTGCGGTTCCAGCCCCGAGTCGTGGCTGATCAGGTCGAACACGGCGTCGGTGCACGCCTCGGTGGCCACCTTGACCTGCGCGGACACCTGCGGTTCGGTCACATAATCGTTCTCGAAGATCAGCCGGTAACCCTGGCCGTCGTGCTCGATGAAGTCGAAGAAGGCGTCCACGGCGGCTCGCACCCGCTGCCGGTTGTCGGTGGTGGTGCGCAGCGCCTGGCGCACGCCAGAAACGAGATTGTCGGCGTGCTGCTGCAGCACGGCGAGGTAGAGCTCAAGCTTGGACGTAAAGTGTTGGTAGAGAACGGGTTTGCTCACGCCTGCGCGGTCGGCGATCTCGTCCATGCCTGCGGCGTGGTAGCCGCGGTCGACGAAAACCTCGCTGGCAGCAGCGAGTAACTGGCCGCGGCGCTCGTCGCGGGGCAGTCGGTTCCCGCGCCGACCCGTGCCGGAGCCGACGCCGGTGACCGCGCCGCTGTTGGCCGGTTGGGCACCTCTCCTCGCGCCGGTGTTGGCGAGATCGCTCATTACGTCCTTCGTTTGGATGCGTTTCGCAACGACATTACTACCGTTGCCAGGGAGAGCGCGGACGTACGGCGCTGCGCCATGGCGGTGGCGCGCCGGAAGTGCAAGGGCAGCAGACTGTGCCATCCTGTTTCGGTGACCTACGACCCGGAGCGTCGCGGGGGCGGTCGCGTGCCCGTGTTGCGTGACGAGTGGCGAGAGCCATTGCGTGCGCAGCGCGATCCGCTGGCCGCGGACTCCGGCCGGGCCAGGTCCAATCGAGACGAACATCGGCGCCTTCGCAAGCAGACATGGCTGGGCCGCTTCATTTCCACCTACGGCTGGCGTGCCTACGCGCTGCCGGTGCTGATCGCCCTGACCGGTGTCGTGGTGTACCAGACCATCACCGGGACCAGTGCGCCCTCACCCATCGAGGCCGAGGGGCCGGTGCAGGGCCCGCCGACCATCGGCGTTGCCGGTACGCAGATCATCGGAGCGCCGCCGAAGGGGCTTACGCAGTTCGACGTGAATCTGCCCACCGGAATCCTGCCCGAGGGCGGACCGTTCACCGAGGTAGGCGCCAAGACGTGGCACATCGTGCCGGGCACCACACCCAAGGTCGGCGAGGGCACCACCAAGACGTTCACCTACACCGTCGAGGTCGAGGACGGCGTGGACACCACCACGTTCGGCGGCGACGACGGGTTCGCCCGGATGGTCAGCGAAACGCTAGCCAATCCCAAGAGCTGGACGCACAATCCGCAGTTCGCGTTCACCCGCATTGACAGCGGGCAACCGGATTTCCGGATATCTCTGAGCTCGCCGATGACAGTGCGGGAGGGCTGCGGCTACGAGATCGCGATCGAGACGTCCTGCTACAACCCGGCCTACGCCGACGGTCAGCCTCGCGTCTTCTTCAATGAGGCGCGCTGGGTGCGCGGCGCGGTGCCGTTCCAGGGCGATATCGGGTCTTACCGGCAGTACCAGATCAACCACGAGGTCGGCCACGCCATGGGCTATCAGCGCCACGAGCCATGCGGCGCCGACGGCGAGCTCGCGCCGGTGATGATGCAGCAGACGTTCTCGACCAACAACAACGACGCCGCCCGGTTCGACCCGGAGTCGGTCAAACCCGACGGCAAGACCTGCCGGTTCAACCCCTGGCCGTATCCGATCGCCTGAGTCGGCGGTCGCTGTCGGGAAGCAACGCGACCGGACTACCGTTGTGTTGGGTACTTGCACGGACCGTCAAATAAGGAGCTTCCCGGTGTCCCTGAGTACGGGGTCGTTGCCGCCGCTGGTCGAGCCGGCCGCCGAACTAACGCGCGAGGAAGTCGCGCGCTACAGCCGTCATCTCATCATCCCGGACCTGGGGGTGGACGGTCAGAAGCGGCTGAAGAACGCGCGTGTGCTGGTCATCGGCGCCGGCGGGCTGGGTTCGCCGACGCTGCTGTACCTGGCCGCCGCAGGGGTGGGCACCATCGGGATCGTCGAGTTCGACGTGGTCGACGAGTCCAATCTGCAGCGCCAGATCATCCACGGCCAGTCCGATATCGGCCGGTCCAAGGCGCAAAGCGCACGTGACTCGATCCGTGAGATCAACCCGCTTGTCGAGGTGCGTCTGCACGAGCTTCGGCTGGAGCCGGACAACGCGGTCAACCTGTTCAAGCAGTACGACCTGATCCTCGACGGCACCGACAACTTCGCGACCCGGTACCTGGTCAACGACGCCGCCGTGCTGGCGGGCAAGCCGTATGTGTGGGGGTCGATCTACCGCTTCGAGGGCCAAGTGTCGGTGTTCTGGGAGGACGCGCCCGACGGGTTCGGCCTGAACTATCGCGACCTGTACCCGGAGCCGCCGCCACCCGGCATGGTGCCGTCGTGCGCCGAGGGCGGCGTTCTTGGCATCCTGTGCGCGTCCATCGCGTCGGTGATGGGCACCGAGGCCATCAAGCTGATCACCGGCATCGGGGAGCCGCTGCTGGGCAGGCTGATGGTTTACGACGCGCTCGACATGACCTACCGCACCATCAAGATCCGCAAGGATCCCTCCACGCCGAAGATCACCGAGTTGATCGACTACGACGAGTTCTGTGGCGTGGTGTCCGATGCCGCCGCCGAAGCCGCGGCCGACGCCACGATCACGCCGCGGGAGCTGCGCGAACTGCTGGACTCCGGCAAGCCGTTGGCTTTGATCGACGTGCGCGAGCCGGTCGAGTGGGACATCAACCACATCGAGGGCGCCGAGCTGATCCCGAAGGCCGCGTTCGAATCGGGCGAGGCGTTGGCCAAGTTGCAGGTTGACCGCACACCGGTGTTCTACTGCAAGACGGGGGTGCGCTCGGCCGAGGTGCTTGCCATCGTGAAGAACGCCGGTTTCTCCGACGCGATGCACGTGCAGGGCGGGATCGTCGCGTGGGGCAAGCAACTCGAACCCGACATGGTGATGTACTAACCGCTCGTTTGCTCCAAATCCGCTTAGGCTGAGGTGGTGACTGTCGAACAGCCGCCGGATCATGTGCTGGCGGCGTTCGGACTGAGCGGTGTGCGCCCGGTACCACTCGGCTCGAGCTGGGAGGGCGGTTGGCGCTGCGGCGAGGTCGTGCTGTCGATGGTGGCCGACCATCCCCGCGCCGCGTGGTCGGCCAAGGTTCGCGAGACGTTGTTCGTCGACGGTGTGCGGTTGGCCCGTCCCGTCCGCTCGACCGACGGCCGCTATGTGGTGGCGGGCTGGCGGGGTGACACGTACGTGGCAGGCACGCCCGAGCCGCGCCATGACGAGGTGGTCTCTGCGGCGGTGCGGCTGCACGAGGCGACCGCGAAGCTGGAGCGGCCCCGCTTCCTGACCCAGCCACCCGTCGCTCCGTGGGCCGACGTCGACGTGTTCATCGCCGCCGACCGTGCCGCGTGGGAGGAGCGGCCGCTGCACTCCCTGCCGCAGGGGGCGAGGGTGTCACCCGGCTTGGCGGACGGGCAGCGCTCGGTCGAGCTGATCAACCAGCTGGCCGTGCTTCGCCGACCGACCAAGAGCCCCAACCAGCTGGTGCACGGCGATCTCTACGGCACAGTGCTTTTCGCTGGCACCGCGGCGCCGGGCATCACCGACATCACCCCGTATTGGCGGCCGGCATCGTGGGCGGCAGGAGTGGTCGTCGTCGACGCATTGTCATGGGGCGAGGCCGACGACGGGTTGATCGAGCGCTGGAGTCCACTGCCGGAGTGGCCGCAGATGTTGTTGCGTGCCTTGATGTTCCGCCTCGCCGTCCATGCACTGCATCCGCGGTCGACGGCGACGGCGTTCCCGGGCCTGGCCCGCACCGCGGCACTGGTGCGGCTGGTGCTCTAGTCGGCTCTCGAGTCTCGCATTGATGCACGCTTTCTGGCGGCCCGACGCGTGACTTAACCCGGCACTCGCCGAGATCAGAACTCGTGACGGACCTCGGACAGCTTGACGCGGCCGTCGTTCGCCAGCACCCCCTCGGCCCGCAGCAGCTCCAGTTGTCGCGTCGTCAGGTGCGGCGCGGGCCGGCCCGAGGCCCTGATGACGCGATGCCACGGCAGATCCGACGAGTCGGTGCGCATGATCCAGCCGACGATGCGGGGGCTGGAAAGCTCTGCCGCGTCGGCGATGTCGCCGTAGGTCGACACCCGTCCGGCCGGGATCGACGCGACGAGTGCGCGCACGGTTTCGACCTGCTCGTCGGTGACCGCGGGCATCTCAGCCTCGTTCCAGCTGCTTGCGGATCACCGCCGCGGTATCGGCCGGTCGCGCCTGCGGAACCATGTGGTCGCATTCGAACTCCAGGACATTGAAGTCGGGGCGTTCGCGCAGCCCGGCGAGCAGGTCGTCGGTGATGTATGGCGGATCCGTTTTCGTAGCGCGCACCAACGTGACCGGTATCTCATTCCGCGGCAACCGAATTGGTCGCGCCAGTTCGCTCCAATACGACAGCATCGCCGGAATGCTGATCCGCCAGCCCACCCGCCCGCCTGGCTGGTCGATCAGATGCTCGTCGAGCTCGCGGTCCAATTCATCCGGTTCCACATCCGCCCACGAGCCGTTCACCTTTTCCGACCGGGCCTCCGCGCGGTCGGAGTAGTCCGGCGAGGCGAACATATCGTCGGCGATGTCGCGCATCCATCCGCCGTCCAGCCCGACGGCGGGATCGAGCAGCACTAGCGCCGCGACCAGATCCGGGCGCGCGGCAGCCAGATTCAGCGCCACCGCGCCGCCGAACGAATGTCCGACGACTACAACAGGGCCGTCCGCATCGGCGTCGAGCAGGCCGGCCAGTGCGCCGCCGTTGGCGTCGATACTCCATGGCGCCGCCCAGGACGACCGTCCGTGCCCGATCAGGTCCGGTGCGACGATCGCGAATTCGGGCAGATGCCGCGTCGCGAGCGTCTGCCAGCGCCTGCCATGCCCGGTCAAGCCGTGGACGGCCAGGATCTGAGGTGGACGAGTCGGTCCGTAACGATGTACGTGCAGCAGATCGGTCACGGCTTGAATGCTGCCAGCAGGCGATGGCGGCGACTTGTCGGACCCCCGTGGTGTCATGCGTTCATGTCCGCACCGCACACCGAACTGACCCCGACCAGCCTCACCGCACCCGGTATGCGGGGCGTGGTCCGGGTGCTGGGCGGCGCCGGTACCGGAAAGAGCAGCCTGTTGACTCGGGCGGCGACGGCCCACATCGCCGCGGGCTGCGATCCGGAATCGGTTCTGCTGCTGACGGGTTCGGCCCGGCTCGGCAGCCAGGCGCGTGCGGCGATCACGTCGGCCTTGTTGTCCGCGGGGGGGCGCGCGGTGGTCCGCGAACCGTTGGTCCGCACCGTGCACTCGTATGCATTCGCGGTGCTGCGGTTGGCGGCACAGCGCAACGGCGACCCACCGCCACGGCTGATCACCAGCGCCGAGCAGGACGGCATCATCCGTGAACTGCTCGCGGGCGACCTGGAGGACGGTGACGCTTCACCGGTGGCGTGGCCCACTCAACTGCGGCAGGCGCTGAGCACCGTCGGGTTTGCCAATGAACTGCGTGACCTGCTGGCCCGCTGCACCGAACGCGGTGTGGATCCCGTTGCGCTGCAACGTATCGGGCGAAGCTATGGCCGGCCCGAATGGTTGGCCGCCGGCCGATTCGCGCAGGCCTACGAGCAGATCATGCTGCTGCGCTCCGCTGTCGGGACGGCGGCACCGCAGGCCACCGTGCCCGCGCTGGGCGCCGCCGAACTCGTCGGTGCCGCGCTCGAAGCATTCGCCATCGACCCGGATCTGTTGGCGGCCGAGCGCAGCAGGATCAAGCTGCTCCTCGTCGACGATGCTCAACACCTCGATCCACAGGCGGCTTGGCTGGTTCGCGTATTGGCGGCCGGTGCCGAGCTCACTGTCATCGCGGGGGACGCCAACCAGGCGGTGTTCGGTTACCGCGGCGCCGACCCATCGCTGTTGCGCGGCGACGAGCCGGCCATCACGCTCACCCGGTCGCTGCGTTGCGCGCCTGCCATCGCCGACGCGATCACCGCGGTGGCGCGGCGGCTGCCGGGCGCCGACGCGGCACGTGAGGTGAGCGGTGCCGACGAACGGCCGGGCTCGCTGACCGTGCGGATCGCCGCGACGCCGCACGCCGAATCGGCGTTGATCGCCGACGCGCTTCGCCGCGCACACCTGGTCGACGGCGTGCCGTGGTCACAGATGGCGGTGATCGTGCGGTCGGTGCCCCGGCTGGGCGCGGCGCTGGCGCGTGCCCTTGTCACCTCGGGGGTTCCGGTGGAGTCCACGGCGCCGACCGCTCCGCTGGCCGATCAGCCCGCGGTTCGGGCGCTGCTGACGGTGCTCGACGCGACGGCGCAGGGGCTCGACGGCGACCGGGCGCTGTCGCTGCTGACCGGGCCGATCGGCCGGGTCGACCCGGTGTCGCTGCGTCAGCTGCGACGGGCGCTGCGCCGCGCCGATGGCTGCCAGCCGCCGCGGGAGTTCACCGAGCTGCTTGTCGAGGCGCTCGACAACGAAACCGACAGACTGTCCGCCGATCAGGGCCGCCCGCTGCGGCAGGTTCGAGCCGTGCTCGCGGCCGCGCGCCGCAGCGTCGCCGATGGGCAAGATCCGCGTTACACACTGTGGCAGGCCTGGCATCGTTCCGGCCTGCAGCGGCGCTGGCTTGCCGCCAGCGAGCGTGGCGGCCTCGCGGGCGCGCAGGCCGACCGGGACCTTGACGCGGTGACCGCGCTGTTCGACGTCGCCGAGCAGTATGTGGCGCGGACCGCGGGCGCGTCGCTGCGCGGCCTCGTCGACCACGTCGAGTCGATGGGGCTGCCCGCGACACCCCGTGACCAACGACCGGAGCCCGATGCGGTCGCAATCCTCAGCACCCACGCGGCGCTCGGCCGAGAATGGGAGTTCGTCGTCATCGCCGGCCTGCAGGAGGGGCTGTGGCCCAACATGATTCCACGCGGTGGCGTGCTCGGCACCCAGCAGCTCGTCGATGGGTTGGACGGCGTCGCCACGGAGATCGACCGTGGATTGTCCAGAAGGGCACCGCTGCTGGCCGAGGAACGCAGGCTACTGATCGCCGCCATGGGCCGCGCCCGCAGTCGCCTGCTGGTGACTGCGGTCGACAGCGACAACGGCGACGAGTCGATGCTGCCGTCGCCGTTCTGCTACGAGCTGGCAACGCTCGTGACAGATCCCGACCCTGACCCGCCCGAACCGATCCACGCGCCTCGGGTGCTGGCTCCGCCCGCGCTGGTCGGTCGGCTGCGTGCGGTGGTGTGCGCAGCAGCGGATGTGGTCGATGATGCGGTACGGGTCTGCGCGGCAACGCAATTGGCGCGGCTGGCGCAGGCCGGTGTTGCCGGCGCCAACCCCTCACAGTGGTACGGCATGACGCCGCTGTCCAGCGACGAGCCGCTGTGGAATGGGGACGACCATGTCGTCACGCTGTCACCGTCGACGCTGCAGACGCTGACCGACTGCCCGCTGCGTTGGCTTCTCGAACGCCACGGCGGAACCGACGGACGCGACGTGCGCTCCGCAGTCGGCTCGCTGCTGCACGCCCTGGTCGCCGAGTCCGGTAAGACCGAGAGTCAGATGCTCAACGAACTCGAAAAGCTCTGGAGCCAGCTGCCATTCGATTCGCAGTGGTATTCGGACAACGAGCTGGCACGGCACCGCGCGATGCTGTCGACATTCGCGCAGTGGCGTGCACAGACGCGCAACGAGCTAACCGAGATGGGCACGGAGATCGACGTCGACGGCACGGTCAGTCCTGAGGTGCGGGTGCGCGGCCGCCTCGACCGGCTCGAACGCGACAATGTAGGCCGGTTGGTGGTGGTCGACATCAAGACCGGCAAGACACCGGTCAGCAAGGACGACGCGCAACGCCACGCCCAGTTGGCGATGTATCAGCTCGCCGTTGCGGAAGGCCTACTGCTGCAGGGTGATACTCCAGGGGGAGGCCGGCTGGTCTATCTCGGCAAGCGCGGAGCGGGCGGTGCCACCGAACGTGAGCAGGACGCGCAGACCGCGCAGACCCGTGCGGAATGGCTTGAGCTGGTGCAGCGAGCGGCCGGCGCCACCCAGGGGCCGGAGTTCCTGGCGCGGATCAACGACGGCTGTGCACACTGCCCGGTGCGGGCCATGTGCCCGGCCCAGGCCGCCACCGGCGGACGTCCATGACGGCGCGCTACGGCCCCGCCGAACTGGCCTCCGCGCTCGGCCTTTTCACGCCCACCGAGGAACAGGCGGCGGTTATCGCCGCGCCACCCGGACCGCTCGTGGTTATCGCCGGTGCGGGCGCGGGCAAGACGGAGACAATGGCAGCCCGGGTGGTGTGGCTGGTCGCCAACGGCTACGCGCGCCCCGGCGAGGTGCTCGGCCTGACGTTCACCCGCAAGGCCGCGGGCCAGCTGCTGCGCCGTGTCCGCACCCGGCTGGCACGGCTGGCCGGCGCCGGCCTCGTCCCCGGTGGCGGCGACATCGCCGACGACCCGGCCACCGTCAGCACCTACCACGCGTTCGCCGGGAACCTGCTGCGCGACCACGGCCTGCTGCTGCCGGTCGAGCCCGACAGCCGATTGCTCAGCGAAACCGACTTGTGGCAGTTGGCGTTTCGCGTCGTGTGCGAGTATCCAGAGCACCTCGAGACCGACAAGACCCCGGCCGCGGTGACCGCGATGGTGCTGCGGCTCGCGGGGCAGCTCGCCGAACACCTCGTGGACACCACGCAACTGCGTGACACCCACGTCGAACTGGAACGGCTGGTGCACACGCTGCCTGCGGGCCCCTATCAACGAGACCGCGGGCCCAGCCAGTGGCTGCTGCGCATGCTGGCCACCCAGACCGAGCGCATTCAACTCGTTCCGCTGATCGACGCTCTGCACGCACGCATGCGCGCGGAGAAGGTCATGGACTTCGGCATGCAGATGGCCTCCGCCGCGCGGCTGGCGTCGACGTTCCCGCAAGTCGGCCAGCAGTTGCGGCAGCGGTACCGGGTGGTGCTGCTCGACGAGTACCAGGACACCGGGCACGCACAGCGCGTGGCGTTGTCATCACTGTTCGGCCGAGGCGTCGACGACGACCTCGCCCTGACCGCCGTCGGCGATCCGATCCAGTCGATCTACGGCTGGCGGGGCGCGTCAGCGACCAACCTGCCGCGGTTCACCACCGACTTCCCGCTGGCGGACGGAACGCCTGCACCCACGCTGGAGCTGCGCACCAGCTGGCGCAATCCGCCGCGGGCGCTGCACCTGGCGAATGCGGTGTCCACAGAGGCGCGGCGCCGCTCCGTCGCGGTGCGGGAGCTGCGGCCGCGGCCCGACGCCCAGCCGGGCGTCATCCGGTGCGCCCTGCTAGCCGACGTGGCGTCCGAACGGGATTGGGTCGCAGACCATTTGGCGCGGCTATACCACGGTGCCCGCAGCGATGGCTCTGCCTCACCGACCGCGGCGGTGTTGGTGCGTCGCAACGCTGACGCCGCGCCGATGGCCGACGCGCTTGTCGCGCGCGGCGTCCCGGTCGAGGTCGTCGGCCTCGCCGGGCTGCTTGCCGTGCCCGAGGTTGCCGACCTGGTGGCGACGCTGCGTCTGGTTGCCGATCCCACCGCAGGAGCCGCCGCGATGCGGGTGCTCACCGGGCCGCGGTGGCGACTGGGTGGTCGCGACATCGCCGCGTTGTGGCGGCGAGCCGTCGAACTCGATGACCGGCCGACGCGCGACACCACGACCGAGCAGATCGTCGCGCAGGCCGCCGCCGACGCCGACGCGGCCTGCCTGGCCGATGCGATCTGCGATCCCGGGCCTGCGGCTGCGTATTCCGCGGCCGGGCACCGTCGGATCGTCGCGCTGGGCCGCGAGCTGACCGCGCTGCGCGCCCACCTGTCCCACGCGCTGCCCGACCTCGTCGCCGAGGTGCGCCGGGTGCTCGGCGTCGACACCGAGGTCCGGGCGGCCAGGCCGGTGTCATCGGGCTGGTCCGGCACCGAACACCTCGACGCGTTCTCCGATGTGGTGGCCGACTTCGCCGCCCGGCCAGGCGCGACGGCGCCGAGTCTGTTGGCGTATCTGGATGCCGCCGAGCAAGTGGAGAACGGCCTTGCGCCCGCCGAAGTGTCCGTCGCCAACGACCGGGTGCAGATCCTCACCGTGCACGCCGCGAAGGGGTTGGAGTGGCAGGTGGTGGCGGTGCCACACCTGAGCGGTCGGGTGTTCCCGTCGACGGCGTCGACACGGACCTGGCTCACGGACGCGGGCGATCTGCCGCCGCTGCTGCGCGGTGACCGCGCGACCATCTCCGAGCATGGCGTCCCGGTGCTCGACACCTCAGACGTCAACGATCGAAAGCGGCTGTCCGACAAGATCTCCGATCACAGGCGTTGCCTCGAGCAGCGCCGCATCGACGAGGAGCGCAGGCTGCTGTACGTCGCGATCACCCGCGCCGAGAACACCTTGCTGCTGTCTGGTCATCATTGGGGCGTCTCCGAGGCCAAACCCCGCGGCCCTTCCGATTTCCTGTGTGAGCTCAAGGACATCATCGAGCAGTCCGAAGCCGCTGGCGATCCCTGCGGTGTCGTCGAACACTGGGCACCGGCGCCGCCCGATGGTGAGCCGAACCCGTTGCGCGACAGGGTGATCGAAGCACTCTGGCCCACCGATCCCGTCGGCACACAGAGGAAAGGCGTGGACACCGGCGCGGCGCTGGTGACTCAGGCGATGTCGGGCGACATCGACGGGAGCGCCTCCGATATCGACGGATGGGCAGCCGACGTTGACGCCCTGTTGGCCGAGCGCATCCCCGCGGCCGACCCGTCCGCGCCGCCGTTGCCCGCGCAGCTGTCGGTCAGCACGCTCGTCGAGCTCGGTCGCGACCCGGACGGGGTCGCGCAGCGGCTACGCCGACGTCTTCCGACCCGGCCCGACCCTCATGCCCTGCTGGGCACCGCATTTCACGACTGGGTGCAGCGGTTCTTCCACGCCGAGCGGCTGTTCGACCTCGACGACCTGCCCGGCGCCGTCGATCGCGACGCCGGCGACACCGAAGAACTCGCCGAGCTGCAGGCGACGTTCGCGGTGTCCCCGTGGGCTGCCCGCACGCCCATCGATGTGGAGGTGCCGTTCGATATGGTCATCGGCGGGCATGTGGTGCGGGGCCGCATCGACGCGATCTTCGCCGACGACGACGGCGGCACCACGGTGGTGGACTGGAAGACCGGCGAACCGCCCGATACTCCAGAAGCCATGCGGCATGCGGCGATTCAGCTCGCGGTATACCGGCTGGCGTGGGCGGCGCTGCAGGGCCGTCCCGTCGAGAAGGTGCGCGCTGCGTTCCACTACGTGAGGACCGGACACACTGTCACACCCGAGACGTTGCCCGGCGCCGACGACCTCGTCGCACTCCTGGAGGCGGCCTAGTTGTTGCGGTAGATCTTCAGCGCCGCGGTGACCATCGGGATCTGCAGCGGCAGCCGCGCGATCGAGCCCAGCCGCATGAACAGCGGCTTTTCCTTCCACAGCCGGATCAAGTTGATGTTGGCCGGGAACACCCCGACGAACACTGCGACCGCGGACAGCGCGCCGAGCCTGCGCGTGCGCGGCGGCAGCAGCAGCGCCCCGGCCGCCAGTTCGGCCACCCCGGACGCGTAGGTGTAAAACCGCTGGCTGCCAGGTAGTTCGGCGGGGACGATCGTGTCGTACGGCTTCGGCATCAGAAAGTGCAGGACACCCGAGCCGAGCAAGAGCGCAGCGAGGCGATAGGCGGATTTCGGGCTGGCGATCTGCTGCAGTTCGGGCGGCGGAGAGGTCATGGTTACATAATGGCGTGCGCCCCCTCGGATCGATGACGGGTTCTTGTGGCTAAAGGCAGGTTGCGACGCCGACTCGAGGCGATCGACGAGAACCTGACATCGCGGCCCGACGCCGCCCTCGTCGACATCCTTCGCATCCCCGAGCCGTTCGTCAGCCCTGGTCAGCGCATATTCCGGCGGATCATCTACGCGACGCTGGCGCTGTTCGCGGCCGTGCTCATCGTGTACATGGACCGCGCCGGATACCGGGACGTGAGGGACGAAGTAGGGGGTCCACACGGAGGCGCGGGGCTGTCGTTCCTGGACTGCCTCTACTACGCGACGGTCTCGTTGTCGACGACCGGATACGGCGACATCACCCCGATCACGCCGTCCGCGCGGCTGATCAACGTCCTGGTCATCACGCCGCTGCGAATCGCGTTCCTGATCGTCCTGATCGGTACCACGGTAGAGACGCTGACGACGCAGTCCCGCCAAGCATTGAAGATCCAGCGATGGAGGAGCAGAGTGCGCAACCACACCGTCGTCGTCGGATACGGCACCAAGGGCAGGACGGCGGTCTCAGCGATGGTCGGCGACGAGGTGGCACCGGCCGACATCGTCGTCGTCGACGAGAACGCCGCTGCACTCGAGCGCGCGAAGAGCGCGGGGCTGGTCACCGTGCACGGCGACGCCACTAAGTCCGAGGTGCTGCGGCTGGCCAGCGCTCAACACGCTAAATCGATCATCGTCGCGACCGATGACGACGCCAGCGCGGTGCTGGTGACCTTGACCGCCCGCGAGCTCGCGCCCACCGCGAAGATCATCGCCGCGGCCAGGGAGGCCGAGAATCAGCACCTGCTGCGCCAGTCCGGTGCGGACTCCACTGTGGTGTCGTCGGAGACCGCGGGCAGGCTGCTGGGCATAGCGACGCAGACCCCGAGTGTTGTCGAGATGATGGAAGACCTATTGACACCGGACGCCGGGTTCGCGCTGGCCGAACGCGAAGTCACCCCGAAGGAAGCCGGCGGTTCGCCGCGGCACCTGACCGATATCGTGCTCGGCGTCGTTCGCGGCGGCGAGTTGGTGCGTGTAGACGCTCCCGAGGTCGACGCCCTTGAGCTCGGTGACCGGCTGCTGTACATCCGCAGCGCGGAAGCCGAGCGATGACCGAACTAACAGGGTTTCAGCTGCGCAACGTCCCGCTGCTGTCCCGCATCGGCGCGGATCGCGCCGACGAGTTGCGCACCGACGTCGAGGCGGCCGTGGCCGGATGGGCCGACGCGCTGCTGCTGCGGGTCGACCGGCGCAATCAGGTGCTGATCTCCGGTGGCCAGGTCGTGCTCGGTAAGGCCGCCAAGCTCGGCGACAAGCCGCCGGAGAACGCCGTCTTCCTGGGCCGCATGGCCGACGGCAGGCACGTGTGGGGGATCCGCACCGCGTTGGAGGGGCCCGAGGACCCGCACGCCGAAACCGAAGTCCTCGATCTGCGCAGGGCCGGGCAGATCTTCGACGACGTCAGCGCCCAGCTGGTCGCGACGGCCACCGCCCTGCTGAATTGGCACGACCACGCGCGGTTCAGCGCCATCGACGGTGCGCCGACAAAGTCGATCAAGGGCGGCTGGGCGAGGGTCAACGCGACCAACGGGCATGAGGAATTCCCCCGCATCGACCCCGCGGTGATCTGCCTGGTGCACGACGGCCACGACCGCGCCGTGCTGGCCCGGCAGACGGTCTGGCCCGAGCGGCTGTTCTCGCTGCTGGCCGGTTTCGTGGAGGCGGGCGAGTCGTTCGAGGGGTGCGTCACCCGCGAGATCGCCGAGGAGATCGGGTTGACGGTGACGGACGTCAGCTACCTCGGCAGCCAGCCGTGGCCGTTTCCGCGGTCGCTGATGGTCGGCTTTCACGCCATCGGCGACCCGGAGCAGGAGTTCTCGTTCAACGACGGTGAGATCGCCGAGGCGGCGTGGTTCACCCGCGCCGAGGTTCGTGAAGCGCTCGAGCACGGCGACTGGAGCAGCGACTCTCCGTCGCGGCTGTTGCTGCCCGGATCGATCTCGATCGCCCGCGAGATCATCGAATCCTGGGCGGCTCTCGACTAGCTCGCGAGCTTCTCTTTGACCTCTGCGCCGCTCGGGTTGGTCAGCGTTGAGCCGTCGGCGAATTTCAGCGTCGGCACCGTCTGATTGCCGCCGTTGACCGAGGCCACGAACTCGGCCGCGGCCGGATCGGCTTCGATGTCGACCTCGGCGAACGAGATCCCCTCCGCCTTCAGAATCTTCTTCAGGCGGAAGCAGTAGCCACACCACGAGGTGGTGTACATGGTCACAGCCTTCATAAGCCGTTCAACATATCGGATCACTCCAACATGCCCGCGCCGCGCGCGGCTTTTGTCACAGCGCCCTGCCAAGATGGACCGCATGCCGGTCGAGGCCCCCTCCAGTGAGCGCGAACTAATCACCGGCGACCTCGACGACGAACAGCGCGAAGCCGTCCTCGCCGCCCGTGGGCCGGTGTGCGTGCTGGCCGGCGCGGGGACCGGCAAGACCCGCACCATCACCCGCCGCATCGCCAATCTCGTGGCGGCGGGACACGTCGCACCGCAGCAGGTACTGGCGGTGACGTTCACCCAGCGGGCCGCAGGCGAGATGCGTGTCCGGCTGCGTGCGCTCGACGACGGAGTCGGTACCGGCACCGTGCAGGCGATGACGTTTCACGCCGCCGCCCGTCGCCAGCTGTCGTACTTCTGGCCGCGCGTCGTCGGCGACACCGGATGGCAGCTGCTCGACACGAAGTTCGCGGTCGTGGCTCAAGCCGCGAACCGCGCGGGCCTGTCAACCAGTACCGACGACGTGCGCGATCTCGCAGGCGAAATCGAATGGGCGAAGGCATCTTTGATCAGCCCCGAGGGCTACCCGGCCGCGGTCGCGCAGGTCGGCCGCGACATCCCGTTGGACGCTGCGAAAATCGCGACCGTCTACGCGGGTTACGAATCGCTCAAGGCCCGTCGTGATGGCATGGCGCTGCTCGACTTCGACGATCTGCTGTTGCACACCGCGGCCGCGATCGAAAACGACGACGCGGTCGCACAGGAATTCCGCGACCGCTACCGCTGCTTTGTCGTCGACGAATATCAAGACGTCACCCCGCTGCAGCAGCGGGTGCTCGACGCCTGGCTCGGCAGCCGCGACGACCTCACGGTGGTCGGCGACGCCAACCAGACCATCTACTCGTTCACCGGCGCCACACCGCGCTACCTGCTGGACTTTTCGCGGCGGTTTCCCGACGCCGCCGTGGTGCGGCTGGAACGCGACTACCGGTCAACGCCGCAGGTGGTGTCGCTGGCCAACCGCGTCATCGCGGCCGCCCGCGGCCGGATGGCCGGCAGCAAGCTGCACCTCGTCGGTCAGCGCGACCCCGGCCCGGCGCCGTCGTTCACCGAACACACCGACGAGGTCGCCGAGGCCGCCGCGGTGGCCAAGAAGATCAAGAACCTGATCGAGTCGGGCACCTCAGCCTCGGAGATCGCGGTGCTCTACCGCATCAACGCGCAGTCGGAGGTCTACGAAGAGGCGCTCACCGAGGCCGGCGTCCCGTTCCAGGTGCGCGGCGGCGAGGGCTTCTTCAGCCGCCAGGAGATCCGGCAGGCGCTGCTGGCGCTGCAACGTGCCGCCGAACGCGACGCTGTACAGGACGACAATGGCGCACTTCCCGACATCGTGCGCGCGGTTCTCGAACCGCTCGGTCTGACCGCCGCGCCGCCACCGGGCACCAAGGCCCGCGAGCGATGGGAGGCGCTCACCGCGTTGGCCGAACTCGTCGACGAAGAGGTCGCGCAACGGCCGTCGCTGGACCTGGGCGCCTTGATCGCCGAGCTGCGACAGCGCGCCGACGCGCGGCACCCACCGGTCGTGCAGGGCGTCACGCTGGCGTCGTTGCACGCAGCGAAGGGCCTGGAGTGGGATGCGGTGTTCCTGGTCGGGCTGGCCGACGGCACGCTGCCGATCTCGCATGCATTGGCGCACGGTCCCGACAGCGAGCCGGTCGAAGAGGAACGCCGGTTGCTCTATGTCGGGATCACAAGGGCCAGAACGCATTTGGCACTGAGTTGGGCGCTGGCAAGGGCACCGGGAGGTCGGCAGGGCCGACGGCCGTCACGTTTCCTCAACGGCATCGCCCCCCAATCGCCCAGCGACGCCAATCCCAGCCGGCCTCGACGCGCGCGCGGTGCCACACCGCGCTGCCGCGTCTGCAACGACGTGCTGACCACGCCGCCCGCGATCATGTTGCGGCGCTGCGAAAGCTGCCCGTCCGACATCGATGAGGAGCTGCTCGCCCAGCTCAAGGATTGGCGCCTGCGCATCTCAAAGGAGATGAGCGTGCCTGCTTATGTGGTGTTCACCGACAACACGTTGATCGCGATCGCCGAGACGCTGCCGACCGATGATGCTGCGCTGGTGGCGATCCCCGGTATCGGCGCGCGCAAGCTCGAGCAATACGGCCCCGACGTACTGGCGATGGTCAAAGGCCGCCAATCGTCGTAAAGATCGTGCCAAAACCGCTGGTCAGAAAATCAGTTGTGGGTTCGGCCTGATACGCTTAGCCTCAAGATCACACAGCTGTGTGATTTCTTTTTGCGAAAGGAGGGTGCCCAGATCATGACGAACATCAACGCGTTCACCGGCGTAGGCGTTGCCGGCATGTCGCGGACCCTCCACGTCGCCGCTGCCGCCGCGGCGCATCCCGCGTTTTGGGCCCACGCCGCCGCAGGTGCCGCAGCTGCCATTCCGCCGCAGCGTAAGCGCCGCACCGCCACCGCGACTGGCAAGTCCGTGGATCGGGGCACCATCTAGGTACAGCCTCGACAAAGCCGAAAAGGCCACGGACCCGCAGTCAAAGGATCCGTGGCCTTAGTCATTCGGACACCGAAGACCTGGTCACGGATCCATCGAAAGACAGATCCGACGAAACAACGACCAGGAAGCAGGGGTACGAGTCATGTCAACTGCGATGAACGCTTGCGCGAAGAGCGTCCAATCGAAGACATGCCGTGAGAGAACGATGCTGTCGGTGCCGTGTCATGTCGGTGACCCCGATTTGTGGTTCGCCGAAAACCCGCTCGACCTCGAGCGCGCCAAGGAACTGTGCGCGGATTGCCCGATCCGCCGCCAGTGCCTCGACGCGGCGCTGGAACGCCAGGAGCCGTGGGGGGTTTGGGGTGGCGAGATCATCGAGCGGGGCACGATCATCGCGCGCAAGCGTCCGCGTGGACGGCCACGCAAGGACACAGTGGAGAGCCCGGCAGCCGCGTAGCTGCCGGGTTTTCCCGCGTCAGGCGGCTTCTTCGGCGAATCCCGGAATCAGTTCAGTGGCAAGCGCTTTAACCGGAATGTGCGCGTCGAGCTGGCAGGCGATCGCCACGTTGGAGGCGATGACCCGCAACGGGATCGCCAGCTTGGCGGGCAGGTCCATTTGACGGGCGGCCTTGATCTGGCCTGCGGCACGGTCGGGCTTCATGTTCATGGTGGTGACCCGTTGCAGCCACTTGCGCGTGTAGTGGAACACCTCGACTTCGAGCGGTTCCACATACTGCTTCATCATCTCGTCCATCTCGCGCTTGGACACCTGCTCGCCCTTTTGGATGAATCCGATCTTCTGCATGGTCGTCAGCAGGTTGTCGTAGTCGTCGTTGAGCGCGTAGCGCGTCGCCAGCCCGATTTCGACGGGGATGCCATCCGGCAGCGGGGCCACCGCGCCGAAGTCGATGACGCCCATCATGTCGTCGGGCAGCAGCATGAAGTTCCCGGGATGCGCGTCGCCGTGCATCATTTCGAGCCGGCGCGGGGCGTCGTAGGTCAGCTCGAACAGCCGGGCGCCCATCAGGTCGCGTTGTTCGGTGGTGCCCTCGCGGATGATCACCGACAGCGGTATGCCCTCGATCCATTCCTGGATCACGACCTTGGGCGAGCTGGCCACGATGTGTGGGACGACGAAATGCGGATGTCCCTCATAGGCTTTGGCGAACGCACGCTGGTTTTCGGCTTCCAGCCGGTAGTCCAATTCCATCTCGGTGCGCTCGATCAGCTCGTCGACGACGCCTTGCACGTCGGCGCCGGGGGCGAGCTGCTTGATCACGCTGACCATCCGCTTCATGGTCTTCAGGTCGGCGCGCAGCGCCTCGTCGGCGCCCGGGTACTGGATCTTCACCGCGACCTCACGGCCGTCCGACCAGACCGCCTTATGCACCTGGCCGATGCTGGCCGACGCCACCGGTGTGTCGTCGAAGGAGGCGAAGCGCTCGCGCCACTTGGTGCCCAGTTGCCCGTCCAGTACGCGGTGCACCTTGGCCGCGGGCAGCGGCGGCGCCTCCCGCTGCAGCTTGGTCAGCGCCTCGCGGTAGGGCTTGCCATACTGCTCGGGGATCGCGGCCTCCATGACCGACAGCGCCTGGCCTACCTTCATGGCGCCGCCCTTGAGCTCACCGAGCACGGTGAACAACTGCTGGGCGGCCTTGTCCATCAATTCGGCATTGACCTCGTCCTTCGACGTGCCGGTGAGCCGTTTTCCGAAGCCCAGCGCGGCCCGGCCTGCCATGCCGACCGGCAAGCTCGCCAGCTTGGCATTGCGCGCGGCCCGACCTCGCTTGATGTCAGTCACCAGACCATCATCCATGACGAATCTGTGCGGACCTCAACGACTTGGCAACAGACGTTTTCAGCACCAGCAACGAGGATGGCGAGACCACCGGCGCGCCACGATCGCACCGGCGTTGACGTCGAACTCCAGCGTGGTGTCCAGAGTCGGCGGCGGCTCCGCCGAAGGCCCTACGGCGTCGCCGCCGCGTACCGCCCTGATGACCCGGTCGACCTGGTTGAGCGCCAGCGCTGCCGTCGCCAGCACCGTGGCCCGATCGGCGCTGCCGACGGCGTCGCGGAGCTGCGACGCGACCGCAGGCCACGCCGCGTCGCGGTCACTGCGGTGCAGATCCGCACACCCCAGACAGCTTGTTACCCCCGGAATGACTAGCGGACCGACCAGCCCCGCGCCGTCGCGCAGCCGCACCGGCAGGTGCGCCACCCGGGCGGCATGGAGTTCGCGGACCACTCGTGGATCTGCCACCAGGAAATCCGACAGCACCACAAGATCCGTCGTCTCCGGCGCCGCATTTGTCTGGCTGCTGCGCGTCACCCGAGCACCCGAACACCGCAGCCCGCCTGCGAGCAGATCCGACAGCGGGCCGCGGCCGTGGATGCGGATCGACGCGGTCCGCGTACGCCTGCGCTCGGCGGTCGTCACCACACCGGCGTCGACCAGCGATGCGACGAGCTCACCCGCGTCCACCCCAAAGCGCGCCTGCAGGGCGGCCAGCGTCGACCCCGACTGCAGGGTCCGGAGCAGCTCTGCCAGCGCGGCGGGGCTCAGCCCGGACGGCGGACGCACCAGCACCGCACGCCGCGGATCCCAACCCACCTGGACCGCGCCGTCGGGACGCAACAACACCGGCATCGACGGGTTGAGCGCATACCGCCTCATGCGATGACTGTGCCACCAACACCGGCACACCCCGCCGGGTTATCCACAGGGGGTCAGGCGCCCGTCAGGCCTCGGGCTTGTCGTCGCCTTCGTCCTTTTGCAGGTCGGCGATCGCCTTGTCGATGGCCTCGTCCATGCCACTGGTGTCGCCGCCGACCATCCGGTCGATGAAGGCGGCCGGCTCGTCGAGATCCTCGGCGTTGGGCAACAAGTCGGGGTGCTGCCAGACCGCGTCGCGGGCGTCGGCGCCGACGGCCTGCGTGAGGCGCTCCCACAGCACGGCCGCCTCCCGCAGCTTGCGCGGCCGCAGCTCCAACCCGACCAGCGTCGCGAAGGTCTGCTCGGCGGGCCCGCCGGTGCCGCGCCGCCTGCGCAGCGTCTCGCTCAGCGCGGACGTGCCGGGGATGCGGTCGCCCAGCGCGTCGGCGACGACGGTCTGCACCCAGCCTTCGATCAGCGCCAGCAGCGTCTCCAGCCGCTCGAGCGCCGCGGTCTGCTCAGGCGTCGCCTTCGGCTCGAAGATGCCCTGATTGAGCAGCTGCTCCATCTGCGACGGATCGGTCAGCGACGCCGGGTTGAACCCCGCCGCGAAATCCTCGATGCCGCTCATGTCGATCTTCATGCCCTTGGCGAAGGCCTCGACCGCGTTGAGCAGCTGGCTGGCCAGCCACGGCACGTGGCTGAACAGCCGGTGATGCGCGGCCTCGCGGGCAGCCAGGAAGGTGATGATCTCGCTGCGCGGCAGCTCGAGTCCCTCGGCCAGCGACTCGACCGCCTCAGGCATCAGCGCCGCCACTCCCTTTGGGCCCAGCGGCAGCCCAATGTCGGTGGAGGTCAACACTTCTCGTGACAGCTTGCCCAGCGCCTGGCCGAGCTGCGAGCCGAACGCCATGCCGCCCATCTGCGACATCATCGCCAGTAGTGGGCCGGCCATGCTTCTGGCCTCCTCGGGCAGCGCTGAGGCCCACACCGTCGAAATCTGTTCGGCCACCGGGTCGCACAGCCGCTTCCAGGTGTCCAGCGTGTTGTCGATCCAGTCGTTGGGGGTCCACGCGACGGCCTTCGTGGTGCCCGCGGGCAGCGCGGTCGCCCCGTCCAGCCACGTCTCGGCCAGATGTACCGCGTCGGCGATCGCGGCGCTGGTCTTCTCGGGCACCGGCGCGACGAACCCGATGGCGCTCGACGCCAACTGCCGGGCCAGGTCGTAGTTCACCGGGCCTGACTGCTTGCCGCCGGTCATTACGCCGCCCGCGCCGCTGAACATCTCGCCGAGTCGAGTGAACATCTCCCCGAGTTGGGACATGTCGAATTCGGACCCGCCGCCACCAAAGCCGAACGGGTCCGAACCCGAGCCCGAGCCCGAATCGGGATCCTTCTTGGGCTTGTCAGGCTCGGGGTCGTCCCCGTGGGAAAAGCCGAAAGGCAGGTCAGCCATGCCTCAACGGTACTCACCTGCGGACCGTCGTGCGGGTCCGCGGGTAACGCTGTCAGTGAACCTTGGTCGGTTCGCGCAAGGGTCACGCAGGGCGAACCTTTACTGTGGTCGCCGTGAACAGGCGGATTTTGACGCTGCTGGTCGCCATAGTGCCGATCGTGGCGTTCGGGGTGCTGCTGTCGTTGGTGACGGTGCCGTATGTGTCGCTGGGCCCCGGCCCGACGTTCGACACGCTCGGTGAGGTCGAAGGCAAGCAGGTCGTCGACATCGAGGGCGCGGACGTGCATCCGACGACGGGGCACCTGAACATGACCACGGTGTCGCAGCGTGACGACCTGACCCTGGGGCAGGCGCTGACGCTGTGGATGTCGGGCCGTGAGCAGCTGGTTCCGCGCGACTTGGTCTATCCGCCCGACAAGTCGAAGGACGAGATCGACCAGGCCAACAGCACCGACTTCAAACGCTCCGAGGACAGCGCAGAGTACGCGGCGCTGAGCTACTTGAAGTACCCGTCGGCGGTGACGGTGGAAACGGTCAACGACCCTGGCCCGTCGGTAGGCAAGCTGCAGCGCGGTGACGCCATCGATGCCGTCAACGGCAAGCCGGTCGCCAACCTCGACGAGTTCACCTCGCTGCTCAAGGCCACCAAACCCGGCGACAACATCGTCCTGGACTACCGCCGAAAGAACTCTCCTGCGGGCGTCGCCACCGTCACCCTGGGCTCCAACGCCGACCGCGACTACGGATACCTCGGGGTCGCCGTGCTCAACGCGCCGTGGGCACCGTTCTCCATCGATTTCAACCTCGCCAACATCGGCGGGCCGTCGGCCGGGCTGATGTTTTCCCTTGCGGTCATCGACAAGCTCACCACCGGTGACCTCAATGACGGCAAGTTCGTCGCGGGCACCGGCACCATCGACAGCGATGGCAAGGTCGGCTCCATCGGCGGCATCACCCACAAGATGCTGGCCGCCCAAGAAGCAGGCGCAACCGTCTTTCTGGTGCCCGCCGACAACTGTGACGAGGCCAAGACGGCCGACGATGACGGCCTGCAGCTGGTCAAGGTCGACAACCTGGGCCAGGCCGTCGACGCGCTGCATGCACTTTCCGCCGGTGGCGAACCTCCCCGTTGCTGAGAGGTTGCCGTGCGGCGGATGCGTAGAGTTGGGGCCACGTCCTCGATAGACGTTTGAGAACCCAAGACTGGAGTTGACGAGTGGGTATGCGGCCCGCGGCGCGAATGCCGAAGCTGACACGACGTAGCCGGATTCTGATCGCGGTCGCCCTGGCCGTCGTGCTGCTGCTGCTATTCGGGCCGCGCATGATCGACGCATACGTGGACTGGCTGTGGTTCGGCGAGCTCGGCTACCGATCCGTGTTCACCACCAAACTGATCACCCGGGTCGTCGTTTTCCTGGTGGCAGCGGTGGTGATGGCCGGCATCGTGTTCGCCGCGCTCGCTCTGCCCTACCGCATGCGGCCGGTGTTCGTCCCGACCGCGGGCCCCAACGATCCGGTCGCCCGCTACCGCACCGCGGTGATGACCCGGATGCGGCTCGTCGGCTTCGGCGTACCCGCGCTCGTCGGCATCATCACCGGCTTCGTGACCCAGATGTACTGGGACCGCGTGCAGTTGTTCATCCACGGCGGCAGCTTCGGGATCGCCGACCCGCAGTTCGGCAAGGACCTCGGTTTCTACGCGTTCGACTTGCCGTTCTACCGGCTGGTGCTGGGCTATCTGTTCGCGGCGACATTCCTGGCGTTCATCGCCAACCTGGTGGGCCACTACCTGTTCGGCGGTATCCGCCTGTCCGGCCGCACCGGGGCGCTGAGCCGCTCGGCGCGTATCCAGCTGATCACGCTGGTGGGCCTCCTGATGCTGCTCAAGGCCGTGGCGTACTGGATGGACCGCTTCGAGCTGCTGAGCCACACTCGCGACAACAAGCCGTTCACCGGTGCCGGCTACACAGACATCAACGCCGTATTGCCGGCCAAGTTGATCCTGATGGCGATCGCGGTGATCTGCGCGTTGGCGGTGTTCTCCGCGATTGTGTTGCGCGACTTGCGGATTCCTGCGATCGGCGTGGTGCTACTGCTGTTGAGCTCGCTGATCGTGGGTTGGGGCTGGCCGCTGGTCGTTGAGCAAATCAGCGTGAGACCCAATGCGGCGCAAAAGGAAAGCGAATACATCAGCCGAAGTATCATGGCGACCAGGCAGGCCTATGGCTTGACCGACGACGTGGTCACCTACCGCGACTACAGCGGCAATGCGCAGGCCACCGCACAGCAGGTGGCCGCCGACCGAGCGACGACGTCGAACATCCGATTGCTCGACCCGACGATCATCAGCCCGGCGTTCACCCAGTTCCAGCAGGGCAAAAACTTCTACAACTTCCCCGACCAGCTCTCGATCGACCGCTACAACGGTCCGGACGGCAACCTACGCGACTACGTTGTGGCCGCCCGGGAACTCAACCCGGACAGGCTGATCGACAACCAGCGCGACTGGATCAACCGGCACAGCGTCTACACCCACGGCAACGGCTTCATCGCCTCGCCGGCCAACACCGTGCGCGGGATCGCCAACGACCCCAACCAGAACGGCGGCTATCCGGAGTTCCTCGCCAGCGTGGTCGGTGCGAACGGCAGCGTGATTTCACCCGGTCCCGCCCCGCTGGATCAGCCTCGCGTCTATTTCGGTCCGGTGATCGCCAGCGCCGCGGCCGACTACGCGATCGTTGGAAAGAACGGCGCCGACCGCGAATACGACTACGAGACGAACACAGAGACCAAGAACTACACCTACTCCGGCAGCGGGGGCGTACCGGTCGGCAACTGGCTGGCCCGCACCGTGTTCGCCGCCAAGTTCGCCGAGCGAAACTTCTTGTTCTCCAACGTGATCGGATCCAACAGCAGGATCCTGTTCAATCGCGACCCGGTCCAGCGGGTGAAGGCGGTGGCGCCGTGGCTGACCGCGGATACCAGCGTGTACCCGGCGATCGTCAACAAGAAGATGGTGTGGATCGTCGACGGCTACACCACTTTGGACAACTACCCGTACTCCCAGCTGACGTCGCTGTCGTCGGCCACCGCCGACTCCAACGAGGTGGCGGTCAACCGCTTGGCGCTCGACAAGCAGGTGTCCTACATCCGCAACTCGGTGAAGGCCACCGTCGACGCCTACGACGGCACCGTGACGCTGTATGCGCAGGACGAGAAGGATCCGGTGCTGCAGGCCTGGATGAAGGTGTTCCCGGGCACGGTCAAGCCCAAGAGCGACATCTCGCCCGAGCTGCAGGAGCACCTGCGGTACCCAGAGGATCTGTTCAAGGTGCAGCGCCAACTGCTGGCCAAGTACCACGTCAACGATCCGGTGACGTTCTTCTCGACGTCGGACTTCTGGGATGTGCCGCTCGACCCCAACCCCACGGCGAGCAGCTATCAGCCGCCGTACTACATCGTCGCCAAGGACCTCGCGTCCAACGACCGTTCGTCGTCATTCCAGCTGACCAGTGCGATGAACCGGTTCCGGCGCGACTTCCTTGCTGCCTACATCAGCGCCAGCTCTGATCCCGCGACGTACGGCAAGATCACGGTGTTGACCATTCCGGGTCAGGTCAACGGCCCGAAGCTGGCCAACAACGCGATCACCACCGACACGGCGGTGTCGCAGGACCTGGGTGTCATCGGCCGCGACAACCAAAACCGGATCCGATGGGGCAACCTGCTGACGCTGCCGGTGGCCCAAGGCGGCTTGCTGTATGTGGAACCGGTCTATGCCTCGCCAGGCGCGAGCGACGCGGCGTCGTCGTACCCGCGCCTGATCCGCGTCGCGATGATGTACAACGACAGGGTCGGCTACGGTCCCACCGTCAGCGATGCGCTGGACAAGTTGTTCGGTCCAGGAGCAGGAGCCACCGCGACCGGGCCGGCACCGGTCGCGGGCGACAACGGGCAACCTGCCGCGGCACCGCCGCCGGCCGACGGTCAGCCTCCGGCCGCACCGCCGCCAAGCCAGGGCCAGGCGCCCGAGGTGCCCACGCCGGTCGCGGTTCCGCCGGGTGCCGGTTCGGCGCAGTTGTCGGCGGCCAAAGCCGCAGCGCTGCAAGAGGTCCAGTCGGCACTCAGTAGCGTGCGCCAAGCCCAGCAGAGCGGCAACTTCGCCGAGTACGGCCAGGCGCTGCAGCGCCTCGACGACGCGATGACCAAGTACACCAACGCCAAGTAACTTCCGCGAGCGTCCGTGTCTGTCCGCAGACGCGCCGCGGCACCCGGGCATTTTGCGGTCGCTCGCGACGGGCAACAGGCGATTTGGCGGTAAGGCGCCACCAACGGTAACCTGGCGTTTACCCATCGCGGGGTGGAGCAGCTCGGTAGCTCGCTGGGCTCATAACCCAGAGGTCGCAGGTTCGAATCCTGTCCCCGCTACCAGCGGAAATGGTCCCCGGAGACGGCTCCGGGGGCCATTTTCATGCCCATTGGACACGTATTTGGACACATTAGCTAGGTTTCCTAGTTAACTGACGTTTACCTTCGTTGCTGGATTCCAGCCTTTTGCCAGGCGTGATGGCGTTCCCTTTCTTCGGTGGCGCTTCGGTGATCGTTTGCCAAGGCGCTGATTTAATCGCCATTCGATCTCGGCGCCCACCCCAAGGAGACACCGCAGCAGTGACCGCGAAATGTCGGGTGTTTGGACGTGGTTTGCCAGGTCCAACTAAGTGCTCACTCGGATAGCAGGCCAGGACGCGAGAGTTGGCGTCTTCAGAGTTTCACCGTGAGGGGGACCTCGCATTGGCGAAGGCATGTCCGACAACGACGATCACCGTCGCGTATCAACTGCACTTGTCACGGTTTACCGGTAAAGCCGCATATTCGATTCTGTTGAGATGCACCGAAGATTAGCAAGCGGGTACCTGTTGTTTAACAAGGCACCCTCAGTCGGTAGAAGTGCCGGCGTGCGCGGAAAAGGTCGACGGACAAGGGAGATCCTGCAGAACAGTGCAGGAGGCGGCGGCTCTGACGGAGACCGTAATGGCGCTTGCTGGCCACAGCTGGACCCGTTCACTCGTGAACTTATATGTCTGGGGCAGCTGTTCAGGAATTTAGCTTCGTCATGGTTGCGCCACAACGGGTCTCGGCGTGGTGGCTGTTGTCGGGACAGGGTAGTTGCTTTCGTAGGTCGGTTTCGTTCGGCAGTGGTTGCAGCGGCTAAACCCCAAACCAATGCGTGAGAACGCCACGCAGTTCGCGCAATTCGTCCGGGTCAGCCCGGTGCAGCGAAGATGCCCAGGCCACATATCCATCGGGACGTACGAGGAGCGCCGTGGCCGCCGGCACGTCGCCGACCGGCCGTCCGGCAGCGACAGCGAGCCGGTCTTCTTTGTCGACCAGTGCAGCTGCCACCTCGCCACGGTCGGTGAGATCAACATGCAGCGGCCGTCCGTCGCGGGCGAGCTCCGCGACGCGTCGTGTTCCGCTGGCGTTGGTGACGGCGAAGTCGGGTACCCATCGCCCTACCAATGGATGCGCATCGGCGCTTGTGACGTAACGGTTTTCGGCACCCGACAGCAGGTCACTGAGGCGACGGACGTTTGCGGGGTCGGTGAGCAGTTCGGAGAAGAGTTCGCGCAGCGCGGTGACTTCAGGCCCCGGTCGGAAGAGAGCCAGCTGGGCCCGGCTCTGTGTGATGACCCGCTCGGCAGCGGGCCGGCGCTCGGTCTCATAGGTGGCGAGCAGGGTGGGCTCCACGCGCCCACTTAGAAGGGCCGCCAGCTTCCAGCCAAGGTTCACCGCGTCCTGCAAGCCAAGATTGAGACCCTGGTCCACCGATTGGCGAGTGGACGTGCGCGGCATCGCCGACCAGAATCACCCGGCCGACCTGGTACCGGGACGCGATCCTCGAGTTGATGCCGGAAAACCGACGCAGATCAAGTGGCGCGTCGGGCGACGCGGGCCGCAGCGGCGCATCCGCACCAAGCACACGCTTGGCGCTGGCCTCCAACTCGGCCAGGCTCATGGGCAGCCCATCGGTGGTGTCGTCGCCGCGTTCTTCACGAGCCGAACTGTCCAATTCGTAAGTCATCACCACTACCCGGCTGCCCAGCGCACCGCAGGCGAAAACACCGCGCTCAGTTCGATGGATCCGCAGGGGTGGCAGGCGGCCGAACCCGGGTACGTCGACAGTCCCGCTGGCCGGGTCGACCCATTCGTCCGGCGGCAGTACATCGAACCCCATCCGGACGACCAGGTCATACGACGACATCCCGGGAAATCCAATACCGGCGAGGTGGCGTGTCATGCTGGTGCCACCGTCGGCGCCGACAAAGTACTTGGTCAGATCGTAGGCACCATCCGGGCCGGCGACATGTACCGTGACGCCATCGTCGTGCTGGTCGAAACCGGTCAGGACGTGGCCCCAACGAATGTCCGCGTCGTATTCGCCAGCCCGCTCGGCAAGCACCTGAACAAGCCCCCGCTGTTGAACGGGGACCACGAACAGTTGGGATTCGGGTACCACCGCGAGATCCAATGCAAAGCCCGCGAACATTGAGCGCGGAGCGGGTTGTGGCGGCTCTGCCGTCCCGGTGAGCTGGCTGTACAGGCCTCGATGATCAAGAATCCGAACCCCTTGGCCCACAATGCGGTTGACCCGCGGGTGCGGGTTAGGACCGGTCATCGGATCCAACACCACCGGCTGGATCCGCCAATCCCAGTTCGCAGGCCAGCATGACCCCTTTCGGCCGGCTCCCGCGATAACGACGTCAATCATTTAGCCGGCTTTCGAGTGGTGTGCAGGTCTCTGCGCGGGCTGATAAATATCGTCGGCCCGTACCGACGAGACGCCGAGTTCGGCGGCGACGGCGTCGATCGCCTGCTGTGCGATATCGAGGTCGGCCTGACCATCGGGGGTGAAGTACGGGGCTATGTAGCGCTCGTAGTGTTGTTGCGCTTCATCACGCGTCAGTCGATTGAGAAACGAGGCGACGTAGTCGACGGCCAGGGCAGGTTTTTCGGCGATCGTCCGCAGGGCGCGCTGGTTGGCCCGCACCAACGCTTGCAGCGCGGGGCTGTCCAGCGGGATGTGGGTGGGGTCCACAGCGACCCCCACGGTGGGGATCTGAAAGTGATCGCCGACCCAGGCCAGCAGATGGAACCCTTCTTCCTCGACGACTTGTTCGGGTGAGAGCGTGCTGCCAACGTATGCGGCGTCGATGGAGCCGTCCCGAAGGCGGCGCAGGTCCATCTGGTAGTCACCCGGAGGTCGCGCCACACATTCCAGGTCGCGGTCGGGGTCAAGGCCGTGTTTGCGCAGGACGATGCGGGCGAAACATCCGGGGGCGGTGTGGGCGGCGTGGACCGCCAGGCGGCGCCCGCGAAGATCCGCCATCGATGTCACGTCGGCGCTGCCGAGAAACCAGAACAGCGGACGGTGGGTGTTGACGCTGAGCATTTTCCAGCCGATGTCGTCGGTCAGCCGCGACAGCAGCGCCCGGCCCAAGCCGATCGTCGCGCCGCGGCGCACACGCTCTGTTTCCCAGCCGACTCCGTCGCGAATGGCTACGTGGACACCTTCATCCTCGTAGTAGCCTTCCTGATCAGCGACGTACGCGACCAGTTCCTCGTGGTACCCGTGTCCGACATAGGACAGGTCGATAGTGTGCATGGCTGGAACCCTTCGTGTTTGGACTGTCTTGACGTTCATGCGGACGGCGCATAGATGAGATCAGCGGCTACAGGCGCTACGCCGAGTTCGGCCGCGACCGCGTCGATCCCTTGCTGCGCGATGTTGAGGTCCACCCGGCCGTCGGGGGTGAAGGCCGAGCGGATGTAGCGCTCGTAGTACTGCTGCGCTTCATCACGCGTCAGCCGATTGAGGAACGAGGCGATGTAGTCCACGGCCAAGTCGGGCTGTTCGGCGATCGTCCGCAGGGCCCGGTTGTTGGCCCGCACCAGCGCCTGCACCGCGGGGCTGTCCAGCGGGATATGAACTGGGTCGACCGCGATGCCCACGGTGGGGATCTGGATGTGATCGCCGACCCAGGCCAGCACGTGAAACCCTTCCTCCTCGGCGACCTGTTCGGGGGAGAGCGTGGTGCCGACGCAGGCAGCGTCGATCGAGCCGTCCCTAAGCCGCCGCAGGTCCATCTGGTAGTCACCCGGAAGCCGCACCACACATTCCAGGTCGCGGTCGGGGTCAATGGCGTGCTCGCGCAGGACGATTCGGGTGAACCAACCGGGGGCGGTGTGGGCGGGGTGAACCGCCACGCGGCGACCGCGCAGATCGGCCATGGTTGTCACCTCGGCGTTGCCGAGAAACCAGAACAGCGGACGATGGGTGTTGACGCTGAGCACCTTCCAGCCGATGCCACCGGTCAGCCGCTGCAATAGGGCCCGGCCCAGACCAATGGACGCGCCGCGGCGCAGACGCTCCGGGTCCCAGCTGACCCCGTTGCGGATGGCGACGTGGACACCTTCATCCTCGTAGTAGCCCTCCTGGTCGGCCACATAGGCGACCAGTTCCTCGTGGACACCACGCTCGACATAGGCCAGATCAATGGTCCTCATGCCTGAATCCCTTCCCAATCTGATGCCGTCGAGGCCGGTGAGCGCGCAGCGGGTTTCGGCGGCTAGAAGAGCCCTCGGCGGGCGCCGCCGTCCAAGGCGAGAGTTGCGCCGTGCAGCGCGTCGGCCTCGGGCGCCAGCAGTTGAGTTACCGCCCAGCTGACCTGGTCGACCGTGGTCATCCGACCCAGCGGTGAGTGGGATCGGTATTCATCGAGAACGGCCTCGACGCTGACGCCGCGCGCCTCGGCGTGGGCGGCGGCGAACCGACGGAGGCGGTCGGTGTCCAAGACACCCGGAGCGACCATGTGCACGGTCACCCCCCGTGGCCCGTAGGCGTCGGCGAGCTGGCGAATGAGGTTGGCCAGGGCAGCATTGGTGACACCGGCCCCGCAGGTTTGAGGCGTGGGTTCGGAACCGAAATGGCCACCGATGGCGATGATCCGGGACCCCTGGACAAACCGATCGTCAACAGCGCGGATGAGACGCAGCAGCCCACCCAGCTTCAACGACACCGACCGGCCAAGGACCTCTGGCTCGATCGTGGCCAGCGGTCCGGCCGGCGGAACGGCTGCTGACTGGACCACCATCCGGACAGGCCCGGACACTGCGGCGGCGATCGCCTCGCCCGACGAGTCATCGCCGATGTCCGCGGGGCATGCCGTAATCCCATCGTCGGTTGCACTCAACTGTTCGAGGCGGTCACGGTCGCGTGCCACTGCGACCACCGGCACTCCGGCTTTGCGTAGCCGCGCGACGATGGCAGCGCCGACCTCGCCGGTCGCTCCGACGACAACGGCTTGCCCACTCGGGCGTGCCAGGTCGATGGTGTTCATGGGGACTGCCTTCCTTCCGAATCTGATGCGTCGCTGTCCCGTTCAATCCATGGCGAGGCCGCCGTTGACCGGCAGGTAGTGGCCGGTGGTGAAACCGGACTCCTCACTAGCCAAGAACGCCACCGTCCTGGCCACCTCGTCGGGGCGCACGAGACGCCCCATGGGGTTGGTTGCGCCGAGGTGACGCACCTGGTCGGTCGTCAACTGCCCGGTCACCTTTGTTTCGTCCACCGTGGCGGGTGCGACGAGGTTGGCGGTGATCCCATGCGGCGCCAGCTCGAGCGCGATGTAGCGGACAAACTGATCCAGTGCCGCCTTGGCGGTGCCCAGCGTGATCATCCCGTCGCGGGGACGGCGCGATAACCCCGTGCTGAGGTACACCAGCCGACCGTAATTACGGGAAATCATTCCTGGCACAACGGCTTTGGTGATTAGGAATGCGGCCCGTAGCTCGCGGTCCAGCTTGCCGCCGAGTTGGTCCCAGCTCAGATCGGCGAACGAGGTGACATCAAAAGGAATCAATGCGTTGTGCACGAGCACGTCCACGCGACCCCACCGCTGTTCGGTTTCGCCCACCATTGCGGCGACATCGTCGGCCTCGGTGACATCGGCCCGAATCGCGACGGCCTCAGCGCCAGCCGCGGTCGCGGCCTGGACTACCTCGGCTGCCTGCTCGGCGCTGGAGCGGTAGTTGACGACAACTCGAAACCCCTGCTCGGCGAGGACTAGAGCGGTCGCCGCACCAATTCCCCGACTCGCTCCGGTGATTAGAGCAACACGACCCATCTTCATCGTTCCTCTCATTGAGATGACAGGACCGAGCTGCCCTTACCATTGCGGACCGGATGCAGATCGGTCGCGACACCTCTGGCTCGCGTCTTTGCGGTTCTCATCCTGCGAGCCGACTGCGCTGAATTGGCCTGCTCGTCTCGATTCCTATTCGATTCCCACTGTTCTCCCAGACTCTAACCGGAGTCAAATACATGTTTTGGTGGAACTTCCTCAATTAAAGTTGGGTTTATGCGGATGACCTTGCGTCAGATGGAGTACTTCGTCGCCGTCGCCGAGCGGGGCTCGATCGCCGCGGCCGCCGCCGAGCTGCCAATCTCTGAATCAGCGGTATCGGTGGCGATCTCCGAGCTTGAGAACATCGTGGGAGTGCGGTTGCTGCATCGCGTGAGAGCGCGGGGCGTCACGCTCACCGCGGCCGGTACCGCACTGCTCCCGGAGCTACGGTCGCTGGTGGCACGGGCGCGAGAGCTCGAACGCAACGCAGCTAGCATCGGCAGCGCAGTGGCGGGTGAACTAAAGGTTGCGTTAGACCCGGTGCTCACTCCGGTGCTTCTTCCCCAACTGATGTCGGGCTTCCTAAGCCGTTACCCCGCAGTGAATTTCAGCTTCATGGAGGGCGCAACCAGCGAAGCGCAGGACTGGCTCATTCAAGGTCGATGCGACGTAGTTCTGATGTACGACCTCGGTGTGCGCGACGGCCTTAGTACACACCCTCTCTTCACAGTCCGGCCGAAAGTTCTTGTAGCCGAGGGCTACGTCGGCCAGGAAGTTCACAACATCACGCTGCGTAGCATCGCAAACGAGCCGATGATCCTCATCGATATCTCACCCGGAGAGGTCTTCTATCGCGCGATCCTGTCGGCTGCCGGGGTGACACCTCGGGTCGTACACCAAACCTCGAGCGTCGAAGGCGTGCGCGCGCTCGTCGCGCGTGGATTCGGATGGTCCATGCTCCTGCAACAGTCCCGCACCAACCTCAGCTACGAAGGACGGGCATACCGCGAACTCGACATAACCGACGACGTCCCGGACGTAGCACTACTCGCCGTGACCCTACGTGGGCGTCTCACGCGCCGGACCGTCGCCTTTCGGGACTACTGCACGAAAGTTTTCTCCGCTAGTAACGAGGCGTTCGATTTCTGAACCGGGAACAGCTTACGCGATCCGCGATGACGGCTCCAAAGACCTTGAATACCAGGTGTTTGTAGAGGCAAGGGAGAGATACGAGAAGCGCCACAACCTCATCGTGTCGCTGCCGGAAGGCGATGTCGTCAGGCCACCGCGAGAGTTCGAGAAGATCGTCGTGAAGGCAGCTGAGTGGATTGACGACAACCCGCCGCCACACGTCACCGATTCCAACGGTTTGCAGTACGGAATGAGCATGGGCGCGCAACGGTTCTGCCCTTTCGGATCAAGCTTCGTGCACGGCTACAAGTGGATGCGCGATTATGTTGCCGGTAAGCGAGCCACATATTGGCGCAAATCTCGGATCGGCCAGCTGCCGCGGCACCAGTGGAACCTCCATTTATCACGGAGAGGCTTCGGCACACGCCATGCAGCTGAGTTTGACAAGCCGCGGCGACCCGGAATTTTTCAAGGTGGATGAGTCCAGTGGGTGTTAGGCGGCTGTCGTGGCGGTCTCCTGGGTGGTGTTCTGGGCTGGTCGGTTGATCCAGGCGGTGTCGGGTAGGTCGAGGATCTTCGGCGCCCCGACGGTGCCGAAGCGGTGCGGGTGTCGGGCGCGGGCTTGGGTCAGTACCGTGCGCCGGTCGGCGGCTTTGTCGGTGGCCAACCCGAAGTGCACGTCGGCGGGTGTGTGCAAACCGATGCCGGTGTGACGATGTTCGTGGTTGTACCAGTGGGTGAAGGTGTCCATGAATTGCCTTGCCTCCCAGATTGATCCGAAGCGCTCGGGAAACGCCGGTCCGTACTTCAACGTCTTGAACAGCGACTCCGAGTACGGATTGTCGTTGGACACGCGTGGCCGCGAATGCGACCGGGTAACCTCCAGATCAGCGAGCAGCGTGGCGACGGTCTTGCTGGTCATCGAGGTTCCCCGATCGGCGTGCACGACCTGCGGTACGCCATGCACCCTGAAGATCTGCTCCATCAGTTCCCTTGCCAGAACACCGGATTCGTGGGCATGGACGTGAACACCGACGAGGTAGCGGGAGTAGATGTCGATCATCACGTACGCATCGAAATAGGTGCCCTTCACTGGGCCCGCGAGTTTGGTGATGTCCCAGCTGTACACCTGCTGCGGTGCGGTCGCGACCAGCTCCGGGCACACCTGGCTGGGGTGCCGCGCCAGCCGGCGGCGTTCGGCGACCAGCGTGTGCTGTCCCAACACCCGGTACATCGTGGACACCGAACACAGATAGACGCCCTCGTCGAGCAGCTGAGCGTAGATCTGCAACGGCGCGAGATCGACGAACCGGTCGCTGGTGAGCACCTCAACGACCCGGCGCCGTTCGGCATCGGTGAGTTTGTTGGCCGGCTCGACCGCAGGCTCGGTGCAGACTGCGGGCGTGAGCGCCGTGGCGGCGTTACGCCGCCGAGTCGCGGTCGAGCGGACCAGCCCGGTCAATGTGGCTGCCTGCCTTGTCGATACACCATGTCCGGTCAGCATTGCGAAGGTCTCGGTCAGCGCTTCTTGCGCTGCTCGTCGGAGTCCGCTCTCTCGGACAGTGACTCCAAGAGAGCGTGTGCTTTTCCCATGATGTCCAGGGCGGCCTCGGTGGTGTGCAACCGCTTGTTTGCGCGAGCGAGTTCGCGGGTGAGCCGCGCGATCTCGGCCTGTTCGGCGGTGAGCCTGCCAACCTTCTCGCCGGGCCGTTTGCCCGCCAGCACCCCGGCGTCGCGTTGCTTGCGCCATTCGCTGATCAACGACGAATACAGGCCCTCCCGCCGCAAATAGGCGCCGCCTTCACCGTGTTCGCACGCCTGCTCATAGGCATGCAGATGGGCAATCTTGTCCGACGCGGTGAACGCGCGACGGCGCCGCGGCCCGTCGGCTCTGGGGTGGGGTGGATCCATCGGTTCATTGTGGTTCACCGCGGTAATCGTCGAGCTGGTCATGGTGTGCCGATCCGTATCTCGCCCTGCGTCAGGCCGATTTGCTGTGAACCAGTGGACTCAACTCACCCTGACACGCAGGGACCCGCCGAAGTCTTGTCAGAGTAGACCCGCGAGTCATATCAATCTTCGCTGCAACTCGACATCGGCTTCCTCGATGCTGAGTCGGTGGTAGCCGCTTGTGTTTGTTGCGGCGTTATCACCACGGTCCGAAGACGGCATCAAAGACTTGGTTGGTCGGCGCGGCGGCCATTGAACGATGGCAGTGGAACGGGTTCGTCGACCGACATTGCGTAGTTATCTGCCGGGGCGTGCCGGCGGTACAGGAGGACGGCGAGTAGCTCTCTGCACCGCAGTTTGACAGGCTCCCGCGACACGCCGAAGTCTTGTCAAAGTAGACCGGCGATTCCTGTCAATCTTCGCTGCATCTCGACAGCGGCGGCTGTCGAGATGCAGCGAAGATTAGCAAGCGGCACGCTGTTGTGGGATTGACCCCTGATGGTGGACACCTGACTGGTGGGACCGCTGGTCCTGCGGGAAGGTTGTCCGTATGTCGGGCAAGCGTAAGAAGTACACCCCGGAGTTCCGGGATCAGGCTGCCCGCCTGGTGATCGAGACCGGTCGGCCGGTGGCTCATGTGGCCGCCGAGATCGGCGTCGGCGAACAACTGCTGGGCCGTTGGGTGCGCCTGGCGAAGGAATCGGCTTCAGCTGGCGATACTGGCGCGGTGCTGGATGCCGATGAGCGCGCAGAGCTGGAGCGTCTGCGCCGAGAAAACGCCGAATTACGTTTGGACCGTGCATTTTTGAAAAAAGCCGCGGCCTTCTTCGTCTCCGAACAGAACCGGTAGAAGCCTACCTGGTGATCGAGGCGCAGAAGGCCACCTACACGGTCAAGCGGATGTGTGCGCTGCTGGAGGTGTCACGCTCAGGGTTCTACAAATGGCGCAAGACTCGCGCTGCGGGGCCGAGTCCGGCCCAGCGGCGTCGTGCCGAGCTGGACGCCAAGGTCGCCGCGTTCCACGAGGCCTCCGATGGGGTGTACGGGGCGCCGCGCATCTTGGCCGACCTGCGCGAGGCCGGTCAGACGGTGTCGCGCAAGACGGTGGCGGCGTCGCTGCGCCGCCAAGGCCTGGCCGGCATCTGCCCGCGCCGCTTCGCCCCGGCCACCACGGTCATCGACCTGGATGCCCCGGTACCCAAGGACCTGGTGAGGCGCCGGTTCGACACCGGTGTGCTGGACAGGGTGTGGACCTCCGACATCACCTACCTTCGCACTGGGCAGGGCTGGCTGTACTTGTGTGCCGTGCGTGACGGGTGCTCGCGGCGGGTAATCGGCTGGGCCCTCGATGATCACATGCGTACCGACCTCGTCGAGTCCGCGTTGTCGATGGCGGTCGCGATGCGCGGCGAGCTGGCCGAGACGGTCATCTTCCACGCCGACCGCGGCTGTCAATACACCTCAGCGCAGCTCGCCCGGTTCGCTGATCGACACGACCTGGCCCGCTCCGTCGGGCGGACCGGGGTGTGCTGGGACAATGCTGCGGCCGAATCCTTCTGGGCCACACTGAAAGTCGAGTTCTACGACCGCTATCTGTGGGCCAGCCGCGCGGCGGCCAAACTGGCCGTCGGTGACTGGATCGAGCGGGTCTACAACCGGCGCAGACGGCACTCAGCGCTGGGTATGATCAGTCCGGTCGACTACGAACACCGATTCAATCAGACGGCACAAGCCGCCTGACCCTGTGTCCGCCAAACGGGGTCAAGCCCAGTTGTTTAACTAGAGGTCGTAGTTTACATGACTTGGGGCCGCGCCGACTGCGCTGATGACTGGCTTCCGGCCAGGGTTCGACCGGTGCGGGGCGAGTCGTTCGACTCGCTATGCCGGCGGCTCGCCGCAGTGAATGGCACCAGGCCGGCGCAGCTGCTGCGTGCATGCATGTCCAGACAACCGGACGCACACGAGCCGATCGCGGCGGTTGCTCGTTGCATAGGCCTCGAGCATGCCGAATTGGAAAGCTTGACCATGACACGGGTGCGGCGTGGTTGGGGGCGGCGCCTTGCAACGACGGAATGGCTATGCCGGCGGTGCAGCTCTGAGGGCATTGAGGATGCTCTGCGTTCGCTCTATGTCCAATTTCTGTGCTTGCGGTGTGGGAGTTTTCTATCTCGTTGTGACGACAGAGACTCTGATCTCATCGTCGCTAGTGACGCCGACCGGGCGTTCCAAGAGGTCAAGTCCAGGGACGTGGTGTACGACGTCGTCGTGTGATTCCTCGATTTGTTGGTTCAGGCGGTCAGTGCCGCCGGGGTGACCTCCTGTTCTGTCGGTGAGTCCTGGTCGGCTCGGGATTTGCTGAGGACGTCGAGGCCGAGATAGCGGCGGGACTCGGCCCATTCGTCGTGTTGTTCGGCCAGCACAGCTCCGACGAGGCGGATCAGGGAGTCGCGGTCGGGGAAGATGCCGACGACGTCGGTGCGTCGGCGGATTTCCTTGTTGAGCCGTTCCTGGGGGTTGTTGGACCAGATTTGGCGCCAGATCTGCTTGGGGAACGCGGTGAACGCCAGCAGGTCTGGCCGGGCCTCTTCGAGATGCTGGGCGGCCTTGGGGAGTTTGTCGGCTAGTGCATCGATGATCCGATCATATTGTGCAGCAACGGATTCCTTGTCGGGCTGATCGAACACCGAATGCAGCAGCGTCTTGACCCACGGCCACGACGTCTTCGGGGTGACGGCCATCAGATTCGTCGTGTAATGCGTGCGGCAGCGCTGCCAGGCCGCACCGGGCAGCGTGGCCCCGATAGCGTTGACCAGCCCGGCGTGGGCGTCGGAGGTGACCAGCTTGACCCCAGACAGGCCGCGGGCAGTCAGCGACCGCCAGAAGGTCAGCCAGCCAGCCCCGTCCTCGGCGGTGGAGACGTCGACGCCGAGGATCTCGCGGTAGCCCTCGGCGTTGACCCCGACCGCGATCAAGGTGTGCACGTTGACCACCCGGCCGGCTTCGCGGACCTTCAGGACCAGGGCGTCGGCGGCGACAAACGTGTAGGGGCCGGCGTCCAGCGGCCGGGTCCGGAAGGCCTCCACGGCGGTGTCGAGTTCCTTGGCCATCACTGACACCTGCGACTTGGACAGGCTGGTGATACCCAACGTCTCGACGAGCTTGTCCATCCGCCGCGTCGACACGCCCAGTAAGTAGCAGGTCGCCACCACCGTGGTCAGTGCCCGCTCGGCGCGTTTGCGGCGTTCCAGCAGCCACTCCGGGAAGTAGGATCCGCGGCGCAGCTTGGGGATAGCCAGATCCAATGTTCCTGCACGCGTGTCGAATTCGCGGTGTCGATAGCCGTTACGCTGATTGGTGCGTTCGCTGCTGCGCTGGCCGTACCCAGCCCCGCACAGCACGTCCGCTTCGGCACCCAACAGGGTATGGATGAACGTGGCCAGCAGCTCGCGCAGCACGTCGGGGTGACAGGTGGTGAGTCGTTCAGCCAGCACAGAAGGCAGATCGATATCGTGGGCAGTGGTCATCGCGTCGATTCCTTTGCTCGAGTGACTTTGGCGGTCTCTCGAAGAATCACGCGATGACCTTCAATCATTCGGCTACGACACGCCGCACCTCACAATGGGGTCCCGGCTCGTACACCACTCTGCTGGACGCAACCTTCCAAGACGAGCTTCTGGACGCGTGTGTGTTCCACCCGAACAGTGACTTCGTCTCTCTTGCGGTCGGGTTGGCTACCGGCATCGGGAATTCGGTGGCCAGGGGCGCGCCCGAATTGATGCGAGACGCGAAGTTGGCAGCACTCGTCCGCGCCTACGTGAAGCACCGCAGATCGGCAGTCGGCGACTTGGGCGTTCCTGAAGATCCTCGGCTGGTTTCAGGGATACTTCGCCTGGCGTGCGACATTGCCGCAAGTGAGCAGATCCACCATCTGGCGATGTGCGCGCTCGGGTATCGATACCCGCGGCCTGAAAAGGAGCCGCAGTACTTCCGCGGAGTGTCCACCAGCATGCTGTGCAGCTATATGCCCACTGGCAGCGCAACGATGGACGAAGTTCTCACCGGGGGAGTACGGATACGAGCCCTCGTGCAGAATCACGGATTGCAATCGGCGCACGTGCCGTGGGACGTGCGATTTGCCAGTGATCAGCTCATCATCGACACAACTCGAGATCGTTGGCGACAGTACGTGTGCCTCCAACTGCGCCATTGGCTGTGCTGTCTTGAAGTCACCGCTCGGTCGGACCACACCTCACGCGAGTACGCGGACACGGCCTACACGACATTCACTCGACCGGATCCGTTGGTGCAGAGGTCCGTCTATCACATCGAGCCGGAGGATGCCGCAATCTTTCTCTCGCAGATGCTGTGCCTTGCACAGGATCTGGCCGCGCGCCCACTCGCGCTGCCGGCCGTCTCCGTTCCCCAGATCAGCTTGTCCACCCTCTACCAAGTGGCACCCGCCGCCGCAGCAGCGGTGCCCGCATATCGCGGCGTTCGGGTCGCTCGGTACTGGATGTGGTGGGACGATGCGACGGGGCGCGATGCGTACAGTTATCTGCCCAGCTGCTCGCCATCTGAGCTCGCAGCCTTCGATCAATCGCTAGGTGACGACCAGCGCGACGCGCTTCGAGAATATCGTGCACGACACAGTCAGGATGGCGCGGAATTCCCCTGAGTTCGAACAAGAGCCCGCCAGCCCCCACTGACTGCAGGAGCATGTAGAGCGCGACTCCGTGGGGTCGACCACCGGTCTCTCACTGAGAACTATTGCGGGTGTCAACAGTAGGGGCATACCGGAGGCAGAGTAAAAGCGTTGCGACCAGGCCGATTTTCATCGCATAACTGTTGCGCTTGTCAATGGTAACTGTGCCATGTGATGGGTCAAACTGCTTGTGGTCGAAGCGATTTAGTGGAGACATGTATGTCAAGAGTTGATTGCTTCGCTATGACAATCCAGCTGCTTTCCTGGCCACGGCGCCATGGCGGAACGCATCATTTGGCAAATCGCCTGATAACGCGGAGGATAGGAAATGCCGAGTAATGATGGACTGCTTTCGGATGCAGATCGCGGGCCGCGGCTGACGTGGACATTCCGTCTGCGCGATAGTGCGACGGTTGATTGGACGTGGCAGAGTCGCGGCGTTCCACCACTTGACCAACTGCAGCCAGTACGAAAACCTCGGTCGTCGGAACGCCATCGCCATATTCCGGTGACGGCGTACGCGATGACCAACTCCGACAGTGTTTCGCTAGAGTCCGGCCTGGAACACGACCTTGTGCGAAGGGTTGACCGTGATCCGCGGGTGACACGCATTGTGCCGCAGCCACTGCAGCTAACGTGGACCGGAACAGCGAGCGGATGGCATGTGCCAGATCTGCTCACGGTTCACGACGACGGTAGCGCTAGGGTGTGGGACGCTCGTCCACTTGAGCGCCAGGACGATGATTTCAGCACGAAGAGCGCGATCACCCGCGACGCGTGCGCGGCCGTCGGATGGGGCTACGAGATCTTTTCCGGCCTAGGAAAAGTGGAACGCCTGAATCTGTTGTGGTTGCACGGCTTTCGTCACAGACCCGCATGGGCGAACCGATTGGAGGAGCGGATTCGGCGCGCTGCGAGTCGCCAAAACGCCACGTTGGGCAGCGTTTTCGCGGAGGACGACGGCACAGGAGAACTCAAATCGGTCGTCTGGCATCTGCTGTGGTGCGGTGTCTTGACCATCGATCTGGCCGAACCCTGGGAAGTTCACACCGCAGTCTCGGTGCGGAGTGACGTACGGTGACCGCCGGTCGAACGCCGTTGACTGAGGGCGCACGTGTACTCACAGAGAACGGGACGGCAGTCGTCGTGGCAGTCCTGTCCACCGGAGTAAAGTTCCGCGATTCAATTGGCGATGTCGTGCATGTGGACTGGGACAAGCTATCTACGGTCCGCGCCATCACTAACGGAGAAGTTGCAGCGCTCACCGAGCCACTACGACCGATCTGGGACGGACTCGATGACACTACCCGCGCTGTCGTGCTGACGCGTTTGGAAATCGTCCAGGAGATCATCACTGGCTATCGCGATGGCCATCCCGAGTTGGCCCGGCCAGGTGAGCCTCGTTCTCCCTTCGGTCCAGGGTTTGGCGTCTCGGAGTCACGTCGATGCTTCGTCATGGCTGAACTACTCGGCCATGAAGGACAATACGATCATGAACTGCAGCGACGGGTACGCGATGGTGAGGTGCAATCGGCCGCCTACAACCCCAGCACGATCAGAAACTGGGTACGAGGATGGAAAAGCGAAGGTCTCAGCGCCCTGATCGACGGCCGCAGCACCCGTCCTAGCAAGTTGTGGGACACAATCGACCAGCGATATCGCGCGGTGGCGACCGACGTCGTCGACTCCCTCGACGGAGACCGGTCTACAGTTTCACTTCAAGAACTCGACCGTCGTATTCGAGTCTGCCTCAGGCGAGACGGCGTCACAGATCTCGAGACGCCGCAGCGGATTACCCGAGAGTTCTTATCGACGTTAAAGGGCGAGAAGGGCGCTACCACGAGGGCGCAACGAAGTCGAAAACTGCGGAAAGTCTCAGGCACGAAACACTACCCAGCGATTCGGCCCGGTCAAGTGGTTGCTATCGATGCGACCCGTGCTGACAATCTCGTCTTCGACCCGCTAAGCGGGCGGCCGTGGAGCGTCGAGATCCTCACAGCAATCGACGTTGCAACTCGGGTAGTCCTGGCCTTGCGGGTGGTACCCAAGAGCGCCAACGGCCTTGAGGCTGGGCTGTTGGTGTATGACTTGTGCCGACCGTTCTCTCTCGCAGTCGAGGGCACCTCCATCGGCGGCTGGAGGTGGGTGGGGTTACCGGAGCAACTCGATTTCTCCCACGTCCACGTACAGGCCGGTCGGCGCATCTTGGCGCCGGACTTCTCGACGTTGCAAGGCGAGCACCGAGTACCGGCAGTTCGCCCGGATGCAATTCACTGCGACCATGGCTCGATCTTCGTGTCGGATTACTTCTATGCTTTGTTGCGCGATCTCGGGATCGACTTGTTGTTGAGCCGAGGCAAAAAGCCCACTGACAACCCGCACGTCGAGCGTTGGCACGAGACGATTCAACGTGGAGTGCAACAGATTCCGGGGTATAAAGGCCGCAACGTCTCCGAACGTGGGCGTCTCGTCAGCGAAGAGCCCTTGCTCACAGCGCAGCAGCTTCAGGAACACTTACGGCGCTTTATCGCGTTGGACTACCACCGCACCTGGCACACAGGGTTGGTCTTACCAGGAGAGCCGAAGGCCAGATTGTGTCCTCTGGAGATGTGGGACGCGATGGTGGAGGTGACCGGACGAATCGACGTGCCTCAACGGCCGGATCTGATTTACCAGTTCTTGCCGGTCCGCTGGGGCACGATCAGCCAAGCTGGTGTCGAATTCTCGGACATGACTTACGATTCGCCGGCTCTTGACCCCTACCGCAAAGTTGCGAAAGGTTACTTTCGATCGGCTGACCGTGCGGCCCCGTTCTACGTCGACCCCCATGACCTAGCTCGTATCTGGTTCAGGGACCCGCAATCAAAACAGGTCGAGCCCATCGAATGGCGGGGCGCGTACCGGACGGAAGCAGCGATGACGCAAACCATTGTCGATCTTGCGCGGCAACGGATTCGACGCCGCGGCGGGAACAATATCCTCAAACGCGGCTCCGCGACACGTCAAATCCTCGACGAACTAAATGAACTCACGACTACCCCGCCACAACCAAAGTTAAGAAGCAGGATGATCGCCGCTCGACTGCGAGCCGAGCAGTCCCGGACCGATCACGGCGAAGCTCAGCAGGCCCGTGATCTCGCAAAACCTACGGAACCGGCCGCTCAGCGTGCCCGGCAACCAGAACACGTGCGCCGAGCGTGGCCAAACCTCCTGGAAGATGGTTGATCTGATGGACGCGCGGATCTGGCACAACTTCTGCGTCGCTGACATACCCGAGGAGCCGGCTCCGCTGACGCTAAGGCAATGGAAGGCGATGTCGGATCAACAACGGTGCAATCACACCGATCAACTACGACGCTGGCTGGGACACCTTTACGTACAGACAGACGAGCTGACCGCGATATGTATGGCGATGTCGGAGACGGTTCAAACCAATGCCGGTTTACCTCCCGGTGCAAAACGCGTCCTTGCATTGACCGGACCGAATGTCATCGGTAAGAGCACGCTCATGATGAGGTGGGCGCGCGACAGCGGGTCTGCTGCACCGATAGGTGACAGTTTCCTTCACGCGGCCTGACTGGCCGGTGTGGTCATGATTGCTTCGAATTCGATCGGGGTCAATCGTCCGAGAGCAGCCTGGCGGCGGCGACGGTGGTAGGTGCGTTCGATCCAGGTGACGATCGCGATCCGTAGGTCCTCGCGGGTGTCCCACTGTTGGCGGTCCAGGACGTTCTTCTGCAGCAGACTGAAGAAGCTCTCCATGGCCGCGTTGTCGCCGGCGGCCCCGACCCGGCCCATGGATCCGACCATGTCGTAGCGGCCCAAGGCGTGGACGAATTTTCGGCTGCGAAATTGCGATCCGCGGTCGGTGTGCAGAATGCAGCCGGCCACCTCACTCCGGCGAGCCACGGCGTGATTGAGCGCTGTGGTCGCCAGCCGCGATTTCATCCGGGAGTCCATGCAGTAGCCGACGATGCGGTTGGAGAACGCGTCCTTGATCGCGCAGAGGTAGAGCTTGCCCTCGCGGGTCGGATGCTCGGTGATGTCCGCCAACCACAACGTGTTTGGCTCCTCTGCGGTGAAGTCGCGGGCGACCAGATCGTCATGCACCGGTGGACCCACTTTGCCGTTCTTGCCGCGCTTCTTGCCGAACACGCTCCACCAGCCGTTGTTGGTACAGATCCGCCAGGCGGTGCGCTCGGCCATCGGCTCACCGGCGGCTCGGGCCTCCTCGACAAGGAATCGGTAGCCGAACTCCGGGTCGTCGCGATGTGCGTCGAATAACGCGTTGGCCCGATAGGCCTCGGTGAGCTCGGCGTCGGTGACCGAGTTGGACCGCCACCGGTAGTAGGGCTGGCGGGCGAGCTGCAGTACCCGGCACGTCACCGCCACGGGGATCCCGTCGGCGGCGAGCTCATTCACGAGCGGGTAGAGCCTTTTCCCGGCAGACTCGCCTGAGACAGATATGCCGCGGCCCGCCGCAGCACCTCGTTCTCCTGCTCCAACAAGCGATTCCGGCGGCGCAGCTCGCGTAGCTCCGCGGAGTCGCTCGTCGAGCTGCCGGGCTTGGTGCCCTCGTCGATATCAGCCTGGCGCATCCACTTCGACAACGTCATCGGATGAACCCCGAAATCGGTGGCAATCTGCTCGAGCGTCACACCGTCATCGCGATTACGGGCGACCCGCACAACGTCGTCACGGAACTCACGGGGATAAGGCCTAGCCACAGTGACATCCTTCCAGCCGCCCACCAAGGGCAAGCCATCTCGGGTGTCACCTATTCATGCAGCAGACCCAGCTACAACGGGTGGACTAGCAGTGCCGGTCACGATAAGCGCGGTCGTCCGGTCCACTATCCGACGGCCGACCGCGAAGCCGACCTGTGCCCGGTGGTTTGGATCAACCTGCCTGCGGGCGCCAAGATCAAGGACTTCGACGTTAAGATCCTCGAATTCTTCGGGCTTCCCGGCGAAGGCCGGATCAACTCTCTGACGAATCGTGCCGTCGGAGCTGCCGAACGACACCAAACTCAACTGCTGATCGTCGATATTACCGACCGCAATTAAAGCTGTACACGCCGTTCGTCTTGCGTGACTTTTGCCCCGTCGCGTGGTTGTTTACCAACCGGGTTCGCGATGTCCGTCACGTTCGGACAAGGAGGCGGCGTATGGCGCGGCGAGTGGTGATTGGAGATCTTCGGGTTCAGCGGATCGACCGCAGGAACGGGCGGCGAGCGTGGACCATCGTGTGGCCGGAAGGGACCGAGCATGCGGAGGCGGACCGATTCCTCCGCCGTCACGAAGGCTCGGGTACGCAGCGGACATACGCCTACGTGTTGGTCGATCACCTGCGGTGGATGGAGCGCGACTGCCTGACTCTAGACGCGGTGCGGCTGCGTGATCTGGAACGCTACATGGGCATTCTCGGTGCCGAGGTACGGACGCCGTTGGGCGAGCCGTGGCGGGTCGGTAAGCGCCCGTATGGGCCTGCGGCGCTATCGATTACGGCGTCGTGCCTGAAAGGATTCTACCTGCACCAGGCCGCGCTGGGGGTCAACCCCGAGCTCGGTAAGAGCCTGAGCCAGTCTCGGTTGCCGTCACGGCTGGATCGCCGCCGCGCCTTCCTGGGTCACACCACAACGTCGCTGCCGGCGAATCCACTTGCCCCACAGGGTCCGCGACGGCGGCATCCGAAGATGCTGCCCGACGGCGCGCGAGAGAAGCTACTGGAGGCTGTGTATTCGGCTCGGGACCGGCTCGTGGTGACCTGGCTCGTTGACGGTGGCCTTCGGATTGGCGAGCTGTGCGGACTTTACCTGATCGACCTGCACCTGCGCGAGGGCGCGGCCTGCGGACAGTGCCGCACCCCGCACGTGCACGTGTGCCACCGCCCGGACAACCCGAACGGCGCCGAGGCCAAGACCAAACACCCCTGGCGCATCGAAGATGGCATCGTGACCGGCGGGCTGGTCAAACGGGTCAGCCCGGCCATGATCCACACATATTTCGACTACATCACCACCGAATACCCGTGTGGGACAACAGATCACGGGATGCTGCTAATCCAGTTGCATGGCGGTGACACCGGGCAGCCGTGGGCACCGGTCGCGGCGCGTCGGGTGCTGGCGCGTGCCGGCAAGCGCGCTGGACTGGGGGTGGTGAGGCCCCATGCGTTCCGGCACAACTTTACCTCGGCGGTGCTGGACGCATCGCAGGGCAACCTGTTGATTGCCCGCGATGCCGGCGGGTGGGCCTCGGCGGCGATGGTCGACGAAATCTACGGGCACGTCGATGTCCACGATCCGGATTTCGACGCGGCGTTGCGCAAGGTGTGGGGTGAGAGCCGGTGAGCGGCCGCAACGCCCGAGCTGGGCTGCCATTCCTATATCAGAATGAACCGGATCGCGTGGGGCGGGACCGGTTGGAGATTCTTACCACCCTGATCGCCGGTCCGTCGTTTGGTCCGATCTTTCGCCCGGACGTGATCGAGATTCCGCGCCAGCATCCGATCTATCGCTGGGAGTGTGTGGTCGGCGGTTGTGAGCGATCACGCTCGGGCGGCACGGATCTGTGCTCAGAGCATCTGCAACAGTTTGCGTGTGAACGTGAGCGCGGCGTGGGCAAGGCCGCGTTTCTTTCCGCCGCAACGGGTTTGACGCGCCGTGTGCGGGCCGAGGAGATGATCTGCCGGGTGTGTCCCCAGCGGCCGGTTGCGCATACCGAGCTGCGGTTGTGTCAGCGGCATCTGAGCCGATGGCAGCACCATGAGAAGACCCATGGCGATGCAGCGGACCTGGCCGCCTGGCTGAGCGAGCAGCTGCCCCTTCCTGGCTACGGGTCCTGTCGGGTGGCGGTCTGTACCAACCTGGCCGACTCGCCGCTTGGTTTATGCCCGTGGCATGGCAGCCGCTACCACCGTGATAGGCGGCCGGGCCGCGCCAGGCTGCCGTCGTCGTGGTGGCAGCGCTATGAACAGTTCGGTAGGCCGGTTCCGATCGAGTATGCCGACGAGGCGGCGTTTCGTCGGTGGTGCGCCACCACGCCGGCGCCGTGGTGGCCCGGGCAGATCAATCTGCTGGGGCTGCGCCCACTGGTTCGTGCGGAGATCAAGTGGGGCCTGTTCGTCCACACCCAGCGCGCGCGGCCGACCCGGTGGGACCTGGGGTGGATCCGCTCGCTGGTGGCCACGTGTCGCGACCACGACGTCGAGACGCTGCTGGGCTTCCCCCTCGGTGCTGGCGGATCCGGTTACTTCACTGGTGCGATCGTCAAGGAGATCCTGCACGAGCTGCGACTGGTCTACTTCACCCCCGCCGAGACCAAGGACGCCGGTTTCATCGAGACCGACCACTTCGGGGTGCGGTTCGATCATCGCGCGAGCCACGTCGATCTGACCGGGATCCCGCAGCGCTGGTTGCGTGACTTGGTCTGGGATTACCTCGCCGCCCTGCTGCAGTCACCGCGCTGCCCCCGCTCCGGCGGTGTTATCGACGGGATCCGCAGGGCAGCAATCGAACTGGGCGCTTTCCTGGAGATCGACGCGCCCGGCGGCGGGAACGACCCCACGGTGCTGGACGACGAGCACATGCGGCGGTTTATCGCCGACCAGCGCCGCCGCGAACGCGACGTCCTGCCGTCACTGGCGATCAAGCAACCCGGTGGAAAGACGAGCATCGTCACCACGGTGACCCGCTCGATCGTGTTCAACGCCCTGCACAAGATGCTGCGCGATGCGATGGAGACCGGTGCGGCCGACCGCATCGGCTTGGCTCGCGAATTCGTCGTCGCCGCGCCCACCGCCGGGGCCACCACCGGCCGCACCCCGCGCCGCCCGTTCCCCGACGAGGTGGCCCGCGCACTGGCCGACGAGACCAACCTGCGCCAGCTTGCCGAGGTCTACGATCCGCAGGACCGCGGCCTGCGCGACATGTGGGAGATCACCGTCACCACCGGCCGGCGCATCGGCGAGGTGCTGCAGGTCCGCTGGGACTGCCTGGGCCGCTACGGCGGCCTGCCGATGTTCTGGCACGACCAGACCAAGGTGGGCAACTACGACGCCGCGATCCGCATCCCCGAGCGGCTGCACGACGTCATCGCCGAGCGGCAGCGCAAGACCCTCGAGCGCTTCTTCGCTCAGCATGGTCACCGGCCCGGCGACGCGGAACGCGCCCGCCTGGCGCTGTTCCCGACCACCCACCGCAACCACGACGGCAGCGTCGCGCTGACCTACCAGTGGTTTCACAGCCGGTTCCGGGATTGGATCGCCGAACTCGACCTCGGCCACTGCGTGCCGCATCAGGCCCGCCACACCCTGGCCACCAATTTGCTGCGCGCCGGCGCCAGCCTGACTCACATCCGCCGCTATCTGGGCCAGGTCAGCGACCGCATGGCCGAACACTATGTGAACCCTCAGAAATTGCATCAGACGGGCGAATCGACGCTGGTGGCCTGATGGGTGCGCGGTCCCTGAGCCTACCTGGTCTTCATGAGAGTGACGCGTTGACCTGGCCGTTTGCCATCACACACCCGTTTGATGCATGATTAGCCCGCTACCAGAGCTAGCTGGAGGTGGGGTTGCGGCAGGTCGATCTGGCAGGTGCGGCGCATCTGGAGATGGTTTCTGGGGTCGTGCAGTTACGCCCCGAGGACGCGATGATGGAGGCGATGCTGCGGGGGTGGCGGGCGCAGCAGGCGGCTCGCGGACTGCAGGAAGACACCATCACCGGGCGTGAGCAGTTGGTGCGGCGATTTCTGGGGTTCGCCAACGAATACCCGTGGCGTTGGACTGCGGCGCATGTGGACGAATGGTCGTTGTGGATGACCAGCGAGCGGCATATGGCGCCATCGACGATCCGCGGTTATCAGACGGATTTGCGGTTGTTCACCGAGTTCCTGACAGACAACGCCCGTTACGGATGGGTGTCGGCCTGCGAGAAGGAATTCGGGCCGGGGATGCACCCTGTGCCGATCGTGCACGAGTGGAACTCGATCGCCCACCTCAATTCCTATGAAGGTAATCCGGACGAGCGGCCGTTCACCCGTGAGGAGTTGCAGCGGTTCTTCGATTACGCCGACGATCAGGTCGACCGCGCTGTTCGTTCGAAACGCAAAGGCGCGCTTGCGGCTTACCGGGATGCGACGCTTTTCAAATTGATGTATGGATGGGGCCTTCGGAGGACCGAAACGTCGAAGCTCGATCTGGCCGATTGGGGCCGCAACCCGGAAGCGCCGGGGTTCGGCCGGTACGGGATGTTGCACGTGCGGTTCGGCAAAGCCAAGCGTGGGCAGCCTCCCCGGCGCCGCAACGTCGCGTCGACCATGGGGTGGGCGGTCGAGGCCGTCGCCGACTACGCGGAGAACATCCGGCCGCGGTTCGGCTGCCCGAACCATCCTGCGCTATGGGTCACCGAGCGCGGCGGGCGGGTTCAACCTCCGGAGATCAATGCGCGGTTCGTGGCTTACCGTGATGCTTTGAAACTTCCGAAAGTCTTGTCTCCCCATTCATTTCGGCATTCTTACGTGTCGCACCATACCGAGGATGGGATTGACCGGAGATTTATCCAAGTCCAGGTCGGGCACGAGTGCGACAGCTCGACGGCGATCTACACCCATGTCAGCGACGATTTCATGAATACCGCTCTGCGCAACGCGCTTTCACCCGCGTTCACGGTACCCGACGGGAAGGACCGTTGATGGCCGCCAAACTGGATTACCGATGGCATCTGCGCCAAGTCATGGCGACCAGGGACATGTTCCAGACCACCGACCTGATCGCCCCGCTGGCCGACCGCGGCATCGAGCTGTCGTCGAGCCAGGTCTACCGCTTGGTCACCGAACGCCCTGAGCGACTGAGCCTGAAGATCCTCATGGCGCTGCTAGACATCCTCGACTGCTCGATGGAGGAACTCATCGAGCCGGTTGCCGACGCGTCCGCCGCGAAGCCGAAGAAGCGGGCCGTGGGCGGTTCTGCCGAGGGCCTCGGCGCGCTGCGTCCCAAACGAGCGCGCATCGTCCCGCCAGGGCGATGACCGGCACTGTCGACGACGAGGCCGTCACCGACCCGGTCGGGCTGGTAGTGCGCCTGGTGAGCGCAGTTGAATCCTCGCTGGGCACCGAGCCGATTCGCGATGTCGTCTCCCGGACAGCTGGTGGCCGCGCGAAACGCCGCCGCCTGGCCCGCACCCTCGCGCAGGATCCGGCGGTGCTCACCACCGGCGGACCACCGGTGTCGTGGGCGGTCGGCCAGCTCCTGTTCGGTCTGCGGTCGGCCGGCGCGACCTCGATAGCTGCGCCGCGGTGCGCGCACTGTGGTCGCACGGTGAGCTACATGATCAGCCAGGGAAACCTCGTCTGCTCGCCCTGCCGCGACAAACCACAGACCTGCGCCAACTGCGGAGAACGGCGCCGAGTGTCCACTCGTGACCGGCACGGCCGCCCGCGCTGCGAGCAATGCCCCGACATCGACGACCCGATGCCCCTGTTGGAGCGGATCGTCAACGGGATCGACCCGCAGCTCAGCTCGCAGACGATCCGGCAGGCAGTTGTGAAATCGACCGTCCGGCCCGCCGGGCAACGACGGCTGGCCTGGGCGGTGGTCGACAACCCCGAACTGTTGACCGGCGCCGGATGCGACGCCCCGGCACCGGCGGTGCTGCGATTCATCAACCAGTTGATCGCCGCGGGCTCGGCCACGGTCGTTCCGCCGACCTGCGCTCGATGCGGCCGAGCCGTGTCATTGTCGAAGCTGCTGGACGGAAAGCGGGTGTGCCGCACCTGTTTTGCCCACCATGCGGCGGTCCCATGCGCCGGATGCGGTGCCGTGCGTGAACCGGCAACCCGGGACCCGCAGGGCCGTCCGCTCTGCCCGAACTGCCTGAGCAGCGACCCGCTCAACCTGGAGGACTGTCTGGGCTGCGCCCGACGCCGGCGGGTCGCCGCGCGCACACCGGAAGGCCCGTGGTGCCAGCACTGCCGCCCACGCGAGACGATGACTTGCAGCATCTGCGGTCGGACACGGTTGTGTGAGATCTCCCGCGCCACCGGCCAACCATGGTGCGACTCGTGTCAATCGTGGTCGGCGCCCTGTAGCGGCTGCGGTGTCGTGAACTCCATCCGAGGCGGCACCCGGGCAAAACCCTTGTGCGCCAAATGCGTCAACCCCGACCCGGACTTCTGGGATCGCTGCCCGATCTGCAAAGAGACCTGGCAGATCAACCCGCGCCGGGCCTGCCATCGGTGTTCACTCAAGCAGCGAGCACGCGAAGTTCTCGGCGACGGGCACGGGAACATCCGCGACAGCCTCGCACCGCTCGAGCAGGCGCTGATCGGCATCGAACGCTCGGCCACCGCCATGGACTGGCTGGCCCGCCCCGCTGTCGCGCAACTGCTGACAACCCTCGCCCGAGACGAACGAGAACTCAGCCACGAACTCCTCGACGAGCTTCCCACCAGCAAAACCCTCGACCACCTGCGGGCTGTTCTGATCGCCGAAGGCATGCTCCCCAACCGCGACGAACGGCTGACCACGCTCGAGCGGTGGGTGTCGGACGTCGTTGATTCACGTACCGATCCCGAGGAACGGCAACTGGTGCACCGCTACGTGGTCTGGCACCACATGCGACGACTGCGGCGCAGACTCAGCGGAAAACACCAACAGGCCAGTCGACTCCAGGCTCTGAACGTCCGCTGCCACGCCACCGCTGCAACCCGCTTCCTTGACTGGCTCGCCAGCCAGGACCTGACATTGGCCAGCTGCGGTCAAGCCGATCTCGAACGCTGGATCACCAGCCCCGACGTGAGCTACAAGGTGGAGACCAGCCACTTCATCCGCTGGGCCGTCCGACACCGACACGCCCACCGGCTCACCTATGGCACCGTCCGCTGGACCGGACCCACCACCACCCTTAACAGCCAAAAGCGGTGGGAAGATGCACGAAAACTGCTCAACGACAACACAATTGCGACCTCCGATCGTGTCGCCGGCCTCCTGCTCCTGCTCTACGCCCAGCAGCTGAGCACCATCACCACCCTCACCCCGGAACACGTCACGACCAGCGCCGACGGACAGGTCACCATCCGTCTCGGAACATCACCGACGACGCTGCCCGAGCCGCTGGCAGATCTCGTCCTTGAACTGGTCGCCATACGGCGCCCCCACACCGTGATCGGACAACCCAGCCAGAGTCCTTGGCTGTTTCCCGGTCAGCGGCCGGGCGAGCACATCAGCGCCGAAAGGCTCGGCGAACGACTCCACGCTCTCGACATCCGACCCAGCCAATCCCGGTCCACGGCACTGTTCACCCTCGCCACCGAACTACCCGCCGCGATCCTCGCCCGAATGCTCGGCATCAACATCAAAGCCGCCGTGGTCTGGCAGCAAGCCGCGTCTGGAGACTGGGCCGCCTACGCCGCCGACGTCAGCCGCCGAACCCACAACTGAGAAGGGGCATTCCGAATGTTGCAATATCTGACGGTGCCATTACACCTGTCCAATTCGGACCTCGAGGACGTGCTGCAACACGTCTGGGTTGCCGGGCCCGGTGCTGCCAACCCCGGCGAACTCCTCAACGGCACCGTGAGCCCGATGACCCGCGAGCAAGCCCAAGCGCTGGCGATCGACCTGTCCCGGCGCAGCACCCCGGCCGAAGGTGGTTTCTGCACCTTCCAGCCGGTTGTCGACGGTGGGGCTTGCCCGTGGAATCTGGACTGCCACAACTGCGACAAGTTCGTGCTCTCCGGTGCGGATCTGCTGTACTGGCGGCGCAAACGCGAACAATGGCGCCAACTGGCCGAGGGCGCACCCGACGACGCCACCGCCGAATACCTGCACCGCCATTTCGAACCCACCGCCCGCGCCATCGATGGCCTGGAAAGAGCACTGGCCGGTCTCGGGCTCCTGGATCAAGCACTCGGCCTGGACCTACGCAAGCCACAGGACTACTTCCGCCGGGTGTGGTCGACCGCGTTTCGCGCCACCGATCTTGCCGATACCGCCAACACCGTCCAGCACGACACCAACGAGATCACCAACGACGAACAGGAAGTCTGCGCATGAGCGAGCCCGCCCTATCGGCACCGCGCACCGCGGCCGCCTTGGCGGCGCGGCACCAGAACACCCAAGCTGCGCTCGGCCGTGTCCGCGACACCATCGCACGGCTACGCCGGGAAAAGACACCCATCAGCGTTGCTGTCGTGGCCCGCCGCGCGGGTGTGTCGCGGACGTTCCTCTACACCAATGCGGACGCGAAAACCGCAGTCGCTAAAGCTATCCGAGAGTCCGGTGACCAACGCAGCCGACTGCTTACCGAGGCCGACGATTCACGTGAAGCGACCTGGCGCGAGCGGGCCCTCAACGCCGAAGACGCGTTAAAGACCGCCCACGCCGAGATCCTCGCCCAGCGCACCCGCATCGGCGAACTCCTCGGGCGCATCCGCGACCTGGAAGCAGAATGGACACACGACGACGTGGCGCGAATCACCACCGAGAACACCACGCTCAAACAACGCGTGCGCCAGCTCAGCGCCGACAACCGCACCCTCGACGAACGACTCAAAGCCGCCCGCTCCAACCTGCGCTTCCAAGACCGCCGCATCGCCGACCTCGAAGCCCAACTCGCCGACCCGGCAGCAGCGACTTGACCGCCGAGCCCAATCAGTCTCCCTCCGTTAAAATTTCGGCGGGTCAAAGGCGAAAGTTACGTGGGCCAGGAAGTCATGCAGCACATAGAGGCGTGAGTGGTCGCCGGACCCTACTGGGCTTGACCCCGTTTGGTGGACACAGGGTCAGGCGGCTTGTGTCGTCTGATCGAATCGGTTTTCGTGTTCGACCGGCCTGATCATGCCGAGGGCCGAGTGGCGTGGACGCCGGTTGTATACCGCCGCGAAACCGATCGGCGTGGCCTGGCAGCTCGCGGTCAGCGGGGATCTCAGCCTGCCCGACTTTGAAGGACCCAGGCCGCTGTCGATGCGCATCGCCAACAGATACGTTGATCGGCTCCAGGCCGCCGCCGAGTCGACCTCACTCGTGGCGTCGTTGGGCGTGACGGTGTCGCGCAGCGGCCACGCACACGCACCCTTGTCGCTATAGCCCGATTGCCGACCAGACTTCTCGGCGCTCCGCTCACCAACGATCTGCTCGTAAAGATGCCCGCAAATCCTCCTGTCGGGCAATGGCCGCTGAACTCAGGCAACTGTTGACGTGGAATTCGGTCGCGGCCACGAGCAGGATTGGCCTATCACGACTCGGAGGTGAGGACCGTGAACTCCTACGGTGACATTGTGATCGGCGCCGGATCGGCCGGGTGCGTGGTGGCCACCCGGCTGTCCGAGGACCCCAACCGGCGGGTGCTGCTGATCGAGGCCGGCGGTACCAACCGCCGCCCGGACGTGGTCATCCCGGCGGCGTTCCCCAATCAGTTCCACACCCGAGTGGACTGGGATTACACCTGCGAACCCGAGGAGGGGCTGGCGGGCCGCGGCCTGTACGAACCCCGGGGCAGGATGCTCGGTGGCTGCTCCTCGATGAACGCGATGAGCTACATCCGCGGCAACCGGCTTGACTACGACGGTTGGGTCGAGCAAGGCGCCAAGGGCTGGTCGTACGAGGAAGTGCTGCCCTATTTCACAAAATCCGAGCACAACGAGGAGATCCAGGACGCCTGGCACGGGACCGGCGGGCCGCTGAATATCACCTCCATCCCTACCCGTGACCCGCTGACCGACTTGTTTGTCCAGGCCGCGGAGGCCGTGGGCTTCGCGCGCAACCCCGACTTCAACGGCCGGACCCAGGACGGGATCGGCTTTCCGCAAGTCACGCAGCGCCGCGGCGCGCGCTGGGATGTGGCCACCGCCTTTTTGCGCCCGGCCCGCAAGCGCCCCAATTTGACCGTGCTCACCGGGGCGCTGGTGCACCGGGTGATAGTCAAGGGCGGGCACGCGATCGGGGTGGAATTCTCCCGCCGCGGACGCACTCAGGCGGTGCTGGCCCAAGGCGAGATCGTCGTCAGCGCCGGGGCCTTTGGCAGTGTGGAGATCTTGCAGCGTTCCGGGATCGGGCCGGCCGAGCATCTGCGTACGGTCGGGGTGAAGCCGATCGTCGACCTGCCGGCGGTCGGCCGGAACCTGATGGAACACCCCGGGGGTGTCATCAACTGCGAGCTAGCCGGCGGCGCGGTCGGGCTGTTCGATGCCGTCGGGCCGTTCGACACCCCGGCCCCGCGTTACCTGATCGAGTGGCTGCGTCATCGTCGCGGCAAGCTGGCCAGCAACGCCGTGGAGGCGCTGGGCCACTGGTCCAGCGATCCCTCCCTGCCGGCCCCAGACATGCAGATCGGCTTCGTCCCGGCGTTCCTTTGGGTGCACGAAGCCGAAGCCGTGACGCATCCGGTGCCGGCGATGTCGGCGTATTATTCCTACGTCGCGCCGCGCAGCCGGGGCAGCGTCATGATCTGCTCAGCCGACCCGCGTGAGAAGGCTGCGGTGCGGCTGAACTTCTTCAGCGAACCCGGCGAGCTGGACTCCTGCGTACGAGCGATCGAGCTGACCCGGGAGATCTTCGCGACCGAGCCGATCCGCCCGTACAGGGGCACCGAGATCCACCCCGGGGCGCACGTCCGCAGCCAGGCGGAGATCGCCGACTACGTCCGCTGCGAGTGCCAGCACTCTTACCATCCGTCTTGCACGGTGCGGATGGGGCGGCCGGAGGAGGCGGCGCTCGATGCGCAGCTGCGGGTCTACGGGGTGGAGGGGTTGCGGGTGGCCGACGCTTCGGTCTTTCCCACCATCCTCCGCGGCAACACCAACGCGCCCGCGATCATGGTCGGGGAGCGCTGCGCCGACTTCATGCGCGGGGCGATCTCGGCCTGAACCAGCCGGGCTAGCTACTGTGGTGGCTTTCGTTCCTGTTGCCGACGGTCGCGCACCACTGATTCGACCAGACAGACGATGTGCACATTGATGGTGCACACCACCCCCGAGAACGGTCATGATCGTCGCAATCCTCGATGACGAAACGCTTTGGCGTGGTCGTCATCTGGAGTGACGGGCAACACAGCCGAGACCACCTAGGCCGAAGTTACGGCAGCTTTCGGGCGTGATCTGATTCCTGAGCTGGGGGGACGGCTCGCAGCCCGCCCGAATATGTAGTCAGAATTGACGGCGTGTCGCCTTCGCGGGTTAATCGGAAGCCGTTATGATTCTGGCTATGCCGCGTAAACAGGGCCGCGTCCATGTAGTCAGAGTTCGGAAGACGCACCTGGACAAGCAGGGCCGGCGCCGCGAGTACACGTCGGTCTACCTGCGGCGCACCTACCGCGACGGGGGCGCGGTGCGCAACGAGACCGTGGCGAACCTGTCGATGCTGCCGCCGGAGGCAGTCGACGCGATCGAGGCAACCCTGAAAGGCACGCGGCTTCTCCCGGTGGGAGAGGCGGTCACGATCACCCGGTCGCTGCCGCACGGGCACGTGGCCGCGGTCGCGGCGATGGCGCGCCAGCTGGGCCTGCCCGCGCTGCTGGGCCCGGCAGGCAGGAGCCGCGATATTGTCCTGGCGCTGGTGATTTCGCGGGTGATCCGACCCGGCTCGAAGCTGTCCACGCTGGCCTGGTGGCCCGACACCACTTTGGGTACCGACCTGGGCGTGGCCGGCGCGTGCACCGACGAGGTCTATGCCGCGATGGACTGGCTGGCCGGCCGGCAGGAGGCGATCGAGAACAAGCTCGCGGCCAAACACCTTGCCCCGGAGGTGAATCCAGGCCGGATGGCGTTGTTCGACCTGACCAGCGCGTGGGTGACCGGGCGGTGCTGCGAGCTGGCCGCGCGCGGCTACTCCCGCGACGGCAAGAAGGGCTGCGAGCAGATCGAGTACGGGGTGCTCACCGACCCGGCCGGGCGCCCGGTCGCGGTGCGGGTGTTTGCGGGCAACACCGCCGACCCGGACGCGTTCACCCAGATCGTCACCGTGATCCGCGACACGCTGGGCATCGCTCGACTGGTGCTGGTCGGTGATCGCGGCATGATCACCGCCGCGCGCATCGACGCGCTGCGCAAGCTCAACGAGGACCCCGACACCGCAACCGATTTCGGGTGGATCACCGCGCTGCGCGCACCCGCGATCGCCACACTCGCCGCCGACGACGGGCCGCTGCAGATGAGCCTGTTCGACACCCAGGACCTGGCCGAGATCAGCCACCCCGACTACCCCGGGGAACGGTTGATCGCCTGCCGCAACCCCGCCCTCGCGGTCGAACGTGCCCGCAAACGCTCGGAGTTGCTGGCAGCGACCGACACACTGCTCGCCGCCGTCGCCGACCGGGTCACCCGCGGCACCCTGGCCGGCGCCGGCGAGATCGGCAAGGCGGTGGGCAAGGTGATCGGGAAATACAAGATGGGCAAGCACTTCCCCACCACCATCACCGACACCACCTTCACCTACCGTCGCGACCAGGCCCGCATCGACGCCGAAGCCGCCCTCGACGGCATCTACGTGCTGCGCACCAGCGTCCACACCGACACCCTCGACCCCGCCGCAGTGGTGCAAAGCTACAAGAACCTCGCCAACGTCGAACGCGACTTCCGCATCATCAAGACCGACGACCTGGACCTGCGACCCATCCACCACCGCCTCGACGACCGCGTCAAAGCACACGTGCTGATCTGCCTGCTCGCCTGCTACCTGGTCTGGCACCTACGCAAAGCCTGGGCGCCACTGACCTACACCGACGAACACCCACCCCAACGGGACAACCCGGTCGCCGCAGCGCAGCGCTCACCCCAAGCCGACGCCAAAGCCGCCCACAAGCACGACGCCGACGGCAACCCGCTCCGCAGCTTCCGCGGCCTGCTCGACCACCTAGCCACCCTCACCCGCAACCAGGTCCGCTACCACGGCGCCAGCACCGACGTACCCGTGCTCGCCGACCCCACCCCCGACCAACGCCGTGCCTTCGAGCTGCTCGACACCCCGATCCCGCTCACCACCGCCCCGTAGCCAGAACAAACACCCCACCAAACCAGCCAATCCCCAGGTCATTCGGGGATTCACCTATTTCAACTGCCGTAACTTCGGCCTAGGGAACAGTCCTACACACCCATAACCAGTTACAGATAACCGGGTGGTCCGTCAGCCCCTTTTATTGAGAAACGGCGCCGTCCTTCGAGTTTGGGCGGCTGGGGTACACGATCACCTGCTCATCCTGGCGATGTGGTCCTTGTAGCCTTTGGCGTAATGCCGAGCCGGCGTAAACCGTGCGCAGCGGCCCCGCGCACCAGGCCGAGGGCAAGCTTGACCCGGCGGCGCGAGACCGGATACCAGAGCAGTTCCTTGGACGGGGTCGGAATCCGCGGCGCCGTGATGGCTTGCTGACGGCAATATTTGAGGAGTCCGCTGGCGCCGCCCAAGCGTGCGCCGATCCCGGAGTGCTTCCACCCGCCCTGCGGGAGGGCGAAACTAAATATGTTGGTCAGGGCGTCGTTGATGTTGACCGCGCCCACGTCGAGTTGTCGGGCGACGCGTTGGCCGCGTTCCTTGTCGCGGGTCCAGACCGAGGCCGACAGCCCGTACATGGAGTCGTTGGCCAGTCGGATCGCTTCGGCCTCGTCGGCGACCTTCACCACCGGCAGGGTGGGGCCGAATGTCTCCTCGGTCATACACGACATCGACTGCTCGACGTCGGTGAGCACGGTCGGCTCGAAGAACGTACCGACGCCGGTCGGTTTACCGCCGGTCACTGCCCGGGCCCCAGCGGCGAGCGCCTCGTCGACGTGGCGCTGCACGATGTCGCGCTGCGCTGCGGTAGCCATCGCGCCCACGTCGAACTTGTAACTGCGGTCGTCTTGACCCTGCTTCAGTTCGCGGACGTTCTTGGTCAGCTTCGCGAGGAACTCGTCGTAGACCGGTTCCTCGACATATACCCGCTCGACCGAATTGCAGGCCTGCCCGCAGTTAAACAATCCGCCCCACGCGATGCCGTTGGCCGCCCGGTCGAGATCGGCATCGGCGAGCACCAGCGCCGGGTCCTTGCCGCCGAGCTCCAGGCTGTAGGGGATCAACCGCTCCGCGCACTGCCGGGCAACAATCCGGCCGGTGGCGGTGCACCCGGTGAACTGCACGTAGTCGACGTTGGCAACGACGGCCGCCCCCGTTTCGCCATAGCCGGTCACCAGCGCGAGCATCGGCGGCGCCCCGATCTCGGTCCAGCCGCGGACAAACTCGACCGCGCTCAGCGGCGTGACCTCGGAGGGCTTGAGCAGCACGGCGGCCCCAGCGGCCAGCGCCGGGATCACATCCACACCGGGCATCGCGAAGGGAAAGTTCCAAGGCGTGATCACGCCGACCACCGGATAGGGCCGATACACCGTGGTGAGCTTTTTCGCCGCGGCAAGTGGGCCGTGCGGCTTGGCGCGTATGTCGGCGAGGAACCTCTCGGCATTGCCTGCCCAGTAGTTGAGCAGGTCGGCACATGCCGGCGGTTCGATGCTCGCCTCGGCGCGCGTCTTACCGGTCTCGGACTGCAGCACATCGGTGATGTGCTCGGCGTTGTCGAGTATCCAGTCCTGGAACCTGAGCAGCCAGGTTTTACGGCCCTTCGGACCGATGGCCTCCCACGAGGGCTGAAAGAGGCGCAGCTCACGGACCTTGTCGGCGACGGCTTCAGCTGTTTCGTTGGGCACTTCGCCGACGACCTTTCCGTCGGCGGGATTTCGAAGCTCGATAACCGCCGGGCGGGCCTTCGATTCAGTTTCGCTCATCGTGGAACCCCCGTTCCTGAGCGCGAACAAGGCGTGCCAGCGTCGTGGTCGGCTAAGTACTACGCCGGCTCGCCCGACCACTTGGAGTAATCGACTACTCCACGTTCCAGGCTAACCCCGTCGCCGTGGCACTATCGCGTTGTTCCGCCTACCGCCCACACCAGAGCCGGCGGACCACTTTTACTTGGTTCTCGGATGCCCAAGCAGCAGCAGCCCGCCCACGACCAACTCCACAGGCTCAACAAACAGCGCTACACACCCGGCTGACGGCAACCAAGCAGCCGCGCCGGTTGCGCCACACCAACGTAGGGGAACACCGTTACAGATAAACCGCTTCCAGAAAGCGCCGGAAACAACGTCACCGCGACACGCCACATCGATCAACGCTAGGCGATCGTCGCGGACATGTAAGCTACGTATGAGCGCAGGTCAGAGGCGTAATTCGACGTTTGCGGTCGGTAAAGTCGATGACGCCCACCTGCTCAAGACCGACTGGAAAGGCGGACGTGATGTGCTCGATCACGTCAAGCACATCAACACCGAACTCGGGGAGATCGGCGCCACACTCATCCTGATCGGCGCCAACCTCGAAGACGGCGACTTAGTCAACGATCCTCAAATCGCTGGCCGGCTGGACCTGCAGAAGTTCCCGAGGTACGGAATTGACACAGTCGCTGAGATGCGGACCTGGCAGGGCATTGTGCGCCGGCTGGAGATCCTTGTGCTTGACCACCTCCCAGCAGGCAAGCCAGGCATGCTGTATCTGCAACTTCCCGGAGAACTCTGGCATCGCACACAGGGCTACCTCGGCGACCTCACCCATCTGGTCTCCCAGGCAACGCTGGCGGCGAGAAACGATGGCGCACACCGGATCCTCCCAAGGCATCTGAACAAGGTGAAACTGTCCGAGCGAGCCGAGAACGAACGTCGCGGCCTTGAACAGCCGGCCGGAATCCAGAGCCCCAAAGGCGGGGACCGTCGACAACGACGCGCGCCTGCTAGGCCACGGTCTAGCACATGGGATCAGTCGGATCGGTCGAAAGAGCTAGTGAGCGTAGAAGATGCTGTGCCGTAACAGGTATCGAGTCGCGGAACGCGCGATAGGACGCCTTGACCTGCCGCGGCGGCGGCACTCGCCATGCCGGACTCATGTCGATTGCGCCTTGAGTCACCTCGCACCACATCCAGGTGACGGCGTAGGGAAGGGAACTTTGCCGCCTCGCCGGGGACATCGACCTGCGCCATCGCTCGTACCATTCAGTCGAATCGGACGCGAGCTTTCTGACATGGGATTCGCGGGTGCGGAAATCGCGATTGCGGGGCAACGCGGGTAGCGCACGTTCCACGGCATTGGCGAACGTCTCTGGGGTGACCCGCATGCGGCCACTGGCGGCGCGGGCCGTCAGTACACCGATTCCTGGATCCAAACCAATGAGTACCGCAGCCTCAGACCAGTTCGCCACAGGCAACACTGCTCGTACGATGCTGAGCGACACGTACAGCCGGCCCGTCCACTCATAGCCCCCCAACATTTCACCGAAGTACTCCCGGTAGATGTCGACGTCGATAAGTTGCGGGATGGCCATAGTCCGCAGCGTCTGCTCGCCGCGTATGCGATCGAGATGGCGGCCGACGTGATGGCGGTCCGCAACCGCAGCGTCGACGAGACGCTCCATAGTCGGGGTGCGGGTCGTCCGGTTGAGCAGCCAGCCACGGGGCCCATTGCCTATGTCGGCGATCAGGCTCAACCAAGGCGCCAGACGAGTCGCCGCTTCGTCGAGGCCTGTCTCGCCGAGGATCCCGTGGGATTCAGAGAGCACGTTTCCGCGCACGAACGCACTCTGCAGAGGACTAATACCCCAGCGTGGTCCACGGCGCTGCGTCGTTCGATTGATCGCCTCAACATGAATGTCACCGGCCCAATCCACAACGGACGTCGTCCCCTGCCGAGACAGGAGATGAAGCAACAGCGTTGCGAGGTGCCGCAATTCGGCGAGATAGATACGAGGATCGGCCTGCTCGCCCATAATGCGGACGGGCTGTCCCGCTAATGCCCGCTTGACGACCTTCGCTGCGTCAACAACTGGCTCTGCTGCGGTCTCAACTGGATGAGCGATGACGGGATGCTGACATGGGTTCCGCAGTCCTCTTGGGTTTCCGCACGGCTGTTGCGGACCGAGTTGCGGCCGCAGCGGCGAGTGTCGGTGAGTGCGAAACCGCAAGCCGCAACCGGCACACCGAGTTGTCAGAAACAATTCGTGCTCGACGCACACCGCGACGATGGGCAATCGCCATTCCAAGCGCCAGATGCCGTCCGCGGCTAGGCACAGTGAGCAGGCTTGAGAACCAAGCTGGGGAAACCACCCCTGCGTCACGACCTGTCGGAAGCTGTGGCGCAGGCGCGGGTTGAGGCCGTCCAGTTGTAATGGAAGGCCATCGCCATACCGCATCAGCGTGGCATTTTCGAGCGAGGGCTTCCGCATTCCACCCAATCCGGCGATTCTGTCGGTGATCGCAGGATCTGGTTTGAATATCAAGAACGCCGACGACGGCGCTGGGCGTTCTCCTGGTCGTGTCAGCAGACGCATCAATTGTGTCGTCGCCAGACCGTTCGCGGCGGCAAGCCGCTCCAGATAGCAATCGAGCGCCTCGTCGGAAGCGATCGCCACCCGACTCGGTAGCGGCCCGTGCGCCCAGAATGCTGCTGTCATGGCCACCGGGGGTCAGGTCACACCGCGCAGCGCTGAAGCTGTCATGCGCCGACGCGCGAGCAATCGCGGATCCACGATCTCAGAATGCCCTACTAGTAGGGCTGACTTCTAGCCTTTCAGCAGGAGTACTGGATTGCGTGCCGACGCGCCCCAGCCAGAATGACCCCAAGCGTGTGGCCGCTTGGCAACGGCGGCGACGGCAAGTGGGGACGCGTATTCAAGCCCTACGTATCGACCGCGGCCTGACACAGGAGCAGCTGGCGCAGCTGTCGGGGGTGTCGCGCAACGTGTTGATGGACGTGGAGCACGGCCGCCGCGGCATCCTGCATGAGCGGCTGTTCGACATCGCCAAGGCGCTCGGCGTCTCTGCAGCCGACCTCCTTGAGGGCATACGGTAGGGCGAATCAATAGCTAGACGCCGACTTGGCGACGGCTGCGTTCTGCGATGACAGTGGGCAATACCGTGCAGAAGTGTGCAGCATGGTCGCGTCGGTGATTCGAGTTGTTTCAACCTCGTATGGCACGCCGATGGTGCGTCCGGCACCGGGCTCGACACGATAGCTCCGCAAAGTTATGGCGGCGATCGCCTGCCCTACTAGTAGTACTATCGGATACCTGGAGCATGCTATGCCGTAGGAGAGTCAAGGTGGAGAAGCGTAGAAGCGGAACCGAGACGCGACAACGCACCGAGAAGCTGAACCTGCGGCTATTGCCGTCTGAGCAGCGAGCATTGCAACTGTTGGCTGCCCAAGCGGGCTACCGCAGTGTTCAGGCCTGGATCCTCGATGCCATCGGGCCGCATCTGGAAAGTGTTCGCAACTAGCGCGGAGCGCCTGAACGCCAAAGCGAGGAGCGTCAGAGTGAAGGCCAGTCGCAAGCAAAGGGGTGCTCGACGCGGACCTGTCGAGTCGCATCAACGTACTCTTCGCACTCCTCCCAGGATCGATGATCACGGCGGCGTTGCCGTCGCAGACGCTGAACTCGATCAGCTGCTAACGGAGCGAGGATGGATTGAATCTTGCCGAGCCGACGGACGGACCATGTATGACTGGCCACCGTCAGCTCCCGACGAGGATCACGAATTCACCTACCTGATAATCGATTTGCGTGGCGACCATGGCGCCGGGCCTCCATACCGTGTGTCTGTCGTCAACGGTGATCGATTGATGTACGAGGTCGAATCGGCACTAGTAGCCGACCTAGGCACGATCGAGGCCGCTCGGTGTGCGGGGTGCATGCCGTGCCCGCACGAAGCCGCGCGGTAGCGGCCCACTAGCTCCTTCTGGAGGTGTCCTGTGAAACGTAAGACGGTAACGGTCACGCCCGCTGCCATCCAAGCCGCGGCCAGAAAGAACACCAAGGCATCTGCACGGCTCGAAGGCCGTGAGGTGCCAGCTGACTTTGTTCGATCGCCAGCCGTCGAACGGTACATCGCCGCGTCGGGAACACGTGACGCTACTGTGCCGCGTTACGAGCCGGACCGGACAGAGGTGCAAACCGGAATAACGCATTCCGGCGCAAGCGACCCGGCAGAGGATCTGCTCTCCTTATCTGTGTTGGGGACCCCCTGTAAAGGTTGGGGATCCGTGGTTGTTTTCGTTGTTTGGCCTCGTTCCGGCCCATGTGCTCGGGGCGGTGGACCGCAGTCGGGGTCGAGGTGGAGCGCCCGGAGCGCAGCGAGGACGAACGACCTTGAGGCCGGCGAGGCTCCGCCGCATACTTTGGTCGGTCAGACGAGGTGAAACGGGTTGTGGTTCAAGTCATTTCTGGTGCCTCCCGTGAAGAGAGCGTGGTGCGTTGAGCGTGCCGGCGCCCAGCCTTATCTGGGTCCACGGACGAGGGTCCGGCGACATGATGATGGATGGGGTGCCCGGCGTGCGGGCTGTCGAAGGGGTGCGGCCGCTCAGTCTTTCCGGGAAGTCCACCCAACAGCGGGGTGGCGACAGGAGAGCTGCGGGAGCTGGCCGCGGGCATCAGCTGAAGTGTGGGCAGGGCACGCGCACAACGCATTTAAGCGGCCACCCCCTTTTCTACGGGGACCGGCATCGCCAGGGCGGCATCGCCAAGCTCACGCAGCGCGTGATAGCAGCGGCGTAGGATTTTGCGCTCCACCGCCAGGGTGGGGTTCTTGCCGTTGTGGCCGTCGTGTTTGGTCGCCAGCCGCTGGTAGTAGGCGTGATCGGGTGAACCACGCCGCGAGGCGCACTTGGCCGCCTCGAACGTCGCCCACCGCAGCTCCGGGGAACCCTGCCGGGACAGATGCCCCGGCGAGCGTTTGTCGGCCGAGGAGTACACGGTGACATCTAGCCCGGCGAAACGCACCAGCTGATCGGAACTGGAAAACCGGCGGGCATCGCCGATCTCGGCCCACATGATCGCCGCGCAGAACCAGCCCACCCCGTACTGGCGGGCCTGCAGCGCCTGACACCCCACCTGGCGCCGCGCGAAGCCGACCAACTGCCTACGCACCGGGTCGATTTCGACGGTCAGCTCGTCGATACGGCGAAGCGCAGTGTCCACGTACTGCCGGCCCGCCGCCGAGAGCTCGGCCTGCGCAAGCGCGTCGCGGCCCGCCACCGACAACAGCGCCCGAATCGGTGGGCAGCCCTGGTGAAACAACTGGGCGTGGATGCGCTGCTGCCAGGCCCGGCGCTCGTCCATCAGCGTGCAGTACAACCGGCCCAGGGTGCGCACCTCCACCACATGCGCCGGCGGGATCCACGACTCCGGAAACCGGCCCTCCAACAGCAGAGTGCGCAGCAACCGCGCATCAGCCCGGTCAGTCTTGGCCCGCTTCTTCGGACCCCGCAACGTCGCGATCTCGGCCGGATCCCCCAAATGCGCCACCACCCCCGCCGTGGCCAGCTCGTCGACCACATACCGCCATCCGGTGCAGCCCTCCAGCGCGAACTCCGCGTCCCCGGCCGGGCAGCGCTCGCTCAGCCAGTGCCGCAGCGTCGTACGGGTCGCCGGCCTGGATTTCACCGACGCGAACTAAGCCGTCGTCATCCACGTAGTCGAACGTGATCTGCTTCCGATGCACGTCAAACCCGCCTACGATCGTCATTGGGACCTCCTCGAGCTCCTGAAACATTTCTGACGCCATATCAACGAGCGTCTGTGCCGAGGGGGTCCCCTTCACATGTCATCTTTCTCAAGACTGAGATATGGCCGCTACTCGAGGACCGTTCACCGATCACCAAAGCCGAACCCGAGCCGATGCTCGACGACCAGACAACAGATTGAGACGAAGGTCATCAAGTTAACCCGCGGGGCAGCCTGCCCAGGCGACCGGCGAAAGGGAATCCGACAGTGAGTCACTGGAACTACCGTGTCGTGCAGTCGTTCGACCAGACCGAATACTTCATCGCTGAGGTGTACTACGACGGCGACGCCACCCAGGGGTGGGTGGGCAGCGGCCATGACTTCCTGCGGTGGGATGACTACGACGACCTCAAGGGCTCCGTGGAAATGATGAAGAAGGCGTTCGACAAGCCTCTGCTGAGGGTGGTCGAAGGTGACCGTTTGGTCGAGGTCTCTTCAACCTGACGTCAGCGGCCGCTATCGCGCCTCCGCACCGGAAGGGATTTACCTGTAGATGAGCGAAGACCACGACATTCCCGAGCTCACGGACGCGGAGAAGATTCGGGTGCGGGCCATGGTGTCTGACATGACAGAAATGGCCGCCGGGCTACGCGCCGGAACCGCCACGCCAGAGGACGTAGCGGGCGGGGTCGCTCGGATTATGTCCGTCGACGTCGACCGAGACACCATGCTCAACGCCCTACACATCCCTGCCGACGCTGGCCCGTTCGCTCCGGCGCTGGAGACAATCCTGCGCCGGATCCCCGATGGCTGGGGACGCTGGATCAGCCACGACGCCGGCTGGTACCCGATCGTGGTCGGCGTCGATCAACGCCTGTCCGCGATCGACCCCGAATACGTGGTGCACCAGATCAAAGAGAAATTCGGCACCCTGCGCTACTACTGCGCACCCAGCGCAGAAGAAACGCTGCAGCGAACCCGGCGTGTTGCACGAAACCCGCTACCTGGTCAAAACACTCTGCACTTCCTGCGCCGACAACCTCGGCTACACACCTGTGCAGCAAGACACGACGTAGCGTCGGCTTATCAGATCGCAGCGAACGGTGACCAAGGATGAGATTGACGCCCAAACTGGAGGGCTCCATCCCGCCGAATTGTGTGGGGAGGGCGGCGCCGGATGCTGCGACGAGTGGGAATGGAAGTAACGCACGCTCGAAGTCCTGTCAAACCGGTTGCCGCGGCGATCATGGAAAGTTGCGGCAGTGATCCACTCGCGCGCTGATCAGCGCACCTACTCATCGTCGGGCGGCAGCGGTCTGCCGCCGCTTTGCCGTGGTGCGGCCACGACCATGTCGGAGACCAAGCCCCAAGCGTGGACCACGCGCCGGCGGCGGATTGCCCATCGCTGGCCCAGCAGCCGATCCAGCCGGATAGGGCGGCAACCGCCCAACAGTTGTGGGGCACGTCGCCACACCCCCGTCCAGAGCCGCGTTACCAGTCGTTCGAATCGCGTGATCCCGGGTCTGAGGCTGATTAGACACAGCAGCCCTTCGGGGGTGAGGATTCGTTTGAACTCATCCAGCACCGCAGCGGCGTCGACGTCGTCGAGCAGATCGAAGACATACGTACAGACGATGCGGTCGGCGCTTTCGGTGTCGGCGGGCAACGGCATCGACCCATCGACGAGGCGCACCCGTGCGCGGTCGCCCCACGCCGCGATCCGCTTGGTCGCCAACGCGACCATTACTGGGCTGACATCCATCCCGAGATAGCGTGCCGTCGGCGGGAGCAACTCCAGCATCCGGGCGGCCAACATGCCTGTGCCACAACCGAACTCGAAGACGGCGTGCGCCGTCTGTAGCGCGGAATCAGCGAGCAAGTCCGCCAGGGCACGGTGTTCGTAGAACTGCCAATCCTGTATACGCCCGATCCGGTCGTATACGGCCCTGGCCTGCGTCGCCTTCATCGCCACCCTGCCCCTAGAGTCACACCGCCAAGCATGACGCGGAACGGACCGTCGCGTAACCACCGATATCATCTCGCAGTTCGAGCCGATCTGAGAATTCATGGTCTGCAACAAACGAGAATTGTCACGCCCACCCGGCGTCGCGGAGGCGCCGAGGATGAACCATCAGTGAGTGCGTCCGTGAATGTTGCCGTCCTTTGCGAACAAACTCGGCCCAGGGTGCCTCGATCACCGCCGCCGCGTCTCTGCAGCCGTTTGGCGAACTGGCAGAGCTACTGCAAATGGCACCCGTTTCTCAGGAGAGTCGAGCCCGTCGGTGTCTTTACCCGGGGCCGTGGTAGGCCAGGCCCACCACGAGTGTGGCGACGGCCAGGAAGAAGAATGCGGCCCAGTTGACCCAGGCGAGAAGCCGGGTATCGCGCGCCCGGATGTGGGCACCGGCTGCGCATAGGAAGTACAGAACCAGGCCACTGGCTGCGGCCGTTCCGAGCGCGGGCACCGCGAAGCCCGCCACCAACCCGAGCGAGCCTGCGCCCAGCAGCAATCCCAGCGGGACCTGCCACGACACCGGCACGCGCAGCCTCTCTGCGGTCTCGGCTACTGATTTGTTGTGGGTGAAATTCAACACGGCGGCGACCGCGTAGGCGACAGCAGCCACGACGGTGACCGCGACGTAGGCAGCGAGCATGGTGGCCTCCTCCACCGGTGGTGTGGCTTCTCCATCGGAGCCATGTAGCTTGGTATTAAGTTACTTGATACCCAGCTACTGGGCTATCACTCGATGTCAAGCTAAACTTCTCCGGGTGAAGAGTGACTCCGTCGACCGCATCATCCAGGCGTGGCGAAAACGTGACCCGCATCTGGATTCCAGCACGCTGGAAGTAACGGGGCGCCTGATGCTGTGCGCGGCCCATTACGAACGCGCCGTCGGCGCCGTCCTCGAGCGGTTCGGACTGAGCGTCGCCGACTTCGACGTCCTCAACACGTTGCGTCGCGTTAGTGATCAGCGCGGCTGCAGGCCCGCCGACATGGCCCGGTCCTCGCTGATCACCACCGGGGCGATGACCTCACGGCTCGACCGGCTTGAACGAACCGGGCTCATCCGCCGCACGCCCGATCCGACCGACCGGCGCGGGCTGGTCGTGCGTATCACCCCGCACGGCAGCAAGATCGCCAGGCAGGCGCTTCACGAATTGATAACCACCAATAACGAATTCCTCGAACCGCTGAACCCACAGCAGCGCAACGCGATCGCCTCCGCGTTCAAACAGCTGCTCCTCTACCACGAACCACGATCAGTGCCGTCAGCGCTAGCTTGACCCGCCCGGCAACCGCCTTCACACCTGACCGATGACCGCGTGCCTTTCGGCCTGATCCTCCCGGGTTTTCGCCGGATCCAGGATGCGGTAGGCGAGGAGTTTGAAGCGGTCGTTGATCAGGAACCACGCCAGCGCGTATGCCCAGACTGCGGCTGCCCACTTCCAGCCGAGTGGGGCCATGAAGAGCCCGTACACCGCGATGAGTGTGGCGATGGCCTGGGTGCCGCAGACGGCGATCAGCAGGATGCGGGCAGGCCGGATGGACCAGAACGGTCCTCGGGTTCGGGTCAAAAAGATGGTGAGGTGCCCGGCGACGGACAGCATCAGGTACATCAGGGTCTGGACGCGCGGGTGGCCGAGGTCGAAGACGCGGTCACCCAGATAGAACACGCCAAACGCGGCGATCGGGCCGGCCACCCCCAGAACCGTGGCGATCCCGAGTACCAGGCGCATGTTCCACGCTTCGGGCTCGTTGCGGTAGCGGACGTTGTCGTAGGCGATGGACAGGATTGCGCCGTCGTTGAGCAGCGCGAGCATCACGATCATGATGGCGGTGAGTGGGTAGAAGTTGAAGACGAGGATGGCGGTAGTGATGAATAGCAGCACCCGCAGCGTTTCGGTGATGCGGTAGATCGCGTAGCTGTTCATACGCTGAAAGATCTTGCGGCTCTCTTTGATCGCGTCGATGATCACCGACAGCCCCTGGGTCAGCAGCACGATGTCGGCAGCCGCGCGGGCGGCGTCGGTGGCGCCGGACACGGCGATGCCGCAGTCCGCCTTCTTCAACGCAGGGGCGTCATTGACCCCGTCGCCGGTCATCCCGACGATGTGGCCGCGTTTCTGCAGGACGTCGACGATGTGGTACTTGTGCTCGGGAAAGACCTGGGCGAAACCGTCGGCGGCCTCGATCGACTCGCCCACCGCCGCCGATTCGTCCTTGTTCACCTCACCCAAGGCGGCGGCGTCGAGGATGTCGGTGCCCAAACCGACCTTGGCGGCGGTTTCCTTCGCGATGGCCAGCGCATCACCCGTGACCATCTTGATGGCGACGCCCATTGCCCGTGCGGTCGAGATGGTGGTTGCCGCGTCCTCGCGCGGTGGATCGAATAATGGCAGGACGCCGACGAACTGCCAGTCGCCGTCCCCGTCGGCGCGGGCCACGCCCAACGACCGGAAGCCTCGCGCGGCGAAATCGTTGACGGCCTTGTCGGCGGCCGCTGAGTTCTGCGCGGCGTTGGCGGCCAGCGCCAGGATGACTTGCGGGGCGCCTTTCGTGACCCGCAACGTGGTCCCGTCGGCTGCGGTGACGGTGGCCTCGGTGCGTTTGTGCACCGGGTCGAACGGTGCGAAATGGGTGATCGTGTAATCCTGCAGAGCCGTGGCATCGCCGAGGCCGCCCAACACCGCGCGGTCGATGGGGTCGTCATTGTCCGCCCGTGAGGCCAACGCGCCGTCGAGGATGACGGTCTCCGGGGTGACGCCAGCGACGGCGAACGGGGCGCCCAGCGTCAGGGAGTTCTGGGTCAGGGTGCCCGTCTTGTCCGCGCACAGCACGTCCACGCCGGCGAGTTCCTCGATAGCAACCAACCGGCTGACGATGGCCTGTTTCTTGGCCAGCAGACGCGCGCCGACAGCCATCGTCACCGACAGCACGGTCGGCATCGCTACCGGGATCGCGGCCACGGTCAGGACCAGCGCGAACTGCAGGGTGGTCAGGATCGCGTCGCCGCGCAGGATCGCCGTGACGATGATGACCGCGACCAGCGCGACAGCCAGGATGATGAGGTAGTTGCCGATCTTGAGCACGGCGCGTTGGAAGTGGCTGACGGTGTGCGCGCCCTGGACCAGTTCGGCGGTCTTACCGAAGTAGGTGTCGGTGCCGGTGGCATACACCAGGGCACCGATCTCGCCTTGCCGGATGACCGAACCGGAGAACACGGCCTCACCTGGTGCACGGGTGGCGGGCAGCGACTCGCCGGTCAGCGCGGACTGATCGACCTCGATCTCGTCGCCGTCCAGCAGCCGGGCGTCGGCGGGGACGATGTCACCCAGGCGCAGCCGGATGACATCACCGGGTACCAGCTCGCGCGCCGGCGCGGTGATCGATGCACCGTCACGGGTGACGCGGGCGTTGATCGCCAGTTTGGCTTTGAGGGCATCGATTGCGTTGCCGGCCTGCCGTTCCTCGGTGTATCCGACCACGCCGTTGGCCACCAGTAGCACCAGGATGATGAAGAAATCCGGCCAGTGCCCGACCGCGCCCGACAGGATGACGGCGATCTCGATCATCCACGGGATCGGGCCCCAGAAGTAGCTGAGGAACTTCAACAGCGGGTTGGTCTTATGCTCGACGATCTCGTTGGGCCCGTACTTCGCTAACCGCTTCGTCGCCTCAGCTGTAGTGAGCCCCTCCTGCGACGTCCCGAGTTGTTTCTCAACCTCGGCCATGGGTGCGGACTTCAAGTCGAGCTGCCCCGCCGCGGCGTCGGGCCCAGACTGCGAGGCGTCAGTGGTCATGATGGGTGTCCACCTTGGGGTCGCGCTAGCCGTTCGCTGCCCGCTGCGGGGCGGGGATGACCACCACGGGGCACCGCGAGTGGGACACGACGTGTTGGCTGACCGAGCCAAGCACCGCCCCGACGAATCCGCTGTGTCCGTGAGAGCCGACCACCAGTATGTCGCCGCCGCTGACGCTGTCGAGCAGGGGACCACGGTTTGTACCGCAGCAGACCGCGCACATCATTAAGACTGCGGCCGCGACGGCCCACCTGGATCGAGTCGTGACGTGCACGGGGTTGCGCCTATCTCCCCTCGGGCTAGGCGGGGGGCATCATTTCCGGATTAGGCGGCACCGGGACCGGAACCCCAACGGGCGGCACTGCGCCAGGTGGCGGAACGTCTGTGTCGGGCGCCTGTGGCGGGCCGTTTTGATCCGGCGGTGGCTGGTCAGGAGGCGGGGGCGGCGTATAGGGTCGGATCGACTCGGCCAGCGCCTGGGCTGCTGCTTTATCAATCGGGTCGTTGGTGCTGCCCAGCCACACGACGAACCAGCGGTTGTCCTGCGGAGGTTGGGCGCCCTGGCGAGGGGTGTTCGAGCCCAGCGCGGCGGCCCAGATCTGGCCATCAGGTTTTGTGGTGTCGTTGAACTTGACTTCGTAGTAGGAGGCTGCACCGGGCGCACCGGCCGCGTCAAGCGGGATGACTTGTTGGTTGATCCGCACCCCTGGGAACGGCATGAAGAACTCACCCATGTCCGAGGCGAGCCGCACGGCCGCCTTGGCGTTATCTGGCTCGGCACCGGCGAACAGCCGAAGGTCGAGTTTGCCCAGCAGGATCGCGGCGTCGGTCGGGGCCTGCGCACCGGGCTCGGTTGTCTTGGTCAGTACCGCTTGTCCGTAATTGATCTTCGACGCGTCGCCGGGTTCCCATCCCGCCGGCATGTCGTAGCTGAAACCACCGGCATCGACGTTGACCCGGTCGGGGTCGGGCACCGGCACTGCATCCGCATCGGGTAGCGGCGCGGCGGCCGGATCCGGTGGCGGCGCTCCGTCAGCCGCCGGTGGCGGCGGAGGGGGCGGCAATGCCGGATCGGCATACGCTACCGTCGGCACAGAAAACACCATCACCCCAATCGCCGTCATGGTCGATATCGCCAGCGCCGACCACGCGCCGATGCGCGTCTCGTGGGAGCGTCGCATGCCGACGAAGCTACCGCGACCCGATCGCGTCATCCCTGTCCTCTCGTTTCATTGCAAGGTGATTCGCAGCCGGCTCGCTGCCGCGGCGATACAGGCCAGGACCTTTGGCCGCTGCAATACCACGCTGCTGGAGCGGTCAACGACCGAGCGGTCGCCGTGATCGGGTTCTTCACGGCACAAGCGGCGAACATCTGGCTGATACGCCGACGTATCAGGGAAGCCACGCAGCCTTGGCTCATCTGCGACATGCTCGGCAGGGGTTGATCGGCGCCTGCTCGCTTGTCGCGGCTGACACAGAAGACAACGCCGGTCGATTCATCCGACGACCGGGACCCAACGGATCCGGTCGCGCGCGCAAAGCCCTTGATGCCGTCTTGAGTGTCGCATAGGGTCAACGGCTACCTCCCGCAGCTGTTTCCAGTGCCGGCTGCGTACCCGCGAATTGCATTGCAGTTACGGTCATTCGCTCGGTCTGGTCGGGAAGTGGACGGGCGGTCAGCTGAGTCCACGCGATATGGCCGGGCAGCCACACTGTCCGTCCGCGCGATACCGCCAGCCGACCGCGACGGTCAACCACGACGGCGCTTACCGTCTGAATCGCTATCGGCACCCAGCCGTGCATCACCGACTGATGGGCGATGCAGGGGCGCAACATTTTGAGCTTCCGTGGAGGTTTGCGGGCTTCGCGCAGACTCTAGCAGGAGACTACTATCGTGTGGCGTAACTGTTGCTTAATACTATGATCGCCACGGTGGTGTCCAACCGTAAGCCGGCACAAAGCCGCGCGATGGCCATGGTCGCGGTGTTGTGTGGGATGGCGGCGGTGGGCTGCCACGCGGAGTCGACTTATCCCACTGGCATTCGACAGACGGACGCACCGTCTTCGACCGCCGTTCTGGGTCCCTACGGTGTCGAGCACATCGTCGCGTCGATCGGCCGCGCAGGATTGCCCGTGCCACATCCGCGCGACGTCACGGGCCAGCAGTGTCCACACATCGGATGTGTCCATCGGGTGGATACGGACACCGTGTCGCTGATGGAGTTCGCGAGCCCAGGCAGGGCACAGCTGTACGCGGCACCACCGAACATCGCTTCCAAGTCGCCGACGTGGTGATGACATTTGCAGCCACGGTGACGCACAATCAGCAACTGAAGTACGAAGTGGCCGTAAGGGTCGTCGTCGAGTGATGCGGGCGGCGCTTGCACCTCACGTCGCGTCAGAACGTTTGATCGTCGATGTCGATATGGGCCTCGGGCTCATCACCGGCGGTGGTGAACGCGGTAAGGGCGGGGACTAGGCCATGCCGCTCGCGCACCGCCATATTGTCAACGACACAGGCGATCTCATCTCGGCGTCGTGGGCTCACCGATCGCACTAGCTTCTGACCGCGCGAGGTCACTTCGACTGCAACCTCGCGGCGTGAGTTCGGATGCTTACGGGGCGCGGCCCCGACCGGGATCGCGATGCAGACGGCTCCCAGCAATGCAAAGCGGTTCAACATGGTTGATTTAGCGCCTCTCGTGGGTCGGAATCCTGTGTGGATCTAACGGATCTGTCGTGACGGAACCTGTAGTGATGGGTTTGTTTACAAATGAACGGACGCGTCCTTCATTGGCTGCTGTCGGGGTGGGAAGGGTGTGAGCGGGTGTGCCATTCGACCACCAGAGCGACCGCGCGACGTCGAAATAGCCTGCGATCCAACTCGATTGGGTGGACCCAGCTGTTCGGCACCGTGTAGCTGCGCCATCCCCTGGCCCGCAGATCGAAGTGGACCCAGCCCAGCAGCTCGTTGGTGTCGGCCGCACGGATGTTCCAGCACCCGATGGAGCGCTTCTCCAGCCTGATATTCATCGCCCACGGCGCTGAATGGCGCGGCCCGCTATCGACGTCCCGCGCCACCGACAGGCCTTCTGTGCGGTGCCGCGCCGCGGCTCGATCTTTGCGTGCACGCCGGGGCACCGTTGCGAACGGTTAACGGATTCATTCTTGGCGACTACGGGTTCGCGTGGGCCAGGGAAGGCAGCCGGTGAACGACGAAGGCCGAGCGCAGGTAGTACCACCAGGTCACGCCGCCCATGAGCAGGAACAGCGCGGCGTATCCCCAGAAGGCAGGCGCCATGCTCCCCAAGTGGATGTTCGACAGCCGAAGCGCCTGCTGGAGCACAAATCCGCCGAATGCGCCGACTGCGCCGACCACCCCAAGAGCGGCGCCGGCTTGTCGTTTCGCCGACGCCATCGCCTGCGCGTCCTGGCCGGACTCGGCGGCCGCTGTGGTCGCGACGGCGTTAAAGATCGTCGGGATCATCCGGTAGGTCGAACCGTTGCCGATGCCGGTCAGCACGAACACGGCGAGGAACGCGACCAGATACAGGGGGAAGTTGTGGATCTTCAGCCCGGCCATGATTAGCGCGATTCCACCGGCCATGCTCACGAACACGACAAAGGTGATTTTCGCGCCGCCAGTTCGGTCTGCCAGCCATCCGCCGATGGGTCGGGTGAAGGATCCGACAAGGGCTCCCAGGAACGCCAGGTTGCCCAACGCCACCATCACTCCGACGTGGTTGAGCTCGGGGAAATTGGCCTTGATCAGGGTGGGGAAGGCGAACGAGAAGCCGATGAACGACCCGAAGGTTCCGATGTAGAGGAAGGCCATCACCCAGGTGTTCTTGTTGGTCATCGCCAGCTTGTACGAGGAGCGGTCGGGTTTGGCGCTGGTGATGCTGTCCATGGACAGCAAAGCGGCAACGGCGGCGATCACAATGAAGGGCACCCACACCAAGGCGGCCAGGGTGAGGCCGAGCCGGTAGGCCGCCGCTGATTTCGCGACAACCGTTGTGCCGAGGGCGATTACGAGCGGCATCACCAGCTGGGTGACCGCCACACCGAGATTGCCGCCGGCGGCGTTGATGCCCAGCGCGAGGCCCTTCTTGCCCTGCGGGAAGAAGAAGGAGATGTTGGCCATCGAGGACGAGAAGTTACCGCCGCCAAAGCCGGCCAGTGCGGCCAAGATGAGGAACACCCACATCGGGGTGTCAGGACGGTTGATGAAAAACGCCAGCCCCAGGCACGGTATCAGCAGCATCGAGGCGCTGAACGCGGTGAAGGCCCGTCCACCGAACCGGGGAATGGCGAAGGTGTAGGGCACCCGCAGGGCGGATCCCACCAGCACCGGCGCCGAGGTCAGTAGCAACGCATTACTGACCGCTTGCGGATTCTTCCCGCCGACACCCTCCATGAAGGCGAACCCCGCGCTGCCCATATTGGTGACGACGATCGTCCAGATCACCCACACATTGAAGCCGAGGTGTTCCGAAAAGACCGAAAACAGCAGGTTCTTCCACGCGGTTTTCTTGCCGCCGGACTCCCAGAACGTTGGATTCTCGGGCTCCCAGTCATCCAGCCACCGGCCCCGGCGTTGATAGCGAAACGCCGGTGCCTGCTCTTGCGCGTCGTCGGCCACAGTTGCGGTCATTTCGGATCCTTCCGGTATTACGAACTCGCACAAACCATTTCGTGACCTCGTCACGGCCACCGACCATCGGTGAAGGCGCGAACTCGCTGCGTCGGGATCCGAACCTAGAAACGCAGTATTACGGCAACCGTATCGACGAGTTTCGAGGAGAACAATTGGCGCTCACATCGCCCAGTCCGGCATTGTGAGCACGCTAGCATCATGCAACAGTTGCGGTTGGTCACACCCGTTCGCGAAGCGTGACGGGTTCGCGCACAGCCGCTTAAGTGCGTGCCACGCCTGTCGCACCATGCCTTCCATCGGTGTCGACGGACCAGGGGTGCTAGCCGCTGGCTTGGCGGGACTCGGCGCGCTGCTGATAGTTGCGGTCGGATAATCGTTCCTGCGCGGCGGTGAATGCCTTGGCGCCCTGAATGAGCGCAGCGCGGTCTTGGTTGCTCATCTGGTCTGCGACGGCACCGAACGCGCGGATCCGTTGTTCGACGAGTTCGTCGAGAATGGCGCGTCCGCCTTCGGTGAGTTCCAGGAGGGTGGATCGCCGGTTGCTCGGGGCGGGGCGGCGGGTGATCAGGCCGGCCTCGGCGAGGCGGTCGGAAAGCCGGCTCGCGGTGGAGGGCACCAGACCGAGGTCGTCGCCGAGTTCGCCCACCATGCTCGGGCCGCGCCGGTCGAGAGATTGAAGGGCTCGAAGAGGTGCCAGACCGACACTGTTTTCCACGTGTTCGAGTACTGAAACGTTGAGCGCGAGAAGTCCGCGGGTGGCTCGCTCGAGTCTGGTGGGGTATTCCTCGGTGTCCATCAACCCGTTGGGCTGGCGGTGGTTCCTGGTTGTGATCATGGTGTCCCCTCTCGGTTTCCGAGGATACATCCGTTCCGCATTATATGCGGCATGCATTGTATGCGTTTCGGATATTGTGCATCCTGCAAGAATAGGCGTAGCGTGGGAGACGACGACGTGGCGCCGGGCCGCGCAGCGCGGTCGACGTCACTCGTCAAAACCCCACTGTGGGCCGGGCGCACTGCCGCACCCGCGAATGGCGTGAGACCTGCGGTTGGCGGTTTCACCCCGTTGGCTGGGAGGCCCTTTCGGGGCCGTCGCCGCATCAGAGGAGGCAACGATGAAGATCGTAAAGAACGTGCGACCGCCGTCGGGGGTGAGTCGGGCGCTGTTCCGCGTGCCGATCTACCTCTATCGGCTGGGGCTGGGTTGGATGTTCGGTAAGCGCATCCTGCTGCTCAATCACATCGGGCGAGTCTCGGGCCAGCAGCGCCAAGTCATTTTGGAAGTCGTTGAGCACGATCGGACCGACGGAAGTTTCGTGGTCGCCTCCGGATGGGGACCCACCGCCGCGTGGTACCGCAACATTCTTCAGACACCGCAGGTCAGCATCCAGGTGGGTAGGCGAACGATACCCGTGACGGCGGTCCCGCTCACCGCAGAGCAAGGCGCCGAGATCTTCGCCCGATACGCTGCCCAACACCGCGCCGCGGCGACATACCTGCTGCCTCGGCTGATGGGATTCTCCGTCGACGGGTCGCAGGCCGACTTCCGCGCGGTTGGGCAACGAATGCCGTTCGTCCGGTTGACTTCCCGGGGTTGACGATGACCGTGTCTAACCCGGGTGGGCCACCGCGACACCGCAGGTGTCAGCGGTTGGTGTCGGGGACGTTTCAGGCGCCGCCGACATCGCTGTCTGGTCGGTGGAAGGGGTTGATGGCATGAAGGTCGCGATCAGCGGAGCCGGTGTGGCGGGCCCGGCACTGGCGCACTGGCTGCACCGAACCGGCCACGAGCCGACCTTGATCGAGCGGGCGCCGCACTTTCGCACCGGCGGCTACGTGATCGATTTCTGGGGGGTCGGCTATCGCGTCGCGCAACTCATGGGAATCGAGGCTGCCGTCCGCGAGGCCGGCTACCAGATGCAGTCGGTCCGCTCGGTCGGATCCGACAATCAAGTGCAAGCGAGCCTGGGCGTCGACGCGTTCCGGCGCGCGGCAGGCCACAGATTCACCAGCCTGCCGCGCGGCGACCTGGCCGCCGCCATCTACGCCACGATCGCCGACGACGTCGAAACCATCTTCGATGACGGCATTACCGCGATCAATGAACACCCCGATGGCGTCTCTGTGAGCTTCGCGCAGGCCAAGACCCGCGACTTCGACCTCGTCATCGGTGCCGACGGATTGCACTCCACTGTGCGCCGGCTGACGCTCGGACCTGAATCAGACGTCGAGCACTATTTGGGCTGCATGGTCGCGGCATGCGTTGTCGAGGGTTATCGGCCTCGCGATGAACTGGCCTACGTGACCCACAGCGAGCCGGATCGATCTATCGGGCGGTTTTCGCTGCGGGGGGATCGCACCATGTTCCTGTTCGTATTCCGCTCCGCACAAGCCGCCGATCCTGGCGAGCTTGCCGCGCGAAAGGACCTGCTGCGTCGTGAGTTTGGTCACGCGGGCTGGGAATGCCCCCACATCCTGGCCGCGCTCGACGGTGTCGATGATCTGTACTTCGATGTCGTCAGCCAGATCCGTTTGGATCGCTGGTCGCGGGGCCGAACCGCACTCATCGGCGATGCGGCGGCCTGTGTCTCCCTGATGGCCGGCGAGGGCACCGGTCTGGCGATGACCGAGGCCTACGTGCTGGCCGGCGAACTCGCGTGCGCCGGTGGGGATTACCGGCGGGCCTTCGCCGCCTACGAGGCCCGATTGCGCCGCTTCGTCGAGGGCAAGCAGGCCGCTGCGCAGAAATATCTTCCGGTCTTCGCGACGCAGACGCGGCTGGGTATCTGGTTTCGCAACCTGGTAATGAGAACGATGAACTTCCGTCCACTCGCCGACCTGGTGCTCACGCGAAGCCTGCGCGACGACTTTGAGTTGCCCAACTACCCGATGTAGGCGCATAGCAATGGATCTGGCGAACACCGGCGGCGATAGGTCTCCTCCAATCGGGCACCGCAATGCAGAACCCGCCAACCGGCGGTGCTCCCGCTCAGCGCATGACGCTCTCGCGACGGCGCCGGACGCGGTGATTGCCACCGATCTGCTGACACGCCAGTTCGGCAAGCGCCGCGGAATCACCGACGTCACCTTCACGGTCTCGCGCGGCGAGGTGTTCGGATTCCTCGGCCCCAACGGCGCCGGGAAGTCCACGACGATCCGTCTGCTCCTCGGCCTATACCGCCCCAGCTCGGGCCGCGCCGCCGTATTCGGGCGCGACCCCCACCGCGATGGTGTCGAGGCGCGGAGGCGGCTGGGCTACCTACCCGGCGAGCTGGCCCTGTTTCCGCGGCTGACCGGACAGGCGATACTCGACCGCGCCGCACGCATCCGCGGCCACACCGACCATCGCTACCGCGACGCGCTCGCCGATCGGTTTGGGGCCGAACTCGACCGCCCGGTACACACCCTGTCCAAAGGCAACGTACAGAAGATCGGACTCATTCTGGCCTTCGCGCACCGACCCGAACTGCTGGTCCTCGACGAACCCACCTCCGGGCTGGACCCGCTACTGCAGGACGAGTTCACCCGCCTGGTCCGCGAAACCGTCAGCGACGGCCGCACCGTCTTCCTCTCGTCACACGACCTCGACGAGGTCCAACGCCTCGTCGACCGGCTGGCCATCATCAAAGAGGGCCGCATCATCGTCACCGACACCGTCGAGCAGCTACGCGCCAATTCCCCCAAGACCGTCGAATTCCGCTTCGCGCACCCCGTCGACACCGCGGCCTTCCAGCACCTGGACGCGGTGCAGGTGCTGTCCCACGACACCACCCGCATGCGGTTGTCGGTGACCGGACCGATCGGCCCGCTGCTACGGCTGGCCGCCGACCTCGACCCGCTCGACATGACCGCCCGACCCGCCGATCTCGACGAGTTGTTCCTGACCTACTACCGCGCCGAAACTGACGAGACGGCCAGCCATGTCCGCTGAGATCGCACTCCTGGACCTTCGGCTGCGCCGCCGACTGATCATCGGCTACACGATGGGGATGGCCGCCTACGCCCTCATCGTCGTCGCCTTGTACCCGTCCTTCAAGAACGACGCCGGCCTCAACCAGCTCTCCGAGAACGGATCCGCCGTGGCCGCCGCGCTCGGCGCCTCCGGCACACTCACCTCACCGCCCGGCTGGTTAAGCGTCAACCTGTATGCCAACTTCGTCCCGTTAGTCGTGCTGCTGGCGACGATCGGCTACGGCGCCTCGGCCATCGCCGGCCAAGACGAGGACGGCACCCTCGGGCTCATCGCCGCGATGCCGCTGACACGGCGTGCCGTTACTGTCGGCAAGCTCGCCGCCCTTGTTGCTCAGGCATTGCCGGTGCCGATCGTGACCGCGCTGTGCGTCGTCACCGGCCGCGGGTTTGATCTGGCGATTGATGCCGGACCGCTGCTCGGCATCACCGCCGGTGTGACCTTGCTGGGCCTGCTGTTCGGCGCCCTTGCCCTGCTGATCGGGGCGATCACCGGCAGCCGCGGGATGGCGCTGGGAATCACCTCAGCAGCTGCGGCGATCACTTACCTCATCAGCTCACTCGCGCCGAGCATCCACTGGCTGCGCCCCGCGCGCTACATATCTCCGTTCTTCTACGCCGTCGGCGACAACCAACTCCAACACGGACTACCACCCGCCTGGGCAGCCGTTCTAGTCGTCACCACGCTGGCCTTTGCTTCCGCGGCGGTGGTCGCGTTCAACGGCCTCGACGTGCACTGAACCGGGCCGGTCACGGCTTCACGTAAGCCGCTTCGGCCAAAGCCAACAGTGGACACGACCCCATGCGCGCCGCCGATGAACACGGAGCCGAGCTCGCGCTTTTGGTTCGTTGACATCCTGGGGATCGTTGGGTTGATGTGCAGCATCGGCTGTCTCGTGCGGGCTGATTTCTCATGGGGCGTAGGGCCTTCCAGCGCCGTCATCTGAAGCCCATGACCCGCGGTCGTCAGTGCGGGCGCCGCGCGAACGTCGTCCTGCGGTGATCACGATGCGGGCGTCGCGGCCAGGCGGGGCGCTCGAGCGTGTCGGAGGTCAACCACGTGTACACCCCGAAGTTGTACGCGGTGAGCGCGGCATACACGAGGCTGTCGCGCAGGTCGAAACCCATCGCACCTGGTGCATGATGAACCGTCGCGTCGGTACACAGGATCGCCAGTACCAGCCAGGCCATCGCGGCCAGTCCGGTGACGATGACCCCGGCGCGGCGTGATAGCGCGGCGACGACAGCCAGCACCCCGGATCCCAGCAGCGCTGCGGTCTGCAACACCGAGATGTTCAGACCGAGAAACCCGACACCGGCCGGCGGCGTGGTGCCCGCACCGCGCATCGCCCATGCCAACCCGATGCCACCGAACGCACCGACGATGACGCCTTCTGCCACCAAGAACCTGCGGCCGATGCGCCAACGCAACGCACCGACGCTGAACGTCTGGAGGTCGTCGTTACGGCCGGGAATGTGTGCAGGCGTCGAGCCACTCATCACCAGCCACCAGTCTTTCGTATCCGCATCCGCTATCTCCAGTGATACCCGCGAACTGGGCGCGATGAACGCGCGCTCGGAAACTCTCAGCGACGCCTCAGGGTTTGTTGCGGGCATACATATATTGCACTGATGCATTCAAATCGGGATCGTCGACATCTCTCTGCCGGTATTTGTCGAGCATCATGTTGCCCCTCCGGATCGAGAGCGTTGGCGCCGCGGTGGCATATGGTAGCCCCGCCGTAGGGCGTATTCGAATAGGCGTTGTGGCAGAAGAGTTTTCACTAACGGAAGAGCGATACCATTCACACCGGTGGCGTAGCGGTAACGCGGCGCGCGTGTCGCGGCGACTTTGACGATCAACGCGGCCGTCGTCGCTGGATCCGCGCCCCGCTCGAGCCCGCGCTGCAGCATAGACTGAGCGCTTTCGCGTGGACCGTCGTAGTCCGCGAAAATGGGTCGGCTTGCTGAGCCCGCCTCCAACACGCCGGTCCTGACCGCACCGGGTTCCACCAGGCAAACGGTGATGCCCAGGTGCAAAAGCTCCTGACGCAACGCCTCGGTGTAGCGGGCAAGCGCCGCCTTCGACGCTGCGTAGAACGCCTCTGCGGGTTCGCCGACCCACGCCGCGAGCGAACCGACGTTGATGATGCGTCCGCCGCGACGCTCACGCATACTCGGCAACACGGCGCGAATGACACGGTCGGCGCCGAAGAAGTTGACATCGAGCACCGCCGCGGCATCCACCGGATTCGTTTCCTCGGCGAATCCCTGATGCATGACACCGGCGTTGTTTACCAACACGTCGAGATGACCTGCACAGGAAAGGATCTCCCCAACGCAGCGCTCGACCGAATTCGCCGACCGGACGTCGAGCCGCACCATGGTGACGCCACGCGGGTTCGCGCGGTCGCTTCGCGACGTCCCGAAGACCCTCGCTCCGCGCTCGGCGAACATCCGTGCCGTCGCGAGACCAATTCCCCCCGACGCACCGGTCACGAGGACCGTGCGATCCGACAGGGAATACCGTGTCATTGACGTCACCCGGCCGCCGCGATTGCCGAACCCGTATGTCATGCAATTAGCAACATACGCGCAATCGTTGCGAATCCGCAATTAAATTGGGGTGGGGTGTCAACGTGTCGGATGCCAGACGAGTGTGAGCGCGTCGTTCTCGAGTGGCTCACCGGCCGCCGTGGCGAATGCACTCAGTGCTGTGGCCAGGCGCTCACGTTGGGTCGTCGACATTTGGCGCAGCACTCGCTCGATCGCGACACGACGGTGTTTGGTCACGGTGTCGACGAGTTGGCGCCCGGCGTCGGTGAGGGTCAGGGTGACATTGCGGCGATCGTCGGGGGACTCGCGGCGGTCGAGCAGTCCGGCCTTCATCAGTCGGTCGCACGTGCGGCTTGCATTGGACGGATTGACGTCCAGCCCGGCGGCCACGGCGGCCAGGTTCAGCGGCCCCCGCGTATAGAGCATGACGAGGGCGCGGAATTGCGGCACGCTCACCACGTCCTCGACATCGGCGATGGATGCGGCCGCGATGCCCACCAATGCGCGCGATGCCCGCAGCACCGCATCGATTTGGCCAGCCGACGGCCGATCGGATGCCGGCCGTGCTTTGCGTGCCGAGGTCATGACGTGCATCTTGCCCGTGTCGTTTGCATCACGGCAACAACGCCGCCGATGGCCGCTACCACGCCGACGCTCGGCGTCCAGCGCTCACACCCGTCGCCGCGCCAGCCACACCCCAAATGCGATCGCGCCGACAAGCAATACAACGCCGGCCATGCCGAGGGCGAGGCTGTCCCGCGCAGCGTGCGGAGAAGTCGAGACCCCGCGGTCGCTGAGGGGCAGCGGCCGCGGGGGTCGGGGTGGGGTGGTCACTGCCGGCCGGCGGTGCTGACGCCAGTATCAGCGTCAGCGCCGGGTGTTCGACGTCGGGGCCGCCTGTGGCCCGCGCGGCCGCGCCCGGACGAGATCAACAATCGCTAACATTGCACTATGCAATAGTTGCGCTATCCTCGCGATCAGATTCGCTGGGCGCGGCGACGACAGAGGTGCAATCTAGGGAGAGGTTCGGTGACTGGGGTTGAGCCGACCGATGATTCGGTGGATACGATCGCCGATGAGCTGCTGGTCGTGTCGCGGCTGCTGGTGGCCATATCCGCGCGGTCGATCGCCGGCGTTGATCAGACGCTGACCATCCCGCAGTTCCGCGCGCTGGTCATCATGTCCAACGTGGGGCCTGTGAAGCTGACGTCGCTGGCGCGGCTGCTCGGGCTCTCACAGGATGCCGTCGCACCGATGGTGCAGCGGCTCGACCACGCGGGTCTGGTGGTGCGCGCTGACGCGGCCGGACCTCGGGCTACTGTAGTCGGTCTGTCCCGGCGTGGGCAGACAGTAGTGGACAAGGTCACCCTGATGCGGCGCGCCGAAATCGCTAGCATTGTTTCGATGATGCCGCTGGGTCAACGACGCGAACTCGTCACGGCGTTGGGCGCGTTCGCCTCAGCCAGCGGCGAAAACGTCGTCGATGTCGACGACCTGCTGTGACGCGCCTGTTGTTCGCGGTGGTTGCGCCCCGGTTGACTGTCGGCAGAGCCCACCCGCGCGCGCTTCTTGCCGATAGCGTAGACACCAGTCGTGCTCTTGCCCGCCGGTCGTTGTGTCCGCGGTCCGCGACCCTCACCGAGGGTGACCGTCTGGCGCGGGCGGTCACAATCGCATGCGAAGCCATCGCGTTGTGCGATGGGGACTCGAGGGCTTCAAACAGCGTTTCCCAATTTGCAGCACGGGATCCGGAGATGTTGCGGACACGTATGATTGCAGTGTGCAATCGTTGCTCTAGGTTTTTCTGCCGGATGTGACCGCCGGCTGGCTGTGGTGCCCGAAAGGACATGCGTGATGACGACCGACGCCCAATGGCCAGACAACGTATCGGTGGACAGGACGGCAGATCTGCTGTTGATTGCGTCGCGGCTGCTGGTCGCGATCTCCGCACGCTCGATCGCCCGCGTCGACGAGACGATGACGATTCCCCAGTTGCGAGCATTGTTGGTCGTGGCGGCGGCCGGTCGAATGACCGTGGAAAACCTGTCGGCCGCGTTGGGAGGCGAGCGTTCGGCGACCGGCCGGGTCGCCGAACGGCTCTTGGCCGCCGGCCTGGTCGCGTTAAGACCGCACGGAAAGTCCAGAAGAGAGTTGCTGGTCGTGTTAACTCCACGCGGCGCCAACGTTGTCGAGGACCTCGCTACATTTGGTCGCCAGGAGCTGGGCGGGGTGGTGCGCAAAATGGCGCCGGCAGAACAGGGCGCCTTGCTAGGCGCCTTGACGGCGTTCGCCGCCGCGGTCGGTGACAGTGCTGCGACTGCGACGTGATCTGACGGATCTTGGCAGCAGCCCGATCAATCCGCGCGACCACTGTCGCCGCGCACGATACGCACGTTGCGGTCAGCGAGCTGCAGGCCGAAGCGCGGGTGACTCATTCGATTTCGAAGTAGGCTCCCGGTTCGCCGCCTGCGTTGGTGAACGCCGTCAAGGCGCGGACGAGACCGCGTCGCTCGCGCTGCGGCATTTTCTCGACGACGCGGGCCAGTTCTTTGCGCCGATTCGCGGTGACCCGCTTGACCACCGCCCGCCCGCGGGAGGTTAGTTCGGCTACCAATTCGCGGCGCGAAGTCGGATTCGGTTGACGGTCGATCAGTCCCGCGCTCACCAGCCGCTCGACCATGCGGCCGGTTGTGGACGGTTGGACTCCGAGCAGACCAGCCAGGGTGGCCAGGTTGATCGGCCCTTCGTGGGACAGAAGCACCAGTGTGCGGAATTGCGGGATGGTGATCGTGTCATCGACGAGAGCGATCGAGCGCGCGGAGATCGCCACGAGCAGTCGTGACGCGGTCAGCAGTGCATCGGTAATCGCGTCGACTGACTCGCCCACTGTCGCCGCGTCGGTTGACATCACGGCCTCCCTTCCCAAATGGTGATTCCACGGTGCCCCCGCCGCCCGGCCCGCGCATGAGCCATGACAACTATTTCATAGCGCCATTGTGCCTGCCGCGAAATTCCGGCGGGGCCATCAAATCGCTCCGCTACGGGCACGATGACCGCGGCTCCGCTCGATAGGCGTTGTGTGCACGCGGCGCGTGTCGAACCGGCGGGAACCGGGCGTCGTTCGAGGACGCTGATAGCACTACTGCAACTGTTGCATGGTGCTAGCATAAGCGCGGCGGCCGGCGGCGGACAGCTGGCACGAGCACCAACTCCGCTGCCGTCGCCTCCGCACACTCGCGGCGAACCATTAGGAGAAGCACCGCGATTGCGGCCTGCGTCGAGGCGGTCGAAGGGTTCACGATGACACTTTCCCATCACGAGCAGCGGGCGCTGGAACAGATCGCGGTCGAGCTGTACACCGAGGATCCACAGTTGGCCGCAGCCCTTGCCGACGATGGGTGGGTGTCAACGAAGTGGTGGCAACGCGTGCTGGTGTTAGTCACGTTCATCGCCGGCATGACGATGCTGGCGTTCGCAGTCCTCATTCCCCGCTCGATTCCTGGTGGCGTCTTCATCGGGTCAGCCCTTGGGTACCTGATCATGTTCCGTGCCGCGCTGTGGTGGTGCGATGTGCCGCTGTTGCGCTGGCGACGAGCCGTCTGTCGACGCGGCGACGCCGACCGAGCCGGATAGGAAACGAATCGAAATCGGTGATGCTTGAGCAACTTGCGGGAGCGGCGGCCGGCGTTCCAGCCATCGACGCCGTCGGAACAGCTACGACTGACGATTGCAGATTTCCCATGGCTCGCTCCTGCTGAACGTCTCAGACCGTGTTGACCTATCCGCGCCAACGGTCCAGCGTTTGGAAGCTCTGAGCCAGCAACACCACAACCCGCAGCGCTTGAAAGCGTTTGGCTAGCATCGAGATCAGCGGCGTCGAGCAACCGACGGTAGTCCTCGCTGCGAAGTCCGCCGATCGTGCGGATGGTGGGTACGTTGCGTGCGCTCGCGGCGGTGAACTCGATCAGTGAACCGGCCGATCCGTCGCGTGCTGTCGGCGGGCGTGCGTTCGATCGTGCTCGGCGCGCACGCCTAACTGGCTGCCGGACAGACTGTTTACGCGACGGTGTCCTCGACGGTCCGTTTGAGATATTCGAGCTCGGTAAGCGCGTGGCGACGATCTTTCGCGACACCGTTGAGCAGACGCGTGAAGACGAATTCCATCAATCGACCGATCGCGTTGCGCGGGAATGTCGCCCACACCCGGGCGCTGAGCACCGTTGCCGAATCGCCGTGCGATTGCACCCTCCAGGTCACCCCCTCGCTGATCGGTACGGCGATCACGCGTAGCCAGCGGTAGGTCGCCCGCGCTTCCCATGTGACGGCCGAATCGGGCTCTACCGCTGTGATTACCCCGACTGCTTCGCCAGGTATGCCGCCGATTTCCTCGCGAATGCGCAGCTGAGCGCCGACCTCGGTGGCGGCGAGGTCATCGAGATGCACCAGGCTGTCATGCTCAGGGTTGGAGTCCACCCACCAGCTGTCGACATCACGCAACACGTCCCACACCACCTGGCGCGGCGCGTTGACGAGAACCGACTCGGTGAATTCGAACATGTGACTCCTTTCAGCTCACCGCTGCGCGTGCACACCGCGGTGTCCCGGCCCCGGGCCGAACACGTCGCCTGTCGGCGCTAAACCGTTGTTGCGGGACACGGATGCGGCCCTGGCCGGGAAACGACGGGTGGCCGACCGCGTTACTCCGATAGCTCCCGCGTGTACGCAACCGACGCGGGTTGTCACCGCGGCGCGGGGAACATGACCAAGCCCAAGAAAAGGCGGTCGGCACGGCAGCCCACCGCGGTGACGTCGTGTTCATCCCGACGTTCAGCGACCAGTACCAAGTTTACGTGCGGCTCGCAGGCCATGCAAACAGCACATACTCCAACGGGCGACATCGACCGGCAGGTATTCTGCGGCGACACGGAAAGGATCCCATGGTTGCACCGAGAAAGCGCAGCGCCAGCGCAGTGACCCGTTCTCACGGCGTCAGCGCGGATTATGTGCGCAAGCTCGAAGAGGCCACCCGGGGGCTGCTCGCCTTGAACGTCTCGGCACTGGAACGCATGGAGAAACGGATTGGCCTGGCGCCGCTGCGCGCCCTGCAGTCCCTGGACCGCCTCGGCCCCAGCCTGGTCACCGAACTCGGCGACGACCTCGGTCTGTTGTCGTCGACCGCGAGCCGACTCAGTGACCGCCTCGCCGAAGCCGGATACATCACCCGCCGCGTGTCGCCGGCGAACCGACGCGCAACGCTGCTGGAGCTCACCGACGCCGGTCGCGCCGTGCTCAACGAACTCGTAGCCCTGCGCCTGCACGACTTCGGCGAAGTCGCCAAACAGATGAGCGAATCCGACCGTTCAGCGCTGCTACGGGGAGCCAAAGCCTTCACCGATGCCCACCGCCAACTGGCGGACAGAACACGCCAAGACCACAACGCTGCAGACACCGCGCGACGGCGACCGGGCGCGCCGACATAAGGTCGGCGAGGAGCCCTGGGGTGCCGCGGCGAACCGAGCGCCAGTAGCGCACGAGAGCCGCCATTCGGTGATGCGGCACGTAAATGCATTGAGCACCAACACTTTCGCGCGTGTTCGTCCTTCGGTTCGGATCGCCTTCTGTTCGGGCCAATCGGTCGACGCACAGCACCCAGCGCCCGACGCCCAATCCGTTGCCTCTGGATTCGGTGCTCGCCGCCTCGTCGCCGACGGTTCGTGACGTCTCTTGCTGCGGTCGCAGTTGGGTCAATCGCAAGGATTCTGCTGTCGACGCGGCGCCATGCCGTGAAGGGCGGCCAACCGCGCGTTGTAGGCCGCGAGGGCGGCATCGTCGTCGTCGATGTTGTCACCGGTTTCGCTGCCCAACACGGTTTGGCGGCGCACGCGATCCAGCCACAGTCCCAACCCGCCACCGCCCTGCGGCGCCGCGCGGACCCAATTGGCTGCGACCACCAGCATGAGGATCATCATTAAGCCGTCCCCGCCCCACCACATGATGGCTCCCGCGATGGACTGGTCGGCTATCGCGCTGGGGCCCCAGTCGCGTCCGGCCGAATACGCCGGTGCCAATGGCATTCTGGTCAACATCAGCACCACGCCGACGAGTGTGTCCGGGGCCATGCACAACGCCAAGATGACGAACCGAAGGATCGGTGCCACCGCCCACGCAATCAGTTCGTCACCCACGATCGGTAACAGCAGCAGGTAGCCGCTGAGCGCGTACACACCGAGTTCAAGATCGTGCAGCCACATGTGATCCAACATGACTTCCTGAAAACCGGTCAGGTGGGTACCCACGAGCACGACCACGTACGCCGGCACGGTGAACCACGGCGTGATCGACCATTGCCACAGGCTGCTTCGCCCAAATCGCTGCAGCAAGCGGCGCATCCGCGGGGTGCTGACGTTGTGCAGCAGACGGATCGGTTGGGCCCATACGGCGAGCGCGGGTACGACCGTGATCAGTATCAGGTGGACGATCATGTGGACCCACAACAGATGTCGTCCGTATACGGAAAGGGCGCTGCTGATGCAGGCAAGGGTCAACAGCGCGCCGATCATCCAGCAGAAACTGCGCCCGGCCGGCCAGCGCGCTCGCCGATGTTCGTGATAGCGACGGGCTGCACCCAGGTAGGCGATGACCGCCAGCGCGATCAGCACATCCGCGACGGGAGACCACCGCCAGGTGGTCAGCACCTGCATCGCCTCGGGGCGAGGCCGACGTGTGTCATCGGGTCTTGGAGCGCTGGACCCGGGTTGTCGAACGCATTCCGGTGAGGACGATTTCGTGGGTGATCCACCCGATGACCGCATCACCGTTTTCACTGATCACGGGAACGTCAGTGCCGCCCGCGCCATCGAGTGCGGCGAATATGGTGTCGACGGTGTCACTCGGCCGCACCGTCGGCGGCGACTCCACGAGATCTGCGATCCCTGTCGGCGGCTCCGCGCGATTGAGCGCCTCGGCAACCGCGCGCACCGATAGACAGCCCACGTATCGCCCTGCGGGGTCAACGCATGGCACGCAATTCAGAGCCGAATCGTTGAGATACTTTGCGGCTGAGGCGAGTTCGGTGTCGCTACGCAGTGGCGGCGGTGCGGGCGCGGCGATGTCGGCGGCGGTGAACATTGGGGGACGGGGATCGTCGCTGTCGAGGTCGATGCCGCGGCGCCACAGTTTGGCCGTGTAGATGGTGGTCTTCGACAGAAGCCGTCCGGTGCCGGCGGCCATCGCCACGGCAGCCATCAGCGGCAGGATGATCGAGTATTCACCGGTGAGCTCGAAGAGTATGACCACCGCGGTGATGGGTGCCCTCGTGGCGGCGCCGAGCGCAGCGCCCATCCCGATGAGGCCGTAAGCGCCTGGGGATTCGGTGGAGGCGGGCCACCACTGGTGAACGGTTGTTCCGAAGGCGGTACCGGCCATGGCCCCGATGAACAACGTTGGCGCGAACACCCCGCCCGAACCGCCGATGCCGATCGTCAGACTCGTCGCGAGCATCTTGCCGAGCATGAGGATCACCAGCATTGCGATGGCGTAATGGCCTGAGATGGCCGACTCCAGAACCGGGTAGCCCACGCCGTACATCTGGGGCAGCACGAGCAGCAGCCCACCCAGAACCAGACCGCCGACTGCAGGCCGCGCCCATTCGGGGCCGCGCCAAACCCAGTCGCACACATCCTCGATGAGGTAGAGCAGTTTCGAGAAGGCGACACCGATCACCCCTGCCCCTACGCCGAGCGCTGCGTACAGGAGGTATTCGCTCGGGCTGCGGACCGCGAAGGTAGGCAGCGCCAGGAACGGATGATCGCCGAGCAACGCACGTCCCACTACAGCCGCGGTCACACTGGATAAGACGACCGCGCCGAAAGCCTCGGCAGCGACCGTGCGAAGGATCAGTTCGATCGCGAAGAACGCTCCGGCTAGGGGAGTGTTAAAGGTGGCCGAGATACCGCCCGCGGCGCCGCACGCAACCAGCAGACGCATCCGGTCGGTGCTGAGCCCCAGCAGTTGAGCCACGCTGGACCCTGCCGCGGACCCAATCTGCACGATGGGGCCCTCGCGGCCGACCGAGCCGCCGCCACCGATGCACAGCGCCGAGGCAAGCGCTTTGACGACGGTGACTTGGGGCGCGATGCGACCGCCGCGGTGGGCCACGGCGTACATCACTTCGGGAACCCCGTGGCCGCGCGCTTCGGGGGCGAAGCGATACACCAGTGGCCCGTATATGGCTCCGGCGACCACCGGCGCCAGCAACAGGAACCAGATCCCGAGCGCAGGCCAGTGGGTACTGGCGATGCGTCCGAGTCCCGCGTAGTCGGGCGCCCCTGTGAAAAACTCCGTGAATGCGGTGATGAGTTTCCGAAATGCGACCGCCCCTAGTCCGGTAATGGCGCCGACGGTGACCGCCATCGGCACAAGGGTGACCGGATGACTGCGCAACCACTCCGCCCGTATAGCCCTGCGGGGCAGTGGTATTCGAAGACGTGATACCGCCGTATAGCCGGGGGCTCCGTTCTCGGTAGACCGAGCAGGTTGCCCGCTCGAGATATCCGCTCGGCGCCGCCGGCGAAACCGCCGAAATCGCTCCGTTGCCCATCGGACCGGCCGGTGGGTTAGCAACACCACGACCGTGTGCTCCTGTCCCGACTGGCCATCTCCGGCCCCAGCCACCGTCGACAAGACCTCACCGATCCAGATGGCCGATGCTGGCGCGAAACCCCGGCGTTACGTGATGTTTTCGAGGCCCCTCCTCTTGTCCCTGCAGGTCCCTTCGCGGATCGGCGTCCGCGGTCGCGCCTCGGGCCCACTCTGGGCTACGCTACCCTTGATTCATGCATACAGCATGACATGCTATTCAAATGTCATGCATACAGCATCCGCCCGTATTGGAGGAAGGCCTGGTGCATGTCCGCCCCTGATCAGCCGGCGGGTGTTCGTCCTGCTACCCGTCGGCGGAGCGTGCTGGTGTGGCCGCTGACGGCTGTGCTGCTGTTAGCGGGGTGTGCCGGCGCCGAAGGTGACCAGAGCGCGCGCGAACCATCTGCAGCGGCGCGTTCTGGCGATGCGTCCTCGGCGGCGCGAGCGCTTGGCGAACATGGGGACGAATCGATGTCGGCGCGCACAGTTGTGGCGGCGCTGGCGCTGCGCGGATTCTTGGTGCCGAATATGTTGGATATCACTGACCAGACATGTCCGGCCGTCGGATGCAATCAGGCATTGGTGACCGACACCATGCGGGTGACGTCCTTTCCGTCGCCGGACGCGGCCACGCACTACGCACAGCAGCGTGGGCTACGCCACTGGCAAAACGTGGTCGTCGCGTTCCCGCCGATGATGGCGGCCAGCGACCAGGACAAGTACTGGTCGGCGATCATCAGAATTTTCCCGTGAGCGCCACCTCGCGGCTGACCGCCCCGGCAGTCGGCGCAGTCGCGGTGATATTCGTGTCGGCCTGCGCAGCATCCGGCCCGCCCCGCAGCGGGCCGAGCACGTCGGCGACGGCCTTCGCGGTGCTGAACGCTTTATCGGCCATGGACGTTGTGGGCACCATTCACTCCGCGGGTCTGCCGACGCCGAATCCGATTGACGTCACGGCCGACAAGTGCGCCAAGCTCGGCTGCGTCGGTGAGGTCGACTGCGACACCGTTTCGATACTGAAGTTCGACCAAAGCGGGGCAGCGCAGCGCTACGCCGGCACGATCTCGCACAGCTATCAGATTGAGGACATTGTGCTGATTTTCGCTCCGACGGTGTCGGCAAACCAGAAACAGGCATACGAACGCGTGGTGCAGCTCGCTGTCGCGTGAGCTCGCGCTTCCCTAGAAAACCCGTTAGTGGGCCGCGACGGCGCGGTGCTGGTCGATCAGCCATGCCGCGATGACTTCGGCCCGCCGTGCAGCACCAGCATCGCCCTCGGCAGCGCAGACGATGCACCCCTTGATCAGGATGTTCAATTCCCACGCAAGGGATTTCGTGTCACGCAGACCGGCGTCCTCGGCGCGGGAGCGCACGATGTCACGGATGCTGTCCAGATGGGCGAGGCAGGCCTGCCCGATGCGACTCAGCGGCCCGACTTCCAGCAGCACTTTGATGAAGGAGCACGCTTCTTCGGGATCATCGGTTCGGCTGCGCGGATTTCGGTCGATGACCTCAGTTGTCCACAGCCGTTCGCGTTCCTCGAAGGAAGGCCACTATGAGGTCCTCCTTCGAGGGGAAATGTCGGTAAGCGTCGTCGTGGCGACTGCGGCGTTCTCGACGATCTCGTCGACGCCGACATCGTTGACGCCGCGCCGAGTGAACAATTCGTATGCACTGGCCAGTATCCGTTCTCTCGCGCTGAGTGCATCCGTCACCAGATATCCGACCTTCCATTGTTCAGAGCGGTCAGGATATCGCGCTACAGACCGGTCTGTAGCGGGTCGGGGCGTGCGGTGAATTTTCACGGGCAGGAGCACCGTTCGTCGATGTTCGGGGCGTGCTCACCGGCGAGGGCGATCCCTTGATCTCTGTCGACACGTCGTCGGCAGGATCTGTCGGCGCGCAAGATATCCCCGCACACAAGCGTGTGCGGTTTGCATGGCCTGCATTTCGCACGTAATTTGTCTGCGTGTCCACGGTAAAGGAGTGCCGGTGAGGTCGACAGGTCAGCGTGGGGGATGCTGCATCCAGCCAACCGCGGGTCAGTCGCGGCGCACGGCGCCGGGGTGCCAAGGCGCGGCCTGCGGGCACTGATCGGGGTGCGTCATCTGATCGGTCAACAGTCGCTGACGTCGGGCTGGATACCGTTAGTCGTTCAACTCGTCACACTCGCGGCCCTCGCAGCGGCTGTCGGGTGGCGATCGCGGCAGTGGCGCTTCATCTGGCTGCCCTCAGCGGCGGCTATCGGTGCTGTTTTCGCGCTGGCCGTCGACATCTATATCGGCTCGATCGGCGTGGCCGGTGACCCTGTTCCCCGCCGGCTGCTGTGGTGGGTCGCGCTGACCGGAGTCGCCGCCGTGGTGATCGTCGCCGGCTGGCGGGGTGCTCGATGGTGGCGCCGTGGCCTGGCGGTGGCGTCGGTGCCGGCGTGCGCGATGTGCGCGGCCTTGGTCGTCAACCAGTGGGTCGGCTATCTGCCCACCGTGCACGCGGCCTGGAACCAGCTGACCGTGGGTCCGCTGCCTGACCAGACGGATCGAATGACGGTCACGGCGATGCAGCTCAGTGGGGACCGGCCGAGCCGTGGCGTCGTGGTGCCGGTCACCATCAGCGCGACCGCGTCGAAGTTCGCCCATCGCGACGAGCTGGTCTACCTGCCACCGGCGTGGTTTGCCGCCAACCCGCCTCCACGCTTGCCGGTGCTCATGATGATCGGCGCCCAGCTCAACACGCCCGCCGATTGGCTGCGCGCCGGAGGCGCCGTGGACAGCATCGACGAGTTCGCGGCCGAACACGGCGGCAACGCACCGGTTTTCGTATTCGTCGACGCCACCGGATCATTCGACAACGACACCGAATGTGTCAATGGCGTCCGCGGAAACTCGTCATATCACCTCACCAAAGATGTTGTTCCGTACATGATCTCGAACTTCGGGGTCAGCCCGGATCGACAACGATGGGGCGTTCTCGGATGGTCGATGGGAGGGACGTGCGCCGTCGACCTGGCGGTACGCCGACCTGAGCTGTTCAGCGCCTTCGTCGACATCGCCGGGGATCTGGGCCCCAACATCGGCACCAAGACGCAGACCATAGCCCGGTTGTTCGGTGGCGACGCCGATGCGTGGGCTGCGTTCGACCCGACGACCGTCATCACCCGCCATGGCCAATACAGCGGGCTATCGGGGCTTTTCGTGGTAGCCGCGCCCAGTAGTGGGGTCGGTCTGGGCGAGCCGGATATCTCCAATCCTGAGGGCCAGGATCGCGCGGCCCAGACACTACGCAACGTGGGTGTGGCGCATGGCATCTCGTGCTCGGTGCTCCGGCTACCCGGGCGACATGATTGGCCGTTCGCCGCGGTGGCCTTCGGCACGGCGCTGCCGTGGCTGGCCGGTCAACTTGGCACCCCAGGGGCGCCGCTGATCCCACTGCCCGGCGAATCCGAGGCTGCTGGGCGTCCAAACACGGCAGTGTCACCGCTACACAGCGTGCCGCAGGCCAAGGGAAGTGGTCGATGAGGCGCGCGAGCCAGCAGCCACGCGTGGCGGTTCAACATCATCGCATTGGTTAACCAAGCCGGGAGTTCGCAGCGGGGTGAACGCGCGCCGCGGACAGCGGAGCGAAGCCAGAGCGTATCGAAGTACTCAAGGCGTCGGTCTCGTCTCGCGCCGGTCGTGCCGAGTTCGCGCGAGCAGGAACTGGCCGCCCGGCAGACGCGACAGCACGACGATGGCTAGACGGTCGCGGATCCGTTGGTTGGCAGCCGGCGTCGGCCTGGTGTTAGTGAGGTCGTTGTTGCCGGCGGCGGCCCACAGACCGGCGACGGCGGTATCGGTCAGTCCCGCCCGGGCCCGGGAACGGTCGACGACCGCGAGCCCGAGCGCAGTGAGCGCGTGCACGGCGTCGATCCACACGCCCATGGCGAGCACTTCGGGGCTCGGCCGGTATCCCGAGAGGATCGACTGAGTCAGATGGCGCGCACCCAGGATCCTGGCAATGACCCGGCTTCTGTTATCGACGCGCAGACCGTGGACAGTAGCCAGAACCCGGCCGGGACACAGCAGCAGGGCGGCTCCCCACGCCCCGCGGGTGATCTCGATGCGCCGGTAGGGCTTGTGATGCGGTGTCGAGCAAGCGGTGTGCTCAGTCATCATTCGACCTCCTTCGGCGAGTTCAGGCGTGTCGATACCGTTCGGCTGCCTCGGCCAACGACATGCCGTGGCCGGGGCGCGCGCTGGGTGGGAAGTCGACCATCGGCCGCAGTCGGGACGCCGTCGAACAGCAACGGTTCGAGGCGCACGTGGTCGATGAAGTACTCCATGTGTCGTAGGTGGGGGATGGCCGCGGCGACGGGAACGTGTAGCGCGGGTGCGCAGTGGGCGGACACGTCGAGGTTGTGCGCGGAAGCGATGGCCGCGGCGGCCAGCCAGCCGGTGTATCCGCCGCACCGGGTGGCATCGAGCTGTAGGCAGTCGACGACCGGAACCAACCGGCGGGTGTCGTAGCCGTCGGCGATGTACTCCCCGGCGGCGACGTCGCACCGAAGCGCGCCGCGTACCAGCGCGAGACCCTCGGTGTCGTCGCTGCTGACCGGCTCTTCGAACCACGTGACGCCGAGATCATCGAGCGCGGCGCCGACGCGGCGGGCCTGGGCGCGGCGGTAGCCGCCGTTGGCGTCGACCATGAGTTCGGTGTCCTCGCCGGCTAACTCGCGCAGCTGGCGCACCCGCGCGAGATCGCGTTGCGGGTCCGCGCCCCAGTCCTGACCGATTTTGATCTTCACGGCGCGGCAACCGGCGCGATGCCATTCACCGACCTGCTCGGCGAGTTGCTCGTCGTCGAGGGTGGTGAAGCCGCCGGAGCCGTAGATCGGTACGGCGTCGCGGGTGCGTCCCATCAGGTCGCCTAGTGGACGGTCGAGAAGGCGGGCTTTCAGATCCCACAATGCGACGTCGACGGCGCTGAGGGCCTGCATGACCAACCCGCGGGTGCCGAGGTTGCGGGCGGCGCGGTGCATGGCCGCCCATGCGCCGGTCACGTCGGCGGGGTAACGGCCCATCAGGACGTCGGAGAAGTGATGGGTGATCACGGCGCAGGCCGCGGGTGAGGAGTAGGTCCAGCCCAGCCCGTCCACCGATCCGGCGTGAACCTCGACGACGACGGCGGTGGTGGCGTCCCATTCGAGGGTGCCGTCGGCCTCGGGGCTCTGGGTCGGGACGGTGAACACCCCGACATCGACGTGCTCGATGGCCGGGAGCGCCAACGCATGCCGGCCGTGTCCGCGTGGGTCAGGATCGGCTGGCATGGCGGGTCATCAGTTCTGCGGTGCGGGCGGCCAGCGCCATGATGGTCAGCGCCGGGTTGGCCGAACCCTGGGTGGGCATGACGCTGCCGTCGACGACGTATAGCCCGTCCACCCCGTACACGCGGTGCTCGGCGTCGATGACGCCGTCCTCGGGTCGGGCGGCCATCCGCGCCCCGCCGACCAGGTGTGCGTAGCGTTCGATCGTGATGACCTCTTCGGCGCCGGCTGCGCGCAGGAGGTCGGACATGATGTCGGTTGCTGCCGCGATGAGCTGTTTGTCGTTGTCGCATTGCGAGTAGGAGAAGTGGGCGACGGGCAGGCTGTGGCGATCCGTCTCGTCGGCCAGCGTGACGCGGTTCTCCGGTTGGGGCAGTAGCTCGCAGAGCGCGCCAAGGGTGGCCCAGTGCACGTAGTCGCGCATGTATTCGCGCAGCGTCATGCCCCAGTGGCCCTGTGCGGCAACGTGTTCCGCCCAGGTGATGGGGAGCGGGCTGACCGTTTGGATGGAGAACCCGCGCCGGTAGGGTTTGGCGGGATCGGTTTCGTAGAACTGCTCGCTGCTCACCTCAGGAGGCGGGGCTTTGTACATGCGGATCTCGTCGTCAAAACGCCCGGCGACCTGCGGGGCGCCCTGCACCATCAGGTAGCGGCCGAGCTGGTCGTGCTCGTTGCCCAACCCGTCGGGGTAGCGCGACGTCGCCGACAGCAGCAGCAGACGGGGTGTCTCGATGGAGTAACCGGCGACCACCACGGCGTGGGCCCGCTGCCGGTAAACCACGCCGGCACGGTGGTATTCGACGCCGGTGGCTCGTCCGGCCCGGTCGTCGACGAGGACCCGGCTGACGTGGCTGTCGGGCCGGACTTCTGCGCCGTGGGCCAGGGCGTCGGGGATGTGGGTGATCAGGGGGCTGGCCTTGGCGTTGACTTTGCAGCCCTGGATGCAGAAGCCCCGGTAAATGCAGTGCGGGCGATTGCCGAAGCGGCCGTTGGGAATAGCGACCGGGCCGACACGCATGTCGACGCCCAGTTGCTCGGCGCCGCGCAGCGCGATGAGGCCGTTGCCGCTGACCGGATGGGGGCTGTGCGGGTAGCGGTGCGGATCTCCCCATGGCCAGTCCTGACCGGCCACGGGCAGTTCTGCTTCGAGCTGTTGGTAGTAGGGCCGGAGGTCGTCGTAGGAGATGGGCCAGTCGGCCCCGACCCCGTCGGCGCTGAAGGTGTGAAAGTCCGAAGGATGAAACCGCGGCGTATACCCGGCGTAATGCACCATCGATCCACCGACGCCACGCCCGGAGTTGTTGGAGCCCAAGGGAACTGGATCATCGCCGCCGATCTGGCGGGGCTCGGTCCAGTACAGGCCGTGCGAGCCGCGTTCATCGCTGACCCAGTCGGTGTCGGGGGTCCAGAACGGACCCGCGTCCACCAGTACCACGCTCCACCCGGCGCGGGCGAGGCGCTGACCGAGCGTGGCGCCACCGGCCCCCGCACCAACGATGACAACGTCGACCTCCTCGTCGGTGTCGTAGCGGCGCATGTCCGCCCGCAGGCGGTGGTTGGTGCGCGAGCCGTCGTTGGGGATCAGCCAGGCCGATTCGTTGCGTGACCGTACTGCATGTAGGTCACGCATCGGCGGAGCCCGTCGACAGGTCGTCGTCGGCGCGACGCGCCCTCTCCACGCGCTGCGCGAACGGCACCGGGTCGAGGCGATCCTGATCGGAAACCTCGAACTTCTCGCGGGCGTTGACGCCGGGGTTGAGATAGCCGCGGGGATAGGCCGGCCCGGAGAAGCCCATCTCGTTCCATGCCCACGGGTGGGAGTAGAACGCGGTGCATGCATAGCGGGTCCACAGGCTCCACACATGCTTCGCCATCTGACCGTGCCACCGATCACCGCGATCGGAGAGATCCTGCACGTCCTGCAGCAGCCGTGCCTGTCGGGACCTGTCCAACTGGGCATAGTCGGTCTGGTGACGGGCACGGGCATCGGCGTTCAACGCGGCCAGCGAGTCACGCCACGCCTGCCCGTCTTCGGGCATGTCGTCGTAGTGCCAGCCGTCGGTCTCGCCGCGCGCGAGGCGGTCGTCGATCAGCGGCAGCACCGGTACCCGTGGATCGTCGTCCTGAGCGAGCAACAGGTCGAGCATCGGTGCGGCCACACCCACTTCCGCAGGGGTGAAGAAAGACAGCATCTCCGGCAGCGCGAAGCGGGACAGCACCACGCCGGTGGTCACGTCGTCCCATTCGTCGGCCTGGTCCAGCACGTCGAACCCGGGAAAGCGACCGCGGTGCTGCGGGGTGACCGCGTGCTGATGGGGCGGACGAAACGGCATCAGCGCGAGGCCCCTTCGCCCGGCAGGGGCAGATCTTCGCGACGCAGCAGCGCCGCCAGCAGACCCATGCCACCGACAAGCGACGCGAGCAGCGGCGCGAACGCGGGCGGCCCGGACTCCAGGTTGTACTTCGTCAGACCGCCGGGCCGTTGGCGGATGCCGCGCAAGTGCAGGTATGCCCCTTGAACCCCGTTGACGACGATTAGCGCGCTGGCGGCGGGCAGTACAGTGCGCGCGGCGCGCCGGGAAAAGAACCCGGCGACTCCCGCCGGCACCGCGGTTGGCACGACGACGACCGGCAAGTACATCATCTTGTTGCCGAAGCTGGCGCCGTCGTGCGACAAGTAGATCTCGGCTGTGGTGACGGCGGCCCCGGCGGCGGTCAGCGCGGAGAGCGTGCGTTCGAATCGGCCGGTGCGGATGGCGCGCACCGCGGCCCTGACCGGGTTCACGAGCGGTGGGCCTTCTCGCCTGGAAAGTACTGCTGCACTTTCTGTTTGATCCCCTGCTTGATGAACCCGGCGGAGTCCTCGTCACCGCCGCGCACCGCGTCGATGAGCGACTTGGCCTGCTCCAAGGTGGCGTGCGGTGGAATGGGTGGCACGTCGGGGTCGCAGCGCACATCCAGAACGGTGGGCCGGTCGGCGCTCAGCGCGCGGTCCCACGCTCCACCAAGCTCACCGGGGTCGTCGATGTTGAGTCCGTGCAACCCGAGGCTGCGGGCGAACCCGGCGTAGTCGACGTCGGGAAGCGATTGTGACGCTTCGAATTTCGGTGAATTTTCCATCGCGCGCATCTCCCAGGTGACCTGGTTGAGGTCGTTGTTGTGCAGAATGGTGACGATCAACCGCGGGTCGGCCCACTGCGCGAAGTATTTGGCGATCATGATGAGCTCGGCCATACCGTTCATCTGCATGGCCCCGTCGCCGACGAAGGCGATCGCCGGTCGGTCGGGGTAGGCCCACTTCGCTCCGATCACGTACGGCACGCCGGGACCCATCGTTGCCAGGGTCCCTGAGAGCGAACCACGAACGCCCGCTGGGAATTTGAGGTGGCGGGCGTACCAGTTGGCCGACGACCCGGAGTCGGCGGCGATAATCGCATTGGCGGGCATTCGTTCGGATAGTTCCCAGAAGATACGCATCGGGTTGACGGGATCGGCGTCGGTCATGGCTCTGCGTTGCGCGGTGGTCCACCAGCTCGCCACGTGCTTCTCGACCTTTTCGCGCCAGCTCCTGTCGGTCTTGCGCTCCAGCAACGGAATCAGCGCCCGCAGTGTGGCCTTGGCGTCACCGACCAGGTTGAGCTCGTAGGGGTAGCGCATGCCGATCCACTTGCCGGAGCGGTCGATCTGCACGGCCCGCGCCTGGTCGAGATCGGGCAGGAACTGCGTGTAGGGGAAGTTGGATCCGACGGTGAGCAGAGTGTCGCAGCCTTGCATGAGATGCCAGCTTGCAGTGGTGCCCAGCAGCCCGATGGACCCGGTCACCCAGGGCAGGTCGTCTGACAGGACGTCCTTGCCGAGGAGGGCCTTGGCGGCTCCGGCGCCGAGCAGGTCGGCCACCTCGGTGAGTTCGTCGACGCAGCCGCGTGCGCCCTGGCCCACCAGCATGGCCACCTTCTGTCCGGCGTTGAGCAGATCAGCTGCCTGGCGCACCGCAGCGTCGTCGGGAACGATTGTGGCAGTGGACATCCCGATGCTCGACGGTACTTGCTTGAAGGCGTGGCCGGGCGGCTCGTAGGTCAGTTCGAAGACGTCGGACGGCACGATGATCGCGGTGGGGGAGCCCTCGCTCAGCGCGGTCCGGATGGCACGGTCGATCAAGTTCGGCAGTTGTTTTGGCACCGTGCACATCTGGACGTAGTCGCTGCAGACGTCCTTGTACAGGCTGAGCAGATCGATCTCTTGCTGATAGGAGCCGCCCATCGCCGAGCGCTCGGTCTGCCCAACGATCGCGACGACAGGAACGTGGTCGAGCTTGGCGTCGTAGAGCCCGTTGAGCAGATGGACTGCTCCAGGGCCGCTGGTGGCGACGCAGACCCCGACCTCGCCGGAGAACTTCGCGAAGCCGACTGCTTCGAAGGCCGACATCTCCTCGTGACGGGCCTGGACGAACTGGGGCCTGTCGTCGGCGCGCTGCCATGCCGCCAGCAGACCGTTGATGCCGTCGCCGGGAAATCCGAAGACCTGTTTGACGCCCCATTCGCGCAGCCTGGCAAGCAGGACGTCGCCGACGGTGTCTGACATGTGCACTTCTCCTTTGGTTGGCGGGGTGGATCAGTGGCGGTGGCGGGTCAACAGGACGCCGCCGGCCGCCGCGCCCGCAGCCGCAGCGACCGACAGCGGTCCAAGGTGCTGAGCGAGCCATAGCTGCGGCGAGCGATCCGATGCCCTGTCGTCGAAACCGCCGTGGGAGCCGTGGTCGTCGCCGTCGTGGTCATCGCGCGGGGCGTAGAGGTTGCCGGGCCGTTCGCCGTCTACGCGTTGGTCCGTTTGTTGGGAGCTGTAGCCGGTTCTGGCCAGATAGCGGTCCAGGATGGCAGGCGCCACACGCTGAGCGACGATGGTGGCCGCTGTGCTGGCCCCGACCCAGAACTGCTTGCGGTGGGGATGGTCGGCGGCGAAGAGTATTGCCCGCGCGGCGACTTCGGGCTGGTATATCGGTGGGACGGGCTGCGGATGACGCGGCAACCGGGACCGGACCCACGAAAACTGAGGTGTGTTGAGTGCTGGCATCTGGACCACCGTGACGTGCACGTTGCTGCGCTCGTGCATCAACTCGGTCCGCAGCGACTCGGTGAATCCGTTGATTGCGTGCTTGGCGCCGCAGTAGGCCGACTGCAGTGGCACGGCACGCATGCCGAGCGCGGAACCGACTTGCACGATGGTGCCGGCGTTGCGTGGCTTCATTCGGGCCAGCGCAGCCATCGTGCCATGTACGAAACCGAGGTAGGTGACCTCGGTGGCGCGGCGGAACTCTTCGGCGCTGATCTCGGCGAAAGGAGCGAACACCGTGCTGAATGCTGAGTTGACCCAGATGTCGATCGGCCCCAAGGTGTTCTCGGCCTGTGCGGCAGCGGCAACGACTTGTTCGTAGTCGGCGACGTCGGTGGCAACGGGCAATGCTGTGCCGCCGCGGGATTCGACGTCGCGTGCAGTGGCGTCAAGTCCGGCGTGCCCGCGGGCCAGCAGCGCGACGCGGTCGCCACGGTCGGCGAAAGCGCGCGCGGCCGCGCGACCAACGCCCGCGCTGGCTCCGGTTACTACTACGGTTCTTGGTGCGGTCATGACGAGTCCCTTTCTGTGACATCGGTGGTCGTTGCTCGACCGATCGATCGGCATGACGGCAGTTCAGCCAGTCGAAGTGAGGTTTCGATGAGCAGCGCGTGGACGAATGCCTGCGGGATGTTGCCTCGTAGTTGGCGCTGAGCGACGTCGTACTCTTCGCAGAGAAGCCCCGCCGGCCCGCAGGCAGCCCGGTTGCGCTCGAAGTACCGGGCCGCCGACACCGGCTCGCCTTGCTGATGATGTGCCAAGGCAATCCAGAAACCGCACAACAGGAACGCGCCTTCAGCTTCGGCCAGTGGTCTGCCGTCATGGCGAAAGCGGTAGATGTAGCCGTCCTGCTCGAGCTCCGCGCCGACCGCGCGAAGTGTGGCGATGCTACGGGCATCGTCGGGGGGCAGGGCTCCGCGGACCGCCGGTGTCAGCAGGGCGGTGTCGACGCGTGAGTCGTCGGGTGCGCGTTGCCAACGACCGCTGGAATGCACGCAATCGTTGGTGCTCGCCATTATCTGGTCGGCCAGCGCGCTCCAGGCGCCGGCGTCCGCTACGGCGGCGTGGGCGGACATCGCGCGAAGTCCCGCCACACAGGTCAACCGCGAATGCGTCCAGTGGCGCGCTTCGAGTTCCCAGATGCCGGCGTCGGGTCTCTGCCACCGCGCGGCGATGGCATCGACCGCGGCGGTGACCGCTTGGTAGCCCTGGCTGTCCAGTCGGTCGTGACGGGCGGCGGCGGCGAACAGCAGCAGCGCTTCGCCGAGTACGTCCAATTGGAACTGCCCGTTGGCGTGATTGCCGACAATGTCGGTGCCGCCGGGGTATCCCGGCAGTTCGAGCGTGCGCTCGTCGGGTACGGTGCCGCCGTCGATGGTGTAGGCCGGTTTCAAGTCGGAACCGTCCTCGAGGAGCCGCTGAGCTACGAAGCACACCGCATCGTCGAGCAACGGATGCGGCCCGTCGACGGCGACGGCCTGACCGGCATAACACTGATCCCGGATCCACACGTACCGGTAGTCGTAGTTGCGTCCCTGTTCGGCGCGTTCGGGCAGGCTCGTCGTCGCCGCGGCGACCATCCCCCCGCCGTTGCTGGTCAGTCCGCGAAGCACGGCGTACGAGTGGCGTGCATCGCGCACCGTGATGCTGCTCGACAGTGCGGGAACTTCACGGCGCCAGGCATTCTCGGTGCGCGACCACAAAATACCGGCCTCAACTGGCGGTCCCGTTCGCGGCGTGGTGGAGAACTCGACGACGATGTCGTGGTGGCTGCCCTCAGCGACGTCGAGGTCGGCCACCAGTGCGGTCGGCCGGCCGCGGTGATCGGCTGCGGTGGCATGGGGAACGCCGTCGAGGCGCACCCGCATATCGCCGACGTACCCGTGCCAACGGCCGGCGTCGTCACGGGTGAGGTTCTCGATGCCGTCGCGCCCGAACTTCGCAGCGGGCGCAAACGTCAGCGCCGTCTGGGCATCGCCACGTACGGCGAGTAGGCGGCGCAGCAACACGACGTGGTTGGGGTCGCCGGGGAAGGCAAGGGCTTCGCGGCATTCGATGATTCCGCTCGTGGTAACCCAGCGCGACCTCCAAATCAAGCTGCCTTCCTCATAGGTCCCACCGCAGACGAACGGTAGCCGCGGGGTGATGGCGAATACACCGTCGCCGCCGATCAACGTGGAGAAGACCGCGTCGTCGTGCCACCGCGGGGCGCACAGCCAGCTGATGTCCCCGCCCGGCCCAATGAGCGCGCCTCTTTCCCCGTCCGCGAGCAACGCATAGTCCCGCAGCACGTGGGGAGACACCGCGTCAAGGCCCTTGGTGGTCATGAACCGGGGCCCGCGGTCGCATCATGCTCGGTGTGGCGGGCCGATCGCCGGCGGCGAATCCATGTGGGACCCTCAATGTGGTTGGGAATCAACCACATTCCAATCGCCAGGTTCGCGCAGAACAACGCCGCGTACAGCAGAGTGGCCGCCGCGGTGAACCCCAGCGGGCCCGGGTGATGATGTGCTGCTGCCACCGCGCACACGATCACCATGAACACCGAAGCCACCGCCACGACGGCACTGAACACCACGGCCAGACGGCGGTGGATGATCGATGTCGCGGCCGCGACGCCGACAGCGAGGGCGGTCCAACTCAATGCGGGGGTCACGTCGAGCCCGATAGCCGAGACTGCCTTCCCCTGTGATTCGGCGACAAACAGACCGGCCAGGCCCAGAGTTGCCAAAACCGCCGACTCGATGCACAGCATCCGCCGCGCCTGGCGCCAGTGCAGGGGGGTAAGGCTGACTCGGCGCAGATCCGACGTTCCGACCGGCACCGATCCTCGGGTATCACGTGCCACTGGCCAAGTCACCCGCCCCTCAATTGCTCACCAATGTAATCCCAATGCAATATTTCCATCCTGGATGACATCCAAACCTGAAAACTTCCTAAAGGTCGTCTACGCGGAAGATCCGCGCGATAAGCTGACGGCTCCGATGACGAAGAAGCACTCCGCGACGTGCGATCAGCGCACCGCCACACAGGTCAACGACTACGGCTATGCCAACGACCTCGAGCGGGCGACCCGCGGGCTTCTCGCACTCAACGTTCTGGTTCTCGAACATATGGAGAAGCGCGTCGGCCTCGCGCCGCTGCGGGCGCTGCAGGCGTTGCAGCGCCTCGGTCCAAGCCTGGTCACGGAACTGGGGGCACACCTCGAGTTGGTCCCCTCCAGCGCCAGTCGACTTAGTGACCGGCTCGCAGAGGCAGGGCTCATCAGCCGAAGCGTGGCTCCTCACAACAGGCGGGCCACCGTGCTCGAACTGACCGATGCGGGGCGCGCGGTGCTCGACGAGCTGGTGGCCCACCGAGTCGAGCTCTTCCGCAGAGTAAGCGCGGGCATGACCGCGCGTACTCGAGCGGCCCTGCTAGGAGGTGCCGCCGCGTTCACGGCCGCCTACAACGACTTCGATGACCACGTGGGAGGCATCGACGTTGACGGCTAGCCCGAGACCCGCGATCAAAATGCGGGGATCGTTCGGGTTGCGCTTAACTTCATGTCGATCCGTCGGCTGCGGTGACCACGTCAAGTAGTCGTTCAGAACGCCTGGTCGAATTTGTAGAGCGGGAGGCGCTGGAAGGTCATCCTCCAAACCACCCGGCGGACTGCCGTGGCCCGTGCATTCACGAGAAGCAGGACGGCTTCGATGCCTGCGCCGCGAGAACGATCATCAGCGGATCGGCGCTCTGAATCAGCTTGAACGCCGGCAGGATTCCCGGCTGGGCAGGCCAATGGTCCGAAGCCGCACGATCGCGAAGTGTGACTCGATGCGTGTCAGGGCGCGCGAGACGTGCCATGTTGTCGCCTACCTGAGCAGTTGGCCGAGCAGTGCGTAGAGGGCCCAGCCGAACAGGGCGGTCATGACGAGGATTTCTCTCCAGGCCAACCCCGGTTGGGCTTGGATCGCGTACGACAGGACTTTCCTTGGCGCGGCGCCGGATTCGGGTGACTGCGCTGGCGCAAGTGGTTTGTCGAAGCGGTGGAAGAAAATTTGAATAATGAGCATTCCGACGATCAGGCCGGTGATGAAGCTGAGGTCCTGCATGCCGGTGAGGAACAGAATTCCGACGAGCGCGACGATGATCATCAGGGTGACGCTGTCGTAGATGCTGATTATCCGGCCGTCGCGCTGGTAGTACGTGGCGATCCGCCCAATCCGCGTTTGGTAGGGCACGAGGAACCCGACGGCGAACTTCACCAACCCCTGCACACAAAACGCGATCAGCACGACCGTCAGGACGATCGACATTGACTTTCCTTTCTAGGCCAACACGAAGTAGCGCAGCCAGACATAGATCGCGGAGAGTGCGACCGACATCACGGTCACGACTGCGCCCTTACGGGTGAATTCCCAGAACGAGATGGGATTGTCTGAGCGGCGGGCGATTCCGAGCATGACGACGTTGGCGCTGGCCCCGACGGCGGTCAGGTTGCCGCCGAAGTCCGCGCCCAGCGCTAGTGCCCACCAGAGCACGTGCGGGTGGGCCAGATCGGGCATGGTCGCGGCGAGCTCGCCGACGATGGGTGTCATGGTCGCAACGTAGGGGATGTTGTCGATGATGCCCGACACCGGCGCCGATACGCCGAGGATGAGCATCACGGTCAGCAGCGCGTTCCCGCCGGTGAGGTCGGTCGCCGCCTGGGCCAACTGGTCGATGACCCCCGTCTTGACCAGGGCGCCGACCATGATGAACAGACCGGCGAAGAACAGCAGCGTTTCCCACTCGACGCTGGACAAGTAGTCGGATCGTCCAAGCCGGGAGATCAGGACCAGGATGCCGGCGCCGAGCAGCGCCACCATCGACGGCGCGATGTGCAGCACCGAGTGGGCGATGAAGGCGGTGAAGACTCCGACGAGGACCACCCCGCATTTGACGAGCAGCCGCGGATCGCGGATGGCCTCACGCTCATCCAGCGCCATCACGTCGACGACCCGGTCGGCGTCGACGTCGAACGATCCGCGGAACAGGCGCGGCAACATGGCGACGAACACGACAATGACAACGAGCACGATCGGCGCCATGTGCACCAGAAAGTCGTTGAACGACAGCCCCGCTCGGCTGGCGATGATGATGTTGGGCGGATCGCCGACCAAGGTCGCTGCACCGCCGATGTTGGAGGCGAATACCTCCGCCATCAGAAAGATGACATGTGATGGGGACCCCCTCGGCGGCACAGACGCTCGTTGATATGGCGTCAGAGATGTTTCAGGAGCTCGAGGAGGTCCCGATGACGATGGTAGGCGGTTTCGACGTGCATCGGAAGCAGATCACGTTCGACTATGTGGACACCGATACCGGGTTGGTGCGCTGCGGTGAGATCCGTCCGGCAACCCGCAAGACGCTGCGGCGCTGGCTGGGTGAGCACTGCCCGGGCGGGGATGCGGAGATGGCGGTGGAGGGCTGCACCGGGTGGCGGTATGTGGTCGAGGAGCTGGCCGCGGCGGGTGCGACGGCGCATCTGGCCGATCCTGCCGAGACCGCAGGGTTGCGGGGTCCGAAGAAACGCGCCAAGACCGACCGGGCTGATGCGCGGTTGTTGCGCACACTGCTGTGCGAGGGGCGATTACCCGAATCGTGGATCCCGCCCACACATGTGCTGGAGGTACGCACCCTGGGCCGGTTGTACTGCGCGCTGATGGACGAGCGCCGCGCCTGGCAGCAGCGCATCCATGCCCAGGTGTTTCACCAGGGCTGCCCACCGGTCACCGCGCTGCTGTCGGAGGCTGGTCGTGAGGCGCTTGCGCATGCCGAGTTGTCGGCGGCGGGTCGGCAGTACGTGGACACGGCGCTTCGCCGCATTGACGAGCTGACCGGCGAGATCGACCCGGTGCGAAGGCAATTGGTGAACTTCGCTCGCCGCCAGGTGGGGTGTCAGGCGCTGCAGGCGCGCCAGTACGGGGTGGGCTGGTTGTGCGCGGCGATCATGTGGGCCGAGATTGGTGATGCCCGCCGGTTTCACAGCTCCGACCAACTGGTGCGGTTTGCCGGCATGGACGTGACGGTGTACTCCTCGGACGGCAAACGCGCCCCGGGGCATCTGTCCCGGCAGGGCTCCCCGGAGCTGCGGTGGGCCACCTTCGAGGCCGCTAAGTGCGCGGCCCGCCACAGGTCCCCTGACTACGCCTACTACCAGCGGCTGGCCGCCCGCCCCGACAGCGGCAAGAACCCGACCCTGGCGGTGGAGCGCAAAATCCTGCGCCGCAGCTATCACACGCTGCGTGAACTCGGCGATGCCGCCCTGTCTATGCCGGTCCTCGACGACAAGGGGGTGGCCGCCTAAATGCGTTGTGTGCGTGCCCTGCCCATTAATCAGCTGATGCCCGCGGTCAGCTCCCCCAAGTCCCCTGTCGCCACCTGCTGCCTGGGTGGACGCCCTGGAAAGAATGAGCGGCCGCACCCATTACCAGCCCGCACGCCGGGCACCCCATCCATCATCATGTCGCCGGACGCTGGTCCGTGGACCCAGATAAGGCTGGGCGCTGGCACGCCCCTTCCCGCCCTCGATCGCTTCCCTCAAGTCACGCGGAGGCATCACATGGTTTGAATCGCAACACTTTTCGCCTCGTCCACCCGAGGACCGGCAGTATGCGGCGGGATCCGCGCCGGCGTCAAGGTCGTTCGTCCTCGCTGCGCTGCGGGCGCTCCACCTTGACCCCGCACCGCGGCCCCCTACCGCCACCAAGCACGGGTGACGACAAGGCCAACAACAGAAACGACAATGGACTCCCACCTTTACGGGGGTCCCCAACACAGATAAGGGGACCGGGTTGATCGCCAGCCGATCGCACACCAGCAGGGTGACCGGCGCGATCAACAAGACGGTAGTGACGTTGTCCAGCAGAGCCGAGGCGACCGCGGTGACCAGCACCAGCAGGATCATGATCCGCAGCGGGGAACCCTTAGCCCGTTTGGCAGACCAGATCGCGACGTATTCGAAGACACCGGTCTGTCTCAGCACGCTTACGATGATCATCATCCCCAGCAGCAGAAAGATGACGTCCCAGTCGATTCCGGTGTCGTGGGAATAGAACACATCTGCGGAGCCGACCACCCCGACGGCCACCACGATGGCCGCACCGCCAAGTGCGACGAGGGTCTTGTTGATGCGGTCGCTGGCGATCAACGCGTAGGCGACCACGAACACCGCTACTGCGAGAACAGCCATCGGTTCAGTGCCCCAGCGCCGCGGACAACAGCCGCGATGCGGTGATCACCCCGTGCAACTTTCCATTCTTCAGCACTGCAATCAGCGGACTTCTCAGCCGCGCCATGATCGCTGCCACTTCGATGATGGTGTCGTTCGCGCTCGCCGCGGGTACCTCCACAAGGTGCTCGGGCAGCACATCACGGACAGTCTTGCCCTCCAACTTCTCAGCGGCACGGTCGTCCGCCGCGTCGTTGAGCACTGCCGCTAGTGCGGGGTCGTCTTGGACGTAGCGCGGCACGATGAATCGCACCACCTGCGAGGCGGGCAGTACCGCACACGGCCGCCCTGCGGAGTCGGTGACGACGATGCCGGGCAGCCGATGCTCGGCAAGTAGGCGCGCCGCGTCAAGAGCGCCGGAGTCGATGGTGACCACCGGGAAGTCCTCAGCGATGTCCTCGGCATGCATGTCAGCACCATCCAGCCGTGACGACAGGACGGAAACGTTCGGTCACGCGATCGATACGAATAGCGAAATCACACGCGGTGCGCGAAGGCACCGCCAACGAAACGGACACCGGAATCCTTTCACGAGTCGGGCAACTAACTGCCGACCCGACTTCCCGGCGCACCAACACGGAATGTACTCCACTGCGGCCGCTACACCTAGACCCTGGCGAGCAAAGACCAGCCACTATCCCAGCACGTATGGATCGACGCCAGCGCCGGGCTTACCCGCGTGCCGCAGTGCGTGCGACACACCGCCGCAACGGCCACCAGCGGTCCGCTTCCTTCGACCTCCGCCGCGGCCTGGCGCCCAAAGCATCGGGCCCCGACGACCGGGACCGTGGAAGGCGAATCTGGACTGACCGCGAGGTGAGAATCTGTTGCTACATGGTCAGGACTGCAATGGCTTTCGGCTGCCCTCCCGTACGGCGGGGGTAAGCCGCCAGCCAGCGGGGGAGCGGGGTCACCGTGACGAATTGGTACGACCGAGCCCTGCGTTGGCGAACTCGCGGTTTACCGGGTGTTGGTGCCGCGGAAAGTATCTACGCTAGTTTCATGCCAGACTCCGACGGCATCGAAATCGACCGGTGACGCCGAGAGTTAGATTTGGTTGTGCCGGCCGGCTGCGAGCGTGGGGACGGGCAAGCAAGCTGGAAGTGAGCGCATGGACGCAAACAAGGGCGATGCGGGCCCGGACTCCGCGCTAAACCGGATGCGAACATCGCTTACCGCGCGACCATCGAAGATCTGCGCCGATTCGCCGACGCCTATCGTGATCTCGCCGATCCGACCATCATGAAAAGAGCGTGGCCCACGTGAAGACGGTCAAGAGCTCATACGCCCAACTCAGGCTCCATGGCTGCTGGCGGAGATGGAACGCACCGGCGAATCGTTCGCAATCACCCATCGCGGGCGCCCCGCCGCGGTGCTGGTGCCTAGCACGGCGCCAACGTAGATTCGGGCAGCTGCCGGGCATGCACGCGCCTGGCGATTTCGATGCGCCGCTTCCAGAGGCAGAAATCGCTGCCTGGCAAGACAATTCGCCCAACTAGGACCATAAGGCCTTGCCCCAGGCAAAACGTCACTGTGATGAAATGCTGTCGGCCAAGGCCTCTGGGGCTGTCCAGCCAGCTGAAGCGTAGAGAGGAGGCATCGACGTTGACGGCTAGCCCGAGACCCGCGATCAAAATGCGGGGATCGTTCGGGCTGTGCTTAACGTCATGTCGATTCGTCGGCTGCGGTGACCACGTCAAGTAGTCGTTCAGAACGCCTGGTCGAATTTGTAGAGCGGGAGGCGCTGGAAGGTCATCCTCCAAACCACCCGGCGGACTGCCGTGGCCCGTGCATTCACGAGAAGCAGGACGGCTTCGATGCCTGCGCCGCGAGAACGATCATCAGCGGATCGGCGCTCTGAATCAGCTTGAACGCCGGCAGGATTCCCGGCTGGGCGGGCCAATGGTCCGAAGCCGCACGATCGCGAAGTGTGACTCGATGCGTGTCGCGCGAGACGTGCCACCCGCAGCGCAGCGGAGGCCGTGGCCCTCGGCGAACGAGGTCGACGCGCGCCCCGATATACCGGTAAACCGCCGTATTCGACTCGGCCGTATTCGTCGTGCGATCGGTGCAGTCATGATGCGGTCACGACCACTAGGTGACGTAGCGCGCCCATGTTTGGGCCGCCAGTTGGGCATGTCGCTGGGTGCAGTTGTGGCTGTAGCCCAATAGCTTTGCTACGACGGGAGGGGGTATCTCGGCGACGAGGTTCTGCAGCGCGGAGTTGCGTGCTCCGAGCAGGTCGATACCCAGAGTGCGAAGCGCCATCATCATGGTGTGTGGATCGAGGTGCTTGCCGGCACGGTGGCCGGGGAATAGCCATGGGTTGGTGACCATGCCGCCGGCGGTTCGAAGGTTGGGCCGGTTGTCCAAGTGGTGTTGGATCATGCCAGCGAAGGGTTCAGGCACCGGGACAGGTTCAGCCCCAAGCGATATGCGCGTCTCGTGGGGGGCGACAACGATCGCCGCTGTGGGCAGGGCGACGATTCTGATCAGGGGTTGGGCGTAGAGCAGCAGCAGTGTGCCAGCGACACGGTAGGGCAGTGATTCGATGTCGTCGGTGAGGAGTCCTTTGATCCATGCCAGTCGCTGGTCTTGGGTGAGCAAGCGGGTGCTCCGGGCCTGTGGGGCGTTGAGGTGCAGCGCGGTGTTGATTTTGCTCTTGTTGGTCCACACGACGAACGTGCGGATCTTGGTGCGGGTTGTAGGTCCGGTGGCTAACCACTCGTCGATATCTTGCTGTCGGCAGGTGGCCGCGGTGCGGTGATGGGTTTCATGTAGCCAGGTAAGGAACTTGATGGTCTCGGTGATCTCTTGTGTGGCCGAATGTGTTGGGCCATGGGAGGTTTGCCCAGGCGTGGAGTTCCGGCGTAGGCGGTGCAGATGATGCCAGGTGGCGAACTGTTCGACGGGGGCTCGGACGGCCGGCTCGCAGATCGCGTCGAGCTTGGAGTCCAGCCAGCACTGGAAACGCGCAAGGCGTTCATCCCGGTGCGGGAGCAGACCGTTGTGCTCGAGCAGGCTGCGCAGATGTGAGACCTGTCTGCCTTGGCCGGCCGCGTCGAGGCCGTCATGGCTGAGCGGGATGTCCCCTCCGGCCAGGCCGGTCAGCAGGGCCCGAACGATGGGGGACCGTTGCCAAGAGAGGATGCTTTCCGGTCGGTCAACCCCACAGAGGATGTCCACGATGGTGCCCATAATCACCGGATCCGCGGCGCCGACGACCATCAGAGCAGTCAAGTCGTCGCGTAGCGCGCAGCGGGCGCATTGCCCGCCCCGGTAGATCTGGCCTTCGATGTCACAGGTTGTGCATCGGTAGTCCTTGGCGATGCCTGCGCAGGACAAGCAGATTGGCCGGGGATCGGTGCGGTTGGTGCGGCCGGGCAGTACGCCGTCGTGTCCGCAGGTCGGGCAGATGCCTCTGGTGCGCATCGCGGTATAAAAGCAGCTGTTGCAGAGCTGCTCGTCCGGCCAGGACGGAGTCCGGTCTTGGGTAGACATCCGGCCGCATCGGGTGCAGCGCAGTGTTCCTTCGGCGTGGGGTCGTCCCCGTGTTCGGGATGGCCGGTTGGAGTTAATCGTCATCGCGGAGCACGCGGGCGCGTCGCGGCCGCACGGACTTGTTGATCTCGACGACGTTGCGCGCAGACGACGTCGCCGCGGCGGCCGAGGCTCGCTTGCGGCGGACGTCGCTTGCGGTGACGGTGATCAGGTCCTCGACTCCGCAGCCGAAGATGTCGCACAGGGCGGCCATCATCTGGAGCGAAACCCGTTCGGGGCGTTGATGAACCACCCGGTAGACCTGCGGGCGCGACAGCTGGATACCACGTTCGGCGAGGCGCGGGATGAGGTCGGTGCTGTTGTGCATGCCGGCCGCGGCCATCAGCTCGGCCACCCGCCAGGTGTAGTCGACTTGCCGTTTCACGAGCTCTCCTCACCGTCGAAGGACAACGCCTCGTTGATGGTGGCATCCAACGCCCGACGCAAGGTGCGGGTGCGAAAGTCGCTGGACACACAGGTGTACAGCGAGGTGGTACTGGCATGTTCGTGACCCAGCTGGTCCTGGACGAATTTCGCGTCCCAGCCATCTTCTATGAGGTGGGTGGCATAGGAGCGCCGCAACGAGTGCAGATCCAATCCGCCAGGCAGCTGCAGGTCATCGTCACAGTAGCGGCGAAATCGACGGAGCAGGGTGCGCTCGGCAACCAACGAGCCCCTCTCGCTGGGGAACAAGTCGATGCCGTCGTCCATGTAGGGCTGACCGTGGACGAGCCAGTCGCCGATCACCTCGGGCGTCCAATCGAAGACGGTCAGCACGCTGCGACGTTTGGGTGGGGATCCCTTCTTGGCCTTGCCATACCGGATCTGAACGACGCCGTAGCGGCCGAACTCCCGACCGCGGGGATTGCGGGAGAAGTCGACGGTCTGCAGGTGCCGTACTTCGTTACACCGCAGCCCTTCTCCGGGGGTTCCTGACCTGTTGCACGATGTTGCCCAACCCGGGTGGCTCGGCCGGTGCTTCGGCGTTTCTCCGGGGGTGTGGTGCTCGTGGCTGGTAGTCGTTTGTGACTGTCGACCAGAAAGCGAGAGAACATGCGAGCATTCCCGGTGAGTTTGCCGTCCGGGCAACGGTATTGGACGGTGCTGGACGATGACCTGCAGGTGATTGGTGTCGCCGACGAATATCTGCGGCATCTGCGATTCGGCCGCGACGCGGCGGAATCTACGACGAAGGCATATGCACACTCGATCGCGTTGTTCCTGCGCTGGTGCGCCCGGTCTGGCCGCTCGTGGCAGGTCGGGGTCGAGCAGTTCGCCCTGTTCATGACGTGGCTGGCGCACGGCCGGGCATCGGTTGATGCCGCCGCCGCGAGCGTGGTCGTCACAGGTCCTGGTGCATCGGTGCGATGCCCGTCGCGGATCAACGGTGTGCTGACCGCCGTGCGGGGCGTGGTGGTGCACGCGGTCGCGGCCGGTCACGGTGAGCCGGGGCTGGTGGCGATGCTGTATGAGGTCGCCGACGATCGGGATCTGCCGGCCGAGGCCCGCGGCGAGGACGGCCGGATGGCGTGGCGGATGCGGGCGCGGCATCGGCTGCGGGAACCGGAAACGACGGTGGAACGGGCCGGCGACGCCCAGATCGTCGCGCTGCTGCGCGCGTGCCGGTCCGCGCGGGACCGGCTGATCGTGCTGCTGCTGGCCCGCGCGGGGCTGCGGCGTGGGGAATTGTGCGGGCTGCGGCGAAGCGACGTGCACTTGCTGGTGGATTCGCGGCGGCTGGGCTGCGAGGTCGAGCGGGCGCATCTGCATGTGGTGCGCCGCGAGGACAACCCGAACGGCGCCTGGGCCAAGTCCCGGCGCCAACGGGTGGTGCCGCTGGATTTCCTTGTGGTGCAAGCCTTCGACACCTACGAGTTCGAGCGCATGCGCGTGCCCGGGGCCGCCGACAGCGACTTCGTGTTGGTCAATCTGTTTCGCGGGACCATCGGCGCGCCGATGCGTCCGGACGCCGTCGCGGAACTGATGGCCACCGCGTCGCGGCGCGCCGGGCTCGACAGCCCGGTCCGGCCCCATCAACTGCGGCACGCCTTCGGCAGCAACGCCGTCGACGCCGGAGCTGGCATCGACGTGGTCGCCGACCTCATGGGACATGCCGCGATCGCCTCCTCGCAGGTCTATATGCATCCCGACTCCTCCCGGCTGCGCGCGGCCGTCGACGCCGTGCCCAGTCCCCGCGAACTCGGCGCGGTGAACCGGTGACCGCCGCCGTGGCCCGCGCCGCAGGAGGGGGCGGTCAGGAGGCGATCGAGTTCCCGCATGTGCTCGCCGGTGTCGGTCTCGACGGCCCCGCCGCGGTGCTGGCGCGAGCGCTGGACAAGGAGCTGCTGGCCGAGGCCGGATGGGATCCAGCTACACGGATCCTGTTCCTGCCTGCCGAGCACCGCCTCCTCGGCCGGAAGGTATGCCGTGTTGATCAGTGCACCGGAACCGCCCACAACGATTACCCGCACATCTGCCATCGATGCTTCACCAGGCTGACCCGCATGGGCATGACCATGGCCGAGATCGCCTCCAGCGACAAGCTTGCCGCCGCGCCCGTGCCCGCGTCGCAGTGTGCGGTCCCTGAATGCCGGTGCGTGCCGGTCGTTCCGGGTGCGGAGTTGTGCGAACCCCACGCGGCCAACTTCCGCACCAGGCGCATTCGCGTGAGCGTCGCAGAGTTCGTGCGGCATCCGCGTGTTCGGCCCCACCCGCCGTCGCCGCCCTGCCTGGTCTCGGCATGCACCCGCGCGGCCGACGGGGCGGTCGGTTACTGCGGCACCCATTATCAGCGGTGGACGGTAGCCCAGCGCAACGATCCGAGCATCGACGAACGATCCTGGTGGACAAGGGAATCGGGAGTGGCCGAACCTGGACAGGTTAACCTGCGGGCACTGCCCGAGCTGGTGGTCGTGCAAGTGCTGATCGGCTTGCAGACCCGCCTGCGCGACGGATTGCGGCTCACCGATGTCGTGCTGCGGGCAGTCTGCGACACCCTGCGCCGCCACCAGGTCGCCAACATCCACGACTGCGACCCGAAACTGGCACCGGCCCCGCGGCCGAGGTCGATCATGACCTCGTTCGCCCGCGACGCCCGACGCGTGCTCAGCGATCCTGGCACCGAACAGGCCAAGGACACTTGGGATCTGGCGGTCTTCGGTCACCCGGGGAGGCTGTCGTTCACCACGATCACCCAGCCCTGGTTGTCCAACGCGGCGAAACGGTGGGCCGCCGAGCAGCTGCCGCACCACCGAGGCAGTGGTGCGGCGCGGGTTCGCGGCAAAATCAACAACATCGGGCGGCTGTCGGAACACCTCGCTCGCCGACCCGACCGTGGTCTGGATCCCGCCGCACTCGGGCGCCCCGACCTGGAAGGGTTCCTCAACCGGCTCGGCCACCTGGAAGCCACCGGACGGATCGGCCGCTATCAACGCAACATGATCTGCCGCGACGTGCGCCAGGTGCTCGCCGGAATCCGATCTCTGGGCCTGACCCGGCCCGGTCGGCACGCTGCCGGACTGCCCGGCGACTTCGCCGTCGAACACGTCGATATCCCTGCCGATCCCGAACGCGGCGAACCCGGACGCTGCCTGCCTCCCGAGATCATGACCGTGCTGTGCGCCCACCTCGACACCCTCGAACCTGCCGAGGTTAGGGTTGCCACCCAGATCGGCATCGACACGGGTCGGCGTCCCGAAGACATCCTCAACCTCACACTGAACTGCCTCGACCACGACAAGGACGGCGGTCCCGTACTCGTCTACGACAACATCAAAGCCAACCGGCTCGGACGACGGCTGCCGATCAGCAAGGCCACCGCCGACGTCGTCATCGCCCAGCAACAACGGGTCCGTGAACGGTTCCCCGATACCCCTGTGACACAGCTGAGACTGCTGCCCACCAAATATCGAAATCCCGACGGGCGCAAGGCGATCAGCAGAACCACCCTGCAAGCGCGTCACCGTGACTGGCTGTCCACGCTGCCGACCTTGCGCACCCGCGACGGCATCGAGTTCGACAAGTCCCGGGTAGTGCCCTATGGATATCGTCACACCTACGCCCAAAGACACGCCGACGCCGGGGTTCCGATCGACGTGCTGGCGGAGCTGCTCGATCACCGCAGCTTCTCCATGACCCGCAGGTACTACCGCATCGGTGAAGACCGCCGCCGCGCCGCGGTCGACACTGTCACTGCGCTCAGTTTCGATCGGCACGGCAACCGGATCTGGCGCAACGCGCGGATGCTGCTGGAATCCGAACGCGCCCGCCACGCTGTCGGCGAGGTCGCCGTCCCCTACGGCACCTGCACCGAACCGACCAACGTCACAGCCGGCGGCGGCGCCTGCCCGGTCCGGTTCCGCTGCGCGGGTTGTGATCATTTCCGCACCAACATCGCCTACCTGCCCGACCTGCAAGCGCACCTTGATGATCTGCTGCGCACCCGGGAACGCCTGTCGGCCGCCATCGACGGAGTCGACGACTGGGCCCGTGTCGACGCGACCCCGACCCAGGAAGAAATCACCCGCATCCGGCGGCTGATCAGTCGGATCAAAGGCGACGTTGCCGATCTGGACGAGGGCGAGCGAGCCCGCATCGACGAGGCGGTCGCCATCGTTCGCCGTCACCGCGCCGCCCACAGCGTCCCGCTGGGCATGCCGACTCTCACCACCCCACCCACCACGGAGGCCAGCGCATGACTCCCACGAAATCCACTCGCGCGCAACACACCACGAGCACCGGGCCGATGCTCGACGGCCGCCGTGACGACTCGATGCGCCGACGCCAGCGCGTCATCGCGGTCCTCGGCAAGGCAGCGGCCGACGGTGAGCCGGTCAGCACTTCCGCCATCGCTCGCGCTGCTGGGGTCGACCGCACTTTCCTCTACCGGCATCGCGACCTGTTGGAGAAGATCCATGCGCTGCAGGCAGATTCAGCCGTCGGCACCGGCAGCGGCATCGGGCCTGCGGTCACCCGTGCCTCGCTGCAAGCCGACCTGCTCGCCGCCCACGAACGCGCTGCCCGGCTCAACGCCCGAGTCCAGCACCTCGAGAAACGGCTGTCCGAAGCCCTCGGCGAACAGACCTGGCGCGAGTCCGGGCTCGGCGCCCCAGCCGACATCGACGCCCTCCACCAGCGCATCAACCAGCTCGAACAACACAACCTCGACCTGCACCAGCAACTCGACGAACGCGACGAAGACCTCACTGCGGCCCGCGCTACCAACCGCGAACTCATGGCCCGGCTCAATACAACAACCCGAACGCGATGACACGCCGCGAAACCGCTTGCACCACACCTGTTGCGACCGCTAGCATTCCCCACATCAGCTTCTGAGCTGCACAAACTCGGAGAATCGCGGAGGCGCACGCGGCCGGAGCCCCGGAGAACAGCCCGTAGGAGTAGGCGATCTTGAACATCATCGCGTCGCGGTAGGCCGGCAACCAGCCCTTGCGCCGCGACGCCGCGATCAGCGCGACCTGATCGTCGGCGTGGTCGAAAAAGTCCTGCAACTCCGCCTTGGTGAAAGCGCGTTTCTCGGGGGACTGTTCGTTGTCCTGCACGTGCGCGGCGGTGTTCCACTCGAAGAATACTTGCGCCGGATGAGTGCCGAACCGCTGCTCACACACCCGATCCCAGCCGTAATCGGGATGACTGACATAGGAGCAGAACAACTTCAAAGCATTCTGATAGCCGCGGACGGTGGATTGCTTGCGCCGATGGATCGCGCGCAGATCACCGAAGAACTCCTCAGCCATCGCCGGCGTCCACGTCCACGGGAACTCATTGGTCACCTCCACGAACCGCTGCACGATCCGGATCCGCCCGGCGATCGTCTCGCGGTCGAGGTTGCGGCACAGTTGCTGGTTGCGCCACCCCTCGAGCATCTCTTCGACGGTCTGCGCCTCGGGATGCAGCAACGGGACCGAGCCCACGACGTACACGCGACCGCTTCTATCGACCGGCACCGCACCCTCCCAGCTGTCTCATCGGATGATACATTGAATCATGCAATGCATCAATGCTACATCGATGCAGATAGGAGCCTCGGCGATGAACGCGCGAATTTCCCCCGCGAACCTGGTCCTACGACCCACCCGCGCTCGCACCCCGCCATCAACCCGAATATCACTGGTCAACAGCAACATTCGGTGAACACAAGTGACAGTGGGACCGACGGGCGGCGGACAGCCGGTTGATTCATCAGATGAAAACGACGACATTTTTCGTGGATAATAGAGAATATCCATCTTGTGATGGACGCGAAACTGTTGCAGCACAGCCCAATAACACCTTGATTGACCTATTCGGGTGTTATCGGTAGTAGTTGGTCCGGCATAGTTGGACTGGAATTGGTCAAAGCTGACAGAGCGCGTGGTTGTCGGATTGAGGGGAGAATGCTCGCATGAGCCGAGCGCACCGGGCGAAGGGAAGCGTGCCGCCGGCCACGCCAACATCGCAGTGGTGGCGGATGGCGTTCAGGTCCGATGAAGCGGTCGTGATGACCGTTGACGATCCGGATGATCCAGAGCACATCACATGGACTTTTCCTGATGATCTGGACGAAGACATTACGCCGAGCCAACTGCGCCATCAGCAACCGACAACGCGCATGCCCGAAGACGGCGTCACGCTCCTGCCTCTAGGTGAATCTCGGCGCGTCAATTCGCTTCCGGAGTTCCTCGACGTGTTAATGGTTGGCCGCCCGACGGACTCGGTGCGGTGGAATGAACTGACAGCCCCCGGCGATCATTGGCATCCCGCTTTCGGCGATAGGCCATCCTCCACCTGATCAACGAATGGGACGACCATCGATGGCTCACCCGGCAGGATGACGATATGACCACTCCGCAGGTATGGGTATCGACCACATCCCCGCAGATCGATTACGACGGCCAAACCCCAGGCGACCACTGGGAACTCGTCGGCGCGATCAACACGAGCCAGGAGAGCGACTTCCACACGCACATCCAGGTTCTCATCGGGCTGAGGCAAACCACCCGCGGACGGCCCGAGTTCTACCTGGACGGAGATCCCGACAGCGGCTGGGTTCAAGCCACGGACCGAAAACCCTTCTGGGTCGCGATCGACCCTTGGGGCGAAATGCGCCCACACATCCACGGCGCTCGGCCTACGTACTTCGTGAGTAGCGGGCAAGCTGTTGTCACCTCATTGACTAGGCGGGCACCCGAACCGCATCCCGGCCTGACCGTCAAACCGATCAAGGTTCCGATTCGCTTGAAGCGAACCAACGGCGAAGTCTTCAGAAAGTGGCAGCAGGCGGACGCCTGACCCGCATCCGCGACCGGCACCGGCAGATCACCGCGGTACACAGCTTCGCGAGGGACCCGTTGACGCTCTCGATGTTGTCTCTGCTCAGCCGGCGATCACCAGGGTCGGATTGTTCGGTCTGGCCGAGTGGGGTGGTATCCGCCACCGGTCCATTCGCCTGTGGCAAGCCAGATTTCGTAGTGGAGCAGCCATTCCGCAGTCCAGGGGAGGATCGTCGTGGCGAGCAACATGTTGTGCTGCCATTCGCCGGGATAGAAAAGGCAGAGTTCGTTGCCCGGATAGACGTGCGGCAGGTGGGCCGCGTCGGGATGGAGCGCGAGAGTCGGCTCCACGATATGGACGCGAGGCGGCTTCCAATGCCCGTATTGTATTCGTGCACTGTAGGTTCCGCTGCCGATGCTGGGTTGGATCGGTACGACGCAGTCGAGTTGACCGCGGTTGATTTTGCCGCGGGCGTCGGGGATCGCTGACCTTATGGCGACAAGATGTCGCGCCAGGTCAATCGCTCGGGTCGGGGTGCTGGCCATAGAAGTTGTGCCGAGGGACGGCGATCCCCGCTGCACTGGGTGACAGCAGTCCGGTCTTGCCCAAGCGCAGCGATCCGTCTGTGGTGTGCCCGCGCATCCGCTCGCCGTATTTCAGCGTCGACTGCCGTATGGGCTCAGCACCGAAGCTCTGCGCAAGCCGGGACGCGACGGTCTGCAACCCCTTGCCCCGCATGCTCAGTGCGTCATCCAAGGTGTCCGCCAGATCGCGTTGCCAGGCGTAGTAGGCCTTTCGGCGTTCCGGGTATTCCTTCCATTTGTCGACGAAGTTTTCTCCCTCGTGGGCGGGGTTCGCGACCCAGTCGATGCCGTTGCGGTCATCGATGTAACGGTTCATGCCGGCCAACGCATTGCGTGCGGCGGTGAACAGGTCTGTTTCCCCGCGATAGGCCTTGGCGGCCAGCGTGGTGATAAGGATCGACGGAGGACGGTTGTCCGGGTCGTCGGCGAAGTAGAGCATGCAGTGCCATTTGAGAACCTGTACGACGCGCTGCAAGGTGGTGCGGAACTCCCAGATAGGGACGTCCTCCACGTCGACACCGCGTTGGGCCGCTGCGGTGATCACCTTGTTCTGCAGCTCCTGTGACCGCTTCCGGAACCACCTGGCGTAGCCGATCGGGTCGCTGTGTTGCCAATGGAACAGCTCTTTGTCGGTCAACAGGATGCCGGAGGGCAGGTACTCGAGATCGGGGATCGCGGGCAGGACATCGAGGTGAAACCCGTTGTCAGGGTCGTTGAGTGTCCAGCAGCGCCGTCGGGGTTCGCAGGTTTTCAACCCACCGGTGTGACCGTTGCGTTCTTTCCAGTCCAAGTAGCTCTGGAGGAGGTCACCGACGTCCTGTTTGAGGCGCGCTTGGGTAGTGGCTTCTTTCGCGATGAACATCAAGAAGACCAGGTCGATGTCGAAGTCGCCGGTGAGGGTGTGCGGGCGCACGACTGTGCCGAGGCGAAATGAGCCTTGGGGGTATACGCGGCAGCGGTATTCGCCGTGCTCGGCCAGCCAGTTTCCCACCTCTTCATAGCTGTCGATGGCGAGGGCCTGCAGATGCGGTGGTATGTCGAGGGTCTCGACGGCACCGTCGAGCAGCATTGAGAGCATCTGCTCCATGGTGTGCATGGTTAGTCCTCCTTGGGGGAGTGGCACGGGATGTATGCGGGTGCTGTGTGATCGGCGAAGGTCCGGGTGAATTCCGGTGAGATGACTCGGCTTTCGTGACCGGCTCGGCCAATGAGGCTGCTGGCGTCCGCCGAGTCGAGCTTGACGAGCCCGGTGGGCACGGTCGAGTTGACTCGCAGTACGCGGTCACGGCCCAGGAAGTGTCGGATCTGCTTGGTGGCGCTGTCGCTTTGTGCGCGCATGAGCACATCGACGGCGTCGCGTGCCCACGGGATGAGTCCGCCTTGGTCGAGTCGCCGGCTCCGGTGGGGCAGGTCTGTCGTCGTGCCCACGCTGAAGATACGAACGGAGTCAAGGGGTATGCCGAGTGGGCCGACGGCCTCGGTGAGGGCCACCATGGCAGGGTTGTTGGCCCAGATGCCGCCGTCGATCAGGCGTGCACCGTCGAGCGCCTTGCCGGGGAAATACGTGGGCGCGGCAGTGGTAGCCATGGCGACATCGACGGCTTTCTCGCGCCAGTCCCGGACCAGCTTTGCCAGGTGTGGCGTGCGGAAGAGATGAACGTCGTCGACACCGATGTCGTAGGAAGTGACCAGCAACCGTTTCGTGCTGTGCCCGAACAACTGATCGCCGAGGACCTCTTCAAGCGCGGCTCGCAGCGGCGCGGCAGAGAACTTGGTGCGCGAGATTCGTCTGATCGACCGCAGCCGGGTCTGGTCCCGGAAGATCCGTGGACCGTGTGCGACGTAGAACTCCAGGATCTCGCGCGGCGTCATGCCGAGGCCCAGGCCCAGCGCGATGATCCCGCCCGTGGAGGTTCCGGCGATCAGATCGAAGTGGTCGACGATGCGAATCCCGAGGTCTTCTTCGAGGCGCGCCAACACTGCCGCGGTGTACATGCCGCGCAGGCCGCCGCCGTCCAGGGACAGGATCTGGAATCGGTCAGTGGCCATTCCGAGGTTAGGCGTTGGCGTCGTCAGGGCTGCCTCCCGGTCCTCAAGACACTCGACGGATTCGACGTGGCCGCCTCGTCCATCCCGCAAGCCACCGTTGACTACCTGGCGAGCCTGGAATGGATTCGGGCCCAACACAATCTGGCCATTATTGGTCCGCCGGGTACCGGCAAGAGCCACGTCCTGATCGGTGTAGGTCACGCCGCGGTGCAGGCCGGTCACAAAGTGCGCTACTTCACCGCCGCCGACCTCGTCGACACCCTCTACCGCGGCCTGGCCGACAACACCGTCGGCAAGATCATCGACACCCTGCTGCGCGCCGACCTGGTGATCATCGACGAAGTCGGATTCGCCCCGCTCGATGACACCGGCACCCAACTACTATTTCGGCTTGTTGCCGGTGCCTACGAACGCCGCTCACTGGCGGTGGCCTCCCATTGGCCCTTCGAGCAATGGGGCCGCTTCCTACCCGAGCACACCACCGCCGCCAGCATCCTGGACCGGCTCCTACACCACGCCAGCGTCGTCATCACCGACGGTGACTCGTTCCGCATGCGCCACGCCCGACACAAGCGAGGTGGACGCCCCTGAACTAACCTCAACCACAGCAAGGCGGTGGGGACTTTTCCCGGCCACCCGCGGGGACCTCAACATGGCCACGGACAGCGGGACGGGGCGAGACCGCTGGGACGGCTGAACGTCGATGACCTGCAGCTATGAGACGGGAGAGGTCACCGGAGCCGGCGACTGGTTAGCTCATAACCCAGAGGTCGCAGGTTCGAATCCTGTCCCCGCTACCAGGTAAAACGGCCCCCGGAGATGCCTCCGGGGGCCGTTTTCATGCCGCTTGTGAACGGATTTGTGAACATTAGCCTTTGCTGACCATCGTTGAGCGCCCTCGAATCTTCCTGGTAGCGCCCGACATAGCCGAGTTGCGGTCAATAGATCAAGGTTGCTACAGAGGGCCCGGGAAGACCGCGGATGCACGGAGACCTCGTGTCGGCCGAGTATGGCGCTCGTGTTTGCGCCCGACCCGGGGCGCCTGATGCCTCGGCCGATGAGCTGTTCGAGGGTTCGGCCCCGATGCGTTCCCGGGAGGACCTAGCCAAGGACGTGTCGGTACTCGGCTGTCACTCCGGGCTACCACGTGAACAAGCGCCATTGGAACACGATTGAACTCGACGGTTCGGTCAAAGTGATGAGCGCATCGGGTTCTGGCTCGGCGCCCTGCTGCACACACTGGAGCTGAAGACGGAGCAGCCGGCGTCGGTGGCCCTCCTGAACACCTGGATCGCCAAGCCGAAGTCGTCAGTCGGACCAGGTCAGGCGGTGTAGCCGCATCGCCTCTTGCAGATCGGGGTGGTCGACATTCACGGGGTCGGCGCTGACCGCAGTGACCTGCGGTGGTGCGCTGGCTGTTTTGTCGCGTTCGTAGAGTGCCCACAACGTGAGGTTGTCGCCGTGGCGAGAAGCGAATTCGATGCCGGAGATCGGTGTCCCGTCGGCGGACGAGAGGGTGTAGATCCACGCCGAGATGGCCTGGGTCAGCGCGCGGGGACGGCTGTCACGGATCGCTGCGGCGTCCAGGTCGGCCAGCCCGAAAGCCTTGGCTTCGTTGAGGAATCGGGCCCGCAGCGTGGGCAGCGACTCCGGATGACCCGGCACGGCGAAGGTTCCAGCGAGCCGCCCGGAGGCAAACAGCCTTGGCGCACACCAGGATCGCGGCACACTGCGGGCGGCCGCGGTGGGGTAGCGGGTGTCGCAGTCGGCGTTATCGATAACAGCATCGAGTTCCTCGGCGACGACAGGATCGGCACGGAAGACGGCGAGGACTTCCAGATAGCAGGCCAGCGGCGAGAATCCGGCGTACAGGGTGCGCCAGGTGCCATTCGGATCATCCCAGCGGCCGTGGAAGCGGCCGTCGGTTCCGGCGTATTCCCACGGTGTCCAGTTCCATGGATCGGGGCGGTAGCCGACCCGGTGCACTGCTACGTGGCGGCGGCGAATGGTGCGCAGGGATCCGGAGGGGGTGTCGGTGCGAGCGCGCATCACCCGACGGCGGTGAACTGCCGGGCGGCGGTCAGCACCTGCGGGCCGACTTCCTCAAGGTTGCCATCGCGCAGCAGCCGGGCCGGGCTGTGGTCATCTAGCAGCGGGTTCAGGCCCTGGAACCAGGATTGGGCGACATGCGCACTGTCGCGGGCGGTGATCATGGCCGCCGCGCGGTAGGCCACCCGCAGGCGGTCGACGTCGGTGGGGTTGGCGATCGTCCGGGTGCCCTCGGCCCACTGGCGCACCGCGCGGGTTTCCTTGACCCGACCGAGGTAAGCGACCAGCTTGGCGCCCAGCAAGTCCCGCAGCGCGGTGACCAGCTCGGCCGTGCTCATCGTCATCGCGCTGTTGTAGGCATCGAGGTCGGGCTTGGCTGATGTCAGCATGGATACCACCTCCGATCACAGTATAGATCACAGAACTGGATTCCATCGGCCACCAAACCGCCGCGCGCCCGTGGCCGCGATGCCGCCATTTTCGGTCTCAAGCGCAATCTCGCACGCGTGTATTTTCGGGCGAGTGCGCCCGAATCTGTCGGAGGGATTCCCTAAGCTTTGCTGGTGGAATACGCAACGATCGACGCACTGCGGGAGCGGCACCCCGCGTGGCGACTGTTGCGTGCCGGCAACTCCACGCTGATCCTGACCTTCCTTGGGATGTTTTTCGTCGATGGCAACCGAGGCGCATGCCCAGCCAGCGAGGTCGCGGCTGCGTTGGACGACCACCTTTACGCGCTGAACACCGAGATCCCCACCCAGAATGGGCAGGAACGATTTCCGAAGGACGCTCGGTCCTATTTGGAGGACTGGGCGGCCACCGACACCGGGTATCTGCGGCGGTTCTACCCGGCCGGCGATGACGAAGTTCACTACGAGGTGACACCGGCGTTCGAGAAGGCCTATGCGTGGGTCATGAGCCTCAAACGCAGGTCCTTCGTGGGGACCGAGTCCAGGCTGCACACCGTGGTCGAGTTGCTGCGACAGATCGTGCACGGAACCGAAGTCGAACCCGATGTCCGGCTGGCCGAGTTACGGCGCCGCCGCGACGAACTCGACGCCGAGATCGCGGCGGTCGAGGCCGGAGTTGTCCAGGTGCTGGACGCGACCGCAGTCCGCGACCGCTTCCAACAGCTCGCGACTACCGCGCGGGAACTGCTCTCGGACTTTCGCGAGGTCGAAGAGAACTTTCGGCTCCTGGACCGGGCCGCGCGAGAGAAGATCGCGGCGTGGGAGGGGTCCAAGGGCGAACTGCTCGCAGAGCTGGTCGGAAGCCGCTCCGAGATCACAGGCTCAGACCAGGGTCGGAGCTTCCAAGCGTTCTACGAGTTCCTTCTCTCCGAGTCGCGCCAGGCCGAACTTGCCGAACTTCTCGCCAAGGTTTCTACCCTTCAGACCATCGAAGCCGACGACCGGATTCGCGGTATTCACCACGACTGGTCTGAAGCTGCCGATCGAGCGCAGCGCACCGTGCGACAGATATCCGAACAACTGCGCCGCTTCCTTGATGACCAGATTTGGCTGGAGAACCGGCGTGTCCTCGACTTGGTCCGCGCAGTAGAGAGTGTTGCTCTGGAACTCCGCGACAACCCGCCGACATTGGGGCTCGAACTTGACCAGCCAGGCATCGAGATCGTGCTTCCGTTCGAGCGCCCGCTCTACCAGCCGCCCGCAGCGGTCGCGGTCGAGAGCGTCATCCCATCGGCGTCTGAGGAGGTCGACACCGACCTTCTCTTCACGCAGACCTTTATCGACCAGGCACGTTTGATCGAGACCATTCGCGATGTTCTGCCTGAGAACTCTTCGGCTCTCCTGTCCGACGTCGTCGCGGTACACCCCATCGAGCAGGGTGCGGCAGAGATAGTCGGCTACCTCGCACTCAACGACGAGGACGTGGCGGTCGACATGGACGACGACGATGAGACGCTCCTGGAGTACTCCGACCCCGCCGACCCGGATTGCACCAAGCGAGCGAGGCTGCCGAAAGTGACGGTGCGGCGACGATGAGCAACGAGCACGCAATCGCCAGCGCCATCATCCGGCTGATGCAAGGGGTCGTCTACCGCGAGTCGGACGAGGACACCTGGCTGACACTGGAACGTTCGGGCGCCGGCGTGCGAGACCATTTCGCCGCAATCGGCGTCGACGTGGTGGTCGATGACGCCGAGGGCTACGCCTATCTTCGCTCCCAGCCAGAGGAAGACAGCGATGAAGTGCTCCCGCGCCTGGTGCGTAGGCGGGCACTGACGTACAACGTCAGCCTGCTCCTGGTGCTGTTGCGCAAGAGGCTCGTCGAGTTCGAGACGACCGGCGGTGAGGGCCGATTAGTTCTCACCACCGACCAGATCGTTGAGATGCTGCGGCTTTTCCAGGCCGAGTCCACTAACGATGCACGAGTCGTGGAGCAGGCGGAGACGACGATCAAGAAGGCCGCCGAACTCGGCTTCTTGCGTCAGTTGCGCGGTCAACGCGACCACTGGGAGGTACGGCGAATCCTCAAGGCCTACGTCGACGCCCAGACCTTGTCGGACTTTTCGGCCAAGCTGCGGGAGTACGCCGGAGCGGTGACCAGTGATGAGTGAAACACCTTCTTCCACGGTCGAACTCGGGGACAGCCGTGGGTCCGGCTACCGGCTACAACGTGCGGAGGTGTTGAACTGGGGTACGTTCGACACCCAGGTCTGGCAGTTCACTCCTGGCACCGATACCGCGCTGCTCACCGGTGACATCGGCTCGGGCAAGTCGACGATCGTCGACGCACTCACCACATTGTTAGTGCCGTCCCACAAGGTCGCCTACAACAAGGCTGCCGGTGCCGAGGCCAGGGAACGCACCCTGCGGTCCTACGTTGAAGGCCACTACAAGTCGGAGCGAAACGAGGCCACCGGAAAATCCCGTGCCAAGGGCCTGCGCGAGAACCGGCGAACGTACTCGGTGATCCTCGGAGTGTTCACCAACCACGGCTATGACGAGACGGTCACACTGGCTCAGGTCTTCCAGCAGCGCGAGAGCAGCGGACAGCCCTACCGGTTCTTCGTCACCGCTACAAAAGAACTGTCGATCGCGACGGACTTCGCCGACTTCGGCTCCGATCTGCGTGATCTACGCAAGCGGCTGCGTGCCGCCGGGGCAGACCTCTTCGATGAATTCCCCAAGTACGCAACCTCGTTGCGTCGCCTACTTGGAATCCGATCGGAGCAAGCCCTCGAGCTGTTCCACCAGACCGTCTCGCTGAAGTCTGTCGGCAACCTCAACGATTTCGTGCGCGACCACATGCTGGAACCGAGCGATTCGACCGACCGCATCCGCGACATCATTGCCCACTTCGAGGACCTCACCAAGGCGCACGATGCCGTCAAGCGGGCGCGGGAGCAGCTCGAGGCTCTTGAGCCCGTCGCACAGACGGCGGCAAAGTACGACGACGCCCTCGCGGAGCGCGACACCCGGGAGCGCGAACGATCCGCCGTCCGGCTCTTTATCGCAGAGCTTCGGTCGAATCTGCTGGCGGGCGAGATCTCTGCGCTGGAAGCCGAGGGTGCGGCCCTTTGGCGCGAGCAGGACACCGCCAAAGCCAGCCTGCAGACGCTCACCCACGAACGTGAATCCCTCATCGAGGAGCGCGCGAAAGCGGGTGGCGATCGCATCGGCGAGCTGGAACGCCTCGCCCGCGAGGCGCGCGACCAGGCCGAAACACGCTGTCGTACAAGGACTTTGTTCGACGCAGCCGTCTCCGGCGCCGGGCTGGACGCGGTCGCCGGTATTGAGCAGTTCGCAGCCCTGTCCGCTCTGGTGGGCACCGAACGCCCGCGGCTTGCCGACGAGAAACGCGCCCTTGACGCGGCCACCGCCGATGCGATCGGACGCGAGAAAGAGTGCCAGCGCAAGTGCGACCTCGTCGCTGAAGAACTCACGAGCCTTGAGCAACGCACCAACAACCTGGACCTCGCGCAGGTCGAGGTGCGTGCAGAGTTATGCGCGGACCTTGGGCTGCCGCCTGGGGATCTTCCCTATGCCGGCGAGCTCCTCGACGTCAGAGATGAGCACTCCGAGTGGCGGGGCGCCGCTGAACGAGTACTGCGTGGCTTCGCGCTCTCGCTGCTGGTGCCACAGCAGCACTACGACGCCGTTGCCGGATGGGTGAATAGCCGGAGACTCACGTTTCGCGGCCGCGGTGGCCAGGTGAAGGGAGCCAAGCTCGTTTACGAACGGGTCGCCCGACAACGGGTTCGCCTCCAATCGCCGGGCCATAACGGGCTTTTGCTCGCCGACTGCATCGAAGTCAAGGACGGGCCCTTCCGTGAATACCTCGTCGACGAGCTTGTGAAACGGGCCGACTACCTATGCACGTCAAGCCTTGAGGAGTTCCGCCGCCAACGGCGGGCCGTGACCCGCGAGGGACAGGTGCGCTCCGGCGAGCGCCACGAGAAGGATGACCGGCATCGCGTTGACGACCCGCGCCGCTGGGTCCTCGGCTGGGCCAACGAACGAAAGATCGCAGCGCTGCGTAGCGAGCTCACCGAGCTCGAGGAAGAACTTGAGCTGATTGCAACCGAGCTAAAGGGGCTCAATGCGAAGCGGGAAGCGCTGCAGAAAAGGCTGGATGCACTCATTCGGATTGAGGGATTCCGCGACTGGGCCGACCTCGACGTCGACGAGGCCGAGTCGCGCGCGAACGATCACGACGCCGAACGGGTTAGGTTAGAGGCTGGCTCATCGCGTCTAGAAGAGATCGCCCGAGCGCTTGCGGATAACGCCAAACATGCTGAGAAGGTAGCGGATTCGATCGAGCAACTCACAGGTCGACTAGCCACGACGGCCGCCAAGGCAAAGCAAGCGGAACAAGCAAAGAAGCGCGACGACGAGTTCGTTGCAGCACAACCTGACGATCAGCTGACAGCCGCGCGCGCGTCGTATGCTGCCCTCGACGAACGCCTCGGGTCGAACCGTCCGGTGCAAGCAGCGGACTGCGCCCAGACCGAGACAGCGCTGTCCGCCGATCTTCATCGGCGCATCGAGCGACTCTCTGGTCAACTCAACGGATATGGACTGAACCTGGGCCAGCACATGAGTGACGTCCTGAGCCGGTGGCCCGAGCTTCGAGCCGACATGGACGCCAATGTCGAGGCTCGCCATGAGTTTCTGGCGTTCCGTGACCGTGTTGCCACCGACGATCTGCCGCGCTTCGAGAGCGAATTCAAGGAACAGCTCAACAAGAACGCCATCCAGGAGCTGGCGGGGTTCAACAACTGGCTCCACCGGCAGGCGTCAGTGATCGACGAACGGGTCCACCGCATCAACGACGCGCTCGGCGCGGTGCCTTACAACCCCGGTCATTTCATCAAACTGGAGAAGGAACCCACCACAAACCAGGACGTTGCGCAGTTCCGTGCAGATTTGCGCAATCTGACCAACGACAGCCTTGCGGTTGACGGTGACCAGTATTCCGAGCAGCGTTTCCTCGACGTGAAGCGGATCATCGAGCGCTTCCGCGGGCGCGACGGCTACGCCGAATCGGACAAGAACTGGACTCGGCGGGTCACCGACGTGCGCAACTGGTTCGTCTTCTCTGCCTCCGAGCGGGACGCCGTCACGGATCTTGAGCGAGAGCACTACAGCGACTCCGACGGCAAGTCCGGTGGCCAGAAGGAGAAGCTCGCCTACACGATCCTGGCGGCGTCGCTTGCCTACCAGTTCGGACTCGAGTGGGGTGCCGAGCAGTCACGCGACTTCCGGTTTGCGGTCATCGACGAAGCATTCGGGCGCGGCTCTGACGTCTCGACGCGCTACGCGCTGGACCTCTTCGCGACGCTCGGGCTGCAACTTCTCATCGTCACGCCGTTGCAGAAGGTTCACGTTATCGAGCCGTACGTGAAGGCAATCGGATTCGTCGACAATCCGACCGGAACATTCTCCCGTCTCCAGACGATGACGATCGAGGAGTACCGGACACGACGTGACGGCCGGCGGTTATGAGCGCCGCGTGGACCACACCAGATGACATTGCCGCCAGGGTCAGACGCCGGTGGGACGACGGATCGCTGTTGCGCGCCTACGCCAACGGTGATCGCTTTGATCCGATCGAAGTGCCGCTTCGTGGCCCCAAACCGTCGCAGATCGGTGACGACATCGCCGCGGTGCGCGACTGGGTGGCTGCGCTCGACGCCGGCCGTCGCGATGACGGCCGATACACCCTCCGGTGGCAATCGATCGGCGGCAGGCAGATCGGCCGCAACCGGCTTCCCATCCGCGCAGTGGTGGCCTCAATCGAGCAGGCCTGGGCGCTCTTGGGCGTGACGAGCTTGGTCCGACGTTTCGACGAGCTCCTGGCGCTCGCACATCAACATCAGCGGGTTCGAGAGTGGGTCGTCGACCATCCGCATCACGCGCTCGGCCTGGGGCCCGAGATGCCGCAGCTGATCGCTGCCTACGTTTGGCTCGACGGTCACCGTCAATCGAATCGGTATCTGCGCGAGATCAGTGCACCCGGCGTTGACACCAAGTTCGCCGAGAGGCACCGACCGGTCTTGGCGTCAATGCTCGGCGTTTCGTCGACAGCCTCGGGATTCCTGGCCGGCCTTGGGCTCCGGTCGAAGCCCGGATTGGTTCGGTTGCGGCCCGCGCCCACGCTGGGCCTGCCGGCTCCACTCACCGAGCTGGCGGTGCGCTCTGAGGAGCTGGCACAGCTCAGCGTTGAGCCACGAGTGGCGACAATCATCGAGAACGAGATCAGCTATCTGAGTATCGACGTCCCCGAGGACGGTGTCGTGTTCTGGGGGAAGGGCTTCGAAGTCGACAACGTCGGTCGGCTGCGATGGCTGACGGAAGCCGACATCGTGTACTGGGGAGACATCGATACCCACGGATTCGCCATTCTCGACCGTCTACGGGCGTGGCTCCCACGAGCACGCTCGGTGCTGATGGACCGCGAGACCCTGCTCGCTCATCGCGACCGTTGGGTGACCGAAGACCGTCCGGCCAAGTCGGTTCTCACGCGACTGACGCCAGACGAGCAGGACCTCTATTCGGAACTAGTCGGGAACGGATTCGGGGAACGAGTGCGCCTCGAACAGGAGCGAATCGACTGGAATTGGGTCGAGCAACGGCTGCCGGCTGTCAACAGCGCGTCGATTTGATGGCGAGCGACAGCAAGAAGTCCCGTTGCAAGCTCGCCAATAGCACCGAGATGTCGAGGAGACCGGCGAACATCGCCGCCCATCGTGTCAGCTTGGCTGGGTCGATTTCTTTCGGCGCGCCGCCATAGCGCGCCGTGCTTCGCGTAGTTGCTTTCGGATCGTCTCGGGATCGTCATCGCGGTCGATGCCGGCGGTCGCCGCCAATGCGTCGTATTGCCGCTTGCGGCGCTCCTCGCGATAAGACAGCACGTCATCGAGCAGAAGCCGATGCCGGTTGCCGATTCGTTCGGCAGGCAGCACGTTGTCATTGATCAGCCGCACAATCGTCGGGCGACTCACGCCGAGAAGGTCGGCCGCCTGCTGTGTGGTTAGCGTCATGGTTTGCGGCGCTACGGTCACCGCCTTGCCCGCATGAAGTGCTGCCACGACCTTCGTCAAGGCTTCGTGGACCGCCCCCGGCAGCTCGATGCGGTCGTGCTCGTCGAGACCGACCAGTGCGTAATTGGGAGAGGCCGCTGCGCCATGGCGGCGATCGTGAGCGGCCAGGAACCCGACCACCGGTGCGAGTTCCTCTGGATGCTCCGAGAGAAAGGTCGCGGTCTTGACCGCTTCGGCACTCACGAAGTCACCACCTATTCGAACGAAGCGAAACTGTTTTCGGAACATTCGAATACTATCTCATATGACGGCGCGGGTCCACCACTTCAGCCCAGCAGTCACGTCTCGCCGCCTGCCTACTCGATTACTGCGGAGGCCGAGTGTCGGCAACAAGCTTGTGAACGTATTTGTGAACGAAACGCCGCGCAACGACCGCGACGGTGTGGAACACAGCGTGACGGCATAGACGGTGTGATTGATCCTGACCTGCACGTTAGAGACGGGGGAGAAGACGTAAGACTGTCACCGGTTAGCTCATAACCCAGAGGTCGCAGGTTCGAATCCTGTCCCCGCTACTAAAGAAAGTGGCCCTGACCAGGCCAGACGGCCGCCAGCATCAGCTGGCGGCCGTTCGTTTTGTGAACGCTTGTGAACGAGCGGCGGCCGGCGTCTGTCGTTGGTAAGCCGTCAATGACAGCGATGGACCCTTTGATCGCTGGGTCACCTTCCCCAGCGGTTGCCGCGTGCGGTGGTCACGCAGTGACGGGCCCAGCGTGTCTCTGTGGTCGCCGCCAGCCGCGGTGGCAGCGAGCATGGACTGACTTTGAACTTCATAGACCGCTTAGCCCAGCGGTCGTGCCGCCACGCGGCACACGTCGGAATCGGGGCTGTCAGAACACGGAGGTCACTCAACGAGGGCGTAGGCCACCGCGTCGTCGAAACGCAGTGAGCGGCCCTCTTCGTGAGCAGCCTCGTATGCTTCCGCATCAAGCGCGTCACGCGTGCGGCGGTCGCATTCATCGTGGAAGACAGGCAAATTCGGAAACAGGAATACGTAATTGCCAACGGTGTGACCGACTGCCTCGGCGGCGCCCATCAGGGCGACGGCGCGTGCCGGCTTGCCATCCTCGGCAGCGATCCAGGCCAGCGCCTCTAGGTACGTCGCGGCCGTTGCCCTATCGTCGAGGTGCTTGGCCAGCCGGAGTCCCTGTTTGAATACGTTGGCGGCGTGGTGGCGGTCGCCCCTGAGCCAGCTGTCGAGGCCGATGCCCAATAACGCCCATGTGCGATACACCGATTCGCCGTGTGATTCCGCCAGGGCGTGCACCTTTTCATTCCACACGAGCGCCTCTGCCGCGTCCCCTCGTATTTCGTGCGCCCGTGCGAGCAACAGCTGTGCAGAGGCAAGAATGGTGAGGTTGCCGCATGCATCGACGGCCTCGTCGAGGCGCCTGCATGCGCGATCGGGGTCGCCGCCCAACATTGCGGCGAACCCATCGGCGATGGCAACAAGCGCGTGCGCCGCTGGGTCGGCCAGCTGCCCGGCCAGCTGCTCGGCCACCTCCTGTGCCTCTCGCGCCCGAGCCGCCGCTTCCTGCACATCACCCTGGAGGCTGGCGAGCACGCTGGCGTAGTAGATCGCTTCGACCCGTTCATATGTCGGCTCAGGTGGCGTACGGGCCAACGCCTGGTCGAGCCAGCGGCGTCCCTCACCAACCAGTCCATGGGCCATCCAAAATGGGCTCAGCTCGACGGCCATCCCGGCTGCGGCCTCGGGGGAGTTGGTCAGGCTGAACTCCACCGCCTCGCGCAGATTTGGCATCTCCTGGTCGAGGCGCTTGATCCACTCGATCTGCCGGGCACTGAACCACTCGTCCGCGGCGTCACGCGCTAATCGTTGGTACCAGCCCAGGTGCCGACGGCGCAATTCGGGATACTCGCTGGCTGCCTTGATCTTCTCGCGGCCGTAATCGCGCAGGGTCTCAAGAAGCCGGAAGCGCACCGGGCCCGTCGATTCCGCGCGGATGAGGATCGACTTGTCTACCAGCGCGGTGATCAGATCGTCCACGTCCTCCGGGTCCACGTCTCCGCCGCAAATGTCTTCTGCGGCTTCGAGTTCGAAGCTGCCGGCGAACACCGACAGCCGGCCCCACAGCTGCTTTTCGGCGGGCGTGCACAGGTCATAGCTCCAGCCGACGCTCCAGCCCAGGGTCTGCTGCCGCGCCGGCGCTCCCCGGCTACCGCGGGTCAACACCGCATAGCGGTCGGCCAGCCGCTCCAGAAGCTGCTCCGGCGACATCGCCCGCAACCGCGCCGCGGCCAGCTCAATCGCCAACGGCAGCCCATCCAGTCGGGAGCAGATCTGGGTGACGGTCGCTTTGTTGTCCTCGGTGAGTTGGAATCCCGGCAGCGCGGCGGCGGCCCGCTCGGCGAACAACGCCATCGCGTCGAATCCGGGGAGGCCGCCCAGCGTCGGCTCGGGGTCGACTTCGGGAAATGCCAACGGGGACAATCGCAGCACCGCTTCTCCGCCGATGCCGAGGGCCTCGCGGCTCGTCGCCATGATCCGCAGGTCCGGGCAGGCCCGCAGCAGCGTCTCGGCCAGTTTCGCGGCGGCGTCCACCACGTGCTCGCAGTTGTCGAGCACCAGCAGCAGTTTGCGTGAGCACAGGAAGTCGATGAGCACCTCATTCAGCGGTTTGGTCGGCTCGTCGCGCAAGTCCAATCCCGCCGCGACCACATCCATCAGGGAGGACGCATCGCGCAGCTCACCCAGTTCGACGAGCCGCACTCCGTCGGGGAAATCGGCGGCCACCTCGGCCGCGGCGCGCAGCGCCAGCCGGGTTTTGCCCACCCCGCCGATCCCGGTCAAGGTCACCAGACGAGATGTCGCCAAGAGGGTCTTCACCTCGGCCAACTCCTCGCGCCGACCGACAAAGCTGTTCAGCTCCAGCGGGATGTTGCTGAGCGTGCGGCGGGCCCCGACAGCAGCGGTTGCCTGTGGCATCGGTCGATCGAGTTCCCCTTCAGTACCGGTCGCCATCTCGTCGATGGGGAAGCCGTGCCGCGCTTGGGCCTGCTGAAGTTCTTCACCCAGCGCCAGCGGCGGGGGGCGGTCGTGCGGGTCGCGGGACATCGCCTCTTCGACGACGGCAGCGATGTCGTCGGAGATCCCACTCCCGCGCAGATCCGGCGCCGCTTCCGTCGCGATCCGCAGGAACTGCGTCACCACCTGCTCGCCGCTGCGGCGCTCGAACGCGGCATGACCGGTGAGCGCGCAGAACAACGTTGCGCCCAACCCGTACACGTCGGAGGCCTGACTGGGTGGATCGCCGCTGAGGATCTCGGGCGCGGTGAATGCGGGTGAGCCGGTGAAGGTTCCGGTGGCAGTCTTGAACCCGCCGGTGATGTGGGCGATGCCGAAGTCGCTCAACGCCGGCTCGCCGTAGTCCGTGTAGAGGATGTTCGCCGGTTTGATGTCGCGGTGCAGGATCGGGACGCGGTGCGCGGTCACCAATGCGCCAGCCATCCTCACGCCGAGCCGCAGCACCTCCTCAAGCGGCAGCGGGCCGACCCGGCGGATCCGCGCGTCCAGCGAACCGCGACGGTGAAACTGCATCACCAAGTACGGATAGCCGCCTTCGGTTTCGCCGACCTGCAGCACGCCGACGATGTTCGGGTGGCCAGTCAGCCGGCCCATCGCCCGCTGCTCACGCAGGAACCGCTCCCGGTTTTCGTCGAGCTCGGTGGTGAGCACCTTGACCGCCACCGTGCGGTCCAGGGCGAGCTGGGTGCAGCGATAGACGATCCCGAAACCGCCCCGGCCGATCTCTTCGGCATCGTCGAATCCGGCCGCACGCAACTCCGAAACGACGCCGGGGCCCACGTCGCGCTGCGTCTCGAACAGATTCCGATCCGTCATCGGCTACCTGCGATTCACCCAGTTGCCGCTTCAGCCTACCTCCGAAAGCAGACCACCCTTGGCGGCGATGACGCGGTCGCACTGCGCAACCAGATCCACTGCAATGCTTGTGATTGTGTCTTCGACGGCGCGGCCCGCCCTGCTGGACGGCAAGGAGGGCCCTCACGGCGCAGCGCCACCGCATGGGCCACCAGCAGCGCGGAACTGATCTCTCGCCGAGGCTGCACTTGCAGCCCGCTGTCTTGTGAACGTTGTGAACGAACGGCTGTCGGCTTGGTCGTTCATGAGACCTCGAAGACGGCGATGGACCGTGTGATCGCTGGGTCAGCTTCCCTTGCGGGTCGCCGTATCGTCGTGCTGATCACGCAGTAGTCGTGGAGATGGAGGTCCATGACGCGTGTCGGAGGCGGCGGTGCGCAACGTTCGCCTTTACGAGGCTGCTGGGGCGTGACGTTCAAGGCACAATCAACGAGCAATCCTTGAAGATCGCGGCGGCCGCCCCGAGCTCGTCAGCAGCTCTGGTGAGGAGTTTCTCTACTGATATCGAGAAGATCAAGACGATAGGAGACGCCTACATGGTCGCCAGCGGCATCCCGCTGCCGCGGGAGAACCACGGCGAGGCGATCGCCGAAATGGCACTCGCGATGGGGCCCGAGTTCGCGCGCCTTGCGAGTGAGACCGGACACGCGCTGCAGGTGCGAATCGGCATCGACACCGGTCCCGTCGTCGCCGGCGTGATCGGGCGAGCGAAGTTCATCTACGACCCCTGGGGCGATACCGTAAACACCGCCAGCCGCATGGAGTCCTACGCCCCGCCCGGGACAATCCAGGTCACCGACCGGACCTTCGAACGCCTCCGAGGGCTCTATGAGTTCCGTCCGCGCGAAACGATCGATGTGAAGGGCAAGGGGCCTATGCGGCCCTATCTACTCCTCGGTCGGCGCCGCGATCACCAGACCTCGGCCGTTGGTGAGCTTCACGAGCGCCCCGCGCACTCGCGCACGGCGAGCGCCGCCGACGAGCGCAGCAGTCCGGCGACCGGGATCGAGGGGCTAGGCGCCAGCGTGGACTGAGGCCGGGCCAATGTCGATGTCGCGGGTGTAGCAGACCACGGTCTTCGGTGCGCAACGCCCGATGCTTCGCACTCTTCACGACTAAGCGTCCGCGGGATGATGGTGGAACCATCGGAGGTGACCGACATGGACCTGTACTTGATGCAGCACGGTCAGGCGACGACCGAAACAGAGGATCCCGAGCGACCCCTCACGGATGCCGGTCGAGCGGCGGTGCAGCGTGTCGCTAAGAGAGCCCGGGCTGCTGACGTTCGGATCAGCGGCTGCCTGCACAGCGGAAAGCTGCGCGCAGAGCAGACTGCGCGGCTGCTTGTGAGGGAGATCGGCGTGGAGCCGAACGTCGAGGCTCGACCGGGTCTTGCGCCCAACGACCCGGTGGCACCGGTCGCGCAGTGGCTTCGAGCGGAGACCGAGCACCAGTCGCTTGCGCTCGTCGGCCACATGCCTTTCCTCGGCAAGCTTGCCTCGTTGCTGGTCGTAGGCGACGAGCAGGCCGAGGTGGTCGCCTTCCAGATGGGTGGCCTGGTGAAGCTGGAACCGAAGGTCGATCGGGACGGGTTCTCCGTGGCATGGGCGCTTCCGCCCGACCTCGCCTGACCATGCACAAAACTGGACGGCGCCATGCATCACCGAGAAAGGTGCCGCGATGATGGCGACGAGTCCGACTAGCAGGATCGCGGTGTACACACCGAGCTTCATAGGTGGTCCTTCGGGATTGACGGGGTGAGGGTGGCTAGGCGACTTTGACTGCGACGCCGCCGTTCTTGGCGGATTCGGACACCGCGGCGACGACCTGCAGGCTGTGCAGCCCGTCGCGGAAGCTGGGCAGCGGTCCCAGTTGGTCGATGCCGGCGATCTGATCCAGGAAGGCCCGGTTTTGGTAGCCGAACAGGTCGGCGACACCGTGCCCGACGCCGCCGGCGTCCATCGGCAGTCCACCCTTGATGTAGGGGTGCTGCGGCCCGATCAGCACCCGGCGGGGCCCGCTGGTGAAGTCGTCGACGTCGTCGGTGGAGATGGCGAACTCGGCAGGCCCGACATCGCCGGGGAACCCGAGGCCTTCCACGCCGCAGCGCGCACCATCAGCCCCGCCGGGTGACCAGACACCAACCAGTTACGAAGGAAACCGTATGGCGCCCAGGCTGTTTACCGGGTTTGGGACCGCTCCAGCACAATGATCCGGCCGACCGGCCGGCAGACATCTTCAGCGGGCGCACCACCGTGCACACCGGCGGCGACACAGCGTCTTGGCTCCAGCTACCGATCGTGGGCTGAACGGGTTGTGCTTGGCGGGCGGGTCGCGCCGGAGATCGCGGATACGGCGGCCGACGCCGAACCCGACGAAACTAGCTATAACTAGGAGGCACTTCTAGTCATGGGCGGCGGTCAAGCTCCTCCTCCCCGCCTGTACAACGCGGGAGCCGAACAGGTTTCGTGGATAGCCTCCGTTATCCACCAATCAGGCGGGATTGTGCTTCCGACGTAGTGACGACAGTCATCGGTCTGCAGTTTGACCGAGGACAAGAGATCATCCCGTCGTCGCTGTTGCGATCGGCGGCGTTCTGGGGGTGGTTTTCCCGCATGAGGCCGAGGGTAGGTGGACAATGACGGGTTAAGGACCATCAGCGGCGACTGGAGGCTGGCATGGCAAACCAAATCACAGTGTGCCCGGTTTCCGATCTGCCCCCGGGGGCGGTGACCGGTGCGGGACCGTATGCCGTTGGAAACATCGACGGCAAATACTTCGCGGTCACGCGGCGGTGTCGACATCTGCGCGCAGACCTGGCGGGCGGATCGATCGAGGACGGGCGACTGGTCTGCCCGTGGCACCAATCCGCTTACGACGTCGAGAACGGGCAGATGGTCCGCGGACCCCAACAGATTTTCGCCAAGATCCCCGGACTCGGAACGACGTTCAAGATGCTGACGAAAGTTTGGCCTCTTGGACGCGGCACCGTATCGGTGTCCGGCAACGACATCGTCGTCGAATAGCTGGCGCGCCTGCGCGATTCGCCTCTCCGTTTGGCGACCCCCGACCGCGCCCGCGTTCGGCGAGACCCTACGTTGCAGTCGCCAGCCCCTCACGCGAGGATGACAGCCGGCCAGCCAGCAAGCATATGGAAACCCTCCACGATTCGACGGGAATCTCACACTGTCGCTGACTCGATGCGCCGCCAGGGCCTGCAGGGCCGAAGACCCAAACACCGGAAAGGCTCACTCGTCAGGACGCGAAAGCGCCGAAATTCCCGGATCTGGTGCACCGCGACTTCACCGCCATGGCGTCGAACGTCCGCTGGTGCGGCGACGTCACCGAGATTCCGACCGACGAGGGCAAGCTCTACCTCGCCACCGTGCTGGACTTGTTCTCCCGCAAACTGTTGGCCTGCCCCACCACTACGCATCCGGTTGCCGAGCTGGTGTGCGACGCGATCAAGATCGCTACAGCGGTGCGCGGTGGCCGCGCCGCGGTCGACGGGGTCGTGTTTCACACCGACCGCGGATCGACCTACACCGCAAGGAGTTTCACCGGCCTGTGCGAGCGTCTCGGGGTACGCCAGTCGATGGGCCGGGTCGGGTCGTGTTTCGACAATGCCGCCGCGGAGGCGTTCTTCTCCACCCTGGAGCACGAGGTGCTGTCCCGGCACCATTTCACCACCCGGGCTCAGGCTCGCGCCGTCGTGGTCGCCTGGTGCCTTGACTTCTACAACACCCGATGGAGGCATAGCTTCGCCGGATTGCGGGCATCAGTGATCGACCGATGTGTGGTTGTTGGCCGCGGGTAATACGCGATGGTTACTCCGTACTCGATCTGTCGAGCGTGAAACGGCAGACGTCGGTGTAGCCGGTGCGGAACATGTTTCGCGCACCCGGTCATTGTTGTTGTCACGCAACGGCAACGGCCGATTCTTGGACGCCCAGGGCCTCCCGGTCGCCACCCAGGGACACGATCGCCCAGCGCGCAGAGTGCTCGCTTCGGCAAGCAGACCGCTATCGGCCCGGGGAGTTCGGTATACACGAGTCGGACGGCTCTCCTGACGAAAGGAGGGCCGTCCGAAGTACGAACCACCTGATTACCAAGCGTGCATGATGGCGCAGTGAAATGTGGCCTCGGCGTCAGGAGACATTTCCCCGCCTGACGCAAGCCCACCGCGCTGTGCCCAGTTGATGGGCCTCGCTTTGCGTGGGTACCTGGTGCTCGTGCTGGGCGCCACAGCGGAGAGGAGGAATCTTCTCTTCCGGTCCGACCTTGGTCTGCCGTGGATCCGTACCTTAGGTCTACCCCGTTTATCCAGGTAAAGCAACAAAATGAGTTGGGCCGAGCGTTCAACGGGCATCTCGCCGACCATCACCCAATTCCTGTTCGCGCACATGTGGGCCGGATCGCCAGCATCGACGCCGATAACGCCCGACATCGGCGAGCAGATCGAGGCGCGTCTGGCCCCTTTCATGTGGAACGCGGTCCTGGACAAAAGGGTCCGCATCGCCGACGGCCTGGGCGCAGCGCCGGCACCCCTGGTGCTCGCGCACGTGGAGTGCTACACGAGAAGGAGCGCAGCACCCGGGTACGCAGCAATGGTGGCAACCACGAATTGCCGTCCGGCTGACACCCGCCCGCTCATTGCCGCGCCTTGCCTGTGGGAGGACGATGAAGTGGACGGCGGCGCCGTCGAGACGCTGCCCCACGCAGAGGAGGCAGATCATGTACGCACGCACTACCACTCTCCAGGCACAGCCCTCATCCATCGACGCTGGCATTGCCCATGTCCGCGACACCGTGATGCCCGCGCTCGAGCGCTGCGACGGGTACACCGGCTTGTCCCTGTTGGTCGACCGGTCGTCGGGCCGATGTATTGCTACCAGCGCCTGGCAGTCCGAGGAGGCGATGCGCGCGAGCGCGGAGTCTATTCGGCCGGTTCGTGACCGGGCCGCGGAGATTTTCGGTGGCAGCGCAGACGTGGAGGAGTGGGAGATCGCTGTCTTGCACCGCGACCACCGGTCGAATGACGGTGCCTGTGTCCGAGCCACCTGGGTCAAGGTCAGCCCGGATCAGATCGACCGAGGCATCGATTTCTACAAGACGACTATCCTGCCCGCACTCGAGGAGCTCGACGGATTTTGCAGTGCCAGCCTGCTGCTCGACCGCGCGTCCGGTCGTGCCGTGGCCTCGGCGACCTTCGACAGCGTTGAAGTGAGGGAGCGGAACAGAGACCAGTTGGACAGGCTCAGAGGCACGGGCAGCCAGGAAGTAGCTGCAGAGGTGCTCGACGAGTGCGACTTCGAGTTGGCGCTCGCACACCTGCGTGTGCCCGAGATGGCCTGACCGCACGACAAGCGCGGAGCAGTTCCAGCTGCCGCCGCCTTCGTGAGAAGTCTGGCGGTGTGCTGGTCATGGAAGCCGCGCATGCGGCGACGGTCGCGAGGCTTACGCCAGCTCCGCCGCAACTTACAAGTGGAAGCGACAGCTGTCCTGTTCGCGTGAAAGCTTGATCGGTCCGGTCCGCACACCCGACCAGCACAGGGGGTGCCGCGTCCAGGCGATCGTTCATTCGGGAGCCGCTTTATCGAGCACATGCGTGACGCGTTTGAGGCGCTGGCCCAAGCGCGTTCGATGGCGGAGGCGGGGGCGCGCTGATGGTCAGCCGATTGTCAGGGATGGAAGCGGTGTCGCTGCACACCGAGAGTTCGACGGTGCCAGCGCACGCTGTCGCGCTGATCATCATCGAGGCGTCCGATCAGCTCAGCCACCAGCGGCTACGCGAGCTGGTGGGTTCGGCGCTGCCGCAGCTGGCACGGTTCCGCTGCCGGCTTGTGGGCAAGCCGCTGGGATTGGGTCAGCCCGTTTGGGCCGAGATCGACGGCTATGACCCGACTTCCCAGATTCACAGCGCAACGGTTCCTGCTCCCGGTGGCCAGCGCGAGTTCGCCGAGCTGATCGCGTGGCTGACCACCGGGGCGCTGGATCGCCACAAACCGCTGTGGGAAGCGTGGAACATCGACGGTCTCGAGGGCGGCCGGTGGGCGTTGGCGGTGAAGATGCCGCCTGCAGTGAGCGACGGGGTCGCCGGGGCGGCGTCCATTTGGCCGCGGCTAGTGACTACCGGTCCGCAAGACGACCCGACCAGCAATCTGCCGCCCGAGCCGAGCCTGGGCACGCCGCCCTCCATCGGCGAGCTCGTCACCGACACGGCGACGGAGTTCCTGGAGAATTACGTCACCGGCGTCTGGCTGATCGCCGGGGCGGTACCCGGTGTGCTGCGGGCCGCTGGCCGCCGGCTGCGCGGCACGGGCGAACCCGACCAGCTGCCGCAAGCGGCGGCGTCGATGAGCGGGCCGGTGCCGCGCACCGTCTTCAACGTGCCGCTGACCGAGCGACGGGCGGTGGCCTTCGCCTCGATCCCGCTGGCCGACATGAAGACGGTCAACAACGCGTTCGGGGGCAGCATCACCAACGTTTTCCTGGCCGCCTGCACACTGTCCCTGCGCGCCTGGCTGCAACGCCACGACGCCGTTCCCGACGGTCCGCTGCTGATGCAGGTGCCGCTATCGGTGCCAGACGCCGATTCCACCACCGTTGACAACCAGTTCACCTTCGGGCGTATCCGCATCCCGGTGCAGCTCGACGACCCTGTGCAGGTCCTGACCGACCTCCATGCCGCCACCGAAAGGCTTAACACGGCCCACATGAGCGATGCCGAAAGAACTGGTTTAACCGTCGATTTCGCGACGTTCGCTGCGCTGATCCCGCCGACCGTCATCCACGCCGGCATGCAGCTCTACACCGGACTGGGCCTGTCGCAACGGTTCACTCCGATCTGCCACGGCATCGCCTCGACTATTTCCGGGCCGCCGGTGCCGGTGTATTGCGCCGGAGCCAAGGTCGTCGGTATGCACACCGCGGCGCCGCTGGTAGAAGGCTGCGGGTTGAACATCACGCTGATCTCCCACGGCGACGTGATGGATCTCAGCGTGTGTGTGTGCCCCGACAACGTGCCCGCAGTCAACGACATCGCGACCGGCATCGTCGACTCTGTAGGCATTCTGGTGGCGGCCGCACACGAATCTCCACGCGGGGAACGCCCCTCAGTCCTCACCCAGATGACGTCACACACCCAGAAGCGTTCGCACGCCCGGCACTAACAGGCTCCGACCAATCCACAGCGGCGGCCCGCGGTCTAGCGCCGCGATGGTCCATGAGATCCTGAAGGCCGGCCTGCCACTGAGCGCCATGAACGGGATGGTCGCGGCCGCCGCGGCCGGTGACGATGATGACGTGGAGTCCAACGGTGAGCCGGATGCGCTCGATGGGCTCAGTGATGTGCTGCGTGCCGAGTTGTTGACGCTCACGTCGTCGGGCTCGGTGCGTTTGGCGCATTGGCGGGCCCGGCACCACGATGTGAGTGCCGAGCTATATGCGTGGTTGAACCGTGAGCACGCGCAATTGGGGCCTTATCGCCGGGGTCGGCAGGGGGAGCGTGAGCAGCACGCGCTAACGCGCCGCGCGGCCTTACCCTTGAGAAGTGCCGATTAGAGGACGCAGGCCGGGCGGACCCGGTGTGTCGATCAACCGCCACCCGCCGGTTCACTGCTGGACCGAGGTGGAGGACAGCCCGTATACCGGCGGCCCGATCGGGCTGGCGACTGAGTTGCGCAATCGCGAGAAGGTGTTGGGAACCACGATCGACTCGCGTCGCGATCTGCGCATCCGCTACACCGAACCCGCGTCGTGGCCGGTCACGAACCTCGACCAGTACCGGGACCTCTGACTGAAAGATCGATCTGATGACTCAGAAGATTTGCTTTGATTGCTTCCATAAGTTGTTCCCTGACAAGCCAATTCGGAAGGTTACGTTGGGTCGGCAATGCGTTGTGTGCAAAGCGCAAACGGATCGAACGGAACAGATGATTCCTGTTGAGGCAGAGGACATTCCGCTGGTTAAGCAAGTAGCTCAAGTGCCGCGACGAGTACTACACCGAACTGAACGGCATGCCGACCGGCGTATCGCTGTTCGTGTGGCTGCCCGAGGAGCGGGCCAAGTGGGTCGAGATGCGGGCCACCATTTTGCACCGACGTTGGGACGCAACCGACGGGCACGACGGGCTCCTCACCCCGCAAGCTAGCTTGGTCATGTCCCTTTGCCCGCAGGAGCGTGGTCGCGTGGTCGCGGCTTCTTGTTGCGGTGGCACGCCCACCGCCAGCAACCGAGCGCCGCACTGCGCGACCCTACGTTCCCTGAGTGGTGGGGGTCTTCAGGCCGTGCGGCTCGCCTTCGCTCTCGCCCTGGTAGGCCGCGTCAAACGTCAGCGTGACGAAGCCCTGCTCGGTCAGGCGCTGGGCGAGCATCACTAGGCACATCCGCGGGCAGAACGCCGACCGCACTAACGGGGTGTGGCCGCCGCTGCTGGCGCTCCATGGGCACGTTCGTCGGTTCACGGGAGCCGACAAGCCCCGGCTTAGTTAGTTGGCATGGAATGGCATATTATCGGGACCCACCGTCCAGGCGACATCAATTGCGGCGCAACGTGTTATCGAATACGCAGCACTTTGCTGGAAACCCTGCGTATTCGATTAGGTCGTATTCGGTGGTGGCCGTGAGAGCACCCGCTCGGTACTGTGCCGGAGGCGCCGACTCGTGCTGCACGATGGGCCCGATGACCCGGCTAGTGCAGGCTTTGGTCCGATGCTCAACCGAGTCGGCCTTGGCCAGATTTCGCCGATGAGGGCGTTCAGACCGTCCTAGAGGGTGTGATGGTGAGTGGCGAGCATCCGAACGCGACCGCGTACCGTCAGACCGCGGACGCGTTTCGCTCGGGCGACCAACCAGCGCGTCTTTGGTCGATGAGCACGTGATCTGGCACGTGCCCGGCCCGCATCAGATGGCCGGAGACATCCGCGGTCGCAGCGCAATATTGACGCCTGGCTCGATCGTCTTCGCACGAAAGACTTCTGGCTCGTCGAGGACGACGTGTTCGGACGCGACGATCACGCGTGCGCCCTGAGCGTCCTGGGCGCGCGCCGCGTGGGCATCGATGCGCAAACACGAGTCGTGAGCGTGTTCCGCTATCGCGACGGTCGACAGGTCTAGCGTTGGCGCAATCCCGATGACGCATCACCCTGGAACGGAATCCTCGATGAGTGAGCAAGCGAGGCCCAAACATGAACGTCGATGACATCATCGCCAACGACGCCCACCGTGATGCGCTCCGGCTGTCCGCCACCGCATTCACGCGGTGGGGCGTCGCTTATCCGGCTGACCCCGTAGGGGGCCCGGCGGCGGTTCGCGAGCTGCGGGTCTAGCTGTGGAGCTGCTCACGCTCGATCAGATCAACGCGGCGGCGGATCGGCTGAGGCCGTTGATGCGACTAACCCCGGTCATCGCGTCGCGGGTGCTGTCGGATCGCACGGGCGAACAGGTGTGGCTCAAGTGCGAGAACCTGCAACGCACTGGGTCCTTCAAGCCCCGCGGCGCCTACAACCGGATCGCCAATCTGAGCGTCGAGGACCGGGCTCGCGGGGTGGTCGCCGCCAGCGCAGGCAACCATGCGCAGGGCGTTGCGTGGGCCGCGACCGAGCTAGGGATCGCGTCGACGGTGTTCATGCCGGTCAACGTCCCGCTCCCAAAGCTGGTGGCCACCAAGGCTTATGGCGCGCGAGTTCACCTGATCGGCGAGACGATCGACGACGCGCTGGTCGCGGCGCGTGAATATTCGGAGCAGCACGGCGCGGTGTTGATCCACCCGTTCGATCACGCCGACATCGTCGCCGGCCAGGCCACCGTCGGGCTGGAGATCCTGAAGCAGATTCGGGATGTCGCAACCATCGTGGTGCCGACCGGCGGTGGCGGTCTGGTCGCCGGAATTGCCGCGGCGGTGCACTTTCTGGCGCCGCAGGTCCGGGTCATCGGAGTGCAGGCCGCGAACGCGGCGGCCTGGCCGGGTTCGTTGGCCGCCGGACAGCCCGTGCCCGCGGAGTCGATGTCGACGATGGCCGACGGGATCGCCGTGGCATTACCCGGGGCGATCCCGTTTGCCCATGTACGGGCGTTCGCCGACTCGGTTCGGACGGTCAGCGAAGACGCGCTGTCGCGCGCGCTGTTGCTGTGCATGGAGCGTGCGAAACTCATCGTCGAACCGGCCGGGGCGGCAGCCGTGGCAGCGCTGATGACCTCGGCACCCGAACTCGGCCTGCACGGCCCCGTTTGCGCGGTCTTGTCGGGCGGCAATATCGACCCGCTGGTATTGACCCACGTGATCACCCACGGCCTGCGCGCAGCCGGGCGCTATCTCGCAGTGAAGGTCACCATCCCGGATCGACCGGGCGGACTCAGCAGGCTGCTCGGCGTGGTCAGCGAAACCGGGGCCAGCGTGCTCGACGTGGTGCACTCCCGCACAGCACCCAAGCTGGCACTGGACGAAGTTGAGGTGATGCTCACCGTCGAGACCCGGGGTCCGGCACACCGGGAGGAGGTGTTGGCCGCCCTGGGCGGCGCGGGATTCGTCGTCGCCGTCGAGGACAATTAGTGCCCGGCTGCCTGACGGCGGCCGTCTCATCGAGCACGGAGCGGGGATGGGCCCGGTTTGAGTCCACAACACCCGCCGCTGTCCGCTACCGCGACTTCATGGGCTGGACGTGCCCTGGTATTCGGCGCAAGACTCCGCCGACGCTCTGCTGGCCGGGCGCCGGTTCGCCATTCTGGTGTGCTACCCGCGGCGCGGCGACACCGTGTTCGAGACCTACTGGACGAGTGGCCGTAGGCTCGAGGTGATGTCCGCCAGCCATGGGTTGTTGGACATGACTGTGGACAGGCGGAGGGAGACCTGGGAGAACTCGCCCGCCGGCTGGCCCCAAAGGTGGCAATCACCGGCGAACAAGTCCGCACCAACGGACGTCCCACCTCCCAGTGGTCCCGCCTAGAAGCCGGACGCTCCGACGACCTCGGCAATATGCGACCACTCGCGTGGTCGCCGAAGGGTAGACGTTCGCTGGCTTCGTCAGTAATGGTCGTGTACCAGTCGCCCTCTGGATCGTCGGCATCGCTGATGGTGACCGCGGCCAGATACATGCCGGAGATGGTGAAGCGCATTTACCGGCGCCCAAGACGTCGCGACCTCGAATGCTCGCACTTTCCTGGCGAGGTCATGCCACTTCATCACTTCGGTGATTGGCTGCCAATCGGAAGTCGAGGTGGTTTCCCATTGATCGCCCCGTCGCACAGCTACATACGTGTAGCGACGGCCCTTTGTGAAACGCAGCACCGAGCCGTCTGGGGGCTCCGGCAACACACGCGGCGGCGCAGGTTCGAACGTCGATGGCCGCAGGCAGGAATGCATCGGTGTTAGGTCGTCGAGCAGGGGATCGGAGAGTTCGGGCACCGCGTCCATCCGGATAACTAAGCTCCCGCGTCACGGCCCTGAGACGCCGGGGTTGCTGCATTTGCCGGTTGCTGTTGTTGGGAACGGATGGGAACGAAACGCGGCGCAACTGCCGAGATGGCGGGAGACGCGGCGCGATGGCTCGGACGGGCGATTAATCGTGACCAGCGCGTTTGAGACCCGCGAGGCGACTCGAGACGGGACCGGTTAGCTCATAACCCAGAGGTCGCAGGTTCGAATCCTGTCCCCGCTACTAGAGAAAATGGCCCTGACCAGGGTCAAGTCCAGGGACGTGGTGTACGACGTCGTCGTGTGATTCCTCGATTTGTTGGTTCAGGCGGTCAGTGCCGCCGGGGTGACCTCCTGTTCTGTCGGTGAGTCCTGGTCGGCTCGGGATTTGCTGAGGACGTCGAGGCCGAGATAGCGGCGGGACTCGGCCCATTCGTCGTGTTGTTCGGCCAGCACAGCTCCGACGAGGCGGATCAGGGAGTCGCGGTCGGGGAAGATGCCGACGACGTCGGTGCGTCGGCGGATTTCCTTGTTGAGCCGTTCCTGGGGGTTGTTGGACCAGATTTGGCGCCAGATCTGCTTGGGGAACGCGGTGAACGCCAGCAGGTCTGGCCGGGCCTCTTCGAGATGCTGGGCGGCCTTGGGGAGTTTGTCGGCTAGTGCATCGATGATCCGATCATATTGTGCAGCAACGGATTCCTTGTCGGGCTGATCGAACACCGAATGCAGCAGCGTCTTGACCCACGGCCACGACGTCTTCGGGGTGACGGCCATCAGATTCGTCGTGTAATGCGTGCGGCAGCGCTGCCAGGCCGCACCGGGCAGCGTGGCCCCGATAGCGTTGACCAGCCCGGCGTGGGCGTCGGAGGTGACCAGCTTGACCCCAGACAGGCCGCGGGCAGTCAGCGACCGCCAGAAGGTCAGCCAGCCAGCCCCGTCCTCGGCGGTGGAGACGTCGACGCCGAGGATCTCGCGGTAGCCCTCGGCGTTGACCCCGACCGCGATCAAGGTGTGCACGTTGACCACCCGGCCGGCTTCGCGGACCTTCAGGACCAGGGCGTCGGCGGCGACAAACGTGTAGGGGCCGGCGTCCAGCGGCCGGGTCCGGAAGGCCTCCACGGCGGTGTCGAGTTCCTTGGCCATCACTGACACCTGCGACTTGGACAGGCTGGTGATACCCAACGTCTCGACGAGCTTGTCCATCCGCCGCGTCGACACGCCCAGTAAGTAGCAGGTCGCCACCACCGTGGTCAGTGCCCGCTCGGCGCGTTTGCGGCGTTCCAGCAGCCACTCCGGGAAGTAGGATCCGCGGCGCAGCTTGGGGATAGCCAGATCCAATGTTCCTGCACGCGTGTCGAATTCGCGGTGTCGATAGCCGTTACGCTGATTGGTGCGTTCGCTGCTGCGCTGGCCGTACCCAGCCCCGCACAGCACGTCCGCTTCGGCACCCAACAGGGTATGGATGAACGTGGCCAGCAGCTCGCGCAGCACGTCGGGGTGACAGGTGGTGAGTCGTTCAGCCAGCACAGAAGGCAGATCGATATCGTGGGCAGTGGTCATCGCGTCGATTCCTTTGCTCGAGTGACTTTTGGCGGTCTCTCGAAGAATCACGCGATGACCTTCAATCATTCGGCTACGACACGCCGCACCTCACAATGGGGTCCCGGCTCGTACACCACTCTGCTGGACGCAACCCTGACCAGGTCAAACGGCCGCCAACGCAAGCTGGCGGCCGTCTCGTTTTGTGAACGTTGTGAACGAACGGCGGTCGGCGTCGGTCGTTGGTATGCCATCAAGGACGGCTTGGACTTTGTGATCGCTGGGGCACCTTCCCCTGTGGTCGCAGCATCGTTGCGGCGGTCACGCAGTGACGGGATCAAGTCCAGGTCGAGACGGGACAAATGCTCGCTCAACGTGCGGACGTTCGTTGACGGCTTTCCCAGCGGTTGACGTCGATGCACGGCGCGTCTTCGGCAGGGCCGGCGATACGGCTGCCGTTAGTGAGAGCGATCTCGTACTGGCGTCGGACCTCGGGGTCGGAGATACGGGCATAGGTCATGGCCATGTTGGCGCTGCGGTGGCCAAGGACGGCCATAATGGTCTGAATCCGTGCCTCTGATGTTGACTGCCATCGACTGCGCGGATCGCCCAGAAACCAGTAAGCGCTGGTCGAATCCGATCAATACGATGGTCACAACCAGCAAAGGTCAGGGCGGACCGAGCGGCCGGCCGTGGCGCAGTCGACGCGGAATGCACCGCGCTACCTGACCGAGGACGGGTAGCTTCGCGTCATGCGGATCGAGAAGTCGATTGCCCCGCCGTTGTCTACTCTCCGGCCGACCAAGCCGACGTCGTCGGCCACCTTCCCGGTGTATCACGATCTCCAGGCGTCGCTAGCCGAGGAGCAGCAGCAGCCCGACACGAAGCCCCCCGCGACCGTCGCCCACACCCTCGCAGTCGCCGCCGGCTACGCGTACTCCGATGCCAAGACGGTGTCGATGATGCTCGCGCGGATGGGCCTAGAGGACAATCATTGCCTGAAGGTGGACATGTCCGTGGACGCGATGTTCATCCGGTCCACCGCCTACCTGATCCAGAGCAGCGACGGCAGCGTCGTGATCCTGGCTTACCGAGGCACCGAACCGACGAACCTGGTCAACTGGCTGACCGACGCCGACGTCCACCCCGACAAGATCGCGTTCTCGTTTCCACGCGACACCAGGGCCGCCGACCCAGCCAAGTCCTCGTTGCCACCCGATGCCGAGGCCGCCCCGGCAAAATCGTATGCCATCCATGCCGGGTTCTACCGCAACGTGCGAGCAACACGGTTCGCGGTGATCGCGGCGCTGGAGCGGGCGCTCGACCGGCGCTCCGTGCTCGACGACGACCCGGAATCACCGAGGCCGCCGATGGAGAAGCCGATGACCACGCTCTACCTCACCGGTCATAGCCTCGGCGGGGCGATGGCGGCGCTCATGGCCGTGATGCTGTCGGTGGAACCGGACTATATCGAGCGCTTCGCGCGGATGTTCAAGGGCGCCTCGACTTTTGGCGCACCGATGGTGGGCTCGCCGGAGTTCGCCAAAGCCTGCGCCGCGAACACGTTCCTCCACCGGAACGTTGTCCGCTACGTCTACAGGAAAGACTTGGTACCACACCTGCCGCCGAGCGACTCCGACGCCTTCCAGCACTTCGGACGCGAGTACCGCTACGACCGCGCGTGGAAGGAGACCTCCAACAAGCCGATCGAGCAGATGGGCGATCTCGTCGGCCTCATCGAGGCCCCGCTGGGATTCGTGGCGAGCAAGTTCCGGCTGCTGCGGGGCATACCGTTCCGGTTTTCGCTGAACGATCACGGCCCGCAGCACTATATCTCCGCCATCACCCCGGACAAGGTGCCAAACGAGTTCGGCGACGCCTACCTGATCCCGGCGAGGTGACCTCGCACCCTCTCGCCGCACCGCCGCGAGCGCAACGACTCCGACCTGGCCTTGGAGGATTCTTGGCGGAATCGTGCGACGGGTTGGATGCGGTGTAATGGCCGCACAGGACCCGGTCGGGCGGCGCGGCGGGTAGCGAATAGGGCTGAACGTTCGCTCGAGGCGAGCTCGCCGCGGCGCTTCGATCGCGGCCTTTCGTCTGAGCGGTACTCGGCGAGGGTGCCCGATGAATGTGGGCGGTGGCCAAGTCTTGCGACTGTTTTTGTGCCCGCGTAGGCCTCCACGAGCACCTGGACGGGCTTGACCACCGATCAATACCTCCACGTCGTCGGTGTTGAAGTTCTCCAGCTGAAGTCCGGCCCACCTGACATAGAACATGTTTCTGTTCGCTGTCGACCCGCTGTACGGCGACAGTTCGCCGGCAAGGGCCGCGGGAACGGAAGGGCCCGGTGCGAGCGGGACGCTGACTGTGGCAACTACCCCCGCAATGCGTTTCCGAGGGCTACCGTGCGATCCATCGGCACTGGACGGAGGCTGGTCCAGGCCCAACGTGCGATGAGGTGATGTCGAGTGCACAGCGGTGAGCTGGCGCACCAGCGGACGCACACACTCGACGAGTCCCTGCTCGTCGATTCCGAGGAATCAGACCGGCCGGTCGTCGACTTCCTCAGAGCCACGCCGGGCCGGATGGCGTTGGTGGCCGTCGTTCTGGTCGCGGCGTTGCTCGCCGTCGGTGCGACCGCGTCGAAGACGGTTTCCGACCGGCAAGGCCAGCTGGAGACCCTGCGATCGCACACCGAACCGCTGGCCGATGCAGCACAACGGATCTACGGCGCTCTCTCTTTTGCCAACACGACCGCGGCCACCGCGTTCCTGTCCGGCGGCGTCGAACCGCACGACGTCCGCGATCGCTACGACGCCGCCATCGGACAGGCGTCCGCCGGCCTGGTCACCGCCTCGAACGGCGTGTCGCCCAACGATATTCACTCGCTGACGCTGCTCACCGACATCTCCAACCAGCTGGCGGTGTACACCGGGATGATTGCCACTGCTCGTGCGAACAACCGCGCCGGTCGCCCGATCGGCGTCGCCTACCTCAGCGAATCGTCCGCGCTGATGCAGCAGGACATCATGCCGGCCGCCGAACGGTTGTACGCGAGTCAATCCGGTGCCGTCATCGCGTCGGGACGCTCCGTCGGTCCGTCTCGTGTCGTGATAGCGGCGGCCGTCCTCGTGCTGGTGTTGCTGGTGCTCGCGCAGGCGGCGCTGGCTCGGCGCAGCCATCGTCGGCTCAACCCCGGTCTGGTGCTGGCGTCGGTGCTGGTGGCGGTGCTCGTGGTGTGGTTGGCAGTGGCCGGGCTGGTGTCGACGCAGGCCGCCACCAGCGCGCGGACGCACGGCGGTGAGCCGCTGGACACCGCGGTGAGCGCGCGGATCCTCGCACAGCAGGCCCGGGCGGATGAAATCCTCGGACTGCTCAAACGGGGCTCCGACACCCTGTCCGACATCAGATTCGATGAGCGGACCGCGCAGATAGGGTGGCTGCTCGACGAGCACCGGGTTAACGGGGCGGCGGACGCGCTGCGCGGCTGGATGCGCTCCCATGACGAGATCCGACGCAAGCTGGCCGGCGGCGACTATGGCGGCGCAGTGGCGATCGCGCGAGATGACGCGCGGCAGCACTCGACGGCGCAGTTCACCGAGTTGGACAGCGCATTACGGGACGACATCATTCAACTGCGCGATCGGCAGCGCGACGGGATCACGGATGCCTACACCGCGCTGAACCTCCTTCCGGCCGGCGCGGCGGCCATCAGTGTGCTGGCGGCGCTGGCGGTGGCTGCCGGTATCGCGCCACGACTAAGCGAGTACCACTGATGCGCACGATCGGAACGGCTCTCGGGCTTGCGGTCATCCTGCTTGCCGGATGTTCCACGGTGCGGCCGCTGGCCGAGGTGTCCGCCACGCGTACGACGCTGCCGATGCCCAGCGGCGCCACCACGGTGCCGTGGGCGTCCGGTGCGGCCGTCGAAAGCTGCGATGCCACAGCCAGTCTGCGCCCGTCCACCGCGGGCGGCCCCGCCGTGGAGGCGATACAGCGCCGCGGCCGGTTGATCGTCGGTGTGGACCAGAGCACCAATCTGTTCAGCTTTCGCGATCCGGTGTCCGGCGAACTGCAGGGCTTCGACATCGACATCGCCCGAGAGGTGGCCCGCGACCTCCTCGGCGATCCCGACAAGGTGGAGTTCCGCCTGCTGACATCGCCGGAGCGCATCAGTGCATTGCAAGATGGGACCGTCGACATCGTCGCTAAGGCGTTGACGATCACCTGTGCGCGAGCGGAGCAGATCGCGTTCTCTACCGTCTACTTCGAGGCGAGCCAACGGCTGCTGGTACCGAAGGATTCACCGGTGCAGGGACCGGCCGACCTGGCCGGCAAGCGGGTCTGCTCAGGGGTGGACACCACATCGCTGGCGACCGTCTCCCGGGTCGCGCCAACGGCAACCCTTGTCGCCGTTCAGAATTGGGACGACTGCCTGGTCGCGCTTCAGCAGGGTCAGGCGGACGCGGCCAGCACCGACGATACGATCCTGGCCGGCATGGCCGTACAGGATCCCAACCTGCACATCGTCGGGCCGAGCCTGGAGGCCGAACCGTACGGTATCGGGATCAACAAGTCTCAGGACGATTTGGTACGCGCGGTCAATGCCAGCCTGGAACGGATCCGACGCGACGGGACGTGGTTGTCGCTGTACCGGAAGTGGCTCACCGTACTCGGCCCCGCGCCGAGTCCGCCAGAACCGAAGTATCGGGATTGACATGGCTCGAGACGAGGGAACGCGCGCCGTCCTGGTGACCGAATCGGGGCCGGTCAAGGTCGAGACCACCCGCCCGCGGCTGCGCACCGGAGGGCGGCTCATCGGCGACGGGCTGGTCGAGATTCCCATTCGCGAGGACATCGAGCCTGCCAGTGCGATCCTCACCAATCCGGTTCTGGCCGAATCGAAACGGAACTGCAGCAGCTGCGGGCGGCCGGTCGGGCGGGGTGTTGCCGGCCGGCCGGGGGCCAGCGAAGGTGTATGCCCGCACTGCGGCACGTTGTTCTCGTTCTCACCACAATTGGAGACCGGCGAGTTGGTGGCCGACCAGTACGAGGTTCAGGGCTGCATCGCCCACGGCGGCGTCGGCTGGATCTATCTGGCGATCGATCGCAACGTGAGCGATCGGTGGGTGGTACTCAAGGGTCTGCTCCAGCCGGGCGGACAGCAGGCGCAGGCGATCGCCGTCGCCGAACGCCAATTCCTCGCCATGGTGAACCATCCCGGCATCGTCAAGATCTACAACTTCGTCGAGCACCCGGGTTTCGACGGTCGCCCGGTCGGCTACATCGTGATGGAGTACATCGGCGGCACCACGCTGCAGGCGATCCTGGCCGAGCGGCGAGCGGAAACGCCCGAAGGCGAACCCAAGCCGATGATGCCGGTGGAACAGGCGCTCGGTTATCTGCTCGAGGTCATGCCGGCGCTGTCCTACCTGCACTCGCTCGGCCTGGTCTATAACGATCTTAAGCCGGAAAACATCATGCTCACCGAGGACAACGTCGAGCTGATCGACATGGGCGCGGTGTCGGGTATCGGGGATTTCGGATGCATCTACGGCACCAAGGGATTTCAGGCACCCGAGATCGTACGAACCGGTCCGACGGTCGCGACCGATATCTACACCGTCGGCCGAACGCTGGCCAACCTGACCGTCGACATACCCAACGACCGGTACGCCGAGACCTTGCCCGACCCCCACGACGTGCCCCTGTTCCAACGGTATGAATCGTTTTACCGGCTGCTGATGCGCGCGACGAACCACCGTCCGGCGCAGCGGTTCTCGTCCGGAGAAGAGATGGCGACCCAATGCAAGGGAGTGCTGCGTGAAGTTCTCGCCGAGCAGACCGGTGTGCCGCGCCCAGGGACGTCGGTGCTCTTCACCATGCACGGCTCGGAGTTCGGGGCGGACCTGGCGCTGCAGCGCACCGACGTGTTCGTCGACGGCCGCCCGCACACCGTCCAGCTGAGCACACGTGATGTCGCCCGCGCACTGCCGACACCGGCCCCGACCGAGGACCGGGAAAGCGATTGGCGGATGGACTGGGACGACGGGATCTCCGCGCTGGATTCCGGAAACCTCCAGGCAGCTCTGAAGTGTTTTGAGCGGGTGGTTGCCGCGCTACCCGGCGAAGCCGCGCCGAAGGTGGCGTCGGCCGCCACGGCCGAGCTGATGCTCGAAACGGACGACGCCCGGAATGCCGAACGATTGCGACGGTCGTGCGAGCGGTACTACCGGACATTGTGGCGCACCGACCATTCCATGGTGAGTGCGGCGTTCGGCTTGGCTCGCCAACTCGCCGCCCGCGGCGATCGGCCCGGGGCGATCGATGTGCTCGACCAGGTCCCGTTAACCTCGCGCCACTACGGCGAGGCTCAGCTGACGTCGGTGTTGATGCTGCTCGACGGGCGCGCCATCGCCAAGATCACCGAGGACGACCTGCGCGACGCGGCGCGGCGCGCCAGCCACTTGACCGAGACCGAGCCACGCGCCCTGCAGATGCGCGCGCTCGTGCTCGGCACCGCCCTCGACTGGATACGGTCCGGCGCGACGCCCGCCGCCGAGCCGATCTTCGGCCATTCGTTCGACCAGCGGGGGTTGCGCGCGGGTATCGAGGAGGCGCTTCGGGAACTGGCCCGGCACTCGCCGCGGCGGCGCCATCGCTACACCCTGGTCGACCTGGCGAATTCGATCAGACCGCCGAGCTGGAAGTGAGCCGACCCGTCGCCGTTGGGAGTCAGTCCGCCACGAACGGGCTTCCGCGCCGTCGGCGACCAGCGGTGGCCAACACCGAAATCACGGCAACTTCTCCCTGACCGGCGACAGCCTATCCGTGGCGCACGACATCGGCTCAGCCGTTACCACTGACAGCACCGCCGCCCGCCCGTTCGTCGGCGGCAAGATCTCACTGGCCATCGCCGATGTCAGCGGCGATCACTACGTCGACCACGAAAAGGAAGTCCTCGCCTACATAGCGCGCGACTGAGCCGATTTTCAAAGCCTGCGGTTGGACCTGAAGGCAGCCGTGACGTGCATGCGCCAATGTCCTTCAGGGACTGCAGACTTGGGACCACATTGGGACCACACGGTGTGCGCGATGCCCAACGATCCACGCATCTGTGCACCTCTCGCATGCCCACAGATTGCAGGCGACCAGCGGAGACGTCTTACCGCAACGTTCTGGGGGTCAAGCGTCGGTTCAGGTGGACGTCGACCTACGAAGCGAACTCCGACGCCCGCTACGTGCTCTACCGTCATCACACGAATTGGGCGGTCGCAATCCAGTCCCCGCGGCTGAGAAGCTTAACGCAGACGTTCCCATCGAGGACAGTGGGAACCATGAAGAGCCCGCTGCGCCTTGCGTATTCGTCGGCACGCCCTCGCTCCACGGTTATTCGCCCCGTGGCTCTGTGAAGCACCAAGATAGGCACACTTCAAGCCTAGGTGTCCCATAGCTCGACATGACCGAGGAGGAACGCCGCGAGTTCGTCATCCGCCGCGACAACTACTACGGGCAGATTCGGGCATTCCGGGATCGCCGGTTCGTATCCGAACGCACTAGATGAGCGAGCCGACCACGACCGCATCGATGGAAGTCGCCCTACCCGGGCTGAGCAACTCTTGACTGCATCCTATGGATAAACCCAGGCGCAGATGCACCGGAAGGTCCTGGTTCGGCCTGTTCAACCCGTGGTGGGCCGGGTCAGGAACACCAGACGGAACTTGCCAATCTGGATCTCGTCGCCGTCGACCAGCACCGCGGAGTCGATCGGTTCATGATTGACGTAAGTGTTGTTGAGGCTGTCGAGGTCGACGAGCAGGAATTGTCCGTTCTCCAGCCGAAACTCGACGTGGCGGCGGCTGACGGTGACGTCGTCGAGGAAGATGTCGCTGTCCGGATGCCGGCCCGCAGATGTGACGGGTTGATCGAGCAGGAACTGGGAACCGGCGTTGGGGCCGCGCATCACGAGTAGCAGGGCCGAGCGGCTCGGCGCGCCTTCCACGGCCGAAACGCGGGGTTCAACACCTTCGGCGGCCGGGGCGTCCAACTCGCCGAGAAGGTGAGCGGGGAACGCGTAGGTGGTGTCCCCTGTGCCTCCGTCCGACGTCTGGGCGTTGTCGTTGCGACTCACTTGCTGTCCTGGGCCGTTTGGCGCTGTGGCAGGGCCAAAGCCCTCTTGGAGCGCTTCTTGGAAATTACCGCGCCGTCCCGCGCGCTGTCGTCGCTTTGCCGCATTGACCCCGGAGGGTGGTTCGGGGCCGCGATCAACGCGCCTTGATATCGGGGAACAAAACGTGACAACCCCCCGACGGAGCCCCCGCGTGTACGACCAGCTCTCCGACGAGGGCCGCCGTCAGAAGATCGCGAAGGTGTGCTCCACCGCGCCTGCTGAAGTCAGCCTCCTCCGCCGGATCGATGTCGCGCTGTGGATGTACGCGACACGAGGCTGATCCAGCGATTCCCCAACCCGTTTCCACGCCGCCGACGGAGCACCCCGGCCGCGGGGGAAGCGGACACCGGTCCTCGTACTGATACTGTGACGATGGCAAACCGGCTTAACGCGCCGGGTCGGCTGGGTGGTGGTCAAGGACCATAAGCCCGGACGGCGTTAGCTGGTCGTGCTCTAATTGCGCCACTATCTTCACGCGCCCACCCTAGGGTGAGCAAGGATGAGAAGACGGATGAAAGGCGCTAGCGGGACGGCTGGCGATACCGGCGATAGCCCCGTCGCGGTGAATGCGCGGGTGCGTGTATATCCGGGGACGGACGGCGAGGTCCGCGGCACTGTGGTCGAGGATTTCGGCGATCTGGCGGGGCAGGCGGTGGATATCGGTGAGAACCATATGGTTGGCCCGGCGCGGAGATGGGCGGTGGCGCTCGACGCGGGCGGTCTGGTTTTCGTCGACAGCGACAAGTTGGCCGCCGAGTAGTTTTAGCTGTAGCGGTTTACCCACCGTCGGGCGACCATCTTTTCCAGTTGCGGCGCTATCGGACAATAGGGTGCCAGCCAGCGTGCAGAACCCAGATCGCACTTCGTCAACGCTCCGACTGCTCGATCTCGTCAAGCTGCCTGTCGAGGTCCGTTAATTCGATTGCCAGACGCCGCAATTGGCGTACGACGGCTGCGCGCCGCTGCTCAAGCAGCGCGCGGCGCTCTTCGCGGCCCATGTTGTGCGCGTCTGTCTGCATGATGGGCGCTCCCGGTGGCCTGGCAGTGAAGTTGCAGACACCCGGCAGTGTGCGGCTGGTGCGCTGACCTGGCCACCCCACGACGCGACTGACAGCACAATTGACAAGCAACCGACACCGACCCGTGACCGGGCACCCCCTCAGCGGTACCGACCGACCGGCTCAGTGCCCGCAGACGCGCGTGTCGCTCACCTTCGAATGCCGTGGTCTGCGGCTCTGGCACCACGGGTCTGCACACCGTGGTGTCCACGGCGACACTTCACGGGCCATCGTCTCGTTGCCGTCCCACGGGGTGATGGTCTGCGAGACAAGTTCTGATGGACCTCCGCACGTTTCGCAGAAATGGTCCGGGTTTGGCTGAGTGCGAATCTCAAGCGGCATGGCGTCGATTGTGGGGGACCGTCGGGCGCATCGGTCCCTGGACCCACGCGGACCGGTCTCGAACGTGGCCGCATCTTGGGAGCATGTCCCGAGTCGCGTGGAATTTGGGTGACGATCCATGGTGACTCTATGCGGCGGTGCCGACAGGTTCGGTGTCGGGGTGGGTGTGGTGCTTGAGGGCGGCGGCAAGTTGGGGCATCTGTTTGTAGCCCTTGATGCGGCGGAAGGAGCGTTCGGCGTTGAGCATGCCGGCGGCGGTCCAGCGCAGCACCATTTGCCCGTCGCGCCAACGGGTTACGTTGCGGTTGGTCGCTTTGGCGATGGAGATCATCGATTCGATGGGGTTGCTGGTGGTGAGGGTCCGTGCGAGGCGGCCGTCGATGCCCAGCCGGGCGACGGTGAACATCTCCTCCAGCCCCTCCCGCAGCGACGCGGCTGCACGGGGATGACTCTTTTGCAGTTGCGTGGCGAGGCTTTTAGCATTGCGCAGCCCGACGTCGGGGTCGGGGTGGTTGAACGCCTTGACCAGCTTGGCGTCCACCCACGCCTTCTCTTTGTCCGGCAGGTGATCAGCGATGTTGCGCCGCTTATGCAAAGTACACCTTTGAATTAATGCCTTGTCGCCAAACACTTCCCGCACCGCGGCGGACAGCGCCTTGGCGCCGTCGATGACCACCAGCAGCCCATCGTCGAAGTCCAGGCCACGGTCAACGAGGTCGGCCAGCAGAGCGCGTACCACGGTCTTGTTCTCGGTGGAGCCGTCCCACAGCCCGACCGGGACCTTCGCCCCGTCGGCGGTGATCGCCAGCGCGACCACCACACACCGCTCAGCCATATACTCCCCATCGAGCATCAGCACCTTGATGTCCAGTTCGGTCAGGTCGCGGACCATCAGCTCGGCCAGCGCGGTCTCAGTCTGGCGCACGAACCGGCCCGAGATCGCCGACTTACTCACGGATTTCTGTGTGCCGCTGACCTTTTCGCTGACCGGCTCGGCAGTACGGGCGTGCCGGCGGGTGGCCACCCCGGCCAGCATCCGCTCCATCACCACCTCGGTCAGCAGGTCCTCGGCGGCAAAGTGGGTGTAGCTGGCGAGCGGCACCTCATGCCCGTCGACAGTACGAGCCCGGGGTCGGCTCACCGCCACCCTGCGCCCGCCCAGGGTGACCGAGCCGCGACCAGCGCCGTGGCGCACCGCGGCCCGCTTCGTGTCGTGCCTGCCCTTGGGCCCGCACGCCAGGCTGATTTCGGCGTCAAACATCGCGGCCATCACCGCCAGCCCGGCGGCCACGTTCATCGCCATCAGCCCTTCCCGGGCCGCACCAGCGATATCGGCCAGCGCCAGCTGGATTTCCTCAGGCAGATCGGGCAGTGCGGCGACGTCGGCCGTGTCAGCAAGGCGAACAGTAGGTACGGTTTTCATGGCGGTCCCTTACTCCTTCTTCGAGGTGTTCTTGGTCGTTCACCCGAAGACCTACCATCCGGCAGGCCTTAGGTGAGGGACCGCCACCTCAAATTCCACGAAGACCGGGACAACCTCCATCTTGGCCACAATTTGGATACCGGGGGCAAACCCAGTGAACGTTTGTGAGCGGCCCGCGCGGGATAGTCTCTGGCTACGGAGCTTGGCTTCGAGGGCACGTGGAATGGGCCGAGGCGATGCCATGAGGCCGGTCGTCCTGCACCCCTAATCGATCCGCTCAGCGCGCCCGCATTTTGCCCACAATCTGTCCGCAGTCGCTATCCAATCCTGACAGGGGGCTCCATCACCGAACGTCGGTGGCCAGCACGTCTAGCCGGCTGGCGGTGGCGGTGGCGGCGGTTCGGCCGGCGGTGGCGGTCCGAGCAATGGCACGGTGATTGGCGGTAGCCCCGGAATCTCCACGACCGTCGTGCCGACCTCCGGGGGAGCGCCTGGTCCGGCTGGCTCGCCAACCGGCGGCCGCTCCACTGGAGGTGGCGGCGGTGCTGGCGGGATGCCGTTGCTGATGTTGATGGTGATGATCGACCCAGGAATGGTCTGACCGCTCGGCGTCGTGCCAACCACGGCACCATAAGACGCTGAGCTGTTCACCGGTGTCGTCTTATCGGCGACCTGAAAACCGGCGTCCTTCAGCCGCTGACGCGCCGCGTCCACATTGAGATCGGACACACTGGGCACCCGCCCACCCGGCGCACCGTCGACGTAGCGCGGATCTGTTGGCGGCAGGTGCACTTCGCCAAAATCGGTGGCGATCGGCTTCATCGCCTCGAACCACGTGCGGGCGGGCTCGTTGCCGCCGTACAGGTCACCACTTCCGCACTCGCGCAGTGGGAATGAACAGATGCCGGATGGATTGCTGGAGTCGGCGAAGATGTAGTTCGCCGCCGCGTAGTGGTTGGTAAAGCCGACGAAACCCGACGATCGATGCGACTCGGTGGTGCCGGTCTTGCCCGACATCGGCAGGGTCCAACCTACCGAGCCGGCCGCCCCCGCTGCGGTACCCGGGCTCTGATCATCCTTGCTCAGCGCGTTGGCGAAGGTGTTGGCCAGTCCCTCGGGGACTGCCTGGTCGCACGGCTGACTGTCGAACGACACCTCGTTGCCATGGCGGTCGAATATCTTGTCGATCGGGCTGGGCGGGCACCACACGCCGCCGGAGGCCAGCGTTGCCGCGACATTGGCCAACTCAAGCGCGTTGAGCTGGAACGGACCCAGAGTGAACGATCCGATGTTCTGTCTTTTGATGAAGTCGGCCAAGCTTTCGTTACTTTCGGGGTCGTAGGCCCGCGCCGTTCCGGGCAGCGCGTAGGACCGAAGCCCCAGCCTTACCGCCATGTCGACCGCGCGCGGAACGCCAACCTGCTGGATCAACCTCGCGAAGGCGGTGTTCGGCGACGTCGCCAAGGCGTCGGTGACGTTCATTGAGCCGCGGTAGTTCCCGGCGTTTCTCACGCACCAAGTTTCCTTCGGACAGCCTGGCGTATCGCTGCTGCCTAGGCCCCTAGCCTGGAATGAGCCCGGCACCTGCAACTGAGCGTTGATACCCATGCCCATGTCGAGCGCCGCCGCGGTGGTGAAGATCTTGAAGATCGAGCCCGCCCCATCACCGGCGAGCGAGAACGGCTGTGGCTGCACTGTCTCGTGGGCGTCGGCGTTGAGGCCATACGTCCGGTTGCTGGCCATCGCCATCACTCGATGCGCGTCTTTGCCGGGCTTGATCACGCTCATCACGCTGGCGACTCCGTCGAGCGTCGGGCTTGCGATTTGATCGATCGCCGACTTCACCGAAGCCTGCACCTTCGAGTCCAGCGTCGTGCGAATCAGATAGCCGCCGCGTGCAACTTGCTCCTTGCTGATGCCGGCCCGCGAAAGGTACTCCAGTACATAGTCACAGAAGAAACCACGATCGCGGGCGGCGATACAGCCCGCCGGAAGCTGGTTCGGCTGGAGCAGCACGCCCAGTGGCTCGGCCTTGGCGGCGCGCAATTGATCGGCATGCTGAGGAAGATTCTCGATCATGGTGTCCAGCACGACATTTCGCCGCAGCAGCGCTCCTTCGGGATTGGTGTAGGGGTCGAGCAAACTCGTCGATTGCACCAGTCCTGCCAGCAGCGCGGCCTGCTGCCAGTTCAGCTGCGAGGCGTCGACGCCGAAGTAGGTCTGCGCGGCATCCTGAATACCAAATGCACCGTTGCCGAAAAACACCAAGTTGAGGTAACGGGTCAGGATCTCCGGCTTGCTGAACGTCTTGTCGAGCGTCAGCGCCATCCGGATCTCGCGCAGCTTGCGCGCTGGCGTCAGCTCGACAGCGGCCCGCCTCTCGGCGTCGGTCTGTGCTGTCACCAGCAGCTGATAGTTCTTCACGTACTGCTGCTCGATCGTCGAGCCCCCGCGAGTGCCGGAGTTGCCGGAGAGGTAGCCGGAAAGGCCGGTCAGCGTGCCCTGCCAGTCCACGCCGTTGTGCTCGGCGAATCGCTTGTCTTCGATCGAGACGATCGCCAGCTTCATCGTGTTGGCAATCTTGTCGGTCGCCACTTCGAACCGGCGCTGCGAGTACAGCCACGCGATCGGGTTGCCGGCCGCGTCGACCATGGTCGACACCTGCGGGACGTCGCCCTCAATCAGCTGCGCGGAGCCGTTGGCGACGATGTCGGAGGCACGGTTGGACATCAGCCCAATGCCGCCGGCGAACGGGAATATCAGCGCCGCGGCCACCACTCCGGCCAAGACACAGCATCCCGCCAACCTGATGACGGTTATCAAAGTCGGCCAGCGCTCCGACATACACGCAGATTATCCGCGGCCCCGCGTCAAATCGGGTGCATCGGCAAAAGCGTGTCTCCGCGGGCGTCGCGATCCACTGTGTGGATATCCAAGCGACTCGGCCCGTCGCGTGACGGGGCGCGCCTGCTGCCGTTTGCCAATTTCCGGGTCGACCGGCGTCGACCGTAAATTGGTAACGCACAACAGGTTTCCCCGTCATTCGGTCGGTGATCGTGATCTTCTTGATCTGTGGGGAAACTGCTGGCTAGCCATTGGGCTCAGTCCTCCATCGCCTGTTCGAGCCCCGACGCTGCCGCGGTGAGCTTGACGCCATCGTTGAGCGGGACACTCGGCGCGGAGTCGCTGTCACCCTTGCGCGGGAAGAGAACTGCGGCCGCACATCCAGGCCTCATCGTTGCCTATGCGTCCCAGAGCATGTGCCCCGACACCTGGCCGGCAGTGCAGGCATTCGCCGACGGTGGAGACAATCCCGGCGGTGGGATACAGCAGCCCAAGACATGTGAGAGAAAATGTGGCCCCGCCGCTACCGCCCAAGAATGCCCGACAAAAGCTCTTGCTCCCGTCGTCGTGTCACGACGCTGTCACATTGATCATGTTCAAGCCAATGCACTGATGATGGTCTTGCCAGTCGGCCACCGGTGGTGACTCCCGTTGTCACTGACGCCCGTGGTTGTCTTTCAGTTGATCTGTCCCACCGGTGGCGGCTGGCGCCGGAGAGGCCCCTGGCGCACCGGGAAAGACGAGCAAGTTCTAGCACCATCGCGATACGTGATTGCATAATGCGATGATTGCCGGCTGGTGGGGCTAGACCGCCGCCCTCTCGCCTGCGATTGTGATCGGCATCGTCACCAGATGAAGGGTAATCAGTCAGCGCCGCTGTGCGCTGGACGGCATGATTCTGGCTTAAGTTGGGCACTTCCCCCCGGCCACAATTGGTGGGACCGTATCTGTAGACCTCCGTAGTCGGGACCTAAAGACACCCGATCGGCGTCACGGCCGCCGAGGCCGAATATCAATGATATACACCGGGAGAAGCGATGAACGCATCCCAAACCGGCTCCGACCGCTACGCCCTCTCGACACACGTCGTCGCCGACCACAGCGCATACCACGTCAGCATCGACGCCGGTCCGTGCCACATCGCGTATGCCGACGTCCGGCCCACCTGTTCCAGCGTCGAGCTCAGCATTGACGTCGCCACCGGGAACCCCTCGCCCCGTCTACGTCGCCGCCTCATCGACGCGGTGTTCGACCTCGACGTCATGCGCACACCTCGAACCTTGTTGGCCACGTTGCCCCTCGGTGACGTCGACCTACTCGACGACGTGGCCCAACACTGCGTCAACGTTCACACGAGGGCGGCTGGGCATAGCTGCCTGGTTGACGGACGAATTGTGGGATAACGATGCCGCGCCGCGGCGTTGGGCGCTGAGTGGCCCGGGTTCGCGCCCAGGACCCCGCGGAACGCTTGGCAGTCACCGGTGAGTTCGACCTTGCCCGAACGGCACCGCCCGATCGCACCCTCGCCATCCCAGACGAGCGTGCGCCGCACCTGAATCGCCCCGGTGAGTTCGGAGACTTTCTGATTTGAGAACTCAGCCGGCGGCTGGTCTCCGACGTTGAGCGTAGTAGGCCGCCTCCAGCTCAGCGGGTGGAACGTCACCGCAGTACTCGTAGAGCCGGCGATGGTTGCAGCCAACGCGTGTTTTGTACCATTCATTCCATAACGGCGGAAGCGTACGCACGACTCGTCCCGCTCCGATATCTACGTGATGTCGGGGTTTGTTGTTCAGGAGGCGCCGAAATCGTGGGCCTCGTCGTATTCATAGTCCCCGCCCGCGCCGAGGTTCACCTTCGGGGGCGGGGGATCGACACGATGTGGCGCAGGAGTTTGACCCAGCGACTCGGCCGGCACGTCGTGTGCTTCGTCGTACCCATAGTCGTCGCCCGGGGGGATTTTCGGGCTCTCGGCACCGGGGTCGCCAGCGGGCCGGTTCTCTTCCACGTCCAGCCTCCCGTCGATGGGTGCTCGACTGGCTGCCGAGCGGTCGCCGCAGCTCATTATCCGCGCGACTGAAGACTGGTGCCATGGTTGCCGTTGTTGTGAACGGAATTGTGAACGAAACGCGGCGCAACTGGCGAGATGGTGTGAGACGCGGCGCAATGGCTCGGACGGGCGATTGACCCTGACCTGCGAGTTTGGGACCCGCGAGGCGACTGGAGACCGCGACCGGTTCGCTCATAACCCAGAGGTCGCAGGTTCGAATCCTGTCCCCGCTACTAAATGAAACGGCCCTCGGAGATCTGATCTCCGGGGGCCGTTTCATTCGCTAACCCAACAAGCAGTCAGTAATCCCAGGCGGCCGGTACACACCGAAAGACGTCGCCGGCGACCGCCACGTGGCAGACAGACGGGAACGGCAGGTGGGTGGCCACCATCGCCTCTCCGGTCGCCGCCAGCTCGCGCAGAAGACGGACCCGGACGCGGGCCGCCTCCTCGGGGTCATGTTCGAAGCCGTTCTGCCACTCGGGGTTGTCGAAACCGACCGCGAACACGGCGTCGCCGGCGAACGTCAGCCGATCGCCGCCGGACGCAAGGCGAACCACGCTGTGCCCGGGGGTGTGACCGCCGGTGCGGCTGACGAGCACTCCCGGCGCCACCTCGTACTCCGTCTCGAACGGCCGCAGCTGGCTGCGGTATTCGTCCAAGAACCGTGAGGCCGTCGACCGCAGCACGTCCGGTATCGGCTGTGGCATAACGGTGCGCGAGAAATCGGGTGACTCCCAGAACTCGGCCTCGGCGCTCGCCACGTGGATCCGCACGTCCGGACTCAGCCGGCTCCTCAGTCCGTCGGTGAGCAGCCCGCCAACGTGGTCCATGTGCAAGTGGGTAAGCACCACGTCGGTCACGGATGCGGGACCGATGCCGGCGGCCTCCTGTCGCAGGGCCAGCTGCCCGGCCCGCGGGAAGTCCGGGAACTCCATCCCTAGCCCAGCGTCGATGAGTATGGTCCGGCCGCCGCTACGCACCACGACGACATTCAGCGGCCAGTCGAGCACGTCCGGCGGCAGGAACATGTCGTCAAGCCAGCCCGCCAGGTCGGCCGAGTCGGCGTTGGTGGCCAACGTCGGCGCTGTTATCGGTAGCACCCCATCGCTGATCACCAGCACGTCGATCTCGCCGACCCGTACCGCGTAACGCGATGGAACCAACTCGTCGAGCCCCTGCCCGCCGAGGTGTGAAATGTTGTCCAAGCTCATGATTTCTCCTGACCGCCGTTCCCGACGAACTAGTGAACTGCCCCTCCTTCCCGGTCGAACGCGAGCTGGCTCCAGAGTTCATCCCGTTTCTCATTCCTCTTGCATGGCCGGCCCCGCGAGGCTTATTGGGATCGGTAGGCGACGCCCAGGTCTGTACTTGCGGCGATGACGACGCCAACCCGGCAGCGCACCATGAAAGGAAGAGACCCAATGAAGATCCTGCCCACCAAGGTCGAGGAACTGACCAACCGCGTCGACCGCAACCAGGCCCTGGCGATCGGAATCGCCGCCGGCCTCACTGCGTTCTGGTGCGCTTACCGTCTGATCTGGCTGCTCTACACCGCAGTGACGTTGTCCAGCGTTGGCTGGTCCCCGGTTTCGCTCGTTTTCCCCTTCGTGCTGTGGGGCGTGATCGGTGACGTCGCGGCGATCGCGGCCTTCGGCTTCCTGAGCCGTTACGCCAAGCAAACCTGAACCTGGACATCTGTTCCCGCTACTAATGAGGCGGCCCTCGGAAAGAAAGCTCCGGGGGTCGTTTCATTCGACGGGGAGGCAACTGGCGCGTTCAGCGCAGTTTGACGACGACCTTGCCCTTCGCTGTCCGGTCCTCCAGTGAGGCGATCGCGTCGGCGGCACGCTCGAGCGGATAGACGATCGGCTCCGGCGCCGACACCTTGCCGGACGCCAGCAGCGGCTCCAGCTCGGCCCACTGCTCGCCCAGATATCCGGGGTGGGTCAGGGACCAGGCTCCCCAGCCGACACCGACGGCATCGACGTTGTTCAGCAGCAGCCTGTTGACCTTGATGGTTGGGATGTCGCCGCCGGTGAAGCCGATGACCAGCAGCCGGCCGCCCGGGGCCAAGGAGCGAAGTGAGTCGGTGAACCGGTCACCGCCGACGGGGTCGACGACGATGTCCACGCCTCGCCCGCCGGTCAGCTCCTTGACGGCGTCCTTGAAACCATCAGCCAGCACCACATCCGAAGCCCCGGCGGCTTTGGCGACCGCGATCTTGTCCTCGGTGCTCACCACCGCGATGGTGCGGCCCGCGCCCCACGCGGGGGCAAGCCGCAGCGCCGACGTGCCGACCCCGCCTGCCGCACCGTGCACCAAGACCGTCTCCCCTTCGGCCAGTCGGCCCCGGGTGAGCAGTGCGTGATGCACCGTCAGATCGTTGAACAGCAGACCGGCACCGGCCTCGAACGACACCGTGTCCGGCAGTTTGAACACTCGATCGGGTTGCAACGCAACGACTTCCGCCATCGCCCCGCACAGCATTGTCAGTCCCGCGACGCGATCGCCGGCCGTTACGTGCGCACCGTCCGGCACGCTTCGCACCACGCCCGCGACTTCAGCACCTGGGGTGTAGGGCATCTCGGGCTTGTACTGGTAGAGACCCCGCGATTGCAGGGCGTCAGGGAACGCCACACCCGCGGCGTGCACGTCGATGAGGACCTCGCCGTCACCGCTTGGCTCGTCGATCTCGACGACGTGCGCCGCTTGTGGACCATCGAGGGTGGCTATCTGTATCGCGCGCATCGCACCATTTAACCGCGCCGCATGTGGTGCGACTCGGGCCGGTTACCCCCCGGTAAGCTGGTGTTAGCGGCAGCGTTGCCGAACTCGATGGGAGCACCCATGGGACGTGGTCAGGAGACCGGCCTCAAGGCCAGACGATTCGCCGCGGCCGAGGCGATTCCGCCCGGTCGCGCCATGACGATCCGTTCCAAGGACGGCATCCGCCTCCACGCCGAGGTCTTCGGGCCGGAAGACGGCTATCCGATCGTGCTTTCGCACGGCATCACGTGCGCCATCCGGGTGTGGGCCTACCAGATTGCGGACCTCGCCAACGACTATCGTGTCATCGCGTTCGATCATCGCGGCCACGGCCGTAGCGCGGTCCCCGCGCGGCGCAGTGCCTACAGCCTCGACCACCTCGCAGGCGATCTCGACGCTGTCCTGGAGGCGACGCTGGCGCCGGGTGAACGTGCGGTGATCGCCGGGCATTCGATGGGCGGCATTGCGATCGCGTCGTGGGCCGACAGGCATCCGGATCGGGTGGCGCAACGCGCCGATGCCGTTGCACTGATCAACACGACCACGGGCGACCTGCTGCGCAACGTGCAGCTCCTGTCGGTGCCTCCGCCCCTGGCCGACGTCCGCGTCCGTGCGGCAGGCACCCTGCTGAAGACGTTTGGCGCGGCACCCCTTCTTCGGGCGGTGGACCGGCCGAGCCGGCGGTTCGTGTCAACGATCGCCGTGGGCCTCGACGCCGATCCCGCCGTCGCCGAGTTCATCTACGAGTTGTTCACCTCGACACCGCCCGCAGGCCGCGGCGGCTGGGCCCGCACACTGGTCGACTCACTCGGGCCCGAGCACATCGGGTTGAAGAACTTGACGGTGCCGACGCTGGTGATCGGCAGCGCGAAAGACCGCCTGCTGCCGATGGTTTCGTCGCGCCACATCGCCAGGATGGCGCCGAGCCTAGCCTCGTTCGTTGAGCTGTCCGGCGGTCACTGCGCGATCGTCGAGCGCCCGGACGAGGTCAACAAACAGCTGCGGTTGCTCATCGAGTCGGCGAGCCGGGAGCGCACGGCCTAGCCGGTCAGCGCCCGGTGCACTTCGTTGGCCGCTCGCTTACCCGACCGCACCGCGCCGTCGAAAAATCCGGTCCATTCGTCAGCGGTTTCGGTTCCGGCCCAATGGATTCCGTCGACCGGCTTTCGCAGCCACGGCCCGTACGTTGTCCACGAACCCGGTGGCACCGCGGCGGTCGGCCCACCTGGCGCGAATTCCTCAGTGCCCCAGCGATGGTCGACGTAGTCGATCGGCTTTGACGCGGCGTCGCCGTATAGCTTCGCGAAGCCGGCCAGCACGCGTTCGCGGCGCTTTTCGGCGGGCAGCGCGTCGAACGACCGCGCATCGGTGAAACCCAGCAGGACACCGGGTCCCGCGTCGCTCGGGCTGACGTCGAACGTGATGAACACCGGTCCCTCGTCGGACAGTGCCTCGCCCGAGCAGCCATCCGCCCGCCAGAACGGCGTCTCGTAGGCGGCGAACGCCTTGCTCAGCCTGCCCTGCGGCCAGTGCTGCGCGAGCTTCTCGTACTCCGCGGGCAGGGTCGGAACGAACTCGATGCCGGCGCGATGTGCCGGGGGGATTGCCACGATGACGGCTTTGCCGGTGACCTTGCCCTCATCGCTGTCGACCGTCACGGTGCCGTCGGCGCGCCGTTCGATGTGGCGCACGATCGCGTTCAACACCACGCGCGAACCCAGCTCGTCGGCCATTCGCACCGCGATCTGCTGGGTTCCGCCGGGGAAGCGATCCTGCTGAGCGCCGCCCTCGACGTCAAGCATGCGGCCCAGCCCACCGCCCGCCTTGATGTAGCGGGCCGCATGCAGCATCGACACTTCCTCGGGTTCGCAGCCCCATGTCACGCGCGCCATGATCGCCATCAGATCCCGCGTCGACGCACCCGCGTGTACGTATCGCAGCCACTGGTCGAGGGTCTTGCTGTCGAGGATGTCGGCGATCGGTGACGTCCACGGCTCCTCCACCGGCACCCGTCGGCAGACCCGGTCGAACCGCCACTGGATGCGCGAAACGTCGACCAACTCGAGGATGGACAGCCGCGGGATCGTGCTGCGATACGACCGCACCCGGCCGCGCCACCGGATCAGGTTCTTGCCGCGGTTGTAGGTCGGCACGGTCTCGCAGCCCAGTTCTTTCGCCAGCGCGATGACGGCGTCCTGTGTGGGGCCGACGAACGTGCCGCCGAGGTCGATGGGTGCGCCGGCGATGGTCGTGCTGGAGGAGCGGCCGCCGACGCGGTCGCGGCCTTCGAGAACTACGACGTCGTGCCCGAGCCGCACCAGGTCACGGGCTGCCGACAGCCCCGCGAACCCGGCACCCACGACGACGACGTCGGCATTGGCTGGGATGGTCACCCGACTAGGCTCTCACGGCGTGAAGGTCATGACGGCGCTGTTCGGGCCGACTGATGCGATCGAGCGGGCGCACGTGCTGCGGGAGGCCGGCGCCAGCGGCGTTTTCACCTTCGAGGGGCCGCACGACGTGTTCACCCCGCTGGCGTTGGCGGCCGCGGTCGAGGGTCTGGACCTGATGACCAACGTCGCGATCGCGTTTCCCCGCAACCCGATTCATCTCGCGCACCAGGCCAACGACCTGCAGCTGCTGACGAAAGGGCGGTTCACGCTCGGCCTCGGCACGCAGGTGCGGACACAGATCGAGAAGCGGTTCGGCGCGGAATTCGACCGGCCCGTCGCCAGGATGACGGAACTGGTGCGTGCACTGCGGGCCATCTTTGCGGCCTGGGACTCCGGCGAGCGACTCGATTTTCGTGGGCAGTACTACCGGCACACGCTGATGACCCCGACCTTCAGCCCCGGCTCCAACCCGTACGGCCCGCCGCCGATCTACGTCGGCGCGCTCGGGCCACGGCTGACGAGGGCCACCGCCGAGACGGCCGACGGCCTGCTGGTCATGCCGTTCGGCTCGAAGCGGTTCCTGCACGAGGCGACGATGCCGGCGGTTCGCGAGGGTTTGGCCGCCGCCGGACGCGATGCGGGCGACTTTGCCGTCGTCCCGGAAATCATCGTGTCCACCGGTGACGACCACGCCGCCACCCGTCGGCTCCTGGCGTTCTACGGGTCGACGCCTGCATACCGCGCGGTCCTGGACGTGCACGGCTGGGGTGACCTGCAGCCCGAGCTCAACAGGCTGTCCAAGCAGGGTCGCTGGGAGGACATGGGGCGGCTGATCGACGACGACATCCTGCACACCATCGCGGCCTGCGGCAGCCCCGGCGAGATCGCCGCTCATATCCGCGACCGGGTCGATGGCGTCTCCGACCGGATCTGCGTCTACCAACCTGGCCCGATCGCGGTGGAGTCCCTCGCGGCGATCGTCGACGCGCTCAACGGCTGAGCCCCTATCGTGGTACCCAGCCGGACCAAAGGAGGTCGTCGTGGGTGCCGAAGAGGCCGAATACTCCGATGTGCTGATCGTTGGCGCAGGTATCTCCGGGATCGGCGCCGCGTACCGCATCCACGAGAAGAATCCGGGGCTGTCCTACGCGGTGCTGGAACGGCGTGAGCGGATCGGCGGCACCTGGGACTTGTTCCGTTATCCCGGCATCCGCTCCGATAGCGACATCTTCACGCTGAGCTTTCCCTACGAGCCGTGGACCAGGCCCGAGAACGTGGCCGACGGCGACGACATCCGGGCGTATTTGACCGAGACGGCCCGCAAGAACGGCATCGACGAGCACATCAGGTTCAACACCAAGGTCGTGTCGGCCGACTGGGATTCCAGCAGCGACATGTGGACCGTGCAGACCGAGCAGGATGGCAGGCCCAAGACCTACCGCGGCCGTTTCCTGTTCTTCGGCACTGGCTATTACAACTACGACGAGCCCTACCGGCCGGAGTTCCCGGGCATCGAGCAGTTCGGCGGCGAGGTGGTGCATCCGCAGTTCTGGCCAGAGTCGCTGGACTATTCCGGCAAGCGCGTCGTGGTGATCGGTAGCGGGGCAACCGCAGTCAGCATGATCCCGTCGCTGACCGAGAAAGCCGGTCACGTGACCATGCTGCAGCGCTCACCCACCTACATGTTGTCGATGCCGCGAATCCACCCGGTGGTGCAGGCGATCCGGAAAGTTCTGCCGCTGAGGCCCGCTAACGCTGCCGTCCGGGTGTACAACACGTTTTTCACCGTGATGACGTACGTGGTCGCCCGTAAGGCGCCAAGGTTCAGCAGATGGCTGATCCGAGCGATGGCGAAAAACAGTCTGCCCGAAGGCTATCCCGTCGATACCCACTTCAGGCCCCGCTATGACCCATGGGATCAGCGACTGTGCCTGATCCTCGACAACGACCTCTACACCGCCGTGGCGGACGGGCGCGCCGAAGTCGTCACCGACACCATCGATCATTTCGACGCCGGCGGCATCGTGTTGCGCTCTGGGCAGCGTGTCGACGCCGACGTGATCATCACCGCCACGGGCCTGCAGTTGCAGGCACTGGGCGGGGTGGCGATCAGCATCGACGGCGCCGAGGTCAAGCCGCAGGACCGGTTCGTCTACAAGGAGCACATGCTCGAAGACATCCCGAACATGGCGTGGTGCGTCGGCTACATCAACGCATCTTGGACATTGCGAGCCGACCTGACCGCACGAGCCGTCGCAAAACTGTTGGCGTACATGGACTCTCATGACTATACGCACGCATACCCGCATCTTGGCGACAAGCCGATGCCGGAGAAACCGGCATGGAACATCAACGCCGGTTACGTGCAGCGCGCCGCGCACGTGCTGCCGAAGTCCGGCACACACCGCCCGTGGAACGTGCGGCACAACTACGTGCTTGACGCCATCGACCATCGCTTCGACCGCATCGAGGAGTCGATGGTGTTCGGCCGCGTGTCGGCCGAGGCGGCCAAGTCCGCGTAGGAGGGCTACCGGTGACTGATTACAGCGATGTGCTGATCATCGGCGCCGGGTTCTCCGGTATCGGAGCGGCCTACCGGATCCGCGAGAAGAACCCGAACCTGAGCTACACGATCCTGGAACGACGTGAGCGCCTCGGCGGGACATGGGATCTGTTCCGCTACACCGGTATTCGGTCCGACAGCGATATCTTCACGCTGTGCTTTCCGTGGGAGCCATGGAAGCGACCCGAAATGATCGCCGACGGCGACCAGATCTGGGAGTACATCGCCGACACTGCACGGAAGCACGGGATCGACGAGCACATCCGCTTCAACACCCATGTGCGGTCGGCCGATTGGGACTCGACGACCGACACATGGACTGTGCGAACCGAACAGGACGGTGCACCCAAGACCTACCAGACCCGGTTCCTGTTCTTCGGCACCGGCTACTACAACTACGACGAGCCTTACACGCCAGCGTTTCCCGGCATCGAAGAGTTCACGGGCGAGGTGGTGCATCCGCAGCACTGGCCCGACGGCTTCGACTACACGGGCAAGAGGCTCGTCGTCATCGGCAGCGGTGCGACCGCAGTCAGCTTGATCCCGTCGCTGACGGAGAAGGCTGCCCACGTGACGATGTTGCAACGCACACCGTCGTACATGATCTCCGCGATGAAGGTGGAACCGACGGCCAACGCGATTCGGAAGGTGTTGCCGCTGCGGGTGGCTCACTGGATCGTCCGGTGGCGCAACGCGCTGATCGGCAGCCTGCTGTGGTTCATCGCCCGCAAGGCACCGGAGTTCAGCAAGCGCAGGCTGCGCAGCATCGCGGAAGCGCACCTGCCCGACGGATACGACATCGACATGCATTTCAAGCCGCCTTACAACCCCTGGGATCAGCGGCTGTGCTTCATTCTCGGCGCCGACCTCTATGACGCCATCAGAGCCGGCGACGTCGAGATGGTCACCGATCATGTCGATCACGTGGATGCCACAGGAATCGTGTTGCGCTCCGGGCAGCATCTCGACACCGATGTGATCATCACCGCGACCGGCATTCAGCTTCAGGCGTTCGGTGGCATCACGATCAGCATCGACGGGGAGGAGGTCAACCCACACGACCGGTTCGTGTTCCGCAGGCACCTGCTGGAGGATGTCCCGAATGCGGCGTGGTGCGTGGGTTACAGCAACGCCTCGTGGACGCTGGGAGCCGACCTGACCGCGAGATCGGTGGCGAATCTGTTGGCGTACATGGATTCCCACGGCTACACCCACGCCTATCCGCATCTCGGCGATTCCGGCATGGGTGAACAACCTGCGTTCAACCTGCAGTCGGGTTATGTGCTGCGGTCGCTGGACGTGCTGCCGAAGTCGGGGACCCGCAGGCCGTGGGCGTTGACCCACAACTACCTGCGCGACGTGCTGGGCCGCCCGTTTGAATCCATCGAGGAATTGATGGTGTTCGGCCGCGTGGCTACGGCGTCCGCAGGGTCAGCCCCGTCCCGAGCAGTTGGGTAGCGGACAACCCGAACGTGGACTTGAACCGATCCGCGAGGTGCGACGGGCTCGCGAAGCCGGATTTCATCGCTGCCTCGGTCATGTTGTTGCCGGCGGCGATGGCCGCGCCCGCATGCGTCAACCGCGCCCAGATCCGGTAGCGCCGAAGGCTCGTGCCCAGCTCGTCGCGGAACAGGTGCAGGAACCGCGATTCGGACAGCCCCGCCTCGACGGCGAGCTCGCGCGACGAGATCGTCGCCGCCGGCTCCTCCCGAATTCTGCGTGCCGCGCTGGCGATGCGGGGATCGATGGTCCGTTGCGCCGCGGGCGCCGCCAAATCGAGCCAGTGCGAGGCGCTTTCGTCGTCAAGCGGGGTGAACTGCAATCGCTCTTCGTCCACGTGTCCCACACCGACCTCGCCGCGCCATTCGCCGAACTTGTGTCGGCTGGCGTCGGCGCGATCCGATGTCGGTTCCAGATAGCAGGAGACAAACCCGGTGCCGTGGCAGATCAGTTGGTGCGTGAGCCGCGGCGGGATCAACACGCTCGTGCCTTCTCGTGTGGTGCCGTTCGGCGTCGTCACCGTCAGCGATCCGTCGATGCCGACCGCCAAGCACCAAACGGATCCGGAATGCGGCGCAAGATTGAGGCTCGGACCTGCGTAAAGGGCCTGGCCCGGCCACAGCCAGACCGTCGGGCAGCAGGTTTGTGGAAGCGCGGGAGTGGCCTTCGCCCTCATGCTGGCCTCCTACCTCAACTCGACAGGAGGCTACCGTGGCCGTCACGGTCATCGGCGTTATCGCAGTGTTCTTCCTCGGCATGGGCATCTACGCGCTGGCCGCCCCCACGGCCATCATCCGCCCCTTCGGCATCACTCTCACCGAAGCGGCGGCGCGGTCGGAGGTCCGTGCCGTCTACGGCGGATTCGGCCTCGCGATCGCAGGCGTGCTGGCGTACGCGGCGGTCGCAGGCGGCGATGTCCGGAAAGGCATCCTGATCGCGGTCGGCGCCGCGTTGGCCGGGATGGCGTTCGGCCGTCTTGCGGCAGCGGTCCTGGGCGATCGCACGACGTTCTACCCCAACTGGTTCTACTGCCTAGTCGAGGCGGTGGCAGCGGCCGCCCTAATTGCGATTTCGGCGCGCTAACGGACACTCAGGACGCTCAGCGAGCGTAGGCGCGCCGAAAACACTCAAGGCGCGACGGTGAGCCAGTCGGCGAAGCCGGACGGGTCGTGACGGCCAAGCGCGCCGTGTTCGAACAGGCCCCAGCCTTCGGCCGTCTTGCCATCGACCTGGCAGGTGGCCCGGCCGACATGGTCGATCACGCCGAAGCCCGCACGCCCGACGATCGCCGGATCGGTCATGTCGTAGGTCAGGCGTTCGGTGAAGTTGTCGCCCTTCCACACGCCATGCAGCCAGTCCGAGTCGCCGCCGTACCCTCCGCCGACATGAATCGGCACCGGCAGTTTGGATTCGACATCGAAATGCACGGGGCTGCCGTCGAATGCGGTCGCGTCGATGCTCGCTCCGGTGGGGATGCGAGTACCGGATCGGTAGTGGATCTTCACCCGAGGCCAGCCGAGTTGCTCGACGCGCCCGTCCTTCCAGATGCGGGTGCAGTCGTTGAGAGACCGGAAGCCTTGCGGGTCCTCCTGCATGATCAGGACGATGCCGAAGTCGTCGAACGCCATCGGCACGTAAAGCCACCACATCCCCTCGAACGGCGGGTCGTCGGGCCTGCCGGCTGGCTCGGGTTCGCCGATCGGCCGGATACCCCACGAACGGTCGCGGGTGCCGATCCACACCGACGGGTCGACGGCGATCTCCTGGCCGTCGATCAGCAGCACGCCGCTCCAGGCGCCCACCTGAGCGAAACGCTGAGCGTCGAGCGTGACTCGGTTGCCGCGCCGCATGATGTGTGGCTGTTCCTGGACGACGTCAAAGAGGCCTTCCCAGGTCAGATCCGCGGCGATGCCCTCGGTTTCGTCGAGCACGATGCGCAGTTTGTGCAGTGGCTCGATCACCTCGACGCGGTAATTACCCACATGCTGGTTGAGCCGGTCCTGATCGATGGCGCCGCTCAAGTGCACCGCTGTCTGCACGTCTCCGCGGCGCACCAATAGGAACGCGTCCTTCACACCGAGATTCGGGTAGTAGCCGATGCCCGAAATCACGAAGATGTCGCCCGTGCGGTCGTGCGCGTTGTAGTACGAGCGGTCGTAGAAGTTGCGGTCGCTTGATGCCGGCCACGCGATCGGCTGGGGGACCTGGTGTACCGGGTATTCGTCCATGGGGCCGAGCATCAGGCGTCATCTCCGATAAGTCGCTTTAGTACTGAGCCGTGATAGAACAGCGACTCCACGTCGTCGGGTTTCTCGATCTCGCCGAACCGCACTCGCCGGGCGCTGGTCCGCATGAACACACACGCCCAAATCACGCCGGAGTACACGTAGAACCAATGCAGGTCGCCCAGCTCGACGCCGGTCAGCGCGGTGTATGTCGAGCGGACATCGGCTTCCCGCATGAAGTCGGGCAGGCCCGGCAGCCCAGCCAGGCCTGCGAGTTCCTGGAAGACCATGTGCGCGAAAATGATCCACGCGACGTCCATTTCCCGCGGCCCCAGAACCGCCATCTCCCAGTCCAGGACGGCGACTGGCCGGAAGTCCGAATACAGCACATTGCCGACGCGGGAGTCGCCCCACACCAGCACCGGGTCGGTGGCGGCGACGTCGGCAGGCCAGTTCGCCTCGAGCCAATCCAGCGCACGCTCGAGCAGCTCGGATCGGCCGATGTCGGGGACCGCGAACTGGTACCAGGACTGCAGCCAATTGAGGTTGCGCCGCAACGCGTTCGGTTCCCCGCCGTCGGCAAGGAACCCAAACGTCGTCTCGGGATCGGGGATCGAGTGCAGTTGGGCGATCACCTCGACGGTGCTGTCCTGCAGTTCGCGCTGACGCTCGGCGGGGGAGTCGGCGAACCAGTTGTTGCCGAACGTGTACGGCATCACGTCGGGTGGCACCTGCCCCTCGACGTAATCCATCAGGAAGAACGGGGTGCCGAGCACCGAGCCCGTCGATTCGAGCCACCGCACCCGTGGAACGGGGATGTCGGTCTTCTCGCCGACCAGCCGAATGACGTCGAACTGGTGATCCATCCGATACGACGAGAACACCGGCACGTCCTGCGCGGAGGGCGCCACCCGCGCCACCCACTTCTCTTCCCGCTGCTGTCCGTCTTCGTCCCAGCGGCCCGTCAGGATGATCGTCTCCGACGACATGCCGTTGGCGTCGACGCCGCTTTCCACGGTGATCTGGGGTTCGACACCGCCGGGCATCACGGTGGACAGCCAGCCCGACATCACGTCGGGCAGCTTGCTGACGTCTCGACTCGAATGCTGGAGTCGGCTGACATCCTCGACAGCCGGTTCAGTCGGCATGAGAATCCATCCTTCGGCCCGATAATTACGATACGGTGGGTAGCGTTATGAAAGCAGACCCGTCATCGGTTGACAAGCCCCCGGGTGCCGGACGGCCCCGGGATCCGCGTATCGACGCTGCCATATCGCGTGCCACCGCGGATCTGCTTGTGGAAATCGGGTATTCGAACCTGACCATGGCCGCAGTCGCCGAGCGCGCAGGAACCACCAAGACCGCGCTGTACCGGCGGTGGTCGAGCAAGGCCGAACTGGTGCACGAGGCGGCCTTCCCCGCGGCGCCAACCGCGATCGAGACGCCGCCCGGCGACATCGCCGCCGACATCCACGCGATGATCGCCGCTGCCCGCGACGTGTTCACCAGCCCCGTGGTGCGTGCGGCGTTGCCCGGGCTGATCGCCGATATGGCTGTCGATGCCGACCTCAACGCCCGCGTCATGAGCCGCTTCACCGACGTGTTCGTCGCGGTGCGGACGCGGCTGCGCGACGCCGTCGAACGGGGAGAGGTGCACGCCGATGTTGACCCCGACCGGCTGGTCGAGGTGATCGGCGGTGCCACGCTCTTGCGGGTGCTGCTTTTGCCCGACGAACCGCTCGGCGAGGACTGGGTCGCGCAGACCACCGCCATAGTCGTCCACGGTGTGGTGGCATAGGGGTGATGCTTGAGCCGTTTCCGACCGATTGGCGCACCGCGCTCGTGCTCGTACCGCATCCCGACGATCCCGAGTACGGGTGTGCGGCGGCGGTGGCCAAGTGGACCGGCGAGGGAAAGGCCGTGTACTACGCGCTGGCGTGCCGAGGTGAGGCCGGGATCGTGGGAATGCCGCCGGAGCAGGCGGGCCCGCTGCGCGAGCAGGAGCAGCGGCGGTCGGCCGCCATCGTCGGCGTCGACGACGTGCAGTTCTGGGATTTTCCCGACAGCCATATTGGTAACACCCCCGAGTTGCGGGCCAAGATTGCGGAGACGATCACCGAGCTCGCACCCGATCTCGTCGCCACCATCTACAGCGGACCGGAGTGGTCGCCGGGCGCACCGAACCAACGCGACCACATCGAATTCTCCAATGCCGTTGCCGCCGCCTATGATTCGCTCGACGATCCACCGCGCTGGCTGTTCGAGAACGGGCCGGACGTCACCCACGCCGAGGTGATCGATGACAACCACTACGGCGCCGCCGTCGCGTCGCTAGCTGCACACGACGTGTACTTGTCGGTCCTCGACCCGGACACGCCCGTTCTGGATCAGGCGCGCAAACAGGTGGACATGACCACGACGCCGCGACCGGAGTTCGGCGGCCGGCGCACGGTGGAGTTCATTCTCAAGCGCAACGCGCAACGATGACCGTCGTCGGAACGCGCGCCGGACGCGTGCGCGGTACATACGCCGATGGGGTGCACACCTTCCGCGGAATCCCTTATGCGCAACCACCGGTCGGCCGCCTGCGCTTTGCCGCTCCGACGCCCCACGAATCGTGGGACGGCGTGCTCGACGCGCACGAGTTCGGCCCTGCGCCGCCGCAGCCGATGCGCCTCACGTCGTCCGACGAGTGGTTGACCGTGAACGTGTGGACTCCCGATCTTGGCGGCTCGGGTCTGCCGGTCATGGTGTGGCTCTACGGTGGCCGGTTCACCACCGGCGCGTCGGACGAATCCGATTGCGACGGCGCCCGTCTGGCGGCCGGCGGTGTGGTGGTCGTCAGCCCCAACTACCGCGTGGCCGGTGAAGGGTTCATGGCGATCGACGGCGCCGTCCCCAACAGGGGGCTGCTCGACCAGGTCGCTGCGCTGCAGTGGGTGCGCGACAACATCGCCGGCTTCGGCGGCGACCCGGACAACGTGACCGTATTCGGCGAGTCGGCCGGCGCCGCATCGGTGGTGACGCTGATGGTGATGCCTTCGGCCGCCGGTCTGTTCCACCGCGGCATCGCCGAAAGCGTGCCCGCCTTTCTCTTCGGCTCCGATCTCGCCGCTGACGTCGCCGCCGTCATCGCCGAAAAGCTAGGCAGGCGGGCCACAGTCAGTGACCTCGCGGACGTAGCGCCGCAGACGCTGGCCGACGCCGTCGCAGGCATCGAGAATCAGGATCGCTGGGGCTACGCTCTGGCTGTGCGCCGGTCGCAGTTTGGCCCGGTGGTCGACGGAGAGATACTGTCGGACAGCCCCTTTCGAGCCTTGGCGGCGGGCGCGGGCCGCGGCCTGGACCTGCTGATCGGGCACAACCGCGACGAGTACCGCTTCGTCATCCACGAGAGCGGTGGACCGGACAGCGTCACCGCCGAACAAGCAGAGACGGCGCTGAATTCGTTGCCGCCGACACCCGATGGTGCGCAGGCCTATTGGGTGGCGCACCCGCAGGCCGGCCACGCTGAGCTGTACGAACTGGTGTGCTCGGATTTCGTTTACCGGATGCCGACCCTGCACATCGCTCAGGCGCACGCCTCCGGCGGCGGTACCACCTATCTCTACGAATTCTGTTTCGACGCTTCGCCGATCGGGGCGGCACACACCACGGAGATCCCATTGGTGTTCGGCACGCTGGATTCGCCCATCGGCTCAGCGCTCTATGGCTCGGCGCCGCTGGCCGAGGCGGTGTCGCGCGAAATGAGTGCTGCCTGGCGGGCATTCGCGACCGACGGCGATCCCGGCTGGCCCGCCTACAACGCCGACCAACAGCTCACCCGGGTCTTCGACGCGCCGTCCCGCACCACGCGCTATCCGGAGCAGGCGTCACAAAGCATCTGGGCGAGCCACCCGTTCGACCCCTTCAGCCTGCATCCGACGTAACGGCGAGTGACCGTGTCTGTACGCGACACACCGCACAACGGTGGCAATTTGCGGTCGTTCGCGCGTCTGTTAGCTGGGTTGCGGCAGCGACTTGGGTCCGAGGTACAACCCGCCATTGACGTCGACGGTTTGGCCGGTGATCCATCGGCTGTCGTCGGACGCGAAAAATGCGACGGCATCGGCGATATCGGCCGCCCGGCCGATGCGGTTGAGTGCGACGATGTCGGTGATGCTCGACACCGCCTCCTCGCTGTCGTGCAGCCATGAGTTCATATCGGTGTCGGTGACACCGGGGGAGACGTTGTTGACCGTGATTCCGCGATCGCCAACCGTATTGGCGAGCGAGCGGCCGAGTACGTTGAGAGCGCCCTTGGTCATCGAGTACACGATCTGAGGCGTCGCGTACCACGTCACCCCGGACGAGATGTTGATGATGCGGCCGCCGTCGCGCAATAGTGGCAGTGCACGCTGAATGATGAAGAACGGCGCGCGAACGTTCACGGCGAACTCACGGTCGAACTGCTCACGCGTCGCCTTCTCCACGGTCGCGTCGAAGGTGGCGATGGCCGCGTTGTTGACCAGGATGTCCAGCGGTCGCCCGCCGAGCCCTTCTTCGAGTGCTGCGAACAGCGTGTCGACGTCGCCGTCGACACCGAGCTCGGCGCGGACCGGAAATGCCTGCCCGCCCGCTGCCTTGATCGCGGCGACGGCGTCGGCCGCCGCGGCCTCGTTGCTTCCATAGTGGACTGCGACCTCCGCGCCGTCGCTGGCCAGGCGTTCGGCGATGGCACGGCCGATTCCTCGCGATGCCCCGGTTACCAGTGCTGTCTTGCCAGTCAATGGGCTCATGTGCTGGACAACCCCTCCCAGGGGTGGGCCTATTCCGCGTGGTCGATCTGTGACTTGTTGCGCTCGCTCACCGCGCGGAACTGGTCGCCGAGGCCCTCGAAATCCCGATGCTGGGCGAAGGCGATCTTCTCCTCGGCGGCCAGTGCAGGGTCAACGACCGCGGCGGCGCCGGTCGCGTAGATCTCCTTGAGCCCGAGCATGGTCGGGCCGGGAACCTCGGCGATCTGGCCGGCCAGCTCGAGCGCCCGATCGAGCAGCCGTTCGTGCGGGAACACCTCGGTGACCAGCCCGATGCGCTCGGCGCGGGCGGCGTCGACCACCTCGCCCGTCATTGACAGCCGTCGTGCCATCGCCAGCCCGACGACCTGGGGGAGTCGTGCGGTCATGCCGCCGCCCGGCAGGATGCCGACGCGGGCGTGCGTGTCGGCGAACACCGCCCGCTCCGAGGCCACGAGGAAGTCGCAGCCGAGCGCCATCTCCAGCCCGCCGGTGAACGTCGCGCCGTTGATCGCGCCGACGATCGGCGTGCGCATCTTGGCGACCGCGGCAATGCAGCTCTGCGACCGGAACTCCTCGAAGTACTTCAGCCCGTCGCGCTGCGCCTCCTTGAGGTCCACGCCTGCGCAGAACGCCGGATCGGCCCCCGTCAGCACCACCGCCCGCACGGAGTCGTCGGCGTCGGCCTCGGTCAGCGCCGTGTATGTCGCCCTGATCAGGTCACGGCTCAGCGCATTTCGTGCCTGGGGTCGGTTCAGCGTCAGCAGCCTGACCGCGCCGTGGTCAGCGATCAGAACGAGCGGTTCGGTCATGCCCGGAAACTAGCGCAGGAACTGGTTGGCTGTGTTCGCCAGGTCCAGCAGCGGCTGTGGCAGGGCGCCGAGCGCGAAGGTGACGGCCGCAGTGATCGTGACGACCGCTGTGGTCAGCACGCTGGGGACCACCACCGCGGGTGCGTCGTCGGGCGGCTCGGTGAAGAACATCAACACGATCACCCGCACGTAGAAATATGCGGCGATTGCGCTGGCGATGACGCCGATAACGACCAGCGGAATCGCACCGCCCTCACCTGCGGCCTTGAACACCGCGAACTTGCTGACGAACCCGCTCGTCAGGGGGATGCCGGCGAACGCGAGCAGGAACAGCGAAAACACAATGCCGACAACGGGATACCGCCGACCCAGTCCGGCCCACCGGGCGAGTGCGGTGTCTTCCTCGCCGTGGGGGTTTCGCACCAGGCTCACTACGGCGAACGCACCGACGGTGCTGAACCCGTAGGCGAAGAGGTAGAACAACGTCGACGACACGCCGGATTGGTTCTGGGCGATGACGCCGGTGAGGATGAACCCGGTGTGCGCCACTGCGGAGTACGCGAGCATCCGCTTGACGTCGTTCTGGGTCACGGCGGTGATGGTGCCCACTACCATCGTCAGAATCGCGATCGCCCACATGACCGGGCGCCAGTCGTCACGCAGACCGGGCAGCGCGATGTAGAACACGCGCAGTATCGCGCCGAATGCGGCGATCTTGGTGGCGGCGGCCATGAATGCGGTGATCGGTGTGGGTGCACCCTGGTACACGTCTGGAATCCACGAGTGGAACGGCACCGCACCGACCTTGAACAGCAAGCCGACGAGCACCAGCGCGGTGCCGAGCAGCGCCAGCGACGTCTTTCCCGTTCCGGAGGCCACCTTGTCGGCGATGCCGCCGAGATCAAGTGTGCCGGCGTACCCGTACAGCATGGCAACGCCGTAGAGGAAGAAGGCCGATGAAAACGCGCCAAGCAGAAAGTATTTCACCGAGGCTTCCTGCGAAAGCAGGCGTCGCCGGCGGGCCAGCCCGCACAGCAGGTACAGCGGCAGCGACAGCACCTCGAGCGCGATGAACATGGTCAGCAGATCATCGGCGGCCGGGAACAACAGCATGCCGCCGATGGCGAACAGCGTCAGCGGGAACACCTCGGTCTGCATGACGCCGGTCTTGGTGGCCAGCTTCTCGACGACACTGCCTGCGATCGCCGACGCCTGCGGGGTGAACGCATCCAGGCCGGGCCCCGGCTCGTCGTCCGCAGGTGCGGGGATGCGGCGTTCGGCGATGAGCAGGATGCCGAGCACGCCGACCAGCAGGATGGTCGCCTGCAGGAACAACGTCGGGGCGTCAATGGCGACGGCGCCAAGCACGGCGGTCCGTCCGGCGCTGCCGTGCAGGTCCCGAGCCAGCGCGACGACCGCCACGAACGCGGCGACCAGCCCGCCGAGGCTGAGCACAAGTTGGGCGGCGTAGCGCTGCTGACGAGGCAGGAAGGCCTCGACGAGCACGCCGACGACGGCAACCCCAAGGACGATCAGCATGGGGGAGAGCAGGCCGTATTCGACGCTGGGGGTAGGCATCCCAAGGGCTTGAGTCATCGTGACGGCCCTTCCGCGATCTTCGGTGCCGGGTCTGGCTGATTGATGGTGGTCAGCGTGTGGGTCACCGCGGGGTTGATCACATCGAGAGCGGGTTTGGGATACACCCCGAGTACCAGCAGCAGCGCGATAAGAGGTGCGACGACGGCGATCTCGCGCGGCACCAGGTCGCGCAGGCGGTCGTTGCCGTCCTTGACCGGGCCGGTCATCATCCGCTGGTACATCCACAGGATGTAGACCGCGGATAGCACCAGAGCCGTGGCGGCGAAGACCGCGAAAGCTGGATAGCGTGTGAATGTTCCGATCAGGACCAGGAATTCGCTGATGAACGGCGCGAGGCCGGGTAGCGACAACGTCGCAAGACCGGCGACCAGGAAGGTGCCCGCCAGCACCGGCGCGACCTTCTGCACGCCGCCGTAGGCGTTGATCAGGCGAGTGCCCCTGCGCGACACCAGGAATCCGGCGATCAGGAACAGCGCGGCGGTCGAGATGCCGTGGTTGACCATGTAGAGCGTCGACCCGGATTGGCCCTGGCTGGTCATCACGAAGATGCCAAGGATGATGAACCCGAAGTGGGATATCGACGTGTAGGCGATCAACCGCATCACATCGACCTGGCCGATCGCGACGATCGCGCCGTAGACGATGCCGATCACTGCCAGTGTGATGATCAGCGGCCGGAAATACGTTGAGGCGTCGGGGAACAGCTGCAGGCAGTAGCGCAGCATGCCGAACGTGCCGACCTTGTCCATGACCGCCATCATCAGCACAGCGCTGGCCGGGGTGGCCTCGACGGCGGCGCCTGGCAGCCACCGGTGGAACGGCCACAGCGGCGCCTTGACCGCGAACGCGAACATGAACCCGCCGAACAACAGGTTCATCACCGCAGGGCTCACGACGAACTGACCACTCGACACCGCGGCGACGATCGCGCGGAAGTCGAACGTGCCCGCCGCGAATGCGTCGCTCCGCGCGGTCACCACGTAGAGGCCGATCACCGCGGCGAGCATGATCAGGCCGCCAAACAGGTTGTACAGCAGGAACTTCACCGCCGCCTTCGAACGATTCTCGCCGCCGAACCCGCCGATCAGGAAGTACATCGGGATGAGCATGGCCTCGAAGAACACGTAGAACAGCAGCACATCCAGCGAGACGAGCGACATCAGCACCATGCCCTCGACCGCCAGCGTCAGCGCGAAGTACGTGTGCACCGACCGGCCCGCCCAGCCGATCTGGTCGCTGGCGTCGTTCCAGCCCGCGATGATCAGCAACGGCACCAGAACGGCCGTCAAGATCACCAGCGCGAGCGCGATGCCGTCGACGCCGAGGATGTAGCCGGTGCCGAACGACGGGATCCACGGGTGGGATTCGACGAACTGGTACTGGTCGCCTCCTGGCTTGAATCCGACCGCGACTACCAGTGTCGCAACGAGGACGGCGATCGAGATCAGCAGCGCAAGCCATTTGGCCACGGTGCGTTGCGAGGCGGGCAGCAGCATGACGAGTGCCGCGCCTGCCGTCGGGATCGCCCACAGGGCGGTCAGCCACGGGAAGGAGGTCACCACAGTTCCACCGCCAGGATCGCGGCGACCACCAGGGCCGCTCCTGCCAACATCGATAAGGCATACGAGCGGGCGAAACCGGTTTGCAGCTGCCGGGAGCCGTCCGAGACGCGACGGACGAGTGCTGCCAGCCCGTTTCCGGCCCCGTCCACCGCGTCGTTGTCGATCTCGACGAGACCCTTCGTGAGGAGCTGCCCTGGCCGCATGAACGCCCGTTCGTTGAATGCGTCGCCGTAGAGATCCTGGCGCGCCGCCACGGTGAGGGCGGACCCGGCGAGCGCCTCTTCTGGGACGGGGCGGGTGCCGTACATGCGGTAGGCGATCGCGATTCCCGCGGCGACGACGGCCAGTACGACGATCGTGACGACCCATGCCGGGGTCGCGTGTTCGGCCTCGTGTGCGCCGACGACGGGTTCGAGCCAGTGTTGCAGGGTGCCACCGATCGCGAAGAATCCGCCCGAAGCCACCGATCCGACCGCCAGCAGGATCATCGGCCAGGTCATGACGGCGGGGGATTCGTGCGGATGTGCGATCGGTTTGTCTCCCGTCGCTTCGCTCGCCTCGGAAGCCCAACGCTTTTCGCCGAAGAACGTCATCAGCATCACGCGCGTCATGTAGAACGCGGTGATGCCCGCGCCCAGTATCGTCGCGCCGCCGAGTATCAGGCCCTTGGCCCCGCCCGCGCCGAGTGCGGCCTCGATGATGCCGTCCTTGGAGAAGAAGCCGGCCAGTGGCGGCACCCCGATGATCGCCAGGTAGCCGAGCCCGAACGTCGCGAAGGTGATCGGCAGCACCTTTCGCAGCCCGCCGTAGCGGCGCATGTTCACCTCGTCGTTCATGCCGTGCATCACCGACCCGGCACCGAGGAACAGGCCGGCCTTGAAGAAGCCGTGAGTCAGCAGGTGCATGATCGCGAACGCATATCCGGCCGGACCCAGCCCTGCGGCCAGCACCATGTAGCCGATCTGGCTCATCGTCGACGCGGCAAGCGCTTTCTTGATGTCGTCCTTGGCGCAGCCGACGATCGCGCCGAACAGTAGCGTGACCGCGCCGACGATCACCACACCCAACTGTGCGGTGGGCGCGAGGTCGAACACCGGACCGGACCGCACGATCAGGTACACACCGGCGGTGACCATGGTGGCGGCGTGGATGAGCGCCGACACGGGTGTGGGGCCCTCCATCGCGTCGCCGAGCCAGGACTGCAGCGGTACCTGGGCCGACTTGCCGCACGCCGCGAGTAACAGCAGCAGCCCGATGGCGGTCAGTGCGCCTTCACCGAGGTGCGGTGCGGCCGAGAAGACACCCGCGAAGGAGATGGAGCCGATGTAGGCGAACATCACCATCAGGGCGATGGCAAGACCCATGTCGCCGACACGGTTCACGACGAACGCCTTCTTGGCTGCGGTCGCGGCCGAGGGCTTGTGCTGCCAGAAACCGATCAGCAGGTATGACGCAAGACCCACGCCTTCCCACCCGACGTACAGGCCGAGGTAGTTGTCGGCGAGCACCAACAGCAGCATCGCGGAGAGAAACAGGTTGAGGTAGGCGAAAAACCGCCTGCGTTCGGGATCCTCGGCCATGTAGCCGATCGAATAGATGTGGATCAGCGAGCCGACGCCGGTGATCAGCAGCACGAAACACATCGACAACGCGTCCAGCTGCAGGCCGAAGTCGACATGCAGGCCCGCGACCGGCACCCACGAGAACAGGGCCTCGTGGACGATCCGGTCTTCTGCATGGCGGCCGAGCATGTCGACGAACAGCACGACGCCTGCGGCGAACGATGCGAGGGATGCCAGGCAGCCCAGTAGGTGACCCCAGCTGTCGGTTCGTCTGCCCGCGAGCAGCAGGATCGCCGCACCGGCCATCGGGAGAGCGATCACCAGCCACACCAGAGTTGTCATGGCGGCCTTAGTGTTTCAGCAGACTGACGTCGTCGACCGAGGCCGAGCGGCGGGTGCGGAAGACGGTCATGATGATCGCGAGTCCGACCACCACCTCGCAGGCGGCGACCACCATGGTGAAGAACGCCACCACTTGGCCGTCGAGATGGCCGTGCATGCGGGAGAACGCGACGAACGCGAGGTTCGCCGCGTTCAGCATCAACTCGACGCACATGAACATGACAATCGCGTTGCGGCGCAGCAGCACTCCTGCCGCGCCGATCGTGAACAGCAACGCCGACAAGTAGAGATAGTTGTCAGGATTCATGCATCACCGTTCTCGCCGTTCGTCGGCACGCGGACAGGCTGTTTGTGCAGGACGGTGCTGACCGACAGCGGCGAACCCCTGCCGTCGGGAAGCCGCGCGGCAACGTCGACGGCGTTGTGCCGTGCATACACACCGGGGTTGGGCAAGGTCCCTGGGTGCGCGCCGGGCCGGAACCGGTCGGCGGCCATCTCGCGCTGGGTCTTGCGGTGCTCGAAGCGTTCGCGGTGGGCCAACACCATGGCGCCGAGGGCGGCGGTGATCAGCAGCGCCCCGGTGAGCTCGAACGCCCACAGGTACTTGGTGAAGATCAGCGCGGCTAGCCCCTGAACGTTGCCGCCGGCGTTGGCCTGCACCAGGCCGGTGAACCCGGCCACCGACACGTTGCCGATCCCGCCGATGATGAGAATCCCGAAACCGAAACCGGTCACGATCGCCGCCATGCGTTGCCCGCGAAGCGTTTCCGCCATCGCCTCCGACGTGTCGACGCCGATAAGCATCAGCACGAACAGGAACAGCATCATCACCGCGCCGGTATAGACCACCACCTGCACGACACCGAGGAACAGCGCGTCCTGCGCGATGTAGAGCACCGCCAGTGCGATCATCGTGCTGGCCAAGAACATCGCCGAGTAGACGGCCTTCTGGGCGGCCACCACGCCGATCGCGCCGACCAGCGCCACCGCACCGATCACCCAGAACATCACCGCCTCCGACGTCGAGGTGTGCCCGGCGGTGTCGGCGGTCAGCGCCGCGAGATAGTTGATCGTCACTGCACATCCTCTGGAACTTGTTGTGCTCCTTGCGTGCGCGAAATCGGCTTGATTTTCCCGAGGTAGTAGTCCTCATCGGTGCTGCCCGGCTCCATCTCATGGGGCGGAGGCAGCATCCCTGGCTGCATCGGCGCGAGCAGCTTGTCCTTGCCCCAGATCAGGTCGGCGCGATTGTCGTCGGCCATCTCGTATTCGTTGGTCATCGTCAGTGCCCGGGTGGGGCAGGCTTCGATGCACAACCCGCAGCCGATGCAGCGCAGGTAGTTGATCTGGTAGACCCGCCCATAGCGTTCGCCAGGCGAGAACCGCTCTTCGGCGTTGTTGTCCGCGCCTTCGACATATATGGCGTCGGCCGGGCAGGCCCAGGCGCACAGCTCGCAGCCGATGCATTTCTCCAGCCCGTCGGGATAGCGGTTGAGCTGGTGGCGGCCGTGATAGCGCAATGCAACCGGGCCCGGTTTCTCCGGGTACTGCTCGGTGATCTGCTTCTTGAACATGGTGCCGAACGTGACGCGGAAACCCTTGATCGCGTCGAGGAACTTAGGCATCTGCTCGCTCCTTCGTGGCTGCTGTCCCGTGGCTGGGGAGCGGCGGCACTGGGAAGCCGCCCTCACCGACAGGTGGTTGCGGAATATTCCGAATGGCCCTGGCCCGCAAGACCCGCCAGAGCACGAACAGCAGGATCAAGGCCACCACGATGCCCACGGTGATCAACCCCGTGGCCGCCGCGGCGTAGCCGTGGGTGCGCAGGCTGTGGGTGATCGCGACGATCATGATCCAGACAAGCGACACAGGGATGAGGACCTTCCAGCCCAGCGCCATGAACTGGTCGTAGCGCAGCCGGGGCAGCGTCGCGCGCAGCCACATGAAGAAGAACAGGAACGCCCACACCTTGGCGATGAACCAGATCAGCCCCCACCAGCCTGTGTTGGCACCGTCCCACATGTTGATCGGCCATGGGGCGTGCCAGCCGCCGAGGAACAGCGTGGAGGCCAGCGCCGATACCGTGGTCATGTTGATGTACTCGGCGAGCATGAACATCGCGAACTTCAGCGACGAGTACTCGGTGTGGAATCCGCCGACGAGTTCCCCCTCGGCCTCGGGTAGATCGAAAGGCGCCCGGTTGGTTTCGCCGACCATCGACGTCACGTACACCAGGAAGGACGGCAGCAGCAGGAAGACGTACCAGGTGCCCTGCTGGGCGGCGACGATGCCCGAGGTCGACATCGTCCCGGCGTAGATGAACACCGCGGCGAACGAAAGTGCCATCGCGATCTCGTAGGAGATCACCTGTGCGCTCGAGCGCAGCCCGCCCAGAAGGGGGTAGGTGGACCCGGAGGCCCAGCCGGCAAGCACGATGCCGTACACGCCGATCGACGTGACCGCGAGGATGTAGAGCACCGCAACGGGCATGTCGGTCAACTGCAACGCGGTTCGGTGCCCGAACACCGACACCTCGCCGCCCATCGGGATGACGGCGAACGCCAGGAAGGCGGGAATGACCGAAATGACCGGAGCCACAAGGTAGACGAACTTGTCGACCCCGGCAGGAACGATGGCTTCCTTGAGCGCCAGTTTGATGCCGTCGGCCAACGATTGCAGCAGGCCCCACGGGCCGACCCGGTTGGGGCCTGGGCGCATCTGCATCCACCCGAGGATCTTGCGCTCGGCCAGGATCGCTACGAGCACCGTCAGCACCAGGAACACGAAGATCGCGAGCGCCTTGGCGAGGATCAGCCACCACGGGTCGTGGCCGAAGAGCGTCGGATCGGGGTACGTCACTGCGCTGCCCGCCTGATCGACACCACGGTCCCGGCCGTTGCCGCCAGCTGTTGATGCACACCAGAGCCGGCGGCGTTCATCGGCAGCCAGACGATGCGATCCGACATCTCGGTGATGGCCAGCGGCAGGGTGATCTCACCCCGGTCTGTGCTGACGGTGACCAAATCGCCGTCGGCAGCCGCGATCTCGCCCGCCGTGGCCGCCGACAGCCTGGCGACGGGCGGGTGAGCAGTTCCTGCGAGGTAGGGTTCGCCGTCCTGCAGCCGTCCCGCGTCGAGCAGCATCCGCCAACTGGCGAGCACCGCCTGACCGGATCCGGGCGCTGAGGGCCGCTCCGGCGAGACCTGCGGTGCGCTGGGCCGAGTTCCGCCCCATTGTCCGAGGCGGGCCAATTCGTCACCGGCGGCCGCCGCGTTCGGTAGGGCGAGGTCGACGCCGATCTCGTCGGCCAGGAAGTGAAGCACCCGCAGGTCTGGGACTGCGTTGGTCTGCAGGGACGGCTCGAACGGCCGAATCCGCCCTTCCCAGTTGACGAATGAACCGGCCTTCTCCACCACCGGTGCCACCGGGAATACCACGTCGGCGAGGTTCGTCACCGCGCTCTCCCGTAGTTCCAGGCTGACGACGAACGGCGCGGCTTCGACGGCGGCGAGGGCGGCATCAGGGTCGGGCAGGTCGGCGAGCTCGACGCCGCCAATCACCAGCGCCCCGAGTTCGCCGTCGCGTGCAGCCGCCAGAATGGCTGTGGTGTCGCGGCCGTCGGCGGTCGGCAACTCGTCGACGTTCCAGGCGGTGGCGGTCTGCTCGCGTGCCGACGCGTCGTCGAGCGGGCGGCCTGCGGGCAACAGGCCGGGCAGCGCACCGGCTTCCACGGCGCCACGATCGCCTGCCCGCCGCGGCACCCACGCCAACCGCGCACCGGTGGCGGCCGCCAATCTGCTTGCCGCTGAGAACGCTCCGGGGGAGCCGGCAAGTCGCTCTCCGACAAGGATGACCGCGCCGGGGAGTTTCAGCTGTGCGTCATCGGCCAGGTTGTCCAGCGCTGCGGCCTCAGCACCTGGCGCACACTCAATCAGCTTGCCCGCCATCTTGGTCAGGCCCCGCGTCGCGAACGGCGCGATTGACTTCACTTGGAGCGCGTTCCTGCGGGCTGCCTTGCGCAGCCGCAGGTACACGATCGGCGATTCTTCTTCAGGCTCGAAGCCCGCCAGCAGGACGGCCGGGGCACTCTCGAGGTCCGCGTAGGTGACCGTCATCGGCTGGCCGGCGATGTGCGCGGCAAGGAACGCGATCTCCTCGTCGCTGTGTTGCCGCGTGCGGAAGTCGATGTCGTTGGTGCCCAACACTATCCGCGCGAACTTCGAGTAGGCGTAGGCGTCCTCGACGGTGGAACGTCCACCGACCAGGACTCCCGCGCTGCCGTTCGCGGCCGCCAGCCCGGCACCTGCGATGGTGAGGGCTTCCGACCAGGACGCAGGCCGGAGCTTGCCGTCGTCGTCGCGAACAAGCGGGGTGGTGATGCGGTCACCGACCGTTGTATAGGTGAACGCCCAGCGGCCCTTGTCGCAGTTCCATTCCTCGTTCACCTGCGGGTCGTCACCGGCCAGGCGGCGCAGCACTTTTCCGCGCCGGTGGTCGGTGCGCTGGGCGCACCCCGACGCGCAGTGCTCGCAGGCGCTGGGGCTGGACACCAGGTCGAACGGCCGGGCGCGGAACCGATATGCAGCGCCGGTAAGCGCGCCAACCGGGCAGATCTGCACCGTGTTGCCGGAGAAGTACGACTGGAATGGCTGGCCAGTGGCGATGCCAACCTGTTGCAGCGCACCGCGTTCCAGCAGTTCGATGAACGGGTCACCGGCGATCTGATCGGAGAATCGGGTGCAGCGCGCGCACAGCACGCAGCGTTCCCGGTCCAGCAGCACCTCCGACGAGATATTGATCGGCTTCGGGAATGTCCGCTTGACGTCCTCGAACCGCGTTTCGACCCGGCCGTTGGACATCGCCTGGTTCTGCAGCGGGCACTCGCCGCCCTTGTCGCAGACCGGGCAGTCCAGCGGATGGTTGATCAGCAAGAGTTCCATCACCCCGTGCTGCGCCTTGTCCGCCGCCTCCGAGGTGTTCTGCGTGCGCACCACCATGTCCGGTGTGCAGGTGGTGGTGCAGGACGCCATCGGCTTGCGCTGCCCCTCCACCTCGACCAGGCACTGCCTGCAGGCGCCCACCGGGTCCAGCAGCGGGTGATCGCAGAACCGCGGGATCTGGACGCCGATTAACTCGGCGGCCCGAATCACCAAGGTGCCTTTGGGCACACTGACTTCCACGTCGTCGATGATCACGTTGACCATCTCGACCGGTGTGGCGGCAGTGCCGGTGTCAGCGGTCTGCGTCATCTACGCACCCACTCCTTCGGTGGCCATCAGTGTCGAGGCGTGCGGATCGAACGGGCAGCCGCCGTCGAGGTGCGCGACGTACTCGTCTCGGAAGAACTTGATCGACGACAGGATCGGGCTGGCTGCGCCGTCGCCCAACGCGCAGAACGACTTTCCAAAGATGGTGTCGGAGATGTCCAGCAGCTTGTCGATGTCTTCCTCCGTGCCCGCGCCCGTCTCCAGGCGTTCGTAGATCTGCGCCAGCCAGTACGTGCCCTCGCGGCACGGGGTACATTTTCCGCAGGATTCATGCGCGTAGAACTCGGTCCACCTGCGCACAGCGCGCACCACGCAGGTGGTTTCGTCGAAGATCTGCAACGCCTTGGTGCCCAGCATCGAACCGACGCCCGCCATGCCCTCGTAATCCAGTGGCACGTCGAGGTGTTCGTCGGTCAGCAGCGGGGTCGACGAGCCACCGGGCGTCCAGAACTTCAGTGAGTGTCCGGCCCGCACCCCGCCCGCGTACTCCAACAGTTCGCGCAGCGTGATCCCGAGTGGTGCTTCGTACTGCCCGGGCGTGGTGACGTGGCCCGACAACGAATACAGCGTGAAGCCTGGCGATTTCTCGGTGCCCATCGACCGGAACCAGTCCACGCCGTTGAGCAGGACTGGCGGCACGCTTGCAATGGATTCCACGTTGTTGACCACCGTCGGGCAGGCATACAGACCGGCCACCGCGGGAAACGGCGGCCGAAGCCGCGGCTGGCCGCGGCGGCCCTCCAGCGAGTCCAGCAGCGCGGTCTCCTCGCCGCAGATGTAGGCGCCCGCGCCGGCGTGCACGATCAAGTCAAGATCGAAACCGGTGCCGCGAATGTCCTTGCCGAGATATCCGGCGTCGTAGGCTTCGGCGACCGCGTTTTGCAGCCGGCGCAGCACCGGGACGACCTCGCCTCGGACGTAGATGAAGGCGTGGTGCGCCCGGATCGCGTACGCCGCGATGATCGCGCCTTCGACGAGGAAGTGCGGCGTCGTCAGCATCAGCGGAATGTCTTTGCAGGTGCCGGGTTCGGACTCGTCGGCGTTGATCACCAGGTAATGCGGCTTCGCGCCTGCTCCGGTGTCGTCCTGTGGGATGAATGACCACTTCGTCCCGGTCGGGAACCCCGCTCCGCCACGGCCGCGCAGCCCCGAATCCTTGACGAGGGCAATGACATCGTCTGGAGCCATGCCCAACGCGCGCTCCAGCGCGCGGTAGCCGTCGTGGCGGCGGTAGGTGTCCATCGACCACGGCTCCGGTTCGTCCCAGAACCGGCTCAACACGGGCGTCAACGGGGTCATGCGTCAGGTGCCTCCATGCCACGCTCCCGTGCTATCCGAAGCCCGGCCAGGGTCGCGTCCCCGGCCTCGCTGGTATCCGAAGGTTGCGAGTCCAGCAGTCCCGCAAGGGTTCTAGCGGTCTCTTTGAACGTGCACAATGGCGCGCCGCGGGTCGGCACCGGGGGTTCGCCTTCCCGCAGCCCGTCGACGAGGTCGCGGGCCGATGACGGCGTCTGGTTGTCGAAAAATTCCCAGTTGACCATCACGACCGGCGCATAGTCGCAGGCGGCGTTGCACTCGACGTGCTCGAGGGTGACCCGGCCGTCGTCGGTGGTCTGCCCGGCGTGGATGCCCAAATGGTCTTGCAGCGCTTCGAGAATCGCGTCGCCGCCCATGATCGCGCATAGCGTGTTCGTGCACACGCCCACCAGATACTCGCCGGTCGGTGTGCGCCGGTACATGGAGTAGAACGTGGCCACCGCGGTGACTTCCGCGTCGGTCAGGCCGAGTTGGGCGGCGCAGAACGATATTCCCGCCGGGGTGAGGCAGCCGTCTTCGGACTGGACCAGATGCAGCAGCGGTAACAGCGCCGAGCGCGCGCTTGGGTAGCGGGCGACGATCTCCTTCGCATCAGCCTCCAGCCGCGCGATCACTTCGGACGGGTAGGCGCCGGGCCCGTTGATCGGCGGGCCCGGCTCGTCCGGACGCTGGCCCAGCTCGAGGAATACGCTCATTAGCGGTCCACCCCGCCCATCACGGGGTCGATCGAGGCGACCGCGGCGATCGCGTCGGCGACCATACCGCCCTCACACATCGCGGCCACCGCCTGCAGGTTGGTGAACGACGGATCGCGGTAGTGCACGCGATACGGTCTTGTGCCGCCGTCGGACACCATGTGCACACCGAGCTCGCCGCGCGGCGACTCGACCGCGACGTACACCTGACCGGCAGGCACCCGAATGCCCTCGGTGACGAGCTTGAAGTGGTGGATCAGTCCCTCCATCGAGTGGCCCATGATCTTGGCGATGTGTTCAGGTGAGTTCCCAAGGCCGTCGGGGCCGACTGTCAGATCGGCGGGCCAGGCGAGCTTCTTGTCAGAGATCATCACCGGGCCCGGCGTCAATCGCTGCATGCACTGTTCGACGATCTTGATCGACTCGCGCATCTCCTTGACCCGAATGATGTATCGGCCGTAGGAATCGCAGCCGTCGTCGGTGATGACGTCGAAATCGTACGTCTCGTACCCGCAGTAGGGCTGCGCCCTGCGCAGGTCGTGAGGCAACCCGGTGGAGCGCAGCACCGGTCCCGTGATGCCCAGCGCCATGCAGCCGGCCAGATCGAGATAGCCGACGCCGACCGTGCGGGCCTTCCAGATGTAGTTCTCGTTGAGCAGGTCTTCCAGATCGTGTAACCGCTTGGGCAGCAACACAAGTAGGTCACGGAGCTGGGGCATCGCCTCGTCCGGCAGGTCGGCGGCCAGCCCGCCGGGACGGATATACGCGCTGTTCATTCGCAGCCCGGTGATGGTCTCGAACACGGACAGGATCAGTTCGCGTTCACGGAACCCGTAGAACATGGCCGACATCGCGCCCAGTTCCATCCCGCCGGTCGCCAGTGCCACCAAATGTGACGAGATCCGGTTGAGTTCCATCATCATCACGCGGATGACTGTGGCGCGCTCGGGGATATCGTCGGTCACACCGAGCAATTTCTCTACGCCGAGGCAGTACGCGGTTTCGTTGAAAAACGGTGACAGGTAATCCATTCGGGTCACGAACGTGACGCCCTGCGTCCAGTTGCGGTACTCGAGGTTCTTCTCGATGCCGGTGTGCAGGTAGCCGATTCCGCAGCGGGCCTCGGTGATGGTCTCGCCTTCGATCTCGAGGATCAGCCGAAGCACACCGTGGGTGGAGGGGTGCTGCGGACCCATGTTGACCACGATGCGCTCACCGGGCTGGGCCTCGGCGGCGGCAGCCGCGACCTGATCCCAGTCCTGGCCGCCGACCACGACCACAGTGTCGGTGCCCGCAGGAGAGGTGCCGCCGTTCTCAGGCGGAGTTGTGGGTGTACTCATCAGTTGTAGGCCCTCCGCTCATCGGGCGGTGGGATCTGCGCGCCGTGGTACTCCACGGGTATGCCGCCCAACGGGTAGTCCTTGCGTTGCGGATGCCCCTCCCAGTCATCGGGCATTTCGATGCGGGTGAGGGCGGGATGGCCGTCGAAGACGATGCCGAAGAAGTCGTAGGTTTCGCGCTCGTGCCAGTCGGTTGTCGGGTAGACGACGAACAGCGACGGGATGTGCGGATCGATGTCCGGTGCCGCGACCTCGAGCTGGATGCGACGGTTGTGGGTGATCGACATCAGGGGATAGACGGCATGCAACTCGCGGCCGGTGTCGTCGGGATAGTGCACCCCGGACACGCCAAGGCACAGCTCGAACCGCAGCCCCGGATGGTCGCGAAGCGCCTGTGCTACCGCGGGCAGTTGCTCGCGCCGCACCTCGAGTGTCAGTTGGTCCCGGAAGACCACCACGCGTTCGATCGCTGCCGCAAAGCCGTCCTCGCCGAGCGCACCGGTGAGGGTGTCTACGACCTCGTCAAAGTAGCCGCCGTACGGCCGGGGTGAACTGCCCGGCATCGAGACCGGCCGCACGAGGCGGCCGTAGCCCGACGTGTCGCCACTGCCCTCTGCCCCGAACATGCCTCGGCGCACGCCGATCATCTCGGGGGTATCGCCGCCGTTGCTTCCGTTGGTGCCTTCGCTCACCGCAGCAGACCCTTGAGTTCGATGGTGGGGGTGATCGACAGCGCCGCCTGCTCGGCTTCGCGGATCGCTTCCTCGCGGTTGACGCCCAGCGGCATCTCTTGAATCTTGGCGTGCAGCTTGAGGATCGCGTGGAGCAGCATCTCCGGTCGTGGCGGGCAGCCGGGCAGGTAGATGTCGACCGGCACCACATGATCGACGCCTTGCAGGATGGCGTAGTTATTGAACATGCCGCCGGAAGACGCGCACACGCCCATCGCCAGCACCCATTTGGGCTCGGCCATCTGGTCGTAGACCTGCCGGAGCACCGGCGCCATCTTCTGGCTGACGCGTCCGGCGACGATCATCAGGTCGGCCTGGCGAGGCGTCGCGGAGAATCGCTCCATCCCGAACCGGGCGATGTCGAAGCGCGGGCCCGCCGTGGCCATCATCTCGATGGCGCAGCAGGCCAGGCCGAACGTCGCAGGCCAGAGTGAGCCCTTTCGGACGTAGCCGGCCACCTTCTCGACGGTGGACAGCAGGATTCCTCCAGGCAGCTGTTCTTCTAGTCCCAATTCAGGCCTCCTCGGCGCCACACATAGGCGTAGGCCACGAACACCACGACCATGAACAGAAGCATCTCTACCAGCGCGAACAGCCCCAGGCTGTCGAACGCGACCGCCCACGGGTAGAGAAAGACGATCTCGATGTCGAACACGATGAACAACATCGCTGTCAGGTAGTACTTGATCGGAAACCGCTGGCCTGCCGCGTGTGCGGTGGCCATCTCCGGCACCGGTTCAATGCCGCATTCGTAGGCTTCCATCTTCGAATGGTTGTAGCGGCGCGGCCCGATCAGCATCGCAATGCCGACCGAGCCCACGGCAAACGCAGCCGCGATCGCGCCGAGTACCAGAATTGGCGTGTACAAGTTCATGCCGAAAAAGCGCTCCCTCGTGGGCTGTCGATGTGAGCTTACCCACACCCTAGCGAGCTTTATGACGGGTGCCACGCATTTTGGTTAGAGTCGCTAGTAGCTGCCAGCGGCCATGTTGGCGTGCCTCGAAAAGGCAACTGCGACAGGCTAATCAGCGCCGCGTGCTATTGCACGGGTGCGCGCAGCAGCGACACGACGGCGTCGCCCAAACGGATCGGGTCGATCGGGTGCGGGACCGCGGCTTCGGCACGTGACCAGCTGGCCAGCCATCTGTCGTCGGCGCGTCCGGTCAGCACCAGGATGGGTGGGCAGTCGGCAATCTCGTCCTTGAGCTGTTTGGCGATCCCCAAGCCGCCGGCCGGGCTGGCCTCGCCATCCAGGATGACCAGATCGAACCCGCCTTCATCCATTTGCCTGATCACCATCGGCGGCGTGGCCACTTCGAGGTAGGTCAGCTCGGGAAGGTCGGGGTGCACCCGCTTGCCCAGCGCCAGCTGCACCTGCTCGCGGGTCCTTGGGTTGTCGCTGTAGACGAGGATGCGCAGCGGGCGGGGCGGCTCGGTCATGCGGCAGATGCTATCCGCGCCGGAACACGACGTCGCCGGAAATCGTCGCCTTGTCGGGGATCATCCCCATCATGTTGCCGTCGACGCCGAATTCCCTGCGGTCGATGGTGGCCTGCGCGGTGACCCGCACAGCACCGTCGTCAAGCACCGTGACCTTGGTCTGCAGCGGGAACGGCGTGGTGGTGCCCTTGACGGTGAGTTGTGCACGCAGATCGACGGTGTCGCCGTCGATCGCCTCGGCACTGGTGACCACCACGCTCATGTCGGGAAACTTCGCGACTTCGAAGAAGTCCGCGGAGCTCAGGTGATCGTCGCGCTTGCGGATCTTGGTGTCCACGGACGCGACCTTGATATCGATGCGTCCGAAAACCGTTTGCGTGTCTGTTATTTGGCCGTCACCGCTGAACTCTGCGAAGTGGCCCTTTACGGGGGCGAGGCCCCACATCGACTTGGCCTTGAACCCGATCGTCGACCGCCCCGGATCGACGTTCCAAACGCCGACGGATGCCGGATTGCTCAGAAGCTCTTGTGTGTTCGCCATGTCACCTCCGCTGTGAATCGGTCGACTCCAGCAGAGGGGCGATCTCCACCGGGTCGAAGTACTCGTCTATGCGACTGATCAATCCGTTTGCGCCCAACTTGATCACGATGCAGACCCGCATCGCGATCGATCCGCCGTTGCGGCCGTTGGCGTGCAGGATGTGCTGCTGTACAAAACCGCCGTCGAACAACTGGCGGTCGAGGATTTCGTATCGGCGATCGGTGGTCGTGCTGACGAACCAGGCGATGACCCGTAGCGCGCGCTCCCTGTCGCGGTCGCGGTCGGCAACCTTCCAGACAATGATGTCCTCGTTCCACAACTGCTCCACCATCGCGATATCGCTCTGCTCGATCGCCTCGAACAGGCGGTCGGCCACGTCGGCGATGGCCTCGGCGTCGGTCACAGACATCAGCGCCTCCTCACTTACCGATGGTGCACCACCCCGGTGTCGCGACGATGTCCGGGGTGTTGACATGGTCGAGGTGGCCACCACGTTTGCGCCCGCGTGTACGGGCGCCGGTCGGCCGGCAACTGGGCGCTCAATCCGGTCGGGTGTGCATAACCCACTGTCGGGCCGAAACTTGTCGGTGCCGCGCGCGAGCATGAGCAGCATGAGTGAGCACGGCGGCGCTTCTACACGGACGGCAAAGCCGTTGAAACGTGCTGCGGCTGCGGCGCGGCTGAATATCGAGATCGTCGATCTCCCCGATTTGGGTCGGCAGTGGACAAAGGCCGACGTGCTGCGATTGCGGCGGGAACGGCCGGGCTGGCTGACCGCGGCCCGCCGGCGGCATGCCGCGGAACAGAAGCGCCGTGCCGAGCAGCGCTGTAAGGAACTGGCAGGGATGTTGGACGCGGGTGGGTTCACCCGACCTGACGACGGTTCCGACGACATGACCCCGTACGCCGATGAGGCGTTCATGTACCTGCTGATGGTGAAGAAAGTCTCAGACGCCGACGCGCAGCGCGCGGTGGAAGCGCGGTGGCCGTCAGTGGCCGACTACGAGTTCGACGACGAGGACTTTTGATGCGCCAGATCGGCGATCCTGTGGTGGCCGCAGCGCCGCGTGTGTTCTCGATGCGTCGGGCAACCCGCTGGGCGCACCAGTAAGCATCGACATCATCACCGCGGGGCTGCGAGCATCACACCGGGACGGGCGGGTGCGCGCCGCGATCACCACCGTGCTTGACCACGCCCAACAACACGACTGTGCGGCGATCGTGGTGGAGAACCTCGACTTCGCTGACGCGCGGGCCACCGGGCGCGAGACCCTGGGCCGCGGGAAACGCGCAAAACGCCTGCGCCGCACCATCGCCGGCATCCCCACCCGACGGTTCCGGGATCGGCTGACCGGTATGGCCGCCCGACGCGGCATGGCGGTCATCGGCGTGGACCCCGTCTACACCAGCAAGTGGGGAAACCAGCACTGGCGCAAACCCTTACAACAGCAGACTTCCGATCCATCAACGGTCACCGCCCATCACGGCGCGGCGGCCGCGATCGGCAGACGTGGCCTCGGACTGGCGATCAGGCGACGGCCGGCAGGACCCCGCAACGGACAGCGGACCGGTGCGGGCACACCACCGGTTAGACCTGACCGTCACCCGACCGCCACACATTGCGGGTACGGCAGTTCCGGCCCACCGACACACCCACCATGAGGCGTGCCGGTCCACCGGACAACACCCACCCACCGCGGCCAACACCGTTCGGGCCGCACAGGACTCTGTCCTAATCCCTAATCAGGAACGGTGTTGACCTCAAGTTGGGTTGAGGTAGAACACTGCACTGCTATGGAGACCACACCACCACTCGACCGGTTCGACGAGGCCTACCGATCCCGTTCTGCGCCGTGGGTGATCGGCGAACCGCAGCCCGCGATCGTCGAGCTGGAGCGGGCCGGCAGGATTCACAGCAAGGTGATCGACGTCGGTTGTGGCACCGGCGAACACACGATCCTGCTCACCCGGTTGGGGTACGACGTGCTCGGCGTCGACTTCGCACCGCACGCGGTCGAACAGGCCAGGGCCAACGCAGCAGATAAGGGCGTCGACGCGCGGTTCGAGGTGGCCGACGCGATGAACCTCGGCGAGCCCGGCTACCAGACGATCGTCGACAGCGCGCTGTTCCACATCTTCGATGACGCCGACCGCACGCGGTACGTGAGTAGCCTGCATGCCGCGGTCCGGCCTGGCGGGCTGGTGCATGTGCTCGCACTGTCGGACGCCGGCCGCGGGTTCGGTCCCGAGGTCAGCGAGACCGACATCCGGGACGCCTTTGGCGACGGCTGGGTGCTCGAGGCGCTGGATTCCACGACCTATCGCGGTGTCGTGCAGGAGGCGCAGGCCGACGCGATCGGCCTGGCGGTCGGGACGCGCGTCGACGAACCCGCGTGGCTGGCGCGCGCCCGGCGAATCTGACGCCGAGTGTGTCGTTTGTTGCGGCAAATCGCGGGTGAACGCCGCAACAAACGACACAAATCAGTGCGACGGAGTCCAGCCCGGCGAACGGCCGAGGTGTAGCAGTACGCGGTCGAGGTCGCTGACTCCCTCACCGGCATCGATGGCCGGCGCAAACGGCGAGCCCGGTGCGGTCCGGAAGTCGCCGTCGGGAACGGCGAAAACCAGCGGCAGGACCGCCGAGATCACATCGGCGGGCAGTGTCAACGGTGCGTCGATGGCCCGCGCCACGTCCCAACCGTGGACGACATAGTCCACGAAGTGGAAGCCGATCGCCTGCGAGCCCGGGACTGCTGCGCCGGGGCCGAATTCAGGAAGTGCGAAGGTTTCGGCGAGCACGTCGTCTTCGGCGAAGGCTCCGAGTACATCGGCCGCGGCCGCCGCATAGGTGCCTGCGGGGTCGGTCGCCACGGCGTCGGCCACCGCAGCGGTGTCCCAGTTGGCGGGGTTGGCGCCATCACCCCTGGCCGCCGCGGCGAATCCATGGTGCTGCACGGTCATGTGCGCCAGCAGTTCGGACAGGTTCCAGCCATCGCACGGCGTGGCGCGGTGCAGGTCTTTCGGGCTGACGTTGTTGACGACGTCGACGGATGCCATCACGGCGACGCGATGGGCGGAACGGATATCGTGATTAGTAAGCATGCATAGATCATATGCATATGCTTACTGTCGGTCAATGTTTAGTATCCCGGTGTGACCCCACGGCGCAAGCGGCCCGACCTCGCCGCCATGCTCGCGCCGCTGATTCGCGAAATGATCGCCGCCGAACTTCCGGTGCTGGAGGCACATGGACTGTCGATGTGGGGATACAGCGTGCTGGTCGCCCTCGATCGGTCGGCGATACGCACACAGGCGGCCCTCGCGGAAGCGATCGGCGCGGACAAGACACGCATCATCGCCATCCTCGACGAGCTCCAGCAGAGCGGTCTGATCGAACGCGTGGCAGACCCCGAGGACCGGCGGGCACGGCTGCTCGCGATCACCAAAGAGGGGCGCAGGGTGAAGGAGGCCACACAGGCGGCCATCCAGCGCGGTGAGGAGCGCTGGCTCGGAACTCTTTCGGCCACCGATCGAGCCGTGTTCCTGCGGGTGCTGCAGGAACTGTCAAACCAATCGTGACGCCGAGTGTGTCGTTTGTTGCGGCAAATCGGGGGTGAACGCCGCAACAAACGACACAAAAGTCACGAGTCGTCGTAGCCGGGGTGGGCCACCGTCAGCCGATGGCGAACCAGTGCGCGCAGTGTCGGCAGCACCTCACCAGCCCGGTCGTCCAGTTTCCCGGCGCGGATGGCCGCGGCCAGTTGCGCTTCGTCGGTGAACCCGAGTTCGGCCAGCCGCCCGGTGACCTCGGCGGCGGAGTCGTCGGTCAGTTCTCGCTCGACGATGCGCAACACATTGGCGGCGACGCGGGCGTGAAAGTTGACCTGGCCCTCGGTCGAGGACCGCACGTCGTTGTCGAGGAAGTCGGCGACCGCGGCGACGAGTTCGGCCGCGGTCGGCCGTCCATAGAGCCAGCTCACTTCGGGCCGCCTCCCTCCAGCAGATCCAGCACGTCCCACTCGGTTTCACTGACTCGACGGCCGATCGCCGCCAGTTCCACCGAAGGGGTCTGCCCGGACAGATGCCGCTCGGCCTGGAAGCGGCAGATGACGCCCCATCGCAGCGTGGCCAGCGTCAGCCACCACCGAAACGTCTTGCGGTCGACGGGTTCACCCGCGGCGGCTTCATAGGCCGACAGGAAGCTTTCGACACTGCCCAGCCCGCCAGCGCCGAGATGCTCGGGCGCGCCGAAGCGCCAGGCCCTGATGCAGAACCAGGCCAGGTCCTCGCACGCCTCGCCGATGTGCACCAGCTCCCAGTCCAGCACCGCCGCCAGACCGGATTCGTCGACAATCAGGTTTCCCATCCGGAAATCCCCATGCACCAGTCGTGGGGGTGACGACGGAGGCCGGTGCCCGTCCAGCCAGCGAAACGCCCACTCGAATGTCGCCGTGGTGTCGCCCATGTCGTCGAGCCGTTGCCGCCACTCGGTGAGCTGGTCGACGTCGGTCAGACCCACCCCGTCCGGGTCGGCGCGATGGATCGCTGCCAACGCCTGTGCGCATTGCTGAAGCAGCCGCTCGCGACTTGAATCGTCGAGGGCGCGCTGGATCCTCCTGACGATCGTCTCGCCGCCGATCGCGTCACAGATGAGATACGGATTACCCAGTGCCGCAGGGGAATTGTCTGCCGCCAGGATGTGTGGGACGGGGGCGCCCGCCGCTGCCGCGCGCTGCTGGACCGCGGCCTCGAGTTCCATCCCGGCGTGCACGTCGTCGGGCGGACCTGTGCGCAGGATCAGGGCAAGGCGTCGGTCTGAGATGGCGTCGAACGCCCACGTGGTGCGGCTGGCCCCGCCGGTGAGCGTGCGCAGGTTCTCGACGGTGACCTTGCCGCCGAGCACCGGCTGCAGCACCGTCGCCAACGCTGCGGCCAACTCGTCGCTCAACGCTTGCCGAACCCGAAGAGCCGCTGGGCCACCCGGCGGATCTGGATCTCCTCGGCGCCCTCGGTGATGCGGTAGCGGCGGTGATGCCGGTAGATGTGCTCGAACGGTTCGTGCCGGCTGTAGCCGATGCCGCCGAACACCTGCATGGCGCGGTCGGCGGACTCGCATACCAGACGGTTGGCGCGGTAGTTGGCCATCGACACTTTGTCGGAAACCTCCATGTGGTGGTTGCCGTCGAGTTGGCTGGCCGCGTAGTACACCAACAGTCGCACCATCTGGGCCTCGGTCTGCAGCTCCACCAACGGCCACTGCACGGCCTGGTTGACCGCGAGCGGCTTGCCGAAGACCGTACGCTCGTTTGCGTAGGCGACCGCACGGTCGATGCAGTACTGCGCGGCGCCCAGGCTGCTGGCGGCCTGGCGAATCCTGTTCTCGTGCAGGAAGGTTTGACCGACTTCTAGGCCGCGGTCCAGCTCGCCGAGCACCGTGTCACCGGACACGCGGGCGTCCTTGAGCTCAACCTCACCGTGGTCGGTCGGCATGTTGAATGTCCACCAGTAGTACGGCACGGTGAAGCCCGGGGTGTCGGTCGGTACCAGGAACGCGGTGATGCCGCGGGCCTGACCCGGCTCGCCGGAGGTTCGGGCGAACACCAGGTCGTGAGTGGCGCGATGCACGCCTGTGTTGAACCGCTTGGCGCCGTTGATGACCCAGCCGTCACCGTCGGGTTCGGCCCGCGTCTCCAACCACGTGGCATCCGATCCGTGTTTCGGTTCGGTGAGGCCGAACGCCATCGAACGTTCGCCGGTTATCAGCGCCTCGGTCCACTCGGCCTTCTGTGCGTCGGTGCCGAACCGGTCCATCATGATGACCTGCGGGAAGTTGCCGACGATCGACGACTCGTCCTGCAGGTCGTTGTGCAGCCCGAGTCCTTTGTGCGCCAAATGTTCCCGGATGACGGCCATATCCAGGTTGGTGCCGTCGCGACCTCCGAACTGAGACGGCAGGCCGTAGCGCAGCCAGCCGGCCCTGTCGGCGCGCTTGCGCATCTCGCCGAGCAGGTCCTCCCACGCCCTCGCAGGGATGCCACCGTTCTCCCAGTCCGTACGCGCGTATTCGCGTCGCTGGTCGAAGTACTGCATGTGTTCGCGCTCAAGCGGTTTGATCTCCGCTTCGATGAACGCGTCCATCTCGGCGAGCACTCCCGGAAGATGATCTGGGAGGGTGAAATCCACTGTGTTCTCCTTCGTCGAACTTCCTGTTTCCGCTAGAACCCGTACAGCGTCTTCTTCCAAATCCTCGACAGCGTGGCGATGGCATCCTCGTCGCTGATCTCGACCCCGAGGCTCGAGGTGCCGACGAAGACGGTGGTGAAGTTCTCGAACAGCAGCGCGATGGCCGCCGCGGTGTGTTCGGGATGAAGCTCGTCGCCAAATCCCTGCTCCTGGGCGCGGCGCACCGATGCGGCGACGATGTCCATCCCGAACCGCCGGAACTCGTTCTGCACGGCGGCGAACCGAGGCTGGGTCGCCGCCAGCTGCGCGACGGCGATCATGATGCCGATGTTCTGCTTGAACATGTTCCAGTACCTGGTCACCACGGTGGTGAAGAAGGCGTTGTCGTCCGGGGAATCGGGCAGGTGAAGGCTGACCCCCGACGGGGTCACGATGTCGCGGAGGAACGACTCAGCCAGCGCGGCAAGCAGGTCCTCCTTGTCGGCGAAGTAGCGGTAGAACACCGCGGGTGACTTGCCTGCGGCGGAAGTGATGTCGGACAGGGTCGTTCCGTGAAACCCGCGTTCGGCGAACAGCTTCCTGGCCGCCTGCTCGATGGCCTCCCGGGTCTGGCGGCCCTTCGCGCTGAGCGTCCCCGATGTCGGACTTGGCACTTCCGCTCAATCCCGGATGCGGTCGCCGGCGCGCAGCAACGAACTCGGCAGGTCGTGGCCGACCACATCCTGCGCGACCCGGGCCGCAGCGATCGCGGCCTGTAGGTCGACGTCGACGTGAATTCCGCTGTCCCGCAACAGGTAGACGAGATCCTCGGTGGCGATGTTGCCACTCGCACCAGGCGCGAACGGGCAGCCGCCCAGGCCGCCGACGGAGGCATCGAGCCGGGTGACACCCGAGCTCACCGCCGCGTACGCACTGGCCAGACCGGTGCCGCGGGTGTTGTGGAAGTGCGCGCCCAGCGGGAGATCGCCGATCAGCGGGCGGATCCTCGCGATCAGCTCCGTGACGCGACGCGGGGTGGTGGTACCGATGGTGTCGGCGATCGCGAGCCGGTCGACATCCGCGTCGGTTGCCGCGGCAATAAGGTCGACGACCCGTTGGTGAGGCGTCGGCCCGTCGAACGGGCAGTCCCACGCGGTGGCGACGATGACCTCGACCGAGGCGCCGCTGTCGTGGGCGATCGCGACGATCTCCGGAATCAGCGCGGTCGCCTCGGCCGTCGAACGCCCGACGTTGGAGCGGCTGTGCCCGTCGGCTGCCGACACCACGTACTCGATCGATCCCAGGCCGGCCGCGATCGCGCGCTTGGCGCCGTTCGGGCTGGCTACCAGAGCGGAGAATTCGATGCCATGAGAGTCCCGGTACCGATGCAATTCGGCCGCGAGTTCGGCCGCATCAGCGAGCGCAGGCACTTTCGACGGCGAGACGAAGGCCGTCGCCTCCATCTCGCGCACGCCGGTGGCGGCAACGGCGGCAAGCAGTTCGAGCTTGGCGGACAACGGGATTGGGTCCTCGATCTGCAACCCGTCCCGCAGCGAGACGTCGCGAATGTCCACATGCGTCGATAGATCGGTCATAGCACGCCCTCCGCCCGCAGCGCAGCGATCTCTTCATCGGTCTTGCCCAGTAGCCCGTGGTAGACCTCGTCATTGTGTTGCCCTGGTCGGGCCGACCCGGCATTGCGGATGGTTCCCGGCGTCTCCGACAGCACCGGCACCACGCCGGGGCCCTTGACGTTTCGCTCAATGCGTTCGTCCCAGTGATCGGCGATCATCCCGCGCGACTGCAGCTGTGGATCCTTGACGACTTCGGCGACGGTATTGATCGGTCCGCTGATCACCCCGGCGGCGCTGAGCGTGGAGATGATGTCGGTGGGTTGCCGTTCGGCGGCCCATGCGCCGATGATCTTGTCCAGCTCGTCCTGATTACGGCCCCGGGCAACGTGATTGGCGAACCGGTCGTCGGTCGCAAGCTCCGGTTGGCCCATCGCCCCGCACAGCCTGCGGAACACCGTGTCTTGATTGGCGGCGATCACCACCCAGCTGCCGTCGGCCGTCGGATAGATGTTCGACGGCGCGATGCCCTCCAGTCGGGTGCCGGATGGTCCCCGGATTACACCCCCGATGTCGTAGTCCGGAATGGTGGATTCCTGAACGGCCAAACAGGATTCGGTGAGCGCGGCGTCGACCACTTGGCCCTCGCCGGTCACGGTACGTCGGTACAGTGCGGCCAGTGCGCCCTGCGCGGCGAACATGCCGGCCAGGCTGTCGCCGAGCGACAATGCCAATCGCGGTGGCGGGCCACCGGGGAATCCGTTCATGTGCCGCAGCCCGCTGGCCGCCTCGGCGACCGATGCGTAGCCGGCCTTGTGCGCCTCGGGTCCGGTCTGGCCGTAGCCGGAGACGCGGACCAGGATGATGCCGCGATTGCGTTCGCGTAGCACGTCGTAACCGAGGTTCCACTTCTCCAGCGTGCCTGGCCGGAAGTTCTCCACGATGATGTCGGATTTCTCAACCAGGTCGAGAAACAGCGCCCGGCCCGCTTCCTCGCGCAAGTTGAGCGTCACGGCTTTCTTGTTGCGCGCGTGCACCGTCCAGAAGAAGTGATTGCCGTCGAGCTCGGCCTGACCCCACGTGCGCAACGGGTCGGGCGCCCCCGGTGGTTCGATCTTGATCACCTCGGCGCCCATGTCGCCGAGCAGCCGTCCCGCAAACGGACCCGAGATCAGCGTGCCGACCTCGATCACGCGGATGCCGTCCAGCGGGCCGGTGACGGTCATAGCGACAATCCGTGCCTTTGCAGCCAGTCCGTCACGACGCCGACGGCCTGGCGCAGCGTGCCGCGTTGGTCCGGCCCGGAGTAGTAGTGGTTGGCGCCAGGGATTTCATGCATCTCTTTATCAGGATGCCCGATCGCCTCGAACAGCCGGCGGGTATGGCTGGGCGTGCAGGCGTCGTCGGCCCGGTTGCCGATGACAAGGGTGGGCACCGCGATGTCGGGTCCGCACTGCACGGCATCACCGTTGGCGTCGTCGTAGCTCCACTGGGAGAGCCAACTGCGCAGGGTGCAGAACCGGGCGAGCCCAACCGGGCTGTTGTTCACCACCTGAGGATCACCCAGATAGCAGGTTCCCGGGGTGCGTTCGTTGGGATCGACCGCCGGGTCCAGCCAGCGGGGGTCGGCCATGGTGCCGTGCACGACGAATCCGAACTCGTCGTCGGGCCGTCCCTCAGCTGCGAGCTTCGCTAGTTTTTCTTTGACCCACTTGGTGATTCGCCGGTTGCGTGCGAGCTGCGCCTCCCGATAGCGCTTTAGGAACTCGGCCGTGTACGGCGGCTGGTTGGGGTTGTCCGGGTTGTAGAGGTCCAGTTCTGGATCGCGCTTGGACGGGTCGGATTCGTCGACGATCGACGCATCCATCCACTCGGTCATCGTGCCGTGGCGGCTGACGTGGGCGGCCAGCAGCATGATGCCGTCGGCGGGGATCAGCCCGAGCTTGGTCAGGTCTGGCCCGTCGCCCGACGGGCTCGCGGTGACCGTGGGGTGCTGCGCCTGCTGCTGGTAGAACACCGAAAGTGAGCCGCCGCCGCTCCATCCGGCGAGCACCACCTTGTCGTAGCCGAGCCGGTTCTTGGCGTCCTTGATGCACTCGCCGAGGTCCTCGACGACCTTCTCCATCAGCAGCGCGGAGTCGGTGCCACGGAAGCGGCTGTTGCAGTAGATGACGTGATGGCCCGCACGGGCGAGCGCGTTGATCATCGGTAGGTAGGCGCCGCCGCCGATGGGGTGCATGAACACAAGCACGGTGTCCGACGGCCTTGTCTTGGGCTTGAGCAGGTAGCTCTCCAGCACGACCAGTTCGGCGACGCCGCCGTAGACATCGCGAACCACCGAATTGTTCTGGTAGGCAACCAGATACGGGATGCGGTCGTACTCGTACTTCACGGGGGTTTCGGTCGTGGTCATCAGTACCCTCGCTTCTTCGCACAAGCGCTCATCAGTGTTGCCCCAGATCGTTGGCCAGAACTTCGGCGGACGGCACGAGTCGGCGGCGGGTATCGATGGCGATCACCGACCAGTCGACGCGGGAATAGTCGTCGAACTTGCGCCGCGCCCGTTCGCGCGCCTTCTCCGGCGCGCCGTGGTGCACACCTTGGGGCGCATGGGATATCAGGCCGGGCGGCATGTTGATGCCGTAGAGCGCGCCGCCGTGGAAGAACGCGATCTCGTCGTAGTCGACGTTGCGGTGATACCACGGTGTGCGTTCGGTGCCGGGCACGCCTTCGGCAGGTTTGGGCAGGAAGTTCATCACATATACGCCGGTGGCCTGCATGAATAGGTGCACGGTCGGCGGCAGGTGCACGCTGTCGGAGGTCACCACGTTGTAGTCGGCGATGTTGAAGGTGAACGCGAAGTTGTCGCCGCGCCAGCCCTCGACATCGAGCGGATGGTGTTGGTAGTAAAGCGTTGTCGGGCCGCCAGGAACGGACGGGTGGATCAGACGGACCTCGTACTCTCCATCGATTTGCGGGCCCGCCATTTTCGATGGGCGCCGGCTCGGGGATGGTGGCCTGGGACGGGTCGAACGGGAAGTGCCTGCCGAGCTGTCCCGGCGGTGGTACCCGGAACTCATCGGTGGCCTGGATCATCAGTAGAGTCGACGCCCCGTCCTCGCCGCTGTCGGGCACCTGGCGGAAGGTGCACGCCTTGGGGATGTACACCCAGTCGCCCTCGTGGTAGCGCAGCGGCCCGAACTCCGTCTCCAGCAGGCCGGAACCCTTGTGCACGAAGCTCAGCAGGTGGCCGTCGACGTAGCGCACAAAGAACGGCATCTCCTCGGTGCGCCTGGACAGCGACACCTGGCAGTCGGCATTGGAGAACAGCAGCAGTGGTCCGCCGTGCGCGTCGGTTGCGTCGCTGGGTTTGAGCTCGCTGGACAGCAAGTCGATCGGCCGCAGGGGGCCAACGGACCGGTAGGCGGTGGGGTCGTGGCGGCGATAGATGTTCGCGGTGCGCCCGGTGAATCCGCCGCGGCCCAGTTCGTCGTCCTTCAGGCCGTCCAGGTCGGCATGCAGACGCTTCGGTGTACGGCCTTTTCGCAGGTGGACAAAGGATTCCATGGGTCACTCCATCGACGGTGACGGCGGGCAGCTGAGATTGAACTAAAAGTGATGTTAGTTTTACTTTGGCGACCGCGTCAATCGGTCAGATCGACGCGGATCGTGAGCAGGTTGGTGCCGAAGGTCCGGACGCCAAAGCTGTTGAGCTGCGGCAACTCGCGCAGCCTTGCGTGGGGATCGTCGTCGGGCACCAGATGGGCCGTCCCGTTATGCCATCGGCCGCGCAGCCGCACCCGGACAGTGGGATTGGCCTTGATGTTCTTGACGTACTGCGACTTGTCGCCGAACTCCGAGACGAACCAGAACTGGTCGCCGACCCGGCTGCCGCCAAGGGGAGTGCGCCGGGGTTCACCCGACTTCCGCCCCTTCGTCTCCAGCAGCGTCTGGATGGGATTTCGTCGCATCAGCGGGTTGGCCACCCGCTTCTGAAAGAAGTTGGTAATGCGGTCGCGCGTGTCGTCGGCCATGGGATTCCTTTCACACCATTGCGGTCCGTGGCACCTTCATACCCAGTGTGAGCGCCGCGGCCAGTTCGCGGCTGGTGTCGTAGTCGAACACCACGTGGCCGCAGATCACGTCGACGTCCCGCTTGATCCGTTGCAGCGGGTTGTCGAGGAAGTGGGCGCTGGCCCCGGACGCCTCGAGAAGGGCGCCGATGACCGCCCTCGACTCGTGCACGATGTGTGCCGCAGCCAGGCGGGCCTCGCCGCGCACTGGCCGTGGCACAGGGTCGCCTGCGGCAACCGTGGTTTCGATCTCGCCGACGGTGTCGGCAAGCAGCCCGCGCAGCGCGCGTAGCCGGACCCGCGCCTCGGCGAGGTGGGCCTGCGCGATCGGTTTGTCCTTCTGTGTGACGCCCTCGTAGGCCAGCACCCGCTGGGACAGTCGCTCGGCGTAGATGTCAGCCGCGCGTTCGGCACTGCCAAGCGCGGGCATCGCCGCCAGCAACGCCAGGGCCGGCACCATCGGCCAGCGGTACGTGTCTGCGGCGTGCAGCCCGGCGCCGGGCGCCGTCCCCGTGTAGATGTCGGACACCCGCACCAGCCGGTGGGCGGGGACGAACACGTCGGTGATGACGACGTCGTTGGAGCCGGTGGCGCACATTCCGTCGGTGTGCCAGACGTCCTCGATCTCAATTTCGCCGGCGGGCAAGAGCGCAAGGGCCGGGTAAATGCCGTCGTCCGGTCCGCACAGCGCACCGACCATGATCCAGTTGCCGTGCATCACCCCGGTGGCCCACGACCATCGGCCCGTCAGCCGGACGCCTTCGTCCGTCGGCACGCCGCGGCCCGTCGGTGCCAGGGGAGCGGGTGCCAGGAACGGTCGCGTCGCGAAGGCTTCGTCCTGGGCGCGCTCGTCGAACAGCGCCAGGATCCAGTTGTGTAGTGCGTAGAACCCGATCGTCCAGGCGCTGGACGCACATCCGTGCGCCATTCGTCGGACAGGATCGAGGATGGCCGAGAAGTCGGCTTGCCTGCCGCCGTAGCGCGCGGGCACGAGCAGTTCGGTGAAGCCCGACGCGTTGAGGTCGTCCATCGTGTCGGCCGGAAGCTGGCGCAGCCGCTCGGCGTCCTGCGCACGCTCGGCCAGTCGGGCGACGAACTCCGGGCTGATGGTCGGTGTGGTAGCCGAGACCGCGGACATGCCCGAGACGCTACCATACTTTTTAGTATGGAAATCTGGCGCCGAAACTGCGGGCAGATCGCAATTTGGTGCGCTTCTGCGATCTGCCAGCAGTCTCGAGAGGGCCCCGGTCAGGGCTTGAGCATGATCTCGAGGAGGCCTTCGCGGCGGGCAGACGCGCGGACGCTGGGCTGCGGGCCCGCGAGGTGCAGGAAGCCGATGCCGGCGGCGAACGTGGCGTAGGCCCGCAGGTCGGCGTCGTCAGGCTCGAACCCGTAGTCCAAAAAGGCCTGGCGCACCGCCGCGAGCACGCGCTGGTCGGCGGCGCGCACGCTGGCGGCGGCGTCTTCGTCGGTGCGCGCCCACTCCCTCATCGCCCGTTCCAGCGTCCAATGTCGGGCGCTCACCAGCGAGGACATCATTTCCGAGAGGCGTTCACGCGGAGGAAGCGCGGCAAGCTCGCCGAAATTTCGGCGGTCGTCGTCGCGCAACTCGCCCCACGCGTGCACCAGGGCGGCGCGGTATCGCGCGATGTCGGTGAAGTGCCAGTAGAAGCTGCCCTTGGTCACGCCAAGGCGACGGCATAGCCGGTCGATCTTGAGCGCCTTGATGCCCTCTTCGGCCAGGATCGCGAAGCCGGCCTGGATCCAGTCGTCGACGGACAACCGGCTGTTAGTCTCGGTCTGGGCCCTCGCCATGAGCGGCAGCCTACGGCCCGTGACACCGCCGGAAACTAACGTAGACGTCACCTCCGATTTATCACAGGAATATGACAGTCAACGCCAGTCGGGGTTCCTCACGTGCTGGTCACATGTTTTACTGCAACGCGACAACTGAAATTTTCTCGGTCCGCTCTTCCGCCGTACTCGGCTCAGTCGAGCGGGCGCGACAGCGCAGTGAAGAAATCGCTGCGGTGCCGTATGGCGATCTGTGATCGCGGGGGAAGGCGTGTTACGCGTTAACCGGAAGATGGATGGAATTGCTCTATGAGGTTCGTTGACAAGATTCGTGGCCATTGGGCGCGCCGGTTCGCGGTGGCAGCCATAGCGGCAGCCGTGCTACCTGGCGTGGTCGGTCTAGCCGGAGAGTCCGCCACCGCAGGCGCCTTCTCCCGGCCAGGCCTACCAGTCGAGTACCTGATGGTGCCGTCGCCGTCGATGGGCCGAAACATCAAGATTCAGTTCCAGAAGGGCACCGGCTCGCATGCGGTCTACCTGCTGGACGGTCTGCGCGCCCAGGAGGATTACAACGGCTGGGACATCAACACCCAGGCGTTCGAGTGGTTCAACGACACGCCGCTGTCGATCATCATGCCCGTCGGCGGCCAGTCGAGCTTCTATTCCGACTGGTATTCGCCCGCGTGCGGCAAGAGCGGCTGCCAGACCTACAAATGGGAGACCTTCCTGACCAGCGAGCTGCCGCAGTGGCTGTCGTCCGAAAGGGGCGTGTCCACCCAGGGCAACGGCGCGGTCGGGCTCTCGATGGCGGGCAACTCCGCGATGATCCTGTCGGTCTATCACCCCGACCAGTTCATCTATGCCGGATCGCTGTCTGCGTTCCTGAACCCGTCTGAAGGCCAGTGGCCGTTCCTGATCAACATGGCGATGGGCGATGCAGGCGGGTACAAGGCGAACGACATGTGGGGCCCGACCGAGGACCCGAACAGCGCCTGGAAGCGCAACGACCCGATGATCCAGATCCCGGCGTTGGTGGCGAACAACACCCGCCTGTGGGTGTACTGCGGCAACGGCACGCCCAATGAACTGGGTGGCGCGAACCTGCCTGCGACGTTCCTCGAGGGCCTGACGATCCGGACGAACGAGACGTTCCGGGACAACTACATCGCGGCGGGTGGCAAGAACGCGGTGTTCAACTTCCCGCCATCCGGCACCCACAGCTGGGAGTACTGGGGTAACCAGCTTCAGCAGATGAAGCCCGATCTGATCTCGTACCTGGGCTGATAACCGACGACGCGAAGGCCCCCGACGCACCAGTCGGGGGCTTTTGCGTTTGGTGAAGAATGAGCCAATGGTCGCAGTCAATGCTTTGGTCGCACATCAGGACGCAGAAGGGTCGATAACCCTCAAACACGAGGTTGTCGACGAGACGTTTCTGCCCGAGGGTGATGTGCAGATCGCGGTGGAGTATTCCGGCGTCAACTACAAGGACGCCCTTGCCATCACGCCGAAGGGCGGTGTGGCACGGTCCTATCCGCTCATCCCTGGAATCGACGTCGCAGGCACGGTAACCGCCAGCACGGCGGCCGACTTCGCGGTCGGGGACAGGGTCGTCGCCCACGGATACGACATCGGAACCGGCCGCCACGGCGGATATGCCGACACCGCACGATATCCGGCCGACTACTTGGTCAAGCTCGACGGGCTGACGACCGCTCAGGCGGCAGCCATCGGCACCGCCGGGTTCACCGCGGCCATGAGCGTCAACGCAATTCGAGCCCACGGCGTCCGCCCACAGGACGGTCCGGTGCTGGTCACCGGCGCGACCGGGGGAGTGGGCAGTGTCAGCGTCGACCTGTTGGCCGGTCTCGGATACGAGGTGATCGCGTCCACTGGCAAGACCGACGCCCACGACTACCTGATGCGACTCGGCGCGACGGAGGTGATCGGCCGGCTGCCCGCAGATGGGGAGAAGATCCGAGCGCTGGGCAAGTCGAGATGGGCCGCGGTCGTGGACAGCGTTGGTGGCGACACCCTGGCGTACGCGTTGAGCACGCTGAATTACGGTGGAGTGGCAGCGATCTCAGGATTGGCTCGGTCGGCGGACCTGCCGACAACGGTGATGCCGTTCATCCTGCGCGGGGTCACTCTGGCCGGCATCGATTCGGTGCTGTTGCGGATCGACAAGCGCCGAGACTTGTGGCAGTCGATCGCGACCGACCTGATGCCGCGTCACCTCGACGACATCACGCACGATATCTCGATCCTCGAAGCTCCCGACACGCTGCGCACCATCGTCGGCGGCGGCGTCACCGGACGTACCCGGGTCGTGGTGCGCGACGGCTTCTAGCCGCTACTTCAGCTCGGCTGACGACAGGCCCAGCAGGCGACGGGCCACCACCAGCTGCTGAATCTGCTGCGTGCCCTCGAAGATGTCGAGGATCTTGCTGTCGCGTCCCCACTTCTCCAGCAAGGTTTCTTCGGAATAGCCTGTGGTGCCTGCCATTTCGACTGCCTTGAGGGTGACATCGCTGGCCACCCGGGCCGCCTTGGCCTTGGCCATCGACGCTTCCTTGGAGTTCGGGATGTTGTTGTCGGCCTGCCACGCCGCCCGCACGTTCAGCAGGTAGCCGGCCTCCCAATCGGCCTCCATCCGTAGGAACTCCGCCGCCGCGGCGCTCTGGGCGTGCGAGGGTTTGTCGTAGGAGATCTCCACGCCGGCGTCGGTGAGGATCTTGCGGAGTTCCTCGAGGGCGGCGCGGGCGATACCAACCGCCATGGCGGAGACGATCGGCCGGGTGTTGTCGAAGGTCTCCATGACCCCGGCGAAACCCTTCTCCCGGTGGATTTCCGGGTCGCCCAACAGGTTTTCCTTCGGAATGCGGACGTTGTCGAAGCGGATCACTGCGGTGTCGGATGCCTTGATGCCGAGCTTGTGCTCAAGCCGTTCGACGGTGACCCCGGGGTGCTCGCGCGGCACGATGAACGACTTGATCGCGGCGCGGCCCAGCGACTTGTCGAGCGTCGCCCACACCACGATGTGGCTGGCGCGCGAGCCGGCGGTGACGAAGATCTTCTCGCCGTTGATCACGTACTCGTCGCCGTCGACCTTGGCCGTCGTGGAGACCGCGGCCGAGTCGGACCCGAAGCTCGGCTCGGTGATCGCCATTGCGGCCCACACCTTTCCGAGCCTCGCCAGTTGTTCGTCGGTAGCGACACCGGAGATCGCCGCGTTGCCCAGCCCCTGGTAGGGCACCGACAGCAGCAGCGCAACGTCGCCCCAGCTGATCTCCGTCGCATTGAGCACCGCGGACATATTGCCGCCGTTGTGATTTTCGTTCGGCGCCTCGGCGTCGCGAAATGCCTCCGCGCCGGCGAACGAGATGGTGTTGGCCTGCGAGATGCCCTCGAACAAGCTGGCCAGCGTCTGCAGTTCGACGGGATACGCGTGTTCCTTCAGGTCGTACTTGCGTGAGATCGGCCGGATCATCTCCGCCGCGCCTTGGTGGCCCTTGTCGATGACCGCCTGCAGCTTCTTGGGCATTTCCAAATTGATTGCCATGAAAGGTCTTTCGTTCGAAGTTAGATGACTCGCTATATAACAACTACACCCTCGGCGACGCCGATCGCACGCAGGTCGCGGTACCAGCGTTCGACGGGATGCTCCTTGGTGAAGCCGTGGCCGCCGAGCAGCTGCACGCCGTCCAGGCCGATCTGCATGCCCTTGTCGGTGCCGAGCCGCTTGGCCAGTGCCGCCTCGCGGGCGAACGGCAGACCCTGCTCGGCGCGCGAGGCGCCGCGCCAGGTGATCAACCGCAGGCCGTCGAGCTCGATGGCGATGTTGGCGGTCATGAAGGCCACCGCCTGCCGGTGCGCGATCGGTTCACCGAACGCCTGGCGTTCCTTGATGTAGGGCACCACGTGGTCCAGCACGGCGTGAGCCGTACCAACCGCCAGCGCGGCCCAGCCCAGCCGCGCAAGTGCGATCGCTTCCAGGTAGTTTTCGGCGGAGTCGGCGGCAGGGACATCTTCCTCGCCGAGCCGGGCGCGCAGCGGCACGGAGACGTTGTCGAGTTCAACCCGGCCGAGCGCGGCGCCGCGAATGCCCATGCTGGGATCGGCCTTGACGGACACCCCCTGGGTCGACGACTCGACGATGAACAGCGCGGGCTTGCCGGACAGCTGCGCGCCGACGATGAAGAGTTCGGCGTCCGCGGCGGCGGGCACCAGCGACTTCACGCCGTTCAACCGGTACCCGCTCGGGGTGCGTACCGCCGTCGTCTTCAGCGCAGTCGGGTCGAACAGCGCATGCGGTTCGGCGATGGCCACGCAGGCCTGGGGCACGTTGTCGCCCGAGAACTCCTTCAGATAGGTGGCCTGCTGGTCCGCGCTGCCCCAATGGGTGAGCGCCGACGCAACGCCGCCGGGCGCAAGGATCGGCAGCGCCAGACCCATGTCGCCGTAGGCGAGCGCCTCGGCGACGAGCGCGTTGGTGACCGCCGAGCGCTGCGCGGCGATGCCGTCGAAATCCTCGGGGATGTTGATGGCGGTGATGCCCAACTCCGCGGCCTTGGCGATCAGGTCCGGCGGATAGCTGGCGGCGTCGTCGGCGTCGCGGGCGGCGGGGCGCAGGATTTCTTCGGCAAATTCCTCGACGGTCTCCAGAATCATTTTCTGGTCGTCGTCGGGGGTGAGATCGAAATAGTCTGCGCCACTGGCCTTTAGCCGGGTCGGCGCCTTGCCCAGGCCCTGGATACGCTTGAACTCCCGAGTCGACGCGCCGACCGCGGAGAACACCTGCTTGACGCCGTACTTCAGGCTGCGGTTGAGCGGGTCGCGCAGGTTGTGGCGGTCAAGGAACTCCTGGCCGACGATGGGCGTGATCAGCGCCAAACCGATGTCGATCGGTGTCCTCTTGTGTCTCTGCAAGCCCACGGCGCTTTCCTTGCCAGTGCGCTTGGGCGGTTTGGTGCCGTTCTTCGACGGCAGGGTGTTGGTCATGTCAGCAGCCTCGCTTGCATTGGGAAGTGCGCTCATACCGAACTGACTCCAGAGTAAGGTATGGGAACTGACTCCAGAGTAAGTTGTTGCGCAGTTCACAGCCGGGCCTGGTCATGGCGTTATTAGCTGGAGGCATATCGCCGCCGCGACGATTTTCGTCGTACCCCAATGTGCGGCAGGCAAATTCCATAATGACGGATCGGGCAATTTGTGTTTGCAGACCGCATGCGTGGCCTAGTCTGCCGGAATGGACCTTCCGCGAGATTCCAGGCAGGTCTCGCGGATGGTGTGCGCCCACGCGAACTGGCTGGTGCATGCACGGTTGGAGGACTACCTCGTCGCGGCGGGTGCCGTCACATCGTCATTGCCGCTGATCGGCCGGTATCTCGAACCTGTCGGCGGGATGGCCGCCCTCGGCCTATGGGGCGCCCGCTATCTGCCGGATTTCATATCGTCGGCGAAACACCGCTTGGGCCCGAGCGAATCCAGCCGACGGGCCGAAGCGCCAGCATTGGCGAGCCTGATGACGGCCGGCCTGTGCGACATCGTGGCCGCCGAGGCGTTGGCCGAACCCTGGTCGATCTCCGATGCGGGTACGCCATGGCGCAATGCCGGCCGACTCCGGCGATCCGTGTTCCGCGCGTCCGTCCCATACGGAGACGAACCGGGTCAGTTGCTCGACGTCTGGCGGCGCGAAGATCTCGTGGGGCCGGCCCCAGTGCTCGTGTTCCTGCCGGGCGGCGCGTGGGTTTTCGGCAGCCGGGCGCTGCAAGGCCACGAGTTGATGGCACATCTCGCGGAGTTGGGTTGGGTGTGCTTGTCGGTGCAGTACCGAACAAGCCCCCGTTACCGCTGGCCGCGCCAGATCATCGATGTGAAGGCGGCCATCGCATGGGCGCGCGCGAACGCCGATCAGTACGGCGGTGACGGCAACTTCGTCGCCGTCGCCGGTTGTTCGGCCGGCGGACACATGGCCAGCCTTGCGGGCCTCACCCCAGGCGAAGAGCAATGGCAGTCCGAGCTCGCGCCGTCAGCGGACACCTCGGTCGACGCGGTCGTGAGCATGTACGGCCGCTATGACTGGGAGGACCGCTCGACACCCGAACGGGTACGGTTCATGGACTTCCTCGAACGCGTGGTGGTCAAGCGTCGCCAATCCCGTAAACCCGCCGTGTTCCGGGACGCGTCGCCGGTGGCTCGTGTGCACGCGGAAGCGCCGCCGTTCCTAGTCATTCACGGCGCGCGTGATGTGATCGTCCCGGTCGGTGAAGCACGCCGATTCGTCGAGCGGCTGCGTGACACGTCAAGCAACCCGGTCGGCTATGTCGAAATGCCGGGCACCGGACACGGATTCGATCTGACCGACGGGGTGCGGACCAGCGCAGCGGTCCGGGCAATCGGACTGTTCCTCAACCACATTCATCAGACCCGGCCGCGCGCGCCAGCCGACGCGGCCGGATAGCACTGGTCGGAGACGCTAGTCGGCTGCCGCCAGCAGGTCGTCGAATGCGGCTTGCATGCAGTCGGCATAGTTCGCGGGGTCGGGCAGCGCATCGCGGTCGGCGGTGACCCCCATCGACACGGTTCCGTTATAGCTCGCGATGACGTGGAAGAGATTCATCCCTCCGATCAACGGACCCAAGCCGGTGACCCGAACAAGGCGTGCGCCCGCGAAGTAGATGGGCTCCTTCGGGCCCGGCACGTTGCTCACCGTGGTGTTAGCGATGGTCGGGCCGGAGAATGGCATCGCGGTCGCGGCCTTGACCGTCAGGCCGAGCAGCGTGGTGGGAACCAGCCCCACGAGATCCATGAGCCGGGTGCTGCTCGACGAATCCGAGTTGACGCGGAACGCGGCGGACTCGGCGACGATCGATGCGAGCCGTTCGTGCGGGTCCGCCGAATTCGTTTCGAGCGACTGCAATCTGCCGAACAGCCGGTTGCCGCCGCCGCCTTGTTCATTGGAGTCCCGGATCGACGCGGGACATGCGGCCACAAGTGTCTCGTCCGGCAACTCGCCGTGCCCTTCGAGGTATCGACGCAGGGCCCCTCCGACGTATGCCACCGCCACGTCGTTGATCGTCGCCTTCGGCACGCTCGCCTTGATCCGCTGGAAGTCGGCGAGATCGTGGAAGCGGGCCTCGAAAACTCGGTGCGGGGTGGCCGAAGCGTTGAACCGGGTGGTTGGAGCGAACACTGAGCCTGACCCTGGTCCCAACGCGGAGGCGATACCGCCGGCCAATTTGCCTGGCAGACTTGTCAATTGGCCGACCGCCCTCAGCGCACTGGGTATCACCACCCTGCTTGCACGTAACGGATAGAGCGCGCCGTTGATCGCAGTGCGTGATACCAGGCTCGCCGTCGACGGCAGTGGGCCTGGCTCCCAAGGCGTTTCGGGCGGGTTGGGGCGCGGGCCGTCGGGGGCGAGGTCGTGCATGGCGGCCATCAGCTCGACGCTTTCCATCCCGTCGACAACGGAATGGTGCAACTTGAGGCCGATGGCGAATGCTCCCCGCGGAACTCCCGGGACCGAATTCAGTCCCTCGATGACCGTCATCTCCCACGGCGGGCGGCGAAGGTCGATCTGCCGAGCGTGAATGCGCGCGATCTGGATGCACAGCTGACGCCAGTCTCCCGGCTGCGGCAACGCGATGTGACGGACGTGGTATTCAAGATCGAAGTCGGGGTCGTCCACCCAGTACGGCATGTGCAAACCGCCGGGCAATTCGGTCAATCGCCGCCGGAACGTCGGCGCGAGATGCAACCGGGCGTCGATCTCTTCGAGGATGCCCTTGAAGGTGACTCTGCCTCCTGGTGCTGTGGCCGGGTCGTAGATCAGCAGCATCTGAATCTGCATCGGCGTCTCCGGCCGCTCGGCGCGCAGCATCATGTCATCGGTCCAACTCAGCTGCTGCACGTCAAGATCCCTCCCCGCCGAACCCGCTGTCGCCAGGCTAGGCGCGTCAGACATGGGTGAAGCGGGAATCGGTCTTTCAAACGTGACAGGCAATCGTCAGACCGGAGAGAGGTGGGCCCGCACCGCCTCGTGGAGCAGCCCGTTGGTGGCTACAACGTTGCCGCCGTGCGGCCCCGGGGTGCCGTCGAGGCTGGTGAACGCCCCGCCCGCCTCACGCACCACGATGTCGAGTGCGGCGAGGTCCCACAGAGACACCTCGGGTTCGGCGGCGATGTCGACGGCACCCTCGGCGAGCAGGCAGTAGGACAGGAAGTCGCCATAACCGCGTACCCGCCAGACGGCGTCCGTGAGTTCGATGAAGCGGTCGCGCAGACCCAGCTTGGCCCATCCCGAGAGACTGGAGAACGACAGACTCGATGACTCGAGGTCGGCGACCGAGGACACAGACACCCGCCGCGGTGGACCGCCCGCGAAGGACGCGAAGGTGCCCTCGCCGGCGCCGGCCCACCAACGGCGTTGCAGCGCAGGCGCACTCACCACCCCAGCGACCGGAACGCCGTCGTGCAGCAGCGCGATCAGGGTCGCCCACACCGGCACGCCGCGAACGAAGTTCTTGGTGCCGTCGATCGGGTCGATCACCCACTGCCGGCCCGCGAAAGTCGGTGTTCCGCCGAACTCCTCACCGAGCACAGGATCGTCGGGCCGCTCCTGCGACAGGACGTCGCGCAACGCACTTTCCACAGAGCGGTCCGCGTCGGTGACCGGCGTCAGGTCCGGCTTGGTGTCGACGCGAAGGTCCAGCGCGCCGAACCGTTCCATCGTCACCACGTCGGCCTGGTCGGCCAACCGCAGGGCCAAGGCCACGTCATCTCGGACCGCGCTCATTCCTCGACTCCCGCTCGCTCCGGTCTTCGCTCGTGCCTCGCTGCGATCCTCACTCGCCGTCGTCTTCGGGCCGTCATGGCAGCAGTCTTACCATGATCGTGTGTTGGAAATCGCCATCGTGCTGGTGTTGCTCGGAGCGTTGGCGATCTTCGCCGCACCGTGGATCAGGCGACGCCGCGGTATAGGCAGCGACTGGGTGCAGGGCCAATTGCTGGTCACCGGCGTGAGCCCGCGCCCAGACGCCACCGGTGAACAGTTCGTCACGGTTACCGGGGTCATCAACGGACCAACGGTCAACGAACACGTCGTCTATCAACAGCTCGCCGTCGACGTCGACCAGTGGCCGACGATGGGACAGCTCTTCCCGGTCATGTACAAGCCAAATAACCCCGACAACTGGGCATTCGCGGCGCAGCAGGGTCCTCCGCCACCGAGCGATTTGGGTAATCCCACCTGGTCGTAGTCGCCTAGCCGTGGCCGATGCGCAACAGCTCGGCGACGCTGGTCAGTTTGACCCGCGGACGGCCGTGAGATTGGCCGGTTGAGCGTTCGTACTCGTTGATCAGCTTCCAGTGATCGTCGGTGATCAGCTTCGGCTGACGCTCAAGCAGCCACTCCACCAACTTCTCGGAGTAGTCCGCGTCGACATCCGCCAGTTCCGCGCCGGCAAGGTCCGAAAGCAGCGTGTCGACGGTTTCCTGCGAGTCGCTCTTGTTGCTGCCGATCACACCGGTGGGCCCGCGTTTGATCCAGCCGACGACGTATTCGTTGCGGCTGCTGTCCACCCGCCCGGCGGTGTGCGGGATGGTTCCCGTCTTCTCGTCGAACGGCAGGCCCGGCGTTGGTACGCCGCGGTAGCCGACCGCGCGAACGATCAATTGCGCGGGCATCTCCTCGCGCTCACCGGTGTCTTTGGCGACGATGCGCCCGTTGTCGTCGACCAGCTCGTTGCGGCCCAACACGATCGACTCGACCTTGTCGCCACCCTTGATCTCGATCGGGGACGTGCGGAACCGGAACACGATCCGGCGTTTGGCGCCCTTTGGCGCGAGTTCGGCGTAGCCGCGCAGCACCTTGATGTTGTTTTTCACGGTCTTGCCTGCGGCCTCTAGATCCTCGTCGGAGATGTCGGCGAAGTCGGCGGGGTCGACGATCACGTCGACGTCGCCGAGGCCCTCGAGGTGGCCGAGCTCGCGCAACTCCAGTGTGGTGAACGGGGCCTGCAGCGGGCCGCGCCGCCCGATGATCACGACCTCCTCCACGCCGCGGTCATGCAGCGACTGCAACGCGTGGTCGGCGATGTCGGTCGCGGCCAGCACGTCGGGATCGGTGACGAGGATCCGCGCCACGTCCAGAGCGACATTGCCGTTGCCGACGACCACCGCCCGCCCGGTCGACAGGTCGGGTGCCATCTCCTCGAAGTGCGGATGGGCGTTGTACCAGCCCACGAAGTCCACGGCGGGAACGCTGCCGGGCAGGTCCTCACCGGGAATGCCCAGCGCACGGTCGGACTGTGCGCCGACGGCGTAGACGACGGCGTCGTAGCGCTCGGCCAGCTCGGCGGCATGTACATGGTCGCCGACCACGATGTTGCCGAAGAACCGAAACCGCGGATCCAGCGCCGTCTTCTCGAACTGGGCGCTGATCGATTTGATTTTCGGATGGTCCGGGGCGACGCCGGAGCGCACCAGGCCCCACGGCGTGGGCAGCATCTCCAGCATGTCGACACGCACGTCGGCATCCTCGGTCGCGTCGGCGAACTTCAACAGCGAGGCGGCGGCAAAGTAACCCGAGGGGCCTGAGCCGACGATCGCCACATGGTATGGGCGCATTCACATGCTTTCTGTCGCTGCTCGACCAGGTGCAGGGGGCTGTCGCGTCGAAGCCGAGCTGGTTACCGCTCCGATGCTAAACGCGCATGCTGCCGCCGGTAACGTGAACTCCCGTGGATCCCGACCGTCTAGCCGATATCGCCGCACTTGACTCCACCCTGACCACGGTGGAGCGGGTGCTCGATGTCGAGGGGCTGCGCGGTCGCATAGAAAAGCTGGAGCACGAGGCCTCTGATCCGAATCTGTGGGACGACCAGGCGAGGGCCCAGAAGGTCACCAGCGAGCTTTCCCACACCCAGGGGGAGCTGCGTCGCGTCGAGGAGCTCCGGCAGCGCCTCGACGACCTGCCGGTGCTCTACGAAATGGCCGCCGAAGAGGGTGGCGCAAGTGGCGACGACGCGCTCGCCGAGGCCGACGCCGAGTACAAGTCGCTGCACGAGGACATTGCGGCGATGGAGGTCCGCACGCTTCTCGGCGGCGAATACGACGAGCGCGAAGCGCTGCTCAACATCCGCTCGGGCGCAGGCGGCGTGGACGCGGCGGACTGGGCCGAGATGCTGATGCGGATGTACATCCGGTGGGCGGAGAAGCACAACTATCCCGTCGAGGTGTTCGACACCTCCTACGCCGAAGAGGCGGGCATCAAGAGTGCGACGTTCGCGGTGCACGCGCCGTTCGCGTACGGCACCTTGTCGGTGGAACAGGGCACACACCGGCTGGTACGAATCAGCCCATTCGACAACCAGGGCCGGCGCCAGACGTCGTTCGCCGAAGTCGAAGTGCTGCCTGTCACCGAGACCACCGACCACATCGACATTCCCGAGAGCGATGTGCGTGTCGACGTCTACCGATCCAGCGGGCCTGGCGGCCAGTCGGTGAACACCACTGACTCAGCGGTTCGACTCACCCACGTCCCGACGGGTATCGTCGTGACTTGCCAGAACGAAAAGTCGCAACTGCAGAACAAAGTCTCGGCGATGCGCGTCCTTCAGGCAAAGTTGTTGGAACGCAAGCGTTTAGAAGAACGTGCTGAGCTGGACGCGTTGAAGAGCGATAGCGGCAGCTCGTGGGGCAACCAGATGCGGTCCTACGTGTTGCACCCCTACCAGATGGTTAAGGACCTGCGCACCGACTACGAGGTCGGTAATCCGGCCGCGGTATTGGACGGAGACATCGACGGGTTCCTCGAAGCGGGAATCCGGTGGCGCAACAGACGAGATGACGAATAGCACCGTACTTGCAATGAGTTTCGCCGACCGCTGGCACGACTTTTGGCTCGGCAGCATCGGCGACTGGATCCTCGTCAGAGGCGTGCCGATTGCGCTGTATCTGATTGGCGGTTTGCTTGCCGCCCGGTTCATCAACTGGGGCGCTCAACGAATCGTCCGGCGCATCGACGCCGAATATCAGGAAAGCGACCAGCTGGTGCGCACCGAGAGTGCCAAGCACCGCCAGGCCGTCGCATCGGTGATCTCCTGGGTGACGGTCGCACTGCTCTTCGTCCTCGTGATGATGCAGGTCACCACAATCCTCGCCATCCCGGTCGGATCCCTTGTCGCGCCCGCCGCGGTGCTGGGCGCCGCACTCGGTTTCGGCGCGCAGCGCGTGGTGCAGGACCTGCTATCCGGGTTCTTCATCATCACCGAGAAGCAGTACGGCTTCGGTGATCTGGTATCCCTGACGGTCGCAGGCATCAACCTCCCCGCCGAAGGCACCGTGGAGGACGTCACGCTACGCGTCACCAGGCTGCGCTCCACCGAGGGCGAGATGTTCACCATTCCCAACGGCCAGATCGTCAAGACGGTGAACCTGTCGAAGGACTGGGCGCGCGCCGTCATCGACATTCCAGTCCCCACGTCGGCGGACCTCAATTTGGTCAACGACGTGCTGCACGACGTGGCCGAGAAGGCGATGGAGGACACGGGTCTCAGTGCGCTGCTCTTGGACGCACCCCAGATGATGGGCGTCGAGAGCATCGAGTTGGACACCGTGAACCTGCGGATGGTCGCGCGCACGCTGCCGGGCAAACAGTTCGAGGTAGGTCGACGGATACGCGTGCTGGTCGTCCGCGCTCTCCGCCGCGCGGGTGTGGTTTCGCCAACGGATGGCAGCACACCGATGGTGGGGGCCATCGTGCACCCGGCCACGGCTGGCGGCGCCGAGGAAGAGACGCAGGGCCCGACGGAGCGGAAAACGTGACGTCTTGGCTGAAGGCCAAACTTGGCCGCGCACGCGTCTCGACGGTCGTGCTGATCGTCGTGTTCCTCGCGCTGTTCTGGGTGTACCACAACTTCGAACCCCGGCCCGCTACGCCGGAGGTGCCGCCGACCGCGGTCGTCCCGCCAGGCTTTGTGCCCGACCCGAACTACACCTGGGTGCCGCGGACCAACGTGCGCAGGCCCAACGAGGACCTGACCACCACCACCACGACGACCACCACCAGCCCGACCGAGACCACGACGACGTCACCAGGGGAGACCACCAGCCCGACGTCGCCGACGGAGTCGACACCGACGACAACCTCGCCAGGGGAGGCCACCAGCCCCACGCCGACCCTCACGCCGACGACCACAGCGGCGCCCGGGTCGGGGCCGGCGCTGACGACGCCGGCTCCGCCGAGATAGCGCTGAGCGGCATCCATCCCCGTCACCGCTACACTGGCGTGCCGTGATGATCACCCTCGACCATGTGACCAAGACGTATAAGTCGTCGGCCCGGCCGGCGCTCGACAACATCTCGGTCAAGATCGACAAGGGCGAGTTCGTCTTCCTGATCGGCCCGTCGGGCTCGGGCAAGTCGACGTTCATGCGGCTGCTGCTCGCCGAGGACACACCGACCCACGGCGACATCCGGGTGTCGAAGTTTCACGTCAACAAGCTGGCCGGTCGTCACATCCCGAGTCTGCGTCAGGTCATTGGCTGCGTGTTCCAGGATTTCCGGCTGCTGCAGCAGAAGACGGTCTTCGAGAATGTCGCGTTCGCGCTGGAGGTCATCGGCAAGCGGGCTGACGTGATCAACCGGGTGGTGCCCGACGTGCTGGAGATGGTCGGACTCTCCGGCAAGGCGAGCCGGCTGCCGGGCGAGCTGTCCGGCGGTGAGCAGCAGCGCGTCGCGATCGCCCGTGCCTTCGTGAACCGGCCATTGGTGCTGATCGCCGACGAGCCCACCGGAAACCTCGACCCAGAAACCAGCAAGGACATCATGGATCTGCTGGAACGGATCAACCGCACCGGGACGACGGTGGTGATGGCCACCCACGACCATCACATCGTCGACTCGATGCGCCAGCGCGTCGTCGAACTGGACCTGGGGCGCCTGGTCCGCGACGAGCAGCGCGGCGTCTACGGAATGGATCGCTAAGTGCGCTTCGGCTTTCTCATCAACGAAGTTCTGACCGGGCTTCGTCGCAACGTCACCATGACGATTGCGATGATCTTGACGACCGCGATCTCCATCGGGCTGTTCGGTGGCGGGTTGCTGGTGGTTCGGCTCGCCGACAACTCCCGCAAGATCTATCTCGACCGCGTGGAGAGCCAGGTCTTCCTGACGAACGACCTCTCCGCCAACGACCCCACGTGCGACGGCGATCCGTGTAAGGCACTGCGCGAGCAGATCGAGGGGCGCGACGACGTGAAGTCGGTGCGGTTCTTGAACCGTGACGACGCCTACGACGACGCGATCAAGAAGTTCCCGCAGTACAAGGACGTGGCCGGCAAGGAGGCGTTTCCGGCTTCGTTCATCGTCAAGCTCGACAATCCCGAGCAACACAAGGATTTTGACGAGGCGATGGTCGGGCAGCCCGGCGTGCTCAACGTGCTGAACCAGAAGGACTTGATCGACCGGCTGTTCGCGGTGCTTGATGGGCTGTCGAACGCCGCGTTCGCGGTGGCGTTGGTGCAGGCGGTCGGCGCAGTCCTGTTGATAGCCAACATGGTCCAAGTGGCGGCCTATACCCGTCGAACCGAGATCGGCATCATGCGATTAGTGGGTGCCAGTCGCTGGTATACCCAATTGCCGTTCTTGGTGGAGGCGATGCTGGCCGCGTTCATCGGCGTGGTCATCTCGATCGTCGGCCTGATCCTGGTGCGAGCGTTGTTCTTGGAGAACGCTCTTAATCAGTTCTATCAAGCGAATCTGATCGCCCGGATCGACTACGCCGACATCCTGTACATCGCGCCGATACTGCTGTTCGTCGGCGTCGCGATGGCCGGTGTCACCGGCTACGTCACGCTGCGGCTTTACGTTCGAAGATAGATAGCCATGGCCAAGAAAGCCGACCCAGAGAGGTCGCGCAACAACAAGGTCGTCGCGACGAATCGCAAGGCGCGGCACAACTATTCGATCCTGGAGACCTTCGAGGCCGGTGTCGCGCTGGTGGGCACCGAGGTCAAGAGCCTGCGCGACGGCCAAGCCTCGCTGGCCGACGCGTTCGCCACTGTCGACGACGGCGAGATCTGGCTGCGCAACCTGCACATCCCTGAGTATCATCATGGCAGCTGGACCAATCACGCACCGCGGCGCAACCGCAAACTGTTGTTGCACCGCAAGCAGATTGACAACTTGGTCGGCAAGATCCGGGATGGCAACCTGACGCTGGTGCCGTTGTCGCTGTACTTCACCGATGGCAAGGTCAAGGTCGAACTCGCGCTGGCCCGCGGCAAGCAGGCGCACGACAAGCGGCAGGACATGGCCAAGCGCGACGCTGCCCGTGAGGTCACCCGCGAGCTCGGCAGGCGCGCCAAGGGCATGACCTGACCGGCGTCGTCTTCGCACTGCTGTCGGCGCTCGGTTACGGCATCAGCGATTTCGTCGGCGGCCTGGCGTCACGGCGCGTGGCGGCGCTGCGGGTGGTGCTGGTGTCCTATCCGATCGCGCTGGTGCTGCTGGCCGGCCTGGCGGCGCTTGTCGGCGGGCAGGTCACCCAGGGCGCGGTGTTCTGGGGTGCGTTGTGCGGTGTCTCGCAGGCCTTCGGTGTGTGGTGGTTCTACGCCGCGCTCGGGGCGGGGCCGATCTCGGTGGTGTCGCCGCTGACGGCGATTCTGGTCGCCGCGATCCCCGTCGGTGTCGGCCTGCTGACGGGGGAGCGGCCCGGCTACATTGCGGGCGTCGGCGTGGTGCTGGCACTGATCGCAGTCGTGCTGGTCAGCCGCGAAGCCACCGATGAGGACGTCACCCCGCACAAGTTCACCGCGACAGTGGCCTGGCTGACCGTCGGGTCGGGTGTGGCGTTCGGGTTGAACTTCGTGCTGATCGCCCAGGCGCCTGCCGAGGCCAACCTGTGGCCACTGGTTTTCGCCCGCCTCTCGGCCAGCGTGCTGGTTCTTGTCATCGCCGCCGTGAGCGCAAATCTGCACGCGCCTACCGGCACGCCGCTGCGGCTGGCCGTGCTGGCTGCGCTGCTCGACACGGGGGCCAACGTCGCGATGCTGCTGGCGCTGCACGCATCGCTGCTATCGCTGGCCGGCGTGCTGATGGCGCTGTACCCGGCTGCCACGGTGCTGCTGGCCATCGTGGTGTTGCGGGAACGCGTGACGCGATGGCAGACGTTCGGCATGGTGCTGGCCCTGGCGTCCGTGGGGATGATCGCCGCCGGCTAACTGGCCGCCCCTTCCCCGCGAACGACCGTGTCTGCCCGTAGACACGCCGTAATTTGGTGGCATTTCGGGGACGTTCACGGGCCGCGAGCGCTACGTTTTGCCGAGTGAGCAGCCCCTCGCGTCCGATGTCGACGCTCGATAAGTCCGACGTGCTCGACGGCCTCTTCGCCGAATGGGACGACATCGACGCGTTGCTCGGCGGCCTGGCCGACAAACTTTGGCAAGCGCAAACGCCGCTGCCCGGATGGACCGTCCACGACGTCACAGCTCACCTGATCGGCACCGAGACGATGCTGCAAGGTGTCGCGACTCCGGAAGCCGACGTCGACGTGTCGACGCTCAAGCATGTGCGCAACGACATCGGGGTGATGAACGAAAGGTGGGTGCGCAAACTGCGCGGCGTGAGCGCAGCCGGCATGCTCGAGAAGTTCCGCGCCACGACCGCCAAACGGCGCGAGGCGCTTTCGGGCATGTCCGAGGACGACTGGAATCAGATCACCGCGACGCCTGCTGGTCCCGACACCTACGGTCGGTTCATGCGCGTGCGGATCTTCGACTGCTGGATGCATGAGCACGACATTCGTGACGCGCTGGGGCAGCCCGCCACCGACCTGGCCGGCCCGTCGTCGCAGTTGGCACTCGACGAGATGGCGGCGAGCATGGGATTCGTCGTCGGCAAGCTCGGCGGCGCGCCTGACGGCTCTCGGGTGGCGATCGAGCTGACGGGCCCGCTGCAGCGGACCATCAACGTGGCGATCGAGGGCCGGGGCCAGATCGTCGACGACTTCGGTGGCGATGAGCCGACGGCGACGATCACGATGGACGGCCTGCTGTTCACCCGGCTGGCAGGCGGGCGCACCCCGCTGGCCCTGCACGCCGATGCTGTCACCTATGGCGGCGACGAGGAGGTCGGCAGGCGGGTCGTCGAGCACCTCAACTACGTGATCTAGCTGGGACTACTTATTCGCTGGCCTGTGTTGAACACACAGGTAGAATGAAATGTCCAGCCGAAAGTCGGCGGGGATGCGAGGGGCTGAACGGTTTCGACTTCGCGCATCGAATCAAGGGAAGCGTGCCGGTGCAGGCAAGAGACCACCGTAAGCGTCGTTGCAACCAATTAAGCGCCGATTCCAATCAGCGCGACTTCGCCCTCGCTGCCTAAGCGACGGTGAGTCTGTCAGACCGGGAGCGCCCTCGGCCCGGACCCTGGCATCAGCTAGAGGGACAAACCGATACGTCCGGTCGCGAGATGTATTGGGACATCAAACAGCGACTGGGATCGTCATCCTGACTTGTTCGCGTGATCAGGAGATCCGAGTAGAGGCATAGCGAACTGCGCACGGAGAAGCCTCGAGGGAATGCCGTAGGACCCGGGTTCGATTCCCGGCAGCTCCACAAAAGAAGGGCCGCAGAGATGCGGCCCTTCTTGTTTGTTCCTCCAAAAGCATCGGCGCATCCGCGAAGAATCTGAGCAGCGGGGGCTGTCCCGGTCAGACTGGTTGGGCATGTGCGGTCAGCTGACGATGGCGGCATTGATGCTTTGGCACGCCGAAGGTCAGTTCTGAGTTCGGCGTTCCAGCGCTTCGATCACAACCGGGCAGATATCGACCTCGTATAGACGCTCCAACGCCTGCAGACCGCCCGCGCTCTCGGTGTTGATCTCGATGACTTTGTCGCCGATCACGTCGATGCCGACGAAGAACATCCCGTCCTGCACGAGCTTGTCGTGCATCGCTTTTACTACGGCGCGCTGCTTATCGGTGATGTCTCCGGGGCTCATCCTCCCGCCGGTGCTGATGTTGGCACGAGGGTCATTCCCTTCCGGCACGCGCCGGAACGCGGAGATGTGTCCGTCGACTTCGATGAGCTCGCCGTCGAGCAGGAAGATCCGCATGTCGCCTTCGTCGGCGCCTTCGACGTATCCCTGCGCGTAGAGGTAGCCGTCCTCGAGGACCGACTCCATCATCTGGTTCAGGTTGGCTTCGTCCTGTCCGTCGACCATGAACACATTGCGGCCCTTGGCGCCGCACAGCGGCTTGATGATGACGCGTCCTACGGACGAGATGAAGTTGCGGACGTCCTCCTCGTTGCGCGTCATCAGGGATCGGGGCCTGACGTCCGCCGGAAATTCGTCGAGGTACACCTTGGTTCCGGCCCGCATGAGCGCCGTTGGGTCGTTGACCACGGTGACACCGTGCGCCGCCAGTAGCTGACCGAATACGGCGCCTAAGCTGCTGGCCCACGGTCGGTCCTGCAGATCCTCGATCGAGTCGTTCCGCAGGAATACGGCATCGAGCTTGTCCAGGCGTATGCGCTGGGCCGAGCTCTCCTTCATGCGATCGGCGAACGCCGTCAGCGTGTCGTCTTCGCGGGCTATGCCGGGGCGTGCGTGCGCGCCGATCTCGCCGTCGGGCTCGCCGATCCTCAAGTCGCCCAAGCCGACGTACCAAACCTCGTGGCCGATCAGGGCCGCAGCCTTCGCGAGCCGGGTGGTCGCGTACTCGTCGACCTCGGTCTCCACGCTATTGACCAGAAAAGCAATCCTCATGTGACCACGTCCATCTCTAGTAGGTCCGATACGTGCATGCCTTCACGCACGCGTTCGAGCCGTTCTTCGGCCCCAGGCGCGGACAGCCAACGAGGACGCGCCCACGGAGGTTCGAGCACCCCTTGCTGGATCAGGTCCTCCACGAGCGGCGCATGGTCGAGCGAGAGCTTGCCGGCGAGGAGAGGATCGATGTCGCGTCCTTCGGCGAAGTATCCGAGGACTCGCTCGATCCCGCGCAGATAGATGATGTCCTTCGTCGAGCCTCCGCCGTACGTCGCGCGGCTCGTCACCGACCACGCGGTGCGGGGCGCGAAGCCGTGCTCGTCGGTGAGGTGTTTGAAGATCTCAACGAAGTCCGCGTCGGCCAACATCATCGATGCAGTCACGACCCTCGCGGCGAGGACGCGCATGCGTCGGGGATCGAGTCCCCCAGCGACGTACTCGGCCAAAACCGCCAGGCCTTCCTGCGTCTCCTCGTACGAGAGGAGCCCGACGGCTAGGAGCTTCAACGGTTGCGAGTCGCCGTTGCGATAGGTGAGCACGTGGGTCCCGACCTCGTGCTGGATCAGTGGCTCGACGCGGTCCTCGCGGAAGCCGGCGGTGGCAGGGATGAGGAGCCTGCCGAACGACACCATCAGATCGGCCACGTCGTCGCGCACCTCGACCGCTACGGGGAACCCCGGATAGCGCGATCGGTACCACTCGAGTTCCGTTCGTGCCGCCTCGGCGAATGCCGTTGCGGTGACGCTGCCCGACGTGATCGGTGGTGGATCGATGAGCTCGAGCAGCGAGCGGGCCGTCGCGACCAGCGATTCGCCGGGTTCCCCATAGAGCTGGAGCGAGCCGTACCTGAAACGCGACGTACCCCGATCCTCCAGCAGGGTGATTTGGCGGGCGATCTCGTCACGCTTAGCTCGGAACAGCGAGTTGAGCGCCGAATCCTCCACGCGCTCGATCTCCACGTTGTAGAGATCGCGCTTGACCAGGTCCGGATCGAAGTCGAGCGGCCTCGACTGCAGGGTGGGGACTGATTCGAAACCGGAGCGTTCGAAATCCATCCACGCCTCGGCGCTGTTTGTCGGCGTGACACTGAGCAGCAGGTTCAGCTCGCGCTCGATGTCCGTCAGACGGGCGTCGGCGACCAGGGCATCACCGCTGATGCCACTGGAACCTTGTGAGGTCATGCTGGGGGATACCCACGCCACCGTTAATTAACTCCCGAGTGATTGGAAAGAGAAAGTGGCAGGTCAGCGCGGCGTCAGTCTGCCTGAGGGCACAGAACAAAAATTGACGTTTGTGTAGACACCTCGTGGCTATCCCTGGTCTAACTGAGCGTCAATAACGGTCACGAATTGAGGCGACATGCCGCGAACATTGGGCGTCGAGGAAGAGTTCCACGTCGTCGACCGCAAAACCAGGCGGCTGACCACCCGCGCGCCCGAATTACTTGACGGGTTGTCCGACAGCTATGTCGCCGAGCTGCAGTGCTGCGTGGTCGAGATGAACAGCGGGGTTGTCCACACCCTCGACGGACTGCGCGCCGATCTGCAGAGCCACCGCCGGATCCTCGTGGACGCCGCGGCCAGGCTCGGTATGGGTGTTGTCGCGGCGGGGGCGGTGCCGTTGTCGGTGCCCGCCGAAATGCAGGTCACCCAGACCGCCCGTTATCGGCAGATGCTCGCCGACTACCAGCTGCTCGCTCGCGAACAACTGATCTGTGGCAGCCAGGTACACGTCGGTGTGGATGATCGCGACGAGTCCGTCGCGGTGGCCAACCGGGTCACGCCGTATCTGCCGACGCTGCTGGCGCTGAGTGCCAGCTCGCCGTTTTGGGCCGACGGATCCGACACTGGTTATTCGAGCGCGCGCACATTGGTGTGGCAGCGCTGGCCCACGACCGGGGCTGCCCCGCCGGTGTCGTCGGCTGCGGAATATGACCGGCTGGTTGACGACCTCGTGGCCAGTGGGGTGATCACCGACGCCGGGATGGTCTACTTCGACGTCCGGCCGGCGCTTGCCGCGCCGACACTGGAACTACGGGTGTGCGACAGCTGCCCGTCGGTCGACACCATCGTGTTGATCGCCGGGGTGTTTCGGGCACTCGTCGAGCGCGAGGTCGAGGCGTTGCGGGCGGGTGTCCCGGCAGTCGAGGTCGCCCCGCCGCTGGCCCGGGCCGCGCTATGGCGGGCGGCCCGCTCCGGGCTTGAGGGCGAGCTCGTCGACATCAGCGGCCCAAGCAGCCGCCCCGCCGCCGACGTTGTCACCGATTTGGTGCGATCGCTGCGCCCGCAGCTCGAGGCGGTGGGGGACTGGCCGATGATCATTGAGCTAACCCGGCAAGTGTTGATCATCGGCACATCGGCAGCCCGTCAGCGCCGGGCCATGCGCTGCCGCGGGCGCCTCACCGACGTCGTCGATCAGCTGCTCCTTGAGACCGCGGGCAGCCAGGCGTGTGGCAGGAGCGGGTCGTCGCCGGCCCTCCGCCAAATTCGCCCCTAGTTCTCTTTCCTCGTCATCGCTTCGCAGGCGCCGACCATGGCGTTCAAACTCACGTATAGCGACGGACAAGCGGACGATTACGACGAGGACACCAAGTGGGAACTCGAGGCTGGAGTTCTAAAACTGGGACGCGAGGCCGGCGAGTGGACAGTTCTGCTCTCGCCGAGTCATTGGGCCACTCTCGAGTTGGACCGTGGCAGCTGCGAGGACGACAAGGACGACAAAGGCAAAGACAAGGAGGACAAAGTCGCGACAAGAGATTGACAAGAGATTGAGGTCGGCCGACATCATCGCCAAGCGTTCCCCTGACATCGTGGTGCGGGGGGCATGCACTTTCGCAAATCGTGACAACAACGCGGCTGTAACCATGTCCGCATTGATTTGCGCCTCAACAGCTTGGGTATCTCTGCGGCGTGCGGGCCTTGCCGCACTTGGCGGCGGAGTCCATCATGGTGGGTTGGCTTGATCGGTTACAGCGGCGAAGCCGCGTCGCCGGCTTCTTCATCGCGGTCATCTACAAGTTCGTCGATGATCAAGGAAGCTATCTTGCCGCGCTGATCACCTATTACGCATTCGTGTCCCTTTTTCCCGCCTTGCTGCTGTTGACAACCGTATTGGGAGTGGTGCTAGTCGGCCGCCCAGAGCTGCAGGAGCAGATTTTGCAGTCGGCTGTCGCCCAATTCCCGATCATCGGTGACCAACTCGGGCAGCCCCAAGGTCTGAGCGGTGGGACGGTCGGGGTCGTCGTCGGCATCGCAGGGGCGCTGTATGGAGGCCTCGGCGTTGGCCAGGCAGTGCAAAACGCCATGGATACGTTGTGGGCGGTGCCACGCAACGACAGGCCCGACCCTATCCGGGCGCGTATCCGCAGTCTGCTCGTGCTCCTCGTCCTCGGCTCGGCGCTGATTGCCACAACCATCCTGGCGGCAATCGGTCGAGCGTCGGAATCGTTCGGGATAGTCGGCAAAGGCAGCATTGTGGTGGTGTCGGTGCTGATAAATGCGTGCGTGTGTCTTGTCGTTTGCCGGATCGCTACGGCCAGGGATGTGTCCTACCGTCAGGTGGCGCCCGGCGCACTGGCGGCGGCGGTCATCTGGCAACTGCTGCAGTGGTTCGGGGCGATCTACATAGCGCAGGTGATCAAATCATCGAGCGCGACGAACAGCGTGTTCGCTCTGGTGCTCGGTTTATTGGCCTTTTTGTACTTGATCGCGACGACATTGCTGCTGTGCGCCGAAGCCAACGTGGTGGCGACCGATCGCCTCTACCCGCGTGCCCTGCTGACTCCGTTTACCGACAATGTGAAATTGACCCGTGGTGACCGCAAGACCTATACCGGACAGGCAAAAGCTCAACGCGCCAAGGCGTTTCAGCGTATCGATGTCAGCTTCGATGATCGTGAGTCGAAAGATATCCATTCGTGACTCATCGCCGAATCTCTGAAAGAAGCATCCCGGGTCCCTCGAGCCGTGGGTTGAAGCGGATGCGCAGGGGCACGTGACTTTCAACGGCAAATCCCCTTCGCCACGACGAGCCCGTCGGCGTCACCATCGTGTAACCCGTTCGCCTCTGATCGCAGCAATCGACGCCGTACTACCCCTCCGCTCGATGACCGCATTTGCGAGCCAGGCCGAGTACCGATGGGCCAGTTCGTCTGCGGCACAGGAGGCCACCTCATGACCGTCCGCAACACTGACGTTCGGCGTGTGCGCACAATCGCGCTGAATCACTCCGAACGCCTCAACGTGTTCAACAACCAGATTATCGACGGCGCGAGGACGGTTAATAGAAGTTAGAAGTAGTGGCGCCGGCCGCCCACAGGACGTCCTACTGAACCCAGAATCGCGAGAACGACGCCGATGACCAGCAGGATGATTCCGATGGTCCACAAGATCGATATCTTCAGCAGGAACCCGGCGATGAGCAAGATGATTCCAAGCACGATCATGGCTGCGGGCCTTTCTGTTTCGCGCAGGCTGTGCGCTATCGGACGGGTCGAGCGGTTGCGCGACTCTGGCCATAGTCCACCACCCCCAAGAGGGGTAGTACTACACCCCTAGGGAGGTAATCTGGGGGCTTTGCGCCACCGTGCGACCCCCGTGGCGCTGGTGCGCGACGACGACATCGTGCGGCTGGGCGTGGCCTTATGTTCAACTAGTACCGCGACGGTGTTGTACTTGCCGAGATCGACTCGAATGATCAGCGAACTGGTAACGCAATCAAGGTGATTGGCTAGGTGTTGATTCGTCAAGCAGAAGTCGGCGGTCTCAGTGAAGATCGCGTAATGCGTCGCCGAGCGTCGGATGAAGCGTCAGGAGGGCGTCAATTCCGAGCGCCCTGATCGGCGTGCTGGTGGCTGCTCCTTCGGCTACTACCCCGAATCGCACTGACATCGCATCAGCCGCCTCCTGCGCTGCCACCAGGACGCTAATCCCGACGGAGGCAAGGAAATCCACGTTTGTGAGGTCAACGATGAGCCCGACTGGCGCCTCCCTGAGCGCAACACAGATCGCCTCGGACAACTGTGGTGCGCTGAGCATGTCAACCGCATCACGAACGGACAACACCACGATCCTGTCGGTCCAGCTATCCTGCACTTCGAAGCCGTGTCGGTGTCCGGAGGTGGCGGAGTGGCCACGTTCGGCTAAATGATCGATCATTGCGGAACCCCTCTTTGATCATTCAAAGGATGATCATGGCTTAAGCCCTTCTGAGTCGCGCAGCCATGTGCGTAGAATTCGGTCCACTTGAGCGATTGCTCGAGCTGATCCAAGTCAACACCCCTAGGGAGGCAGCGATTACACCCCTAGGGAGGTACTTTGTCGTGCATGGCCTCCCGCGCGAACACTCCGATCACCGTGGCGCTTGTGGACGACTACGACGTGGTGCTGATGGGTGTGGCCAATATGTTCAACCAGTACCGCGACCGAGTGGTTGTCGCCGAGCTTGACTCGAATACGGCTGTCGACGACGCCGTCGACATCGTTCTGTATGACTCCTTCGCCCAACCGGAATCGGATCACGAAGAGATCGCCGTTCTGGTCGCCAATCCGCGTGCACGCCGAGTCGTGGTGTACACCTGGAACTTTCACCCGGACCTTATTCGCAGTGCCCAGCAGCAGGGGGCGCATGGCTATATATCTAAGAAGTTGCCTGCGCGAGAGTTGGTAGCCGCACTGGAGGCGGTGCACGCCGGAGAGACGGTCATAAGTGATTCTCCACCGCGGGCGCGCAGCGCCGTAGGACTCGATTGGCCCGGCCGAGGCGAAGGCCTCAGCGATCGAGAGTCGGAGATCCTGGCCCTCATCACCCAGGGCAAGAGCAATGCCGAGGTCGCGACGCTGACGTATCTCAGCCCTAACACTGTGAAGTCATACATCCGCACGATTTATCGCAAGATCGGAGTCGGCAGCCGAACCCAGGCAGTCCTGTGGGGTGTGAAACACGGCTTCACTCCTGACCATCACCGCATCGAACATTGGCGAGGTGGCCCCTGAGCACTGTCTTTTGCTCCTCGACGGCGAATGGTTGCGTTTGACTGATCGTCACTCGGGCAACGTTGCGGGATGATCCGCAAGGTAGGCGGCACCGGCCAGCAGGCCCAGACCCGCGTGCACGGCACCAGCCAAGGCGAAGGCTTCCTCGAATAGTTCGAACGCCAGCGCAGAAATCAGCGCACCGCTAGCGAAGGCGAGCAACACTCCTGTCACCCGCTTGGGCGGACTCCACCGAGCGCCGGCAACCGCGCCTATCACCAGCGCGCTGGATGCGCCCAAACCGAATAACGCGGCGGTCAGCACGGTGTCAGAAATGCCCCACCTGCGCCTCGTCTAATCCTTCGAGGATGGCGAGGGTGACGCCCCCTACCTCCGGACCGGTTCAATCCCGACGCCACTCCACCGAGAGCTCGTCTCGTTCACCGAACCTGACGAGATGAGTCGCGACCACCTCTTCCAGGCGGCTGAGGTGGTCACATGGCGCAGTTATCGCGAGCTGGAGTTGGTCACCGTCGGCGCTGATGGTCGCGCGGCCCGGGCCGAAGTCAATCCAGCCAGTGTTGGTCTGCGACGACCGCTCTCCGCCGTGGCGACGGCCTAAGTGCGAGGCGAGCTGCTTTGCATATCGTTCCGGCCGGTCGGTGATGACGCTGGCGTGCGTTGTCTCGGAGCTGTCATTAGTCGTCATGTCATTTCCTTTCGTAGCTGCTGTGTACCCGTTGCTGCGGTCCGGTGAGTTTCGTTCACCGCGCATTCAGAGCGGATCCCTGTGTACGAGGTTTAGGCGCTCGCTGGCGGGGCACTTCGGTTATTTACGTGTTCGTCGGTCGTCGGACCGGACTGAACTTGAGGTGGGTTTTTTGGCAACTAACTAAGTTTCGGCCCGACACATGTGGCGTCGGGTGGAAGTCGGCACGGCGGCTGCTCGAGGTGTGCGACGCAGTCGAACCAGTGCTCACCTGAGGTGCGGGACTTGCCCGGACTGCCGCCATGGAAGCGAGGGGGAAGGGTATGAGTAGATGAGTAACGAGTCAAAGCCGGCTGCAGATGCATCGTTGGGGGAGCTGCTGACTCAGATCTCGTCACAAACGTCGCGGCTTGTCCGCGACGAGATGCGGTTGGCTCAGAAGGAATTTCAGGAATCGGCCACGCATGCCGGCATCGGTGCCGGACTCCTTAGCGTGGCGGGGTTGCTCGCGGTATTCGGGTTCGCAGCGATTGTCACTGCCGCTATCGCGGCGCTGTCCGTTGTGCTGCCCGTCTGGGCGTCCGCGTTGATCGTGGCGGCGGTGCTGCTGCTTGCAGCCGGAGTTGCGGGCGTCATCAGTAAGGGTCAGGTCCAGCAAGCGTCACGGGCGCCCGAGCAGACCGTGGCCAATGTGAAGAAGGACATCGACGAAGTGAAGGAAGCCCGCCATGACCGAGCCTGACCAGCGCCCCGAGCCCGGATCAGACGCGGGCATCGATGAGATCCAGGCCGACATCGAACGCACGCGGGATCAACTGGGTGAGACCGTCGGAGCGTTGTCGGGCAAGCTCGACGTCAAGCAGAGGGCCCAGCAAAAGGCCACGGACACTAGAGAACTCATAGCCGAGAAGGCGCACGCCCTCCAGGCGAAGGGCTCCGAATTGTCGTCGGCCGCGGTTAACGTCGCCAAAGACGACAAGGGCTCAGTGAAGCCGGTCGTTCGCTTCACCGTGGTAGCGGCCGTTGCCGTGATCCTCGGCATCGTGATCTGGAAACGCCGCCACTAACTGGCGAGCGAGGAGCACCGACCAAGGAGATAGGGATGTCGAGCAGACAACCGAGTACGTCGGCGAAAATTCTGTACCGGCCCGTTGGCTTGGTCAGTTCGGTCATCGGCGGCTTGCTCGCCGGGACCATCTTCAAACAGGTGTGGCGCCGAGCGGCGCCCGGCGAAAAACCTGATCCGCCAAAGCCGTTAGAGACCGAGTATCCATTCAAAGAAATCATCCTCGCCGCGGCGATCCAGGGCGCCATCTTCTCCGTGGTCAAGACCGTCATCGACCGACAGGGCGCGCGGTTATTCGAGAAATGGACCGGGGAATGGCCCGGGAGCTGACCACTTGTCCGTCGGTGTCCAACGGATGCTGTCGTTACCGCCGATAGCTCCACCCGCAAGGAAGCTGCGCCCCACCCGGACGATCCGGGCAAGCCGGATTCCCCGACGGATCTGACGAAACGCTCCGCGTTTTGCGTCGTCCGAAAAACGGTTCGCGAATTCTCCAAAGACCAATGCACTGACCTCGCGGCGGCGCTGACTTACTACGCAGTGCTGTCCATTTTTCCCGCTCTGGTGGTGGTCGTCTCGTTGCTGGGTGTCTTCGGCCAGGGCAGGCGCACGACTGACTCGGTCCTGCAGATCGTGGGAGATCTCGCGCCTGGCTCGGCGGTGGACACATTGCGCGCTCCGCTCGAGCAGCTCGTCGAGTCACCTTCGGCCGGGCTTGCGCTCGTCGCCGGCATTGTCGGCGCGCTTTGGTCCGCATCCGGGTACATCGGAGCCTTTGGCAGGGCGATGAACCGGATCTATGAAATCGACGAGGGCCGACCGGTCTGGAAGTTGCGGCCGTTGCAACTGGTGCTCACTTTCGGCGCCCTTGTGGCGGCTGCTGCGGCTGCGTTCATGCTCGCCGTGAGTGGTCCGGTAGCAACCGCTGTGGGTGACATCATCGGCGCGGGTGACGTGGCTCTAACGGTTTGGAACGTCGCGCGGTGGCCTCTGATTCTGGCCCTCATGGTCCTGGCGGTCGCAACGCTGTATTACGCAACGCCCAATGTCCAGCAGCCGAAGTTCCGCTGGATCAGCGTCGGGGCAGGCGTAGCCATCGTGACGTGGGTGGCCGCGTCGGTTCTCTTCGGGTTCTATGTGGGTCATTTCGGGAGCTACAACAAGACCTACGGAGCGCTAGCGGGTGTGATCGTGTTCTTGCTATGGCTGTGGATCACCAACCTCGCGCTGCTTTTCGGCGCGGAACTGGATGCCGAGCTTGAGCGCGGACGCCAACTTCAGGCTGGGATTGCCGCCGAGCGAGAGTTGCAGCTGCCGCCACGGGATGACCGCGTGGCGAAGAAGAACGAGGCAAAGGAGGAAAAGGATGTCGAGCGTGGACGAGCGCTCCGACACTCCCGTGGGGAAAACGATTAGACCTGAGACGTCGACCAAATCGGCGACGCCAACGAGCTAGGTATCGGAATCGTCGCGTTCAATCCGTTCGAGGACCGTAATTCGTTGCACGCACGAACAACCGCCGAGCTCATCGGCACAGGCGCCAACGCCGATGCTGCCGTCCTTTCTGCAGCGCTGCGCTAATCAACTCGATTGGATGGCTCATCACCGCGCCCTTGGCCCCGCCGGTGAGGCCAGGAAATTGAAGTAATCGTCGCCTGCGTTGATGTTGACGCCGTCAACACCTTTCGCGTCTCCGCAGGTCGTTTGACGTTATTTCACGTCGTTTCGCGTCCTCAAGTTCAGCGTTTACGCAGGTCAGCGCGATTTCTGTAGCGGGTTCGATTCCCGGCAGCTCCACAACAAAATAGCAGGTCACAACTATAAAAATGCCGACCGGAGAGGCTACGTCGTTGTAGGGGAATGACCCCACTTCGCCGGCGACGACGGCTTCAGTGATGTGGTGGGTTTCAACGGGCACAAGCTTTCACAGTGGCAACGATTTCGCAGGATCGGTGAAGCTGATCGACGACGCTGGTGGGTGAGCGAACGATTGTGCCGTTGTCACACCCGCGGCCTGGTGCGTCCGCTGTTAGGGTAGTGGGGTTTTGGTGCGGCTGCTCAGCACAGAGGCCGCAACGAATACCACGGTGAGCACTTCTGCGATCACGCTGACCGCCGCCTGCGGTGATGGGTTCCATCCCCGTTCGGCGAATCCGAAGAGCCCGACGGTGCGCGACAGCGCGAACGCGACCAGTGCGCCGGCGGAAAGCACGCCCGCGACCCACCGCAGCCAATCCGGTCCGCCGGCGAGGATCAGCAGGGCCAGGACACAAAAGACGATGGCCTGCCCCAAGAACCCCGGGCCGACCGTGGGGATGTCGCGGTAGCCGTTGACATACAGATAGGCGTGAATGACGCCGCTGACCGCGATCGAGGCGCCGATGGCCAGCCGGATCGCCACCGCGATAACCGTTGATCTCATTGCAGTGTCCGCTCTTTCAGGGCGAGGGCGTGTTGGCCCTTGGTGTAGAGAAGTCCTTCCGCTCGCGCGGCCATGGCCTGGTCCGCTTACGTTATCCACGACGCGGGGCTGACAACAGTTCACTGCCTGGCCATACGGTGCGTCGTGGGCCGGAGGGCCATGACAAGGCGGCCAGGGACGGCGGCCACCTCGCCGGCTCCGTGAACCACGGCGCCGACATGCCGGCTCATGGCAGTACAAGGTCGGCCAGCGCTGTGTCCGAGAAGCGTTCCCGCATATGCTGTTTGTGTTCGATGATCAGTTCGGCGGTGGCGTTGCTGATTGCGAGGCTGCGTCCGACGCGGTCGTTCTTGAAATCGGTGTTCTCCCCCAGGTAGGGGTTGCCACGCTCATCGCCGGGTCAGGCATCTGCGTCTATGACGCCTGCGTCGGCGAGTGTGTTGCGGTCCTCGGCCAGGCCGTACCCGCCGAGCCACCGTCGCTACCGGAGTGGGGCTTGATGTGGGATGACGAGCTGCTGGAACGGTTCCCGTCCACATCGGCGACGAATATCGACGCGGGACTTCGCGATCGCGTGCGCGAACTGCGCGACCGCGGGATGTCTTGGGCACGCATCGGCGCAGCGCTGGGCATGACGCGGCAGTCGGCGTGAGGCGGGTCTCGCGCACCACCTGGGGGTTGGCTACTGGACGATCAGCGTGCCCTTCATCGACGGGTGATACGTGCAGTAGAAGGCATACTCGCCCGACTGGGTTGGTGCCGTGAACGTTGCTTTCCCCATTGCTTGCAAGGTGCACATCGAACTGGCCAGCGGTCTGCGACGTGACGGGATGGAATGCGCGGCCGAGTCGTTATTGGTGACCCTGACAGTTGCGCCCGCGACACCGTGAGTGGTTCGCCGTAGCTCAAATTGTCGATAGTAATAGTCGCCGCGCCGGCTGCTGCGGGAGGCTTCAGTTGCGGCCGGGCAGGCGGTGGTCGCGGTCGCGCGCCGGTGTCCTTGGTCGTGTAGCTGGACCCGCCGCACGCGGTGGCAACCGCTGCGACACAACGGATGTCGGACATCCGCGGCAAGACCATCGGCACGGTGTTCCAGGACCCGATGTCGGCGCTCACCCGCGTTTATACCGTCGGCTACCAGCGCCAGGGCGAGGATTTCGCTGGCGCGCATGAAGCCTTCCTGACCGACGAACTCGCCAGGCGGGTACGTCGACAGTCTGGCTCGGTGCAAGGGCCGGTCGAAGGGGGCGCGCTCATCCTGCTTCATGGCAACCCCCGTGGGAATGCAGTTGACGGTCAGGAACGTTGGGCGTGTCCATAAGTACAGATGTTCTACGTGCGTTGCTAGCGTCGGTCCAGTGGAGGCGAGGTGAGCGGCTCGTGAGGGGTCAGGCGTTGGCTGAGGCGGCATGACGACCGGACCGGTCCGGGCCAGCTCCGAGTGGCTGAGGTTGCGGGAGGCGGCCGACGCGGCAGCCCGCGCGTCCGAGCTCGTCGAGAAGGTCCGGTCCTACCTGCCGACCCACGGCAGGGCGACCATCCGCGACCTCGGTTGCGGCACCGGGTCGATGGCCCGCTGGCTCGCGGTGCGGCTGCCCGGACCCCAACACTGGGTCATGTACGACAGGGACGACGAGCTGCTCACCCTCGCCGCCGCAGACCCGCCGGACAGGGCCTCCGACGGCACGCCGGTCACGATGGAGACCCGTCGGCGCGACATCACCCGGATGGAGCTCGTGGAGCTGGCGGGCGCAGCTCTCATCACCGCCTCGGCGCTGCTGGACATGATGACCGCCGAGGAGCTCGAACGACTCGTCGCCACCTGTGCCGGGGCGGACTGCCCCGTGCTCATCGCCCTCAGCGTCACCGGCCGTGTCGAGATCACGCCGGCCGAGCCGTTCGACCAAAGCGTCACAGACGCGTTCAACGCCCACCAGCGACGCACCACAAGCGCCGGAAAGCTGCTCGGTCCCGACGCGGTCGGCGCCGCGGTCGACGGCTTCACCCGGCTGGGCCTCGAAGTCCTGGTCCGCCCGAGCCCGTGGCGGCTCGGCCCCGGTCACGGCGCACTCGCGGCCGCGTGGTTCACCGGCTGGCTGGCCGGGGCATGCAAGCAGCGACCCGAGCTGCGGGCCCATGCTCCGTCGTACGCAAGGCGACGCCTGGCGGAGGCAGCCGCCGGCCACCTGTCTGTCACCGTGCACCACCAGGATCTGCTGGTGCGGCCGAGATGACAGCTCAGAAGTCGACGGCCAGTCCGTGCCCTACGCCTCGGCGTCGAGCACGTCATCGCACGGGAGGTCCAGCGTGTGTGCGCCTCTGCCGGCCTTCGTGGCTGCAGCGCGGTCGGCACCCGCTCGGCGACGGTGACTACGACCTGCGCGATGCGCCGGACCGCCTCGAGCAGCTGCGGCCCGCAGTCGCACTGCTCGCTCCCGAGGACGTCGCCGTTGAAGCACTCGCTGTGGATCCGGACCAGCAGCGGGACCTCCGGATCCGCAGACACCGCCGCCAGCCAGGCCGAGGGCGAGATGCTCCCGGCCGTCGGCGAGCCCGTCGAAGGTGTAGACCCGCGCGGTCGTGCCGAATCCGTCAGCGAACCGCAGCGGCAGCATGACCTGGGTACGGATCGTTGCTGCGGGCAGGTGCATCGTGCTCTCCTTCAGTCCTGGTCGAAACGGTCCGAGAGCGCGTAGCGCAGGAGTACGACGTTGCCGAACCGGCGCACCTCCGCCAGCTCCGCACGGCGGTCTGGGTTCCACGGGAAGCTTCCATCGCCGATGAACCGTTGCGCCCGGGAGTCGCCCACGAAGAAAGGCGCCACGACCAGGTGCAGCTCGTCCGCAAGGCCGGCCGTGAGGAACTGGGTGAGTGCCTTCCCGCCCCCCTCGATCATTAGCCGCCTGACGCCGCGGGCGCGCAGGTCCTCGCTGATCCGGCACATTTCGATCGGCCGACCGCCGTCGACGACCGTTGCGACCGCCCCAAGCCGGCACCGAGCCTCCGCCACGGCGTCGGTGGGACAGTAGACCAGTTTCTCGGTGTCACCGGTGACGAAGAAGGCGGCGCACGGGTCCAGCTCAGCGCGACTGGTGACGGTCACCTTGATCGGGGTTGGCGGCAGGCCGCGGGCGATGCGCTGGGCGCGCCGCGACGACGCACGCACCAGCAGCCGGGGGTTGTCGTTGCGGAGGGTTGCGGCGCCCACGAGGATCGCGTCGCTGTCCGCACGCACGGCGTCGACCCGGTCGAGGTCGGCATCATTGGACAACACGAGACGTTCGTCGGTCGCGGTGTCGATGTAGCCGTCGATCGACATGCCGCAGCTGAGCAGTGTGTAAGGGCGTTCAGGCATGTACGACGCCCCCGACTCGCTCCGCCTGCGCCCCAGTCAGCTCGCACGTGCCGTCCCGACGGCGCCCTCGCCCGGCCAGCATTATGACGGCACCGGGCAGGGTGGCGACGAGCGCGAGTACGCCGTACACCACCGCAACGGTGACGCCCTCAGCAGCGCTCAGCCCGACCGCGCCGAACGCCCACGCGGCCGCACCCTCGCGCGGGCCCCAGCCGGCGATGTTCGCCGGTACGGCCGAGGCCAGCAGCACGACCAGTGCAAGTGGGAGCAGCCGACCCACCGGCAGCTCCGTCCCGGTCACCTGTACCGCGACCACGAACACCGCGACGTGGCCCATCACGGCGACGGTGGAGGCGAGCACGATGCCCGGCCAGACCCGCCTCGAGAGGACCGAACCGCGGAGGTCGCTAATGACGGCGCGCGCGATCCGGGTCGGTAGGCGCCCTGGGTTCAGGCGCAGGAGTACGACGACCAGCGCGACGCCGGCGACGACCGCGACCACCCAGGCGACCACGACACGAAGAGAGCCTGCGGGCGGGGGCAGAAGGAGCAGGACGGCCACGGTCAGCAACGCCTGCACGGCCTGCCCCGACGCACGGTCCCACGCGACCGACCGCACGCCCCGCCCCATATCGCCGACGGCAACCCCGTGGAGCACGCCGCGGTGCACGTCGCCCAGCACCCCGCCAGGAAGGGTGGAGTTGAGGAACTGGGACTGGTAGTAGGCACTCACCGCCGTCCGCAGAGGTACGTCGACGCCAAGTCCGCCCGCGACAAGGCTCCACCGCCACGCACAGCACAAGGTGGTCAGCGAAGTGATCGCCACCGCGGCGGCGAGCGCCCAGACAGTCGTCAGTCTGAGCCCTTCCACGAATGGGCCCGCGCCCACCCGCCAGACCAGGACGGCGAGGATCGCGGCACCGCCAGCCAGGCGCGCCCAGGTCCAGATGCTTCGGCTGATGGCGGTGCCTCCGATGTTCTCGTTGTATCCCTCGACAGTCGTACGGGGTCACCTGGCTGCTAGTTCATCCGGTCACCCGGCGACTTCGGACAGCACGGCCGACAGCTCGCGCGAGGTCTGCGCCCAGTCCGAAAGTCTCTGTCGCCGCGACCGGGCCGCCGCGCGGAGCCGCTCGCGCTCCAGGGGGTCACCTAGCCAGCAACTCAACGTCTGCCCGAGAGTCTGCGGGTCGCCGGGCGGGACCAGCAGGCCGGGCCGGCTGCCGTCGGCTGCGTGGCCGAGGGCCTCAGGTACGCCACCGACCTCCCCGGCGATGACCGGAAGCCCGCGGGCAAGCGCCTCGGTGACGACCATGCCGTAAGTCTCCGCGCGCGAGGCCAGCACCAGGACGTCCGCCTCTGCGTACGCGCGGTCGAGCTCGTCGTCCGTGAGCGGGCCGGTGAAGCACACCCGATCGCCGAGCCCGCTGTCCTCGGCCAGCCGTCGCAGGCGTGCGACGAACTCCAGGTCGAGGTCCAGCGCGCCGACGCAGACGCATCGCCAGGCGGGGTCGTCGACCGTGGCCAGTGCGTCGAGCAGGAGGTCGTGGCCCTTGAGCGGGGTGACGCCTCCGACGCAGAGCAGCCGCCCGCCAGACGGGGTACCCGCCGCCACTTCGGCTGCGTCGACGCCGGGCGGCACGACGTACACGCGATTCCGGGGCAGCGCGTAGTGGTCGCTCAGCCACCGCCGGGTCCACTGGCTCGTGGCCACGATCGCGGACGCCGCCGACAGCGCCGCAACCTCGCGCGGCTCGTCCCGCGGCATGTGCAAGAGTACGACGAGGCGCAGTCGGCCGGCTTCCGGCTCCAGCAGCTCCGGCACCACCGACGCGACCAGGCCGTCGACGAGAACCAGTGAGCCAGAAGGCATCCGGGCCAGGGCGGCAGCAACGGCCGCGCGGGCCGGCGGGTCGGGCCGGGGCCACCGGCCGGGCACGGTGTGCTCGTGGACCGACCAGCCAAGCGCGGCAAGCCCGCGACAAGCCCGGCGGTCGTACACGTTGCCGCCGCTCGGCCGCCGCGGGTCGTCGATCCCGTAGGGGACCACGACGTGCACCTCGTTCACAACGACCTTTCGTAGCTCGCCCACGCGATGTGCGACTCGCGCAGGGTCACCGCGATCCGGGCCAGCCCACTCGCGGAGTCCCCGAGCCCGCCGCCCTCGACACGGCCGGCGAGCCGGTCCGCGATCAGCCTCGCGAGGATCTCGGTGGTTGTGTTGCGCCCCGCGAGCTCCGGCATCTCGTCGAGATTGCGGTAGTTGAGGTCCGCCAGAACGCCACGCAGCACCTCGGTGGCCCGGCCGATATCCACCACGATGTCGTCGGAGTCGAGCTCGACCCGGGAGAAGGTCGCGTCCACGACGTACGTCGCTCCGTGCAGGCGCTGCGCGGGACCGAACACCTCGCCGCGAAGGCTGTGCGCGATCATCACGTGGTCGCGGACGGTGACGCTGAACATCGGTCCTACCCTTCGTCGTAGGTCAGCGTGTGGCAGAGCGCGCGGAGCCGGCCGTCGGACAGTCGGGCCATCACGTCGGGCAGCTCGTCGAACCTCGATGCGCCGCTGAGCAGCGCGTCGAAGGCCGGATCCTGGAGCAGGTCCAGCGCGAGCGCGCGCCGCTCAGCTGGGGTACGCCGTCCGCGCCGGGCCACCGCGACATCGCCGACCCGGCTGGCCCGGATGCCGAGGCGTCCGGAGTGGAAGGCGCCACCGAGGGACAGCTGGACCGGCTGGTCGCCGTACCAGCTGAGGTCGACGACCATGCCGTCCGCGGCGAGCAGGGCCAGGGAGAGCTGCAGCCCGGCTGACGTCGTGCTGGCGTGGAACACCAGGTCTTGACCTCTGAGGGCGTCCTCGGGCAGCGCGAAGTCGACGCCGAGGGAGGCCGCGATGTGCGCACGCGTGTCGTCCACGTCGACGAGCGTCACCTGCGTTCCCGGCACGCCACCGACCAGCCGGGCGACGCAGCACCCGACCATGCCGGCGCCGACGACCGTGATCCGGTCGCCGACCAGCGGCCCGGCGTCCCACAGGGCGTTGACCGCGGTCTCCACCGTACCGGTGAGGACGGCACGCTCCGGCGAGACCTCGTCGGGGACCACTGCCACGGCGTCGGCCGGCACGACGTACGCCGTCTGGTGGGGGAAGAGACAGAAGACGGTGCGCCCCCGGAGCTCGTCGGGACCGCGGTCGACGACGCCGACGCTGAGGTAGCCGTACTTCACCGGGCCGGGGAAGTCGCCCTCCTGAAACGGTGCCCGCATCACGTCGTACTGGCTCTGCGGGACTCCGCCACGGAACACCAGTCCCTCGGTGCCGCGGCTCACCCCGGACCGCAGCGTGCGCACCAGCACCTCGCCCGGACCAGGCTCCGGCAGCTGGACCGTGCGAATCTCGCCCCGGCCGGGTTCACGGATCCAGAACGCGCGCGCTTCCGTCGGCACCCGCACCCTCCTCTTCCCGCCCGGATGAATCGAAGCGTCGCCTTTACCGTATGACTGTTCGTACCCCTGAGATACGGAGGCACGGTGCGTCGGGTTGGTCAAGTGCGCAGCTGGGCCCCGACCGGCCCGCTCACCGGCTTCGTCTGCCTACTCGCGCTCCTCGGTGTCCTCGCGGCGACCACCGGCCTCGACGCGTCCGGCTGGTTGGCCGGTGTCGCCTGCGGAGCCGGCCTTGCCGCCCTGGTTGCTCGCGCGCTGACGCGTTACAGCCAGGTCGGACTGGGGCCGGCGGACAGAGTGACCCTGGCCCGCGCAGTCCTCGCCTGTGGTGTCGGGGCGCTTACGGTGGACTCGTTCGGGGGCCAGGCGCCTGCGGCGATCCTCGCGCTCTCGACGGTGGCGCTGGTGCTCGACGGTGTCGACGGCCGGGTCGCTCGGCGTACCGACACCACCTCGGCGTTCGGGGAGCGTTTCGACATAGAGGTCGACGCCTTCCTGATCATGGTCCTGAGTGTGTACGTCGCACGTGAGTCGGGCTGGTGGGTGCTCGCGATGGGTCTGGCCCGGTATGCGTTCGTGGCTGCGGGCTGGGTGCTGCCGTGGCTGCGCGGTCCGCTGCCGCCGCGACGGTGGGCCAGGGTGGTCGCCGCGATCGTGGGCGTCGTGCTGACCGTTGCGGCGGCCGACATCCTGCCCGATGCCGTGACCACCGCGATGCTCCTCGTCGCGCTGGGCCTGCTGGTCGAGTCGTTCGGCCGTAGCGTCTGGGGGCTCTGGGTCCCAGGGCATGCCTCTCAAATCCGCCGAGGCAGCCGCGGCGCCGCATCGCGACCGGACGGCACCCTCGCCGGAAGCCCACCCGGCGCTCGCGCCGCCGTGATCTCGGCCCTGGCCCTGCTTCTGGTCTGGGCTGCGCTCCTCCTGCCGGACCGGGTCGATGACCTGGCGCCGAGCGCCTTCCTCCGGATCCCGGTCGAGGGCCTGCTCTTCGTCGTCCTCGTGCTGGTGCTGCCATCTAGGGTCGCACGGATCCTCGCGCTCTTCGGCGGACTCGGACTCGGCGTGCTGACGATTCTGCAGCTGTTCGACATGGGCTTCCACTTCGCCTTCGACCGCCCGTTCCACCCTGTCTACGACACGGCGTACGCCGACTCCGCGGTCGGGCTGCTCGGCGACTCGATCGGCCGTGCGGGCGCCCTCGTCGTCCAGATCGGAGCTGGGCTTCTTATCGTCGCGCTGATCGCCTTGCTGCCGCTGTCCGCGGTGCGCCTGACCCGGCTCGTGGCAACACACCGGCGGCTGTCGATCCGGATGCTCGCCCTTCTGACCGCGATCGCGACGGTCACCACGTTGTCCGGCGCCCAGCTGGGGCCGGCAGGACCAATCGCCTCCACCGCGTCGGCCCGGCTCGCCTACACCCACGCCGCGCAGGTCCGTGACGACCTCCGCGGCCAGCGGGAGTTCGTGCGGGCGCTCGAGCAGGATCCCTTCCGCAAGACGCTGGACGACGACCTCCTGACCGGCCTGCGGGGCAAGGACGTTCTTTTGGTCTTCGTCGAGAGCTACGGACGCACGGCGCTCGACCTTCCCGTTATCGAGTCTGCGCTCGATGCCGGGGAGCGGCGGCTGCAAAAGGCCGGGTTCTCTTCGCGGAGCGGCTTCCTCACCTCGCCGACATTTGGGGGCCTCAGCTGGCTGGCTCACATCACGCTGCAGTCTGGTCTGTGGGTGGACAACCAGTGGCGGTACGACCACCTCGTCACCCTTGACCGGCTCACCCTCACCAATGCGTTCGGTCGTGCGGGCTGGAGAACCGTCGCCGACACACCAGCCAGCAAGGAGGACTGGCCGGTGGCGACCACGTACTACCACTACGACCAGGTTTACGACCGCCGGAACGTGGGATATGCCGGGCCGCGGTTCAGCTACGCCTCGATGCCGGATCAGTACACCCTGGCCGCGCTCCAGCGCCTGGAGCTCGAGCGGCCGAACCGGGCCCCCGTCATGGCCGAGATCGACCTGGTCTCCAGCCACACCCCCTGGGCGCTGCTGCCCCGGCTCGTCGACTGGAGCCGGGTCGGCGACGGCTCGGTCTTCGACCCGATGCCGGCCGAAGGCGAGTCGCCGGACAAGGTGTGGCGGGACCCCGATCTGGTGAAGGCCGCCTACGCCGAGTCCGTCGCCTACTCACTCGACGCGGTGACCTCGTTCGTGCAGCAGCTCCACGACCAGGATCTGGTGCTCGTGGTCCTGGGCGACCATCAACCGGCGAGCATCGTCCGCGGTAAAGGGGTGACCCACGACGTGCCGGTGAGCATCATCGCTGCCGACCCAGCGGTCATGGATCGGGCGGCGGACTGGGGCTGGCAAGAGGGGCTGCGGCCGGACGCCGGCGCACCGGTCTGGCCGATGGATGCCTTCCGGGACAGGTTCCTCACCGCATACGGCCCCCCGCCGCCCTCGCTATTGTCCTCGCCGCATCACTGAGCGCGTCAGGGCGAGAGTGCTGCACCCCGCGGCCGGTATCCCGTCGGGGACTTCGGGCCGGTGCCGGAGAGGCGAGGTCACTTCGGATGGAGCTTGGCGCACCGGTGCTGGGTGTCGACCGATCCGAGCGGAACGCTCACCACGACAACGCCCCGATAGGTCGACGGGCACCAGGCGAGTTGCCTGCCCCGCGCGTCGAAAGCCGAGCTGTCGCCGGACAACCCGGCGTGCACGCCCGACCGGCCCACCTCGACGGCGTGTACCGCGACCTGGCTGGCCAACTGCGGCTGGGCCCAACTTCCCTGGAACGTCGAGGTAGAACTCTGGTAGGCCAGCAGCTGGGCGCCGAGCTGCACCTCGCGGCGGGGCAGGTCGGAAAAGGTCGCCTCGAAGCTGATGAGCGGCCCGAGCGCGAGCGAGCCGGCATGCAGCACGACCGGGTGACTGCCGCGCCGCCGGTCCTGCGCTGCTGCCTTGGTGTGACGGGTGATCCAGCCAAGCAGCGGGCGCAACGGCACATACTCGCCGAAGGGCACCAGCCGAACCTTTCGGTATGCGCCGAGTGATCCGTTCGGTCCGATGAGGACCGACGTTTTATAGATACAACCGCTCGGAGCGGGCGCGTCGACGTTGACGAGCAGGTCTGCGCCGATTCGCCGGGACAGGCCCGCCAGGCGCGCCAGCACATCGGGGTGGCTGCTGAGATCAACGCCGACGCTGCTTTCACCCCAGATGACCAGGTCCGGCCGCTGGCCTGCCAACGTCACGGTGAGCGCTTCGCTAGCCGCGGACCTCGGCTACACCGTCACCACCATGTGGTCGGGCTCGTTGGCCGACTCCACACTGATCACCGAGGGCTACATCGTCAAGATGGCGGAGACATACTTCCGGCCACAGAACATCGTGATCGGCCACCTCAATCATCTGCCGGTAACCCACGTATACGGTCGGCTCGTCGGTCTCATCCGTGACCGCGGTTTGCGCACCGTTACCCTCAATGACGTATTCGTTCGGCGCGATCAGACTCCGTAGCCGTCGACTCGGGTCCGGCTAACGGCCGCGAGTCCACCGCCGATGAAAATGTGCCCGTGCCCGGGCCGCCCCTCGTAGAATCAAGTTGCTTCACGAGTTGCCGTCGTCAAGCTCCGACTGGACGGCACGAAACATGAACTTCCCGGTTTCCGAAAATGTGCCGGAGACACGCACATCCCAGCCAAGATAGACCTTGACCGATCCGTTCCTATTCCGATCGGCGAGGGATTCCATGTTCGTAGACCAGCCCTGGGACGACGCTGACATTGCCAGCCCGTACGACGCCTTCCCCTTCACCGACGACCTGGATTTTTACGCCGGATTGGCCGGTACTCAGGGTGGCCGTGTCCTCGAGTTGGGGTGCGGCAGCGGACGCATTCTGGTCCCGCTTGCCCGGGCCGGCCACCACGTCGTGGGGGTGGACACATCGCCGCACATGCTCGCTCTGGCCTGCGAGAAGCTGGCAACGGCGGGGCCCGAGGTGGCGCGAGCGCGGCTCGTCCAGGGCGACCTGCGTTATTTCGAACTCAGCGAGCGTTTCGACCTCGCGATCGTGGCAGTCAAGACCTTTGCCTACCTGATAACGCGCCATGACCAGCAGCGGGCCCTTGCCGCGGTTGCTGCCCATCTCAGGCCGGGGGGCCTGCTCGTGATCGATCTAATGAACCCCACCCCGGATTGGCTATCGCCGCCCGCCGGTTCGGTCCACCAGGATGTGTTCGGTCACCTGCCATCGGGCGCCGGCGTGGCGCGCACGGAGACGATGGTGAGCACCGATCTGGCAACCCAGGTACGGGTGATCCGCTCGGCGTATGAGACCGTCAGCGACGGAGTCGTGACCAAACACTTTGTCGAATGGCCCTTCCGATACACCCACCGGTTCGAGGCCGAACACCTGCTCGAACGGGCAGGCTTTGTGGTCGAATCGGTGCAAGGCGGTTACCACGGCGAGGCGTTCACCTCCGACTCGTCGGTGCTCCTGCTGGTGGGTCGGCGCCGCGACTGATGCTCTACGTCGTCCGTCACGGGGAAACGGCGCCGAACGCGGCCGGGCTGTTGCTGGGACGGTCCGACCCGCGGTTGACGGAGCGGGGCCGAACCCAGGCGGCCGGGTTGGCGGCGACACTGCCGGCGCCGGACCGGGTCGTGTCCAGTCCGCTGCGCCGGGCCCGTGAAACGGCGGCGGCGTTCGGACGGACGGTCGAGGTCGACGACCGATGGATCGAGCTGGACTACGGGAGACTCGAGGGGACCGACCCGGCGTCCGTGCCCACCGAGGTGTGGGCCCAATGGCGCGCAAACCCCGACTACGCGCCGGGTGGGGGTGAGCCGCTGTCGGCGCTCGGCGTGCGGGTCCGGGCCGCCTGCGAGGAGCTGACCGCGGCCGCCGACCTGCGGGCGGGACGGACGGTGGTCGTGGTGACCCACGTCAGCCCGATCAAGGCCGCCATCGCCTGGGCCCTCGGCGTCGAGGACCGGGTGGCCTGGCGGCTGTGGGTCGACGACGCGGGTGTAACCCGCATCGGAGTCGACCGGCACGGCCCCGTGCTGCGGTCATTCAACGAGCACTCGCCGTCAGCTCCTTGAGAGCCGCGAAGAGTGTTGCCGCGGTGTGGCTCCATCTCGACAGCGCAGCGCCTCGGCGGCCCGCCACCTCTCGTCGCTGGCCAGCCGGTCGAGTGCGGCGGCGAGGGCCGGGACATCGCCCAGGTCGAGGACCACTCCTTCGACTCCGTCGCTGACGAGGTGAGGCAGGTTGCCAGCCCGCCACCCGACGACCGGCAGGCCAGCGGCCAGGGCCTCGCCGTAGCGGCCCAGTGCGTCGGACGAGCCAGGCCGCGATGCTGTCGACCAGCAGGACGTCGCCGTGGGCCAGGGTGAAGGGGTCGGGCCACACCCGCACGGGCACGAACTCGACCTCGGCGTCGTGGTCACCCGCCAGTTCGGCAAGGCGGCAGTGGTAGAGGTAGCCGCCGCTGAGCTGCTCGGGACATCCGAGGGTCAGAAGGGAGATGAGCATGCGAGTCCTCCACGTCGCCCCGAGCCTTCGGCCACGACGGACTGTTCGGTGGAGGTGAACGCTACCCGCTCGAGTTGGCGCGCGCCCTGGCCCTGGTCGACGGCGTGCGCTGCGAGCTCGTCACGTTCGGGCGGGAGGCGCGTGTCGAGGAGCACGACGGGTTGCGGATCCACGTTCTGCGCGCCGTGGGCCACCTCGGCGGCCACTCGGCGCATCCGGTCGCACCCGTCACGCCGGGCGACGAACTGGTTCTGATGTGGGTGGAACGCGAACACCGGCTGGCCGTCGGCCTCCCCGACACAGGCATAGCCGTATCGGAACGGGTAGGTGAACGTCCCGTCGAGCGACTCGATGCGATCATCGAGTGGCACCCCCGGATCGATCTCGCTGCGGTACGCGAGCAGTTCCCTCCCGCCGCTGATTCCCGAGAAGTGCGTGGTGACAACAACCTCATCCGGCCCCGGCTCGGGCAGCGCGACGGCGGCGACTCGGACCTGACGCGGGCCTGCGAACTCGACAGCGGCGGCGGACGAAGGCATCATCTCCTGATTATGGCCGCTGGTGAGCATGCGAAACGGCACGTCGCGCGAGCGCTGCATGCTCACTGAGGTGGCGCGTGTCCCCATGCCCACGCCGTGGGGTGTATTCGACGTGCGGGCCTTCGAGAGCCCGACCGACCACGTCTACCTGGCCATGGTGCGCGGCAACGTGGAGCACAAGGACGGTGTCGTCGTCCGCCTCCACTCCGAGTGCCTCACCGGTGACGCGCTCGGCTCGCTGCGGTGCGACTGCGGCGTGCAGCTGCGGCTGGCCATGCGCCGGATCGCGGCCGAGGACTGCGGCGTGCTCGTGTACGCCACCGGCCACGAGGGCCGGGGCGTCGGCTTGATCAACAAGCTGCGGACGTACGTCGAGCAGGACAAGGGCCATGACACGCTCGACGCGAACCTCCGCCTCGGCCTGCCGGTCGACGGGCGCACCTACGACAACGCGGCCGCCGTGTTGTCGGCGCTCGACCTACGATCCGTGCGGCTGCTGACGAACAACCCGAGGAAGGTCGATGGCATGCGGCGGGCGGGAATCGACGTGGTGGCGGTTGAGCCGCTGCCGACCGCGCCGCACGCCCGCAACCTCGGCTACCTCCGCACCAAAGAGCGCAGGATGGACCATGTGGGGCCGACCGGGTTGGTGGTGACGCCCTGGGAATCCGGTCCCCTGCCGGCCGTCGACGCGAGCGCTCTGCTCGGTGAGGTACGGGCCGCTGAGGACCGGCCCTACGTCGTGCTCAAGTTCGCTCAAACGCTCGACGGACGCATCGCCACGTCCACGGGCGATGCCAAATGGATCAGCGGCGAGGCCGAGCGCCGCATCTCGCACGCGCTGCGGGCCGCGTGCGATGCCGTACTCGTCGGCGTGGGCACCGTGATGACAGACGACCCGCTCCTGACCGTCCGCCTCGTCGCTGGAGCGTCGCCCCTGCGTGTCGTGCTCGACTCGACGCTTCGGCTGCCCCCCACGGCGCAGATCCTCGGCCCGGACGCGGCCACCACAGTGATCACGACGCGGCGCGCGTCGGCCGGCCGCCGGACCGCCCTGCACGAGCGCGGGGTGCGCGTCCACGTCGTCCCGTCCAGCCCCCGCGGCGTCGACCTTCCTGCCGCCCTGGCCCGACTGCGGGCGGCTGGCACGCTGACGCTCCTCGTCGAGGGCGGCGCCCGGGTGATCACGTCGATGCTCGGTGCCGGCCTCGTCGATCGCCTGGTGGTCGGGATCGCACCGACGATAATCGGAGCCGGCACCGAGGCAGTGGGCACACTCGGGATCACCACCGTGGCCGACGGGATCCGGCTCGTCGACCGGTCGGTATACGTGCTCGACGACGACATGCTGCTGGCGTGGGACGTTGCGCGTTGCCGTTGAGTGTGTTTTGGTGACACGCCTGGGTCGGATTCCGGCGAAGTGCCAGGTAGGAGCGTGTCTGTTGTGAGATTCTGCGGGGGTGTCCGCTGACCGGGCGGCTGCTCCTTCGCGGGTGGTGACGTGTTTGTTCACAGACATTGAGGGTTCGACCCGTCGGTGGGAGGCCGATGCCAGGTCGCCAAGGCCACCTACCGCGACATCCTGGAACGGCCGGGCTCGGGAGAACGCCGTCGACTTCGTCGAGGGTGTGGCCACCGCGCTCACGCCCATTGCGTTCTTCGAGACGTTCATGGTGAAAAGTTATGAGACCCTTGTCGACTCGGACACCAGGGTCGATGTGAACACCGGCATCGTCGCGGCGAGTCGTCTCCAGGCCGTGATCGGGTCCAGGGACTACAGCATCGATATCGCCGAGATGGTGGCACGGATTCCACAGCGCCGGGCCCGATGTGCATGAGCAGCGCGCCTGGCGTGTGTTCGCTGACCGCACCGGCATCGGCTGGACTGTCACCGGTCACGGTTTCCAGCAATGGGCAGTTCGGATTACGTAGATGAACGTCATTCTGTTCGTGTTCGCCGGCCGCAAGCAGAACATGGAACTCCAGCTCCCGCTAGTCAGGCGCATCATTACTGAGCATCCCAATGTCCAATATGACGTGTGGAATCTGTCGCGTAATGACGACGACAATCATTACCTCCGAGCCATCGAGGGTGAACGCATCACCGTCTTGAATGACTATTTTGGCATCGCCCCGTGGTTGGGGTTCAATGCCGTATATCGTCACTACGCTCACGACGCCAAGTACCGGGATCACCTATTCGTGAAGGTGGATGATGATGTCGTATTCATTGAAACGGGCCGGTTCGGGGAGTTCGTTGACGCCGTGAACGGCAATCGCGCGTCAGTGGTGACCGCGAAAGTCGTCAACAACGGGGCATGCACGCCCACCGAGCCGGGGTTGTGGAGCGGCTTCGAAGCCCTTTCCTTGCCGTTGTTGGATGTTCACCTTAGCGGTGAGTACGCCGTGATGAGCCACACCTACATGTTCAAGCACTGGCGCGAAATGGTCGGCCAACCAGTTAAACTCATCAAGACCCGCGACTGGTTGTCAATCAACACGATTGGCTATGACTGGCGTATGGTCCGCAAAATCGCGCGACGCGTCGGGACACCATCGCCGGGGGATATCGCGGGCCGCAGCTTCACCCCCAGAATCAAGATCGGCGATGAGGGCATGGTGAACATGCTGCCGCGCTTGATTTTTCAAGGGTTTCTGACCGCTCATCTTTCGTTTGGCCCACAGCACGCCCATCTGACCAATGCCCAGTTGTCACTGTGGCGGAAGCGTTACGCCGCAATCGGACAGCAGTATCTCGACGCATGAACGTCGCCATCGTCATCCCTTTCAGAGACCGCGGTAATGACCCACTGCGCCCGGCCAATCTGAGGTGCGTCATCGAGCATTGGGACGGCTGCGATGTGCCTGTCTGGCTCAGCGACGACGGGCGGGTGGGAGACGCACAGTTCAACAGGTCGCAGGCCTACAACCGCGGCGCCTGGTTCGTAGATGCGGATGTGGTCGTGTTCGCAGAGGCCGACATGCTGGTGCCCTACAGCCAGATACGGCAGGCCGTCGCGATGGCGGCAGCGGCCCCGGGTCTGGTGGTGCCGTTCATCCAGTACCGCTACCTCACACCCGAAGACTCCGGCCTGGTCCGCGCGCACGACATCGAGCCCGGCGACTGCATCCCGGAATCCACCATGGACAACGGTGAGAGCATCGGCGCCATCAACGTCGTCAGTCGCGAGACGCTGGACGCGATCGGCCAGTGGGATGAGGTCTTCGAGGGGGCCTGGTACGACGACGTGGCGATGAAGATCGCCTTCGAGGTGTGCGCAGGCCCCACCCGGTGGGTCGATGGCCCGGCCTGGCACCTTTGGCATAAACCAGGTTTGGGTGGGTCGCATCTAACCGCAGAAGACAAGGCTGCTACTGCCCAGAATAAAGAGCGATTAGAGCTATATCGACAGGCCACCACCCCCGAGCGTATCCGCGAGCTGACTGCGGGTGGGCACTAGCTTCGCTTGGGTGTCGATGAAGGTGGCGAAGTTTGGTCATGTCCAGCGCCAGCCCGGTCGGGTCGAGCCCGAACTCGGTGACCATGCGGCGGGAAAGCCGGGTCTCGATCTCGCGCAGCTGCCCCTCGCCGAGGCGGTCCATCGCGTCCCAGAACCGACGGTCATCCACCGCGGCCCGGTTCAGCCGCACCCACCGCGGGGTTGCGATCAGGACATGCGGTGAAGCTACTGCTATCCAGGAGGGACTGCGGCGGTTATCGCGGACCGGCCTGAACGCCGACCTTCGAGGCGCTGAAAGTGCTTGCCGCGCAGACTGATCAGCGGTTAGACGAGATTAGACGCGGGCGAGTTCGCCGCCTTCCACCCTGCTCAGCCGCCACTCACCGTCGCCGAGCAGTTCCAAATGCTCCTCGTGATGCTGGCCGACAGTGCTGCGGTGGGTGACACTGACCAGGACGGTGTCCGGGAGCTCGGTGCGCACCATGTCGTACAGCATGAACTCCAAGCCCTCGTCGAGCGCGGATGTCGCCTCGTCGAGGAATGCCACCTTGGGTTTGGTCAACAGGATGCGCGCGAACGCGATGCGCTGCTGCTCGCCGGGCGAGAGCACCTTGGCCCAGTCGGCCACTTCGGAGAGACGCTTTGAGCACTGCGGCAGCGCCACCTTGGTCAGCACACGGTGCAGTTCCTCGTCGGGAATCTCGCCGGGTTCCTTGGGGTAGGACACCACCGCGCGCAGGTCACCGAGCGGTACATACGGCATCTGCGACAGGAACATCGTCTCGTTGGCGGCGCCGGGGCAGCGCAAGGTGCCTGTGGTGTACGGCCACAGCTGGGCCAGGCTGCGCAGCAGCGTGGTCTTACCGGCGCCCGACTTGCCGGTGATGATCAACGTGTCGCCAAGGTTCAGGCGCAGATCCAGCGGCCGGATCAACTGCTCGCCGGCCGGCGTACGCACCTCGACGTCGTCGAGTTCGACCAGGCAGTCCCTGCTGGGCGTGACGGTCAGCGACGGCAGCGCGCGACCCTCCTCGTTGGCCGTCACCAGCCCGTGCAAGCGGATGATCGACGCGCGCCAGCCGGCGAAGCTGTCATAGGCGTTACGGAAGAACGACAGTCCGTTCTGGATGTTGCCGAACGCCGTCGCGGTCTGCGTGACGTCGCCGAACTTGATCTGCCCGGCGAACAGCCGGGGCGCCTGGATCAGCCACGGCGGCAGGACGATGATCTGGCTGATTGAAAAGTTCCAGCCGAAGAAGCGGATCATGCGGTTGATGTAGCGCTTGTAGTTCGACACCACCGGTTGGAAAAGCCGATGCAGCTGCGACCGCTCCGCGGCTTCGCCGCGGTAGAAGGCCACCGATTCCGCGGCATCCCGCAACCGCACCAGGGCGTAACGGAACGCGGCGTTGTACTTCTCGTTGTTGAAGCTCAGCCAGATGATCGGGCGGCCGATCCAGAATGCGACGATGGACGCGAGGAGGACGTACGCGAAACCGATCCAGAACATCGCCCTGGGCATGGTGACGCCGAACAGCGTCAAGTTCCCGGACAGGTGCCACAGGATCGCGGTGAACGAGATCACCGAGACGACGGCGTCGATCGCGCCGAACAGCAGCGTGCTTCCGGTCGTGTTGTTCGGGGTGTTGGGCAGCGGCCCGACTCCGGCGGTGAAGATGTCGATATCGGACTGGATGCGCTGGTCAGGGTTGTCGATCCGCTCGTCGATGAAGCGCCCGCGGTAATATGCCTGGCCGGTCAACCAGTCACCGGTCAGCCGGTCGGTGAGCCAGACCCGCCAGGCCAGCATGAACCGCTGCATCATGAACAGGTCGAGCATGACGCGGGCGACGTGCACGGTGGCCAGGATCGAGAAGATGCCCAGCGAGGTATAAAAGCCGTGCTTGCCAGACTCTTTGACCGCTTCGTCGCCTGCGCCGATGCCGGTGAACGCGGCCTGCGCCGCCGACATCATGTCGTTGCCCTGATAGCTGAACAACACGTTGAGGCGCACCCCGACGATCACCGACAGCAGCAGTGCCGCCAGCCACAGCCACACCTTCACGCTGTGCGGGCCGGTGAAGTAGGCGCCGGTGATGCGCCAGAACTGCCGGCCCCACGTCGTATAGCGCGCAATCAGCACCAGCACCACCAGGGTGCACACCGCGGCGATCGCCCACGCCCTGGCGATCCAGATCGCCGAATCGAACAGCGCGCGCCCCCAGTCGATCGAGAACGTAAACAGATCGTTCACCAGTGACTTCTCCTACCCCGGGGTTCTCCGGTATTGCGCAACTCTGCGGCGAAGCTACCGCAGCGACCGCCCGCGACGACGCCGCGCAGCTTTCAGCGGAACGTCGCCTTCAGGTGGCGCACCAGCTCGTCGGTGTCGACGACGCCGCGCGCGGCGATACCGAGGTAGCCGTCGGGACGAATGACGAACACGGACGTGTCAGAGACATCGTAGTTGCGCGCGAAGTCACCGTCGGCGTCGCGGATCAGGGGCAGCACGGTACCTGCCACGTCCGCGTCCGGTGCCGCGACCAGGTAGACGTCCATCTGCCCGTACGTGGCCTGCACCACAGCATCGGCGGCCGCTTCCAGGCCCGCGACGTCGTCCGCGCCGGCGGCGTTGCCGGCATAGAGCAGGGTGGTGTGATCGCGGCCCAGCAGGGTGTACAACCGCATGGGGTCGCTGACCGCCTGGCGGGTCAGCCCCCTGGCGTCGGGCGCGCGGCCGCCTCCGTCGGGCCCGACGATCGGGCTGTCCGCGTAGGAGATCAGCAGTTGCGCCTCTCGACGGATGACGAAGCTGGGATCCGTTGAGTCCGAACCGATTCCCTCGCGGGCACTGCGAACCGTGCGGCCGACCATTGCGGCATGGACATTTTCAAGACCCCACATGACGCGGCCGTCGCCGCCCAGCGGAACCCGGTCCTGTGGCCGGGCACTGACGAGCGGTTCACCGGTTACGGCGTAACGGGGCTGCCGTTCCGCAGCGGACACAATCTGGCGATGCGGCACATACCCGCGTCATCGATCGGCCCCGAGTACAGAACCGTTTGGCGACATCCCGCCCCTTCAGGTGGCTCCCCGGTATCGGAGGGACGATGGGCTCGCGATGAACAGGTTGCCACGGTGATCGATATAAACAGGCGGTGTGAGTGACGACGGCAGCCGACCCGTCCCAGGATGAAGTCGACTGAATCTGGGGGATCAGCACGTTGGTCACAACGCAGCTGACGCCTGGCGTCGGAGTTCTGTTGGACTCCACCAAGTTTGGGCGGATGGCCGTCCGGGAGCCGCTGTCGGTCGGGGCGGGATTCGCCAACGATGATCTGGTCCGTAACATCTGTCGCTGGGTCTGCGAAGAGCAGATTGCGCTGGCGGTCGAGCGTCCGTCGGCGATCCTGAGCATCACCAAGCTGCCGGTGTCATGACCAGTGTTGTTGTGGCGCACCTGTATCGGGTGATCCACGACGGCGTCGCGTATCCACCCGGCGCGATCGCCACCGTGCCCGACGATGTCGCACAGCGCTGGCTGACGGCGGGCTGGGTGGAGCTGGTACCGGCACTGCACCGCCTAATGGCGGGCGCACCGAAACCCCGGCTAGGACCCGAAATTAGCCGAAGACGTCGTTGAGGGTCACGGTTTGCAGGTTGCGGCTGTGGATGATGTCGAGCAGTTGGGCGTAGCAGTGGGTGATGGTGGGCAGGTTGGCGTGGGTGATCACGATCTGTTGGGGCTGAAACGATTTCCCGGCCTTGCCGATGAGGTTGTTTTCGTTCTCCGGTCGCGAGTCCCCGACGTCACCGCTCCACATGGTGATCGTGGGGTACCCCAGATCGGCGGCCACCCGGTCGATGTCTGCGTTGTGAACCCCGAAGGGCGGACGGAAGAAAGGGGTGCCGTCCACGCCGTAGTTGGTTCGCAGGAAATCGGCATTGCGGCTGATCTGGTCGGCCACCGCGCCCAGACTGAGGCGGTTGAGGTACGGGTGCGACCAGGTGTGGTTGGCCATCTGAACCTGCCCGGAGTCGACCATCGGTCGTAGCGCCGGCGCATTGACCGACCAGGAACTGTTTGCGCCGTTGACAAAGAAGGTCAGCCGGGTGCCCGTGTCGGCGCAGAACTGCGCGAACGCGCCCACCACCGGCACGCTGGCGCCGTCATCAACGGTGAGCGCCAACTGATTGCCGTCCCCGGGCAACCGGGTGAGCGCACCGGCCGGCGCCGGCACCCGACCCAGCGGGATCTTCCACCGAACGGCACCCGCTGCCGGAGCCCGTCTAATGGCGAACAGCACGCCGAGCGCCATGGCGCACAGCATCGTGCGCCGATCCATGTACTGCATGGGTCAAATTCTACTCGGCGGCGGGTCGGGTGGAAGATCCTCTTTTCTTGTGCGCGTTGATCTTTCAGCTACCTGCCAGACAAGCCGCCCTGGGATCCCGAGCTGGTCTTCGTCGACGGGCGCTACATCTCGTCCGACACGTGGTACGACGCCGACGGCACCGCATTCCAACCGCAGGTGCACTACTTCGTAGGCGGTGCGACCAAGCTCGACGGAGCCGCGCTCTATCGACTTCGGCCGAGGACTTCGAACCACAGCCAATTGGCGTAGGCGTCCACCAGGTGCGGTCCGACGAGCAGTAGTGCAATGAGGCCCACCGCTGCCAGCGGTAGCACGCGGGCGCGTCTGGACAACGGCGGGAGTTTGTCGGGGAACATGTCCCCATTTGCCTGCTCCGCGATTCGAAGAATCCTGTCCCGACCGGTCGTTACCGGCGCGATGGCGACGCGGTCTGGTAGCCGTCGGCCTCGGCCGCGCCTTCGAGCGCATCGGCGGCGGCTTGTGCCGCCTGAGCCGCATCGGCGGCAGCGCGCGCTGCCAAGTCGTCGGAGGAGGTTTCGCGGGTGGCCGATGACTTGGGCAGCGCCTGGGTGAAGGCGCGGGACACGTCTTGCAGGGCGGAGGTGACCTCGCTTGGAATTACCCAGAACGTGTTTCCCGGGCCCTGGGCCAGCTGCGGCAGCATCTGGAGATACTGATAGGCGAGCAGTTTGGGGTCGGGGTCGTTGCGGTGCACGGACTGAAATACCTCGTCGATAGCGCGGGCCTGGCCCTCGGCCTTCAGGATCGCTGCGGTCCGGTTGCCCTCGGCGCGCAGGACGGCGGCCTGCTTGTCACCCTCGGCGGTGAGGATCTGAGACTGGCGTTGGCCTTCGGCGCCCAGGATTGCCGCACGCTTGTCGCGCTCAGCCCGCATCTGCTTCTCCATCGCGTCCTTGATGGATTGCGGCGGGTCGATGGCCTTGATCTCTACCCGGTTGACCCGCAGCCCCCACTTGCCGGTGGCCTCGTCCAGCACGCCTCTGAGTTGGCTGTTGATGGTGTCGCGGGAGGTGAGTGTGCGCTCCAGGTCCATGGACCCGACGACATTGCGCAGTGTGGTGACCGTGAGCTGTTCGACGCCTTGCAGGAAGCTGGCGATCTCATAGGCGGCTGCGCGCGCGTCGGTCACCTGGAAATAGAGCACAGTATCGATCTCGACGACCAAATTGTCCTCGGTAATCACCGGTTGCGGTTGGAACGAGACCACCTGTTCCCGTAGGTCAATCATCGGATAGACCCGGTCGAAGTAGGGGATGACGAAATTGAGGCCGGGCTGCAACGTGCGGTCGTAGCGGCCGAGCCGTTCGACGTTGCGGGCCCGCGCCTGGGGCACGATGCGCACCGCCCGCAACACGGTGAAGGCTGCGAACAGCGCGATGACCAGTCCGGCGATAAGAGACACTGAGGTTTCCAGCATGGGTTACTCCCGGGGGTACACGAGCGCGGTGGTGCCGCTGATCTCCAGCACGTCGACGGTCGCTCCGGCGGGTATCACCAAGGTTTGGTCGTAGGCACGCGCCGTCCACTCCTCACCGCGGATACCGCCGATGCGAACCCTGCCGTCCAGCCCGGACACCTCTGACACGACATAGGCGGGCTTACCAATTAATGCCTCTACGCCGAAACGCTCGAGCTGGGGCCGGAGCATGTGCCGACGGACGATGGGGCGGATGAGCAGCACCCCGATCGTGGCGGTGACTGTGAACGCAAGGAGTTGGACAGGAACGGGTAATCCGAGTGCGGCCAAGCCCGCGGTGATCAGTGCAGCGACACCGAGCATCCCGACCGCTGCGGTGATAGTGAGCATCTCGACCACCAGCAACACTACGGCGATGATCAACCAGATCAGCCATGCATCCATGCGGCGATCCTCCTCGACCATTCGACGGATGCGCGGGCGGGATGACTGTTACTTCCTCCATCGTGTGCGGTAGACCACACCCTTACATTATGTCCCCCAAGCCATGCTGGCGCCGCATCCCGTTTCCGGATTCCGGCAAAGTGATGACCGGTCTTGGCGGGCGCGCGCATCCGGGCGAGTCCGCGCCGGCCGGCGTGTCGCATCGCTCGGCACTGTCACGGTGAAAACACGCGCCGAACCCGCCCAGATCTGGCGGCTCGACAGTCTGCCCAAATGATTCTCTGCTACCCGCCGTTCGGTACTACCTGGTTGCCGAGCAACCATCGCCACTTCGCATGGACACCAAGCGATCAGGAAGGGCGCCCCGACTGCTGATGCCAGCGGTCCAGCAGCGCCGGGATTTCGTCGAGAAGGAAGGCGTAGAAGTCGCGCATATGGGTGAGGCGCTGGCGGGCCAGGACTACAGCGAGCAGTGGGCAAGTCCGGCCTTAAATCATGGATAATGACGATTATCCACGAATAGAGGGTAATTCCGCTGCCGGACAACGACTTCGACAGGCGACCTGGGCCAGGGGAGAAGCGTCACAGTCACGCAAAAGCGCCAAATTGGTTGGTATCCTGGAGGTTTCGCGAGGCGCGGCTACGCCAGCACGCCGCGCGAATCTTAATCTAACGCTCCGGGTCCGGATCACAAGCTAATCTCGGTACCTGAAGACGGTCACGACCACGGCTCTGGGTCCACACCAAGCGTCACTACGACCTTGCCGGGACAACGGCCTACTGGAGAGCCCGGATGCACAAGGAGCTGATGAAAGCACTTGGGGGTAACGAGCGTAGGGCCTATTGGGTCGCCGCCAACAAGTACCAATTAGTACGAAGAATCCCTCGCCCCTGGGATCTGCGGTTTAAAACGGTTTGGTGTGCAATTGATCCGGCGTGGTTGTCCAGGTTGACTAGGACAATTACATAGCCTGCTGGGTGGATGCGGGGCGCGCCTGCGCGGTAGCCGGATCCGACGAACACCGCGTGCCGCTCCGGATGCCGGGCCGCTCGGCCCCGGCTAACGGCCGCAAGTCCACCGCCGATGAAAATGTGCCCGTGCCCGGGCCGCCCCCCCGTAGATCGCATACCAGCCAGGTCCCTTTCCATGCCGTCGCGCGGCTGCTGCGCGCGGCCACCGGGATGGAGGATCTTGACGGGCAGGAGGCCTGCGATCGAGTGCGCGACCGGGTTGCCGACGCAGATCCCGAGGATGTACTGCTGTTTGATGACCTGCTCGGCATCGCCGATGCCGATACTCCGTTACCAGCGATTGGTCCCGATGTTCGTCGGCGACGGTTGACCGCCCTCGTGCACGCGGCCTCGTTGGCCCGCGAAAGCCCGGCGGTCTATGTCATTGAGGACGCTCATTGGATTGATGAGGTCAGCGAGTCGATGCTGGCCGAGTTCTTCACCCGTCATCCCGCAGACGCCTTCGCTGGTGCTGGTCACCTACCGACCCGAGTACGAGGGTGCACTCACGCGGGTGCACGGTGTCCAAACCGTAACCTTGGCCCCGTTGAGCGATACCGAGACTGCCGCGCTGGTGTCGCAGCTGCTCGGTTCGGTACCCCTCGGTGGCCGCGCTGGGCCAGACGATCACCGAAAGGGCCTCTGGCACTCCGTTTTTCGCCGAGGAGATTGCGCGTGAGCTTGCCGAGCGTGGCGTGTTGCGCGGCGAGCCGGGTGCGTACGTGTCGACGCAAGATACGGCTGAGATTACTGTTCCAGCCACCTTGCAGGCGGCGGTCGCCGCGCGCATCGATCGCCTGAAGGCGAACGCGAAACGCACGCTGAGCGCGGCAGCGCTGGTCGGCACGCGATTCACAACTGAACTGATCACCGCACTGGGCATCCGACCAGTCGTTGACGAATTGGTGGCAGCCCAACTCATCGATCGCGTCAGGTTCATCCGCCGAATCATCGCCCATGAACAGCTCGATGCGCGCCGCATTGGCAGTTCGCGGAGCATCCGTATCGAGCGGGAGTCACTGCTGCAGTTGGGCCGATTCAAGACCTCGACGACGTCATGACGCGGCGCTACATCACCGTCGCCGAAGCCGCCGAGTACCTGCAGATCAGCGACCGCACCGTGCGCCGACTGATCGCCGACCGAGAACTCACCGGCTACCGTATGGGTCGATCCCGTCGCGTCATCCGGGTCGACCTGAACGAGATCGACGAGCAACTGATGCGTCCAATGAACGAGCCAACGCGCACCCGAAGACGGCGGCTAGAGTGGGTGAGAACCCCGGCTGGATCAGGCGAGCGCAGTGGACAACTGCTCGACAGCTGAGCTGGGGTAGAGACACCAAGGCTATCCGCCACCACGACTCCTTCACGCTGCCGCACGGGTCCACGGTGAGCGCGCGGCGCTTCTCGCCGTCTCTTGCGGCCACCAAGATCCAGACCGGCACCCAGAACCCGCACAGGAACACCGAGATCAGGAAGTGCAATACATGATTGACCTTCTCGCCCGTCACCAGAGTTGCGGCCTAGGGGGTCACCGACTCGATCCGGCCACGGCCAGAGGCGAGCAGCTGCGAGAGATGGGTCTGTAGCGCCTGCTGGGGCTCGGCGTCGGACCGAGGAACCGTCAGCAGGGGTGTCGAAGCCGCCTTCGTCGCGCCGGTGAACTTGTTGACTGCCGCCACGACGGCTGCGCTACCGAGGAGAAGGCCGAAGGTGACCGCAGTCGTATCGGAGGTGACACCGCCGAAGATCAACAGCAGGACTGCGACGACACCGAGACCGATGGCTACCGCGTAGTCCTTAAGATCACGGTTGGCCATGTCGAAGCCGACGCCGTTGCTGTCTGCACCATGACGTTCAGCCGACAAGTCGAGATGGAACGGCTCGGGCATCGGCGGCAGGCTGACGGTCCTCTGGTGGTTGCTCCGGGCGCTGCCGTCGAAGTAGCGCTCAACTCCAGGCTGGCCTGACGGATCGGGATACCGCCTTGGGCGGCGGTGGGGCTGCGGTCACGTGAGACACCTTCCTCAGATGCAGAACAGGACTGCGGACGGGTCGTCATTCTGCTGTCCATTGGTCGTTGACCGGTCTTGACGCCGTCAAGAGTTGAGTCTGTTTCCGCAGGAAACGAGCGGGAACGAACCGGATCGAGACGGATCCAACCTGCAGGTCAGACGGTGTTTCCGCAGGTAGACACCCGGGTTCGATTCCCGGCAGCTCCACCAGAAAGAAGCAGGTCAGAGCCGAAAGGTCTGGCCTGCTTCTCATTTGGTCAACACTATGGCGGCCTTCGCGACCGTCGATGCTTGCCTAGCGGATAGGAAAACCTCCCCTTGAGCCAGTGAATTCTGGCTATCCGGCGATTACCCCGCCGTTCGCTGAACACCACTATTACGGCAGTGGGAAAACCCAAGTAGGGGTCGAATATTCGGCCAATACACATACAAGACCCGCGACGTAAGGCCAAACGACCAAACCGCGCCCCACGCCCGGGGCAGCGATTACCTACAGGAGAAATCATGACAACCATCTGTCAGGGCCGTGCCAGCTGGCGAGGCCGAACCAACGCCGCCATCCTGCTGGCTGCGGCGGCGACCGTCGGCGGCTTGGTCGGCACAGCCGCACCGGCGAACGCAGCAGACCAGTACATCGCACTGGCCCTCGGATACGTCAACGAGAACCCGCCCGTCACGATGGCCGGAGGCTCGTCGATCGCCAGCACCCAAGATGCGGCCGCGCAGGGCGCGCTGACCAACTGCGTGAACAACGGCGGTAGCCACTGCGTGACCGTCGTCATCGGCACAAATGAGTGCGCAGCGGCCGCCTCGAACAACTACGGCGAAGAGGTCGGGGCAAAGGGCTCTTCGATTGCCGCCGCCTCGAGCGCCGCCCTGGGCCTCCTGCAGAACCAGACGGGCGCGAAGGTCATCGTGTCGGGTTGCTCGAACGGAAATACACCGCCGCCGCCGAACGATCCTCCGCCGCCACCGCCTGCGCCGAAGCTGGGGCCGACGGTCTCGTTCAATACCGTCTTGGGTGGACTGGTGGCTCACATCACCGATCGCAGTGGAGTGTCGTCGCAGTGCACGTATGTGACGGACAACGTCAACCGCAGCTTTGCCTTGCCTGCTAACTCCAGTTACGACCTGAGGATCGTCCCAGCCGTTCCGCAATTCAGGAACTGGACTGTCACGATCACGTGTGACAACGGAACCAGCACGACGACGTCGACGTACTTCTGAGTCGCGGCGTTCTCTTAACCCGACCCGCCCGGACCGCGATACTGCGTCCGGGCGGGTATCGGGTTTTCTGTTACTCCGTTAGATCACGCAGTGCGATGGGTCCACCCCGGGGAGCGGAATGAAGCCGATGCATTCCGGCGGATTGGGCGGCGGAGGCGTGGACGGGATGTCGAGGGGCATGGGGTGGAAGATTCCGGTGCCCAGGTCGACCCAACCGTAGTTTCCTCCTGCTCCGCTGTACTCGTAGCAGGAATTCCACTGAAAGTCTGGCCACGGCGGCTCAGCCGGCTTGTTATCCCCTGGGCACCAGGTGGGCCGGCCCTTGGCGGTACCCGCTAGCCCCAAACCGGCCAGACCCAAACCGCCAGACAACAACACGGCCGTTGTCAACCCAACGATTCCTCGTTTCAGGATGTTGGTGGTCTTCATGTTGGCTCCTTTGGTTCATCGCGGCCCCCCGGGACCGCTCACCGCATAGTGTGCGCTGGCGGCCGGTTCCAAGATCCGGGATTTTCCCTATTTTCTGCGTGCAAGTGGACACCGCCAGCGTTGCTACCGATCCCAACATCGCGGGCTCGCGCTACCTCGGCGAATTGTCCCGACCACCACGGTTCAAACCGACCTATTACAGGTCGATTGCGCATACTGACTGGCCAGGCTGGCGAGTGTTGACCGTGTTGATGCCGTCAACGTCTTTCGCGCATTCGCAGGTAACTTCGCGTCGTTTCACGTACTTTCGCGGAGTCAATTCCGGCATTCCCGCAGGTCAGCACGATTTCAGTGTCTGGTTCGATTCCCGGCAGCTCCACCAGAAGGGCCGCTGAGATGCGGCCCTTCTTCACGTCCCAGCCTGCTCTGTGTTCGCGTTCGGTGTTCACACTCTCATCGCCGTGAAAATTTGCGAGTGCGAGTTCAGCACTGCGGCCATTGTCGCCTGGACCTCTGCCACCAGTGCGGTGATGCCAGTGGGGTCCGTTGTGAGAGCGTCTGCATAGTCCGTGATGGCTGCGTCGAGGTCGGCCTGGATGTCGGCGAGGGCCGTCTCGGCTTCCGCGAGGGTGGTGGGGTCAGCGGTCGGGGTGACGCCGATCGTGACGTTCTGGGAGACGAGGTGTACGGCATCGTTGACGAAGACCGCGAACGTCACGGATGTCGCGGAGCCGCCGGAGAGGGGATTAGGGGCGTACAAGAACGCGCCGGTCAAGGGATTGATGGCGATAGTGCCGGGGGCCGGGTTCCCGGCAACGCCGAGGACGTTGTAGAGCAGCGGGTCGCCCTCGGGGTCGATGTAGACAACCGTGCCGGTGACGGCCCCGGTCGGAGAGATCTTGAGATCTGTAACCCGGGCGAAGACGGGCGCGCCGGTTGCCGCCGTGGTCGCGACGGCGACCGCCCTCGCGTTCGCCGCGACGGCGATCGGCGTGGTCAGGCTGGTCTCGGCCGGATCGCCGCAGCCTTCGCCGCGATGGCAGCGATGTCTGCGTCAGTGACGCCTTGTCCTAGCTTCGTGCGGATCGCGGCCTTCCCGTCTGCTGCGGTAATTGATCCCACCCCTTGGGTTACCGCTACATCCGCCATGATCTTGGCCAGCAACGCGTCGAACTCTGCCCCGGTGACCGTCGCTCCGAGTGACTTTACGAGCGTGGCCATGTCCGCCCGGGCCGTCGCCCTAGCACCGAGTGCTGAACCAATGACTGACTGTGCGGCCGCGAGGGCGGCGGCGCCGTCAGAGGCGATTGCTTCCGGGGCGACGGTGACAGTGATGGTCAGGGCGAGGGTGGCGCCGTGGTCGTCGTTGACGGTCATGGTGAACGTGTCGGTGTCGTCGCCTTCGGTGGCGATGGCGATGAAGCGGGCGTCGGAGGCGGGGGTGTAGGTGAAGGTGCCGGCGGCGTCGACCACCACGCTGCCCTTGGCGGTCTGGCCGCTGCCGGTGTAGATCACGGAGTCGTTGTCGCCGTCGGTGAACACCACAGTGCCGGTGACCTTCCCGGTGAACACGTCGGTGGTGGTGGTGACGGTCGAGAATGCGGGGGCGTCGTTGTCGGGGGCGATGGTGACGGCGACGGTGGCGGTGAGAGTCGCGCCGTGGCCGTCGCTGACGCTGACGGTGAAGCTGTCGGATTTGTCTGTGTCGGTGGCCGTGTCGGCCGATGCGGTGTGGCGGGCGGTGTCGCTGGGGGTGTACGTGACGGTGTAGGTGCCGGTGGCGGCGTCGACGAGTGTGGGTGTGCTGACGGTTCCGGTGCCAGCGGCGGGTTGGGTGACCGACAGGGTGAGCGGGTTGTGGTCGGGGTCGGTGGCCACCACGGTCACTGTCACCTTTCCGGTGGTCTGGTCGAGGGTCCCCGGTGTGGCGGTCAGGTTTGGCGGTGTGTTGAGGGTGACGGTGGCGTTGGTGGTGGCGGCGGCCTGGCCGCTGTCTCCGATGCGCCCGAAGGTGAGTGCGTTGATGAGGCCGGGCAGGCCGTGGATGTGGGGGTTGGTGTCATCGGTTGCGGTGATGGCGATGGTGTCGGTGCCTGTCTGGCCGGCGTCGGGTGTGTAGGTGAAGCTGTGGCCGTCTGCGTTGAGGGTGACGGTGCCTTTGTTGCCGTCGGTAGCCGAATACACCAGTTGATCGCCGTCGGCGTCGGTTTCACTGAGGCTGATGGTGATGTTGCCCAACGCATCTGGTGTCGACACGGTGGGGGTGAGAGTCGGGGTCTCGTTGAAGAATTGGCGGCGGACAATCGCCAGCAATGTCCAGGTCAGTGGGGATTCTGGAGGGGTGCCCGGGGTCCGGGTGGCCAAGAATGCCAGTGTCGCTTCGAGCAGCTTGGTGGCCGTGGCGATGATGGTGGCATGTACGGCACGAAAAGCCGTGATCGGATCGGCGGCGGCTGGCGCGGGTGGCTGCGTGACGGCGGTGAACGCCGTCATCCGCATCGAGTCAGGTTGTGCCCCAGCCTGATCCGTGTCGATGGCGGACGCCTGCAGCGCCCAGGTGTGACGTTGGGTGGCATCCAGGGGCGCAGCGGTCGATGTGGTGTCGAGCTTGGCGACGCGCAGCGTGCTCGCCGCCGGGAATGGCGACGGGTCTTGTGCGGCAATACTTTCTGATGCTTTGGTTGAGGATTGCGCTGGCGGGCTCGCCGGCGCTGGGTCCGATACAGGCTTCGGGGTGTCGACCGACGGCGGCATCGACTCGGCCGCTGGCAGGGTGACTGCGGGCGCAGTCTGGGATTCGGTTGAGGGAGCAGCTGAATAGCTATCGGAGGTCAGGGCGCCCCCGGAGCTGCGGATCACGACGTTGGGGGCCACCGGGTTGGTGAGGGTGGTCTCCGTCGTCGACTGCGCGGTCGTCGTGCTCGCCGTTGTGGATGTCGTTGATGGGCTGTCTGTCGGGTCTGACGCCGTAGACGGCGGCGTGGACGACGGCGCGGTGTCTGTCGTCGTATCGGTGTCGGCGGCGTTCGTCGAGTCAGGCGCATCGTTGCGTCGACGTTGTCCGGTTCTGGAGCCGCCCAGGCAACTCCTGGATTGGTCGCGACCGCCATACCCACGCCCAGCGCCACTGCCAACGCCCCGACCCGACCGATGCGCTTCGCGTGACCCATCACGGCGCCCATTTCCACGGCGACAACCTCACCGGACAAGGATCAGCAACGAGGTCAGACGCCAATTGATCGGTGAGCCGGCAAGTCCGCAGCCGAGGTGGCCTCACAGTATGGCCGAAGCGTATGCCCCGCAGATAACCGGAAAGGTCATTATTAACTAATCCGTCAAAAAACTCATGGCCTGCTAAGCGCAGCGAGCCGGCACCATCATCAGTGCCAGGGCGCTGATCCGCGTGCGTGAAGGCATCGCTTCCTCGCGGCGGCGTGTTGGCGGCGTCAACACCTTTCGCGCATCCGCAGGTCGTTCCTCCTCCACGGCGGCGTCGGTCAGCCCGGCAGCTCCACCGAAAAGAAGCGGGTCAGGGCCACAAGCCCTGGCCTGTTTCATGTCTGGTCAACACTGGCGGCGCAGCTCCGCCTGCCGAACTGGCCCCTACCCCGCGGTGTGGACGATCAGGATGTCGACCTTGGCTCGGCGGGCGACTTCGGCGGGCACTGAACCCAGTAGACGCCCGGCGACTGTATCCAGTCCCACGTCGCCGACGACAAGCAGGTCCGCGTTGACCTCCTCCGCCAAATGCACAAGCACAGGGACTGGTGCGCCCTCGATCGCCCGTTCCTCGATGGCCTGGGCGCCAGCGGCCTTCGCCCGCTCGCGAGCCTCTCGAAGGATTTCATATACGGGGGCATCCCCGTGCAGCTTGTAGCCCTCGCTGCCGAGGGCGTCGGCGGCGCGGGGGTCGATGACGTGATCAGGCGATTGCAGCGTTGACCAGCCCCCTTTTTCTGCAGGGTGGGTATGCGCGCTCGCGATGATCAGTCTTGCATTGTCATGTGCCGCGACTTCGCCAGCGCGCTCGACGGCACGCATTGACGAGGCCGAGCCGTCGGTCCCGACGATCACCGTCCGATAGCCGCTCATGTCGCCTCCCCGTAGTCGGTTGCCGACAACAAAACATTAACGCTTGCTGGGTTGACCAAGGATCGGATTTGCGGCGGTTGCGCACCTGCGACGTTTCGGGTGCCGATGAATCACTGGGTCGGCAGTCCTGGCCTGTTCTCTTTCGTCATCGAAATCTCGGAAGACGGCCCTACGCTGCCGCCTGCAGCGTGATGTCGGAGATTTCCGTCCGGCTCTCGCCATTGGTGGTGCCCAAGGTGGTGATCCACACCAGCACATTGGACGTTTTTGTCCGGTCATGCACTGCTATGCGGTTGTGCCCCGGCTGAAGTGGCGTGGGTGGGGTCAGCTCGGTGGTGTCGGCCAACTTGGCTGGGGTTTCGGTGGGCGACGAGCGGATCTGCAACTCTGTTCCTGTGCTGGAGACGTCGATCGTGACGGCGCTCAGTGCGGTCGGTTCGGACAGGTGCAGCAACAGACCCATTCCCTCGATGAAATTCGGGAACGGGACGGGGTCCTTATAAGTGACGGTGGACCACCCCGTGTCTGGGTTGCCGTCGATCGCCAAGTCGGCTTTCTGCGGATTGTCCGGGGCACCACTGGGTGAGAAGACGGTTGCACTCACTGGCTTGATGACTGGCCCGGGGCGAGTCCAGAGGCCGAAGCCGTCGGTGAACCACACGATCGCAGCCGCCGCCAACACGATGACACCGATGAGTGCGACGAGTGCTGCCGTCCGGCCCCCTTTGCCTTTCGCTGCCTTCTCCCGCGGCACTCTGGCGCGGGGCGGGGACGATCGTCCTTTCGGTCGAGCGTCGTCTGAGAAGGTGAGGATTTGGTCGGCGTCGAGGGTGTTGCCGTCCCAGACGCCACTGACCTCGACTTCGTCGCCGTCTGTAAGCTGACCCGCTCCGAGCTGAGTGTGTATCGCCACCGGAATGGGAGCAGGCAGGTTGTCGATCGGGTCATAGGGCACCAATTGGAACGACAAGGTCTCGAGCTGATCTTGAGCACCGACCGCGCTTTGCTTGACGCCGCGTGCTGTCCCATGAACGACCAAACGCTCGAGACGCTGCGTCGGTGGACGGCCTTTCGAACCAAGGTCCTCGGCGCGGCCCGATCCCTTCGTCTGCGAACCGGATTGCGGGTGCTGTGGAGCGGCGTCCCGGCGTGGGACATGCTGCGTGAGGGCTCGGGCAAAGTCGAGGCAGCTCGGGTAGCGCTCGGTGGGGTCTTTGGCCAGCGCCCTTGCCACCACGGCGTCGAGGTGCGCGAGATCGGGTCGGCGGTCCGATATTCGCGGCGGTGGCGTACCTAGGTGTTGGCTGATTACAACAGCGCGATTCGAGTCCTGAAAAGGTGGCGCACCGGTCAATAGGTGAAAAGTGGTGGCAGCCAACGCATATTGGTCCGCCCGGCCATCGAGCGGCTTGCCTAAGAGTTGCTCGGGGGCGATGTAGCTGATGGTTCCCACCGCGACGTTGTCGTCAGTGAGGTTGCTGACGTCATCGATCCGGCGAGCGATGCCGAAGTCGGTTAGGAGCACCCTGCGCCGATGGCCCTCAGATGCGGTCACGAGGATGTTCTCAGGCTTGACGTCACGATGGAGCAGACGGTGCTCATGACCGAAGTCGAGCGCATCGGCCACCGCTGTCACGATTTCCGAGACGTCTTGTTCTGGCATGCCGCCTGAGTACGACTCTCGGATTAATCGACCTGCGTCAGCGCCGTCCACGTAGTCCATCGAGATCCAGAGTTGGCCGTTGAACTCCCCACGATCGAGAACGCCGACAATATGTGGGTGCCGGAGCGTAGAGGCCAATTCGGCCTCGCGAATGAATCTCGCCCGAAACTCCCTGTCGGCCGCAGGGGCCGCGGACAAGATCTTGAGCGCGTCTTGACGGGGTAGACGAGGATGCTGGGCGAGGTAAACCTCGCCCATCCCACCAGAGCCGAGCAGCCTCTGAATCACGTAACCGGCGAAGACCTCACCGTTGTTCAAGGGCATGCCCGAGAGCCTACAAACCGGCACAGCTAGGGCGTGAATTCCGCCGACTTAATGTGGCTCGGCCCGGTGACCGCGCACTACGGCCGACTGCTGAGCCACTCGCCCGGCCGCGTCTTCACACACTTCGAAACCCGAGGACATCCGCGCTGTGCTTACCGGGCGGATAGGAAAAACTCTCCTCTCAGACGTGGAATCTGGCTTGTGGGCGATTACAGAAGCACCCCTTTGACCAGCATCATTTCTATCAACACCCCACGGACCAACTCCACGACAGGAATCCACCATGATCACATCGACCACCCGCAAGCTGACCCGCTTCCAGTACGCAGCGACACTCCTCGGCGCCCTGGCCTTTGTCGCCTTGGCCCCGGCGACCGCTCACGCCCAGCCCGTCAACGGCGCCGGCGATGGCGGATGCCACTACACCGACAAGGACGGTTACGACATCCCGATCGACGAGGGCCAGAGTGTTTTGGTCGACGGGAAGACTGTCACCTGCACCGGTGGAACGGTCACCGTCTCCAACACGGTAAAGGGCGGCGCCGGCAGCGTGCTGCAGCAACAGGGTGGCGGCGTCCTAGCGCCGGTCGCCGAGACGCCCAAGAAGTCTCCGGTGGTCCGCAACGTGCCGGTCTTCATCGCACAACGCTAAACGCATAACAACTAGTCGGCCCGCCACCACCAGGTGGCGGGCCGACTTGCGTGTCGGGTAGCGCAACGATCACGATGAATTGCCGCGGTCGCCTTCGGCTGGAGCTTCTAGCTGGAGGATCCGGTTGCCGATCCGGACAGATGCGCCGGGTTGCCAGGGCGTCGGTTGCCAGGGGGTGAGCCGGGTCCAGGCTCGCCGTCCTGGCGCGCACATGAACACGCCGTTGGCCGACTCTCGGTCGACGATGACTACCTCACTGTTGACCCACCGAATTTCCGCGTGGGCATCGGACACCTCACCCGTACGGTCTTCGATGTGGATCGGGCGAAGGCCGAGCTGGGCCGCATCGGATTTGTTCGGAGCGCAGCCGATTAAGCAGTCTCGGTCGATATCGAACCGGGAGTTGTCATCGAGGACGACGGTTCTGCGCCGCTGGCGTAGTTGGATCGTCGCGGCCATTGAGTGCCGGATGGTGTCGGGTTCGAGTGGGTGCGTCGGTGTGAGTCGCAGTGTCTCTTCGTCTTGTTGTGGTGTCGGTGTTGGGTGGCGGATGGTGTCGGGTTCGGGTGCGCCGATGGGTGTGAGTCGCTGTGTCTCTTCGTCTTGCTGAGGTGTGGGCCTGGGGTGGCGGATGGTGTCGGGTTCGGGTGGGTGCGTCGGTGTGAGTCGCTGTGTCTCTTCGTCTTGTTGTGGTGTCGGTGTTGGGTGGCGGACGGTGTCGGGTTCGGGTGCGCCGATGGGTGCGAGTCGCTGTGTCTCCTCATCTGGCTGAGGTGTTGGCGGAGGGATTTGGGTGTCGCTCGGGGCTTCGCTGAACCCAATGCGGGCGTGCAGCCACTTCAGCGGCCGTGGCGCCCACCAGTTGAGGTCGCCTGCGACGCGCAGAAACGCGGGTACCACGACGCCGCGGATCACCGTGGCATCGATCACGATGGCCAGCGCTGTGCCGATGCCGAACATCTTCATGAAGGACAGTCCGTTGGCGAACGACAACAACGTGATGGTGAGCAGGAGCGCGGCGCTACTGATGATCCGACCCACCCGGCCCAGTCCTACGACGATGGCGTCGTTATTCGACAGTCCCGAGTCGCGCGCTTCCTTAATCCGGCTGAGCAGAAAGATCTCATAGTCGACGGACAGGCTGAACGCGATGCAGCAGAGCAAGACGACCATGGACAGGTTCAGCGGCGCGGGAGTGACTCCGAGTATCGGCGCTAGGTGCCCGTCCTGGAATATCCACACCATTGTGCCGAGTACCGCGCTCAGCATCAGCAGGTTCAGGACGAGCGCCTTGATCGGCACGACGATGCTGCCGGTGAACAGGAACAGCAGCACGAACGTGGCAAGTGCGATCAACAGAATCGCTACAGGAAGCCGGTCGCCGACGGCGGCGCTGGTGTCGATGAGCGTGGCGGTCGGACCGCCGACTTCGACTTGTTGGTCAACGACCTTCGCGCGAATCGCGCGTACAACCTGTTGAGCGGCGTCCGTCTGAGCGGCTGCTGACAGGTACACCAATCCGTAAGCAGCACCATTGTTTTCGAACCCTGGCGTTGGGCCGGCGATGGGCTTGCCGCGCTCGTAGGTGCCGCTGGGCGCAACGACCCGGACCACACCGTCCATCAACGACACTGGGGCGGCAAGGTCATCGAGCACGCGGGCGCCGTTGCGGGCCAACAACGTTACCGCCTGTGAGTTGTCCGTCGCGTAGTCGTCGCGCAGCGATTCGGCGACCAGTCGAGCATTGGAGTCGGACGGTAGCGCTCGTTCGTCGGGCATGGCGAGCTGCACACCAAGGAAGGGAATGCCGAGCACCAGCAACACCGCAATCACGGGCAGGGCGAACGACAATGGCCTTTTCGTCACCGCCTCGGCGCAACGTCGCCAGAAAGGCGAGTCTGCTGAAAGGGGGACCTTTCGGCGGATGACCGCGAGCGAGTCGATTCGTTTTCCGAGCAGGGCCAGCAGGGCCGGCAACACCACGATCGCGCTGAGCGCCGACAGAAGAACTACGGCGCTCGCGGTGAGTGCGGTCGACCGAAGAAAGTAGGTGGGGAACACCAGAAGTCCGGACATGGCCAAGGTGACGGTTGCTGCGCTGAAGATGATTGTTCGACCGGCGGTCGTCACGGTTGCGATGATGGCCGACTGATGGTCCTTGCCATGGTCGCGTTCCTCGCGGAATCGCGACACCATCAGCAATCCAAAGTCGATGGATAACCCGAGGCCGAACGCCGTTGCGACAGTGAGCGCGTGCACCGACACATCGGTGACGCTGACCATGATCGCCAACACCAGCAGTGTGATGACGATCGACGTGATGCCGATGGCGAGGGGCAGGAGGGCGGCAACGAGACCGCCGAAGACAATCACGAGCACGGCGAGCAAGATGGGCAGCGCGATGCTCTCGCTGATGACGAGATCGTGATTGACGCGGTCCTCGATTTCCACCGATACGCCAAGGGGGCCGCCGGCGCGCAGTTCGACGGCGGGATCGTCGGTGGGCAGCGTGTCGATGATCCGGATCGCCGTCTTTGTGGCCTCGTCAAGGGTCCCGCCCACGTGCACGAGGATGAGACCGGAGCGCCCGTCTCGACTGCGTAGATCAGCTGCGGATTCCTGGCTGAACGATCCGACCACCTTCGCTGCCGGTTCGGCCACGACGAGCTGCCGCACCCGATCCGCGCCGGCCGCGACATCGGGATTGTCGACGGCGCCGTCACGCGCGATGACTTCCAACACCAGGTTCGGCGTCGTGGGGAAGTTCTGGTCGAGGTAGTCAGCGACTTGTGACGATTCCGCCGCGGGATCGACGAAACCCCCGACGCCGAGCTTCTGCGTCACTGTTCCGCCGAAGACGATGCTGATGGCGAGTAGAGCCAGGACGGCGACGAGGATCACCTTCGGCCGCCGCACCGTAAAAACGGCCAACCGGCTCAACATTTTTCGCTCACTGCTCGGAGTCTGGACAGCAGGGGCAGCAGAGTGGCGAACAATGGCGGCCCGTCACTGAGATAGAAGTGCCCGCCATGCAGGACGTGCACGGAGAACTCGCCCGATGTCCGTGAACGCCATTCGTACAAATCGTCCTCGGTCACCAGTGGGTCGTCGCTGCCGCCGAATGCGTGGATCGGGCAGGGCAGGGCCACTGCTTCGGCTTCCTCGTCCGTCGCGCACAAGCGCAGGTCGATTCGAGCCGCCGCGGCGGCGTTGTCACGCAGAACTGGCCATTCGGCGAGCTCCGGCGAGATGCCGCCCAGATCGGACAGCAGCGCCGTGAGTTGCTGATCGCCGAGGTGGTCTACCGCGGGTATCGGTGCCGGAAGATGCGGTGGCGCAAAGGAAGACACCATCAGTGCGCGCGGCGGTGGAGAACCCGATGCCGCGCGCAGGCACGCCAACCTGTATGCGAGCAGTGCGCCGAAGCTGTGGCCGAAGAACACATGCGGACCGTCTAGTGCCGATCGCAGTTGCTCGCTGACCTCGTCCACGAGCTGGCGCAGCGTCGCGAATCGCTCGCGGTCCAGAATCTCGACTGGAACTACGTCGACGCCTGGGCCGAGCGCCTTGTTCCAGGCGTTGAACATCGCCCCGCCACCGCCGGCGTGATGGAAGCAGAACAACCGCACCAGTTCACGCGCCTCAAGAGGCTTCCGTGAGGAGCGCAAGCTCCTCGGCAAGCGCTTTCACTGTGTACTGGATCTGCTCCTCCGAATGGCAGCTGGTAACGAAGAACCGCAGGCGCGCTTTGTCTTCCGGGACGGCCGGGTAGATGATCGGGTTGGCGTTGATGCCGCGTCCGAGCAGCGCGTTGGACAGTTTCAAGGCCGTGGCCGAGCTGCCCACGATGCATGGGATGACGGGTGTGCCGTCGCTGTCGCCGGTGTCGAGGCCGGCATCGCGGGCCAGCGCCAGGAACAGTGCGGACAGCGCATGAAGCCGCCGCAGGTGCTCGGGCTCGCTGCGGATCGTGCGGATCGCTGCAAGTGATGCAGCCGCGGTGGGTGGTGGCATGCCGACGCTGTAGACGAAGCCCGGCGTCGTGTACTTGAGGAATTCGACGAGTTCCCGGCTGCCGCCGACGTAACCGCCGCAGCCCGCCAGCGCCTTTGACATCGTGCCGGACCACAGCTCGACATCGGTGCGGTCGACGCCGAAGTGTTCGCCTATGCCGCCACCGGTTTCGCCGAGCACCCCGATGCTGTGTGCCTCGTCAATCATGAGCAACGCCTGGTGTTTGCGCTTGACCTCGATGAAGGCGGGGAGATCGGGGATGTCACCGTCCTGGCTGTAGACGCCCTCGATGATGATCAGCACCCGGCGATACTGGTGACGGATGTTGGTGAGCAGCTCGTCGAGCGCGGCATGGTCGTTGTGCGGGAACGGCCGGCGCGTGGCGCCGGAGAGCATGCAGCCTTGCATGATGCTGTCGTGCGCGAGGCTGTCGTGGATCACCAGGTCGCCTTCGCCGAGCAGGTGACCGATCACCGTGACGTTGGTGGCGTGTCCGCTGACCAGAGCGATCGCGTCCTCGGTGCCGAGCAGCTTCGCCAGCTCGAGCTCTAGTTCGCGGTGGACGGGCTTCTCACCGGAGATCGGGCGTGACGCCGAGCACGAACTGCCCCAGCGGCACACCGCATCCGACACCGCCTCCGACACCGCGGGGTGGCCAGACATGCCCAGGTAGTTGTAGCTGGAGAAGTTGATCACCTCCGCGCCGTTGATGATCGAGGTGTCGCGGGTGACGCCGTCGTTGACTAGGAAGTAGGGGTTGTCGATGCCGATCGCCTCGCCGAAGGCAAACCGGTCAGCCAGCGCCTTGACTTCCTCGAACTCGCCGATCCGGAACTGCGGGGTAACGGCCTGCGCCTCCGGGCTTTCCGTCGGTGTGGCTTCCTGTGTCTGCCCGCCCGCCATGCCGATCACGTCGGCGATTGTGGTGTCTGGGTTGAATCCCGCCGGGTCGATCGTCACTCCGGGGATCTTGCGGGTCAGCCCAGTGAATACGTCGGCCACCATGATCGAGTCGAAGCCGAGGTCGCCTGCAATGGTCTGCGTGGTGCGAAGCCCCTTTTCGGGGAATCCACTAACGCGCGCGATCTCAGAGCGCACGATCGCAGTCGTGTCAACGGACGGATTCGCTTGCGGCGCAAGCTCGGCCGGTGCGTTGTCCGTTGAGCTGGCCGGCAGATTGCCCTGCCCGTATGCGGCGAGCACGGCGGCCTGTTCACGGAACAGTGCGATGAGATTGTCCATCGTTGAATCCTTCGTCGTGTCGGTCGTGGTAACCGCGGTGGGGGCAGCGCGCAACGTCGGCGGCCGGGCGGCTCCGGCAGTCTGTTCCTTGATCCAGAACCGGTTGGAGGTGCTGAACGAGTAGCCGCTGAGCTGGTGCGCAGTCCGAGCTTCGGTGGGGTAGAGCAGGTTCCAGTCGGGGTTCATGCCGTCGCGATAGTGTGCGGCGACGGTTCCGGTCAGATCCGTCGCGACGTTCAGTGCAGGCGGCGCGCCCTCGTGCGATCGCGTGATCATCGGGCCGAGCGTGCGCTTGGCGCCGAACTCGACGAGGTGCGTTGGTTCGGCCTGCATTGCTTCGGCTGCTGCGTCGGCGAACCGAACGGTTGCGCGAACGTGGGCAGTCCAGTAGTCCGCGTCCATCGGTTCGTCATCCCGGAGCAGCCGGCCATGCAATGTAGAGAAGATCGGGAACGCGGGCAGTTCGTAGGAGCACGCCGCGGCCACCGAGGCGAACTCTGCCGTCATCGGCTCCATCAGCTGCGAGTGGAACGCGTGCGACACGTTGAGCTGACGGACGGTGATCCCCGCTTGTTCCAGGGTGCGTGCGGCGTCTTCGATCGCTTCCGTTGCACCAGACAGCACGACTTCGGCTGCGCCGTTCACTGCGGCGAGATCGAGGGGAAAGCCGGTCACCTCTCCGGCACCAGCGCGGACCGCGAGCATGCCGCCGCCCGGTGGCAGCTGCTGCATGAGACGGCCGCGGGCGACGACCAGTCGGCAGGCGTCGTCGAGGTTTAACACCTCGGCGATGGCGGCCGCGGCGTACTCGCCAATGCTGTGACCGAGCAGCCAGGCCGGTTCAGCACCGAGTCGAAGTAGTCCTTGTGCCTGCGCATACTGCAGCGCGAAGATCGCGGGCTGGGCGAATTCGGTGCGATTGATGCCTTCGTCGTTCATGACCTCGCGGATTCGCGCACCAAGGTGCGGCGCCATCGCTGCGTCGACCTCATCGAACGCGTCGCGGAACACCGCGCTGCTCTCGTACAGTTCCGTCGCCATGCCGGGGTACTGCGTGCCTTGGCCGCTGAACAGCCAGCCTGTCGACATTCCCGCGGCGGTGCCCGTCTCGAAGTCGCCGCGCAGTGCTGCGACCGCCTCGGCGCGGTCTCCGACGACGATCGCCAGCCGTGCCTTGCCGGAGGCCTTGATCCGATTCGTCGACCAACACAGCTGCGCTAGAGGTGCGTCGCTGTTCTCGAAATCGTTGGCTAGCTGTAAAGCGTTGCGGCGCAGACTTTCTGGTGAGTCTGCCGACAAGGTGAGGACACCCCGATCAGACGGGCCGTTCACCGTCGGCGCGGGCCCGGTCGCCGGGGCGCTGGCGAGCACCATGTGACAGTTTGTGCCACCGATACCGAAGCTGGAGACACCGGCATGAACGGTTTCCGGCGGCAGTTCCATCGGTTCGGACAGCATCCGCAGTCCGCCGTCGGCGAGCCGAAGCTGTTCGTTCTCCGTTTCGGCGAAGCGGGACGGCGGTACCACTCGATGGTGCAGGCTGAGCACGACCTTGATCAGGCCGGCGATACCGGCTGCGCCCTCGGTGTGGCCGAGGTTGCCCTTGATCGACCCGATCGCACAGGGTGTGTCGCGGCGCGAACGGTGGGCGTGCGCAAGGGCTTTCGCCTCGATCATGTCACCGAGGAGGGTGCCGGTGCCGTGCGCCTCGATGAAATTGATCTGCTCGGGCACGATGCCTGCGGACTGGCACGCCGAAGCGGAGACCTGCTGCTGCGCCCATCGGTTCGGCGCGGTGATGCCGTTGCTGCGACCGTCGCTGTTGACCGCGCTGCCCTTGATGACGGCGTAGATCGGCAAGCCCGCGGCGACTGCGTCAGACAGGCGGCGCAGGACGACGACGGCGACGCCCTCGCCGCGGCCGATTCCATCAGCGTTGCCGCTGAACGGTTTACAGCGCCCGTCCGGGGCCGCCAAGCCTGCCTTCGTATAGAAGACGTTCAGGGCGGGAGTGAGTGTGAGGTTGACACCGGCGGCGAGTGCCTGGTCACACTCGCCATTGCGCAGCGCCTGTACGGCCAGATGCGCTGCGACCAGTGACGACGAGCACGCGGTGTCCACAGCGAGGCTCGGGCCCTTGAAATCGAGTTGGTAGGAGAGCCGGTTCGCGGTCATGAAGTAGCCGTTGCCCGAACCGTCCTGCGCGGTGATCGCGCGGTAGTCGCTCATGTGCAGATGAGCCCATTCGTTGGCCATCACACCCACGAACACCCCGGTGTTGGAACCGGCCTGCCCGCGCGGGTCGAGCGTGGCGTTTTCCAGCGAGCGCCACGCCGTCTGCAGGAGCAGCCGTTGCTGCGGGTCCATCGCCTCCGCCTCGCGCGGGGCTATGCCGAAAAAGTCGTTGTCGAATGCATCGGCGTCGCTGATCAGCCCGCCGGCCCGGTGGTTGACGGCACCGTCGTCCTGCAGTTCGGCCGCGTTCCACCGCTCGGCCGGGATCTCGTCGATGCCGTCAGCGCCGTCGAGCAGCAGTTTCCACAGGGCGGCGGGATCGTCTGCCTTCGGGAAGCGGCAGTCAAGGCCGACGATCGCGACGTCGTTCATCTGAGTTGCTCCTCGTGGAGGACGTCGGTGAGTTCGCCCTTCAGGAACGCAGCCCGCATTGATGCGCGCTGCACCTTTCCACTGGTGGTGAGGTGAATTCCGGCGCGGTTGACGAAAACCACACTGGGGGCAGGAATCTCGAAGCCGCGCGCGACAGCGGTCTTGACGGCAGCGGCGAGTTCGTCGCAGCTCATTTCGCCGAGCAACTCGGTCTTGATGGCTTGGATCAGGACCATGCGTTCGGCGTCGTCGACGTCGACCGCTACTGCGCACCCTCGTGAACCGGCCACTGCCGGGTGCACGTCCTGGACGGATTCTTCGATGTCCTGCGGGTACAGGTTGCGGCCATTGGCGATTAGCAGGTCCTTGAGGCGCCCGGTGACAAAGAGCTCGCTCTCGTGGAGTAGCCCGAGGTCGCCGGTGCGCAGATACGGGCCCTCGCCATCGGAAGTTTGGGCCCGAAACTGTTCGGCGGTCTCCGCGGGACGGTTGTGGTAACCGCTGGCGACGCTCGCGCTGCGCAGCCAGATCTCGCCGACCTCATCTTCGGCCAGCTCGTTCAGGGATTCGGGGTCGACGATCCGCACCTCGACGCCGGGCGCCGGCGCGCCGGAGCTCATCAGACTGATCGCGCGGCCCTTGGCGGGTGTGTAACGGTGCTGTTCGAGGGCGTCGGCGTCGGCGTCGAGGTGCCGCGGGACGCCGCGGCTGACGGTCGCCATCAGTGTCACCTCGGCCATGCCGTATCCGGGGCGCATCGCCGACGGCGTGAATCCGGCAGGGGCAAGAAGGTTGGTGACCCGTTCGACGGTGCGGCGGCGAACGGGCTCGGCGCCGTTGAGCGCGACCTCCCAAGCAGACAGGTCCAGGCCGGCGAGTTGCTCTGGAGTAACCCGGCGTGCGATCAGGTCGTAGGCGAAATTCGGTGCGGCGGTGATGGTTCCGCGGTAATCGCTGAGCGCCTTGAGCAGCCTGATCGGTTGCTTCAGAAACGCCAGTGGCGACATCGTGACGAGGTTCGCGCCGTTGAAGAATGCCAGCAACTGGCCGATGAGGCCCATGTCGTGCCAGTGCGGGATCCAGCCGACCAGCACCGACGTGGCGCTGGCTCGGAGGGCTTCGGACATCGCGGCCTCGTTGTTCACCACGTTGCCGTGGGTGACGGCGACGCCCTTTGGGTCGCCGGTCGAGCCGGACGTGTACTGAAGGAAGGCGACGTCGTCCGCGGTGAGGTGCGGCATCGTCCACGAGTCCGCATCGGCAAGCGGCGCGTCGTCGATCGCCAGGCAATGAAGCGGGCGCTCGAGATCGAATCCCTCGATACCCGCGGTGAGCAGGCCGCGCAGCTTCTCGGTGGTCAATGCCAGGCTGCTGTCGGCGTCGCGAAGTATCCCGGCGACGCGCTTCATGCTTCGCTCATCGATGGGCAGCGGGGTGGGCACAGCGATGACTCCGGCGTAGACACAGCCGAGGAACGCGCGCCAGAAATCTATACCCGGCTCGAACAAGAGCAGCACAGGTCGCTCGGCCTCCGGTCGTGAACTCAGCCAAGCGGCGATCTCGCGCGCATCACGGTCGAGGTCGCCGAAGGTCGTCACTTCGGGGACTAGATGTCGTCCGGACTCGTTAAGGAATGTGAAACAGCGGTTATCGGCGTGGACTTCGAAATGCGATCGCAGGTGCGAAACAAGGTCTTTTTGCCTAATGCACGGCGTCGAACTGTTCGCGTTGTCACCCGTTGTCATCGCTGCTCCTTCGCGTCGTCGCCAGCAGGTGGCTGGAGCATTGTTCAGAGCTTGCGCCCAACGCGGGCCGCATCGGCCAGCTGGAGACGTGACTTGCCTCGTCCGGCGTGACCTCACCCCGGCGCACCCCGCCTGCATACAGCGTGGGGCCGGCGATGTGATGAGTGACGCCCCCCATGGTGAATCCTGTCCGACGACTATGCCGCGCCGGAACGAGGTCGCGGAATGATCATGGCTGATCTCCTTGTCGGAACTGGACGGCTGCCGACCCACAGTCGTCGATCCCAGCAAACTGATGCATTGATGGTACTGGCCCCCAACGCAACGTTTGAGACTTCTGAATTACTGGCCAGATGCGAGCAGTGGCGTGGTTATCTCGTCTACGGCTCGGCAAATTTTGTGCCATTGTCAACGACCAGACCGCTTTGATCGGCCGCGGGAGTGATAGGCGCCGTGGAGCGACGGGGACCCGTTTACGCCGCCTGCTGCTGCTCGGCGACGGCGGTGCTGATGAATTCGGCGATGCCGGCGAGGGTGGGGTAGTCGAAGATCATCGTCGGATCGACGTCGATGTCGAAATGCAGCTCGACGTCACCGACAAGGCTGATTGCGTGCACCGAGTCGACTCCCATTTCGGCGAGGGGAACCATGGGGTTGATGGCGGTTGCGGGGACCTCCAGGTAGGAGGCGAGCTGAGCCGTGAGCCAGCGGAGGATCGGGCGGCGGTGTGCGTTCATTTGGGGCTCCTTGAGATGGTCTGGTTGCTGCGTCCGGCTTGGGATTAATGCTGCTGGTCAAGCGGTGGTTTCGTAATCGCAGGGAAGCCAGATTCCACTCCCAAAAAGGGGAGAGTTTCCTATCCGCGGGGTAAGGCACCCGGTCTGCTCACCGGCCGCTTGGCGGCCAGCGCGGTTCGAGGTCGGCAGCCCATATTGGAGAGGGCGAGCCGAAGGCGTCGCGACGGCCGGACCCGTTCGACAGCGTCACGTTCTCGGCTCCACCGGGAGAATCGGTGCCATCATGGCCGGATGGACGCAGCCACACTTCGGGAACTGCAGGCGCCGCTCAAGCAGCTCTACCGCAACGATCCGCTGAGCTCGCGCACCCCGCTCGAAGCCGAAGCGTCCTTCGAAGGCGAAGGCGTCACGGCTTTGGTCCAGACTTGGTCGGGCCCGACCCGTGCCGGTCTGCATCCGGCCACCGGCGGTGACGGAAGCGACGCTTGCTCCGGCGACATGTTGTTGCAGGCCTTGTTGGCCTGCGCTGGGGTGACGATGCGCAGCGTGGCCACCGCCATGGGTGTCGACATCGTCGGCGCCGAGCTGCATGCGACCGGGGCGTTCGACGCACGCGGCACCTTAGGTATCTCCCGCGACGTACCGATCGGCGTGCACGACATCAGCATCGTCGCTGAGCTGCAGACCGATGCCGACGATGTGACTTTGGCCAAGCTGGGGGAGCTTACGGAGCGCTACTGCGTTGTGGGTCAAAGCTTGGCGCAAATGCCATCGATTGCCATCTGCAAACGTGCGGCGCCCTGATTCGGAAGAGACGAGATGCGAGAGTCTCACTACGTCGCATCAGAAGTCTCCTTCGCCGTTGTTTCGCGCCGTTTCGCGTCCACGTGGATCACTGCATTTGCGCGGACAAGAGCGAAAAGAACTTTCGCGATGGGTCATCGGCGTCAGGGCTTCCTTTCAGTGTGTCCCGGGTGATGGGGTGGCTCAGGTCGACCGAAGACGGATCGTTCACATGAGCCCAGTCGGTCACGATCGTCCGCTCGATCAACTTCCATGTGTCGTCTCGCTTCTCGTACTTGTCGAGGTAGCGTCCGCCGACCACGACGCCCACATCCCGATCGCCCGCGCTGAACGTGTGGATCGCGATGGTGTAGATCTCACCCTCGGCGCTGTCGCCGCTTATCGCAAAGTTCACGGTGGTGATGTTGTGTTGCATCGATCGGATGTACGGGCGGGCGGCGGCAAGCTCGCCGAGGAAGTCGTCGACGGTCCCCGTTGAGAACGCGCCGTGGGCGTCCACGGCGTCGTGGTGGTAGAGCTCCCGCAGCGTCGCCAAGTCGCCGCGATCGACGGCGCGGCAGTAGGCGTGTACGAGCTTCCGCAGTTGGAACTCGTCGATCATTTCCTGCAGCAGGGGATCTGTTGTTGCCATGGCGTCTTTGTCGCTTTCCATGCTCGGCGTCGAAATCAGAATTTCGCGACGGCGCCGGCGTCGACAGGCAGCGCCGCTCCGGTGATGTACTGCGCCTCGTCGGAAGCGAGGAAGAGCACGGCGTTGCTGACGGCACGCGCCTCGATCAGCGGCTTGGGCAGCATGTGGAATTGCCCGATGATCTCTGCGGCGTCGTGCACGGTCGGGTTGGGCAGGTCGGGCCGTAGGGTCCGGCAGAACTGCTCGTTGTCAAGCATCGGTGTCAAGACGTTGCCGGGATGGATTGAGTTCACCCGGATCCACTGCGGCGCAAGTTCATTCGCCAGCGAGTTCATCAAGCCGACGACAGCATGTTTCGCCGACGCATAGTGGGCCATATAGCCACCGCCGCGAAGGCCCAACATCGAGCTGACCAAGATGATCGATCCGCCGCCGTTGGTCATGTGCGGCAGTGCCGCTTTGACGGTGTGCCACACGCCCGTCACGTTTATATCCAACATCGTCTGCCATGCGGATTCTTGGATCAACGCGGCGGGCGCAGGAATACCACTGATGCCGGCGTTGGCCACGACTATGTCGAGCGGGCCGAGGGTGGCCACTCCTTGCTCCAGCGCAGCGCGAAGACTCTCGAGGTTCCGCACATCGGCCTTGGCGGTGACGATGCCGCGGCCCGACTTCTCCACAAGGGCCGCGGTGTCGGCGAGGTCGGTGTCTGAAGGGCCTGGATAGCCGACACCGTCGATGTCCTCGCAGACGTCAACCGCGATGATGTCGGCGCCCTCCTCGGCCAGTCGAATCGCGTGTTCGCGACCCTGGCCGCGCGCTGCGCCGGTGATGAATGCGACCTTATCGGCGACTCTGCCGACCCTATTGCCAGCCATTACGACCTTTCGCCTGGAGGATCTGTATCCGAAACAGTCAAGCAGTAAGTTCGCACTGTGCCGTAATGGTCGATATGAGTTCGATCGATCTAGGGTAGTGCGATGACCCGGGGTGCCACTCACGCCGTGCAGGCCTCGCCGTGGTCGCCGCGGGAGGTCGAGCTTCTTGAGGTGACGCTGCGGCTGCTGCAACAAGAAGGTTATGACGGGTTGACGCTGGATGCGGTCGCTGCCACTGCGCGAGCCAGCAAGGCCACCGTTTATCGGCGATGGCCGACGAAAGCCGAATTGGTGTTGGCCGCGTTCATCGAGGGCGTCCGCCAGGTCGCTGTCGCACCCGAGACCGGAACACTTCGCGGCGATTTGATGCAACTAGCGGAGGTGTGCTGCGATCAGGCACGCGAGCACGCCAGCACCATGCGGGCGGTGCTGGTTGAGGTATCGCGCAACCCCGCACTCAACGACGTGATGCAGCACCAGTTCCTCGATCAACGCAAGGCCTTGTTCGAGCACGTCTTGGGACAGGCCGTCGATCGCGGCGAGATCGACGCCGCCGCCATCACTGAAGACCTCTGGGACGTTATGCCCGGCTACCTCATCTTCCGGTCCATCTGGTCGGCCCGCCCTCCCACCCGCCGCACGGTCCAAGCCCTTGTTGATGACGTGATGATCCCCAGTCTCACTCGTCGGTGCCGTTGAACCGTGCCGGCCGGACGGAGGCAAACGCGCTGTTGAACAGACCGCAGCGCGGTTCTCCTGAGGGCACCTTGTACGCCTTGTGCTGTGCTGTGCGGTACCGTACCGTACTATCAACGAGGTTGATACTGCCCGACCGGAATGGGGGTCGTTATCAGTCCGAACCCTCGTGTCGTAGTTTATTGAAAGGCTAACGCGTGCAGGGGATTTCGATGGGCCGCCTGTTCACGCGATGGTGGATGTTGCTGGTCGCCGTTGTGGTTGTGGCTGTGGCGGGCTTTGCCGTGTACCGGCTGCACGGCGTCTTCGGCTCTAATCACAACACGTCGACTGGCGGCGCCCTTTCGGACGAGATCGTTCCTTTCAACCCCAAGCACATCGTCCTCGAGGTGTTCGGGCCGCCGGGCACGGTGGCGACGGTCAACTATCTGGATGTCAATGCTCAGCCTCAGCGGGCTGACAACGTCACCCTGCCGTGGTCATACGACACCACGACGACCCAGCCGGCAGTGCTCGTCAACGTTATGGCGCAAGGCAATAGCGACTCCCTCGGCTGCCGCATCATCATCGACGGCGTGGTCAAAGACGAGAGGCAGGTCAACACCATGAACGCCTACACCTACTGCCTGGACAAGTCGGGATGAGCAACCATCAAGAACCACGCGGGTCGCTCACGCACCGCATCGCCCGGACGATCCGCTGGCTTTCGGTGCCGATCGTGCTGTTCTGGCTGGTTGTCGCCGGGATCACCAATGCCCTCGTCCCGCAATTGGAGGTTGTCGGCGAAGCCCACAACGTGGCGCTGAGCTCCCCTGATTCACCGTCGCTGCAGGCGTTCAAAAAAATTGGCGAGGTATTTAAAGAATTCGACTCCGACAGTGCGGCAATGATTGTGCTGGAAGGGGATCAGCCGCTTGGCGCCGATGCGCATCGCTACTACGACACGCTGATCCAGCGTATTTCGCAGGATCACAAGCACGTACAGCACGTCCAGGACTTCTGGGGAGACCCGCTCACGGCGGCCGGTTCACAAAGCTCAGACGGCAAGGCGGCCTACGTCCAAGTATTTCTCGCCGGCAATCAAGGCGAAGCGCTGTCTCTCGAGTCTGTCGACGCGGTTCGCGACATTGTGAACCACACGCCTGCGCCACCCGGCGTCAAGGCCTATGTCACCGGCGCTGCAGCGCAAATTGCCGACCAATTCGAAGTGGGCAACGAAGGCACCACGAAGGTCACCGTGCTGACGATCCTCGTGATCGCGATCATGCTGCTCCTCGTCTACCGCTCATTGGTGACGATGCTTTTGGTGCTGATCACCGTTCTCATCGAAATGGCCGCAGCCCGTGGGACTGTGGCGTTTCTGGCCAACTCCGGGGTCATCGGACTATCGACGTACTCGACGAATATCCTCACGCTGCTGGTCATCGCGGCAGGCACCGACTACGCGATTTTCGTCCTCGGTCGCTATCACGAAGACCGCAGCAATGGGCAGGACCGCGAAACCGCGTACTACAACATGTATGGCGGGACCGCCCATGTCATCTTGGGGTCGGGGCTGACCGTCGCCGGAGCGGTCTTCTGCCTGAGTTTCACCCGACTTCCGTATTTTCAAAGCCTCGGCATTCCCGCCGCGATCGGCGTCCTAGTGGCACTGGTGGCCGCGCTCACCTTGGCGCCCGCCGTGCTGACCATCGGTAGTCGCTTCGGCCTGCTGGAACCCAAACGCAAATCAAGAACAAGGGGATGGCGTCGGATCGGCACGGCGATCGTCCGGTGGCCCGGGCCGATTCTCGTCGCAACGTTGGCGGTGGCCGCGGTGGGTCTGCTTGCGCTGCCCGGCTACAAGACCAGTTACGACATCAGCAAGTACATGCCCGGCAGCGCGCCATCCAACGTCGGGTACGCCGCCGCCGAGCGCCATTTCTCGAAGGCCCGGCTCAATCCCGAACTTCTGATGATCGAGACGGATCATGATCTGCGAAATCCAACCGACATGATCCTGTTGGAACGGGTGGCCAAGGCCGTTTTCCACACGACCGGCATTGCCCAGGTGCAATCCATTACACGCCCATTGGGCACGCCGCTCGACCACACGTCGATTCCCTTTCAGATCAGCGCGCAAAGCGCCGGTCAGATACAGAATCTCGGCTATCAGCAAGACCGCGCCAACGACTTGCTCAAACAGGTCGGCGAGATCGACAAGACGATCGGCATTCTGCGCAACCAGGCTGCCCTGCAGCAGCAGGCGAACGACGCGACGCACGAACAGGTTGAAGCGTTTCACCAAACTGTTTCCGTGGCACAGGACCTGCGTGACAAGATCGCCAATTTCGATGACTTCTTCCGGCCGTTGCGCAACTACTTCTATTGGGAGCCACACTGTTTCGACATCCCGATCTGCTCGGCGCTGCGATCGCTCTTCGACGCGCTCGACGGGATCGACGCGCTGACCGAACAGTTGGCAAATGTCACAACGAGTCTGGACAAATTGGATTCGATTCAGCCGCAATTGCTCAACCTGATCCCGCCCCAGATCGCCAGTCAGCAGACCAATCGCGACCTGATCATGACCAACTACGCCACCCTGTCAGGAATCTATAGTCAGAATGCGGCGACATTGCAGAACGCGACTGCTCTGGGGGCAGCGTTCGACGCCTCGAAGACCGACGATTCGTTTTACGTTCCGCCGGAGGTGTTCAACAACTCCGAATTCCAGCGCGGCCTGAAACTGTTCCTCTCGCCCGATGGCAAGGCTGCGCGCATGATCATCACTCACGACACTGATCCCGCTACCCCCCAAGGCATCTCGCACATCGACGCGATCAGACACTCGGCTGAGGAGGCCGTCAAGGGAACTCCGTTGGCGGGCTCCCACATTTACATAGGCGGCACTGCAGGGACGTACAAAGACATCCAGGACGGCGCCAAGTACGACCTGATGATCGTCGCCATCGCCGCGCTCAGCCTGATCCTGCTCATCATGATGTTCATCACCCGAAGCCTGGTCGCTGCGCTGGTCATCGTCGGCACCGTGGCGTTGTCACTCGGCGCCTCACTCGGTGTGTCGGTACTGGTTTGGCAGCACATCCTGGGCATCCAGTTGTACTGGGTCATAATCCCACTTGCCGTCATCCTGTTGCTGGCAGTGGGTTCGGACTACAACCTGCTGTTGATATCTCGCTTCAAAGAAGAGATCGGCGCCGGATTGAACACCGGCATCATACGGGCCATGGCGGGTACCGGTGGGGTTGTCACCGCCGCCGGATTGGTGTTCGCCTTCACCATGGCTTCCTTCGCCTACAGTGATCTGCGCGTGCTCGGACAGATCGGCACAACCATCGCCCTCGGCCTGCTGTTCGACACGCTGATCGTGCGCTCGTTCATGACCCCGTCGATCGCTGTGCTTCTCGGACGGTGGTTCTGGTGGCCTCTACGAGTGCGTCCGCGTCCGGCGAGCACGATGCTGCGTCCCTACGGACCTCGCCCCGCCGTTCGTCAACTTCTTCTGTGGGAGGACGACGAGGTGACTCCAGCAGGCGGCGGTTGATGAGCACCTTCGGAGGCTAGGATTCCGCACCATGCTGGCGCACTCTCGAACCGTCGTCGAACCGAGTCGCGAGATCGACGTCATCCTCGAAACGGACGTGCTGGTGGTCGGGTCGGGTCCGGGTGGTCTGGCCGCTGCCCTTGCGGCGGCCCGAGCTGGCGTGCAAACAACCCTGGTCGAGCGGTTCGGCTGCTTCGGGGGAAACATCACTACCGTCGGCGTCGAGGGCTTCGCCTGGTACCGCCGCGAGCAGACGGTGGAGGCCGGCGGCATCGGATGGGAGTTCGAGCAACGCGCCAAAGCGATGGGCGCAGCGGTGCCCGAAAGCCAGTCGCTGTCCTACGAACTCGACTCCGAAGGCTTCAAGTTGGTTGCCGACCGACTGGTCGAGGAGGCGGGCATCCACGCGATGCTGCACCGCCAATTCGTCGCACCGGTGATGGACGGCGACACCATCGTCGGCATCGTCACCGAGTCCAAGGCCGGTCGTGAGGCGATCCTGGCCCGCCGGGTCGTCGACGCGACGGGGGACGCCGACGTGGCGACGCGGGCGGGTGCGCGGGTCCACAAGACACCACCCGAGGAGATGATGGCGGCCTCGGTGATGTTCCACCTGGCCGGTGTGGACAAGGCGGCGTTCCTCAAGGGGGTGGCCGAGGACCCGCAGACGTACCGCGACTGGGCGGCAGGTGAATTCGCGGCCGAGACCGACGAGAAGGACGCCGACCTCTACTCGCCGTACCTCGGTAAGCCGTTCGCGAAAGCCATCGCGGACGGCCTGCTCCCGGACCACTTGAACACGATCGGCGGCACCTGGGGTGCCATGCACGATACCGGCGAGCTGACCTATATGAATTTGGTCCACCTTGCCGGCTGTGACGGCACCGACCCCGACAGTCTCACCCGCTTCGAGATCGAGGGTCGAAAACAGGCCATGCTGGCGATCGAGGCGTTGCGCCGCTACACGCCGGGCTGCGAGGCGGCCCGACTCCGCAATTTCGGGATGACCATCGGAATCCGCGACACCCGCAAGATCGACGCTGTCTACAACCTCACCGAGGCCGATGTGCGCGGGCAGGGCCGGTTTGACGACAGCATCGGCATCTATCCTGAGTTCATCGACGGATACGGCGTGCTGGTGCTGCCGACGACCGGTCGCTACCTGCAGATCCCGTATCGGTCGCTGCTGCCGCAGGAGGTGCGGAACCTGACTGTCGCCGGGCGGGCTACCGGAGGGGACCGCATCGCGCACGCGGCGACCCGCAACATGTCGTGCTGCGCCGTCACCGGCCAGGGCGCGGGCGTGGCGGCCGCGGTATCTATCCGCGCGGACCGGCCTCTGGAAGACGTGGACATCGCCGCGGTCCAGGCGGAGCTGATCCGTCAGGACGTCCGAATCAGCTGATGACCTTGGACCAGTTGGCCCCGAGGTACTCCGACATCTTCTTGCTCTGCGCGTCGGTCGGGACCACCGGGGTGCCCTGGACCGCGGGCAGCGCGTTGAGCAGGGTCTTGTCGACGGTGCCGGCCTTCTCCATCGCGTCCGCGCGCACCGGTCGTGCGAGGCCCTTCAGGAAGAGGTTCTGACCCTCGTCGCTGTACAGGAACTCTTGCCAGAGCCGAGCTGCGGCGGGGTGGGGACCGTCCTTGTTGATCGCCTGGAAGTAGTAGCCCCCCACGAGCGCATTGGACGGCACGAACACCTTCCAGGTGGGAAGCTTCTTGGTCTCGGCCGAATTCAGGTAGTCCCAGTCGATAACGACGGGTGTCTGGCCGGATTCGATCGTCGCGGGCGTCGGGTCGACCGGCACGAAGTTGCCTGCGTCCTTGAGCCGTTTGAAAAAATCGACGCCCGGGGCGATGTCGTCCACCGAACCGCCGTTGGCGATCGCGGCCATCAGCACCCCGTTGGCGGCGGCGCTGGCGGTCGTGGGGTCACCGTTGAGGGCGACCTTGCCCTTGAACTCGGGCTTCAGCAGGTCGTTGAACCCGGTTATCTCCGGGACCTTGGACGAGTCGTAGCCGACAGACTCGTAGCCCCCGTAGTCGTTGACCCAGGTACCGTTCGGATCCTTGAACTGCGCCGGGATGTCATCGAATGTCGCCACCTTGTACGGCGCGAAGAGGTCGGTGTTCGCCAGCGCGATCGCCTGTCCCAGGTCGAAGACGTCGGGCGCGGTGCTCTTGCCCTTCTGCTGGTTGGCGGCGTTGATCTCGTCCTGGCTGTTCGCGTCGGGCTGGGCGGAGTTCACCTTGATGCCGTACTTCGCGGAGAACGTATCGATGATTTCCTTGTAGTTTGCCCAATCCGGGGGCAGCGCAATCACATTGAGCTCGCCCTCGGCCTTCGCGGCCTTGACAAGGCCGTCCATCCCGCCGAAGTCGGCCGCCGAGGTGGCCTCCCTGGCGTTCACACCGGACTCCGTCTGGTTGCCGGTGTCCTTCTTCTCGGGGGGAGCGCACGCCACCAATCCAATGACGACGAGGGCGGACGCGGCGGCGGCTGTGAGGAGCTGTGATCTGGTCATTGCCGAACCTTCCGATGGCAGGAGGCGCCGCACTTGTGCGGCAGTTACGGAAGCTGGTTGCTGCGGTGAATGGCTTTAACTTGGCGTTGGAACACTACCGCGACAGCCGATCAGTGGCGGCCGGTTCTGGATTGTCCGCACAAGTTTCGGCGGCGAAGAAAGTTAGGCCGCTGGTTTGGGTGCTGATCCGATCAACACCGCGCAACTACGCCTTGAACCTGCCGGCAAATCCACGCAACGGTAGGTCGGCGCTGGTGAGTAGGCCAGGCGGCGCGGCGACCACCGACGAGATGGCGTTGAGCGCGGGCAGGCCAGTGACGGTCATGCCGATCGACGCGAAGTTCGCAGGGTCCGACAGGTCGACGCCGGGCTTCGGGAAGACCATGTGCTTGTTGTAGATGCAGGGGTCGCCTTTGATCTTTGTGATGTAGCAGCCCTTGATGTCCCAATGAGGATCGGTGTGCGGGGTCATCTGCCACTCGAGGTGCGTCTCGACCCGCGGCACGCCGTCAACCATGCCCTGGTACTTGATGTAGTTTCCGCCGAGCGACCCCTTGGGCAGCGTGTACCAGCCCAGGTCGACATCCTTTGTGCAGGCGCCCAATTCGTAGGTGAACTTGACCTCGTCGAGCGTCAAGTCGAAGCAGTCGGCAATCATCAGCACGCTGTCGGCGAAGACGCGGGTGTACTTCTCCAGCTTGCCGGGGATGCTCGGGTCGTCGACCGGCAGCCCGTAGCCGACTTCGATCCAGGTGTCTTTCGAGTGGTGACATGACACGTCAACGGACTCGATGGTGGTGACGTTCTCGATCTCGGCGACGTCGGCGGAACACACCACCCCGAGGATCTGGTTCAGGCCGGGGTTCATTCCCGTGCCGTAGAAGGTCGAGCCACCCTTCTCGCACGCCTCGGTCAGGAGTTGCGTCACCGGCTTGCCCGACGGGTGCGGGTGGTTGGTGTCGCGGTGCCAGCCGGTGATCCAGTCGGCTGTCGTGACGATGTTGATGCCAGCCTCAAGGACTTTCACGTAGAGGTCTTCGTCTGGGAACACGCCGTGGAACGTGAGCACGTCGGGCTTGGCCGCGATGATCTCCTCGACGGTGCCTGTGGCCTTCACACCGATCGGGGGCAGTCCGACGATTTCGCCGGCGTCGCGGCCGATCTTATCCGCTGTGTAGCAATGCAATCCGATGAGTTCGAGGTCGTCGCGGCTGCCGATCCGCTTGATCATCTCGGAGCCGACGTTGCCCGTCGCCACTTGGAACACGCGGACGGGCCTGCTGGCGGTGGAAGTCATTGATACTCAGCCCTTCTGGTTGGTTGACGCGGTCTGGAGGTCCGCGGCGCTGCCGCCACGGCCGTCGGGGTAGAACTGCATGGACCACTTGCGGATCGCGGTGAAGCCTTCGTACTCCGATGACGACAGCGCGGGCGGATCCGAATAGCGCTGGTGCGACCAGATGTAGACGTCTTGAGTGAACTGCCGGATGATCTCGTCGCCGAACTCCTCGGCCTTGGCCTCGGCGCGCGGGGTCTCCTTTCCGGGCGTGCGGCCGATGTACACCATGAAGCGGACGTCGGAGGTGTGCTCGTCGACGGGCGTGATCGCAGAGATAGTGCGGTTGTCGACCATTCCCCAACTCTTGGTCACCGCGACACCGAGTCCGCCGTTGATCGCCTCGACACCGCTCTTGACGTCCTCGATCGTCTGTTGATCGTCACCTTCGAAGGTGATGGTGAAGTCCACGTAGGACACCGGTTCCGCGAAGTCGTGCCGTGTGAACACCGGCACGATCGGCGTGTTGTGCACGAACTTGAAGTGCGCGAAGTCGACGCCGTTCTCAAGCACGTACTGCGGGTGCAGTTCCAGCGTCTGGCGGAACAGCCGCTGCTGCGGGTAGTAGTCGGCGGCGATGCTTCCGTCTTCGAAGCTGGCGAACACATCGGGCGCGTCGAAGAAGGGGTCGCGACCCTCCACGTCGTGCCAGATGTAGATCGACTCGTTGCGCTCCGCCACCGGATAGGTGCGCATCCGGCGCCCCCGGTTCGGTCGCGGCTCGTACGGGATGCAGACGTTTCGACCCTCAGCGTTCCACTGCCAACCGTGGAACGGGCACTGGATGACCTCGCCCTCGACGTGGCCGCCGAACCCCAGGTGCGCACCCAGGTGTTCGCAGTACGCGTTCATCACGGTCACCCGGCCGGACTCCGAGCGCCACGCGATCAGCTCGGTGTCGAAGTACTTCATTGTGTGCACGGCGCCGACCCCGACCTGGTCCGACCAGGCGACCTGGAACCATCCTGTCGGTTTCATCGAGAGCGGTGGCTTCGCCATGAGGCCGAAGCATAGTGGGTTCTGTGAAAATATGAAAGAAGGTTCTGTGAATCCCGTCCATGTTCCTGGTCCGGCCGTACCATCTGCAGGATGACCGAAGTGGTCCAACCTCAGCGCACCAACCGGCGAGGTGATGCCACCCGCGAGAACATGCTGGACGCTGCCCTCAAGGCGCTGGCCACCGGCGATCCCGCAGCTGTTTCGGCCAATCGGATCGCCAAGGAGATCGGCGCCACCTGGGGTGCGGTGAAGTACCAATTCGGCGACGCCGACGGACTCTGGGCCGCAGTTCTGCATCGCACGGCTGAGCGACGGGCGGACGTGTTCACCCCCGCGGACGCGACGTCACCGCTGCGGCAACGTGTCGCCAGCATCATCGACACTCTCTACGACGGCCTCACCTCGACCGACTCACGCGCGATCGAGAACCTGCGCGCGGCGCTTCCACGCGACCCCGCCGAACTGGAACGTATGTATCCGCGCACCGCCGCCGAACTCCAATCCTGGGGACGGGGCTGGCTGGCGACGTGCCAGAACGCGTTTGCGGGTCTAGACATCGATCCGGGTCGGGTGAACGAGGTCGCCACGTTCATCCCTGGCGCGATGCGCGGCATCACGTCCGAACGTCAACTCGGCAGCTATTCCGATCTGGACCTGGCACGCCAAGGGCTTACCAACGCCATCGTCGCGTACCTCGAGGGTTCGGGTTCGGCCTGACGGATGCATCGGAGGAGAGCTGAGAAACCTCGTTAGCCTTGGGGATAGAAGAGGAAGAGCTCACAGCCTGTAGTGGACTGAGGCACGTGCCACGAGTAGGCCGGAGCGTGCAGAAACGTTCCGGCGGGATAGTCGTTCACGCCGTCGTTGAACACCCCAGAGACGACGAAGACTTCTTCGGGACCGGGTGAGTGGTGGTCTTCGCCGCCCCACACGGCACCAGGCTCGATGGTCGTCAAGACTGCCTTTGCGCCGTTGCGGCCCGTCCACAACAACTGGGCGCAGATACCGGGGAACAGCTGGCGTGGCTCGACATCGCCGGCCCAGACCCACTCGTAGCCGTCAGCGTGGGGCCCGAAATTATCGATGTTTCCCTGTGTTTGGCTCATTGCACTCACAACGACAGCGGATCTCGACCTCTTCCGGCTGTACGCGTCCGCGGCAGAGAAGGCATCTATCTCTCAAGGTCCCACTGCCCGAAATCGGCCGCAAGAACCTCGTCCACGTCGACGTGGGTACCGCCGAGGAGGACACCCGGGTCGGACGCGGTGACGATCACATACTGATAAAGCACGGCTGCGGGCTCGCGCTCACCATCAGACCACGCTCTCGTCTGCCATGCCCACGCATGTCCTGCAGTGGTTGAGCGTCCGATTACGCCGTCTCGGACAGCCCATCCACACGCTTTGGCATGCCCGTAGATGCCGGTGCGGTTCACGGTCAGTATCGAGTTGATTCCTCGAAACCACTGGACAGCAAGGCTGTTCCAGGTGTCGAGGTCGATGTCCTCATCGACACTGAAGAAGATCGGCGCTGAATCCGGGCCACCGGCAGCGCCGTGCAGCCGCAGAGCCGTCTGAGCGTCTGCTACGCCGCCCTCGTACCCGCGGGTGAAGTCCGACGGTGTCGGCCAACCGGGTTTTCCGTATTGATAACAGCTGACGACGTGAAGGCCCGCCGCGCGTAGCGCATCCGCGTACTCGCGGGTGACGGGCTTGAAATCGAAGTCAGCGCCCGGCCGTAACTCGGACACATAGACGAGTGCCCCGTCATAGCCCGCCGGTTTGATCTGATCCGGCGGGACCAACCGTTCCGCAAAATCGATCAGCTTCATGTTCGCGGCTGATGCCTTCTGCGCGGCGAGTGTCGCGGCCGCCGTCCCCAGGCTCAGTAGAACCGGCGCGGAGACTGCATATTTGAGGGCTTCGCGTCGTGAAACAGACCGCGGTGCGCCGCCATCTTGCGGCTCGCTAATGCTCACGGGTGACATGCTGGCACTCGTGGCCACCGTCCTGATACCGATTCCGGACATCGATTTCGACCCGACCGAGGTCGCCGTCAGCTGGCAGGTGTTGACCGCGGCAGGGCACACCGTCGTGTTCAGCACCGAAAGCGGCGTGCAGGCGGTCGCCGACGACATCATGCTCACCGGCCGCGGCCTCGACTTCTGGTCGAAGGTGCCCGGGCTGAGCCGGGCGATCGTTGTCGGTCGGATCCTGCGCGCGAACCGTGATGCACGCGCTGCGTACGGGCGGATGCTGGTGTCACCGGAGTACCGGCAACCGGCCGCTTGGGCCGATACGGATCTGGAGGAGGTGGACGGGTTGTTGCTTCCCGGCGGGCATCGTGCGCGGGGGATGCGCAGTTATATCGAGAGCGACGTGTTGCAGCGTCTCGTCTCCGAAGCCTTCCGCCGGGAAATCCTCGTGGCCGCGATCTGTCACGGAGTGCTGCTCGCCGCTCGAACCGTCGATCCAGCGACGGGTCGCTCGGTGCTCTACGGCCGCAAGACCACGGCGCTGACATGGGAATTGGAGCGTCGCGCCTGGCGCGTATCCCGGGTGACGAGGTTCTGGGATCCCGATTACTACCGCACCTACGTCGAGAAGCCTGGTGACCCGATCGGCTACATGTCCGTGCAGGCAGAGGTGACTCGTGCGCTGCAGAATCCAGACGACTTCCGTGATGTCGCCGTGGGTTCCACGGACTGGCGTCTGAAGACGTCGGGAATGGTGCGGGACTCTGCGTCGAACGCGCGGCCCGCATTCGTCGTCGATGACGGCGGCTACGTGTCGGCACGCTGGCCCGGCGACACACACACGTTTGCCGCAACCGTGTCGGCGAAACTGCCCGGCAGTTAGCCCTTCGTCGAGCGTAGGTGGGGAGCTGGAAACCACCTGGCGGTGTTGATGCCATCAGCACCAATCGCTATATCCGCAGGTCGCGTCGCGGCGTGCGGGTAGCCTGAGCACATTCCCATCCAAGGCGAGGCTGACGGCCCGATCCGAGTCGCCGTGCTGGCGCCGATCGCGTGGAGGACACCGCCTCGTCACTACGGACCGTGGGAGCAGTTCGCCTCGTTGCTCACCGAGGGGCTGGTGACGGCAGGCCATCACGTCACGCTGTTCGCCACTGCAGACTCGATCACTACGGCCAGGCTGCACGCAACCGCGCCGTCTGGCTGGTCTGAGGACGCGACGATCGACGCCAAGGTCGCAGAGTGCCTGCACATCGCTTCGGTGTTCGAGCGCGCCGGCGAGTTCGACATCATCCACAACGGGTTCGACTTCCTGCCGCTCACGTACAGCGATCTCGTCGCCACACCGATAGTCACCACGATCCACGGGTTCTCGTCCGATCAGATCGTTCCTGTCTACGAGCGCTATGACAGCACGACCGCGTACGTGTCGATCAGCGACGCCGATCGACACCCGAATCTGCACTACGCCGCCACCATCCACCACGGCATCGACATCGACGGGTTCGCGATCCATCCAAGTCCCGGCGAGCATCTGCTGTTCTTCGGACGGATCCACCCCGACAAGGGCACAGCCGACGCGATCGAGGTCGCTCGCCGCTGTGGCCGCCGACTCGACATCGCCGGGATCATCCAAGACGAGCAGTACTTCCGCGACGAGGTCGCGCCGCACATCGACGGCGAGCAGGTGCGCTACCTCGGCGCCGTCGAAAAGTCTGAGCGCGCCGAAGTATTGGGGAGTGCGCACGCACTGCTGCACCTGATCGCCTTCGACGAGCCGTTCGGCTACAGCGTCGTCGAGGCGATGGCCTGTGGCACACCGGTCGTCGCCAACTCGCGAGGCTCGATGGGGGAGCTGATTTCGCATGGGGTCACCGGCTTTCTCGTCGACGACATCGATTCGGCGGTTGTCGCGGTCGGTGCAGCAGGCGAGCTCGACCGGCGCAAGATCGCCGAAATCGCCGCCGAGCGCTTCACAGTCGCCACCATGATCGACAAGTACGTACAGGTCTACCGCCACGTCATGGGCAATCGGAAGTGACTCTGGGCGCCCGGCGCGATGCTGCTTGGTGGAGGTCTGCTGTCGTCTACCAGATCTATCCGCGTAGTTTCGCCGACTCGAACGGCGACGGGTTCGGCGATCTGGGTGGCCTCATCGGGAGGCTCGACTATCTACAGGTGCTCGGGGTCGACGTGATCTGGTTGTCACCGATTTACCGTTCACCGCAAGCCGACAACGGATACGACATCAGTGACTACCGCGACATCGATCCGCTGTTTGGCACCCTGGCCGAATTCGACGCGCTTCTCGCTAAGGTGCACGAACTCGGGATGAAGCTGGTGATGGACCTGGTGGTCAACCACACTTCGGATGAGCACCCGTGGTTCGTCGAGTCGCGGTCATCCCGGGACAGCCCGAAGCGGGATTGGTACATCTGGCGGGCCGCCCGTGACGGTGCCGAGCCGAACAATTGGGGCTCACTGTTCGGGGGATCGGCGTGGGAATGGGAACAGGGCACCGACCAGTACTACCTGCACCTGTTCGACCGCAAGCAGCCGGACCTTAACTGGGAGAACCCGCAGGTACGAAAGGCCGTACAGGACATCATGGTTTGGTGGCTTGACCGCGGTGTCGACGGGTTCCGCATGGATGTCATCAATTTCATCTCCAAGACCGAGGGGCTGCCCGACACACCGGCGATCGCGGGGCAGCGCTTCGTCATCGCGTTCGACGGGTTCGCCGACGGACCGCACGTGCACGAGTACCTCGCCGAGATGACCCGCGAAGTCTTCGGAGCCCGCGACGGCGAGTTCATCACCGTCGGCGAGATGCCGGCGGTGACACCCGAACAAGCGCGGCTCTATACCGATCCGGCCCGGGGTGAGCTGAACATGGTCTTTCAGTTCGAGCACGTGTTCGTCGATCAGAGCCCAACGAACAAGTTCGACTACCTCGGTTGCGACTTGCTCGCCCTGAAGAAATCGCTCCATCGGTGGCAGGCGGAGTTGGCGGAAATCGGTTGGAACAGCCTGTACTGGAACAACCACGACCAGCCTCGCGTCGTATCCCGGTTCGGCGACGACGACCCGGATTACTGGGCCGCCTCGGCGAAGGCGCTCGCAACCGTTCTGCACGGCATGCGTGGCACGCCTTTCGTCTATCAAGGCGAGGAACTCGGAATGACGAACTACCCGTTCCGGATTCCGCAGGACCACAAGGACATCGAGGCTGTGAACTACTACAAGAATGTGCTCGAGCTGGGCGGCGACGGGGGCGCGGCGCTGGCCGGTCTAGCCAAGATCAGTCGCGACAACGCCCGCACACCAATGCAATGGGACGCGGGACCGAACGCCGGATTCACCACCGGTGACCCATGGCTGCCAGTCAATCCCAACTACACGTGGCTGAACGCCGCAGCCCAGATCGACGCAGCGGATACGGTTTTCGCGCACTACCAAGCTCTCATTCGCCTCCGCCACGAATTGCCCATCCTGGTGGACGGCGACTTCGCGCCGCTGATGGCGGAGGACCCGCAGATCTGGGCGTACACCAGAACCACCCCGAACAGGAAACTCCTCGTGATCGCCAATTGCGGACGCGATCCCCGGACTGTCGAAGTCGGCCGTGAATGGGTCGCGGCCGATCTACTGCTCGGCAACCTGCCCGATACCCCCACGTTGACGTCGACGTCTCTAGACCTGGCCGGCTGGGACGCGCGTATCTATTCCGCTCGCCGGGTATAGCCGCTGATAACTGCCTAGGTGAGAAGGTCCCATGTCACACCGTCGTCGCGTACCCGTCTTCTTGCACAACAACGGCTTGCTACTGGCCTGCCTGGGATTGTTCGCGGTGTTCTTCGTCGGCATGGTGGTGTCTGGCGCGGCGAACTACAACCAGGAGCAGCAGGAACACGGCTCATACGAGCAGGTGTCGGTGTTGACGTACTTGACGACCGGCGACTTCGTGGAAGCGACCTTTGAGAACTGGGAGTCTGAGTTCCTCCAGATGGGCATGTACGTGGTGTTGACCGCGTTTTTGTATCAGAAGGGATCGTAGGAGTCGAAGCCGATCGATACGCCTGCTCCGCAGGACCAGGATCCGCGCGACGTGCAGCCGAACCAGCACTCGCCGTGGCCGGTCCGCAAAGGTGGTCTGGTTCTCGTCCTGTACGAACACTCTTTGGCCATAGCATTTTTCGTGTTGTTTTTTGCCTCCTGGGCCCTGCACGCCATGGGCGGCGCGAAGGCGTTCAACGAAGAGCAGTTGCAGCATGGGCAGGCCGCGGTCTCGGTGTGGCGCTATGCGACCACGTCGCAATTTTGGTTCGAGTCGATGCAGAACTGGCAGAGCGAATTCATCGCAGTCGCAGCGATAGTCGGGTTGTCAATCTTTCTGCGGCAGAGAGGTTCTGCCGAATCCAAGCCGGTTGCTGAGCCACACCGACAGACAAGCGCATGACGCGCTCCGACAACTGATTGCCCGACAGCATGTCCGGCCAAACTAGCAGCGCGGCATCCAATCCGGAAGCTTCGGGCCTTCGCCGACGACTGAGTCGGTGGCGTCGTTGCGTGTCACCGTTCGCGGACGAAACCGCTACGTGTCGAAGGCGATGGGGAGACTCGTCGGCCCGCTCAATCCGACAAGCGGCTTCCACGGCGCAGGCCCAGTCCGGTGGGGGTTCGACATTCGGCCGGTGACGGCCTTCAGCGCCTCGGCGATTTCCACGCGGGCGAGGTTCGCGCCGAGGCAGTAGTGCACGCCCGCGCCAAAGGTCAGGATCGGCGGCAGTCCCTGGCGAGTGATGTCGATGCGATCGGGGTCATCGTAGATCGCGGGATCACGGTTGGCAGCAGCGTTGTTTGCGAACACCATCGTGCCGGCGGGGAAGACGACGCCGGCGAGCTCGACGTCCTCGGTGACGGCGCGCAATAAGGAGTTGGAGATCGAGGAGTGGCGCATGGTCTCGTCGACAGCGGGTAGTGCCAGGCCGGGGTTATCTCGCAACAGCTTCCATTGATCAGGGTGATCGCAGAGGACTTCGATGGAGGCGGCCACCTGGTTGCGCGTGGTGTCGGTACCGGCCAGCAACAGAGCGGCCGCGAGCATGCGCAACTCATCGGCGTTGAGTCGGTCTCCGTCGTGCTCGGCGCGGATGAGGTCGGAAAGCAAGTCATCGGTCAGGGTGTGGCGGCGTCGAGCGACCATGTCGTCGACGTAGTCGTCGAGTTCGCCCCAGGCGCGCATAACGTCGGGGACGTCATCGACGGTGAACGTCAAGCTGAAAGCTTTGAAGATATCGTCTGCCCAGAGTGAAAACTGTTGCCAGTCTTCGCGAGGCGCGCCGAGCAGAGCGCAGATGATGGGTACGGGGTAGGGCCGCGCGATGTCGGTGACGACTTCGCAGTGACCCTGGCGGCTGATCGGATCGACGATTTCGTCGATCACATCCGCGATCGTGGTGTGCAGGCGCTCGACTGCTCGGGGGGTGAATGCCTTCGACACGACGCTGCGGACACGCTGATGCTCTGTGCCTTCCATTCCCAACAATGAGTTGACGACCTTGTCCCAGAGGGGTCCGGAGGTGATGCCCTGGACTGCGAGAATGTAGCCCGGTGGGATTTGGAACCGACTGTCCCGAAGGACGGTTCGCACAAGCTCGTACGAAAGTATTTCGGGCCCGAATGGTCCCAGTGCGATCGGTGCCAGTCGTTGCGCCGCCAGAAGTTGCGGGTAGACCTGCGCGGGCGTTGCGGTGACGTCGTACTCAATGGTCGGCAAGCCGGCGTCGAACACACTCGGGCTGGCGGTGTCAACGGTCATTTGGTCTCCCATCCGTGGGTGACGTTACGCCCGCAACAAGTCGGCACGTTTGGCCGTTGATCGCTCGAAGTTTGTGACGACGATCAAATCCACGATCTTGCGCCCTGCGGCGGCCACTATCCAAGTCGAACATGCGATGCGGCGAACGTGAGCGCACGAGCTGCGAACCGCACAGTGTCACGACGTATCCCCGCTCCCAGTGGGCGGACGTCAGTGCGGCCGGCGAGAGCTCCCAGCGCGTTCAGGGCGTGACGCCTTCCGCGCAGTATCGCGCCCGCCATCAATCCACAGACGAAGCCGAGAAGGAAGGGCCCACGTGCGCGTCGCCTGTTCCTCCGCGCAACAGCTGATGCGACATACCCGCCCATCGCCGCCATGGTGGCGACCGCGAGAAGCAGAGCAATCAAATGTGTCGGTCCGAGCGACCCCATATCGCAACCTCCGGGCCGTCGTCAGGTAGGCCGCTTGCCGATCCAACCACCGTCTTCGCCGGATCAGCAGTGCTGACCAATGTTCGTGACCAAAGCGAGCATGAAGCGTTAGCGGCTCGGTGCTGCCACACCAGGTCCCGCGTCGGGCTCTCACCGCCACCCATTCGGCGGGATCACGAGCATCTCGCGCTAATGCCAGCTCACGTCCATATTGGACAGGCAGCTGGGATTGCCAAGGTGAGTGGCGCCTAGCGCTGTGTGGTCAGCAGGTCAGCAGCATGCACCCGGCGATCGGTCCGCCGCCTGCGGCGGCGACGGCCACCTCGGGGCGTTGCGCCACCTGCCGGTCGCCGGCCTGCCCGCGCAACTGCAGGCAGGCCTCGTGTAGCAGCCAGTAGCCGTGCATGCGTCCCGCGGACAGTTGTCCGCCATAGGTGTTCAGCGGCAGCGCGCCGTCCAGCGCGATTCGCGTCGCCCTGTCCACGAACGGGCCGGCCTCGCCGTCGGCGCAGAAGCCCAACGCCTCCAACCACGCGAACGTGAGATACGTGAAGCCGTCGTAGAGTTCGGCGACGTCCACATCCGACGCAGTGAGATCTGTGCGCGACCACATCTCGTTCGCCGCTTCGACCGAAGCCATTTTCGGGAAGTCGTCGCGATGGAACCACCCTCCCGAGCCGTAGGCCCCACCGATCGCCTCTACCTTCACCACGGGATTGGGGCAGTCCGCCGCGTAATCGGCGTGTGAGACGACCAGTGCGATCGATCCGTCGATCGGTACATCGCAGTCGAACAGCCCGAACGGTGTCGACACCGGGCGTGCTCCCAGGTAGTCGGCCATGGTCATCGGGTCCCGGTACGCGGCAAGCGAATTGAGCCCGGCGTTGCGCCTGCTGTTGATCGCCAACCAGCCCAATTGCTCTTTGGTCGTTCCATAGAGCTCCATGTGACGCCGGCAGTGCATCGCTAGCCAGTTCGCGGCTGAATAGGAGTGGGCGGCCAGCAGCTCATCGATGTCTTCGAACGGCTTGAGCTTCCTTCGCGTTCCGGGGGTGCGCGGCTCGACGGGTGGGTTGGCCAGCGGGTTGGGCTCGGATGTAGCAGGTGCTTGCATCATCGACCCGCCCAACATCAAGACGGTCCGGTAGACCAGGACGTGGCGGGCCCGCCTCTGTCCGACGTTGTGACAGGCCGACAAGACGGGGGTGAGCACTCCGCCGGTGTCGAATCCGACGGATTGATTCGTCGCTTTGATGCCGAGTGCAGCATTGACTTCGGCCAACGGGGTATCGCCGAATGTGGCGATACCGTCGATGTCGTTCGCGGTCAGACCGGCGTCCTCAATGGCGGCGCGCGCAGCCTCCAGCGTCAACTCCAGGCCCGGGATGCCCGTCCGGCGACCGATCCGCGAAATGCCGAGGCCGCTGATGATCGCGTCCTTCTCGAAGTGGCTCATCGGGCAACCGTCCGTTTCATCCGTCTATTTTTGTAACGACAGCCGATTGGAATGTACTTTCCTTGTCATGCCCGATGACGCCCCACCCGCGCTCCCGGGCCGGATGCTGCCCAAACTCGATGAACACAATCGGGCGTTCTGGACCGGGGGCGGCGACGGGCAACTGATGATCGCTCGGTGCACTCAATGTGCGTTGTGGGTGAATCCGCCGGCCCCGGACTGCCCCGACTGTGGCGGTGCGCTTGTCGCGCATCCTGTGTCCGGTCATGGGACGGTGTTCACCTACACGATCAACTACCAACCGTTCAACCCTGCGGTGCCGGTTCCGTACGTCATCGCGATCGTCGAGCTCGATGAACAGCCCGATCTGCGCATCGCATCGAATATCGTTGACTGCGAACCGGACTCGGTCTACGTCGGCCTTCCTGTCGAGGTGCGCTTCGAACGTCACGATGTCGACAACGACAGCGTCTTCGTCCCGGTCTTCGCGCCACAGGCAGAAGCCGAATCCGCGGAACTCCGCAACGAGGCCGGCGCACCCGTCGCAGGTTTGGTAGTCCGGGCGACGAAGCCGACCTGAAGGAGTTGGTCGGACTGCTTATACCGGCTCCCCGGTGGCCTGGTAGATAACTCGGCGGCCGATCTCGACTGCGTGGTCGGCGAATCGTTCGTAGTAGCGGCCAAGCAGGGTTACGTCGACGGCGGCAGCCACGCCGTGCTTCCATTCCCTGTCCATGAGCAGGGTGAACAGATGGCGGTGGATGTTGTCCATGTCGTCGTCGTCGTCCGCCAGCTGTGCTGCTCGATGTTCGTCTCTGGAGAGGACGGCTTCCTTCACCGTGCTGCCCATGTCGACGGCGATGCGGCCCATTTCGGTGAAGTAGCCGTTGACTTCTTCGGGCAGTGTTTCGTCGGGGTGGCGTCTGCGGGTCAGCTTGGCGACGTGCAACGCGAGTGCGCCCATGCGGTCAATGTCGGCGATGTTCTTCAATGCACTGAGTACTGCGCGTAGGTCTCCGGCCACGGGGGCTTGCAACGCGAGGAGGGTCATCGCCTGCTCCTCGGTCTTCTTGGCTCGCTGCACCATGCCGTCGTAGTCGGTGATTACCTGTTCGGCGAGCACCAGGTCGGCTTGTAAGAGCGCCTGGGTTGCGCGTTCCATCGCCTGACCTGCCGACCCGCACAGTTCCGCGATGCTGACTGCCAGGTCGTCAAGCTGCTGGTGGTATGCAGTGCGCACGGCTCTAAAGCCTAGAAGCTAACTGGGTCGGCGGATGGTTGATCCACTTCCCAGTCGTTGGTTGCGCCGTAATAGCAGGTCGGCGGTGCGGTCGCGACTGTCGCGGGTATCGGTTTGGATGCCAAAGAGTCCCGATACAGCTATCAGTTTGGGATGCCAAAGCATCCCCGATTGTGCGGCGACGTGTCGTTATGGCTAGATTGTGTCAACTGCGGTGAGCAAGTCGCCGCGGCCCGAGGGACGGAGTGAGTCTTTGCTGGCTCGTCCGCAGATCCGTCTCCTCGCCCAATTCGGCCGGGAACGCCCCGCTTTCTCATGCGATGCGTCACCCCACCGCCCAGTTGGGATGTGATGCAACGTTGCCATCGCAGAAGTAGCTGAGTACGCCCATCTGAGTGACGCGGACGTCGAAGCGATCGCGTCGTCGCTGGAGGAGATCCGTAGCGACATCGAGGCGTCGCTCGGAACCAAGGACCGCGCATACATCAAGCGCGTCATACGATTTCAGCGTTGCCTCGAAGCTGCCGCCCGGCTGACAATTTTTGGTAGCAGGGGCAAGACCGGATGGACGGCCGGCACCGTGGCATTGTTTGTGGCCAAGTGCATCGAGAACATGGAGCTCGGCCACAACATCACCCACGGACAGTGGGATTGGATGAACGACCCGGAGATCCACTCCAACACCTGGGAGTGGGACATGGTGGGCCCGTCGTCGCAGTGGCGATACGCGCACAATTACCGCCACCACGTGTTCTCCAACGTGATCGGGAGGGACGACGACCTCGGCTTTGGCGTCATACGCGTCAGCCGCGACCAGGAGTGGAAGCCTGGCTACCTGTGGGCTCCGCTGCGGGCGCTCGGGCTGTCCATCGTCTTCGAGTGGGGCATCGCGCTGCACAACCTGGCCGCAGAGCAACGGGATCAACCGACCGATGAAGCCAAGGCAGAGCTCAAGCGGGCCATGATCCGCAAAATGGGCCGCCAGGCAGCCAAGGACTATCTCTTCTATCCGGCGCTCAGCGGACGTCGCTTTCTCCGGACGTTCCTGGCGAATCTCGTCGCCGCCGGCTTCCGCAACGGGTGGGCCTACATCGTGATCGTCTGCGGGCACTTCGTCGATGGCGCCGAGAAATTCACTCCCGCGGCCGTGGAGAACGAGACGAAGGGGGAGTGGTATCTGCGGCAGATGCTCGGAACCGCGAACTTCAACGCGGGCCCCGTCATGCGGCTCATGAGTGGAAACCTCTGCTATCAGATCGAGCATCACCTGTTCCCCGACCTACCGAGCAACAGGCACCCCGAGATTGCGGCGCGAGTTCAGGCAGTCCTGGCCGAATACGACCTGCCCTACACGACGGGTCCGTTGATTCGGCAGTTCTGGCACACCGTGCGCACCATCTGCAAGCTCTCCGTGCCGGATCGCTTCCTCACGGCGACGTCTCATGACGCACCGGAGACAGCGTCCGAAGAAAAGTTCAGGGCCGTGGCGAAGCATCCGCGGGTGTTCCGCACGCACGTCGTCGGTACACGCAGACGCGGGTTGGATACCGCGATCACAGACCACGCGCAGCAGCGGATGAAACGAGGCTGGCGTCGGCCTGCGGTGCAGCGCCTCGCTGCCATGGTCGCGCTGCGTTTCTTCTGACCAGTAACGCGGCAGGGGCAAGCACCGCTTGTCAGACGAAGTCTGAGCCCCCGTCGACGTTCACCGTGGCGCCAGTGACATAGCCGTTTCGCCGCGACGCCAGATAGGCGGTGATAGAGGCGATTTCCTCGGGGAGCCCAGCGCGGCCGAGATCGCACGGCTGGTGGAAGTTGTTGTCGATCCAGGTCATGACGTCATACGGGTTGGTGGCATCGAGGCCTTCGGCGGCGAGGCCGTCTTTGAGGACTTCGGTGAAGCTGGCCGTCACGATGGTTCCGGGGCACACGCTGTTGACCAGAATGCCGTCCTTGGCAAGGCTTTTCGACAAGTTCTTGGTGACGCTGCTCAGCGCCGACTTAGACGCCGTATACGCGACGATGCGCGGATTCTGCCGCTGAATGGAGTGCGCGGACAGAGTCACGATGCGCGCCCAGTCGGCGGCGCGCAGCATGGGCAGCGCGGCGCGAATTGAGCGCACGCCCGACATGGTGCCAAGTGCGAATGCGGCGTCCCATTCGGTGTCGTCCATCTCCTCGAAATATCCGTCCCCGGGACCGATGGTGTGTACCAGGCTGTTGAGTTGTCCCCAGCGCTCGTCGACGGCGGCGAAGCCGGCGGTGATGGACGCAGCATCGGCCATGTCCACGCTGATTCCGACGGCGTCTGGAGCACCGGCCTGTCGCAATGTCTCCACTGCGGCGTCGAGAGCCGGCCGGCCTCTGGCCATCACGGCCACGCTGGCACCTTCGGATGCCAGGGTCTCGGCGATGGCCAGGCCCATGCCCTTGCTGCCGCCGGTGACGACGGCTTTGGATCCGTCGAAGCCCAGGTCCATCGATTCTCCTTCTGATAAGTGATGCCGTTTCTTCAGCGGGGACGAGCTATTTCAGCGATCGGTGCTGGGGCCACGCCAAGCCCGCGCAAACAGAAGCGCAGAACGCGTTCGCGAGTGGCGCCGCGATCGCAATCCCCTGTGGCCCATTGCCGTTCGGTGCATGCCCACACCACACCCTGGATCGACTGTGCGGCGGTGACCGGATCGATGTCGTGGAACGCGCCGTGTTCGAGGCCGCGCTGAAGCTGTTCGATGAGCGGCTCGAGCATCACCGCGTATGCGGGTTGAACGAGATCGGGGGAGGCGAAGATCTGTGATTGGGCCTCCGACGACAGGTAGCGCAGATCGGATTTGATGTTCTCGTCGAATGCCAGATCGAGTCGTCCGTCGATCCAGGCCGCCACCGCGTCGACGGCACTCGCGGCACTCGCCATCTTTCTTCTCAGCCGACGCATCTCAACGCGGGCCATTTCCAGAAACACTGCCGCAACCAGCTGGTCCTTCGATTCGAAATGCCGGTAGAAGGCGCGAGTGCTCAGCTGAGCGCGATCAAGGACTGCAGCGATACTGAGCCCTCGAACCCCTTGCTCGCGAACAGATTTCGACGCGGCGGCCAGGATGGCGCGGCGCACACCGGGGTCGGGGGCGAGTTTGTCGCGTTGTCGTGTGCCTGGTCGAGTCATGCGGTCGCGTCATAGGTGGCGAGGTACTCCGTGAACCGTTCGCGCACACCCTCGGGCGTCAGTCCGTAATCGGCCAGGTCGTAGTCATGTGCACCACGGGAGCCAGGTCGGTGCCCGCAGGCCCACTGCTCGACCGAATGCATGGTGGCGTCGGTGAAGGTCAAGCCGAGGGACTCGTATGCGGCCTCCAAGGTGTGCACCGGGTCGGTCTGCAGGTCGGCGAAGGCGACGTCGGAGAAGCGGTTGTCACCGACACGTTTGCGGAATTCCATCGCTCGCCGAACGCCCTCAGCCCAGCTGTCGAGCTGCTCGGCGCCGAGTTCCTCGGGGTCGTCGCGGTCGCTACTCCAGCTGCGCACGTACCGGATGAGGCTGCACACCGAGCCCATCACCTTGGCTGGATCACGGTGGCTCCACATGAATTTGGCGTTCGGGTAGGCTTCAACGAGCGCGTCGAGGGCGAACATGTGCACGGGCGTCTTCAGATGCCACAGCACCGGTGGGCAGTGCCACTGCAACAGTTTGAGCACCCTTCGATGAAACGTGTAGGTCTCACGCATATCGCAGTCCATCAGCCACGCCAGATAACCCGGGACTCGAACCACGCCGTCGAAATGAAACGTGCGAAAACTCATGCCCATCAGGTCCTGGCATTCGGTCGCGGCGGTCGGCTCGGAGTTGTAGAGGGTCTTCATCAACGGGAACATGTCGTAGAGCATTTCCAGGCCTGCTTCAGCCTGACCTATCCGGGGATCGGTGTGCTGGGTTGCGGCCTCCGGCGGCGGTGTGGGGGCCTGCGATTCCCACATCCGCAGCGAACGGAACTGGGGGTCGGCAGCCACCAGTTGGCTTAGCGCCGTCGTCCCGGTGCGGGGCAGCCCGATGACGAAGACAGGGCCGCCCACGACCTCGTCGTCGATTTCGGGTTGCTGCGTGTAGGTGTCCTCGATCTTGAGGCGTTGGATCAAGGCGTTGCTGATAGTGGCGTGTTGGATGACCCGGCCCATGTCGTTGAGGTCGGCTTCGGTGTTCAGCGCCTCAACGGTGCGCTCGAGGCCCTCCCGGTAGTAGAGCGAGCCGAAGTCATCCAGGCCGGTTGCGGCGCGGGCACCGTCTTCCAGTTCATCGGCTGAGAACGTCACAGTGCGAACCTTTCGTGCACGGCGCGGCGGCGGCGCTCAAGGATGGATGCCCGTTCGTCGGGTGTAATCGTCTTGGTGTCAGCGGGCAGAGTGGACGCGATGTCGTCGAACGTCACCACCCGGGTCGCGGGTGTCGGTGCCGTCGTGGTGCGCACGCAGCGCAGGATCATTGCGCCATTGCTGTAGCCGGCGGTGTCGAGCCAGTTCGCGACCCCGGGATCGCGCCCGCACAGCACCACCCGCACCAGCCCGTCGGAATCCACAAGGGCCTGATGGGCATTCAGGCTTGACTGATGCCGTCCGTAGTGGATCGTCTCCCACCACGGGTTGCCGAGCGAATAACTCCAGTAGACGCCCTCGGGTGGTTCGACTTCGAGGATAAGCGCCTCATCGGGACCCAGTTCCCAGCGACCGATCACCGGTTTGTTCTCTGCGGCCGCGCCCATCGCGGTGCGATCGATCGGGGGCAGGAAGCCGTTGGGTGGCGCCGCACCGCCGAACTGGAGAAAGAACTGCAGGTTGTCGTGAACGAAGTCGCCGAGGGCGACCAGTTGTCGCGACACCGCGATGTCCGGATCGACCAAGCGGTCCTTGGCTTCAACGGGCTCGCCGAGCCGCTCGATCTGCAGCGACGACGGGACCTCGGTGTCCCAGTCGTAGAAGAAGTGCCGCACCGTAAGAGTGGGATGCTCGCCCTCGATCCGCATCCAGTTTCCGTCGCGCTCATCGGCGGACAGGACGACCTCGAAGTTCCCGTCGGCATCCACCTCGAGCTCGTCGACCAATTCATTTGCGGTGGAGACGATTCCGTTCATCGTCTGAAGTCCGACATAACGTGCGGTGCCGCGGTTGCCGAACAGTCGGTAGCTCTCGCCGGTGCGCATCGTGGCGCGGGTGTAGATACAGTCCGGGCATTCCATCCCCCAGGTCACCGTGTCATCGGTACTTGTGCGGTCGACCGACAGAATCGGATCCGGATCGAACCGCAACGCCTCGTCGACGCCGGCCGCCAGCAGCACCAGCAGATGTCGCATCCCTGCCGCTAGGTCGACCCGGTTTCGACTCACCGGGTCGGTTTCGACGATCTGCGCTGCGCCCCGGAGCTTATTGAGCAGATGCGACCAGGCCTGCGCCAGCTCCATGTCATCGCTCTCCGGGTTGCCGGTTAACGACGCCTCCGCAATCGAGTTTGGGAGCCACGCCAGCGGCCTCTGCGCTTCGCTCACGGTTTCTCCGCTGTGTAGGGGTCGGGGTCGGGCGTACCCGCTATCTGAAAACAATGTTTTCGTTTAACGTGCGATCACTATCTCCCTCCGACGATCGCGTTGTCAACGCCCGGCTATCCGTCAACATCTTGTCGCGGGCCCGAAGACGACGCGGTTGGCGTGTCGCCGATCGCTTTCTTCCTGGATCTCTCAGCACGGCTTATCGTGTCCTGAACCGCAGTTCGCCGGGAGGCTGATGTGCACGGGACGGCGTTCGGCCGCTACCGCTTGATCGGGTTGCTGGGCCGTGGCGGCTCCACTGGGCTGTGCTTCGCTGGTCCGAACCCTGAACTGACCCGGCCACGCTGATGCTCGTCGACTATTACCTGCAGATCCTTCACTTCGATCGGCGGATGCCGCTCAACATCGACCTGGGTCCGCTGCACATCCACCTGTACGCCCGAGCCGTTTTCTTCATGTGGGTCACAGTCGCGATCCTGGTGATAGGCGGTATCGCGGTGCTCGTCTCGCGCAAGCGCGAGCTGATCGAGAAATGGATCACCTGGCTGCTGATCGCACCGGTGGTCGGCATCCCGGTCTGGATGGGCCGCGGTCCCACCGCTGCGCTGGCCGCTGTGTTGGCGATTGTCGCGGTGCTGGAGTACGTGCGCCTGGTGAAGCTGAGCAGAGTCGATACGTGTGTGTTACTCGCGCTGAGTGTGCTGTACCCATTGGCGGCATGGCTGCGCCCATCGCTGCTGGCACTCGCGCCGATCATCGTGTTGGCCTGTGCGCTGCCCGCGGTGCTCGGCGGAGACGTCGAACATGGCGGCAGGCGTATGGCTTTCACCGGTTTCGGTTCCGTGTGGATCTGCTGGTCCTTGGCCCATCTGGTGATGCTCTGGCCGGATACCTTCCTGGTGGCCTTCGCGGCCTCCGCCGCCGACGTCGCCGCCTGGTGCGGCGGAAAAGGGTTGCGACGCTTCCGCTGGGCGCGTAAGCCGTTGTCTCCGTTGAGCCCAAACAAGACGGTTGGCGGCGTGGTTGGCGCGCTCATCGGGGCGTTTCTCGTGCTCACGTTGCTGGGGACGATTTCGGTCGGTCTGCTCATCGCGGTCGCGTTCGGCGGCTTGCTCGGCGACCTCCTCGAGTCGATGGTCAAGCGGCAGGCCCAGGTTAAGGACGCAGGCACGTGGCTGCCGGGCTTCGGAGGCCTGCTCGACCGGATCGACTCGCTACTGCTAGTCCTACCGCTGGCTTATCTCCTCGGATGAGTGGCCAAATGCTCGGCTGTGCAACTTATTTCGGTGGTCGCAGTGGGTGACGAATTCCTGGCGCAGGAGCGTAAGTCACGCGTCTGGTCGGCGACCGCCCGTCTCGTCGCGAGTCCTTACGGTCTGCTGCTGGCGTTCGTGTGGGGGTTCGCCGAGGCGCTGAGCTGGTTCATCGTCGCCGAGATGGCGCTGATAATGTTCGCCGCCGCTGTCCCGCGCCGCGTGATGCCATGGGCGGCGGCGGTGATCGTCGGTTCCGTGCTCGGCGTGCTGACCAACGCGTGGCTGACGTCTCGCGGTGTGTTGTTGCCCGCGCCTCTGACGACGCCGCGGATGGCGGCGACGGCCTTCGACCAGTTGGCTGCCGGGCCGAGCGCGATGATGAACCAAGCGTTGTCGGGTATCCCCGTCAAGGTCTACGCCCGCGCCGCCGGCGAGCACCACATCGAATTGTGGAACTTGGCCGGCTGGACGCTGCTGGAGCGTGGACTGCGGATCTCCACGGTGGGACTGGTGGTTTGGCTACTGTCAAAGCTGTTTCATCCCTTGCTTCGACGGCTTTTCGGCGTCTACTTGATTATCGCGGCTGTCGTTTTCATCGCTGCGCTCTCGGCGGTGATCGCCGCGTGGTCATAGCTGAAGTCCGGAGACGGGGGCGGGGGACCGAATAGATTGTGCGGATGAGCCGGCCGCTGCCGCCCACGGTCACCGTTCGCTTCGGTGGTTGGCAGCGCACGTTCGCGCCGGGTGCCGATGTGGTGATTGGGCGCGATGTGCGGGCCGACGTGCGTCTGCCGCATCCGGCGGTCTCTCGCGCGCACGTGCTGTTGCGCTACCTCGACGGTCGCTGGGTCGCGACCGACAACGACAGCAGAAACGGAATGTTCCTCGGGCAGCGGCGGGTGCACTCCGTAGACATTCGCAGCAGCGAGACCATTCATCTAGGCGATCCCGAGGGTCCGCGGCTGACGTTCGAACCCGGCCCAGTCCCTCGACCGGACGATCAGCCAACGACACGGATGAAACAGGAAGCCGACCCCGGGACAGACGTGTTGAGCGTCGCCACCACCGTTCTCCCCGCCCAGCCGCCGGACGCATCCGGGGCGGAACCACCGCGTCCGACCACCATCGGTCGCGACTTCGGCAACGACGTCGTTCTCCCGGATGTGCTGGCCTCGGGCCACCACGCGACCTTGGTGACGACGCCAGAGGGCGTGCGGATACAGGACGCCGACAGCGCCAATGGAACGTTCGTCAACGGCCAGCGCGTCAACAACGCAGCACTGAAACAGAGCGACGTCGTCACGATCGGCAACGTCGACTTTGTGTTCGAGAACGGCAATCTCGTCCGTCGCGTCGAACCCGCCGACACGACCGGTGGCCTCGAAGTGCGCGACATCAGCTTCACCATCGGTGGCAATCGCACACTGCTGGACCGTGTTTCGTTCTCCGCCAAGCCGGCCTCATTGACTGCCGTGATCGGCCCGTCCGGTTCGGGCAAGACCAGTTTGTTGAGGGTGATGGCGGGCGGTACGCGGCCCGACAGCGGTGCGGTGTTGTTCGAAGCCCACGACGTCCACGCCGAGTACGCGTCGCTGCGCACCCGGATCGGCATGGTTCCGCAAGACGACGTCGTGCATCGTCAACTCACCATCAACCAGGCGCTGGGCTACGCGGCGGAACTGCGGATGCCGCCGGACACCACCAAGGAAGACCGGCAGCGCGTCGTCGCGCAGGTGCTCGAGGAACTCGAGTTGACGCCGCACGCGGACACCCGCATCGACAAGCTGTCGGGTGGGCAGCGCAAACGTGCATCGGTCGCATTGGAGTTGTTGACCGGTCCGTCGCTGCTGGTGCTCGACGAGCCAACGACCGGACTGGACCCCGCGCTGGACCAGCAGGTGATGAAGATGCTGCGCCAGCTTGCCGACGCAGGCCGCGTTGTCGTCGTCGTGACGCATTCGCTTGCCTACCTGGATGTCTGCGACCAAGTGCTGTTGCTTGCTCCCGGCGGCAAGATTGCATTCTGTGGGCCGCCCGATGAGCTCGCACCGGCCATGGGCACCACCGACTGGGCCGACATCTTCACCGACATCAGCACCGATCCCGACGAGGCCAAGCGGCGTTTTCTCGAGCGCGCCGGTCGTGTCGACACACCGCCAACCCCGCCTGCGCCAGGGCGACCCGCGGCGTCGGGAACGGCCGTGCAGGCCAACCTGTGGCGCCAGTTCTCGACGCTCGCGCGCCGACAGCTGCGGCTGCTCGTCGCCGACCGCGGTTACTTCGTGTTCTTGGCCCTGCTGCCGTTCCTCGTCGGGCTGCTGCCGCTGGCAGTCGCCGGCCACGCGGGCTTCAGCAAGGCTGAATTCGCAGGCGCCGCGCCGAACGAGGCAAAACAGATCTTGGTGATGATGAACTTCGGTGCGTTCTTCATGGGAACCGCGCTGACGGTCCGCACATTGGTCGGCGAACGGGCCATCTTCCACCGCGAGCAAGCGGTCGGGTTGTCGACGTCGGCGTATCTCGCGGCCAAGATCGCGGTGTTCGGCACGATCGTGGTGGTTCAGTCGGCCGTCCTGGTCTTGGTGGTGGCGACCGGCAAGGGTGCGCCTATGGGCGCGACGGCGCTGGGGAGTCCGACGTTCGAGCTTTTCGTGGGCATCGCGGCTACGTGTGTGGCGTCGGCCATCGTCGGCCTGTTCGTATCGGCGTTGGCGCAGAACAGCAATCAGGTACTGCCGCTGACGGTGGTGACGCTGATGGTGCAGGTGGTGCTCGCCGGCGGCATGATCCCGGTGACCGACCGGGTGCTCGATCCGGTCTCGTGGCTCACGCCGGCGCGGTGGGGCTTGGCGGCCACGGCGTCGACGGCCGATCTCACAAATACGGTGTTGGTGATCCCGAAGGATTCCCATTGGATGCACACCGCGTCGGTGTGGCTTTTCGACATCGTCATGCTCGGCGTTCTATCGGTGTTCTACGCCGGCCTCGTCCGGTGGAAACTCCGACTCAAGGCCGCCGGCAAGTAGGCCTGCTCACGCAGCGAGCGCGTACCGGTTGATGGCATCCGGCTGGAGGCCTTCCTTGAGGGTCACGATCTGCTCCCGCAGCTGCGGGGCAGAGACGCTGTCGGGGTCGACGGCTTCGCCGATGCGGACCTGCATCGGGGCGGGGGACCAGCGACCACCCTTGGGCAGCACTTCGGCGGTGCCCGTCAACGCGATCGGGACTACCGGCACACCGCATTCACGCGCCAACCGCAGAGCGCCGGAACGGAATTCTGCGACGCTGCCGTTGGTCGAGCGGGTCCCCTCGGGGTAGATGACGACGGTGCGGCCGGCCTCAAGCGCCGGGCGGACCGCGGCGAGCATCGCTTCGAAGCTGCCGCCGCCGTTGCGACGCACCGGCAGTACGCCGGCCAGCGAGCTGGCGATGAACTTGCGCACCGGCACGTCGAACCAGTAGTCCGCGGCCGCCACGAACACGGGCTTGGCCGTGGACGGCAGCGCGGCCAGCAGCACCGCGGTGTCGGCGTGCGAGGAGTGGTTGGCCACGACGACGCAGCCGCCCTTCGCGCGCCACTGCCCGGTCACGGTGAGCCCGCCAGACACTGCGGACACCACTCGCCACATCCAGTGCCGCAGCACGCTCGAGATTCGCATGGTGGTCATGCCGCCACCGCCGTCAAGGGCTTCGTGATTGCGGCGAACTCTGCGTCATCGGCGAGCTGCTGCTCCTCCTGCTGCCGCTTCGCGGCCAGCTCGCGCTTCGCGGCGCGCAGCCGCAGCACGGTGGTGATCAATGAACCGTTCACCAGCTGAGTCAGCACGATCGGCAGGATGACCGGGAACGCGGTCGCCAGCGCGATGAAGAGGCACCGCTCGGTCTTGCCAAGCGGGCCACCGTTGCGCCGCGTCGCGCCTGCGGCCGCTGCGGCCAGCGAGGCGAACGTGGGCAGTGTCGCGGCCAGCGCGGCCACCAGCACCTGGATCACGGGCCAGGACAGCCAATGCATCCCGGGGCCGTGCAGCCGAGCCGCAAATACGGCCAGCCCGGCGAAGGTCAGAAGGTCGGAGGCGCGGTCGCCGATCTCGTTGAGGACGAAGCCCCACGGCCGGCTGACTCCGCGGGCGCGGGCAACCGCGCCGTCGAGGTTGGCACCGGCCAGTCGCAGCACCAGAAACAGCGTCGCCAGCGGCCAGCAGCCGAAGGCGATGGCCGCTCCGGCCGCTCCGGCCGCCACGACCCCGGCCGCGGTGAAAGCGTCGGGTGACACGTTGTGTGCCACGGCGGTATCAAGGATCGGTGTCAGACGCCGGGTGAACCACGGCTTCAGCGCGTAGAGGCCATTCATCTGCCGTGCGCGCGGCGAAGTCGTCGGAAGGTTTGACTCGCATTTCGCGACATTCGGGTTCATGTTTGGCTCCTTTCGCTGCAGTCGGCCCGTGTTGGCCGGTGACGAAAGATTGCGACAAACCGCTTGGCGGATTCTTGGGGAGCCTGACGGCCGAATCGACGTGCTCAAATTGCGCCCATTGGCGCAGGTCGATCGCCTGCTTAGCTGCGGAGCTAGTCGCCGGTTCGCTTGAATGTTTCGGTGACGGCCGTGCTGGCTGCGCAGGTCCCGGTCTGTTCCTGGCGACCGTGCCCGATGAGCAGCGTGATCGGATCCTGTGGTGGTTGGGGCAGCGGATACTGCGCGGTGAATTTCAGGTGCGTCGGGCCGCCAGGGGCCGGACACTTACCGTCGAACTCGAGGTCGGAGGTCCAGCTCCCGCCACTAAATATCAGCGGTCGGAAATCCGATGGTGAATGGAAGTAGCTCATGCACCGATCGCCAGTGCGAAGACAGTCGGTAGTGACCTCGTAAACCAGATCCTGTTGTGGGGAGCCGTTCGTGAAGTTGCGCGTCAGTTGGTAGTGGCCGTGTAACGCTTCGGCCGGGGACACCACCCGTGGCGGCAGGGTGGCTGGGTCGGGGAGGGTGTTGACGTCGATGCTTCCGGTGCGGGCGAACGTCACAGTTCCCTTTCCTGAGCAGCCATCGCTGCTACTCCCGCTGTACTCGCCGGCGAGGGTGCCGTCGGGACGTGGTTGCAGTGTGAACACGTCCCAGACTTCGACGGGAGCGTTGTGGCACTTATCTGAGCCGAGGCCTACGGCCACCCAGTGTCCGTCGACCTCGTCGAACACCAGGCTCGACACCGCGGGGCCTTCGCCGCTCAGGCGTAAAGCCGTCGCCACGCACCCGTCGGGGCGACACACCGAACGCACCCCCCACCTGGCCGTCATCGACGTCGCGCCTTCGACGAGTTCGTCATCCATGAGGGTGGTCGGGCTGAAGTCGGCCCTGTAGATACCGGTGAAATCAGCCATGCCGGGTGGCGCAGCGGCGGTATTGGACGGCGTGGTGCCGGCCCGATCGTCGTCCCGGGTGAGCATCGTGCCCGCGACGACACCGGCGACGATCAGCAATACGACGCCCGCCAGGGCGCCGATCAGGACGCGGGGGCGCCGCTTGCCGGCGGGCGGTGTTGGTGGCAGCGGTCCGCCGAAGTGCGCCGGCGCGGCCGGCGACTCGCCGCTGGATTGCCATGGTTGGGTCGCGTCTGGATGGGGCCCAACCGGCAGGTCTGGGCTGCTCTGACTCGGCGGAGCCGGTGGCGCCGGTCGAATCTGACTCATCGGCTCGGTGACGGCGTGTCGTGCCGCGGTGGCCATCTCCACGGCGCTGGGGTAGCGGGCGGTGGGTTCTTTGGCCAGGCCGGTGGCGATCACATCGTCCATCGCGGTCGGGATGGTGTCGCGGTCCTTGGAGGGTCGAGGCGGTGGCATGACCATGTGGCTGACCGCGACCTGCTCGAGGGTGTCGCCAGGGAAGGGCAATTCACCGGTGAGGCATTGGTAGAGCACGCAGGCCAACGCGTAGATGTCGGAACTGGGATCGCTTTGGCCGGTGTTGAAGCGTTCGGGGGCCATGTACGCCCAGGTGCCGATGGTGGTGTTGGCCGATGTCAACGCGGTGTCGCCGGAAGCGCGGGCGATGCCGAAGTCGATCAGGTAGGCGAAGTCATTGTGGGACACCAGGATGTTGGAGGGTTTCACATCGCGGTGCACAAGGCCCGCCTGGTGGGCGCTGTGCAGCGCCGAGGCGATCTGTTCGACGATGTGCACCGCACGTCGGGCGTCCAGCGGCCCGGTGTTCAACATGGTCTGCAGGTCCACGCCGTTGATCAGCCGCATCGTCACGTACAGGCGACCGTCGATCTCCCCGACGTCATGGATCGGCACGACGTGGGGATCATCGAGGCGCGCGGCGGCCCGGGCTTCGCGGCGAAACCGCTTCTCGAATTCGGGGTCCGTGGCGAAGTGCGGCAGCAGCATCTTCACTGCGACGGTGCGATCGATGGCGGTGTCGTGGGCACGCCACACCTCGCCCATGCCGCCACGACCCAGCAGCTCGATCAGCTGATAGCGGCCAAACGGCGTGCCCTCCACCGACTCACGATAACCAGCCAGCGCTTGAACATTCGGTCAAAATTCGGCAACGGCTATGCCGAAGCCGCCAGGGCTTTCTCGTCCTCGACGGCGAACCTGTCCTCCAGCTGCAGCGGCTCGTAGTCGACATCGATGTCCGCGAGCGGACGGCCCCGCGCGCTACTGATCGTGCCGAGCCGTCGCATTCCCTTGTCGGTGGCGTACTGCATGAACTCGTCCATCGTCAGGTCGAATGGGATGTTGTCGGCGTCGTAGAGGGCGAAGGCCTCCTCGGTGTTGCGCAAGGCCAACGGAATCAGCTCGTTCATACGTGTTTCGAATACCGCCCAATTGGCATCGTCGGCGGCGACGTGGCGACGACACGTGAAGGTGCCCCACGCCATGTGGCGCCGCTCGTCGTCACCGATGCGCTGCACCAGCTCCTGCATGCCGGGAAGAATGCCGCGATCCACGCAAATCTTGTGCCACGCATAGTATCCCGTCAGTGCCATCATGCCTTCGATCACGTGGTTATAGGTCGCCGACGCCCGAACCTGGGCGGCTGGCGACGGATCACTCGAAAGGGTGTTGAGTGATTCGGGGAGCTCCTCGTAGAAGATCTGCCGGTAGGACGGAAGGTCGTCGAGGTAGTGGTGCAGGTCGTCGGTAATCCCAACGGCGTCGAGCCACAAGCGGAACACCTGGGTGTGCTTGGCCTCCTCGAATGCGAACTGCGTCAGATACATCTCGTCGCCGAGTCGCCCTTCGGCCCGCATCGCGGCCATGAACGGCTGGATGTCCTGGGTGACCGCTTCTTCGCCTGCGATGAACTCGGCGCACAGCCGGGTGGCCCAGTCCCGTTCATCCTCGGACAGCGATTCCCAGTCCGCCCGGTCACGGGAGAAGTCGATGTCGGCCGGATCCCAGAACTTCGCATTGCCCCCGGAGAACAGCTTCAACGGCAGGCTGTTCCAGTTGAGTCCGCCCGCGTTAAGCGATTGTGAATGTGTCCGTGTCATGTTTGACCTCCTCAGATCAAAGGTGGTGGGGCAGTGGCTGTTTCGCCGCCGGGACGGCGGTGCGGGGCTGTAGTGCCACGGAAGAGAATGCGGCAGCCAGGACCGCAACGAGTCTGCGCACGGCCAGTGCCGGCTGCTCCGGCGTGGGCTCGTCAAGCCCGAGGATCGGATCCATACCGCGCACGTATGGCGCGAGTGCCAGATGCGGAAAGATCATCAACAGCAGCGACAACAATGCGTCGGTATCGCTGTCGGCGCGCAGGTCCCCACGTGCGTGTGCGTCGCGCACAAGCGGTCTCAGAACTTCTAAGTAGTGACGATGTATGACGGTCCGCACGCTGATGCGTGCGTCGGTGTCGACCTCCAAACTCGCGGCGGCATGAAGTGAACGTTCCCGCGGATGATCGGCGAAGTACGCGACCCAGCTGTCGAGTAGGTCGGTGAGGAATTCGAAGAACGGCCTGCTTGGGTCGAGCTCGCGGATGCGGGCCTCCATGTAGGAACGCACGCGCTGGCTGCCGACGTCGGCGATAAACGCGTAGAGGTCGCGCTTGTCCGCGAAGTATTGGAACAGGCTTCCCTTCGCGACACCTGCGCGCCGAGCGATGACGTTCAGGCTGCCACGTGAGAAGCCGTGCGCTCCAAACTCGGCCTCTGCGGCCTCCACGACGGCTGCGCGACGAATCGGGTCGACGCGAGCCCATGTCACCGTTGGCATCGGGGTCCTTCCAGGGTCAATGACCACTGGTCATATTACTGTGAGCCACGTCACGGTCAAGGCCCGATTCGGCCCGGCGCTCGCCACGATTCGCTAGCAACGGAGGTAGCCCCTCCATCGGCACGTGCGCCGCTGCTTTAGTCCCGATGGTGCACGATGTTGATTACGTTGCCGTCGGGCGCTCGGACGAGGAACCGGCGCACACCCCATGGCTCTGTGGTTATCGGATGCACCAGGACGTTCGCACCGCTGTCGGGAGAGGTGTAGCGGGCCCTGCCTGTAATGGAATTAGTGCGTCCGGTCCTCCGCGTGCCGGGCGAGAAATTCCACGACTGCCCCGGCGAAGGCGTCGTTGCGATCGCCGGCGACCATGTGTCCGGCACCGCCGACATCGACGAAGTCAATCTCCGGAAAGCGTGAAATGAACTCGTCGGCCCTCTCCTTGGTGACGAGATCGCTCATTTGGCCTCGCACAAGGAGCATGGGCACGTTATTGCGAAGAATCGCTTCAACCGCCGCGTAAAGGCGATCGACCTCGGTCACTTCGATGGGAGGGAGCGCCGAGGTGCCGTCGATGAATTTCGGATCCCAATGCCAGTACCAGCGACCGTCGCGGTGGCGCAGATTGGTCCGAAGTCCGTCTAGATCGGTTGGTCGGCGCCTGTGCGGGTTGTACTCCTGGATCATGTCGGCGACCTCGTCTAGTGAGTCGAATCCCGACATCATGCGGTCATTCATGAAGCTGTGTATCCGCGACGCCCCGGATGGGTCCATGTTGGGCACGATGTCCACGAGAACGACGGCGCGCACCGCGGCCGGCGAAAGTTCGCCTGCAAGAAGCATTGCCGTGAATCCGCCAAGGGAGGCACCCACTACCACCGGTCGCGGCGGAAGGTGACGCAGCACTTCGATCACGTCACCGGCGAAGCTGGTGACGCGGTAATCGCCGTCTTTGGACCAGTCGGACTCGCCGTGGCCGCGCAGGTCGACAGTGACCGCTTGCCACCCCCGCCCGGCGACTGCGGCAGCCGCTCGTCCCCAAGAGCGGCGGGTCTGGCCGCCACCGTGCAAGAACACCACGGCTGGCGCAAGTGGATCGCCAAGGCGGTCAGCGACGATGCGAACGCCGCCAGCGCCGCAGGTGCTGAACAAGTCAGGTGACGTACTCACGATGTCATCACGGAATCAGCATCCGCGATCTGGCCACAAACGCAAGGACGGCAGGCCCGCGGCGCGGCAAAATGGCCCACCAATCTGCCATAGGAATGGACCACGCATCTAAGCCAATCGGCGCGTAGCGTCACTGTTACAGCTTGCAACGTGCCAGGTCAGTTACGAGCCCGAGAAGTCGTGTGTAACAACGCTTCTAAGCCGGGCCGTGCGAATCGGAAAGGCAATGCGATGACCTCTTCACGCACTACGACATCGCCGGCCGGAACCGCAACTCCAGGTATGCGCATCTACTTCGCAGGTGCTTCCGGTGTTATCGGTAGCCGCCTCGTACCACTGCTCCTCGGAGCCGGCCACACCGTCGGCGCGATGACGAGATCGGCCGAGAAGGCTAGCCGGCTTGCTTCAGTCGGCACCCAACCGATCGTCTGCGACGTCTTCGACCGCTCGGCACTCACGAGCGCCGTTCGCTCGTTCTCGCCCGACCTGCTGCTGCATGAGCTGACCGACCTTCCCGACAATCTGGACGATCTGCCTGAGGCATCGCTGCTCAATGCCCGAATCCGGGTCGAGGGCACCCGCAACCTCATCGACGCGTTGCAAGGCATGGACCAGGTGAAGATCGTGGCCCAAAGCATTGCGTGGCCGTCGAGCCCCGGTCCGGGAGCCGACGCGGTCACCTCGCTTGAGCAGGCCGTGCTCGCGGCGAATGGCGTCGTCCTCCGATACGGCCAGTTCTACGGGCCCGGCACCTACTACGAAGGGGAACCTCCCTCGGCGCCGCGTGTGCACATCGACACTGCCGCCGCTCGAACCCTCGAGGCGCTCGGCGCTCCTTCGGGCATCCTGACGGTCGTCGATAACTGACCGCACGCGCCGATCACTCGCTGACTGCGACCGACCCTGATGAACATTTGTGTTTTCCTCTCCTCCGCCGACCTCGACGGGCGCTATACCCGGCCGGCACGCGAGTTCGCCGAGCTCATCGGCAAGGGTGGACACACCCTGGTGTGGGGCGGATCCGACACCGGGTTGATGAAGGTCGTCGCCGACGGAGTACGCGAGACCGGAGGCCGGCTCGTCGGGATCTCGGTGGGCTTTCTTCGGGCGTGGGCCAGAAAGGACGCGGACGAGATGGTGATCGCCGAGGATCTCGCCGAACGGAAGGCGCTGCTGCTCGCCAGATCTGACGCGGTGGTGGTGATGGCCGGAGGGCTGGGCACGCTGGATGAGGCGACCGAGATCCTGGAGCTGAAGAAGCACGGACTGCACGACAAGCCGGTGGTGCTGCTGAACACCGCGGGCTTCTACGACGGGTTGGCACTCCAGCTGCGGCGGATGGAGGAGGAGGGGTTCCTGCCTGTGCCCCTTGCCGAGCTCGTTTACGTCGCCAACGAGGGCATCGACGCTCTTGCCCACCTGGAGGAGTCTCGTGGAGCTGGGTGAGGTGCTAGGAGTCGAAATTGGTACTGGCGCTGAGCTGTTCCCACTTCGCGATTTCGTTCGAGCGGGCATCCGCGATGTAGCGGTAGGCGGCGAGGGCGTCGGGTCCGAGGAGTAGGAAAGCCGGCGGCTCGCTTGATTCGACGGCCGCGATGATCGCGGCGCCGGCCTTGGCAGGGTCGCCCGCCTGGTTGCCGTGCATGGTGTCGTTCTCCTTGCGGCGCTGCCCGGCGGTGGCCGCGTAGTCGTCGATGACCCTGGCCGACTGCGTGAGCGAGCGTCCCGCGAAGTCGGTGCGGAACGCACCGGGCTCAACCGTTGTGACCGAGATGCCAAGGGGGGCAAGCTCGCCGCGCAGGGCTCCACCCACTCCCTCAATGGCGGCTTTCGCCGCGGCGTAGTACCCGGATCCCACCGGAGTCAGCTGAACACCGATCGAGGAGATGTTCACAATGGCACCGGAGCGACGTGCCCGCATGCCAGGAAGAACGGCTTTGATCATCGCGACGGTGCCGAAGAAGTGCGTCTCGAACAGGGTGCGGATATCGGCGTCGTCGCCTTCTTCGACGGCGGCGCGGTAACCGTAACCGGCGTTGTTGACCAGCACGTCGACGGCGCCGAACCGCTCTTGGGCTTGCTGCACTGCGGAGGTAACCTGTTCGGCATTGGTGACGTCAAGCGCGAGGGGGAGCACACGATCGGGCGCGCTCTCGGTCAGGTCGGCGACTCTCGTGACATCGCGTGCGGTGACGACGGCGTTGTGGCCTGCACCGATGACAGCTTCGGCGAGGGCGCGGCCGAGTCCGGTCGAGCAGCCGGTGATGAGCCAGGTGGGCATGGCGACTCCTCCTCTAAAGGAGCTCGATGATGTCGTTCTTCAGCGCCTCGGCGTCCGTACCGAAGACCGCTTGGACACTGTTGCCGACCTCGATGACACCCGCGGCCCCCAGACTTTTCAGACGCGCCTGATCCACCTTGCTCTTGTCGGCGACCTCCATGCGCAGGCGGGTGATGCACGCGTCGACGTTGACGAGATTCTCACGGCCGCCGAACGCCGCGATGATTTGCTCGGCCTTGCTGTCGGTCGCAGCCGGGGCGGGTGCGGTCTTCGTCGCAGTCGCGGCGCCGCCGGTTGTCACGGCAGTGGCGGAGTTCCCGCCCTCACCCAGGTTCGCCTGCTCCTCTGCCTCGAATTCGGTTTCCGGCTCCCGTCCGGGCGTCCTCAAGTTCCACTTCGTGATCGCAAACCGGAACAGCGCGTAGTAGACGACGAAGAAGACAACGCCCATGCCGAGGAGCAGCGGGATGTTCTTCGCGGCTGGTGCCGTGCCGTACAGGAGGAGGTCAGCCAGCCCCGCGGAGAACGAGAAGCCCAGGTGTATGTCGAGCAGATACGCGATCGCCAGGGAAAGCCCTGTCAGCACCGCGTGGATCACGTACAGCGGGAACGCCACGAACATGAACGCGAATTCGAGCGGCTCCGTGATCCCGGTCAGGAACGCAGTGAGCGCCGCCGCCGACAGAATGCCGACCGCGACCTTCCTCTGCTTCTTGTTCGCCACGTGGATCATCGCCAGCGCGGCGGCGGGCAGCCCGAACATCAGAATCGGGTAGAACCCCGACGTGAGATGGCCGCCTGTCGGGTCTCCAGCGGCGAACCGGGTGAGTTCACCGGTGACGGTCTCGCCGGCCGGGGTCTGGTAGTCGCCGTAGAGGAACCAGACGTATGAGTTCGGGATGTGGTGGAGACCGAAAGGAATCAGCATGCGGTTGGCGAACCCATAAATGAAGGCCCCGATAGCTCCCGAGCCGCCGATGAACTTGCCGAGGCCCGTCAGCCCCGCGTCGAAGATCGGATAGAAGTAGCTCATAGCGAACGCGATGAACAGGCAGGCCAGTGACACCACGATCGGGACGAAGCGCCTGCCCCCGAAGAATCCGAGGTAGGTAGGCAACTGGATGGTGTGGTAGCGGTCGAACAGCCATGCGGTGACCAGACCGACCACGATTCCAGCGAACACGCTGTAGTTGATCTGGGCTTGGTCGCCCGACTTGTCGACCTCGCCGGCGAGGACGATCGGCGACATGGTCTTGAACACCGCCTGCACCACGAGGTAGCCGACGACCGCGGCCAGTGCTGTCGAACCGTCGGCCTTCTTCGCGAACCCGATCGCGACGCCGACGGCGAAAAGCAGGGGCAAGTTGGTGAACACTGCATCGCCTGCGGCGCTCATCGCCTGGAAGAACGAGCCGACTACCGGAGCGTGAATCCGGCCCAGCAGGTCGGGCTGGCCCAGGCGGAGCAGGATCCCTGCGGCGGGCAGCACCGCAATCGGCAGCATGAGGCTCTTGCCCAAGCGCTGCAACTGTGCGAATCCGGGAATGCGCATACCCGACTTTTCCTGCGCCCCTTTAGTTTTCGCTGTGTCGCTCATGTTCTCGTGCCCCTTCTGTGCCGAAAACGCCGCCCGCCGCCGAAGCTGTGCGGAAGCTTAGACGAGAACACGTGAACTTGAGACCGTCTTTCGGTCACGCTCGTATTGTTGGTGCGCAAGAGCAAAGGAGTCACGACAATGAGCCAGACATCAGTTCTCGCCCCGGTCGTTGGGCGTGCGGTTTTGCTCGAGGATGTCCCGGACCCCGTGTTCTCCCAGGGCATGGTCGGCTACGGTGCCGCAATCGACCCTCCGCGCGGGGTGATCGACGCGGTCGCTCCGGTCAGCGGCAAGCTCTTGAAATTGATGCCACACGCCTACATCGTGATGACCCCGGATAACGTGGGCGTTCTGGTCCACCTGGGTCTGGACACCGTCCGGCTCAAGGGCGAAGGCTTCACGGCCCACGTCAGTCAGGGCGACGAGGTCACCGCCGGCCAGGTCGTCATCACCTACGACGTCCCGTCGGTCGAGGCCAAAGGGCTCAATCCGATTGTCCCCGTTGTGGTCATGGACGAACGTCAGTCGGAAAACGTCACACCGTCCGACGCGGTCATCTCGGGTGCAGACATCGCTTCCGGCGCAAGCCTTTTCACTGCGAACAAGTAGATGGAAGTCGTCATCCTGCACGACGCCACGGAGATTGGTGTCGTCGCCGCCGACGCGATCGGTGCGCTGCTCGATCGCAAACCGGCCGCGGTCCTTGGCCTCGCCACCGGATCGTCGCCGATGGCGATCTACGACGAACTGGCGGCACGCTGCGATGCGGGGCTGGTCTCCTTTCGGCAAGCGCGTGGTTTCACCCTTGACGAGTACGTCGGCCTGCCCGCCGACCATCCGCAGCGGTACCGGAACGTCATTGACACCGCGTTCGCATCCCGGGTCGACTTCGCTCACGGCGCGGTCCAGGGCCCCGATGGCCTCGCCGCCGACATCCCCGCCGCATGCGCGGCGTACGAAAACGCGATCCGCAAGGCAGGCGGCGTCGATCTGCAGATCCTCGGGATCGGCACCGACGGGCATATCGCGTTCAACGAGCCGGGTTCATCGCTGGCCTCAAGGACCCGGATCAAGACGCTGACCGGGCAGACGCGGATCGACAACGCCCGCTTCTTCGGCGGCGATGTCGAATCGGTGCCGACGCACTGCGTGACCCAGGGACTGGCGACCATCATGGAGGCCCGGCATGTGATCTTGGTGGCGACCGGTCGTCGCAAGGCCGAAGCGGTTCATCACCTAGTCGAAGGGCCGGTGTCTGCGATGTGGCCCGCGAGCATTCTGCAGCATCACCCACACGTGACGGTACTGCTCGACGACGCAGCGGCCCGTCGGCTTCAGCTCGTCGACTACTACCGTGAGACCTACCTCTCCAAGCCGAGATGGCAGGGCATCTGAGTGCTGTTGACCGCCGACACCCTCCTCACCGGACGAGAACTGTTGCGGCCCGGGTGGATTGAGGTCTCGCAGGGTGCTGTGGATGCGATCGGCGCTGGCGCGCCGCCTCGGCCCGCCGATCGCGATCTCGGTGCGGTGACGGTGGTGCCTGGCTTCGTCGACACGCATTTGCACGGCGGGGGAGGGGCGAACTTCTCCACCGCTTCGACCGCCGAGACGGCGACCGCCGTGGCATTGCACCGCGGGCACGGCACCACCACGCTGGTCGCCTCTCTGGTGACCGCCGGTCCTGCCGCGTTGCTGCGCCAGGTCAGCGAATTGGCCGACGACGTCAGTGCAGGCCTGATCGACGGTATCCATCTAGAAGGTCCGTGGCTGTCCACCACGCGCTGCGGCGCGCACCAGCCGTCTCTGATGCGTGACCCGGACCCCGCCGAGATCGACCGCGTTCTCGATGCTGGGGCAGGGGCCATTCGGATGATCACCCTCGCGCCGGAACGGGATGGCGCGTTTGCGGCGATCAAGCAGATCGTCGATGCGGGCGTGGTGGCGGCCGTTGGTCACACCGAGGCGACGTATGAGCAGACGCGGGCGGCGATCGCGGCGGGTGCGACGGTGGGCACGCACCTGTTCAACGCGATGCGCCCGATCGACCGTCGCGAGCCCGGCCCGATCGTTGCGCTTCTGGAAGACGACCGGGTCACCGTCGAACTGATCACCGATGGCGTGCACGTCGATTCCGCCATCTACCGACATGTCACGCGCAGCGCGGGCCCCGACCGGGTGTCGTTGATAACCGACGCCATGGCTGCTGCTGGGATGGCCGACGGCGAGTATTGGCTGGGGCAGTTGGAAGTGACCGTCGCGGACGGGGTGGCTCGCGTGGCTGGAACGCAAACCATCGCAGGCGGCACCGCGACCATGGACCGGGTATTCAGATTCGCTGTGATCCACAGTGGGCTTCCCCGCGATGAGGCGCTGATGGCTGCCGTGCGTCAGGCATCGATCAACCCCGCCCGGGCGTTGGGCCTGCCTTGCACGGGCCTCGTCCCCGGGGCCACCGCCGACTTGGTGGTGCTGGACTCAGACCTCGCCGTGACGGGCGTGCTGCGGCAAGGATCGTGGGTCATCGAGTCCGGGCCAGGGGATGATTGACCAATGGCTGATCGCAATGTGCTCGGCGGCCCGCTGGAACCGTGTGGCACGGAGCCGCTGACCGGCTTCTACCGCGATGGCTGCTGCTCGACCGGGCCCGAGGACGTCGGCCTGCACACCATCTGCGCCGTCGTGACCGCCGAGTTCCTGGAGCACCAGCGCTCGATTGGCAACGACCTTTCGACTCCGATGCCGCAATTTCGGTTCCCCGGACTCACGCCGGGCGACCGATGGTGCGTAACCGCGGTGAACTGGCTTCGGGCGCATGGCGACGGATGCGCCGCTCCGGTGGTGCTGGCCGCCACCCACGAACAGACCGTTGACGTCGTGCCGCTGGAGGTGCTCAGGGAGTACGCAGTCGACGTGCCCGATGATCTGGGCAGCCTCTGAGTGGAATTGACGTTTCTGTAGACCTCGCGCGGGTACTCGTTCGCAAGGACGAGGAGGTCTGGAGAAATGCCTACTTGGAGTTGGGTAGTTATTGCCGTCGCCGTGGTGATCGTGGTTGCGCTTGCGGTGATCGTTGTGCTCTCGATGAGCCGACGTAAGCGGACTGAACGGCTGCGGAGTCATTTCGGTCCAGAGTACGACCGAGCCGTAGGCGAGTCCGGTGAACAAGGCGCCGCCGAGAAGGAGCTCATCGCGCGCGAGCGAAAGCGACAGAAGCTCGACATCGTTGCGTTGGCACCGGAATCGCAAGCTAACTTCGCCGAACACTGGCACACGGTGCAGACCGCGTTCGTCGACAATCCGTCGAAGGCGGTAGGGGACGCAGACCGTCTCGTGACCGAGGTCATGCGTGAACGCGGTTATCCGGTGGACGATTTCGACCAGCGAGCGGCCGACATCTCGGTCGACCACCCGAATGTGGTCGAGCACTATCGAGCCGCTCACATCATCCACCTAGCGCAAGAGAAGGGCGACATCGGCACCGAGGCGCAGCGTGAGGCGTTCGTCCACTACCGCGCGCTCTTCGAAAAGTTGCTTGAGAGCGAACACAAGACCGAGAAGGACACGCCAAAGGAGGCACGAGCATGACAACCCACGACGAGCAAACCAGGGCCGCCGCGAACTCGAGCGCCGGTGAGGCTCCAGCGCCCCGGCACGAATCGAGCGAAGGGATGGAACCTTCGACCGCACGAACCGAACCTTCGGCCGACACGTCGGCGACGGAAAGCGAACCGCTGACCGCGGGTGACGAGTCGTCGGCTGCTCGGACGGAACCGCCACAGATGGAGACCGAGCCTTCCAGTGAACCGTCGACGGAGAGGTCCCTGCTCGGCGACAACGACCTTTCAGGACTTCGCTCGCGTTGGGATGACGTCCAGGCCGCGTTCGTCGACAACCCGAAAGAGTGTGTCCAGAAAGCCGACACTCTCGTGGCGGAGGTCGTCGAACAGCTCACGACAGGGTTCTCCGATGCGCGCTCGCGGCTCGAGGCGCAGTGGGCTCGAGGCGAGAGCGCTTCTACGGAGGACCTACGTGTCGCGCTAAAGCGCTACCGCGATTTCTTCCAGCGGCTGCTGTCGGTCTGAGTTCCTCCGATTGGCCGAGTCAACTTGTGGCCGCGATGAATTCGGCAACGATGCGCCCCAGCTCTTGGCCCTTCTGCTCCTGGACGAAGTGACCGGCGCCAGACACGGTGGTGTGGTTCTGGCCCCGGGCGCCGGGGATCCGGTCCTGAAATATCTTGTCCCACCCCTGCGTTGCGGGATCCCCGTCTGAGTATGCGGTCAGGAACGGTCGCTGCCATCGCTCGAGCGCGGCCATCGTGGCTCGTCCGATCGCGGCGCCCGGGTCGTTGCGGGTGAGTGGGACGAGCGCGGTGAGCTGGCGAAGCCCGGCCTTGAAGGACTTGTCGGGAAACGGGGCGTCGTAGGCCGCGAGCACGTCGGCGGACAGCGGGCCCGAGACCGCATTCAAGAAGAAGCTCGCGACGATGTCCGGCGACCGCTGATAGAACGACACGTAGTCAAGAAGGGCTTCCTGCAACATGACTCGGTCGTCACCGACGCCGTGATGCGCCCAGGTCAGAGCGCCGGCAAGCGCCGGGTCGCACGTGTGCAGGATGGTGTTGGTCGCGACGACGCGAGCGAACCGGTCAGGGTCGCGGGCGAGAACGCTCAACCCGATCGGACCGCCCCAATCCTGCGCCACGAGCGTGGTCTCTTGTAGGTCCAAGCCGGTGATCAGCCCGTGCAACCAATCGATGTGGCGAGCGAAGGTGTAGTCGGTGCGCTCGGTCAGCTTGTCTGAGCGGCCGAAGCCGATGTGGTCGGGTGCAATGACTCTCAGTCCGGCTTCGGTGAGAACGTGAATCACTTCGCGGTACAGAAACGACCAGGTGGGTTGCCCGTGGACGAGCACAACGGTGGGCGCGTCGGTCGGGCCCGCGTCGACGTAGTGCATTCTCAGCGCGGGTATGCCCTTCGTCTCGACCTGGACGTAGTTGGGCGTGAACGGATATCTCGGCAGGTTCGCGAATCGCTCGTCAGGAGTTCTCAGCACGCTCATTGCGACCTTCGACCTCTCTAAGCGCCTCAACCGGGAGTTAGGCTTTCGTCTCATCGCGGTCAGGGCAGTGTAGCCAGCCCGTTCGCGATACAGCTCGGTCTTGAGGAGGCGGTAGTCGATGGCCCGGATACCCGCGGAGCTTGGCTTGACGGCCGAGGAGTTGGACGAGCTGATGACGACGTCGTGGAACATGCGTGTCGCGACTATCGGGCCGGGTGAGCGGATCAACGTCACGCCGCTTTGGTTTGGATGGGCAGCGGGGCGGGTGTACTTCTTCGGCCGAGGTCAGAAAGTGGCGAACCTGCGGCGCAGTCCGGTCTGCACCGTCCTCGTCGATCGCAATGAGCGTTACGCGGAGCTCGAGGGAGCGATGTTTCAAGGCAACGCGAAGGTGCTCGAGACTGTCGAGCACGAAGACGCCGACCCGCATCTCGAAGAGGTGCGCTGGCTGATGGGAACGAAATATCTTGGGGAACATGGCGAATCACCGACCACCAAGCGTGTCCGGTATCCGCAGACTGCAAGTGGCCGGTCGGCGCGATGGGTCGTCTTTGAGCCCAGCCGGTTGATCACGTGGGACAACCACAAGTTGCCCAAGCGATAGCACGATGTCGAACCGTAACCCGATCAGAAAGGCCGATTGATGTCACAGGACACCGCCCCAAGCGTTACCGGGATACACCATCTCTCCCTGACCGTCAGCGACATTGAAGCCAGCGCCGCCTGGTATCAGCGGCTCCTGGGCGCGGACCGGTTACCGATGAAGTTCGTTCACTACGAACGGGAAGACACCGGCTACGGCGTGTTGCTCATCGACCAGCGCTCGGGTCTAGTGATTGGGCTGCACACGAACACCGGCAATGACGGAGCGCCGTTCGATGAGGCCCGAACGGGACTGGACCACGTGGGACTCAATGTGTCCACGCGAGAGGATCTGGAGGCCTGGACAGCCTGGCTCGACGAGCTTGGGATCGAGCACTCCGGCATCAGGGATGGGGACGAACCGTTCCCATTCGCGACAGTCGTGTTCCGCGACCCCGACAACATCCAACTCGAGCTCTTCGCGGTCTGCTGACGCCGCTGACTCGATTCGGTGGACCTTCACAGCGAGAACTCAGTCGCTCCAAGGCTATGGCGCGAACCGTGAAGACTATGTCGTGCGCATCGCGATGGTTGGCTGCGTTGTCAATTTCGCTCGGCGGCGCAGTGACGGTTGCCGTACCGGCGACCGCTGAACCCGAAGACACTGGAGCATCGGCTCAATCGGTGATCGACGGCCTGAAGGCGGAGGGCTACAACGTCGTGATCAATTGGTTGACGGGTTACGACACAGTGCCGCTGTCGGTGTGCACGGTGAGCAACATCAACAACCCCGACGACTCCGTGCCCCCTGCTGGGACGTTCACGACGGTGTACGTCGATGTCTCGTGCCCGAACCATCAATACGGTTGAGAGCTACCGCTTTCCGCGAACGCGGGTGCGACGAACCGTTGCAGCATTTGGTGTTCGGCACGTGGATCCGCATCGGGCCAGAACAGCAGTGACATCACCAAGCGCACAATCCATCGCGCGGCGGGCGCATCGTCGCCTGCGAGCCCGGTGAGCTCAGTGGCGAACTCGGCCACCACCGGTGATGCGGTCAGCCAGGTCGACCCACCGCCGCCCCGCGCCGAATCCAGGAACAGCCGGCCCATCGGATCGGAGCGGATCTCTGCGACAGCCACCTCGATCGCGGTCAGAACCCGTTCCGGGCCCGCACGCCCCTCGACGTTGGATCGCACGGTCTCGATGATGCGGGCGGCAGTGCTGGCGAGCACTGCGTCGCGAATCTGTTTCCTGCCGCCGACGTAACGGTAAATGGTGGCTCGCGAACAGTGAGTCCGTGCCGCCAATGCGTCGACATTGAAGGCGTCGAATCCATCGCGGACGATCATCTCGGTGGCCATCGCGTAGATGCGCTCGGTCGCGGTCGCGCGTCGACCGCCGTCAAAGAGCCAGTCGTCGCGTGACATGCATCCACTCCTGTGCGTGAAACAGTGATCGAATTGATCTTATCCATGAGACGAATCAGAAATATGTCTCAGTTGTCGACGCAGGTCGGCTCGGTGGCATGAGACGACGATGAGGGGTTCGCACCGGCCGGGGTTCTCGACTCTTGGCGACCCCATTGACCACCGTCGTTCATGCAGGTCAACCTGGAGAAGTGAAGTTGCTGCATGATCCGCTCGAGTTCTTCGGCGTCGACGCGCTGCAAGACCCGTACCCGCTTTACGACCGCCTCCGTGCCGAAGGCCCCGTCCATCGCATCGGCGAGTCCGGGTTTCACCTGGTGTGCGACTGGGCGGCGATCAACGAGGCGATCAACCGTCCAGAGGACTTCTCGGCGAACCTGACCGCGACGATGACGTTCACTGCTGACGGCACCGTCGTCCCGTTCGAGATGGATGGGCTCGGTGGACCCACGCAGGTTCTCGCCACCGCCGACGACCCTGTCCACGCAATGCACCGCAAGATGCTGGTGCACCAGCTGGCGGCCAAGCGGATTCGTGCCATGGAGTCCTTCGTCGCCGAAACATTCGACCGGCTATGGGCGGACAACCTCCGTGATGGACGCATCGAGTGGATGGGCGCGTTGGCCAACAGGTTGCCGATGATGGTCGTCGCGCGGTTGATCGGTGTGCCCGCCGAAGACGTCGACCAGTTGATCCGGTGGGCGTACGCGAGCACCCAACTGCTCGACGGATTGGTCGATCAGGATCAGCTCGCAGCGGCGGGCGTCGCGGCCGTGGAACTGGGGAACTACATCCACGACCACTTCGGGCAGGCCGCTGCCGATCCGCAGGACGATTTGCTTGGGGCCCTTGCGACCGCCTGCAGTGCAAGCGAATTCGATCCCGTCACTGCCCAAATGATGATGATCATCCTGTTCGACGCCGGCGGCGAATCGACCGGCTCATTGCTCGGTAACTCAATGTGGATCTTGGCGACACGTCCCGATCTTCAACAACGGGTGCGTGAGAATCCCGACCTGCTCGCGCCATTCATCGAGGAGGCGTTGCGGTACGAACCGCCGTTCCGCGGCCACTATCGCCACGTCGTCGCCGACACCACCTTAGGTGGCACGGACCTGCCCGCCGGATCACGCTTGCTGCTGTTGTGGGGAGCGGCGAACCGGGATCCGGCCCAATTCGACGCGCCTCACCAGTTCCGGCTTGATCGGCCAGGCGGCAAGGGGCACATCACCTTCGGTAAGGGAGCGCACTTCTGCGTCGGCGCCGCGCTGGCGCGCTTAGAGGCCCAGCTCGTTCTACGCGCGGTGCTCGACCGCACGTCCCGAATCGATGCGGTCGATATCGGGCCGTGGCTGCCGAGCATTCTCGTCCGCCGCCGCGAATATCTGGAGTTAGCGGTGACGTGATCCGCGAAACTGCGGACAGATCGCGATTTTGCGAATTTTCGCGATCTCCCAGCAGTCTCGCGGTCCAAGCGAGGGGCCGACGAGTTCTTAGGCCAAGGGGCCGGTGACCATTTCGGCGGCCGCCGACCAACGTTCCCGAGGCGGCCATGGCGACCACGGCATCGATCTCCGGCGACAGGTGCCGGTCGGTGCCCGGCCCCGGAACGGACTTCCGGATCTCGGCGATGACGGCGGCGGTCGCGGGCGACGCTGCCAGCGGGACACGCATCTCGATACCGCGCGCGGCGGTGTACACCTCGACCGCCAGGACCCGCGTAAGTCCGTCGATCGCCCTGCGCAGCTTGCGTGCCGCCGACCACCCCATCGAGACGTGGTCTTCCTGCATCGCCGACGACGGGATCGAATCGACACTGGCCGGGTTGGCCAGCCGCTTGAGTTCGGACACGATCGCGGCCTGCGTGTACTGGGCGATCATGTGCCCGCTGTCCACGCCCGGGTCGTCGGCCAGGAACGGGTTGAGGCCATGGCTACGCGCGACGTCGAGGAACCGGTCGGTGCGCCGCTCGCTGATGCTCGCCAAATCGGCGACAGCGATGGCGAGGAAGTCAAGCACGTAGCCGACCGGGGCACCGTGGAAGTTGCCGTTGGATTCCACGCGTCCGTCGAGCGTGACGACGGGATTGTCCACCGCACTGGCCAATTCGCGCCCGGCGACGGTGCGGGCATGCTCAACGGTGTCGCGCGCGGCGCCCGCGACCTGGGGCGCGCAGCGCAGCGAGTAGGCGTCCTGGACCAGCGAGCAGTCCGGGCCGCTGTGGCTCGCCACGATCGGCGATTCGGCGAGCACGCGACGCATGTTGGCCGCGGCGTCCGCCTGCCCCGGATGCGGCCGCATGGCATGCAGATCCGCGGCGAACACCCGGTCGCTGCCGAGCAGGCCCTCGACACTCATGGATGCGGCGACGTCGGCCAGTTTCAGCAGCGCGTCCAGGTCTCGCAGCGCCAGCACCAGCATGCCGAGCATGCCGTCGGTGCCGTTGATCAGGGCCAGGCCTTCCTTTTCAGCGAGCACCACGGGCTCGATGCCGTGCCGGGCCAGCGCATCGGCGGACGGCAGCAGTTCGCTGTCGGCCGTGCGCACCGAACCCTCGCCGATCACCGACAGCGCCACGTGGGCCAAGGGCGCAAGATCGCCGGAGCAGCCAAGGCTGCCGTACTCGTAGACGACGGGCGTCAGTCCGGCCGACAGCATCGCCGCATACGTCTGCGCGACCTCGGGCCGCACACCGGTGCGGCCGGTGGCCAGTGTCGACAACCGCAGCAGCATCATGGCCCTGACGACTTCTCGCTCGATCTCCGATCCGGATCCGGCTGCGTGAGAGCGAATCAGGCTGCGCTGCAATTGGGTTCTCAGCTCGCGGGGGATATGCCGGGTGGCTAGCGCGCCGAAACCGGTGGATACCCCGTAGACCGGTTTGGGATCGTTGGCGAGCTGCTCGATGCGGGCGCGGCTCTTGGCAATCGCGTCAAGTGACTCGTCGGAAAGGGTGACCGCGGCGCCGTCGCGGGCCACACGCACCACCTCGTCGAAGGACACCGGGCCGATGCCAACGACGACGGCTTCTGTATTCACGATCGTGACTCCACCTCTTCGTAGGAATACGGCAGTCGCTGTCCGGCCTTGACGACGTCGCGCACCAGCGGCACACCAGGCCGGTACGCCAGGTGTAGGTATGACGGTGCGTCCAGCCGGACGAAGTCTGCTCGCCGTCCGACGGCGAGTACCCCGACATCGCTGCGGCGCAGCGCCGCGGCTCCGCCCGCCGTGGCGGCCCACAATGCCTGGGCCGGAGTGAAATTCATGTCCCGCACCGCGACGGCGATGCAGAACGGCATGCTTGTGGTGAACGAACTGCCGGGATTGCAGTCGGTCGCCAGCGCGACCGTGGCGCCGGCATCGATGAGCCGCTTCGCATCCGGATACCTCGCGCGCGTGGAGAATTCCGCGCCGGGCAGCAGCGTGGCGACGGTGGCGTCGGCGGCACGGGCGAGTGCCTCGACGTCGTCATCGGTGGCATAGGTGCAGTGATCCACCGAGGCCGCGCCCAGCTCCACCGCGAGCCGGATGCCCGCGCTGGGGCCGAGTTGGCCGGCGTGCAGCCGCGGGATGAGCCCGGCGGCCATCCCACTGCTGAGGATATGGCGGGCCTCGTCGACGTCGAACGCACCGCGATCGCAGAACACATCCACCCAGCGGGCGTGCGGCGCGCACGCCTGCAGCATCGGACCGGTGACCAGGTCGATGTACGCCGCGCGGTCGTCACGGAACTCGGCGGGAACGACATGCGCGCCGAGGAATGTCGTCTCGTCAGTGACCATCCCGGCGATCCGTAGCGAGCGGGCCTCGTCTTCGACTGTCAGACCGTAGCCGCTCTTGCATTCGAAGGTGGTGACCCCGGCGCGAAGCAGTTCGTCAGCGAGCCGCTGAACGCCTGCCAGGAGTGTCGCGTCGTCGGCGGCGCGGGTGGCGGCCACGGTGGATGCGATCCCGCCCGCCCCGTAGGGTTGGCCGCTCATCCGCGCCGCGAACTCGGCCGACCGTTCACCGGCGAACACCAGATGCGTATGGCTGTCCACGAATCCGGGGATCACGCTGGTACCGGCGCAACTGACTCGATCGTCGGCATCGGGTGCGTCCGTGCGGCAGCCCACCCACGCGATCTCGGAGCCGTCGACGACCAGCGCCGCGTTAGTGATGATGCCCAGCGGGCCACCATCGCCGTGGGTGGGGTCATTGGTGACGAGCTCACCGATGTCGGTGTAGAGCACGGTCATCGGGCGGCCTCCACCGAAGTATCCATCAGGTCCGCAATGGTGGACGCAAGTTCGACGTCCACGTCCGGCACGGTGACATGCTTGCGGTCAACCACCACGGCGCGTCCGTCGACCACCACGTCGGTGACGTCGGGTGCCGCCGCGGCGAAAACGACATTCTCCGCCGTTGCACCGCCACCTGCGGTGCGGATCGAATCCATCTGCACGGCAACAAAGTCCGCTCGTGCACCCACCACGAGTTCTCCGGCATCGGCCCAGCCGAGGGCGCGGTGACCATCGTAGGTTGCCGCCCGGAGCAGGCGGTCGGCGGCGATGACGCCGCGCGTGCGGGAGGCGAGGCGTTCGTTGAGTTCGACGGCACGGGCCTCTTCGAACAGATCGATCACGGCGTTGCTGTCGGAGCCGAGGCTGAACAGTCCGCGTCCGGCGAGCAGTGCGGGTGCGGGCCCGATTCCGTCGCCGAGGTCACGCTCGGTCGTGGGGCAGAAGCACACTCCGGTCGCCGTCCGGTCAAGGTCGGCGATGTCCTCGGCCGTCAGGTGGGTGGCGTGCACTGCCGTCGACCGCGGCCCCAAAGCACCGACGTCACGCAGCACTGCGGTCGGCGTCCGGCCGTGCACCGCGCGGCACTGCTCGACTTCGCGGGTCTGCTCCGACGAATGTACGTGCAGCGGAACACCATGCGCAGCAGCCCATTCCACGACGACAGGCATGTGCTCGATCGGCACTCCCCGCACAGAATGCAGGGCGGCGCCGACCAGAACGGCCGGTTGGGCACCGACCTGTTGCCGTAATGCCTCGACGCGCTGGGCCCACCGGTCACCGGTGCCGTCGCCGAACCGCTGCTGCGGCCCTGCCAGCGGTGACCCGTCAGGCCCGGAACTCAGATAGCAGGTGTCCAGCAGGGTGAGGCGGATGCCTGCGTCGGCGGCGCCGTCAATGACAGCGTGTCCCATCGCGTTGGGCTCGGCGTAGGGGGTGCCGCCGGAATCGTGGTGCACATAGTGGAACTCGCCGACCGAGGTGATCCCGGCGAGCGCCATCTCGGCGTACACCGCGAGGGTGAGCCGCCGGTAGCGATCGGGGTTCAGCCGCTCGGCGGCGCGGTACATCAGGTCGCGCCAGGTCCAGAACGATCCACGGTCGCGTTGGGTGCGGGAGCGCAGCGCCCGATGAAAGGCGTGCGAATGCGCGTTGGCCAGGCCCGGAATGACCAGACCGCGCAGCCGGTTTGAGCCAGGCTGCGCGGTGGCGTCGGTGTCGATCGCGGTGATCCGGCCGTCGTTGACGCTGAACAGGACGCCGTCGGCTGTTCCTTCTCTGGAATCGCCGCCGAGCCAGGCGTGTTCACACCACCACGTGTCAGTCACGGTGTCACCCAGTCCGCCATGACGTCGGCCAACGCCACCGCTCCTGCATTACAGTCGCCGGACTCCGCGAACTCTGTCGGCGAATGCGACACCCCGGTTGGGTTGCGAACGAACAACATTGCGGTCGGTACCACGGGGGACAGGATGCCGGCGTCATGGCCGGCCTGGGTGGGCAGCACCGGGATGTCGCCGAGGTGGGCCAGCGCACGTTGCAGCCGGGCCCGCGGGCCCGCAGGAAACTCGACGATCGGCGTGACCGACTCGGCGGTGACCCCGAGTTCGATACCGTCGGCCGTTGCGTGCTGCCGCGCTTCGGCGGTGATCTTGTCGACCAGCGACCGCAGCGTTGCCTCGTCGGCGGCGCGGGCATCGAGCCAGGCGTGCACCGATGACGGAATCGCGTTGGCTCCGTTGGGGGCGACGATGACCTTGCCGAACGTCGCGACCGCATCGTGTGCGGCGGCCAAAGACCGCGCCGCGTGCACAGAAGATGCGAACGCGAGCATCGGGTCATGGCGATCGGCCAGCCGGGTGGTGCCTGCGTGGTTCGCCTCGCCGCAGAACGTGAATTGCCAGCGCCCGTGCGGCCAGATGGCCGAGGCGACGGCGATCGGACGGTCGACGAGATCTAGTGCGCGGCCCTGCTCGACGTGCAATTCGACGAAGACTCCGACGCGATCGGCCAGCCGCGGATCGGCCCCGAGATGCTCGGGCCTGCGACCCGCTTTGGTCATCGCCTCGGCGAGCGTGACGCCGTCGTAATCGCGCAGCCCGCGGGCTTTCTCGGCGCTCAACGCACCGGTGGAGAGCTGGGAGCCGATGCACGCGACGCCGAACCGCGCCCCCTCCTCGTCGGAGAAGGCGACGACCGCGACGGGAACCCGCGGCACCACGCCCCGTTCGCGGACGACGTCGATGGCCGCGAACGCGGACACCACACCCAGTGGCCCATCGAAGGCGCCACCGTCCGGTACCGAATCCAGATGGGAGCCGGTCACGAACGCGCCGGTCGGATCGCCGGACCAGCCAGGCGGCATCCACCACGCCCACAGATTGCCGTTGCGGTCCTCCTCGACATCCATGCCGCGCTTGGCGGCGCAACCGGAGAACCACTCACGCAAGGTGAGATCGGCGTCCGACCAGGCGTAGCGGCGGTAGCCGCCGGTCGAGGTGTGCCTGCCGACGTCAAGGATCGTCGGCCAGAGGGTGTCGAACGCCGTCACGCGTTCTCCCGCATCGGAATTCGTACGCCGCGTTCGGCGGCGACCTCGGTTGCGTGTTCGTAGCCAGCGTCGACGTGCCGGATCACGCCCATGCCGGGATCGTTGGTAAGCACCCGCGCGAGCTTCTGCGCGGCCAGGTCGGTGCCGTCGGCGACGGTCACCTGGCCTGCGTGAATGGAGCGGCCCATCCCGACCCCGCCGCCGTGGTGAATCGACACCCACGTCGCGCCGGACGCGGTGTTGACCAACGCGTTGAGCAGCGGCCAGTCGGCGATCGCGTCGGAGCCGTCGAGCATCGCCTCGGTTTCCCGGTAGGGCGAGGCCACCGAACCCGAGTCGAGATGGTCGCGGCCGATCACAATCGGGGCAGACAGTTCGCCCGACGCCACCATCTCGTTGAACTTCAGCCCCGCGAGATGGCGTTCCCCGTAGCCAAGCCAGCAGATACGCGCGGGCAAACCCTGGAACGCGACCTTCTCGCCTGCCATCTCGATCCACCGGCGGAGGTGCTTGTTGTCCGGGAAGAGCTCGAGGATCGCCCGGTCGGTCGCGGCGATGTCCTTCGGATCGCCCGACAGTGCCGCCCACCGGAACGGGCCGAGGCCCTCCTCGAACTGTGGCCTGATGTAGGCGGGGACGAAGCCGGGGAAATCGAAAGCCCTGTCGTATCCGGCCTTTCGGGCCTCGTCGCGGATCGAGTTGCCGTAGTCGAACACTTCCGCGCCGCGGTCTTTGAATCCGATCATCGCTGCGACGTGCTTGGCCATCGACTGCTGGGCCTGCTCGGTGAAGTAGACGGGATCCTTGTCCGCCATCTTCTTCATGTCGTCGAACTCGATGCCGATCGGCAGATACGACAGCGGATCGTGCGCCGAAGTCTGGTCGGTGACGATGTCGATCGGAGCGTTGCGGCGCAGCAACTCGGGAAGTACCTCGGCGGCGTTGCCAAGCAACCCGATGGACAGCGGCCGCCTGGTGTCGCGGGCCTCCACCGCCAGTCGCAGGGCGTCATCGATGTCGACGGCCTTGGTGTCGAGATACCGGTGCTCGATGCGCCGGTCGATCCGAGTGGCATCGCAGTCCACGCAGATCGCCACCCCGTCGTTCATCGTGACGGATAGCGGCTGCGCACCGCCCATACCGCCCAGTCCCGCCGTGAGGGTGATCGTGCCGGCCAGCGTGCCGCCGAACTTCTTCTTCGCGATCGCGCCGAAGGTCTCATATGTACCCTGCAGGATGCCCTGCGTGCCGATGTAGATCCACGAGCCGGCGGTCATCTGTCCGTACATCATCAGGCCCTCGGCCTCGAGCTTCCGGAACTGCTCCCAATTCGCCCAGTCACCAACCAGATTCGAGTTCGCGATCAGCACGCGCGGCGCCCACTCGTTGGTGCGGAACACGCCGACCGGCTTGCCGGACTGCACCAGCATGGTCTCGTCGGCCTCCAGCCCCCGCAGCGTCCGCACGATCGCGTCGAACGCCTCCCAACTGCGGGCTGCGCGGCCGGTCCCGCCGTAGACCACCAGATCTTCGGGGTGCTCGGCGACCTCGGGGTCGAGATTGTTCATCAGCATCCGCAGTGCGGCCTCCTGCTGCCAACCCTTACAAGACAACTCGGTGCCCCGGGGGGCCCGGACAAGGCGTGGCGTGGAGATCGCGGAAGACACTGACGACACTGTGCTCTCTTTTCCCTGGTCAAACTCGGTGTTTGTTCAAGGACACCGCACCGACGCCCGTTGCGGTAGGGAGAATCCTGGGATAGTGTCTCGTATCCGAGACACATGGGAGGTACGCCGTGTCCAGCACGTCTCCAGCGGTGGGTCGGGCGCTCGATGTGCTCCTGCACCTCGCGTCCCGGCCGGGGCCCGTGCAGGGCTCGGCGTTGATCCGAGACATCGGAATGCCGCGATCGTCGGCCTATCACTTGCTCGATGTGCTGATGGAGCGTGGCTTCGTCGTGCATCTACCCGATCAGCGTGCATACGCACTGGGGTTCTCGGCATTCGAGGTCGGCGCGGCGTATCTGCGTCACGAGCCACTCGAGCACATCGCCAGACCCATCCTCAAACGGTTGGTTGCGGCCGTCGGCGAGACGGCCCATCTCGGAATCCTTTACGGCGCTGAGAGTGTCTACTTGCTCAAGGAGCAACCGCAGACCGCCGGTGTGCCCGTCACCCTGGTCACCGACGTGGGCGTGCGGTTGCCTGCGCACCTGACGGCGAACGGCCGATCGATCCTCGCGCACTTGTCCGCCGCTCAGGTCAGGGCGCTGTTCCCGTCGTCGGCCACGTTCATCCATCGCACCGACCGCGGGCCCAATTCCCTTGCGGAGCTGCGGCGAATCCTGCAGACCGAACGCGCGCAGGGGTGGGCGGAGGAGGCGGGCATGATCACCGAGGGGCTGCAGTCGGTCGCGGCGTGTGCCTTCGACCATGCGGGGCGCCCGGTTGCCGCGTTCAGCGTTACCCGTCGCGAGGACAGGCCGAACACCACGCTGGCGTCATTGGTCGAGGCCGTTCGCGGCGCAGCGCGGCACTTGACCCAGGCGTTGTCCGGACGGGCACCCGACGGCTGGTTCGCTCCGCCGAGTGGCTAGTCCCGCCGGACAGTTGTGAAGGGTTCGATGAACTGTCGCAGTTCGATCAGGTGCCGGGCGTGCTCGTCGAGTCGGTGGTCTTCATCGGTGGCGGGTTGCCATGTCGGAACGGGTCGGGCATCGCCGCGCTCGTCGAGTGACACGACGACCGCCAGTCCGTGTGCGATCAGGCGAGGTCGACCACCGCTTCGGTCGGTAGCGGTGACGTGGACGCTGGTGTGAATGCTGCGGGGTCCCGTGTGAATGATTCGTGCGGTGACTTCGATGGCGTCGCCGACAGCGATTGGCCGGTAGAAGCGGATCCCCGCGATGTATGACGTGATTACTTCGGTAACGGCCCAGTCCGTTCCGCATCTGCAGGCCGCTTCGTCGATCCACCGCATGACTTGGCCGCACGGGTTGGCGTCGGCAGCCGCGGGATGCAAGCGCAGTGTGGTGCAAGGTGCAGTGCCGTCTGCGGTGTAGCTTTGGGCCGTCACGGCGCTTTCGATGCGTTTGCGCATCCGTACGCGGACTCGTGCTTGGCGCTGTCGCTGGAGTTCAAGGATCGTCACCGGCGTCCATTGAGGGACCTCGATGGGATTGCCGGCGTTGTCGACGGCGACGAAAACTATTGGGCACTGCGAGGTTTGAACCGCCTTCGCCCGGATGGTGTCGCTGGAGTGGATGGTGACGAGGATGTGCATGCTGCTGCGCCCCGTGTAGACGAGGCTTGACTGCAGTTCGACGAGTTCACCGAGGCAGATGGGCCGGTCGAGGTGAAGGTTGCCGACGGAGGCGGCGACGCAATTGCCGCCGCACCACTGTGTGGCGGTGGCGTGGGCAGCCTTGTCGATCCATTCGAGAAGCGCGCCGCCGTCGACGAATCCGACGTCGCCGACATCTGCGGGCTTGACGCGGATGCGGTGAATCGTCTCGTGGCTGCGAACCTTTGGCGGACATGCCGGCCGGGTGGCCTGTTGTATCGACTGCATTTGTTGCCCCCTGCTGCAGTGGATGCAGCAATGATGAGCGCGAGGCCACAGCGTGGGGAAGAGAGATAGTCCGATTGCCGTGTTTCCTTGCGTGATCCACAGATTTCACAACCGCGCGGTTCCCAATCTGTGAATTGTGCAAGGAAACGGCGCGGCTGGGACTTTTCTCTTCCGCACAGTGTGGCGGCCCTCACATGATCGGCAAATGACACATCTGGTGATCGTCGCGCTGGCCGTCGGGGCCGGACTCGTCGTGGCCATGCTGGTCTGGCGAGCCCGCCGTCTGCACAGGGAAAACCCGGAGGCGCAATACCGCAAAGACATTCAGGCTTTGAAACGTCGAAACCGGAGTGCGGTCGCACGCGTCGACTCTGAGGCCATTTGGTCGGCAGGGGCGGCCCCTGACTCCCCGTATTCGAAGTCCAAGAAGGCTGCCGCGTGGGTGGCCATGGGCGCAGTTGGCGGCTGCGGCGGTTGCGGAGGCTGCGGATGTGGGGGTTAGCGCGGCGTGAGATCGGGTTCGAACGGTCATATGCCGCGGTGGCAGCACTCGAGCTTCCCGCGGCCGTTTTCAAGACGTGCCCGTGGGAACCCAGGGACCTCGTCAAGACCGGTCTGCGGCAATGGCTGCGCTGCTGCGCGGCCGCCCTGCGGGACGGCCAGGTGATCGGGATGCCGTCGCGCGCAGTGGATGAGGCATGGCACGGCTTGATCCTGTGCACGGCGCGGTATGAAGCCTTTTGCGCCGAGGCCTATGGGCAGTTCATGCACCACCATCCGGTCGGGGGCGCCCCCGCACATATTGAGGCGGCCGCCAACCCGATGGACGAGCAGCTGCGCCGGACCGTTATCGCGTGGGAGCTGGTCGCACTGCCCGACGAGTCGTGTGTGCTGTGGGATCTCGACAACCGTTTCGGTGTGGAGGAACCGTGGGGTCTCGATAGCACTCGTATCACCGAGATTCAGGATGCGGTGACCAAAATCCTTCCCAGCGTATGGAATTGAGAATCTGTGGATTGTGCAGAGTAACGCAACATCGAGCAATAGGGGGTAGGGGATATGCATACAGACCAACGACAGACCGGCGAATTGCCGAAAAGGTCGGTGGCCGGCAACGTGATCCGCGGATCGCTGGGCAATTTGATCGAGTGGTACGACTGGTACGCCTACGCGGCGTTCAGCATCTACTTCGCAGGTGTGTTCTTCCCCTCGGGAGACCTGACCGCGCAGTTGTTGAACACGGCCGGCATCTTTGCGGTCGGCTTCCTGGTCCGGCCGATCGGCGGCTGGATGTTCGGTCGCTACGCCGACCGATTCGGGCGGCGCGCGGCATTGACGCTATCGGTGAGCTTGATGGGTGTCGGATCGCTCGGTATCGCCATGCTGCCGGGCTATGCGCAGATCGGGGCGCTGGCGCCGATCCTGCTGGTCGCCGCCCGTCTGCTGCAGGGACTGTCGCTTGGCGGCGAATACGGCACCTCTGCAACGTATTTCAGCGAAGTCGCCACCCCACACCGACGCGGGTTCTACTCGTCATTCCAGTACGTGACCCTGACCAGCGGCCAACTGCTCGCGCTGGGTGTGCAGATCGTGCTGCAGCAGGTGCTCACATCCGAACAGATGCATGCATGGGGCTGGCGGATCGCGTTCGTCATCGGAGCGGCTGCAGCCGTGACGGTGATGTGGCTGCGCCGCACGATGGACGAGTCGGAGAATTTTGCGCTGGCCGTCAAGGAGAGCGCTGACACCGAACGCGGCAGCCTGAGGGCCTTGCTGTCCTATCCGCGCGAGTGCCTGACCGTCGTGGGCCTCACCCTAGGCGGCACCATCGCGTTCTACACATTCACCACGTATATGCAGAAGTTCATGATCAACACGGCAGGCCTGCCGAAGGAGCAAGTGACGTGGATCAACTTCGTCGCGCTGCTCATCTTCGTCGTGCATCCAGCCGGTGATCGGTGCGCTGTCGGATCGGATCGGCCGCCGACCGCTGCTGATCGCGTTCGGGATCGGCGCAACGCTGTGCACCGTTCCGCTGCTCACCGCGGTGTCGCAGACCGGCTCCGCACTGTCCGCGTTCGGCCTGATGATGATCGGCCTGATCATCGTGTCGGGCTACACATCGATCAATGCTGTGGTGAAGGCCGAGCTGTTCCCCGCCCGGATCCGAGCTCTCGGTGTCGGGCTGCCCTACGCGCTGACGGTCGCGATCTTCGGCGGCACCACCGAGTACGTCGCGCTGGGGCTGAAGAACATCGGTCACGAGAGTTGGTTCTTCTACTACGTCGCCGGCTGCGGGCTGATCTCGCTACTGGTCTACGTCTTCATGGGCGAGTCTTCCGTCGCTCGCAGCTGGAGCGGGAGGCGGCCGAACTTCGTAAGCGGCGCGCCAGAGCGCGCCAAAGTCGATGAGGTTGTCGGCGAAGCCTGCTTAGCATCAGCGCCATGCAGGTGCTGCTTGTCGAGGATGACGAGGGGGTCGCGTCGGCGCTGGCCGAGCTTCTCGGCCAGACCGGCGCGACGGTCGTCCGCACCGGCCGCGGCGCCGACGCCCTCCATCGCGTCAAGGGCTGTGATCTCGTGCTGTTGGATCTGGGGTTGCCCGACATGGATGGCCTGGACGTGCTGCGCACGCTGCGGCGCGCGTCGGCGGTGCCGGTGATCATCATGACCGCCCGAGACAGCGACGGCGCGGTGGTGTTGGGGCTCGGGCGGGCGCTGACGACTATCTTGGTCAAACCGGTGCGAAAAGCGGTGCTGCTGGCGCGGATTCACGCCGTCATGCGACGCATACACCGCGCCGGCGGTGACACCGCCGCCACGCCCGCTCCGGTGGTTGCGGGGCCCGTAACCATCGACCGCGAGCGCAGGGAAGTCACGCTGGCGGGAAACCCGCAGGCGCTCACCAAGACCGAGTTCCAGCTCGCTCGCCACTCTGGCCGCCCGCCAGGGTGAGGCGGTAAGCCGCGAGGAGCTGATGCTCGAGGTGTGGGGCACCGCGGTGGTCGGCCGGTCCAGGTCGTTGGACTTCTTCATCGGGCAGATCAGGGCCAAGCTCGACGGACTTCCGCTCCACACGGTGCGCGGCTTCGGCTTCCGGCTGGACACCTGACATGGGACTGCGTGTCCGCGTTGTCCTCGTCGTGCTGTCGCTGCTGGCGATCGCCGCACTCGCGGTGCCCTTGGCGCTGAGTTTGGCGGACCGCCGAACCGCAGCACTCGCCGCGGAACGGGGCCGGCAGCTCGCCGCACTCGCCGATGCGGCTGCGGTGTCCGACGCCCCGTTGCAGCGCCTGGTCGACCGCTATTTCGAGGTGTACGGGGAAGGCGTGCTGATCGTCGATTCGCGACGGCCGAACGCTGGCGTCGCGCGGACTGGACATCACAGAACCCGCCGTCGCGAGGGCGGTCAATCAGCGCCCTTGTCGACGCACCAGCGGCGCGGTGGACCCGCATCTTGCCGTGGGACCGACACTATCGTCTGGCCGCCGAGGGCGTACGCAACGACGGCGAACTGGTCGGCGCCGTCGTCATGGCGGTCGACACCGGCGTCGCAGGCCGCGAAATCGCCACCGGCTGGCTGTGGGTGGCGGTCGGCTGTCTGGGCCTGCTCATCCTCGCCGCGGTGGTCGCGTGGTCGCTGACCAGGTGGGTACTGCGTCCGCTCAACGGGCTGGAGCGCGCAGTCGCCGAGATGACCGAAGGGGTCGCCGGGCTGCCGGCCGATGTGACGGGTCCACCGGAACTGCGCCATTTCTCGTCGGCGTTCAACACGATGGCGCAGGTGGTGCGGGCCTCCCTGGACCGTCAACGGCGACTCATCGCCGACGCGTCGCATCAATTGCGCAATCCGCTTGCCGCTGTGCGCTTGCGCGCGGACACCCTCGAGGACTATGTCGCCGAGGCGGGGTATTCGACATACAGTTCGATGGCCGCGGAGCTGGACCGCTTTGAGAATCTGTTGGAGCAGCTGCTGCGACTGGCGCGCGCGGAGCAGGTCAGCGGCAGCCGTCGAGTCGGCCTCTCCAGCGCAGTGTCGGAGTGCACGGATCTGACGGATGTGATCGATGAACGCATCGCGTTCTGGCGGCCGATCCTCGACAGCGAAGACCAGCAGTTGCACGTCCGCTCGGATCACGCCCGCCTTGCGGTGCAACTGGCTCGCCACGACGTGGAGCAGTTGCTCGACATCCCGCTGGAGAACGCGCTGCGGTACGCAGGCGCGGGCACCACGGTCACGGTGTCGACCGCGCAAATCGGTGAGACAACCGATCTAGTCGTCAGCGATGACGGCAGCGGGCTGCCCGACGAGGATTTGTCAATGGCCGCAGGACGATTCTGGCGGGGCAGAGACGACGGCTCGGGCACCGGCCTCGGGCTGGCCATCGCCGCCGAGATCGTCGCGGGCCACGGCGGGGCGATCGCGGTGGAGAAAGCCCCAGAAGGCGGCCTGTTGATCCGCTACCGCCTGCCGATGGCCGGTGAGTCGACGTGTTGACCCACGGATCGGCCGAAATGAGCCGTCGCGCATTCCTTCTCGCAACGGCTGCGGTGGCCGCCGCCTGCAGCATCCGAACCCAACCCGGCGGACATTTACGGTTGGCGGCAGGAGACCCGGGCGGCCTGTATCTGGCATTCGCGGAGATCCTTGGCAAGCAGTTGCACACCCGCTATCCGAGTATCACCGTCGACGTCCTGCCTACCGAGGGCACGGTGGAAAACCTGGCCCGTCTCCGCTCGGGGGACGTCGATCTGGGCCTCGCGCTTGCCGATGTCGCAGAGCGGGATCGGGCCCACGGCGCCCCAGAGACTGCCCCGCAGGCGGTGGCACGGGTTTACGAAAACTATTTGCAGGTGATCGTGCGCGAATCCGCTGCCGCGAAACAGCTTTCGGACCTTGCGGGGATTCGCGTCTCGATCGGACCGGCCGGATCGGGTGCCGCGGCGACCAGCGAGGTGTTGTTCGAGGCCGCCGGCCTTCTCGGCCGGGTGGAAATGGTGAACTATCGCCTGCGGGATGGACTGGCGCGGCTTGCGGACGGCGTTATCGACGCACTGGTGTGGTCGGGTGGAGTGCCGACCCCTGCGATCGCCGAGCTGGACGAAAGACTGCCACTGCGGATGCTCGACATCGGCCCGATGGCGGCACCGATGAGCCGGCTGGCCGGCTACCCCTACGCAGTCCGGCGAGTGCCCAGCGGAGGGTACGTACCACCTGGCATACGTTCGATCGGAGTGCCGGATCTGCTGCTGTGCCGGCAGGGTGTCGCTGCCGACCTGATCGCCGCGGTCGTCGACGTACTGGCAACGGACGCAGCGCGTTTGGTGCCTCCTTACGTCCAGGGTCTGCAGTATCTCGCCCCGCCGTCGATGATCCAGACCGGTGTCATACCGCTACACCAAGCCGCCATCGTCGCCTACCGACGGCTGCATGGCTGAGCGTGAATCTGTGAATCCTGCAAGGATTTTTGCGCCAAGGTTGGTAGCCATTCATTGCCGATGTGGCTTCCGGCCATGATGGGCACATGACAGCCAACGGGTGGGGACGAACACTGTGGAGCTGAACCGAGAGTCGAGCAGTGAAGGGTCGCGCCCGAGTGAGCCCGAATTAGTTGTGTACTACCCGGCTTTGAGCGTCCGATTCGGCGCCGACTTCGTGATCATCGGCTTCATGTCCATCCTGATTGGCATGCTCACCGCCGGCAGTCTATGGTTGCTCGTCCTTTGTGCGAACCAACTTCTGGTTCTCGCAGGCTGGGGTTGGGCGGACTTGGTGCTGATTCAGGACGAGACGTCGTGGTTCCCGGTTGCCGCCGCCGGCCTCGCCTTGCTTCCAACGACGTTGCTGTTTTGTTGGTTTAGCGTCCTGGCCGCCGTCCATTGTCTGAGGAAGGTTCGGCGGGCATGGTGGCTGCGACTATCCAGCGAGGGGTTCGAGGTCAACGACCGAGTAGTCACAGCACGCCGCTATGGATGGCACGAGATCGACAAGTTCATGCTTGTCGCACCGTCGGCTGACATCGACTACGCGGTAGTGGCCCCCGGGAAGTCGTTCGTCGAGGCTTACCGGGACGGCGGCACCCAATCGCCGGCATTCAGCGTCGGCTTTCACAGCCATCCGGGACATCGCCGGAAGCTGGCGAGCAAGCTGCGTAGCGGCCTGCGCGGCCGCGATGGAACCAGGGTCGACGGTCTCGTTATGGGCTACTGGGGGTCGGCTTAGCAACGGAACGAATCTGGTTGTTTTCGCGGTCTTCGTTTGACCGCGGCTTACGACTGACCTGTTCGCCATGGCGCATCGGGGTCTGCGAGGGTGTCGAGCATCAGCTGGCACCAGGTGAGCGCTGCATTCACCGCGAGGTGCGCGTGCCGGCTGCCGAGACCGACGCGTGCGGTCGCTGGACCGTGTCCCGTACCCAGCCCGCGGTTGCGCAGCTCGGCGAGCCCGTTGGCGATGGTTGTGACCGCGCCGAGGATGCGCCTGACCCCGTCGCTGCTGTCTGGTCCGGACCTGGTCGAGGGGTCCAGCCCGAGCGAAAGCTGTGCTGCGCGCGCCAGTTTGGGCAGGTCGGACTTGTCGTCGAACGGCTGGCCGCGTTCGGTGAGTACGACCTTGGCGGTGCTTTCGATCAGTTCCTTGGCGCTGCCGACCGCAAGCGCGGGATCGTCGCTGATCGCACGCCTGATGCGCTCAAAGCCCTCGCGGATGGCCGACGGGTCCGCGAGCCTCGCGACGGATTCGATCGACAGCTGCGGACCAACTGGCGTGATCTGGCCGGTCTGCTCATCGATCTGGTAGCCGTCGCGGCGTAGCGATTGGTGAAAGTGACTGAGGCACTGCGGCTCCCAGCCATTGAGCAGCCGTTCGGCGACCCGGAGAAATCGGCCGACCTCCCGCGGATCGGTCCAATCGACCGTTTCCAGGTACGACTGCGTCGTCCGGCGACGCGCGCTGCTGTCTTCGTAGCCGCAGTCGGGATCGGGCGTGAAGCCTTCATCTTGGAAAGCGGTGTTGATCGCGCACCGTGCTGTCGGTCATCAAATCGCGGAAGACGCCGCGCGTCGTGCGCCCTACGAGATCGGTCATCGCGTTGCGCTCTGTGCGGACGTCCCGGTCGCTCGCCCGCCCGCACGCGCGACGGCCCGATAGATCGTCGAGCCGGTGACCGGAAACAGCTCCTCGAGCTCGCCGATGGTGTGCCCTCCGGCGCGGTAGAGCTCAACGAGGTGCGCCTCCTGCCGCGGACTGAGCTTGGGTTGCTTGCCCCGCAGCCGGCCCTTGGCCCGGGCGACGGCCATGCCCTCCCGAGTCCGGGCACGGGCAAGGTCAGCTTCAAACTCGGCGATCATACTGAGAGTGGTAAACAACAACCGGCCGATTGGGTCTGTCGGATCGTGCACCGAGCCGCTGATGTTCAGCTTGACGCCGTTGGCGGTGAGTTCGTCAACGATGTCGCGGGCGTCCGGAACGGACCGGGCGAGCCGGTCGAGCTTTGTCACAACGAGCGTGTCGCCGCTGCGGCAGGCGGCGAGCGCTTGGCGCAATCCGGGCCGGTCGCGATTCGTACCGGTCAGGCCGTGGTCGACATAGATCCGCTTCGGTCGACGCCTAGCGCCGTGAGCGCCTCCCGCTGCGCCGTGAGATCTTGATCGACCGTCGACACCCGGGCGTAGCCGAACGTCAGCTCAGCCATGCGAACAGTATGCCGGTTAGCCCCCCTTCACCGGGAACCATGACCGAACCAGTCTTACGGGACGTCGACACTCCGGTCCGGGCGGGCGGCGGTCGCTCGGTGTCGGCGTGCCGTTTGAGGTTCCGTCAACGGACCATCCTCGCCCGCAGAGTCGTGGCTCCAAAGAAGCCGATGCGGGATCAACGACGTCGGCGTTTCATGCAGTCACGTAGTCGGTCCTGCGTCGGCGATCAGTTTGCGCGGGTCGCATCCTGGCGGCGAGGGCGGCTCAGGCAGTGAATCGCCACGGGCCCAGTGGCTACGTCGGCCCGAACAGGCCGCCGTCGAGTCCGATGACGATTTGGTGCGGTGTGTTGTTCGCTCACGGGGACGATTTCACCAGCGGTTTCGCAGCGCCCGGCCAGGTCGGGCGGCCTGGGTCCTTGCTGCCAGTGGGCCGTTCCTGCTGATCGCACGTCGAGGTTCGCGCATCACACACTGGATATCGGTGTCGAGTACCACCGCTACCTAATACTCGGAATACTCGGAAGCGGTTGGTGGCTCCGTGGTGTCGACGAGTCGACATGCCGCTTCGATCCTGTCGACATCGAATCCTTCTGGCGACACCTGCACAAGCCGGGCGAGGACCGTGTAGAGCAGCGTCGGATTCGCACCAGTCGCGGGGACCAGACGTGCGATCAGCGTGCTCTTTTCCGTGCGGGGTCAGGTTGCTGCCCACGATTCGTGCGGACAGCCATGCCGCGACGATCGGGACGAAGGCTGGATCCGGCACGCGCACCACGGTGGTTTCCGGGGGCAACGGGTTGGTACGCGACAGCTGCGGGTTGACGGTCTCGAACGTGGTGAGCGGAAGCTGGAAGAAGAGGCAATTGCGTTGTCCGACAGGGCGATTGTTTCGGCATGCGCCCCAAGCCGCCGGCGGTGATACGACCATTGGTCCGAGGTGTCGAGGTGGTGGCCGTACGGTTGGGGATGCTGTGCACGTGCACTGAGCCGGGACGCGGCATCGAGGGCCTGAGAACGGCGGTCCCCGAGAAGTGCGGCACCATCACCTCCACGCCGTGCGGTCACGCTCGGCGTGAGCGCTTCTGCGAACCAATAATTCGACGGCGCAAATGCGCCTTCGCACAACCGCAGAGCATGTGCCAGGGCCTGGTTGGGGTTTGGCAGGCAGGCCACGGCCTGGAGGATGACCCATAGCGATCGATCGCGGTAGCTGGTGTACGGATTCGACGCATGCAATTCGATGTATTCGGACAACAGGTCGTCGCCTGCGGGATGGTCTCGGGCCGCAGCCACAACGACCGGCGCATCCGCCTCCGCGCCGTAGCCGGGCGTCGATCGTCGCGATTGCCTCAAGGCCTCGAGTCCGGAATATACGACTCCCTCAGCGTTGCTGCTGGACCCGAACCGTTTGACGACATCCTCCGCTATCCCCAGCGTCGATTCCGTGGCGAGTCGCCCCGGCGGGTACGAAAAGGCGAGCTCGGTTTCCGGCGCCGTGGGATCGATCGCGTTGCGCACCCGGGCTGCAAGCACGCCCAGCGGGGACCATTCCGGGCGACGTCGGGAAGCAATCGGGCGGCGATCTCCGGGCGCCCGTCTAGGGCGGCGATCCATGCGATGCACAGCTCAGCCCCTGAACGCCACGGGCCACCCGCTGAGAGGATCGCCATGCGGTTCATCGCTTCGTCGTATCTTCCTTACCTCGCAAGGTTGAATACGAGATCGGGTCGCAGCCATTTCGAGCGGGCGAGGGTCCTCTGCAGGCTCGCCTCGACGAGATCGTCGACCGCCACGTCGGGTCCGGAGGCGAGGGCGGACACGAGACGATCGAAGTCGGCGATCAGAACCGCTGTGTCGCTGGCCTTCTCGACGCGCGCGGTCTGGTAGGCTGAGTCGCCGAGCAGGCGCACCTGGCCGTGCGCTCCCCTACGTTTCGCCACGAATACGGCGGAATCGAATACGGCGGGTTCCCGTAAAGTACGCCGTTTTCATTAGATGAATCAACCTCCCCTGTTTGTGGTGTCCGTTCTCAATACAGTTGGCAGGTATCGCAGTCAATCCGACATCCGACGGAATCGACCGCCGAGTCTCAGCGGAGTTAACAACTTCAAACCATGCGGCAAAGGTCGTGTCGGCGCGCCAGTTCGTGCGGTCGAGATGTGACAAAGACGAATCAGCGGACCGATCAACCCTGTGAAGCGCACAATTCGTCACGCTGACGTTTCTCTCCCCTGCCAGGCTGGGCGCGAAACTCGCTGTTCCACAATAGATTTACGAGTTCATGAATAGTCGTCATTATCGATGAAATGTGTGGAGGCGAGGCGGCAACACTAAGTCGCGCGGCCGGAGTAGTCCGCCGCAATTCTCGGCGACCGCGGTACACAAGGCCTGTCGACCCGATCACTCCGAATAACCCAACAGCACAAAGTGATTCGTTGCCAGACCTCACATGCTCCATCCTCCTCCGCAGGCGGCAGTGGCAGCGACGAGCTGCCGGGGTGATCTTCGGTCAAGCGTGGCGGGCTGCTTCTTGGGCGAGTTGCACCCGGGAGGTCAGGCCGAGTTTGGTGTAGACGTGGGTCAGGTGGGTCTGCACCGTGCGTGGTGAGACGAAAAGCCGTGTGGCGATGTCCTTGTTGGCCAGGCCTTCGTTGACGAGTCGTACAACGTCGAGTTCGGTGGGCGTGAGCGAGGCCCAGCCGCTGCCGGGCCGTTTGCGTTCGCCGCGGCCGCGCTGCGCGTAGGCGATGGCCTCCTCGGTGGACAGCGCGGCGCCCTCGGCCCACGCCGCGTCGAAGTCCTCCTCGCCCATCGCGTCCCGCAGCGCGGCGAGCGTGTCTTCGTAGTCGGCGTCGTAGACCTTGAAGCGGACCACACCCGATGCGTTGGCGGATCGCCTCTGCCGCGCCGAAGAGCCGGGCCGCTTCGCGATGGCTGCCAGCCCGCCGCTAGATCGGCGAGGCACTCGAGGATGTCGGGAACGCCCGAGATGTGCGCTGAAGGTCGGCGGCGACCGCGAGCGCGTCGTAGGCGTCGCGTTCGGCCTGTCGAGCTCGCCCTGCGCGATCGCCACGCGAGCCCGCGACGTCAACGCCAGGCCAGATGCCAGCCCCTCATCGCTGAGACGGCCTCGTCGGCCCAGCGTCGGGCCGCGACCAAATCGCCGCATGCCAGCGGCAACCTCGGCCATGGGGTTGATATTCACTGACGCGAACTCGGGCTGCACACTCAGTCGCCGCCGGACGCCTCCCTGGCTCCGCGCCGCTGACAACATCACCCGCGGCCAGGTCCGCGACAGCCAACGCGCATAGGCGGCGCCCGGGTAGACCCCGCCAAGCCCCGCCGCCGTTTCGACGGCCGCTTCGGCCGCGGCTCGGGCGCGCCGGTGTCACCGTGGTACGCCAGCGCGTGACCCAGGCTGTACGGTGCAGTAGACCGCGACAAGAGCACGTCGTGAGCCGCGTCGGCCTCGGCGACCACCTCGCGGAGCTGTGCGACGGCCGCGGCCAGATCGCCCCGCACGCATCTGTGCCACACCCAGCCACCAGCGGCAGTAGCGCGAGGCGAACCGGTCGCCGAGCGCGTCGGCGAGTCGCGTCCTTCCTCGGCGGCCGCGCGCGCCGCGATCGGATCGCCGGCGACGAGCGCCGCGTGTGCCTGCCAGCCGAGGATCTGGCTAGCCTCCACCGGTCGTCCAGTGCGCGGGCCAGGTCGACCGCCTCGGCGAAGTACGGCCGGCCACCTCGGCGTCGAAGGAGGCGATACCGCCGCAGGCGGTCAGCGCGCGGGCCACAGTGCCGGGTCGTCGAGTTCGCGTGCGATCGCCAGGGCCTGTTCGGCCTGATCCAGCTGGCGGTGGCGGCCAACCAGTGCGTCGAGCACGGCCTTGTCGGCGAGCGCCCGCGCGCGCACCGCCGGCGCCACCTCGGATGTGGTGCTCGTCTGGTCGGCAGGGCGGCGTCGAACCAGGCCAGTCCTTCCTGGATGCGGCCCCGCGCGAGCCACAGCGGTTGCAGCGACGACGCCAGCGCCAACGCCAGCTCGATATCGGCGTTTTCCCGGCTCCACGCGAACGCCGCTCGCAGATTGTCGATCTCGGCTTCGGCCTGCTCGATCCGCCGCTCATAGTCGCTGCCCGCCGGCGCGTCGAGCAGGGCGGCCATGCGCGGTGTAGTGGTCGCGGTGGCGGTCGCGCACGGCGTCGGCCTCGCCGGACTCGCCGAGCTTCTCCAGCGCGTACTGGCGCACCGTCTCCAGCAGCCGGTATCGCGTTCGCCCGCGGTGTTTTCGGCGACGACGAGCGACTTGTCGACCAGCAGGGTGAGCTGGTCGAGCACCTGGTAGCGCTCCACCTCGCCGCCGCCGGCGACGGCCTGGGCGGCGTCGAGGTCGAACCCGCCCAGGAACACCGCCAGCCGGCGGAACAGGACCCGTTCGGGCTCGGTCAGCAGCGCATGCGACCAGTCCACCGATGCGCGCAAGGTCTGCTGGCGGCGCACCGCCGTGCGCGCACCACCGGTCAGCAGGCGGAAGCGGTCATGCAGGCTGTCGAGGATCTCGGTCAGCGACAGCGCCCGCACCCGCGCCGCGGCGAGTTCGATCGCCAGCGGCATGCCGTCGAGGCGGCGGCAGATCTCGGTCACGGTCGCGGCGTTGTCGTCGGTGACGCGAAGTCGGGCCGGGCGCGGCGCGCGCGGTCGGTGAACAACTCGATGGCCTCGTCGGCCAGCGACAGCGACGGCACCCGCCAGGTCACCTCACCGGCCACCCCGATCGGCTCACGGCTGGTCGTCAGCAGCGTCAACTCCGGGCAGGCACCCAAGCAGGGCGACGATCAGCGCCGCGCTCGCGTCCAGCAGATGCTCGCAGTTGTCCAGCACGATCAGCATCTGGCGATCGCCGATGAACCGCAGCAGCGTGTCCATCGTCGAGCGGCCCGGCTGGTCGGGCAGGCCCAGCGCGCGCGCGACCGTGACCGGCACCACGTCGGGATCGGTGATCGGCGCCAGGTCGACGTACCAGACCCCGTCGCGGAACTCGCCCGTCATCCGGCCGCGACCTCGACGGCCAGCCGTGTCTTGCCCGCGCCGCCCGCGCCGGTCAGCGTCACCAGCCGGTTGTCGGCCAGGATCCGCCGCATGTCGGCCATCTCGGCGGCCGCCCGACGAAGCTCGTCAGCTGCGCCGGAAGATGCTGGGCGGCGACGGTATTCGCGGTGCGCAGCGGCGGGAAGTCGTTGCGCAGGTCGGGATGGCACAGCTGCACCACCCGTTCCGGGCGCGGCAGATCGCGCAGCGGTGGGTGCCGAGGTCGTTCAGCCAGGCATCCGCGGGCAGCCGGTCGACGACCAAGTCGCTCGGTCGCGCCCGACAGCACGGTCTGGCCGCCATGCGCCAGATCGCGCAGCCGCGCGGTGCGGTTGATCGTCGGGCCGACGTAGTTGCCCTCGTCGCGCAGCTGCACCTCGCCGGTGTGCACGCCGATGCGCAACCTGATCGGCGCCAGCGGTGCCCGCTGCAGCTCCAGCGCGCAGGCCACCGCATCGCTGGCGCGCGCGAAGGCGACGACGAAGCTGTCGCCCTCGCCCTGCTCGACCGGGCGCACGCCGTGATGGGCGGCGACGAGGTCGGCCAGCGTCCGGTCGAGGCGCGCGACCGCGGCCGTCATCTCCTCGGGCTGGGTCTCCCACAGCCGCGTCGAGCCCTCGACGTCGGCCAGCAGCAACGTCACCGTTCCGGTCGGCAGCAACCGCTCACGCCCAGATCGCTCCACTTCAACGGCTCATCCGCAAGTGGGTCAGTCTCGCTCATGCTAGCCAGCATGCGCTGGCCACATGCGAAAACATCGGCGAAAACGCGTAGATCCGCCGCCTTGCCCGGTATGCGGATGTACGACCCCTGAGCGCGGTACTACGCGCTGCGGCGGATGGTACTTCGGTCCTCCTTAGCGCCGGATAGTCGACTCGAAGCCGACCGAGGAGACCCAATGACCGTCGCCAGACTCCGCTGCAGCACCCGCAGCGTGTTCGATGCCGGACTGGTCACCATCGCCCACGAACAGGAGGTGCCGGTGGCCAAGATCGGCGAGCGCGCCGTTGTGCTTGGAGCAAGCATGGGCGGGCTGCTCGCCGCTCGGGTGCTCGCCGACTTCTACCGGACGGTTGCGGTCATCGAGCGGGACGTGTTGCCAGACGATCCCGCGCAGCGGCGTGGCGTGCCGCAGGGGTATCACGTCCACGCGCTCTTGAGTAGCGGCTCGCAAATCTTGGGTCGGCTCTTCCCCGGGCTGCTCGACGAGCTCGTCGCGGACGGCGCGAAGCTCCTCGACGAAGGTGATTTATCTTCTGTCTCCTTGAGATTCGGCGGGCACGAGCTCGACAGGTCGGGCAAACTCGCGGACCCGGCACGGCTGGTGTGCTACCTGGCCAGCCGGCCATTTCTCGAATCCCATGTCCGGCGGCGGGTTAGCGCCATCGGCAACCTCACGATTCTGGATGGCCACGACGTTGTCGAGCTGGTAGCGGCCGAGCCGGACCGAGTCACGGGTGTCCGTGTGGCCAACCGCGACACCGGTGAGGAACAGGTGTTGGACGCCGAGTTGGTTGTCGATGCGATGGGCCGCGGTGCACGCACCCCGGCATTCCTCGACACCCTCGGTTATGGCCGTCCGGTGCAGGATCGCACGGGGGCGCAGGTGGCCTACGTCAGCCAATTGCTGCGGATCCCACCGGGCACGCTCGGCGAGAAAGTGATCTCTGTGGGTCCGGTGCCGGAACGTCCGACCGCCGGGGCGTTGTTCTCCTACGAGGATGACACGTGGATGATGACCTTGGCCGGCCTGACGGGGCGGCAACCGCCCGCCGATCGCGCCGGCATGATCGCATTCGCCGCGGAGTTCGCCCCGCCCGCCATGTTGGCGGCGCTGCATGCCGCCGAACCCCTGAGCGAGGTGTATCGCTACCGTTATCCCGCCGGCCAGTGGCGACGCTATGACAAGATGCGCCGGTTCCCGGCGGGGCTGCTGGTGTTCGGCGACGCGATCTGCAGCTTCAACCCCATCTATGGGCAGGGAATGTCGGTGGCCGCACTGGAGGCTGTTGCGTTGCGCGACTGTCTATTTCGCGGAGATGCCGACTTGAGTCGGCGATTCTTTCGGGCCGCCGCAAAGCCGGTCCGCACGGCTTGGCGCATGGCCGTGCGAGCCGATCTCGCCTTGCCGCAGGTTCCGGGTCGGCGTTCGATCCCGATGCGGTTGTCGAACTGGTACACCGACCGGGTGCTGGCGGCCGCCGAATCCGACACCGTTGTTACCGAGGGATTCTTCCGGGTGATGAATCTCGTCGACCCGCCAGCCCGACTGCTGCACCCGTCCTTCCTGATGCGGGTCGCCGCCACCAACCGGCGGCGCAGGGAAGACAAGCCCCCAGCCGCGAACCCTGTCCCGCTGACGTGCTTACGTCAGCGTGATCACGAAAATGCAATCGGCGGTGCCAAATTGGCTCGCCGCCCAACAGCCGTACCTCACCCAAGCGGATCCTCGGACGCCGCGAGGCCATCGCGCGATTCTCTCGAACACGGGATGGCCGACGTGCTCTGGCCGCAACACAAGGCCCTCCGTGATCTCACCTGCCCAACGAGGCCGGCGAGGATAATGTTCGCATTGGGTTCACGTCGCCATCGGAGGTGACCGCATGAAACTGGACGACAAGACTCGAACGGAACCCGTGGATGTCGAGCCCGGAGGGGCCGACGTGGTCACGTGTCCGGCTACCGGCGAGGTCGTTGAATCTGTGCCGATGACCCCGCGTGCGGAGGTCGAGGCCGCCGCCGCGCGGCTGCGGGCGGCACAGCCCGGCTGGCAGGCGATGGGCGCCACGGGACGCGCCAGGTGGATGGGCAGGTGGCGCGACTGGATCTTCGACCATTCCGACGAGCTGATCGGGCTGATGCAGCGGGAATCGGGCAAGTCCTGGGGCGACGCGAACTTCGAGATCTTCGGCACCGACACCATGAACTACTGGGCCGAGCACGCCGCCAAGTTCCTGGCCGACGAGACCGTCCGCCCGGTCGGACCGGCGAACATGGCCAAGAAACTGACCGTCCTGTACGAACCGTACCCGCTCGTCGGCGTGATCACGCCGTGGAACAACCCGCTGTTGGTGCCACTGGCCGACATCTCTGCGGCGCTGATGGCCGGTTGCGCCGTGCTGTCCAAACCGTCGGAGTTCACCCCGCTGGCATGGCGGGCGGCCGTCGCCGGCTGGAAGGAGATCGGCGCGCCGGATGTTCTCGACGTGGTCTTCGGCGCCGGCGAAACCGGTGCTGCCGTCGTCGATGTCGTCGATTACGTGATGTTCACCGGTTCGGCCAACACGGGCCGCCGGGTGGCCGCGGCCGCCGCGCAGCGGCTGATTCCGTGCTGTATGGAATTGGGCGGCAAGGACGCCATGATCGTCTGCGCCGACGCCGACATCGACCGGGCGGTCGACGGCGCGGTGTGGGCCGGATTCTTCAACGCCGGCCAGAGCTGCATCTCCGTTGAGCGCGTCTATGTCGAGGCGCCGGTTTACGACGAGTTTGTGCAGAAGCTGGTAGCCAAGACGTCGGAGCTGCGCCTGGGGATGGATACCAACCGAGACTTTTCCTGTGACGTCGGCGCGATGGCCAACGAGCAGCAGCTGGCGATCGTCTCCCGCCACGTCGACGACGCGGTGAGCAAGGGCGCGAAGGTGCTCGCCGGCGGCAAGCCCAGCGACAAGGGGCTTTTCTACCCACCCACGGTGCTGGTTGACGTCGACCACGGCATGGACTGCATGCGCGAGGAAACCTTCGGCCCGACGCTACCGGTGATGAAGGTGCGCGACGCTCAGGAGGCGATCGAGAAAGCCAACGATTCGCGGTATGGGCTGTCCGGCAGCGTCTGGACGCGCGACAAGGCCAAAGGAATGGCCCTGGCCAAGCAGATGGCCACCGGCTCGGTGAACATCAACAACGCGATGCTCAACGTCTCGCAGTACCCCGTCCCATTCGCCGGTTGGAAGCAGTCGGGGGTCGGCTCCCGCTCGGGAGGCGCCAACGGCATCCGCAAGTACTGCCGGGCCAAGAGCATCGTCGCCGACCGGGTCGCAATGAAAAGGGAACTGTTCTGGTACCCGTACACCGCGAAGCGGGGGAAGGTTCAGTCGCGGGTGGCCAGGTTGCTCGGAGCCAGGGACTGGCGGCGCCGGCTCGGGCGGTGATCAGCAGAGGCAGTCTTCGTGTCGACCCCGCCGGACATTTCGTTGCCAGATCTTAATGCGGAGCAGCGGAAGTACGTCGATAGCATCGCGGCGGCGATCCGAGAGTCCGATCTGCGTCAAGTGGTCTTGCTCAGCAGCTGGGGCGCCGAAAAGCCGGGCCGGTAGGCGCCTTCCGCAGGGCCCACGGGTTGCCGGCAGTGACCGGCAAAACGATGCCAACAGCGCGGATGCCCCTGCCAATGTACGTTTTTCACGCCGACCGTGGTGGGCGGCTCCAGCGTCGCCCAGCGGGCGACTCCGCGGATTCAATGTCGGACGGGCGGTGGGTGCGCTGGCAAGCGCCGGTCACCCAGGAGGTGTTGTGCAACTTGACGCGTTGATTGTGGCGTCGCCGCCGTGGGGCGAGGCGCCCAGCGGCCGGCCAGACGATGGAGTGGCCGACCGACCGGGGCTGTGCTGCACCCAACTGTGGTGGTGCTCAACGACTCCGACGGACACGCCGACAAACGCACCCGCGCCATTCTGCGGTAGTTCGCCAGCCGCGGGCGGATGGTGATCGAGGTCCGTTCGATCCGCACCTGCGGCCGGGCGGCGTGATCGATGTGACGAATGGAATGAGGGCGACGAACCGGCGCGGATTTGTTGAAATCGTGGCCGCAATTGCCCAGTTCGCGTCCGCCACCGACGGGCGAATCCGGTGATTAAGAACTGCGCCGAGGTACCGCGGGGCGCTCCCCTGCCAGCCCTGGGCGACGCGAGGTTTACCGGTACCCCTCCATATTCGAACCTGCCGTATTGGCAGGGTGGTACGGGGCATTCGATCCATCTGGGTGCAAGAGTGAACTCGGCTGAGTCCGACTCGGCTGTTAGGTGCAAGCACGGCGAGTTCGAGAGCTCACTGGGTAGGTGAGTTCTTTGCTGGTCCGTGGTGGCATCGCCGATCGCGGCGAGCACATCAAACCGCCATGGTCGACCAGTAACCCGGGGCATTATCTGATCACCGTCAAGGCAGCGGGCGCGCCTGTGGCGGTTGCCTCGATGTGACGTAGCCTGCCCACGGCTGTGCTGCGATCTCGGCGTGGCGTTGGGCGACGTTGTAGCGATAGCCGAGAAGCTCTGCGACAAGGGGCGGTGGGACTTCTACGGCCAGGCTCTGCAACGCGGTGTTGCGTGCTCCGAGCAGGTTGATACCCAGGGTGCGCAGTCGCGTCATGATCGTCTGCGCAGTGAGGTGACGACCGGGTCGCACGCCGGGGAATAACCACAGGCTGAGGGCCACTTCGCCCGCGGTCCTGAGGTTCGGTCGAGTGGCGAGGTGTCGATGCACCATGTCGGCGAACAGTTGCGGTAACGGAATCGGTTCTCGCCCACGCAAAATCCGTGTAGCGCCATCGACGGAGACGACCGCGGTCGTCTGCAATGCTGCGATCTTAGTCAGGGGTTGGGCGTAGAGAAGCAGGAGGATTCCGGCAACGCGGTAGGCCAATGTGTCGGGCTCGCCGCTGAGAAGTTCCTTGGTCCATGCCAGACGCTGTTCCTGGGTGAGCGCGCGGCTGGGAGGGGGCTGCTGATAAGTGATCTGCACGGAGTTGTTCAACCGGGCTTTCTTGGCCCAGGCGAAGAAGTTTCGGACCTTTGATCTCGTGGTGGGACCCGATACCAGCCACTCATTGACATCTTGTTGCAGGCAGGTGGCCACGGTGCGCTGGATGGGCGCTGTGCAGCCAGGTAAGAAACTTGATCGCCTCGGTGACGTCTTGTTTCGCGTACCGGGTGGCGGCGTCGGAGCGTTGCCCGGGGGTGGATGCTTTTCGTATTCGGCGTCTAGCGGGCGTGAGCCGCTAAGCCGCCCGCTCGGAACTCACTACGAATCGGGCCGGGCCGCGGCCTGACAACTGGCGCCACGGAATGTCCGCCGGATCCTCGGTCAGGCGCAGTGGGGGATCCGCTGCGAGTACAGCGCGCACGCTCTCTTCCACCGCGATCTTGGCCAGGGCGGTGCCCAGGCAGTAGTGCGTGCCGGCGCCGAAGTTCAGCAGCCGGGGTGTGTCGGGCTGGGTGAAGCGGTCGGGGTCGAAGTGATCGGGTTCGCGCCACGCCGACGCATCGCGGCACGCGGCGGCAATGCAAAGAAACACCATCGAGCCGGCCGGGATCGTCGTGCCGTACAGCTCAATCCGCGCCACGGCCGTGCGGGGGATGGCCGGGATGCTTGGCTCCAGGCGCATGGTCTCTGCGGCCGCGCTTGCCAGCCGCAGAAGTCGTCGCTTCAGCGGACGCCTTGCCTCTCCGTCGCGGTGCTCGGACAGGGCCACTTAGAACGCCGCACTGGAGCTGACTTCCGGCCGGATCGGTGCCCGCCGACAAGCACATTGGCCGGATCATAGCGACGGTCTCGCCGTGGGTGAGGCGCTCGCCGTCTGCCTCGGAGGCCAGTAGCGCGGTGATGGGTACCCCATCCGGGGTCCTCCGTGCGCCGTGTTGTTAACTCGTCGACGTAGCTTTGCAGCTCTGTAATCGCTGTCGTGGCGTCTGCGATTTGTTCGGGTGTCATGCATGATAAAAGACCGGGCTCTATGCGTCGGCCCATTGCGCGAACACCGCGATGTCGGCGTCCGGTACGCCGAGCAGCCGGCAGATCAGCCGTGTGGACAGAGGCGAGCACGGCGCGACGAGGTCGCTGCCCTGTCGGCCGGACGCGACGGCATCGGCGGCCATGTTGGCAGCCGTCGCGCGAAGCGCCTCGACGGACCGAGGTGTAAAGGCACGGGAAACAAGCGAGCGCATGCGGCGGTGGTAGTCCCCCTCGGTGGTGAACATCAGCCGGGCGTACCAGTCGCTTAAGGGTCCGTCGGTGATGCCCATCATGTCGAACAACGCCAGCCCGATTCCCTCTAGTCGCTGATCGTGGGCCAGCGCTTCGAGGTCGCGTTGGCGCAGCACCACGGTGGCGCCGGTCACGACATCCGTCGCCAGCGGCCCATGCTGTGCCGCCTCACGGAGCATTCCGTGCAGGTCGCCGGCAAAAGTGCCGGTCAGGTCGACCGTGGTTTTTACGTCCATCTCCGTATTATGGGTTGAACTACCCGCCGCATCGGCAGAACGTCACAACGGCGTCGAAATTGCCGTGGAGGTAGTAGAACCGCCCGGATCGCAACGCCCCCTTCCCTACTGAGTGTCGCCCAATTCGTGGACAGACCGCGTCCCAATCTCGGGCAGGCTTTTTAGTCTGCCCGCCTACTCGCAGGGAGCTTTAAAGAGTTGCTGTTGGTCCGGAGAAGTGGCGCAGCTGCACCTCCCCGGTATGCACGCCGATGCGCAGCCGGATCGGGGCCAGCGGTGCCCGCTGTAACTCCAGCGCACAGGCCACCGCGTTGCTGGCACGCGCGAACGCGACCACGAAGCTATCGCCCTCGCCCTGTTCGACCGGCCGCACACCGTGATGGGCCGAGATGACCTCACACACCGTTCGATCCAGCCGCGCGATGGCGGCCGTCATCTCCTCCGGTTGGGTCTGCCACAGCCGCGTCGAGCCCTCGACGTCGGCCAGCAGCAACGTCACCGTTCCCGTCGGAAGCTGGCTGGGATCCAGGTCGCTCCAGTTCAAAGCCGTGTCCGCGCGTGGGTCATTACCGCTCATGCTAGCCAGCATGCGGCGCCCACGCGCCGCAAAACTCGGCGGAACCGCGTAGATTTGCCGCCCCGGCCATGCGGAGCTACGACACCTCACCGCGCACATCTACGCGTCCGGACCGATGATCCCGCGCCGACGACATCGGATAACCCACCTGTTCCGACCCGAGGAGACCACCATGACCATCCACACCAGCCGCTTCAACGTGACACTGGACCGGGAAGCGGCCCGGGCGGCACAAAACCGGCAACTACACGATCACCGACCTCGCGGAGCTATTCCTGGTCTCCAGACTGACCGTCGACCGCACCTTCGCCGCAGCAGAACACGTTGCCGCGCAAGGCAACTAGCCCGCATACGGCAAAGCACGGGGACGTGGTGGGCTAGCCCGGCTGGTTCAGGCCGAGATCGCCTCGCGCATGAAGTCGGCGCAGCGCTCCCCGACCATGATCGCGGGCGCGTTGGTGTTGCCGCGGAGGATGGTGGGAAAGACCGAAGCGTCGGCCACCCGCAACCCCTCCACCCCGTAGACCCGCAGCTGCGAATCGAGCGCCGCCTCGTCGGGCCGCCCCATCCGCACCGTGCAAGACGGATGGAAAGAGTGCTGGCACTCGCAGCGGACGTAGTCGGCGATCTCCGCCTGGCTGCGGACCTGCGCCCCGGGGTGGATCTCGGTGCCCCTGTACGGGCGGATCGGCTCGGTCGCGAAGATCTCCCGGGTCAGCTCGATCGCTCGTACGCAGGCGTCCAGCTCGCCGGGTTCGCTGAAGAAGTTCAGCCGCAGCGCAGCCTTCTCGCGCGGGTCGGCTGAGCGGATCATGACGCTGCCCCGGCTGCGCGGCGCGACGTAGGAATAATACGCCGACATCGCCGGCACCGGATGCGTCACGGCTTCGGCTTCGTGCACCCAAAGGAACACCGGGACGAACCCGATCTGCATGTCTGGGGCCGGCAGGGAGGGATCGCTGGACCAGTGGCCCAGCGCCTCCACGGCGTTGCTGGCCAGCTTGCCGCGACGATGACGCAGCCACTCGATCAGGTAACGCGGGGCCGGGGTGTCGAACGGCCCGACGGCATCGAACAGCCCGACCGCGCCGCCAGCTAGCTCACAGTTGATGACACGCCCGGGGTGTTCCATCAGGTTCCGGCCGACCGCCGGCAGGTCGACGATCGGCTTCACCCCGACCGTACGCAGATGCTCGGCCGGCCCGATCCCGGAACGCTGCAAGATCTCCACACTGCCAAAGGCCCCGGCGCTGACGACGATCTCGCCTTGGGCCAGCACCGCCTGAGTGCGTCCGCGGCGGGAGAATTCCACCCCGATCGCGTGCCCGCCCTTGACTATCACCCGGTGCACCAGCGCCCCGGTGAGCACGGTCAAATTGGGGCGCTTGCGGGCCGGGCGCAAAAAGGCGGTGGCCACATCCCAGCGCGCGCCGCGGCGCTGCGTGACTTGCGGAAAGCCGATCCCGTCCTGGGTCCGGCCGTTGAAGTCGGGGTTGCGCGCGAAGCCCACGGCCTCCGCGGCCAGGACAAACAAGTCGGTCAGCGGGTCACGGGTAGGGATGGAGGTGATATTCAGCGGCCCGCCGGTCCCGTGCCAGGCGTCCTGGATCTCCTCGTTGTGCTCGGATTTTGTGAAATAGGGCAGCACTTCCTCGTACGACCAGCCCTTGGCGCCTTGCTCGACCCAACCGTCGTAGTCAAGCCGGTTGCCGCGGATGTAGCTCATCGCGTTCATCGAGGAGCAGCCACCGAGCATCCTGCCCCGGGGTTCGTACAGGCCGCGGCCGGCCAGCCCCTCCTCGGGTTCGCAGGTGTAATCCCAGTCCACTCGGGTGTGGAACTGATTGGGGAACGCCGCCGGGATGACCACGTCCGGGCGGCGATTGGTACCGCCGGCCTCGATCAGCAGCACCCGCCGGTTGGGGTCCTCGGACAGCCGGGTGGCCACAACGCACCCGGCCGATCCGGCGCCGATCACAATGTCACAGTAGGAGTTCACGGTCCTCACCTCCGAGTCGTGATAGGCCAATCCTGCTCGTGGCCGCGACCGAATTCCACGTCAACAGTTGCCTGAGTTCAGCGGCCATTGCCCGACAGGAGGATTTGCGGGCATCTTTACGAGCAGATCGTTGGTGAGCGGAGCGCCGGGAAGTCTGGTCGGCAATCGGGCTATAGCGACAAGGGTGCGTGAGCATGGCCGCTGCGCGATACCGTCACGCCCAACGACGCCACAAGTGAGAACGGGTGTCCGTTCAGGGATCGGCTCCCGCGACGGTCGGTCGGCGTTGGCGTCCAGCCATCGGGAGCGCCGGCGAGGGTGAGCCGTCGCCGGGAGCTGGGGGATCCGCGGGTGACCCCGTTGCGGTCCTCGTGATCCGATCGTCGTCTTGGACCTGCCCTCCGCGCGTGTGTCGACGGCGGATCTGGGATCCCTGCAGGGGCAACAGGTGGGGTTACTTCGTCCCGATCCCCGATGTTGAGCGGCGCGGTCAGCACGGCGGCACCGCTTCCCGTCGGCGCGCGCCCTGATTTTAGCCGTCCCAGTGTTAGCCGATCATCGCCGTCTTTCTGCCCCGGGGGGTGAGCTCTCGCGACGAGCAGCCTGGCGGTCGGGTTGCTGCCGAGGCCACCAGTCCCACAGCTCCTGGCCATCGGATCGGAGCGCTTTTCTTCTCCTGGCGCGTCGTGTCGACTCTGCACGTTCTGCAGACCTGCCGTCGGTCAGGCGTTGCCGCAGGACCTCGGGACTCGGGAGACCTGGAAGTCGAGCGGAGGCGGGTTCTGAGGGGAGCCCCTCGTAGCTCCTTGTCTACCGAACGTGTATCCCGGCGATGAACGAGTTGCAGCGCCTCAAACCCGGTCGGGCGAGCCGTACGCGACCACAAGGATGCGCCCGCCGGGCTTGGTCACCCGCACCATCTCGCGCAGCGCCGTTCGCCTGATCTCGGCACGAGCATGACGCCGAACTGCGAAGCGGTCACGTTCTACCCGGTCTTCGTCCGGGAACGAGAGCGCGTGGCAGTCCATCACTCTTGCCCCTCGGCGTCGGGCTAGCCGCTTCGTCGCGGACGCGCGCGTTGAAGCGCTCCGATCATCTTCTTGGGCGACCAGTCGGTGGCGATGAACGCTTGGCGCCGAGCCGCGCGGCCGGCAGACTGAGGCCTTCCGGTGCCGGCGGCGATGTCGAGAAAGCGCTCGCCGGCCCTCAGCCCGGCGAGCTTCTAAGGCCCTCGGTCGCGAGCTCTCTGCCTCGTCCGGTGTGACGTGAATGGTCGTACCCGGCTGCGATTGCGTCCCACGCCTCGACCGGTGCCACCTCGTGATCGGTGGTCGACAGCGCTTCTTCGTTCGTTGCCATGACTTCCCTCCGCAATCCGTTCAGTGCCGGCCTTCTGGCCCTCGGGCTGGATCGCTGACGACGAAGGTAAGCGGGCGCCGACGCCCACCGCATCGGGGCGAACAGTCGAAATCCTCGTTGGCGCGAGTAGGTAATTCTGTGGAGGGAGCGCCCTATACGAGATCGTGTACGTAGGCGTAGGCCGTCGCCGCCAGGCGCGATGACAATCCCAGTTTGGTCAAGATGCTGTTCACGTGGGTGGCCACCGTCTTCTCGCTGATCACGAGCTCGGACGCGATGGCCCGATTGGTCATGCCAGTCGCGACCAGCTTCAGCACCTGCACCTCGCGGGCGGTCAAGCCGCCCGCGACCCGGCGCGCCGGGATCTGAGACAGTTCCTCGACGCGGACCAGGTCGGGAGCCGCGTCGAGTTGCAGGAATACCGACCGCGCGGCGTCGAGCTCCATCTGTGCGCTGTCCTCGTCGCCCAGTGCCCGGCAGGCAAGCCCGATCAGCACGTGGGAACGCGCCGCGTCGTACGGCGCGTCCAGCTCGCCCCAGCCCGCCCACGCGCGACGGAACGCGGCGAGCGCGGCCCGGGCGTCGCCCTCGGCCAACAGGACCGACCCAGTCGCAGTCCGACGACAGAGCCGCAGAAATGGCGTACTCCACACGGCCGCGATCCTGGACAGCTCCTCGGCAGCGCCGCGTGCTGCGGCGACGTCGCCGCCGCCGAGAGCAATCTCGACGTAGGGGCCCAGCATCCTGGACCGCGTCACGACGTCCTCAGCCTCGTTGAGGACCCGGCGGATCGTGGCGTGGGCCTCATCGACCCGACCCTGAGCAAGCCGCAGCTGCGCCAGACCAGGTTGTGGCTCGCGTCCCCATTGGTTCGCCCTCCGGTACGCCACCTCCGCCTCAGCGAACTCACCCGCAGACGGTGCAGCTCGGCCCGCACGTAGTGAGCGGCGCCGAGGGCCGGCTGGCTCGTCGGTCGGGCGAGCCGGTCGCATGCGCGCTGCACCTCCGCCACAGCATCCGCCCACGCACCGCCGAACAGCATCAGCTCGGCGCGGTGGACCAGGCACTGGCCGCGGTAGAGGACCAGCTCCGGCTGCGAGTCGCACCAGCGGCTCAGCGCCGCCGTCCACTCCTGGGCCCGGCGCACGTCGAACACCTCCTGGCAGCCCTCGATCACCGTGCAATACAGGTCTCCGACCGCCGCCGGGGACACCTCGTGCGCCGTAATCGCCACCATCGCCTCGTCGAGCAACGCTATGCCCTCATCAATCTCTCCGAGATAGATGAGGCGCCGGCCCTCACCGACCCGCCCCAGCGCGATCAGCTGCGGGTCCCGAACCGATCACCGATCTTGGTCGCCTCGGCAAAGCCCGCGTGGGCGGCCTCCACGTCGCCCTTAAACGCCAAGAGGAGGGAGGCGCAATAGCACACATATCCCTGCTCGACGCAATCCCGCTGACCGTCATCCAGCAGGCGCTGGGCCCGGTGGACCCACCCGCCGCCACCGCCCAGTTCGCCCTTGTTCAGCAGAACGAAGGCCAACCAGAAGGCGCAACGGGCGGCGCGGGCCACCTCACCGGCCTGCATGTACTCGTGGTGCGCACGCGCCCATGCGTCGACGCTGTCGTCGACCCGGCCAACGAGGTACGCAGCCGCCGCGAGCCGCTCCAGATCCTCGAGCTCCAGATGCGAGTCACCCTCCGCGACAGACAGCTGCGCGAACGCGTCCCCCCACGCCCGCCGTCGAAAAGACTCACGACCTCGATCGATCGCGTCAGCCATGGCCACAGTCTCGTCCACTCCGCATTCTGTTCGCCAGACGGCGCGACCCGCGCATGGCAGCGAGTCATCGACTCTGATCACGCCGGCGACGACACCGTGGCCGCTGTCGCACTTGGCCTCGCTGCCATCGCAGCGCTCACCGGCCAGATCGGCAGGGCCCGACGGCTCGGCGGTGGTGATTGACTGCCGCCCGGCCGAACGGCGCCCACCAGCCCAACCGAAATGACGGATGACGCTGAAACTATCCTCTTGAACGATCCCGTTACGGGGCGGTGCCTCGCCGCCCTTGCCGCCCTCCACCGACCGTGGCTAGCGTCCTTGCGATGACGGCCCGAACCGCGGGCCGTTCGGAGGTGAGATGCCGGTCCGCTACCTGTCCGATCCCGAGCTTGCCCGGCTGAGCAGCTGGCCGGATGAGATCGCCGTCGAGGACGCGGTCACCTACTTCACGCTCTCCGCCGACGACAAGTCGTGGCTGGCGGGCTTCAACCGCCAGCACAACCATCTCGGCGTTGCCGTCCAACTGTCGACGCTGCCGTGGCTGGGCTGGATTCCCGACGACCTGGCCGGTTGCCCGGCCACTGCACTCGATCGGCTCGCTGACGCGTTGGCCATTGCGCCGGGTACCTCGTCGGCATTGCTGGCGGAATACGGTGGCTGGCAGGGACGAACCCGCCGGGAACACCGGGCCCGGGTGTTGGCTCGGCTGGGTTGGCGTTTGTGCGCCGCCGGTCAGCGCAAGCTGCTCGACGAGTTCCTGCTGGCGCGGGCGCTCGAACACGGTGCCCCCGGCATTCTGCTGCAGCTGGCCTGTGACTGGCTGCGCGCCGAACGGATCGTCCGCCCGCCCGTCGACAGCCTGACTCGTAGGGTCGCCACGGCCCGCGACGCAGCCCGAGCCGAGACCTACCACCGGCTCGGGCCGCTGCTGCAACCGCCGAGGCCGATGCAGCTGGACGGCCTGCTCGACGTCGACCCCGACCTGGGCATGACCCGCCTGGCTTGGTTGCGCCGCGGGGCCACCGTCGCCACGCCCGAGCTGCTCAAGGCCGAGCTCCACAAGCTGGAATTCCTGCGACGATACGGCGCCGATCACCTCGACTTGTCCCGACTGCCGGTCGGGCGGCGGCGCATGCTCGCCGAGATCGGCCGCCGCGCAACCAATCAGGCGTTGCAGCGCGCCGCGGTCGACCGGCGTCACCCGGTCCTGTTGGCAACGCTGGCCGAAACCTACGTCGAGGTGCTCGACGAGCTGGTGCAGTTGCTCGACCAGGCACTGGCCGGCGCGGATTCCCGTGCCCGGCACGAGCTTTCGCAACAGCTCGTCGACCGCGCCAAGGCCGAGGCCGATCGTGCCCGGCTGCTCGACGAGATCCTCGACGTGCTCGCCGACCCGAACGTCCCCGATGAGCAGGCCGGGCGGCTCCTCCGGCAGCGGGTCGGCATGGCGCGCCTGATCGCCGCCCGCCGGCCCACTGAGGATCGCGGTCAGCGCGACCATGGACACTTCGACTTGCTCGCCGCCCGCTACAAGTATCTGCGCACGTTCACCCCTGTGGTGATCGCCGCGCTACCGCTGACCGGCAACACCACCAGCCCGACCGTCACGGCGCTGCTCACCGCAGTCGAGTTGCTGCGCGAGCTCAACGCCGCCGGGCGCACCGCGGTCCCGGACGAAGCGACCACCGCCGAGGCGACGGTGTTCGTGCCGGCGCGCCGGCGTGGCTACCTCGACGCCACCCGCGGTCAAGGCCGCGGCGCCGCGTACCGGCACTACTGGGAACTGGGCGTCCTCTACGGGGTGCAGGCCGGGCTGCGCTCCGGCGACCTGTGGGTGCCAGGCTCACGCCGCTACACCGACCCATCCACCCTGCTCTTGCCGCCGGAGCGATGGGCCGGGCAGCGGGACGACTTCTGCACCATCACCGGCACCGACCCGAACCCGTCCCGGCAACTCGAGCGACTCGACGCCGAGCTACACGCGGCAGTGGCGGGGCTGGAGACGATCTTGGCCGACCCCGGCACGGAGGGACTCGCACGCCTCGGTGATGACGGCGAGCTGATCGTGTCGCCGCTGCCCGCCGAACAGGTTCCGGCCGAAGCGACTCGCTCGCCGAGGCCACCTCGGCCCGGCTGCCGCAGGTGCAGTTGCCGGCGCTGCTGATCGAGGTCGACCAGCTGACCGGGTTCAGCAAGGAGTTCACCCACGCCGGCGGTGCCCAGCCACGCAACCCCGAACTGCGCCGCAACCTGTACGCGTCGCTGATCACCTACGCCTGCAACCTCGGCTACGCCGGAATGGCCGACGCCTCCGGCATCTCCGAAGACGCCCTGGCCTGGACCTCACAGTGGTACCTGCGCCACGACACACTGCGGGCAGCCAACACCCGGCTGGTCAACGCCCACCACGCGCACCCGCTCGCGACGCTGTGGGGCGGCGGGACGCTGTCATCCTCCGACGGGCAGAGGTTCCCGCAGCGCGGCCGCAGCCTGACCGCCCGCGCACTGTCGCGGTACTTCCTCGATGAAGGCACCACCACCTATACCCACGTCTCCGACCAACACTCCACCTACGGCACCAAGGTCATCCCGACCACCTGGCGCGAGGCCGTCGCAGTGCTCGACGAGATCTTCGGCAACCCAACGGATCTGCCGCTCAGCGAGCATACCGTCGACACCGCCGGACAAACCCTTGCGACGTTCGCGATCTTCCACCTGGCCGGGTTGCAGTTCTCCCCACGCATCCGAGACATCGGCCGCCTACAGCTCTACCGCCTCGGCCCCGGCTCGGCTTGGCGCTCCCAATATCCCCACGCCGGGCGGCTGCTCGGCCAGCCGATCCAGACCCAGCTAATCGCCGGACACTGGAATGACCTGCTGCGCCTGGTCGCATCGATGAAATTCGGGCACACCACCGCGAGCCTGCTCATCGCCAAGCTGCACGCCAGCAGCCGCCAGAGCGCACTCGCGAAGGCGCTGCATGAGTACGGGCGACTCATCCGCACCCTCTACGTCTGCCGCTACGTGACCGACGCGGAATTGCGTCGCCGCGTTCGACGACAGCTCAACAAGGGCGAAAGTCTGCATGCGCTCCGGCGCGACCTCTTCTTCGCCCACCTAGGCCACATCCACCGACGCCATCTCGATGATCAAGTCGACCAGGCACTGTGCCTGACCTTGGTCACCAACGCCTGCGTGCTCTGGACCACCACCTATCTCGGCGACACGATCGACGCGCTACGCGGCGAAGGCTTCGAGATCAGCGACGAGCTGGCCGGGCACCTGACCCCGGCGCAGCATGATCACATCAACTTCTACGGCACCTACTCCTTCGACATCGACGCCGAGCTACGCCGTGAAGGCCACCGCCCGCTACGCATCCCCGCATAACTGCCGCACGAAAACAACCAAATTCGTTCCGTTACTAAGCCGCCCCCTACTGGGACCGTCCCTTCGACGAGGCGGTCGACCTGATGAACGAGTGGCTCGGGCGCTACAAAGCGACGTAAATCATGTACCATATGGTACATGATTACTGATTGTGGCGTCGAAATCGAAGCGCCTGCCGGTGTGGTATGGGACGTGTTCAGCGACGTCGAGCGCTGGCCCGAATGGACCGCTTCGGTTACCCGACTCGTCGCTCTCGACGGGCCCGGGCTCGCGGTCGGCAAGCGGTTCGAGATCAAGCAGCCGCGCATGCCGAAGCTGGTCTGGGAGGTCACCGAGTTGGCGCCGGGTGCGTCGTGGACCTGGGTGCAGCGCTCACCCGGCGGCTTGACCGTGGCGCGCCACGAGGTCATCGCGGAATCCGACCGGCGCACCCGGGTTCGGCAACAGCTCGACCAGCGCGGGCCAGTTGGCTCCATGATGGGGTTGCTCATGCGTGGAATGACAAGGCGCTACCTCGATTTGGAGGCGGCGGGCCTCAAGGCCCGAAGCGAGCAGCGGCGCGTCGATGGCCCGTCCGCCTGACCTCGAACGGCGCCAGGAGCTGCTCGACGCGGTGGTGAAGGAGTGCGCGGCGAATGGCATCGGTGACCGATCACTTCGCGATGTCGCCGCGGCGGTCGGCACCAGTCACCGCATGCTCCTTCACCACTTCGGCTCGCGGAACGAACTTCTCCTGGCGATCGTCGAGGAGGTCGAGCGCCGCCAGAGAGCCCTGCTGCGCGAGCTGCCAACCGAGCCGCCCGCGGCGATCGCCGCCATGTGGGCCGACCTTCGCAGGCCGGACCTGCGCCCCTTCGAGCGCCTCTTCTTCGAGTGCTACGCGCGCGGCGTCCAGGGTGAGCAGCCGTTCGCCCGGATGCTGCCGGGGGCCGTGGATGCGTGGCTTGCCGATGACGGGATCACCGACCCCGCGCTGATGCGCCTCGGGCTCGCGGTCATGCGTGGCCTGCTCCTCGACCTGGTAGCCACCGATGATCGCCGGGCTGTCGACGCGGCCGCGCAGGCCTTCGTGGACCTGGTTCGGCGGTCGCCTGCCTAGCCCGTTCTGCTTTCAGTCCTGGTTCAACAGCGCCCGTACGGAAGCCGCACTGTCGCTGGCGAGCACTTCCTCCGCGATTCGTTTCGCATCAACGGTTTTCACTGCGCGAACGGCTTCTTTCGTCCCGGGGATGGCCGGCGGAGTGACGGACAGCGCGTTGACGCCCATCCCGATCAGCAGACCGGCGGCACGCTCATCGGCGGCGAACTCCCCGCACACCGACACCGACGCCTGCCCGGCCGCGCCCCGACAGGTGGCGCGCACCAGCTGTAGCAGGCCCGGATCGAAGGTGTCACCAATCGAGGCCACGGCGTCGTTGTTCCGATCGGCGGCCAGCGCGTACTGCGTCAGGTCGTTGGTGCCGATGGAGAGGAAATCGACGTGACGGGCGAAGGCCGCGGACTTGAGCGCGGCGGCGGGCACCTCGACCATCATGCCCACCTGCAAATCGGCGGGCCGGCCCCGGCCGGCGTGGCTGATCACCTCGTCCAAAAGCCCACGTGCCGTGAACAATTCGTCGAGGGTGGTGATCATCGGGAACATCACGCTCACCGGCGTGTGTTGCGCCAGCCGCACCATCGCCAACAGCTGGTCGGCTAGCAGCTCGGGATGAGCCAACGACAGCCGGATGCCGCGGACCCCAAGATAGGGGTTCACCTCGGCGAGAGTCTGCAAGAACTCCAATGGCTTGTCACCGCCGACATCCAAGGTGCGCAATGTGATTCGGCGCCCGTCGAGCGATTCGGCGATCTTACGGTAGACGGCGAATTGCTCCTCGACGTCCGGCGCGTCCTGGCGCCCCAGGAACAGAAACTCGGTGCGCACCAGGCCCACGAAATCCGCACCGTTGGCGGCTGCCGCCCGGGCGTCGTCCACCGACCCGACGTTGGCGCCCACCGGAACGGTGACACCGTCGCGGGTGATCGCGGGCTCGGCGGCGCGGGCACGCGCCTGGCCCTGGCGCTTCGCGAGGGTTGCGACGCGGGCCCGAAGCTCCTCACGAACGTCCTCGGGCGGATCGACGACGAACTCGCCTCGACCGCCATCGACGACGATGATGGTGCCATCGGGAATGGACAGCACGGTCGGTCCGGCACCGACGACGACGGGAATACCCTTCGCCCGCAGAAGAATAACGTTATGGGCGTGCGGGCTGCCGAAGGCCAGCAGAACCGCGGCGACCCGTGCGGGGTCGAGCTCGGCGGCCTCGGCAGGGGTGAGGTCGGCGGCGACCAGCACACCGGTAGGACCGCTCGAACTCTCACCGGTGCCGAGCATCGCCCGCAGGACTTGATCGCCTACTGCGCTGACATCGTCGGCCCGGGCCTGCAGGTAGGGATCCGGCAGGGCGGCGAACTCCGCGGCCAAGTCCTGCACGGCGGAGGACCAGGCCGAGACCGCCGACTGCCCGTCATCGATGCGGTGTCGCACGCCATCGAGCAGTGCGGCGTCGTCGAGCAGCAGTTGATGAGCGTCGAAGATGGACGCCTCGGCCTCGCCGACCTCGCGGGCGGTGCGGGTGCGCAGCTGGCTGATGGTCCGCCGGACCGTGGCGATCGCCTTCCCGAGACGACGCCACTCGACGGTGGGCTCCTGGGCCGGGGTATCCGGAATGGTGATGGCGCCCAATCGCGCCGACCTCGCCGGTCCGATGCCCAGCCCGGGGCCGGCGCCGATCGGTGCGTGCTGCGCGGACGGCGCGGCCGCCGGCGCGGCGTCTGTCAATGACTCGTCAAAGTTGCGCGCGGCCAGCGCCAGAACATGGTCCAGGGTCTCTGCGGCCTGGCTACCCGATACCCGCACCTCCACCTCGTCGCCGGACCGCACGCCCAGTGTGGCGATCTTCGAAAGGCTGCCTGCGTCAACCCATTCCGATTCGGTGCGCCGGTTGCGGAGCCGCGCGTGCGCATCGCGGCGGCGCACCTCCTGGACCAGTCGTGCGGCCGGGCGGGCATGCAGTCCGTGCGGGTTGGCGACGACGAAGCTGCCGGCTAACTCGTCGGCGTCCGCGGGCGCGTCGGCTGCCGTCGCGACAGGCATCGTTCCGAGATGGCCGATCTTTCCCGCCAGCGCGCCGGCCGCTTCCGAGGCGACTTCCTCGCTGCCCGCGCCGCCCGCTGCCGCCACCGCGGCGACCACCAATCCCTCGACGAGGGGAGCGGGGCACAACACCACCCGCTCGCGGACCTCGTCGTCGAGCAGTTCTAGGGCAAGCTCGGCCGACAGCACCGCGCTGCCGAGGTCCATCAGCACAACGACGCCGGCACCCTGGTCCGCCGCGGCGATGGCGTCGACGATCTGCGCGGCGTCGGTCCCGAACGTCGTCTCATCGAGGCCTGCGGCGACGGCGATGCGGATCTGCTTGCCGTGCAACATCTCCTGAGCCAGCGCTACCGCGGCGCGGGCCAGTGCCCGGCTGTGCGAAACGACGACGAGTCCGACGGTCACGGCGTCACCTGCCTGTCGCGAACGCCGACGCGGCGGCTGCGATCAGCATCGCCGCCGACGTCGCGCCCGGGTCAACATGGCCGACGCTGCGCTGCCCGAGATAGCTGGCGCGGCCCTTGCGGGCCACCATCGGCTCCGTTGCGTCCCGGCCCTTTTCAGCCGCAATCGTGGCGTCGGCCAAGGCTGCGGCCAGGCCGGAGCCCGAGGCCAGCGCGGTGTCGAGCGCGTCCAACGCCGGGGCCAGCGCGTCGAACATCGTCTTGTCGCCGGCCTCAGCGCGGCCCCGCTGCACGACGCCCTCGACGCCGGCGCGTAACGCCTTGGCGAAGTCCGCGGCGTCTTCGCTGTCGCCTGAGCCCATCGCGGAGGCCATTCGCAGGAAGAATGTGCCGTACAGCGGACCGCTGGCCCCTCCGACCGACTTCACCAGCGTCATACCCACTTGCTTGCACAGCGCGGACATGTCGGCCGGCGCGCCCTCGTCCAGAGTGGCGACCACTGCGGTCATACCGCGATCCATGTTGATGCCGTGGTCGGCGTCGCCGATGGCGGCGTCGAGATCGGTGAGAAGCTGGGCGTTTTCACCGACCACCCGCGCGAACTCACGCACCCAGCCGGTCAGTAGCGTCAGATCGACGTCGGCCATTCAGCATCCCCTCCGCAGTGCCGGCGTGTTGACCGGGTGGTCCCACAGCCGCAGCAGCTCGCCGTCGGCGCTCAGCAGCGTGACCGAACAGCCGGCCATGTCCAGGCTGGTGATGTAGGGGCCGACCAGTGACCGCGCGATCCTGACACCGGCCTTGTCGAGGATCGCCGCGAATTCCGAGTACATGACGTACAACTCGATCAGCGGCGTGGCGCCCATGCTGTTCACGAACAACACGACGCCTTCCGAACGGGATGAGCCGCCGGAGAAGTCAAAATCACTCAACACCGGCTCGAGCATGAGCTCGGCAACCGCCCGCGCGGACTGCATGGGGATCCGTTGCCGGCCGGGCTCGCCGTGAATCCCGATCCCCACCTCAATCTCGGTGTCGGACAGCTCAAACGTCGGATGACCGACGGCCGGCACCGTGCACGACGTCAGCGCGACACCCATGCTGCGGGACGCGGCGTTTACCCGCCGCGCGACGTCGGCGACCTCGGACAGGCTGCGGCCCTGCTCGGCCGCGGCGCCTGCGAGTTTCTCGACCAGGACGGTCGCGCCGACTCCACGCCGGCCAGCGGTGTAGGTGCTGTCCTGCACGGCGACGTCGTCGTCGACGATGATCGACTCGACGGTGATGCCTTCGGCCTCAGCCAATTCGGCGGCCATCTCGAAGTTCATCACGTCGCCGGTGTAATTCTTCACGATGTGCAGCACCCCTGCGCCACCGTCGACGTTCTTGGTCGCCTCCAGCATCTGGTCCGGCACCGGCGATGTGAAAACCTCACCCGCACAAGCCGCGTCGAGCATGCCGGGTCCGACGAATCCGCCGTGCAACGGTTCGTGGCCCGACCCGCCGCCGGAGATCAGCCCTACCTTGCCGTGTACGGGCGCGTCGCCGCGGTAGACGATCCGGTTGGTGTGGTCGATACGCAGCTCCGGATGCGCGATGGCCATTCCGCACAGCGCCTCGGTGATGACATCGGCGGGGTCGTTGATCAGTTTCTTCATGTCGTGGCTCCTCAGGCTGCGGTGGAGGTCTGGGCGGCTGGCACGGCGACGGCCGCAGGCGTCGCGTCGGCGCGGGTTCGCGAGATCGCGACATAGGCGAAGGCGGCGAGAACACCAGCCAGGAGCTCGGCGGCCAGATACACCGGCAACTGACTCCACGACACCGAGCCGCCGGCGAGCTGCTGGACGAGCATCGGGCCGAAGGTACGGGCCGGGTTGATCGACGCTCCGGTTGTCGGCGCCACCGGGATGATCGCCGCGAACACCACCAAGCCGATGGCGACGCCGGCGAATCCCGCCGAGGCCTTGCGGTGTATCACGCCGAAGACGGTGAACACGAGAATGAACGTACCCACGAACTCCGCGAAAAACGCCTGTACCGCACTCACGTCACCGGAGTAGGTCGCGACACCCAGGCCTGCGTCGCGGGCGGCCATGCCCAGCACGCCGATGATGGCGGCGGCACCGACGATCGCGCCGACGGCTTGCGCGGCAATGTAGGCCGGCACCCGCGACCACGGGAACTTGCCGGTGACAGCCAGCCCGAGCGTGACGGCCGGGTTGATGTGGTTGCCCGAGATGTGTCCGAGGGCATAGATCGTCGCCACCACGACGGTGGCGAACGCGAACGAGATCATGCCGAGGTCGGCCATCGTGAACGGCGCGTCCCCGTTGACGATGATCGTGGCGGGTACCGATCCCACGCCGATGAAGACCAGAAAGGCGGTGCCGAAGGCCTCGGCCGCGAGTTTCTGGGTGAGGGAAGGCTCGTCCATGACGTTTCTCCTGAGATCTGGGTCGAAGCCGGCTGCCGTTTGGTGGTCGACTATCTCGGATATCATTCGATAATGTCGAATGTGATCTGGAACATACGCTTATGCTTCGGTCATCACAAGGGCCGATTTCGGCGAAAGGCGGACGGATGATCCAGGCCGTGGATCGTGCGCTGCGGATCCTCACGGTGCTGCAGGGCGGCCGGCGAATGAGCCTCGGCGAGATCGCGACCGCCATCGACCTGGCACCGTCGACGGTTCATGGCCTGGTCCGCACCCTGCTGGCGCACGGCATGGTGCAGCAGGAAATCGACTCCGGCCGCTACCGGCTCGGCCCGGCAACGTTGCGCCTCGGCAACGTCTACCTCGACACGCTCGAATTGCGCTCCCGGGTGGCGATTTGGGCCGAGGGGTTGGCCCGACGCACTGGCTGCGCCGTCCGCACCGCCGTGCTGCTGTTCGACGAGGTCGTCGTGGTCGCACACGAACCCCGCCCCGACGGAACGCGTCAGATGCTCGAAGTCGGCATCGTTATACCGGCGCATTCCAGCGCGCTGGGCAAGGCGCTGTTGGCGTTCCAATCCGACGTCAAGGCCGGCGATGACCTCCGCAGCATGACGGGCGAAACGATCACCGACCCGGCCGTGCTCGACGAGCAGCTCGAGCGGATCCGCTCGACTGGAATCGCGACGGAGGTCGAGGAGGCGGTGTTGGGGGAGTGCGCCGCCGCCGCACCCGTTTTCGACGCCTCGGGCGAGGCGACGGGGGCCATCGGCCTTGTGGTGCCCGCGGCGCGCTGGCCGCTGGACGCCGAGGCCATCGACGCGCTGCGTGACACCGCGCGGACGGTCTCCCGAGAATTGGGCGCGCCGGTGTGGCCGCCCCGCCGTTCCCCCTAACCGGAAGGAAATTGGAATGAGTGTCTGGTTTGTCACTGGTGCTTCCCGCGGATTCGGCGCGGAGATCGTCGAAAAAGCACTTGCCGCAGGGCATTCAGTCGTCGCAACTGCCCGCGATCCGCGCTCTATCGTGGCCCGGTTCCCCGACGCCGGTGACCAACTGCTGCCGGTGGCGCTCGACGTGTTAGACGAGGCGCAGGCAGCCGCGGCGGTCGAGGCGGCCGTGCAACGATTCGGACGCATCGACGTCGTCGTCAACAACGCCGGCCGTGGCCTGCTGTCGGCAGTGGAGGAAGCCAGCGACGCCGCGGCCCGGGCGGTGTTCGACACCAACGTCTTCGGCATCCTCAACGTGCTGCGTGCGGTGCTTCCGACGCTGCGTGCGCAGCGGTCGGGGCGGATCGTCAACCTGTCCTCGATCGGTGGCTTCATCGGCTCGGCGGGCTGGGGCATCTACTGCGCCACCAAATTCGCCGTCGAGGGATTCTCGGAAGCGCTTGCGCGCGAGGTCGGCCCACTCGGCATCGACGTCATCATCGTGGAGCCCGGCTACTTCCGCACCGACTTCCTCGACGCCTCGAGTCTGAGCACCGAAGGCACGGTCATCGACGACTACGCCGAAACTGCGGGCGCCACCAGGCAACACGCTACCGACGTCAACCATGCCCAGCCCGGCGACCCGGTCAAGGCCGCTGCGGCGATCGTCGAGATAGCTTCAGCCGAGCGGTCGCCATTGCGCATCCAGCTGGGCCGAGATTCTTTCGCAGCGGTTGCCGACAAACTTGAATTCGTCGCCGAGGAGCAGCAGGCCTGGCGCGACCTGTCAGCCTCCACGGATCACGACGACGTTGTGACGGGCTAATCCGCCTTCGTCAACGCCATCACTTCGGCGCCGGTCAGCGACGCCAGAACACCGGTGGATACCAGTATCTTCGAGCCGCGAATACCGCTTCCGATGATCACGCGCTCCTGACTGATCACATTCTGATCAACGAGGATCGGCCAATCTGCGGGCAGACCGACAGGTGTGATGCCGCCGTACTCCATCCCGGTTTGGGAGACCGCGGTGTCCATCGATGCAAATGAAATCTTGCGGGCACCAAGGTGTTTGCGGACGATACCGTTGACGTCGGCGCGTGTGGTTGCGAGCACGACGCAGGCTGCGAGCCAGGTGCGCTCGGCGCGGCGCGCCTCAACGACCACACAGTTGGCCGAGATGTCGAGACCGACGTCGTAGTGCTCGCAGAACGCCGCGGTGTCGGCGAGGTCGGGGTCGATCTCACTGACCCACAGCCCGGCTTGCAGGTGTGGCCGCACGGGTTCGGCGACGAGCTCGGGCGCTTCGCTCGCCGGTACAAAGGTCAGTTTCCCCAACTCCACCGTCACTCCTCGCTGGTCATCCGGTCGCCGATGAACGACACCAGCCGCGGATCGTCCGATGTGAACCGGTCGACCTCCTCGCCGCCGTCGCAGCGCAACAGCGCCACCGTCACGCGGGCGCCCTTTCGGGAGATCACCGCCCAAACCGCGCCGGAGTCCTGCCAGCGTTGAAGTTCTGCGACCCGATCGACGTGCATGGTTCTACGATTCCACCGCATGAGCGGCATTTCCCGCATCGGGGTCGCGCGTGTGTACGACGATCCGGGTCCTGACGATGGTCAGCGGGTGCTGGTCGACCGGCTGTGGCCACGAGGTTTCCGCAAGGGGGATCCGCGGGTGGGTCGGTGGATTCCGAAGGTCGCGCCGTCCACCGAGCTGCGCAAGTGGTATTCCCACGAGGCCGCACGGTTCGACGAGTTCGCCGCCCGGTATGCACAGGAACTGGAGTCGGAGGAGGGGACAGCTGCGCTGGACGAGCTGAAGCAAGTGCTGCGCGGCGGCCCGATCACCCTGGTAACGGCAGCGCGCGATCTTGACGGCAGCCACGTCGCTGTTCTCGCCCGACTGCTGCCATAGGCTGCTGGCTGTGCAGGCAGCCTCAGCGGTCGCAGTCGCCGCGGTATTCGTCTGGCTGGGCATGGTGCTCGCGATCTCGTTTATCGAGACCCCGCTGAAATTCCGTGCCCCCGGCGTGACGCTGCAGATCGGACTTGGCATCGGCCGCTTGGTCTTTCGTGCGCTCAACGCCTGCGAGCTCGCCCTGGCTGCGGTTGTCGTCGCGAGCTTCGCCATCGAGCCGCCGACGACTGGCATCGCGGTCGCGGTGGCCGTCGCCGTCGTCACCCTGCTGGCGCAGGTGCTGGCGGTGCGGCCGCGGCTGACCCGCCGGTCCGACGCCGTGCTTGCCGGTGGGGACGGGCCACGGTCACGGGCGCATTGGGCCTACGTGGGGCTGGAGATCATGAAGGTGATCGCGCTGCTGATCGCGGGTGTGTTGCTGCTAGCGACGTGAGACGATCGCCCGATGCGGCTGGGACTGCACGCCCTTGGCATCGGTTCGGGCGCCACCCGCGCCGTCATCGACGCCGTCGCGGCCGCCGCCGAGCGCTGTGGTTTCGCGACGCTGTGGTCGGGCGAGCATGTCGTGATGGTGGACCGGTCGGAGTCGCGCTATCCGTACTCCGACGATGGACAGATCGCGGTGCCTGCCGCGGCGGACTGGATCGACCCGATGATCGGGCTGAGTTTCGCCGCCGCAGCCACGTCGACGATCGGCATCGCGACGGGGGTGCTGCTGCTTCCCGAACACAATCCCGTTTTGGTCGCCAAGCAGGCGGCCACGTTGGACAACCTTTCGGGCGGCCGGTTCACGCTCGGTCTCGGCGTCGGCTGGTCTCGCGAGGAGTTCGACGCACTCGGCATCCCATTCGAGCGGCGAGCGGCGCGCACCGCGGAGTACGTCGCGGCGATGCGGACGCTGTGGCGCGATGACGTCGCCTCGTTCGATGGTGAATTCGTCCGCTTTGATTCTGTGCGAGTCAACCCGAAACCCGTTGTGAACAGGCGCATCCCGATCGTGCTTGGCGGAAACAGCGATGCGGCGCTGCGCCGGGTGGTCGCGTGGGGCGACGGCTGGTACGGCTTCAACCTCGACGGAGTGCGCGAAGTCGCCGAACGGATCGATTTCCTCGATCGCCTGTGCGACGACAGCGGACGCGATCGCGCCGAACTGCTGCTCGCCGTGGCGCTCCGCGACCTGAGCGTCGACGACGTTCGCCCGCTCGTGGATCTCGGCGTCGACGAACTGGTCGTGGTCGACGGCCCGCCGGAGGACGCCGCCGCCGGAGCTGACTGGGTATCGGCGCTGGCCGACAAATGGAGCTCGAGAGGGAGGTAACCACAGTCAGTAGTGGTATCGGGCCAGCGCGGTCCCGCCGCGCCGCTCGCCGTCGTCGATCGACACCAACGCGGGCACCAGCTCGCTGGTGACCAAGCCGTGCCGCTCGGTGAGGTTGTCGATGATGTCGAAGCTCGCCGCGATGCGCTCGGGGCTGTCGACGACGATCGTGGTCACCGGTACCTGACGGGTGAGCTGAAATCATCTTGTCGCCGTGCGGTTTGTGGTCGCCGTGGAATCCCCAGATGCCGCGCAGCACGGTCGCGCCGCTGGCGGCGCGCGAGTCGAAGAGCTGTCTGGACAATGGCGCGGTGGATCGGCACGCCCTCGTGCAGGGTGACCTCCGAGGTGTAGACCATCAGCTTCTGCCACAGCGCCCGCCCGTTCTCGTCGGCCGCAGGCAGCGCGGCGGGCCGGGTCATGAGTCGGCCGTCGCGTTTGCAGAGCTGCACCCGCTCCAGCGTCAGGAGAGGTTGACGCAGCATCGCCTCGAGTTCGGGGATAGCCTCGACGGCCTGGTCACCGGTGCCGATCGCGATGATCATGACGGGAACATCGACGTTGCGGCTGAAGAAGCGGGCACGCTGCCGCTGTCCGTTCTTGGTGCCGTCGACGCCGAGAAAGACTGAGGCCCCGGCGAATCCGTGCCGATGGAGAACATCGCACACGGCTTGGTGAGCGGGTCGTCCCGAGACCCGGTCCTGACGTCCGACGTAGAGGGTGAGCTTCACGTTATCCGGCGGTGCCGGCGCATCGGACCCAATGACCAGACGTGCGCGCTCGAGCGTGACGAGGCCGCGCGTCGTCATCGCGACGGCGCGGTCGGCGAGCGGGGCGATCTTGTCGGCGCGGTCCACCGCGGCGATCGCGATCGGCGAATCCTCCGACGTGCTCAGTGACAGGTCACTGCGCAGCTCATGGTGCGGGCCGAAGCTGGCGATGCCGCGCAGCACCACGCTGGTGGCCACCGCATTCTCACCGTAGAGATCGAGCAGCGCATCAGCGACCAAGCGGTTGCCGCTGCGCAGACGTTCGGCGAAGTAGGCGGTCAGCTTGAGATACTCGTCGCTCACAGCCGGCCTCCGATCCACAGGCCGAGCCAGGCGGCGGCCAGACCGAGCACCAGGCTGACGACGATGTTGGCGACGGCGGGCCACAGCTGGCGTTCCTCGCCGAGGCGCTGGGTCTCCAGCATCCAGGTCGAGAAGGTCGTGTAGGAGCCGACGAACGCGGTGCCTGCCAGCAGGGCGAGGTGCGGGCTGAGCGCGAGGCCGGACAGCATGCCGAGCAGCAGCGCACCGCTGAGATTGACCGCCAACGTGCCGTACGGAAACGACCCGGACGTGCGGCCAGATACCGCGCGGTCGACGAGGAATCGCAGCACGGCTCCGATGCCGCCGATCACGACGACGCCGGCCCAGACCGCGACCGTCATGTGCGGATCCGGGCGCGTCGCACCAGCGCGGTTGCTAGGTAGAGGGCGAGCAGTCCGGCGACGATGCTGGCGGCGGTGTAGCCGACGGCCAGGCCGTAGTGCTTGTGTTCGAGCATCTTGATGATCTCGACCTGCATGGTCGAGAACGTGGTCAGGCCGCCGCAGACGCCGGTGCCGAGCAGTGGGCGCCGGTAGCTCGACACCGGCAACCGCTCGAGCAACCGGGTGGTGAAGTAGCCCAACAGAAACGCGCCGACGATGTTGACGGTGAACGTCGGCCAGGGCCAGCGCCCCGGGTCGGGTGCCGCGAGGGCTGCGAATGCCGCCCGGGCGAGGGTGCCCAGCGCTCCGCCGACGAAGACCGCGGCCAGTTCGCGGCCGTCGAAACTGAACATGAGCCAAAGTATCGCCATCCAGCTTTCGCACCGGCGTACGACGCGATACTTGGAGGAGCAGAATCGGGACATGGCTGCGAATCCACGTGCCGGCCAGCCGGCGCAACCCGAAGACCTCATCGATGTGGCCCAGGTGGTGACGGCCTACTACACCGTCGAACCCGATCCGGACAACGTCGATCAGCAGGTCGCGTTCGGCACGTCCGGGCACCGCGGGTCGAGCCTGGACGCCGCGTTCAACGAAGCGCACATTCTGGCCACCACGCAGGCGATCGTCGAGTACCGGGCAGCGCAGGGCACCACCGGACCGCTGTTCATCGGCCGCGACACCCACGCGCTCTCGGAGCCGGCGTGGGCGTCGGCGCTGGAGGTGCTGGCCGCCAATGACGTTGTCGCGATGATCGATTCGGCCGACCGCTACACCCCGACGCCGGCGGTCAGCCACGCGATCCTGACGTTCAACCGGGACCGCGACGGCGATCTGGCCGACGGCATCGTCGTCACGCCGTCGCACAACCCGCCGCGCGACGGCGGCTTCAAGTACAACCCGCCCAACGGCGGCCCCGCCGACACCGACGCGACCGGTGTCATCGCCAAGCGTGCCAACGAGATTCTGCGCGCGGGGCTCAAGGGCGTGAAGCGGGTGCCGCTGGCCAGGGCACTGCAGACCGCGCAGCGCCACGACTACATGGACGCCTACGTCGAGGACCTGCCGAACGTCGTCGACATTCACGCGATCCGCGCCGAGGGCATCCGTATCGGCGCCGACCCGCTGGGCGGGGCCAGTGTCGACTACTGGGGCGCGATCGCGGAACGACACGGTCTGCAGTTGACGGTGGTCAATCCGCTCGTCGACGCGACGTGGCGGTTCATGACGCTCGACACGGACGGCAAGATCCGGATGGACTGCAGCTCGCCAAACGCGATGGCGTCGCTGATCGCCAACCGCGACAAGTACCAGATCGCCACCGGCAACGATGCCGACTCCGACCGGCACGGCGTTGTCACCCCGGACGGAGGCCTGCTGAACCCGAACCACTACCTCGCGGTGGCGATCGAGTATCTGTTCACCAACCGGCCGGACTGGCCGGGTTCGACGGCGGTGGGCAAGACCGCCGTCAGCTCGTCGATCATCGACCGGGTGGTCGCCGGGTTGGGCCGCAAGCTGCTCGAGGTGCCGGTCGGGTTCAAGTGGTTCGTCGACGGATTGATCAGTGGCACCATCGGTTTCGGTGGTGAGGAGAGCGCGGGCGCGTCCTTCCTGCGCCGTGACGGCTCGACGTGGACCACCGACAAGGACGGCATCATCCTGGCGCTGCTGGCGTCGGAGATTCTTGCGGTTACCGGGTCGACGCCGTCGCAGCGGTATGACGCCCTGGCCGAGAAGTACGGTGCGCCAACGTATGCCCGCATCGACGCGCCTGCCGACCGGGAACAGAAGGCCCGGCTGGCCAAGCTCTCACCGGACCAGGTGACCGCGACCGAACTGGCAGGCGAGCCGATCACCGCCAAGCTGACCACGGCGCCGGGCAACGGTGCGCCGCTGGGCGGCCTGAAGGTGACGACGGAGAACGCGTGGTTCGCGGCGCGCCCGTCGGGCACCGAAGACGTGTACAAGATCTACGCGGAGTCGTTCAAGGGACCCGAGCATCTTGCGGAGGTGCAGCAAGCGGCTAAAGACGTGGTGAATACAGTCATAGCGTGAGTTCTGTCGCGGAGGGTGACTGTTCGGCTGACGTCAAGCCGAAACTGCCGAGCGAAGTCTGGGTGCTGATCACCGCAAACGTGGTGATCGCCCTCGGCTATGGCGTCGTTTCGCCGGTTCTGCCGCAGTACGCCCGTGATTTCGGCGTTAGCGTCAGCGCCGCGACGTTCGTCATCACCGCCTTCTCACTGATGAGGTTGGTATTCGCACCCGCAAGCGGACTGTTCGTCCAGAAGATAGGGGAGCGGCGCGTTTACCTGAGCGGGCTGCTGATCGTGGCAGTGTCCACCGGCGCATGTGCCTTCGCTCAGACGTACTGGCAATTATTGCTGTTCCGCTCGCTCGGCGGCTTCGGGTCCGCGATGTTCACCGTCTCCTCGTTCGGACTGATGATCCGGATCTCTCCGCCGGACGCCCGCGGCCGCGTCGCAGGTCTGTTCTCGAGTGCCTTCCTGATCGGCTCGGTCGGTGGGCCCTTACTGGGCAGCCTCACCGCGGGATTCGGATTGTCGGCGCCGTTCGCGATCTACGGGGTCGCACTCTTGGTCGCGGCGGCTGTGGTGTTCGTGCGGCTGCGGCACTCGTCGCTGGCGGCGCCTTCGGAGGACACCGAACCGCCGATAACCCTGCGGATTGCGTTGCGCAACAGGGCGTTCTGTTCAGCGCTGTTCTCCAACTTCGCGACGGGCTGGTCGGTGTTCGGCCTGCGCATCGCCCTCGTGCCGCTGTTCGTCACCGAGGTGTTGCATCGCGGCCCGCGCGTCGCGGGTCTTGCTTTGGCGACGTTTGCAATCGGCAATGTGGCCGCGGTCATCCCGAGCGGCTATCTGTCAGATCGCATTGGCCGCCGCACGTTGTTGATCGTCGGCCTGTCGGTGTCGGGGGTAGCGACGGTGGCAGTGGGCCTGGCCTCGTCGCTGACGCTGTTCCTGGCCGGCGCCCTGGTGGCCGGTGCGGCAGCGGGCATGTTCACTGCGCCGCAGCAGGCCGCCGTCGCGGACATCATCGGCAGCAAGGCGAGGGGCGGGACCGCCGTCGCGACGTACCAGATGATGGCTGATTTCGGCGCGATCGTGGGGTCGCTCGCGGTCGGGGAGATCGCGCAGCACCTCTCGTTCGGCGCTGCCTTCGTGATCAGCGGCGGCATTCTGCTCGCCGGCGGGATCGGCTGGGTGCTGGCACCCGAGACCCGGCCGCGGCCCTCCGAGCACACCCCGGCCCGCGCTATCGGCCCCGAGGTCGGTGGCGAACTACCCTGACCAGCTGTTTTGAACGCTAACCGCAGGTGGTGTAACTTCGATGAGCACAACTTCACGGGGCTATGGCGCAGCTGGTAGCGCACCACACTGGCAGTGTGGGGGTCAGGGGTTCGAGTCCCCTTAGCTCCACCCATGTGATGAGTCGAGTCATGGGTTACACCTGAGTCGCGTCATCGGTTACAGATCGCCCCGGCCATCGGCCGGGGCGTTTTTGTTGGTTGCGCCAGTAGTTGCGGTCGGGGTCGATGTGGTGGCTGGCGATTAGTTGGTTGGTGTGTTGGGTCACGACGTTGACGGTGGTGGTGGTGACGAGGATGAGGACTTTGGTGCCGGCGTGGGCGGCGCCGATGCCGAGGTGGTGGACCCGGTTGGCGTAGCGCAGGGTGAGTTTGCCGCAGTTGTCGACGGTGTCGCGGCGGATGCGGAAGTGTTCGGTGGGGTTGTTGTCGGGTGGGGTGGCTTTGGGTAGGGCGGTGTAGGCCTGTGCGGGTGTGGTGCGTGGTGGTAGGGCCCGGTGTGCGCGCTTGGTGTTGTAGATGGCGCGGAAGGTGTCGAGTTGGGTTTGCATGTCGGCGAGGTCAATTGGTCGAGGTCGTGGGGTCAGCCAGCGTTTGAGGGTTTGGTGGAAGCGTTCGATCTTGCCTTTGACCGCGCTCGCTGAAATTCCCCACTGACGCTCATCGAAATTCCCCACCCGTGTGGCTCCGCCGAGAAGGGCGGGCCTCCTTCGATGCTGCTGGTGTCTGACGCCAGTAGCTCCGTCGAAGGAGGCCCGCTTTCTCATGCTCACATGGGAGGACGACTTGGAAGTACACGCCCTACGTAAACGCGGTTGGTCGATCTCAGCGATCGCCCGCCACACCGGCTTCGACCGGAAAACGGTCCGCAAGTACCTGGCCGGCGACGCCGAGCCCGGGGTGCGGGCGCGGCCGGGCCCGGATCCGTTCGACCCGTTCGTCGACTACGTCACCGCCAGGTTGGTTGAAGACCCACATCTGTGGGCCCGCACCCTTTACGACGAACTCGAGGACCTGGGTTTCGGCCTGTCGTATCCGAGCCTGACCCGCAACATCCGGACCCGCAATCTGCGCCCCGTGTGTGAGGTCTGCCGCACCGCCACCGAGCGCCCGAACGCGGTCATCCCGCACGCTCCTGGTGACGAAACCCAGTGGGACTGGCTGGAATTGCCGGATCCACCGGCATCCTGGGGTTGGGGCAAGAAGGCCTTCTTGCTGGTCGGGTCACTGGCCCATTCCGGGAAGTGGCGGGCGGTGCTCTCACCGTCGATGGATCAACCCCATCTGGTCGCGGCGATCGACCGCATCGTGCGCGGCCTGGGCGGGGTGAGCCGGGTGTGGCGGTTCGACCGGATGGCCACGGTCTGCGAACCGAGCTCGGGTCGGGTGACCGCCTCGTTCGCCGGGGTGGCCAAATACTACGGGGTGTCGGTGGCGATCTGCCCACCGCGACGCGGCAACCGCAAAGGCGTGGTCGAGAAGGTCAACCACACTGCCGCGCAACGCTGGTGGCGCACCCTGGCCGACGATCTGTCCGTTGAGGCAGCCCAGGCCAGTGTGGACCGCTTCGCCCGGCTGCGCGGCGACACCAGGATGCGTTTGACCGCGGATGGCCGCTCGACGGTCGCCGTGATGGCCAAGGCCGAGCCGCTCGGGCCGCTGCCTGCGGTGCCGTATCCGGTGATCGTCTCCGAGGCTCGCACGGCGTCACGGCAAGCGTTGGTGTCCTACCGCGGCAACCGGTACTCAGTGCCACCGGAGCTAGCCGCTGCCGAGGTGACGGTCAGCCATCCGGTCGGGGGCGAGTACCTCGATATCGCCACCGCGACCGGAATCGTGGTCGCCCGCCACCGCATGGCGGCCGACGGGTTAGGGGTGATGGTCCGCGACAGCGGCCACGTCATTGCCCTCGACACCGCGGCGATGGCCACCGCCACCACCGGCCGGCCGCACCGCCGCAAGGAACGTATCCCGCCCGGGCCAGCAGCCAAAGCCGCTGCCGCACAACTACTTACCCTTCACGACGACGACACCAAGGCTGCCGTCGAAACCTCCACTCCTTCAACCGATTCCACTGTCATCGACATGTCCGTCTATGAACGGGCCGCCCAGAAAAGGACCCTGCAATGACCCCCACTACCCGCACCCCGAAAACCACCACCCGCACCACCGATGCCGAATCACCGACTGCTGCGGCGAGCCGGTATCAGCAGCTGCGCTCACACCTGGCCGAGCTCAAACTCTCCGCCGCCGCCGAAGCCCTGCCCGCCGTGCTCGACCAGGCCACCGCCGAGGGTCTGTCGCTGACGGTGGCCCTGGAGCGGCTGCTGGCCGTGGAAGTGGACGCCAGCACCGCCCGCCGGCTAGCTGGGCGGTTACGGTTCGCGTGCCTGCCCACCCCGGCCACCCTGTCCGATTTCGATGTCGACGCCGCCGCCGGTATCGACCGCGCCCTGATCGATGAACTGGGCACCTGCCGCTACCTCGAATCAGCAACCAACATTTTGCTCATCGGCCCGCCGGGGACAGGCAAAACGCACCTATCGGTCGGATTGGCAAGGGCTGCAGCGCATGCCGGGTATCGGACCTACTTCACTACCGCCGCAGATCTGGCCGCCCGGTGTCACCGCGCGGCGATCGAAGGGCGCTGGGCCACCACCATGCGGTTCTACGCCGGACCGACGTTGTTGGTCATTGATGAAGTCTTGTCTCAAGAGTCTTCCGGATGGTGGGGTGGGTCCAGGCAATCGTAAGGGAGCGGTTGGGTGGATGACGTTGAGGCGTTCGCGGAGCATCTGGTGGTGCTGGGGCGCAGCAGCTATACGGTCCGGTCGTATCGGCTCGGTGTTGAGCACTTCCGGCGGTGGCTTCATCCGCGATCGTTGGACGACGTGACGCGCTCGATGGTCGGTGACTACATCGGTGGGTTTGCGGCAGGAGCCGGTCGTGAATCGGTTGCCGACGGACGCGCAGCACGGACGGTCAACCATCGCCTCGCCGCGATTGCAGCGTTCTACGCCTACCTGATCGAGCGGGATACGCGCTGCGGTAGCGGACCGTGGGCGGGGTGTGGAAACCCTATACCGACCGGGGCCGCGGGACCGGCGCACGGGATGTCGGGCCGAGACCTGCCGCGCCGTGGGCGGCTGGAGTTACGCCGTCGTGAACCACGGCTGCTGCCGCGAGACCTGGACCCTGCCGTCGCGGAACGCATTGCGGTGGAACAGGGTTCGGCTCGTGATCGCGCGATCGTGACTCTGTTGCTGCGCACCGGGCAGCGGATCGGCGACTGGAGCGATCAACACGGCCGGCACGGCGTGCTGGGCATGCGGTGCGCCGATGTCGATCGGCGACGCCGCACGATCACGGTGCGGCTGAAGGGCGCCCGCGACGAGCATCGCGTGCCAGTGACCGACGACTGGTGGCCGATGCTGGATGAGTACCTGAAAGACGAACGCGGCCAGGCGGACACACCTGCCTTATGGGTCGGTCGGCGACAGGCCACCGGGCGCCCGCTGCGGTATGCGGCGTTCGAGGCGTCGTTTCGGGCGACTACGCAGCGGATGGGTGTGCGCGCGACACCGCACATGTTGCGACACACGGTGGCGCAGCTGCTAGTCGACACCGCGGGTGTGCATGTGGCGCAACAGGTTCTCGGGCATCGTCATGTGTCCACCACGGTCGAGGAGTACGTGTATGTCGACGAGGCGGCGATGCTGACCGCGCTGGCCGAGGTCGCGCGCCGACAGCGCCGCGCACGGCTGGCCGTCGTCGATCCGCCACAACGGTACGCGTTCGCCTATTCCGCAGAGACAATCGCCGCTCTCGACGATCTCGGCCCAGGGGCGGCGAAATGACCGACCGAGCCGCCCGACTGCGAGCCGCGCGGCAGAATCGTCACGCACCGTTGGTCGCGGAGTCGTTGTTGGCGGCCCTGCGTGCGGAGATCCAGTCGTGGACGTGCGATCCGCGTCGGCGTCGCGAGGCCTGGGCCGCCACCACCAGCTTCGTCACCGAATCGCTTGTCGGTGAACGGGTGTCGGTGCAGCAGTGGTGGGAGGCCGTCGAATCGGAGTGTCTGCGAACCGGCGTACGTGGCGGTCGCGCGCTGGTGACGGGCCGGTTCGTGCAACCGAGCTGGGTGCTCGTCGCCGCGGCACCAATTGAACGCTGGGTGCGGGTGCTTCCCGCCGACGACCCGCTGCCGCTGGCAGACGACCGGCTCACCGAAGCGTGCGCGCGGATCTCGTGGGCCTCCCCGACCGGCCGCACCCGCGCGGTGCGCACCGGCATCGGGTTGATGGTCGCCGGCGACTACGATCAGCTGTCACAACTGCGCGAGGACGACCTCCGAACACCCGCGCGGGGCGCGAACGGCACCGACATCCTCGATGCCGCCCTATGCGATCTCGGCGTGTTCACCCGCTCGCCACGCCGGGGCACGACCCGTCACCAGGCACGTCCCCCGAAGACGATCGAGGAACTTGTCGATGCCCGCGTGCCAGAGCCGTTCCGGCCGGTGACGATCCTCTACATGACCATGTATTCGCAGCGAATCAGCAACAACTACAGCACGATTCGCACCAAGATCCGGTCGCTGGCCTACTTCTGGACCTACCTCGCACAGCAACACCCCGAGATCGCGTTGTGCCAGCAGATCCTGCCGCATCACGCACGCGGGTTCGTGCCATGGGCGCTGTCGACCGCCCGCAGCTTGCAGCGCAGTACTGCGACCAAGGGCACCGAGGACCGCACCACCACCTACGACTGGATGGTCGACGTCCGCTCGTTCTTCACCGATCTGTGCACCTGGGGTACTGAACCGGGATCGCCTCTGGCCCAACACATGCCGGTCGCAGTCCCGTTGACCAGCCACGATCTCAACCGCGAGGGGTTCGCCAGCGCACGCGCCCGCACCGCCGCGCGGATGACCGCCACCGTGATGGACCTCAACCGCGAGCTCCCCAACATCCGCGCGTTCGCCCTGCGCCGCTGGCACGAAGCATCCGAACGCCTTGCCACCGACCAAGACGATCCGGGACACATCCGCGCCGAACGAGACACGTTCTGGGACTGGGCACTGCTGGAGTTGCTGCTCACCAGCGGTCTGCGGGTGGAGGAGGCCAGCGAACTGACCACACTCGACGTCCTCAAACGCCAACTGCCGGACGGACGGATCTACTACCTGCTGCACATCAAACCGTCGAAATACGATCGCGCCCGGGTGATTCCGATCGGCGACGGGCTTGGTCGGGTGATCGCCGAGATCATCGCGCACGTCAAGGCTTTCTACCGATCCGACGCTGTCCCGGCGTGCGATCGGCGAGACAACACCGCGAAGACACCGCTGCCGAGCGCGCCTTACCTGCTGCAGGGCGCGGGGCATCCGAGCGCGATGTCGATCCAGACGATCCGCGGGCGTCTGCAGGAGATGTCGGTCGCCGCAGGCGCCCGCCACGTCGATGGCACCCCGCTGCGGCTGTCGCCGCACGACTGCCGACGCGTGTTCGCCACCGAGCACCTCAACAACAACACTCCCGTACACGTGATCGCCGCGTTGCTCGGCCACGCCGGTTTGGACACCGTGATGATCTACGCCAAGCTCTACCCCGACAGCCTCGTCGACGGCTACCGGGCTGCCATGCGAGGCCGCTATAGCGACGTCTACGACGTCGACGCGCTGCGGGCACCCACCGCAGAGGAGTGGGCCGCGTTCGCGGCCAGCTGCAGCCTGCGCGACATGGGCACCCACGTTTGCGCGCTGCCCACCGGCGAGCACTGCAGCCGCGGCCTGGTCTGCCTCGGCTGCGTCCATGCACAACCGAAAAAGACTGCGGCACCGGTGTTTCGGCGGATGATCGCCAGCCACACCCGCGCGCTTGCTAAGGCTTGTGACCTGGGTGAGCCGGCCGGACAGCTCGCCGCCCGCGAGCTCGAACTCGACCGCCTTCGCAGCGCCTTGCGCCGCGCCGAGGAACTCGACGACGACGTCGCGATCGCGCTCGAATCGGCCTGCTGATGCAACCCGACGACCCGGAGACCATCATCGGCGAAGGCGCCGGCACTCGGCGGCGAGTGGTGCGGATGCAGGCAACCACGGGCCACACCGACCTTCTCTGCTCAGCCTTGCGAGCCACCGTCCCCGATTATCGCCACGCTCAGCCAGGGCACCAACGGCCGATCTCGACCTCCTCGAACAGACTCTTGAGACAAGAGCTTGGCTATTTGCCGCTGCCGGCCGAGGCCGCTTCAGCGTTGTTTCAGGTTGTGTCCCAACGCTATTTGAAGACCAGCATCGTGATGACCACCAACCGCGGGGTCGGTGCCTGGGGCGAAGTCCTCGGCGACACCACCGTGGCCGCCGCCATGCTCGACCGCCTCCTGCACCGCTCCGTGGTCATCAACCTCGACGGCGAGTCCTACCGCCTTCGCGACCCCCACGCCGCTACCGACACCCTCCGCCGAGCCACCACCGGAACCCGCCAACCACTACACTGACCGCACCTCACAGGTGGGGATTTTCAACGAGCACACCTGGGGACATTCGATGAGCGCCGTCACCTTGGGTTTGAGGATGGCCGGGGTGGCCGTTTTTCTGGGTGATGCCCAGGGTGTGCAATAGCAATTCGAATTCGTTGTGGCCGTGGGTGAATCGTGCGGTGTAGACCGAGCCGTTGTCGGTCAGCGTGGAGGCCGGTAGGCCGTGGGTGTTAATGGTGTCGATGAAGCTGGCGACGACGTCGGGCCCGGACACGCGGCGGTAGGCGGTGGCGGCCAATAGGTATCGGGAGTGGTCGTCGAGCCAGTTGAGGATCTCGACGTCGGTGCCGTTGGCCAGTGACCAGTGGGTGAAATCGGATTGCCAGCATTGATTGGGTTGGGCGGCTTCATATCGGTGATAGGAGCTGCGGGGGCGTTTGCGTGGTTGCGCGGTGATCAGGCCGTGGTGGTGCAGGATGCGCCGGATCGTCGACGTGGATGGCACCGGTAAGCCGGCTTGATGCAGGTGCCACTGCAGGGTTAGTGGCCCGGCGTCGAGCCCGTCGGCTGTCAGCTGCTCGCGCAGCCCCACGATGGCGATAATGACGTCGTCGCTGACTGCCCGCGGGTTGCTGGCCGGGCGTCGCGAGCGTGGGTCGGCGGCCTCTAGGCCGCCCTGGTGATAGCGCCTGAGCAACCGGTGCAGATGCTGGCGCGACAAACCGTAGGTCTTGGCTGCCGCGGTGACGGTGAGCTGACCACTGATGACGTGAAGGACCGCGACCCGCGCTTTCGACATGAACCACGACTGTCACCTATGACGCGACTCATCAACCGGCAGCGTAGGTGTAACCCATGACCCGACTCATGTGTCACCTATGTCGTGAACTCACACACCCTTAGCTCCACCCATTTGACTAGGACGTATGCGAGTTATCCTGCTCGATAAGAGCTGTCGAGCACCGTCTTGACGACAGTTTTGACGACAGTATCGATCGCTCGTCAGTGCGAGGCATTCGCGCCTGACTCCACACTGAGCAAGCTGCCCCACCAGGTTCAGCGACGCCGACAGCGCCACCGCGGCCTTCGGCTTGAGCGCGCCGGTGGCGATAGAGCCGGCCATCGCGTTGCCGGCGTCGTGGAAACCGTTGGTGAAATCGAAGGCAAGCGCGGTGATCACCACGATCAACAACAAAAACAGTTGAAGGGGCACGGGTTTAATTCTCGCTATCCGTTTGGTTGCATGTCCCACGATTCAGCAACAAATCGGTGGTTCGACCGTCCCGTTGTGGACGGGGCAGGCGTAAGTCGATCGGCCAGTCGGCGTAGATCTGTCCAGTGAAGTCAGAACCGAGAAACCTGCATGCGATCGCGTCAAATTCCTGCTTAGACATCTTGACGACATCTTGACGTTGCCAACCAACGTCATCACCGCATCCCTTTTGTGCAACGCCTTTCATGGTTTGTTCATCCGGGGGGTCGCAATAGGGACGAAGGTCGTCAAAGCGACCGGCAGTCGTCCTCAGCTCAGCTGTCGTAAACCCGGCGGCTCGAGACCATGCGGCGACCACGACGCCGTTGATCGAACCCCTGCGGGTATCGCCGGTAGCGATAGAAGCGGACTTGTGGTAGCGATGGCTACCCGGTTTGCGAAAATGATTCGCCGCCAGTCGCCTCCACGCGCCGAGTTCGCGGAGTGCCGACGAGGCGTCCTCGTGTACCCGGTCCCGTCAAGCCGAGTCAGCCCAAAGATGTGAAGCGCCATTCGCGCCCCAGCAAACACGGAGGGCGCCAGGTCAGATTGGTCCGCGTCTGGGTGCACAATCTACGAAGGAGTTCTCTGCGACGGATTGGCCGAGCGCTGTTAGCGTTTGGGTTGGTGATCGTTGCCGGGACTGTGGGCTATGTGATCCTCGGGTTCGGATTTGTCGACGCCTTGTACCAGACGATCACGATGATCACGACGGTAGGTTTCCGCGAGGTTCACCCGCTGTCCACGGTGGGCGCGTTCTTCACCATGGCGCTGATCCTCATGGGTGTGGGAACCGCGCTGTACACGTTCGGGCTCCTCCTCGAAGGGCTCATCGAGGGGCACCTACGCCAGCAGCTGGAGAGGCGGCGGATGGACCGGCAGATAGGCCGGATGACTGGTCATCTCATCATCTGCGGATGGGGCCGCGTTGGTCGGGCCAGCGTGCTGTATCTCGACGCGCTCGGGAAGCAGGTCGTCGTCATCGACCGAGAACCCGCCCGCTTGCAGGGTGTCGACTATCCAACGCTGCTGGGCGATGTCACCGACGACAGCATCCTGGAAGCCGCCGGCATCGGGCATGCCCATGCGCTGATCGCAGCGCTGAACACCGATGCGGACAACGTTTACGTGACCTTGTCCAGTCGAGCGTTGCGACCCGATCTCGTCATCATCGCCCGTGCCCGCACGGAGGAGTCGAAGGCCAAATTGTTGCGGGCCGGCGCCAACCGGGCCGTCAATCCGCAATTGATCGGCGGGCGGCGGATGGCGGCGTTTGCGTTGCAGCCTCACGTGGCCGAGTTCCTCAACTCCGTTCCGTACGGTGCCATGTCGACCCCGATCCAATGACAGGCGTCGACGCGTGAGCCCATCGTTTCATGGCAGAGCCCCGGAATGGTGCTCAAGACCGGCAGCGCTGGCCACCGATACCGCGGCCGAGGCGCAGACCCGGTCACCGAGGCGGTGTCCGGAATCTCCGAGGACATGGGCGATCTGACCTGGGGCGCTAGTTCCCGATCCGGGACGCCCTTGTGCCATGGACGCAGCGTCCGGTAGGCAGGCTAGAACCGGCCGCCCGCTCTTGATGTATTACTGCGACTTGTACACCGCATACCAGGTGCGCCGGGTTCGGCGAGGGTCAGCGGCTCTAGGGCCTCGTCGGCCAACGGCGCGGCATGGCTGTCGCGTAGAGCCCGAATGGCCGCGCCCAGCGGGGTCATCGCGGCCGCGATTGCCTCACCTGCTGACCGAGGCGTGGGTCTGGAGCAGTGCGTGAAAGCTCAGCTTCCCGTGCAACAACGTAGGCGCGTTCGCTGACCGCGCCGAGCCGTTCGGTGAGTTCAAAAAGGTCCTCCCGGCGAGGGGGGTACTGAAACTAGACCGAAGCTGGGTGTGCAACCGCCGCCGCGTTTCGTGTTCCGTGGCCAGCAAAGAGCGCAACTGGCCAATGGTGTCCTCCTCCCCGGTCCTGGCTCACCATGCGCGGAGAACACCGATCACTGTCTGGACGATGTCGAGCGGAGCGGTGAGCGTGCTCAGAACGTCATGGGTTTCGGGGAGAAACCACGCGCGTGGAAGTCTCATGTCAGTTCCCTCCAGAGTAGGTAGGCTGCGGCCCCCGCGAGGGCACTGATCGGCAGGGTGATCAACCACGCTGCGCCGATCTCGCGGACCACAGTCCAGTGCACGTGGTGGGAGCGTTGCGCCATTCCGACGCCGACCACACTGGAGGCGACGACGTGCGTGGTGCTGACCGGAGCGCCCAGCGCCGCGCCGGCCAGTATCACCGCCGCGGTGCCGCCCTGGCTGACGAGCCCATCCAACGGGGCCATCCGGTAGACGCCGCTACCGACCGTGCGCACGATTTTCCGGCCGCCAAAGGCGGTTCCGATGGTCAACGATCCCGCAGCCATCAGACGCGCTGATCGGTTCCCATTAGGCGGCGCGGGGTTGCGCGGTTGGGTAACAGTAGCCGATGACGTTGTTCCACAGGGGTGCGCAGAAGCAGATGTATGTCGCGGGCACCAAGCTGCTGGAGACGCACACGGTGCCACCGCTGCTGCCCAACCAGGTGCTGGCCATCGGTGTCACGTCGTACAACGGCATGTTGTATCTCGGCGTCAACGCCGACCGGGAAGCGATGAGGGATCTCGACGTGCCGCCGAGCCTGCTGCGCGAATCGCTCGATGAACTGCTGGAAGCCGCCCAGTGAGTCGCGCCCGCAGTACGCTTCGGCGATGAGTAAGGGTGGGAAGAAATCGGGCGAGAAGTCCTCGCGAAAGATCCCCAAAGACGTCTACCGAGCCGAACTTTTCCGCCTTCAAACGGAATTCGTGAGGCTCCAGGAATGGGCCCGGGAAACCGGGGCCCGGATCGTGATCGTCTTCGAAGGGCGCGATGCCGCGGGCAAGGGTGGGACCATCAAGCGCATCACCGAATATCTGAGCCCTCGCGTCGCGCGGATAGCCGCGCTGCCGGCACCCACCGAGCGGGAGCGCGGGCAGTGGTACTACCAGCGCTATGTGGCGCACCTGCCGGCGCGCGGTGAGATCGTCCTGTTCGACAGGTCGTGGTACAACCGGGCGGGTGTCGAGAAGGTGATGGGATTCTGTACGCCGCAAGAGCATGCGTTGTTCCTGAGGCAGACGCCCATCGTCGAACAGATGCTCATCGACGAGGGCATCATTCTGCGCAAGTACTGGTTCTCGGTATCCGACGAGGAGCAACTGCGACGGTTCAGGTCCCGGCGCAGCGATCCGGTTCGGCAGTGGAAGCTCTCGCCGATGGACCTGGATGCGATCTTCCGGTGGGAGGATTACTCGCGCGCTAAGGACGAGATGATGGTGCACACCGACATCCCGATTAGCCCGTGGTACGTGGTGGAATCCGATAACAAGAAGCACGCCCGCTTGAACATGATGGCCCACCTGTTGTCCACGATCGACTACGAAGACGTCGAGGCTCCCGTGGTGGACTTGCCGGCGCACCCGGTGCGGTCGGGCAACTATCACCGACCGCCGCGTGAGCTGTCCACCTATGTCGACGACTACCTGGCCACCTTGCTGAGGGATACGGACTGAAGCGGGTCTACGTCCCGACGACGCTGGCCATGTGGCAGCGACTCGTCGCCGACGGTTCGATGTTCCCGGTCACCGGCACCGCGTCGCGGTTACACCGGCACTGCGCGAGTCCTATGTCGAGCAGCACAACGCGCAAAGCACCTACTCATCAAAAGGCATGCAGCGTTCCGCGCTACAAAGTCGGGCGGTGCAGATGAGCGGACAGCACTATCGCGTCCAGCAGGAGCCCAGCGTGCCACCCGGTGTGAAGCCTCCGCCGGTGCTGGTCGCGGCACTGGGGCCGCAGATGCTGCGCCTCGCCGGGCGAACTGGCCGACGGCACAGCCTTGGGTGCGCAGCCATGGACCTAGTCTGGCACGCAGCAGACCGGTCACTGCGGCACCGATCGGGTGATTGGGCCGCGCCGTTCACCCGCAGTTTTTGCTATGTTCACCCGGCATACACGGCCGATTCACCGCGCGGTCGGCGTTCACGGAGAAGTCACTTGCACGTCGGGCTGGTCATCGCCATCGGTTTCGCGGTGGCCTTCGCCCTGACCAACGGCTTCCACGATGCCTCCAACGCCATCGCCACCCTGGTGGCGACGCGGGCAGCGACCCCGGGCCAGGCCGTCGCCCTCTCTGCGGTGTTCAACATGGGCGGTGCGGTCCTGCTCGGCACGGCCGTGGCCGACACCATCGGCAAGATCGTCACCGTGCCGCAGGCCCAGATGATTCCCGTAGTCGGGGCGGGCCTGGCTGGCGCGACAGCCTGGAACGCCATCACCTGGTGGCGGGGCCTGCCGTCGTCGTCGGGGCACGCTCTGGTCGGGGGTCTGGTCGGCGCGGCCGTCGCCGACGGCATTCTCTCGGGCTCCGGCGGACTCGGCTCCGTCCAGTGGGGCGGCTTCGACGGCTGGCACCCCACCGGCGTCATCGGTGTTCTGGTCGCCCTGCTGATCTCCCCGCCCCTCGGCTTCGCCGTCGCGTTCCTGCTCCTGCGCCTACTGCGCCTGATGTCGCGGCGCTGGACGACGCGGTGGATCGGTCCGGTCCGCGGCAGCGGATGGGTTGCGGCAGCGGGACTTTCGTTCAGCCACGGCGGCAACGACGCCCAGAAGTCGATGGGCGTCATCGCGGTCCTGCTGCTGGCCTCCGGGCAGACCACCACGATGTCGGTGCCGCTGTGGGCGAAAGTCGTTACGGGCGTGGCCCTGACCGCGGGCACAGCGTTGGGCGGATGGCGCATCGTCAAGACGATCGGCCATCGCATCTTCAGCCTGACACCCATCGACTCCATCGCCAGTCAGGCCTCGTCCACGGCAGTCATCCTCGGCGCCTCCCTCATCGGAGCTCCGGTGAGCACCACCCAGGTGGTGGCCTCCTCGGTCGTCGGTGTCGGCGGCGGGCGGCGGCGGTGGAAGCACGTGAGCTGGCAGATCGTGCGCGAGATGGGCATCGCGTGGCTGACCACGATTCCGGCGGCCGCGCTGATGGCGGTCGCCGTACTACTCGTTTGGAGAGCGTTATGAGCCGCAAAGGCAGTCGCTGGTTTCTCCCCGAAACCCCCGATGTCATCGGAATGCTGCAGGAGCAGGCAGCGATCACGGTAAACGGAATGGAGGCCTTCACCGCGTGGGCAGGCGGGGACTCCGCCCGCGCCGCCGATGTCCGCGCCGCCGAGCACGACTGCGACGAAGTGCGGCGCAAACTCGTCGACGCCGTCAGCGAGGCCTTCACCACGCCGCTGCAGCCCGAGGACCTGTTCCAGTTGTCGCGCGATCTCGACAAAGTGATCAACGGCGCCAAGAACACCGTGCGCGAATCCGAAGCCATGGCCTTCCCGCCCGATCACGCGACCGCTGACATGGCCGTCCTGCTCGCCGAGGGCGCCCAGCACCTCCAGACCGCATTCACGTCCCTGGACGAGCGGCGCAGCAAGCTCGCCCCGCCCGCGACTGAGGCCGCCGACGCCGCGGTCAAGTCGCAGCGCAATCTGGAGCGAATCTATCGCCAGGCCGCCGGTGACCTGCTCCAAGTCACCGATATCAGGGTCGTCACCGCCCGACGCGAGCTCTACCGGCGGATCTCGGCGATCTCCGACGACATCGTCGCTGTCGCAGACCGGATCTGGTACTCGCAGGTGAAAGAGTCCTGAGACCTGATGAACGACACTGCAGATCAGCGTGCCGGAGCAGCGTTAATCGTAGCCAGCAGAAGACAGCCAGAGAACCTCAACGTTCTTGCCGCACTGGCTCGTGACTCTGACCCCTGGGTCCGCGCCGTAGTCGCGAACCAACTCACAGACTGGATTCGTGGCGGCGGTTCCTCGTAGCCCCGCCGCGTCCGGCGTAGCCCGTGCAACACCATTCGTTCATACTTTCGAATGAACGATGATCCAGGGGGAGGTCGGCGTTCGGCCCAGCCGCTGACCGTCGGCAGCGACCGGTGGCTGCGTCGCAGGTGCAGCACGTGTCGATCACGATTGTGTGCGGGTGCGTGTCGTCGGGAAACCGAAGCGCTCAGCATGCCGCAGCCTGGCGCTATGGCCGATGCCTCCAACGTGCGGCACGACACCATCGTGGTGCCCGAGACGATGAGGCCGGCCCAAGTACGGGCGCTGGCGCAGCGGAAGGCTCAAGCTCAAGTCGGCGACGACGACACGGTCGCCTTTTTGCATCTCCACGGATCACGGCCGGTCGGCGGTGAGCATGGCACCGAGGTCGAGTGGCGTTACAGCTACCAGGTGATGCCGCCTGGCGGCGCCGCTACCGATACGGCCGGTTGACCGCAGCGCCGGTGCGCCGTGGAAAGTGGTGTCGTCTTTGCCGCTTTTGCGCTTCACCGCCGAATACGGCGAGATCGAATATGGCGAGTCGCCGTAGCGTACTATCCTCTCCCGCAACGTATTTCGACATAGCGCTGCGGTGATTAGGCATCAGAGGAAACAACGTAGCGCCGGCCAGCCCGTCATCCCTCGTGATGCGCCCAGCATCTTCGTCATCATTGGTAGCGCGGGCTGCGTCGGCTGGCCGGCCGGGAGATCGACCAGCTGACCTATCGGATCTGTCGGGATATGCAAACGATTTCAGTGCCGCCGTGTGCTCGATGCCGCTAGGCTGCCCTGGTGATAGCGCCTGAGCAACCGGTGCAGATGCTGGCGCGACAAACCGTAGGTCTTGGCTGCCGCGGTGACGGTGAGCTGACCACTGATGACGTGAAGGACGACCGCGACCCGCGCTTTCGACATGAACCACGACTGTCACCTATGACGCGACTCATCAACCGGCAGCGTAGGTGTAACCCATGACCCGACTCATGTGTCACCTATGTCGTGAACTCACACACCCTTAGCTCCACTTGACAATGAACCCGCTCTGACCTTCGAACAGAGCGGGTTTCGCCGTTTGCAGGGATCGCCCGGCAGTACTCAACTGTCCCGACTCGGTCCAATCGCAGGCGGCGCGAAACCGCCGATGCGGCGATCAGTCACCCCTCAAGGGGAGTGTTGTGCGCATCACAGCGTGGCAGAAAGAGATACTACATATATCGCTTTATGTGCTTCCCCGTCTCCAGCCTCCCGGCGCGAATCCGACAGCGGTCAAGGGTACCGCTGTCGGCGTGTAGTGATACCACACTCAGACATTCATGGGGGTAGCCCATGCGAACCGGAGTGTCTTGCCCGGCCCGTTTGAACTGCAGCTTTGCGCGATGCGACCTATCGTCCATGACGTCGCGAGGTCAAGTTAGCGAATCATCCGCGGTCTCCTCAGTCGCAGCTGACGCGCGCCAATCGATTCACGGATCTTGCCCTACACGGGGGGTGTTGTGGCATGATCCTCCCGTTAGTCGTTATATCAGGCAGCGATTTATTTCGCCGGCAGACGTCCGGCGAAGACGATCGGGCACGGGAGGGCGGCACGTTGGGTCAGCGGGACGGCACGGTCGACCGATCGGGATCGGCGGGTCGGCCATCCCACGTAGCCATCCCACGGCCCGCAGTTCCTAGAGGTCTGGACATACCGCGTCCACGGCAGTTCTCCATGTCCGCACACGTGACGTGCGTTACCGGATGCGCGGGCCACCGGCCCGCTCGGCGAACGGAGGATTGATGGCGCTCTCCGCTGGCGCGACCACACCGCTGCGCTCACTTGGCGAGTTCTTCCGAATGTCATGGCAGACACTGACTCTCATTCCGCAGCGGCCGTTCGCCTGGCGTGAATTCCTGCTGCAGTCGTGGTTCGTGGCGCGAGTCGCGTTGCTTCCGACCTTGCTGCTGGCGATTCCGTTCACCGTGTTGGCGGTGTTCACGTTCAACATCCTGCTCGGCGAGTTCGGCGCCTCGGACTACTCGGGCGTCGGCGCCGGCGAGGGCGGGGTCACCCAGATCGGCCCGATCGTGACGGTGCTGGTGGTGTCGGGTGCCGGCGCCACCGCGATGTGCGCAGACCTGGGTGCCCGCACCATCCGAGAAGAACTCGACGCGCTGCGGGTGATGGGTGTGAACCCGATTCAGTCCCTTGTGGTACCGCGCGTCCTCGCGGCAACGTTCGTCGCGGTCCTGCTGTCGTCCTTGGTGATCCTCGTCGGCATCGTGGGTGGCTTCTTCTTCTCCGTCTACTTTCAGGACGTCAGCCCGGGTGCGTACGCCTCCTCCCTGACGTTCATCACCGGAATCGGCGACGTGGCCGTCGCATGGGTCAAGGCCGCGTTGTTCGGCCTGGCCGCCGGCCTCATCGCCTGCTACAAGGGCGTATCGGTCGGTGGCGGTCCGGCCGGTGTCGGCAACGCCGTGAATGAAACCGTCGTCTACACATTCGTCGCTCTCTTCGCGATCAATATCCTCGCCACTGCCGTGAGCGTGTCGACCGTCGGGACGATCTGATGAGCGCCACCGAAGTTGTCGCCAGCCGCTATCCGCGCGTCACCCGGTCGGTGCGAGGGTGGATCGACGGGGGTGTTCGCATTGGTGAGCAGACCCAGTTCTACGGTCGCACAATCGCTTCCATCGGCGATGCCCTCGCGCACTACAAGACCGAGACGCTGCGCCTGATCGCCCAAATGGGACTCGGCACGGGCGCGCTGGCGATCATCGGCGGCTCGGTGGCGATCGTCGGATTCCTCACCATGATGACCGGGGCCCTTGTCGCCGTTCAGGGATACAACCAGCTGGCCGCCACCAGCGTCGAGGCGTTGACGGGGTTCGCCTCGGCGTTCTTCAACGTGCGGCTGATCTCGCCGTTGACTGCGGCCATCGCGTTGTCGGCGACCATCGGGGCCGGTGCGACGGCGCAGCTGGGTGCGATGCGGATCAACGAAGAGATCGACGCCCTCGAGGTGATGGGGATCCGATCGATCGCCTACCTGGCCTCCACGCGCGTGCTTGCCGGGCTGATCGTGGTCGTGCCGCTCTACTGCGTCGCGATGCTGATGTCGTTCGTCGCGGCCCGGTTCGGCACCACGTTCATCTACGGCCAGTCCACTGGCGTCTACGACCACTACTTCAACACCTTCCTGATACCGACGGACCTGATTTGGTCCTTCTTCCAAGCGTTTTCGATGTCGGCCGTGATCATGCTGGTGCACACCTACTACGGCTACACCGCCTCGGGTGGGCCCGCCGGCGTCGGCGAGGCCGTCGGCCGGGCGGTGCGCACATCGCTCGTGGTGTCGGCGGTGGTCATCCTGTTCGTCTCCCTCGCCATCTATGGGCGCACCGGCAACTTCCACATGTCCGGATAACGCCATGGACCGCAAATCAGGACTGCAACGCATCCATCCGCTGTGGTGGACCGCCGCACTCGTCGTCACGGTCATCGGGCTGATCACCCTGAGCATCGCGCTGTTCTCGGGGAAGCTCTCCAGGGCCGTTCCTGTCATGCTGACCTCTGATCGAGCGGGACTGGTGATGTACACCGGCGCCAGGGTGAAGATGCGCGGTGTCGAGGTCGGCCATGTCGCTGCGATCAACGCCAAGCAGGGCGGCCCAGGCGTCAGGCTGCAGCTGGATATCGACCGCGACCAGATCAAGTACATTCCCGCCAACGTGGGCGCGCAGATCAAGGCGACCACCGCGTTCGGCACCAAGTACGTCGACCTGATCTATCCGGACGACCCGAGCCCGAATCGGCTCACCAGCGGCCAGGTGCTGCAGTCGCGCAACGTCAGCACCGAGGTCAACACGGTCTTCCAGGATCTGGTGGACGTGCTGCACCAAATCGATCCGCAAAAACTCAACGGTGTGCTCTCGGCTCTGGCGGAGGGGGTGCGCGGACAGGGCGAGCGCATCGGCGAGGCCACCACCGCCGCCAACGAGGTGCTGATCGCCTACAACGACCGGATGGACACCGTCCGGCAGGACTGGCGCTCGTTCAAGGCGTTCAACGACGCCTATGCCGGCGCGGCCGACAACATCGTATCGATCCTGGACGCCGCCACCACCACCAGCGCGACGATCGGCAGCCACGAGTCGGCGCTGAACGCGTTGCTGCTCAACACGGCCGGACTGGCCCACAGCGGCATCAAACTCATCGGGCCCAACGCGGGCAATCTCGTAACTGGGCTCAACGGACTGCTGCCCACCAGCGATCTGCTGATGAAGTACAACCCCGAGTACACCTGCCTGCTCGTCGGCGCCAAGTACCACATCGACCACGGCGGCCTCGACAGCCGTGGCGGCAACGGGTACTCGCTGGTCATCGACAGCGGTCTGCTGTTCGGCGACGATCCCTACCGCTATCCCGACAATCTGCCCATCGTCGCGGCGAAGGGCGGGCCTGGCGGCAAGCCGGGCTGCGGGTCGTTGCCGGACGTCAACAAGAACTTCCCCGTGCGCGCGCTGGTGACCAATACCGGCTGGGGCACCGGCCTCGACATCCGGCCCAACCCCGGCATCGGGCACCCGTGGTTTGCCAACTACTTCCCCGCCACTCGGGCCGTCCCCGAGTTCCCGTACTTCCTCGGCATCGGCCCACCGGCCATCGGCCCGGTGCCTTACCCAGGGGCACCGCCCTACGGTGCGCCGCTCTACGGGCCGGACGGCACCCCCTTGTATCCGCCACCGCCCGGTGCGCCACCCCCGCCACCGGCTCCCGAGCAGGCAGCGCCGGTGGGGCCACCTTCCCCAGACACGGTGCCGGCGCCGCCGTTCCCCCCTCCTCCGCCGGCGCCGGCACTCGACTCCCCACCGAACTGACAGGACATAGGGCATGAGACAGAACCTTCGGAGCACCGTGTGGCGCCTCGCCGTGTTCGTCGCGGTCTGCCTGTTGGGTGCGGTCGCGCTCGTGATGGTGTTCGCGCAACTGCGCGTGGAAGGTGGTGAGCGCACCTACAAGGCCGTGTTCACCACCGTCTCGGGACTTTCCGGAGGCAATTTCGTGCGCATCGCCGGTGTGGAGGTCGGCAAGGTCAAGAACATCACCATCGACAACGACGGTCACGCGGTGGTCGAGTTCGGCATCGATGACACCGTGGTGCTCACCGACGGATCCAAAGCCTATGTGCGATACGACAATCCGATCGGCGGCCGGTTCATGGAACTGGCGGACGGACCGGGCGACGGCAAGCGGCTGCCGGTTGGGGCGACGATCCCGATCGACCGGACCCGTCCTGCGCTGGACCTCGACGCCCTGATCGGGGGCTTCCGCCCGCTGTTTCGCGCGCTGAGCCCCGATCAGGTGAACACGCTGTCCAGCCAGCTCATTTCGGCGTTCCAGGGCCAGGGCATCACCATCAACTCACTGCTGTCCCAGACGGCCGCCTTTACCAACACCCTCGCCGACCGCGACACCCTGATCGGCGAAGTGGTCACCAACCTCAACGTGGTGTTGGGCAGCCTCGGCGGCCAGAGCGACGAGCTCGCCAAGGCGGTCGACTCGCTGTCCACACTCGTCGAAGGCCTGGCCTCGCGAAAAACCGATATCAGCAACGCGATCGCCTACTCCAACGCCGCCGCGGCCACGACCGCAGACCTGCTCGACCAAACCCGGCCCGGGCTGCAGAAAGTGGTGACGCAGACCGATCGGGCCGCCGGCATCGTGGTGGCCGACCACGAGTACTTCGATGACCTGCTCAACACCCTTCCCGACGCCTACCAGAAGTTGGGCCGCCAAGGCCTGTACGGCGACTTCTTCAGCTTCTACCTGTGCGACCTGCTGTTGAAGCTGAACGGCAAGGGTGGCCAGCCCGTCTACGTGAAAGTGGCGGGCCAGTCCACCGGAAGGTGCTCACCCAAGTGAAGTCCATCAAGTGGCGCAGCCCGGTGGTCATCGGCACGATCGGGGTCGCCGTCATCGCCCTGATCGTCGCGTTCGCGCTGAGTTATGCCAACGTTCCGTTCCTCAACGGCACCAAGCGGTACTCGGCCTACTTCTCCGAGGCGAGTGGTTTGATCAGCGGAGGGGACGTCCAGGTGGCCGGCCTGCGAGTGGGCAAGGTCAACTCGATCACCCTGGACGGGAACAAGGTGTTGATCACCTTTGACGTCTCGAACGACGTTCACATCGGCGACCGGTCCGAAGCGACCATCAGAACCAAAGCGCTGCTCGGCACGAAGGTCCTCGATCTCACCCCGCGAGGTGACCGGCCGCTGGACGGGCCGATCCCCATGGAACGCACGAAGCCGGCCTACCAGCTGGCCGACGCGCTTGGCGAGTTGTCGACCACGGTCGGCGGCCTCAACACCGACCAGCTCAACGAGTCGCTCACCACGCTGGCGCAGACGTTCGCCGAAACCCCGGACAACGTGAAGATCGCAGTGGACGGCGTGGCCCGGATCTCCCAGACCCTCAACGAGCGCGACACCCAGCTGCGTGATCTGCTGGCCAACGCCAACAAGGCGACGACCGTGCTGGCCGAGCGCAGCGAACAGATCGTCGGTCTGGTGCACAACACGAATGAACTGCTGGTCGCGCTGCGGGCGCAGAGCAGCTCGCTGGACAACATCTCGGCGAACATTTCGGGGCTGGCGCGTCAGTTGTCCGGCTTCATCGACGAGAACCGGGCCCAGCTGAAGCCGGCTCTCGACAAGCTCAACGGGGTGCTGACGATCATCGACAACCGAAAAGCGCAGGTGCAGTCGAGCATCAAGAAGCTCAACGCCTATGCAATGTCGCTGGGCGAGTCGGTGTCGTCGGGCCCGTTCTTCAAGGCCTATCTCGCCAATCTCGTTCCGGGGCAATTCATTCAGCCCTTCGTCGACGCCGCGTTCTCCGACCTGGGTCTCGATCCCAACACCCTGTCGCCGTCGGAGCGCATCGACGCGCCAACCGGCCAGCCCGGCACGCCCGCACTGCCGGTGCCCTACCCCCGCACCGGGCAGGGCGGCGAACCGCACCTCAATCTGCCTGACGCCATCACTGGCAACCCCGGCGATCAGGGTTGCGGTCCGCCCGGCTTGCCGTTACCAGGGCCGACCGGCTGCTACCCCTACCGCGAGCCGGTGCCACCGGGCCCGCCGGGTGGTCCGCCGCCGGGCCCGCCTGCCCTACCGCCGTCGCCGAATCTGGCCAACACGCCAGAACCGACGCCCAAGCCGATCTACGTGCAAGCTCCGGGCGAAGTGCCGCCTGGGTCAGTCTCCAGCGGAGGTGGGCAATGACACCGCGTCGGGTAAAGGCCGCTGTCGCAGCCCTTTTGGCTGTGCTACTGGTCGGTGGTGTGGCAGTGGTTATCACCGCGCGTCACATCGGCAGGACCACTGTCGTCGCGTATTTCGACAACACCAACGGCCTCTTCCGCGGCGACGACGTGATGATGCTCGGTGTTCCTGTGGGCAAGATCGTCAACATCGAGCCGGAGCCGTCGAGGGCGAAAGTCACTTTCTGGGTGGATAACACGTACAAGATCCCCGCCGACGTCAAGGCGGTGATCCTGCTGCCGCAGCTGATCACCGCGCGCGCGGTCGAGCTCACGCCCGTGTACGCCAGCGGTCCAGCGCTCAAGAGCGGTGCGGTGATACCGCAGGACCGTACGGCGGTCCCCGTGGAGTGGGACGATCTGCGTGTCCAGTTGCAGAAGCTTGCCGACGCGCTGCAACCGACCGAGCCAGGCGGCGTCAGCCCGCTTGGGCAACTGATCAACACCGCCGCCGACAACCTGCGCGGCCAGGGCGCCAGCATCCGCGACGCGATCATCAAACTGTCGCAGACACTTTCGGCTTTGGGCGACCACAGCGACGACATCTTCACCACGCTGAAGAATCTGTCGACCCTGGTGTCGGCGCTGCACGACAGCGCCGACGTGATGCGCGCGCTGAATACCAACCTGGCGGAAGTGACGGGGCTGTTGGCCAACGACCCCAACGAGGTCGGGCAGGTGGTCGACGATCTCAACACCGCCTCGGCCACGGTGAAGGATTTCGTCGCCGAGAACCGCGAGGCGCTGGACACGACATCGGACAAGCTCGCCGGGATCAGCCAGGCCGTCCACGACAGCCTCGACGACCTTAAACAGACACTGCACGTGGCGCCGACGGCGTTCCAGAACTTCCTCAACATCTACCAGCCGGCGCAGGCCTCGTTCACCGGTGCGCTCGCATTGAACAACTTCGCCAATCCAATCACGTTCCTGTGCGGGGCAATTCAGGCGGCATCCCGGATGAGCGCCGAGCAGTCGTCGAAGCTGTGCGTGCAATACCTCGCACCGATCATCAAGAACCGGCAGTACAACTTCCTGCCGCTCGGGGAGAACTTGATCGTCGGTGCGCAAGCCCGGCCCAATGAGGTCACCTACAGCGAGGACTGGATGAGGCCGGACTACAACCCCGCCGCTGCGGCGCCACCCGCAGTACCGCCGCCACCGGCCCCGCCGCTGCCCGCCGAGGCGCCGACCGTGCCACTCGCCGCCGAACTGGCGGCACCCCCGCAGGCAGCACCGCCTACCCCGGCGGACACCGTCGCCACCAACCCCGGTGCGGGCTTGCCCGGCATGATGGTGCCGCCGGGAGCCGGATCATGACCGGCGGTCGGCGGCTGCGCATCGTCGCGGCGCTGGTGATGGTGTTGGTGCTGCCGACGCTGTCGGGCTGTGCCTGGCGCGGGCTGAACTCGTTGCGCCTGCCTGGTACCGAGGGTGGCGGGCCCGGCGCGTTCGTTGTGCAGGCGCAGATGCCCGACGTCAGTAATCTCCAGCCGAACTCCCCGGTCAACGTCAACGATGTGACCGTCGGCGCCGTCACCAAGATCGAGCGCCAGGGCTGGCACGCCCTGGTCACCATGCGTCTCAACGGTGATGTCGACCTGCCCGCCAACTCGACGGTGACGCTCGCGCAGACCAGCCTGCTGGCGACCCTGCACTTGCAGCTGGCGGCACCGGTCGGTGTCCCCGTGCAGGGCAAGCTGAAGGCGAACTCGGTGATCCCGCTGGCGTCGGCGGGCGCCTACCCCGATACCGAACAGACGCTGGCGATGTTGTCGATGCTGCTCAATGGCGGCGGGATCGGCGATCTCCAGGACATCACCAAGGCGTTCAGCACCGCCTTTGCCGGGCGCGAGCAAGACCTGCGCAGCCTGCTGATCCAGCTCGACAGGTTCGTCGCGTATCTCAACGATCAGAAGGACGACATCATCGCCGCCACCGACAGCCTCAACCAGCTTGTCGGCAAGTTCGCAGCCCAGAAACCCGTGGTGGACAAGGCAATACGCACCATCCCGCAGGCGCTCGCAGTGCTCAGCGATAACCGTGACAACCTGACGGAAGCGCTCGATCAGTTCGGCAAGCTCAGCGCGCTGGCCGCCGACTCGGTGAACAAGACGAAGGCATCGGTGGTAAAGGAAGTCAATGACGTTGGACCGGTACTGGAGTCGCTGGCCAACGCCGGGCCGGCGCTGACCCGCTCGCTTGATCTGCTGGCGACCTTCCCATGGATCAAGCCAACACTGGGCAACTGGGTGCGCGGCGACTACGCCAATCTGACTGCGGTGTTCGACCTGACCCTGACCCGGCTCGACACCGGCCTGTTCACCGGCACCCGCTGGGAGGGCGACCTCACCGAACTCGAGATGTATTGGGGCCGCACCATCGGCCAGTTGCCCAGCCCGGTGACCGCCCGCAACCCGCTGGTGGCGCCCTACCGCCTGGATCAGGGGCCCTAGCATGCGACTGAATCGGCGAACCCTGATCCAACTGGGCGTCTTTGCGGTGGTGTCCATCGTCGCAATCGCGGTGATGGTGTTCGGCTATATCAAGGCGCCGGGCAATCTGTTCGGGCTCGGGCGCTACCAGGTGATGCTGGAGCTACCCGAAGCCGGCGGTCTCTACCAGAAGGCGAACGTCACCTACCGCGGCACCGAAGTGGGCCTCGTGCAAGACGTTCACCTATCCGATGGCGGCGGCGTGGTGGCGGTGTTGGCGCTGCAGCGGGGCATCAAGATTCCATCCGACCTCGACGCCTCGGTGCACAGCCAGACCCCACTCGGCGAGCAGTACGTCGCGCTGTCCCCGCGCGAAGGCAATTCCGCGCCGCTCAAGAACGGCGATGTGATCCCTCGAAGCCGCGCCAGCGTCGGCCCCGACACCACGCAGTTGCTTGACACGATCACCAAAGGGCTGGAAGCGATCCCGCGGGACAACCTCAAGACCGCCGTCGACGAGTCCTACACAGCCGTGGGCGGCCTCGGCCCGGAGTTGTCCCGGATCGTCCAGGGATCAACGCAATTGGCTCTTGACGCTCGAAAGAACCTCGACCCGCTCATCGCGCTCATCGATAACTCCGCGCCGGTGCTCGACTCGCAGTCGGATACCGCCGGGGCGATCGACCGCTGGGCGGCCAACCTCGCGGTGATGACCAATGGTCTGCGTCAGAACGACGGGTCCCTGGCCGGTTTCCTGCAGAACGGCCCACAGGCTGCCGACGAGATCCGTCAACTGTTCGACCGCCTACAGCCCACGCTGCCGATCGTGCTGGACAACCTGGTCAGCATCAATGACGTCGCAATCACCTACCAACCCTCGCTCGAACAGCTCCTGGTGCTCATTCCGCAGGGCGTCGCCGCCCTGCAGGCCGGAATGGTCGCAAACGAGGACACCATCCAGCCTCTCAAGGGCGCCTATCTGGACTTCAACCTGAACATCAACATCCCGCCCGCGTGCACCACCGGCTTCCTGCCCACTCAGCAGCAACGGCCCCCGAGCTTCGAGGACTATCCGGACAGACCCGCCGGTGACCTGTACTGCCGGGTCCCGCAGGACTCGATGCTCAACGTGCGCGGCGCGCGCAACTATCCGTGTACCACCCGACCGGGCAAGTACGCGCCGACGGAAAAGATGTGCGAGAGCAACGAGAATTTCGTGCCTCTCAACGACGGCATGAACTGGAAGGGCGACCCGAACGCCACCCTGTCGGGCCAAGACATCCCTCAGCTGCCGCCCGGTTCTCCGCCCGCGGGTGCACCGCCTCCTCCGGCGGCCGCGGCCCCACCGGGTCCGGCTCCACCGCTGGCCGTCACCGGCTACGACCCCGCCACCGGCACCTATGTCGGGCCGGACGGCCGTACCTACACCCAGTCGAACCTCGCGCAAGACAAGCAGGAGCAGACGTGGCAGACAATGCTGATGCCGCCGACACCGCCGAACTAGTCGACGAGAGTCCTTGTCTCGCAGAGACAAGCGCCTTGGATGTCGATGATGTCGACGATGCAGAGGGCGACGGGGAAGCCATCGATCCGTCCGAGCCTGCGGCACCGCGGCCGCACGGCCTGCGGCTGGCGTTGGCCTTGGGGCTGTTGATCGTGACGGCGCTCGGCGGCCTGGTCGGTTGGCTGGGTTTTCGTGCTAACGAGTCACACCAGCGCGAGCAGCAGCGCGCTGTATTTCTAGCGGCCGCGCGTAAGGGTGCGCTGAACCTGACGACCATCAGCTACACCGAGGTCGACGCCGACATCAAGCGAATCCTCGATTCGGCGACGGGCACCTTCCACGACGACTTCCAGAAGCGGTCGCAGCCGTTCGTCGAGGTGGTGAAACAGGCGCAGTCCAGGTCACAGGGCACGATCACCGAGGCAGGCCTGGAATCGATGCAGGGCGACAACGCTCGCGCGCTGGTCGCCGTCACGGTGACGACGTCGAACGCCGGTGCGGCTCAACAGCAACCGCGTTCGTGGCGGATGCGCTTCGACGTCCAGAAGGTGGGCGATATGGCCAAGGTTTCCAATGTCGAGTTCGTTCCGTGACCCCACCTAGGCGATCTGAAAGCAAAGGCATATGACATCCATAGCAGAGCCGCTTGTTGCCGACGTCGAGGACGACGAGGCGCCGGAATCGGTTGCCGTCGTCTCCGATGACGATGGCGGCGACCACAGCGAGCCGACCGGACGCCGCCGGCCGCGCCTTGGGCGGATCCTCGTCTACGGAATCCTGCCCGGATTGGCGCTGCTGCTCGCGGCGACCGCCGGATATCTGAAATGGGTTGACTCTACGGTGCGCGACGCCGAGTTGGCACGCGCCCAGTCTGTGCAAGCGGCCGTCGACAGCACTGTCGCGATGCTGTCCTATCGCCCGGATACCGTCACTCAGAACCTGGGCGCGGCCCTTGATCGGATGACCGGCAGCTTCCGTGACTCCTATGCGTCGCTGACCCACGACACGGTGAATCCCGGTGCAAAGCAGCGCCAGATCTCCGCTGTCGCAACCGTGCCCGCGGCGGCTTCGGTGTCGGCCACCCAGACCCACGCTGTGGTGTTGTTGTACGTCAACCAGGCCACGACTATCGGCAACGATCCGCCCACCGATTCCGCATCCCGTGTGAAAGTCACGCTCGAGAGGGTGAACGATCAATGGCTCATCTCGCAATTCGACCCGATCTGAGCGTGCCGACGAGCCGAAGGGCCGCGCGCCGGCAACGCCCGCGGTGGTGGGAAAGGCTGCTGCGCATTGGATTGTTGGTCGCGTCGACCGTTCTGATCATGTTCTCACTGGTCGCTGGAATTCAACGGGCGCACGCCGACAGCGTGGCCTACCTGATTGAGGTGACGGTGCGGCCCGGATACAACCTCCAAAACGCAGACGCTGCCTTGGGCTATGGATATCAGCTGTGCGACAAGGTATCTCAGGGACGCCGTTACGCCGACCTCATCGGCGATGTGAAATCCGACTTTCAGACCGGTGACGAGTTTCAGGCCTCCTACCTTATCGACAAGGCCGTCAACGAACTGTGTCCTGCCCAGATCTGGCAGTTGCGCCAGTCGGCCGCGCACTACCGGCCGGCCCCGGGATGACCGCAGAAAGGGCAAACTGATGATCCACCCAAAATATGCCGCACTGATCGCGTCAACCGCCACGGTGCTGCTGACCACCGCGACGGTGCTGACAATGCCGGCTGCACACGCAGACAACGACAACACGCTCATACCGAACAACTCGCGACTCAACAAGAGCGTGGTGTCCAACGTGTACACGATGCAGCGCAGAGCCGGCTGCACCAACACCACCCTCAACGTCAGTCCGCAACTGCAGCTGGCCGCGCAGCGGCACACCGACGACGTGTTGAACAACCGAAATCTTGACGGCGACATCGGATCCGACGGGTCGACTCCACAAGACCGGGCCCGCGCAGCGGGATTCAACGGCAAGGTCGCCGAAACGGTGGCGATCAACCCAGCGCTGGCGATCAGCGGGATCGAGTTGATCAACATGTGGTACTACGACCCCAACTATTTCGCCATCATGAGTGACTGCGGGAACACCCTCATCGGGGTGTGGTCGGCGAACAGCCTCGACCGCACGGTCGTCGTCGCAGTGTACGGACAACCCGCCGGGTGACGAGTAGGTGTTTTCGCGAACGACAGCAAAGGAGGTGATCGCATGGATCCCAGCCCCGACTACGACGCCAGTGATGAAGTCGAATATGGCCTCAACTGGTTCGCCTGGATTCTCCGCGGTGTCTACCCGCCGCCGGCCTATCCGCCTGTATAGGCACTAGCTGCGAGCAATTGACATGACAAAGAAGGGATTACGGCGATGCGAGTGATAGGAGCGGCGGTGGTGGCGCTCCGCGCCGTTGGGCTGACGGTCGTGTTGATCGCGGGACTGCTCACAGGCGCCACGGTGACGGCTGCGGCCGCCGACGTGGAGAACCTGATGGTGCCGTCGGCGGCCATGGGCCGCGACATTCCGATAACGTTTCTCGGCGGCGGTCCGCACGCGGTCCTTCTGCTGGACGCGTTCAACGCGGGTGACGCCGTCAGCAACTGGGTCACCGCGGGCAACGCGATGAATACTTTTGCCGGCAAGGGTGTGTCGGTTGTCGCGCCGGCAGGCGGTGCCTACAGTCTCTACACCGACTGGGAGCAGGACGGCAGCAAGCAGTGGGAGACGTTCCTGACCGGCGAGCTTCCGACCTGGTTGGCGGCCAACAAGGGGCTGGCGCCCGGCGGGCACGCGATCGTCGGTGCGGCCCAGGGTGGCACCGCCGCCGTCACGCTCGCCGAGTTCCACCCCGATCGGTTCCGGTACGCGGGCTCGATGTCGGGTTTTCTGTATCCGTCCAGCACCACGGTCAACGGTGCGATCACCGCGGGAATGGCGCAGTTCGGCGGAGTGGACACCAGCAACATGTGGGGGATGCCTCAGATGGGCCGGTGGAAGTGGCACGACCCCAACGTTCACTCCGGGTTGTTGATCAACAACAACACCCGGCTGTGGGTTTTCAGCCCGAGCACACTGGGGTGCAGTGATCCGGCGGCGATGATCGGGTACTGCGACCAGGCGCAGGGCACCAACAAGGAGTTCTATCAGCAGTACCGGTCGAACATGGGCAAGAACGCTCACTTCGACTTCCCCACCGGCGGCAACCATGACTGGTCGACGTGGGGTCCCCAACTGGCCGCGATGGCCAACGACGTCGCCGCCACCATCAGGTAGTGAGTCAGCTGCTGTTTGCGCTTCATCGCCGGACAGATTCGGAGGTGCACACTGATGAACAGAGCGCAGGAATGGTCATTCGCATGGGCATTGGCGGACTCGGCCGCGGAATACATGAAACCAGACGTGCACGTTCGGTTGTGCGCGAAAATTGGTGCAGGGGAATACGATAGGGCAATCGCCGACCTGCTTGTCTTCTATGCGAATAGGCGGGCCGCGCTGCCGTACGAGTTCGCTGCTCCGATACGAGCGTGGATACGAGGGTACGCAGGAACCGACCGTGAGCCGGTTCTTCTACGGCTATACGACCGGATAAGAGTGTCTGTCACTACACATACAACCGCGCGAGAGCCTGCGCTCAACCGCAATAGGTTGGAACGTGTTGGATTTGCGGCCAACGGTCGGTCGCGATAGAACTGCCCGCCAAGCGCGATAGCGCAGGGCCTATGCCGCCTCGAACACCGCGGCCAGCCCTTGGCCGCCACCGACGCACATGGTCTCCAGGCCGAGACCGCCTGCGCTCCGGCGTAATTCGTGCAGCATCGTGGTCAGGATGCGCATACCGGTGGCGCCGATGGGGTGGCCCAGCGAGATGCCCGAGCCGCAGACGTTGACCTTGTCGTCCTCGTTCCAGTCCCATGCCTTGAGCACCGCCAGCACCTGCACGGCGAAGGCTTCGTTGATCTCGACGCGCGTCATGTCGTCAAACGTCAGGCCCGTGCGCTTGAACAGCTTGCGCACCGCGGGAACTGGGCCCAGTCCCATGGTGGCCGGGTCGCAGCCGACGGTGGCCCAGTCGACCAGGTAGCCCATCGGCGACAGGCCTAATGCCGCCAGCCGGTGCTCGGCGACAACCAGACACCCTGCGGCTGCATCGTTTTGCTGGCTGGCGTTGCCCGCGGTGACGGTACCGCCAGGCATCACCGGTGCCAGGCGCGACAGCCGGTCGACGGTGGTGTCGGGCCGAATGCCCTCGTCTTGAACGACGGTGACAGGCTCCGATCGCCGCTGCGGCACCGACAGCGCCACGATCTCCTCGGCGAACGCCCCGGCCTCACGGGCGGCGGCGGCCCGCTGGTGGCTGCGTACAGCGAACTCGTCGGAGTCCTCGCGACTAATGCCGAACTCGCTGGCGAGGTTCTCCGCCGTTTCGACCATGCCGGAGATCTCGCCGAAACGCTCCCGGGGCTGCGACCGCTCCCGGCCTCGGTCGAGCCTGTCATACAACGTCACGGCCCCCGAGCGAGATCCCCACCGCACGCCGGTGGAGTAATGCTCGATGTTGCTCATGCTCTCCACGCCACCGGCCACCACCACGTCGGCGGCACCGGATTGCACCATCATCGCCGCAGTGACCACCGCCTGGAGCCCGCCACCGCAGCGCCGGTCGATCTGCAGCCCCGGGACGCCAATGGGCAGCCCCGCGTTGAGCGCTGCCCATCGCCCGATGCACGGCGCCTCGGAGTTGGCGTAGGACTGCGCGAACACCACGTCCTCGATCTGGTCGGGGTCGACACCGGACCGCTGAACGACCGCACGGATGACCGCCGTTGCCAAATCGGCCGCCGACAGTGGTCGCAGCGATCCGCCGAACGCGCCGATGGGGGTGCGGACCGGGGCGACGATCGCGGCGCGTCTCATGGTGCGTCCTTTCAACTGGCGGCGGGCGGCGGCTGGCCATTGCCTCCGGCCAATAAACCGACCTAAAATATACCGAATTGTCGACTGCTGTCCAAAGGAGGTCCATGTCGATCCCATCGGTCGCTGAGGTCGCAGAGGCCACCGCCAGGCACCTGGGCATGAAGATCGCCGCCGTACAGAGGCAAACCCGCTGGCGCCCGACGTGGTTCGTCCATGGCGAGGGCGACGGTGAGGCACTCAACGTGGTGGTTCGCGGCGCCCGGGTGGACACCGAGGTCTTTCCGCTCGCACACGAGATGACGTTTCACCGGATGCTCGAAGAGCGTGGAATCCCGGTCGCCGCCACTATGGCTGGATCGAGGACATCGGCGCCGTCGCGATGGAGATGGTGGCAGGCAAGCCCGATTTCGACGGCGTGCCCACCGAGCAACGCGATTCGGTGGTCGACGAGTACCTGCAGGTGCTCGCGCGCTTGCACGCCATGGACCCCGCGCCCTTCCTCGAAGCCGGAATCGCCCGGCCGCCCACGCCCGAGCAGTCCGGCATTTGGCCGCACGCCCACCTCGAACAGCGGTGGCGCTCACGCAAACGCCAACCGGATCCGTTCTTGGAGTTCTGTCTGGGATGGATGCACCGCAACCCGCCGCGCAGCCACGGCAGGCTGACGCCGATGTTGTGGGACACCGGGCAGTTCCACCACAAGGACGGACATCTGATCGCGGTGCTCGACCTCGAGTTCGGCTGCGTTGCAGACCCGATGTTGGATTTGGCCGAGTGGCGGATGCGCGACACCCTCATCCCGTACGGAGACTTTCCGTCGCTGTATGCGCGCTACGCCGAGTTGAGTGGCCGCGACGTCGACATCGCGGCGATCAAACGCCACCACTTCGCGGCGACCCTGGACAACCAGCTCATCTTCGGCCCCGCCGTCGCTGATCCGGTGGACGAGACGGACCTGATGAACAACATGCAATGGAGCAGCGAGACGAATCTGCATGCCACGGAGGCCCTCGGGGAGCTGCTCGACATTGAGCTGCCCACCGTCGAGCCCGCCGCGCCGCGGCACACCAGACACGATCACACATACGCGCACCTAGTGCGCAGCCTGCAGTCGCTCTCAATGCGCGCCGATGATCCATTGGTCGGTCATCAACTGCGGCTCTGCTTCCGGATGGCGCGACATCTGCAGCGGGTCAACGAGATCGGCGACAATTGCGCAGAAACGGAGCTCGACGACGTCACCCGGGTGCTGGGTTACCGGCCGGACAATTGGTGGGAGAGCGATGCGGCGCTGGAAGGCTTCGTGCTGGCCGACGCCGACACCGGTGCCCACGACGAGGCGCTTGTGCGGCTATTCCATCGGCGCAACCTTCGCAGGCACGCGCTGCTGGGCCCAGTCGGGTCCAAGATGGTCGCCCACTACCCGACACAAAGGTTCGACGCCGTCGCCGCCGAGTGACGTGGTTCAGAAGGCGGCGATGACGTCGTTTCCGTAGCGATTCAAACCGTCGATCGCCCGCTGTGGGTCGTCGCCGGGAACCTTGACCACAAACGACGTGACGCCGACGGCGCTCAGCTCGCCAAGGTGATCGCGGTGGCATTCGAGACTCGATTCGGACGCCCATGCGCCGGCCTGCGGGGTCTCGACCTGAACCTCGACCGCAGCGGGGTCGCGGTCCTCGGCGACGACGAACTCGCGCAACTGTTCGACAGCGGCGGCCAGCTTACGAGGCGTGTCCAGCAGGGCGGTGCGATTGGTCGTGGCGGCCGTCGGGTCGTTCATCAGCGGCGCCCAGCCTTGTCCGGCGCGGGCCGCCCGCTTGCGCGCACGAACACTGTTGCCGCCGAACCACATTGGCACCGGCTGCTGGACCGGCCGCGGCCGTGCGGTTTGGGCGATCGCCGTGAAGTGCTTGCCCGCGAAGCTGAACGCGTCGTTGGACCAGATGCCGGTCATCGCCGCGACGGCCTCGTCGAGGAGGTCGTTGCGCTCGGCGAAGTCCACTCCGAGCGCAGCGAACTCCGACCGCAGGTAGCCCGCCCCCAGCGCGAGGACGAGCCGCCCCTTCGACAGCACGTCAACGGTCGCAGCGGACTTCGCGATCAGCAGTGGATTGCGATACGGGGCGACGAGCAGAAACGTCACCAAGCGCAGCCTCGTCGTGACCGCAGCGCAGAATGCCAGCGCCGAGAACGGATCCAGCGAGTCGTGTCCGCCCGCGCGCATCCACTTGTCCGACGGCGCGGGATGGTCGGTGAAGCCGATGGCGGAAAACCCGGCCTTCTCGGCACTCACCGCGACAGCGCTCATCACGTCGGGATCGAGAAATTCCTCGTTGTACGCCGTGTGCGCGACCGGGTATTCGAGCATGAACTGCATCTTGTGCCTTCCGCTGAGTCGTCAGTGGCCGTCGGCGTCGTCGCGCTCACGGCCCAAGGTGAGCAGCAAGTCCTGATGCAGTTCCATCCAGACACAGTGATACGAGGCCGACATCGGGGTGGCGAAGGCCGTGGCGTCACCGGCCGCCAACCGGTCGAGCGTCGCGTCCAACCGGTCCTCGTAATCGTGAAATCGGCTCAGCCCTGCCGACAGAAGGACGAACATCGGCTCGCACTGTCGATCGTGGGTGGTCAACCGCGCGATGATGTCGCGGTCGTAGCTCGCGTCCCTGTGGTCGTTGATCACGGTGCCGCCGTCGGCCAATGTCCGCAACTGCCACGCGGTGCAGATCTCCTTGAGCTCACGATTGCGCTCAAGAAACTGCGCATATCCGCGCGACACCTGCTCTTGCCAGCCGGGTTCGGCCCGCGCCGCGCCGAGCCAGTCGTCGTGGCGTTGCTTTCCGGCGTCGACGAGCTGCCAGCCGCTGACGCGTCCATCCCGGTACCGCACCAGTCCCTCGGATTCACATCGGCGAAGCACGGTTTCGGTCTCGTCGGAGAGTGCCCGCATATGGTCTGCGAGCCGGGTGGTGCTCGCGAGGCCGCACACGCGCAGCGCGTGCAAGGCGCTCACATCCGTCGTCGACGAACTCATGTGGGCGCCGCCTTTCTGAGGGGTCTGCGGAGGTAGCCACGAAGACAAATTCAATCTATCATATATCGACTTCTCCTCGAAGGGATCAGATGACCGACGTGCTGAACTTCGCCGACGCGACCGGCATGGGAGCTGAACTGCTGGGTGGCAAGGGTGCGGGGCTGGCGGCGATGCGCGCACAGGGCCTGCGGGTTCCACCGGGCTTCGTGATCACCACTGCCGCCTGCAACGAATTTCGCCGCACGGGTGTCCAACCCGGCACGCTGGCCACCGAAGTCGCGGACGCGCTCGCGGCGCTGGAGGCCGAACGCGGGCGGTGGCTTGGCGACCCGAAGGCGCCCTTGCTGCTCGCCGTGCGATCGGGTGCGCCGGTATCGATGCCGGGCATGATGGACACCGTCCTGAACCTGGGCGTCAACGACGACACCGTCGGCGCACTCGCCGACCGGTTCGGCGCCGACTTCGCCTGGGACTGTTACGCCAGGTTCCTCGAAGGCTTCGCAAAAGTGGTGCTGGGCATCGACTCCCGCCGATTTGCCGGGCTGCCCACCGCGCCGGATCGGTCGCGGGTCGAGGCCATCAAGCGCATGACCGACGGGCTGCCCAACGAACCGCACGAACAACTGACGGTGGCGATCGAGGCCGTACTGCGGTCGTGGAACAACCCGCGCGCGGTCGCCTACCGGCGCATCGAGGGCATCGACGACGACATGGGCACGGCGGTCGTCGTGCAGTCGATGGTCTTCGGAAACCTCAACGCGCGCAGCGGCACCGGCGTTGTCTTCACCAGGAATCCCAACACCGGTGAGCCGGTTCCCTACGGCGACTTCCTCTTTCAGGCGCAGGGCGAGGACGTGGTGTCGGGTGAACACCAGACGCTGCCCATCCGGGCATTGGCCGAACGCCTGCCGGGGGTGTGGGACGAACTGACCGCGCGGTTGGCCGCGCTCGAGGCGTGGCGAAAGGACATGCTCGACATCGAGTTCACCGTCGAGGACGGCACGCTGTTCTTCCTGCAGGTCCGGACGGCCAAGCGGTCCGCACTCGGGGCGGTGCGCACGGCCTTGTCGCTGGCGCGCGACGGTACGATCGACCGCCGCGAGGCCCTGATGCGGGTGACGCCGGACCAGTTGGATGCGCTGATCCGGCCGCGGCGCGACGGCGGGTCCGGCGCCGATCGGCTGATCACCGGGTTGGCCGCGTGCCCGGGATCGGCCACCGGCGTGATCTGCCTGACGCCGGAGGCGGTCTTCGACTGTGTGGACAACGGCGAGCCTGCGATCCTGGTGCGAACCGAGACCTCGCCCGACGATGTGCAGGCGATGGCCATGTCAGAGGGAATCCTGACCGCACGTGGTGGACTGGTCAGTCACGCCGCGGTGGTGGCGCGCGGCCTTTCGGTGCCCGCGGTGGTCGGCGCGGAGTCGCTGCACATCGACATCGCTTCTGGCCGACTGGACTTCGGCGGCACGATGTTGCGTGAAGGCGACGTCATCACCGTCGATGGGGACAGCGGTGTGGTGTCCCGCGGCCGGGTCGGTGCCGAGACCACCGACAGCTCAGCCGAATTCGACGAACTGCTGGCGTGGGCCGATGAGATCGCGCCGTCACCGGGTGACCGGTCCGCCAGCGCACCCGAGCGCCTCGCGGCCGCACGCTCGGTGATCGAACGATCCGGACTGGCCGTCGCGGCGAATGGAGGCGCGAGGTGAACATCGACGGCCGGCACATCCTGGTGACCGGCGGATCGCAGGGCATCGGAACGGAAATCGCCAAGGAGTTCGCACTGCGCGGCGGCAAAGTCACGGTGCTGGGCCGCAACGTGGAGCGGCTTGCGGCCGTCGCCGCCGAGGTCGGGGGTTCCAGCGTGGCGCTCGACCTTACCGACGCCAGCGCGCTCGAAGGAGCCATCGCCGAGGTCGAGTCCCAGGTCGGCCCGGTGGACGTTCTAGTCAACAATGCCGGCGGCGCGCTCGTCCGCGAAGCCGCGGGCTACCAGCCGGGCGAGATTAACCAACTGATGATGATCAACGCGGTGGCGCCGATGGAGCTCACCCGACAGGTGCTGCCGGGGATGGTAGGCCGCGGCAGGGGCCACATCGTCAACATCTCGTCGCTGTCCGGGGTGAGCGCCGTTCCGCACATGGCGGTGTACGGGGCGGGTAAGGCCGCACTGCACCACTACACCGCGGTCGTGCAGCGCGAGCTGGATTTCGACAAGGCGCCCGTCGGCCTAACGCTGGTCACCCTCGGCGAGGTGGCAGGCACCCAGATGATGGAGGACGCCAGGCAGTCCCCGATCATCGCGGCGGTCTCGGCCCGACTGGCGCGGACCAAGGCGTTGCCGCCGATCGACCGCTCCGACGTCGCCGCCGCGGTGGCCGACGCGGTGCTGCGCAATCGGCGCAGTGTCACGGTGCCGCGGCGCATCGCCCCGATGATCGGGCTGCGCAACGCACCGAGCAGGCTGCAGGATGTGATGCTGCGCGGCATCGGTTGACGAGGAGGGTGAACATCGTGGACGACGCTGAACTGGGTGAGCGCTTGCAACGGTTCCTCGCCTCGCGCGGGGTCGACGGCCAGGTCGCCGACATCGCGCCCATCGTTGGGGGTTTCAGCCAGATCACCTACCGGTTCACTGTGTGCAGCGGCGACGGCCAGCAGGTGTATGTGCTGAGGACGGACCGCATGAGCGGGGAGGCGTTGACGTCGACCGACCGCGCGCTGGAGGCCAGGGTCATCGCGGCGCTCAACAACGCAGGCGCCCCGGTGCCGTTGGCCGTGTGGGCCGATCCGGATGGCGCCGAACTCGGTGCGCCCGCACTGATTTCGGAGTTCGTCGACGGACCCAACATGCTGCAGGCGGCGCGGTCGGGCGCCCGCGACGCGACCGACCTCGTCGAGCTGGCGACGCGCGCGGCCGCCGAAGTCCACGCCGTCGACACGGCGGGATTCCCCGACGAGCTCGGCGTGGCGGGCGGCGACTGGAACAGCTACCTCGACGCCGAGATCGAGGCGTGGCGCGAGTTGGAGGCCCGGCAGGCCGAGCGCATGCCGGTGCTGCGGTATCTGGCATCCTGGCTGGACACCCACCGGCCCGAACCCGTCGACCTGCGTCTGGTGCACGGCGAGTTCAGCTTTGCGAACCTGATGTTGCGGTCCGACGGCCAGGTCTCGGTGATCGACTGGGAATACGCGCACATCGGTGACCCCCGAATGGATTTCGGGTGGTGCATCCAGCGCCACGCAAAGGAGCCGCCGAACCTGCTCGGCGATCACCTCGATCTGGTGTGCAGGCGCTATCGCGAGCTGACCGGCATGTCGGAGAAGGCGATGAATCCCGATGCGGTGCTCTACTTCGTGGTGCTCAGTGGCGCGCGGGGGTTCAGCGGGGTGCTCGACGGCATCACCCGGTTCACCAACGGCGAGAGCAGCCAGATGCTGTCGGCGTACCTGGTGTCGCCGTGGTCGCTCGCATGCAGCGAATGGTTGGGGATCACGCGGATGCTGGAAGCCGGCGCCGCCCGCGGGGTCGGAGCGGCACTGTGATGTCGACGCCGTCGGTGGCCGCGGTGGTCACCGCGATCCGCGACCAACTGTCGACCGGGATATCGCCCGCGCTGGCCGATGACCGCCAGAAAAAGCTACTGGCCGTGATCGACCACCTCTTGCACACGATCGCGGTGCGCTCCGAGCACGAGATCGACTGGATGGTCGGCCAATCCGCCGACGTCGTCGAACTGGCGCAAAGTTTCGTCGCTGCGGGAGCCGCACCCGAGCCCGTCGCCACCGCGCTCCAGCGCTACCGCGACGGCCACCGGCCCGGCCTGGCGACCAGCGTCGTCACGGCCAACTTCGCGTTGGCCGCCGAGCTGCTGTCGACGGTATTGGAGGCGACGTCCACTGACGACGGTGAGATCGCCGTGACCGCAAGGGAATTGATGGCCCGCGACGTACAACGCGGGATCGACATCGTCGGTGACGACTTCAAGCTGGTGACGCCGTGATGCCGCCCCTTTGGCGGATGTGGGATCGAGCAGAGGAAGACTCATGAACAGGGTTGCGGGCAAGGTTGCATTGATCACGGGCGCGGCGCGCGGGCAGGGCCGCAGTCACGCCGTCACGCTGGCCGCCGAAGGCGCCGACGTGATCGCGATCGACGCCTGCAGCGACATCGCGACCAACGACTACGCGCTGGCCACCGTCGACGATCTCGACGAGACCGTGCGGCTGGTGGAGAAGGAGGGCCGTCGCGCGATTGCCGCGACCTGCGACGTGCGCGACAGGGCCGGGCTGGCCCGTGTCGTCGACGCCGCGGTCGCCGAGCTCGGTGGCTTGCACATCGTGGTGGCAAACGCCGGCATCGCGCCGCTGAATTCGCTTGCGGTGCAAGGGTTTGTCGATGTCGTCGACGTCAATCTGATCGGCGCGATGAATGCGATCTCCGTGGCGCTGCCACATCTGGGCGAGTCGGCGTCGATCATCGCGATCGGTTCGTTCGCCGCGTTCTCCCAAGAGGTGTCCAACCGCACACCGGGCGCGGCGGGTTATTCGTTCTCCAAGAAGGTGCTCGCCCACTACGTCAACGACCTGTCGCTGCAACTGGCTCCCGCGCGCATCCGCGCCAACGTCGTGCACCCGACCAACGTCAACACCGACATGCTGCATAGTAGGCCGATCTACGAGCAGTTCCTGCCGGGCGTTGAGCACCCGACGCGCGAGGCCGCCGAGGCGGCGTTCCCTGTGCTGCAGGCCATGCCGATTCCCTATGTCGAAGCCGAAGACATCAGCAACGCGGTGCTGTACCTGGCCTCCGATGAGTCGCGCTTTGTCACCGGTATGCAGCTGAGGGTCGACGGCGGCGCGCTGGTCAAGAAGCGCCCCTGGCCGAATTAGCGGCTGTCTCTTGTCGATTCACCGGTGAGCAGCACGCAGCCCGCGATAGGGCCGCCGCCGTTGGCGACGGCGACCACCTTCGGCGCGGGCGTCACCTGTCGCGCGCCCGCGGCCCCGCGGATCTGCGTGCAGGCCTCGTGCAGATGACCAAAGCCGTGCAGGCGTCCCGCCGAGAGCTGGCCGCCGAACGTGTTGGTGGGCAGCCGCCCACCCGCGGACAGCTCGCCGGAGGCGGCGAATTCTGCGGCGCCGCCTCGTGTGCAGAAGCCCAGCGCCTCCAGCCACACCAGGACCAGGATGGAGAAGCCGTCGTATAGCTGGGCGGCGTCGACGTCGTTGGGCCGGAGCGAACTGCGCTCCCACAGGTGTGCGGCGGCCCCGCCGGCCGCCATCGATGTGAGGTCGTCGTACTGGTCCCACGATGGTCGCCCGCGCATCGCGGTGCCGACGGCGTCGATGAACACCGGCGGGTTGGGACGGTCGTGTGCGCACGCGGCGTGTGAGAGCACGAATGCCGTCGAGCCGTCGACGGGAAGGTCGCAGTCCAGCAGGCATAAAGGTGTCGAGATCATCCGCGCGGCAAGGTAGTCGTCGAGCGTCAGCGGTGTCTGCAACGGCGCGTGCGGGTTGTGCCGGGCGTAGCAACGCTGGGTGACCGCGATGGCGCCGAGCTGTTCGCGCGTGGCGCCGAACTCGTGTAAGTACCGGGTAGCAAGGGGCGCAAGCCAATTGACGGCCGAGACCGCGCCGAAGGGTGCCGTCCAGTAGTTTATGCCGCTGACCTCGCTGGCGGTGCTCGGCAGGACAGCGCCTCGCCCTTGCGCACCCTGCGCCGAGGATTCGGTGACGGTGCGGTACACCAGCACGTGTCGGCACAGGCCCGCCGAGATCGCCATGGCGGCCGCGACCAGGCTGCCGAGCTGACCGGGTAGCTCGGCGCTGCCCTGATACCAGTTCAGCGACAGCCGCAGCGCGTCCTGCACCGCGGCAGGCGGCGGGCCTCCGTAACCGGCAGTCGCGGCCGCGTCGCCGCCGGGATATGTGGACAGCCCGTCGATGTCGGCGGTGGTGAGCCCGGCGTCGGCGATCGCGGCCAGGCACGACTGCGTTGTCAACTCGATTGCCGAAAGGCCAAGGCGCCGACCGATCGTCGACTGTCCGATGCCGGAGATGACGCTGTCGTGTTCGAAGCGGGTCATCGATCGCCCCCGGTCGCGGGCACGAAGACGGGGTAGTAGATGTCGTTTCGGTGGATGAACGACACCCGCACCCGCTGGCCAATGTGCACCTCATCGGGGTCACAGCCGACGACGTTGGAGGTCAGTCGCAGTCCATGCTGCTCGTCGAGTTCGACGACCGCGATCGAATACGGTTGCTGACCGGCGACCCACTGCTGGACGTTGACCGTGCATGTGGCGACCGTGCCGTCGCCGCTCACCACAGCCAGCGCGAGGTCACTCGAAAAGCATTGCGGGCATGGATGACTGGGTGGATGGACGTAGAAACCACAGCCGCCGCACCGCAGTATCCGCAACTTGTCGTCTGCGCCGGAATCCCAGAAGAACGCCGCGCGCGGATCGAACGCGGGCACCGGCCTCGACAGCAGCGGATCGGTGATGGGGCTGGTCACCTAGACCGCCACGGTCTCGCGGGCACGGACCAGAAGGTCGATGTCCCCTTGCTGCACCACTTCATCGCGTTGGTTGAGCAGTTCGAAGTGGCGCTTGACCACCCCGCGGTCTCCGCTGCTGGTGCGCCGGACGTCGGTGATGGTCAGCTGGAAGCGGATCGTGTCGCCGATGAACATCGGTGCGGTGAACGTCCAGTCCCGGATACCCAGCATGGCGATCGCCGAGCCGGAAAACAGGCCGGTGCGGTCCAGCAGCCCGGTCAGCATCGCCAGCCCCAGCAGGCCGTAGACGACGCGCTGCCCGTACGGGGTGTCCTTGGCGAACTCGACATCGGTGTGGATCGGGTTGAAGTCTCCGCTGAGTCCGGCGAAGGCGACCACATCGCTTTCGGTGATGGTGCGTGCTGCGCTGGTGAACGTGTCGCCCGCGTGCAGGTCTTCCAGATATTTCGGTTCCATGCCGTTCCTCAGTTCGTTGTCCCGGGATATCCGCCGCCGCCGTGCAGGGTGTCCAGCGCGTCGCGGTCGAGGCCGGTTGCGTTGCGCGGCAACGACGAGACGAACTCGACGATGCGCGGGCACTTGTATCGGGCGATGCGCCCGCGGCAGAAATCGGTCAGTTCGTCGCCGCTGACTGGTGCGCGCGCGACCACCACGGCCTTCACCCGCTGGCCCCACACGTCGTCGGGAACACCGAGGACGGCGGCGTCGTCGACGGCCGGATGCGCGCGCAGCGCGGCTTCGACCTCGGCTGGGTAGATGTTCTCGGCCGCCGACTTGACGATTCGCTGCAGCGGTGCGACGAACGAGATCGACCCGTCAGCCTCCAGCCGTCCCAAATCGTTAGTGTGGTGCCAGCCGCCGCGCGCCCGGTGCGCGGTCAGGGCCTCGCGATTGTGGTAGCCGTTCATGACCATCGGCCCCCGCACGACGATTTCGCCGACTTCCCCTGGCCCGACGGGGAGCCCTTCCGGCGTATGGACCTCGACGTTGGCCAACGGTCCCGGCCACGCCCCCGTTGCGGGCCGGTCGGGGAAATGGAATGTGACGACGCCGGCCACCTCGGTCTGCCCGTAACCGCTAGACACCGTGGGCTCGTCGACGACGGTGACCATTTCGGCCCAGCCGGGCGGGCCGCCGGGCCGGCTGCGCAGGCTCGAAAGGTCAAAGTGGCCATCGGCGTTGGCCTCGACCATCTGGGCCATCGTCGGAGGCTGCAGGAACGCGTGGGTGCAACGCTCCGCGTCGATGAGCTCACACAGCACGGTTGCCTCGACCCGTCGGCACAACACGTTGCGCCCGCCTGCGTGCAGCACCGCCAGGGTGCGCCGAAGGCTGCCGATGTGAAACATCGGGCCGCTGTTGAAGTAGACGGTCTTGTCATCGAGTCGCTCGAGCAGGCGCAGCGTCATCGACTGGGCCAGCAGGGCCCGGTGCGACAGCAGCGCGCCGTTGACCTGGCCGTCGAACGCAGCGGTGTACATCATCAGCACCGCAGCGGCCTCGGTGCCGGGTGGGTGGGCCTGCTGAGTGCGACGGGCGATCCGTGCTTCGTAGCCGTCCGGGTCCGCCGTGTCGTGTTGGATCCAGGCGGCGTCACCGCCCGCGCCCTGCGCGCGCGCGGCGTGGGCGACGGCGCCGATCTCCTGCTCCTGCCAGAGCACGACGGTGGGTGCGGCGTCATCGAGCACGAACGCCAGTTCGGGCGTGCTTTGTCGCCAATTCGCCACGCACACAACGGCTCCCAGCCTGCTGGCGGCCACCAGGGCCTCCAGGACGCGGTGGCAGTTCTGTCCCCACCACAGCACCCGATCGCCGGGCCCCACTCCCGCGTCATGCAGCTCGGCGGCCAGCGCATGCGATCGCGCGCGCATCTGCTCCCAGGTGATCCTGCTGCCTGCGCACACCGTGGCGAGCGCCTGCGGTCGCGTCGCGGCGTGCTGGTCGGTGACGTCGTGCAGGCAGAACGACGCGGTATCGCCGCTTTGGGACGTGTCCGGCGTCATAAAGCGTTAGTTTAAGCATCGAAATTTTTCCCGCAACGGCCGGGTAATCCCGCCGCCGACCTACAGATGGCGGATATTGCGATGTATTATGCATCTATTTAGTCGGAAGGGATTGACGATGACCAGTGTCGCGGAGGAAACCGGCTCAGACGCCGAGTTCGGCAAGCTGACCGAGGCGGGCCTCGAGGCCTTCCGAGGCAAGATCGGTGTCGACTGGCCCTACAACCGGTGGACCACCTGGAACGAGGTTGCCACCCGCGACGGTATCCGCCACTACGCCAACGGCTTCGGCGACGACAACCCGCTGTGGTGCGACCCGGACCATGCGGCCACCTCCCGATGGGGCGGGATCGTGGCACCCCCGGGTTTCCTGGAGGGAGCCGGGCTAACGCCGAAAGTGACGACACCGCCGGAGGTGAAGGCGCGCGGCAAGGGCGCGCTGTCCGGGGTGCACATGTTCTGGGCTGGTGACCACATCCGGTTCTTCGCGCCGGTGCGCGAGGGTGACCGCATCTGGGTGCGCCGGTTCTACGTCGACGTCCAGGAAAAGCAGCGGTCAAAATTCGGTGGCCGCTCGGCGGTTTCGGTGCGCCGGCGGGTGTACTGGAACGACGCCGGGCAGCTCATCGCCATCTGGGACGCCGACTTCGTGCACACCGAACGCGAGGCTGCCGCCGCACGCAACACCGACCGCAAACCCATCGAACAGCACCAGTTCACCGACGCCGAGCTCGATGAGGTCGACCGCCACTACGCGATGGAAGCGGTTCGTGGCCGCGAGAAACGATACGTCGAGGATGTGACGGTCGGCGAGCAGTTCACCCCGCGGTTCCGCGGACCGATGGTGACCGGTGACGTCATCGCGTGGTTGCAGGGCAACGGCCGGCACGAGATCTACCCGTACCGGCTGAACTGGAAGAACCGCCAGCGGATGGGTGGGTTCTATTCGCGCAACGAGTTCGGCGCATGGGATTCGGCGATGCGGGTGCACTGGGACGACGGCTATGCGCGGTCGGTGGGTGCCCGCCGCGCCTACGACTACGGGATGCTGCGCAACGCGTGGATCATGCACACGGTCACCGACTGGATGGGCGACGACGCCATCATCGTCGGCGTCGACGACCGCGTGACCGGCTTCAACACCCTCGGCGACCTCACCAAGATCACCGGGCACGTCGAGTCGATCGAGGATGGCGGGTACCCGGAGGTCATCTGCCGGCTGGAATGCCACAACCATCGCGAGGAGCGCACCGCCCACGGCAGCATCCGGGTGCGGTTGCCGTCGCGAACGCACGGACTGCCCGAGTACCCGCAGCCGCCGGAGGACCACGGACTTCTGCCGGGCATGCCGCTCCCGGAGGAAGGGCCGTGGCGCCGATGACCGCAGCGTTGTCGCTGCCTCCGGCGAGCTGCTTTATCGACAACGTCTTCGTCGAGCCGCAGAGCGGGGAGGTCGACGTGGTGCTCAACCCGGCGACGGAGGCTGAGTTGGGCCGGGTCCCTGCGGCTGACGAACGCACTGTCGACGACGCCATCGCGGCGGCGCGCCGGGCGGCCGATACCTGGTACTGGGGGGACCTGACGCCGCGGGCGCGCAGCGACGCGTTGCACCAGTTGGCCGAGGTGTTGTCAGACGACGTCGAACGCATCCTGGCCGTTGTGGTGGCCGAGACAGGCTGCCCGGTCAGCACCGCACGCGGGCATCAGGTGACACTCCCGATCGACCATATGCACCACTGGGCCGAAGCCGCGCGCAGGCCGGATCTCGAGGGGGTGGCCCCGCGTGTGACCCGGCGCGTCGGCGGCGCCGGCCTGCTCGGCGGGTGGGCGGTGCGCCGGGAGCCCTACGGCGTCGTCGCGGCGATCACGCCGTACAACTTCCCGCTCCTGCAGGCGGTGATGAAGATAGGACCTGCGCTGGCCGCCGGTAACACCGTGGTGCTCAAGCCTTCTCCGCTGACTCCATTCTCCACGCTGTTGATTGCCGAAGCGGCGCAGAAGGCCGGACTGCCAGACGGCGTCCTCAACGTGGTGACCGGTGGAGCGGCGGTCGGTGGGCAGCTCATCGGTGATCGCCGCGTAGACGTGGTCAGCTTTACGGGTTCGGACACCGTCGGCGCGGCGATCGCAGGCGAGGCCGCCGCCCGCTTCGCTCACCTCGTCCTCGAGATGGGCGGCAAGAGCCCGTTGATCGTCTGCGCCGGCGCCGATGTCGCGATCGCAGCTGCGGTGGGCGCGAAGAGCGCGACGTTCCACGCCGGCCAGGGGTGTGCGCTGACCACGCGTCATCTCGTGCACCGATCGATCCGCGACGAATACGTGGCGATGTTGTGCGAGCAGATCGGCAGAGTCAGCGTCGGGGATCCCACCGATCCACGCACCGGGATGGGACCGCTGATCCGGCGAGCGGCCGTCGAACGAGTGCACGGCTATGTCACAGAGGCCGCCGAAAATGGCGCGCGTGTGGTGACGGGCGGGACGCCGGGCGACCACAGTGCGGGGTTCTACTACCGGCCGACTGTGCTGACCGACGTCACGAATTCCGCCAGGATCGCTCGCGAGGAGATATTCGGGCCCGTCGTGGTGGTCATCGACTTTGAGACCGAAGATGAGGCGGTGACAATCGCCAACGATTCGCCGTTCGGGCTCGCCGGCCACGTCATGACTCGCGACCCCGCCGAGGCCTTCGAGATCGCGTGCCAGCTTCGCGCTGGGTCGGTGGACATCAATGGAGGTCCCGGCTACACCAGTCCGGACGTACCGTTCGGCGGATACAAGCGGTCCGGGATGGGCCGCGAGAACGGCGCCCAGGGCATCGACGAGTACACCCAGTTCAAGACCATCAAGTACCACGCCGGATAAGGGAGACATGGCCGTCAGCACCTGGAAGACCGAGGGTTCCATTGCCAAGCTGCTGGCCTGGCGGGTCGCCGAAGCGCCCGAGGCCGACTTCGTCTGTGTCGAAGACGACGGCCCGTGGAGCTTCGCCGCGATCGCCCGCGAAGCGGTGCGCCTCTACGAGCAACTGTTCGTCGCCGGGGTGGGCCGCGGCGACCTGGTGATCGTGCGGGTGGGGAACGACGAACGCTTTCCCGCGGCGGCATTCGCCACCTGGTTGGCCGGAGCCGGTGTCATCGCAATGCACCCGTCGGCACCTGCGCACGACGTCACCGAAGTCGCCGAATCGATGGCCGCCAGGGCGGTGCTCGCCGACCCCGACGACGCCGATGCACACGCAGCCGGCCTGCCGGTCATCGACTCACACCGGATACCGCAGGCCGACACCGACGAAACACCCTTGCTGGAGCAGCATTTCGTCGCACCAGATGCGGTCGACGGCACCGACACCGCCCTGGTGCTGCTGACCTCCGGCTCCACCGGCAAGCCCAAAGGTGTTGCGCTGACCCATGACAATGCGTGGGCGAATTTGCGGGCGACGGTGTCGGCGTTCCGCAGCGACACTTCACCGTCGCCGCTGTCGAGTAGCGACAAGCCACCCAACCTGATTGCAAATCCTCTCTCGCATACCGCCGGTGTGGTCCGGTTGTTGTTCGCGTTGTACGTGGGCCGCCGAATCGTCCTGCTGCGCAAGTTCAATGGCGCGGTCGCGCACAGGTTGATCCAGCGCCACGGCATCGACAACCTCACGATCAACCCGGCGATGATCCGCATGCTGATCGACCAGGTGGAGCCCGGCGCAGACCTCGCACCCGTGCGCTACGTGTCGTCGGGAACCGCGCCGCTGCCCGCGCCGCTGCGCGAAGAGTTCGAGGAGCGATTCGGGATTCCGGTGCTGCAGGCCTACGGCCAGACCGAGGCCTTCGGCGGCATCGCCATCGAGAGCGTCAAGGACGTGCTGTCTGGGCGGCGTCGGCCGGGCTCGGTCGGTAAGCCATTGCCCGGCGTCGAGTTGCGGGTCGTCGACGACGGCGGCCGCGATGTCGAGGTCGGGCAGACAGGCGAACTGCTGGTGCGCAGCGCGTCGTTGACGGCTGGCTACGTCGGCGCGAACAGTGATCGTCCGGTCGGCGCCGACGGCTGGTTGAGTACAGGAGACCGCGGCCACCTCGACGAGGACGGTTACCTGTTTATCACCGGTCGCAGTAAGAACATCATCATCTGCGGGGGATTCAACATCGTGCCCGAGGAGGTCGAGGCGGCCCTTCTGCGCGACCGGTCGGTGCGCGACGCGGCCGTGCTGGGCGTCGAGGACAACCGACTCGGCGAGATCCCCGTGGCCCTGGTCGAAAGCACCTCTGCACCCGACACCATCCTCGAGCGGTTGGCCGACAAGTTGGCGCCCTACAAGCGCCCGCGGCGGGTGTTCGTCGTCGAAAGGTTGCCGCGGGTGCCCAACGGAAAGGTGGACCGCCCTGCCGCTGGCGCACTGGCCCGCTCGCTGGCGGCCACCACGCCGTCATGACGACCGACTGGGACAAACACAGGCCTCTGCCCGCCGATGTGGTCGCGCGATGGCGGGCCGATGGATTGTGGCTCGAGACAACGGTTTCGGACGTGGTCAGGGCCTGCGTCGACGCCGACGCCGTCGCCTGTGTAGTCGACGACGACCGGTACACGTTCGGCGAGCTTTACGCACGCTCGGCCGCGGTGGCGGCGGCCCTGCACGACGGCGGCATCCGCCGCGGCGACCGCGTGCTGATCCAGCTGCCCAACGGTGTCGAGCTCATCGCGGCGATCCTCGGGTGCTGGCGTCACGGTGCAATCGCCGTTCCGGTCCTGCCGTTGTTTCGCGTCAGCGAAACAACGGCTGCACTGCGACAGACGATGCCGTCTGCCGTCATCGCTGCATCAGATCTGGGCGGCGAGCGATCACCGGCCGCCGAGGTCGACGAGGCGCTGCAGGCGTTATCCCTGCGACCGCTCATGCGGCTGGTCGTCGGCGCGGCACGGGACGGCTGGTCGGCGTTTCCCGGCCCGATCGCCGGGGCTGTTACGAACTTCGGCGGATTCACCGATCCGGGTGCGTGCGCGTTGATCCTGTTCACCTCGGGCACCACCGCCGCCCCTAAGGGAGTGCGGCACGACTCGCGGTCGCTGCTCGCGGAGATGAACAGCTACCGGCGCGGCACCGGCCTCACCGACGGCGACGTCGTGTTCAACCCTGCGCCGATCGCCCATATCGGCGCCCTGGTCATCAGCACCCTGGTGCCCTGGTGCGTCGGCACGCCGGTCGTCGTGCAGTCGCGATGGGATCCCGCCCGCGCGGTCGCAGTCATCGAGCGTGAGAAGGTCACGTTCGCCGTCGGCGCGCCGGTGTTCCTCGACGAACTCGTCCAGCGTTACGAGGGGCCCGGCTATCGCGGTCATCGGGTGAGCAGGTTTCAGACCGGCGCCGCCCCGACTCCGCCCGCTCTGCTTGCACGTGCCGACGCGGTGGGTGTCGCGGCATGGCGGGCGTGGGGCATGACCGAGGCGCCGTCCATCTCGTACGGATCCGAGCGCGACGCGTCGGACCGACGCGCGAACACTGACGGGCGCGTCGAGCCCGGCTCCGAGGTCGTCGCCGTCGACGACGCCGGAACCGTGCTCCCGCCCGGCTCGGAGGGGGAACTGCTGCTGCGCAGCCCCAAGCAGATGATGGGGTATGTCGAGGACGTCGCTGATACGTTCCGCGGCGACGGCTGGCTCACCACCGGCGACGTCGGCACCGTCGACGCCGATGGGTGGGTGAGGGTGACAGGGCGGATCAAGGACATCATCAACCGCGGCGGGGAGAAGTTCTCGGCGCGCGAGATCGAGAACGCGCTGTGCGAACACCCTGCGGTCGCCGCCGCAGCGGTGCTCGGCGTGCCGGAGCCCCGCCTCGGCGAGCAAGTCGTCGCGTACGTGACAACCCGTGCGGGGCAGGAGTTTCCGGGCTTCGACGCCCTGATCGATCACCTACGCAGCACCCGCATCGCACCGCAGAAGTACCCGGTGGCCATCACGGCTATCGACGCGATGCCGACGACCGCGACGGGCAAGGTGCAAAAGCCCGAGTTGGCACGGCTCTGGCAGGCCCACGCAGACTATTAGTCGGGTGGGTCCAGCCGTGCGTTCACGTCGAGCCGCGCGGCAAGCCGGGCGTGGACGTCGCTGAGATGCTCACGCCAGTGCTCGGCAGCCGCGTGTGCGGCGCCCGCCGCCAACAGCTCGATAAGCTTGCCGTGAGCCTCGTCAGCGCCGCGTGTCAACGCCGCGTGTTCGTCATCGCGTGCAGGCAGGTGTCGGATCTGGCCGCGGACGAGGTAGTTGATCAACTTGCAGTACTGCGCGAGAACGGGATTGCCTGCCAGCTCGACCAGCCGCACATGGAACTGTTCGGCCGAGCTCAGCAGCGAGGTGTCGCCGTCGTCGGCCGCCCGCTGCTCCCGTACCGCCGACTCGAGAGCTTCGATGGCCGCGTCGTCGCGGCGGCGGCCGAGTAGCTCGACGACAGCCGGCTCGATCATCAACCTGGCGGTGAGAACGTCGTCGAGTGTCGTGACGCGGTAGCGGAGCAAATCGCTGAGGTAGCGGCTGGCCAGTTTGATCGACGGGCGCAGCACCGTGGTGCCGCCGCGGGCACCGCGCTGAACGGTGATGAGGTGTTCGGTCTCCAGGATGCGAAAGGCTTGGCGCAATGTCGGCCGCGATACGCCGAGCCGCTTGACCATTTCGGCTTCCGAGGGAAGCTGGTCGCCTTCGGCGAGTTCACCCAGCACGATTTGTTTGCGGATCTGTGCTGCCACCAGGGAGGCAGCTTTCGGCGAGGGTGTCTCGGGCGTGGTTTTGGCCTCGCCCAGCATTTCAGCCATGCTTGCCTTTGCGGTCCGGTTCTGCCTCGGGCGCCGACGAACGTCCCTTCGGCTGCGTAGCGGTCAATTTATCACCGATTAGTGCGGGTCCGTCGGGACTAGCCGATGGGCGGGGGTCGTGCGATCGGCGGTTTGCACAGGCACCGGACCGGCGTCGACCGCGTCAACTGATTAGCGCCAGGTGTTCTGCGGCCCGTTTCGTGGTCTTGGGGTGTCGTCACGGTGTGGAATTGGACCAGGCACAGTCGGTGGACAAAAGTTTCGGTTATTGATATAACGAATTATGCCTTTGGGCGTGTGGGAAGACTGCCGCCGGGTGTCGATCGGAGGTCTGCTGCTTTGGTGAGCGACGAGCGGGGCGTCCCGTCGCATGTGTCGCACGATCTGGTCCACGACTTCGATCACGTCACCGGGCCTGACGTAGACCGCGATCCGTTCGCGGTCTACCGCAACGCACCGTCGAAACGGGCGTTCTTCAGCCCGATGCACGGGGGCTACTGGGTGCTGACGAAGGCCGACGACATCCGCGCGGCGCTCCAACAGCCTGAGCTGTTCTCCAGCGCATCCACCGGGATTCCCGCCCAACCCAAGCGCAAGGAGAAGCTCTTCCCACTGGAGTTGGACCCGCCCGAACACCGCCCGTACCGCCAGGTGCTGGCCCCGTTCTTCGCTCCGAAGGTGGTGGCCGCCAAGGCGGCGGTCATCGAGGATGTGTGTGTCGGACTGCTCGACGGTTTCGTCCCGCGCGGAGAGTGCGAATTCCTCGCTGACTTCGCCCAGCCGTTCCCCACCACCATCTTCACTGCGATGCTCGGGCTGCCCGACTCGGAATCCAAACAATTTGTCGAATGGAACTCGGTGCTGCTGCACGGCTACGACGATCCGGCCCGGCGCGCCGCTGCGGGCGTCGAGATCAACGAATACCTGCGTAGCCTGATCGACGAGCGGGCGAGCGATCCCCGCGACGATCTGGTGTCCAACCTGCTCGCCACGACGATCGAGGACCGCCCGGTCAGCGCGGATGAGGTGCAGAATTTCACCTTCCTGCTCTTCATCGCCGGGCTCGACACCGTCACTGCCGCATTGTCCTTCGTATTCCGGTTCCTTGCCGAAAGCCCAAGCCACCGCCGAGAGCTCGTCGAGGCTCCCGAGCTGATCTCCGGCGCCGTCGAGGAGCTGCTGCGGGTCTTCAGCTTCGTGAACACGGCGCGCACCGCGGTCGCCGACGTCGAGTTCGCCGGTGTGCCGATGAAAGCCGGCGACCGGGTGCTTGTGTCGACCACGTTTGCCGCAATGGATCCCGACGAATTCCCCGATCCTCTTAACGTCGACTTCCGTCGCCGCGCCAACCGCCACCTCGCGTTCGGCGCGGGGCCGCACCGATGTGCCGGATCGCATCTTGCCCGCGAGGAAATGCGCACTGCCGTTGGCGAGTTTCACCGCCGCATTCCGGACTATCGCGCCGTCAACGCCGACAGCATCCACACGCACGGAGGCGGCTCGATGGGCATGGACCACCTTGTCCTGCGCTGGGATACCGAACCGGCGACTACTCACACCGAGGACGGCAATTGAGCGATCTAGACGATGACGAGCTGTGCGAACTGCGGCTGACGGCGCGTGGCTTCTTCGCTAAGTATTCCGACGAACCTGCCGTCCGCTTGGCGATGGAGAGCGACGACGGATTCGACCGCACATTATGGACGGCGATGGCCGACCAGCTCGGGCTGCAGGGCCTGCTCGTCCCGGAGAAATTCGGCGGCACCGGGTTTGGGTTCACGCATCTGCAGATCGTGATGGAGGAGATGGGCCGCGCGCTGGCATGCGCCCCGTATCTGTCGTCGGCCGTGTTGGCCGTCAGCGCGCTGCTCGCCAGCGGCGACGACGAACGTTGCACCGAGCTGCTGCCACGCATCGCCGATGGGACGTCAATCGCGGCAGTGGCGTTCACCGACCGCCGCGGCCACTGGGTGGCCAATGGTGACGAAGTGCGGGCGCGCACCGACGGCACCGGGTGGAAACTTTCCGGCAGCAGACCGTACGTGATCGACGGCGCGGCAGCCGATGTCGTACTCGTCGCGGCCGCCACCGATGACGGGCCCGGCCTGTTCGCCGTGGACGCGGCCTCAAGTGGCTACTCCGCGACGCTTGTGCAGACACTCGACATGACCCGCAGACAGGCCAGCGTGACGTTCGACGACACCAACGCGACGGCGATCGGAACGATCGGCGCGGCCGATGCGTACCTCAGGCACGCGCTGAACGCGGCTTTGGCAGCGTTGGCCGCCGAACAGGTCGGCGGCGCGCGTCGGCTGATGGAGATGAGCGTCGAATACGCCCAAGTTCGCGAGCAATTCGGGCGGCCCATCGGGTCGTTTCAGGCGATCAAGCACAAATGCGCCGACATGCTGGTCGAGGTGGAGTCATCGACGTCGGCGGCCTACGCGGCCTGCGCGGCGATCGACGAGGGCTCCGAAGAGACCACGTTGCTGTGCAGCCTGGCCAAGGCGTACTGCTCGGAGGCGTACTGCAACGTCGCCGCGGAGAACATTCAAGTCCATGGCGGTATTGGATTCACCTGGGAGCACCCGGCACATCTGTACTTCCGCCGCGCAAAGAGCACCGAGATGCTGTTTGGCACACCGGCGTATCACCGCGAACGAATGTTGAAGGAGCTTGGCCTGTGAGCACCACCACGGTGAGTCCCGGCGCGGACCTGCGCGAGTCCGCCATCAACGCGCTAGCGCCAGCGTCCGCGTTCATCGCCGGATCTTGGCGCAACGGCACCGGTGCCGCGCACAAACACCGCGACCCCGCTACCGGCGCGCAACTCAAGAGCTGGTCGCTGCCTGGCGCCGGGGAGGTCGACGACGCCGTGGCCTCGGCGGTCGAGGCGCAAGCACAATGGGTAGCGCTGAACCCTGCCGCACGTCGCGACCTGCTGCTTGCACTCGCCAATACCATTGATGCACAGTCTGATACCCTCGCCGCGCTGGTGTCGCTGGAGATGGGCATGCCGCTGCGGGCATCGCAGGCCGGCGTTGGCGCGGCCGCCGAATGGTTCCGCCACTACGCGGGTCACGCCGACAAGATCGAAGGCACCGTGCCCGCTGTCGGCACACCCAGCGGGGGTCTGGATTACACGCGTCGGTCACCCTACGGAGTGGTCGCCGCGATCATCCCCTGGAACGGGCCTGTCATGGCTTTGGCGCTCAAGGTGGCCCCGGCGCTGGCGGCAGGCAACGCGGTCGTCCTCAAACCGTCTGAGGCGGCGCCGTTTTCCAGCCTGCACTTCGGGTCGCTGGTCTCCTCCGCCGGGCTGCCCGCCGGGCTGGTCAACGTGGTGCCCGGTGGAGCCGACGTCGGGGCGCGGCTGTGCGCCGACGACCGTATTGCGATGATCTCTTTCACCGGCGGCGGCGTGGCCGCCCGTGCCGTCGGCGAGGCCGCTGCCGCGCGACACATTCCGACGGTGCTGGAGCTCGGTGGCAAGTCCGCGTCGCTGGTGTTCCCCGACACCAATCTCGACAAGACGGCCAAATTAGCGGCGATCCTTGGCATCTCGCAGAACAGTGGACAGGGCTGCTTCCTACCGACCCGGCTGCTGGTCCATGAGTCGGTCTACGACCAAGTGCTTCAGGGCGTCATCGCGACCGCGACGAAGTTCCGGCTCGGCAGCCCGTTCGACCCGACCACCAGCATGGGGCCGGTCGTCGACGAGAAGGCGCTCGACCGCATCCTCGAGGTCATCGACGCGGCGCGCCGTCGCGGCGACGGGCGGTTGGTACACGGCGGCTCCCGCGCGTCCGGTGAGCTCGCAGCTGGAAATTTCATCGAACCGACGATCTTCGCCGACGTCGCCCCAGACAGTCCGCTCGGCCAGGACGAGGTGTTCGGCCCGGTGCTGTCGGTCATCCGCTTCGCGGACGAGGCAAAGGCTGTCGAGATCGCCAACAACACCCGCTACGGTCTGGCCGGATACGTCTGGACCACCGACCTCGGGCGCGCGCACCGCGTCGCCGAAGCGCTGGACGCAGGCTACGTCTCGGTCAACGGCATGGCAGCTCTGCCCCCGGCGGCGCCGTTCGGCGGATGGAAGGACAGCGGACACGGCGTCGAGGGATCCCGGGCGGGCCTCGACGAATATCTGCGCATCAAGAATGTGCACGTGCAATGGTGACTGAGATCGCCTCGGCCGACGCGGTGTTGGCTCTGGCCCGCAGCGACGAGCAGCGTCGCTTCGTCATGGATGCCGTCGCGTTCCTCAGCGGCCAGGCCGCGCCCCGCATCGAACAGAACGCGGCGTGGGGCGTCGGCGACGAAGCTCTGACACTGTTTCACGAAACCAGCGACGAGCAGGAGCGCACGGAGGCCGAGGCGGCACGCAGGTGGCAGAAGTTGCGGTGGCAGGCCGGTTTTGGGTGGATTACGGGCCCGGTGGAGTTCGGTGGGCGCGGCCTGTCGGCCGACTACGAGGTGCTCTACCGGCGTGTCGAATCGTCGTTCGAGATCCCCGACATGAGCCCGCTGCGGATTGGTATCGGCACGGTGGGCCCGGCGATCCTGGGTTGCGGGACCGCCGAGCAGGTCTCCGACTACGTCGTGCCGATCTACCGGGGTGAAATAGTGGCCTGCCAACTGTTTTCCGAGCCGGCCGCTGGATCGGACCTCGCGGGTGTGCGCACCCGAGCGACCGAGGTGGACGGCGGCTGGGAGATCACGGGCCAGAAGGTGTGGACGTCCAATGCGTCGTTCGCCGACATCGGGCTGGCGCTGGTGCGCACCGATACGCAGGCCCCAAAGCACAAGGGGCTGACGATGATGGTGGTCCCGATGAACGCCGACGGTGTCACAGTGCGCCCGCTCCGGCAGATGACCGGCGGTGCCAGCTTCACCGAGGTTTTCCTCGACCAGGTCGTCGTGCCGCACCGCGCGGTCGTCGGCGATGTCGGCGCAGGCTGGCAGGTGGCGACCCGGGCGCTGGCGGGCGAGCGAAAAGCGGTGGGAGATCGGACGCACGAGGTTACCGACCGGGCGATCGGCCTGCTGCGCGAACTTGCCCAGCGCACCGGCAGAATCGGAGATCCGCAGGTGCGTCAGCAGTGGAGCCAGGTGTACTCGCGGCTCCGGATCGCGCGTTTCCAGCAGCAGCGGGTCCAGTCGATCCCCGAGTCGGAGCTCTCAGGCGCCGAGCGGGCCATCGACAAGCTGCTGGTGTCGGCGAACTTGCGCGCCCTCGGCGACCTCGCCGGGGCCATCTTGGAGCAGGAACTCGTCGTCGACTCGGGCCAGTGGGGCACCTTCGGCTGGAACAAATGGATCATGGGCGCCTTCGGCTACCGCATCGCGGGCGGCACGGAGGAGATACTCAAAACCATGCTGGCCGAACGAGTCCTGATGCTTCCAAGGGAACCGAGATGACATCCGCCGAGGGCGGCTTTGAAACCGTCAAGTTCGACGTCGGCGCCGACCACATCGCGACGGTCACACTGAACCGGCCCGAGGTCCTCAACTGCTTTGATCAGCGCATGCTCGACGAGTTCGCCCGAATCTGGCGTATCTGCCGGCATGAAGACGACATTCACGTCGTGGTGCTACGTGCTGCCGGTGACAAGGCGTTCTCCACGGGTGTGGATCGCAAGCTCGGCCGCTTCCGCCACCCCAACCCGCTCAGCGAGGATGATCCCGGTTTCTGGTTGGGCGCCAAGCAGAATCGGGTTTGGAAGCCTCTCATCGTCGCCGTTCACGGCATGTGCGCCGGCGGTGCCTTCTACTGGCTCAACGAGTGCGACGTCGCCATCTGTTCGGACGACGCCACTTTCTTCGACCCGCACACCACGTACGGGATGGCGTCCGCGCTGGAACCCGCAGCGCTGTTGCGGCGCATCCCCTTCGGAGAGGTGATGCGCATGGCTCTGTTCGGCAACGACGAAAGAATCAGCGCTGCAAAGGCATTGGCGATCGGCCTAGTCTCCGAGGTGGTCAGCCGCGATCAGCTGTGGGAGCGCGCCCACGTGCTGGCAACGCGGTTGGCCGACAAGCCGCCGCTGGCGGTACAGGGCACCGTCAAGGCGGTATGGGACTCGCTGTCGATGACGATCGAGGCCACCCGGTCGATTCCGCTGATGTACACCCAGCTGATCAACCCGAAGACCAAGACCGCGTTCGACCCCGGCGTCGAACGGAACTGGGAGATCCGCTGATGCGAATCTCGCTGAGGTTGCGCTACACCGACCGCAAGTCGCTGACGGACCTGATCGCAACGGCCGATGAGGTCGGGCTGCACGGGCTGTGGATCAGTGAACCGTGGGGGTACGACTGCTCGGCCCTCCTCGGTTGGTGCGCCGCCCACACCGACCGGCTGGAGGTGGGCACCCACGTGTCGTCGGTGTACGCGCGCAGCCCTGCGATGATCGCCGGTCTCGCGGGCTCGCTGTGGTCGCTCACCGAGGGTCGCTTCCGGCTCGGGCTCGGGGTGTCGGGTCCCGCCGTGGTGGAGGGTTGGCACGGGGTCGCGTTCGACCGTCCGGTGGCGCGCACCCGAGACACGGTCGCGGTAATCCGCCAGGCGCTGTCCGGGGCAGCCGTCAGCTACCGAGGTGAAGCGATTAGCGTCCCCCGTGCCGAGTCAGGTTGGCGGCCATTGCGATTCGCGCTGCAGTCCGGCGACGCACCGGTGCCGATCTACCTGGCGGCCCTCGGGCCCGCCAACCAACGCCTAACCGCAGAGATCGCCGACGGATGGACGCCGACGCCGTACTCACCCGACCACCATCAGGCGTTCGCCGCCCCGCTGCTCGAAGCGCTCAGGTCCAACGGCCGCGATGTGCAACTCGCCCCGGTAGCACCCATGGCTGCTGGCACCGATCGCGCGGCACTGTACGAGCTCGAGCGCGGGTGGTCGGCGTTGTACCTGGCGTCGATGGGCGAGTTCTATGCCGCGGCGGTGCGCAGAATGGGGTACGCCGACATGGTCGAAGACATCCGCACCCACCACGACAGCGGTGACCGTGCGGCGGCGCGCCAGGCGGTGCGCGCGGACTACATCGACAGCATCGGGCTTTTCGGTACGCCCGCTGCGATCAGCCGCAGGCTGCACGACTACGAGACCGTTGGGATCGACGAGGTCGTCGTCGAACTCCGCAAACGCGATGCCGCCGAGCAGCTCGAGGATCTGCAGGCCCTGGGGAAGGCCCTGGCGCTGTGAAGCCGATCGAATTCACCCGGATGCGGCTGAGCGTCGAACACGGCGTCGGCGGAATCACATTCAACCGGCCCGAATCTCGAAACGCGTGGGCCGGAAACACCGCGGCCGAGTACCGCTGGGCACTGCACTGGTGCCACACCCGCTCCGATGTCCGCGTAGTGGTGGTCAGCGGCGAGAACGACTTCTGTGTAGGCGCAGATTCCGGTCTGCTCGACGACATCGGCGACAGCGACGGATCGTATGAGGTGGAATCCGTTGCACTGCCGGACTTCCCGGACTGGACCCCGCAAGACATGCGGCGCAATCACATGTATCCGCTGACCGTGTCGGTGCCCATCATCGCCGCGATCACAGGCGGATGCGCAGGCGCTGGCTTTCTTGTGGCGAGCTATGCCGACATTCGGTTCGGAGACGCCGACGCGAGAATCGCTACGGCATTCGCCGGGCTGGGTCTGCCCGCGGAGTACGGGCTCGGGTGGGTGTTACCACGCATGGTCGGCACCGCAAATGCGGCACAGCTGTTGTACTCGCCTGCGCCGATGAGCGCTGAGCGCGCGGCCGAACTCGGCTGGCTGCAGCGCGTCTGCCCGTCCGGTGAGGCGGTCGCCGAGGCGATGAGCTATGCCAAGTCGCTGGCGGCAGGCAGCGCCGCGGAATCCCTGCGCACGATGAAGCGCCAGCTGTTCATCGACTCCGAGCTGAGTTTCGGAGAGGCCTACCAGCTTTCGGTCCAGGACATGAATGCCGCGTTGGGATCCCAGGACTTCCGCGAGGGCGTGCGGGCGCTGCGCGACAAACGCAAGCCGCGCTTTCTCGACGTGAGCTAATCCGCGATTGATAAATCGACTGTTAATATAGCGAAAATTGGGAGCAGGGAATGACACAGTTCGACGGCAAGGTGGCGCTCGTTACCGGCTCCGGAGCCGGCATTGGCGCTGTGTGCGCTGCGGCGTTTGCGCGGGCGGGCGCCAGCGTGGTGGTGACCGATCTCAACGCCGAGGGCGGAGAGGCCACGGTCGCCAAGATCCGCGCTGACGGTGGTCAGGCCGAGTTCTTCGCCGCCGACGTGACCGATCCCGATGCGGTGGCCGCCACTGTTGGTTTCGCCGTGCGTACGTTCGGCGGGTTGCACTACGCGCACAACAACGCAGGCGTGCTCGGGGAGTCTGCGCGTTTGACCGATTGCGACGACCAGATCTGGTTTCGCACGGTGCAGATCAACCTCAACGCGGTCTACCTCGGCCTCAAGCATCAGATCCCGGCGATCCTGGCAAGCGGCGGCGGCGCCGTCGTCAACACGGCGTCCTTTTCGGGGCTGGTCGCGGTCCCGTTCGCGTCTGCTTATGTCGCCTCCAAACACGGCGTGATCGGGCTGACAAAGGCCGCCGCAGTCGAGTTCGGCAAGAAGGGCGTGCGAGTGAACGCCGTGTGCCCCGGATCTGCACGGACACAGCTGAATCTCGAACGGGTCGCGGGAAATCCCGCGATCGAGAAGGCGATGACCGACGTAAGCCCGATGAAGCGGTTTGTCGAACCGGAGGAGGTCGCAAACGCAGTGACCTGGCTGTGCTCCGAGGAGGCATCGTTTGTGAACGGGCACGCGCTGGCGGTGGACGGCGGCGCGCTCGCACTGTGAGAGGGAGTAGATGGCCAGTGTGCTGAAGGCGGTTCACCTGCCGAAGATGGCCGATATCGTCGCCGCCGATCTGCGGCGCCAGATCATCGCGGGTGAACTGCGCGAGGGCGATCCGCTTCCGCCCGAGGACCAGCTCATGGGGCATGCGGGCGTAGCGCGCACCACAGTTCGCGAGGCGCTGCGGATCCTGGAGTCCGAAGGGCTGCTGATCGTGCGCCGCGGTGCCGGTGGGGGCGCGCGCATCAAGACACCGTCGGTAGCCAATGTGGCCCGCTACATCGGGCTGGTGCTGCAATCACAGGGCGCGACCCTGCAGGACGTCTACGACGCGCGGCTGATGCTGGAGGCGCCAGCCGCCGGACTGCTGGCCAGGGCTGACGATCGTGACCACATCGTCGAGGCGCTGCGCAAGGCGCTGGACGACGAGGAGGCGGTGCTCGATGAGCCCACCGAACTCTCGCACGCCTACGGCCGGTTTCATCAGCTGATCGTGCAGCTGACCGGGTCGCAGACGTTCGAAGTGCTGACCTCGGTGTCCAACCGCATCATTCAGGCTCAGGCCGACCGCTACATGAGCGCTGGGACCGCCGAACCGGCGCGGCGGGTTGCCAGCGCTGCCGCGCACCGCGCGCACCAGCGCTTCGTCGAACTCGTCGCCGCCGGCGCCGCCCAGGATGCTGAGGAGTTGTGGCGCCGTCACCTCGCGGCGGGTGACATGCAACTGCGCGCCGACCCCGATGTGAGCAGCGTCCTCGACCTGTTGGAGTGAGGGCGCGTACCGTCAATCGGATGGCAGTGCCTGCAGCTCGCGCAACGTCTCGCGCAGCGGGTCCAGCCCGATGAAACGCACCACCCTGATGCCGAGTTGTTCTGCGGCGGGCAGGTTTTCGGCCAGATCGTCGACGAATGCGATGTGGGAGGCGGGCAGTCCGACCCGGTTGATCAGTTCTTGATAGATCACCGGATCTGGTTTGCGCACTCCGACTTCTGAAGAGTCGATCACCACGTCGAAGAGATCGAACGGAAACGTCGGCCGCCAGCCGGCTTCGGCGACGTTGTTCGTCAGCAGCGCGGTCGAGCACCGGGTGCGCACCTTCGCGACCAGGTCGAGCATCTGTGGGTTCAGCTCCTCGCCGCGGGCCGCCGCCGCCGCTAGCCGATGGATGTCCAGTCGTATCCCGCTGCGCCGCTCGGCGTCGACACAGACGAACTTGAAGAACTCCCGCGACGTGATCTGCGCAGTCTCCAGCAGTGCCATCTGGGCGTGGCCGCGAAAGTAACCGACCAGCATGTCGGCGGGCAGCCCCAGGCTCAGCGCATACTTTTCCAGCCCGCCGAAGGCGGTGTGTGTCAATACGCCGCCCATGTCGAACGCCACGGCACCCACGCCTTGCTCGGGGTTCACCTGCATAGGGCCTCCGCACTCCGTCTCTTGTAATCGAGCTATCATATAACGTATTATTTGGCGGGGCGAATACCCTGTGATGGCTGACGACTGAGGTGGTGGAGCGAAGTGCCGTTGACAGACGACATGCATCTGATATCGGTCGACGATCATCTGGTGGAGCCGCCGACGTTGTGGTCCGACCGGTTGCCTGCCAAGCTCGCTGACTCCGGACCCCGGATCATCGACGTGCCGATCGAGGGCAGGCCCGACGAACCACCGAGCAATGTCTGGCTCTACGAAGGCAACCAGTTCCCGCAGATCGGCCTCAACGCCGTCGCGGGCAAGGATCCCAAGGACTACGGCACCGAGCCGATGCGCTACAGCGACATGATCCCCGGCTGCTACGAACCACGCGCCCGAGTGATCGACATGGACCTCGACGGTGTGCAGGCAGCGCTGTGCTTCCCGTCGTTTCCCCGCTTCGCGGGCACCGTCTTCCTGAAGGCGTCGGACAAGGAGCTTGCGCTGCTGTGCGTGCAGGCCTGGAACGACTTCATGATCGACGAGTGGTGCGCGGCCGCACCTGAGCGGTTGATCCCGATCGTCATAATGCCCATATGGGACCCCGCGCTGTGCGTGGCCGAACTGGAGCGCACGGCTGCCAAGGGTGCGCGAGCGATCAGCTTCATCGAAAACCCTGTGCCGCTGGGCCTTCCGTCGTATCACACCGACCACTGGGACGGCTTCTTCTCCGCCTGCGAAGCCGCCGACATTCCGATCTGCCTACACTTCGGCTCGTCCGGCCAGTCGCCATCCACCGCACCGGAGGCGCCGTTCGCGGTGACCATCACCCTGTTCGGCTGCAATTCGATGTACGCCACCGCGGACCTATTGTTCTCACCGGTCTTTCACCGCCACCCGAATCTCAAAGTGGCGATGGCGGAGGGTGGCATCGGGTGGGTTCCCTATCTGCTCGAGCGCGCCGACTATGTGTGGAGCCGGCACCGCTTCTACCAGAACGTCGACCAGAGCACGCCGCCGTCGGAGCTGTTCGCGAAGCACATCTTCGGCTGCTTCATCGATGACGTGCACGGCCTGAAGTCCCGCTACGACATCGGGCTGTCGCGAATTCTCTGGGAAGCCGACTATCCCCATTCGGACTCCAATTGGCCCAACAGCCGCAAGCGCGCCGTCGAGGTGTTCGCCACCATCCCCGACGAGGAGGTCCGGCAGATGGTCGAGACGAACAGCCGTGCGCTGTTCCATTTTCCGCGTGGGCAGTGACGACGGTATTTCGCACATGATCGATCCGAAGGCGTCGGACTGGTCCGACCTGGATCTGCTGACCACCGCTGAGGCCACCGAGCGTCTGGTCGCCGAAATCGCTTCCGTTGAGACCGAAATCGCCGCAATGGAAAACGCCGACCAACCCGACGAGAAATCACTGTCGGCGCTCCGGAGCCGGCTGACCGCCCTGCGCAACCGGTTGCCGCGATGACAAGTCATGAGGGATTGCGGCGCCGAATTCGTGAATTCGTCGCCGCGCATCCACCGCCAGACATCCGCGGGCTGGCCGGCGATGCGCGGACCACACAGATGCAGGCGTGGGCCGCAACACTCTACGACAACGGTTTCGCCGGGCCGGCATGGCCACGCGAGTTTGGCGGGATGGAGCTCGGCTTCGCCGAACAGGTCGCCTATCACGACGAGTTCGCAAAGTTCCACGCCCCCGGGCATCCCGGCAACGGTCCGTTCATCGCAGGGCCGACGCTGCTGCGGTACGGCAATGATGACCAGAAGCGGCGTTACCTGCCCGCGATGCTGCGCGGCGACGAAGTGTGGGCACAAGGCTTTTCGGAGCCCGGTGCGGGATCCGACCTGCAATCGCTGTCCACCCGCGCGCGCCGCGATGGTGACTACTACATTGTCACCGGCACCAAGCTGTGGAGCACTTTCGCCGACGTCGCCGACGTGCTGTTCGCCCTCGTCCGCACCGGCGGCCCCGACACCGGCGCTGCGGGCATCAGCTATCTGCTGATCGACATGCACGCCAAAGGAGTTACGGCGCGTCCGCTGCGAGATATGAGTGGGCACAGCCACTTCTGCCAGGTGTTCCTTGACGATGTCCGGGTGCCCGTCGCCAACCGGGTCGGTGAGGAGAACAAGGGTTGGCAGCTGGCACGGGCCACCCTGGGCTACGAGCGCGCCGCACGCTCGTTGCTACACGCGTCCGCATACCGGCGACGGATGAGCGGACTGGTCGCACTGCTGAGGGACCGGGGCGCACTTGACGATCCATTGGCGCGAGATGCGCTGGCCCGCAGTGAGATCGATGTGCGGATCATGGCGCTCAACGCTGCACGCATCGTGTCTGCGACGGAGAAGACCGGCACACCCGGCCCTGCGGCGTCGATCACCCGACTGCACCACAGCCTGGTGGAGCAAAGCTTTTACGAGACAGCCGTCGATCTGATCGGTGCGGATGCCCTGATCACCACCGCGACCGACGCGGTCCAGAATGCTCGATGGCTCACCGGCTATCTGCACTCCCGCGGCGCCACCATCGGAGCGGGAACCGCTGAGGTTCAACGCAACACGATCGCGGAGCAGATCCTCAAATTGCCGCGATAGGCGGCAGCCACGACGACGAAGGACGGCCTCGATGACCACACCCGGCAGTCAAGCCGCGATGAGTTTCGAACAGATGTTGGGCCACCTCGACGACGAGCTGTGCACCTGGCCCGCCGAACCACAAGTCTTCACCCGTGCGAATGCATTGGACCAGTGGCCCAACCCGATCACGCCGCTCACGCAAGAGCTGGTGGAACTTCCTCAGGAGCGCGGCTTGGAGGGGGCGTTCGTGCGCGTCCTCGGCGTAACCGAGCCCAGCCCGCAGTGGACGTGGAACGGCTGCTTCTATGGCTACGTCATGTTCGGCGTGACCCCATCCGCCGCGCTGGCCGACAATCTCCCGGGCTGGAATCGTGCGGGTGTCTACGCCGACTACCTCGGTGTGAACCCAGATCCCGACGCTCCGACTGAGGACGGGGGCTCGCCCAACCTTCTGTCGCTGTTGAAGATTGGGGCCAACTTCGCCGCCGCCCTGCGCAACTACCCGCGGCAGGCGAGGAGGGACACCGCGATTGCGCGGACGCAACTCGATGACGACCTGAGACGGGACTGGCCCAGTCAGTCCGACGAGTACCTGCTAGCGCGGATCACGACGTTTGTGGGCACTCACCCGCGCCAGCGTGAACCCCACGCCGTGGCGAGTGTCATTGGCGCGGCTCTGTTCAAGCAGTTCACGCAGACCGCTGACAAGTTGGCCGGACCTGAGGACGGCGCCCGCCTGGCGACCGAGGCGATCACTCCGCTCGGCGGCGTGCACATGAGCGAGGCGATCGAGGCGATGGCCAGAGTCAAGGCTGGCCAACTGGATCGCGCACAGTTCCTGCGCGACTACGGATTCCGCGGGAGCAACGAATTTGAACTAGAGTCGCGAACGTGGTCCGACGATCCGGCCACGGTCGAACGGCTCATCGACGGCGCGGAGCGCCCAGTCGCGACGCCGGCTCAGGAGGGCGCTCGCCGGGAGTTAAAGCAGCTCGCCGGATGGCGCTGGCCGCTGCTGCGCAGGCAGCTGTCGTTCACCGAGCACCACTTGCGCTGGCGGGAGAATGGCAAGGTGCCAATGGCCATGGCGGTGGCATCGCTGCGGGCGGTGGTGCGGGAGGCGGGACTACGGCTTGCCGAGCGGGGCATCATCGACGATCCCTCAGATGTGTTCTATCTACGAAAGCCCGATCTGGATAGCGCACTTCGTGGACAGTTTGAGAGCGGACAACTCCTTGCGCGGATCGCACGCCGGCGCGAAACCCACCAATTGGCCTTCCAATTACCGCTTCCCGAGATCGTCGATGCGACGGCGCATGGCCTGGCCCGGATGAGCGAAGCGCGCTGGCGCAGCCTCGGTGTGCTTCCACCCAAGACGCCTGATGAGCGGTCGACCGTGCTGGCCGGCGTTGGTGGTTCGCCTGGCACAGCTACCGGCCGGGCGCGAATCGTCCACGACCCCAACACCATCGACATCGACGACGGCGACATCCTGGTCGCCCGCGGCACGGACTCGGCGTGGACCCCGCTGTTCATGCAATCGAGCGCGGTCGTTGTGGACATCGGGGGATTGATGTCGCACGCCTGCATTGCAGCTCGCGAGGTCGGCATCCCGTGCGTCATTGACGTCAAGCACGGAACCACACGTATTTCCGAGGGGCAGCGCATCTGCGTCGACGGCACGGCGGGTTCGGTCACCCTGATGTGACCAGTGCTGTGTCAGCTCACAACATTGGAGAAGTAATTGGTGGATCACGTGACTGTGCCTGGTGAGCAGAATTTCTGGAACGCAGAGGCGCAGACGATGCCGGTGCAGCGCCGCCGCGAACTGCAACTGACGCGGCTACAACAGGCGGTTGACACAGCTGCCAAAGCACCGTTCTTCGGCAAACGGCTTGCTCAGGCAGGAGTGGGCCCCGGTGACATCCGATCCCTCGACGACGTGCGAACACTTCCCGTGATCTCGAAGGAGGACCTGCGGCAAAGCGAAGCCGCCGCACCGCCGCTCGGCGACTACCGTGTGCGCGGGATCGCCGAGGCAGTGCGGATCGGCATGTCGTCGGGCACGACGGGAAAGCCGACGACCATGATGTGGACCAAGCACGACCTCGAGGTCGAGTGCGAACTGTCCGCGCGCAACCACTTTCGACTCGGCATCCGGCCCGGGATGGTTGTCGTCGGGGCCCATCCGGGCTACCTGAACGGCGGTCAGGCGCTGCAACAGGCCGCATACGAGTTCATGGGTTGTCTCCTGATTTCGATCGGACCGCCGGAATCGGTGGAGGCCGCCGAACGGGCGCTGCGCGCCATCGAAGGACTGCCGATCGACCGCTGGCAGCTGTTTCCCGCCGCGTTGCAGCGGCTGCGCGAGGCCGCAGAGCGCATCGGATTCGAGGGCCTGCCGAGCGCGCACGCCGGGCATGCAGAAAGTCAGTACGACAAGTTCAGCGCGGGCCAGGAATGTGTCGCGTATCTAGGTTCGACGTGCCGACAGTCCGCCGGCTCGCACGTGGCCGAGGACTACGCAGTGGTCGAGGTCCTCGACGTAGAGTCTGGCGATCCGGTACCGGATGGTCGGCGCGGCCGGCTCGTGGTGACCTCGTTGGGCCGCGACAACCCGATGATCCGGTACAACGTGGAGGACATCGTCCGCGTTGAGTCGGCATGGTGCCCGTGCGGCGAGACGACGCCGCGCGGCTTCTACGAGGGCCGAGCGAAGGACATCGTCTCGGTCGCCGGACGAGCGATTCTCCCCATCGACGTGGCGAGGGCGCTGCCGCCCGGTGCCGAGTTCGTGATCGTGCGAGCTCCCGGCCCGGCCGACAAGCTGCACGTTCAGGTCGAAGGGCATATCGATGATGCCGTCGACAGGATCACGGAGTCCACGGGCGTGCCGGTGGAGGTGGAGTGGCGGTCACACGGGTCGCTACCACGCGCTGCGTACAAAGCGCAGCGGGTTGTGGACAGCGTCGTCTGAGAACAGAGAAACCGATGAAGCCGGGGCGCTGCCGCCCAAACCGAGTGAGGAGTTGATCGACGATGAAGGCTTGGCTCGAGCGCGACAAGTGCGCCGGACACGCGCAGTGTCATGCGGTCAACCCGGATCTGTTCCCGATCGACGACGACGGATACAGCACCCTGGAGGCCCATCAGGTGGCCGCTTTGGACGAGCAGGCAACACGTGACGGCGTGGCCGCATGTCCTGAACTCGCGCTACGTCTGGAGGAATAGCGCTCAACCGCGGTCCGCCGATCGAGTCAACGGGGCGGACCGGTCGTCGCTGAGGGGCGCCGATGGACGGCGGTGGTATCGCCGCGCCGCTTCCTAGCAGCGGTTTCATCGGCCTACCAGCGCAGCTTCGCGCGCAACAACGCCGAGTAATGATCGTTCGCATCGAGTAGGTCAGACGTGGCGGAGCACCGTTACGTCGCGCAACACAGCGACGCATATTCGCAGAACACCGAGGGCCGTTGTAACAACGAGAAAGAACATCCACCGCAGTTCAAGCCGTGTTTTCGCAGGAACCAGCAGGGGTTCGAGTCCCCTTGGCTCCACTCAAAATCGAGGGTCAGAGGCAGACGATGTCGCCCTCCCTCGACGACTTCGCCTCGGCGTCGGGATGGTTCCGACCGCCCGTGTATATCGACAGCAACTTCGGCATTTCACTGCTTGTCAACCGAGGTCAGGTGTCATGCTGACACCCATCGAGCCAGGCCGCGTCGTGGAGCGCACATGATCACCTTCGCCAACCACATGCACGTGTTATGACCAAATTCTTCCGCGGCAACCCACGCCTTCTCTTCCAGGCGCTGCCGGTCGCGTTCGGGGTGATCCTCCTGAAATGGCTGTACGACGAGAGCTCGGCCAGGCACCTGGAACTCAGTCCACTGCTGACCGGAGTCATCGCGGCCGAGGTGTTCATCGTGGGGTTCATGCTTGCCGGTACGACGGCCGACTTCAAGGAGGCCGAACGCCTTCCCGGTGAGCTGGCTGCCAGCCTTGAGACGGTCGCGGATGAGTGCTTGATCATCGACGCCGACCTCCAGCTGCCCGAGGCGCGGCAATGTGTGGCGCAGCTTGTCGAGGTCGGGAACTCGGTGCATTGGTGGCTACTGCATAACCAGAACTTGGACGGGGTTATGGCCAACCTGCGGGCGCTGAATCCGCTGTTCATGGTGTTCGCGCCGAAGATCCAGGCCGGTTTCACGACTCGGTTGAAGTCCGAGCAGGCGACCATGCGCAGGCTGGTGATCCGGATGGACACGATGCGCAGGACGTCGTACGTGTCGGCGGGCTACCTCATCGCCGAGATCACGGCCCTGGTGATCCTCGTGTTGTTGCTGATCACCCAGATCGGCGAGATAACCCCGACAGTTCTGGTGGTCGGCGTGATCAGCTACCTACTCTTCTACGCGCTGGCGTTGATTCGGGACCTCGATAACCCGTTCGAGTACCGCGGTGGTAAGCCCGGTGCAGCGGACGTGAATCTCGAGGTGCTCGAACACAGCGAGGATCGGCTCCGTGGCTTGCTCACGATGATGGGTGCTTCGGCTTAGCGAAGCGAACGAACCGCGCGGCGTTGACGGGTTAAACACCTTTCGATGGATCCGCAGGTCGGCTGACGGTGGCAGTTTCGCTGTAAGCGCACATGCCAGCTGAAACTCTCGGATTTTGCTGAGCCAGTTCTCAGTTCACTCTCAGTGATCGCAGGCACGTTGTGCTGGAAGCCATGTGGGCTGATTCACGATTCAGAAAGCGAACGAACACAATGACGAACCCTCCGCGGTATCCCACGGATCGGCCCGACCACACACCAGATCCGAGTCTTTATGGGGGACAACCGTACCCGGGCGCCCAGACGCACATTCCCTCACATTTGCGCTATGACTGGCGCTATACCCATCAGGCGACTGCATCGCCGTACGACCCTTATCACTCTGCACACCAACCGATTACGGCTCCAATTCCCTCGCTTCTGCCGAAGAAATCTCGTCGAGGCGCCATCGTCGCCGGTGCTGTTGCCGCCGTAATGGTCGGCGGCGGAATCGGCGCAGCCACCATGCTGGCCAACGAGCGAGCCAACGACGCGACCACCATCAAGGCACCCATCGCCCAGGCGCCCGCCCTGCCCCACCCTGCAGCAAAGCAGCCAGTGGACTCGGTGGAACAGGTCGCTTCCAAGGTGATGCCTAGCGTCGTCAAGCTGCAGATCGACATGGGCGGCCAGGGCGACGAAGGTTCGGGCATCGTGTTGAGCGCCGATGGCCTCATCCTGACCAACAATCACGTCGTGGCCCCCGCGGCAGGCGAGGATCAACAACGAGCCCAGCCCACCTCGGCCTACTCCACCGACGGTGGCGAAGCCACCAAGACCGTGACCTTCTCCAACGGCCAGACGGCGCCGTTCACCGTCGTCGGCACAGACCCCGCCGGCGATCTCGCCGTCGTCCGCGCTCAAGGAGTGTCGGGATTGACACCGATCACCATGGGATCGTCCAAGGATGTGAAGGTGGGTGAGCAAGTCGTGGCGATCGGCTCGCCGCTGGGACTGCAGGGGACCGTGACAACCGGCATCGTCAGTGCGCTGGATCGGCCCGTCGCGGCTGGCGACGGCTCTGGCGGAAACGTCTCCGTACTCGATGCCATCCAGACTGACGCTGCAATCAACCCGGGTAATTCGGGTGGAGCACTGGTGAACATGAACGGCGAACTGATCGGGGTGAACTCCGCGATCGCGAGCATGGGCGGCGGTGACGGGGGCTCTGGCGGCGGTCCAAGCGGATCGATCGGGCTGGGCTTTGCCATTCCGGCCGACCAGGCCAAGCGGATCGCCGACGAGCTGGTTTCCACCGGCACCGCCAGCCACGGTTCGCTCGGTGTCCAGCTGAGCAACGACGCCACCAAAGGCGGCGGTGCGGCCGTCGCCGAGGTCGTCGATGGCGGCCCCGCCGCAGCCGCGGGACTACCCAGCAGTGCTGTGATCACCAAGATCGACGGCCAGGTGATCGACGGTCCGGAAGCACTCGTGGCCGCGATTCGATCACGAGCACCCGGAGACACCGTTTCGGTGACCTACCTCGACGCCTCCGGAGCCGCCCAGACAACGCAGGTCACTCTCGGCGAGGCGTAACCAACGATGCGTGTGTTGGCCGTCGCAACGCTGAGGGTGTCAGCGATTGCGGCGGCCACATATGGACCAAACCCGGAACTTCGGATCTATGGTTTTCTGGCACCCGACACAGCCGCGGCGTATGCGCGTCGCTAGTGGCCCGCGCCGCGGGCCAAGTCAATGGCGTACTGATTCACGAAGTTGCCCGCCGGCGGATCACCGCGGTTGCATGATCCATCGGATTCACCGGGACGTTTGATCCACAGGTAGGCGTCGGCGTGCGCGCCCGCGGTTTCCGCGGTGGGCGGGGTGCCCAGTGCCCGGCCACTGGGGTTGCACCAGTCGAGCGGGGAGTCGGGCGCTGGTCCGACGCCGTTGCGCGACGTGTCGATCACGTAGTGCGAACCGTTCGTGAGCCCCGAAATCGCCTCGCCGTACCCGATTTCGTCATCGGTGGTGAAGAAGTTGGCGATATTGAGGCTGAAACCTCGCGCGTGGTCCACACCGGCCTGGTTGAGCCTGGCGGCCATTTCGTCGGCACTGTGCCAGCGCAAGTGGCCAGCGTCGATGTATACGGCCGTGGCCGGATTGCGGGTCAGCGTGTCGACGGCGTAGCGAATCAAGTCGAACCGTTCCTGGCGCTGGTCACCCGACAGGCAGTCGGCCATGGCGAGTGCATCGGGTTCGACGATGACCGCCGCCGGCAAAGCGCCTAGGTCGGCAGCGATGCCGTCGATCCAGCCTTTGTAGGCTGCGGCCGTCGCGAACCCTCCCGCGGCGAAGTTGCCGCAGTCGCGGTGTGGGATTCCATAGAGTGCCAGCACCGGCGTGGCGCCGGCAGCCTGCGCGTCACCGGTGTACTTCGCGACCGTGGCTGCGGAAGAGCCCGGGACGATCCAGTACGCCTGCGGCGTGTTGGCGATGGCGGTCAACTCGGGGCTCGGCGGGTCGGCGCTCTGCGCAGCGCGCATGGCCGCCGACGTGGGATTGACGTAGAACGGCGCTCCAGCCAGCGGGTTTGCCTCATCGGCGGCCAGGCGCAGCGCCGGGGCTGTACCGACATGCACCGGGTCGGCAAGAAGACCCAGGCAGGCAACGGCCGCCACGGTCAGGAAGGGGGCGATCCACCGAGCGACTGCACTAGCAGCTGAGGACATCACCCCGAAAAACTAGTGCCACACCGCAGTAAGCGCCAATCATCGACGACAGATGATGGCGATTAGCCCAGTCCAGCAACGCTAGCCGCAGATAGGGCGATCGCTTCTTGCATACCCCGGGTTGCCAGTTCGTCGGCCAGTTCGTTGTCGGCGACACCGGCGTGCCCCTTCACCCAGAACCACTCGACCCGATGCCGCGCGCAGGCCGCTTGGAGCCGCTGCCATAGGTCGACGTTCTTCACCGGCTGTTTCGCGGCGGTCTTCCAGCCGTTGCGCTCCCAGCCGAGAACCCACTTGGTGATGCCGTTCCGGACATAGGTGCTGTCGGTGTAGATGTGCACCACCACCGATCGGGTGAGCGCCTCCAACGCCATGATCGGCGCCGTCAGTTCCATCCGGTTGTTGCTGGTCTGGCCGGACTCGCCACCGCACATCTCGCGCACGTGCCGACGTTGGCGCAACACCGCCCCCCAGCCGCCGGGCCCGGGGTTGGGTCTGCACCCACCGTCGGTGTGGATGACCACTATGTCCTTGATGGACTCGTCCATCTGCTCAGTCCGCCCGTGCCTGCCGGAGCAGCCGCACGGCCTTCGGCCCGACGCCGTGAAGGGCAAGGAGGCCATCGAGATCCGCAGGCAGGTCTGCGATGGCGCGGTAACCGGCGTCGAGGAGCGCGCCAGTCGCGGGTCGTCCTATCCGGACACCGTCGAAGACGGGGCCGCGATCCTCGGGGTCGACCATGCGCCGAGGATAGGCACTTCGTCGAGGGATCGGCTGCGCGACTCGCAACGCGCGATACTGATTCATGGGGGAGGCGTCGATGCCTTGCCAGATTGATTGCCTTGAGCGCCATTCAGGCCGGGAGCCGATCTGCTGCCAGGTGAAGCGACTGGCTTTTATGGTTAGCCGGTGGAAGGGACGCCGTTCGGCCGATACCAGTTGGTAGACCTGCTGGGCCGCGGCGGCATGGGCGAAGTGTGGCGGGCATTCGACACCGCCATGAACCGGGTGGTCGCGTTGAAGGTGTTGCCCGCGAACCTCGCCGACGATGCGCAGTATCAAGCCCGGTTCCGCCGCGAGGCCCAGGCAGCCGCCAGCCTGGACGAGCCTCATATCGTCCCGATCCACGATTTCGGCGAAATCGACGGGCGCCTCTATGTGACGATGCGGCTGATTGACGGCAAGACCATAACTGAATTGCTCGTCGACGGCCCGCTGGCGCCGCCTCGCGCCGTCTCGATCGTTGAACAGATAGCCGCCGCCCTCGGCGCAGCCCACCGCATCGGATTGGTGCACCGCGACGTCAAACCATCCAACATCTTGGTGACCGCGGACGACTTCGCGTACCTCATTGATTTCGGGATCGCCCGTGCGGCCGAGGCGACCAAGCTCACCAGCACCGGCGCCACGATCGGCACCTTGGCCTACATGGCGCCCGAGCGATTCACCAGCGACCGCGATGACGCGCGCGCCGACATCTATGCGCTGACATGTGTGTTGCACGAGTGCCTTACTGGCTCCCAACCGTTTCCGGGCGACAGCTTGGAACGTCAGATCACCAGCCACCTCACACTGCCCCCGCCACGGCCATCGACGATGCAGCCGGGGATTTCACCACAAATGGACCAGGTGATCGCCACCGGTATGGCCAAGAATCCCGACCAGCGCTACGCCACGACTAAAGACCTGGCGGCCGCCGCCCGCGCCGCGCTCACCGCGCCCATCCCGCACAGTCAGCCCGCACCATTCACTCCACCGCCGCCTGCGCCCAGCTGGTCAGCACCGGTTCCTTACCCGAACACGGGACCGAGCGCACCGCCGGCGCACGCAGCCACCCAATACGGCGCACCTGCCGCATCCGCGCCGTGGCCTCCGCCCGCGATGCCGAACGCTCAACAAGCGCAGGCTCCATCTCCGTGGTGGCACAACCCCGCGGTCTGGATTCTGGCGGCCCTCGTGACCGTCGTCGTCATCGTCGCCGCCGTCGTCGTTGTCATTGTTTGGCCCGACGGGAGTTCGGACGATCACCCGACCACGAGGGCTCAGCCAAGCGAACAGCAGCGGCCGTCCGCGCCGAGCACGAAGTCGTCCGCGTCGGGCACCACCTCATCGGTGTCAGTCCCGACCTCTACCGCGCCGACCGGACCGGCAGAGTTGCACACCGCCGAAGGGCTGAGCGGCCTGCTGGAAACCATCCGTAATAAGTTCGGGGACACGAGGGGATTCCAACTGGTGGTTTACCCCGAATACGCAATCACCGAGCGTGTCAGCCCCACGAACAGCCACGTCGAACAGGACTTCATGTACCGCGATGGGCAGTGGAACAGCTGGGGGGCGGACACGACAGCATCTTCCTTGGACTACGTCGCCGATCTCAACGCGTTCAACGTCGACGCGGTGGCCGCCACGTTGGCGGGCTCCACCCAATCCCTCGGTGCGCCTGACGGCAGCCAGACGTACCTGATCGTCGAGGGTGCGGAAGGTGGCGGCCTGCAACTGTCGATCCATTCCGCCGCCCCCGGTACCGGTTTCATGGAAGTCAATCCGGATGGCAGCGTCAAGGAGATTCATCCGCCGTAGTGAAACCGTCGACATCTTCTGTGGCTGCCGATCGGCGGCGACAGCAGCCAGATTGCGCAGGCGATTGCCCAGCACCGGGCGGCCACGGGCCAGCGCGCGCCAAGCCAGCGCGTCCTCGCCGCACTTGCAGCGCACCCGATTGGCACACCGGGCGGTTGCGTCCAGCAGAGTGGTGTACGAGCCGGGACCCCATTGTGAGGTGCGGCGTGTCGTAGCCGAATGATTGAAGGTCATCGCGTGATTCTTCGAGAGACCGCCAAAGTCACTCGAGCAAAGGAATCGACGCGATGACCACTGCCCACGTTATCGATCTGCCTTCTGTGCTGGCTGAACGACTCACCACCTGTCACCCCGACGTGCTGCGCGAGCTGCTGGCCACGTTCATCCATACCCTGTTGGGTGCCGAAGCGGACGTGCTGTGCGGGGCTGGGTACGGCCAGCGCAGCAGCGAACGCACCAATCAGCGTAACGGCTATCGACACCGCGAATTCGACACGCGTGCAGGAACATTGGATCTGGCTATCCCCAAGCTGCGCCGCGGATCCTACTTCCCGGAGTGGCTGCTGGAACGCCGCAAACGCGCCGAGCGGGCACTGACCACGGTGGTGGCGACCTGCTACTTACTGGGCGTGTCGACGCGGCGGATGGACAAGCTCGTCGAGACGTTGGGTATCACCAGCCTGTCCAAGTCGCAGGTGTCAGTGATGGCCAAGGAACTCGACACCGCCGTGGAGGCCTTCCGGACCCGGCCGCTGGACGCCGGCCCCTACACGTTTGTCGCCGCCGACGCCCTGGTCCTGAAGGTCCGCGAAGCCGGCCGGGTGGTCAACGTGCACACCTTGATCGCGGTCGGGGTCAACGCCGAGGGCTACCGCGAGATCCTCGGCGTCGACGTCTCCACCGCCGAGGACGGGGCTGGCTGGCTGACCTTCTGGCGGTCGCTGACTGCCCGCGGCCTGTCTGGGGTCAAGCTGGTCACCTCCGACGCCCACGCCGGGCTGGTCAACGCTATCGGGGCCACGCTGCCCGGTGCGGCCTGGCAGCGCTGCCGCACGCATTACACGACGAATCTGATGGCCGTCACCCCGAAGACGTCGTGGCCGTGGGTCAAGACGCTGCTGCATTCGGTGTTCGATCAGCCCGACAAGGAATCCGTTGCTGCACAATATGATCGGATCATCGATGCACTAGCCGACAAACTCCCCAAGGCCGCCCAGCATCTCGAAGAGGCCCGGCCAGACCTGCTGGCGTTCACCGCGTTCCCCAAGCAGATCTGGCGCCAAATCTGGTCCAACAACCCCCAGGAACGGCTCAACAAGGAAATCCGCCGACGCACCGACGTCGTCGGCATCTTCCCCGACCGCGACTCCCTGATCCGCCTCGTCGGAGCTGTGCTGGCCGAACAACACGACGAATGGGCCGAGTCCCGCCGCTATCTCGGCCTCGACGTCCTCAGCAAATCCCGAGCCGACCAGGACTCACCGACAGAACAGGAGGTCACCCCGGCGGCACTGACCGCCTGAACCAACAAATCGAGGAATCACACGACGACGTCGTACACCACGTCCCTGGACTTGACCCACCGGGCGGCCCGCAAATCAACATCGGCGACAGTGCGAACGTCAGGATCGTCGGTCAACGCCTGCAGCATGTGATCGGCCATCCGACGCCGGAAACCGTGCCCCCGCAAGCGTTCACACCGCCACCGCCGTCGGCAGCCCAGCGCCTGCAGGAATAGGAGACGCCTAAGGTCGAATCCATGCTGCGCGAGGCCGCCGACGATATCACCGCATTCGCCGATTTCCCTGTGCCGCACTGGAAAAAGATCTGGTCGACCAACCCACTCGAGCGGCGCAACAAAGAAATCAAACGCCGCACCGACGTGGTCGGGGTGTTCCCCAACCCTGCAGCGCTGCTGCGGCTAGCAGGCTCGGTGCTCGTCGAAGCCCACTACGAATGGCAGGTCGCCGACAAACGCTACCTGTCCGAAACCACGCTGGCACTGCTCAATGGCCCCAACAATTCTGAGCAGAACGTTGCCGCCCCAGCAGGTCGCACGTCATAGTGAAAACCGCAGAGCGTCAGGCGAAGCGCCTGCTCACACCACGCCATGAGGCACAACCTTAGGAGCCTCACCATGCGAATCGCTGTAGCCGGTGCGACCGGCAATATCGGTGCCCGCACTGCCTCGATCCTCGAGCGGGAGGGGCAAGAGGTCATACGTATCAGCCGCTCGCACGGCGTTGATCTGACTACGGGCCAGGGTTTGGACGCGGCGCTCGAAGGGGTTGACGCGGTGGTCGATGCCATCAGCTCGCCGCCGGTCGGCCCCGACGAGACTCGTGAGTATTTCGGCACTACCACGAGAAATCTTCTCGCCGCACAGCAGCGTGCGGGCGTGCGGCACCACGTACTGCTGACGATCGTCGGAATCCACCGGATCGAAGGCGGTACTGCCCATTACTCGGGCAAGCGCGAGCAAGAGCGCCTAATCGAGGAGGGTCGGGTGCCGTGGACGATCGTGCCAGCCACCCAGTTTCACGACTTTGCGGCGTTGGCTGCTAGTTGGACCGAACGCGACGGGGTCGCCACCATCGCACCGCTACTTGTGCAGCCGATCGCACCCGACGACATAGCTCAGGTCTTGGCCGAGGTCGCCACCGGCGAGCCGCAGGGCCGCTACGTCGATGTCGCCGGACCCGAGACGCAAGACCTAGTGGACATGGCCCGCCGCACCAACGACGTTCTGGGCCGCAAGGTAAAGCTGGTTCCCACGTGGTCGGGTCCCCTTGGTCAGGAGATGGCTGGCAATGTCTTGCTGCCCGGTGAGAACGCACGCATCGCCCCTACCACGTTCGACCAGTGGCTGGCGGCTGGCGCGCACTAGAGGAGGAACGATGCCTTCGCTATTAGTGTTGGCGCCAATCTACGAGAGGTGATGCCGTGGATGGGATCGCTGACATGGGAGGAACTGAAGGTTGGGGTCCTACGCATCCACCGCTTGTCAACGAACCGGTGTTCGGGGAAGCCTGGGAGGGAAGGGCGTTCGCGTTAGCACTGCTGTCCACCCGGTTGGCGGGGTGGAACCTTGATGCTTTCCGGCATGCGCTGGAGCGTCTGAGCCGCGCTGCTTACCTCGATGACGGCTATTTCGGCCGCTGGCTCAACGCCGCCGAGCTCGTTCTCACCGATAGCGCCGTCCTGGCACCAGAGGCGGTCGAAGCTCACGCCCGCAACCTGCGTGGACAGCGTGTTGTGGAGCCACCGCCGTCTCAACCGGTCAGGCCGGGCTACGCGCCGACCGCCGCGGGCTCCCTGCGTGCCGTAGATGCGGCACCAGCCTTTGCCATTGGTGAGCGGGTGCGGGCCAAGAACATGTCACGGCCCGGCCATAGCAGGCTGCCGCGTTACGTGCGCGGGCACAGCGGCGTTGTTGAGTTGGTCCAGCCGCCGTCGGTGTTGCCGGACACGAACGCCCACTTCGAGGGTGAGAATCCACAGTACGTTTACACGGTTCAGTTCCACTCGCACGAGTTGTGGGGTGCCGAGGCCGAACCGTTCGCACTAACGATCGAGATGTTCGAAAGCTATCTGGAAAAGATCCCATGGCAATGAACGAATCCGCTGAACGTATTCCTGCCTCGCTGCGTACCGAGGCTCTCGAGCAGCTGCTCACCGAACGAGGCCTAGTTGATCCGAAGGTGATGGACGAGATCATCACCACCTATGAGACCAACGTCGGGCCGCTCAATGGAGCCAAGGTGGTCGCCAAGGCGTGGACCGATCCGCAGTATCGGCAGTGGCTGCTCGACGACGGCACCGCCGCGATCCGAGAGCTGGGCTACATCGGCGTTCAGACCGAACACGTTGTCGTCGTGGAGAACACCGCGACGAGCCACCACGTGGTGGTCTGCACGTTGTGTTCGTGTTACCCGTGGCAGCTGCTGGGCCTGCCGCCGAGTTGGTATAAGGATCCGGCTTACCGCGCCCGGATCGTCAGGGAACCACGCAAAGTCCTCTCTGAGATGGGCCTGGAACTGGCCGACAATGTGGAGATCACCGTCCACGACTCCAGCAGCGAGGTCCGGTGGCTCGTGTTGCCCGAACGCCCGGCCGGCACCGAGATTTTGTCGGAGGAACAACTCGTGCCGCTGATCACCCGGGAGGCGATGGTCGGCGTCGCCAGGATTAATGCACCATGACCCTTCCGATGGATGTCGAGGGCCCGGCCGCACCGCCTCGCTCCAACGGTGAGCTGGTGTTCGCCGAGCTGTGGGAGAGCCGCGCCTTCGCGATGGCTGTCTCCTTGTGCGAGGCAGGTGTGTTCTCTTGGCGAGAGTTCCAGGAGGCACTCATCACACGGATCGCGCGTCACAACGACACCTCGACCGAGTGGCGCTATTACTGGCACTGGCTGGGCGCGCTGGAGGATGTGCTGGCCAGCCGGGGCGCCGTACGGCATCACGACGTCACCGCTCGGGCCACGGAACTGGCGCAGCGGCCCGCCGGGCACGATCACGCACCGCGATGACCACCTCGGTGCGGCCCATCTTGGTGACGGGAGCGACGGGTCGGGTAGGTGGCATCGGCCGCCATGTCGCGGCCGAACTTGTGAAACGGGGGCTCCCCGTCAAAGCGCTGGTCCGCCGGCTCGATGAGCGCTCTGAAGCGTTGCAAGCCATGGGAATCCAAATAGTAGTAGGTGATTTCGCCGACTATGCCAGCCTGCTCGCTGCGCTGGAGGATGTTGAGGGCGCCTACTTCAGCTATCCCGTCGGCGCCGGACTTACCGAAGCCGCCGGGCTTTTCGCCGCCGCCGGTCGCGAGCGGGACCTACAGCTTGTGGTCGATTTGTCGCTGGACGCGGCCTTCCCCGAAAGTCCCAGCCCGCAAGGGCGCGCCGAATGGGTTGCCGAGCGAATCTTCGAGTGGGCCGGATACGACGGTGCTCATCTAAGGGTCGCCGCATTCTTTATGGAGAACCTGCTGACCTTATACGGCCGCCAGGTCCGTGAACACGGCCAGATCCGTAACTCGTTCGGTGACTTCGAGCCTTCCTGGATAGCCGGCTCAGATGTCGGGGCGATGGCCGCGGCGCTGCTGGCCAACCCAGCGTTGATCACCGATCGCACCACCGTCGTCGGCGCTGGCCAACAGGCCAGCCATGCCACCATCGCCGCGATCATCACCAAGGCCACCGGTCACCCCGTGCGCTACCAAGCCCTCACACCAGAGGAATGGCGCGATGAGCTGATCGCGAACGCCGCGGCCGCAGGCCGGTCCGATCCGACAGTTGCTGCCCACCAGTCCGCGCAAAGCGTGGCCCTGCGTAGACACAACACCCACCGGATTACCGATGACATCGTCCGTCTAACCGGACACCCCCCCGTCAGCCTCGAAGACTTCATCGCCCAGAACCGTCAGGCCTTCATGCCGAAGAGTTCTGCAGCACAGTAACTCCCAGCCTCGTCGAGGCAAGAAGATCCGGACAGCCAACGAATTTCGATAGTGCCGCGCGGCGCCTGCTTGCCGATGTCGGGCCCGCGCACGACCGGCGCGTTGGCGGCACTGTGTACACGGTCCAACCAGACTTAGCTAGCTACTTCGACCTGAAAAAGGGTTCGCCGGGGAGTGGCGGTGCGGCGGGCTGATGGCCGGGGGTCGGCTGATTGGTTCTGGTTTCGGTTTCATGCTGCGAGAGCGCCGATCTTGACGAGATTGTGGGCAAAGACGCCGTGTCCGCACCAGGTTCGGGCGCCGTGGATGCTGGTGAGTTCGGTGCGGTTCCAGCCGTAGTTCCGTTTGATGTGGTTGATTCGCCCTTCGGATCCGGTCCGCCACTTGACCTTGGCGCGGAAAGCTTTTCGGTGTTCAAATTCGCGGCGGGCGGTGCCGGGTTTGCTCGCGCGGGGTATCGCTACACTACGCACGCCGAGGTCGTGCAGGTCGCGTTCCACCGATGCCTGGCCATACCCGCGGTCGGCGGTGACCGCCCGAGGCGGGCTCCCGGTGCGACGGGTGATCCGTTCGATCGCCGGGGCCAATTGCGGTGCGTCAGCGGGGTTTCCGATCTCGACGTTGTGGTCGAGGATGACCCCATCGGCGTTGTCGACGATCTGGGCTTTATAGCCGAACTCCACCGGCTTGCCCAGGCGTCCCTTGCGGATCGGGCGGGCATCGGCATCGTGCAGGCTGACCAGCCGGCTGGCCGATTCGGGCATCACCCCGGCCAGGCGGCTACGGGTTTGGGCCACCACACGTTGGGTGCGTCCCATGACGGTGTCCAGGTCGTTGATCGCCCGGTGCAGGCGGCCTTTGCGCTGCCCGGTCGCGGTGCGCAGCGCGCGTTTGGCGTTGCGCAGCACCATGGTGGCCTCTCGCACGGTTTGTTCGGCGATCTGGGCCAGCTCGCCGGTGATACGGCGCACCGCGCACTGAGCCTGATCGCGTTGTTGTTGTCCGCGCAGCCGCAGCTTCGCGGCGATCGAGCGGGCCCGCCGACCCGCCGAGCGGCGCCGGTCCCGCGACTGAGTACGGGTCGCGCCGCCAGCGGCTTTGATCCGCGCCACGGTGCGCGCCATGGTGCCGATCGCCTTGGCCAACAGACCCGAATCGGTCGGATACCCAACAGCAGCCTCCACCACGGTGGTGTCGGCGCGGACCTTGTCGGTGCGCAGCAGCTTGGCCCCGGCTGCTTTGGTCAGCAGGGCCTCGTTGAGCCCGGCGACCGCGTCGTCGCCGCAGCGGCTGGTGATCTTCATCAACGTGGTCGGGTGCGGCACTCGGGTACCCAACGGGATGCGGCAAAACCGCTGCCAGGAAATCGAATCGGACACCTCCCGACACAGCCACTCATAGCCCAGCCGGTAGCGGAACTTCAGAAACATCAACCGCAGATAAGTCTCCATCGGAATGGATGGGCGACCTATCCGTGTATCGAAATACGTTGCGAACGGCGCGAAAAACACCGGATCGTCCAGCAGTTCATCGACTCGCGCCAACTCGGCCGGCAACACCAACAGCTCGGCGGGCAAGATCGCGTCCCACAACGTCGGCTGGTCGTTTACAGTACGAAACACGATGATCTCGATCCCTTCTATCCCAAGGGTTCGAGATCATCGTCCCAGTTCAGAACCTATCTACGCGCATCGCCACGCCCAGACTTTTTCAGGTCGAAGTAGCTAGTCTTCGCATCCCTCGGGTAGCGACGGCTTGCCTGCAAAACCGAGAAATGCCCGGAAGGGCATTCCGTGTATCCGGCCGCAGCTGTCCGTAGCCCACCAAACTGTAGAGGCCGGAACCGGCGTTGCGCAGGTGGCACTGGTCGTCGTGGGCAGGCCGGCAAGGCCCCGCTTACGGTGTGCCTTCCCAATGTTTAGCCAGGGGGGTCCCGGCGAACTTCTCGAGCATCACCCGAGAAAAGGACAGCAGTGCGCTGCGCGGCCGGTGGTTCACCACGATCTGCTGGGTCTGACCGACGTCGTTGAAGTTCACCACGACGACGACACGGGTGTGCACGCCGCGGACGTCAGTGGTGTACAGCTCCAGGAAACCGTTGTCACCACAGGGGCCGGCATAGCTGAACTGCTGGTTCTCATAGAGCTCTTTCGCGGTGACCACGATTGACCGGACGTCCGCCGCGCCGTGGGCGGTGCCGTCCATCGCCGCGGCCTCAAGAGTGACGTCGTCGGCCAAGTTGTCCAGCCACTGTGGGTAGTAGTCATGATCCATGTATGTCATGCCGTCCCTTTCCTTTGGAATCCGGCACCGGACCGGATCTGTGCCGTAGCGCCGTTCTCGGGATGACCTGCGTGCTCAGGTGACTCACTGAGTGGTCTTAACATTGGCCTGCTGTGGTCTTCGTGGGCCTCTGTACTGTAGCCGTCCGTCTGGCGCTGCCGGTTGCGCTGAAGCCTGGCTCGGTGCTCGTCGAAGCCCACGACGAATGGCAGGTCGCCGACAAACGCTACCTGCCGAAACCACGCTCGCACTGCTCAATGCCCCCAACAATTCTGAGCAGAACGTAGCCGCCCCAGCAGGTCTCACGGCATAGTGAAAACGGCAGAGCCTCACGCGAAACGTCTGCTCCGCTTACACCACGCCACGGGGCGCAAACCGGCGTTTCCAGGACTAGTGTGCTCGGCCATGGAGGAGCTGAAGCGACGGGCGGTCTTGATCGGTGCCGGGGTCCTAGCGGGCGCGGCCGCTGCGCCGTTCTTGAGCGCAACGTCCGCTCGCGGCGAGCCCGATCCGAATGACGCGCCCGACCTTGCCCTGCTTCGGCGAACCTTTGTGTTGGCCAACGAAGCCAGGCAGAGCGGAGGGGCTCCCTACGGAGCCCTGGTCGCCGATGCCGAGGGCAAGGTGATCGCCGAACATCGCAACACAACCTGGGCAGACGGTGGTGACCCGACGCAGCACGCAGAGCTGGTCGCCACTACGGACGCGTGGCGCGTGCTGGGGTCCGACGGGATGAATCACGCGACTCTGTACGCCAGTACTGAGCCGTGTTCGATGTGTGCGGGTGCGTCCTACTGGAACGGGATAGGCAGGGTCGTCTACGGCATGTCGAACCTTCGACTGTTCGAATTCACCGGCGACGACCCGGCGCACACGTCGTTCGCATTGCCCTGTCGCGAGATCCTTTGCAACGGCTCGCGTCCGATCGCGGTTATCGGCCCAATGCTCGAAGATGAAGCGGCACAATCCCACGAGGGTTATTGGCGCTAGACACCCTGGTCGTCACTACGACGACCGGTGCGACGTTTCGCGGTCGCCCTCAGACGAATTGCTGGCCGCCGTCGATGTCATGCGAGTTAGTCATCTCCGTAGATTCGATGATCCGCGTCGAAGTCGTTGGCGGGACGCCGGCCTCGGTCTGCGGTTAGGCCTTCGGCCCCACTACGTCAAGGATTCTCAACCAAGCGCGGCACTCCGACCCGTCGACTTCTATCGGTGCAGTTAGCCACGACCAGCCCTAGCGTCTTCGACCAATCGTCGATGGCCGGGGCGATCCTAGTTGCTCAAATGGATGCCGTCCTCTTCGATCGCGAGACCCGCACGCCCACAATGGATCACTTGGCTAGCCTGCTCGCCGAGCACTTGTCAGCGGAAAATTGGAAGGCTGTGCCAAATTTTCGAATGTGCCGGATCAGATCCACGCCCGTTGCTACCGTGTTGCATATAACGTGCTACATATCGAAAAGGAGCGAATCTTGAGACGCAATGTGTATGCCTTGGTGGCTGCGGCGGCGACGGTCGGCCTAGTCGCCTCGGCTTGCAGCGGTTCTGACTCCGGCACCCAGACGACTGCCGCGACAAGCGCAACGTCCAGCAGCGCCGCAGCTGGGACCGCAACTACACCGGCCACGGCAGCGACACCCACCGTTGATAGCACGCAACTGCCGTCGTTGATACCCACACCGGCGGACAGTCAGCCGGCCAAAGGTCCGGACACTATTCCGGACAACGGCATCCATCTTCACTTCCAGGTCAACGGATCGCCGAGCGATGTAATGAACGCCTACAAGGCTGCGCTCGAAGGCAAGGGCTGGGCGGTGACCACGATCGTCACGTCAGCCGGCGGAGGAGGCGGCGGCGCCACCTACACCGGAACAAACGGCGACGCCTACGGCGTGTTTGACGGGGGAGGGTTCGACACCACCACATACATCGATGCCTGCGCATGGCCGTCAAAGCCCGCGAACCCCAACTGCACTCGCGGAGGCCGTTGATAGCGGCGATGATTGGCCTAAGTCGTCGCCGGTAACCCACGCTGGTTCATTTGAAGGTCGCCGCTGACGATCACATCTGAGCGCAAGCGCCACCCCGCGTCATCGCTCGAGGGGCTGGCAATAGCGAAGGTTCACCCGGAAGTGATCGGGTTCCGAGGTAAAGGAGGTCACCTTGTCCAACATGTTGGCGACGCGCGACACGGCACGCAGCGCCCCGCCGCCGGGCACCCCCTCGAACTCGTCCGCGATCACCCGGCGAGCACCGGTCTTGAGATGCATCCGCGCGAACAGCACGTCGTCCTGGTAGGTGCGCCAGCGATTGCGGCCCTCCGCGTACTCCGGCCTGTCCCGGTAGCTGACGACGACGAGCGAACCGCACTGCAGGCGCGTCCGTGACTTGCCGTCCACACAGACGGATTCCTCATACCCCCCGAGACGCAGATCGTCCATATTCAGGGATTCGCGCGTCGTCGATGTCACCGGCCCGTACCCCGACATCTCGTCGACCGTCACCTCGGTGCCGTAGCAGTCACTCGGCCGCAGTCCGACGACCTCGAGGTAGGCGAGGAGCGCTTCCTGTGGAGTCGACGGTAGGTACGGGAACGGCGACGGTGTCTCGGGCCCCTTCTGCGGACGCGGATGCACGACCCTGCGGACCGCCGCCCAGTTCAACACCTCGACGTAGGTGCCGGCGACACCGGCAATGGGCACGTCCACCAGTCCGGGCGGAACGTGCGACGTCGTGTGGAACACCGCGACGCCCGTGACCCGTGCGACGCCGACGGCTCCCGTATCTCCGCTGCCGAGGTCGCGCAGATCGGCGCCGGCCTCCATCACAACGTCGCGAGCCACGCCAAGACAGGCCTCGGGCGGGACGCCTGCCGCGGTCAGCCACGCCAGCGCCAGATCCTCATCTAGGACGGACGGCTGGCCGTACGCCCGGCGCACCCTGTGCTCACCGGCGTCGAAGCGCGTGATGTTTGGCAGCGCGCCGGGTGTGGGCGGGACGCCGGGCGCGTGGACGACGTCCCACTCGACATAACGACGCGCCTCGCCACCAGGTGTGCGCGGACTGATCCGGTCCGGCACTCGGTACACCCCGAAGACGAGATCCGGACGCGCCGCCAGGCCAGTCTCGGTGAGGAACCGGGTGACGTCCTCGTGTTGCGTGCCGCCCCGGCACGGCACGCGCGTGATCGTCGCCGGAAACGGTTGCGCCGCAAGGTATGGCCTACGCGCGGCGTCGCGCGTCGCACGTTCACCCGCTCGCAGGCGGGCACGCTCCGCCGGATCGCTGATGCCGGATGCGAAGCCACTGCCGAAGCCGAGCAGCCCCGAGACATTGGTGAACGCACGTGCGGTGTGCTTCATCTGCTCGAGCGCTCCGGGCTGCTGTCCCGACGGGACCGTGCCGTGTACAGCCGTGCCTGCCGGACCTCCCAGCACCTCGGAATCGAGCCGCGCCTGGTGTTCTGCCAGTGACTGCGCCTGAGTCTCAGCCGCCGCGGCCTGCCGCGCGTGCGCCGCCTCGATCTGGGCCTCGGCAATCTGCGTCTGTCGGGCCATCGCCGCGTCCGCGGCGGCCTTCTCCTCCGGCGACATTCGCTCGTACCTGCGCTCGAAGTACTTCCTGACAAGGCCCATCTTGCGAACTGTACTGTTGCCGTTACGCCGGCTGGATAGTTCTCGACGGTTTGCCGGGCCTTTCCGGCACCACGATCCCGGCGGCAGCAACCTCCTCGGGTCGCTCGGTGGCGGAAGGTGGGGGCGTGTTGCTTGTTTACCGTGACCGGCCGGCACGGTCGTTCGTGAACCCTTGAACCACATGCGACCGTACAAAGTCAGCGACGACCTCGTCATCTTCCATGTCCAACGTTGACGACGGTGTGCTGAACAGCGAGAAGAGCATTCGTGCGAACCACTCGCCGGCGGCAACAACGTCAAGCTCCTTGCGCACCTCACCAGTGAGCTTCGCCGCTGCGAGATACGGCGCGAGGAACTCGCCGCACTCACGCAGCAGGACCGCGGCGTTCTTGGTGAGCAGAAGGCTCACTTCGTATGCGTCGAAATACTTCTCGGGCTCGAAGAATCGCCGGGCCCTGGCCACGAACACGGCCGCGAGGGCCAGCTTGTCCTCCAGCGACTCTCCCTTGCCCATCGCCTTGGCCATCTCGCGGTAGAACTTCTGAGAAGAGTGTTCCGCGCAGGCTTCGACGATCTCGGCCTTGTCGCGGAAGTACTCGTACACCGTGCTCCGCGAGACGTCGGCCGCCCGCGCGATGTCGACGACGGTCGTCTTGTCCAAGCCATGTCTGCCGAAGCACGCCATGGCAGAGTCGATGATGATCTCGCGCGTGTCGGTAGCGGTCGCCTCGGCGGTCATGGAACCTCCTAGAACGATCAGTCGGCGGGCGCAAGGATGAGCGCGCTGGTGGGTACGCCGGTGCCGGACGTAACCAGCACGTGCTCAACGTTTTCCACCTGGTTGTGTGAGGTTCCACGCACCTGGCGCACGCCCTCGGTGATGCCGTTCATCCCGTGGATGTACGCCTCGCCGAGCAGTCCTCCGTTGGTGTTGATCGGCAGCGATCCGCCGAGTGAGAGCCTCTCGATGGTCGCAAAGTCCTTCGCCTCCCCGCGACCGCAGAAGCCCAACTCCTCGAGTTGGCTGAACACGAACGGCGTGAAGTGATCGTAGAGGAACGCCGTCTGGATGTCCGTGGGTTTGAGTCCCGAATCGCGCCAGAGCTTTTCGGCGACCACCCCCATCTCAGGCAGACCGGTGATGTCATTGCGGTAATAGCTCGTCATCATCTCCGCGTCGGCGGCCGCGCCCTGTACTGCCGCGGTGATCACCGCGGGAGGACGCGGGAGGTCGCGTGCGCGTTCGACGCTGGTGATGACCATTGCGACGCCTCCGTCGCTTTCCTGGCAGCAATCGAGAAGCCGCAGCACGGGTTCGATGACCCACCTTGAGTTTTGGTGGTCCTCGAGCGTGATTGGCCGTTCGTAGAACCAGGCGTCGGGGTTGCGCGCCGCATGGGTGCGGTCCACGACGGAAATCCTCCCGAAGTCTTCATTGGTGACTCCGTAGGTCGACATATACCGCTGGGCATGCAGTGCGACCCACGCCGCGGGCGTCAGCAGGCCGAACGGCGCGTAATTGGCCATAAACATCGGTGTCTCAGCCGTCGGCCGCGCCGTCGCGCCGCCGAATCGAAACCCTGACCGTTCGTTGAACGCGCGGTAACACACGACTGCGTTGGCCGTGCCTGTCGCCACTGCCATCGCGGCCTGCACGACGGTGCCCGCCGCCGCCCCGCCGCCGTGGGGCACCCGGTTGAAGAACGTCAGGTCGCCGATGCCGACATTTCGAGCCACCTCGATTTCATCGTTCGAATCCATCGTGAAGGTGACCATGCCGTCGACATCACTGGGCCGCAGCCCTGCGTCGTCGATCGCGGCTTTGACCGCCTCGCAGGCGAGTTGGAGTTCGCTGCGGCCGGACTCCTTCGAGAACTCTGTCTGGCCGATACCTGCGATGGCCGCCTTCCCGCCTAGCGAACTCATGCGATCCTGTCCTCCAGCAGGCTGATGGTCGCGGTGCCCGACACGTGATCGCCCAGGCTGTTCGAACCCTTGAACGCGACTTCGACGAACCCCTCACCGTCGACGCCCTCGGACTTGCCGGTGACACTGCCGGTGAAACGGAGTGGGTCGTCGGGGAATGCGGGTACGCCTAACCGGATCGCCAGCTCGGTCACCATTGCTTCTGGACCCGCCCAGTCGGTGAGGAACCGCGTGCACAGCCCGTTGGTGGTGAGGATGTTCATGAACATGTTGGGCGAGCCCTGCTTCTTCGCGAACTCGGGATCGTGGTGTACCGGCATGAAGTCACGTGACGCGATCGCGCCTGCGACGATGACGGTTGCGGTGACCGGGATCTCGAGGGGAGTGACCTCGTCGCCGACGTTGATGTCACGCCAGGCGAGGGTCGTGGTGCGAGATGTGGTGGTAGTCATCGCTCTCCTTCTGAGTAGACCGCGCCGAGGCGCGCCAACTGCGCCGACGCCGAACCGAGGGCCAGCTCGTTGTGCTTGGCCCACAGGAAGTAACGGAATAGGGGATAGGTGGTGTCGATGCCGATTCCGCCGTGGACCTGCTGAGCGGTGGCTGCGACGCGAGCGCCTGCTTCGGCAGCCCAGAACTTCGCGATGCCGGGCTCCCTGCCGGGCGGACCGCCCTGGGCGAGCAGCCAGGCGGCCTGCCACATGGTCCACCGGATCGCCTCGACGTCGATGAACGCATCAGCCATCCGCTGTTGCACGGCCTGGAAGCTTCCGATCGGCCTACCGAACTGCTCGCGTTCGGTCGTGTACGAGGCGGCAATGCGCAACGCACGCTCCGATACACCGAGTTGGATCGCGCACAGCCCGACGAGCGCACGGGCGTACAGCGAGTCGATCATCTCCTTGCCGTTGCCGGGTAGCCGGTCTTCACCGGAAACGGCTGCACCATCCAGGATTACATCGGCGTGCGGCTCGCCGTTGGTCGTTACCGCAGGCCGAATATCGACACCTTCGGCGTTCGCATCGAGCAGGAAGAGACCGATGTCACCGTCATCGACTTCGGCAGTGATGAGCATCGTGTGAGCGACTTGGGCCACCGGGACCAGCTCCTTAGTTCCGTTGAGCCGCCAGCGGGTGCCATCACGCTGCGCAGTAGTAGCGGGGGTGGTCGGATCGGAACTCCCGGGTTCAGTCAAGCCTGCGGTGAGTAGGCGGGAGCCATCGACGACACCGGGGAGGTAGCGCTGCCGCTGGCCGTCGTCGCCGTACCTGGCGATGGTGTCGGCACCCAGCAGAAGGGTGGCGTAGACCGGCACCGGTGCGACGCTCCAGCCAACCTCGGCTAGGAGCAATGCCAACTCGACGAAACCGTGGCCGCTGCCACCGATCTTCTCGGGCAACGCAATTCCGAGAAGGTCGGCGGTCGCGAGTTCGCGCCAGAGCGCAGCGTCATAGCGCACGTCGCCGGCTTCGAGCTCGGTCAGATGCTCGGGTGTGGCTCGGTGTTCGAAGAGCTGGCGTGCGACCTTGGCGATCGTCTCTTGTTCTTCGGTGAACGTGAAGTCCATGCGTCTGCGCTTCGTCTACCTGGCCGGCCGGAACTGGTGCAGGACGAGGTCATTCCCATCAAGGGTGTCGAAGGTCTGGTAGAAGACCTCGACTGGCATGCCGACTTCGACGTCGTCGGGCGCGATCTCACATAGGTTCGATACCAGTCGCACTCCTTCGGCGAGTTCGACCAGCGCGACGATATAGGGGTACTCCATCAGCGGCATCGGGGGATGCTGCGGCATCACGTAGCTGTACACCGTGCCGCGGCCCGAAGACTCGACGGTGTCCCAGTCGAGCGAGTTGCACGTCGGGCACATCGGCCGCGCGGGTTGGCGCAGTGCCTGACATCCCTTGCACCGTTGGATCAACAACTTCTGGTCGCGCAGCCCGTTCCAGAAGAACTCGGTGTCCGGGCTGACCGTCGGTGCCAGTCTTGTCGCCATCAGCTGTTGGCCTTGAATCGGAAGACCCGGAACCGCTGGCGGCCAAGCACTTCACCGTTCTGGTCGGTGTAGGTCGACAACCATGTGACGAAATGGCCAGTGCCGAGCGAGGTTTTCTTTTCGTCGGAGATGTCCTCGAACACCTGCGTGACCGAGATGACGTCGCCGAGGCGCGGGTAGCGCTCGATCTCGAACTCGGAGTTGGTCGCGACGATGCTGGTGAACCCGGCTTCTTCGATGAACGACGCCGGATTCTTGCCCATCTCCATCGGGACACCGCCGCGTTCGGCGATCCCCTCGATCTTGGGCGAGGGCATGATCCATGTCTGCAGCATGACCGGCGGTGACACGATGCCGCCGAACCGCGACTTCGCGGCGAACTCGGGGTCGAGGTAGACCGGGTTCATGTCCGCGAGTGCGTAGGCCCAGTGCCGAATCATCGGCTGGTTCACCGGGTCCGGCGCAACGGTCGGCTTACCGGACCCCCCGGTGGGCTGGCCGATGAGCGCATCGAGCTTCTTTCTAAATTCTGGATCTGTCACTTGGCATCCCCGTTCTGATTTGCCCGTAAGTCGCGTGGTGCGCGCGGCATGAAAAGCCCCGCCATCGCGATGATGTCGCGCTGAAGCTCGTTGGCGCCGCCGCCGAAGGTGTTGATCACCGCGATCCGGTACGCCGATTCGAGGGCGCCTCGCAGCGGCGCATCCTCGCCTTTGCGGGTTCCGTTCCGGTCAAGCACCTCGAGCAATTCGCGGGCCACCTGTTGGGTCAGCTCGGTGCCGAACACCTTCACAGCCGATGCTTCGCCCATCCCGAGCGCGCCTTTGGTCATTGCGGCGTTGACCCGCAGGTTCATGATCTTGTACGCCGCCACCTGCGCTTCGACCCGCGCCAGCGCCAGCTTCACCCACTGCTGGTCGATGACGCGTCCGCCGTCGAGTTCGGTCGTCTTCGCCCATTGCAGCGTCTTCTCGAACAACGGCTCGAGGGCACCCATGTTGCCCAGTGCGGCGCGCTCGAAATTCAGTTGCGTGGTGATCAGCTTCCAGCCCTCATTCTCGCCGGCCACGATCGAACTGGCAGGCACGCGCACGTCGTCGTAGAACGTGTAGAACGTGGAAACACCTGGCATGGTGTGCAACGGCTTCCATGAGAACCCGGGCGAGGACGTCGGCACGATGAAGATCGAGATGCCTTTGTGCTTCTTGACGGTCGGATCGGTGCGCACCGCGAGCCAGATGTAGTCGGCGTAGGCCGCGCCACTGGTGAACATCTTGGCGCCGTTGATGATGTAGTCGTCTCCGTCGCGGACGGCGGTGGTCCGCAACGAGGCCAGATCACTTCCGGCGGACGGCTCGGAATACCCGATCGCGAACTCGACGGTGCCGTCGAGGATCGAAGGCAAGAACTTGGTCTTCTGCTCGTCCGTTCCGTACACCATGAGCGTGGGACCCACGGTGTTGAGCGTGACAAGGGGGATGGGTGCGTTCACCCGCTGCGCCTCTTCGAAGAAGATGAACTGCTCGAGTGCGGTAAAGCCTCGCCCGCCATATTCTTTGGGCCAGCCGGCGCCGAGCAGATTGGCAGCGCCGAGAGCCTGCACGCATTCCTTGACGGCGTCGCCGCCCTCCATGCGGCCGGCGACGGCGGCGATGCGCTCGGGCGTCATCACCGACTCGAGCGAGGCGCGGATTTCGGCGCGCAGCTCTTTCTGTTCGGGTGTGAAGTCCAAATACATGCTCAGCGCCCCGTTTCGAGTCGCACGGGCATGCGCTTGACACCGGGAACCATGGTTGCCCTCATCCGATCGACGTCGCCGACCAGTTCGAGCTTGGGGTAGCGGCCGAGCAATACCTCGAAGAAGACGCACGCTTCGAGGCGGGCGAGCTGAGCCCCAACGCACGAGTGCTCGCCACAGCCGAAAGCGATGTGTGGATTCGGATGGCGGTCGATCTTGAATTCCTCTGCGTCGGAACCAAAGATGTCCTCGTCGCGGTTGGCCGAGCCGTAGAGCATCACGACCATGTCGCCCTCGCGGATGAGCTGTCCGCGGATCTCGATGTCGGCTGTCGCGGCCCGCGCCATGTGAGTGACCGGGCTGGTATACCGCAGCATCTCTTCCACCGCGCCGGGGATCAGCGAGGGATCCTTAACTAGCTTGTCGCATTCACTCGGATGCTCGATGAGCGCCAACGTGCCCAGCGCGATCAGATTTCGGGTCGTTTCGTTGCCCGCAACGAGCAACAGGAATGCGAAGTTCAGCAGGTCATCGTCGGTCAGCTTGGCTCCGTCGACCTCGGCGGTGCTCAAGACCGACATCATGTCGTTCCTCGGCTCGGCGCGCCGGGCGGCGATCAACTGCTGGAAATACTCGTACAGCTCGCCGATTGCCGCGAACGCATCGAGCTCAATCTCTGGATCGGCAGTGCCGGTGCACGCATCGGACCACCTACGGAACCTCTCCCAGTCGTCGGGCTGAGCACCCAGCAATTCGGCGATCATCCTGGTGGGCAACGGCGCGGCGAAGGTTTCGGCGAACTCTTGGGTCGATCCGGGCCCGACGTCGTCGAGAACGCCGTAGACGATCTCGCGCACCTTCGGCTCGAGGATCGCCACTTGCCGCCGGGTGAAGGCCGTATTGATCAGCTTGCGCAGCTGACGATGCCGCGGCGGATCGGTGAAGATGAGGTTGCCCTCTTGCACCGGGTTCGGCATCACGGGGTCGGGGATCGTGATGCCTTTGGTGGACGAGAACTTGCCCGGGTTGCTGGAGACGAAGCGGATGTCCTCGTACTTCAGCAGGGCCCAGAAGTTCGTGACGTCGTTCCACACCACCGGGGTGCTCGCACGCAGCTCCTTGTACGCCGGGTACGGGTCGCCTATGAAGAAGTCGGGGGAGTGCAGAGGGAATGTGGTAGTCAGCGCGGCCTCCCTCGAAGCATTCGGCATCAGACATATTGGATCAATCTGTCCGATACTCACTGTGTCTACTCGATAGCGACGGTACTGTCAATACTCGGTGATTCTGTTGGTTATCAACTGAGTTGGACGACCACGATTGACGTGGCCAGTCCGACAGGTGTACACCATGTGTTGATCCACTGACTTCGGTGAGGAAACGATATGGCCGACCCGCGTCCACTCCTCGATTCGTATTCGCTCTACATCGACGGCCGGTGGGTCGACCCCGAGAGCGGCCGCTACGACGACATCTCTCCGGCCACCGAGGCGACGATCGCCAAGGCGCCAGACGCCAGCCTCGCCGACGTCGATGCCGCGATTTCAGCGGCGCGGCGGGCGTTCGACTCTGGGCCGTGGGCCAACGCAGCGCCCGAGGAGCGAGCACGATGCCTCAACCAGTTGGGCAATGCGCTGATGCAGCGCTCCGACGAGTTCTTTGCGCTGTCCCAGGCCGAGTGGGGCTGTATCGCGAACGAGCGCTTGATCCAGATCGACGGGCCAGCGTTCATGGCGATGAACGCCGGCGAACTCGCCACACAGCTCACCGACGAGCCGATCAACGCGTTCGGGGCCGCAGGCACCACGCTGCTTCGCCACGAGCCGCTGGGTGTTGTGTCGATACTGACGCCGTGGAACTTCCCGCACAGCCTCAACGTGATGAAGGTGAGCCGCGCGTTGGCTGCCGGCAACACCGTGGTACTCAAGCCATCACCAATTACACCGCTCGCGGGCCTGGCGCTCGCGCGAATCATCGATGAGCACACCGATATTCCGTCCGGCGTAGTCAACGTCGTCACGCCCAGCAGCATCGAGGCGAGCAAGCTGCTGACCACCGACCCGCGAATCGACATGGTGAGCTTCACCGGGAGCTCTGCTGTCGGTCGCGAGGTGATGGCCGCCGCGAGCGGCACCATGAAGCGGATCCTGCTCGAGTGCGGAGGAAAATCGGCGGGCATCTTTCTCGACGATGTCGAGGTCACCGACGAACTGCTGGAACGGATCCTGTTCGACGGTTGCTCGCTGCACGCCGGGCAGGCATGCATCCTGCAAAGCCGCTTGCTACTGCCGGAGAAGCTCCACGACGACGTCGTTGACAGGCTTGTGGAGTTGGCCGGCCGCGTAAAGGTCGGTGACCCAACGGATTCCGAGGTGCAGATGGGTCCGCTCATCAGCCGTGCGCAATTGGATCGAGTAGAGGAACATGTCGCGGCCGCGGTCAACGGGGGCACCACGCTGGCCGTCGGCGGCAAGCGCCCTCCCGGCCTGGACAAAGGGTTCTACTTCGAGCCAACGATTCTGACGGGCGTCACCCCCGACGCACCCATCGCCCAGGAGGAAGTGTTCGGACCCGTGTTGACGGTTCTTCGTTACCGCGACGACGACGACGCGGTAGCGATCGCCAACAACTCGCAGTACGGGCTGTCCGGCGCGGTCTGGGGCACTGACGTGGACCGCGCGGTAGCGGTCGCACGCCGCGTTCGCACGGGACAGATCGCGGTAAACGGTTGCATCCCAGGCGATGCGCCGTTCGGCGGATTCAAGCAGAGCGGACTGGGCCGAGAAGGCGGCGGACTCCCTGGGCTGCACCGGTACATGGAGCCGAAGGCCATCGGAATTCCGTCGTAATGGGAGCGCTCGAGGGATTGCGCGTCGTCGAGATCGCCGGGGACATCGCGGGTCCGTACTGCACCAAGCTGCTCGTCGACCTCGGCGCCGAGGTCACCAAGATCGAGCCGCCGTCTGGCGATCCGCTGCGCGGCTGGGGGCCGTTTCCCGGCGGCGTACCCGACCCCAACCGCTCCGGCTTGTTCGAGTACGTCAACGCCGGAAAATTCGGGAGCCACACTAGATCTCGAGAGGGACGCGTCGGTCGCAGGCAGCCTGATCGCGCAGGCACACCTGCTGGTGGATGGCATGCGCCCCGGAACGCTGGACCGCGTCGGGCTCGACGCGCACACATTGCAGGCGCTCAACCCCGACCTGGTCGTCGTGCGGATCTCGGACTTCGGACAGAACGGTCCGTTGCGCGACCGCGATGCCACGCCGTTGACGGTGCAGGCGGCTTCGGGCTGGATCAACCGGCGGGATCCCGATCGACCGCCGGTGCAAGCGGGGGCGAGGATTTCGGAGTACGTTGCCGGATGCTATGCCGCCCTCGGGGCGCTGACTGCGCTGCGCACGCAATCCGTCGATGGACTGGTTGAGGTGGACGTGTCGGTGCTCGAGTCGCTGCTGTCGACACTGCCGTACCCAATGCTGATGGCGGAAAAGATGCGAAACCTCGGCTTGCCTGCCAACACCAGATCGGCTCCGATGATGGGCATCGTCCGCGCCGCGGACGGCTGGCTCGGAATCAACTGCCTGACAGGTCAGCACTGGCTCGACGCGTGCGCGATGCTCGGGCTGCCCGAATACGGCGAGCAGCAGATCGCCATCATGCTGGGAGGCCCCGAGCGTGCCGAGTTCTACGAGAAAGCCCAGCCGTGGTTGTCAGAGCGAACCGTTGCCGACATCGTCGAACTGAGCCAGGCGATGCGTATTCCGGCCTCCCCGGTCAGCGACGGCGCGACGGCTCTCGAAAATCCGCAATACCTCGACCGTGGGTTTTTCGTAGAGGCGGGCGGTAACGACTGGGCGTTCCGCCGGCCTGGTGCTCCGTTTCGCTTGTCGAAGACACCCGTGCTGCCTCCGAGGCCTGCGCCCCGTTTCGGTTCTTCGGCGGATACCTTTGTGACTAAGGCGGATTCACCGGGCCCGTTGTCTGCGGACGCGGATCCAGCCATGCCGTTCGCGGACGTGAAGGTTCTCGACCTCTCTACGTTCTGGGCGGGTGCGTATCTAACCTGCTATCTCGGTGCTTTCGGCGCCGAGATCGTGAAAGTCGAATCGATACAACGACCTGATGGGCATCGCTATTCGGGCGCATGGGCCTACGAGGGCGACCGCTGGTACGAGCGCAGCGCAATGTGGCAGGGCACCAACCTCAACAAGCGGGACATCACACTGGACCTCACGTCCGATCAGGGGCGCGACCTCGTGCGCCGACTCGTTCGAGATGCCGACGTCGTGGTGGAGAACTTCTCGCCTCGGGTGATCGAGCAGTTCGGGCTGGATTACGAATCCCTGATAGAGCTCAAACCCGACGTGATCTTCGTGCGCATGCCCGGGTTCGGTCTGCAGGGGCCGTGGCGCGACTATGTCGGTTGGGCGCTCAACTTCGAGCAGACATCGGGCATGGCGGCTGCCACAGGCTATGCCGACGGCCCGCCGTGCAACCTGCAGGGACCGGCCGACCCGATCGTCGGTGTACATGCCGGCGTCGCATTGCTCGCTGCACTCGAGCACCGGCGCCGGACCGGCGAAGGCCAACTCATCGAGGTCGCTCAGATCGAAGTCGCGGCGTGTGTCGCCGCCGAGCCGGTCATCGAATATTCGATGAACGCCGTTGTTCAGCCGCGCGAGGGCAATCGCAGTCGCGGTTATCTGCAGGGTGTCTACCCAACCGCTGCGGACGATGCATGGGTGGCGCTGTGCGTGCGCGACGACGCCGACTGGGCGCAGTTGGTCGAGGCGATGGGGCGACCCGACCTGCTCGAGCGGATTCTGGCGCACGACGAGTTCGACACGGTGGTTGCCGATTGGACGCGGGCCCAAACCGTCGGATACATCGTCGATGCGCTTGGCGCACGGCGCATTCCGGCTGAGCAGGTGCTCACGCCGGATCGGATGTATGACCTACCCCAACTCGACGCGCGGGGATATTACGAAGAGGTCGAGCATCCGGTCACGGGGCCGCACCGCTACCCGGGGTGGCCCTTCAGGTTGACACCCGGACCCAACAGCCATCACCGGTTCGCGCCGCCGACGCTTGGCCAGCACAACGAGGAGACCCTGCGGAGACTTGGCCTAACCGATGACGACCTCGAAGAGCTGCGCACACGACAAGTCATCGGCGAGACGGCGCTCAACGCGTAGACGTCAGGCGGCGTTGCTCTCTTGTCCTTCCGACTGCGGGGTCGAGCCGGTCGGCGCGGAGTTATCGGGCTCAGTACTCGGAGTGGATGACTCCGGCTTCTTCTTGGGGCTGAAGAATCCGGTCAACGTGTCTGTCAGCTGCTTGAGCAGGTTTTTCTTGGGTGCTGTGGTCTTCGTGGACGGGTTCGGCGTGAACATGTTGCCGTCCTCGGTGACCTTCCCGAGCGTTGGCCCTGTTTTCGTCAGAGGGGACACCGGCGGGTCGGTCGGGAGCGTGCTCGACGAGCCGGACGGCACCTGCGGCGGTGCCGGGTCTGTTGCCCCGGCGGTAGGCGGGTCGTTGTTCACTAGCGACTCTTGCGGCTCCTGAGGCAGCGACTTCGCGTTGATCGAGGGTGAGTTCGTCGGTGCAATCGTGGGAGCGACCGGCGCGGGGATTGACCCGACACCGCTATTGAAGTTGGTCACCCCCTGTCCGAGCGCACCCGGAATCTTGGCGATGGTCTCGATGATTCTGGCCGGCGGTGTGATCAACGAAAACTTCACGGGGACTTCGGGATTCAGATTCTCGCGGTCGGTGTAGCCCATGTCCACGAGCAGTCGCAGCACCGGCTCGATAGCACTTAGCACCGGCTCGGTGATCGGCGTCAAGCCGACAGCGGCGAAGGCTTGCCGTGCCGGAGCAAGCAGTGGCAGATGCTCGGCTGGGACAAACACATACGTGTCGGTCCCTCCTGCGCTGTTCGTGACGGTTTTCACCAAGACAGGCGTGGTGCCGGTATTGGTCAGCGGGTCGTAGTCGACGGTGTCGTAGTACTGGTCCGGGTGGACGTACATGACCGCGAAGAGCGTGTTCAACAGCGACAGCGGATTGAAGTAGGCCGGGAAATCGGCATATGGGTCGTACTCATTCGTCACATATGTGGTGTCGTACGGGGACGGTTGCGCGGCGCCGTTCGACGTGACGATGAACGGGATCCCCACGCCGGGGAATCGCGAGAAGATGCCGCCGTTCGGGACATTCGGCGACGCGATCATCACGAAGAGTAGGCCGTCCGCCGGTGGCGCATCGGGCTGGCTGGGGTCAAGCTCGCGTCGTACCTTCTCGGCGACGATCGTTCCCTCCGAATAGCCAACGACGATCAGGAACGGGCAATCGGCCGGATTGTCGCAGGACTGATTCGAATTTTCCCTGATCTTCTGGTCCAGCACCGGGACACCCGCGGCGACGCTGAGGTCGATTAAAAATGACGCCGGGTAGTTAACGGGAATGTAGTTGAATCAGTTAGAACGACGTGCCCGTTTAGCTTGTTCGGGATGTTGGCCGCTGTTGGGTCGCCGCGTCCGCCGATACCGATGGTGGAGGCCGCGAGTTGCACCTGTGGACTGTCCACAGTGTTGTTGGTCGCATGACCGAAGACCAGGACGGTCGACACCGCCGCCGCGGTGATGCTGAGCAGTAGCACTGACGGCGACCGTCGTCGCTTTTGGGTCGTCTCGTTTGCCGAGGAAGCTAGACGATTCTCTTGCCGATGCTTTGCCACAACCTGCCCCTCACGGTCGCCGCGCTGTCCGATCCGCGTCGGACGCTATCGCATTGCACGGACTTTGGTGAGTAAATCGGTGGAAAGGTCCGATCGGCGCCTCTTAGCTGGCGCGGTCGCGCGTTCTTAGCTCAGTGGTGTGCGCTCTTTCACCATCGACCAGTACATCTGTTCGCGCTCAGTCAGCTTCTTCGACGTGATCGCACCGAAGGCCGCGGCATCGCGAGCGACTCGGTCCGGGGCGTCGGGAAGCGCGTCGGGCCCCTCGAGCCGGAAACAACTCGGTGTGAGTGGGCCGAACAGCAGGGCGCGGCGCAGTTTTGGCCAATTACGCAGGTCCGGCTCGACACCCGCAGCTCTCGCGAAGGTCAGAGCAACGAGGTTCATCCGGGTGGCGAGTCCCCGTTACTGAGTCCACCCGGTTTCAGAGTCGGGTTTGTTTGATCCAGATTCAGTTGATCTCGCAGGCCACCGGGGTGTGGGTGCACCTGCAGGCCGCAGCGTACTCGACCGGCGTGCGGTAGCCCAGCGCCGAGTGGCGGTGTCGTTGGTTGTGTTCGGCCTTGAAGTCGCCGATGACCACGCGGGCCTCGAACAGACTGTTCCAGTGGTTGCGGTTGAGGCACTCCTTGCGTAGTCGGTTGTTGAACGATTCGATGTAGCCGTTGACCCACGGGCAACCCGGCGGGATGTAGGCGATGCCAGTCTTGTTTGCGCAGAACCGTTGCAGTGCTTGGGAAATCATCTCCGGTCCGTTGTCGAGCCGCAGCACCTTCGGCGGACCACCGGCGGCGGCGAACACCTTCTCCAACTCCTCGACAAGTCGCTCGCCTGTGATCGAACGCTCCACGATGTTCAGCAGCGACACACGGGTGTGTTCGTCGATCATCGAGGCGATCTTGATGGCTTTGCCGTCAACGGTGGAGTCGAACTGGAAATCGATCGCCCACACCACCTTCGGCGCATCCGCGACGACCGGCGGAACTGAGGACACTCCTGCCCGCTTGCGCGGCGAGACGACCTTGACCTGTAAACCCTCTTCGCGCCACAGTCGGTGGATCTTCTTCTTGTTGACCTCACGGCGCTCGTCGTAGCGCAACGCCGCCCAGGCGCGCCGGAACCCATGACAGGGATGTTTGATCGCGTAGCCGCGCAGCCAGGCCCTCATCTCGGCATCCGGATCGGACGGCGTCTGCGCTTGCGGGAGGCGGCGGCAGGTGGAACGAGCCAGCCCAACTGCTTTGCACGCCAACCGTTCTGACATGCTCAACGTGTCCTTGAGCATGTCCACGGCGCGGCGCTTGGCAGCTGGGCTCAGAATTTTCCCTTGGCGACCTCCCGCAGCGCGTCTTTCTCCAACTCAGCCTCGGCCAGCAGCCGCTTCAACCGGGTTCTCTGCGACATCCCGCGCCGCGAGCGATACGCATCGATGGACGACCGCTGGACGGCCTCGCTCGTCGCCGGGATCGCGCCGCCCCACGTGTAGGCGATCCACCTTGCCTGCAGCTCAAGCGGCACAAAGTATCCGCCAGACTGATCCCACATGCCCACAAACGCGAGGCCGGGCAGGTCGGGATGGAAGGTGTAGCGGTCCGCGTCGAGGTGCACCGCGTCGAGGTCAACGATCGCGCGAATGTCCTCGCTCAGAAACGGCAGGTGCAGGTCGAACCCGGTACCGAAGACAATTCCGTCGAACTCCTCGACGTTCCCGTCGGCGAAGGTCACGGCCGCGTTCGTTATGGACTCCATCCACGGTCGCACCGTGATCAGGCCCTCCGCTACGAGCGGGAGGTACTGCTGGCTAAGAGTGACCCCGGCGGCGAAGAGCGAAGGGTCGGGCGATGGTGCACCGTACTGCTCGGGGCTTCCGCCGGCCTCGACAACGATCTCCTTCAGTTGCCGGTCGACCTCCGCTGCGGGGAGGCACTCGTTCGCGATGGTTCCGTATCGCGTGAACATCCGATGGCCGGAGGGCACTCCGGCGGCGAACTTCGGCAGGACGTACCGCTGCCGTCGCTGGGCGACGACGACGCGGGCCGCGCCGAGCTGGGCGACTTCGGCGGCGATCTCCAGTGCGCTGATCGCGCCGCCCGCGACGAGAACACGCTTGCCGCAATAGGGCACGTGCCCCCTGTACTGGTAGGTGGAGATCACTCCCGCCGAGCCGGTGAAGGTGTCGAGCCCGGGAACGGCTGGGATGGCGGGTGACTGGAACCTGCCGGTCGCCACCACCACTTTCTCGAAGCGCTCGGTCGTGCCGGCGTGGCCGACGAGCCATCCGGCGTCGTCTCGGCTGAGGCGCTCGACCCGAGTGCCGAACCGGATGCGCGACATGAGGTCGAACGTCTCGGCATAGCGACAGAGGTAGTCGAGGATGTCGCGGCCCGACGGGTAGACGAGGTCGTTTTCGGGCTCGAGGTCGCTGAACGCCGTCGTGATGCCACTGGTATTGGTGTGCATCGTCGGCCACACACCACTCAGGTCGGGGAGGCCGGTCCACTGGCCGCCCAGCATCGGAGCTTGTTCGAAGATCGTCGGCTCGCATCCCTGCGACAACAGCCAACGCCCCACAGCCAGCCCGCCAGGCCCGGCACCGATCACGGCGACGCTTCCCGCCATCGGGGAACTGTCGCACGGCCATCACCCAACTGCGGCTCTTTTGATCGCGTCATCAATTGACGACGCTCGCGTTATGGTCCGAAGTATCTCGAACGCAAGGAGACGCCGATGGCCAAGCTGAGGTTCGGATACTTCATCGCACCGTTTCACCGCGCGGGTACCAATCCGACGTCGGCATTGCAGCGGGACCTCGAATTCGCCGAGCATCTCGACGCACTGGGCTTCGACGAGATCTGGTACGGCGAGCACCACTCGGCGGGCAGCGAGATCATCAGCTCACCCGAGATCTTCATCGCCGCAGCCGCCGAACGGGCGAAGAGAATCCGCTTCGGCACCGGTGTCATCTCGCTCTCGTACCACAACCCGCTCTGGGTTGCCGACCGCTTGATGCTGCTCGATCACCTCACCCACGGTCGCATCATCGGCGGGATGGGGCCGGGCTCGCTGCCAAGCGATTCCGCGATGATCGGCCTGACACCCACCGACACCCGCGAACTCCTCGAGACCAATCTCGACATCGTCGTACGCCTGCTGGCGGGGGAGACCGTGACGGCGAAAACCCCCACGCACGAATTGTTCGACGCGAAGCTGCAACTTGCGCCTTACTCAGACGGGGGGATTCCGTTGGCCGTCGCGGCCGTTGCCTCACCGACGGGCGCACGGCTGGCAGGCAAGCATGGCATCGGCCTGCTCTCGATCGGGGCCACGCTGGTCGTCGAAGGCTTCGACGCGCTCGCCTACCACTGGGGCATCGTCGAAGAGCGGGCCGCCGCGTTCGGCACGCAGGTCGACCGCAACAATTGGACCCTGGTCGGGCCGATGCACATCGCCGAGACCGAAGAGCAGGCCCGTGCCGACGTGCGATTCGGGATCGAGCCGTGGTTCCGGTACTTCCAGAAGGTCGCCGCCTTCCCGCAGATGACCATCCCCGGCGATCAGGTCGACGAGATGATCAACATCATCAACGACGCGGGCGCCGGTGTGATCGGCACGCCCGAACGGGCTCGCGCTCAGGTTCAGCGGATGTGGGATCAATCCGGCGGGTTCGGCTGCATGCTGCAGATGGGCCACGAATGGGCTAATCCGGCGGCGACGAAGCGGTCTGCCGAACTGTTCGCCGCCGAGGTGATGCCCCACTTCCAGGGGCAGGCGCAGCCGACACTGGACGCTGCTACCCGTGCCAGCGAAGTTCGGGAAGACCTTGCCCAGACACAACTTCAGGCGATCGACCACATGACGAAGAAGTACCAGGACGAAGTCGACTCGAAGTGATCGTCAGCGCGGCGCCACCGATGTCGGCTCGGTCGCGATGTCCGGTGTCTGCTCCGCGTGCCGTCGGGTAGCCAGCACGCACCCCGCCAGAATGAGCGCCAACGCGGCGACGTTCCACAGTGTCAACGGCTCGTGCAACACGATGACACCGGCCGCCAACGCCACCGCCGGGTTGATGTAGGTGAACACCAGCGCGCGGGCCGCACCGACTTCGCGGATGAGCGCGAAGAACACGATGAACGCCAGCGCGGTGCAGATCACCGCCAGCCCGCCCAACGCCAAAAGCACTTGTGTGGACGGCATCTCGGTCGGCCACGTCGCCGCCGCGGGCGCGGCATACACCAACGCGGCGAACCCAAGGCACACCGCCGTCATCGGCAGCGTCGGGACGTCGGCCAGGTATCGCGCCGCGATCAACGGCGCGATCGCGTAGCACGTCGCCACCAACAGCACCTCGATGATCGGCCAGGTGCTCCCGCCGATGTGCGGGCCTGCCAGCACCGCGACCCCAGCACATCCCGATTCCCAGACCGATGATGCGTTTGTAACCCAGTCGCTCACCGCCGGTGAAGCGGTCGAGGACCGCGGCGATGATGGGTGATGCAGCGATGAGCAGACCGGTCATCGAACTGGTCAGATGGCGCTCGGCGTCCGAGAGCAGCCACCACGCGGCGATGATCTCGAAGAACGCGAACCCCAGCAGGGCCTTCCAGTGGGTGCGGACGATCGTCAGGGTCTGCCGAGAGAAGGCCAGCGGCAGCGAGCACCGCCGCGCCGACCGCGACCCGGGCGAACACAAGCACCGGAACCGATACGCCCTCGACGGCGACCTTGATCATCAGATACGGGATGCCCCAGATGATGCTCATCGCGAGGAACAGGATCCATCCACGCGAGCTCACATACATACCCTACGAAACGTGGACAAACGGAATTCCCGGGTGGCGGCCGCCGTCGCCGCCGCTGGTATCGAGCCCAGCATCAGAATCCTCGACGCCGACGCCAAGACCGCGGTCGCGGCCGCGCAACAGCTTGGCTGCGAGGTCGGTGCGATCGCCAACAGCCTCGTCTTCGAGTGCGAGGGCGAACCGCTACTCGTGATGTCCAGCGGCGCTCATCGCGTCGACACCGACCACCTGGCACGTGTCCTCGGCGCCGCCGCGATGAGCAAGGCCAGCCCGCAGCTGGTCCGGAGCGCGACCGATCAGGTCATCGGGGGAGTCGCACCGACCGGACATCCGAGCAGGCTGCGCACCGTTGTCGACGAGACACTGGCTCAGTATCCGGTGATCTGGACCGCGGCGGGTACTGCGGATTCGGTGATGCCGCTGACGTATGAACAGCTGTTGGCAGTCACGGAAGGCGTCGCGATGCCGGTGCGCTGACGCGCCGACTGTGTCGTTTGTTGCGGCAAATCGCGGGTGAACGCCGCAACAAACGATACAAACGGGGCGACTAGCTCTTCGTCAGCTCCGCGTAGCGCGCCACGTGGTAATCAGTTGAGCCGAACTCGAACTGCAACGCGGTGAGCCGCTTGAAGTAGTGGCCGATCGCCAGCTCCTCGGTCATGCCCATTCCGCCGTGCAGCTGCACCGCCTGCTGGCCGATGAACCGGGCCGCCCTGCCGATCGTCGCCTTCGCGGCCGATACCGCCCGCGCACGGGAATCCGGCTCCGCCTCGAGGTTGAGCACCGCGAGATACACCGCGGCGACAGCCTGCTCGAGTTCCATGTACATGTCGACCATCCGGTGCTGCAGCACCTGGAAGCTGCCGATCGGCTGCCCGAACTGCTGGCGCTGTTTGCAGTATTCGACGGTGTCGGCCAACACCTTTCGCATACAGCCCACCGCTTCCGAGCAGATCGCCGCCGCACCCTCGTCGCGGGCCTTGGCGAGTGATGGCCACGCCTGACCCTCCTGGCCCAGCAGCGCGCTCGCGGGCAACCGCAGTCCGTCGAACACAAGGTCGGCTGCCCGCCGGTCGTCAACCGTCCTGTAACTGTGGATCTCTATTCCCGTTGGGGTCGAGTCGGTTTCGGCGACAAACAGCGAGAGCCCGCTCGACGTCCGCGCCGTGATCAAGAGATGCGTGGCGATTGGCGCGCTCATTGCGACGATCTTCGATCCCCTCAGCACCCATTCGTCGCCGTCACGGTTCGGCGACCGTCGACACGTCCTGCCACTGCTCACCGGACTCCGGGCTCCGCCGCCGCCAACGCCACGATCGCGGTACCGGCCACCACCTTCTCCAGCAGCGCCGCCGCCGCGGGGCCTCCCGCCCGCTGCAGCAGGCCACCGGCCACCACGACCGTGTCGACGTACGGTTCCACCACCAAGCGCATGTCCGAGCGCCTCGGCGATCACCATGACTTCGACTGGGCCACCACCGATTCCGCCCACGTCCTCGGGCAGCGCGGCACCCAGGATGCCCAGTTCGTCGGCGAATCCGCGCCAGATGTCGGGTTGCCAGCCGGCCCCGGTCTTGGCCGCGGCGCGGCTCTTCTCGAGGTCGTACCGCGTCGACAGGAACCTGTCGAGCCCGTCGCGCAGCAGTTCCTGTTCCTTGCTCAGATTGAAGTCCATCTACAGCCCCAAAGCCGCCTTCGCGAGAATGTTCCGCTGAATTTCGTTGCTGCCGGCGTAGATCGAGCCGGCCCTGTCGTTGAAGTAGCGCAATGGTGCGACCGCCTGCCATGCTTCGCCGCTGACGTAGCCGTCCGGCGGTGGCTCGAATTCCGACACCGGCCCTCCTGGCCACGTCGCGTGCGGTTGATAGACCCGTCCGCGCGGCCCGGCGGCTTCCATGGCCAATTCGGTGAGCGCCTGACTCAGCTCGGTCGCCAGCACCTTGAGCATCGACGACGCCGCCCCTGGGTGGCCGCCGCCTGCGAGCGTGGCCAGCACCCGGTACTCGAGGATCTCCAGCACTTCGGTGCGGATGCGCGTGTCGGCCAGCTTGCGCGCGAACGCCGGGTCATCGCTCAGCCTGCCGCCGCCCGGTGCTGGCGCCTCGGCGGACACGGCGGCGATCTCTTCGGCCATCACCTGCAGCGCCGGCGAGGCCGCGCCACCGCCGCGCTCGAACTCCAACAGATACTTCGCGACGGTCCAGCCATCATCGATCTGGCCAAGCACATTGGACTTGGGCACCCGCACCTCGTCGAAGAACACCTGGTTCTGGATCTCCTCGCCCGATGTCATCACCAGCGGACGGATCTGAATGCCCGGCGACGCCATGTCGATCAGCACGAACGTGATGCCCTGCTGCCTCTTCGCGGTCCGCGACGTGCGCACAAGGCCGAACATCCAATTCGCTTCGCCCGCATGCGTCGTCCAGATCTTGCTGCCGGTGCACATCAAGTCGTCGCCGTCGTCGACCGCCGCCATCGACAGCGCCGCCAGGTCCGAGCCCGCCTCGGGTTCGGAGTAGCCCTGGCAGAAGAACACCTCGCCGGTCAGGATCCGCGGTAGGAAGAACTCCTTCTGGGCGTCCGTCCCGAACTTGATGATTGCGTGGGCAACCATCCGGATGCCCATCGGCGACAACGACGGAGCCCCGGCGAGGATCGACTCGCGGCTGAAGATGTAGTGCTGGGTCAGGCTCCACTCACATCCGCCGTATTCGACCGGCCAGGCCGGCGCCGCCCAGCCGCGTTCGTGCAGGATCCGCTGCCATTCCATGCTCGCCTCGTGATCGGCATACACGCTCGTCATGAGGCGTCCGGCCTGCTGCAGTTCGGGTGTCAGTTTTTCCTGCAGGAAGGCGCGCACTTCATCGCGGAACGCCGAGTCGGTCGCCGACCACGCCAGGTCCATCGATTTCCCCTGTCTGTCGGACAGCTATGCAGACAGAGTAAACCTAGTTAGTTAAGTGAGCGACGGGGGGCGGACCGTCAGGAGACTCCCGGTGACGAGCCACCAAACAACCGCAATAATCGGGAGCGTGGAGCGGCGACGAGACAGCCAGGATGTCCGATCCCCGATGGCCCTCCTCAAGGAGCTGCCGGCGTTGGTCGTGCTGGAACGGTTTCCGGTGCCCGTGCTGGCCATCGCGGAGGATGGCGCCATCCTGTTCGCGAACAAGGCGTTCGCCGAGATGCTGGGCCACTCAGCCGATGCGATCACGGCGTTGAAGTTTCGGCAGATCTTCCACACCATGCCCGCCGAGGAATCCGCCGTGTCCGTCGTGCGTGCCCACGCGGACCTGATCGTCGAGCTCTTGCACCAGGACGGCTCGATCGTGCGCGCCCGGATGAGCAAGTCCGCCCTGCTGCGTGGCGACGACCCGGTGGCGCTGGCGACGTTCCAGGACCTGACCGAGCGATTGTGGGTCGACGAGCTGTAGTTAGTCGGCTCCCGGCGCAGGGGAGTGCCGCATCGACTCGCGCGCCAGAAACTCATCGAAGTAGGAACGTGACTCCTGGCTCACAATCGCAGGCAGTAGCACCGTCCATGTCCGTGCCACACGCTGCAACACGTCGGCTCCGGCCGCGGTCGCGCTCGACAGCAGTTCCGCGCCCAGCATCGAGCCGACGATCGTCTCACCGACCGCCTGCGGATCGAGGTCCGTGCGAAGGTCGCCTTCGTCGATTGCTTGACGGGTTCGCTCCGTCATCTCAGCCACCCAGCCGCGGTATGTGCGTGCGGCCGCATCGTTGAACTCACCGAACGCGCGCAAGAGGCGTGTTCCGCTACGGGCGATCTGGTCGGTGTTCATTAGGTCTGCGACGACGAACACTCCGTGGATCATGCTTTCCAGCGTCGGCGCGGAGGATGTGGTGATGCTCCGAAACGCCTCGACGAGACGGGCGCTGCCTTCTTCGATGATCGCTGTCGCGAGCGATTCCTTTGAGTCGAAGTGGTAGTAGAGAGCACCCTTCGTCATCTCGGCACGCTCAATGATGTCGCCCAATCCGGTAGCCGGATAACCGATTTCGTTGAACAACTCGACCGCGGATGTGATGATCTTCCTGCGGGTAGCCTCGGATCGCGCTTGGCGCACCATTGTCCGAGTCCCTCCGGAAGTCCATCGGCCTACCCACGGTTGCGATGGCCCTGAAGGCATCCTAATTCATCGGCTCAAAGGGGTGTCGCCTTCTTGATCGCAACGGCTGTGCGCCGCTTGATGAACTGGTTGATGTAGTCGATCCGGTCGGGTTTGACGAAGCCCGCCATCACGAGCGTCCACATCTTCTCCAGGTCGTGTAGATATCGCTCGGGGTCAGCCAGATTGCTTGTCTGACGTAGACCGAGGTACATCGACACCAGCAGCCCGCCGACACTCTTCGGGTCGCAATCCTCGGTGATATCGCCGTCTCTGATCGCCTTGCCGGCAACCGCGGCGAATGCCGTCACCCACTGTCCTAGGAGATTTGCCTGTAGTCCGTCGGTGCGGCCAACGGACTCGAGCAGATTCAATCCGGCCCGAGCCATCTCGTCGCCGATGTCGTCGATGGCGACGAGATAGGAGATATCGATCAGGGTTTCCAGGCCCGAAAGCTTTCGCGCGAGTAGCTGGTCGACCGACGCTCGTGCCGCCGCCGCGCGATAGTCGACGATCGCCGCCGCCAGCGCGTGCTTGGACCGGAAATGGAAGTACATCGCGCCCTTGGTGACTTCCGCGTCGGCGAGAATGTCGTCGAGGCTGACCAGGCTGTACGACTTGCGCGCGAACTGGCGCGAAGCCGCGCGGAGGATCTGTAGCCGCGTGGTGTCCGCTCGTCTGTCGAGTTGTTCGGTCACATTCGGACCTCGGAATCTGGACAGTGGCGCCGGAGGGCGGGTAATCGTGGTTTCCGTAAATTAGTCAATTACCCGATTCTTTCACCTGCGGCCCATAACGGGCACGAACAAAGGTTGGCGCGCCGTCAACGGCCCTCCTTGATGCACTCAACGTCCGGCTCTGGGGCAAAGCAGATCGTCAATACTCTAAGTCATCTTTGTGGCTGCATATCAGCCAAAGAGTATGTAAGGTACTAGATGTGATGACTCTTGGTTCGGCGGAGTCCTGGCGGCCATTGGCGGATGATTCCGAGGTCAGCGGGCCCGCGTCACGACGGATTTCACCATCGCCCAGCAATTCCCACTGGCATTTTCAGGCCGTTGCCATAGCCCGCGTTGGCAAACCCCATCGGACCCCTGCGCGGGCTGAGGCAACTTCACGTCTGCGGTCGGTGTTACTGGCGAAATCCGTCACATTTTGCGCTTCCCATATGGACCGCTTGGCGGCTTCCCGGGTGACGCGGCATCGGTGTCCGGGCGATTTAGCAATACCGAGGTAATTAACAGTGATGTGGGACGAAGAAGTCGACGTGGTGTGCACCGGCTCCGGAATGGCCGGACTGGCGCACGCCCTGGCCGTCGTGGACATGGGCGGTGAGGTTTTCGTCGCCGGTTCACGCGGCGATTCCGAACCAGCCGGATCGTCCGTCGCGGTCCGTTCGCGTGTCGACCGGCTGCACTGGCTCGAGGTTGATGTTCCGGATCCGGAGACCAACGAGTACTTCGCGGCCTTGGCATCCGACCTTGGCCCGCTGACCCGGTCTGCACGGGACGTCGACGTCCCGATCAGGGTGGTGGATCACGCGGAGCCGGTCGACCCGCGCGGTGCCGTTGCGCCGTTTGTCGGCGCCCGTCTCAGGGATTGGGCCGCGCGTTGCCTGGTGTCGCCGTACGGATACCTCTACACCCGGGTGTCTGATTGGCCGTCGACCACGCTGCGCACCGTCGACGGCGAGTCACTTGAGGTCGCTGAAATCGGCTCGATCGCGCCCGATCCCGCCGATATCGGTGGCTCGGTCTTGGACTGGCTCACCGCACAGGCCCGAGACCGGTGCATCGAGGTTCATCAGGCCACCTCGCTACAGCGCATCGTCTTCGAGGACGGCGATGTGGTGGGCGCCGAGTTCGCGACACCGGATGGCCCGTTGGCCGTTCGTGTCCGCCACGGTGTGACGGTCGCCAGCGGCGGGCCACAGGTCACCATGGCCGCGGGGCAGCCCTTGCCCGCCGACGACACCACCCTGCGTGTATGCCTCGTCGGCCAGACCGCCAGCCGCTTCGGTCGCGTCGAGTTGCTGACCTCCGAACCGCTCGCGATGCGCGCCGCATCCACCTGCCGCCCGGTCAATCATCACTTGCATGCGAACCTGCACGAGACGCACAGCCACCTACAGACGTGGCGCTGTGGAAAAGTCGACGGGCACCCGTCCAACGGCCAGTAGGGCCTCCATCGCGTCGCCGACGACGGGGCGCGACAACAGGAATCCTTGCGCGCGGTAACACCCGTGGCGCAACAACGTCAGTGCTGCCTTCTCGGTCTCCACTCCCTCGGCGACGAGCTCCAAGCCGAATGCCTCCGCCAGCGCGATGATCGCCCTTACGATCGCGAGGTCGCCGGGGTTCGAGCCGAGGTCGCGCACGAACCCCCTGTCGATCTTGAGTGTGTCGACGGGAAGCGACTTCAGGTGCGATAGCACGCTGTAGCCCGTACCGAAGTCGTCGATGGCGATCTGGACGCCGACCTCTTTGAGCCCGGCCAGCGTGATCCGAGTGGTCTCGATGTCTTGAACCACCATGCTTTCGGTGATCTCCAGGCACACCGACCCGCCATCGAGGCCGAACTCGGAGATGATGCCTGCGACCGATTCGACGAAGCCATCGGTGACCAACTGAACGGGCGACACGTTGATCCGCAGCACCGCTTCAAGTCCCACACCGTGCGCGCGCCACCGCGCGAACTCCGCGCACGCGGAGCGCATCACCCAGCGCCCCAATTCCCCTGCGAGATTTATCGATTCGGCCACGCCGATGAACGAGTCAGGCGAGAGCAGTCCGCGGGTGGGATGCTCCCAGCGCACCAGCGCCTCGGTGGCCAGTATCTCACCGGTGCGCATGTCGACCTCGGGGAGGTAGTGCAACAGCAGCGAGCCCTTTTCGATCTCGCTCTGCAGATGAAGCTCGATGTCGTTGCGAAACTCGCTGTCCAGCGACATGTCGTCGGAGAACACCGCGACCTTGTTGCCGCCCGCGTTCTTGGCGGTGAGCACCGCCTGATCCGCACGGCGGAGGAGGTCTGATGTGGTGTCACGACCCGGAACACCGAGTGCCACACCGATGCTCACCGTGCGCGTCAGCATCTCCCCGTCGATCGCCACCCGTTCCCGCAGCGCCGACTGCAGGCGATAGGCCAGCGCCTCCGCGGTATCGGCGTCCATCGGGGTCGCCGGCACGACGACGAACTCGTCGCCGCCGAGCCGGGCGATCAGATTCGGGCCGTCGGCGCCGTCACGCAGTCGCCCGGCGAGGACGCGGATGAACCAGTCGCCCGCGGTGTGGCCGAGATAGTCGTTGATGGCCTTCAACCGGTCCAGATCGAAGAACAACGCCGACACGGGCCCCGGCTGGCCTGCGGCCAGTCTCGCGTCGAGATGTGCCAGCAGCGCACGACGATTGTGCAGTCCCGTCAGATCGTCATGTTCGGCAAGGTAGCGGAGCTGATCCTCCGCGAGCACACGCCCCTGCACCTGGGCGAACAGCGAAGCGATCGCCTTGAGCGCGTTGAGTTCCTCCGTCAACCAGGCGCGGTCTCCGAACTTGACGAAGCCGAGCACGCCGGTGGTGACGTCGCCGGACAACAGCGGCACACACGCCATCGATGTAACGGGGATCTGCCTGCTCTCGTTGATCGTGCGTTGGTAGTCGTCGGTGGCCGGTTCCGGACGGAAAACGATGGGTTCCTTCTGATGCTCGGCGAGCGCGAAAACCGGATCGGCGTCGGCGAAGTAGACGAGTGCGAGCGGGTCCGGGTCCGGGATTCCTGGACGCACCGGCCACTCGGCAACCAGTATCGAGGCGTGAATGCGGTGATCATTGCGGCGCAGAAAGCTGACGTCGACATTGAAGTACTCGACGAGGTCGGCCAGTACCCGTTGACTCACCTCGACCGAGGTGGCGGCGTTCACCCCCATCAGTTCGGCTGCGACTGACGTGACGACCAGCTCCAGGCTGCTTGGCACCTGATCCTCCGTATTGGCGTCAGCCCAGCGGTGACGAGACTCCGTGTAGTCCGCGCCGTCGGCTAGGTACCGATGGTCGCGGTGCGCGACAAAACCTGAGTACCAACACCTGTGACTCACCTGCTTCGGTGTCGGCCAGCTTGCGGAAATTGTATTGCAGATCGCCGAGGTCCTCGGCGAAAGCAGGCGAGAGCTCCCGGAGGTCCTCATCGTCGTGCGCATACAGAAACGCTGGTGAAACGGGTTGGACGGCAAGCCCATGCTGTTGTGCTCTGATCCACACCGATTCGACGGCCGATCCACCTTGGGCATAGTCGCTCAGACTCTGGCCGGACACGGAAATCACACCGACGGCGGCGCTTGCGGTCACCCGCCCGTAGGTGTCGTCGCCAAGGGCGCTTCCGGCGTCCCATGATGCGAGGTTCGCCATTACCTCCGATCGCCGCAAGATGTCGAGCATCACCTGATCCGCCGGATCCAGTTCCAGGCTGCGGACGTCGATACCCGACTCCGGGGAGGGGTCGCCTGGCGAGCGCAGCTCCGCGAACATCTCGGCGTGCAGCCGTGGCGTCAGATAGCGGATGCGGTCGGCTGCGGCGAGAATCGTTGCAGCCCTGTCAATCTCCGCTGACCCGCTGAGAATCTGAAGCCGGGCACCCTCGCTTCGGGCAACCGAACCGAGCAGCTCAAGGGTCTGGGCGGGTATCGGGACACGATCACCGCGCCGCCGGTTCGTCTGTCTGCTCAGCATCGCTTCGTACAACGGGGTGAGTTCTGGGTCATCGCCGGCCGCTAGGTGCACCATCGCGCTAAGGGGGGATGCTTCATCCCCTGACTGAAAGTCCACATTCCCGACCAACCGGTGCGCCGCCGCGGCGACCCTGGCGTTGAAGGTTGCCGCTCCCAGCGCCACTGCACTGGCCCGGTATCTGACGTCCATCGTTGTCGTGTGCTCGGGCGCCAGCCGAATCAACACCGAACCGTCACACGCCTCGATATGCCAGGGCTGGGCATTCCCGCCGGAGGGGGCGCGGGCAGCTGCGGCTGCGACTATCTCGGAGGTCCCGGCCCGTTCGATCTGATCGGTCGGCTCTTCGATCGCTGGATGGTCAGGGGGCATCGCGACCGGGTTGTCAAGCTCGTCGAGCATGGCCGCGGTGTCGATTCGCACCCTGCCGGAGGGCAATTTCTCGTGCAGTCCAATGCGTCTGACGGCTTCAGCGACGACCGATGCGTTGATGGCAACCTCGGATGAGAGCTGTGGCCAGGTTGACAGGGTCTTGCCCACTTCGATCAGCGATGCGGCCATTCGGGAGGACACCCGTGTCGCGTCGGTCATTCGAAGGGCGTATGGAAGCTTTTCCTCGTTGGTCAGATTGGCGAGTCGGGCGGAATCCACGTCGCCAAGCAGGCCGTGCATGATCGGGCGCGACGGTTCGATGTCGAACCGCTCCACATCCAGCAGGCCCCGGTCGCTGGTTGCCATCAGTACCGGCAGGCGTCGTGTCCTCGCGACCTCGCGGATAAGCACCTTCGCGTCGAGCGAGTCACATTCCTCGACGACGATGTCGAGGCCGTCCAGGAAGTCGCCAACAGTCTCGGCAGTGATGCCGGTCGGCATGACCTTCACCGGGAGGTAGGGGTCGAGCTCGGCGATCCTCCTGGCACACACGACGGCCTTGTGCACACCCAGGTCGAACACCGTTGCAGGCACTCGATTCAGATTGGACAGTTCTAAGTCATCGAAGTCGGTAAGCCGCAATTCACCGCACAAGCCTTGTGCCGCAAGGGTGTAGGCAATGGCATGTCCCACGCTGAGGCCGACGACGCCGATGCGAAGCCGACCAAGCCGTTCCAGCTCGGCCGCGGTGATCAGATTTCTGTTTCGGTCAAGTCGGAACAGCCGAAATGCGCGCGGACCCAGAAGACTAACCACCGTCCGGCGCCAGGGATAGTAAACCCACCGGATAGGCTCGGCGCTCACGTCGGGCTGCGGAGGCGGTCGAAGCCGTTGCAGTCCGGCCTGCTGTTGGTGCACATTGTCGATGAACTCGATCCGTGCGTCGGCTCGCAGTTTTTGGAGGAGATCGCTATCGACGGGATCCTCGGTATTGAGGACTATTCCATTGCACTCTGCATCATCGATGCCTGAGGTCATCGCATCGGTCCGGCGAGGGCCACGACGTCATCCCCTTGATCAAGCCATGAAGCCAGCTCTTTGTGCTCCGCGATGAACATTGAAAGCTGCTTCGGATCAGCATGGTTGGCGAATGTGCTGCGGTCCCACCATGCTAGCTTCGTCTGGTAGCGATGGTCCGGATAGGGAGTCGCGGGAATTCTCGGCGCCAATGTTCCACCCGACGACAGCCAGCGCTTCAGCACATACGAAGCCGCCGACGCCACGATGAACCGAATATCGAGCAGGTTCATCGCATGAAGGGGTGTGCGTGAGATGGCGCTCGTCAATAGCCGACTACGGTCGGGATCGTCGGTCACCCAAGCGGTCTTCATCTCCACAACACCGAACGGCAGTCGATCGGTGACCATCTTCCGCACAGCATCCTGACCGGGCTGCCCACTCCATTCAAGAAGTGCGTGGCATTCATCGGCAGACTGATATGGGCCCCTCGCCCGCAGACCGGCGACGACCCTACCCGCGTTGTTGACGCAGGCTGCGAAAAGGACTGTGTCGGCACCGCTTTGGAGTGCAGCCATGTCGAGCGCCCTTTCGACTCCGTGTTTGCGGTAGTTTTCACACGCACCGCGAACGTAGTCCACCCACAGAGCTCGCTCGATCGCCGGTTGTGCGAACACAATCGTGCACTCGCTGTCGGGATCCCAACAGCTGGGAGTCCTCTCCAGGCTGACAACGTTGCGGCGCTCGGCACCACTGCTGTGTGGAACGGTCATATTTGTGCCTTCCTCGGGCAACCGGCCAACAACGGCGTCGAGGCCCGCTGTCCGAGATAAGTATCTCGCCGTGGGTTACTCGTATTCCAGCTAGCCGCGAAATCTTATCCAACCATTTCGCGGTGTGGTTCGCATTGCATTGCTTCTGGCAAGGGTTGCTGGCTTATGGCAATCGTGGCACTGTACATTTCGGCCAGTTCACTGCGACTGTCCCGGACATCTGGCGAACTAAAAGCCAATGTCGTAAGCTTTGCTGCGGATCACGTAAGGATTTCTTGACTCGGTTCGCTATGTAGCGAATAAGCCAGCATAATTCGATTATTGCCCAGCTCTGCAAGCCGGAGCTAACTTCAATTGGCGCCGACGACGGCAAACGAAGGTCGGCTGACTGGATGACCGCTGCGATCACCGGGCGCCTGGCCAATGGCTGTGCGCAGTCGTCTAAAAGCACGGGCAGGCGCCCAAGCTCCGTGGCAGCGAATCGGGGTCTACCGTCGCGCGGTGGACGGCCAGCGCAATATGTGCAGATCTGCGACCGGACGGATCCGAGGGTGACACCCTGTAGCAGGTGGAGGAGGAGTATCCGGGCGCAGGTCGCGGGGGGTTGCGGGTCAAGGATGTGGGTCGGCTCCTGCTGCGCTGCGCCGATCGGCCCGGGCTGGTGGCGGCGGTAAGCGCATTCCTCGCCGACGCGGGGGCCAACATCGTCTCGCTGGACCAGCATGCCACCGAACAGTCCGGCGGCACGTTCATGCAGCGGACGATTTTCAACCTGCCCGGGCTGACCGCCGCGCGCGACGCTCTCGAACGAGATTTCCGTGAGCAGGTGGCCGCGCGGTTCGATATGGATTTTCGGCTGACCGAGGCTGCGAAACCGAAACGCGTCGCAATCATGGCGTCGAAGGAAGACCATTGTCTGCTCGATCTGTTGTGGCGCAATCGTCGAGGCGAGCTCCACATGTCGGTCGTAATGGTGATTTCCAACCATCCCGATCTCGCAGATCAGGTGCGTGCTTTTTCGGTGCCATTCCTGCATGTGCCGGCGACCACGGATATTCGGGTGGAGGCGGAGCAGCGTCAACTCGACTTGTTACGCGGAAACGTGGATCTGGTGGTGTTGGCCAGGTACATGCAGATCCTGACGCCACAATTCCTCGCGGAAGTGGGCTGTCCGCTGATCAACATTCACCATTCATTTCTGCCCGCCTTCATCGGGGCGGCGCCGTATCGCAGGGCCAAGGAACGCGGCGTCAAACTCGTCGGCGCGACAGCCCATTACGTGACCGAGGACCTCGACGACGGCCCGATCATCGAACAGGACGTGGTGCGGGTGGATCATCGCCACGGCGTAGACGATCTGGTGCGTCTCGGCGCCGATGTCGAGCGCCTTGTTCTGTCGCGGGCGGTGCTGTGGCACTGTGAGGACCGCATCATCCGATACGGCAACCAGACGGTCGTGTTCTAGAGCGGGTAAGGAGAGAGTGGTGAAGAAGTTCAGCGGGCTGGACGAGTTCGTTGCGGCGCAGGGCGCGGAGCTGGGTCCCACCGATTGGCTGGAAGTCACACAGGATCGCGTCAACCTGTTCGCCGACGCCACCGATGACCATCAGTGGATTCACGTCGATCCCGAGCGCGCGGCGAACGGCCCGTTTGGCGGCACGATCGCGCACGGCCTACTGACTCTGTCGCTGCTGCCGCATTTCACGCAGCAGATGTACACCGTCGACAACATCGCAATGGCCATCAACTACGGCTACAACAAGGTGCGCTTCATCACCCCGGTGAAGGTCGGCGCCAAGATCCGCGCGCGTACGGAGATCGCCAAGGTGGATCAACTCGATGGCGCGGTGCAGGCGACGCTGACCACCACCGTCGAAATCGACGGTTCCGATAAGCCGGCAGCCGTGGCCGAGTCGATCGTGCGGTTTATCGGCTGAGGCTTCTCCCGCGAACAGACGCAAACGTCCCCGACACGCCGAGGTTTTAGGGGCTTTTGCGTCTGCTCGTCAGTACTGCGTCATGCCCTGATCGATCGAGATCGCGGCAGCCGTAACGTTTTTCGATTCCTCGCTGGCCAGCCAGCACACCGCGTCGGCGATGTCCTCGGGCTCCGCTGCCCAGGTCGGGAGAAACGGTGTGATCATCTGGGCCAGCTGCGGATAGGTCTCGATTGCGCGGCCAAGTGAGCCGATCATGTCGCCACTTCCCATGAGCGTGTTGACCGCTCCCGGGTGCACGCTGTTGACGCGGATCGAGTGCCTGCCCAATTCGGCGGCGAACGCGCGGGCCATGCCGGTGACGGCATGCTTGCTTGCGGTGTAGTGGATCATGAACGGCTGCATCTTGATGCCCGCTGCCGAGCTGATCAGGACGATGGATCCGCCGCGGCCGCCGTCGATGACCTTCTGCGCCCCGGCCATCACGGTGTTCCAGGTGCCGGTCACGTTGATGTCCATGACATCGCGGAAATCCTCAGGAGTGATGGCGTCCCACGTCTGCGGAGCGGAAACACCGGCGTTGGCCACGATGATGTCGAGGCGACCCAGCTCGGCCACGCCATTGTCAACGGCCTCCCGGAGCCCATCGACATCGCGGGTGTCGACGACGGATGCCAGAATGCGGCGACCGGTGGCTTCGACGAGCTGCACGGTGTCGGCGAGGTCATCGGGAGTCGCGGGATCGTAGGGAACGCAGGCGGGAAGCTTGCCTGCGATATCGACCGCGATGATGTCGGCGCCTTCGCTGGCCATCCGAACGGCATGCGCGCGGCCCTGACCCCGCGCCGCCCCGGTGATGAAAGCCACCTTGCCCGTCAGCCGTCCGCTCATTTCTGTGCCGCCTTCACGAGATTCGATCCGATGATGAGCCGCTGGATCTCGCTGGTGCCCTCGTACAACCGCAGCAGCCGCACGTCGCGATAGATCCGCTCGACAGGTACCTCGCGCATGTAACCGCTGCCGCCGTGCACCTGCACCGCGAGATCGGCTACCTTGCCTGCCATTTCGGTGCAGTACAGCTTTGCCGCCGACGGTGCGATCCTGCGGTCCTCACCGCTGACCCACAGCCGGGCGGTGTCGCGTACCAGTGCCCGCCCGGCCAGCACGCCGGTCTGCTGATCGGCGAGCATCGCTTGCACGAGTTGGAAGTTCCCGATCGGGGTGCCGCCCTGCGTCGCGGTGGCGGCGTAGGCGACGGATTCGTCGAGGGCACGCTGCGCGATTCCGACTGCCAGCGCGGCGATGTGCACGCGGCCGCGCGCCAGCGAGATCATCGCGGCCCGGTATCCAACGTCCTCGGTGCCGCCGATCAGTGCGCCGTCCGGGATGCGGACATCGTTGAAACTGACGTCGGCGGTCCACGCGCCTTCCTGGCCCATCTTGGCGTCCTTGACGCCGACCTCGACTCCGGCCGCGTCGGCGGGTACCAGGAAGACGGCGATGCCTGCGCCTTTTTCGTCGGCGGGCCGGGTGCGGGCGAAGACGATGAACAGATCGGCGACGGGCGCATTGGTGATGAAACGCTTCTGCCCGTTGATGATCCAATCGGCGCCGTCACGAACGGCTTTCGTGCGCAGGCCCGATGGATTCGAACCCGCGCCCGGCTCCGTCAGCGCGAAGGAGGCCACCACATCGCCGGTGGCCATCGGCTCCAACCAGCGGGCCTTCTGTGCGTCGGTGCCGAATCCGACGAGCACCTGACCGGCGATCCCGTTGTTCGTGCCGAACATCGACCGCAGCGCCAGCGATGTGTATCCCAACTCCATTGCCAGCTCGACGTCTTGAGCGAGGTTCAGTCCGAGGCCGCCCCACTCCTGCGGGATCGCGTAGCCGAACAGCCCCATCTTCTTGGCCTGTTCGCGCAATTCGTCAGGAACCCGGTCGTCGGCCAGAATTTCCTGCTCGCGGGGGACTACAGCGGTGCGGACGAAGTGACGCGTCTGGGCCAGGATCTCCTGGAAGTCCTCGTCGCTGACTTCGGTGGTCATCGCGCTCCTTTGCGGCGAGTGGGGCCAACGGCTCGAGAAATCATATATGAAATATGATGTTCGATTGACTGGGCCCCTATCAGGGCCTGACCAGCGAAGAGGGGTGATCAGGTGTCATTGCTGACCGGTCAGACCGCCGTCGTCACGGGCGGTGCACAAGGACTGGGGCTCGCCATTGCGGAGCGGTTCATCGCCGAAGGCGCGCGCGTGGTGCTGGGCGATCTGGATCTCGGTGCGACCGAGGCCGCGGCCAAACAGCTCGGCGGCGACGACGTCGCGCTCGCCGTGCGCTGCGACGTGACCAAGGCCGACGAGGTCGACGCGCTGGTGGCCGCCGCGGTCGAGCGTTTCGGCGGCCTGGACGTCATGGTCAACAATGCAGGGATCACCCGCGACGCGACGATGCGCAAGATGACCGAGGAGCAGTTCGATCAGGTCATCGCAGTCCATCTGAAAGGGACCTGGAACGGAACCAAGGCGGCCGCGGCGATCATGCGCGAGAACAAGCGCGGAGCGATCGTGAACATGTCGTCGATCTCGGGCAAGGTCGGCCTGGTCGGCCAGACGAATTACTCGGCGGCCAAGGCCGGCATCGTCGGTCTCACAAAGGCTGCCGCCAAGGAACTCGCACACCTCGGTGTTCGGGTCAACGCGATCCAACCGGGATTGATCCGATCGGCGATGACTGAGGCCATGCCCCAACATATTTGGGACCAGAAACTGGCTGAGGTGCCGATGGGCCGGGCCGGTGAGCCTGCCGAGGTGGCCAAGGTCGCATTGTTCCTCGCCAGCGATCTGTCGTCGTACATGACCGGAACTGTCCTCGAGGTCACCGGAGGGAGGCACGTATGAGCACGCGTGAAGCCGTGATCTGTGAACCAGTACGTACACCGATCGGTCGTTATGGCGGCATGTTCAAATCGCTGACCGCCGTCGACCTCGGCGTCGCCGCGCTCAAGGGTCTCTTGGAACGCACCGGAATCGAACCGACTGCAGTGGAGGACGTCATCCTCGGCCACTGCTATCCCTCCAGTGAGGCTCCCGCGATCGGACGTGTGGTGGCCTTGGACGCTGGCCTGCCGGTGACCGTCCCCGGAATGCAGGTCGACCGCCGTTGTGGGTCAGGCTTGCAGGCGGTCGTCCAGGCGTGCCTGCAGGTTGTCAACGGGGACAACGACGTTGTGATCGCAGGCGGCGCCGAGAGCATGAGCAATGTCACGTTCTACTCGACGGACATGCGCTGGGGTGGGGCCCGCGGCGGCGTCAAGGTCCACGACAGCCTCGCGCGCGGCCGCACCACAGCGGGCGGACGTCACTACCCAGTGCCGGGCGGCATGCTGGAGACCGCGGAGAACCTCCGTCGTCAGTACGCAATCTCGCGCCAGGAACAGGACGAACTCGCGGTGACATCCCATCAGCGGGCGGTCGCCGCACAAAAGGACGGAATCCTCGCCGAGGAGATCATTCCGGTCCCGGTGCGCACCCGTCAGGGCGAGGAGCTCATCGACACCGACGAGCACCCACGCGCCGACACCTCGGTCGAATCGTTGAGCAAGCTGAAACCCGTTCTGCTGGCCGAGGATCCGGAGGCGACGGTCACCGCTGGGAATTCCAGCGGCCAGAACGACGCCGCCTCCATGTGCGTGGTGACCACTCCGGAGAAGGCCGACGAACTCGGGCTGACCCCGCTTGTCCGGCTGGTCTCGTGGGCGTCGGCGGGTGTCGCGCCCAACATCATGGGTATCGGGCCAGTGCCCGCGACCGACGCGGCGCTCGGCAAGGCGGGCCTCAAGCTCGCCGACATCGACCTGATCGAGCTCAACGAGGCCTTCGCCGCCCAGGCGCTCGCGGTGATGCGGGAATGGAAGTTCACCGCCGCCGACCTCGAGCGGACGAATGTCCACGGTTCAGGGATCTCGCTCGGGCACCCGGTCGGCGCGACCGGCGGCCGGATGCTTGCGACGCTGGCGCGCGAACTGAACCGGCGGGGCGCCCGCTATGGGCTCGAAACCATGTGCATCGGCGGCGGGCAGGGCCTTGCCGCCGTATTCGAAAGGGTCGGCGCATGACCAGGCTGGCCCAGACGCTCGGGCTCACCGAGTTTCAGGCCGAAATCGTTGCCACGGTACGACAATTCGTTGACAAGGAAGTCATCCCGACCGCGCAGGAACTCGAGCACACCGATACCTACCCGCAGGCCATCGTCGATGCGATGAAGGAGATGGGCCTGTTCGGGCTGATGATCCCCGAGGAGTACGGCGGCCTCGGCGAGTCCCTGCTCACCTACGCGTTGTGCGTGGAGGAACTCGCGCGGGGGTGGATGAGCGTCTCGGGCGTGATCAACACCCACTTCATCGTCGCGTACATGCTCCGCCAGCACGGCACCGACGCACAGAAGCAGAAGTACCTACCGCGGATGGCAACTGGTGAGACGCGAGGCGCGTTTTCGATGTCCGAGCCCGAACTCGGGTCCGACGTCGCCGCGATCCGCACGCGGGCCAAGCGCAACGCCGATGGGACCTACACCATCGACGGTCAGAAGATGTGGTTGACCAATGGCGGAAGCTCGACACTGGTGGCCACGTTGGTGCGCACCGATGAAGGAGCCGACAAGCCGCACCGCAACCTGACGGCCTTCCTCGTCGAAAAGCCCACCGGTTTCGGTGAAGTCGCGCCGGGGCTGACCATCCCTGGCAAGATCGACAAGCTGGGCTACAAGGGCATCGACACCACCGAGCTGATCTTCGACGGCTATGTCGCCAGTGCCGACGACATTCTCGGTGAGGCGCCCGGCCAGGGCTTCTTCCAGATGATGGACGGCATAGAGGTTGGCCGGGTCAACGTCTCGGCCAGAGCTTGTGGCGTCGGTATCCGCGCGTTCGAACTGGCGGTGCGATATGCGCAGCAGCGCCACACCTTCGGCAAGCCGATCGCCGATCACCAGGCGATTGCGTTCCAATTGGCTGAGATGGCAACCAAAGTCGAGGCGGCTCATCTCATGATGGTCAACGCAGCCCGGTTGAAAGACTCTGGCGAACGCAACGACGTCGCAGCGGGGATGGCCAAGTACCTGGCGAGCGAGTTCTGCTCGGAAGTCACCCAGCAGAGCTTCCGGATCCATGGTGGGTACGGCTACTCCAAGGAATACGAGATCGAGCGGCTGATGCGCGACGCACCGTTCCTGCTCATCGGCGAGGGCACCAGTGAGATCCAGAAGAACATCATCAGCAAGCGACTGCTCGCCGACTATCGGATATGACCGTGAGCGCACCCGATTTCGCCCCCCGGCCGCAGCTGGCCGAGGACGTCGCGCGATTTGTCCGCAAGCGGATCTTTGATGGCACCTACGCCGCAGGGCAATACATTCGTCTCGACCAGTTGGCGGTCGAACTCGGTGTCAGCGTCACACCGGTACGCGAAGCGTTGTTAGTGCTCAGCGCCGAAGGCCTGCTCTCTCAGCAGCCGCGTCGCGGCTTTGTGGTGGTGGCCGTGACCGGGCGGGACCTCACCGATGTATCCAACGTGCAGGCCCACATCGGCGGCGAGCTCGCCGCGCGGGCGGCGGCCAACATCACCGACGATCAGCTCCGGGAACTCGAGAAGATCCAGACCGAGCTCGAAGACGCGTACGTCAGCGATGACGACGAACGGGCGGTGCGGCTCAATCACGAGTTCCACAAGGCGATCAACGTCGCCGCCGACTCGCCCAAGCTCGCCCAGCTGATGTCGCAGATCACCCGCTACGCTCCCGAATCGGTGTTTCCCACGATCGCGGGCTGGCCCGATCAGTCGACCGAGCACCATCGCAAGCTGTTGGCGGCACTCGATGAGCACGACGAAGACCTTGCTCGCACCACGATGGCCGAGCACCTCGCTGCAGGCGCGGCGCCATTGATCGAACACCTCACGCAACGAGGCGTGGTCGACTAGCGGCTCGTGTCACCGAGATATGACGCCGGACATGATCGCAAACTGCCAGGGGATTCAGCGTCGGGCGAAGGCTGGCGCATGCTCGGGGCGGGGGCCGACGGCGATAAGGCGCGCAGGTATCCGCACCATCCACTGCGGCGCACGCGACACCAGGCGCAGCAGGCCCCAAGGCGGGCGCACCGTGATTCGGCCCGATAGCAGCGCGCGGATGCCGAGATGCATCGTTCGCTGCAACGCCTGCAGGATCACCGCCGGTTGCTGTCGGCGCTGCTGGACGCGGGCCAGGTCGGCGGTGGTCAGCCGGTGTTCGCGCAGCGGCGCCGCGAGCAGTCGCGCGGCGACGACGAGGCCGGTCGCCTCGGTGCGCATGCGCAGCGTGAACGTCGGCTCCCGCCGGGCCGCCTCCGCGAGCAGATTCAACAGATCCCACTGCGGCACCATCGCCACGTAGTTGTAGGGCGCCGGCAACGCCGCGAAGATCTCGATAGGCACGCGCTGCGAATCCGTCCCTGGCAGCAACAGACCGGTCAACCTGCTTTGAGGCAGTTCCCGAAACTCCGCGCCCAGGCCGAGCTCGTCAAGCAGCGCCACCGTCGATGCATGCACCGTGTCTCCGCGAAAATCCCGCAGGAAGTCGGCGTGTTTCTCTAGCACCGTCACCGCGATTCCTGCCCGCGCCAATAGCAGCCCCGCCATCATCCCAGCGGGGCCGCTCCCAGCGATCACAACCGTCGTCGACTCGACTGCCTCGTCCCCTCGACAAACCAACCGGACAACTCTGTAACGCATGCTAGAGCCGAGATCGACACCAGGGTTGTGATATCGCCTCCCGGTACCTTCTCAACGACCGTGGCGTCAATCTCGGCCATAGCACCGCAACTGGTCCATTGCGACCCTTACTGCTGGTCGCTTGCGTCACTGAGCATGGCCCGCAGCCGGCGGGCGTCAACCTTTCCGGTCGTGCCGCGCGGGATGTCCTCGTCGGAGTCGACGACGAGCCATACCGTCGGAACCTTGAAGGAGCTCAACAGCTTTCGCGCCGCGGCCCGGAGATGATCGACCGTCGTATCGCCTATCACGACGGCGCCAACCGCGCCGGAGACCTCGGTGACAAAGGCGTTCTCGACCCCGCCGATGGTGCGCACCGCCTGCTCCACTTCACTTGGGTATACGGTGGCGCCGCTGACCTTGAACATGTCATCGGATCGGCCGTGGTAGAACATGAACCCGTCGCCGTCGAGGTGACCGAGGTCGCCAGTGGGGTAGTAGCCGTCGGGCGTGAACAGGTCTTCGCGGCTGCGCCGGCACATACCCCGCAAGGTGTGGGGTCCCCGGATCTGGATCATGCCGATGGCGTCGGCAGGGACTGGTTGGCCGGTGTCGGGGTCGACGATCCGAACCTCCATGCCGTCGAACGGCTTGCCGCAGCTTCCCCACGCAGACCGCGGCATGTCCGTGTCGGCGCGATAGCCGCAATAGGGCCCGAAGGACTCGGTCATCCCGAACAACTTCGCCCTGGCACCCGGCTCGGCGCGTTGTTCGGGCGGCAGCAGCGCTTCCAGGCTGCCCGGCTGAAGCGCGGACAAATCAGCTCCGACAGAGGCGGATTGGCGTGCCAGCGCTTCGGCTTGGTCAGGCCACCCGCGAAACAGCGTGACGCGTTCCCGCTCCAGCAGGCGCAGCGTCGTCTCGGGCCGGGGGATCTCCTCGGTGACGAGCGTAGCGCCCGCCAGCAGGGCGGACAGCACGCCGCTGCCGAAACCGCCGACCCAGAAGAACGGCATCGGCAGGTACAGGTGGGTGTCCGAATCGATGCAGCGCGCGGCGAGGCCGGATTGCACGGCGGCCAGCGCGTTGCCGTGCGAGTGGATCACACCCTTCGGCGGCCCGCTGCTTCCCGAGGTGAACATGATGACGAGCGTGTCGCTCGGGGTGACGGTCGCCGCCACCGCGTCGACCACTGGACCACCGCGCGGGTTCAGCGGCCGGTCGGGAGTCCAAACCTCGCGGAGTGCAGGGAGTTTCGGGCTACCCACGACGCCCGCCAGATCGTCCAGATACCGATGGCCGCGGAACTCCTCTACGGTGATCAGCACCTGCACGGAGGCGACGCGGAGTTGCGCCACTAGCTCCGGCGGCTGCAGCAGGGTGCTCAGCGGAACCAGCACCGCGCCGATGCGCGTCAGCGCCACCGCGATCTGTACCCACTGCACGCGGTTCGGCATGATCAGACCGACCCGGGTTCCCTTGCCAACACCCGCTTCGATGAACGCGGCGGCCAGGGCTCGGGTGGTTTCGTCGAGCTCGGCGTAGCTGATCCGTGACTCCGTGTCGATGACCATCGGCTTGTCACCGTGCTGTTCGGCGCCGGACCTCACCAGCCGGTCCATGGTGTCAGGCATCGAACACCTTCTGCAGGGCGGCCAGGTCGACCTTGCCGCTGGATAGCAGCGGTATGTCGGAACGCGGAACGGCGGCAAAGCGTTTCGGGATCTTGTAGGCAGACAGTTCGCCTTTGAGCCGCGCACGCACCGCGTCCTCGTCGAACTCGGCGCCATCCTCCAATGCGACGACTGCGGCGACCAGCTGTCCGCGCTCGGGATCCGGGAGTCCGAGCACGTGCGCGACGGTTCCCCCGGTCACCTTGGCGATCGCACGCTCCACCTCAGCGGGTGCGACGTTGGCGCCCGCCGTCTTGATCATCGCGCCGCTGCGGCCGAGAAAGTAGACGAAACCATCGGCATCGGTGCGGACGAGATCACCGGTGTGAAACCAGCCGTCGGTGTCGAAGCACTCCTCGCGGCTGCGCTTGTAGTAGCGCTGCATCACGTACGGGCCGCGGATGCACAGCTCGCCGTCGACGATCTTGGTTTCGAAGCCCGGCGCCGGCTTGCCGAACGAACCGCGCCGGTATTCGGGTTGATCGGATTCGTCCTCGCTGATCGTGACGACGCTGCCGGCTTCGGTCATGCCGAGCATCGTGTGCCGCAACTCGGGATCGGCCGGCCGCACTTCCGGCGCCATGATCGGGTACAGGTTTCCGCGCCGCACCGATGACAGGTTGCGGCCTGCCAAACTGGGATGACGGGCCAGGTGGGCGATCCCCGCCACGAATCCATTGGTCATCGTGGGTTTTTCGGCCTCGATCAGATCGAGGGTCTCGGCGGCATCGGTGGCGTTGGAGCACACCAGCGTCGAGCCGGCGAGCAAGGTGGCCAGCACCGCGAACGCGATGCCGCCGATCCAGAAGAACGGCGAGTTGCAGAAGAGACTGTCGTCGGACGACAGCCCGCGGATCTCGTTGAGGATCTTCTGGTGCCCCAGCAGGGATGCGTGGGTGTGCACCACACCCTTCGGGGCGCTCGTCGAGCCCGACGTGTACACGATGGCCAGCGGATCGGAATCATCGACGTCGTGTTCCATCGCCTCGAGCAGCGCGGCGTCAACCGTGTCCACGGGTTCGGAGTCGATCAGCACGTGGCGCAGCAGTGGAGCAGCTCAACCTCGGCAAGTCGCTTCCGATAGTCGTGAGATCGAAACGATGCAGCGGCAAGCAGGATTTCGGTGTCGCTGTCGACGAGTTGTGCCGCCAACTCCGGAGCGGTGGCAAAGGTGGAGAACGGTATGACCACGGCGCCGATGCGTGCGGCGGCCAGCATGCCGACGACGAACGCCTCGCCGTTGGGGTAGAGCAGCCCGACGTGAGTGCCCTTTCCCGCGCCGAGGGCGATCAGACCGCGTGCCAGTCGCGCCGACCGGCGGTCGGCCTCCGCGTAGCTGAGGCGCTCGGCGTCGCACACCAGGAGCGGGTGCTCTGCCCGGGCGCGGGCCTGCTGCCGCAGAACTTCGCCGACGGTCAGCGATTCACTTGGCATGTTCGACGGGATGGCTGAAGAATTCCCGGACCGCACCGAGGTCGGGCTTGCCTGAGGGTGTTCTGGGAATCTGGTCGACGATCGCGATGTCGGTGGGAATTTCGTAGCGCGCCAACCGTGCTCGGAGGAACTCGACCAGCGCGGTCGAATCGGCCGATGCCGCATCCCGCAGCTCCACCATCGCGACCGGCGTCTCGCCGAGGCGGTCGTCGGCCCGACCCACCACCGCCGCCCCTCGCACCGCGGGATGACTCTCCAGCGCGGCGCGCACGTCATCGGGCATCACCTTGAAGCCGCCGCGGATGATCGCCTGATCGGCACGGCCGAGGATCCAGAGGAATCCGTCCCCGTCGATGCGGGCCATGTCAGTGGTGCGCATCCAGTCGGCGGACGGCCCGAGCTGGCCCGGTTTGACCTCGAGCAGGCCGTCCTCGCCGGGACCACGCGGCGTACCGTCGCCATCGACCACCCGAAGTTGTGCACCCAGGCTGGGCCTGCCCACGCTGCCACGCTTGACATGCCAGTACTTCTGATAGTCCGCCAGGCTCCAACCTGCCACGCCGCCGCCGAATTCGGTTGCCGCATAAGAAGTCAGGACGGGTATTCCGAACTTCGCGGTGAATGCGTCGGCATCCTCGGCCGACAGGGGTGCGGTGCCCGAAGTTACCGCGCGAATGCTCGCAAGATCCTCCCGGGTCAAATCGGAATGCAACACCATGCGCAGTGCAGCGGGTACCAGCGACACCGCGCGCGGCCGATGCCTACGCACCGCGTCGGCCCATCGGTCCAGCTCGAAACGGTCCAACAACGCGAACGGCCTTGCCTCGCATACGCACTGCAGCACGCGGAAGACGCCGCCGATGTGCACCATCGGGGCGTTGACGATCGCGACACCCTGCCGCAGTTCGGTCGGCGGCGGTGACCGGTCCGGTTCGGGCCCGATCACGCTGCGTGCCAGCATGTCGTAGGTAAGGTCGATTCGCTTGGGCGGACCGGTCGTTCCGCTGGTCAGCATCCGCACTGCGACTCCTGGTCGACCGGCGCTGGGTGCGGGCACCTGCGGTGCAGCGTCCAGACCCGAGATCGGAATCGCAGTCGGTCCTGCGGGCACCATCGATGCCAGGTCGTCCGGTTCGCCGATGACTACCGGCAGGTTCAGCGCGGCGATGTCCGCGCGCGTACGGTCGTCGCCGCGTGAGGGATTGATGGTGACGACGGTGCCGCCGCCAAGCAGCACGCCGAGAAAAGCTGCTACGTGGGCGGGTCGGTTGCGCAGCAGCATCCCGACCTCGGTCTCGCCCACCGAGGCAATCCGGTTCGCTAGTTCGGCGACCTGACGCCACGTCGACCACTCGTCGTCGTATTCGATTGCTGCATCGTCGGGTTTCAGCGCGAGCACGTCTGAGATGCGCCGACTGAGCGGGTACATCAGCGGACCCACGGTGTGGCCGGCGCGCCATTGCCTTGGGCGGCCAGTTCGGCCTGGCCGAGCGGATTTCCCAGCCGCGTATAGATCAGGTTCTGCTCCAGTGCCGCGCGGTAGGGCTTGTCGAGCGACTCCCAGATCGCCTTCACGGTGCCCTGCGTCGCCGACGGCGGCTTGGCGGCGATCGCCACAGCGATCTCGTGAGCGCGCTCCCACAGCCGATCGGGGGAGACCACCTCAGATACCAAACCGATCCGCAGGGCGGTGTCGGCGCCGACGCGTTCGTCGTTGCCCATCAACGCGATTCGCAACGTCTCGCCCAGACCGACGCGGCGCATCAACCCGATCGGCTCCAACGCACACACCAAGCCTGCGCTGACATGCGAGTCGAAAAACGTCGCGTCGTCGGAGCAGATCACCACATCGGACTCGTTGACGAAGTAGAACGCGCCCGCGGTGCACATCCCCTGAACGGCACACACCACGGGCTTCCACATCTTCTGCCATTTCGGGCTGAGCGCCTCGCCAGGATCCTCGTGATTCCACACGTTGTCCGGCTGCCCGTACGGCGTCTTGACGTCGAGCCCGGCACTGAAGGCCCGGGTGCCTGCCGCACGAAGCACCACGGCGTGCACCGAGTCGTCGAGTTTGACTCTGCGCCAGGCCTCGGCCATCTCCTCGCACATGGTGCGGTTGAACGCATTGAGCGAATCCGGACGGTTCAGCGTGATCGTCGCGACGTGACTGGCGGCGTCGACGTCAAGCAGGATGGTTTCGAATGCCGTCATCGGCACTGCCAGTTCGGGGCGCGCTTTTCCATGAACGCCTTCGGTCCTTCGAGCGCGTCCTCGGTGCGGACGACGCGCTCGCGGAACGTCTCGGCAAGGATCTCTGCGTCGTGCAGCGGCAGGTCCAGCGTCTTGTGGATGGCCAGCCGCGTGCCCCGCACGGCCAGCGGCGCATTCGTGTTCACGATGTCGGCGATCTCATGGGCGCGTTCGAGCAGCTTGTCGTGCTCGACGACCTCGCTGATCATGCCGAGTTCGTACGCGCGTTGCGCGCTCATCCGTTCATGTTTGCCCATCAGGGCCATGCGCAGCGCGATATTGCGCGGCAGCACCCTGGCCAGCCGAACCATCTCGCGACCGGCCACCAAGCCGATGCTGACGTGCGGGTCGAAGAACGTGGCCTTATCGGACGCGATGGCGATGTCGCCGGTGGTGATCCAGTCCAGCCCTGCGCCACAGCACAATCCGTTGATGGCGGTCAGCACGGGCTTGGCCATCCTGCGGAACGGCGGGGTGCCCTCCTGGGGTGCCTCCCACTGGTCGTAGGTGGACAGGTACGGCCGCTCGTAGATCACCCGGCCGTCCTCGGGGATCTCTCCGACGTCGGCGCCGGTGCAGAACGCGCGGCCGGTGCCGGTGACGATGAGGATCCAGATGTTGTCGTCGTTTTCGGCCTCGTCGTACGCGGCGCGCAATTCACTGATCATGGCCGGGCTGAGCGCGTTGAGCGCGTCCGGCCGGTTCAGCGTGATCGTGGCCTTGTGCCCGTCGACGTCGTACTTGATGTCGGTCATTTAGTCACCTTCCACCGAACTCCGGTGTGCGCCTTTCGCGGAATGCCGCCAAGCCTTCTTTGAAATCAGCTGTCCGGCACGATAACTCGACGTTGAAGAGCTCCTGCGTCATGGCCTGATTCAGGGTGGCATGCAGACCGTGATTGATGGCCTGCTTGGCCAGCCCAATCGCGACCGTTGGCCCGGACGCGAGCCGCATCAGTAGTTGCTCGGCGATGTCGTCGAGTTCGGCCGAGCCAACGCAGCGGTGAATCAGTCCCCAGTTCGCAGCGTCGCTTCCACTCACCTTCTCGCCGAGCAGCAGCATCTCCTTGGCCCGCGCCAAGCCGACGAGCCGGGGCAGCAGCCACGTGGAACCAGAATCTGGAGAGAAGCCGCGGCCGACGAACGGCTCCCAGAACACGGAGTCGTCGGTGGCCACCGTGAAGTCGGCTGCCAGGGCAAGGTTGCAGCCAAGGCCGACGGCCCAACCCTGCACGCTGCAGACGACGGGCAACTGGATGCCATGGACGAGTTCGATCACCCGATTGGCGGTGTGTGGAATCCGCCGGACCAGGTCGCCGGTGCGAGGTCGTTGACCTGCGCTGTTGGTTGAAACCCAGTCCGCGCCAGCGCAGAAGTCGCTTCCCGCGCCACGGATATGGATGGCTCGAAGCGAATCATCGGTCGCGGCGCCGGTCAGCTGATCGACAAGCGCGTCGATCATCGAGTGGCTCAACGCGTTGCGTCGCGACGGTCGATCGAGCGTGAGCCGAAGGACATCGCCGTCTCGCGATGCCGTCACCGAACCGTCGGCGTCGACGTCAGCCACCTTGATTCCGCCATTCCCTAGTTATACGGTTAGCCATACAGTATTGCTATCCTGTACAAGTTAGCAAGGAAAGCGCGCCAACGGAACATGGAAGAGGCCACATGGCGGAAGGCACACAGCGATACGGCGAGCAGCCGCTGGCGCAGACAGTCGCCGCCGCGGGCGCGCTGCGGCGCCTGACCGGGTTACTCCTATCCCTGGAGCACGAGCATCCGACCGTGGACGCGATGCTCGCGCAATTCGCCGATTGGGAGCGGGAGTTGACGGCCGCTGTCCCGCCGGACCTCACGCCCCGGATCGGAGAAGGCGGCGAGGAGCAACGGGTGTACTTAGACCACGCGTTCGACATCGGCGCATACAACCCGTGCTTCCCCGAGTACACGTTCGACCATCTCGACGACGAGACCTCATCTGGCCGCGTCACCTTCCCACTGGTCTACGAAGGCCCGCCGGGCCTGGTGAACGGCGGCTTCCTCGCCGTCTTCTTCGACTGCATCACCCAACACCAGAGCTGCGCCGCCAGTCGGACGGGCAAGACGCGCTCCCTCACGGTGACGTTCCGTCGGCCGACGCCGGTCCTGACCGAACTCCATTTCGACATCGAGCGGGTAGAAGACGATGGCAGGGTCACGTCGACGGCGCGGTTGCTGCTGAACGACGAGGTGCTTTGCATCGGTGAGTTCAAGACGATGGCGACGCCCGCCGACAAGCTGATCGGATTCCGATTCGGCAAGCGGCGGGTCAAGAACTAGTGGTCGTGCAACGCATTCGTCAACCGCGGGTCGCCGAGATCGTGGCCTCCCGGCTGCGGGAAGACATCCTGTCGGGCCGGCTCAAGGAAGGCGACGTGCTGCCGTCGCAGGAGAGCCTGTTCTCCGAGTTCGGCGTCAGCCCACCGGCGCTGCGCGAGGCGATCCACATCCTGGAGACCGACGGGCTGATCTCCGTGCGCCGCGGCAACATGGGCGGAGCGGTGGTCCATCTGCCCTCCGCCGACCGGACCGCCCACATGATCAGCATGGTGCTGCAGTCACGGTCCGCGACACCGGCGGACGTGAGCGGTGCGCTGCTGCACCTGGAACCGATCTGCGCGGGGATGTGCGCCGCGCGCGACGACCGAATGACCGAAGTCGTGCCCTACCTCGAAGCCGAAATCGACCTTCAGACGGAACAATTCGACGACCTGTCGCGGTATGTGCCCAACGCCAGGCGGTTTCACGAAGCGCTCGTATCCCGATGCGGCAACGAGCCGATGATATTGCTGATCGGCTCGCTCGAGCTGATCTGGTCGGCGCACGAGTCCTCGGTCTGGAGCGACGAAGGCGACCCGATGTCGCGCAAGACCATGCGCGCCGCGCTGCGCGACCACCAGAAGTTGCTGGACGCCATTCGTGACGGCGATTCGAACCGGGCGGTGCGGCTCGCGCAGGACCACCTTGCCGCCGCCCGGCGCAACACACTCGCCGTGGGCAATGACAAAACCATTGAAGCCAAACTGATCTCGAGCACCAACCATCAGGAGTCCGTTAGATGACCAGTCCCGACGATCGCGTGCTCTTCGACGTTGATTCCGAGAAGCGGATCGCGACCATCACGTTGAACAATCCGGCGCAGCGCAATTCGTACGACGCGGCGATGCGCGACACCGTCGCGCGGTATCTGGACCGCGTCGCCGAGGACGACGACATCACCGTCGTGCTGCTGCGCGGCGCCGAGGGCGTGTTCAGCACAGGGGCGGACATGAACAACGCCTACGGCTGGTACGGCGAGCGCGACGAGAAACCGGCGAAGAGCCGTCCGAGTCAGCGTCGGCGTCTGACTGTGGACCGCAAGTCGTTTGGCTTCTACCACAACCTCATGGGCTTTCCGAAGGTCACGGTGGGGGAGATCAGCGGATATGCGCTCGGCGGCGGCTTCGAGATGGCGTTGATGACCGACATCTCGGTGATCGGGCGCGACACCAAGATCGGCATGCCCGCCACCCGGTTCCTCGGGCCCGCGCTTGGCAGTCTGCACATGTTCTTTCACCGGCTCGGGCCGGTGCTGGCACGTCGGCTACTGCTGACCGGCGACATCATCGAGGCCGGCACGATCGAGCACCTCGGCATCTTCACCGACACCTGCGATCCCGCCTCGGTCCCGGCCAGGGCCAGGTATTGGGCGGAGAAGGCCGCGAAGATGCCCGCCGACGGCGTCGTCATCGCCAAGGAGGCGTTCCGCCTCGTCGAGCAGAGCCAGGCCTATCAAGGCGAAGAAGTGGCCAGTTATCTGTTCCACGCATACGGGACGAACCTGCAGTTCGCGCCGGGGGAGTTCAACTTCGTCAAGACGCGGGCGCAGCACGGAACGAAAGAGGCGTTCCGGCTGCGTGACGAGCACTTCTACGTGCCAGAGCCGGAGTGACGCCGGTCACCTACTGGCAGCAATACAGTATCTGCTACTTTTGTAAAGTCGTTAACGCCGAAAGCCGAGGTCGAAAACATGTCAACACCCGTCATCGTCGGTGCCGTCAGGACAGCCATCGGCCGGTCGTTCAAGGGGACGCTGGTCAACACGCCGCCCGAGACTCTCATCACCACGGTGCTGCCGGAGGTTGTCCGTCGGTCCGGCGTGGACCCCGCTGACATCGACGACATCATCTTCGCCGAATCGCATTACGGTGGCGGCGATCTGGCGAGGTATGCCGCTGACGCCGCGGGGTTGGATCACGTCCCCGGCCAGTCTGTGAATCGGCACTGCGCGGGCTCGCTGACCGCGATTGGAAATGCTTCCGCGCAGATCGGCTCCGGTATGGAGCGGGTGCTGATCGCCGGTGGTGTGCAGTCGCTGTCGATGACGCCGCTGACCAGTTGGCGCATTCCAGGGCCCGAGCTGAAGTTCGAGGAGCGGTGGATGCCGCCGACGCACGTCGAGACGCCCGACGCTCCGACCAAGGACATGTCGATCACGGTCGGCTGGAACACCGCGCAGACCGTCGGCATCACCCGCGAGGAGATGGACGCGTGGGCAGCGCGGTCACACCAACGGGCCATCGCCGCGATGGACGCGGGCAAGTTCCTTGACGAGATCATCCCGATGAAGATTCAGCAGTTCGACGGATCGGTGGTCGACTTCAGCGTGGACGAGCATCCGCGCCGCGACACCACGGTCGAGAAGCTGGCCGGACTCAAGGTTCTGCATCCGGAGATCGAGGGTTTCTCGATCACCGCGGGCAACAGCAGCGGAACCAACGATGCCGCCGCGGGAGTCGCCCTCGTCGAGCGTGACTACGCCGATGCCAACAAACTCTCCGTGATGGCCACCGTGAAGGCTTGGGGCGCAGCGGGTGTCCCTGCACGTGATTGCGGGCTTGGGGCGGTGAAGGTGATCGGCAAGGTGCTGGATCGCGCCGGCCTCAAGCCGTCCGACGTCGCGCTGTGGGAGATCAACGAGGCGTTCGCCTCCGTGCCGATCGCTGCGTGCCGCGAATACGGGATCGACGAGGAACTGGTGAACTTCTCCGGAAGTGGTTGCAGCCTCGGCCATCCCATCGCCGCGTCCGGTGCGCGGATGGTGACGACCCTCATCTATGAGTTGCAGCGGCGTGGCGGAGGTATCGGCGTTGCGGCCATGTGCGCCGGTGGTGGCCAGGGCGGCGCGGTCGTCATCGAGGTCTAGTTCTTCTGGCGAGCAGACGCAAAAGCCCCCTTATTTCGGCGTGTCGGGGGACTTTTGCGTCTGCTCGCGCGGAAAAGCTAGCTCGCGACGGCCCCCGAAGGTACGTCGGTACTCGGAAGGTCTGAGCCCGACGAGGCCGGCAAACAAGCGACGAAACGTGCTGGTGTCGTGGTAGCCAACGGCCCGCGCGACCTCGACGACGCTGAGGTCCGTAGATTCGAGCAGCTGTCTGGCTCGTGACACACGCGCGGATTGCAGGTAGTCGAGCGGAGTCTGACCGGTCTCAGCGCGGAACCGGCGCAGCATGGTCCGAGTGCTCACATGATGGGCGGTGGCCAGCTTGGTCAGATCGTACTCATCGTCGAGGTTGGCCATCAAGTAGTGGCGTACCTCCGCCGAGAATGCGCCCTGTGCGTTGTCAATCAGACTGTCGTCAATGAACGGGGTCTGACTGATCCGGCCTGCGGTGAGCGTAATTCGGGAGGTTCTGCGCGCCACTGACGCCCCTGAGTGCAGGCGTACCAGGTGCAGCGCAAGATCTGATCCAGCGCTGAACGCGCCCGCAGTCGTGACCGGTCCGTCCTCGACGAGGAGTGCATTGCGGTCGACGGTGATCCGTGGATATTGCTCCTGCAGTACGTCGGCCAACAGCCACGCTGTGGTTGCGCGTCGCTCATCGAGTAGCCCCGCGGCCGCAAGCAGGAACGCTCCCACGCAGATGCTTGCTGTTCGTATGCCTCGTTCCGACACCCTGCGCAGCAACGCGGTCTCTGAGCGCCAGGCATCGAGTCGCTGGGCCACGTCCTGGGCGGGGCTCAGGTCGAATCCCGGTATCACGAGCAGGTCCAAGCCGTAGTCCATCCGCTGTGCCCTTACGGCGATGCCACCGCTCACCGACACCAAGCCCGGTCTCACAGCGTGCACGCTGGTGGTAAAGGGTGCGCTGCCGCTGAACTCGGCGACGCGGTTCGCGAGATCGAGCATGTCGAGAACGGTGAAAACCTCCGACGCAAAGCATCCGTCGTAGACGAGCAGGCCAACCCGGCTCAAGATTTGCGCCATGAGGCGAAAATACCTCGTTTGATGGCAATATCGCCACTCGTCGTTTCCGCTGTCGCGGGTCAGCATGGAGGAACCGGCACATTGCCGGACGGTGACCCGAAGGAGGCTGACCGTGCGCTTGACGGTCTTGTTGTTCGATGGCTTCACGGCGCTCGATATCGTCGGCGGCTACGAGGTGCTCGCGAATGTTCCCGGCGTGGAGGTCGAATTCGCAGCACTCCACCCTGGCGTGATAGCAGCGGACACGCGACGCCTCGGGCTGATCGCCCACAAGGGCATCCAGGAGGTCGCCGGCACGGACATCCTCTACGTACCCGGGGGGCCCGGCGTTTCTGCGGTACTCGACGCTCCCGAACTGCTCGCTTGGATTCGGCGAACACACGAGAGCGCGACATGGACGGTCGCCGTCTGCAACGGTGTGGCAATACTCGCAGCGGCGGGCATCCTCCGAGGTTCGACCGTCACGACCAACTGGGGTTGGCGAGATCGCGTGGCGGCCTACGGTGTTGAGGTCGTTGCTGAACGATTCCACCGCGACGGCTCGATCGTCACCGGCGCAGGAGTCTCGGCGAGCATCGACGCGGGGCTGTTCCTGGCTGCGCTGCTCGCTGGCGAGAAGACTGCCCAGCTCATCCAGCTCGGGATCGAGTACTTCCCGAATCCCCCGGTGTTCGCCCGATCGAACGTCGCCGATGTGCCCGAGGACGAGCGGGATCTGTTGTTGGCGTACGAGAGCGGACCTGCGATGGACAGGATGACGAGTGCGTCCATCCCGTGGGAAGCGGCGATCGGATGATGCGCATCACGCCCGCTCCGACCGACTTACCGCTGTTCGTGTACGACGTCGCGCGACACAGGTTCGGCTGGCTGCCCAACACGATCCGTGTAATGGCTCGGGGTACTAATGCCGCCGACCAGTACTTGAATGCCGTCGGCCGCAACGCCGAGAGCACCGTGCCGCCGCTCGCGCGGGAACTGATCGCGGTGCGTGTAGCCGAAGAGAACGGCTGTGACTACTGCTGTACGGCCCACCGTCTCGCCGCGATCGCCCTTGGAGCGCCGACCGACCCACATAACCCATGTTCACTACTCGAACCCGACGATCCACATCTCCGCGCCGTCGTCGCCCTTGCGCAGCGCATCGTCCACAGTCGCGGCAGACTCGACGACATCGAACTCGCTCAAGCCCGCGCATCCGGAATCGACGACCAGATGATTATCGACATCGCCGCTGTCATCGCCGAGAACGTCCTGGGAAACCTCATCAACAACCTGGCGCAAACCGAACTCGACCTGGTCCTGCGGAAGCGGACAGCTGGGACAGTGAAAGGACAGACTTCATGAACAGCGTTGTCCTCATGGGTCGCAACGCTCGGCGGGCAGAGAGGTTGCGCACGGCCAGCCGCGATCTGACGCCCGAGCTCCGCGTGATCGTGCTCACCTGCGCAGACCACCGCGTCGACCCCGCACACGTTCTGGGCTTGCGTCCGGGCGAGGCGATCGTTTTGCGCAACCCGGGCGGGCGGGTGACTACCGACGTCCTACGCAGCCTTCTCGTCCTGTCCACTGTGGCGACCCTCGAGGGGATCGAAGGTGGCTTCGAAATTGTCGTCATGCACCACACCGACTGCGGACTCTCGCGGCTGACGGCGTCGGAACACGCTGCCCTCGTCGCCGAGTACGCCGGTGTCGCGGTCGACCATGTGCCCCAGTTGGCAGTCGCGGACCCGTGGCAAGCGGTCATTCACGATGCCCGCTTGCTGACCAGTGTCGTCGCAACGCCGGACACCTCTGTAACCGCCCTCGTGTACGACCTGGCGACCGGCCACGTCGAACGAGTCGATTCGGCAAGCCTCGAAACTTCATGACGCACTGTGTTTCGCGGGTCGGCGGTGGCCGTGTGGGTTGTTGCGACTCCAGCAATCGCAAGGATCCCTTGCAGGACGGGGACTTTCGTGTGTTACAAGCTGCAGCGAACGCAGCCACACGAAATGCTGAGGCTGGGCGACGTTTACGTTCTCAGCTCGCGCGTTGGCCCAACTCGCGGGAGATCTATCGTGCCGCTGGCGCCTTGCTGCGCGTGCGCGGGCCGGAAGCCTTGGTCGCCTTGCGTGCGGCCTTGGCCGGCGTCTTGCCACCGTTGTCGATCAACCGGCTCGCGTGATCCAGGATGCACTCGAGACCGAACTCGAAGTTCTTCTCGTCGGCTGCGCCGATGTGATGTCCCTTTGCCGTGACTTGGGCCAGCAGCGGCGTGCTTTCGGGGTCGATCGTCATCGTTTCCTCGATGTCGCTCGGTCCCTCGTCGGCCGCACGATTCTTCTCTCGCAGCCGCTGCAGCACCACCGATCCGCGTACGTGTACCGACACCGCGGAGTAGGTGTCGAAGGCATCGTCAGCAGACAGGCCGGCCTCCACCAGGCTGTCGATCGCCTTCTCCACTTCCTGGACGCCGAGCTTGGCCGCCCGCGGGCTGAGCGCTGACCGAATGAGAATCAGGTCGCACAGAATCGGGTTGCCCATGAACGTCTTCCGCATCGTGCGTGCGTGATTGGCCAACGTCTCGCGCCAGTCCCTCGCTTCGACATAGGGCGTGGCGAAGACATACTGGCGCAGCGCACGATCGGTCATCGCGTTGAGCAGATCGTCCTTCTTGCGGAAGTACCAATAGATGCTCGTCACTCCGACGCCGAGGTGCTTGCCGAGCAGCGGCATGCTCAAGTTGTCGATGCCGACCGCTTCGGCAAGCTCGAATGCACCCTTGATGATGTCGTCGGGATTGATGGACCCGCGCTCGCGTCGCTGACGCTTCTCAGCGGTTGCTTGCTTGGCCACGAATGGCACCTCCGTCAAACTTGGGTGGACTCGAATCTACCGGCAGCTACCGTCTGAACTGCGTCTTCGCATGCGTGTCGCCGCTCGGCCGTTACTGTCAACCTTACCGGGAACCATCCGGTCGATGGCGCCCTCCACCTTCTCGCTCTTCTACTGTAAGACCTATAGTAAGGTTTTCCAGCAAAATCAGGCGAGAGGTGAAGGGTCAAGGGTGTCGGACGAAATTCTCACGGAGCGCCGCGGGCGAGTACTTGTAATCACCATCAATCGGCCGGAGTCGCGAAACGCGGTGAACCTGGCAGTGAGCCAGGGCCTGGCCGATGCGGTCGACGAACTCGACGAAAGCGCGGACCTGTCCGCGGCGGTGATCACCGGCGCAGGCGGCAACTTCTGCGCAGGCATGGACCTGAAGGCCTTCGCCGCAGGCGAGATCGTCGCGATCCCCGGTCGGGGCATCGGCTTCACCGAACGGCCGCCGCGCAAACCTCTCATCTCCGCGGTTGAGGGCTACGCACTGGCAGGCGGCACCGAGGTCGTTTTGGCCACCGACCTCGTGGTGGCATCGCGCACCGCGAAGTTCGGCATCCCCGAAGTCAAGCGCGGTCTCGTGGCGGCCGGCGGTGGACTGCTGCGGCTGCAGCGCCGCATCCCGTACCAGAAGGCACTCGAACTCGCGCTGACCGGCGACAGTTTCACCGCAGAGCAGGCCGAGGCGTGGGGATTCGTCAACGTGGTGACCGAACCCGGCGAGGCCTTGGCCGGGGCGATCGAACTCGCAGAGCGGATTACCGCCAACGGGCCGATGGCGATCGCGACCACCAAGGAGGTCATGGCCAAGTCTGCGGACTGGAGTGACGACGAGATGTGGAAGAAACAGCTCGAATACATCATTCCGATCTTCACCTCCAACGACGCCAAGGAGGGCGCGATCGCGTTCGCCGAAAAGCGTCAGCCCAAGTGGACTGGCACGTAGAGACGCGTCATGGATCTCGGGCTGAAGGACGCCACTGCTGTCGTCGTCGGCGGCGGACGCGGCATGGGACTGGCCGCCGCCCGCTGTCTGGCCGACGACGGAGCGCGTATCGCCTTGGTTGGTCGCACGCCCGATGTTCTCGACCGCGCGGCCGAGGACTTGGCCGGCCGGGGCAGTCCCGACGCGCTCGGTCTGGTCGCCGACACCACTGACGCCGAAGCCGTCCAGCGGGTGTTCGACGAACTGAGCGATCGCTGGGGCGGCGAGCTCAATGCGCTCATCAACGCGGTCGGCCCTGGCTCTCAGGGCACGTTTGAAGATCTCACCGACGATCAGTGGCGGGCGGCCTTCGACGACGGCGTGATGGGCATGGTGCACTGCGTGCGGTCGGCGCTTCCGCTGCTGCGAAAGGCCCAGTGGGCGCGGATCGTCAACTTCTCCGCCCATTCGACGCAACGTCAGACCGTCATCCTGCCCGCCTACACGGCCGCCAAGGCGGCCCTGACAAGCATCTCGAAGAACCTCTCGTTGCTGCTGGCCAAGGACGAGATCATGGTCAACGTCGTCTCGCCGGGCAGCATCGCGTCCGAAGCGCTGCGCGGCTGGGCGGCGTCGGTCGGCGTCGACGGCGGCGATCCCTATGCGCTGATGGCCGCCATCGACAAGCACTTCGGGCATCCGGCACACATGCCCCGCGCGGGCCTGCCCGACGAAATCGGCCCTGTCGTCGCGTTTCTCGCGTCACGGCGCAATTCGTACATGACCGGCGCCAACATCAATGTCGACGGCGGTAGTGATTTCACTTAAGGAGTGAATTATGGCGACTGCCAAGGAAGCTCGCGCTTGGGCACACTCAACGCTGCGTGGAATCGGCAACAGCCTTTACACGCCCTTCTGCGGTGACGACGGCGATGACATCGACTGGGACGCATACCGCACGCTGGTGCGTTACTGCGTCGGGGAGCTGCATCACCCGATGCTGTGGTGCACCAGCGGCATCGCGGAGTTCTGGTCGCTGACGCTCGACGAGCGAAAGCGTTTGTTGGAGATCGCGATTGAGGAGGGGCGCGCGGCCAATCCCAACGTCGTCGTGCAGGCCTGCACCGCCGCGATGTCGGCCAAGGATTGCCTGGAGCTGACGCGACACGCGGAGCAGGCGGGCGCCGACATCGTCTACATCCAGACCCCGATGATGGAGGCTCATGGCGGAGTCGGAGTTCTACGCTTTTTCCAATACATCGCCGACCGCACCGACATCGCGCTGGGCATGTTCAACTCGCCTTCGTCGGGGTACGTGTTGACTCCCGCCGAGAGTGCACGCATCCATGACGAAATCCCGGCCGTCTGCGCCACCAAGGAGGGGGCATTTCGGCCCGCCAGCAGCCGGATGCTGCACGAGCTCGCACCCGAACTGGTGATCTGGGAGTGCGATCTGACCGTCTACCGCGCCGGCTGGCTGCGTGCCGGGATCGTCGGACCGGCACAGCTCGGCACGGCCGGCTATTTGTATGAAACCCCGCAACAGCCAATAATTTCCGAGTACTGGGACCTGGTCTGGAACGACAAGCTGATCGAGGCGATGGACTACGCAGAGAAGTCCGGACTGGACCAATTCGGCGTCGACATGCGCTCGTGGTTTACGTGCTATCCCGGACGGCCCGACTACTTCACCCACTGGGGTGGCGCGTTCAAATACGCGGCGTCTCTGCTCGGCCTGCCGATCGGGGACTATCCGCACTCGCGGCCCCCACAGGCGGAGCTGCCCGACGAGGGCCGGGCGCAGATTCGCACCGCGTATCAGCGCTTCGGATTGATCGCCGAGCAGGGCGCTTGACCAGTTGCGGAAGGCGCTACCGATAGGTGTACAGTATGGGAATACATCGAGCTTGAGCCCACGACTCAGGAGGTCCGCCGGGTGAGCGTCCCTGACCGCGTCGCTGAGCCCGTAGTCACGTCCGACCCGGTGCTCTACGAGGTCCGCGACAGTGGCGTCGCGGTGTTGACGCTCAATCGGCCCGAGCGGATGAATGGCTGGGGCGGTGGTCTCGCCACGACGTTCTACTCACGGCTCGACGACGCGGAGGCCGACACCGACGTCCGGGCCATCGTGGTGACAGGCAACGGCCGCGCGTTCTGTGCGGGCGCTGACATGGGGAACCTGAACACAATCAGCAGCGCCACCGTCGAGGGCGCCGAAGGCACGGACGTCAGCAAGCTGGTCGGCTCGCGCCATCCGCACTTCGTAACGACCTTGCGCAAGCCGGTCATCGCCGCGATCAATGGTGCGTGTGCCGGAATGGGGCTGACGCTGGCCTTGGTGTGCGATGTCCGGTTCGCCGCCGAGGGGGCCAAGTTCACCACGTCGTTCGCGCGGCGCGGGCTGATCGCCGAGTACGGCATCTCCTGGATCCTTCCGCGCGTCGTCGGCTGGGGCGCCGCCTTGGACCTGCTGCTGAGCGGACGGGTGTTCCTCGCGGACGAGGCGGCAGAGCTTGGTCTCGTGAAGGAAGTCGTTCCGCCGGATCAGCTTCTGCCACGGGCGATCGCCTACGCCGAGGACATCGCCGCGAATTGCGCGCCCAGTTCCCTAGCGGTGATCAAGCAGCAGGTGTACGCAGACACCATGCGCGACGTTTTCGAGGCGAGTGCGGTGGCCGAGAAGCTGATGCACGAGTCGATGCTCCGGCCGGACTTCATCGAGGGCATTACGAGCTTCTTCGAGAAGCGTCCGCCTAACTTCCCGCCATTGAGCGATCCCGGAAAGGACTCCTAATGACACTGGACTACAAGGCGATCGACGTCGACAACCACTACTACGAGACGATCGATTCCTGCACCAGGCACCTGCCCAAGGAGTTCAAGCGTCGCGGTGTGCAGATGGTCGCCGACGGCAAGCGCACGCTGGCTGTCATGGGTGAGGTGGTAAACCACTTCATCCCGAACCCCACCTTCGACCCGATCATCGAACCGGGTTGCCTCGATCTGCTGTTCCGCGGCGAGATCCCCGAAGGCGTCGACCCGGCCTCGCTGATGAAGGTCGACCGCATGGCCAATCATCCCGAGTACCAGAACCGCGATGCGCGGGTGAAGGTGCTCGACCGTCAGAACCTCGAGACGGTGTTCATGCTGCCGACGTTCGCCTGCGGTGTCGAGGAAGCGCTCAAACACGACATCGAGGCGACGATGGCGACGGTCCACGCCTTCAACCTCTGGCTCGACGAGGACTGGGGCTTCGACCGACCCGACCACCGGATCGTCGCCGCGCCGATCATCTCGCTGGCCGATCCGGACAAGGCCGTCGAGGAAGTCGAGTTCGTGCTGGCGCGCGGGGCCAAGATGGTGCTGGTGCGGCCCGCGCCGGTACCCGGTGTGGTCAAGCCGCGATCGTTGGGCGATCCACTCCACGATCCGGTCTGGGCGCGGTTGGCCGAGGCCGGTGTACCGGTGGGCTTCCATTTGTCCGACAGCGGCTATCTGGCGATCGCAGCGCTGTGGGGCGGCAAGGGAACGTTCGAAGGGTTCGGCAAGAAGGACCCGCTCGACCAGATCCTGCTCGACGACAGGGCGATCCACGACACGATGGCCTCGATGATCGTGCACCAGGTGTTCACCCGCCATCCGAAGTTGAAGGTCGCAAGCATCGAGAACGGTTCCTACTTCGTCTACCGGTTGATCAAGCGACTGAAGAAGGCCGCCAACACCGCGCCGTACCATTTCAAAGAGGATCCCGTCGAGCAGCTGCAGGAACAACGTCTGGATCGCCCCCTATTACGAGGACGACGTGAAGCTGCTCGCCGACACCATCGGTGTGGACAAGATCCTGTTCGGCTCGGACTGGCCGCACGGGGAGGGACTCGCGGACCCGATGAACTTTACCGCCGACATCCCCCAATTCCCCGAGTTCAGCGCCGAAGACACCCGGAAGGTCATGCGCGACAACGCTCTCGATCTGCTGGGCGTGAACGTCCCGGCCTCCGCCTAGCCATGGCTGAATGGACCATCGGCGCGGTTCTCGACGCCATCGCCGAGACGGTTCCGGACCGGCTGATGACCGTCTGCGGCGACCGCAGAAGCACCTTCGGTGAGTCGGCGGACCGAACCCGTCGATTGGCCAACTTCTTGGCCGGCAAGGGGTTCGGAGCCCATCGGGAGCGCGACGCCCTCGAGAACTGGGAATGCGGGCAGGATCGCGTCGCGCTCATCATGCACAACGACCTCTATCCCGACATGGTGATCGGCTGCCTGAAGGCCCGAACCGTCCCGGCCAACGTCAACTACAACTACACACCTCGCGAGGTCGCCGAACTGCTGGAGTACCTGCGACCGCGGGCCGTGATCTACCACCGCTCGCTGGGGCCGAAGTTCGCCGACGTGCTGCCGCCCGCCACTGCGGACCTGATGATCTCGGTTGACGACGGCAGCGACGAAGCAGAATTACCCGGCGCGATCACGTTGGAAGATGCCCTGGCCCAAGGGGATACGGAACATAACATCATCCCTTCTCCCGACGATGTGATGATGGTGTGCACCGGCGGCACCACGGGACGTCCCAAAGGCGTCATGTGGCGCCAGAGCGACACCTATGTCGTGTCGATGAACGGCGCCGACCACGACTCCGTCGACGAAATACACACCAAGGTGCAAAACGGCGGGCAAGCCATGGTTCGCCGTGTCACCGCTGATGCATGCGGCCGGAATGTGGACGGCCTTCGCGGCTCTTCTCAACGGACTGCCCGTGGTCCTGTACGACCGAACGAAGTTCGACCCACGCGCTGTGCTCGAGACCGCGGAGCGGGAGAAGGTCGGCATGATGACCATGGTCGGCGACGCGTACGCCGCTCCGCTGGTGGAGGAACTTCGCAACGGTTCCTACGATCTGTCGCCGATGTTCGCGATCGGCACCGGGGGAGCGGCGACCAACCCGAAACACCAACGGGCGCTGCTCGAATTGCTGCCACAGATCACCCTGATCAACGGATACGGATCGTCGGAGACCGGGAACGTGGGCTTTGGCCGCAGTCAGCGCGGGTCTGAGAAGGACACGTTCGAGTTGCGCGAGGGCGCGTTGGTCCTTTCCGAGGATTACGGCCGGTTCCTGCAGCCCGGCGAGCTGGAGGTCGGCTTCGTCGCGCGAGCTGGCCGAATCCCGCTTGGCTATTTCGACGATGAGGCTGCCACCCGCAAGACATTTCCCGTCGTTGACGGACAGCGTGTGGTGATTTCAGGCGACCGCGGGTCGCTGGCATCCGATGGCACGCTGCGGTTGTTCGGCCGCGATTCGCTGGTCGTCAACACCGGTGGCGAGAAGGTGTTCGTCGAGGAGGTCGAGGAAGTCTTGCGGGCCCATCCGGCGATCGCCGACGCGTTGGTGGTCGGCAGGCCAAGTGAACGATGGGGCCAGGAAGTCGTCGCCCTGGTCGAAATGCACGACGGGTCTGATGTTGATCCTGCGCCGTTGCATGCGCATTGCACGTCGGAATTGGCGCGGTTCAAGGCACCCAAGGAGTTCATCTTCGTGGAGCAGGTCCGTCGGCTGGGCAACGGTAAAGCGGACTATCGGTGGGCGAAAAGTGTTGCGACACAGAGGGCTACGGTATGAGCGGTTTGACTCATCGAGCGATTGACTGCCTGGTCAACGTGCACTTCGGCGAAACCGACAAGCAGCCCACCTGGATGCTCAAGGTCCGCGACGACTACTTCAAGGGCCCAGAGTCGATGTTCGCGCCGGTCGACCTTGCCGCGCTGCTCGACGAAATGGACGAGCAGGGTGTCGCGAAAGCCATCCTGATGGACAACCTGGCGAAGCCGTCGGTGACCGCGCGCAAGTTCGTCGAAGCCAAGCCGGAGCGGTTCGCGTTGGCGATGGGCGGGGTGAACCTGCTGCGGCCGATGCCGTCGCTGAGGGAACTCAGCGCGGTGGTAGCGGATCTTCCTGTGGCGTATGCCGTTGTGGGGCCCAGCTTCTGGGGTGATGGTCAATACCCGCCCAGTGACGCCGTGTACTACCCGCTCTACACCAAGTGTGCCGAGCTCGGGCTACCGCTGTGCGTCAACACCGGCATCCCTGGGCCGCCGATTCCAGGTGAGGTGCAGAACCCGATCCATCTCGACCGGGTATGCGTGCGTTTCCCCGAGCTCAAGCTGTGCATGATCCACGGCGCCGATCCATGGTGGGACGTCGCGATCCGGCTGATGATCAAGTACGAGAACCTGCACCTCATGACGTCGGCATGGTCGCCCAAGCGGCTGCCGGAAAGCCTCCTGCACTACATGCGGACCCGCGGATCCAACAAGGTGATCTACGCGTCGGACTGGCCGGTGCTCAAGATGCGCCGCGTCGTTCCCGAGGCCCTTGCGCTGGACCTGCCGACCGAAGTACTCGAGAACTACCTCTACAACAACGCACATGAATTCTTCTTCGCGGGCAAACAGGAGCACTGATGGATCGTCACGAACTGCGCAGACTCGACTACAGCCTCACGGACGACCATGAGGCCCTGCAGGCTGCCTACAAGGACTTCTTCAAGACCCACTGTTCTATCGAAACGGTGTGGGCCGCGCAGGAGACTGGATTCGACAAGAGCCTGTGGGAGCGGCTGTGCGCGATGGGGGCGACGACGATGGCGCTGCCCGAATCCGTTGGGGGAGACGGGGCGACGCTGGTCGACCTGACCTTGGTGGCCGAGGAGATCGGGCGCTCGCTTGCGCCCGTCCCGTGGATCGACCACGTGGTCGCCGCTCGACTGCTCGCACGGCTTGGAACGGTCGACGCGGATGTCGTCGGCGGTAAGCAACTGGCCGCGATTGATCCCCAACACGACAACGCGACTGGCATTCGTCTGATCCCGACGGGGTCGATCGCGGACCACATCATCATGCGCGACGGCGACGACGTCGTGCGACTGACGTTCGGCACCCGGCCCGCGAAGGTTGACAACATCGGCAGGCTGCCGATGGCGTGGGTCGACCCGGCGGCGGCCGACGGCCGCACGGTGCTGGCAAGCGGCGCCAAAGCGCTGGCGGAATACCAACGTGCGCTGGATGAGTGGCGGGTGCTGACGGCGGCGGCGTTGGTGGGTCTCGTCGAGGAGACGATGACGATCGCCGCGGAGTTCGCCAAGACCCGGTACACGCTGGGCGTGCCGATCTCGACGCTGCAGGGCATCTCGCATCCGTTGGCCAACATCGCCATCACGGTGCAGGGCGGGCGCAACCTCGCCCGCCGCGCGGCCTGGTTCTTGGACAACGAGCCCGACGAGCGGCCGGAGCTGGCGCCGTCGGCGTTCGTGTTCATGGCCGAGGAAGCATCCAAGGCCGCCACGATGGCCGTGCATATCCAAGGCGGACTTGGAGTTTCGGCGGAGGCGGCCGCTAGCGCGTATCTCGTTCGGGCGCGTGGATGGGCGCTGGCCGGCGGAGACCCTGGTGCCAGCGCCAAGTACATCGCAGAGATCGTTGCCGCTCGGGAAAGCAGGTAAGGGAGACAATGGATTTCTCACGAGTTCAGCTGTCCGGCGATGATGAGGCCTTCCTCGTCGAGGCGCGCGACTTCCTGCACACACACGTCACCGAGGATGTTCTTCGCCGTGATCGCGAGACCGGCGACAATTTCGACGAGGGTGTGCATTTGGCTCTCGGCGCTGCGGGCTACCTTGCGCGCGACTGGAAGGCCGAATCCGACGGGGGCTTCAACCGCGTACGGCGCCGTATCTGGGATCTCGAGAAGCGACGCGCCCACGTGCCGTGGGTGACGTCTGGCACCACGGCCATGATCGCGCGGTCGGTGGAGAAGTTCGGCTCACCCGAACTCAAGGCCGAAGTGATGCCCCGTGTGTTCAGTGGCCACGTGCGGCTGTGCCTGGGCTACACAGAGCCGGAGGGCGGCTCCGACGTCGCCACCTGCAAGACCCGCGCCGTGCGCGACGGCGACAGCTGGGTGATCAACGGGTCCAAGATGTTCACCACCGGCGCGCACAACTGCCAGTACGTCTTCTTGATCACCAATACCGACCCCGATGCGCCAAAGCACAAGAGTCTGACCATGTTTCTCGTGCCGCTCGACTCGCCTGGGATCGAGATCCAAGGGCATCCGCACCGTCGATGGTGACCGCACGAACATCGTCTATTACAGCGATGTCCGTGTCGACGACAAATACCGGCTTGGTGACGTGAACGACGGCTGGACGGTGGTGCGTGAACCGCTCAACGTCGAGCACGGGGCGGTGGACGCCGCGGCGGACGGGCTGCAGGACGTGTCGATCATGATGCACCAGGCAGGCTTCATGGCCGCCGCTGTCGACAAGGCGGCAGCCAAGGTGGCCGAGAAGGATCCGAACGGCCGTCGGCTGATCGACGACGCGTCGGTGGCATACCGACTGGGCCGCAGCGTCGCCCGGATGGAAGCGTCGCTGTCGGCGCAGACGATCTTCGGGCGCGTGGCACTCGCACAGACGATGAGGGACATCTCCCCGGATCTGATGGACATCCTGGGCACGGCGTCGTCGCTACCGATCGGAACCGACGGCGCGGCCGATGACGGCGCCGCAGAGTACGTGTACCGATTCGCTCCGCTGGTCGGCATTTACGGCGGCACTCTCGAGGTGTTCCGCAACATGATCGCCCAATACGCGCTCGGCCTCGGCAAGCCGGCCTATGCGCCGCCTGCGCAGAAGAAGGCTTCGTAGGCGTGGGCTATCGGGTCGTCCATTGCGTGCCTGCGGTGCCAAACGTCGCGGCGCGCATATCGTGAGCCAGCGCAAAGCGCTGGTCATGGGCGCAAGCGGATTTGTCGGATCACATGTCACCCGAAAGCTCGCCGAGCGAGGCGACGATGTGCGCGTGTACCTGCGCAAGTCCAGCTCGACGGTGGCGATCGATGATCTGAACGTCGAACGCTGCTACGGCGACCTCAACGACGAGGAAGCGCTGAGCGCAGCGATGTCCGACCGCGACGTCGTGTACTACTGCATCGTCGACACGCGGTTCCATCTACGCGATCCCGCTCCGCTGTTCGAAACGAACGTCGAAAGCCTGCGGCGAGTACTCGATCGAGCGTCAACAGCCGATCTCCATCGGTTCGTCTTCTGCAGCACCATCGGCACCATCGCGCTGGGTGAGGGTCGCCCTGCGACCGAGGATGACCCGTTCAACTGGCACGGCATCGGCGGCCCCTACATCGAGTCCCGTCGCCAGGCAGAGGACATGGTGCTTCGATATGCACGCGAGCGGGGACTGCCGGCGGTGGCGATGTGCGTGTCGAATCCCTACGGGCCGCGGGACTGGCAACCGAGCCAAGGCTTGATGGTGAAAATGGCCGCCTTTGGGAAGGTTCCGGTATACGTCAGGGGCGTGTCCACGGAAGTCGTTGGAGTGGAAGACGTCGCCGACGCGTTCTTGCTTGCCGGCGAATGCGGCCGGATCGGTGAGCGCTACATCATCTCCGAGACCTACATGTCCATGCGGAAGATGTTCGAAACTGCGGCAACTGCGCTTGGTGCCAAACCACCTCGGTTGGGCGTCCCGCTGGTGATGCTGCGCGCGGCGGGTCATGCCGTGAGCGTCGTGGGCTGCCTGCTGCGGCATGACCTTCCGCTGAACGCGACCGGGGTGCGGCTGTTGTACACGACATCGCCGGCGGATCACAGCAAGGCGATGCGCGAACTCGGATGGAAGCCTCGTCCCGCCGCCGAGTCGATCAGGCGGGCGGCGCAGTTCTACGTCGACCAGGCTAAGCGCTCGCCAGCGCAGGCGGATTGACGGCCGACGGATCCGGGTTGGCGATCGGCAGACCCATGAACCGGCGGGCGTTGTCGCCCATGAAGTCATATGTGCGCTGCTCGTCCATACCCTCGGCGTACTTCCAGAAGCCCTTTGGCTCTGTGAGACCCTCATCCCAGAATGGGCTGACCCAGATGTTGCGACGGAACACTTCGTGCGGGTGTTCGGGGAAGTTCTGCGGCATCTTCTTGTACAGGTCGGCGAAGTCATGGAAGAGCGGGTAGATCCATGAGCTGCCGTTCTCGACGCTGGCGACGCGCAGCTTCGACGACAGCTGCGTCGAACGCCTTTCGAGCCGTCAAGCGTCGAAGTGGCGGCGCGCGGCCTCAATGTGATGGAAATACTGATGGGTCCAGCCGCACATTCCATCGACCGTTGCCCGCAGGCCTTGGCCCGGCTCGGTGAGCGTGTACTCGACTCTGGGCGGGACGGTGGGGTATACCGTCCGCTCGACTAGGCCGTTGCGCTCTAACATCCGCAAGTTTTGGGTGAGCATCTTATGGCTGATGCCCTCGACCGCACTTCGTAACTCGCTGAAGCGCAGGGTGTTGTCGCCGAGCGTCTCGATAATCAGGAAGGCCCATTTGTTGGCGACTTCTGAGAAGATCTCGCGCGCCAACGAGTCCGCTCGGCTCAGGTCCGCGTCCTCGGGTGAGCCCTTGAACTGCTTAGTCACCATCACGTTCCCCAATCACCAAGAAGTGCGTTCTTCCATGTCAGAGGCCACTCTCCTATGGTTTCTCAGTAACCACAAGAGATCAAGAGCGACTCATAGGCGGACACGCCTCGCAAGACAAGGAGAAAGCAATATGGCTATCAACCTGGTTGACCCCGACGCATTGCCCAAGATCGATGTCTATAAGCAGGTGTCGATCGCCTCTGGGACGAAGCTGGTCTTCATCGCCGGACAGGTCGCCTGGGACGCCGACGGCATCACGGTCGGCGAAGGCGACCTCGCCGCCCAGGTCGAGCAGTGCTACCTCAATATCGGCATCGCCCTGGCCGGCATCGGCGGTTCCTTCGATGACGTGGCGAAGCTGACCTTCTACGTCGTCGACTGGACCCCCGACAAGATGCCCCCGCTCCTGGAGGGAATCTCTCGAGCGGCCGAGAAGCTGGGAGTCACTCCGGTGCCACCAGCCACGCTGTTGGGTGTGGCGGCATTGGACGTGCCGGAGCATCTGGTCGAGATTGAAGCCACCGCCATTCTCGACTGACCCATCTAGATGCGCGCCAGTGCCGGCGGATTGACGGCTGTCGGATCCGGGTTGGCGATAGGCAGACCCATGAACCGGCGTGCGTTGTCGCCCATGAAGTCATACGCGCGCCGCTCGTCCATACCCTCGGCGTACTTCCAGAAGCCCTTTGGCTCTGCGAGACCCTCGGGATGCGGATAGTCCGACCCGAACAACACCTTGTCCCAACCCACAGTCTGGACGACGTCGGCCACGCAGCCCTCCCAGAATGGGCTGACCCAGATGTTGCGACGGAACACGTCGTGCGGGTGTTCGGGGAAGTTCTGCGGCATCTTCTTGTACAGGTCGGCGAAGTCATGGAACAACGGGTAGATCCACGAACTGCCGTTCTCGACGCTGGCAACACGCAGCTTGGGGAAGCGGGTCAGCGTGCCGTGGCAGATCAGGCTGGTGATCATGTCCGCGATTTCGCGGTGGCCCAACACCATCCACCGAAACGCGCTCTGCGCCATGAAGTTTTGGGTGTGCGGCGGCTCCCACTTGGCGACATAGTCGTCGAGCGGCGGATAGCTGGCGTGCAGCACGATCGGAAGGCCTGCGGCCTCGACGTCGCGCCAGAACGGGTCGAACTCCGGCAGCGCCGGTGAGCGCCAACCGTGAATTCCGTTCACCGGCCCTGGTTTGATCAACGCGACCTTTACGCCGTTGTCCAACAGGTACTCGAGCTCTCGCTGGGCCCCGTCGACCTCGGAGAGGTTGATGATCGGTGTCGAGAACACGCGGTTCTCGTAGTTGTAGGTCCAGTGCTCGAGCATCCACTGGTTCAGTGCATGAATGATCGCCAGCGTCAGCTCGGGATCGTCGGCGGTGGCGTGCTCGATGAGGCTGGTCAGCGTCGGGTAGTTCAGAGCCTCGACGACGCCCTGCCGGTCGAGTTCGGCGACCCGGTCGACGGGATTGCGGGTGGCAGCGGTGCCTCGATGGCTGGCCCCTGCATCTCGCGCAGCGTGAGGCCCTCGGTGTTCTCACCGGCAAAGAACTTCTCGTGTGCGCCAGGCGCCGCGACGCGTTCGAACGTCGGATTCGGGATGAAGTCGTTGACCCTGTTTTTGATGACGATCCGGGTCTGCCTGCCGATCTGAGCGAATTGAACGGCGCGCGAGTACTTCTCGGGGAGGTACTTCGTCAGCGAGTCGGGTGTCTCGTACATATGCTGGTCGGCGTCGAAGATCGGCGCCTCGGTGAATCGTGTCATCACAGCGTCACGATCGTCGCAGCAGCGGTGCCGGGCGCGCCGTAGAGCTGCGCGAAACCCACGCGGGGCTCACCGGGAACCTGCCTATCCCCGGCCTCCCCGCGGAGCTGGCGCACCAGCTCGTGGATCTGGCGAAGACCCGATGCGCCGATCGGCTCGCCGTTGGCGATCAGCCCGCCGTCGGTGTTGATCGGCATGGCGCCGTGGATCTCGGTGGCGCCGTCGGCCAGCAGCTTCTCCTGCTCGCCGTCCGCACAGAATCCGCACTCGGCCATGTGGATGATCTCCGCGCCTGCGTCGGTGTCCTGAAGCTGGATGACGTCGACGTCCTCCGGTGTGACGCCTGCCTTTTCGAATGCTGCCTTCGCCGCGTACACCGTCGGTGCCACATCTTCGTCGACCGGCGCGAAGGTGGTGTTGACCTCGTAAGCGCCATAGCGGCGGGTGCGCACCTCGACCGCGCGCAGATACACCGGCTTCGAGCTGTAGCGATGGGCGATATCGGCTCGGCACATCACCACCGCCGCCGCGCCCTCATCGGGCGCGCAGAACATGTACTGGGTCAGTGGATAGTTCAGCATCGTCGAGTTGAGAATCTCGTCCTCGGGGATCGGCTTGCGCCGGAACGCATTCGGATTCAGTGCGCCGTTACGGAAGTTCTTGGCCGCCACCTTGGCCAGCGTGTCCTGCGAGACGCCGTGGTCGTGCAGATAGCGGTTGGCCTTCATCCCGAAGAACTGTGTGGTGAGGTACTGGCCGTTCTCGGCGTACCACGACGGCACGCCGACCAATGCGGGATCCTCGGTGAAGGCGCCGCGCGGATGCTTGTCCAGGCCGATGGCGATGCCGATGTCGTAGTCTCCCAACCGGATTCCGTCGGCGCACGCCTTGGCGGCACTCGCAGCCGTCGCGCACGCATTGAACACATTGGTGAACGGAATCCCCGTCAGTCCCACCATGCCGACAATCGCGTCGGGATTGGCCACCGTCCAGCTGCCTCCAGTGGCGAACTGGATGTCGCTCCACTCCACACCAGCATCGGCGACGGCGGCGACGATGGCGTCGACGCCCATCTCCATGGCTGACTTGCCTTCGAATCGACCGAACGGATGTAGGCCTACGCCGATGATCGCGACGTCGTTCGACATGTGCGGGATCCTTTCTAGACCGGCTGGAAGGCGAACGTCACGAGCTCGTTGCCGTCGGCGTCGGTGGTGAACGGCACCATCGTCAGCTCGACCTCCATGCCGAACTCGAGCTTGGCGGGGTCGTTTTCGGTGAGCCGTCCTTCGACACGGATCACGTCGTCGAGTTGCACCAATCCCACGCCGAACGGCACGAAGTCCTTGCCGACGGGGCCCTTGTAGGGCGCCCCTGGCGGGAAGCCCTGGGTCGTCCAGGCGACGAGCGTGCCTCGCCGCGGTAGCGGCAGCTCGGACATGTCGCCAACGCTGCACCGCGGGCAGCGCGGCTGGACTGGGAACGCGGTGGCGGCGCAGTTGCCGCACTTGCTGCCGATGAGCTGCGGGTTGGCGTCGGGCCAGGTCGAGATTTCGGGCGCGAGCGCCTTCTGCATGGGGTGATCCTCCGTAGTTTCCGGCCGGAAGTATATAGCAACTGTAAACATTACAGTATCCCCCGCCGGGCGGGGACTGAGGATCCTGATCAGCGCGGGTCGATGAGGCTTCGCAGCTTTTCCGCGGGGTAAACGTGCCCACCGGCCGCCTGGACCCGTTCGGACAGGGCGCGATCCGAGGTTGCGACGCGGATCTGCGTGGGATTGGAGTCATCCCGCACCATTCGGACGATTTCGTCGTCGGCTGAGTTCGCGGCCGCTTTGGGCGCATTGGTCACACTGATCGTGGACGATTCGATCGGCGGCGACAGCGGGCACTCGAATACCACCGTTACATCGGCACCTTCGGCGGCCGCCCATTGCTCGAGCCGCTCGACCAACGCGGCCATCGCACGGCCACGGTTACGCCACCAGCCGTCAGGGCGAGACCCGATCACATTCATGCCGTCGACGATCCACCGCATCGGCCCACAATATGCCGAGGTGCGCCGCTAGACCCGCTCGCCTGGCCGGTAGAATCGGCAACGTAACTGTAATTCTTACAGTATGGTCGCGGTGTGATCGAGCACAAGCCGACGTTCTGCCGGATCTGTGAGCCGCTCTGCGGCATGATCGCGACGGTCGACGACGGCCGTCTCATATCACTTCGCCCTGACAAAGACCATCCGCTGTCGTCGGGTTTCGCCTGCCAGAAGGGCATCGCGTTCACCGAGGTGGTCAACGACCCCGACCGTGTCACCGCCCCGCTGCGCCGGACCCCTGCCGGTTTCGAGCCGGTCAGCTGGGATGAGGCGCTGACCGACATCTCGTCCAGACTGTCTGCGATTCTGCGTCGCGACGGCTCCGGCGCGGTCGGGTGGTACATGGGCAACCCCGCGGCGTTCAGCTACTCACACCTGTTCGGAGTCATGGCCTTCATCAAGGGCGTCGGGCGGCACTCCCACTACTTCACCGCGTCCTCGCAGGACACCAGCAACAGGCTCGCCGCAAGCCAGTTCCTGTACGGCTCCCCGATGGCGGTGCCGATACCGGACCTGCTTCGCACTGACCTGCTGGTCATGATGGGCGCGAATCCCGTTGCCTCGCACGGAAGCTTCCTGACCGCACCTCGGATCAAGGATCGGATGCATGACATCGTCAAGCGCGGGGGGCGGGTGATGGTCGTCGACCCCCGTAAGACCGAGACCGCCGCCCAGTTCGAGTGGTTGGGCATCGTTCCCGACACCGACGCCAACTTCCTGCTCTCGCTGCTGCATGTGATGTTCGCCGATGGACTTGTTGACCGCGCCCGCATCGAGTCCCAGGCCGACGGGCTTGACTGGCTCGAGCGGCAGTCGGCGCCGTTCACCCCGGAAGCCACGGCACGCCTCACCGGTATCGAGCCCGACACCGTTCGCGCATTGGCGCGTGATCTGGCGCAGACGCCCCGCGCGGCCGTCTATGGGCGCTTCGGCACGTGCGTAGGACAGAACGGCACTCTGACCGCGTACCTGATCGACGCCGTCAACCTCGTCGCAGGCAAGCTCGACCGGCCCGGCGGCAACGTGTTCAGCACGCTGGGCATGCCGGGCCAGCGATGGGTAATGCGGTTGATGGGCGCCGGGGCGCGCCGGGCGTATGAGCGGAAGCGTTCCCGCATCGGCGGGTTCAGGCCCGTCGCCGCCGCCGAGCCCGCGGCGCTGATGGCGAAAGAGATCGCGGTTCCTGGTGATCGACAGATCAAGGCGCTGTTCACAAGTGCAGGCAACCCGGTGCTGTCGGTACCCAACGGTGACGAACTGGAAGGAGCACTCGAGGGCCTCGACCTGATGGTCGGACTGGACCTGTACGTGAACGAGACGACGGCACACTGTGATTACGTGCTGCCGGTCACGACGATGTACGAACGCGACGATTTCGCGGTGACGTTTCAGACATTCCAGGCGACGCCGTTTCGACAGGCGACGGAGGCGGTCGTCACGCCGGTGGGTGAGGCACGTACGGAGTGGGAGATCATCGCCGAACTCGCCGAGCGGATGGCAGGCCGCGCACCGATGTTCGCCGTGATGGGGCTCGCCAGGAAGGCCGCGGGCCTGTTCGGCAGGCGCTTCACTCCACGTCCGTTCGTCGACGCGATGATCCGAATGTCCGAGGGCGGGAATCGGTTCGGCCTTCGCCGCGGTGGCCTGACCTTTCGCCGGCTGACTCAGCGACATCCGCACGGGGTTGTGGTCGCACCACAGCTGCGCACGGGCGTGCTTGACGAGGTGGTCGCCTATCGCGGTGGCCACGTCCGCCTCGAGCACGAGGACATAGCTGCCGAGATCATCGACTTGTCGCGGCGGAGCAGCCCCGAGGGTTATCCGCTGCGGATGATCGGCAAGCGCGAACCCCGCTCGGAGAACTCGTGGATGCACAACGCGCCATTATTGATGCGCGGCGAGCGGGTTCACCGCGCAGTCATGCACCTCGACGACGCGGCCGCGCGTCGCATCGGCGAGGGTGACACTGTGGCCGTGCGCTCTCCATACGGTCAGATCGCGCTTCCGGTGTCGTTGACCGCCGACATCGTCCCAGGCACGATCGCCGTTCCGCACGGCTGGGGCCACAAAGGCACCGGCGGGTGGAAGCTGGCCAACCGCGCCGGCGGCGCGAACGTGAATCAGCTGATGTCAAGCGATCCCGCCGATGTAGAGGCGCTGGCAGGCATGTCCTGGCTGACGGGTGTGCCCGTCGAAGTCGAACACGTTGACTCTGCGTCCTTGGTGCAAAAGTCGAGTGACCAACGCCCTCAGCGCAGAGTCAACGCATCACGCGATGGCGCCCGAGTCTTTGAGTTCTTCGATTCGATCCCAATCCATACCGAGTTCCATCAGCACGATCTCGGTGTGCTCGGAAGCCTGCGGCGCCCGCGTCGTCTCGAGTGGCTCGTGGTTGAACTGGACAGGCCCGCGGACGACCTTGAACGGCTTTCCGCCGTCGCCCGCTTCGACTTCGACGATCATGTCGTTAGCGATCGCCTGCTCGTCTCCCGCGAGGTCGATGAAGCTCTGGAACGGAGCCCACTGACCCCTCATAGTCTTGAGGTGTTGGCGCCAGTACTCGAAGGGCTTGCTGCGGATCGACTCCGTAATCAGTTCGACTGCGGCCTCGGCGTTCTCGATCAGCGGGAGCACGTCAGAGAAGCGTGGATCGTCGGCCAACTCCGGAAGGCCCAGATGCTCGAACGCATCTCGGATGTAGCCGGTCGGGCTGACGATGCACAGGTTGATCGTGCCGCCGTCTGACGTCAGGTAGTTCGCCATGAAGGGGTTCACGGTCGGGCCGACGGAACCGGGCATCGCCGAGCGCATCGTCTCGCCGGTCTCCATTCCCTGGGTCATGCTCGCACCCCCTGCCCACCACGCAGTGCTCAGAAGCGATACGTCGATCTCGGTTGGTTCGCCGGTGCGTTCGCGATGAAACAGCGCAGCAGATATCCCGCCCGCAATGTTCATCCCGCCGATCGAGTCGCCGAAGGCCGGAATGCCTTGCGACAACGCGCCGCCCAGTTCCTCGGGTGTCAATGCGTGGCCTACTCCACTTCGCGTCCAGAACGCGGTGCCGTCGAAGCCTCCGGTATCGCGCTCCGGGCCCTTGTCGCCATAGGCGCTGCCACGCGCGTAGATGATCTTCGGGTTCACCGCGCGAATGTGCTCGACGTCGAACTTGTTCTTCTGACGCTGTGCGGGCATGTAGTTCGTCAAGAACACGTCGGCGGTCTTGGCGATCTCGTAGAGGACCTCCTGGCCTCCCGGCGTCGACACGTCAATGCCGACGCTGCGCTTACCGCGATTGGGATGCTCGATCAGCGGATGCCGGTCCGGGTCGAGCTGGAAGCCACCCATGTTGATGAAGCCGCGCTGGGTGTCGCCGCGCACCGGATGTTCCACCTTGATGACGTCTGCGCCCCAGTCGGCGAGGATCGCCCCCGCCGCAGGCACGAACGTGAACTGTGCAACTTCGAGGATGCGAACACCCTCCATCACCTTGATCAACTGAGCCCTTTCCCGCGCTGTTGAAATATCCTACTGTAATGTTTACAGTTGATCGTCCCGCAGAGTCCGATTGTACGAGGTGCAGGTGAGCGACGTCGAAGAACGGACCGAGACCAGCGTCGATCTGGGCATGCGGGCCGCGACGCGCGCCGAGTCGCGGATGCTCATCGACGGCGAGCTTGTGGCGGCCACCGCGGGAGCCGAGTTCGACAACGTGAGTCCAGCCACTGGCCTTGTGCTCGGAAGCACCGCGGCCGCCCAAGCCGAGGACATGGACCGGGCCATAGCCGCGGCGCGCCGGGCTTTCGACGAGTCCGACTGGTCGACGAACCGCACGCTGCGCAAGCGGTGCATGGAACAACTGCAATCGGCGATCGAGGCTGAAAAGGACTATCTGCGCGAGGAATTGATAGCCGAGGTCGGCTGCCCGGCGATGACGACGGAGTCCGCCCAACTCGACTGGCCCCTCGCCGATGGGCTGCGCTACCCGGCCAAGCTGATCGACGACTTCGAATGGGAGCGAGTCCTGGAAGGGGGCGGTCTCTTCGGCGACCGCAACGTGCGAACGGTAGTCAAGGAGCCGGTCGGCGTCGTCGCAGCCATCACGCCGTCCAACTTTCCGATCGAGGTCATCCTCAACAAGCTCGGGCCTGCGCTTGCGACTGGCAACACCGTCGTGCTCAAGCCCGATCCGAACACGCCGTGGAACGCGACACGGCTGGGCAGGTTGATCGCCGAGCACACCGACATCCCCGCGGGTGTGGTGAATGTCGTCCCGACACCGTCCAACGAGGTCGCCGGACTGCTTGGCACCGATCGTCGCGTCGACATGATCTCGTTCACCGGCTCGACCGCCGTCGGCAAGCTGCTGATGCGGCAGGGCGCCGACACCATGAAACGAATGTTCCTCGAGTTGGGCGGCAAGTCGGTCGCGATCGTGCTCGACGACGCAAACCCGACCGCGATCATTGGTGCAGCGATTGGGGTCTGCGTGCACGCCGGGCAGGCGTGCGCAGCGACCACGCGGATGCTGGTCCACCGGTCGATGTACGACGAGGCCGTCGCGAGCGTCACCGCGGCGTACCAGGCCGTGCCCGTTGGCGATCCTGCGCAGCCGGAAACCCTTGTCGGGCCGGTGATCAGCGCCGCCCAGAAGGGCAGGGTGCTCGATGCCATCGAGCAGGCACGCCGCGACGGCGCATCGATAACCGTCGGCGGGGGCCCGGTCGAGAACCTGCCCGAGCATCTGTCGGGCGGCCATTTCGTCCAGCCGACCGTGGTCGTCGGCGTCGACAACAGCGCAGCCATCGCCCAGCAAGAGGTGTTCGGGCCCGTGCTGATCATGATTCCGTTCGACGACGACGACGAAGCGGTGCACATCGCCAACGACAGTGCCTACGGGCTCGCCGGCGCGGTCATGTCGAGGTCGATCGACCGAGGCATGAGCATCGCGCGCCGCATCCGCACGGGCTCGTTCGGCGTCAACGGCGGAATGTTCTACGGAGCCGATGCGCCATTCGGGGGCTACAAGAACAGCGGTGTCGGCCGTCAGTGCGGCATCGAGGGCTTCCAGCAGTACCTGGAGACCAAGACCATCGGATGCCGGATGCCCCGACAGAAAGAGAGCTAATGGGAAAGCTGGACAACAAGGTTGCGGTCGTCTCGGGTGCGGCGCGTGGCCAGGGCCGCTCGCACGCGGTGAATCTCGCCGCAGAGGGTGCCAGCATCATCGCGCTGGACATCTGTGCAGATCTGGAGGGCAACACGTATCCGCTTGCGCGGCCGGAGGATCTGGATGAGACGGCGCGATTGGTGGAGAAGGAAGCGGTGCGCTGTCATACCGCCATCGTCGACGTGCGCGAGCGCAGCGCGGTATGGAAGGCGATCGAGGACGGCGTCAACGAATTGGGGCACCTCGACATCGTCGTGGCCAATGCGGGTATCTGCGCGATGGGCAAAGGCCAGACCCTGCAGTCGTGGTCGGACACAATCGACACCGATCTGGTGGGTGTTTTCAACGTGATTCAGGCCAGCCTGCCGCACCTCAACGACGGCGGCTCGATCATCGCCACCGGATCGCTGGCCGCCCAGCTCGGCAGCGCCACGAATCAGGGGCCCGGCGGCTCCGCGTACAGCCTCGCCAAGCAGATCGTCGCCCGCTACGTCAACGACCTGTCGGTCCAGCTGGCAAAGCGGATGATTCGGGTCAACGCGGTGCACCCGACGAACGTGAACACTGACATGCTGCACAACGAGGGGATGTACAAGGTGTTCCGGCCCGACTTGCAGTCGCCGACGCGTGAGGAGGCCGAAGCATCCTTCCCCGCCATGCAGGCCATGCCGGTTCCCTACATCGAACCGCAGGATGTATCGAACGCAGTGGTCTTCCTCGCCAGCGACGATTCCCGCTACATCACCGGCACCCAATTGCGGGTGGATGCCGGCGGATTCGTCAAGCGAAGCCGTGGAAGGGCTGATCAGATGGGCCGCGTTGTCAAGAATGCTGTCGAGGATGTAGTCGAAGTCGATGTCGTCGGCGAATCCGATGCCACGGCCGGGCACCGTCTTGTTCTGTAGACGCTCCAGGACGACCGATCCCCGAGCGTGGACGGATATCGCTCCGTAGGTTTCGACGGCCTGCTCGGGCGTCAGGCCCGCCTCGACCAGCGCCGCGACGGGTTGTTCGATCTCCTTGAAGGCACCGTGCAGCGCGCCTGCGCCGTAGTGTCCGCGAATGAGGACCAGGTCGCACAGGATGGGGTCGTCAAGAAACTGCTCGCGCATCGTCCGCGCGTGATTGCCCAGCGACGCACGCCAATTGGATGCGTCGATACAGGGCACTGTGAACTCGTATCGCTGTAGCGACCGATCGGTCATCGCGTCGAGCAGTTCATCCTTCTTACGGAAGTACCAATAGAGACTCGTCACTCCGACATCGAGTTGCCTTGCCAGCAGCGGCATACTCAAGTTGTCGATCGAAACCTCCGCCGCCACCTCGAACGCGCCGTTGAGGATCTCGTCGACGGAGATCGATCCGCGTTCCCGTCGTTGGCGACGTTGTGCCATCACCTCACCCCGCGGCGTCGAACGTCACCGGAATCGCCGTCGGTGATCGGAACGGTTGACCCTAGATATGCGGGTTGTCGTCGGTGATGAGGCGGATGTTGGTCAGGCGAGTAAGCAGGCATTCCACCGCGACGCGCGTCTCCATCCGCGCGAGGTGCAGACCCATGCAGGTGTGCTCCCCGGCGGCAAATGAGATATGCGGCAGGCGTTTCCGGAAGATGTCGAACTCCTCGGAGCGTTCCCATCGCTTTTCGTCGCGGTTCGCCGACCCGATGCACACGTCGATCACCGCTCCGGCGGGCAGGTCGACTCCTTCCACTTCCGTGTCCTCCGTCGCGTACCGCTGCACGGTGGTCAGCGGCGTCTCGAACCGCAAGCCCTCTTCGATGGCCGCCGGTATCAGCTCGTGATCGGCTTGGACCGCTTGAAACTGCTCGGGATGGGTCAGCAGCAGGTAGAGCAGATTCCCCGATGACCGGTACGTGGTTTCCAGCCCGGCCGGCAGCAACAGGCGAAGGAACGAGTAGATGGCCTCGTCGGAGAGCTTCTCGCCGTCGATCTCCGCGGTCACCAGATCGCCGATGACGTCCTCGGTCGGCTTGGACCTGCGCTTGTCGATCTGGTCGAGGAAATATTCTTTCAGCGCCGCGGACGCGTCAAAAGCCTTCTTGTACTTGACGGTGTAGCTGATCAACTCGACGGCACGCTTACGGAACCACGGCAGATCTTCCTCGGGCAGGCCCAGCAGCTTCGAGATGACGCGAGTCGGAAACTCGAACGTGAAGTCTTTGACGAGGTCGGCCTCGCCGGTGTCGATGAACTCGTCGATCAGCGCGTTGACGACTGGCCGAACGATCTCTGGTTCCCACCGCAGCAGTGACTTCGACTTGAACGCCGCGGAGACGAGATTGCGGTGTTCCCAATGCTTCTTACCCTCCATCGCCAGAATCGTCGGCCCGATGAAGAGGCCGATCGTGGAGTCGTAGATGTGCGAATTGAACACTTTGCCATCACGGAATACCCGGTTGACCGCATCGAAGGACACCGCCGCGTATAGCTGCTCGGGCATCATCGAGTCGGGCGTCTTGGACCAGTCCATGACGCTGCCCTTGAACACTCCGGATGACCGCCGCTTCTGCGCGAAGAACGGATACGGGTCACGAAGCAGGTCGAAGGCCTTGTCGGCCGTGACATCCTGCACTGGGCTTTCCACCGCTGGTCTCCAGCATCGTCGAACGGACAGGCATCCTGCTATAGGTACTGTAAATCTTACAGTATAGGGATACGACCTGGTTAGTGGCCTAGAGCTGGATCGGCGCTCCGGCGACCATTGAATTGACGAAACCGCCGTCGACATGGATGTCTTGCCCGGTGACCCAGCGGGCCTCTGGCGACCCGAGGAACGAGATCACCGGCACGACGTCGTCAACGTCTGCGTGTCGACCGACGGTGGCGCGGCACATGTCGAGGACGTCCTTGCCCATCGTCTGCTCGAAATCGGAGAGGATCGGCGTCTCGACCGGTCCTGGGCTCACTGTGTTGACCCGTACTCCGCACTTGGTCCAGGCCGGGCCTGCGAGCCGCTTGCAGTACAGGATCACCGCCTGCTTCGACGTGCTGTACACCGGATAGTTAGGGTCCTGGTCCGCCTGCCATCGCTCGACGGCCTCGGCGTCGGTGAGCTCCAAGAGTCCGGCCAAGATCTCCAGGCGCTGGTCCCAGCCAAGCGCGGCAGTCGACGCGACAGCGACGACCGATCCGCCGTCACGCAGCAGCGGCAGCATGCCTTCTGTCATCAATCGCATGCCGAGGTAGTTCACCTTCAGGACATCGGCGGCCGGCGCCGTACCGGGGACGCCGGCGACATGGGCGAGCATGTCCCACCCGGAGCCGAGCTGGCCGAGCACCGCGCGGATGCTCGCCGCATCGCGCAGGTCGCACTGCAGATGGTCGGACGCGGGCGTCTCGTTCTCGCGGACGTCGACCGCGACGACGTAATCACCGCGGTCGTGGAGGTGTGTCGCAACGGCCGCACCGATGCCTGATCCAGCACCGACAACCACGATCTTGCGTCGCTCGCCGCTCATCCGCCCAACCCTTCTCGCCGCATCATGCTGCCGGAGTACCATCGAATGGCCGACAGTAAGGACGACAGTAAACAATTCTGGTCCGCCAGACAATGACTACGGGACGGACGAATGAGCACAACCCAGGAGCGGGTCGACGGTCAGCGGGACGCTATGCGAGCGATTCTCGAGCGGCAGCGCCAGGCGTTCGTGGCCGAAGGCCCACCCAGCGTCGCCGTACGGCGCAACCGCATCGACCGGCTGCTCGCGCTCGTCCTGGGCAACGCCGATGCGTTCGTCGACGCCATGTCGGCCGACTACGGCACCCGGCCGAAGACGGGATCGCTGTTCACCGAAATCCTCGGCATGATCTCGGTGATCGAGCACACCAGATCGCATGTGCCGCAGTGGATGCGGACGACCAAGCTGATGGGGGCCGCGCGGCTCTTCGGCCTGAAGGCGGAGGTGCAGCCCTCACCGCTCGGCGTCGTCGGGATCATCGGGCCGTGGAACTTTCCGCTCAACCTGGTGGTGCTGCCGGCTTCCGCGGCCTTTGCCGCGGGCAACCGGGTGATGATCAAGATGTCGGAGATCACTCCAAAGACTGCAGAGCTGTTGGCCTCGACCGCGCCGAAGTACTTCGACCCAACCGAACTCGACGTCGTCACCGGCGGGCCCGATGTCGCTGCGGCCTTCTCGACGCTGCCGTTCGACCATCTGTTCTTCACCGGTTCGCCGTCGGTCGGCGCCTTGGTGCAGCAGGCCGCCGCACGGAATCTCGTTCCGGTGACTCTGGAACTGGGCGGCAAGAATCCGGTGGTGGTGTCGCCCGACGCGGACATCAATCGATCGGCGACGCGCATCGCACAGGCCCGCATGATCAACGGCGGGCAGGTATGCATCTGTCCCGACTACGTTTTCGTGCCCGACGACCGCGTCGACGCGTTTGTCGATGGCGCACGGGAGACCTTGCGTGGCATGTTCCCGTCGATCGTGTCCAACGACGACTACTGCTCGTCGGTGAACCTGGCCAACTTCGAAAGGGTCGTCGGGTTGGTCGACGATGCGCGGGTCAACGGCGCCACTGTGGAGCCCGTCGCACCCGCAGGGGAGTCGCTCCCAGACCGCGCCACCCGCAAAATCGCGCCCAACGATCGTGCGCGACGTCGACGAGCACATGAGGATCGCCAACGAAGAGGTCTTCGGTCCCGTCCTGGTGGTCAGGCCGTACTCGCAGCTGACCGACGCCATCGCCTACATCAACGGGCGGCCCGCACCCCTTGTCGCGTACTGGTACGGTCCCGACGACGACGACTTCCGGACCTTCGTTCGGCACACGCGTAGCGGGGGAGTGGCACGCAATGACTTTGGTGCTCAGATGATTCCGTCGGCCGCCCCGTTCGGTGGCGTCGGCCGCAGCGGCATGGGTGCCTATCACGGCAAGGCGGGTTTCGACGCGTTCAGCCACTACCGAACCGTGGTGGGAACCGATCTGCCGTTCAGCGTCACAGGGCGGGCGGCACCGCCGTTCAGCGGTTCGATGAAAGCCGGCGTCGGTGTCGCACTCCGCATGGCGCGCAGCCGCACTCGCCGTCGGCTCAAGCGCCGCCGCTGATCGCCTGTTCGCGGGCCCAGCGGTAGTCGGCCTTGCCCGCCGGGCTGCGTTCGATCACCGGCCGGAACACGATCGCCTTCGGCAGCTTGTAGCGGGCGATAGAGCCCGCGGCGTGGTCGATCAGCTCCTGGGCCTCGGCACTGGCGCCGTCGGCGAGCGCGACGATCGCCACGACTTCCTGCCCCCACCGCTCGCTGGGTCGGCCGGAGACCACGACGTCGGCCACCGCGGGGTGTGACAAAAGCGCGGTCTCGACCTCCTCGACGAAGATCTTCTCGCCGCCGGAGTTGATGGTCTGAGATTCCCGGCCGAGTAGTTCGATCGAACCGTCTGCGAGATGTCGTGCGCGGTCGCCCGGCACCGAGTAACGCACTCCGTCGATGACCGGAAATGTCTTGGCCGTCTTGGCCGCATCGCCCTTATAGCCAAGGGGGACATAGCCCTGTTGCGCCAGCCAGCCCATGCCCTCGTGACCGGGTTCCAGGATTGCACCGAGGTCCTCGGCGGCCACGAAGGTGTCCGGGCCTGCATTGAACGTCCCAGTCGCCACCGCGCCTGAAGCTGACATGTGGGTCATTTGTGCGCCGGTCTCCGACGACCCGACGCCGTCGACGACGATCAGCCCGGGCTTGACGTCGATGAGGCGTTGTTTGGCGGTCGGGGTCAGCAGCGCGCCGCCGTTGGCCACCACCGCGAGCGACGACAGGTCCGCGGTCCCGCCCTCGATGGCCGCCGCGAGCGGTCGGGCCATCGCGTCACCGACGACGGTCACTGCCATGACCTTTTCCCGCTCGATCGTGCTGACCACCTCGTCGGCGTCGAACCGGTCGGTGACCGTGGAGAACACCACCGATTGACCGGTGGTCATCGCCGTCATGACTGCCCACTGTGCAGCGCCGTGCATCAACGGGGGCAGGATCATGAGCCTGGATTCCGGTGCGTCGGCAACGCGTTTGGCGATGTCTTCGTAGGAGTTGGCAAGCTCGCCGGTGTAGAGGTTCCGGCCGCCGAACGACGTCATGAAGATGTCGTGCTGGCGCCACAGCACACCCTTCGGCATTCCCGTCGTGCCACCGGTGTAGAGCACATACAGGTCGTCGGGTGACGGCTCGACCGGCGGCAGTACGGCAACGCCCGACCCGACGATCGATTCGTAGTCCACGGCACCGTGCACGAGATCGTTGCCCGACCCGTCGGCGATCTGGATCAGCACGCGCAGCTTGGGAAGTTGTCGCAGTACGTCGTTGACCCGCGGCGCGAACGTCGCGTGATAGATCAGCGCGGTCGCGCCGGAGTCGGCGAGCAGGTAGTGCAACTCGTTCTTGACGTAGCGGTAGTTGACGTTGAACGGCGCTACCCGAGCCCGCCAGGACCCGAGCATGGCTTCGACGTACTCGGGTCCGTTGTGTGCGTAGATGCCCAGCAGGTCTTGGCCGACTTCGTGACCGTCGAGCGTTGAGCGCTCAGCCTTACATCCCAATCCGCGGGTGTGGAGGTACGCGGCGAGCCGGTTGGCGCGCTCGATGACCTGCGCGTAGGTATAGCGGCGGCTGCCCTGGATGATGAATTCCCGGTCGCCGATCACGGCGGCGATCGCCTCAGCGGCGGCCGGGACGGTGAACTGTGGTACGGAGTCGGACATCGGGCCTCTCAGGGCTGGTGGGGCAGCAGCCGGATCATCAGGCCGCTGGCCTCGGATAATACGTTGCCGTCGGAGTCGGTCATCGTCGCCGTGACGAACGCCTTCCGGCCGTCAATCGAATCTATCCGTCCGTGGGACCGAAGTGGTTCGTCGATGGGCGTGATCTTGCGGTAATCCACGTGCAGGTAGGCGGTGCGGCTGTTGGCCCTGCCTGCGGCGGAGACGATCATGCCGAAATGCCAATCGTAGAACAGCGGTATCACGCCACCGTGGACGGCGTTGTTGCCGCCGACGTGAAAGCGGCTGAAGTGCCCGTGCATGGTCACCCCGTCTGGCCCGGCGTCGGTCATCGTCCAGGGCGGCATCAGGGGATGCCCGAGTCCCGGCAGGTGGGGTCCGCGGCCAGCGGGAGCAACGCCCTGTGGTGCTCGGTGGACTTCCAAACGCGCACACAGTTCTTCGATCTGGCAGGCCGCGTCGGCCCACAGCGTGTCATCCGGGTTGGTCGACACGACGATGTCCTGTAGGCGTCGCATGGCGGCCATGAACCGGCCCAGCTCCGGGCCGGCGTTGATGGGTTTGATTTCCGGAAAGGCCGTGCTCTTGTTTTCGGTTTCGGTCACGGCTGCTTCCACACCTCGAGTAAGGCATCGGTTGTGGTGATCGTCGCCAGCAGCGACAGCATGTTGTCGATGATCGTATTCGCGTAGTCGGTGGGGATTCCTGCGACCGCATCGCGCGGCACCACGACGCGGTACGCCTTGTTTACCGCATCCATCACAAGGTTGGTGATGGCGAGGTTCACCGAGACGCCGACCGCGACGATCGTCGTCACCCCGAGATTGCGCAGGATGGCGTCGAGGTCGGTGCCACCCATCGGGCCGATGCCGTGCGATCGACGCAGCACGAGATCTGAAGGGGCCGGGCCGAGTTCGGGCAGAAGCTCGGCGCCCTCAGTGCCTGGAGTGATGGCGACATCGCCGCCGATGGCGAAGATCTTCGCGTTGTTGTTGGCGCCCAGTCCGTCGGACCGCCTTTGCACGAGGCAGTGCACGATTTTCACGCCGGCGTCTCTGGCGGCGGGTAGCAGTCGTTCAATGTTGGGCAGGGCTTCGCGGCGCGCTTCGGTCGCCAGCACCGCCAGCCCGGCGTTCGGGCCCATCACGGCGCCCTGGCACTCCTGTGTGACGATCGCGGTATGTGCTGGCGCCGCGAGATCGGCGAGGTTCATCCTCATACCGATGCGGGCACGTCGTAGAACTGCGTCGCCCATTTCCTCAGCGCCATATAAGGTTTCGCATCGATCTTCGCCAGCGGCGGATTCTCGATGTACTCCTGGTAGCGCCAGATGTCCAAGTCTTCCCAGACCGTGCGCAGGAACTGCTTCTCGACAAGCTCGCGCACCTTGTCGGGCGGCACATCGGAGGTCTCGCCGTCGATCTTGGGCCACCAAATCGAGTAGAACATCGTCGAAAGCCCGTCCTCTACAGGGGTCACGGCGAAGATCAGCCGATGGTTCGACGATCCCTCGAACGCGCTGATCGCACCCCCGAGACCAAACATGTGGCTGTGGATGTGCAGCGCCATCTTGTCCGGGTCGTCGCTGCGCGCATCCGGCCAGCCCGTAAGGAACTGCCACTGTTCGTCGACGATCCGCCACTCAAGGTTCACCGGCGTCACCGTTGCTCCGTGCACATAGTGAAAGTGAGAGCTGTCAGGGCCGTTCTCCGCGACGATCTGCGGGTGCACCGGTTCGTTCTCGGTCCGGCGTGAAAACTCCGGGTACGGACGGTAATACGCTGATGGGTCAGTCTCGAACTGCGGAAACGACGTGAAGATGTCCGGCATCTCCCACTGTGGCTCTTTGCCCTGAGGTTGATGCCAGACGAATACGCAGCCGTGCTGCTCCATGACCGGGAACACCCGAAGCTTGAGTGCCTTGTTGGGCCTGTCCGGCTGGTACGGGATGTAGCGATTGGTCCCGTCGGGCCCCCACCGCCATCCGTGGAACGGGCACTCGACACAGTCGCCGACCACTTTGCCGCCGTGTCCGATATGGGCGCCGAGGTGTCGGCAGTGGCCTGACAGCACGTGTAGTTCGCCCGAGTCGTCGCGGTAGGCGACGAGGTCGTCACCGAAGTACCGAAGGGGACGGACGTCGCCCTGCGGAAACTCGGCCGACCAGCCGACCATGAACCAGCCGGTGACCTTCCAGGTAAACGGGACTTTCACACGCGCCGCCTTCTCAGTCGATCGATACTAAATCGATTACAGTATAGATTTCCGCAAAGGGCAAGATCGGGCAGCAGTAGTGGTGGCGACGAGCGCCGGCCGGTGCGTGCGCCGCATTACAGCTGACGCGAAACAGGCTGTCGGTCAGCAAATTTGAACTCGACCACTGACCAGCCCTTGATTTTCCAAAAACCTACGGTAGCGTAGGTTACGCAGCCGTAAGTAAGGGACGAGAGGCCGGGAGAGTCTCGATGACGACAACCCAACAGGCACTGCTCACAGAGCTGGAACCAGTGGTGGAGGCCAACCTGAACCGACACCTTGAGAAGGCGAAGCCCTGGAACCCGCACGACTACGTTCCGTGGAGCCGTGGGCGCGACTTCGCTTTCTTGGGTGGTCAGGACTGGACGCCGGAGGATTCCCAACTCGACGAAGTTTCCAAGGCAGCCATGATCGTGAACCTTCTGACCGAGGACAACCTGCCGTCCTACCATCGCGAAATCGCGACGCGTTTCGGGCCTGATGGCGCCTGGGGGCAGTGGGTCGGTCAGTGGACGGCCGAGGAGGGGCGTCACGCCATCGCGATACGCGACTATCTTCTCGTTACCCGAGGCGTCGATCCCGAAGCTCTTGAGCGCGGTCGCATGCTGCACATGGCGGCCGGCTACGACTCGGGCGACAAATCGCCAATAGAGGCCTTGGCGTACGTGTCCTTCCAGGAACTGGCGACGCGGATCAGCCACCGCAACACTGGCCGAGCATCTGGATGTCCTATCGCGGAACAACTCCTCACCCGAATAGCGACCGATGAGAACCTGCACATGGTCTTCTATCGGAACCTGGTCGACGCCGCGCTTGACATTGCGCCGAACGCAACCATGCAGGCGATCGCTCGCGAAGTAATCAACTTCCAGATGCCCGGAAGTACGATGCCGGGCTTCGCGGAAAATGCTCTAGACGATCGCCAAGGCCGGCATCTACGACCTTCGTTCGCATTTGGATGATGTTGTGCGTCCGGTGTTGCGGTTCTGGGGAGTGTTCGAGCGCGAAAATCTCGACGGCGAAGGAGCTCGCGCGCGAGATGAGCTCGCGGCCTTCCTCGACCTGGTGGAGGAAAAGGCCTCGTACTACGACCAGCGTCGCGAAGAACGACTGGCCGGCGCAGGCGCGCCGTCCGGTCGCTGACCGCTCACCCCGCTCCGCGAAATCCCGCAATCGGCCCGAGCCCGGCTTGATACTGTAATCATTACAGTAACTTGCTGTAGCCGGAAACGTGAGGTGCCGATTTGCCCAATTCTGCTCGCTTCGACGCGATCGTCATCGGGGCTGGATTCTCGGGCCTCTATGCGCTGCACCGACTGCGGGAGCTCGGGATACCCGCCGTGGTTTTAGAGAAGGCCGAAAACGTCGGCGGGACTTGGCTGTTCAACCGGTATCCCGGCGCCCGCTGTGACATCGAGAGCATCGAGTACTCCTACAGCTTCTCCGACGAGATCCAGCAGGAATGGGTGTGGACGGAGACGATGCCTGCTCAGCCCGAGATCGAGGCCTACCTGAACTTCGTCGCCGACCGGCTGGACCTGCGCCGCGATATTCGGTTCAACACCGACGTTGTCGCAATGACCTTCGACGAAGAGGCCGCTGAATGGGCGGTCGAGACAGCGGCGGGGGAGGTGTTCACCGCCCCGTTCGTGGTCGCGGCCTCCGGCATCCTCTCGGTACCGCTCGAACCCGACATCACCGGGATGGACACGTTCGTGGGCGCGTCGTTGCACACCGGCCGATGGCCGAAGGAGGGCTTCGACCTCACCGGAAAACGCGTCGGCGTCATCGGAACCGGTTCGGCGGGTGTGCAACTCATACCGGTGGCCGCCCGGCAGGCCGAGCAGCTGTATGTGTTCCAGCGGTCACCGGCGTACACGTTGCCGTGGCAGGTCCGGGCCTTCGAGGCGGGTGAGCTGGACGAGATGAAGGGGCGCTACGGCGAGATCCGTGCCGCGCAGCGCCAGCACCCGGTGGGTGCGGCGCGGCTCAGTGCTTTCTCCGTGATGCTCGAGATGATCACGCGGCCACCGCTGAAGTCGGCCTCGCGTCAGGACCAGTTGCGTGCCATCGAGGACAACGGCGTGATCGGCGCCCTCAGCTGGGGCGACGTGTTCTTCGACATCGAGGCCAACCAGATGGCCGCGAAACTTTACGGCGAAGCTGTGGCACGAATCGTGAAGGACCCGGGAACGGCCGCGTCGCTGACGCCGAGCCATCCGTTCGGGTGTAAGCGCCCGATCATCGACCAGGGCTACTACGAGACGTTCAACCGCGACAACGTCACGCTGGTCGATTTGCGCAAGGGGCCGATCCGTGAGGTGACACCAACGGGTATCAGAACCGAGCAGGGTTCGTACGACCTCGACGTGATTGTCTACGCCACCGGCTTCGACGCGATGACCGGTGCGCTCACCCGCATCGACATCCGCGGCCGCGGAGGCATGTCGCTGCGTGACTTCTGGGCCACCGAGGGTCCCCTGACATACCTTGGACTGTCGCTCGCGGGCTTTCCCAATCTGTTCATCGTGCAGGCACCCGGAAGTCCATCGGCGGCAACGAATTTCGTCGCTGCGCTGGAGCAGCACGTGGAGTGGATCGGCGACTGTATTGCACACCTGCGCGCCAACGATTACCGCACGATCGAGGCCCTGCCCGAGAACCAGCGGGAGTGGATCGAGCACACCACCTCGTTGGTGGCGCCGACCGTGCTCGTCCACCCGACCTGCAATTCCTGGTACAACGGGGGCAATGTTCCCGGCAAGAAGCGGATGTACATGGGCTACACGGCGGGGATTCCGGAATACCGCCGTCGGTGCGACGAGATCGCAGCCGCCGGATACACGGGCTTCAAGCTTGCCTAGCCGATGAAGACATCGGAACGTGTGCGGCGGATCGGCGAGGATTTCGCGGGCGTGTTGCCGCGGGCACATGCGGCGTTGAGGTCTGATGGATGGAATCCTCTGTCGCCGAATGGTATCCGTCTTCTCGGTGAGGTTACGATGGACGAGGTAGCGCTGTCCGGCATGACGCTGACGGCGCCGCCACCGAGATTGGAGCGCTCAGCGGAATCGTGCGCGGCCGCGGCGGAGGAATTGTCGACGCTTGGTGTGGCAGCGGCCAATGCAGAGCCAGAACCCCTTCAAGTGAAGGCGATTCGTCGGCAACGGTTCGGTCGGCTGGTCTATGAGCGGCTGACGTTCGAACACGATCCGTTGCTGCCGCCGTCGCTTGCCGCCGAGGGTCTCGGGGGACCGGCCACCGCCGCGGTCCACCTGTGCCGCCACGGCGACGCTCGCATGCCGTGGCTGGTGTGGGTGCACGGCGCGGGACAGGGTCAACCGCTCGACCTGCTGTTCTCGCGAGCCCGGCGCATCCAGAGCGAGCTGGGTTTCAACATCGCGCTGCCCGTGCAGCCGGGTCACGGTGTGCGTCGCAAAGCGTGGCCGGCATATCCGAACATGGACCCGCTGAACAATGTTGCGGGAATGATGCGCGCCGTTTCCGAGGTGCGTGCGGTCGTGAGATGGCTGCGGCCGCAGGCCAGCACGATTGCAGTCTCTGGGGTGTCCATGGGCAGTCCCGTAGCGGGCCTTGTGTCCCATCTCGAAGAGGTGGACGCCGTCGCGGTATACACCCCGATCTTCGGGCTCAACGCGATGATCGCAGCCCACCTGGGCCGCTGGGGCCCGTCAGTTCAGGACACCATCGAACTGTTGCGGTCAGAGACTGTGGCGCAGGTGATGTCGGCCGTCGACTACCAGTCCGTCGAGCCGACGCCGCCTCCCGATCGCAGGCTCATCGTGGGCGCCTGGCATGACCGAATGGCATTCCGAGAGCCCGCACTCGCGCTGCACGAGCGGTGGGGCGGACAGCTGTACTGGCACGACGGAGGTCACGCCGGACACCTGTTCTCCCGTCGCGTGCAGGCGGTGTCCGAGCGGTTCCTCCAGGGTCTCAGTGCGGAAGGCGGCCGCCGATTGTGCGGGTGACCTGTTCGGCATAACCGACCACGAGGTCGATCCAGGCCTCGCATTGGGCGTGCGGCATCCGCACGGTAGGACCACTGATCGTGATCGCGCCGAGGATGTCACCGGCGGCATCGAAGACGGGCGCGGAGAGACCGGACGCCGAGTCTTCACGTTCACCTGCTGTGATCGCATAACCGTCGGCCTTGGCCGCCGCGATGAGCTTGCGCAGCTCATCTGGACTCGTGACCGTGCCGTCTGTCAGCGGTTCGAGCGGGGCGGAGAGAATTCGATCCGCATGGTCTGGACTCCACGCCAGCAGCACCCGTGACGCGGACCCGACATGTAGCGGGATCACCTTGCCCACATACATGTCTCGACGTAGTGCGTGGCGTGTCTCTGCAACGGCCACGCACACCCGAAAGTCCTGCTCCACCTTGAAGAAACAGGCCGTCTCCCCGGTCTTGTCGCGGATCTCCTTGAGCACCGGGTTGACGACCGCCAGCACGTCGAGGTCCTTGAGGGCCGTGGCGGCCCAGTACGACATCCGTACGCCGACTCGAATACGATCGCCCTTCCGGTCCAGCAGGCCCTGGGCGACCATGTTGCTCACCAGACGCTGCACCGTAGACGTCGGAAGCCCGGTTGCCTGCTGGATCTCCCCGAGCGTCATATCGGGATGCGTCAGGGTAAAAGCGTCGAGGATCTCGGTGATCTTGCCGAGCACCAGCAGCGGTTGCTGCTTGGACGAGGCGGCGGAGTCATCGGATGCCATGACAGGAATGTACCCGCGGTCAGGCACCACGATCGTTGCCGATAACCCAGTCGAACGCCTTCGACTTCGACCGTGCGCCCTGAACCGTTCGGGAGCGGTTCGGCTCGCCGAGTTCGGCGAGGAGTTTCTCGCTGATGTCCACCATCGACGCCAGCGTGGCCGGGGTGAACCAGTCCGGACGTGTCGCGAACAAGAGGTCCTCGCTGGAGGTGTTGCCACTGGCGCCGGGGGCGAACGGGCAGCCACCAAGGCCGCCGAGCGATCCGTCGACCATCGTGGCTCCGGCGTCGATCGCGGCGAGTGTGTTCGCCACGCCGAGGCCCCATGTGTCGTGTCCGTGAAAGACGATGCGCCGCTGGGGGCTTCGTGCCTTCAGGCCCACGATTAGGTCGGTCACCTGCGTCGGGATGGCCTGGCCGATGGTGTCGCACACGACGATGTCATCGGCGCCCGTGGTGCGTGGATCGGCGGCGATGCCGATCACCCGCTCTGGGTCGGTCAGACCCTCGAATGGGCATGTGAACGCTGTCGCGATGCACAGCTGGATGGACCCGCCGACATCCTCCGCAATCCGGACGGCGTCGGGCATCGCCGCGACGCTGTCTTCTGTGCTGCGACCGATGTTGGCCTGGTTGTGCGAATCCGACGCCGAGAAGCAGTATTGGAAGTTCCGCGCGCCAGCGGCCGCCGCTTTCTCGACGTGTCGTGGCGTAGCCACCCAGACCCAGCACCGTTCGAGCTCATCGGGATCGAGCGCCGCGATGACGTCGAGCGAATCGGCAAGCGGAGGAACGAGGTCCGGTCGCGCCATGGAACCGATCTCGAGGGCGGGTACCCCCAGCCCCAACAGCTCGCGGATGATCTCGATCTTGCGTTCGGTGGGCGGCGCTTTCGCGGTCAGCTGCAGCCCGTCACGCAGGGTCACGTCACGAAGCTCGGCGCTTGGCGTATACGGACGAGGTGTCATGAAAGTGCTCCTATCTCGTCATCGCTGAGACCCAATACCGTCGACAGCACCTCGCGGGTGTGCTCGCCGAGGTCGGGCCCGACGTTGTGAATCGGCAGGGATGTTCCGCCTATCACGGGCACGACGCCTGTGAATCCGACCGTCTTGGGCTCGGTCTCGCCGATGTCAACCGGGAAGTGCTGGATCATGTTTCGCGCCGCATACTGCTCGTCGGCGCAGATGTCGGCGGCCGTGTAGATCGGGCCCGAGGGCACTCCGGCCTCATCGAGCAGCTTGAGCGCCTCATCCCGGTCATGCTGAATCGTCCACTGCCCGATCGCGGCATCGAGTTCCTCGCGTCGCCCCCAGCGACCCGCGTTGCTCTGCAGATCTGGGTCGGATGCGAGGTCCGGCCGGCCGATGGTTTGCATGTATCGCTGGAATATCGCGTCTCCGTTGCCTGCGACGATGATGCTCGTGCCGTCGGCGCAGGGGTAGGCGTTGCTCGGTGCGATGCCCTCCATCCGCCCGCCGACGCGCTTCCGCGTGACACCGTATGCCAGGTAGTCCGGCACCAGCGACTCCATCACCGACAACACGGATTCGTTCAGCGCGACATCGATAACGCGCTGCGGCAGTGGCACTTTGACGCGTTCCCGCTGAAACAGCGCCATCACGGTGCCGAATGCGGCATAGATCCCGGCGATCGAGTCGCCGATCGACACGCCCGTACGGACTGGCGGCCGGTCAGGATCGCCAACCAGCTCACGCAGGCCGCCGAACGCTTCGGCCACAGCGGCGAAGCCCGGTCGCTCCGACAGCGGTCCGGTCTGGCCGAACGCCGAGATGCGGGTGATCACAAGGTTCGGGTTCACCCGGTCGAGGTCCTCGGGACCCAGGCCCCACTTCTCAAGCGTGCCGGGGCGGAAGTTCTCGAGCAGCACGTCGCAGTGCCGAACCAAGTCGAGCACGATCTCCCGTCCGCGCTCGGTCTTCAGGTCGAGCACGACGGACTTCTTGTTGCGGTTGATTGTTCGGTACAGCATCGACGTGTCCCCGGAGTACAGCCGCCAGTTACGAAGCTCATCCCCGGTGACCGGCCGCTCGACCTTGATGACCTCGGCGCCGAAGTCGGCCAGCATCCTGCCCGCGGTTGGCGCGGCGATGTAGTTGCCCAGCTCCAGAACCCGCACGCCTGCGAGTGGACGAATATCAGTGGTATTCAACGTTATTCCTTGAGACATGTCAGAACAGGACGCTCATCGGCAGGATGAGCAGGATCGCCACGACGGATGCGACGGACACGCCGACGGTGACGGTCTTCAGGGCGCCGCGAGTCGACTGTCCCAACAGTGACTGCAGCAGCCAGAACGTATTGCTGGTGACGTGCACTGCGAAGAGTGAACCGGCACCGGCGGCCAGGGCGATCAGTACGGGGTCGAGCCCGATGATCGGCGCGACGGGCGCGAGGATGCCTGCCGACGTGATCGCCGAGATCGTCACGGAACCGACCGCGACGTGCAGCGCTGCGGCGATAGCCCAAACGATGAGCAGCGGGGCGGCTGTGCTGGCGGTGAAGTATTCGCCGAGGATGTCGCCGAGACCGGCCGCCTTGATGGTGGCGGCCAGCGAGCCGCCTACACCCGTGAGGATCAGGATCTGTCCGCTCTCCTTGAAGCCGGTGGCGATCGCACGCTGAATCGGCTCGGCTCCAAGCGTGTAGCGGCCGACGAAGCTGGTGCCGATAAGGCCGATCAGCAGGGCGATGACGGGGGAGGAGACGAACTTGATGATCGGGTTGTGAATATCGCCGGCGTCGAGGATCGCACCGGTTGCGATGAGTACGAGCGAGAGCAGCATCGGCGCGAACAGCACGATCAGCGGGGTCTGGGCACGGGTGACCGTTGCCGTCTTGGTGGCGACGCCGCCAACTGAAGGTCCGTCGTCGTCGGGTGTCGTTACAGCGCTGGATGTTTCGACATCCGTGCCGCCAAGCGATTCGGGATCCTCGCCGAGGAACTCCTGCTCGTCGCGCTCCGGGTTCCAAAAGCCGTGATTGAACAGGAACGACATGATCGCCACGGAGATCGCGACGGTAGGGATCGCCAGGAGCACACCGAACAGCAGGTACTTGCCGAGCGGAACGCCGAGCAGGCCGGCCAGCGCAAGCGCGCCAACACCGGGAACGGTCAGGACGATTCCACATTCGAGCCCGATGGCCATGGCCGCTGCCATTCGCGCGGTTCCGTTCTTGCCGATCTTCTTGGCCAGGCTGCGGCCCAGCGGCGCCGAGATGACAAGCAACACATCGAGAAAGATCGACTGGAGCAGGGTCGCAATCGTCAGCGACATCGCGTAGGGCATGCGCTTTGGCCCGAACAGCTTCAGCAGCGTTTGCACCAGGCGCTGAATGGCCCCCGTCTGCTGCAGTATCGCCCCCATCAACACGCCGAAGGCGATGAGCAAGCCCACCTCGGCCATGATGTCGCCGAATCCCGTCATGATCGCGTCGATCGTCTTCTCCACGCCAAGTCCGACCGCCAGGCCGAGGTAGGCGGAGCCCACCACCAACGACACGACCGGGTTGAACTTGAAACGCACGATCATCACGACCACCGCGATGATCGCGACCGCGGTGTTGATGACGACTGCGGTGTGTGACATGGGTACAACCCCTTCGAGACGCTTTCTGGCCTGGTGAGGTGCGGCACGGCCGAGATCAAGTGTGACGCACGACGCGTTCATATTATGAGCACATACCCATAATATAAGCAAGAGCCGGGGCGTTGTCGACCATGAGCTGGGGTTTTGTCGGCTTTCGAGCGAGTGGGATCAGTGGAGCTTTGGGCCGCCGTAGTCATCGACGATCCGCGCCCGGATGCTTGTCAGCTCACGTCCCAGGTCGGACTGGTCAGGCAGCGCCGTCCACCAGAAGGCGATGCCGAAGACCGCTGTGCTGATGTCAGTGACGGCCCTGGCGATGTCGATGCCGGAACGCACCGAACCGTCGCGGATGCCCTTTCGTAGGCCTTTGTCGACTTTCGCGGCGCCACTCTTCAGCTGATCCCTCACGCGATCACGCAAGGGTGATGTGGTCTTCACTGCCTCGAAGGTGGCGACGAACATCGCCAGAAGCAGTTCGCGATCCTCGGCGTAGATCTCCTCGATCCGGTCGAAGTGGGCAAGTACCTGCTGCATGCCGCTGGTCTTCGGGTCGGGATCCGGGTTGAGACGCCTCACGTACTCGTGGAGGAAGGCCTCGAGGATGGCGTCCTTGCTGCCGAACCTGGCGTGGACCATGGCCCGGCTGTAGCCGGCCCTTCGACCGATCTCGGCAGCAGTCGTTGCCTCCCAGCCCTTCTCGACGATCAGCTCCGCGGCAGCTTGGAGCAACCGTCGGTTGGAGGTCTCGACGCGCTCGGGCTGCGTCAACCCTCGGGCTGGAGAAGGCACCCTTGCATATTAGACGCCCGACAACTAACTTAGTTGTTCTGCGTCAAATTTCTTTGGGAGGGTCGATGGTGACTTCGGGGATGGCGGCCGTGCCGTCGACGATCGACGACGTCACCCCGCAGTGGTTGTCGGGCGCGCTCGACGGCGCGACGGTTACCGACGTCCGGGCCGAGCGGATCGCCGAGGACACCGGGTTCTCGGCGTTGTTGTACCGGCTCCACCTCGTCGGTGAGGGCGTGCCGTCGAGTGTGATCGTCAAGCTGCCCGCCCAGTCAGAGGCACGCGGAGCCATGGAGTTGCTGGGCGGCTACCAGCGCGAGTTGTCGTTCTATCGGCACGTCGCCGGAGCCGCGCCGATGCAAACACCACGGGTTTACGCCGCGCGCATGATCGACGGCTCGGCCGACTTCGTCCTGGTGCTCGAGGACCTAGGCGACTGGGACAACGCCGACCATCTTGCCGGGCTGTCGCTCGATCGCGCGAGGATGTGCATCGAGCAACTCGCGGGGTTGCACGCGTGGTCGACTGACGGCAGGAATGCAGCTGTGCTGGAGGCATTCCCGAGTATCGATACCCCGATCGCGCGTGATCTGCTCATACCCGCGTTCGGGCCAGGCTGGCAGATTTACCTCGACAAGTCGTCGGAACGGGTTTCGTCGGCGGTCGCGCGCTTCGCCGAGCGGTTCGCCGAGGCCGCGGCTCAAGCACTGCCGGCGCTGACCGGCCGCTCGATGCTTCTGCACGGTGACATCAGGGCCGACAACCTGTTCTTCGACGGCGATCGACTCAAGGTGGTCGATTTCCAGTTCGCCGCCCGCGGTGCAGGTGCGGCCGACATCGCCTACCTGGTGAGCCAGGGGTTGCCGACCGAGGTGCGCCGCGGTCACGACGAGGCGCTGCTCTCCGAATACTTGGCATACCTGAGGGCAGACGGTGTCACCGATTACTCGTTCGACGAGGCGTGGCGCCAGTACCGATTCGCCGTGGCTTATCTGATGGTTCTTCCCGTCATCACGCTGAATGGTTGGGATGCCATGCCGGAGCGGTCCCGTGCTTTGTGCCTGAAGCTCACCGAACGGGCGGTGGCGACGATTGACGACATCGATGCACTGGAGGTGTTCGCGTGACCCGCAGCGCCCGTGAGGTGGTGGAGCTGTACAACCTCGTCGTCTGGAACAAGAAGGACTTCGTGCTCGCCGAAGAGTTGATCGGCGATTCGGTGATCCGCCATGAGGTGGGAGAGGCCCAGACCCTCACCCATCAGCAGGCCGTCCAACGGATCGTCGACATGTGGGAAGTGTCCGATGCACTCCGCTTTGATTTGAACCTTGTGGTTGCCGGCGACGATAAGGAGCACGTGGCGATCGTCTACGAGTCGCCGATCAAGCTGAAGGACGGCACCGAGACCACCGTCGGCAGCATGGAAATCTTTCGTGTGGTCGATGGCAGGATCACCGAAGTGTGGAATTGCGGCTACAAGCAGGGAGTCTGGGCGTGACCGAACGAGTGCTCGATGAACTTGGTTACTACCTGCTGGCCGGCGCAGGCGGCGAGGGCCCCTCGACCTTGATGGACGAGGCTCGCCGCGGCGAGGAACTCGGCTTCGGCACCGCGTTCATCTCCGAGCGGTGGAACGTCAAGGAGGCGTCGTCGCTCGTCGGCGCTGCATGCGCGGTCACCAACCGGATGCAGATCGCCACTGCCGCAACCAATCACAACACCCGCCACCCGCTGATCACCGGCTCCTGGGCGACGACGATGCACCGGCTCTCCGGCGGACGTTTCACGCTCGGCATCGGCCGCGGCGTGGCGGCGATGTATGCCGCGTTCGGGGTGCCGGCGGTGACGACCGCGCAGATGGAGGACTTCGCCCAGGTCATGCGCCGGCTCTGGAACGGCGAGGTGATCTTCAACCACGACGGGCCGATCGGCAAGTATCAGGTGCTGTTCCTCGACCCCGACTTCAAGGAGGACATCCGGCTGGCCATCGTCGCTTTCGGACCGAACACGCTCGCGCTGGGCGGCCGGGCGTTCGACGACGTCATCCTGCACACCTATTTCACGCCGGAGACCCTGCAGCGCTGCGTCAAGACGGTGAAGGACGCGGCGGAGAAGGCGGGCCGCGACCCGGACAGCGTGCGGGTGTGGTCGTGCTTCGCGACCGTCGGCGACCACCTGCCCGAAGAGCTGCGGCTGAAGAAGACCGTCGCGCGGCTGGCCACCTACCTCCAGGGCTACGGCGACCTGCTGGTCAACACCAACAACTGGGATCCCGCTGTGCTGCAGCGCTTCCGGGCGGATTCGGTGGTCACGTCGATAGCAGGCGGAATCGACCACAAGGCCACGGCCGAGCAGATAGCGCACATCGCCACGCTGATCCCCGACGAATGGCTGGAACCTGCGGCCACCGGATCCGCGCAGCAATGCGTCGACAGGGTCCGCAAGGAATTCGACTACGGGGCCGACGCGGTCATCATGCACGGCGCGACACCCGACGAGCTCGAGCCGATCGTCGACGCGTACCGCGCTACCGAACGCTAGCCGCATGGCCGGATTCCGCGTCGGATTGATGGACTCGGTGATGGCGGCACGCCCCACCGTCGACGCCTTCAGCCGCGCGAACTACCTTGGCGCCGTCGCCAATCGCGTCGACTCGTATTGGATTCCCGACCACATCAACGGTCAGACACCGCGGCCGTTGTGGGACAAGAAGTACACCACCGCCGCGCGGCTGCTCAGATCACCGGACGCCGCAATGGAGGCGTGGACCCTGCTCGGCAGTCTCGCAGCACGCAGGAGATTCAACCGCGTACGGCTCGGGGTCGGCGTCACGGACACCGGTAAGCGCCACCCCGCCGTGACGGCGCAGGCCGCGGCGACACTGCACTTGATGACGCGGGGGCGGGCGATTCTTGGCATTGGCCCAGGAGAGCGCGTTGGCAACGAACCCTACGGCGTCGACTGGTCGAAGCCCGTGGCACGCTTCGAGGAAGCTGTCGCGACGATCCGCGCCCTGTGGGATTCCAACGGTGAACTCGTCAACCGTGACTCGCCATTCTTTCCTTTGCGCGACGCGATGTTTGACCTGCCGCCATACAAAGGGAAGTGGCCCGAGATATGGGTCGCAGCGCACGGCCCCCGAATGCTGCGCGCGACCGGGCGTTACGGGGACGCGTGGTTCCCTGGATTCGCCCACCGGCCAGAGGACTACGCCAAGCGCCTGGAGATCATCCGAAGCGCCGCCTCCGACGCAGGCCGTGACCCGATGGCGATCACACCGGCCTTCTGGATGCCGGTCGTCGCCGCGACGAACCGGAACGATGTGGACGCCGCCCTCGAGACGACCGCCGTGAAGGCATGGGCGCTCAACGCGCCAGCGGAGTTCTACACGCATCATGGTGCCGCCCATCCGATGGGCGCCGATTTCGCCGGGATGCAGGACCACGTCGCCTTCACGATGGATGAGCGGACCATCCGCGAAAAGTCTTCTCAGGTTCCGCTTTCGGTGGTGAAGGGGATGATGCTGAACGGCACCGTCGACGACATCCTCGAGCAAGCCGCGGTGTGGCGCGACCACGGCGTCCGTTACATCGTTGTCGTCAACTTCGGTCCGATGCAGCCGAATGTCCGCGGCGCACTTGCGACCATGCTCCCGTTCAACAAGGTGGTGCGCGGCCTCAAGCGGCTGTGAACTAGGGCGTGATCACGGTGCGGCTGACCGGCTCGGCGGCAGCCTGCCTGCTGTAGATGCCGCGTTGCAGGGCGCTCAGTAGTGCGTTGCGTGTCTCCTCAGGGTGGATCAGGTCGTCGAACCCGAGGTGGCCCGCTGACCGGAAGGACGCTTCCACTTCCGCCTTGCGTAGCTTGGCCTCGACGTCCTCGGCGGCGTGGGAGGCCTTGCTCAGTGCGGCCGCGCTCATCGCGCCCATCGTCGCGCCGGGGTAGGCGAATGTTGCGCTCTGGTTGTCGAATCCGAGAAGTGACATCACCATCGAGCCGAATCCGTAGGCCTTGCGCAGCGTCACGTGCAGCTTGAGTGTGGTCGCCGCGGTCTGGGCAGCGAACATCCGTGCCCCGCTGCGCAGTACACCGCTCTTCTCCGAGCGACTGCCGGGCAACATGCCGGGGTTGTCGGCGAGGAAGACGATCGGAAGGTGGAACGAGTCGGCAACCGTGATGAAGTGTGCGGCCTTGTCGGCGGCGTCGGCGTCGATGGATCCCGCCAGTACCTTGGGTTGGTTCGCGACGACTGCGACGGGATGGCCACCGAGATGGGCCAGCGCGCAGATGATCGCTGGGCCGAACTTCGGCTGCACCTCGAACCAGTCGGACGTATCGAAGACGACGTCGAGCACGGCGCGCATGTCATACACCCGGCGGTTGCCGCGGGGCACGATGTCGAGCAGTTCGGGTGTCGGCCGCGGCTCGGTGGCCTCGTTCGCGGGCAAGGACGATGGGTATGACCACGCGCTCGCCGGGAAAAACGACAGATACCTGCGGATGTCGTCGAGCACCGCCTTCGTCGTCCTCGGCGAGGTTGTGGATCACTCCGCTGGCCAACGCGACGTTGGGTCCGCCTAGGTCTTCCTTCGAAATCTCTTCGCCAGTCGACTCTTTCACTACCGGGGGGCCCGCCGTGAAGATCGCGCCCTGGCGGCTCATGATGGTCCAGTCGCATACGGGTGCAACGAGGGCGCCGTGGCCTGCCGAGGGGCCCAGTAACCCGGCCACGGTCGGAACCTTGCCGGAGCACTGCGCCTGCGCGAGCAGGTCGGTGGGAGTGCGACCGTAATGCTCACCGCTAGGCCGGAAGCCGGCTCCTTCGAGGAGCATCACCAGCGGGATCCGGTCGCGCAGCGCCAGCTCAGCGAGGCGGTAACGCTTGGCGTTGCCGCCAGGGCCGATGCTGCCAGCCAGTGTGGTGAAATCTTCGGCGCCCACCATGACCGGTGTCCCGTTGATCAGTCCTGAGCCGGCGACGATCCCGTCCGCTGCGATGTCGCCGCCGACGAGGGTGCCGAACTCACGGAATGAGCCCTTGTCGAGCAAGTACTCGAGGCGCGCGCGGGCGTCGAGCTTGCCCTTCCCGCGATGCTTGGCCAGCCGTTCGGGACCTCCCATCGCCCGGGAGCGCTCACGCCGAAGATCGAGGTCTTCGAGCGTCTCCTTCCAGCCCTGCTCGTCCGTCATGCGTTCTTCCTGTCGTCCCAAGGCGATCGTCGCACCGGCATGTTCACGTTGACCATACTGAATTGCTTACTGTAGCGTCCTCCCTTATGGGTGACCGCGGCGGCCTCAAGGTCGACGGGGCCGTTTCCAGCCAACTTGCCAACGTCGCCAAGGCGGCGAGCGCGCTGGAGCGACGGGGCTACGACTGCTGCTGGACAGCCGAAATCAACCACGACCCGTTCCTTCCGTTGGTGCTCGCCGCTGAGCACACCACAAGGATCGAACTGGGCACCAGCATTGCGGTGGCGTTCGCGCGCAATCCGATGACCGTCGCCAACGTCGGCTGGGACCTGCAGGCCTACTCACAGGGCCGCTTCCTACTCGGGCTCGGCTCGCAGGTACAGGCTCACATCGAGAAGCGGTTCAGCATGCCGTGGAGCCAGCCGGTGCGTCGCATGCGCGAGTTCGTCCTGGCGCTGCACGAGATCTGGTCGTCTTGGCGCGACGGCACGAAACTGGGCTTCGAGGGCGACTTCTACACGCACAAGCTGATGACGCCGATGTTCACCCCGGAGCCGCAGCCGTACGCCTTTCCGAAGATATTCGTCGCCGCCGTCGGCGAAGTGATGACCGAAATGTGCGGTGAGGTCGCCGACGGCATGCTCGCCCATGCGTTCACCACCAAACGCTACTTCGAGGAAGTGACCACGACCGGCGTTGCTGCGCGGCATGAAGCGCTCTGGTCGGCAGCGAAGCGAGTTCCAACTCTCCGCTCCGATCTTCGTCGTCACCGGAAACGACGAATCCGAGTTGGCAGCCGGCGCCATCGGCACTCGCAAGCAGATCGCCTTCTACGGATCAACTCCCGCGTACCGCAAGGTTCTCGAGCTGCACGGCTGGGGAGAGCTGCATACCGAACTGCACCGGCTTAGCCGGGCGGGGGAGTGGGACGTGATGGGTTCGCTCATCGACGACGAGATCCTGGAGACGTTCGCGGTCGTCGCCCCTCTTGAAGAGGTGGCGGACAAGATCCGTGATCGATGTGACGGGGTGATCGATCGCGTCCTGGTGGGTTTCCCATCCTCTGTTCCTGAGGACACCGTCAGCGCCGTGCTGCAGGAGCTGCGCGGCCAACCAGTGAGGAGTCGCCCGTGACCGCGCCGACGATGGACGAAGCCGCCAGGGTGTTCGCTGACCCGTTGGCCTATGCCGACGAGGCGAAACTGCATGCGGCGCTTACTCATCTGCGGACCAATGAACCCGTCGCATGGGTGGACGTTGCGGACTACCGGCCGTTCTGGGCCATCACCAAGCACGCCGACATCATGGATATCGAGCGGGCGAACACCTTGTTCACCAATTCGCCCCGTCCAGTACTGGCGACCGCGGAGGGCGACGAGCAGCAGGCCGCCATCGGTGTGAGCACTCTTATCCACATGGATGACCCGCAACATCGCGCGGTGCGGGCGATCGGAGCCGACTGGTTCCGCCCGAAAGCCATGCGGGCGCTCAAGGTTCGCATCGATGAGCTCGCCAAGCGGTATGTCGACCATATGGTGGAAGCCGGTCCCGAATGCGACTTCGTGCAAGAGGTTGCGGTGAACTACCCACTTTACGTGATCATGTCGATGCTCGGCCTGCCCGAATCCGACTTCCCTCGAATGCTGCACTACACGCAGGAACTGTTCGGCAACGACGATGCGGAGTTCCAACGCGGTACCTCGAAAGAGGAGCAGATGAGTGTGCTACTCGAAATGTTCCAGTACTTCAACGAATTGACCGCCTCGCGGCGCGCCAGCCCGACCGAGGACCTGGCCTCCGCAATTGCCAATGCCCAGATCAACGGCGAGCCGCTCTCCGATATTGACACGGTGTCGTATTACCTCATCATCGCGACGGCGGGTCACGACACCACCAGCGCGGTGATTTCCGGCGGCCTGCAGGCGCTGGTCGAAAACCCCGACCAGCGAGAACGGTTGCGCGCCAACATGGATCTGATGCCGTTAGCCACCGAGGAGATGATCCGCTGGGTCACGCCGGTCAAGGAGTTCATGCGCACCGCGCAGGAGGACACCACTGTTCGCGGTGTGCCGATCGCTGCCGGGGAATCGGTGCTGCTGTCCTACGCGTCGGCCAACCGCGACGAAGACGTCTTCGACGATCCGTTCCGGTTCGACGTGAGCCGCGATCCCAACAAGCACAACGCGTTCGGCTACGGCGTACATTTCTGTCTTGGCGCTGCGCTGGCCCGGATGGAGGTCAACAGCTTCTTCTCCGAGCTGGTGCCGCGGCTGGAGTCGATCGAACTCGCAGGCGATCCCCAACACATCGCCACCATCTTCGTCGGCGGGCTCAAGCACCTGCCGATTCGCTACTCGCTCAAGTGAATTGACCCCACGACCGGGAGGACGGCCACCCCCGGTGCATTCGAGGTGGCCGTCCTGTCGGCAGGTCAGATCGGAAGCGGAATCCAGATCCCGAAGAAGTAGAAACCCCATTGGTTGTAGCCGGGATCCCACACCGGTTGCTCGTTGAAGCCCCAGTAGTTGATTGGCGGCGGCGGCGGACCCCATGCTTCCGGCAACGGGCCGTCCCACGGAGGAGGCGGTGGTGCACCCCAGCCCCATGGCGGCAGATCGCCACCCCATGGGGCGCCGTGGAACCGGCCGCGCCAGTCGTTGTCGCCGGGGTTCCACGGCGGCCGCCAGTCGTGATTGTCGGGCCCGCGGAAGTCAGGACCGCCGGGTCCGCGGAAGTCGCCGGGCGGACCACCTGGACCACCGGGCCCGCGGAAGTCATTGTTCGGCGGACCCTCGGGCCCGCGCCCCGGCGGTCCGCCCGGACCACCGGGTCCGCGCTCCGGTCCGCCCGGACCACCTGGGCCGCACTGCACACCCGGGGCCGGGTTGCAAGGTGGTGCCGCGTTGGCAACGCCTGAAGACAGACTGATGCCCGCTGCTCCGAGAGCGCAGCCGATCGCCGCTCCGGCGACCACTTGTTTGAGTTTCATTACCAAGCCTTTCCAGCGTCGGTAGACGCCCCAACCCAAAGGCGAGGTTAAGCAGGCACTCTAGGAGTGAGCTATGTCGTGACTACCAAAGCGCTGGAAGCCTGCCAGCTGTTAATTGACAACGCGGTCAACAGAATTCAACGCGGGGCATTGGACCTGTCCAGTTGTGCCTGCAGCGTGTTAGCCCCGAGGCTCGAGTCCTTCTTGTGTTGGGATCGCGACTGGATGGAGACGTCGTGGCCTTCGGCGGCTTTGCGCAGGGCGCCGATAGTGGCTTGTTCGCGGGTGATGTGGGTGAACGGATCCCAGTGATACCAGCGCATGGCGTTCTCAAAGGTCATCTTGTTGACCTCGTCATCGGGCACATCGTTCTTGGTCAGCACCTCGTGCAGCTGCTCGGGCGCCCCTGGCCACATCGAGTCGCTGTGCGGGTAGTCGGCCTCCCAGCAGATGTTGTCGATGCCGATGTCGTTGCGCAGCTTGACCCCGACATGGTCGGAGATGAAGCAGGTCAAGAAGTGCTCGCGGAACACCTCGGACGGCTTCTTGCCCTTGAAGTCCTGGCCCGTCCACGTCGAATGCATTTCATAGGTCCGGTCCGCGCGTTCGAGGAAGTAGGGGATCCACCCGGTGCCACCTTCGGACAGGGCGACCTTGAGGTCCGGATACTTCTTGATCGGCTTGGACCACAACAGGTCCGCGGCGGCTTGCACGATGTTCATCGGCTGCAGGGTGATCATCACGTCCATCGGCGCATCCGGGGCGGTGATCGCAAGCTTCCCCGACGACCCGATGTGCACGTTCATCACGGTGTCGGTGTCCACCAACGCTTCCCACAACGGGGTCCAGTAGTCGTCGTGGAATGACGGATAGCCCATGGCGGCGGGGTTTTCGGTGAAGGTGAGGGCATGTACCCCGCGTTCGGCGTTGCGGCGCACCTCTTTGCCGCAGGCCTCGGCGTCCCAGATCACCGGTAGACACATCGGGATGAACCGAGCCGGGTAGGCCGCGCACCACTCCTCGACATGCCAATCGTTGTAAGCCTGAAGAAGCGCGAGCGAAAACTCCGGATCCTCGGTCGCGAACAGGCGGCCCGCGAAGCCGGGGAACGACGGGAAACAGATCGAGCCAAGGATGCCGCCGGCGTTCATGTCCTTGACGCGCTCGTCGACGTCGTAGCACCCTGGGCGGATCTCATCGAGGCCGGTCGGTTCCAGCCCGTATTCCTCCTTGGGCCGGCCCGCGACGGCGTTCAACGCGACGTTGGGGATCACCACATCGCGGAACTGCCACGTATCCGAGCCGTCCGGGTTGTGCACCAACCGAGGAGCTTCGTCCAAATACTTCTTCTGCAGATGGTTGCGAAACATGTCTGGCGGCTCAACGATGTGATCGTCAACGCTGATCAGGATCATGTCGTCCTTGTTCATGCCCATTTCCTCTCAACCGCCTTACCGTATGACCAACAGTTTAGCGTTCCGAATCGTGCGTGGCGTATACGGTGTTCCTAACGACAACCTACGGTGATGCGGGGTGAACATGGCACGAATTGCGCCTTCAACGGCTTTCGCTTCGGTGTCGGCGGACGATCTCGGTCAGGGCGACCGGATCAATCTCGGGGTAGCAGCAATACTCGGGCATCGCCCGGAAGTCGCGGGAGCACTGGGCTCTTTGATGGTGGCGCTGCGATCCAGTGGGACGTTGCGCCCGCGGCTGGTTGAACTTGTGCGGCTGCGGATCGCATTCCACAACCAGTGTCGAAGCTGTATGTCGGTGCGCTACCAAAGCGCCATCGACGACGGCCTCACCGAGGACGCAGTGTGCTCTCTCGAGCAGCCTTCCGACGCAGATGACCTTTCGCCCGCCGAGCGCAGCGCTGTGCACTTCGCCGATCTCTTCGCCACCGACCACCTATCCATCGACGACTCGGTGTACGAAGACCTACGCCGCCATTTCACCGAAGAGGAGCTCGTCGAGCTTGGTGTGCATTGCGCTTACGCGGTCGGCATGGGCCGTCTGGCAGCGACGTGGCAGGTTACCGATGATGTGCCCGATGCATTCCGGGCGACGCCGGATTCGCCTCTGGCGCCATGGGATTCCGAAGGCGTCGTCGCAACGGGCTAGGGTTCCCGGCTAGCAGCAACGCGGATTTGGATTCGACTCGATCGCGTCATACCGCATCCGCCAGTACTCGCGCTCGGACATCACCGGCTCGCCGGGGTGCGTGCGCCGGCGATGCTCGACGTAGCGCCGGTAGTGGTTATCGCCCATCAATGTGCCCCAGTACCAACCGATCTGGCGTGCGATTGCGGCAGCGCGTCCCATTGCTTTTGCACCTCCCGTTCCACCTTGGTGGGGATAAGTCCCGATGGAGCGAAGAGTTTCGACGCGACGGGCTCGTCTTCAGTTAACGGCGTGCCGCCGCCTCGCAGGACCCGCATCAACATGATCAACCCAGTGGCGAACACGATGATCACCATCAACGCGAACACGATTGACAGCGTGCCCTGAATGAAGGTGTTCCGGATGACCGCTTCCATCTGGTCGACATTCTTCGCCGAGCCGAACGACGTCTTACCGGCATCCAGCGCGTCCCGGTACTGGAAGTGCTGCGTCCAGAATCCGACCCTCGGGTCACCGGAGAAGATCTTCTGCCACGAAGCCGTCAACGTGACGGTGAGGTCCCAGAGCAACGGAATGCCTGGTATCCACAGCCATTTCAGGTAACCCTTCTTGACCACGATCACCGAGACGATCGTCAGCGCGATCGCGGCGAGCAACTGATTGGCGATACCGAACAGCGGGAACAGGGAGTTGATCCCGCCGAGCGGATCGGTGATACCCATCAACAGGATGCTGCCCCACAACGCGACGACGGCCAGGCTGCACGTCCATACGCCAACCCGCCAGCTCGGGTCGCGGAGCTTGCGCAGCGGGCCACCCAGGTTGCTCAGCCCATCCGAGATCATGAACCGGGCCACCCGCGTGCCGGCATCGACCGTCGTCAGGATGAACAACGCCTCGAACATGATCGCGAAGTGATACCAGAACGCCTTCAGGCCGGTACCGCCGAACACGCGGTGCAACACTTCCGACATGCCGATCGCCAGGGTGGGCGCCCCGCCGGTGCGCGAGATGATCGATTCCTCGCCGACGTCCCGGGCGGCCTGCTCGATCTGCTCAGCGGTGATCGGGTTGCCGGTGAGCGGCAGATTGTTGACGTACTCGGCGGCCGTCGCCGCGGTGGCGCCGGTCTGGGCGGCGGGTGCGTTGAGCGTGAAGTACAGGTGCTGGTTCAGGATCGCCGCGGTGATCAGCGCCATCATGCCGACGAACGATTCGGTCAGCATTCCGCCGTAGCCGATCAGCCTCATCTGGCTTTCTTTCTCCAGCATTTTCGGCGTGGTGCCGGAGGCGATCAGGGAGTGGAAGCCGGACAGTGCACCGCACGCGATCGTGATGAACAGGAACGGGAACAACGAGCCGGCGAACACCGGACCCTGGCCGCTGCCGGCGAACTCGGAGACAGCGGGGGCCTGCATGACTGGGCGGGCGATCAGGATGCCGATCGCGAGCAGGGCGATGGTGCCGACCTTCATGAACGTCGACAGGTAGTCGCGCGGCGCGAGCAGAAGCCACACCGGCAACACCGATGCGGCGAAGCCGTACACGATCAGGCACCAGCCCAGCGTTACCGCGGAAAGGCCGAACCATGAATGGCCCCATGCCGTTTCGGCAACCCAGCCGCCCGAGACGACGGCCAGCAGCAACAGGGCAACGCCGATCACCGACACCTCGGACACCCGTCCCGGTCGCAGGAAGCGCAGATAGATGCCCATGAAGATCGCGATGGGTATTGTCATCGCGATCGAGAAGACGCCCCACGGGCTCTGGGCAAGGGCCTGCACCACCACCAGTGCCAGCACCGCCAGCAGGATCGTCATGATCGTGATGATCCCGATGATGGCGGCCGCGCCGCCGACGGCACCGAGTTCGTCGCGGACCATCTGACCCAGCGAGCGGCCCCGTCGTCGAGTGGAGATCCACAACACGAGGTAGTCCTGCACACATCCGGCGAAAACCGCGCCGATGATGATCCAGATGGTGCCCGGCAGATAACCCATCTGCATCGCCAGCACCGGGCCGACGAGCGGACCGGCCCCCGCGATCGCGGCGAAGTGATGGCCGAACAGCACGCGTCGGTCGGTCGGCATGTAGTCGGTGTCGTTCTCGAAGACCTCTGCGGGCGTTGCGTTGTCGTCGCGCGGACGGACGATCTTCAACTCGATCAGCCGCGCGTAGAACCGGAAGCCGATCACGTAGGTGCAGATCGCCGCGATGACGAACCACACCGCGTTGACCGTCTCCCCGCGGAAGAACGCGATGACCGCCCAGGCGATCGCACCGAGCAGCGCGATGATCCCGAAGATGATCTTGTGTCTGGTTGTGATCGGAGATCGGTCGATGATCGCTACCGGCGGCAGTTCGCTGTCGGTGCGGATATAGGTGACGTCACCGTCTCGTTCCTCAATGCGGTCCGATGGTGCGGCGGTGGGTGTGGCCACGGTCTCTCCCTTGACATCGCTGTCTTACCCGTTTTTGTGATCCTTTCACCGCACGAACGGTGTTGGGGCGATTCCGGGTATCGATTCGGTTATGAACCACGCTCGTAGAAGGCGCGCACGGTGTCGATCGTGTCCGCCTCAGCTGGGCTTTTGTCGTCGCGGTAGCGCAGCACGCGCGCAAATCGCAGGGCCATTCCGCCGGGGTAGCGCGACGAGCCCTGTACTCCGTCGAACGCGATCTCGACCACCTGCTCGGGCCGCAGTTTGACCACGTAGCCGTCGGTCGGGCCGTCGGCCAACTCCATGAACCGCGTGGTCTGCCAGTCCAGCATCGCGTCGGTCATCCCTTTGAATGTCTTGCCGAGCATGACGAATCCGCCCGTCGCCGGGTCCCGTGCGCCGAGGTGGATGTTGGACAGTTTGCCGGTGCGACGGCCGGATCCCCACTCGACGCCGAGCACGACCAAGTCGAGGGTGTGTACCGGCTTGACCTTCAACCAGCCCGCGCCGCGCCGACCCGCCTCGTACGGCGCGGTCAGCGACTTCGCCATCACGCCTTCGTGACCGGCGTCCAGTGTGACGTCGAGAAACCGCTGTGCGGCGTCGGCGTCGTCGGTGACCAAGCGATCGACGCGATGGGCTTTCGGGACGATGACGTCCAATGCGGCGATGCGCTCGCTGGTGGGCCGGTCCAGCAGGTCGGTGCCGTCGAGATGCAGCAGGTCGAACACGAACACCGACAGCGGCTGCGCTGCCCTTGCCGTCGTGATGTCCGCACTGCGCCCGAACCGCGATGCGGTGACCTGGAACCGATGCGGGCGCGCATCGGGACGCAGGGCGATCGTTTCGGCGTCGGCGATCAAGTCGGTCACCGGCAATGCCAACACCGCTTCGACCACCTCCGGCAAGCGTTCGGTGACGTCGTCGAGACTGCGGGTATAGATCGACACCGCGTCGCCCGCGCGGTGGATCTGCACCCGGGCGCCATCGAGCTTGGCCTCGAAAACCGCTGTGCCGCCGAGGCGTTCGAGTGCCTCGGCGACTCCCGTCGCCGTCTGCGCCAGCATCGGGCCCACCGGGCGGCCCACCCGCAGTGTGAACGTCTCCAACGCCGCCTCGCCACCGATCAACGCGGCGGCCGCGACGGCAGGCAGGTCGCCGCCCAGCATCGCCGCGCGCCGCACCACGGGCGCCGCGACGTCCGCGGCCTTCGCCACCGCGTCGGCCATCACCCCGACCAGGGCACCCTGGCGCAGCTCGCCGCCGAGGAGGCGGCGCAGAAACGTCTGCTCGGGCTCGGTGGCCGCGGCGAACAGTCCCTTGACGAGTTCGGCGCGCCGCGCCTGCGATCCCTTCCCGGCGACCTGGCCGATCTCGCTGAAAGCGGCGTCGACCCGCGGCACGGTCAGCGACGGCTCAGCGGCAGGGGACGGCAATGAGCGCAGCGCTGCCCAGCCGACGCCGATCTGTCGTTGCGGCAACTCGCCGGACAGCCAGGACACCACCACGGCGACCAGCTTCGGGTCGTCCTCGGCGCCGGCGCGGCGCAGCAAGTCGGCGATGAGGGCGATCTTGGCCAGCCGCGCCGAGATCGCGCCGACCTCGGTCGATGCGGCGGCGACGTCAATGAGCTGCACGAGCCCAGCCTGGCATGGCCGTCAGACATCTCCGAGCAGGTCGCTAAGCACGGCCACCTCGGTCCGCAGGGTGGCCGCGCGCTCGCTGTGGCTTGCATCGATCTGCTTGGCGGCGGCGAGCCGTTCGTCGACCTCCCCGTGCAATAGCGAGCGGATCTGCGTGTCGGACAACTCACGCCGCGCCACCTCGGCGGCACCAAGCCCAACCACGCCGCCGGCGATCATCCCGCTTGACGGGGCATCCAATTGGACGTCGTCCGGCGTCTCGGCGTTGTCGATCGCGCTCAATGCCGACCGCAGCGCCGAGACGCGCGTGGCGTCCCGGTCCTTTCGGGCCACGAGCAGCGCGTCACGGAGGGTGGTTCGCCAGTGCTGTGCTGCGGTCATGACACGCCAAAGTAGGCGCGACCGACCGCGTTTGCACATGAATTTCCGGCGTGTTGACGTACAGACGCGGTCGTCCCCGACTGCGTGTGGGCCCACGCGGGGGCTATTTCACGGCGAACGAGACGGTGTGCCAGCCGGTGGCACCGTCGGGGACCGGGTCGGCCTCGTCAGCCGTCTGGACGGCACCGGTGTTGTCGGTGGCCCGCACCGTGATGGTGTGTGATCCCGGCTGGGTGGCCTGCCAGTTGAAGCTCCACAGCCGCCACGTGTCGTTCGAGTAGCCGGCGCCGAGATCGGCCGGCCGCCAGTCGCCCTCGTCGATGCGGACCTCGACCCCGCGCACGCCGCGGTTCTGCGCCCAGGCGACGCCGCCGAACGTCACGGGTCCTTGGGCGACGTCCTGCCCGCTGCGGGGCATGTCGATGCGGGATTCGGTCTTGATCGGCCCGCGCGGCGACCAACCCAGCCGCGTCCAGTACGCCTCGGCCCGATCGAATCGGGTCAACTCCAAGTCGACGACCCACTTCGTGGCTGACACGTAGCCGTAGAGGCCGGGGACCACGAGCCGGGCGGGGTAGCCGTGAGGGGTCGGCAACGGCTCGCCGTTCATCCCGATCGCCAGCAGAGCGTCGCGGCTGTCGGTGAGAGCGTCGACGGGTGTGCCGGCGGTGAAGCCGTCGATCGACATCGACAGCACCATGTCGGCGTCCGAATGCACGCCGGCTTCGGCCAGCAGGTCGCGCACCCGATAGCCCGTCCACGCAGCATTGGAAATAAGGTCGCCGCCAACGGGATTCGACACACACGTCAGCGTCACCAGCTTCTCGACGACTTCGAATCGCTCCAGATCCTCGAAGCGGTAGGTGATCTCGCGGTCCACCATGCCGTGGATCTTCAGCTGCCAGTCCGACCGGCTCAGCTGCGGCACGCTCAGCGCGGTGTCGATCCGATAGAAGTCGGCGTTGCTGGTGACGAACGACGGCAGCGCAACGCCTTTCGGCTGCACGGTCGGCGGCACCGGTGGGGCGCCGACATCGACCGGCGGCAACGCGAACGCGTCGCGATCACCCGAGACGGAGTGCAGGAGGCGCGACAGCACCACGCCACCGACGCCGCTGAGTGCTCCCGCGCCGAGAAAACCCAGCGTCACCAACGACAGTCGGCGGCCGCGATCGGGGGAGTCGGGGTTCTCCGTTTGCTCCGGCTCGTTGACGAACCGTCCCGAGGTGAGCAGCCGCAGCACCACGACGCCGCATGCGGTACCGACCAGGGTGGGCACGATGTCGAACCACGTCGCTCCGGCGCGCGAGAGCACAGCCGCACACCCCACGATGCCGGCGACAACGATCGCGGCACTGCCCACCGGAACACGACGCGTCTCCCATCGCGCCGTCACCGCGGCGAGGATGGCGATCACCCCTAGGACGAGGATTGATAGAAAGAGTTTGTCGGCCGTGCCGAAGGTCTGGATCGCCCACTCCTTGACCGGCCCAGGCGTGAGGTCGATGACCGTCGAGCCGATCGCGGTGCGGGCGTCGGCCTGAGGCCCGAACGCGACGGCGAGTAGTTCGGTTACCCCGAGCGCAACTGCGGCTGCCGCGATGCCCGCCAGCATTCGTGCTTCGCGGGCGGGTGCGGACATAACAAAAACCTACCTGCGGGCCGGACCGCCAGGTCTTACGAAGTAGTGACAGCACCCGAAAGGCTTACCGGATGGGCGATGAGATATGTTGCTTGGCGGTCCGACCACAGTCTTGAAAGGGAGCTAGATGGAGATCGAGGGCAAGAAGGCAGTCGTCGTCGGTGGGGCATCGGGCTTTGGGAAGGCGACCGCCGAGTTGCTGGCCAGGCGCGGCGCGAGCGTGGCGGTGCTGGACCGCCCGCAGTCGAAGGGCAAGGAAGTTGCCGACGCGATCGGTGGCTCTTTCTACGAGGTGGACGTCACCGATTTCGACGGCACCGAGAAGGTCCTGCAGCAGGCAATCGACGGCCTTGGCGGACTTCACATCATCGTGACGACAGCCGGCGGCGGCACCGCCGAGCGCACCGTCAAGAAAGACGGTCCGCACAGCCTGGAGTCCTTCCGCAAGTGTGTCGACCTCAACCTCATCGGCACCTTCAACATCAGCAGGCTGGCGGGCTGGCAGATGAGCCAGCAGGACCTGGTCGACGATGAGCAGGAGGAGCGCGGCGTCATCATCAACACCGCCTCGATCGCCGCGTTCGAGGGACAGATCGGGCAGGTGGCTTACACGGCGTCCAAGGCCGCGATCGCCGGGATGTGCCTCACCATGGCCCGCGACATGGGCAGCCTCGGCATCCGCGCACTGGCCATCGCGCCGAGCCTGTTCGCCACCGGTCTGACCGAAGGCATCCCCGACGAGTTCGCCAAGGCCCTGACGAAGGACGCGGCGTTCCCGAAGCGTCTCGGCCGCCCGGAGGAGTACGCCAAGCTCGTCCAGGCGATCGTCGAGAACCCGATGCTCAACGGCCAGTGCCTCCGACTCGACGCCGGCCAGCGCTTCGCTCCGAAGTAGAGCGTCCGGCGCTACGCTGCGTGCGTGGCGACCGTCGCGGATCACGTCATCTCAGGTCTACGACTAAGCGGTGTGCGCCGTGTCTACGGACTTCCTGGCGACAGCCTCAACGGTTTCACCGACGCGATCCGGCGTTCGGGTGAAATCTCTTGGGAGCACGTCCGTCACGAGGAGACAGCGGCGTTCGCGGCGGCCGCGGATGCGGCGCTGACCGGACAGCTCGCGGTCTGTGCCGGCAGCTGCGGCCCGGGCAACCTGCATCTGATCAACGGTCTCTTCGACGCCCAACGCAGCCGGGTTCCGGTGCTGGCGATCGCCGCGCACATCCCGCGCGCGGAAATCGGATCCGAATACTTTCAGGAGACACACCCGCAGGAACTGTTCCGCGAGTGCAGTGTCTACCGCGAACTTGTCAGTACGCCGGAGATGTTGCCGCGGATCCTCGAGATGGCGATGCGGGCCGCGGTCGAGGAGAGCGGGGTTGCCGTCGTCGTCATCCCCGGCGAAATCTTCCTGCAGCGCGCCGACGCCTCGGGGTTCCTGGCGCGTGCCATCGCCCCGACTCGTTCTGTAGTGCGTCCCGACGACGAGTCGCTAGGCCAGGCGGCCGAAATCCTCAACGGCGCAGAGGCTGTCACGATTCTCGCTGGCGCAGGCGTGGAAGGCTCCCACGACTCGGTAATCCAGGCGGCTGCGATGCTCGGTGCGCCGATCGTGCATGCACTGCGCGGCAAGGAGTTCATCGAACACGACAACCCGTTCGACGTCGGCATGACCGGACTGCTCGGATTCGCCTCGGGATACAAGGCGATCAAGGAGGCCGACGCGCTGCTGATGTTGGGCACCGACTTTCCCTATCAGCAGTTCTATCCCGACAACGCCAAAGTCGTTCAGGTCGACATCCGCGGCCGCAACCTCGGCCGTCGCACCCCGATCGATCTCGGACTCGTCGGCACCGTGAAGGACACCCTGGCCGCGCTGCAGCCGCTGCTGCGGCAGAAGGTGCAACGCGACCATTTGGACCGATCGCTGCGCCACTACCGCAAGACCCGAAAGACGCTGGACGAGCTGGCCGTCAACGATCGCGACCGAAGCCCCATCCGGCCGGAATACGTTGCGGGGCTTGCTGATCGCCTCGCTGCCGACGATGCCGTCTTCACCGTCGACGTGGGTTCGCCGGTGGTGTGGGCCGCGCGCTACCTGAAGATGAACGGCCGAAGGCGGCTCGTCGGCTCGTTCAACCACGGCACCATGGCGTGTGCGCTGCCGCACGCGATCGGCGCGCAGACCGCGTTTCGCGAGCGCCAGGTGGTCGCGCTGGCCGGCGACGGCGGACTCACGATGATGTTCGGCGAACTGATCACGCTGATCCAGAACCGGTTGCCGGTCAAGGTGATCGTCTTCAACAACTCGTCGCTGAACTTCGTCGAGCTGGAGATGAAGGCCGCGGGAATCGTCAACTTCGGCACCGATCTGGTCAACCCGAACTTTGCGGACGTCGCTGCGGCGATGGGGATCTTCGGCCGCCGCGTCGAGCGACCGGCCGACCTGCAACAGGCTTTGACAGACGCGTTCGCATACGACGGACCGGCCGTCGTCGACGTCGTCACCGCCCGTCAGGAGCTGTCGATACCGCCGGCGATCACCGTCGAACAGGCCAAGGGCTTCTCGCTCTACGCGATCCGGACCATCCTGGCCGGCCGTGGCGACGAGCTTCTCGACCTGATCACCACCAACGTCGCGCGACGAATTCTCGATTGAGCCATACGAGGTTCAGCATTTTTTCAGCAAACTTTGATCTTGACCGCTAATGTTTGCCCATGCGAATCAGGGTGTGGTCAGTGCTTGCTGTCGTTTTGCTCTTCGCGGCCTGCGGTGGTCCGAAGCCGCAGGCACCGGAAAAGACCCAGTCGGGACCGCCCGACACCAGCAACGTCACGATCAACGGTGACGCGTCGGCCCCGGTGAACAAGCTCGTGATCCAGGCAATCGCCGACCTGGAACAGTACTGGGGCAAGGAAATGGCCGACCTGTACCAAAAGGACTTCGAGCCGATCACCGGCGGCTACTACGCCGTCAACCCGTCCACCGATGATCCACCACCGTGCGCCAGCAACACGAGCGACGTTGCCGGGAACGCGTTCTACTGCTCGACCAAGGACGTGGTCGCGTGGGACGCCGAAGAACTGCTACCCACACTGCAGAAGAAGTACGGCGACTTCGTCATCCCGGTGGTGATGGCCCACGAGTGGGGCCACGCCGTGCAGGCCCGGTCCAACTTCACCGCGCGCACAGTGACCAAAGAGCTGCAGGCCGACTGCTTCGCAGGCGCGTGGTCAAAACACGCCAAGGACGACGGCGTCTTCCAGGTGACTGCCGCCGACCTGGACACGGCTCTGGCCGGTGTTCTCGACCTGCGTGACACGCCAGGCACTTCCAATATCGACCCCAACGCACACGGCAGCGGCTTCGACCGGGTCAGCGCCTTCCAAGACGGATTCGACAACGGAGCCGGCAAGTGCAAGGACTACCGCGACGACGAACCGATGGTGATCGAGCTGCCGTTCAACGATGCGGAGGACGAGGCGCGTGGGGGCGACGCGCCATACGACTCCATCGTCAACGGTGTGCCGTATGACCTCGAGGACTATTGGACGCACGTGTACCCGGAGGTCGCCGACGGCAAGCCGTGGCCGCCGGTGCACGGGCTCGAGCCGTTTGACCCGAGCAGTCCGCCCTCGTGCGGTGGTCAGTCTGCGGAGGGCTACGCGTTGTTCTATTGCGTGCCAGATGATTACGTGGGCTGGGACAACGTGGACGTCATGCCGGAGGTGTACAGGCAGGGCGGCGATTACGCGGTGGCCACGCTTCTTGCCACCCAATACGGGCTGGCAGCGCTGGACCGGCTGGGTGACCAATCGGACGAGAAGACCTCGACGCTACGCGGCGACTGCCTGGCAGGCGGCTACACGGCCAGCGTCATCCTCTACAACCGCCCGGACACCAGCACGTACCACATCTCGCCAGGTGACCTGGATGAAGGGATCAAGGCGCTGCTGGTGTTCCGCAGCGAAGGGGACGTGGAGCGCCAAGGCGCGGGCTGGGCCCGGATCAAAGCGTTCCGCGAGGGCGTCATCAACGGGGCGGAGTCCTGCCTGAATTTCGAGGACAAGTAGCTCACGCCGGGCGCGGCACGGCGGCCAACGTCGCCTGGCCGATCCACGTAGGGACGGCCCGGCGCACTTCGGCCGGACCGGACACCGAGACGCTGCCATCGAGCAGCGCGTGTGACCAGTCGACGTCTCCCCGCCAGATGCGGGTGAGGGTGCGCACGTTGGTTTCGATGGTGCCCGCCACCTCGTAGCCGGGATCGAAATCGCACACGTCGGCCTCGCCATCTGGCCACGACCAGCCACCACCGCGACGCCTTCGGCGCCACCTCGTCAAGGTGGAACGCCAACGTGGTGCGCGACCGCGGCCAGGCTTCGATCGGGATGGTGCGACGCATGTCCCACATCAGCAGATGCGGATCGAGGTCCTCCTCGCCGAGTTCGCCGATCCAGCGCACACCCCAGGCGCCAAGCGCCTCGACGACGTCGGCGAGCTCCTTTCCGCACTCGGTCAGCGAGTACGTGGTGCGGCCGTCGACGTCGGCGCGTTCGACGACACCTGCGCGGGTCAGCGACTTCAGCCGTTTGGACAGCAGTGCGGGCGACATCTTCGGCACGCCGCGGCGCAGGTCGTTGAAGTGGCTGCTGCCCGCCAGCAGTTCGCGCACGACGAGCAGGGTCCAGCGTTCGTCGAGTAGCTCCATGGCCTTGGCCACCGGACAGAATTGGCCATATCCGGACATTTGCGCACCTCCGAGCGTTGAGTGGGCAGTACAGATATGGAACCAGTGCCAGTACAGATCTGTAACTAGATCCGTGCGATCGGCGGCGGGACGATGTTTGCACCAATCAGGGGAGTAATCGATATGAGCAATCCGACAGCAGCCGTCGACCACAGCCACGTGGCGGCCAAACACCGAGCGATGTGGGCATCCGGCGACTACGCGAAACTTGCGGCCGAACTCGTCTCGCCCCTCGGCCCGGTGCTGGTACAGGCCACCGGCATAGCGGCAGGCGATCGCGTGCTGGATGTGGCCGCAGGCACCGGAAACGCGGCGGTTCCCGCAGCAGAGGCAGGAGCGAACGTCGTCGCCAGCGATCTGTGCCCGGAATTGTTGGAGCAGGGCGCCCGGCAAGCCGCCGAACGCGGCGTCGACCTCGAATGGCGCGAGGCCAACGCCCATGAATTGCCTTTCGGGGACGACGAATTCGATGTGGTGATGTCGTGTATCGGTGTGATGTTCGCGCCGTTCCATCAGCTCGCCGCCGACCAATTGGTCCGGGTGTGCAAACCGGGCGGCAGGATCGGTTTGATCAGCTGGACACCCGAAGGTCACATTGGGCAGCTCTGGTCCGCGATGAAGCCGTACGCCCCGCCACCCCCGCCCGGCGCGCAGCCACCTCCGCTGTGGGGTCAAGAGGATCACGTCCGCGCGCTGCTCGGCGACCGCGTCACCGATGTCGTCACCGAGCGACGGATGCTGACCGTCGACCACTTCGCCGACGGCGCTGAGTTCCGCGACTACTTCAAGGCGGTCTACGGGCCGACGATCGCGGTGTACCGCAACATCGAGGACGATCCGGACCGCGTGGCCGCCCTCGACGCGGACATCGCTGCGGTGGGCGACAGCGTGCTGAGCGACGCGTCGACCATGGAATGGGAGTACTTGCTTTTGACCGCACGCAAGGGCTGACAACATGTCTGCATGCCCGATGACGCGCAGCAGCTTCCGACCCTAAGCGACGCCGACCAGATCGCCCTGCAGCGCTGGGTGCGCGAGCAGGGCCTCGGGTCGACAGTCACCGATGTCGAGCCGCTGACGGGTGGCACCCAGAACATCGTGGTGCGGCTGCAGGTTGACGGTCGCCCGATGGTGTTGCGCCGGCCACCCGTCCACCCACGCCCGACCAGTGACAAGACGATGCTGCGCGAGATCGCGGCGCTGCGCACCCTGGCCGGGACACCAGTGCCACACCCCGGGTTCATCGCCGGTTGCGACGACCTCGGCGTGCTCGGCGTGGTGTTCTACCTGATGGAGGAGGTCGACGGCTTCAACCCCGGCGACGACATGGACGAGGCGTATGTCCGTAATGCAGATTGGCGGCATCAAGTCGGCCTGTCGTACGCGGCGAGCCTCGCGCAGCTCGGCAACGTCGAGTGGGAAGGCAGGCCGCTGGCGGAACTCAAACGACCGGGCTCGTTCCTGGAGCGCCAGGTTCCGCAGTTTCTGAGGCTGCTCGAAAGCTATCGGCACGATCGATATGAGCCCGAATCGCTGGCCGTCGCAGAGCTTGCGGAGTGGTTGGAGTCCAACCGCCCATCGGACGGAGCGCCCGGAATCATGCACGGTGACCCGCATCTGAGCAATGTTCTGCTCCGCCGGGACAAGCCGGAGTTGGCGGCGTTCGTTGATTGGGAGATGTGCACTGTCGGCGACCCGCTGCTGGACCTCGGCTGGATGCTGATCTGTTGGCCGCTGGAAACCAACACGATCACTGCCGGGGGAGAGCTGGCCGCACTCGGCGGGTTGGCGACGCGGCGTGAACTGCTCGAGGCGTACTTGGCGGCAGGCGGCCGCGAAACATCAAGTCTGGATTGGTATGTCGCGATGGCGTGCTTCAAGCTGGGCATCGTGATCGAGGGCACGTGGTCGCGCTTTCTGATTGGGCAGGCCAGCCGCGACGCGGGCGAGCGGCTGCATGCGAACGCGCAGAATCTGATCGATATCGGTACCCGAGTGGCCAAGGGCGACAGCCCATTCAACTTGGCCTAGCCGTACGCGTCCAAACCGAGTTTGACCGCCAACGCGAGCCCAGCGGCGCCGATCATCACGCGCATCGGCCCGGCGGGCGCATGGCGGACCACCACGGGACCGAGTCGCGATCCGATCAGGCATCCGGCACCGACGGCGATGACGGCAGGCCAATTCACCGGTGCAGCGATCGCAAAGATCAGCGCTGCAACGCCGTTCGCAACGCCGAGGATCACATTCTTGCCGGCGTTGGCATGCGCGAGCGTCGCGCCGCCGGCCCGCAATAGCATCGCGAGCAGTAGCACTCCGGCCGCCGCGCCGAAGTAGCCGCCGTAGATGCAGATCACAAAGATCGCTGTGGCTTCCAACAGCACCTTGACGGTATGTCGTTGGTGGTGAGCGACTCTCGCTTCCTGACGGCTTGCACGCGGCAGCAGGATCGCGACGGAGGCCAAGCCCAGCAGGATCGGGACGACCCTCTCGAATCCCTCCGCAGGCGTTGACAGCAGCAGCGCCGCGCCGACTGCACCGCCGACCGCCGCGGCCGGCGCGATCCGCGTGAGCCACGCCCCCTGGCCCGTGAGCTCGGGCCGCGATCCCCAGACCGAACCGATGCCGTTGAACACCAACGCCACGGTGTTGGTGACGTTGGCCGTCACCGGCGGAAGCCCGACCACCAACAACGCGGGATAGGTGGCGACCGACGCGAGACCCGCGATGCTGCCGGTGAGTCCGCCGAGCACACCGGCAGCGGCGAGAAAGGCCCAGTTCATGGGCCGCCCACGTTACTTCTTGGCGCGGACCAGAGCGTCGACGGGGTCGGGCGCGCCGTCGCGGTCTTTGACCACGCGGTAGGCGAAGAAGCCGGTTACCAGAGTGATCACCACGAAGATTGCCGCGAAGTACTGCAGCACCAGCGATGAGCCGTCCGGGTCGTAGACTTCCTGGCGCGGCCAGGCAATGTTGATACAGAGCGCGGCGCCCATCACGACGGCGATCAGGTTCACCGGGACGCCCCACTTTCCGAGGTCCAGGACCGGGGGACCGTAGCTGAGGCTGGTGCCACGCAGCCGGTGCAGAAGCGCGGGCACCGTCACCATCAGATAGGCCATGTACACGATCACCACCGACACACTGGTGATGGCCGCGAACACCCCGGCCTGACCGAGGTTGACCAACAGCACGAGGATCGCCAGCAGGCTCACCGTGGTGCCGGTGATGAGCGGAGTTCCGGTGCGCTTGTTGACCTTTGACAAGAGCTTGCCGAACGGCAGCCGGTTGTCGCGTGCCATCGAGAACATCACTCGCGACGCCGACGCCTGGATCGCGAGCGTTGCCGAGAAGATCGCGACCGCGACGGTGATCAACAGCGTCTTGCCCAGCCCGGTGTTGAGCTGGCTGGTGATCACCCAGGCGATGCCCTCGGTGGACAGCATCGGATCATCCAGCGACGGCGCCGCCAACAGCGCGGCCAGGATCATCAACCCGCCACCCACGAACGACACCAGCAGCGCGTTGATGATCGCCTTGGGTCCGGTCTTGCGCGGATCACGTGTCTCTTCGGAAAGTTCTGCGGCGCTGTCGAATCCGTACATCACGTAGGCGGCCATCAGCATCGAGGCAAGGAACGCGGGCGTGTATCCCAGGCCGGAGCCGTGGCCCCCAGTGCTGAGAACGGCCTGCGCGGGGCTGCGTTCGGCCGTCAGGAACATCGCCGCGACGATCAGCACGACGCCAATGATTTCGATCGTCACGCCCGTCACGGTGATCTTGCCCATGAAGGACACGCCGACGCTGCTGATGATGGTGCACAGCACGATCGTGATCGTGCCGAGAATGATGCCGTTGGTGGCACCGCTGACCGAGGTGAGCGAGGGCTCGTCGCCGACGAGCTGAAATCCGCTCCAAATCGACGGCAGCACGCTTTGCATCGCGATCGCCAGCGCCGAGACGCTGACGATGTAGCCGATCAGCATGAACCAGCCGGCGAACCATCCGACGGCATTACCCGCCAAGCGTCGTGACCACTGGTAGATGGCTCCGGCGACGGGGAACTTCCCCGACAGCTCGGCGAACACCAGGCATACGCAGAACTGACAGAGGAACACGATCGGCCAGGTGAAGAAGAACGCGGGCCCGCCGAGGCCGAAGCCGAGCGCGAACAAGGCGAACACCGTGGTCAGTATGGAGACGAACGAGAACCCGGACGCGAATGCGGCGTATCCGCCGATGCCGCGATGCAGCTCCTGGGTATAGCCGAGTTCGGCCAGCGAGTCGGCGTCCTCCTTGGTGGAGATCGCCGGGTCGAACGTCGCAGTCATAGAGGTCTCCCTGTGCTGAAATGAATACCTGTCGTGCGATAGAAATTAGTGATGCTTTTTGTTTCGCAGGTTTCCGGCCGGTCACAACTGTGTGACCAACCCGCCGATCGGTGAGAATCGACGACGTGTCCAGCCAGATGGGGATCGCCGCGACCATCGGAGACATCGATGCTGCCAGCGATGAGCCCCGATTGCGCGCCGGAGTGCTTCGAGCCCGCGAAGCCGTCGCCGCTGAGCTGGCTGCCCATACGCCGACGCTGACGCTGGCTGCGGCCTGGTCGGAGGTGATGCGCCGGTCGGTCGCCGCGGCCGCGCGGCTGATCGCCGATGACAAGCAGCTGGGGTGGACGTGGTTCGTGTCGGGCAGCGTCGCGCGCGGCGAGGCGATCCCGGGCTCCGACGTCGAGACGCTGATCGCCCTCGATGACGGCGTCGACGATGCAGGCAAGAGCGAGATCCTGGCGCTGGCCGCCGACGTCCACGCTCTGCTGGAGCGCTGCGACCTGCGCCCGGACGCCAACGGGGTGCTGGCTAGCCGCGGCCGGTTCTGCCGCAGGCGGGCCAACTGGACCGAGTCGATCGAGCGCTGGTGTGCCGAACCGGCCGAAGACCGTGGCGTCGTGATGACCGGACTGTTGGCCGACAGCACAGGGGTTCTCGACCACGACGACGAACTGCGGTCGCGCACCGTCGATGCCGCGCGCCGGCACCCGCCGGCGCGGCACGCAATGCTGCAAGATGCCACTGCGGTGCGCGCCAATATCCCGTCGCGGCTGCGGGTGTTCGCCACCCAGGACGACACCGTCGATCTGAAGCTGGCCGCCGTCGACCCAATCGTGAAGATCGCCCGTTGGGGCGCGCTGTCGGCCGCACCGACCTCGATCTGCACGCTGCAGCGGCTCGACGACGCGGCGACGGCGAAAGTGCTCGACGCCGACGATGCCTCGATCCTGCGGGACTGCTACTTGTCGCTATCGCGGATCCGCTGGCGCGTGCGCGCCGGGGCCTGGATGAAGGGTGAACCCGTCACCGAGCGAGTGTCCTTGTCGGCGTTGGCGCCCGCCGATCGCGCAGCCCTGCGCACTGTCGCGCGGGAAGTCAACGGCATTCGGCGCAAGCTCGCGTTCCTGGCGTCGACGTCGTCGTTCCGCTGAGATCCATGTCCGCCCGTGACGGGCTGCCGGACCCGCTCCGGCATTTGGATCGCCAAACTTCTTGGTCCTGTATTGCTCGCCACATCGACTCCGATGATCATTTCTCCGCAGAGCATTCGGGAATTGGCCGACGACCAGGATGTCGTTCCGCCGCGCAAGCCATGGCCAGGAGAAGACAACTCCAGTTGAGGGATGCAGGCACCGCGATCAGGTGGCGCATGGGTCGGCGTTTTCGCGGACCACGACCTCGGCGCCAGCGGCTGCGTCAGTGGGCAGCAGTGGCGGGATCCCGTAGTCCCAACGTAGTTCCTCTAGGTCCTGTTCTGCTACGTCGAAGAAGTTCCATTGCGGGGACAGGACGTCGGTGGTGGTAGCTTCGCCACGCCGCCAGCTGACGAGGAACTTGATCGGGTCCAGCGCGCCCTGCTGGGCACCGATGCCGTTGACTTCGTGGCCGACATGCCATTCGAAGATCACCGGCAGGATGTGTGCGCGCAGCGCGTCGCGCCGGTGCATTGCTCCGGTGAACGTGCTCACCAACAGTTCGCCTTGAATCGACGTGCTGTAGCCGGAGAGCACGTGCAGGCCGTCATGCGGGACGGCGAAATAACTGGTGAAGGCGTGCTGCTGCCCGGGGAACTCGAACCCGTGTCTACGGAAGTGTGCCCAAAACTGGTGGCCGTAAGTATTTTTCGGTAGGGCCTCCAGCGCAAGGAAGCGCTCCGCCAACCGCTTGTCGTCGTCGGTCTGTGCCTCATACGGCATCATCGGCTTGAGGGTGTCGTCCGGGTTGGCCCATCCTGGGAAGGTGGCCACATTGCGCCGCGTCATGTCGGCCATGGCCCAGGCCAGATGTCCACGGGCGACTTGCAGTACGTCACGCACCCAGCCGTCGCGCATGTGCATGGCGTGCGCGTACTCGACAACTGGGCGCAACCGATCGGGATCGGCCTTTCCGTCGGCCAGGCTGGTACACGCGATCAATGCGGCTGCGTGCTCGGCCAACTCGCGATTGGGGCCGACGGCGCGGGCTAGTTCTTGCGGCTTGATGCGGGGCAGCGCGACGGGATCGATCTCGACGGCGGGGGTGAACAGCAATCGTGCGGCGGCGACGACCAGACCGTCGCCGCGACCAGACCTGGGATCGGTCTCGTCGGGCATCGTCGGCACGACTTGGCGGGCGGCCGAGAGGATTGCGTGGGCTTGCTCGCCAGTCGCGCCTTCGAACACAGCCGCCAGTATCACATCGCAAGAGCGGCCATAGTCGGCGCTTTGTGGTGCCGATTCGTCTTCGCGTAGTGTCCCACTACCACAACCCGACTGCGGCAGATACCGACGTGGCCGAGCACGACGAAGGCCGGGTATCGCGCATCGATGCAGGTCAGAATTCTATTCGCAGGAGAAGTATTCCTGCGCGCGACAGCCTCAACTCGTTTTTGCGCACAGTGCCGGTTGTGCTGGACGACATCAAAATTCGTGACGTTGCGGTGACGTCGGTCAGTTTGGCCCCACGAGACGTCCGACAAAGGGACCATCGTAATTGTCGGAGGCGTCACGCGAAGGCTGTGGGGTGGCACGAGCCTCCGTGACGACGACCGACCAACAAGGAGGCATCACAAAGCATGAAGAGATACACCCGAGCCCTGATGGTGGGTGCCGGCGCGATTCTCGCGCTCAGCGCGTTCACCGCGTGTTCGAGCGGCACCACGGAGCAAGCGGCCACCACTAGTAAGGCCACGCCTGCCACGAGTGAGGCCACTGCCACCGCGACCGCGATGCCGGAGTCGGCCAACTTTATCGCCGAGATGCCAGCACCCGACGGCTCGACCGTGACGATGGCCATCGCGGTCGAAGGCGAAAATGTTGTCGCCTACGAAACCAACGGCACCAGCGACGAGGCTTATTTCTTCGGAACTCAAAAAGATGGCCAGATGGAACTGATGTCGATGTACAGCGACGAAGTCAAGGCATCATTCGACGGAACGAACATCAGCGGTGAAATGATGATGAACACGCAGGGCGCCACCCCGCAGAAGTTCACCGCATCACGGGTTCAGGCCCCGGCTGGCATCTACACCGCCACGCACGGCTCCGCGCGCGCAACGTGGGTGGTCCGTGCCAACAGCACGACGGTCGGGGTGATGGACAACAGCGCTCCCGGTGACCACAAGGTGACCGACGCGCAAATGGCCCGGGAACAGGAGTTCAAGGACCGGGTGCGGCAGATGCGGCTGGACCGGCAGATGCAGCAGGCCCCGCAGCTGCAAATGGCCGACATGGAGGCCGACATGGGCGGTGAAATGGTGAAGGTAGTTCCGGTCACCGGCAACATGACACTCTGACGGAGCAGATCCCGCACATCCGGCTGCAGACGAGACGTAGACGCTTGACGAGGGGCGCGGCACCTCGCCAACCGCTTTCCGCGGCACGGGGTTTCGTGCGCCGAGGACATTCACTCGCATCGTTTGCACAGACGTCGAGCTGTTGACAAGTTCAGTGACGACAAGCGTCTCACTTGGACCCCGCCGCCAACCAGCGGCAATGATTCCCCAAGTCACGACTGATCGCCTTCGTCGCCGCCTACGCGGCCCGCTCGCTAAACCTCGATCCACCGACGGACCGCGGTGACTGATAGCGGGCTTGTTGTTGTTGATCGTCGGGGGCGTGGGCATGAGGTAGCTGCTGGTCTGCCCAGCTTTTCCTGTGTGCTCCGGTCGGGCCTTTTCGGCGGGTGGTCAGGGGGTCGCGGTCAGTGGTGGGCTGTGTCCGATGGTGTTGTGCCACAGTGCAAGCCAGGCCTTCGACCAGGGCCAGCGGCTGGGTAGGTGCAGGATCGGGCGGCGTTGCGGTCTGGCGAGTCGGGCGGGAATGTTGATGATCCGGCGGCGCAGGGTCGATCCGCGTGCGCGGGTCTGGTGGTCACCGGCGAGCACGCTGGCCGCGCGCAGCAGGTTGTGGGCGATCGCCGCGCACAGGATCCAGGCGGAGTTCGCCCCGAAGCGGCCCGACGGGATGTGTACCAGCGGTCCGTCGATCAGGTCGGCGAACACGGTCTCGATGATCGCGTGCTGGCGGTGGGTGATGTCGGCCTGATCGGCGGGCAGGTCGGTGTTGGTGAAGAACGGGTGATACCGCCAGATCGGGAACAGCGCATCGGGAAACCGGGCGTCTTTGACGCGGCGCACGATGAGGCGGGCGGTGATTCGATCGGGGGTGGAGGCGAAGGCGGTGTAGGGGATTTCGGCGACTTCGGCGTCCGAGATCCAGGCCCCGGTGTCGGGATCTTGGACCGCGCCGGGATAGGACACCGGGGTCCACGCGCTCTCGTCGATGGCGGCGAGCGCGCGTTCGACGGCAGGGTTTCGGATCATCACTAACGAGAACCGGGCACCCGCGCGCACGCAGGTCCGCACCACCGCCCGGTTGCTATAGGCCGAGTCGCCGCGCACCAGGATCTGCCCGCTGGCTCCGGCGGCGCGGGCGGTACTGATGGCTTGGGCGACCATCCGCCCGGCACCCTTGGCCGAGCCGGCCTTGCCCGCGCGTAGCCGCATCCCGGCGATCACCGGCGCCGACCCCGCGGTGCTGATCGTGGTGGCTAGCGGTGAGAGTCCCTTGCGCAGGATCTGCTTGCCGGCGATCTTGGTGTGTCCGTAGGAGGCGCCTTGTTTGGCGTGTCCGTAGACCGGGCGTAGCAGCGAGTCGATGTCGATGAACACGGGCTGCTTAGCGGCGTCGGGGAGTAACTCGACCCTTCCACACAGCGCCACCAGGTGTTCGCGCAGCACCGATTCAAGTTGGCGGGCGTGACCGAAGGTGAACTCCCGCAACAACGTTCCGACCGTCGACGGTGCATACACGCCGTCGAACAGCGTCTTCATTCCGCCGCTGCGGAGCAGGTCGATGTCATCGATGCAGTCCGCGCCCGCGCACATGCCCGCCACCACGGTGGCCAGCTTCGCCGCCAAGTTCGCCGACCCAGACTTGATCCGCGGCGCGACGATTTGGACCTTCTCCGAGAGAAGCCGAGTCAGCCCGGTCTGCTGGGCCAACGTCATCACCGGCACCAGGCCCGCCGACGACACGAGATTGTCCTCATCGAACACCGCTGATTCCGCGGCCAACCTATGCGAAACTTGCACCGGAAGTGCCTTTCCGAACCGGACCTGATTGCTGTGTGAGAACTACAATCATCCCAGTTCAGAGGGCACTTTCCTCATTCCGACACCCCGGACAACACCCAGTCCGTCGGTGGATCGAGGCTAAATGCGGCTGCCCGGTGCTCATCGCGGCCATCATCACCCAGGCACTTGCGACCCAGCAGCGTCCCTGGCGTACTCCTCGCTCGCTACCTACGCCTAGTGCCTAGGGCGGGCGCTGCGGCGCAGACACCTCCGGCGTTTGGACGGCGATCACCGACCTCTGTCGAATCGGCAAGGCGGACACGGGTGTCGGCTCGGATCCCAGGCGTTGATCGGTGAATATTAACGTCGATAGGGACTGATATTGGGTTCGGCTATCGATGAATTTCAGCATCACTTGCAACGGTTGCAGTCGGCCCCAGCTCAGGGGCCAAGCTTGGTAGCTCGGTGTGAGATTCGCTAACGCCTGCTGCATTGGGGGCGTGATCCGGGAGCCCGACTGTTAGTTGATGTCCGTCATGATTGGGCCTGAGTGGCCCTTGTCGGCGAGCTGGCAGTAGTCGGTGCCGGTTTCGATGATGTTGCCGCCGAAGGTCAAGCGGTCGACGATCGCGGCACACGGTCGTGGGCCGGTGGAGGGTCTTAGTCCGGCCTGTACGTGGAGATATCGTTGGATGCTGTTGCGACGCTTGGTTTTCCTCCCGTTCGGTGAGCGCTCATGGCGCGGCATTTTTCGTGTGGCGTCGACGGATGCGTCTCGAGTCGGCCCAGGGTGCGCGATGATCGATCCATGGACCTCATCAGGGCGGATGTTGACTGGGTCAAGACGTTGGCTCGGTCGCGGCACGCTCGGGTCCATGGCACGTCGAGGGCTGGCGCATGAGCAGCGACGATCTCACCATCGAGCAATCGTGGCGGGGCAACTTCTGGTTAGCCGACAAACCTGATGAGCCCCAACAGGGGTTTCTGACCTACACACCCGACGACGGAGTCACACTCAGGCTTGTCGCGGGTTTCGATGACCGGCAGCGGGTGTCAACATCGACGACTGGATACGTCGTCACGAAGGGTCCGGGACGATTCCCCGTCATCCTGGGTGCGGTCGGCAGCGGTAAGCCGGTCACCCTCGTGGACTGCCGCGTTACCCACTCTGAACTGTCGGGATTTGTGGACGAGGTCCGAGACCAAGACATCTCGGCAGAGCAGGTGCTCACCAATGTGACTCTGAAAGACCCTGATGCAGCGGTGTTCTCGGAGTTGGCGATTGAGCTGGAGAACCTGACCGAATGGGACCGCCATGACGAGGTCACCATATTCGTTGACCCCTCGGAGGAGTCGCCGCGGCGGGAGAACTGGAGGGTTCATGTAGAGCCGCTGAAGCCACTGAGCGCGACGGTCGGTGAGTTAACTATTGAGCTTGTCCGCCAGTACCGGCAGCCGAGGTTCGATGTCCTCCGAGATCGGCACGACACGACAGCAACGGCGTTCTCATACCTGAACATTCGGTCTTCGACTCCGAAATCGATGATGGAATGGTTCGAGGTCACCAAGACATTCCAGGACTTGCTGACGCTGGCGATGGATGCGCCGTGTGCATTGCTTAGCGAGTTGTTGGCTCCGTCGGAGGAACTGTTGGCCGACGAGTCGGCTCACGCCCGTCACGCCATCGACGTGTTCGGCGAACACATTTCTCAAAGGCGAATGGCCTGACCCCAATTGGTTGGTCCATATGATCTTGAGGTGAGCCCGTCGTAGTGGTCCAGTCGTTGTGGGACTCTGTTGCCCGAGTGTTCGGGCAGGAAGAATCGACGACGACATGGCATCGAACAAGCGCCGGCGGCATACGCCGGATCAGATCATCCGCAAGCTCGCCGAGGGCAACAAACTCCTCGCGTCGGGCCAGGAGCTGGCCGAGGTGTGCCGGCATCTGGAGATCGCGGAATCGACGTGGCATCGCTGGCTTGCCCAGTACGGCGGCATGAAGGCCAACGAGGCCAAGCGCCTCAAGGAGCTCGAAGCGGAGAACACCCGGCTCAAGAAGTTGGTCGCCAACCAGGCCCTCGACATCGACATGCTCAAGGACCTCTCGGCGGGAAACTTCTGACCCCGAACCGCAAGCGCCGCGCCGTTACGGTGCTGTGTGAGCGGTTCGGGGTTTCGCAACGCCGAGCGTGCACGGTGGTGGGCATCCACCGTTCCACGATGCGCCTGAGCCCACCGCAGGCCACTGCAGAGGAAACCGAGTTACGGGCCTGGCTGCGGCGGTTCTCCACCGACCGGCCTCGCTGGGGATGGCGACGGGCCGCCAAAATGGCCCGCCGCGCCGGCTGGCAGGTCAACAACAAGCGCATCCGCCGGCTGTGGCGTGAGGAGGGCCTGCGGGTCCCGCAGCGCCGCAGGAAGAAGCGGTTGACCGGTATCGGTGTCGCCGTGGGAGCGATGTCACCGATTCGCCCGAACGTCATCTGGGCGATGGACTTCCAGTTCGACACCACCGCCGATGGCCGCACCCTGAAGATGCTGAATGTGATCGACGAGTTCACCCGCGAAGCCCTCGCGATCGACGTCGACCGCGCCATCGACGCCGACGGCGTCGTCGATATCTTGGATCGGCTGGCCCTCACCCACGGGTCGCCGCACTACGTGCGCTTCGACAACGGCCCCGAGTTCGTGGCGCACGCGGTCAGTGATTGGTGTCGGTTCAACAGTGCCGGTTCACTTTTCATCGATCCTGGGTCTCCGTGGCAGAACGCCTGGGTCGAGTCGTTCAACGGCAGGCTCCGTGATGAACTGCTCAACTCGTGGCGCTTCGACTCGCTGCGCGAAGCCCGTGTGATCATCGAGGACTGGCGCTGCGACTACAACGCCAACAGGCCCCACTCCGCCCACGGCGAACTCACCCCAGCCGAGTTCGCTCTACAGTGGACCACGACCCACCAACCCCAAGCCGCATAGCGACTGGACCACCAAACGGGTCCCCCTCAATCTGGCCCCGCCGTTTCGAGCCGTGGTTATGCGAGCTGAGGGATCGAATAGGTGGACGTCCAGAGCGTTTCGAACTCTGTAGGGCTGATGTTACCGAGGTAGCTGTGACGGCGTTCGACGTTGTAGAAGTTGTCGATGTAATCGGCGATGGCCGCGGCCAACTCAAGGGTCGTTGCCCATTTTCGGGTGTTGAGCAGCTCGACCTGCAGCCGGCCCCAGAACGACTCCATGGCGGCGTTGTCGTAACAGTCGCCCACGGTGCCGAACGAGGCCAACAGACCCCAACGGCGCACGTTCTCCCCGAAACTCCACGACGTGAACTGCGTGCCGTGATCGGCGTGCAGAATCGTTGCGCCCCTTTGGTCTCTGTAGGTAACGGCCATGTTGACCGCGTTGTTGACCAAGGCCGTATCGGCAGTGGTGGAAAATGTGCGGGCCACGATCATCCGTGAGAAACAATCCAGAATCGCGCAGCAGTAGACCTTGCCATCGCGGGCTTGGTGCTCGGTGATGTCAGTGCACCACAGTTCGTTGGGCCGTGTGGCGCTGAATTGCCGATTCACGAGGTCCTCGGGGGTATTGACCTTGATCAGGTTGGGGATGCGCCGCCCGGGTCGGGGCAGCCCGCACAGTCCGTGCTCGCTCATGATCGAGTTGACCAGCTTGAGGTTGACGTTCATCTCATAGTCAGCCAGCAGGGCGGCACGCACGCGGCGACGCCCGTACGTGCCGCGGGAGCGCTGGTGAATCTCGGTAATGGTGTCTGCCACGATGAGGCGGCGAATCTCACGATTGGGCACTGGCCGCCTGCGGTGGTACTGCAGCAAGGAACGCGCCAATCCCGTGATCCGGCAGGCAGATCGAGCTGAATGTCCTCGCGCGATCAACCCTTCAGTGATCGCGCGCCGGCGTTTTGGGGGCACCACCACCTCGGTGTTGAACAGCTCGCAAGCGTCTCGGGTCAGCGCCAGCTCAGCCTCTAATACCGCGATGCGCTTATGGGCAGCGGCCAGCTCGTCGGCCTCCACACTGGGAACGCCCTCGATAACACCGGCATCAACGAGTGCTTGGCGCTTCCACCGGAACAGGGTGGCCTGACAGACACCGGTATCGGCCGCGACGTCGGCCACTGATTCACCCGAGCGCAGCCGCGCAACAATTTGCCGGCGGACCGGCGCCGGGTACATACGGGGCATGTGACCTCCTGATGATCACTCTGCCCTTAACTCTCACAACCGTGGACCTACAACACGGGTACAGATCAATAGCTTATGCGAGTCTTGCAGCCCACGATGTGGGCAGGAAGGCTCAACAAGAGATGGCGACGAGGAAGCGACATAGTCCCGAGCAAATTGTGCGCAAGCTGATGGCGGCAGATCGGCTGTTGGCCGAGGGCAAGGACACCGCGGCGGTGTGCCGCGAGCTGAGTGTGTCGGAGGCGACCTACCATCGGTGGCGTAATCAGTTCGGTGGTTTGAAGGCCGAGGACGCCAAAAGACTCAAGGATCTTGAACGGGAGAACGCGACGCTCAAGCGGCTGTTGGCCGAGGCCGAGTTGGAGAAGTCGGCACTGAAGGAGATCGCGCGGGGAAACTTCTGAGCCCGGTAAGCCGGCGGGCGGCCGTTCGTCACCTCCAGCGGGTGATGGGGATTAGTGAACGGTTCGCCTGCCGCGTATCCGGGCAGCACCGCGCCACCCAACGCCACGAGCCGGTCTCGACGACAGCTAAGGACCCCGATGCCGCACTGCGGGACTGGCTGCGTGCCTACGCTAAGTATCATCCCCGCCGAGGATTCCGGCCCGCTTACCACGACGCCCGTGCTGAAGGCTGGGTAGTCAACCACAAAAAGGTTCAGCGACTTTGGCGTGAAGAAGGGCTACGGGTGCCGCAGCGGCGACGACGGAAGCGCCGCGGCAGTTCCACCGCACCGCTCGACGTGATTGCCGATGCGCCCAATCGGGTGTGGGCGGTGGACTTTCAGTTCGATTCGACCACCGACGGGCGCCCGATTAAGATCGTCTCGATCGTCGACGAACACACCCGTGAATGCTTGGGCGGGATGGTCGAGCGCAGTATCACCGGTGAGCACCTCATCGGCGAAATGGACCGTCTGATTGCCGAACGGGGAACCTCTCCGGCGATGCTGCGATGTGACAACGGCCCCGAATTGGTTTGCAGCGCAATGGCCGACTGGGCTGTCGGACGAGTAGGCTTACATTTCGTCCCACCGGGCGAACCGTGGCGCAACGGCTATGTCGAATCGTTCAATTCCCGTGTCCGCGACGAATGCCTCAACATCAACAGCTTCTGGTCACTCGCGCATGCCCGCGTGGTCATTAGTGACTGGAAGCGGGACTACAACCACAACAGGCGGCATTCAGCCCTGTGCTATCAAACACCAGTGGAGTATGCCGCCAATTGTGGACGTTGTTGAAGAGTTGCATCGTCCCCTGGGTACCGGGAGGTTGGTTCACTCGTTTACCGAGGCGGGTTCCGCCTGGCGCAGAAAGCGTTCAGGGGCCATGCGCCAAGTAGGCACGTCATCCGTTGTGAAGGCTGTTCTGGAAGAAGTTAGTCAGCTTGTTGAAGGGGATGAGGTCGGTGCGGTCGTAGAGGTCGACGTGACCGGCACCGGGGATGATGACTAGTTCCTTGGGCTCGGCGGCGAGCTGGTAGGCGTCTTCGCTAAATTCCCTGGAGTGCGCTTGGTCGCCGGCGATGAACAGCATCGGCCGGGGGGATATGGTCGCGATGTCCTCGAATGGGTAGAAGTTCATGAATTTGACGTTGCTGGTCATTGTCGGCTGGGTGGTGGTGTCGGGGCTGTTGCCGCGGGCGGTGCGGTAGAAGTCGTAGAACTCTCGGTCGACGGGGGTGGATTGGTCGGTGAGTTCGTACGGGGTGCCGCCGGTGTAGACGGTCTGGCCGCCGCCGAATTCGACGTCGCGCTGTTCGGCTGCTTGTTGCAGGATTTGGCGGCGCTGATCGAGGGTGACGGCGTTGCGCAGCCCGTCGCGGTTGGCTGCGCCCATGTCGTACATGCTGACCGTGGCCACGGATTTGATGCGCGGGTCGATCTTGGCCGCACTGATCACGAAGCTTCCGCTGCCGCAGATTCCCAGGGCGCCGATGCGTTCGCGGTCGACGAACGGCTGGGTGCGCAGGTAGTCCACCGCGGCGCTGAAGTCTTCGGCGTAGATGTCGGGGGACACCGCGTTGCGGGGTTGGCCGTCACTGTGGCCCCAGAACGAGAGGTCTAGTGACATGGTGACGAAGCCGCGTTCGGCCATCTTGGTGGCGTACATGTTGGCGCTTTGTTCTTTGACCGCGCCCATGGGGTGGCCGACCACGATCGCCGGGTTGGTGGTGTTGCGGTCGATGTTGTTGGGCACGAACAGGTTTCCGGCGACGTTCATCCCGTATTGGTTCTTGAACGTGACGGGCTGCACGCTGACCTGGTCGCTGGTGTAGAAGTTGGCCGCACCGCGGGACATGTCCCCGGAGGGGAGGTTCGGGGTGGGCCCCGGCAGAGCTGAGCTGGTTGAGTTGATGGCCGCGGTGTCGGAACTGGTGGGGGTGCAGCCGGCGACGGCGAGCATGCCGAGGACGGCCGTGCTGGCCCCGATGCGCCGCAGTAATGTGCGGCGAGTGTGCTGGGCTGCGGGCGGAGTCGGCCGGTACTGGTCGAGCGTCATGGTGTTACTCCTCAAGGCGGTGTGATGCTACCGATAGCGTTGTGGTGGTGCGTTTTTGATTGACCGGTGAGGTGGGGCCTTCTTGGCTGCACCTAACGACTTCCAGACAACACGTGATGAAACGGCTGTAGAAGTTTCTCTCGGTGGGTGTACTGGGAGTGCACCCCTCATCCCGTAGCGATACAGGGCGTCGACGTAGCGGCCCCGGCGGGCACTTTGGGCGAGGCTAGTTTGCGCGCTCGATGGCGGCGGCGAAGTCGCCGCCTTGGGCGGCGATGGTGTCGATGCCGTCGATGATGTGACCGATGCGGGCGATGCCGGGCCAGTAGCCGACGTCGCCGTAGTACAGCACGACGTCGCTGCTGGGGGCGTACCAGCCGATGTCACCCGGTTCGGGGTCATCGCCGTCGGGCATCCCGGTCATGGGTAGCGCGGGGTCAAGCCGCGCGGTCTTTTCCACGGCGTTGAGATCGCTGAATGTCAGCGTCAGCGGCAGTCGGTCGGCGAGTGCTTGGGCGGGGGCGTTGTCCCATAGCTCTGCGGTCACCATGGTGTCACCGATGACGATGCGCACGGGGGTACTTGATGGGGCGGGTGACGGCATCGGTGTGTCCTGTCTACTAGGCGGTGACGACATCGACTGCGCGGGAGCGGTTTCTGATGTCGTGGTGGGTGTCGTCGGGGCGCTGCAGGCAACCGTTGCGGTGAGCACCATCACCATCCCCGTCATTAGGGCTGCCGCTGGGTTGGTCACTGCCGTGCGCAGGCGTTCGATGTGCATCGGCGCGGACCCCTAGGCGAGGTATTGGTCGTCGGTGACGTGTTCGAGCCAGTCGACAGGGCGGCCGTCGACGAAGGTTTGGATAGCGATGTGGGTCATCACGGTGTCGGCGGTGCCGCCGTGCCAGTGCTTGACCCCGGGTGGAGTCCAGATCACGTCGCCTTCGGTGATGCGGTGCTTGTCGCCGCCCCATTCCTGCACCCACCCGGTGCCGGCGGTCACGATGAGGGTTTGCCCACCGGGATGGGTGTGCCATGCGGTGCGTGCGCAGGGGGTGAAGGACACCTCGGCCGAGCTGAACGTGCGGGCGTCGTTGGTATCGAACAGGGGGGTGACGCTGACCTCGCCGGTGAACGTCTCGGCGGGCCCGCGCCCAGCGGGCCGGGACTCCTTGCGAGAAATTTCCATCCCTACTTCTTTCATCACTTCGTCCTTTCGTGGTCGGTCAGCTCAAGCGCCGTGCAGCGCCTCCGAGCGCCTTGCTTGGGTTTCGCCGCTTCGTGGTGCTGGGTCAGCGGGCGGTGTATCCGCCGTCGACGGGTAGCGCTACGCCGACGATGAAGCTGGCGCCGGGGCTGCACAGCCACAACACGGCCGCGGCGATCTCCTCGGGTTCGCCGAGCCGGTTGATGGGTTGGTCAGCGATGGCGGCGTCGCGGTCGAGTTCGCCTTTGTCGATCATGTCGGTCACCATCGGGGTGGCGATGGTGCCCGGGCAGACGGCGTTGATCCGGATGCCGCGCGGGGCGTATTCCAGTGCCGCGCTTTTGGTCAGGCCCAGCACGCCGTGTTTGGAGGCGTGGTAGGCCGCCCGGCCTGGGATGCCGACCAGCCCGCCCAACGACGAGCAGTTGACGATCGCGCCGCTGCCCTGGCCGCGCATCACGGCCAGTTCGTGTTTCATGCAGGCCCAGACGCCACGCAGGTTGACGGCGTTGGCACTGTCGAACACCTCGGCGGATTCGTCGGCAGCGTCGCACGGCGGGACCTGGATGCCGGCGTTGTTGAACGCCATATCGAGTCGGCCGAACGTGTCGACGGCGGCTTGGACGGCGGCGGCGACACTGGCTTCGTCGGTGACGTCACATTCCACACCCAGGGCTCGGTGACCGGCGCCGCTCAGCGCGTCGCTGGCTTCTTTGACCGTTGCCGGGTTGACGTCGGCCAGCACGACCGCGGCGCCGGCTTCGGCGAACGCGCGGGCGGTGGCCAATCCCATGCCCGAGCCGGCGCCGGTGACCAGCGCGACCTGGCCGGTGAAGTCGTAGGACGGATTCATCATCGAATTCCTCTCGTGTCGGTGTTGTGGTGTTAGGGGCGCAGCAGGACCTTGATGGCTTGGCGGGTGTCCATGGCCCGGTACCCGTCGGCGGCCTCGGCCAGGGGCAGTTCGAGGTCGAACACTTTGGCGGGGTTGATCTTCCGTTCCCAGATGCGGTCCATCAGATCGGGCAGGAAGCGGCGCACCGGGGCGGGCCCGCCGTGCAGATGCACGTGCGACATGAACAGGTCCTCGCCGCCCAGGGTGACGTCATGGCTGACCCCGACGTAGCCGACATGGCCCCCGGGCCGGGTGGACTCGATGGCCTGCATCATCGATTCCTGGGTGCCAACCGCCTCGACCACTGAGTGCGCACCCAGTCCGTGGGTGAGGTCTTTTATTCGCGCCACGCCAGCCTCGCCGCGCTCGGTGACGATGTCAGTGGCCCCGAAGTCGCGGGCCAGTCGCTGGCGGGATTCGTGGCGGCTCATCGCGACGATGCGCTCAGCGCCCAGCTGGGCGGCGGCCAGCACCGCGCACAGCCCGACCGCGCCGTCGCCGACCACCACGACGGTTTTGCCCGGGCCCGCTTCGGCGGCCACCGCCCCGAACCAGCCCGTGCCCAGCACGTCGGAGGCAGCCAGAAAATCGGGCACCAGATCGGCCGGGGGAACCTCCGGGGTCGCGACCAGGGTGCCGTCGGCCAGCGGGACCCGCATCCGCTGGGCCTGCGCACCGCCGGCGGTGCCCAGGACCTCACGGTTGATGCACGAAGTCTGGTACCCGGCGCAGCAGATTTCGCAGGTGTTGTCCGAGGCGAAAAACGATCCCACCACGAACTGGCCCGGCCGGATCGAGGACACCTCCGCGCCGACCTCTTCGACGACGCCGACGTACTCATGCCCCATCGGGATCGGCTCGTCGACCGGATCCGCACCGCGGTACGGCCACAGATCCGACCCGCAGATACAGGTCGCCGACAAGCTGATAATCGCATCGGTCGGCTTCTCAAGGGTGGGTTCGGGCCGTTCTTCAACCCGGACGTCGCCGGGGGCGTACATGACCGTTCCGCGCATTGATTCTCGCTCCTTTGCACGATTGCGGCGCGTTCTCGCCGCGGGCTCACCAACCAGGTAACCCTTTTGCGGCCGCTGCAGGCACTACCTGAGAAAACGTGTACTGAGAGTGCATCCCACGCCCGGTCCGCTCCACGTACCGTCGATAAGCGTGGACAACCGCACCGAAGTCCGCGAGTTCCTCCTCTCGCGGCGAGCCAAGATCACCCCCCAGCAGGCCGGGCTACCCGATGCGGGGCAGCGCCGCGTCCCCGGGCTGCGCCGCGGGGAGGTCGCCACCCTCGCCGGGGTCAGCGTCGAGTACTACTCCAAACTCGAACGCGGCTCCCTGGGCGGGGTGTCGGCGTCGGTGCTCGACGCCCTAGCCCGGGCGCTGCAACTCGATGACGCCGAACGCGCCCACTTGTTCCACCTCGCCCACGCCGCCGACGGCACCAGCGCCGGCATGCGGCCCCGCCGCCGGCCTAGTACACGCTGGACACCACGACCCGCCCTGCAATGGGTGCTCGACGGCATCAGCCCGCCGGCCATCATCCGAAATGGCCGCATGGACCTGCTAGCCACTAACCACCTCGGCCGCGCCATGCACGCCTCGCTGTACGACAGCCAGCCCGTCGACACCCCCAACTTCGCCCGCTACACCTTCCTCGACGACGACTCCCACCGCTTCTACCCCGACTGGGACACCGCCGCCGACACCTGCGTAGCCATCCTGCGCACCGAAGCCGGCCGCGACCCCCACGACAAGGCGCTCCACGACCTAGTGGGTGAACTGTCTACTCGCAGCCCCGAATTCCGCCAACGCTGGAGCGCCCACGACGTGCGCCTTCACGGCGCAGGCACCAAACACTTCCACCACACCACCGTCGGCGACCTCGAACTCGCCTACGAAAGCGTCGACATGATCTCCGACCCCGGACTCACCATGACCATCTACGTCGCCGAACCCGCCACACCCACCGCGCACGCACTCGACCTACTCGCCTCCTGGAACAGCACCCCTAACACCGAGCAAACGCATCTCGTCACCAAAAAGTATTGAACGACGACCCATCATCCCGCGGTTTAGGATTCAACGCACAACGCGCACAACACCTCACCGAGCAACACCGCAACGAGTTTGCGTCGAAACCTCGCTCGCCTCCACTCCAGCCCGTTAACCTGTCACCTGCTAGCACCAACAACTGACTCCCATGTGCGTTGGACCAATAGATGGGGTCCCGTCACGAACGGGACGCGGAGGCGTCAGCAACCGGAAGGGTCTCTTCACCCTCGGCGCCAAGGGTGTCGAGTTCCACAGGGTCGTCACCGAGTGGCTGCGCATCCATGCCGACTTCCGCACAACCTGCGACATGATCTTCGGGATGAAGTACGTGAAGCGGGGCTATTTACAGACCCAGCTGATCACCGCCGTCGCCGCAGCGGAATCTCTGCACGCGGCACTGGGTCTTGATCCGCCCCTCCCGGAGGAGGAGTTCGCCGAACGTCGTAAGAAGCTGATCGAGTCGGTTCCGAACAACCAGCGCGAGTGGTTGCACCAGAAGCTCGGAGAGAACAACCCCACCCTCCGTCAACGCCTGCTCGACCTCGCGAAAATACCGTATGCAGAAATCATGTCCGAGATGCTCCCCAACCCTGGCTCCTGGGCCAAAGCAACGCGGGATGAGCGAAACGCGGTTGCTCACGGCGGCAAGAACATGACTCGAGATGTACCGCTACTCAGTGCGATCGTGACGACGACTACTGCTGTCGTGCTACTGAACCTCCTTCACCAGCTGGGCATTCCGGCAGCGCGGATCAATACAGGGCTCGATGACAACCGACCGCTGGAGTCCGCGAAATTCCTTGCCAACAAGCAGTGGCCAGCAGCCGAAACGCTGACAAGATTTTACCCGTAGGAGTTGCGGCTCTGCCACGGAATCCGTTGAGACGGGCGACAACTCGGGCTTCATGGGATACTGACGATTCTCTGTCAGCGACTACGCCATTTCATTGGATGAATCAGGGATCCACACAGCGGCGAAGACCCCTTCGATCTCATCGACGCAGCGCTCGCCGCTCGCCGAAGTGTCTGGCTCGGCGATGACTTGTCCACCATCGCGTTAATTTCAAGCGGCGAGAAGAAACTTTCGCGACCAAGCTGAGCGGTGCCTACGAGGGTAACGCGTTCCCCGTTATCAGAAACATTGTGGTCAGCCACGAACGCGTTCGCAGCAGGCGCATTCGGATCAACACCGCGAAACCGGGTAGAGAATGTATTCATGGGCGGGCAACTACCGGGTGACCGAGCTGCGGCGCGGCGACTCGGTCTTTGCATGGCAATCAGCTCTCGGCAGGCTGATGGCACTGCTCGAGGAGACCGCGCGTGCACTCGCGGCCACCGGCTCCGGTCTCGAGACGCCCGGGCTGGCGTACCGGCTGGCCCGGCTCTACGCCGACTACAACCACATCCACCCGTTTCGGGAGGGCAACGGTCGGGCGGGCACGCTGCTTCTGCACACCGTCGCCGCGTTGTGCGGTCGTCGGCTCGATCTCACTGCCGTGTCCCGTGAGGAGTGGTACGCCGCATCGCGGGACAGCATGCCGTTCCGCCGTGACGGGCGGCCCAGTCACCGCCCGTTCCTGCCGTTGTTCGCAGGAGCGCTGCGCTAGCTGGAATTTGGTTGCGCGCCGCGCGGGGCAGCGTCTAGCATCGCGAACGTGCCGAGGCGACTCGTAGTAGCAACCCGCAGCGGGGTCTGATCCAGACCGACCCCTCGCTGTGGGTCGTTGCTTCGTCGGTCACTTCCTCTAGCTCGAGAAGACCGGCACATGACATTTCAATCCGCTATCAGCGCAGCGCCGTTGCCGTTTGCGGCCCACATCGACGCCCCGATGCCCCGCGGTCTGCGCGAGGAGGCCGACGCGATGTCTTTCGAAGCGTTTCATGACGAATATGCATCCGGCTCTGGACCGCTGCGGCTAGGGCACTGGGAGTGCACCGACGCCGAGCGTCCATCCACCCGGCTGGGCCCGCAGGCCCGCAACTACCAGGCCACCCTTGCCGTCGGCGATCGCATCAGCACAACGTCGGCCGCCGCGTCCGGACCCGTCGCGGCTCTGACCGCGATGCTCTACGACCGCGGTATCGCGGTCGAGATGACGGCGTTTCACCAGGTTCCGGCCGGTGAGCACACTGCGACGTTCGTTCGCGGCTGCGACGGCGCCCGGACTCAGTGGGCGATGGGCTGGTCCGGCGACCCGACACAGTCCGCGCTGCGCGCGGTCATCGCCTGTGCGAACCGGCTCTTGACCGCCGCCTGAGTTCCGCGTCAGCGCAACGGGCGCAGCACGATCGGCATGCCGTCCATCGGGACCGGCATGCCGCCGTAATCCCACTTCGCCTGGTAACCCGGCCGGGGCAGCTCAAGCCGGTACTTGCGCAGCAGCCGATGCATGATCGTCTTCACCTCGAGCTGGCCGAACACCATCCCGATGCACTTGTGCGCGCCGCCGCCGAACGGCGTAAAGGCGTACCGGTGGCGCTTGTGCTCATTGCGCGGCTCGGCGAAGCGGTCCGGATCGAACTTCTCCGGATCCGTCCAGATCTCCGGCAGCCGGTGGTTCATGCCGGGATACGCAATCACGTTGGTGCCCTCGGGGATGTAGTAGCCCAGCAACTCGGTGTCGCGCACGGTCCGGCGCATCGCCCACTGCACGGGCGTCACCATGCGGATCGACTCGTTCATCACGAGGTCGAGGGTTTCCAGCTTCTCCAGCGATTCGATGTCGAGGGGGCCGTCGCCGAGCCGATCGGACTCGTCTCGGCAGCGGTCCTGCCATTCGGGGTTGGCGGCCAGGTAGTAGGACATCGTCGTGGCCGTTGAGGTGGAGGTGTCGTGGGCGGCCATCATCAAGAAGATCATGTGGCTGACGATGTCCTCGTCGGAGAACTTGTTGCCGTCCTCATCCTCGGTCTGACACAGCACCGTAAGGAGATCGGAGCCTTCCTTGCCGCGGCGCTCCTTGACCCGCTCGTCGAAGTAGTTCTCCAGCAGCTTGCGGGCCTGCAGACCCCGCCACCAGGTGAACGGCGGGACGCTGGTGCGGATGATCGCGTTGCCTGCGCGGGTCGTCGTGGTGAACGCGTTGTTCACCTTCGTCACGAGTTCGTGGTCGGTGCCCGGCTCGTGGCCCATGAACACCATCGAGGCGATGTCGAGAGTGAGTTCCTTCATCGCCGGATAGAGAAGGAATCGCCCATCGTTGGCGACCCAGTCGTTGGCGATCACTTGCGAGACGACGGTGTCGACTTGCTCGGTGTAGCCGGCCAGCCGAGTGCGCACGAACGCCTCCTGCATGATCCGGCGGTGGAACATGTGCTCTTCGAAGTCGAGCAGCATCAGGCCGCGATGGAAGAACGGTCCGATCACCGGCACCCAGCCCTGCTGCGAGTAGTCCTTGTTGCGGTTCGAGTAGATGATCTGGGCGGCGTCGGGGCCGAGTGCGGTCACCGCGGGCAGGACAGGCGAGTCCGCGAAGAGCACCGGGCCGCGGGTCTTGTAGAGGAAGTGAATGTAGTCGGGGCCGCCGCGGAACATCTCGATCATGTGGCCGACGATTGGCAGCCCGGCGTCACCCATGACGGGCTTGAGGTCGCTGCCGGCCGGGGGTTCTGCCAGCGGGTGCTGGGGCCAGTCGTGGGCGAGCAGGCGCTTCTCGACCAGACTCATCCCAGGGAAGTTCGTGATCGACGGGGTGAACCGCCGTTTCGCCTGGTCGAGCAGGTAATCCTTGGTGCTGATGGTCGGCATCTAGACACTCCCTGGAAATCGCACGCTGTGGTGGATGTCACCTGACCATCCATCCTGATATGGTGACTTGACGCGTGTCAAGTTTTGATCCCGCGAGTCGTGATGAAAAGGTCTACAGCCATGACGGCCCAACCCGCACCGCAGCAGATCCGCCGCACCCGCGGCGACCGCCAGCGCGAGGCCATCGTCACCGCGGTCCGCGAGCTGCTCCAGGAGCGGTCTTTCGCCGACCTGTCCGTCAGCACCATCAGCGAGCGCGCCGGTGTCGCCCGGTCCGGCTTCTACTTCTATTTCGACTCGAAATACGCGGTGCTCGCAGTGATCCTCGCCGAAGCGGGTGAGCTGCTCGACCAGCTGACACACGACTTCGCGCCGCGTGAGCCCGGCGAGACGCCAGAGGCGTTCGCGAACCGGATGGTCGGCAGTGCTGCCGCGGTGTACGCGAACGACGATCCGGTGATGACGGCGTGCGCGGTGGCCCGCAATACCGACGCGCAGATACGCGAAATGATGGACGACTTCTACGACTCCGTCATGGACAAGATCATCACGCTCCTCGAACAGGACGCCGATGCGCGGCCGATATCCGACGATCTGCCGGCCCTCGTGCGCACGCTGGCGGCCGTGACCACCATGACGCTCACGCACGACAGCACCTTCGTCGGCCGCGGCGAGGACCCCGCACGCGCCATCGACATCGTCGAGCGGCTGTGGGTGTCCGCCCTGTGGGGTGGCGAGTAGTCGCCGGTGGCGACGGTAATGTCACCGGCATGGCGCAGGGGAGCGGCTTTACCGGTAAACGTTGTTTTCTCACCGGGGCCGCCAGTGGCATCGGCCGCGCGACCGCGCTGAAGCTGGCCGCCGAAGGCGCCGAACTGTATCTCACCGACCGTGACGCCGAGGGCCTGGAGAAGACCGTCGCCGACGCGCGCGCGCTCGGGGCGCAGGTGCCCGAACACCGCGTTCTCGACATCTCTGACTACCACGAGGTCGCGAGTTTCGCCGCCGACATCCACACCCGCCACGCGGCGATGGATGTGGTGATGAACATCGCTGGGGTGTCGGCGTGGGGCACGGTCGACCAACTCACCCATCAGCATTGGAAGTCGATGGTCGATATCAACCTGATGGGCCCGATTCACGTCATCGAGACATTCGTGCCGGCGATGATGGCCGCCGGGCGTGGGGGGCATCTGGTCAACGTGTCCTCAGCCGCCGGGATCGTCGCGCTGCCGTGGCACGCGGCCTACAGCGCAAGCAAGTACGGCTTGCGCGGGTTGAGTGAAGTGCTGCGGTTCGACCTGGCCCGGCATCGCATCGGCGTGTCGGTGGTGGTGCCGGGCGCGGTGAAAACCCCTCTGGTGGAGACGGTCCACATCGCTGGCGTCGACCGCGACCATCCGAAAGTGACCCAGTGGGTTGAGCGGTTCGCGAACCACGCGGTGTCCGCCGAGCACGTCGCCGACAAGATCCTGGCCGGCGTCGAGAAGAACCGGTACCTGATCTATACGTCGCCCGACATCCGTGCGCTGTATTACTTCAAGCGGGCGATGTGGTGGCCGTACAGCATTGCGATGCAACGGGTCAACGTGTTCTTCACCCGCGCGCTGCGGCCGCCAGTGAAGCGCTAGTACCCGCCCTCTGGAGGGTTGAGTTCCAGCCGGACGCCGAGAAGCCGGATGGGCCTTTCGAGTTCGAAGAGGTCGAGCAGGTCCAGCGCTGTCTGGGTGATGACCTCCGCAGCGATGGTCGGCGACGGCAGCTTGCGGATCTTGGTCCTGGTGTAGAACGTGTTGGTGCGCACGGTCACCGCTACCCGGGTGACCACACGGCCCTGGGCCACGATCTCGGTGAGCGTCTGCTGCGCGAGTTCGACTACAGCGGAGTCGATTTCGGCGCGGTCGGTCAGGTCTTTCGCGAACGTGATGACGTGGCTGCGCGAGCGCGCCACCCACGGTTCGGCGCTGACGTTGTTGTCGCCACCGCCCTTGGCCAGCAACAGAATCCACAGCCCGGTCGTCGGGCCGAAGGTCGACGTGAGCAGCGTGGCATCGGTGGCGGCGAGGTCTGCGACGGTGATAATTCCCATGCCGGCAAGCTTTTTGGCGGTTTTCGGGCCGACGCCCCACAAGGCGTCGACCTCGCGATCGCCCATCACCGTCATCCAGTTCTCGTCGGTGAGTTGATAGATGCCTGCCGGCTTGCCGAAACCGGTCGCGACCTTGGCGCGCTGTTTGTTGTCGCTGATGCCGACCGAACACGACAATTCCGTCGCGCCCGCGATGACTTCGCGGATCTGCTCGGCGAGGGCGATCGGACTGTCGACGTCCGCGCCGAGGTAGGCCTCGTCCCAGCCCCACACCTCGACGGGGTGACCGAAGTCGCGCAGCAGGGACATCACTTCTTCGGACGCTTCGTCGTAGGCGGCCGTATCGAGGGGCAGGAACGTTGCATCCGGGCACTTGCGCGCCGCGGTGCGCAGTGGCATGCCTGCGTGCACACCGAACTTGCGCGCTGGGTAGGACGCGCACGTGACCACCTTGCGGGGTTCCTTGGGGTCGCCATTGCCGCCGACAATGATTGGTAGGCCGGCGAGTTCGGGCCTGCGGCGCACTTCGACCGCGGCCTGAAACTGGTCGAGGTCTACGTGCAGGACCCACCGCGGAGTCATGTGCCGGAGAGCTTGCGCGCCACGCTTTCCCACGCGTCGCCGAGTTGCTCGAGTGTCTGGCCGCGCTCGGTCAGCTGGCGATGCACATAGTCGGCGTCGAGCAGCGCGTGCAGGGCGAACGCCTGAGCATCGAGGTCACCCGTAGTGCCCGCATCCTCCAGTAAGACCCGAATGTGGCGGTGGTGCAGCATCATTGGCTCGTTGAACCGCATCTGCGGATCGCGGTTGGCATCCGAGAGCAGCCCGTAGTGGGCGTGCACGAACTGCAGCCGGTCGCGACCGTAGGCGAGCAGCCGGTCCAGCGCCGGTGCACCCGGCCCCAGCGGTGGCGGGCCGAACATGAAGGCCTGCTGTTCGCCCTTCTCGTCCTCGTCGAGCAGCACGATCATCAGGCCGGCCCGGCTGCCGAACCGGCGGAACAGGGTGCCCTTGCCGACACCCGCCGCGGCGGCGATGTCGTCGGTCGTGACCGCTTCGGCGCCGCGCTCGGCGATGAGCCTGCGGGCGGCGTCGAGGAGCAGCGCGCGGTTGCGTGCAGCGTCGCCCCGCTCCGGTGGGCCGGAATCGGTTACCGGCAGGGCGATCAGCCGATCGGAAACGCTCACCTTCGCAACTTTAACTCAGGCTGGAATAAATCGGACCACGGTCCGGTTGGCTCGTGCGAGGATCTGTTGGACGACCGAAGGGAACATCAATGTCGGATACCAAGGTGTTGGTGCTGCTGGGCAGCCTGCGCGCCGCGTCTATCAATCGTCAGCTGGCCGAACTCGCGGTCGAGACCGCACCGGACGGCGTGAGCCTGCAGCTGTTCGATCGGCTGGGGGAGCTGCCTTTCTACAACGAGGACGTCGACAACGATGAGGTCGCCGAGGCAGTCGCAGCGCTGCGTGCGGTGGCTGCGGACGCGGATGCCGCGCTCGTCGTCACCCCTGAGTACAACGGCAGCATTCCGGGTGTGCTGAAGAACGCCATCGACTGGCTGTCGCGCCCCTTTGGGGACAGCGCGCTGAAGGACAAGCCGCTCGCCGTCGTGGGCACGGCGGCGGGCCAGTACGGCGGCGTGTGGGGGCACGACGAGACGCGTAAGTCGTTCGGCATCGCCGGGCCGCGCGTGGTCGAGGAACTGAAGCTGTCGGTGCCGGCGACGACGTTTGACGGCAAGCATCCGCGGGAGAACGCGGAGGTCGCAGAGAACCTGCGCAACGTGGTCGGCAAATTGGCCGCCGAGGTCGCCTGACCCCTAGGCCGGCTGGCCGATGCGCGGCGGGTTTCGGCGCAAGTACTTCTTGGCGTAGCGAGGACTCAATGCCGCCAGGCGCACTTGACCGTCGTAGTGGTCGATGACGCGCCGGTCCATGACGCGGCGCCATAGCGGAGGGATCATGGCGATCAGCATCATGGTCGCGTAACCAGACGGCAGCTGAGGCGCCTCGTCGGCGTGACGGAGCGTTTGGTACCGACGCAACGGATGTGCGTGGTGGTCGGAGTGGCGCTGAAGATGGAACAGGCACACGTTGGCGACGATCGTGTTGCTGTTCCAGCTGTGTGAGGCGCGCACACGCTCATAGCGTCCATCGGCGAGCTTCTGTCGCCGGAGGCCGTAGTGCTCGAGGTAGTTGACGGTCTCCAGCATGCAAGAACCGATTGCCGCCTGGCCGATAAGCCACGGCAGCACAACGACTCCGAACCATGCGACCAGAACCGCGAACAACACCAGGGTCAGCAGCCAGGCGTTGAGCACGTCGTTGCGCACGCTCCAGTGTGAAGTCCCGATCCGTGCGAATCGTGCACGCTCCAGTCGCCATGCGGATCGCGCACCGCCGGTAACCGAACGTCGGATGAACGCATATAGCGATTCCCCGAGTCGTGAACTCGCGGGGTCCTCGGGCGTGGCCACCCTGGCGTGATGTCCACGGTTGTGCTCGACGAAGAAATGCCCGTAGCCCGACTGCGCGAGCGCGAGCTTGCTCAGCCTGCGTTCAAGGCCCGCACGCCGGTGTCCGAGTTCGTGTGCGGTACCGATCGCTACCCCGCCGATGACGCCGACGGTGAACATCAGCCCGAGCTTGTCGACCAATGACATGTCGACCCAGCCGCCGCCGGCCCATATCCAGCATGCGAAGAGGAGCGAGAGGTATTGGCCGGGCAGATACAGAAAGTTGACCCATCGGTAGAAGCGGTCGTTCTCCAACCAGGCCAATGCGCTGTCGGGAGGGTTCTCGGCGTCGGATCCGACCAGGTGGTCGAGCACCGGAAGGACGAAGAACGTCAGGATCGGGCCGAACCACCAGAACACGGCCTGACCTGTCACCTGCACCAAGAACCACGATTCGGCGACGAGCGAAGGCACGATTGGCGCCAGTAGCCAGAGATACCGTTTGCGATCCCGCCACCGATGTTCCGCGGCAGATCCGTGACTGAGCTCACTAAGCACGTGATAGTCCGTTCTCGATGCCGATCTCACAATTCCTGGAGAATTGCTAACTCTACTATCGCAAACTACAAAACGGAGCTAATGTATTCAACCTGTGGGTGCAAATCGGTGCGCGATGCCGCCCCCACGGCTGTTAGGTCACGCGACGAGGGAGGGAATGGTGCTATCGGCGCATTGCCCCGAATGTGGCTATGTCTATCGAGAAATAGCAGGTCACCCTCGTGAAGGATTCCCGGTTGGCACGCCATGGGCCGAAGTTCCTGACGACTGGAACTGTCCAGACTGCGGCGTACGCGACAAGCTCGATTTCGTCATCGACGCATACAACTTGGCGTCCTGGATCCGAAATTAGACGCAAGAGTTAATTATGAAAAATTCGCCAGAATCGCCGACAACTGACACGTTCGCGGTCCAAGGCGCAACTGAGAGGGTCGCGACCCCCCAGCGAACGTCGATCTCCCGGAGGCGGTTTCTCGGTGCGTCCTTGGGGGTTGCTGTGGGTGCGGCCTTCGGTGCTGGATTCCTCGAATTCGGCAATCGTCGGTACGCGCCAAGCTCGCGCAGCCACTACCCGGCGATCGTGGTGGGCAGCGGATACGGCGGCGGGGTGTCGGCGCTCCGGCTCGGCCAGGCCGGGGTCGAGACCCTGATTCTGGAGAAGGGCAGGCTTTGGGATAAGCCGGACGAAGACGGCAAGCGGTTCACCCGCATGCTGCCCGCGGACACTCGTGCCGGCTGGTTCTCAGACATCCCGCCAAGCCTCGTGCCGTCGTACATGGGAATCTCCGTCGAACAGGTGGCCAAGAACAACCCATCACCGCGGCCGGTCCAAGCCGGCATCTGTGACAAGTCGGTGCACGGCGCGCACAGCGTGTTTCGTGGCATCGCAGTCGGCGGAGGATCAATGATCAACGCGGCCATCGCCGCGGTCCCGACTGCGGCTCAGGTTCGCGCCGCCTTGCCCGACATCGCTGCCGACGAATTTCTCGGCACCTACATCGGGCGCGCCACAGACATGCTGCGGATCAACCGTCGGGACATGGACTGGTTCGAGCAGACGCCGTACTTTCAGTACGCGAGGGTGGGCCGTCAGTACGCGCAGGCCGCAGGATTCGGCGTCGACTACAACGCCAGCGCGTACTCGTTCGACTACATGAAGCAGGAGGAGGCCGGCCGGGTTCCGAGGTCGGCGCTCGATTTCGAGCAGCAGTACGGCAACAACTTCGGGCGCTTCGGCAGCGTCGACCAGACTTACATTGCGGCGGCCCTGGCGACCGGCAACGTGAAGCTGCGGCCCCTGACCGAAGTCACCGGCATCCGTCGCGAACCCTCTGGTGAGTACGTGGTGTCGGTTCGTGAGATCAATCGATGGGGGACCGAGGTCGCGCGTGACGAACTGGGTTGCGATCAGCTCTATTTAAGCGCGGGTGTGCTCGGCACCTCGGAGATCCTTTTGCGGGCCCGTGAGACTGGGGCGCTTCCGGATCTGAGCGAGGAGATCGGCCGGGGATACGGCAACAACGGGGACGTCATGGTCTCGCACATGACCAGCGAGGCCGATCCGACGGGCACCCAGCAGTCTCTGATGGGAATGATCAATCTCGACGGCCGCGACGACCCGGAGAACCCGGTGTATGCCAGCATCTTCTCAATCCTTCTGCCGGTCGAGACGCATGCGCTCGGCTACTACGCGATGGTCAAGACCGACGACCGCGCCGACATCACCTATGACAGGGCGTCCGATGCCGTCAGCATCGACTGGCCGGAGGGCCACACCGAGCATCTGACGGCCAGGGCCAAGGCTGTGTTCGACAAGGTGGTCGCGGCCAATGGCGTCGACTACCGCGACGACATCTTCGACGGCAAGGTCTTCGCGCCCCACACCGTGCACCCGTTGGGTGGTGCAGTACGGGGTAGAGCCACCGACAGCTTTGGACGGGTCAACGGATATGACAACCTTTATGTGAACGACGCGTCACTGATCCCGGGCTACATCGGCTGCAACCCGTTCATGTCGATCACCGCGCTAGCCGAGCGCAATATCGAGGGGATCCTGCACGGTCGGCGCGACGCCGCCGACGGGGGACTTTCATAACCTTCCGGCGGCTTTGCTGTTATGTCAACGCGACCCGCCGGGCGACAGTTGGTGTCGGTGCCCGATGGTAGACCTGTCCGTAGCACGCGACACGCACCAATGTGTGATGTGCGACACGCCGGAAGTGTCGACGGGAGAACGCTTACGACCAGGGAATTTCAAAATTGTTATTTAGAACATCTGGTATCCCTTCGCAACGTCAGCCACTAGGTGTAGTGTTTCCGACACCGACAGACCCCCACGATTCGGAGGTCGGCCGGAGGCCAGAAATCCGGCGGTGTCGGTTCTTCAGATGCACCGGGAGGGTCCCCGGACGCCAGGAATTTTGAGGGCCTGAGGGTCGCTGAATTACAGCGATACGCAGTACCCGATCAGTTGCCAGTCTCAGTTCGCAGAGGAGCCGTACCGCAGATGACCGTCACCGTGTACACCAAGCCCGCATGCGTGCAGTGCAACGCCACCTACAAGGCGCTGGACAAGCAGGGCATCGCCTTCGAGAAGGTCGACATCAGCCTGGATAGCGAGGCTCGTGACTACGTCATGGCGCTCGGCTACCTGCAGGCGCCTGTCGTGGTGGTTGGTAAAGACGACCACTGGTCGGGGTTCCGGCCTGATCGGATCAAGGCGTTGGCCGGCGCGGTCGCGGTGACGGCATAGATACAAGGGGTATCCCGGCGGGTAGGAAGGAGACAGCGATGAGCAACCTCGTCTACTTCTCCAGCGTGTCGGAGAACACCCACCGCTTCGTCGAGAAGCTGGGAACGCCCGCCACTCGGATCCCGCTGCACGGACGCATCGAGGTCGACGAGCCTTACGTGTTGGTGCTGCCCACCTACGGCGGTGGGCGCGCAACGCCGGACATCAATGACGGTGGCTATGTCCCCAAACAGGTCATCGCTTTCTTGAACAACGAACACAACCGATCGTTGATCCGCGGCGTCATCGCCGCGGGCAACAACAACTTCGGTGCCGAGTTCGCCTACGCGGGCGATGTGGTGTCCCGCAAGTGTGGCGTTCCGTACCTGTACCGCTTCGAACTGATGGGCACACCGGACGACGTGGAAGCCGTCCGCATGGGCCTTGCTGACTTCTGGAAGGACCAGACGTGCCACCAACCGTCACAGCTGCAGAGCCTGTAACCTCCGCCGCGCCCGGCGCGCTGCCCGGCGAGACGGATTACCACGCGCTCAACGCGATGCTGAATCTGTACGACGCCGACGGCAAGATTCAGTTCGAAAAGGACGTGCAGGCCGCGCATCAGTACTTCCGCGAGCACGTCAACCAGAACACCGTCTTCTTCCACGACGTCGACGAGAAGCTCGACTACCTCCTCAAGGAGAACTACTACGAGCGTGAGGTTCTCGACCAGTACTCGCGCAACTTCGTCAAGAGCCTGCTCGACCGCGCCTACGCCAAGAAGTTCCGGTTCCCGACCTTCCTCGGCGCGTTCAAGTACTACACCTCCTACACACTGAAGACCTTTGACGGCAAGCGGTATCTGGAGCGGTTCGAGGACCGGGTCTGCATGGTGGCGCTGACGCTGGCCGCTGGGGACACCACGCTGGCCGAGAAGCTCGTCGACGAGATCATCGACGGGCGGTTCCAGCCGGCGACGCCGACGTTCTTGAACTCGGGCAAGAAGCAGCGCGGCGAGCCGGTTAGTTGTTTTCTTTTGCGCATCGAGGACAACATGGAGTCCATCGGCCGCTCCATCAACTCTGCGCTGCAGCTGTCCAAGCGCGGCGGCGGGGTTGCCTTGCTGCTGAGCAACATTCGCGAGCACGGCGCACCGATCAAGAACATCGAGAACCAGAGCTCGGGCGTCATCCCGATCATGAAGCTGCTGGAGGACTCGTTCTCCTACGCCAACCAGCTGGGTGCGCGCCAGGGCGCCGGCGCGGTGTACCTGCACGCCCATCACCCCGACATCTACCGGTTCCTGGACACCAAGCGGGAGAACGCGGACGAGAAGATCCGGATCAAGACGCTCGCGCTCGGTGTGGTGATCCCGGACATCACGTTCGAGCTGGCCAAGACGCAACGAAGACATGTATCTGTTCTCGCCGTACGACGTCGAGCGCGTCTACGGTGTGCCGTTCGCCGACATCTCGGTGACCGAGAAGTACTACGAGATGGTCGACGACGCGCGGATCCGCAAGACGAAGATCAAGGCGCGCGAGTTCTTCCAGACGCTGGCCGAGCTGCAGTTCGAGTCGGGCTACCCGTACATCATGTACGAGGACACGGTGAACCGGGCCAACCCGATCGAGGGCAAGATCACCCACTCGCAATCTGTGCTCGGAGATCCTGCAGGTGTCGACGCCGTCGGTGTTCAACGAGGATCTGACCTATGCCCAAGTGGGCAAGGACATTTCGTGCAACCTCGGTTCGCTGAACATCGCGAAGACGATGGACTCGCCGGACTTCGCGCAGACCATCGAGGTGGCGATCCGGGCGTTGACGGCCGTGTCGCGACCAGACGCACATCTGGTCGGTGCCGTCGATCGAGCAGGGCAACAACGACTCCCACGCTATCGGGCTGGGGCAGATGAACCTGCACGGATATCTGGCGCGGGAGCGGATCTTCTACGGCTCCGAAGAGGGTGTCGACTTCACCAACATCTACTTCTACACGGTGCTCTATCACGCGCTGCGGGCATCGAACCGGATCGCGATCGAGCGCGGCTCGCACTTCAAGGGCTTCGAGAAGTCGAAGTACGCGTCGGGGGAGTTCTTCGACAAGTACACCGAGCAGCCCTGGGAGCCCAAGACCGACAAGGTGCGCCAGCTGTTCGCCGATGCCGACATTCGCATTCCGACGCAAGAGGATTGGGTGCGGCTCAAGGAGTCGGTGCAGGCGCACGGCATCTACAACCAGAACCTGCAGGCGGTCCCGCCGACCGGCTCGATCAGCTACATCAACCACTCGACGTCATCGATCCACCCGGTCGCGAGCAAGATCGAGATCCGCAAGGAAGGCAAGATCGGCCGGGTGTACTACCCGGCGCCGTATCATGACCAACGACAACCTCGAGTACTACGAGGACGCCTACGAGATCGGCTACGAGAAGATCATCGACACGTACGCCGCGGCGACGCAGCACGTGGATCAGGGTCTGTCGCTGACGCTGTTCTTCAAGGACACCGCGACCACGCGGGAAGTCAACAAGGCGCAGATCTACGCGTGGCGCAAGGGAATCAAGACGCTGTACTACATCCGGCTACGCCAGATGGCGCTGGAGGGAACCGAGGTCGAGGGCTGCGTGTCCTGCATGCTGTAGGACCCGTACGCCGAGTGTGGACTCGATACACGCAGTTGCGGGGGGTAAGCGCGCAATATGTCCACACTCGGCGTCAGGTGGCCTGCGTCAGCTGAGCGACGCCACGGGCAGGCTGGGCAGCCGCGTCAGCACAGGCCTTTTCGGGGGAACGCTGGGGCCGGTATTGGTGGTGGCCTCCTCTAGCTTCGCCTCGTCGTCAATCAAGCACTCGCCGGAGCTCTCGTCATAGTCGCCGCCGTAGAACACGCAGCAGACGCCGATACCGTCGGTGTCTTGATGGTCTCCCGCACATTCCCAGAAGTCGTCGCCGGCGGGTGCTGCGTTCGCGTTCGCGGCGAGCCCGATGGCCAGGCCCGCGGTCATGGCGGCTGTCGCCAGAAGTCGTTTGATGTTCATGCCGCTAAGTCTCGGGTGCCGCCGAGATCACCAAAACGGGGCGGATACCGGTAACTCGACGGCGCGCGTGCGGGATTCGCCGCCGGCTCCGATAGGGGGTTAGGGGCTCGTCGAGTGTGGGCGTTCTACTTGACGGTGTGTTGCGGGCCCTGGGCCTTCTTGTACAGCGCCTTCAGCATCCGGTCGCGGAACTGCGCGTTGTCGATCAGCTTGATGCCCGTGTTGGCGACCTTCGGATACCCGAGCATCTTGTGGAAGTAGCGGCCGCGCCGGTACTCCTTGCCCCAAGCGGCTTCCATCCGCTGCGCGTAGTTGGTGAAGTCGTCGGGCCCGCCGTTCTGCAGCGCCGCGATCGCGCACTCGCCCGCTGCCAGCCCCGACTCGAGCGCCTTGGAGATGCCAGCGCCCGACGCCGGCTTGCCCGCGCCCAACGAGTCGCCCGTGAACAGCACACCCGGCCGCCACGGCGGCCACGCGGTGAAGCCCATCGGCAGCCGCCATGCGCGAACGCTCTTGTTCTTCTTCAGCTCTTCGATGGGCGGCAGCTCCCACTCGGGCGGCAGTGTCCGCAGGAACTCGCCAAGGAACTGCGTGGCGTTGATCGATTGCCAGTTCTTGTAGCTGTTGACGTAGCCAAGGCCGATGTTGAACCGCCCGCTGCCCATCGGGAACACCCACCCGTAGCCGGGCAGCTGATCCCCCTCGAATACCAGCTTCAAATAGATGTCGAGGCTGTCGGAGTCCGGGCGATTGGCGTGCATCTCCGAGCGGATCGCGATCGCCGAGTAGCCGTTGTATTCCGAATCGATCTTCAGCGCGCGTTTGATCGGGGAGTAGGCGCCGTCGGCCGCGATAACCGCGTCGCCGTACACCTTCTCGCCGCTCTTCAGCGTCACACCCACGACGCGATCGTTCTCCACGATCGGCCCGGTGACCTCGGCCGACTGCCGGACCTCCGCACCCGCCGACTCGGAGTGCTTGAGCAGCAGCGTGTCGAGCTCGGTGCGGCTCACGGTGTGACCGTGGTCGGGCATGCCGGGGCGCTTCGGGAATGACAGCTCCCACTGGGTCGGACTGAACACCGTCACTCGGTTGACGCGGTGAAACTTCGCGACCTCGTCGGCCAGACCCATCTTCTGGAGGTAGCTGGTGGCGCGCGCGGTCAGGCCGTCGCCGCACGGCTTGTCGCGCGGGAATTCCGCCTTATCCAGGACAACAACCTTTGCGCCGGTCTGCGCGGCCTGCCACGCGGCGGCCGAGCCCGAGGGTCCACCACCCGCGATGACCAGGTCGTATCGCTGCGTCATACGTCTCTCTCTTCATTGGCTGTCGCAGAAATAGTACCCACGCTGACGGGTCCCATCTCAGCGGCCAAATTTGCCTGGCCAGGGCAGTGAAGCCCGTGTTGCGGGACGGTCTGAGCAGGTCAGCGGCATCTGGGCGGTACAGTTGTCGCGTGCGACGAATGTCCAGGTCACGTCCCAGCGGCGAGCCGGGTGTCAAGGTGGACGCCCGCAGCGAGCGCTGGCGCGAGCACCGCAAGAAGGTGCGGTCGGAGATCGTCGACGCCGCATTCCGCGCGATCGACCGCCTCGGACCGGATTTGAGCCTGCGCGAGATCGCCGAAGAGGCCGGCACCGCGAAGCCAAAGATTTATCGACATTTCACCGACAAGTCGGATTTGTTCCAGGCGATCGGTGAGCGGCTGCGCGACGTGTTGTGGGCCGCCATCTTCCCGTCCATCAACCTCGCCTCCGATCCCGCTCGCGAGGTCATCCGCCGCAGCGTCGAGCAGTACGTGCGCCTCGTCGACGAGCACCCCAACGTCTGCCGCTTCCTGATCCAGGGCCGCTTCGCCGAGCAGAGCGAGTCGACCATGCGTGCGCTCAACGAGGGTCGCGGGATCACGCTGGCGATGGCCGACATGTTCAACAACGAACTGCGCGAGATGGAACTCGACGGCGCGGCCATCGAACTCGCCGCGTTCACGACATTCGGTTCGGCTGCGGCGGCCACCGACTGGTGGTTGGGGCCCGACGTTGACAGTCCGCGCCGGATGCCACCGGACGAGTTCATCGCGCACATGACGACGATCATGATCGGCGCCATCAACGGCACGTGTGAGCTCCTGGGCATCAAGATCGACCCGGACCTGCCTCTGCATGAGGGCGTGCGCCGCCGCGAACACGTCGCCTGACAAGAGCTGATGATTTGAGGCAGACGCCTCATGTGGTGAGACCGCGCTGCGCAGGACTATCGGCGCATGACAAAACAAAACACCCCACAAGACACCGTTGCGGCCGTCCTGGCCAACCCGATGCTGCCCCCCGGCGACGACGAGCGGTTTGTCGGATTCGGAATCATGGGCCTGCCGTTCTCGAACGGCCACTACCTGGCGATGCGCCAATTCCCTGCAACAACTTTCGCCCCTCCCTACCTGTCGGTCTGGCATCGCGACCCGTCGTGTAACTGGACGTTCTACGCGACGACGCCCGGACAGCAGAGCTGCGCTCGCTACTTCGGCTCGGCCACCCCTAACGACGCAGTTCAGTGCGATATCGACGTCAGCTGGGTCAGCCCGCGGTCAGTACTCATCGAAATCCCCGGATTACTGCACTGGACCGTCGACCTACAGGCGACGGCGGCCACCCGGCTGATGAACAGGATCGGCGGCCGGCTGTCCGAGTCGGCGTGGACCGACCCGACGATGCTCAGCCGGCTGGGCCGGGTGGCGAGGCGAACGCTCGACGTGGGTGACGTCCGGTTGACCGGCCGCGCGCCCAACGGGCAGTGCTACTCGATGGCCCCGAAGCAGTTGTGGCTCGTCGCCGACTCGCGCGCGGTGCTGCGCGGGCACGACCTCGGCCCCGGCGGGCCATTGCTCCGGCAAGCTCGCCTCGGCGATTTCCGGATGCCGCAGCGCGGAATCGGCATGGTTGGATCGGGTCACTTCGAGACGTTCGACCGCGACCGGCATCTGACCTCCGAACACGCCCTTTCGTTCGCCTGATCACCGGCGTTGGCTCCGGCAGCCGAGACGGTTAATCTGGGAGTCGGAATTACCCGGTACCGGCGTTCCCAGGAAGGATCCGATCGATGACGGTTGCCCCCGAGCAGGCCGAGAGCAGCACCGAGCAGCCCGTGCATACCCGCGCGCTCATCATCGGAACCGGCTTCTCCGGTCTCGGGATGGCCATTGCGCTGCAGCGCCAGGGTGTGGACTTCCTGATCCTGGAGAAGGCCGACGACGTCGGCGGCACCTGGCGGGACAACTCTTACCCGGGCTGCGCGTGTGACGTCCCGTCGCACCTGTACTCGTTCTCCTTCGAGCCGAAGGCGACGTGGAGCAAGCTGTTCTCTCCGCAGCCGGAGATTTGGGACTACCTCAAGGGCGTCGCCGATAAGTACGGGCTGCGCCGCTACATCAGATTCAACTCGCTCGTCGATCGTGCGCATTGGGACGACTCCGAGTACCGCTGGCATGTCTTCACCGCGGACGGGCAGGAGTTTGTCGCACAGTTCCTGATCTCCGGAGCGGGCGCATTGCACATCCCGTTGATCCCCGACATCGAGGGCAAGGACGAATTCCGCGGCGTGGCTTTCCATTCCGCGCAGTGGGACCACAGCGTCGATCTCACCGGCAAGCGGGTGGCGGTCATCGGAACCGGCGCCAGCGCGATCCAGATCGTGCCCGAGATCGTGAACGACGTCAGCGAGCTGCAGCTATACCAGCGCACACCGCCGTGGGTGGTGCCGCGGCCCAACAAGCCCTTTCCGGACGGCCTCAAGCGCGCGTTCGCCTACGTTCCGGGGCTGCGACTGGCGGTGCGCAGCGGCATCTACTGGTGGCTCGAGGGCCTCGGTTTCGCCATGACCCGACGGCCCGCACTGCTGCGGGCGGTGGAACTGGTCGGCAAGTTCAACATCCGGCGCGCCGTCAAGGACAAGGAGCTGCGCCGCAGGCTGACGCCGACGTATCGCGCCGGCTGCAAGCGAATCCTCTACTCGCCCAACTACTATCAGGGTGTCGCGAATCCGAAGACACAGCTGATCACCGACCGCATCGCGCGCATCACGCCCGATGGCATCGTCACCGCCGACGGCACCGAGCGCAAGGTCGACGTGATCGTGTTCGCCACCGGATTCCACGTCACCGACTCCTATACGTACGTCGACATCAAGGGCGCGGGCGGGGAGGACCTGGTCGATCGATGGAACCGCGAAGGCGTGGTGGCACACCATGGCGTCGCCGTCGCGGACATGCCCAATTTGTTCTTCCTGCTGGGCCCCAACACCGGCCTGGGGCACACCTCCGTCGTCTTCATGATCGAGTCGCAGATCCGTTATGTCGCCCAAGCGATCGCCGCAGTAGACGAGTTCGACGCGCAGGCGTTGGCCCCGACGCGTAGTGCGCAGGACCGCGACAACGCCGAGCTGCAGGGCCATCTGGCCCGCTCGGTCTGGAACACCGGTGGTTGCCGGAGCTGGTACATGGACGAGCACGGCGTCAACCGCACGCTGTGGAGTGGTATGACCTGGGAGTACTGGCGCGATACCCGCAAGCTGAAGCCGTCCGAGTACAAATTCTTCGGAATTGGGCTCGACACGAAAACACAAGGTGTTGCGGTTCCGGGCGTTGTCGGCCCCCACGGGTAGTGTCGGTGGTGCCAGTTCGGCAAACGACTTTCTGCGGTGAAGTGAGGTTCTGGTGACCGAAGGAATGAAGCTGGTTGACCGTGTTTCGGCGATCAACTGGAACCGCCTGCAGGACGAAAAAGACGCCGAGGTGTGGGACCGGTTGACCGGCAACTTCTGGTTGCCAGAGAAGGTGCCGGTGTCCAATGACATCCCGTCCTGGAACACGCTGACCGCCCACGAGAAGCAGTTGACCATGCGCGTGTTCACCGGCCTGACGCTGCTGGACACCATCCAGGGCACCGTCGGCGCGGTCAGCCTGATCCCCGACGCGCTGACCCCGCACGAGGAAGCGGTCTACACCAACATCGCGTTCATGGAGTCCGTGCACGCGCGCAGCTACAGCAACATCTTCTCCACGCTGTGCTCCACCGCCGAGATCGACGACGCGTTCCGCTGGTCGGAGGAGAACCCCAACCTCCAGCGCAAGGCCGAGATCGTCATGCAGTACTACAAGGGCGACGAGCCGCTGAAGCGCAAGGTGGCCTCCACGCTGTTGGAGAGCTTCCTGTTCTACTCGGGCTTCTATCTGCCGATGTACTGGTCGAGCCGCGCCAAGCTGACCAACACCGCCGACATGATCCGGCTGATCATCCGTGACGAGGCCGTGCACGGCTACTACATCGGCTACAAGTACCAGAAGGGGCTGGCGCTGGAGGACGACGCCAGGAAGGCCGAGCTCAAGGACTACACCTACGAGCTGCTGTTCGAGCTCTACGACAACGAGGTCGAGTACACCCAGGACCTCTACGACGGGGTCGGGCTGACCGAGGACGTCAAGAAGTTCTTGCGCTACAACGCGAACAAGGCGCTGATGAATCTCGGCTACGAGGCGTTGTTCCCGCGCGACGAGACCGACGTGAACCCGGCGATCCTGTCGGCGTTGAGCCCCAACGCCGACGAGAACCACGACTTCTTCTCGGGGTCCGGCTCGTCGTATGTGATCGGCAAGGCCGTCAACACCGAAGACGAGGACTGGGACTTCTAAGCGCTTGCCGAGTTAAGTCGCCCGGCCTAATCGCCGGCTACTTAGCGGGTCCGTTCGAGATGACGAACCGACCGATCTTGAATGCAAGGGTCTGCGGGCGCCCTGTGATACTGGCCTGCTGATTCGGCGGCGGCGGGGTGGCCGCCGATTGGACGAACTGTGAGCGATTGCCGATCTTAATGTCGTTGACGCCGTTGGTATCAGTCCCAGTGTCCGCTGATGCCACCGCCGTGCCGGCGACGATGGCGCTTCCCAGGCCGACAGCCATTACGAAGGCTGCGGGCCAGCGGGTGGTGGTCTTCGTAACGGTGGCGTTCATGGATGCCCCTCCCTTGAGTGCGCCCTGCAATGGGCTATTTGCAATAGTCGCGATCGGGAAACGGATGCGTAATGGCCGGGAAGCCAGAATCCACGATCTCAACGGAAGGGATTCCTATCCGTTTGGATAGCACCGAAGCAAGGACTGCGACTTTATGAGTCGTCGCCCCGCGTCCTAGCGTCGAGATTGCAGTCAGGGCTGTGGTTGGAGTCGCATCACGACCCTCAGTGCAATCTCGCGCGTAGCTAGGTTGTTGCGACCAATAACGCTTCGGTGGTGAACGGCCGCAGGCCATCCGTGCGGTCGGCGAAGTAGCGCTCCGTGTAGTCGGCCGCGGTCACGTGCCGGGCCGTTTTGAAACCGGCATCGCGGGCCATCGCGAGGATTTCGTCCGGCGCGTAGTAGCTGATGAACGGCGTGCCCGAAGCGCGAGCGGCGGCATCCGTCGCTCGATGCATCGCTTGCTCTTCGGGATCGACGAGCTCCAGCGGCTGCATGAACGTCATCGCCAGCGTGGAACCCGGTGCCAGCGTCGCGCTTTGGCGCAGCGTTGCCTCTGTCGCCTCCCTGGTGAGGTACATGGACACGCCAACCGATGCCACGACGGCCAGTTTGTTCGCGTCAAAGCCGTTGGCCAGCAATCCGTCCCACCAGGAGGTGGTTTCAAAGTCGACCGGCACCAACCGGAGCGAGTCGGGGACACCGAAGCCGAGTTCGACCAGACGCTGCCGCTTCCACGCTTGCGGTCCCGGCTGGTCGATCTCGAATACCGTGAGCCGCGACGCGATTTCAGGCCTGCGCTGGGCGAAGGTGTCCAGGCCCGCACCGAGGAGAACGTACTGACCGACGCCGTGATCGGCCAGCTCTGCGACCAGATCCTCGATGAATCGCGCGCGTGCCACGATCGAAGCGCGGACACCCGGAGTGGCGTATTCGTTCATGTCGGGCCGCTGGCGCCAATCGGTGTCGGGCGCGGCCAGTTGCAGGCCGATCCGGTCTTCGAGGACGTGCGGAGGCGCGTCGACTTCCAGGTGCAGCGCGCGCCACAGGGCGGTGCGGACCGCGGTGCTGTCGGGTGTTGCGGTTGCGTGCCTCATTTCGGCGCCTGCAGCTTCCACTCGCGGCCGTCGGGGTCGCGAACCGTCATCAGCCTTGTGCCCCAATGGGTGTCTTCCCATCCGTCAACGACCTCGACGGAGGCATCAAGCTCGAATGCGTCGGCGTCGGCCACCGCCAGCACGAGGTGCCGTCGAGTTGGTTCGGTCTCGGGGACCTCGGCGATGAACAGGGTCGGGCCGTCACCGCTACGGAGCTGGCCGGAGTTGTGGTCGGTCGCGAACTCGATTTCGTAACCCAGTCCCTGAAAGAACTTGGCCGACTTGCCCCAGTTGTGGGTCTCCAGGAACACGGCCTCGATGCCCTCGGTCGTCATTCAGCTCTCCTTCGTCGATTCCTTGCCGTGGGTGTTGAGGTAGGCCAGCAGCGCCTCGGCCACCAGCGCCGACAGTGATGACTCCGTCTCGATCGCATGGTGTTTGACCCGCCTGATCAAGCCGATCGGCAGGTACACGTTGAACTGCTTGACGTCCTCGTCGCCCACGACAGCGATGCTAGCATGCTAGTAATCTAGCGCTACGGACAGTTTGGTGGGAAGACGCAAAAGCCCCGAACACGTGTCGTGTCGGGGGCTTTTGCGACTGCTCGCGCTACGGGGTGACTTCCTCCGCCCGCTCGTGGGAGTCCTCGATGACCGTGCGGCCGATCTCCGCGTAGGCCTCCGGCTTGGCGTACCGCATCCAAACGGCATACGCCAGGCCGAGCACGAACACCGCCAGAATGATGTACGGGCCTGCTTTGAACACCTGTGAGTTGGCGGCATAGCCGGCGGCGAAGGCGCGGTTGTCCCACAGCAGCCAAACCACGTACAGCATCGCCAAACCGCCGATCAGTGGAGCGATCAGCGTGGTGATCACGTTGCCCGGGTGGGTCTTTCGCACCCAGAAGTAGGAGATCACCGCCGCCGAGCAGATGGCCTGCACCAGCAGGATCGCCGCCGTGCCGATCAGTGCCAGCAGGCCATAGATGTTGGTGTAGGGCACCAGCGACGGGGTGTCCACCGGAACGCCGTTGGCGTCCGGGACCTGCACTGCGGTGAACCCGGCGAACAGCAGCACGATCACCAGCGTGATCACGGCCTGCACCGCCGAGGCGATGTAGGGCGAGCCATGCTTGGGATGCGTGGCACCGACGGTGGAACGCGCTGCGGTCGAAGGGATTTCGCGACCCAGCGCGTACAGGTAGCGGGATGCCGCGTTGTGGAAGGCCAGCGCGCACGCGAACGATCCGATGACGAGCAGGACCTTGTAGACGTCGAGCAGGACGGTGCCGAGGTTGGCCTCTACCAGCCCGAAGAACAGGTTAAGCGGCGAGGCGCTGATCGAGGTCTCGACGGACGTCTTTGCGCCGTTGCCGGCCAGCACCATCGCCGAGATGAACGTGTAGAACAGGCCCAGTCCGATCACCGCGATCAGCGTGGCCCGCGGGATGATCTTCTTCGGGTTGCGCGACTCCTCACCGTAGACGGCCGTCGTCTCAAAGCCGACCCAGGACCAGAAGGCGAAGAACAACCCGATCGCCATCGACCCGGCCGCCGCCGCTGTGCCGAACGCGCCTGCCGGCAGGCTCTCGAATGCGTTGTTCAGCAGCACCGTCTGGTTGAGCATGAAGCCGTCGGGTCCGCCGCCTTTGAAAATCACCGAAAACGCCAAGGCGAAGAGCACGAGCACCTCGGACACCAGGGTCACGCTGAGTATCGCCGCGGTCAGGCTGATGTGGAAGTGGCATAGCGCGCCGATGATCAGGATCGCGCCGATCGCGAACACTAGCCACGGGATGTTCACTCCGGCAATGGTGTTCACCGCGTCATTGGCGAAGTACGCGCACCCGCCGATCAACGAGCCCTCGAAGATCACATAGGCGAACGTTGCCAACAGCCCGCTGGCCATACCCCAGATCTGGCCCAGCCCATGGGAGATGAAACCGTAAAACGCGCCGGTGGTGGTGATGTGCTTGGCCATCGCGACATAACCGAGCGCGAACAGTGTCAGCGCGATCGTCGCGAACAGGAAACCCGCCGGTGCGCCGAGCCCGTTGCCGAATCCCACCGCGATCGGCACGTTGCCGGTCATCGCCGTGATCGGCGCCGCGTTGGCGACGGCCATGAAGATGACCGCGACGATGCCGATGGCGCCCTTCTTCAGGCCTGCCTGCGGTGCGGTGGTGGGTTCAACGGCTGCGGATTCAGTGGTCACCAGGGCCCGCCTGATTCGGATCAGAGTGCATAAGGGGCCTGCGACGCTGCAGTCCGCAGAGAGCCTCGCACCCCTACGCCATCCCGACAACCGGAGGACACCTGGCCGTAACACAAGCCGGTTCCGGAGTCTGCGGTCCCAGGATTTCGAAGGCGATGAACGCGCGATGAATGACCGACGAACTGTGAAACCCGCCCTGGCGCGGCCATTGCCCAGCAACGACACTTGCAGCGTGACCACTACGTCGCTTCTGAGTTCGATCCTGGACTGGCTGCGAGCCGGCTACCCCGAAGGTGTTCCCGGCCCCGACCGCGTTCCGCTGCTGGCGCTACTGCGCGCCACCCCGCTGACCGAAGAGCAGATCAAAGAGGTGGTGCGCAATATCACCGCCGACGGCTCCGCCGCCCTGGCCGACGGCGAGATCGGCGAGGACGAGATCGCGGCGTTCATCAAAGACGTCTCACATCACGACGCCGGTCCGGAGAACGTCCAACGGATCGCCGCCAAGCTGGCCGCGGCCGGGTGGCCGCTGGCCGGGGTTGGCGACGGTTCCGTCTAGCGGCACCTACCGCAGTGACTCCGTGTCGATGACGAAGCGGTACCGCACATCGCTGGCGAGCACCCGTTCGTAGGCCTCGTTGATGTAATCCGGCTGGATGACCTCGATTTCGGGGCGCACGTCGTGCTCGCCGCAGAAGTCAAGCATCTCTTGGGTTTCCGGGATGCCGCCGATCATCGAACCCGACAGGCTGCGACGCATCGAGACCAGCGGGGCAGGGGCAAGCACCATGGGATGCTCGGGCATGCCGAGCTCGACGAGGGTGCCGTCGACGTCGAGCAGGCCCATGTAGGCGTCCAGATCCAAGTTGGCAGACACGGTGTTCAAGATCAGGTCGAACGAGCCTTCCAGCTTGGTGAACGTCTCGGGGTCGGAGGTGGCGTAGTACTCGGCTGCGCCCAACCGAAGTCCGTCTTCCATCTTCTTGAGCGACTGGCTCAAGACCGTCACCTTGGCGCCCATCGCGACAGCGAGCTTGACGCCCATGTGGCCCAGCCCGCCGAGGCCAACCACGGCAACCCGGGTTTCGGGTCCGGCATTCCAGTGGCGCAGTGGCGAATACAGCGTGATACCCGCACACAGCAGCGGCGCGGCGGCGTCCAGCGGTATCGAGTCAGGGATACGCAGCACGTAGTTCTCGTCGACCACGATCGCGCCGCTGTAACCACCCTGGGTGACCTCACCGTCGCGGCCAACCGCGTTGTAGGTGCCCGTCATGCCGCGCTTGCAGTAGTTCTCCTCGCCGGACAGGCAGCTGCTGCATTCCCGGCACGAGTCGACGAAGCAGCCAACGCCGACGCGATCGCCGACCTTGAACGCGGTCACCTCTGAACCGACGGCGGTGACGATGCCCGCGATCTCGTGGCCCGGCGCCAACGGGTAGTTGGCCGGACCCCACTCACCCTTGACGGTGTGGATGTCGGAGTGACAGATGCCCGCGAAGTGGATGTCGAAGGCGACGTCGTGCGGTCCGGGATCGCGGCGCTCAATGGTGGTCTTGGCCAGCGGCTCGGTCGCCGAGGTCGCGACATAGGCGGAAACGGTCGTCGTCATATCAGTCCTCTTTTGTCGTCTTTATTGCATGCGCCAAGGAACTTAGCGAAGCTAATTGGATTTGCCGCTTCGATGCGACTCACCGTGACCAACGGCCGAAAGGACGGCCGTCATTCCCTTTTCGAACTGTGAGTTTCAGCCTAAAGGCCTGGGGCGCGGTATGCGCCGTTGAACGACGACCGCTCGTAGCGGGCCACCTCGGCGTGGGTGTAGGGGTCGCGGTCGACGATGTCCTGCGCGTCCTCCACGCTCATGTCGGCGGTGATCAGCATGCCGCCGGACCCGTCCTCTTGACGACCCGCCAGCAGAAGCCTTCCGGCGTCGATCTCGGCCTTCAAGAACTCGAGATGGGCCGGACGGGTCTGCTCGACGACGTCGGGCGGCTGCAGGTACGTCGACTTGAGGACATGGATCACGCCCGCGAGATTAGTTGATCGGGGCGTTGACCCATCTCAGATCCGCCAGCATGCCGCGGGCGGCGACGATGCCCTCACCGGTCTGCCACACCTCGTTGTTGACGGCGAACACCCGGTTGTCGCGGTTGGCCGACAGCTTCTTCCACGCGTCGCTGCCGAGGATCTGCGGGGCGCGGTCCTTGGCCGCAGGCGACGCAAACGAGATGTAGACGATGTCGCCGTCGGCGGCGGAGAAGTCAGGGGAGTTCTCCATGTCGGTGTCGGTGGTGCCGATCTCGACATAGGGCTTGTCGGTAAACCGTTGTGCCGCAGGGCGATCCACACCGACGGCAGCCAGCACGCTGCCGGGAAAGTTTGTGGTTCCGTACACCCTCATCGTGGTGTCGGTGAACTGCACGACCGAGGCCTGGAAGTGTGTGGCGTCGTTGTCGGCGCCGGTCTTGTCGGCGGCCTGCTCGAAGCCGTCGACCAAGCCGTTGGCGGCGTCGAGACGTCCGGTCGCCGCGCCGACCGCCCGCAGGTTGTCCTCCCACGCTGCGCCTGACGGACCGGTGAACACCGTTGGCGCGATCGCGGTCAGCTGCGGGTAGGCGTCCGGTGTCAGTGCTTGCGAGCCAAGGATCAGGTCGGGGTTGGCCGCCTTGATGGCCTGCAGGTCCGGCTCGCTGCGGGTGCCCGCGCCGGGCACGTCATGCACCACCTTGCCCAGATAAGAGGGCTGACTGTCCGAGCCGTCGGGCAGCGCGGCCGCAACGATGCGGGACTGCAGGCCAAGCGCGCACAGCGCGTCGAGCTGGTCGCCGGACAGCACCACGATGCGCTGGGGATCGGCGCGCACGGTGCTCGTTCCTGCGGCGTGCCGCACTTCGCGGTCCGGTGGACCCGGATCCACCGCGGCCGGATCGGGCGCGCACGACTCGTCGGGCCTGCGCTGATTGCCCAGTACGCCGGCGCCGGCGATCTTGGTCGTGCTCGTGATGACCGATTGTTCGGCGCCCGGGCGCGCCGTGCCTCCGCCTGCACCGCAACCACTGATGACCGTCACCGAAACCGCGGTGAGGATGGCGGTCGCCGAGGCCACGAGGCCCACGCGCGGTCCGCTCATCAGCACGTCGCCGACGGTAACATCTGGGCCGTTCGGCGCTGGTCAGGCCGCCAACCTCCGATGTCGCTGTGTGTTTACGACAGTTTGTAGGACCCAGGCTTACACGGGCGCCGTAGGGAGTTAGGATTCGTACGCGAACTCGTTGCGGATTGTGCCGATGAACGTTTGGAGGACCTGTTGGTAGCCGAAGCGCCCCCAATCGGAGAACTCGAGGCTCGTCGGCCGTTCCCGGCCCGCCTCGGTCCCAAGGGCAACCTGGTCTACAACCTGGTGACGACCACCGATCACAAGCTGATCGGCATCATGTACTGCGTCGCCTGCTTCATCTTCTTCTTCATCGGCGGGCTGATGGCGCTGTTCATGCGCACCGAGCTCGCGCTGCCGGGCCTGCAGTTCCTGTCCAACGAGCAGTTCAACCAGCTGTTCACCATGCACGGCACGGTGATGCTGCTGTTCTATGCCACCCCGATCGTGTTCGGGTTCGCCAACCTGGTGCTGCCGCTGCAGATCGGCGCCCCCGACGTGGCGTTCCCGCGGCTGAATGCATTCTCGTTCTGGCTGTTCCTGTTCGGAGCGACGATCGCGCTCGCCGGCTTCATCACTCCTGGCGGCGCCGCGGACTTCGGCTGGACCGCCTACAGCCCACTCACCGACGCGATCCACTCGCCGGGTGCGGGCGGTGACCTGTGGATCTTGGGCCTGGCCGTCGGCGGTCTGGGCACCATCCTCGGCGGTGTCAACATGATCACCACGGTGGTCTGCATGCGCGCTCCTGGCATGACGATGTTCCGGATGCCGATCTTCACCTGGAACATCCTGGTGACGTCGATCCTGGTGCTGATGGCCTTCCCGCTGCTCACCGCCGCCCTGTTCGGCCTGGCGGCCGACCGCCACCTCGGCGCGCACATCTACGACCCCGCCAACGGCGGTGTACTGTTGTGGCAGCACCTGTTCTGGTTCTTCGGCCACCCCGAGGTGTACATCATCGCGTTGCCGTTCTTCGGCATCGTGTCTGAGATCTTCCCGGTGTTTTCGCGTAAACCGATCTTCGGCTACACCACACTGATCTACGCGACGCTGTCGATCGCCGCGCTGTCGGTCGCCGTGTGGGCGCACCACATGTACGCGACGGGTGCGGTGCTGCTGCCGTTCTTCTCGTTCATGACGTTCCTGATCGCGGTCCCAACCGGCATCAAATTCTTCAACTGGATCGGCACAATGTGGAAGGGCCAGTTGACGTTTGAAACACCGATGCTGTTCTCGGTGGGCTTCCTCGTGACCTTCCTCCTTGGTGGCCTCTCGGGTGTGCTGCTGGCCAGCCCGCCGATCGACTTCCACGTCACTGACTCGTATTTCGTTGTGGCGCACTTCCACTACGTGTTGTTCGGCACGATCGTGTTCGCCACGTACGCAGGCATCTACTTCTGGTTCCCGAAGATGACGGGCCGGCTGCTCGACGAGCGGCTGGGCAAGCTGCACTTCTGGCTGACCTTCATCGGCTTCCACACCACGTTCCTGGTGCAGCACTGGTTGGGTGACGAGGGCATGCCGCGCCGCTACGCCGACTACCTGCCCACCGACGGGTTCACCACCCTGAACGTCGTCTCGACGATCGGGGCGTTCATCCTTGGCGTGTCGACGATTCCGTTCGTCTGGAACGTGTTCAAGAGCTGGCGTTACGGCGAACCGGTGACCGTCGACGACCCGTGGGGCTACGGCAACTCGCTCGAGTGGGCGACCAGTTGCCCGCCGCCGCGGCACAACTTCACCGAACTGCCCCGGATTCGGTCCGAGCGGCCGGCGTTCGAGCTGCATTACCCGCACATGGTGGATCGGATGCGCGCCGAGGCCCACGTCGGTCGCGATCACCATCCCGCGGTAGAGGCCAAGGCGGCGGACCAATCCAGCTGATGGTCCGTAGCGGCGCCCGGGGGTGAGCACGCCCAAGGTGTCGGTGCTGATCACCGTCACCGGACACGATCAACCAGGTGTGACATCGGCGCTTTTTGAGGTGCTGTCCCGGCACAAGGTTGAGTTGCTCAACGTCGAACAGGTCGTCATCCGCGGCCGACTGACGCTGGGCGTGCTCGTCGCCGGGGCATCGGAAGTGGCCGGCGGGCCGTCGTTGCGCGATGAGGTCGAGGCCGCCATTCACGGCGTCGGTCTAGACGTCACGATCGAGCGCAGCGATGACCTACCCGTAATGCGCGAACCGTCGACCCACACGATCGTCGTGCTCGGCCGTCCCATCACCGCGGAGTCGTTCGGCGTGGTGGCCCGCGAGGTCGCCGCGCTCGGTGTCAACATCGACTTCATCCGCGGCGTCTCCGACTATCCCGTAACGGGTTTGGAGCTGCGGGTCTCGGTGCCACCCGGTGCGGTCGACGGACAACTGCACAAAGCGCTGACGCAGGTCGCGGTCAACGAGGGCGTCGACATCGCGCTGGAGGACTACAGCCTGTCGCGACGGGCCAAGCGGCTCATCGTCTTTGACGTCGACTCCACCCTGATCCAGGGCGAGGTCATCGAGATGCTGGCCGACCGGGTCGGCGCTCACGCGGCGGTCGCCGAGATCACAGAGGCCGCTATGCGAGGCGAACTGGACTTCGCAGAGTCACTGCACCGACGGGTGGCGACGCTGGCCGGTATGCCCGCCGAAGTGCTCGAGGAGGTCGGGGAACAGATCGAGCTGACGCCCGGCGCACGCACCACCCTGCGCACGTTGCGGCGCTTGGGATATCACTGCGGCATCGTGTCGGGCGGCTTCCGCCAGGTCATCGAACCGCTCGCGCACGAACTGCAGATGGACTTCGTCGCGGCCAACGAACTCGAGATCGTCGACGGAAAACTGACCGGCCGCGTCATCGGGCCCGTCATCGACCGGCCAGGAAAAGCCAAGGCGCTGAGGGACTTCGCGCAGCAGGCCGGCGTGCCGATGGCGCAGACGGTCGCCGTTGGCGACGGCGCCAATGACATGGACATGCTGGCCGCCGCCGGTCTGGGGGTGGCGTTCAACGCCAAACCCGCGCTGCGCGAGGTTGCCGACGCATCGCTGAGCCATCCGTATCTCGACACCGTGCTGTTCATCCTCGGCATCACCCGCGGCGAGATCGAGGCCGCCGATGCGATGGACGGCGTAGTGCGCCGCGTCGAGATCCGCGACGGCGAGTAATACCGCCACTCCGGAAGCTCACATAAGCTAACAGGGAATCTGCATACAGTATCCGAGAGGGCTCCTACTCATGGCAACGCTGCTTCTGCACCATTCGAGCTTCGCCAATCACCAGACCGAACCCGGCCATCCCGAGAGGCCCGACCGCTACCGCGTGGTCGAGGCGGTGCTCGGCCAGCCCCAGTTCGATCCGCTGGTGCGTGAAGAGGCCGATGTCGCCGATCTCGATACGACGCGCTACGTGCACACCAACCGCTATGTCGATGCGTTGGAGGAGGCGCGCCCGGACGCCGGATATGTGTATCTCGACGGCGGCGACACGATGATGGAGCCGTCGACGTGGGAGGTCGTACTGCGCGGTGTCGGTGGCACGCTGCAGGCGGTCGACAAGGTTCTCGATGGCGAAGTGCAGAACGCCTTCGTCGCGTGCCGCCCGCCGGGCCACCATGCCGAAACGGAACGGGCGATGGGTTTCTGCCTGTTCAACAACATCGGCATCGGCGCACGTCATGCGCAACTGAAACACGGACTGACGCGGGTCGCGATCGTCGATTTCGACGTCCATCACGGCAACGGCACGCAGCAGATCTTTTACGCAGATCCGAGTGTGCTGTACGCATCGACCCATCAGATGCCGCTGTTTCCCGGCACGGGAGCAACGGACGAAACCGGTGTGGGCAATATCTTCAATTCGCCCTTGGCGGCCGGCGACGGCGGCGCCGAACTCCGCGAGGCTTTCGAGGACAGAATTCTGCCTGCGCTCGACGCGTTCAGGCCGGAGTTCATCATCGTCTCGGCCGGATTCGATGCCCATGAACGCGATCCGCTCAGTTCATTGCGCATGACGGCGGACGATTTCGCCTGGGTGACACGCGAACTGATGAAATCGGCGGAGACGTACTGCGAAGGCCGCCTCGTCGCGGTGCTGGAAGGTGGCTACGACCTTCAGGGTCTTGCGGATTCGGTCAGCGCGCATGTCGGCGAACTGATGAAGGGCTGAACGCGGCCGCTATTGCTGTCGCGTGTCGTAGTCGGCGCGGGCCAGGTCGACTTCGGGCATGTGCTGCTCCGCCCACATTTTGAGTTGCCCGAGTACACCGGCGAGCGACTCACCCAGCGGCGTGAGCTCATAGTCCACCCGGACCGGAACCGAGGGAGTCACGGTCCGCGTCAGCACGCCGTCGCGCTCGAGACTGCGCAGCGTCTGGGTGAGCATCTTCTGGCTGACGCCTGCGAGCTGGTGAGACACCTCGGAGTAGCGCTTGGGACCGTCGACCAGGGACTTGACCACAAGAGCCACCCACTTGTCGGCGATCCGGTCGAGCAGCTTTCTGCTCGGGCACTCCGCCAGGTAGGCGTCGAACTCGACCCTGGCCTCGTCTCGCCGCTGCTGAGCGGTCATCGTCGGCATGGCTCTCCTCCGGGTGCGTACACCACTTTCAGGTGTCTACTTCCTAATAGAGAGTAGGCCGCGCAGTCTGGTGGTGTCCACAGATGAAGAGGAGATCCCCATGCGTGCACTAATCGCATACTCCACCAGCGCCTCGCCAGTCCTCGAAGAGGTCGCCCCGCCCGAGCTCGGGCCCACCGACGTCCGGATCCGGGTTGCCGCCGCCGCGGTCAACCCGGTCGACGTAGGAGTGCTGACCGGGCCGGTGCGCGCGCTGGCCGGACTGCCCGACCCGGTCGGGCTCGGCTGGGACGTCAGCGGAACCGTCAGCGAGGTCGGCAGCGAGGTCACCGGCCTGAACCCGGGCGACAGGGTTGCCGGGATCCTTCACGTGATTGGCCTCAAGCCGGGCGTCGGCACCCACGCCGACGAAACGGTGCTGCCCGCCGACGCCGTCGCCCTCGTCCCCGACGGCCTCGACCTGGTCGAGGCCGCCTCGCTCCCGCTCAACGCGCTCACCGCTCGCCAGGCCCTCGACCTGTTCGGCCCCGCCGAGGGGCGCACCCTGCTGGTCACCGGCGGCGCAGGCGCCCTTGGCGGGCACGCCATCGCCCTGGCCGCCCGCGCCGGCTGGCGGGTCACCGCACTGGCTCGCGACGCCGACGCGGACTTCGTGGTCCGCGCGGGCGCTGAACCTGTCGCCGAGCTGCCCGGTCCGTCCTTCGATGCCGTGCTCGACGCGGCGGTTCTGCTTGAGTCGGCGCTGGCCGCGGTTCGCGACGGCGGCGTGTTCGTCGGCGTAGCCCCCGGCTCGCCGGTCGCCGCCGAACGCGGGATCGCGGTGCACACCGTCAGCGTTGAGCCCGACAGCGAGGCCATTGCCGGGCTGCTCGGACTCGCCGCCGAGGGCACGCTGGAGGTGCGAGTGGCCGGCCGGGTGCCGCTGCGCGATGCGGCGAAGGCATTCGAGAAGGTCGCAGGCGGCGGTCAGCGCGGCCGCTGGCTCGTTATCCCCTGAAAGCGACGGTCACTGGCTACACGACCACGGCGCCAGGTTCGGGCGCCGTGGTCCCGGTAACCGCCCGCCAGGCGCGCGCCAGCAGGTCCACCGCCTCGACCAACTGGTCTTCGGGCAGCGTGTAGGGAATCCGCAGGAACCGCTCCAGGCTGCCGTCGACACCGAAACGGGGGCCTGGCGGTACGTCAAGGCCCATCCGCGAAGCAGCCGCCGAGAGCGCCGAACTCATTGGTGCAGGCAATCGGACCCACAGCGCCATGCCGCCGGTTCCTGGACCGGGTTCGAAGTCTGGAAGCTGCTCAGACAGTAGCGACTTCAGCAGTGCACGACGGGTCCGCAGGATGTTCCGCCGCTCGGGCAGTATCTCGTCGGCCTTCTCGAGAAGCCTTGCGGCGGCGAGCTGTTCGAAAATCGGTGTGCCCATGTCGATCGAAGGACGCACCGCTGCGATGGTTGCCAGCGTGCTGCGCTCGGCGCGAATCCAGCCGATTCTCAGACCGCCCCAGAACGATTTGGACATCGAGCCGATTGTTATCACGAGGTCCCGTCGCGCCGTCATTGCGGCTGCCGTGGGCGCCGGTACTGGCTCGTCTATCCACACATCGGTCATCGTCTCGTCGATGATGGTCCGGGTGCGCGTGTCAGAAATGATGTGCGCCAGGTATTTTCGGTCTCGCTCCGGCAGTGTCAGACCCGTTGTGTTCTGGTTGTCGGGAATCAAGTAGGCCAGAGTCGGCGCCAATTGCCGAATCGCGGCCTGCATGGCATCGAGTTCCCAGCCGTCGTGGGTCATAGCCACCGGCACTGGTCGTGCGCCTGCGGCGGTGATGGCTGAAAGTGCACCGTGGTAGGTGGGTTGTTCGACCAGTACTCGGTCGCCCGGTTGGATGTATGCGGCCAGGATCAAGCAGATTGCGTGCAGCGCGCCGGTGGTGACCATGACCTCGTCGGGTGCGGTGGGAAGCCCTCGCGCGCAATATCTTTGGGCGATGGCCTCACGCAGCGGCGCGAGCCCGGTGAGGTCGATCCCGATGTCGCGCAGGTACGGCGCCATTTGATGGGTCGCGTCGATGAATGCCTCGTGCACGGCGGGCGGCGCGGAAAGCGCGGCATGTGCCAGGTTGACCCGCGCCGGGATCGCGACGGGAGCGGGGGCTGGTGCGACGGGCAGTGCGGTGGTGCTGCGCGCACCGCGGCGGGCGTTGAGATAGCCGTCCTCGCGCAGCTGCGTGTAGGCCGCGGTGACTGTCGTGCGGGATACCCGCAGTGCGTCGGCAAGCGCGCGTTCGCTGGGCAGCCGAGCACCGACGGGCAGGCGCCCATCGATGATCAGCATCCGGACACCGTCGGCAAGGCCCTGGTAGGCCGGTCCGCTGCGACTGGACGTGCGCCAGTTGCCGAGCTCGCGGGCCAAAAGGTCCACATCGAGCGCTCTGGCGGCCATTTCGATCGTCATTTGAGGCCAGTATGCGCCAACTGGCTATTGAAGAGCAAGCCAGTTGTTCGGAGTATCGAGTCATGAGCACGAACTGGACATCTCGACTGGCACGGCCGTGGGGCCGGATTTTCAAGCCGGCGGAGAGCATCCCCGCCGAATTCGTCGACCGTGACGCCGAACGGGTGCGCCGCGAGCTCGAACTCATCAGGATTCGCTTCCCACACCATGCGTAGGGCCGCAGCTCGCGGGACGGCGCTGCTGGTCGGCCTGTGCGGCTACGGCTTCTCGATGGCGGTCATGGTGCGCGCCGGCCTGGGCCTGGACCCGTGGGACGTCTTCCACCAGGGCCTGACCCAACACACCGGCATGACGATCGGTATCGCGTCGGCCGTGGTCGGTGTTGCGGTGCTGCTGGCCTGGATTCCGCTGCGGAATCGGCCAGGCATCGGCACGATCGCCAACGTCATCGTCATCGCGGTCACCGTCGACGCCGGGCTGTGGCTGCTGCCGACGCCGACCTCGCTTCCGGTGCGCATCGCGATGATGGTGAGCGCGGTGGTGCTCAACGCGTTCAGCACGGTCCTCTACATCGGCGCCGCGCTGGGCCCCGGCCCGCGCGACGGCCTGATGACCGGACTCGTGGTGCGCACCGGCCTTTCGGTGCGGCTGGTCCGCACGTCCATCGAAGCCACCGTGTTGGCCGTCGGCTGGCTTCTCGGCGGGACGGTCGGCGTCGGCACCGTGTTGTACGCATTCGGCATTGGCCCGCTCGTGCAACTGTTCGTGCGCATCACGCCCAAGCGGGTGCTCGCCGTCAGCGGCTGGGCATCTGTCGCCGAAGCCAGCGATTTGGGAGTGAAAACAAGCGCCAGGCGCAGGTTTTCACGCCAAAGTCGCGAGCCGCGCGAGTATTGCGAGGCGTCCTGACCGACACTCAGCAGATGGCAACGGCCGATCTGCTTGCCCGCGATGCGATCGCGCTTGCCGTTCATTCATCGCGCGCGATTCTCGGCATTGCGGGCGGCCCCGGCGCGGGCAAGTCGAGCCTGGTCGACCTGCTGCTGGAACGCATCGGGGCGGCTAAAGGCGCCGACTGGGTCGCGCACGTTCCGATGGACGGCTTCCACCTGGCCGACGCCCAGCTCGACAGGATCGGCGCACGGGGACGCAAGGGCGCGCCGGACACCTTCGACGCGGCCGGCTACGCACATCTGCTTGAGCGGATGAAGCGGGAGGTCGACGATCCGGTGTACGTCCCAGGCTTCGACCGCACGCTGGAACAGCCGCTTGCGGCGGCGCTCGTCGTGCTGCCGTCGGCGCGCCTCGTCGTCACCGAGGGCAACTATCTGCTCCTCGACCATCCCCACTGGGCAAGGGCCCGCCGCGCCATGGACGCCGTGTGGTTCGTCGCAAGCGAGGAGAGCGAGCGGATCGAACGCCTCGTCGCGCGTCACATCGAATTCGGAAAGACGCCCGAGGAGGCACGGGCCTGGGTCGCCACCACGGACCAGCGCAACTCCGAACTGGTGGCCGGCACGGCCGGCAAGGCCGACCGGGTGATCGTCAATGGCGCCGCGGGTTGGAGCCTCGCCTAGCGATCGGGTCTGACCGTTACTGATTAAGTTGGCCGTTGTTGGCCGTGCCGGGGTAACGGTTGCCCGGCCCAGCTCGTTCTTGCCCGGCTGGGCAAACGGGATTTGGTTTCCCCGTGTCCCTGGCCGGTGGCGATTCCTGGTACTCGCCGGTCGGTCACGGGCGCGGCCTCGTTGGTAGCTCTCACGACGCGATCCTCTGGTCGCGTGCGTGTCACAGGGTTCGCGGCAAGAGTTTTGCGAAGGCCTCACCGCCGACAACGTCCACATCCTCGACGGGTTCACCGGCATTGGGACATTCATGGTGCGGCTGCGGCAGTCCGGCCTCATTACCGCCGCAGATCTGCCCCGCAACTATCAAAGCGAGCTACACGCCAACGAAATCCTGCTGCTGGCGTACTACATCGCAGCGATCAATATCGAGTCGACCTTGGTACCCCTTGTCAATGCGTCCACGCTCGCCTCTTGACCTCGCAAGGACCCCTCGGTACTTTTCTGGAAAGCCATTCCAAGACGCAGTCTACCGAGTTGTTTGGGGTCTCCGCGTCTGATCCATCGTGCGCTCGTCCGGACGCTAGAGGAGAGGGTGCGTCATGCAGGAAACAGCTCAATCGGCGGCATCTCGGCGCAGGTATGTTCGTAGGGTTCTCGTGGCGTCGTCGATCGGTGCGACCGCCGAGTGGTACGACTTCTTCCTCTACGGCACGGCTGCCGCGCTGGTGTTCGACCAGGTCTTCTTCCCGGACCAGGATCCGTTCGTGGCGTCGGCGGCTTCGCTAGCCTCCTTCGGCGTCGCGTACATCGCCCGACCTCTCGGTGGAGTCGTCTTTGGTCACTTCGGCGACCGGCTCGGACGCAAGCGGATGCTGGTCCTGACCCTGCTGATCATCGGCCTCGGGACGTTCTGCATCGGAGTCCTGCCGTCGTACGACGCGATCGGGATCTGGGCGCCGCTGCTGCTCTTCCTCCTACGGTTCATGCAAGGCATCGGCCTCGGCGGTGAGTGGGGCGGGGCGGTCCTCACGGTCATCGAGAACGCCCCCGACGGCAAGCGAGGGCTCTTCGGCAGCTTGGTCCAGATCGGCACCCCGCTCGGGCTGCTGCTCGGAACGGTGGTCTTCGCCCTGATGTCCCGGATGCCCGACGACCAGTTCATGTCATGGGGCTGGCGTGTTCCGTTCCTGCTCAGCCTCGGTCTGCTCGTGGTCGGTTACGTCATACGGGTCAAGCTGGCGGAGACACCCGTGTTCTCCGCGGTGCGGGCCTCGGACTCGATCGTCCGCGTACCACTCGCCGAAGCCCTGCGCAGATTTCCGAAGAATGCGGCGGTCGCCATGGGCGCGCGTCTCTCCGAGGGTCAGGCGTTCAACATCTTCGCGGTGATCGTCATCGTCTACGGGACCGCACAGCTCGATCTCCCCAAGTCACTGCTGCTCGACGGCGTGCTGCTCGGGGCCGCCGTCGAGTGTCTGACCCTTCCGCTGTTCGGCAGGCTGTCGGACCGGGTCGGGCGGCGTCCAGTCTTCATCTTCGGCACGGTGTTCTGCGCCGTGTACATCTTCCCGTTCTTTGCCATGCTGGATGAGCCGTGGGAGGGGGCTGTACTCCTCGCGCCCGTTCTCGGACTCGGTGTCGGACACAGTGCGATGTGGGCGGCGCAAGCAGCCTTCTTCTCGGAGATGTTCAGCGCAGAGGTGCGTTACAGCGGTACCTCCTTCGTGTACCAGTTCTCCGGAATCGCGGCCAGCGGGATCGTGCCGCTGGTGTGCAGCGTGCTGATCGCGTGGGCGGGCGGTGACGGCGTGTACGTCGCGCTCTTCGTGATCGCGTACTCGATGATCAGCCTGGTCAGCCTGATCATCGCGCCAGAGACGTTCAAGACGTCGCAGTTCGACGGGGCAGCGCGCGACGGCGCCGGGCGGAGCGTCGGCGCCGTCGCTGGCCGGGAGGACGGCAGCCGATGAGACTCGCTGAACGCACCGCATTGGTGACCGGGGCCGCCGCGGCCTGGGCGGAGCATCGCGTCCGCGCTGGCTCGCGAAGGGGCTCGTGTGGTGGTGGCCGATCTCGACGAGGAGGGCGCCAGAGCAACGGCGGCCGACATCCCCCACGCCGTACCGGTCTGCCTCGACGTCGGCGACCGGGACGCCGTGCGAGCAACCGTCGATGACTTCACGAAGGACGGCAACGGGTTGGACATCCTGGTGAACAACGCGGGCCTACAACGCATCAGTGCCGTCGCAGAGTTCGACGAGGACCAGTGGAACCTCGTCGTCGGGACGATGCTGACGGGGACGTTCCTGTGCACCAAGCATGCGCTTCCCCACCTGCGACGATCCACGGCCGGCCGGGTGATCAACATCGCGAGCGTTCATGGACTTGTCGCATCTCCATTCAAGTCGGCGTACGTGGCGGCCAAGCACGGCGTGGTCGGCTTCACCAAGTCACTTGCTCTGGAGGAGGCCGAGAACGGCGTCACCGCGAACGCTGTCTGTCCCGGATACGTTCGCACGGCGCTGGCCGAGGCGCAGGTCACCGAGCTGGCGCGGGAGAACCAGATCGACGAGGCCGCGGCACTGCGAGAGATTCTGCTCGAGCGGCCGCCGTCAAGCGGTTGGTCGAACCGACGAGGTTGCCGAGCTCGTCGTCTACCTCGCGTCAGACGCGGCCGGCGCGATCACGGGCAGCGCCATTCCGATCGACTGTGGGTGGACCGCCCGTTGAGCGCCGGATCGGGCGAGGACAGGGAGAGTCGGGTGACGGGATTGGACGACCTGGCGGGCAGGTCCGCGCTGGTCACCGGTGGATCGGCCGGCATCGGCCTGGAGATCGTCGACCTGATGCGCCGGCTCGGTAGTCGCGTCGGCGTGATCGACACCGCTCCGGCGCGACTGCCGACGCGTACGCGCGCGCCGACGTCAGTGATCCGGCCGAGACGGGGGATGCGGTACGCCGCCTGGCGGAATACCTCGGAGGTGTCGACGTCCTCGTCAACAACGCCGGGATCGCGCCGGCCGGCGACTTCGAGCGTCTCTCCGAGGAGGAGTGGCAGCAGACGGTCGGGATCAATCTCGGCGGCGTCTTCCACTGCACCAGACCTGCCTACCGTACCTACGAGACAGCGGTTGCGCGGCGGTGGTGAACATCGGCTCGATTGCCGGCCGGTCCTACAGCCGCACCGCCAGCGCGGCGTACGCCGCGTCCAAAGGCGGCGTCATCGCCTTGACCGCCAGCTGGCGTTCGAGCTCGCCGGTGAGGGCATCCGGGTCAACTGCGTGTGCCCGGTCTAGTTGACACCGGCGTGATGGCGCGCAACACCGATCCCGCTCGACTGTCCGCGCTCGTTTCCACGATTCCGCTCGGGAGGCTGGCGGCACCGGCCGAGATCGCGTCGACGGTCTGCTTCCTCGCGTCCGACGCGTCGAGCTACCTGACGGGCGCGATCATCGACGTGACCGGTGGCCTCCCGTGATTCCCGTCGAGATTCTGGCCTCGAAATCTGTCCTTGACAGATCTCGCCGGAGGAGAGCAGCATGACCTGCGTCACTTTGGAATAGCTTTCCAGAAATATGGAGGGTCATGCCTTCGGATTCCCCGTCCCCGTCCGCCACCACAGTCGACGCGAACCTGCTGACCCGCCTCGACCGGGCGCCCGTCACCCGGACGCTTCGCGTCGGCATCAGTGTCGTCGTCCTCGTCTGGCTGCTCGAGTCGTTCGACATCGGCCTAGTGAGCGTTCTCATCCTGGTGCTCGGGCCGCACTGGGATCTGTCTTCGGGTCAGATCGGACTACTCGGCGCGTCCGGCACGATCGGCCTGCTCGCCGGAATGCTGCCGGCCGGCAGGCTCGCCGACCTCTACGGCCGCAAGAAGGTGCTCCTGGTCGGTACCGCAGTGTTCGCCGTCTTCACACTGCTGAGTGCGTTCTCCACGAACTTCGCTCTGCTGATCGTGCTGCGGATCCTCGCAGGTCTCGGTGAGGGCGCCATCTTCCCCGTGCCGTACCTGATGATCTCCGAGCTGGTGAACAAGGAGGCGCGCGGCCGGATCATGGGCTATGCGCAGTGGGTTCTGAACGGCGGGTACACCCTTCCCGCGCTGGTCGGCCTGTGGGCGGTCAGCACGTTCGACACCGAGTGGTCGTGGCGCGTGCCGTGCCTGATCGGTGGCCTTCCGCTGCTGCTGGTGCCGGTGCTCGCCAAGTGGGTGCCGGAGAGTCCCCGGTTCCAGCTCCGCAAGGCCGCGCGTCAGGGCTCGACGCGTGCCCGCGACGACGTACGCAAGCTGGTCACGCAAATCGAGGACGAAGCCGGCATCGCCACGACGACAAGATCGTCGACCCGGGATCCTGGCAGTCTGGACGAGACGCGGTCCATGAGTCGATGCGGATGCGCGACTGCTGGAGGCGCCTATCTCCGGCGCAGCCTGATCGCGTACGCGGCTCTAACCTCCTCGTTCATCGTCTGGTACACCATGCTCACGTACGCGCCGAAGATCTACGGCATGCTAGGGGCTACGAAGTCGAACTCGTTGTTGTACACGGGTGTGATGATGTTCGTCTCGGCGTTCGGTGTCTTCTACCAGGGCAAGCTCGCTGACAGCGAGGGCGAAAGCTGGTCTTCGCTCTGTACATGCTGGTCGCGGCGTCGGTCTGATCCTGCTCACGCTCGAGCTGGTCGTCGGGATCGTGGTCGTCGTCATCGGCGCACTCGCGACGCGTGGTTCGGGCTCGGGAGTTTCTCGATCCCCAAGATGTACATGGCGGAGCAGTATCCGACCGGCTGCGCGGTCTGGGGACCAGTCTCGGCGAGATGATCAGCGGGGCCTGACCGGCGGCATCCTGGTCGCCTTCCTGCCGGCCTGTTCGACGGGTTCGGCGTGACCACTGTGCTCACCGCTGCAGCGGTGACCATGGTCTTGCTGGCGGCACCGATGTTCTTCCTCGGCCAGGAGACCAGCGGTCGCAACATGGAGGATCTCGGCACTGAGCTGTCGGCCAAGCCGCAGCAGGCGGAGGCGGACGTCGCGCAACGCGAGCGGGGGGTGGCGTGGAAACGGCTCCGCACCCACGACGGATGCCCGACGGTGACCGGAGAAGCGCTGACCATCACTTCGGCGGGAGCTCGGCTGCGCACCGGAGAGCTCACCTGTGTCGAGCTCGCGACGTCTCAGCTCGAACGGATCGCGGCTCTGGACCGAGGCTGCACGCCTTCATCGAGGTGACCGGCGACGACGCGCTACGCCAGGCGAGGTCGCTCGACGCCGAACTGGCAGCTGGGATCGATCGTGGCTCGCTGCACGGCATCCCAATCGCGGTCAAGGACCTTTTCGACGTCGCGGGTGTGCGTACGACGCGGGGTCGCGTTCGCGGGTGTGCGCCGCCACGGCGAACGCGGACGCCGCCGTTGTGGGCAGGCTGCGTGCAGCGGGCGCGGTGTTCCTGGGCAAGAACAACCTCGCCGAGTTCGCCGCGGACGTAACCGGACGCAACGAGACCTTCGGCGACATGCGCAACCGTGGAACGGCGACTACTCGGCGGGCGGTTCGTCCGGAGGTACGGCGTCGGCGGTAGCCGCAGGCTGAGCCTGGCTGGGATCGGCTCGGACACCGGTGGCTCGATCCGCTTCCGGCGAGCGTCTGTGGAGTGGTGGGAGCCGCCCCACCTACGGAGCTGTCGATGTCGCGGGAGCGTTCGCACGTGCCAGCACGCTGGACGCGGCCGGCCCGATCGCCCGTACGGTGGACGACGCGGCTGTGCTGCTGACCGCGATGACCGGCGGGACGCGCCCGCGGACCGGACGCATCGGTCGTCGGTCTCGAGGGTGTGCGGGTCGGTCTGATCGAGAACGTCTCACTCGTCGGGCTCGATGCGGGTGTGGAGCGTCCGATGCGGGAGGCCGTGCACGCCCTCACCGAGCTCGGCGCCGAGATCCGCAGTGTCGGAATCCCCGCATTCGACACGCTGTTGGATTGCGACAGGCTCTTCGACTTTCTGTTGTACGAGTTCCACCGGGCGATGGGGGAGCGGGCAGGGTCTGCGGGCGACCGCACGCTGTTCGGCTCCGCCGTGCGCGACAACCTCGACCGTGGCGCCGCGGTGAGCCGGAACTCCTACGAGCGTGCGCTCGCCGACAGGACCGCGCTGCAGTCGCGGATGGGAGCCATTTTCGGCTCCGTGGACGTGCTCGTGACGCCGACCCAACCGGTAGAGCGCCGCTGCTCGGGGCGGGGCCCGAGGAGCTCGAGCGGGTACGGCGCTTCTGCTTCCAACGAGCTTTCTCGGGCTGCCGTCGGTGTCGGTTCAGTGCGAGCTGACCGACAACAGCCTGCCCGCAGGACTGCACATAGTCGGCGGCTACGGCGACGAGGCTGGGATCCTGCGGGTGGCGCGAGCCGTCGAGCACTGGGTGGGCTGGCAGTGCCGACCCGCGCAGCGCGACGCGGTCCACTAGCCGCGCCGTCGCGCCCTCACAGCGGGCCTGGTGGGAGCAGCTGAGCGATCTCCTGTGCGGCGGTACGCAGCGTTGGTACGGCCCGTTTTAGCTGGTCGTCGCTCATGCGTACGGCTGGACCTGCACGGCCATCGCGGCGAGCAGGTCGCCTTCCGGCGAGAGGATCGGCACGGCGACACAGCGCACGCCCTCGATCGCCTCCTGGTCGTCGATGCTGTATCCACGGCTGCGGATCAGGTTCAGCTCCTTGCTCAAGGCCGTGGCCGACGTGATCGTGTTCTTGGTGAGCCGTCGAAGCGGCGTGTCCAGACCGGCGATCTCCTCCTCGATGGATCGGGCTCCGTGGGACAGCGTCGCCTTGCCCATGCCGGTGGCGTGGACGGGCAGCCGGTTGCCGGGCGCCTGGGAGAACCGCAGCAGGTGCTTGGACTCGGCGCTGATGACCACCACCATCTCCCCGCCGTCCCGTACGCCCAGGTTGACCGATTCGCCCAACTCGTCGCGGAGGCGCTCGATCACCGTCTTGGCGCGGTCGAGCCCGAGCCGGCGATTAGCCGCGTGGCCGAGCAGCACCGAGGCGCGTCCGAGCGTGTAGCGCTCGCTGGCTAGGTCTTGACTCAGATAGCCGTCGTCGACGAGTGCACGCACGATCCGGTGCACGGTGCTGACGCTCAGCGACAGCTGTTTCGCGATGTCGGAGATGCCGAGATCGCCATCACTCTCGCGGAACAGGCTGAGAACGGCGAGGGTGCGGCTGATTGCCTGGGTCCCGGCGCCTCCCCCGTGGGCGGTGCCGCCCACGGACGTCAACTTCCTCGTGCTCACCACCAGCGAGCCCCTCCGTGTTCGAGTCGCAACCTGCCGCAATCCATTGGCCTTGTGTGAGCGTACATCTCGGTTTACCGGCGATGCGGCACGCGGACCAGCGCGTTCTCGGTGGGGCTGACTCTATGCCTTGACACCGGTCGCGCGCTGAGCGAGACTCAAGCTTCAAGTTGGAAAGCCTTTCCAATTTTGTCTGGGTTCCGATCCCAATCTCGGAAAGGAGAGGACCGATGCCGGACCTGACGCTCGCCGAGGTCGGACAGATCCTTCGGTTGCTCGAGGCGATCGACGCGTCCGACGTCGATCTCGAGTGGGGCGACCTGAGGCTGCGGGTACGGCATGGAGATCCGGCGGTGGGCAACGGTGACTCCGCGGGCCCGCGGACCGCCGCCGACGTCGCGCAAGCGAGCCCCGAACCCGACGTGTCGGTCACCTCCGAACCCGATGCGCCGGTCACGTCCGAACCGCAGCCGGAAGCCGGCGTCGACGGCGCACCCGCCGTCCCCGATCACTGGGTCGCTATCAGCGCGCCGATGGTCGGTACCTTCTACCGGTGACCCAAGCCGGGGAACCGGCGTACGTGGAGGCCGGTGACGTCGTCGCGCCGGGCGACACCGTGGGGCTCGTCGAGGTGATGAAGCTGTTCACCGAGCTCAAGACCGAGGTGGCCGGCAAGGTCGCCAGGATCGACGCCGATCACGCCGCTCTGGTGGAGTTCGGCCAGCCGCTGATCTGGATCGAGCCGGCATGAGCGACGAGCGGATGCGCTACGTGGACGTGACGACCCGTGACGGTCACCAGTCTCTGTGGGCGACCGGATGACGAACGCGATGATCCTGCCGATCGCCGAGCAGATGGACCGGGTCGGGTTCGACTGGATCAATCTCGAGGGCGGCGCCGTCTTCGACGTATGCGTGCGCTTCCTGCACGAGGATCCGTGGGAGCGGATGCGTCTCGTCGCCGAGCGTGTCCGGACCACGCCGATCGACATCATGACGCGCGGCCAGAGTCTGTTCACGTTCGGGTACTTCGCCGACGACGTCGTCGAGCTGACGATCCGGCGGATCGGGCAATGGGATGCACCGCATCACTGTCTACGACGCGCTGAAAGAGACCCGCAACCTGGAGCTGTCGGTGCGGGTCGGCAAGGAGGAGGGCCTGCACGTGGGCGCAGCCCTCGTCTACACCCTCTCGCCGGTGCACACCGACGAGTACTACCAGCGGGTAGCCCGCGAGCTGGTTGATCTCGGCGCGGACACGGTGATGATCAAGGACCCCTCGGGCCTACTGCTCCCGGATCGGGTACGCACGCTCGTACCCGCACTCAAGGCGGTGATCTGCGATGTGCCGCTGGAGCTGCACTCGCACTCGCTGTCGGGGATGGCCGAGCCGTGCTATCTCGAGGCGGCGCGCCTCGGGGTCGACATCCTGCACACTGCGAGCGATCCGCTCGCCGGGGGAGCGTCTCTACCGTCGACCGAATACTGTGTGCGACACCTGGCGAAGGAGGGCATCGCGAGCCGTCTCGACCGCGACGGACTGGCCACGATGACGGACTACTTCACCGGTGTCGCCCACCGTCACGGGTTTCCTCTCGCCGTACCGAACCGGTTCGACCCCGATCTGTACCGGCACCAGGTGCCCGGCGGGATGATCTCCAACCTGCGCACCGACCTGAAGCGGATGAAGCTGGAGGACCGCGCGGATGAGATCCTCGAAGAGGCCGAACAGGTCCGCATCGACCTCGGCTACCCGATCCTGGTCAGCCCGTTCGCCCAGTACGTGATCGCACAGGCGATGCTGAACGTGCTCGGCGACGAGCGGTACGCGACCATCCCGGCGGAGGTCGCCAGGTACGTACGCGGGCACTACGGCCGCCTGGCCGGCGAGGTTGACCCGAACGTCGCCGACCGCGTGTTCGCGACCGGGCCGTCCGAGCCGTTCGAGGGCCGGGCCGGCGAGGCCATCCCGTCCGCGCTGCCCGAGCTCCGCCGTGAGCGGGGACCGTTCGACTCCGACGACGACCTGCTGCTCGCCGCGTTCTACTCCGACCAGGACCTCACCGGTCTGCGGCAGGCACGCGGGCGCGCGGCGCCGTCGTACGAGTCGGCGACTGACCCGCTGGCGCACTTGCTCGACGGCCTGCGCAGCGGACCGGCAGGAGAGACCATCCGCCTGGAGCGCCCGGGCCTGCGACTGAGCGTGGTGCGCTGAGCGATGTCCGGGTTGCAGCGCCTTCTGGTCGCCAACCGGGGTGAGATCGCCGTACGCGTGATCCGCGCCGCCCGGGACCTCGGCATCGAGACCGTGGCCGTGCACTCCACCGCCGACCGGGACGCGCGCCATGTCTCGTTGGCCGATCGCTCGGTGCTGATCGGACCACCGCCCGCCACCGCCAGCTACCTGAGGCGCGAGGCACTCGTGCACGTGGCGGAGGCGACCGGCTGCGACTCCGTGCATCCCGGGTACGGATTTCTCTCGGAGGACGCGGAGTTCGCGCGTACGGTCGGATCGGCCGGACTGACCTGGGTGGGCCCGGATCCGGAGACGATCGCCCAGATGGGCGACAAGGCACGCGCGCGTACGCTCGCGGCCGACGCCGGCGTACCGATCGTGCCGGGCTCCGACGGGATCCTGCGAGACGACCAGCAGGCACTGCGCTTCGGCCGGGACCACGGATACCCGCTGCTGCTCAAGGCCAGCGCGGAGGCGGCGGCAAGGGGATGCGGGTCGTCGACCGCGAGGACGAGCTGATGCCGGCGCTCGCGCTCGCACGGCAGGAGGCGAGCGGTGCGTTCGGTGACGACGGCATGTACGTCGAGCGCTACCTCCCGGCCGTGCGGCACGTCGAGGTCCAGGTGCTCGGCGACCATCACGGTCGTCTGGTGTCGCTGGGGGAGCGGGATTGCTCGCTGCAGCGTCGTCATCAGAAGCTCGTCGAGGAGGCGCCGGCGCCGTCCCTCCCCGACTCCGTCAGGGTCGAGCTGTCCGAGACCGCGGTGCGCCTGGCCGCTGCGGCGGACTACCGGGGCGCAGGGACGGTCGAGTTCCTCCTGGACGTGACGACGGGCGACTTTGCCTTCATCGAGATGAACACCGGATCCAGGTCGAGCACCCGGTCACCGAGGAGATCACCGGGGTCGACCTGGTCGCGTGGCAGCTGCAGATCGCCGGCGGGGAGCCTCTCGACGGACTCGACTCGCCGGTCTCGTACGGGCACGCCATGGAGTTCCGGATCACCGCCGAGGACCCCACCGCCGACTTCCGGCCCGGCCCGGGACGGATCGCTGTGTCGAACCACCCGCGGGGCCGGGCATCCGCTGCGACACGCACTGCTACAGCGGGTGGGTGGTCTCGCCGTATTACGACTCGTTGCTGGCGAAGCTGGTCGTGCACGGCGTCGATCGTGAGCAGGCGATCCGCCGCGCCGGCGTGCACTGCGCGAGTTCCGGGTCGACGGGGTCGCGACGACCCTCCGTTCCACTTATGGCTCCTCGACCAGCCGGAGTTTGTCGACGGGACACACACGACGTCCTACCTGGCCGACCGGCCGCCGCTCACGCACATCCCACAGGAGGCAATGACATGACTACTCCGGCGATCATCACCGTCGCCATCACCGGCGCCGTGCCGACCACGCGCGACAACCCCGCGGTTCGGTGGTGCCCGAACGCCAGGTGTCGTCGGCGATCGAGGCGTACGAGGCGGGCGCCACGGTCTGCCATGTCCATGTCCGTGATGCCGAGGAGCGGCCGGCGTCCGACCTGCGTTGTACGACGAGGTCCGACGGGGCATCCAGCAGGCCTGCCCGGAGATGATCGTGCAGCTGTCGACCGGCGCGCGCGGCAGGACGATCGAGGAGCGCTTCGCCTGTCTCGAGCTGCGGCCGGAGATGGCGTCGTTCTCGACCGGATCGGTGAACTTCCCGACGGGCATCTACGACAATCCGCCCGACGTGGTGGAGGACGTCGCCAGGCGGCTGATCGATCTCGGTATCAAGCCGGAGATCGAGGTGTTCGACCTGGCCATGCTGACAAGGCGGCCGACCTGCTCGAGCGCGGCCTGCTGGCCCCCGCACCGCAGGTGCAGCTGGTCATGGGCATCAAGAACGCGCTGCCTCCGCGGGAGTCCTTGGTCGACTTCTTCGCCGCGGAAATCCGGGACCTGATGTCGGAGGCGACGTGGACGTGCATGGCGACCGGCAGGTACCAGCTGGAGGCCAACCGCTGGGCGCTGGCGCGCGGTGGGCACGTCCGTACCGGCCTGGAGGACAACATCTTCTACGGCAAGGGTCGGCTGGCGGCCTCCAACGCCGAGCTGGTCGCCCGCGTTGCGGACCTATGCGCCGAGTACGACCGGCATCCGGCGTCGGCGGCCGAGGCGCGTCAGCTGCTCGGGCTGCCGGTGCGCGCGGAGAGCTGAGCCGCCGGTCCCGGTCAGAAGATCAGCACCAGACTGGACACAACGGCGAATACCAGCACCAACACCCGCAGCCGGGGTCCGTTCAATCGGTGCCGGATCCTTCCGCTCAGGCTCGCGCCCACGACTGCGGCCGGTAGCAGCACTGCGGCCGTGACCAGGTCCCGCATCGAGACGCGGCCGTAGAGGAGCAGGAGGCCGAGGGACGCGAGCTCGCCGACGAACGAGCACAGCGCCACGGTCGAGCGGACCTCGGCGGCCGGTCGGTGCTGGTAGACCAGGGCGAGTGGCGGACCGCCCACGCCCGTGGCGGTCTCGCTGATGCCCGACATCAGCCCCGCCCCGAGGTACGCGCTCCGCCCGGGTCGAAGGGCGGAACGATGAACGTCACCAGCACGACGCAGATCGTCATGCCTCCCACCAGCGCACCGGCGTGCCGGTCGGGAACCATCACCAGCATCGCGAGGCCCGCCGGCGTACTGACCAGGCGGGCGAGAAGAATCCAGCGCGCTCCCGCCGCGTCGATGGAATGACGCTCCCGGAGGACCAAGTACGAGTTCAGCGGGAGAAGCCAGAGCAGCAGCACGGCCGGGAGCAGGGTGGGGTCGACAAACCCGACGACCGGTGCGACCACGAGCGCGAAGCCGAAACCGCTCGCGCCCTGGACGAGCGCGGCGATCGCAAGGGTCGGCACAAGCACCCAGATTGTGGAAAGCCATTCCATTTATGGCCAGCCTACGGCACCGTGCGTGGGCCGCGTGCGCGCCGGGCGCACGTCCTCCACCCAGCCACCTGGTCACTGAACCGGTCTCACCGATCCTCCCTGCCAGGTATGACAATTACGGCTCATCCAAAAACAGCTGTTGCGACCCGCAGAACGCGACATGTGTTGAGTACGGCACGATGGTCGGGTGGCCGACGCGCTGCGGCGCGCGGTAACGGACGCTCAGCGGGCGTTAGCGCGCCGAAATCGCGCCACTACGATGGGCGAGTGCCAGACGCCGGAGAAGACGCAGCAGATGCAGCCGACCCTGACCTGCTCATCGACTTCGCCAGGGTCACACTGCGGCGCGGCCGCCAGACGATGGTCGGGCCGGTCACCTGGTCGGTCGAACTCGACGAACGCTGGGTGGTCATCGGGCCGAACGGGGCAGGCAAGACGTCGCTGCTGCGCATCGCCGCGGCCATGGAGCACCCGTCGTCGGGCACGGCGTTCGTGCTCGGCGAGCGGCTGGGCCGCGTCGACATGTCCGAGCTGCGCTCGCGTGTAGGGCTGAGCAGCTCGGCGCTATCGCAGCGCGTGCCCGAGGAGGAGGTGGTGCGCGACTTGGTCGTCTCCGCCGGCTACGCGGTGATGGGCCGCTGGCGGGAGAAATATGACGACGTCGATTACGAGCAGGCCGTCGACATGCTGGAAAGCGTCGGCGCCGAGCACCTAGCCGAGCGCACGTACGGCACGCTGTCCGAAGGTGAGCGCAAGCGGGTGCTGATCGCCCGGTCGATGATGACCGATCCCGAGCTGCTGCTGCTCGACGAGCCCGCCGCCGGGCTGGACCTCGGCGGCCGCGAGGAGCTGGTGGCCCGGCTGGCCGACCTGGCCGCCGACCCGGACTCTCCGGCGCTGGTGCTTGTCACCCACCATGTCGAGGAGATCCCGCAGGGCTTCTCGCACTGCCTGATCCTGTCCGAGGGCAAGGTGGTTGACTCCGGACTGCTACCGGATGTGCTGACGGCCGAGAACCTGTCCACGGCGTTCGGCCAGTCGATTGCCCTGGAGAACATCGACGGGCGCTACTTCGCGCGTCGCACACGAAGCAGGGCGGCGCATAGGAGGCGAGCATGACGACCGAAGATCCGCTGGTCCCACGGCCGGCCGCGACCGTGATGCTGATCCGCGACAAACGCTCGGGCTCGCCCCGGGAATCGAAGTGTTCCTGATGCGGCGGCATTCCGCGATGGACTTCGTCGCCGGCGTGATGGTGTTTCCCGGCGGTGGCGTCGACGACCGCGACCGCAACGCCGATGTCGCCTGGTTCGGTCCCGAGCCCGGCATGGTGGGCCAAGCGGTTCGGCGTCGAACCGGATCTGGCCGAGGCGCTGGTGTGTGCCGCGGCCCGCGAGACATTCGAGGAGTCCGGCGTGCTGTTCGCCGGGCCGGCCGACGACCCGGATGGCATCATCGGCGACGCATCGATCTACGGCGAGGCGCGCGCCGCGCTGGCCAACCACTCGCTGTCCTTCGCCGACTTCCTGCGCGACGAGAAGCTGGTGTTGCGCGCGGATCTGCTTCGGCCGTGGGCGAACTGGGTGACGCCGAAAGAGGAGCGCACCCGCCGCTACGACACCTACTTCTTCGTGGGCGCATTGCCGGAGGGCCAGCGGGCCGACGGCGAGAACACCGAGACCGACCGCGCATTCTGGAGCACGCCGCAGGCGGGCCTCGACGAGTTCGCCGAGGGCCGCTCGTTCCTGCTGCCGCCGACATGGACCCAGCTCGACTCGCTCAGCGGCCGCACGGTCGCCGAGGTGCTCGCCGTCGAACGCAAGATCGTCGCCGTCGAACCCCATCTGGCCGCCGATAAGGTCACCGGTAACTGGGAGATCGAGTTCTTCAACAGCGACCGGTACAACGAGGCCCGCAACCGCCGCGCCCCCGACGGTTACAGCTCCGACACGCCGCTGGCATGAACGAGTTCGTCTCCGTCCACACCAGCGATGAGCAGCCCGGCATCGCCACGCTGCTGCTGTCGCGCCCGCCGACCAATGCGTTGACACGCCAGGTGTACCGCGAGATCGTTTCTGCGGCAGCCGATCTCGGACACCGCGACGACATCTCCGCCGTCATCCTGTTCGGCGGTCACGAGATCTTCTCCGCAGGCGACGACATGCCCGAGCTGCGCACCTTGAGCGCCGACGAAGCCGAGGTCGCCGCACGCGTGTGCCGGCAGGCCGTCGACGCGCTGGCCGCCATCCCGAAGCCGACCGTCGCGGCCATCACCGGCTACGCGCTGGGGGGCGGGCTGAACCTGGCGCTGGCCGCGGACTGGCGCGTGGCCGGCGACAACGTGAAGTTCGGCGCGACGGAGATCCTGGCGGGTCGGGTGCCACAGGGCGGCACCGCCCGCCTCGCGCGCACGGCCGGCGAGAGCAAGGCCAAGGACCTGGTGTTCAGTGGGCGGTTCATCGACGCCAAGGAGGCGCTGGCACTCGGACTGATCGACGAGATGGTGGCACCCGACGGCGTGTACGACGCGGCCGTGACCTGGGCACGGCGGTTCCTGGACTATCCACCGCAGGTACTGGCTGCCGCCAAGGCCGCCTTCGACGTTTAGGCTGCCAGCCATGACGAGTACCGATCCGACGCCGAACCCGCACGCCACGGCGGAACAGGTAGAGGCGGCCCGCCACGACTCCAAGCTCGCCCAGGTGCTGTACCACGACTGGGAGGCCGAGTCCTATGACGACAAATGGTCGATCTCCTACGACAAGCGATGCGTCGACTACGCCCGTGACCTCTTCGATGCGATCGTGCCGGCCGACGAGATTCGCGAGCTGCCGTACGACCGGGCGCTGGAGCTCGGCTGCGGCAGCGGGTTCTTCCTGCTCAACCTGATCCAGGCAGGAGTCGCACGCCGCGGCTCGGTGACCGACCTGTCGCCAGGAATGGTCAAGGTCGCCACCCGCAACGGCGATAACCTGGGCCTGGACATCGACGGCCGGGTCGCCGACGCCGAGGGCATCCCATACGACGACGACACCTTCGACCTCGTCGTCGGGCACGCCGTGCTTCATCACATCCCCGACGTCGAGTTGTCGCTGCGCGAGGTGGTGCGGGTGCTCAAGCCGGGCGGCCGGTTCGTGTTCGCCGGCGAGCCCACGACGGTGGGCAACGCCTATGCGCGGACGCTGGCGAACTTGACCTGGAACGTCACCATCCGTGCCATGAAGCTGCCCGGACTGAGCAGCTGGCGGCGCCCGCAGGCGGAGCTGGACGAGAATTCACGGGCCGCGGCCCTCGAGTGGATCGTCGACCTACACACGTTCGGTCCCGGCGATCTCGAGCGGATGGCCGCAAACGCCGGCGCCGTCGACGTGCGCACCGGCACTACGGAATTCACCGCAGCGATGCTGGGCTGGCCACTGCGCACCTTCGAGTCGACAGTGCCGCCCGGCAAGCTCGGCTGGGGCTGGGGCAAGTTCGCGTTCAACAGCTGGATCACGCTGAGCTGGGTTGACGACAACCTATGGCGGCGCGTCGTGCCGAAGGGCTGGTTCTACAACGTCATGGTGACCGGGGTTAAGCCGTCGTAGCTTTCTGCCTCGACGACGTCGCCTATTTGCGTAGCGAGGCGGGGGAGCGTGCGCTGCGCGACGCCGCCGGCTATCGGCTGACCGACTCCACGCTGGTCGCCGACATCGCTTCGGCGCGAGCATCTTTCGGTGATCGTGCGGCCGCCCTGGTGGAGACGACGCTGTTGCGGCGCAAAGCCAGGGCGAAGTTCGCGGACCCGTCGCGCTGGCTGTTCACCGACGAGGCGCTACAGCAGGCCACCGCCGAACCCGTCGCCGCGCATCGGGCACGACGGTTGGCGGGCGTGGATGTGCACGACGCGACATGTTCGATCGGCACAGAGCTTGCGGCGCTGCGCAATTCGGCGTCGCACGTGGTCGGAAGCGATATCGATCCGGTCCGGCTGGCGATGGCTCGTCACAATGTCGCCGACGTCGATCTCTGTCGCGGCGACGCGTTGCGGCCGATCACCCGCGACTCCGTCGTTCTCGTCGACCCGGCCCGGCGTAGCGGTGGACGGCGCCGGTTCGACCCCCGTGACTACACACCGGCGCTGGATGGGTTGTTGGACGTGTACCGGGGCCGCGAACTCGTCGTAAAGGTCGCTCCCGGAATAGATTTCGATGAGTTGTCGCGGCTGGGATTCGACGGCGAGATCGAGGTCACCTCGCTGGCAGGCAGCGTGCGCGAGGCGTGCCTGTGGTCGGCGGGCCTTGCAGGAGATGGAGTGACCCGCCGGGCGACGATACTGGACACCGGCGAAGGCCTCACCGACGCTGACCCGGACGACTGCATGGTGTCGCCGGCCGGCCGGTGGATCGTCGACCCCGACGGCGCGGTGGTGCGCGCAGGTCTGGTGCGGCACTACGCCGCCCGACACGGGTTGTGGCAGCTCGACCCCGATATCGCTTACCTGTCCGGCGATCAACTTCCCAAGAACGTGCGCGGGTTCGAAGTCCTCGAGGAGCTGAACTACAGCGAACGGCGACTGCGCCAGGCGCTTTCGGCGCGTGACGTAGGAGCCGTCGAGATCCTGGTTCGCGGTGTCGGCGTCGACCCCGATGCGTTGCGCGCTCGACTGCGGCTGCGCGGATCGCAACCTGTGTCGGTCGTCATCGCCCGCATCGGATCTGGGGCGGCAAGCCGGGCAACGGCATTCATTTGTCGTCCGTCCCGCTGAGTCGCCACGTACGCTGGCAGTAATGCGCCGGTGCCCAAAGCCGGTGCCGGCTCTCAAGGACGTCGACGATGCGCATTCTGAGGGTGGCCCCGATTCTCGTGGCCGGTGTACTGGCCTACTCGACCGGCATATCGGCGGCTGGGGCGCAGTCGGCCTGCGTTGACCTTGGCGGCACCGTCGGGCACGACCAGATATGCAGCGTGCACACGTCGAACCCCACCTACACCCTGGACATCACGTTCCCCAACGACTACCCCGACCAGCAGGCACTGACGTCGTACCTCACCCAGGCCCGCGACGGGTTCGTCAACGTCTCGGAGATGCCCGGTTCGTACAACTTGCCCTATGAGCTCGACGCGAAGGGAACCGGATACCGCACGGACACACCGACCGGCGCCACGCGGAGCGTTGTGTTCACGATGTGGCAGAACGTGGGCGGTGCGCACCCCCAGACCTGGTACAAGTCCTTCAATTGGGACCTCGGTAAAAAGGCGCCGATCACATTCGACACCTTGTTCAAGCCGGGCACCAAGCCGCTCGACGTGATCTATCCGGCCGTCGAACAGTACATACAGAAGCAGCAAGGGTTGATCGACGGCATCCCGCCCAGCGTCGGGCTCGACCCGAGCAAGTACCAGAACTTCGCGCTGACCGACGACGCGGTGACCTTCTACTTCGCCCAGGGCGAGCTGTTCGCGGAGACCGCGGGTCCTGTCGAGGCGCCTGTCCCACGCGCGACACTGGCTCCGCTGTTGGCGTAGCCGTTACGCCGGCGCGAAGCCATAGATCTGGCCGTCGCTGGTGGCAGTGACGACGCGACCGTCATGGCCGACCGATACGCCGACCGGCCAGCCGGTCGCCTGCGGCAGCGGATAGCTGTTGACGGTGTGCCCGTCGGCCGGATCGAACACCAGCAGGGCCTGACCGTTCTCGCCGTCCTTGGCGATCGTGTACCCGACGCCGTTGCCTGCCCGACTCGACGTGGACAGCGGGACGACGTCGTCGCGGGTCCACACCACGTCGCCCTTGTCGCCGCCGTCGCGGACCGCGACCAGCTTGCTGCCAGGACCGCCGCCGGCCACGATCAGGCCGTCCGGCGATACCGACGGCGGCGTCTGCGCCAGATAGTCCAGCGGCACTGACCATTTCGGCTTGCCGTTCGCGGTGTTGATCGCCCACAGGTGATCGTCGCGGCCATTGGCGTACACGGTGGACCCGTCGGCGGACAGCGCTGGGCCGGCGATCGGGCCCTGGCCCACCGCGTTGCTGGTCCACTCGCGGGTGAGCAGCGGGGTCTGGCCGGCGCGGTAGCGAAGCCCAACCAGGACCGGGGCCGCGGCGTTCGGCTCCCACAGGCTGACCACAACGATGCCGGTTGCCGACGAGAACGCAGGCGCCACGGCCACTGGGCAGCGTGGCCGCATCGGTTGGCAGTCGGCCAGTCCCCGAGTGGCGTCGGTCGGATTGACGTCGGCGACCAGATCCAGCGGCGTGCCGACGACGGTGCCCTTCTGGGCGTCGAACACCAGCACCTGCCCGAGATGCGTGACGACCAGCAACTGACCCGGTGCGAGAATCCTTGGCGTGGTGGGCATTCCGATCACCGGCTGACGCCACCGGATCCACTGCGTCGGCGGGAAGGACAGCATCGCGCCGGGCTGGCCGATGTAGAGATTGTCGAACCCGTCGAACAGCGGACTGGACAGGCCGCCGCCCTGCACCAGCCGGGTGCACCAGCGTTGGCGGGCGAAGTTGTCCGTCTCCCACACCATCAGTGAGCATCCGCCTGCCGTTTGCGCGTTGATGGCTAGGTATCTGCCCGACCCGAGCGCCACCTGGGCGGCCAGTTCACCCTTGACCGACCGCCGCCACTCGAGCCGCAGCGCGTTGGCCCCGGCGACGGGCGAGTAGCTGCTGTTGGCCGCGTCACCGTACTGCGCGGCCCAGCCGTCCGCGGCGTGCGCCTGTACCCAGGAATCGGTGGTCCCGCAGCCGGCCAGCACACCGGTGATCAGCGCTGTTGACGCCAGCACCATCAGTCGCCGGAACACAGGGTCCTTTCCTATTCCTGGTCTTGAAGCCCACGTGAGGGTAACCGTTCGCCACCGGAGGGCAGGAGCGGAGCGACCCGGGAATGACACCGGAGCGCTCGCGTAGGCTTTCCGGCCATGACGACGATGTGGGGCGCACCGTTGCACAAGCGTTGGCGGGGTTCGCGGCTGCGCGATCCACGTCAGGCCAGGTTCCTGACGGTGGCCTCGCTGAAGTGGGTGCTGGCCAACCGCGCCTACACCCCGTGGTACTTGGTCAGGTACTGGCGGCTGCTGAAGTTCAAGCTCTCCAACCCGCACATCATCACCCGCGGCATGGTCTTCCTCGGTAAGGGCGTGGAGATCCAGGCGACGCCGGAGCTGTCCACGATGGAGATCGGCCGGTGGGTGCACATCGGCGACAAGAACACGATCCGCTGCCACGAGGGCTCGCTGCGTTTCGGCGACAAGGTCGTGCTGGGCCGCGACAACGTCATCAACACCTACCTCGACATCGAACTGGGCGACTCGGTGCTGATGGCGGACTGGGTCTACGTGTGCGACTTCGACCACCGGATGGACGACATCAACGTGCCCATCAAGGATCAGGGCATCTTGAAGGGTCCGGTGCGGATCGGGCCCGACACCTGGATCGCCACGAAGGTCACCATTCTGCGCAATACGACGATCGGCCGCGGCTGCGTGCTCGGTTCGCATGCGGTGGTCAAGGGCGACATCCCCGACTTCGCGATCGCCGTCGGCGCGCCTGCGAAGGTCGTCAAGAACCGGCAACTGGCGTGGGAGACGTCGGCGGCCGAGCGTGCGGAGCTGGCGGCCGCGCTGGCCGATATCGAACGCAAGAAGGCGTCCCGCAACTAGGCGCTCCAGTCGATGCCGAACGCATCGGCCAACGCGCTGCTGCCGTCGTCGGTGACCATGAGCGCCCGCCCGCGTGGCACCCGCTTGACCCAGCCCGCGGACAGGAAGCGATCCAGTATGGCGCGCCCGAGCCCGCCGGACAGGTGGTGCCGCTGCTCGGTCCAATCCACGCAGTAGCGCACGAGAGGCCTTTTCCCCGTTGGCATTTCAACGCCGATGCCGGTGAGGAAGTCCCGCCCGGTGTCGGTCAGCTCGTATTGGATGTCGTGGCCGGGGCTGCTCAAGGCGTCATGGTTGTCGCGGCGTGGGTCGTAGCGACCGTCGCCGCCGACGAGCGCCTCGCGATCCAGCAGGCAGCCCATCACAGCCACGCCGAGACGGCCCGCGACATGGTCATAGCAAGTGCGTGCCAAGCGCAGCCGTGCCGCCCGCGTGCCCTCCCGCAGCGAGCGCACCGGGCGTGACGGCGCCAGGCGTCCCAGCTGCTCGAGTAGCTGCCCGACCTCTGGACCCGCCAGCCGGTAGTAGCGGTGCCTGCCATGTGTTTCGACGGTGAGTAGGCCCGCGCCGGTCAGCTTGCCGAGGTGGCTGCTGGCTGTCGGCCTGCTGATGCCGGCTTCGTCGGCGAGGACGCTGGCCGGCAGCGCGCGCCCGTCGTCCAGGGCGAGCAGTACCTTGCACCGCGCCGGGTCGGCGAGCAGCGAGGCCAACGCGGCGATGTCGGCGTCGCCGCCGGTCGGAAGCTCGGCGGCGTTACGCATGAGCAACCTCCTTCTGCGTCGGCGCTGGCGCTTCGGACCGTGCCCAGCGCAACGCGACCGTGGCACCGATCAACTGGATCAGGCCGCCCAGCATCGTCGCGATCCGCGCACCCTCGGCACCGGCGATCGCCGCCATGGCACTACCCAACACCGCGACACCGACAGTGATACCCACAAGGCGGGCGAGGTTCACCACGCCCGAGGCCAGGCCCGCCCGTTGCACCGGAACAGCCGACATTGCCAGCCCGACGGCAGGACCGGTGTTGAGCGCCAGGCCCGCACCGGCCAGCACGAACGACAGCTCGAGCAGCCACACCTCGGCCTGCGGCCCTACCGCGGCATAGAGCGCCATACCCGCGGCCATCAGGGTCAATCCGGCTGTCATCGGCAGCCGCGGACCCGTGCGGTGGGCGAGCGCATTGACCACCGGGATGAGAACCAGGTAGGTCACCGGCATCGGCAGGAACCAGAGTGCGGTCTCCAGTGCGCTTGCTCCGCGTTGTTGTTGGAACGCGAAGCTGTTCACGAGCAGCAGGCCGTAAATGCCGAAGGTCATCGTGAATGTCGCGACCAGCGCGGCCACCAGCCGACGATTGCGGAACAGGTCCAGCGGCAGCATCGGCTGCGCCGCGCGCCGCTGGCTCCACAGGAACGCAGCGATACCTGCGACGGCGACGACGGCCAGCGCGACGGTCCACGCGGGTGCCATGGTCCGGCCCTCGACAAGGACGATGGTCAGTGCGCCGAGGCCGATCATCGCCAGCGTCTGGCCGGGAACGTCGAAGCTTGCGGCGTCCGGGTCGCGGGATTCGGGGAGGTAGCGGTACGTCATCAGCAGCGCGGCCACGCCGATGGGCGCATTCAGCCAGAAGATGTAGCGCCAGCCGAGGCTATCGGTCAGTACGCCGCCGAGGATGGGGCCGATCGCGGTGCTCATTGCGGCCGCCATCGCCCACGCCGCCGTCGCCCGGCCGCGTTCGATGGGATTGGGAAAGGCGGCGGCGGTGATGGCCAGGCCCTGGGGCAACATCACTGCCGCGCCAACGCCCTGGATGGCGCGGGCGGCCAGCAGCAGCGGCAACGACGGGGCCGCCGCGCAGGCCAGCGACGCGGCTATGAATGTCACCAAGCCGAGGCGCAGCAGCGTGCGTCTGCCGTACCGGTCGCCAAGGGATCCCGCCGTGAGTAGTACGGCAGCGAAGGTGATGTTGTAAGCATCGATCGTCCACTGCGCTCCGGAGATGCCGCCGCCGAGGTTGTCGCGGATGGCGGGCAATGCGAGGTTGATCGCGTTGGCGTCGATGAGGCCGACAAAGAGTCCCAGGTAGGCAGCGATCAGGGTCAACGTGGTGTCGAGGCTGAACCGTTTCGTGTCCATATCCCGACGGTGGGTCGGGAATGATTCGACGCCGATCGAACTAACAGCGGTCGGGCAGTGCGTGTTCGACGATGACGCGCCGCCGGTGCGGTTCGCGTTCGCGGCGCTTAGCAGCGAGGTAGACCTGCGCGGTTTCGCTGGCGACGGTGTGCCAGTCGAAGTCCGAAGTGAGGCGTTCCCTGGCGGCGATCGCACGTCGCTGAGCCGCGTCGGGATCGTCGAGCACGGTCCGGACGGCTGCGGCCAGGCCGGCGACATCGCGAGGTGCGTAGGACATACCGGTCTGCCCGTTGATGACCAGCTCGCCGAGGCCACCGACGTTGGAGGTGACCAGCGGTATACCCGTCGCGGCCGCCTCGAGCGCGACGATGCCGAACGGCTCGTAGTGGCTGGGCAACACGGCTGCGTCGGCGGTATGCAGCAGCCGCACGAGTTCCTCGTGATTCAGGTGGCCCACAAACGTTGTGGCCTTGAGCACCTTGTGTTTTCGCGCCTGCTCGACGAGCCACTGCTGTTGGGTTCCCGTGCCTGCGATCGTCAGCGTAGTGCCGGGGTGGGAGCGCCTGATGCGCGGAAGCGCAGCGATCGCGTCGTGGATGCCCTTCTCGTACTCCAGCCGTCCCAGGTACATCAGCTGCGCGGGGCCCTTTCGGGGTTGGCGACGCGCGAACGGCCACAGCGCCGCGTCGATTCCGTTGCGGATGACCCGGGTCTCGGCGAGGCCCGGGCCGAACAGCTCGGTGATCTCGTCGCTCATCGACGCCGAACACGTGATGAGCGAATCGGATTCGCGGACCAGCCACGATTCGACGGCGTGCACCTGGCGGCTGATCCGACCGGACACCCAGCCCGAATGCCTGCCGGCCTCGGTGGCGTGGATGGTGGAAACCAGTGGGACGTCGAAGTATTCGGCGAGCGCGATCGCCGGGTGTGCGACCAGCCAGTCGTGGGCGTGCACGACGTCGGGGCGCCACGGCTGATTGCGTCGGCCCTTGATAGCCAAACCGGCGCGGACCATCGAATGGCCCATGGCCAGCGTCCACGCCATCATGTCGGCGCCGAAGTCGAACTCATGCGGGTCGTGCGCGGCGGCGACAACCCGTACGTCTTCTGCGATTTCGTCGGTCGACGGGTGCGTGCTCGGGTCGGTACCGCTGGGCCGACGGCTGAGCACGACTACCTCGTGTCCGGCCGCTGCCAGTGCTGTTGCGAGTTGGTAGACGTGGCGGCCGAGCCCGCCGACCACCACCGGCGGGTACTCCCACGACACCATCAGGACTCTCATCGGTCACTCAGTCCTGCGCGAGCGACCGGAAAATGCCAACAGTTCGCGGCGTGTCGTGTACAGACACAGTCGCTCGCGGGGAACGTGACGACCTTCATCGGGGGAGGCGCCTTGCGTCGAGCGAGCCGAACAGACCGTCGGCGCGGTTCCAGCCGTCGGCCAGCCGTTGTGCGTGCTCGCTGCGGCCGGACGCCAGCGCGCCGGCGATCTCGCGGGTGGCGTGTGCGTGAAGGTGCGCGCGATAGCGCGCGTAGTCGGCGGCCGAATCCTTGCTCACCATGAACGGCCAGTCGCTGGATACCGTGAGCAGCGTTTCGCGCAGGATCTGGTCGGCGACGAAGTTGCGGGCAGGCGGTGTGTCGGTCTCGCCGAGCGCCTTGTCCACCGTGGTGAGCGCGCTGTCGACGACCTCGGCGTTCAGCTGAACCAGATCGGCCACCTTCTCGCCCGCCCAGACTTGCCAGTCTTTGCCCGAACCCCAAGAGCTGGGCGGCAATTCGACGGGTGCGCCGACGAACCCGTCGGCCACCGCATCGGACAGTGTGCCGACGCGCACCCCAGCCTCGGGCAGTGCGCGCAGCACCCGCTCGAGCCACGCGGGTCCCTCGTACCACCAATGCCCGAACAACTCGGTGTCGAACGCCGCCACCACATGGGCGGGCCTGCCGATCCGTTCGGATTCACTGATCAGCCGGTCGCGCACCACCCCGACGAAATCGTCGACGTGCACGTCGACGGCCCGGTCGGCGCGCTCCGGGTCGTAGGGCGCCTTGTCATCCGACGCCACGTTGCGGCCCGTGACGCGTGCCGGCTTGAGCCCGGTGACGTGGTCGTAGGTGTGGAAGTCGCGGTAGGCGGCGTGGCCGGGGTAACCGGACTTCGGCGACCACACCCGGTAGCTGACCTGCAGATCGCGGCCGAACGCGACGACATGGGAGCCAGCGACCGGCCGCCCCAAGGCGGTGTCTCCGTGCAGCGACGGGCCGTCGACCATGAAGTGGCCGACACCCGCTGCGGCGTAATCCATTTCCATGCCGGGCGCATAGGCGCACTCCGGCGCCCAGATGCCCCTCGGCGTGTGCGCGAATCGCTGGCCGGCGTCGGCCAGGCCCTCGCGCAAGGCGAATTCGCGCAGTCGCGGATTGAGCATCGGCTGGAACGGATGCGACAGCGGGCCGCCGAGCAATTCGATGGTGCCTGCGTCGATCAGCTCGCGCAGCAGAGGACTTCCCCCGTGCCGCCACAGCGTTGCGAACTCGTCGAGTGCGCGGCCGGCCTCGGCGTGCTCGCGAATTCCGAACGCGCGCAACCCTTCCGTCTCACGCAACGTCGTGGCCTCCAGCGCCCGCAACTGCCAGTTGGCCAGCCAATGGTGCATGCCCGACAGGCAGTACGGGTCGTCAAGCTGCGCGGTGACCACCGGAGTCATTCCCAGCGTGACGACGTGACTGCGATCTTCGTCCGCGAGCGTGCGCAGCACCCGCATCAGTGGCAGGTAGGCCGCTGACCACGACTGGTAGAGCCATTCCTCGCCAACCGGCCAGCGGCCGTGATGGGCCAGCCACGGCAGATGTGTGTGCAGGACGAGCGTAAAAAGCCCGGGTACGGGCTCGGAACTCGTCACGGCCGCACCGCGATTGCGACCAGGTCGAGACTCTCATTGATGTCGCGATCGGCGGCGTCGATGAGGTCGAAGTCGTCGGTGGTCACCGAGGCGACATCGGCGAGCAGATCGTCGGGCCACGGTGCATCGGCCAGCGCGCGGGCAATCTGGGCATCGATGATCGAGCCACCGTGCCGTGCGTCGAGCTCGATGAGGCGCTCGCCATGAAAAACCCCGTACACGCCTTCGATTTGGAACCCTGCCGCCGTAAGCAGTTCGGTGAGCTCCGCGGCGTTGAGTTCGCGAGTGTGGAACGGGTTGATCGGGGTGTCGCGGCCGGGGGAGAAGGTGATCCGGTTGGGTGTGGACATCAGCAGCACACCGCCCGGCCGCAGCACGCGCAAGCACTCCGCGACGAATTGCCCTTGATCCCAGAGATGTTCGATTACCTGAAAGTTGACCACGACATCAACATCACTGTCGGGCAGTGGCAGCTCGGCGAGGTTGCCATGCAGCATCGAGACACGCGGATAGCGGGCCTTCACGTGCTCCACTGCCGATTCGTCGTAGTCCAGCCCGATCACACGGCGCGCCTCGTCGGCAATCAGGTCGGCGCCGTAACCCTCGCCGCAGCCCGCCTCGAGCACGTCGCGCCCGGCGCAGCGGCCGACCAGCCGCTCATAGACGACCTCGTGGCGGCGGAACCAGTAGTTCTCCTCCGCGAGCCCGGGAATCGTGCGCTCCCCGGTGAGGGGTAGTGCGTCGTCCCCAAGCGGACCGTTGGTAACGAATGCGCTCATTGCAAGGCAGGCTAACGCGTAGTGGCCGGTTCGCGAACGGTTCGCAGGCTAAGGGGAAGCCAGAACGCAAACTTCGACCAGCTATGGTGTTCCTGCGAACCCACTTAAGTTACCCGCGAGTAACATGGTGGTAGTTGCTTGAAGCGTGGTATTGCAGGCCGGCTGCCGGCCTCTCCGAGGAGGACGAACCAGAGTCATGACGAACATCGTGGTCCTGATCAAACAGGTCCCTGACACGTGGTCGGAGCGCAAGCTGACCGACGGCGATTTCACTCTCGACCGTGAGGCCGCCGACGCCGTGCTCGACGAGATCAACGAGCGCGCCGTCGAAGAGGCGCTTCTCATCAAGGAGAAGGAAGCCGCCAACGGCACCGAAAGCACTGTGACTGTGCTCACAGCCGGTCCCGAGCGTGCGACCGAGGCCATCCGCAAGGCCCTGTCGATGGGCGCCGACAAGGCGGTGCACCTGCTCGACGACGGCCTCCACGGCTCGGATGTCGTGCAGACCGGTTGGGCGCTGGCCCGTGCGCTGGGCACCGTCGAGGGCACCGAGCTGGTCATCGCCGGCAACGAGGCCACCGATGGTGTCGGCGGCGCGGTGCCTGCCGTCATCGCCGAGTATCTGGGCCTGCCGCAGCTGACTCACCTGCGCAAGGTGTCGGTCGAGGGCGGCAAGGTCACTGGTGAGCGCGAGACCGACGACGGCGTGTTCACCGTCGAGGCACCGCTGCCCGCGGTAATCAGCGTGACCGAGAAGATCAACGAGCCGCGCTTCCCGTCCTTCAAGGGCATCATGGCCGCCAAGAAGAAGGAAGTGACGACGCTGACGCTGGCGGAGATCGGTGTCGAGGCCGATGAGGTCGGCGTCGCCAATGCCGGTTCCAAGGTGCTGGCGTCGACGCCGAAGCCGGCCAAGACCGCGGGCGAGAAGGTCACCGACGAAGGCGACGGCGGCACGAAGATCGCCGAGTACCTGATTGCACAAAAAATTATCTAGCCGATAGCCCCTTAGGCCCCAAGACACCGAAAGACATTGAAGACACATGGCTGAAGTACTTGTGCTCGTCGAGCACGCTGATGGCGCGCTGAAGAAGATCAGCGCCGAACTGATCACCGCCGCTCGTGTGCTTGGCGAACCCGCCGCCGTCGTGGTGGGCAAGCCGGGCACGGCCGAGCCGCTGGTCGAGGGACTGAAGGCGGCCGGCGCCGCCAAGGTCTACGTCGCCGAGTCCGACGACGCGGAGAACTACCTGGTCACGCCGTTCGTGGACGTGCTGGCGTCGCTGGCCGAGTCGGCCAGCCCTGCGGGCGTGCTGCTGGCCGCGAGCGCCGACGGCAAGGAGATCGGCGGCCGGCTTGCCGCCCGCCTCGGCTCCGGTCTGCTGGTGGACGTCGTCGAGGTCAAGGAGGGCGCCACGGGTGTGCACTCCATCTTCGGTGGCGCATTCACCGTCGAGGCCCAGGCCACCGGTGACACTCCGGTGATCACCGTGCGCCCGGGTGCGATCGAGGCCGAGCCCGCCGCCGGCGCCGGCGAGGTCGTCAACGTCGAGGTGCCTGCGCAGGCCGAAAATGCGACGAAGATCACGAAGCGGGAGCCCGCGGTGGCCGGCGACCGTCCTGAGCTCACCGAGGCCACCGTCGTGGTGTCCGGTGGCCGTGGTGTCGGCAGCGCCGAGAAGTTCAGCGTGGTGGAGGAACTGGCCGACTCGCTGGGTGCCGCCGTCGGCGCGTCGCGTGCTGCGGTCGACTCCGGCTACTACCCGGGCCAGTTCCAGGTGGGCCAGACCGGTAAGACGGTGTCGCCGCAGCTGTACATCGCGCTGGGTATCTCCGGAGCGATCCAGCACCGCGCCGGTATGCAGACGTCGAAGACGATCATCGCGGTGAACAAGGACGAAGAGGCGCCGATCTTCGAGATCGCCGACCTCGGCATCGTCGGTGACCTGTTCAAGGTCGCGCCGCAGCTGACCGAGGCGGTCAAGGCCCGCAAGGGCTGACGACCTCAGTCGACACTGTCGCAAGACCCCGGCGCTCATTGGGCGCCGGGGTTTTGCGTTTCGCCCGCACACACCCCACGCACTGAGCACTCCGCAGACTACGGACTTCCAAGGGTTCGCCCGCGGGCCGCGAGCGTCAGTCTGGAGGCATGGCCGGGCAGATCTGGGATTCGCGTCGCACCGAATTGGACGAGGTCGTGAGGGAACGCCGGTCGACGCGGTTGTTCCTGCGCGACAAGCCGGTGCCACGTGAACTACTCGACGAAGCGCTATCGCTTGCGATGCGCGCGCCGTCGAACTCCAATGTCCAGCCGTGGCGGGTGTTCATCGCCTCGGGGCCACGCCGTGACCGGTTGGTCGAGGCGCTTCTCGAGGCGGCAACCGTCGAGTTTCCGGTCACTACCGGCCTCCCCGAGACGTTCCTCCCGCAGCGGCAAGAACTCGGCGCACTGGTGTACGGCTCAATGGGCATCGCGCGTCACGATGCGGAGGCCCGGCGGATAGCCCAGCTGCGCAACTGGGAGTTCTTCCGCGCGCCCGTTGGCGCCGTGGTGTGCATGCACCGCGATCTGGGACTGGTCGACAGCCTCGGCGTAGGCATGTTCCTGCAGACGCTGCTGCTGGCCTTGACCGAACGTGGTCTGGGCACCTGTGTGCAGGTGTCGATCGCGGCCTACCCGGAGATCCTGCGGACTCAGCTGGACATACCGGACGAGCTGACCGTGCTCTGCGGTTTGGCGATCGGCTACCCGGACCCCGCCTTCCCGGGCAACAGCCTCGCGGTACCGCGTAATCCGGTCGAGACGAACGTGGTGTTCCTGGATAGCTGACGTCTGATCGCCACAAGTCGTCACCTACCGCTCATGGACACGTCATTCGCACGATGCCGTCCCGAGATGCGGCTGGGCGACCGTGCAGCCATGAGCACTGCTTCTGTACTCATCGCCGCAGATCCGACGACCCCATCAGCCGATACACCCCGCTACACCCTGCTGCTGTCCACCGACCCTGCGCTCATCGAAGCCGCGCAGCGCCTTCGTCACGACGTATTCACCTCCGAGCCGGGGTTCGCGCTGGCCGGTGCCACCGACGGTCTGGATGCCGACCGTTTCGACGAGCACTGCGACCACCTGCTCGTCCGTGAGGACAACTCCGGCGAACTGGTCGGTTGCTACCGAATGCTGCCGCCACCCGGAGCGATCGCGGCCGGAGGCCTTTATACCGCAACGGAATTCGACGTCCAGGGGCTCGACTCGCTGCGGCCGTCACTGGTCGAGATGGGCCGCGCAGTGGTGCGCGAAGATCATCGCAACGGCGGCGTCGTGCTGCTGATGTGGGCCGGCATCCTGGCCTACCTCGACCGCTGCGACTACGACTATGTCACCGGCTGCGTTTCGGTGCCCGTCTGCGGCGTGGACGAGCAGACACCCGGCAGCCAGATCCGCGGTGTGCGCGATTTCGTGCGGCGCCGCCACGCCGCCCCCGTGGAGTACACCGTGTACCCGTACCGACCGGTGACGGTCGACGGCAAGGGTCTCGACGATATTCAGCCGCCCGCCAGGGTGGCGGTCCCGCCGCTGATGCGGGGTTACCTGCGGCTCGGTGCGCAGGTGTGCGGTGATCCGGCCCACGATCCCGACTTCGGGGTCGGTGATTTCCCGGCCCTGCTGGACAAACGCCAGGCCGACACCCGCTACCTGCGCAGACTGCGGTCGGTTGGGGCGGCGGCCGCGATGGCCGACGGGATCACATCGTGACAATCGAGCACTCCTGGGTGCCGCGGGCGACCTGCGACGCCAGCTGCATGCGTGCGGGTGAAGCGCCCGCCGGTTGGCCTGTAATCGTTGCGCTGCGAATCGCTGCGCGCGTCACCTTTGCGGTGCTCCTGTTGTCGGCCACACCATTGCTGGCCGTTCCGATGCCGGGTCGCTCACATTTGCAGCGCGGCTACTGCCGGCTGATGCTGCGCGCACTCGGCGTGCGAATCACCGTGTCCGGCGGGCCGATTCGCAACCTGCGCGGGGTCCTGGTGGTCAGCGGGCACGTGTCGTGGGTGGACATCTTCGCTATCGGTGCCGTGATGCCAGGCAGGTTCGTCGCCCGTGCCGACCTCGTTGACTGGGTTGGCCTGGGAATGGTGGCCCGTTTGATGAAGGTCATCCCGATCGACCGGGCCAGTCTGCGTCGACTGCCCGACGTGGTAGGCACAGTCGCTGACCGGCTGCGTGCGGGCCAGACGGTCGTCGCATTCCCTGAAGGCACCACCTGGTGCGGCTTGGCGTACGGCCCGTTCCGGCCTGCGATGTTCCAGGCCGCGGTCGACGCAGGACGGCCGGTCCAGCCGCTGCGGCTGAGCTATCACCATCGCGACGGCAGGCCCTCGACACTGGCGGCCTACGTCGGCGAGGACACGTTGATGGCGTCGATCCGCAGGCTCGTCACTGCCCGCCGCACGGTCGTGCACGTACAGGTCGAGTCACTGCAGCTGCCAGGAACCTCACGGCGGGATTTGGCGGCCCGCTGCGAAGCCGCGGTCCGCGGCGACGTATCGCGGCGCGGTGACGGTCACGCCCTGGTGGCCTGACCTCGGAATCGGGACGGCCGTTCCATGGCCGCTACCATGGAACGGTTATGACCTCGAACAAGACGGTCTACCTCGATCACGCCGCCACCACCCCGATGCACCCTGCTGCCATCGAGGCGATGACGGCTGTCCTGGCGACGGTTGGCAATGCGTCGTCGCTGCACGGTGCGGGCCGCCTTGCGCGCCGCCGGATGGAGGAGGCCCGCGAGTCGTTGGCTCACCTGCTCGGCGCCCGCCCGTCGGAGGTGATCTTCACCGCGGGCGGCACTGAGAGCGACAACCTCGCGGTCAAGGGCATCTACTGGGCCCGACGCGATTCATCGCCGCAGCGGCGCAGGATAGTTACTACCCCCATCGAGCACCACGCGGTTCTCGACGCGGTGCAGTGGCTCGCCGAACACGAAGGCGCCGAGGTCACGTGGCTGCCGGTTGGTGACGACGGCTCCGTCACGCCCGCCGCGCTTCGAGAAGCGTTGCAGGCCCACGACGACGTCGCATTGGTGTCGATCATGTGGGCCAACAATGAGGTCGGCACCATCATGCCGATCTCCGAATTAGCCGCCATTGCCGCGGAATTCGACGTACCGATGCACAGCGACGCGATCCAGGCGGTCGGCCAGATTCCTGTCGATTTCGCAGGCAGCGGCCTTTCGGCGATGAGCGTGGCCGCCCACAAGTTCGGTGGTCCGACGGGCGTCGGCGCGCTGCTGCTGCGGCGCGACACCAGCTGTGTGCCGCTGCTGCACGGCGGTGGTCAGGAACGCGACGTCCGTTCCGGCACACCGGATGTCGCCGGTGCGGTGGCGATGGCGGCGGCCGCTGCGGTCGCGGTCGAAGGTCTGGAGGCCAACAGCGTTCGCGTGCAGGCGTTGCGTGACCGGTTGATCGATGGCGTGCTGTCGACGATCGATGACGTATACCTCAACGGAGCCGCCGGTGATGTGCGCCTGCCCGGAAACTCTCACTTCACCTTCCGCGGCTGCGAAGGCGATTCGCTGCTGATGCTGTTGGACGCCAAGGGCATCGAGTGCTCGACGGGCTCGGCGTGCACCGCCGGTGTCGCGCAGCCGTCGCATGTGCTGATCGCGATGGGTGCCGATCCCGCCAGCGCCCGCGGCTCGCTGCGGTTGTCGTTGGGCCACACCAGCACCGAGGCCGACGTCGACGCCGCGCTGGCGGTGCTGCCCGCGGCGGTTGAGCGGGCGCGCCAGGCCGCGCTCGCCAGCGCGGGAGCGGCCAAGCAATGAGGGTGCTCGTCGCAATGAGCGGCGGCGTCGACTCGTCGGTCGCCGCCGCGAGGATGGTCGACGCGGGTCACGACGTCGTCGGCGTGCACCTGGCGTTGTCTGCCGCGCCGGGCACGCTGCGCACCGGATCGCGGGGCTGCTGCTCGAAAGAAGATGCCGGTGACGCGCGGCGCGTCGCCGATGTGCTGGAGATCCCGTTCTACGTCTGGGATTTCGCCGACCGCTTCAAGGAAGACGTAATCGACGACTTCGTGTCGTCGTACTCGCGCGGTGAGACCCCGAACCCGTGTGTGCGGTGCAACGAGCGAATCAAGTTCTCGGCGTTGGCGGCCCGCGCGCTGGCGCTGGGTTTCGACGCGGTGGCCACCGGCCACTACGCGCGGCTTACCGACGGCCGACTGCGCCGCGCCGTCGACCACGACAAGGACCAGTCCTACGTGTTGGCAGTGCTGACGGCTGAGCAGTTGCGGCACGCGGTGTTCCCGATCGGCGATACGCCCAAACCGCAGATCCGCGAGGAAGCCGCCCGCCGTGGCCTTGCCGTCGCGGAGAAGCCCGACAGCCATGACATCTGCTTCATCCCATCGGGCGACACGCAGGCGTTCCTTGGCGCCCGCATCGGCGTTCGTCGCGGCGCAGTCGTCGACGCAGGCGGCACGGTGCTCGCCGAACACGATGGCGTACACGGCTTCACGATCGGACAGCGCAAGGGGTTGGGCATCGCAGGCCCGGGACCCGATGGGCGGCCCCGCTACGTCACGGGCATCGACGCCGACACCGGGACTGTGCATGTCGGCGACGCCGCCACGTTGGACGTCTGGACGCTCGTCGGCGACAGGCCAGTGTTCACGTCCGGCGTTGCGCCGAGCGGCCCGGTGGAGTGCGCCGTGCAGGTGCGAGCGCACGGAGGCATAGGCGACGGCGTCGCCGAATTGCGCGACGGGCAGTGGGTGGTTGATCTGCGCGCCCCGCTGCGCGGTGTGGCGCCCGGCCAGACGATGGTTCTCTACCGCCCCGATCCCGACGGTGACGAAGTCATCGGCAGCGCGACGATCACGCGCTAGTCCGAAGTTGCGGTAGCTGATCGGGCCGATTGCCTTGTTGATCTTGGGAAAGAGGTCGGACAGGCCGGAATATGTAGTCAGAATATCTGGGCGTGGCGGCTAGGAATGCCTCGGTGGAGCCGTTAAGCTGCTGGCCATGTCGCGGGGAAGCGGGAAGGTTCACGTAGTCAGAGTTCGCAAGACGCACGTGGACAAGCAAGGCAACCCCCGCGAGTACTCATCGACGTATCTGCGGCGCACCTACCGCGAGGGCGGGCGGGTGCGCAACGAGACGGTCGCCAACCTCTCGGCGCTACCCGAGCACGTCATCGACGGGATCGACGCCGGGCTCAAGGGCGAGCAGCTGGTGCCGGCCGGTACCGAGTTCACAATCACCCGATCGCTGCCGCACGGGCATGTCGCCGCGGTCGCGGCAATGGCGCACCAGCTGGGCTTGCCCGCGCTGCTGGGGCCAGCGTGCCGGGCGCGGGATCTGGTGACCGCGCTGATCATCTCGCGGGTGGTGCGCCCGGCGTCCAAACTCGCCACCGCCGCCTGGTGGCCCGATGTCACCCTCGGGGTCGATCTCGATGTCGCCGGCGCCAGCACCGACGAGATCTACGCCGCGATGGACTGGCTGGCAGACCGCCAAGACAGTATCGAAACCAAGCTTGCCGCCAAACACCTTGGGCCCGACGTGAATCCATCGCGGATGGCATTGTTCGACCTGACCTCCTCGTGGGTGACCGGGCGGTGCTGCGAGCTTGCCGCGCGCGGCTACTCCCGCGATGGCAAGAAAGGCTGCGAGCAGATCGAATACGGCATCCTCACCGACCCGGCGGGCCGGCCGGTCGCGGTGCGGGTGTTCGAAGGCAACACCGCCGACCCGGTCGCCTTCACCGACATCGTCGAGGTGGTGCGCGCCCGGTACGGGCTGACCCGGCTGGTGCTGGTGGGTGATCGCGGCATGATCACCTCCGCGCGCATCGGCGCGCTGCGCGAACTCAACGACACCGGAACCGGTTTCGGGTGGATCACCGCGCTGCGCGCCCCGCAGATCGCCACCCTGGCCGCCGACGACGGGCCGCTGCAAATGAGCCTGTTCGACACCCAGGACCTCGCCGAGATCAGCCACCCCGACTACCCCGGCGAGCGGCTCATCGCCTGCCGCAACCCACTATTGGCCGCCGAACGCACCCGCAAACGCAACGCCCTGCTCGCCGCAACCGAACACCTGCTGGAACCAATCATCGCCCGCGTCGCGGCCGGCCGGCTGGCCGGCGCAGACGCCATCGGCGTCGCAGTCGGCAAGGTCATCAACAAATACAAGGTGGGCAAGCACTTCCACTACACGATCACCAGCACCAGCCTGACCGTGGAACGCCGACACGACCAGATCGCCGCCGAAGCCGCTCTCGACGGCATCTACGTGCTGCGCACCAACGTGCCCGCCGCCGACCTCGACGCCGCCGGGGTGGTCACCGGCTACAAGAACCTCGCCAATGTTGAACGCGACTTCCGCATCATCAAGGTCGACGACCTCGACCTGCGCCCCATCCACCACCGCCTCGAAGAGCGCGTCAAAGCCCACGTGCTGATCTGCATGCTGGCCTGCTACCTCATCTGGCACCTGCGCAAGACCTGGGCGCCAATGACTTTCACCGACGAACACCCACCCGACCGCGACAACCCGGTCGCCCCCGCGCACCGCTCAGCTGGCGCCAACACCAAGGCCTCCACCCAGCACGATTCCCAGGGCAACCCCCTACGCAGCTTCCGCGGCCTGCTCGCTCACCTGGCCACCCTCACCCGCAACCAGATCCGCTACCACCACACCAACACCGAAATCCCCATGCTCACCGACCCCACCCCCGACCAGCGCCGCGCCTTCACCCTCATCGGCACCCCCATCCCCCTCACCGCCGCGTAGTCAGACACCCAGCGCCAACACACAACAAACCCCCAGCTCAACGCGGAATACGCACTACCTCACCACCGCAACTTCGGGCTAGTTCGGCACCTTGGCCAGGATGTTCGTCATCACGATGTCGGGCACCGAATCGGGAAACGCGCACGAAGTGACCTCCACCAGGACGACATCCTTCACGCGGTAGTCGCGCCCGCAGCCATTGCCGGGACGCATCTGCACCGAGTCTGGCGTCGCGCGCCACTCACCGACGAACATCGGCCCCAACGTCGTCGAAGCACAGCCGTCGATGAGGGCGACCAAGCCGTCGAACGCGCGGCGGGCAGTCGCGGGGTCGCGGTAGGCCGCCGCGCCCTGGGAGATCAGACCGCCGCGGGGTGGATTCTGAAACGTCGTCTTGTGAAACTCCTCAAAATCACGGCCGAACGTCTGGCTCTCTTCGAAGACCCATTGGCATTGTGGTGGAGTGGTTTTCGCAAGTTGATCGATGTCGACCGGGATTTTTCCATCCATGCTCGGGATGATCGTCAGGTCGTCGCCGGCCCCGGTGATCGCCCGCATCTGCGACTGGTCGAGCATCAGCAGTTCCACATCAACCGGTGAGCGCGAGTCGTCGTCGATCCCGGGAAGCGACCGCACCGCATGTCCGCCCACGATCTGCGAGCATCCCGCCGTCAGAAACGCCGCCGCACACCAGACCGCCAACGGTCTGGCCGATGTGGGCATGACGTCCCCTTCCCGGATCGAGCGTAGCCGGATCGAATACTGTTCAACGAGTGAGTGTTTTCGCCGCGGCGAGCGGCATCGGGTCCTGGCCGGGATCGTCGCCGCGGGAAGCCGCCGAGATCGTGATCGGCGAACTGCACACACTTCCTCATCTGGTCGAATTGCCTGCCCGCGGCGTCGGGGCCGACATGATCGGCCGGGCCGGCGCGCTGCTGGTCGACATCGGCATCGACACCGTGCCGCGCGGGTATCGCATCGCCAACGGCCGCAGCGCCGTCGTGCGCCGCGCAGCCAGCCTGCTCGACGAGGACATCGACGCACTCGAAGAGGCGTGGGAGAAAGCCGGTCTGCGCGGCGGAACGCGGACGGTGAAGGTGCAAGCCCCGGGTCCGATCACACTGGCCGCTCAGCTCGAGCTGCCCGGCGGCCACCGCGCGATCACCGACGCCGGTGCGGTGCGCGACCTGGCCGGGTCACTGGCCGAGGGCGTCGCCGTCCACCGCGCGCAGCTGGAGAGGCGGCTCGAAACACCGGTGGTGGTGCAGTTCGACGAGCCGTTGCTGCCGGCGGCGCTCGAGGGCAGGCTGACCGGGGTGACCAGCTTTTCGCCGGTGCACCCGGTCGACGAGTCGGTGGCGATCGGCCTGCTGGACGACTGCGTCGCGATTGTCGGGGCCGAGGTGGCGTTGCACAGCTGTGCAGCCGGCCTACCGTGGAAGGCGTTGCAGCGCAGCGGCATTCATGCGGTGTCGGTCGACATTTCGACGCTGACGGCTGCCGATCTCGACGGGGTAGGGGACTTCGTGGACTCCGGCCGCACCGTGATGCTGGGCGTCGTCTCGACGACCGCGCCGACGGTGCGGCCGTCGGCCGAGGAAATCGCCAAGGCCGCGGTCGGTGTGACCGACCGGCTTGGGTTCGCGCGGTCGGTGCTGCGCGAGCGGATCGGCATTTCGCCGGCATGTGGGCTGGCGGGGGCCACGCCGCAGTGGGCTCGTACCGCCATCGAGTTGGCGCAGAAGGCCGCAGACGCGTTCGCAGAGGACCCGGACGCCGTCTAGGCACTCTGCGCCGAAGCTGCTTCCACCTCTTGGCGCCGCTCGCGCCGAGTTCGACAGCAGGGTTGTTGATATCGACGCCCTACGCATTGTTGACGACCCTCATGTCCATCTCGACGGGGGCGAGTCGTAAAGGGGTTCGACTACCGAACCGCGGCGTGCGCGCTGCCCGAGGCCAGTTGGGGGAGGCCGCAGAAATAGGCAACCTGCGGGTTGCGGGTTCTGCCCGGCTTCGACTACAGTAATGAGCAACCAGAAGGTTGCATATGGAGGTTGGACATGAGTACGGATCGAATCGAGAAGGAAGTTCTGCTTCGGGCGCCGCTGGAGCGGGTGTGGCGGGCCATCAGCGACGCCGATGAGTTCGGCCGCTGGTTCGGGGTCCGCTTCGACGGGCCGTTCGTCGCCGGGACATCGGTGACTGGCGTGATCAGACCGACGACAGTCGACGAGGACGTCGCACGGGCCCAGGCACCGCACGCGGGCAAGTCGGACTCCTGGCAAATCGTCGCGGTCGAGCCGCAGCAGCGGCTGGCGTTCCGGTGGCACCCCTACGCGGTCGAATCGGGCACCGACTACTCGCAGGAGCCGACCACATTGGTGGAGTTCACCCTCGCCGAGACCACCGACGGCGTGTTGCTGCGCATCGTCGAATCCGGGTTCGACAAGATGCCGGCAGAGCGTCGGGCGTCGGCGTTCGAGGCCAACAGCGAGGGCTGGACCAAGCAGACCGAACTGGTGAGCAAGTACCTGGCGCTCAGCGAGAAGATGTGAGCACATCCGCGACCGCCGTCGCCAAGGCGCAGGTGTTCGACGCGCTCGGCGATCCGAATCGCCTCCGCATCGTCACCCGGCTGTGCGACGGCGGGCCGTGCTCGACTTCGCAATTCACGCGGGTGATTCCGGTGAGCCGCCAGGCGGCAACCAAACATCTGCTGTTGCTGGAGGCGGTGGGCCTGGTGAGCAGTGAACGTCAGGGCAGGGAACGAATCTGGCGAATCGAACCGGAACCGCTCACCGCCGCGAGTGAATACCTCACCGCCTTGTCAGTGCGCTGGGACGAGGCGATTGATCGGTTGCGCGCCTATGTTGAGGAGAATTGACGCTCGTATCGACAATTTGCGCGTGTTCGGTGAACCGGTCGGCGGGCAGGGCGTCGGCATGCAACAATGCACTCCGAAAGTCGTCGGCGGGTCTTCGCCACTTGCGGGAGAGGAACTGTGGCCCCAGCGAACCTACGCGTTGCGGCAGGAATCAGTGTCGTTGCTGCGTTTTTGCTGGCAGGCGCGCCCAGCGCCGCCGTGGCGGTCGCCGACCCAGACGGTTCACACTCCGGTAGCTCGGATAACCACGATCGTTCAGATTCGCGCGGCGGGTCGGACTGGAGCGACGACAACATCAGCAGCGGCAACCGGGGTAGCCAGAAGTCCAGCACCGCCGATGGCCCGCGGACGAGAGTCGGATCGGGTCGCGAGTCGGGCACTTCCGATGAGCGGCCCGGCTCCGATTACAGCCCTGACCCAACGGGGGCGTTCAAGCCGCCGAAAGTGACGTTCGGAGACGGACGGACGCCGGGCGTGCAGGACACCGATCCCGAACCGCGCTGGCGCGGCGGTGCTCCCGAGCCCGCACCACCGCCGCCACCACCGCCAACCGAGGTGGTCGACATTTCGCCTGCGCCCAGAGCCGATCGCACTCCTAAAGCGCCCATCATCCGGCAGCTGATCGTGGCGCCCGCCGCCGGAGTGAGCGACCCGCTGTTCGGCCTCGCCGGGTTGCTTCTGATTCCCGTCGCCGGCGCCATCCTCGGCTACCGGCAGGCGCGCGGGGCGCACGCGGCTGCGGAACTAGGTCGTCACCCGTAGGTCCTTGCGCAGAATCTTCCCCGACGCGGACTTCGGGATCGCGTCGATGAATGCGACCTGACGCACCTTCTTGTACGGTGCGACCTGGCCGGCGACGAACTCCATCACCTCGTCCTCGGTCAGGTCGGCGCCAGACTGCTTGACCACGAACGCTTTTGGTACCTCTTCACCTTGGGCATCGTTGACACCGATGACGGCTGCGTCGGCAATCGACGGGTGGCTCAGCAGCACGGCCTCGAGCTCGGCGGGCGGCACCTGGTAGCCCTTGTACTTGATCAGTTCCTTGAGCCGGTCAACGATGTACACGCAGCCACAGGCGTCGACCTGCGCCAAATCCCCTGTGTGAAGCCAGCCGTCGTCGTCGATCGTCTCCGCTGTGGCCTGCTCGTTGCCGAGATAGCCGGCCATCACGTTGGGGCCCTTGAACCACAGCTCTCCGGTCTCGCTGAGACCCTCTGCGGGAACGTCGATTTCGTCGCCGGTGTCGGGATGGATGAGTTTGGAGGCCGCGTTGGACACCGTCCACCCAACTGAGCTCAGCGGCGCAACCATCCCCATGTTCTGCTCGCCACCGTCGAACGGGGTGATGTGGCTGACGGGGCTCAGCTCGCTCATCCCGTAGCCCTGCACCACCCGGCAACCCAACCGCTTGGCGACGGCGTGGCCGAGGTCGGCATCCAGCGGGGCGGCGCCCGACATGACGGTGTTCAGTGACGACAGGTCGTACTCGTCGATCAGCGGATGCTTGGCGAGCGCGACGGCGACAGGCGGCGCGATGAACGCGATCGTGCACTTGTGGTTCGCGATGTTGCCCAGGAACTCGCCGAGGTCGAAGCTCGGCATGACCACGAGCCGTGCGCGCGCGTGCAGGGCGGCGTTGAGCAACACCGTCATTCCGTAGATATGAAAAAAGGGTAGAACGGCGAGGACCACGTCTTCGGCGACCATCCCGTGTAGCGGCCGGATCTGCGCGACGTTGGCCACCATGTTGCGGTGCGTCAGCATCACCCCCTTGGGGTTGGCGGTGGTTCCCGAGCTGTACGGCAGTGCCGCGAGATGTGACGACGGGGCGAAGCTCACCTGCGGTGCGGGGTGCCCCTTTGCCATCAGGTCAACGGCGTTGGGGTGTCCGGTTGCGTCCTGCCCGTCGCCGTCGAGCACAACGAGGTCCGCATCGGCCAATCCGACAGCGGCAGCGGCCTCTTTGGCCTGGGCCAGCAGCGGGGTGACGGTGACCAGCATCTTGGCCTTCGCATCGGCCAGCTGCTTGGCGATGTCCTTGGCGGTGAACAGCGCGTTGATGGTGGTGGCCGTCGCTCCCGACCGCAGGATGCCGTGGAAGGCGACCGCGAAGCCCGAACTGTTCGGCGACAGGAGTCCGACAACGTCGCCGACACCGATGCCGCGGCCAGCCAGTGCCCCGGCGAACGCGTCGATGCGCCCGATCATCTCGCGGTAGGTGGTCTGCCTGCCGGACTTTGCGTCGACCAGGGCGACCCGGTCGAGGTCGGCGTCGCCGATTCCGGCGAACAGGAAGTCGTAGACATTCGTGGACGGGATGTCGATCTCAGGGAAAGGACTCGCGAAACTCATGTCGCCTCCAATCCATCGAGCTGTTTGATGAGCTTCTTGGGTGCGATCATCCGGAACGAAGCGTCGATCAGCTCGCGCGCCTCGGCCCAGTCCACCTTCTTGCGCGCGGTGAAATCCAGCCCGAGCCAGCCGAACGGGCCCATGTAGGCAGGGAAGAAGAAGCGAGTGTCTTGTTCGAGGGCCCGGCGGTCGCTCTCGTCGACCTTGACCAGGATCGAGTGCGGGTAGGAGATGTACTCGCCCTTGATGTCGGTCTTCGCGCTGCCGCCGTACATGACGAACATCTTCGGGGCGCAGAACACCGGCCTGCCCCAGGAGATCTTCTCGAATGCCTCGGGGAAGCCCAGCGCGATCTTGCGCACTTCCCCCAGCCCGAGGTCGTCGTCGTGGAACATGATCGGGTGCGGCATGGTGTCAGGCTAGCGGCTGGCGTTTCCGTGTCGGGTCACTCGGTTAGCCTGCGAGGGTGGCCCAAGAGGTGACGACTTCGGAAGTGGATCCGATCGATCCTGACGTACGACGGCGCTGGCAAGAGTTGGCCGACGAGGTGCGCCAGCACCAGTTCCGCTACTACATCAAAGACGCACCGATCATCTCCGACGCCGAGTTCGACAAGCTGTTCAATGAGCTGGCCGCACTGGAAGAAAAATACGCGGAGCTGCGTGTGCCGGATTCGCCGACGCAGTTGGTCGGTGGCGCGGGCTTCGCGACCGACTTCACCGAGGCCGAGCACCTCGAGCGGATGCTGAGCCTGGACGACGTGTTCGATTCGGGTGAGCTGGCGGCCTGGTCCAAACGGGTCGAGAACGAAATCGGCAAGGACCCGCATTACCTGTGCGAGCTGAAGGTGGACGGCGTGGCGATCGCCCTGGTCTATCGCGACGGCCGCTTGCTACGTGCCGCCACCCGCGGCGACGGTCGCGTCGGCGAAGACGTCACTTTGAACGCCCGCACGATCGACGACGTGCCCGAAACTCTCACTGTTACAAAGGACTACCCAGTTCCAGCCGTGCTGGAGGTGCGCGGCGAGGTGTTCTTCCTCATCGCCGACTTCGAGGACCTCAACGCGGGCCTGGTCGCAGAGGGCAAGCCGCCCTTCGCGAATCCCCGCAACAGCGCTGCAGGGTCATTGCGGCAGAAGAACCCGGCCGTCACTGCCCGCCGCAAGCTGCGAATGATCTGCCACGGCCTCGGCCACGCCGAGGGGTTCAGCCCCAAGACGCTGCACGACGCGTACACCGCGCTCAAGGCGTGGGGCCTTCCAGTTTCTGAGCACACGACTCGGGTGCGGGGGCTGGCGGCCGTGGAGAAGCGGATCAACTACTGGGGCGAGCGCCGCCACCACGTCGAACATGAAATCGATGGTGTGGTGGTCAAGGTTGATGAATTCTCGCTGCAGCGCAGGCTCGGTGCCACGTCGCGCGCGCCGAGATGGGCGGTGGCGTACAAGTACCCGCCAGAAGAGGCGCAGACCAAGCTGCTGGACATCCGTGTCAACGTGGGTCGCACCGGTCGTGTGACCCCGTTCGCATACATGACGCCGGTAAAGATCGCCGGATCGACGGTGGGGCTGGCCACGCTGCACAATGCCTCGGAGGTCAAGCGCAAGGGTGTGCTGATCGGCGACACCGTGATGATCCGCAAGGCCGGTGACGTCATTCCCGAGGTGCTCGGCCCGGTGGTCGACCTGCGCGATGGCACTGAGCGTGAATTCGTCATGCCGACTCACTGCCCGGAGTGCGGCACTCCGCTCGCCCCCGAGAAGGAAACCGACGTCGACATCCGCTGCCCGAACGCCCGATCGTGCCCGGCACAGTTGCGGGAGCGAGTCTTTCACCTCGCTGGCCGTGGTGCTCTCGACATCGAGGGGCTCGGCTACGAGGCGGCGACCGCGCTGCTGAAGAGCAAGGTGATCACCGACGAGGGTGACCTGTTCACGATCGTCAGCGACGACTTGCTGCGTACCGAGCTGTTTAAGACCAAGGACGGCAGCCTCTCAGCCAACGGTGCGCGGCTGCTGATCAACCTGCAGGAGGCCAAGACCCGGCCGTTGTGGCGGGTGCTGGTGGCGCTGTCGATCCGACATGTTGGGCCAACGGCGGCGCGTGCACTGGCCACCGAATTCGGGAGCCTCGACGCGATCATCTCGGCGTCGGAGGAACAGCTGGCGGCGGCTGAGGGCGTAGGTCCGACCATCGCGGCCGCGGTGACGGAGTGGTTTGCCGTCGACTGGCATAAAGCGATCGTGGACAAGTGGCGTGCGGCCGGCGTGCGGATGGCCGACGAACGCGACACCAGTGTGGAGCGCACGCTCGAGACCCTGTCGATTGTCGTCACCGGGTCGCTCCCCGGGTTCTCCCGCGATGAAGCAAAGGAGGCGATCGTCGCGCGAGGGGGAAAGGCGGCCAGTTCGGTGTCGAAGAAGACCGCCTATGTGGTGGCCGGTGATTCACCCGGGTCGAAGTACGACAAGGCCGTTGAACTTGGTGTGCCGATTCTCGACGAGGACGGCTTCCGCCGACTGCTGGACAGCGGACCGGACGGCGTCTAGTTCGCGGAAAGCGACGCGCGGCAGCATCAGCTCAGCGCAAGATCGTCGCGATGATCCCTGCCAGGTAGCCCAGCCGCGCCACCTCCGATGGCCGGAACTCCGGCCCGCCCGGCCGGCCCAGCACCATGGCGGTGTGCGGGTCACCCAAAGGCGCGGCCGCCAGCGTGGTGTCCATGTCGCGCCACACCTGCGGTACCCAGTCCGCGGTGTCATCGAGGGCCTCGGCGTGGTCGAGGGGCAGCCACGGCGTTTCCGCCGCCTGCGTTTCGGGGGCTCCCGGACTGCCCACGATTCGTTTCGGGCTGGATTCGGTCAACTCCACGACGGTGCACCAGCCGACGCGCAGCACATGGGGTGCCTCGTCGACAAGCACCTGCAGCTGCTTGTGCTTTCCGTCGGCGGCGGCGACGTGATCGATGAGTTCCAGCTCCCGGTGCGCCTCGAGCAGTCCGGTGTGCGGGCGGATGGCATCGACGTAGACGCCGTTGAGCTTTTCGGCCGCGGTGATGAGCATGTCGGGCATCGCGCCCGGCGGCAGTTCGACCACGAGATCGTCGATCGCATAGCCCACGCCGCGCTCGACGACGTCAAGGGACAAGATGTCGGCGCCTACCGACCCGAGCGCCACGGCCAGCGAGCCGAGGCTGCCCGGTCGATCCTCCAGCTGGACCCGCAGCAGATACGAAGGCACGCGCAACACTGTTGCACAGCGCCAGCGGCTCAGCATTCTGGCGAGATGGAGCGCAGGTGCGGCCGCGGCGGTGACTAGGCTTTCGTGTCGTGTCGCAGATCTCCCGAGATGAGGTAGCCCACCTCGCCCGTCTGGCCCGGCTTGCGCTGACCGATAGCGAGCTGGACAGCTTCGCCGGCCAGCTAGATGCCATCCTCGAACACGTCAGCCAGATCCAGGCCGTCGACGTCGCCGGTGTCGAACCCACGGGCAACCCGCTGAAGGACGTCAACGTGTTCCGCACCGACGTCGTCGAGCCGTGCCTGACCCAGGAGGAAGCGCTGGCCGAGGCGCCGAAGGCGGTCGACGGCCGGTTCGCCGTCCCGCGGATTTTGGGGGAGGCGGAATGAGCGCCCGAAGGCGAGCGCGAGTGAGGATCGCAGCGAAGCGAGGACCGGAGCGAGTGGGAGCCGAGGCATGAGCAGCGAGGTGATCCGGCTCGACGCGGCCACGCTGGGCGCCAAGATCGCCGCCAAGGAGGTGTCGTCCACCGAGGTGACGCGGGCGTGCCTGGATCAGATCGCCGAGACCGACGACAAGTACCACGCGTTTCTGCACGTCGCGGAGGAGCAGGCGCTGGCTGAGGCGGCCCGCGTAGACGCGGCCGTTACCGCAGGCGAGTCGCTACCGTCGCCGCTGGCCGGTGTCCCGCTGGCGCTCAAGGACGTGTTCACCACCACCGACATGCCGACCACCTGCGGATCGAAGATCCTCGAGGGGTGGACGTCGCCATACGACGCCACCGTCACCGCGCGGCTGCGCGCGGCAGGCATCCCGATCCTGGGCAAGACGAACATGGACGAGTTCGCGATGGGCTCGTCCACCGAGAACTCCGCGTACGGTCCGACCCGCAACCCGTGGAACGTCGACCGGGTGCCGGGCGGATCGGGCGGCGGCAGCGCGGCGGCTCTCGCCGCGTTCCAGGCGCCGCTGGCCATCGGATCGGACACCGGCGGGTCGATTCGCCAGCCCGCCGCATTGACGGCCACGGTGGGCGTGAAGCCCACCTACGGCACGGTGTCGCGGTACGGGCTGATCGCGTGCGCGTCGTCGCTGGACCAGGGTGGCCCGTGCGCACGCACCGTGCTCGACACCGCGTTGCTGCACCAGGTGATCGCCGGGCACGACCCGAAAGACTCCACCTCCGTCGACGCCGAGGTGCCCGACGTGGTCGCCGCGGCCAGGGCAGGCGCCTCCGGCGACCTCAAGGGCGTGCGGATCGGCGTGGTCAAGCAGTTGCGTGGCGACGGCTATCAGACCGGGGTGCTCACGTCGTTCAACGCCGCCGTCGAGCAGCTCACCGCGCTCGGCGCCGAGGTCAGCGAGGTGGACTGCCCGCACTTCGACTTCTCGCTGCCGGCGTACTACCTGATCCTGCCGTCGGAAGTGTCGTCGAACCTGGCGCGCTTCGACGCGATGCGCTACGGACTGCGCGTCGGCGACGACGGCACGCACAGCGCAGAGGAAGTGATGGCACTGACCCGGGCCGCCGGATTCGGCCCAGAAGTGAAGCGCCGCATCATGATTGGCACGTATGCGCTGTCGGCTGGCTACTACGACGCCTATTACAACCAGGCGCAGAAGGTCCGCACGCTGATCGCAGGCGATCTGGACCGGGCCTACAAGGACGTCGATGTGCTGATCTCGCCTGCCACCCCGACCACCGCGTTCCCGCTGGGGGAGAAGGTCGACGACCCGCTGGCGATGTACCTGTTCGACCTGTGCACGCTGCCGCTGAACCTGGCAGGCCACTGCGGAATGTCGGTGCCGTCGGGCCTCTCGCCGGACGACAACCTGCCGGTCGGCCTGCAGATCATGGCGCCCGCGCTGGCCGACGATCGGCTGTACCGGGTGGGCGCGGCCTACGAGGTTGCGCGAGGACCGCTGCCGACGGCGGTCTAACAGGGGAGGATGGGGGCATGCGGATCGGAACACTTACCGGCGGCGGCGACTGTCCTGGGCTCAACGCGGTGATCCGTGCGATCGTGCGGACCTGCGACGTGCGATACGGCTCATCGGTCGTCGGCTTCCAGGACGGCTGGCGTGGACTGCTGGAGAACCGACGCGTCCACCTGGCCAACGATGACCGCAATGACCGGCTGCTCGCCAAGGGCGGAACAATGCTGGGTACCGCCCGGGTTCACCCGGAGAAGTTGCGCGCCGGGCTCGACCAGATCAAGCAGACGCTGGACGACAACGGCATCGACGTGCTCATCCCGATCGGTGGCGAGGGCACGCTCACGGCCGCGCACTGGCTGTCCGAGGAGAACGTCCCGGTAGTCGGCGTGCCGAAGACGATCGACAACGACATCGATTGCACCGACGTGACATTCGGGCATGACACCGCGCTGATGGTCGCCAGCGAGGCCATCGACCGGTTGCACAGCACCGCCGAATCCCATCAGCGAGTGATGCTGGTCGAGGTGATGGGCCGCCACGCCGGATGGATCGCATTGAATGCCGGCCTGGCATCCGGTGCCCACATGACGCTGATCCCCGAGCAGCCGTACGACGTCGAAGAGGTGTGCCGGCTGATCAAACAGCGGTTCGTGCGCGGCGATTCACACTTCATCTGCGTGGTGGCCGAGGGTGCGAAACCGGCTGAGGGCACGATGCAGCTTCGTCAGGGCGGAATCGATGAGTTCGGGCACGAGAAGTTCACCGGGGTGGCGCAGCAGCTGGGCATCGAGGTGGAGAAGCGGATCAACAAGGAAGTGCGGGTGACGGTGCTCGGGCATGTGCAGCGCGGTGGCACGCCGACGGCATACGATCGCGTGCTGGCCACACGGTTCGGGGTGAACGCCGCCGACGCCGCCCACGCAGGCGAGTACGGAATGATGGTGTCGCTGCGCGGGCAGGACATCGGCCGGGTGTCGTTGGCCGACGCTACTCGTCAGCTGAAGAAGGTGCCGCAGAGCCGATACGACGACGCGGCCGAGTTCTTCGGCTAGCTCGGCAACGAAAGGGCCAGGGTCGCGACGTTGAGACCCAGAAACCCGATCGCGAGCCCGAATTGTGCGCTGTAGTCACCCGCGCGGACGTGAGTGTAGATCGCGCAGACAAAGAACAACACGAGGCCGATCGCGGCCGAAATGCCAAGCGGCCGGAATGCCAAGCCGGCCGCTAGCCCAAGTGCACCAAGAGTTTTCAGGGTTCCGATCGGAAAGGTCAGCCACGAGACGGGGACGCCGGCCTTGGCCATGCCCGGCATGATCGGCTGGAAGTGAAGCAGCGCCGCGATTCCGGAGAACCCGTTCGCTGCGATGGCAATAAGCGTCACGGCGAGGTACGCGGTTGTCATGATTCGCGCTCCTTACGCGGACTTGAAGGCTTCCCGGCGGATCGTCTGCCACATCGTCGGTGCGTCCGTGGTGGTCGAAATCGTCACCGTGTCGTGGTTTCCGTGCTGGACGGCCAAGCTGAGGAGATAGTCGGCCAGGTCACTGCGCGACGTGAACGCTCCGACCGGATCCACTTCTCCGGCAATGTATTCCGTGACATGAGGTAGATCGAACAAACCCGACGGGCGAACGATCGTCCAGTCCAGGTCGCTGTCGTGCACGATGGTCTCCATCCGCCGGATGTCGTCGTAGACGGCCTTGCCGATCGTGCGGGTGATCACCGGCTCGACCAGGCGCAGGGCGAACGGCGCACCGGTGCGTCCGGGGTAGTGAAAGGCACCGGTCGAGCTGACCACCACCAGGCGGGCCACACCCGAGGACTGCATCGCGGCGACGATGTTGGCGGTGCCCCTTGAGTAGGTATTGATCGGCTCCCGCGTGAACGGCACGCCCAGCGTGGACAGCACCGCATCGGCGCCCGCGACGATGTCGGCGACCGCGTCGGCGTCGTGGACGTCCGCGCCTGCCACGGTCAGCGCGGGATCGGTGAACGGGAAGTCGTCAGGTCTGCGAGTGACCGCGACGGTGGTGTGGCCGGCATCAAGGGCGTACCTGGTCGCCAGCCGGCCGGTTTGACCGTTGGCCCCGAAGATGGCGATGCGCATGGCTCCTCCTATAGATAGTCACTGATAGTGATTATCACTATATATGACGATCACAATTAGTGCTAATGTCGCGTTGTGGTTGATCGAAAACCCGGGATCAGGGAGCTTGACCAGCGGATACCGTTCCTGCTGTCGCAGCTGGGCACGTATATATCCGACGACTTCAAGCGACGGCTGGCGCCGCTCGACGTGCATCCGCGCGCGAATGCGGTGCTGGTGGCGCTGGCGGGCACCGATGGCCAATCTCAGCGGCAGCTGTCGGCCCGGCTTGGCCTGCACCGCAACGTGATGGTGAGCCTGATAGACACCCTGGAGGAACAGGGTCTCGTCCAGCGCAAGCCGTGCCCCCATGACCGTCGCGCCTTCGCGGTCACGCTGACCGGCAAGGCACGCGAGCTGCTACCCGCCCTCGACGAACAATCCCACGCCATGGAGGACGACGTGACCTCGGCGCTGACACCCGACGAGCGAGCCGCGCTGCTGGACATGTTGCAACGGGTGTCAGCGAGCCTCGGGTTGAGCCCGGGTGTGCATCCCCGGCTCGCGGAGTCGCCCCCACTAAACTCGCCGACATGACTGTCGCGCCCCCTGCCGAATTGATCGACTACGACGACGTCGTGGCGCGCTATGAACCGGTGCTCGGCCTCGAGGTGCACGTCGAGCTGTCGACCGCGACCAAGATGTTCTGCGGCTGTGCCAACAAGTTCGGCGCCGAGCCCAACACCCAGGTCTGCCCCGTATGCCTGGGTCTGCCCGGATCACTGCCGGTGCTCAACCAAGAGGCGGTGGAGTCCGCGATCCGCATCGGGCTGGCGCTCGGCTGCGAGATCGTGCCGTGGTGCCGGTTCGCCCGCAAGAACTACTTCTATCCGGACATGCCGAAGAACTATCAGATCTCGCAGTACGACGAGCCGATCGCGATCAACGGGCATCTCGAAGTCCCGCTCGACGACGGCACCACGTGGCGGGTGGAGATCGAGCGCGCCCACATGGAGGAGGACACCGGCAAGCTCACGCACCTGGGCAGCGAGACCGGCCGCATCGAGGGCGCGACGACGTCGTTGATCGACTACAACCGCTCCGGCGTGCCGCTGATCGAGATCGTCACCAAGCCGATCGAAGGCACGGGTGCGCGTGCGCCGGAGATCGCCCGCGCCTATGTGACGGCGTTGCGGGACATGTTGCGCGCCTTGGGTGTCTCCGATGTCCGGATGGATCAGGGCTCGATGCGCTGTGACGCCAACGTCTCACTCAAGCCGATCGGCCAGAAGGAATTCGGCACCCGCACCGAGACCAAGAACGTCAACTCGCTGAAAAGCGTTGAGGTGGCGGTCCGCTACGAGATGCGGCGCCAGGCAGCGGTTCTTGACGGCGGCGGCAAGGTGCACCAGGAAACCCGGCACTTCCACGAGGACGGCTACACCTCACCGGGCCGCAGCAAGGAAACCGCGGAGGACTACCGCTACTTCCCCGAACCGGACCTGGAACCGGTGGCACCGAGTGCCGAGCTGGTCGACCGGCTGCGTGCGACCATTCCCGAGCTACCGTGGCTGAGCCGCAAGCGAATTCAGGATGACTGGGGCATCTCCGATGAGGTGATGCGCGACCTGCTCAACATCGGCGCAATCGACCTGATCGCCGCCACCGTCCAGCAGGGCGCATCCAGTGAGGCCGCGCGCGCCTGGTGGGGAAACTTCTTGGTGCAGAAGGCCAATGAGGCCGGCGTCGAACTCGACGCTTTGCCGATCACTCCGACGCAGGTGGCGGCGGTGGTCAAACTCGTCGACGACGGCAAGCTGTCCAACAAGCTGGCCCGCCAGGTCGTCGAGGGAGTGCTGGCCGGCGAGGGCGAACCCGAGCAGGTGATGACCGATCGCGGGCTGGCCGTCGTGCGCGACGACTCGCTGATCCAGGCCGCCGTAGACGAGGCGCTGGCCGCCAATCCCGATGTGGCCGAGAAGATCCGCGGCGGCAAGGTTGCTGCGGCGGGCGCGATCGTCGGCGCGGTGATGAAGGCGACCAAGGGCCAGGCCGATGCCGCGCGGGTGCGCGAATTGGTGCTGGCCGCCTGCAGCTAGCGGCGCACTAGCTCCATCACACCAACCGCGAACTCCTCGAGCCGCTCGCGAGGGTAGGTCTGCGGGTCGTTAACCGCTAGCCTGCCGAGCATTTCAGCGAACGACAACATGGTGTGGGCCAGCAGTACATGGTCGACGCCGGCCAGCCGGGGCTCCAGCGCGATGCCAGCCATTGCCAATTGTTCGGCTTGGTTGAGGACTGCCGACCGGGTCAGCCGTAGCGCGTCGCGGTACTCGCTGGGCGCGCTGTCGGGGACCGTCAGCATCAACCGCCACCGCGTCGGGTTCTCCAGTACCGCCCCGAGGAACGCCGACACGGTCGCGGCATAGGCATTCGTCGGCCCCGGCCCGGCGAGGTCGGTGGGCATTGCCATCAGCACCTGATCGAGCGCGCGCCGCTGCTCGCGGTCCAGCAAGGCCGACACCAGTTCGGCGCGGGTGGAAAACGCCGTGTACAGCACGGGCTTGCCGACTCCGGCCGCCTCGGCCACCGCCTCCATGCTCAGTTCGTGCAGTTGGCAACCGCCGAGCACGGTCATGGCGGCGTCGAGCAGTTGCTCGCGCCGCTGTTCACGCGGTAGGCGCGGCGCGTACTTGCGTCGCTGCCGGGGTCGGATCACGCAGACAATATTACGCCACCGTTGTATTCGTTCGGCGTAATTGCTACGGTGGCGTTGTATTCAGGGGAAAGCAGAGGTAGACACCATGATGGAGTCGATACGGTGCGACGACTACGGCTTCTTCGGGCCGGATTCGCCCAGCTGGAAGGTATGGGCGTCGCCGACGTCGCTGATCGGATTTCAGCGTGCGGTGGTGCTCGAGCACTTCGACCCGTTCCTCGCCGCGGCGGTGGCAGACAGCGCCGGCATCTACAGCGATCCGACGGGCCGGTTGGACCGCACGCTGGCCTACTTCCTCACCGTTGCCGTGGCCGACGGCCGCACCGCCGTCGCGGTTTCCGACGCGCTGATGCGAATCCATGCCAGGGCCAAGGGAATCGAGCCGATCACTGGAGCTCGTTACAGCGCCAACAATCCGGAAGCCCAGCTGTGGATCCACGTAACGGGCTGGCATTCGGTTCTCAAATGCTATGAGCGCTACGGGCCGGGACCGCTGTCAGCGGCGGAGGAGTCGCGGTTCTGGGAGGAGTCGCGCATCGCCGCCGAGCTTCAGACCTGCAAGCCGGCTGATGTTCCAGCGTCGCGCGACGAGGTGCGGCAGTACTTCGCCGACGTTCGCGGCCGACTGTGCACTTCTGAACACGCCGACCGCGCAATGCATTACCTGTTGTGGACGCCGCGTGACCGCGGCGTGCGTCTGTGGGCGGGCAGCAGAATTCTCGCACCGGCCGCGATCGCGACTCTGCCGAAATGGATGCGGCACATGGGCAATTTCGACCAGCCCGCCGCGGTCGACGCCGCGGTGACACCGGTTGCACGGGCGCTCGTGCGTGCACTGTCGGTGAACAACTCACGCCCGATGCTGGCGATGGCGCGCGGACTGGTGCCCGAAACCGCCGAGGTGCTGGCCCAGCACTTGACCGCGGGTGAGCCTGCGCTGCGATGCACCGTCACGCCAGCCGAAGCCCGCGAACGACTGAGCGTCCACACGTAGCTATTGACGGATGAGCCCGTCCCAGGCCGCGATAGCGGCTTCGGCGATGGCCGACAGTTTCATTTGATTCGCACCGTCGCGAGCCTGAATCGCCATCCCATGGTTCACCGAGTTGTAGAACGCGGCGATCGCCGCAGCGTCGGCGCCCGGGGGCACGTCGCCGTCGGCGATCCCGCGCTCGATGCGTTCGGTGAAATCCCGCTCCAGTGCCATTCGCCAGTCGGCGAGGTGCTCGTGCACTGAGCGGCTGCGATCGGTGCATGTGGTCGCGGCTAGCACGATCATGCAACCGCGGGGATTGTCGGCGTCGCAGAACACAGCTGCGTGGTGGCGCAGCACAGCGGAAATGGCCTCGCGCGCAGTGGGCCGGTCACGAAGCTCGGCGGCCGCAGTGGCTCCCAAGGTCTCGTTGTACAGCGCGACCGCCTCCCGGAACAGCTGCTCCTTGCAGCCGAACGCGGCGTACAGACTCGGAGAACTGATTCCCATCGCCGCCGTTAAATCGCTTATGGAGGCGGCCTCATAGCCCTGTTCCCAGAACAGTTTCATCGCCTTCCACAAGGCCCCGTCCCGGTCGAAGGCACGTGGCCTACCGCGAGCCGCCATGCCACACCTCATTTCTGTATCGAACGGCACCTAATTCCTTGACAAGTCTAACCTGGCCCGAATAGTTTTGTATCGAACGACACAGAAATAAAATCGCAGGAGGGTGAACATGACTGAACTTGCTGGAAAAGTGGCCCTGGTGACCGGTGGCAGCCGCGGGATTGGCGCCGCCATCGCGACCCGACTCGCCGAACTCGGTTCCGATGTTGCGATCACGTACGCCCGGTCGAAGGAGCGCGCCGACGGTGTCGTTGGCACGATCACCGCGCACGGACGTCGCGGGCTGGCCGTCAAGGCCGACAGTGCGGCCGCCGACGAAATAGTTGCGGCCGTCGGGCGCGTTGTCGACGAATTCGGTCGGATCGACATCTTGGTCAACAACGCCGGCATTTTTCCCTTCGGCCCGATCGACGACGTTTCACTCGAGGAGATCGACCAAGCCCTCGGCATCCACGCCCGCGGGACCTATGTGGCCAGTCAGGCCGCGGTCCGGCACATGGTCGAGGGCGGACGAATCATCAGCATCGGCAGCAATCTCGCTGAGCGCGTGCCGTTTCCGGGGGTGGCCCTTTATGCGATGAGCAAGTCGGCGCTCATCGGATTCACCAAGGGCCTCGCCCGCGATCTCGGCGACAGGGGCATCACCGTCAACCTCGTACAGCCTGGCTCCACCGACACCGACATGAATCCCGCCGACGGTCCGACCGCCGACGACCAGCGTGGACTGTCCGCGCTGGGCCGGTACGCAGATCCGACCGACATCGCGGATGCCGTCGCTTACCTGTCCGGCGCGGGTGCGCGCAACGTGACCGGGGCGTTGCTCACGGTCGACGGCGGCACGAATGCGTAGTGACGATGGCCTGGCTCGTTCTGGTTTGTGCGGGGGTCCTCGAGATCGTGTGGGCGACAGCGCTTAAGCAATCGGACGGGTTCAGCCACCTGTGGCCAAGCGTCGTCGGCATCGTGGGACTCCGCATCGCCGAGGGCTAGGCGCGAATCCGTTGTGCCGCAGGTGAGTTAAGTGTTGTCGGCGTTGCTGCGCGGGAATCCGCCACCCGACGGGAACAGCGGGAAGACGACGTCGTCGAGTTTCTGGGCGTCGCCGGACGTCTTGTTGACCGTCGCGCCCCACACGTTGCCGTCGGGCGAGAGCTGCAGCGCCCACGCATGCCCGTGCTGGTCCTGACGGACCACCTCGGGCTCGCCGGTGACCGCGCCGGTATCCGGTGCCAATCGCACCGCCACCGTTTGCTTAGTGTTGACCAGATTCACCAGCACCGTGCCGTCGAGCGCGGCGCAGCCCGCCACACCCGGGCGATCGGGCCACGTCCACACCGTCGAGGTCTTCGAGTCCTTGGTGATGCGCTGTAGTCGGTCAGCGGTCGGGGTGCTGTCGGTGATGTAGAGAGCGCTGTCCGACGGGTCGATGCACATTGAGCCGCCGGCGCCCATCCCCGAAAGCGCCGTCGTCGGCGGTGCCGGGTTGACGGTGGTCGGTTGTTCCAGGCGCAGCACCTTGCCTGCCAGCGAAGCAGGATCGGCGGCCTGCGCGGGATTGCCCGCGTCACCGGTCTGCACCACCAGCGTCGTCGGGCTGGTGAAGATCAGCGAACCCATGTTCCCGGTGGCACCCTTCGGGATGCCGGTCAGGATCGGCTTGGGGATGTCGCCGTCGGCGATGCGGATGACCCGGTTGTCTGTCGGGGTGCTGACGTATGCGTACATCAGCCGGTCCTGGGAGTAGGTCGGCGACAGCGCGATGTCCATCAAGCCGCCGTCACCGCCCGGGTCGACGGGGATGACCAACTTGACCTTGGGTTCGGCGCGGGTCGAAACCTCCTTGACCGCACCGTTCGTGCGCTCGGCGACCAGCGCCGACTGGCTGTCGGGAAGCATGATCAGCCCGCTGGTGCTCTCCAGGCAGCCCTGCATGACGCCGGGTGCCGGGCAGACCTTCGGGAACGGCTTGGGCGGCAGCGGCGGCGGGGGCGGGGGCGACGACGACGGACCCGGCTTGAGTTCCGGTTCCGTGGTGAACGGCTGTGACTGGGCCTCGTCGAAGCGGGCGCATCCGGACCCGACGAGCAACGCCGCGCACAGCAGGACAATCACACCCCGCATGGGTCGGCGCTGTCTCATGCAGGCCAGGTTACGGATTGTCCGGCCATGCGCGCCACGCTCGCCCCCGCGGCGCGGCGGACCGGCCCCGCGAATAGGGCCTCCAAAGCGCCGCGCCAATCCTCGATTCGCGGGTGAGAAGCACTTACCCTGGCTACCGTGACCAGTCATCCTGATCCACACGCCTGGCAGCGGCCTGCGTCTGCAAGCCTGGTCGACCCTGAAGACGATCTTCCTTCCTCGAACTACGCCGGTGATTTCGAAACCACCGCGATCCCGCGCTACGACTCGGCGAAGTCGTCGACCGGCCAACAGTTCGGCCTGATCGGCGACCCTGAGCCGCTGCCCTACGTCGAGCCCGGCGGCAGGCACTCACTCGGGCCATATGGTGCCGAGCCCGGCGAGATCGAACCGGATGAGGCCGACGACCGGGCTCGCGACCGGCGGGGGACTCAGGACCTCGGTCTACTTCTCCTCCGTCTCGCGGTCGGGGCGGTGCTCATCGGGCATGGCCTGCAGAAGGCCTTCGGCCTGTGGGGCGGCCCCGGCTTCGACGGCTTCGAGAAGTCGCTGACCGATATGGGCTTCCAGCACGCCGACATCCTGACCTACGTCGCAGCAGGCGGTCAGATTGCCGCCGGGGTGTTCCTGGTGCTGGGCCTGTTTACGCCTGTAGCGGCAGCCGGTGCACTGGCGTACCTGGTGACGGGCATATTGGCGGATGCGATGGCGGCCCACGAAGAGGCCAGGCTTTCGTCGTTCCTCATCGACGGCCACGAGTACAAAGTCATTTTGGTCTGCGTGGTCGCGGCGATCATCCTGATCGGCCCCGGCCGCTACGGATTGGACGCCGGCCGCGGCTGGGCCCGGCGCCCGTTCATCGGCTCGATCGTTGCGCTGCTACTGGGTGTTGGGGGCGGCATCGCGGTGTGGGTGCTGCTCAACGGCGGCAACCCGCTGGCCTGACCGCGGCACGTAGCGCGCAAGCCCGGTCCTTAACGGCCGGGTCAGCGCATCAAATTGTCGGTGCTTGCCGCTACGCTGCGCTATGTCGGAAGGAGGTTTCAGGGCTAGGCCTGGAGCCGGCGGGAGCCGACTCCACCGTCAGGATTGTCGACGGGTGTCCGGGGTCTAGTCGATGTTCAACCGGCGAGGCCGCAGACCAAGCGTCAGTGGCGCGCGCAAGCAGCGACAGAGCCGGTCGGCGCGAACTCCCTTACCACCTGGCCTACGGCGGTGCTCAATGAGCAACGAGACAGCCAGGCAGGCCAGTGGAATCCCGGCCATTCATGGCCGGAGGATGTCAACAGCTATTTGTAAGGGTTCGGCACGCGGCCGTCGCTGGCCTCGGTCAGCAATGGCAGGGTCGCGAATGTCACCGCCGGCAGCCGCAGTTCGGTGCCGTTTTTGAGACGCGCGTACGCCCATGAGCCCTTGCCGAAGCGCAGCCCTTCGATGTCGTCCCAGGGGACCGTCTCGCTTCCAAAAAGCGTGCGGGCGGTCACCGTGTCGCGATCGGCCACCGTGCGGTAACGGATGACCAACGCCGACAGGGTGACCGGAATGACGAGCACCAGCGCGACCCACGCCGGCCCGGCGAGCACCAGGGCCAGCAGGCCGAGCGCCAAGAAGCCGACCGCGAAATGCGCCATCGGCGAGATCCGGATGACGACCTCGGCGGGAGGTGCCGAGGCTGATGGGGAGCTCACACCGCCATCCTCCCATCGCACGTTGCGAGCCCCCGGCTCACAGGGACGAATTTGACCACCCCGGCGGTGCCGGGAATTTGACCTTTGACCAGTGCGGAGGCTACCGTCGACGGTTATGCAGACCCCGGGGTTGCTCGTAGTAATTGGGAAGCGCGTTGATGCCGCGCTAGCCCCAATCCGGGCATAGCCACCAGCATCAACGCGCGACCCTCGTACAGCAGCCCAGCTGACGGGGGTTTTTTCTTGCCCCGGCACCGATTTGAGATCCTAGAGACGACGACAGAGATAAAGAGGACATCGTGAGCGCACCCACTACGCGACCACCGGAGCAGTCGGCGACTGCGCCCAATGGGGGACACACCGCGCCTGCCGCCGCGAAACCAGCACCGAAGGCCGGCGCCGCACAGCCGAAACGTATTGCACCGCACCAGCTCACTGGTGCACAGGCCGTGATTCGGTCACTGGAGGAACTCGACGTCGACGTCATCTTCGGCATTCCCGGCGGCGCTGTGTTGCCGGTCTACGACCCGCTTTTCGACTCGCAGAAGCTGCGTCACGTGCTGGTTCGTCACGAGCAGGGCGCAGGCCATGCCGCCAGCGGATACGCGCACGCCACCGGAAAGGTCGGGGTGTGCATGGCGACGTCGGGTCCCGGCGCCACCAACCTGGTCACTCCGCTGGCCGATGCGCACATGGACTCGATCCCGGTGGTGGCGATCACGGGTCAGGTCGGCCGCGCATTGATCGGCACCGACGCCTTCCAGGAAGCCGACATCTCCGGCATCACGATGCCGATCACCAAGCACAACTTCCTGGTCCGCAACGGTGACGACATCCCGCAGGCGATCGCCGAGGCGTTCCACATCGCTTCTTCCGGCAGGCCGGGCCCGGTGCTCGTCGACATCCCGAAAGACGTGCTGCAAGGGCAGTGCACCTTCAGCTGGCCGCCGCAGATCGACCTGCCCGGCTACAAGCCGAACACCAAGCCGCACAACCGCCAGGTCCGCGAGGCGGCCAAGCTGATCGCCGCCGCCCGCAAGCCGGTGCTCTACGTCGGCGGCGGCGTCATCCGCGGCGACGCCACCGAGGAGCTGCTGGATCTGGCCGAGCTGACCGGCATCCCCGTCGTCACCACGCTGATGGCCCGCGGCGCGTTCCCGGACAGCCATCCGCAGAACATGGGCATGCCCGGCATGCACGGCACGGTCGCGGCGGTGGGCGCGTTGCAGAAGAGCGATCTGCTGATCGCACTGGGCACCCGCTTCGATGACCGGGTGACCGGCAAGCTCGACTCCTTCGCGCCTGAAGCCAAGGTGATCCACGCCGACATCGACCCCGCCGAGATCGGTAAGAACCGGTACGCCGACGTGCCGATCGTGGGCGATGTCAAGGCGGTCATCACCGATCTGATCGAGTCGCTGCGCCGCGGCGGCGCCATCGGCTCGATCAAGATCGACAACTGGTGGGAGTACCTGCGCGGCGTGCAGGCTACGTACCCGCTGAGCTACGGGCCGCAGAGCGACGGCAGCCTATCGCCCGAGTACGTGATCGAAACGCTGGGCAAGATGGCAGGTCCGGACGCCGTGTACGTCGCGGGCGTTGGGCAACACCAGATGTGGGCCGCGCAGTTCATCAAGTACGAGAACCCGCGCACCTGGCTCAACTCCGGCGGTCTCGGCACCATGGGCTACGCCGTCCCGGCGGCGATGGGCGCCAAGTTCGGTCGGCCCGACGCCGAGGTGTGGGCGATCGACGGCGACGGTTGCTTCCAGATGACCAATCAAGAACTGGCCACCTGCGCTGTCGAGGGTGCGCCGATCAAGGTCGCCATCATCAACAACGGCAACCTGGGCATGGTGCGGCAGTGGCAGACACTGTTCTATGGAGAGCGGTACAGCCAAACGGATCTGGCCACGCATTCGCACCGCATCCCGGATTTCGTGAAGCTGGCAGAGGCGCTCGGCTGCGTCGGGTTGCGTTGCGAGCGTGCCGAAGACGTCGAGGAGGTCATCAGGCAGGCGCGTGAGATCAACGACCGCCCTGTGGTGATCGACTTCATCGTCGGGGCCGACGCGCAGGTGTGGCCGATGGTGGCCGCAGGCACCAGCAATGACGAGATCCAGGCGGCAAAGGGCATCCGTCCGCTGTTCGACGATCCAGAAGAGGGGCATGCGTGATGTCGACCAGCGGATCAACGCCGACACACACGCTGTCGGTGCTCGTCGAGGACAAGCCCGGCGTGCTCGCGCGGGTGGCGTCGCTGTTTTCCCGACGCGGCTACAACATCCAGTCGCTGGCTGTTGGTGCGACCGAGCAGAAGGACATGTCCCGGATGACCATCGTGGTCTCCGTCGAAGAGTCTCCGCTCGAACAGATCACCAAGCAGCTCAACAAGCTCATCAACGTGATCAAGATCGTCGAGCAGGACGAGGACAACTCGGTGTCCCGCGAACTGGCGCTGATCAAGGTTCGTGCCGACGCCACCACCCGCAGCCAGGTGATCGAGGCGGTGAACCTGTTCCGCGCCAAGGTCGTTGACGTGACGACTGAGTCGTTGACGATCGAAGCCACTGGTACACCAGCGAAGCTGGAAGCGTTTATGCGGGTGCTGGAGCCGTATGGAATCCGTGAGCTCGCACAGTCCGGTGTGGTGTCGCTGTCGCGCGGTGCGCGCGGCATCGGCACCGTCAAGTAAGACCCAAAATCAGCTAGAAGAGTCAAAAGAGAAGGAAATTCACTGTGGCAGTTGAGATGTTCTACGACGACGACGCGGACCTGTCGATCATCCAGGGACGCAAGGTCGGCGTCATCGGCTACGGCAGCCAGGGCCATGCCCACTCGCTGAGCCTGCGCGACTCAGGCGTGCAGGTGAAGGTCGGCCTTAAGGAAGGGTCCAAGTCCCGCGAGAAGGTCACTGAGCAGGGCCTCGACGTGGACACGCCTGCCGAGGTGGCCAAGTGGGCCGACGTCATCATGCTGCTGGCGCCCGACACCGCGCAGGCCGACATCTTCAAGAACGACATCGAGCCGAATCTGGAAGACGGCAACGCGCTGTTCTTCGGCCACGGGCTTAACATCCACTTCGATCTGATCACGCCGCCGGCCAACGTCACCGTCGGCATGGTCGCCCCCAAGGGTCCCGGGCACCTAGTGCGCCGCCAGTTCGTCGACGGCAAGGGCGTGCCGTGCCTGATCGCGGTGGATCAGGACCCCAAGGGCGAGGGTGAGGCGCTCGCGCTGTCCTACGCCAAGGGCATCGGCGGCGCCCGCGCCGGTGTCATCAAGACCACGTTCAAGGACGAGACCGAGACCGACCTGTTCGGTGAGCAGGCCGTCTTGTGCGGCGGCACAGAGGAACTCGTCAAGACCGGCTTCGACGTGATGGTGGAGGCCGGATACGCCCCCGAGCTGGCGTACTTCGAGGTGCTGCACGAGCTCAAGCTCATCGTCGACCTGATGTACGAGGGCGGCATCGCGCGGATGAACTACTCGGTTTCCGACACCGCGGAGTTCGGTGGCTATCTGTCCGGGCCGCGGGTGATCGATGCGGGCACCAAAGAGCGGATGAAGCAGATCCTGGGTGAGATTCAGGACGGCACCTTCGTCAAGCGTCTCGTCGCCAACGTCGAGGGCGGCAACAAGGAGCTCGAGAAGCTGCGCAAGGAGAACGCCGAGCACCCGATCGAGGTCACCGGCAAGAAGCTGCGCGACCTGATGAGCTGGGTCGACCGCCCGCTCACGGATACGGCGTAATTGCGATTTGTGGAGCGTTGACCGCGATGAGCGCACCGCGATGAGCGCGGCTAGGACTCCACAAGTCGCTCGGTCACGCTGACGACGCCCTTGGCCAAATGGTCGAGCGCGTTGTTGGTCGCATCGTCGAACTCGCCGATATCGTCGTGGCCCGCGATGAGACTCGCGCCGTACGGGTTTCCGTCGACGAACTTCAGCTGATCGTTGCCCTCCGACCACAGGCCGCCCAGCGAGTCGAGGTAGTTGCGCATCTGCGAGGCGACCGAGCCGAATCGGGTCGGTGATCCGAAGATGACCGCGTCCGCCCACACGATGTCGTCCCCGATCGCCGGCGGAAGATCCTTGGTCGCCTCGTAATTCGCAGTCCACGCCGGGTTCTGCGCGAACGACTCCGGATCCCGCGTTTCGGCGACGTGGCGGACACGCACCTCGGCGCCGGCGGTCTCCGCGGCCGCGGCGACACGTCGCGCCATCGTGGTGCCATGTCCGGTCGCCGAGTAATAGATGACTGCAACCTTGCTCATGGGGCAAGCCTAGGCAAAGACGGGGCCGACCAGGGGAACTCGATCCAGCGGTCGGTGCGACGCCACACGTACTCGCAGGCGACCGTCGATTGCGGCTTCTGGTAGACGACCGCGCACCGGACCTCGGCGACGTGCTCGGCGCAGAAGTCACGGACGAAACACAGCGTCGCCCCGGTATCGGCGACATCGTCGGCGATCAATACTCGTGCGCCGCCGAGGTCAACGACGCTGGGCATCGGGGGCAGCATCACCGGCACATCCAGCCGCTCGTCCACCCCGGTGTAGTACTCCACGTTCATCATGTGGACGTTCTTCACATCCAACGCGTAACCGAGCGCGCCCGCGACGAACAGCCCGCCGCGTGCTATCGCGAGAATGAGATCGGGTGCAAAACCGTCAGCGACGACGCTGGCCGCGAGTTGCCGTGCGGCGGTGCCGAACAGCTCCCACGAGAGGACTTCGCGTTCCGCCATCAGCGAACCGTAACGCGATTCACGGCGAGAGGCTCGGCAGCTTCTTGATGCCGAACTCGCGGCGCAGCACCGTGCGCGCGGCGTAGTAGCCGGACATGCCGTGTACGCCGCCGCCCGGCGGTGTGGCCGACGAGCACAGGTACACCTTCGGGATCGGCGTGCTCCACGGGTTGAGCCGCGGCGTCGGCCCGGCCAATGCGTGAAACAGCGTGTTGCCGCCGACGCCGATGTCGCCGCCGACGAGGTTGGCGTTGTGTTCGGCCAGCCGTGCCGCTGGCACGCTGCGGACCGCCACCACGATGTCGCGGAAGCCGGGTGCGAACCGCTCGAAAATCTTTGTGATGGTTTCGGATTGGTCGATCGGTGAGCCCGACGGCACATGCGCGTACGTCCACAGTGGGCGGCGTCCCTGTGCGTCGATGCGGCTCGCGTCGGCCAGGTGCGGCAGGGCTGCGAGCACCATCGGCCACTCCGCATGGCGGCCCGCGGCGGCCTCTCGCTCGGCATGGGCCATCTGCTCGCGGGTGCCGCCCATGTGCAGGGTCGGCGCATCGGCCAGCCGCGCGTCACTCCAGGGAATCTCGTCCGACAGCACGAAGTCGACCTTTGCCACACCCGGACCGAAACGGTAGCGCTGCAGCGCCTTTGCATACCGCGCAGGCAATCGGTCGCGGTAGATACTCAGCAGCGCGGTGGGAGCAGTATCGAAAAGCACCACACCGCTGGGGGGTTTGGTGATCTTCTCGCCCGATGACACGGTGCCGCCGTGTGCGCGCAGGTCGGCGATCAACGCGTTCGGGATGGCCTGGCTGCCGCCGACCGGTATCGGCCAGCCGACGGTATGAGCCAGCGTGGCCAGCATCAGCCCCGCGCCGGCCGACACCAGAGATGGCATTTGCGAAATCGTATGTGCGGCAACACCGGTGAACAGGGCACGAGCGTCGGTTCCGGCCAGCGAGCGCCACGCCGGCGTGCCCTGCTCGACGAGCCGCCGAGCCACCCGAACAGCCGCGATCGGGTCCGCAGGTAGCGAGCGCTTGTCGCCGAGGAGCAGTTTGAGCACACCGTCGTCGCGTCCGACCAGCGGGCCCAGCAGACGCCGCCACGAATCGCCATCGACCAACTCAGCGCAGGTGCGGTCGAGGTCGTGATAGCCGACCGCGGCGGGAATGCTCGGCAGCGGGTTGGCGTAGGCGACCTCGGGCACGTTCAGGGTCACACCGCGGGCGGGCAGGTTGAACTCCGCCAGGAACGGCGACGCGAGCGCCAGTGGATGCACAGCCGAACAGATGTCGTGCGCTACCCCCGAGAACTCTGGATCGGCGAGGGTGCGCGCCCCGCCGCCCAGTGTGGGCTGGGCTTCGAACACCTGCACCGACAGACCAGCACGAGCGCAGATGACGGCGGCCGCCAAGCCGTTGGGTCCACTACCGACGACGGTGACGTCCACGCTCGCGATTCTCCCGCCCACCAGCCGCACATTGCAGCCCATTAGGCTGTGTCGACGTGAGTCTTCCCGTTGTGCTTATCGCCGACAAACTGGCCGAATCGACCGTCGCCGCCCTCGGTGACCAGGTAGAAGTCCGCTGGGTCGACGGCCCCGACCGAGAGAAGCTGCTGGCCGCCGTGCCGGAGGCCGATGCGCTGCTGGTGCGGTCGGCGACCACGGTCGACGCCGAGGTGCTGGCGGCAGCTTCCAAGTTGAAGATCGTCGCCCGCGCCGGCGTGGGCCTTGACAACGTCGACGTCGACGCCGCCACCGCCCGCGGCGTGTTGGTGGTCAACGCGCCCACGTCGAACATTCACAGCGCCGCCGAGCACGCGCTGGCGCTGATGCTGGCCGCTGCCCGCGAAATCCCCGCGGCGGATGCGTCGCTGCGCGAGCGCACGTGGAAGCGGTCAAAGTTCTCCGGCACCGAGATCTACGGCAAGACCGTCGGCGTGGTGGGGCTCGGCCGCATCGGCCAGCTGGTGGCGCAGCGGCTGGCTGCGTTCGGCACACACGTCGTCGCGTACGACCCCTATGTATCGGCGGCGCGCGCCGCGCAGCTCGGCATCGAGCTGCTGACCCTCGACGAGCTGCTCGGGCGCGCCGACTTCATATCTGTGCACCTGCCGAAGACCCCGGAGACCGCCGGGCTGATCGGCAAGGAGGCGCTGGCCAAGACGAAGCCGGGCGTGATCATCGTCAATGCTGCCCGGGGTGGGCTGGTCGACGAGGAAGCGCTAGCGGAGGCGGTCAGGTCCGGGCATGTCCGGGGCGCGGGCATCGACGTGTTCGCCAAGGAACCGACCACCGACAGCCCGCTGTTCGAGCTGCCCCAGGTCGTCGTCACACCGCACCTCGGCGCGTCGACCGGCGAAGCGCAGGACCGGGCAGGCACGGACGTCGCCGAAAGCGTGAAGCTGGCGCTGGCCGGTGAATTCGTGCCCGACGCCGTCAATGTGGGCGGCGGTGTGGTCGGCGAGGAAGTGGCGCCGTGGCTCGATCTGGTCCGCAAGCTCGGCTTGCTCGTCGGCGTGCTGTCCGGTGAACTGCCCGTGTCGTTGTCGGTCCAGGTGCGCGGCGAGCTGGCTTCGGAAGACGTTGAGGTGCTGCGGCTTTCGGCGTTGCGCGGGTTGTTCTCCTCGGTCATCGAAGACCCGGTGACATTCGTCAACGCGCCCGCGCTGGCCGCGGAACGCGGTGTACAGGCCGATATCAGCACCGCGACCGAAAGCCCCACTCACCGCAGCGTCGTCGACGTTCGGGCGGTGTACTCCGACGGCTCGGTCACCAACGTCTCAGGGACGCTGACCGAGCCGCAGCTGGTCGAGAAGATCGTCCAGATCAACGGGCGCAACTTCGATCTGCGCGCCGAGGGTTTGAACCTGATCATCAACTACATCGACGAGCCAGGGACGCTTGGCAAGATCGGCACGTTGCTCGGCAGTGCGAACATCAACATCCACGCCGCACAGCTCAGCGAGGACGCAGAGGGTCCGGGCGCGACGATCCTGCTGCGGATCGACGGCGGCGTCCCCGCCGATGTCCGAGCGGCGATCGCTGAGGCCGTCGGCGCCAAACTGCTGGAAGTGGTGGATCTCACGTGAAATTGGCGGTCATTGCCGGTGACGGAATCGGGCCGGAGGTGGTCGGCGAGGCGGTCAAGGTCCTCGACGCGGTGGTGCCCGGTGTCGAGAAGACAAGCTACGACCTGGGTGCCCGGCGATACCACGCCACCGGGGAGGTGCTGCCCGATTCGGTGCTCGATGAGTTACAGGACCACGATGCGATCCTGCTCGGCGCGATCGGTGATCCGTCGGTGCCCAGCGGTGTGCTGGAACGCGGCCTGTTGCTTCGCATCCGGTTCGCGCTCGACCATCACATCAACCTGCGGCCGGCGCGGCTGTATCCGGGTGTGACCGGGCCGCTGGCGGGCAATCCCGATATCGACTTCGTCGTTGTCCGCGAGGGAACCGAGGGCCCGTACACCGGAACAGGTGGAGCGATCCGGGTCGGCACACCGAACGAGATCGCCACCGAGGTCAGCGTCAACACCGCGTTCGGTGTCCGTCGTGTGGTGCACGATGCGTTCCACCGGGCACAGCAGCGCCGCAAGCATCTGACGCTGGTGCACAAGAACAACGTGCTGACCTTCGCGGGCGCGCTGTGGTGGCGCACCGTGCAGGAATTGGCCGCCGAGTACCCCGACGTTGAGGTGGCCTATCAGCATGTGGATGCCGCAACGATCCACCTAGTCACCGATCCCGGGCGGTTCGACGTGATCGTCACCGACAACCTGTTCGGCGACATCATCACCGATCTCGCTGCGGCCGTGTGCGGCGGCATCGGCCTGGCCGCGAGCGGCAACATCGATGCGACGAGGACGAATCCGTCGATGTTCGAGCCGGTACACGGCAGCGCGCCGGACATTGCCGGGCAGGGCATCGCCGACCCGACCGCGGCGATCATGTCCGTCGCGTTGCTGCTGTCTCACGTCGGTGAGGATGACGCCGCTGCCCGGGTCGACAAGGCGGTCGAGCACCATCTGGCGACGCGTGGTGACGAGAAGCTGTCCACCACGCAGGTCGGCGACAGGATCGTCGCCAGCCTCTAGGTCCTCTCGTGCACCGATTCCACGGTGTACAGGTGCGGGTCGAAGCTGATCGCCAACGATGCCGCCTGAGCCATGTGCTGGTGAGTCGTGGGGTTGTCCAGCATCGCCCGGTAGGCCTCGGCACTGTCCCACTGCGCGTAGTTGACGACACGGCTGCCGTCGGTACTCACGTGGATGTTGGCCGACCGGAAGCCGGGCTGGTGCCGCATCACCTCTTCTGTAGCCGTATGTAGCAGGTCTGCGAGTTGCGTAGCGCGGTCCGGATCGACGGTGAAGACGTTGATCAATGTGGCGTATCCGCTGTTCTGCTGGATGCTCGTCATCTGTAACCTCCATGTCAGGTTCCTTACACAAGCCTACCACTCATGTAAGGTTCCTGTCATGGATACGTCGGGGACGGAACGCGCAGTCGGCTATCTGGTCAAGCGTGTGCAGCAGTCGTTACGACGCCGGAGCGACGCTGCGTTGCGCTCGACGGGCGTATCGATGGCGCAGTATGCAGTCCTCCGCGCCCTCGCTGACCATCCCGAGGCGTCGGCATCGGAACTATCGAGGTTGTGCTTTGTGACGAGGCAATCGCTCCAGGATGTGCTGTCCGGCCTGCGATTGTCCGGCCTCGTCTCCGAATCGGATCGACCGGCACGGGGGCGTGCGCGTTCCCTGGAGTTGACGGCCGTGGGCGCCAAGCGGCTGGCGGCAGCCCATGCCGCGGTGATGGGAGTGGAGTCAGAGATGACCGACGGCATCTCCCCGAACGCGAGGAGTCAACTGGTTGCGGCACTCACCCACTGCGCCGAGAACCTCGAGACACGTTGAGCCATCGACTCAAGACCGCTGGTTGACCGGGTCCGCATCGACAGGAACCAGGGGAAGCGCCACCAAGGGAAACAGCGCGCACACCGCGAATGCCACGGGGTAGCCGGCAATTCCGATCAAGCCGCCGAACAGTGGCGGCGCGACCCCTGCCGTCAGCAGCTGACTCGTGTTCTGCGTGCCGAGCGCGCGGCCGCTCCAGAACGGACCAGCGATCTCTGCAACGGCGGTGAACGCTAATCCGTTGTCGGACACGGTGATCACCGACGCGACCACCATCATGGCCACGCTGACGGGGGAGTCGAGCCAGCCCGTCAGCGCGAGCAGACCCATTGCCGCCGCGGCCGCCAGCGCGATGGTGCGGATCGGCCGTAGTCGCGAACCCACCATGTCAGACCAGCGTCCCGCAGCGATTCGTCCCGCGGCGCCCAGTATCTGAGCGGCCGTCACCATCGCGCCCGCCGATGCGGCCGACCAACCGCGATCGCTCATCAGCCACACCAGCGTGAACGTCCACACCACGACCTGAGGAACCACCAGCAAGACCGACACGGCATGGATGCGCCACAACACCGACGATCCGCGGTACGGGTTGGCCAGATCGGCTTCGGCGGCCTCGTGCCGAGGCGGCCGCGGCGGGTCGATCACGGCGACCGCGCACACCACCGCCGACACCGCGCACACCGCCGCGGGGAACAAGAGCGCCGCCGACACGCCGTGGCTTTCTGCGAGACGCGGAATCACCAAGGCGCCCAATCCGACTCCCAGCGGCTGCGCGGTCTGCCGGATTCCCATCACCAGACCGCGTTGTTCGGGCGGAAACCATCCGACCACCAGTCGGCCGCTGGCCGAGTTGCTGCTGGCCGCCGCCATGCCGCCAAGCAGGAGAAACGCACCGACCGCGACGAGCGAATGCACCGATGCCGCTGCGACCGCCGCGGCCGCCGTCAGCGCCGAACCCAGTGCCAGCACGATCCGCTCACCGACCCTGTCAACGATGTAGCCCCACGCAATCAGCGTCGCCACCATCCCGAAGCTGGGCATCGATGACAGCAGGCCGGCCTTCGCCAGATCCAGGCCGCGTTCGGCGTGCAGCGTCGGGATTAGGAAGGCGGCGCCGTTGATGAAGACGTTCGCGCATAGCGTCGCGGTAAGCGCGATGACCAACATCGACCAGCGACGCACGGAGCTGATCGATTCGATGGACACGCATCCATGGTCGCACAGCGATCTCACGATGCTGAACCAGCTTTCCATATAGTGAGACGATCGCGCACAGGGCCTGGCCGCAGCCACCGCGATCACGGCCACTAGGCTGAAAGGATGCGCCTTGGCCGAATCGCCAGCCCCGACGGGGTTGCCTTCGTCAGCATCGAAGGACCCACCGATGACCCGAACCAGGCAGTCGTGAGGGAAATCGCCGAGCACCCCTTCGGCAATCCCAGCTTCACCGGCCGTCAGTGGCCGCTGGCCGACGTGCGACTGCTGGCGCCGATCCTGGCGAGCAAGGTCGTCTGCATCGGCAAGAACTACGCCGCGCATGTCGCGGAGATGGGCGGCGGAGAGTTTCCCGATCCGGTGATCTTCATGAAGCCCAACACGGCGATCGTCGGGCCGGGTGTGCCGATCCAGCTGCCTGCCGACGCCAATCCGGTGCACTTCGAGGGTGAGCTGGCCGCGGTCATCGGCAGGCCCTGCAAGGACGTCCCCGCTGCCCGGGTCGCCGAGAACATCCTGGGATACACGATCGGCAATGACGTGTCGGCGCGCGATCAACAGAAGAAGGACGGCCAGTGGACCCGCGCCAAGGGGCACGACACGTTCTGCCCGACGGGCCCGTGGATCGTCACCGACGTCGACCCCGCCGATCTCGACATCCGCACCGAGGTCAACGGCGAGGTCAAGCAGCACAGCAGGACCTCGCTGATGATTCACGACATAGGCGCGATCGTGGAGTGGATCTCGGCGGTGATGACGTTGTTGCCCGGCGATCTCATCCTCACCGGCACACCCGAGGGCGTCGGCCCGATCGAGGATGGCGACACCGTCAGCATCACCATCGAGGGCATCGGGACGTTGACCAATCCTGTTGTCCGCAAAGGAAAGTGATGACGGCCGCGCACGCGAGGAGCAATGAGACGGTACGAGTTCGGTTCTGCCCGTCGCCGACCGGCACGCCACATGTCGGCCTGATCCGCACCGCGTTGTTCAACTGGGCCTATGCCCGCCACACCGGCGGGACCTTCGTGTTCCGGCTGGAAGACACCGACGTCGGACGCAACAGCGAGGAAAGCTATCTGGCGCTGCTGGACGCGCTGAGCTGGCTCGGGCTGAATTACGACGAGGGACCGGACATCGGTGGGCCGTATGCGCCATACCGGCAGTCCGAGCGTGGCGAGATCTATCGCGATGTCGTACAGCGGTTGCTGGACGCGGGCGAGGCGTATGAAGCGTTCTCGACGCCGGAGGAGGTCGAGGCCCGGCATGTGGCGGCGGACCGTAATCCCAAGCTGGGCTACGACAACTTCGACCGCGACCTCACCGACGAACAGCGCGCGGCGTTCGTCGCCGAGGGCCGCAAGCCCGTGGTTCGGCTGCGGATGCCCGACACGGACATTTCGTGGCGCGACCTGGTGCGCGGCGAAACCACCTTCGCCGCAGGCATCGTTCCGGACTTCGCGCTGACACGGGCGAGCGGAGATCCGTTGTACACCTTGGTCAATCCGGTCGATGACGCGTTGATGAAGATCACCCACGTGCTGCGCGGCGAGGACTTGCTGCCCTCGACACCACGCCAGATCGCGCTGTATCAGGCATTGATCCGTATTGGTGTGGCGGAACGCGTTCCCGACTTCGCCCACTTACCAAGCGTTCTCGGTGACGGAAACAAGAAGCTGTCCAAGCGTGACCCGCAGTCGAATCTGTTCCTGCACCGCGAACGCGGTTTCATCCCGGAGGGGCTGCTGAATTACCTGGCCCTGCTCGGCTGGGGCATCGCCGAGGATCGTGACGTGTTCAGCCTCTCCGAGATGGTCGCCGCGTTCGACGTCGTCGACGTCAACTCGAACCCCGCCCGCTTTGATCAGAAGAAGGCCGATGCGCTCAACGCCGAACACATCCGGCTGCTGAGCGAAGAGGACTTCACCAAACGGCTGCGCGCGTACCTTGCTGCCCACGGCCACGACACCGGGCTTGACGACAGACAATTCGCCGAGGCGGCCCACCTGGTGCAGACCCGCATCGTCGTCCTGGGCGACGCGTGGGATCTGCTGAAGTTCCTCAACGACAACGAATTCACCCTTGACGAAAAGTCGGCAACCAAAGAGCTGCGTGGCGATGCGGCCCCGGTGCTCGACGCCGCGATCACCGCGCTCGAGGACGTCGGGGAGTGGACCACGGCGAAGATCGAAATAGCGCTCAAGGTCGCACTGTTGGAAAACCTGGCCCTAAAGCCGCGCAAGGCGTTCGGTCCGATCCGGGTGGCCGCCACCGGTGCGTCGATCAGCCCACCGCTGTTCGAGTCGCTGGAATTGCTCGGCCGTGATCGCAGCCTGCGCCGGCTGCGCGCGGGGCGAGACCATGCTGGGGCCGCCGCAGCCGCGGCCGAGGCGTGAGAAGGCACCCGCGAATCTTTGGTAGTCTGCACGTCGGCCCGATACAACACGCGACGGGAAGTGCGCGTAGCGTAGCGGAGCCAAAAAGGCCTGTGACCTGCGGTTATAGGCAGCCAATGGGGTATGGTGTAATTGGCAACACAGCGGTTTCTGGTACCGCCATTCTAGGTTCGAGTCCTGGTACCCCAGCCATTGCGATGAGCGCTTGCGCGAAGAGCGTCAGCTGCCAGTGGATTAGGCCCGCAAAATCCGGTGCGTTATGCTGGCACTCCGGTTCTGGCCCCCGTCGTCTAGCGGCCTAGGACGCCGCCCTCTCACGGCGGTAGCGTGGGTTCGAATCCCATCGGGGGTACACACCGTTTAAAAGCGGGCGTTTCACCTGCCGCGTCCGCGTCCCGTGGGCGTCAGCGTAAACGGCAACCTGTACGTTCCTGCACCGTCACGCGAGCGTAGCCCGCGTGTTTCGTGTCGGGATCGGTATCAGCAAATTTATGTGTGAGCTACTCGCGGCGGCGCACCACAGGCTGGCCGACCCGACCGCATCGGGCCCGTCGGGGATCACCAAACCGGGGCACACGATGTTCGACCGGATTCCGTGCCGGCCGTGTTCCCGTGCTGTCGTGCGGGCGAGCGCGACCATGGCGGCTTTGGATGCGCCGTCGACGCCCTGTCGAATCTGGCCGTACGCGGCGTCGCTGGCTTCGAGTAGACAACACGATAACTACAGTCTGGACGGAATCAACGACTCAGGCCTCTAGGCCACTTGCTCGTGCTCGAGGCGCCGCAGCGCGCGAAACGCATACGGCGTCACGACAACAATGAGGACGAAGAACATCACGAACACCGCCCAGAAGTTGAGCACGCCATGCCATGCGAATGGTCCCGTCCGCACGAACGGAATCAAAGCGAGCGGAACATAGACAGCAGCGGTGAGGAAGGAGAGATATCCGACCCAGCGGGGGAACAGCGGTTGCTCACGGCGGTCGATGAGAATGGCGATCCCGAGCGCGACGCTCTGCAGTAGCGAAAAGATGAAGGTGAGATCGAAGAACAGCCAGCCGAGGTCGTACAGCGTCTGCACGGTTTCGGCCGAGCGGGATTCGGCTCGGAATGCCGCAGTCTGCCACACCACCGCCGGCACCGCGGTGACCACGGCGGTCATAAGGCCGCCGAGGAGTTCTGTCGTCGACAGCGGGCCCATCGGACCTTCGATGCGGCTGATGATCTTCGAGACCGCCAGACTCCACGTGTAGTAGCAGGGCGCGCCAACGACCATGAGCACCATGCCGATTCGAATACCGGTGTTGTGGGTGTGAAAGTACTGGGCGATGGCAGCCGCGTCCAGATCTTCGCTCGGTGGCGGCCAGAAGCCGGCGAACACCGCGAAGCCGAGCAGCCCAAGACCCGCGTACACGCACACCGACCACAGGGCAACGCGAAGCAAGGTGTAGTCGATACTGGAGCTGCGTGCGCCCGGCACCATTGTGGGTCGAACCGTCGTTGTCACAGTTCCTCCAAGGATGTAACGGCTCCGTGGTCACGTCGCCGCGTGGGCGGTGGACAGTTTCTGCGTCAGGTTTTCCAGGGCCTCCCGGGCCGCCGCCACGGCGTGCTCGACCTCCGTTACCCGCGACAGGTGTTCACCGCCGCAGCAGCCGCGCGCCTCCAGTGCGGGGATAACAAAGCGCCGGAACCGCTTTCGGACCGTATCCTCGGATCGATCGATATCCTCTGCTGCCAAGTATGTCTGTTCGACCAGAAAGTCGACGAGGTCATCGAGTTCGAGGTCGGTACGGATCTCGCCTCGGCTTTGCCCTTCTCGCAGCACGGCGCCAACCAGGTCGATGGCATGCTGGTGTACCCGGTTGTCGTTCACAAATACCGAATGCCGGGCGATCAGGGCCGCGATCGCTGGGTCGACTGGAAACTCACGCGTGGCGTAGACAACCGCCGCCTCGAGCTTCGAGAACACAGTGGGCGTGGCGTCCATCAGCATGAGCATTCTTGTGATGTGCGTCTGTAGACGTAGCAGCGCCACCTGCGCCAGGACCTCGGCGATGGAGCCCATCTGCCGAAACGCGGTAGCCCTCGATACGCCAGCCCTTTTGGCGACGGCTTCCATCTGCAGCGCATCGACGCCGTACGCAGTGATCTCGGCATCGGCCGCCCGGACCAGCTGGGCTTTGACCGTACCGTCGTCGGTTCCGATGAACCTGACTGTCTCGAAATCCAGTGCGCTGCTCATGGCATCGTGTAGCCGCCGCTGACCGAGATCAGCTGGCCGGTGACTTGGCGTGCCGCTCGGGGCGATGAGAACCACAGCACGGCGCGTCCGACGTCCTCTGCGGTAGTCAGTTGCCGCATCGGGGTGTCCTTGACCATGTAGTCGATCTGGTTTTGGTTGAACACGGCATCCTGGCCGACCGACCACAGGCTGGCCGACCCGACCGCATCGGGCCCGTCGGGGATCACCAAACCGGGGCACACGATGTTCGACCGGATTCCGTGCCGGCCGTGTTCCCGTGCTGTCGTGCGGGCGAGCGCGACCATGGCGGCTTTGGATGCGCCGTAGACGCCCTGTCGAATCTGGCCGAACGCGGCGTCGCTCGCAATGAACACGATCGCACCACTGCCGCCTTCCTTCATCGGGCCGATCGCGGCCTGGGTGGCGCCGATGGCGCTGAACAGATTGATCTCGATGGTGCGCTGCCATTTGTCGCGGTCGGTGTCGGTGGCGATGAACCCCGGCACGCTCCAGCCTGCGTTATTCACCAGCACGTCGATGCCGCCCCAGTGGTCGACGCTGCACTCGATCGCGGCATCCGCGCCGGTCGGTGTCGTCAGATCCGCGATTGCGAGCTCGACCGCCGCGGCACCTCGTTCCAGCGCCTCGGCACGCACCTTCTCCGCCTGCGGCTCGTCGATATCACTGATGACGATGCGTGCCCCTTCGGCGGCGAACTCGTGCACGATTCCACGGCCGATGTTCGACGCTCCGCCTGTCACGACGACGCGCGCGCCCGCCAAACCCAGGTCCATCACTGCTCCCTTGTTTGTGGCTCCCGACGATTTAGTTTAACCTAGATTAGAAATTATGTGGAGAGTTGGAGAGACGATGACCGCCCCCTTGTTGGACCAGCGGGTTGCCGTGGTAACCGGAGCGGGCCAGGGCATCGGCCGGGAGATTGCACGGGTGCTCACCGAACACGGCGCGACGGTCGTGCTTGCCGATATCGACGCTGACCTGGCCAAGAGTGCGGCCGCCGAGATCGACGCGGTCGGCGTGGCGTGCGACGTGACCTGCGAGGAACAGATGCGTGGTCTGATCGCCGACACGGTGCGAGATCTGGGTCGGCTGGATGTGTTCGTCAACAACGCCGGGATCACCCGCGACGCGTCGTTGAAGAAGATGACAGTCGACGATTTCGACACCGTAATAAGGGTGCACCTGCGCGGCACCTGGCTCGGCGTGCGGGAGGCGTCAGCGGTGATGCGGGACCAGAAGTCCGGCAGCATCGTCAACATCTCGTCGCTGTCGGGCAAGTCCGGGAACCCGGGGCAGACGAACTACAGCGCGGCCAAGGCCGGCATCGTCGGCTTGACCAAGGCCGCCGCCAAGGAACTCGCCCATCACAATGTGCGGGTCAATGCGATCCAGCCGGGGCTGATCCGTACGGCGATGACGGAGGCGATGCCGCCGGAGATCTTCGCCGAACGCGAGGCCGCCGTGCCGATGAAACGGGCCGGTGAACCCGCCGAGGTCGCCGGGGCCGTGGTGTTCCTGGCTTCCGGTCTGTCCAGCTACGTGACGGGCTCGGTGGTCGAGGTCGGCGGCGGGCGCTACATATGACGGCCGTGCTGCAGGCTGTCTCCGATCGCGTCGGCCGCGTCACCCTGAACCGGCCAGATCAACTGAACGCCATCACGGTCGACCTTGCTCGTGAACTCGAGCGGTCGATCCTGGGCGTTGCCGCGGACGTCAATGTCATTCTCATCCGTGGCGCCGGCGGAAACTTCTGCGCCGGAGGCGATGTCGACGAGGTGCAACGTCTTCGCTCGATCCGGTCGCTGAGGCTTTGCGCGGGCTGTTCACCGCGTTCCGCCGCGCGTGCGATGCGATCGCGCGCGTCGACGTGCCCGTCGTCGTGGCGGTCGAAGGCGTCGCCATGGCGGGCGGCTTCGAACTCATGCAGGCCGCCGACATCGTGCTTGTCAGCGACGACGCCCGGATCGCCGACCACCACATCAAGTTCGGCATGATCCCCGGCGGCGGTAGCACGCAGCGCCTGCCGCGGCTAGTCGGCCGGCAGACAGCACTTGGGCTGCTGCTCAGCGGCGACAAGCTCTCGGGACTCGACGCTGTCCGGCTTGGCCTGGCCTACAAGAGTTTTCCGGCGGACGACTTCGACGACGGCGTCGAGCGGTTCGTCACAGCACTGGCCGCCCGGCAGCGCGATGCGGTGGTCGCGATCAAGCGACTGGTCCGCGCGGGCCTGCGAGGAGCCGCTGGCCGCCGGATTGGACGACGAGATCGATGCCGTCGTCGCACATATCGGCGTCGACGACCTCGCGGCATTCGGCAAGTTAGGAGCCCATGGATGACGACCGTCAACGCAACCGCCCCCGTCGCGCTCGACGTCGACGGCGACGGACTCGCCCGACTGCGGCTCAACCGGCCCGAGGCGTCCAACGGGCTGAACGTCGAGTTGCTCAAGGCTTTGCACGACGCGATCCTTCGATGCCACGCCGACCCGAAGGTGAGGGTTGTCCTCCTGACGGGCGAGGGCCGCAACTTCTGCGCAGGCGGCGACATTCACACCTTCGAATCGAAGGGCGCCGACCTGCCGGATTATCTGCGCGAGGCGACGGCCTGGCTGCAGCTGGCCACCTCCGCGCTGATCCAACTGCGAGTCCCCGTCGTGGCCGCGGTGCAAGGGTTCGCTGCCGGCGGCGGTGGACTGGGGCTGGTCTGTGCCTCCGACATCGTGGTCGCTGCGGAGTCCGCGAAGTTCTTCTCCGGCGCCGTCCGTGTCGGCATGGCGCCAGATGGCGGCTCGTCCGTCACGCTGACCCAGCTGGTCGGGCTGCGACAGGCGCTGCGGATACTGCTGACCAACCCGACGCTGACCGCCGCGGAGGCCTGCGACATCGGCTTGATCACCGAGGTTGCGTCCGACGACGAATTAGCATCCCGTGCAACCGAAATCGCGACAGCACTCGTCGCCCAGCCCACCCAGGCACTCTCGGCGACCAAGCGCCTGGTCTGGGGCGGCGTCGGAGCGTCGGTCGAGCAGCGCCTCGCCGAGGAGGCGCGCACGGTGTCCGAGCTGTCCGGCACGGCGGACGCGCTTGAGGGCCTGCGCGCTGTCATCGAGCGCCGCAAGCCAAAGTTCACGGGACGATGACCACCCTCGCTGCCGCTCCGGTTCTCGTCCACGACAACGGTGCCGTGCGCACCGTCACGCTGAACCGGCCCGAGAAGCGCAATGCGATCGACCTCGAGCTCCGTATCGCCCTCGCAGATGCGATCGAGGCGGCCGATGCCGACGCCGACGTCCGGGTCGATCGTGCTGACCGGTGCAGGCCCGGCATTCTGCTCGGGCGGTGACATCACCACGATGAAGCGCATGTCGCCCGAACCCGCAAAGGAGCGGGCGCAGTTGGCGCAGAGGGTGATTCGTGCGATCTGGAATACACCCAAGCCCGTGCTGGCCGCCGTCGAGGGGTCCGCGTTCGGCGCGGGAACCGCGCTGGCCGCCGCGTGCGATCGCGTCGTCGCCGCGCGCGATGCCCGCTTCGCGACGACATTCACCAATGTCGGCCTGGCCGGCGACATGGGCACCTTCGTATCGTTGCCGGTTCGAGTGGGGGTGGCTCGGGCGCGGCAAATGCTGTTGTTGCCGGCGCCGATCACGGCAACGGAGGCGCTTGCGATCGGACTGGTCGATGCGGTGGTCGAGCCGGGTGACGCGCTGCCGTCCGCCTATCGCGACGCCGAACGACTGGCAGTCGGCCCCGCGCTCGCCTATGGCGTGATCAAGAAGCTGCTGGCCGATCCGGGCAGCGTCAATCCGTTCGATGTCTTGGAACGCGAAGTCGACAACCAGGCACGACTTTTCGGCACCGACGACTTTGCCGAGGGCATCGCCGCCTTCCGGGAGAAGCGACGCCCGGTGTTCGGTCGGAAGGAAGGAGCGGACTCATGACCTCGGTGGTGAGTACCGGGGGCCGCTATGAACGGCTCATAAGACCCGACAAGGTGCACGGATCGCTGTATACCGATCCGAGCATCTTCGCCGAGGAGCTGCAGAAGATCTGGTACCGCAGTTGGGTTTTCGTCGGTCACGAGAGCGAGGTCGCGCAGCCCAACGATTACGTGCGTAAGCGGCTGGGGTTACAAGACGTGATCATGACCCGAGACCGCGAGGGCGCGGTGCACCTCCTGCTTAATCGCTGCGCCCACCGTGGCAACCAGGTCTGCGACGACGCGAAAGGTAACTCCTCGACGTTCCGTTGCCCCTACCACGGCTGGACGTTCCGCAACGACGGCGACCTCATCGGCTTTCCGTTCTTCAAGGGGTACGGCGAACGCAAACTCGATCTGGCGATGGGCCGGGTGCCCCGGGTCGACTCCTATCACGGATTCGTCTTCGGAAGCTTCGCGCCAGAGGGACCGACCTTGGTCGAGCATCTCGGCGCGGCCGCGGGTGAAATCGACCGGCTGGTAGGCCTGTCACCTGAGGGCAGGGTCGAGCTGAACGCCGGATGGCTGCAGCACCAAACCAGGGCCAACTGGAAGCTTCTCGCCGAGAACGAAACCGACGGCTACCACCCGCAATTCGTGCACGGGTCGATTTTCGGCGTGACCGGGAGCCCGATCGGCGCGCTGTACAGCGACTCGTCCACCGCGGTTACCCGCGCGCTCGGTAACGGGCACAGCGAGAACGACCTGCGGCCGGAGTTCCGCAAGTTCGCCGAGCCCATGCGCTGGTTCGGCACCACCGAATCACGGGTGCCCGACTATGTGGCCGCGATGCGCGACTCGCCACGGCGAGGACGCAGAGCGGATCCTCATCGAGGGCGCACCGCACGTGATGATCTTCCCCAACCTGTTCATCGCCGAGATCCAGGTCTTCAACATCCAGCCGGTCGCGGTCGGCGAATGCACCCAGTACTCGACGGCCGTTCAGCTGGCCGGCGCGCCCGAACTCAACCGGCGCATGGTGTCGCAGTGCGTCGGATCCGTCGGCCCGGCGGGCATGCTGTTGGCCGACGACACCGAGATGTACGAACGCAACCAGCTCGGCATCGAATCGCTGGCTCCCGAATGGCTCGAAGTCCGCCGCGGCTTGAACCGCGAAACCGTCGACGAAAACGGTTTCACGATTGGCACGGCAACCGACGAAACCGGCATGCGTGGATTCTGGTCACACTACAAATCGCTTATGGAGACGCAGTGATGAGCGCTTGCGCGAAGAACAGACGATCATGACCACGGCACTGGATTCCAAAACCCTTGGGCCGGTGCCCGATGGGTTCGATCGCTGGGACGTCGAGCAGTTCCTTTATCGCGAGGCCCGATACGCCGACGAAAGCGACTACGACGCCTGGGAGGCGTTGTGGACCGACGACGCGCTCTATTGGGTGCCTGCAGGCGGCGCGGACATCGATCCCGAGCGTCAGATGTCGGTCATCTTCGACAACCGGAACCGCATCGCGACCCGGCTCAAGCAGGTGCGCACCGGCAAGCGCTATGCGCAGGCGCCACCGTCCAATCTGCGGAGATTGGTATCGAACATCGAATTCCTCGGTGGCAGAGCGAATCCAGACGGCGGAATCGACCTCGAAGTGGCCGCTAACTTCTTGGTCCTCGAGTCACGGGCCCGCGGCGACCACCTCTGGGGTGGGCGCACCACCTACCGCATCCGCCGGATGGACGGGATGTTGCGGCTGGCCTACAAGAAGGTCGTGCTGGTCGACAACGACAAGGCCCTGCCCACACTTGGCTTCCTGATCTGAGGCGTCATGTCAATCGAGTTTGGTGACAGCGGAGAGGTGGACGTGCCGGGCGTCGGACCCGCTATTGGTAGCGAGTTCGCCCAGGTGTCCGTCAATTTCGATACCGAAGGGAACGCACCGCGGTTGCGGCTGGAGGACCTGCGCACGGGTCGCGTGCGGTACCTGGACGCGTTGGAACTGGAGACGATCATTTGGTTGCGGCAAGACCACCTCACCGGACTTCTTGACCCGTCGGCCAGTCGTTGGCGAGGCGACGCGTGAGGCGAGCCGCGATCGTCGCGCCGGTGCGGACGGCCGTGGGTGCATTCGGCGGCACACTTCGGCCTATGCGTGCCGAGGATCTGGCGTCCCGGGTCATCGAGGCGGTCGTGCAGCGCAGTGGCGTCGACCCCGAGACTATCGAGGACGTCGTGTTCGCCCAGTCCTATGCCAACTCTGAAGCTCCGTGCATCGGCCGCTGGGCAGCGTTGAACGCCGGGCTTCCGATCGGCGTGCCCGGTCTGCAGATCGACCGTCGTTGTGGCGGCGGCCTACAGGCGGTAATCACAGCGGCGATGACAGTGCAGACCGGGGCGGCGGACGTTGTGCTGGCCGGCGGCGTCGAGTCGATGAGCAATATCGAGCACTACACGACCACCGCGCGTTGGGGCGCACGGTCGGGCAATCAAATGCTCTACGACCGGCTTGACCGAGGCCGCGAAATGTCGCAACCCGCATGGCGATTCGGCTCGATAAGCGGAATGATCGAGACCGCCGAGAACCTGGCGGCCGACTTCGGCATCGACCGGGAGGCCGCAGACGCGTTCGCGGTGCGCAGCCACGAGCGAGCGGCCGCCGCACAGGAGTCGGGAATCTTCACCGACGAGATCGTCGCAGTTGAGGTGTCGCAGCGACGTGGCGACCCAGTGATGTTCGATCGCGACCAAGGAATCCGGGCCGACACCACCCCGGAGTCGCTGGCTCGCCTGCGCCCAATCATGCGCGACGGGACCGTGACCGCGGGCAATTCCAGCCAGCAGAACGACGCGGCCGCCGCATGCCTGGTGGTCGCCGAGGATCGTCTCGACACTCTCGGCCTTGAACCCCTCGGATATCTGGAGGGCTGGGCGGCCGTCGGTTGCGAGCCGTCGCGAATGGGCATCGGTCCCGTCGGTGCGGTGGAAAAGCTGTTCAGCCGAACCGGTTTCGGGTTCGACGACATGGCCTTGATGGAGATCAACGAGGCGTTTGCTGTCCAGGTGCTCGCGGTGCTTGCCGGGTGGGGGGTCAAGCTCGACGATGTGGACGACCGGCTCAACGTCAACGGCTCGGGCATCTCATTGGGGCATCCGATTGGCGCCACCGGTGTGCGGATCCTCACCACGATGCTGCACGAGTTGCGCCGCCGCGGAGGCGGTTTGGGATTGGAAACCATGTGCATCGGTGGCGGGCAGGGTATCGCGGCCTTGTTCAGCGGCGTGGCTGCGTGACCACGCGTACGAGCGCCCGCAACCTGTCGATGCTGGCATGGACCGGCCCGGTGTGCATTCTGCTCGTGTTGGTCGGCTGGATGGCGTTGGCCGGGTTCCTGCCACCGCCCTCACCTGCTCTGCCCCTAGACCAGATGGCAGCGGTCTGGACCGAACACACGAACCTGAAACGTCTCGGGCTGGTGCTCTGCGTCTGGGGCGGTTCGCTTTATGTTCCGTTTACCGTCGCAATCGGCATTATTCTGCGGCGTAGCGAAACCGGTGAGCGGGTTCTGTCGACGACGCAGACTGCCCTCGGTACGTTCGGGACCGTATTCTTCACGCTCAACTTCCTGATTCTGGCTGTGGTTGCCTACAGGCCCGACCGGCCGAGTGAAGTCACCTTGCAGCTGCACGACCTGGGCTTCATCATGACCTTCTCGCCGGTCGCGCCGTTCACTTTCCAGTACATCGCGATCGGCGTGGCGATCCTGCAAGATCACTCGCCGGACCCGCTCTTCCCGCGCTGGGTCGCCTACGCCAACTTCTGGGTTGCGCTGTTACTTGTTCCCGCGTGCGCCATACCGTTCTTCAAGACCGGTCCGATGGCGTGGAATGGCTTGTTGGCCTTTTGGATTCCCGTGGCAGTCTTTGCGGCGTGGTTCTTCGTGATGTTCTGGGCGATCCGTCGCGTGATCATGCGCGAGAATGAGCAAGCCCCGGTGCGAGTCAGCTCTTAGCGGTCGCGAACCGGCCCGAGTCGAGCGCGTCGAGCAATTGCGCCACAATCCACTCCAGCGCGGGCCTGTCCCGCGGCAACGTGGATTGTTCATATCCGACGAGTAGATACACGGCCCAGTCCGCGAACAGCTCCGCTTGCCGCTCGTCGTGCAGTATCTCCAGTGCGGATCGGCGAGTGATCTCGTGGCGCTGCTTATCGACCTCGGCCTGCATCGCGTATACATCAGGATCGGCGCCGCTCCATGCGCGGATCGCTGCTTCGGCGCTGTGCGGCAGATCCAGGCCGATGTTGATGATGTTGTCGATGCGCCGTCGGGGGTCGGGTTCTGCCCGGATCCATTCGATCAGCTGCACGGTCCTGCCCTGTCTCCAGTACTCCATCAGCTCGCGCGTGTAGGACGACCAGTTGCTGAAGTAGTGGTAGAAGGAACCGGTGGTGACGCCGAGCCGGGTGCACACTTCGGCCAGTTTGAGCCCGCCGTAACCGAGGTCCGAGAGCACTTCGAGGCCCGTGTCGAGGTAGGCCTCGCGAGACATAGCACTCATCTGAAAACTCCTGCTCGAGCGGGTGAAATCTAATGACCAGTAAACACCTGTTTGTAGCGGGTCGGACGGCCAGGTGCTCGATGGCAGCTTGACGGAAGATTAGTTTTTAAACTAGATTCAAATCAATTGCAGGTTGCCAAAATGCTCAAAGTGGAGGGATCTAGTTGCCCGGAGTGCAGGACAAAGTCGTCATCGTGACCGGCGCCGGGGGAGGGCTGGGTCGAGCCTATGCTCGGTTCCTCGCCGACAACGGCGCGCTTGTAGTGGTTAACGACCTTGGCGGATCACGCGATGGAACGGGTTCCGGCACGAGCGCGGCCGACGCCGTCGTAGACGAAATCCGCAGTGCCGGCGGAAGCGCCGTCGCCGACTACTCATCGGTGGCGACCCCCGAGGGTGCCGAGGCCATCGTCGCAACGGCGATCGAACACTTCGGCGCTGTCCACGGCGTCGTGAACAATGCGGGCATTCTGCGGGATGGCGCATTTCACAAGACGACCGACGATGCCTGGGATTCGGTGATCAAGGTCCACCTCTACGGCGGTTACCACGTCACCCGTGCTGCGTGGCCGCACATGCGCGAGCAGAAGTTCGGTCGTGTGGTCGTGGCAGCATCGACGACCGGGCTGTACGGGAACTTCGGGCAGGCCAACTACGGGGCCGCGAAGCTGGGACTCGTGGGCCTGATCAACACCCTGGCGATCGAGGGTGCCAAGTACGGGGTCACCGCGAATGCGGTTGCCCCGCTTGCGGCGACTCGGATGACCGCGGATGTCGCACCGCAGGAAGTGCTCGACAAGCTGGATCCCGCGCATGTCGCGCCTGCGGTCGGCTACCTGCTTTCCGACGAGAACCACGAGACCGGATCGGTCTTCGTCGTCGGCGGCGGACTGGTCCAGCGCGTCGCCCAGTTCCAAAACGATGGTGTCACCTTCGCCGAGCCACCGAGCCTGGAGGAGATCGCCGGCCGGTGGCCCGAGATCAGCGACATGTCCAGCGCGAAGCCGGGAACAAACCCGGTCTGAGCCAATGGCAGTCCTCGAGCGGGCATGCTGGCAGGCCGACACCAGCGTCGAGCTGGTCGATTTCACGGTGGGTGGCCTGCTTGCCGACAGGGCGCGGGCTCACCCCGACAGGGTGGCGCTCGTCGGGGTGCGCCATGGCTCGGGCGAGACTGTACGGCTGACCTACGGTCAACTACGCGACGAGGCCGGTCGTGTCGCCACCGCCCTGTCGCGGCTGACCGAACGCGGAAGTTACGTCGCGATCTGGGCACCGAACGTTGTTGAGTGGCCGGTCGTGCAGTACGGTGCGGCGTTGGCCGGGATGGTCTTGGTGGCGCTGAATCCCGCTCTGCGCGAACAAGAACTGGAATATGCGCTGGCGCACTCCGGGGCCTCAATTCTTCTGCACGCCGACGTCAGTCGCGACTATCGGATGAACGACGTGGCCGCAAAGGTCTGCGCGCGGCTGCCGGGGTTGCGGTGCATCTCGCTGTCCGACAAGACCTGGCGGGCAGAGGACATTGACGCGGGCGTCGTCGCCTGGGCGCCTCAGGACCCCGACGAAGTCGTGATGCTGCAATACACATCGGGAACGACCGGGCGGCCGAAAGGTGTGCTGCTCAAGCACAGATCGCTTGTGAACGTCGCGAAGCTGACTCTCGAGGCGGCTGAGGCGTCACCGGGCGCGATATGTCTGAACCCCCTGCCGATGTTCCACACCGCGGGATGCGTCATCGCGACGCTGGGCCCGTTGTGGATTGGTGGAGCCGTCGTGCTGGTCGATCGATTCGTGCCGGCGCCGGCGCTGAAGGCCCTGCGTGACGAGCAGGTGTCGGTACTGTTCTACGTGCCGGCCGTGTTGGGTGCCTTGCTGGAATGCCAACGGGCCGGTGAAGATCCGGCACCTCGATTGCGGACCATCATGGGCGGCGCATCGAACGTGCCGGCCACGATGATCGCCGACGCCGAAGAGACGTTCGGCGCGACCGTCATCAACCTGTTCGGGCAGACGGAGTTATCCCCGGTGTTGTCGGCCACCCGCCCGGGTGATTCGCGAGACGATCAACTAGCCACTGTTGGTCGCCCCCTGCCACACGTCGACTGCAAGATCGTCGATCCGGCGACCAACAAGACGGTCGCGGTAGGGGGGCCCGGGGAGATATGCGCGAGGGGATACCAGCAGTTCGTCGCGTACCTGCACGATCCGGACGCCACGTCACGTGCTGTCGACGACGACGGATTCGTCCACACCGGCGACCTCGGGACGATGGATGCCCGGGGATACCTCACCGTCACGGGGCGGCTCAAGGAGCTGATCATCCGCGGCGGCGAGAACATCGCCCCTGCCGAGATCGAATCCGTTGTCGCCGAGCATGAGTCGATCGCCGATACGGCGGTTGTCGGGATTCCGGATGAGCGCTTGGGCGAGATCGTGGCCGCGGTGCTGCGCGTACGCGGCGATGCGGACGCAGATCTGAAAGATCGGCTGATCGACCACGTCCGCGCGCGTCTGACCCCGTTCAAAATGCCGAGCCGCTGGTTCGTCGTCGACGAGCTGCCGGTGACGCCGACGGGAAAGGTCCGCAAGTTCGAGCTACGCGATGCGATCCTGGGCGGAGAGCTACGAGAGCTGTGATGAACACCGACATCGCCTCACGCCGAAAGGCCTTGCGCGACCGCTTTCCGACATGGCAGCCACTCACCCTGGCTGGCTGGCTCGATCACTGTGCCGCCCGCTACCCGCAGCGACCCTTCGTTCTCACCGACGAGGTTGAACTGAGCTACGCCGACGTCGCCGCACAATCACGCCGGTTGGCAGACGGTCTGGTAGCGCTGGGAGTAAGAACGGGCGACCGGGTCGGCATGATCATGGCCAATTACCCCGAGTTCGTCGCGGTGAAATTCTCGATCGCCCGCGTCGGAGCCATCGCCGTTCCGTTCAACTACCTGTACAAGCATGATGAACTGCGATACGTCCTCGCCGACTCCGGATGCGAAGTGCTGATCAGCATGACCGGATTTCACGGTCTCGACTACCAGTCGATGCTGGACAGGGTCACACCAGGGCCGACCGTCGTGGTGTTGGACACCGATGGCCGGGCACGTACGGGTTGCCTGACGATCGACGATCTCGCCGCGTTAGGCGATGAGAATGTCGGCGCCAGTTCAGGTTTGGAGCCAGATCCGAGCGATCCGGGCGACATGCTCTACACGTCAGGCACGACCGGTGCACCCAAGGGCGTCTTGACATCCCATGACGCAGTGTTGCGAACGGCCTACGCGTCGGCGCTGACTCGCGCCTACGAGGACGGTCGACGCATCCTCTTCTCGCTGCCCTGCTATCACATGTTCGGATACATCGAAGGTCTGCTGTCGGTGATGTTCGTGGGCGGTGCGATCATTCCCCAAACCAAGTTCAGTGCCCAGGGGTACTTCGTGGGCATTGAACGGCATCGCGCCACCGACATTCTGTGCGTGCCGACTATGGCCGTCGCCATGGTGGAAAGTGAAGCCCGCAAGGACTACGACCTTTCCTCCCTGAAGGCCATCTTGTGTGGGTCCGCGCCCGCACCGATCTGGTTGTGGCGGCAGATCGAAGCCGACTTCGGTGTGAGCGAAATCGTGACCGGCTACGGGATGACCGAATGCGGCGGCGCAATGACACTGACCCTCCCGGAGGATCCACTTGCCCTGACGTCCGAGACTGTGGGGAGGCCGAAAATGGCAGGCGCAGCATCGGTTCCAGGCACCGACAGCCTCGTCGAGTACAGGACCTTTCAGGGTGAACTGGTGTCCGCCGGCCCGACGGCCATGCTCGGCTACTGGAACCAGCCCGAGCAGACGGCCGCGACGCTCCGAGACGGCTGGCTGTTCTCCGGTGACCTCGGCCGGGTGCGCGACGACGGATACATCCAGGTGACGGGGCGAAGCAAGGAGCTCTACAAGAGCGGCGGCGAGCTGGTGATGCCCAAGGAGATCGAGGACCTGCTGGCCTCACATGAGGACATCAGTCAGGTGTTCGCCGTCGGCCTGGTCGACGACAGATGGGGCGAAATCGGTTGCGTCGTGGTTGTGCCCGCCCCGGACGCGGGACTCACCGAAGAAGACGTGCTCGTCATCTGCCGGTCGAAGCTCGCGAGGTTCAAGGTGCCCAAACGAGTGGTCTTCTGCCGCGCAGAGGATCTTCCGACCACGCCGACCGGCAAGGTGCAGAAATTCAAGCTCGTGCAACAGCTCAGTTGGTCAACTACAGCGTCAACGTGATGAAGTGGGTCGACCTGGTCGCAGGGTATCGGCGAGTCGGTCGCGCCATCTTCTCAAAATCGATTCGAGGTCGATCTCCTCGGGCGCGACGATCCACATGTAGGCGTATCCGATACCGGCAGCCATGATCTCGCCGCTGATCTCGGTGGCGTCGACGTCCGCAGTGACCGTTCCATCGGACTGACCGGCGAGTGCCGCCTCGGTGAGCCGGTCACGCAGTCGAGAGAGCCAGCTTCGTATGCGCTGACGGAGGACGTCCGGATCGTGGATCGCCTCGAAGTTCAGGATGAACATCGCGCGCAGCAGCCGCGGATCCTCCGCGGCGAACATACACAGCGCGTCGACAGGTGCGAGTACCCGTTCCAGGCCCGACGCTCCAGGGTCTGGGTCTACGTCGATCCGGCGTTCGTAGTGTTGCTCGAGGACACTGTCGAGGAGGGCCTCTTTGGTGCCGAACCGTTCGCCGACCATGGCGCGGCTGTAACCGGCACGCACGCCGATCTCCCTCGCCGTGGTGTTGCTGTAGCCCTTCTCCGCGATGAGCTCGATGGCGGCCTCGGCAAGGCGCCGCGACGACTCCTCGACGCGTTCGCGCTGCGTTCGTCGCGCTGGCGTACTCACGGAGCCCACCCTAAATCCTCGATCAGGACGGGAGGTCGGTCAGCGCGTCCGTGTCGGCGATGATTGCCAGCGCACGCTCGGTTAGGGCGTGCAGCAATTCCTTTGCGCGCTCGGTGAGGTTGTCCCACGACAGCATCGCGGTCAGCGGGAAAGTGATCTGCGCGACCGTCGCCGTACGGAACTGGCGCCAGGCCTGGTCGATCGGATAGGAAACGCCTGCGGCGGCGAGCGCGTCGACGTATCGCTGCACGAGCTCGCGCTCGCGCCCGCCACGCTCTTGCGGCGTCATCCCCTGGCCGACCAGGTATGCGACGTCCCAGATGCCCGCTCCATGCATGGTGAGTTGAAAGTCGACCGTCGTCGGTGCACCGTGGGGATCGAAGAAAAGGTTGTCCACCCGAAGGTCACCGTTGACCAGGGTTGTCGGCTCGACCAGTGACGACACCATCGCCGGCAGCTGGGTGCCGAAGTTGTCGATGACCGCGGCCAGGCCGTCGGGTACGGCTGCGCGGCCGTGCTCGCGGTAGATCGCCCACCCCGTGGCGATACCCATCGTGTACAGGCCGGTCGTCACGGGGCTGTCGATCGCCGCAAACGCCGGATGCCGGGCGGGCTCGGGTTGCAGTCCCCAGCCCCAGGCGTGGAATCGCGCCAACTCGTCGATGACGCGTCCGGCGCGGTCGAAAGTCAAGCCCGACAAGTGATCTCCACTGTCGAGATGGCCGAGATCCTCGAGGAGGAGCACGAAGTCCGTCGTCCCCGTGGAGATGGAGGCCACATGTGCGCGCGGAGTGCGCAACGGGGCAGTCGGCGCAACAACTGAGTAGAAGGCGACCTCGCGATCGTAGGCGCCGGTCAGCTGCGCGAGCTGTAGGTAGTCCGTGTCGGTGGGGAGTTTGGCCACCACAGACGCGGGCCCGTTGCCATCGAGTTCGAGATAGAGGCGGTATAGGTACGACAGGAAGCCGACACCTTCGCCGATCTGTTCGGTACGGACCGCTGTCACAGTGGTTTCCGCGCCAATCGAACCTGATCCACGCAAGACCGCAGTCAACCTGCTCGGCGTCAACTGCTCGACGGTTGTCGGCAGCGATGAGGTGAACGTCATGACAGCAGATTACTTGCTTGTCTGTCGTCAGACAAGTATCTTCGGAAGGAATCGGATCACTTCGAAATGAGGTGCCACATGAAGGTCTCAGGCAAGCGCGCGTTGGTCACAGGGGCGAGCCGTGGGATCGGAGCCGAACTGGCTCGTGGTCTGCGACGCGCTGGCGCCGATGTTGCCCTGGTTGCGCGCGGAGCGGATGCACTCGATGCGCTGGCCGACGAACTTGGTGGACGCGCCTATCCGACCGACCTGACGGATCGCGCCGCGCTGCGCGGACTTGTCGATCGGGTCGAGGCCGACGGGCCGATCGACATTCTCGTCAACAATGCCGGCGATGAGAAGGTGGGTGCGTTCGACACGATGGATGCCGACACGGTGGAATTCATCGTCACGCTCAACGTCCTTGCAGTGGCTGAACTTCAGCGCCAGGTTGTCCCGAGGATGGTGGCCCGGGGCCGCGGTCACATCGTCAATGTGTCTTCGTATGCCGGAGTGATCTGCCCACCCAATCTGGCGACATACGCGGCCACGAAGGCGTTCATAACCCACCACACGGTCAATCTCGCTGAGGAGTTTCGGCACACCCCGGTGCGCTTCACGAAGGTGGAGATCGGCGAGGTCGCCGATACCGGGCTGATGGAGAAGGGACGCACCGATCCGGCATTCACGGCCATGGTGAAACGGCTCTACGGGTTGCGGGCCAGCAGGCTCATCACGCCGATCGAAATCACCGCTGCCACACTCGACGCGATCGAGAACGAACGCGGATCCGTCCGCCTGCCCCGCCGCATCGCCGCGAGTTCCTGCCTCGTCGACGTGCCTCGGCAGCTCAGCAACCTGATCTCGCGTGACCTCCGCCGCAAAGCGCGCGAGGGCGCGCTGTGAACGCGACTCGAGAAGCGGTTGAGCGCTACAACCTCGAACTGTGGAACCAACGGCGCATCGGCATCGCGCCCGAGATCATCGGCGACGAAATGGTGCGGAACACCCCGGGCCGGCGCGAGGTGCTGAGCCGCGCCATGGCCGTCGAACGCGTCCAACACCTCTGGAGCACAGTCGAACACGTCGAATTCACCCTGCTGCATACCATCGTCGATGGTGACTTCTGCACCATCATCTATCAGGCGGAGATATGGCTGCATGACGGCGCCCGCGACGCCATTGCCTCCGTCGAAGTGTTCCGTGTCGAGCACGGCAAGATAGTCGAGGTTTGGAACAACACCCACGATCACGGCCGCTGGCCGGAGGCGGAGGAGATGTACCCGTGACGGCTCCGATTGAGGAACTCGGCTTCTATACCCTTGGCGGACAGCCCGAGAGCCCGCGCGAACTGATCGCAGAAGTGCGTCTGGCCGAGGAACTCGGGATCGGTCACGCCTTCGTCTCCGAACGGTGGAACACCAAAGAGGCCGCTACGCTTTGCGGTGCGGTCGGCGCCGTCTCCGAGAAGCTCAAGATCGCGACCGGAGCGACCAACCACAACATCCGTCACCCCGTGGTGACCGCGTCGTTCGCCCTGACGATGCACCGGCTCACTGGTGGCCGGTTCACGCTGGGCCTTGGCCGGGGTGTGCGCCCGCTGCAGGACGCGTTCGGTATGGCGCCGGTGACGACCGCGCAGATGGAGGATTTCGCAAGGGTCTTGCGTAGGCTGTTTCGCGGCGAGACCATCGTCGGGCATGACGGCCCGATCGGCCGCTACCCGATGCTGCGGTTGGGTAGCGATTATGACGATTCAATTCCGTTGGGGCTGGTTGCTTTCGGGCCGGCATCGCTGGCCTTGGCGGGACGGGCGTACGACCAGGTAGTCCTGCACACCTTCTTCACCGACGAGACTCTGGCGCGCTGTGTGACCACGGTCAAAGAGGCCGCCCAGAGGGCTGGTCGTGATCCGGATACGGTGAAAGTGTGGTCGTGCCTGGCGACCATCGGCGATCACATCCCCGCCGAGCAGCGCCTACGCAAGACGGTCGGTCGGCTGGCCACGTACCTGCAGGGGTACGGCGATCTGATGGTGACGACCAACCACTGGGATCCGGCTGTGCTCACAAGATTCCGTGATGACCCCGTTGTGCAGGGATTTCACCGGGGTGGACTGCAGGTCATCGACAGCCCCACAACGACCGTGGAGCAGCTGGAGCACATCGCGACGCTGTTGCCCGATGAGTGGCTGGCTCCTGCGGCTAGCGGCTCACCAGAGCAGTGCGTGGCTACCGTGCGCCGTCAGCTCGAGCTTGGTGCCGACGGGGTTATCCTGCACGGCGCAACGCCATCCGAGCTGGAGCCGATCATTCATGCGTATCGGTCAGTTGCCGCGTCTCAACTCACACGATAGCGACGGGCAGGACCTGAATCGTCGATATCGATCGACGCCTGCGCGACAAGCAGTTCCAGATGCGCCATGACCTCCAGCACCGCCGCCATGCCGTGCACCGCGCCGAGTTCACCGACGTCCTTCTCGCGGCGGGTCCAACGCATCTGCCGCGCAACGTCGTAGGCGGTTTCAGCGCCTGCCGCGACCAGCTCGAGGATTTCGTTCAACCGGTGTTCGTGGTGGGCAAGCAGTTCTTCGACTCGTGACCCGACCTCATCGGTTACCGCACCATGCGCGGGAAGCATCTGTGTCTCGGATCGCGTCATGCAAAACTGCAGCGAATCGAGGTAGGACCGCAACGGCAGGTCATCAGGTGCCCGCTCGAATCCGACCGACGGTGTGATGCGGGGAAGCACATGGTCGCCGGTGAACAGGAGGCCATCCGTCAGGTCCTCGAACACCATGTGGCCACGGGTGTGGCCTGGTGTGGCGTGCGCGATGATAGTCACACCGCCGCAATCGATTTCCTCACCGCCGAGCAGCCAGACATCGGGATCTCCAACCGGCATATCGCGCTCGTACGGCTCCAGCTCCAATCGCTCGAGATCCTCGGCAAGCGCGGTCGCGCCCGCCCGGCGCAGTAGGACAACCTGATTCGGGTAGACGCCATGGATGCGGTCGAATGCCTTGATCGTGTGCCGCTCTTCGCGTCCCAGCAGCAAGGTTGCGCCGTACTGGCCCTGCCATTTCACGGCTTGCGTGTAGTGATCCCAGTGCGCGTGGGTGACGAGGATGCGCCGTACGTCCGCAGGCTCGTAACCCAGCTGGCGCAATGCCGCGACCAACGCCGCCTCGGACTCGGCGCTGGCCCAGCCCGGATCGACCAGAGTGACGCCATCCTCGCCGTCGATCGCATAGGCGTTGACCTCGGTCAGGTCGGGCAACGGCAGCGGTAGCGGTATCCGTGCGACGTGTTCGGTGATCCGTTCGACAGTGCCAGGGGCGGCCGGGTCCGTCGTCGAGTTCTGGGGCATAGACTGAATTTAACAGAAACTAGAAAATCATGATAATGTGACGCTAAGTGGCTTGTGAGCAGCAATGATCTACTCGAAGTAAGATTAAAACAGCTAGTAGGAGTGACGACGTCATGGCGGCTGGCGCTTCGGTCGTGAGCAGGGCGGCTGACCCCAACCTGATGTGCACGCGACCCCGCGCGGTGAGCGCCTGGCTTGCCGAACGCGGTCAAGCCGTGAGCGGCACCGTCGACATCCGTCGCGTCGGCATGGGGCAATCGAATATCACCTCGATCGTGACCGATGCCGAGGGGCGCGAGTGGGTGCTTCGCGAACCGCCGCCGGGCACCAAGCCCGGCAGGGCGCACGACGTGACCCGGGAAGCCGGCATCATCGCGGCACTCGCAGACAGCGGTGTCCCGGTCCCGCGGGTGATCGGCATCGGATCGTCATTCTTCATGATGGACCGGGTGGCCGGCGCGCCGCTGGAGAGTGAAGACGACGCGCGGGCAATCGATCCGAGCCGCCGGCACGAACTCGGTCTGCTCGTGATCACGACACTGGCCCGATTGCATACGTTGGCTCCGCAGGCCGTGGGTCTGGACGTGCCGCCGACCCCCTATGTCGAGCGGCAGATCCGCCGGGTCAGCGATGCATGGCTGCGTGTCGGTACCGGCTGTGCCCACGACGTCGCGTGGCGAGCCGTCCGCGCCCGACTTGTGGACCGCCTCCCCAATGAGCACGGACCGACGGTCGTCATGCACGGGGACTTCCGGCTGTCCAATTTGCTTGTGGACAAGGGCCGCATCACCGCGGTCCTGGACTGGGAGTTGTGCACCATCGGCGACGCGATGGTCGACCTTGCCTGGCTGCTCGACGACTGGCGTAGCCCGGACGAACCGGCAATTTCGATGCCCAGCCCGACGCGCGCTGGCGGTTTTCCGACCAGGGCCCAGCTGATCGACGTCTATCAGAACGAAACGGGGTTCTTCGTCGATCGGCTCGGCTATTACCGCGGCTTCACGCAGTGGCGCGCCGCCAGCCTGCTGCAGGGAGTCCTCACCCGCCGTCGGACCGGTGTCATGGGCGCCCACGGCGCCATCGACCTTGACCACCTTGATGATTCGATCGCCACACTACTGTCGTCCGCGGCCGGCCAACTCAAGGACTGACGGTGCTCGAACCAAACGACGACTACCTGCATCCCGTCGGCCCGGAGCCGAATTTCAGCGAGTCGATGTATTTCCACTTCCACGACCCCGTCCAGGGCATCGGTGGATTCCTGCGGTTGGCCAACCGGCCGAACGAGGGCCGAGGCGAGCGTACGGTCTGCCTCTATCTACCCGGCGGCGACGTCGCATTTGGTTTCGCCAGGCCGACGTTCGCCGACCCTGCCCGAATGTGCGCAGGCGATCTCACGGTCGACATACTCACCCCGTTCGAGCGTGTGCGCGTGGCATTCGACGGCCGGGTCAGCATCCTGACCGACCCCACGACGATGGTGGACCCGAAGGTTGCGCTGTCGGCGAGCACCATCGTCGATTGCCGTGTCGATCTGCAGCTCGACGCGGCGGCGCCGCCGTTCGCGGAAACGTTTGACGGCGAAGGAGAGTCGTTTGCGCCCAATCACTACGAACAGCTGATTCGCGCGAATGGAACGGTTCGGGTTGGCGAGTTCTCGTTCGACCTCAATGGATACGGACTTCGTGACCACTCGTGGGGCCCGCGGTCGTGGCAGGCCCCGTGGTTCTACCGCTGGATGCACGGATCCGCGGCGGGCCTGGGCTTCATGGGCGCCTACTTCGGCAGCCCGGACGGCGCCGATCGCCGGGGCGGATTCGTGTGGGACGGCGAGGGTTTGCACGCGTGCGATGACGTGATCATGTCGACGAGCCGCGATGCCGATCAGCAGCAATCCTCGATAGACCTCGAACTGAGATCGGGCGATCGCAGCTGGGAGTTCCACGGCGAGGTCGATGCCTCCGTTCCACTGCGTCATCGTAGCCAGGACGGCACCAGCACGACGCGCATCGTCGAGTCGACGACCACCTGGATCACCGCAGGCGGCAAGCGATTACACGGCATGGCCGAATACCTCGATCAGATGAGCGACGGCGTGCCCGTCGGTCTTCGGGTCTGACTGAAAGGAGAACAGTGTGAAGGTTTTCGATGGGCTCGACGAGTTCGTCGCGGCGACGGGAAGCCAGCTCGGACCCACCGACTGGCTGTCGGTCGAACAGGACCGGGTCAACAAGTTCGCCGACGCGACCGACGATCACCAGTGGATCCACGTCAACCCCGAGCAGGCAGCTAACGGGCCCTTCGGCGGGACAATCGCCCACGGACTGCTGACGCTGTCGCTTCTGCCCCATTTCATGCACGAGCTCTACACGGTGGACAACGTCGCGATGGCCATCAACTACGGCTTTGACAAGGTGCGGTTCATCACTCCCGTTCGGGTCGGCGCCAAGGTTCGCGCCCGCTCGGAGATCGCCAACGTGCAGAAGCTGGACGGTGCGGTGCGGGCGACGATGGTGACGACCATCGAGGTCGAAGGGTCGCAGAAGCCCGCTGCGGTCATCGAATCGATTATCCGCTATGTCGACTGACCCCAAAGTCGCTGCAGCCCAGCAGCTTTACCGCGCGCTGGCGGCGGGGGACCGCGAAAGGCTCGCGTCGCTGCTGCATCCGGAATTTGTCGGCCACGCCACCCAGGGCCTCCCGCTGAACATGGGCGGCGAGCACGTCGGCCCCGACGCCATGCAGCAGAACCTGTGGTGGCGAATCGGGCGCCACTACAAGGCGGAGGCACAAGTCGACGAGTTCCGGACGCTCGACGACGGCAGGCTGTTCGTTGCCGGTCACTACCGGGGCGAGGGCCGGAAGTCGGGAAGGCGACTCGATGCCGCCTTCATCCACGTCATCGGCTTCTCGACCGACGGCAGAATCGCGTCACTGGACCAGCTGACCGACAGCGCCGCCTGGACCGAGGCGCTCGGTGCGCACGCGCCGCTCGAGACCATCGACTATTCGGTGGTTGACGGTGTGGCCACGGTGTGCCTGAACCGGCCCGAGGTCCGAAACGCAATCGATATGCGAGTGGGGGAGGAGACCCTGGAGGTCGCCCGCCGTATCGCCGATGACCCGACCGTGCGGGCCGTGCTGATCTGTGGCAATGGACCCGCGTTGTCCGTCGGCGGCGACATCGACTTCTTCCTGCAGGGGCGAGCGGATCAGTTCGGTGCATTGTTCGCAAAGATGACGACCCCTTTCCACGAGGCGTTCCGCGTACTGAGCCGCATCGACGCCCCGATTGTGGCCGCCGCCCACGGGGCGGTGGCAGGCGGTGGTCTTGGGTACATGTACGCGGCCGATCTCGTCATCGCCGCCGAGGGCACGAAGTTCGTCACTGCGTTTGCCGCCCTTGGGCTTTCAGGCGACGGTGGTGGAACGTGGCACTTGCCGCGGCTGATCGGTGCCCGTCGGGCTGCGCAGGCATACCTCCGTAACACCCCCATCGCGGCGGATGAAGCCCTGGAATGGGGACTCGTCAACGAGATCGTCCCAGCCGCCGAGCTGCGAGACCGCGCCACCATGCTGGCGACCGAACTCGCTCATGGCCCCACCAAGGGATTCGCCAAAATGCGGGCGCTGCTGCGGGATTCATGGCACAACGACCTGTCGGCCCAGCTACAGGCCGAAACCGAAGCGGTCACGGCGACCGGCAACTCGAGCGACGCCGCCGACGCCATCTCGGCGTTCGCCGCGAAACGCAAGCCGCATTTCACCGGAAGGTAAGACATGGCACTGGTCAACGACTCCGTCGAACACAAGGCGATTCGCGAAAGCGTGGCAGGCATCGCCGCCCGCTACGGCCCGCAGTACTTCCTGCGACGCGGTCGCGCCGGCGACGGCATCGAGGAGCTGTGGAAGGACCTCGGCGCCGCCGGACTGCTGGGCCTGCATCTGCCGGAAGAGTACGGCGGAGGCGGAGGTGGTATGGCCGAAGCGGTTGTCGTCGTCGAGGAGCTTGCGGCACACGGGATGCCGCTGTTGATCTGGGTCATCTCGCCGGCCATCTGCGGCAATATCCTGTCGCACCACGCGTCGGCGGATATGAAACAGGCGTGGCTGCCGGCAATCGCCGACGGCACCAAGAAGATGGCATTCGGCCTCACTGAACCCGATGCAGGATCAAACAGCCACAACGTCAAGACGACCGCGCGGCGGACCGGAACCGGCTGGAGCATTTCCGGTGCCAAGTACTACATCTCGGCGATCGACCAGTGTGAGGCCGTGCTGATCGTTGCGAAGGACGCCGATCACTCGACCCCGGACCGGAGCGCCTTGTCGCTGTTCGTCGTCCCGACCGATAGCCCCGGGCTGACGTATCAGCAGATCGATACGTCAATTGTGTCGCCCGACAAACAGTTCAGCGTGTTCCTCGATGATGTCGAAGTCGGGGAGGATGCGCTCATCGGGGACGCAGCGAACGGCCTTCGTCAGGTGTTCGACGGGCTGAATCCCGAACGGATCCTGGTCGGTGCGCTGTGTGGCGGGATCGGGCGGTACGCGATCGACAAGGCATCCGACTACGCCAAGCAGCGCCAGGTCTGGTCGACGCCGATCGGCGCCCATCAGGGTATATCCCATCCGCTCGCGGAGGCCCACATCGCCGTCGAATTGAGCAGGATGGCCACAGTCCGCAGCGCAGAACTCTTCGACGCCGGTGAATCCGCCGGGGAGGCGGCCAACATCGCGAAGTTCTCGGCGTCGGAGGCGGCGTTGAAGGCGCTGGATCAAGCGATCCAGACCCACGGGGGCAACGGCCTGTCGCATGAATACGGGTTGTCCGAGCTGTGGTTCGTCACGCGGCTGATGCGCACGGCACCGGTCAGCCGCGAGATGGTGCTGAACTTCATCGCGCAGACATCGCTCGGTTTGCCCCGTTCCTACTGACTACCGAAAGGGAATACCCATGAGCACAATGCAATTCGACGCCGTCGTGATCGGCGCCGGGGCCGGCGGTCTGTTCACCGCGGCCCGGTTGGCCCACCTCGGCTATCGCACCCTTGTCGTCGAACGACTCGACAAGGTCGGTGGCCGGGCCTCCACCGAGGATATCGAGGGTTTCAAGGTCAATACCGGTGCCATTGTCATCGAGGTCGGCGGTATCACTCAGCAGACGTGTGAAGAGGTCGGCGCACCATTCGACATCCGCGAGCCCAAACCGCCTCTGCTATACCGGATCGGCGGCAAGGACGTCGACGTCACCGGTGGGGGTTGGGGGTTCCTGCTGAGCAAGTTGACCCGGCAGGGCGCCAAACTGGTCAAGGGCATCGGTGCGGCACGCAACGACTCCGGCCTGCCCGAGGACGAGATCTCAACCGCGGAATGGGTATCCCGCTACACGAAAAACGAAGGTGTGCACGGCATCTTCCGCAATATGTGCGCCTCGATCTTCGCTGTCGGCTCGGAGGATCTGCCGGCACGGGTATTCCTGACGTACTTCACCCGCAAGAGCGCGTTCAAGCGCTTCGGTTTCCATCCCGAAGGCACCATCGGCCTCTGGCGGGGGTTGGCCGGGGTCGTCGAATCCCGTGGCGGCGAGGTGTGGCTGTCCACACCGGCCACCAAGATCGTGTCCGACGGCGCCACCGTTACCGGCGTCGAAGTGCTGCGCGACGGCAAGAAGGTAAGCGTCACAGCGCCGGTCGTGGTCAGCGACATCGGCCCGGCCGCCACTGTCACACTGCTCGGCGAGGAGAACGTGCCGGCCGACTACCAGGATCTGGTGAAGAAGGGTGATCGCCCGACCGCCATGATCTCGGTGAACTTCGCCAGCCGGGAGCGGCTGGTCGAGGTCCCTGGCATGCTGAGCTTCGCCAATTCCCGCCGGCTGGCCTACATCGCCAACTTCACCGACTTGTGCCCCGAGATGTCACCGGATGGCTGGAACCTCTACGTCGGTACTTCGGTGCCGAAGCCGTCGCTCGGCGACTTCGACGAGGCCACGGAGACGGAGTTCCTACTCCAAGACCTACGCGACAACATCGATGGCTTCGACCAGCGGGCACGCGTCCTCAATATCGCCGTCACCCGCGACGGCTGGCCACCGCAACGGGCGGTAGCGGGCTTCGACCTGCCGCACAACACCCCGTTCACCGGCCTGTGGAATGTCGGTGACGCGGTGAAGGAGTACGCGAACGGCGGGACGACCGCATGTGCCGAGACGGCGCAACTGGTGGTCGACAAGATCGTTTCTGCGCACCGCCCGGCAGTGATGCGTTAGGACGCTCCTGACAAGCCGTGCCGCACGAACGACTGTGCGTTGGCGACGATGGTCTCCAGCGATCCCCTTCGGGGATCCCACCATTCGACGGCCCAGTTCAGCGCGCCGAAGACGAGCATCTGCGCGACGTACAGGTCGAGTTCGTCGCGCAGTTCGCCCGATCGCGCAAGGTCGTTGACCAGCCGCCGCCAGATTTCGCCGTACCGCTCCTCCTCGCGGATCTGGCGCTTACGGATCTTCAACGGGACCTGCCCGGCGTTGCGGATCGAAGCCGTTGTGTAGTCGGATATTTCGAGCTCGTGCCGTAAATGTGCCTCGACTGCGGCAAGCAGACGGTCCATGGGTGCACCGTCAGGCGGGAGACTGTCAAGGACCGCGGTGACATGCTCTCGCATATCGGCCACCCCCACCCACATGACTTCCTCGATGAGGTCGTCTCGGGATGGGTAGTAGTAGTAAATCGCAGGCGCCTGCAGCTCGGCCTCCTCGGCGACGTCGGTCAACCGAAGCCCGGCATAACCTTTCACGCTGAGCACATGCGCGGCAGCATCGAGTATCCGGGACCGCGTTTGGGCAGACTTCGAATCGCCACCTGCGACGGATTCGGCGGGCGAAACCGTCGCAGACGCTCCGTTCGTTGACCGTTTCGCCATGACGTGATGATAGCCGGGGGACGCCACGTTTCGCGCCGATCACCTAGTGCAGATTTAATTCGACTGGTCCGTACTGATCCGATGAGAGCGCCTGTTCAATTGGTATTACCACCCTTGATAGGACTGCATCGGCGATCTATATTTAATCTGAATTAGACAACTCAGGAGGGCCCGTGTCGAAGCGCATCCAACTGCTCTGTGCGTGGTCGGGGCCGGCAACGGTCGTTGTCGTTTCGATCGGGTTTCTGTTGGCAGGCGTGCTGCCCCTACCGCTCGGCCCGAACAGTTCGACGCAAGAGGTCGTCGACTTCTACAGCCATGACACACGGGTGGCGGCCGGACTTGTCATCGCATCACTCGGTGTCTGCCTGGTGTTCCCACTCATCGCGTTGATCGGCGTGTCCATGATCCGGATGGAGGGTCGCACTCCGATTCTGACCTTCCTGCAACTCATCACCGGCGCAGCGACCGGCGTATTCCTCGTGATGCCATTGCTGTTGATGGCCGCGATCCCGTTCCGGCCCGACCGCACCGCAGAGTTGACAGTCACACTCAACGACATCGCCTGGCTGCTCTTCATCACGCCGATCGGTCCGTTCATCATCCAGAACATCGCGATCGGCACCGCGATCCTCAACGACACGCGCGGTTTGTTGCCCCGATGGGTAGGCTATCTCAACTACTGGGTGGCCTTCTTGTTCGTCCCCGACGTGCTCGCCTTCTTCTTCCATAGTGGCCCCTTTGCCTGGCGTGGGATCTTCGTGTTCTGGCTGGCCTTCGTCGCGTATGCGGTCTTCTTGATCGCTATGGGGTTGGTTCTTCGTGCTGCGATTCGTTCCGCAGACCTTCTCGAAGCGCCTGTAGTGCAGTGACATTGGAGAACTACGGCACCAAGCCCGAACTCCCGGAGTTCCTGTGGGCAGGCGACGACTTACCCCCGATCCGGCGGCAAGTCGAGTCCTCCGGGGCTCGGGGCCATGTACCGGGTGAAGCCGGGCTGTGGATCTTCATCCTCGGCGACATGACGCTCTTCGGTGTCATGTTCGTGGTGCTGATGTGGGAGAACCGTGCGGCCCGAACAGTCTTTCATCAATCGGCGCTCGAACTGCACCGGTCCATTGGCGTCGTCAACACCCTTGTGCTGCTGCTGAGTTCGTTTCTCGTGGTCGCCGCGACCTGGGCGCATCGCCGGGATGATCACGCGCGCTCGACGAGGCTGATTTTCGGCGCGCTGGGTTGTGCCCTGGTATTCGCCTCGCTCAAGGCGGTGGAATATTCGCAGGGGTTAGCCGCTGGGCACACGCCTGCGACCAACTTGTTCTTCACCTTCTACTACGTGCTTACCGGTATCCACCTGCTCCACGTCGTCATCGGCGCTGGGCTCCTCGGTGCGTGGGCATCGGCGCTGCAGCGACGGCGGCCCTGGGACGCCGGACGCCGGCTGTTCGAGGGCATCGCGGTGTACTGGCACATGGTCGACCTGTTGTGGATCGCGATCTTTACGCTCGTCTACCTGGTGTGCGCCTCATGACGGCCGGAGTTCCCATCCGCACGACCGTGATCTGGGTCGGTCTGATGGTGGCCACCGGCCTGACGCTGTGGCTCGGAGCCAGTCACTCCACGATCGTGGCCGTGGCGATTCCCATTGCATTTTTGAAGATCTACTTCATAGGCAGCGAGTTCATGGAGCTACGTGGTGCGCCCGCCGCGCTGCGCGCTGTCTTCACGGCATGGGTGATCGGCGTCGCTACCACGACAACCATGCTTTATCTGCTGTAACAGAGGCAATCGGCACTTGACCATAAGTCCACTTATGGTACCGTCATGTGACAGGGCTCATACGGGGTTCGGACGATCAGAACCGCAAAATTGAATCAAAAATAAACATAAGGAGAACGATGGGGTTCAACAATTCAGCAGAGGTCGCCGATTACATCGGCGGCATCTTCGAGGCCGCGTTCGTCGATCCAGAAATCGGTCCGAAGCTGGTCGATACCGGGCTGGTGATCGCGTTCGACTTCACCGATCCCGACGCGGTCGTGGTGATCGACATGGCCAACAAGGCGGTGCGCGAGGGGTTGGCCGGCGGCCCTGAACCCACCGCGACGATGTCGATGACCGCCGATACCGGCAACGCCTACTGGCAGGGCAAGGTCAATCTTCCGCTGGCGATGGCCAAGAAGAAGATCAAGGTCGACGGCAACGTGGCCAGCCTGCTCAAGCTGGCGCCGCTGGGCAAGAAGCTCTATCCGGTCTACATCGACCGGCTCAAGAGTGACGGCCGCGACGACCTGATCGCTTAGCACCGATGTACCCGGGAACCCACGCGGCCTCCGCACCGGACAAGCCGGCAGTCGTGATGGCCGGCTCCGGCCGGACCGTGACGTACGGCGAACTCGACGAGAACTCGGCCCGACTCGCCGCGGCATTCCACGACCTCGGACTGTGCAGGGGCGACGTCATCGCCATGCTGACCGACAACGTTCCGGAAGCATTCGAGATCTACTGGGCCGCAATGCGATCGGGCCTCTACGTCACGGCTGTCAACTGGCATCTTGCCGCCGACGAGGCCGCCTACATCCTCGCCGACTGCGGCGCAAAAGTGGTGATCGCCTCGGCCGGCGTTCGTGACCTCGCCGAGCAGGTCGCGAAACTCGTCCCCGGCGTCGAGCGCTGGTTCGCGTTCGGCGGAATTGTAGACGGTTATCAGGAATATGCCGCACTGCTCGCCACCGGCCGGCCACGGTTGACCGATCAGCCTCGCGGATCGGAAATGCTGTACTCGTCCGGCACGACCGGTAGGCCCAAGGGCATCAAGCCGCACCTGTTGCCCATCCAAATTGACGAACCCGGCGATCCGTTCATCGCGCTTCTGAGCCAGGCGTTCAAGATCTCGGCCAATGACGTCTACCTCTCGCCGGCGCCGATCTACCACGCGGCCCCGTTGAAGTGGTCCGCCACCGTTCAGGCGTTGGGTGGGACCGTCGTCGTCCTGGAACGTTTCGACGCCGAAAAGGCGTTGGCGGCCATCCAGCAGTACCGGGTCACCGTGACTCAGATGGTGCCGACGATGTTCGTCCGGATGCTGCAGCTCCCCGCGGACATTCGCGAGAAGTACGAGGTGTCCTCGCTGCGGCTTGCAGTGCACGCGGCCGCACCGTGCCCGCCGGACGTCAAGGACGCGATGATCGCATGGTGGGGGCCGATCCTCGCCGAGTACTACGGGGCGACGGAGGGTCACGGCGTCACGCTGATCACCACGCCCGAGTGGAAGGCCAAGCGTGGATCGGTCGGCAAGGCCGCCCTCGGTGTCATCCACATCTGCGACGACGACGGTATCGAGCTTCCGTCCGGTGAGGTGGGCACCGTCTACTTCGAACGCGATGTCACACCGTTCGAGTATCACAACGATCCCGAAAAGACCTCCCAGTCAAGGCATCCCGAACATGACAATTGGTCGACGGTCGGTGACATCGGATACCTCGACGACGACGGCTACCTGTTCCTGACCGATCGCAAGGCGTTCATGATCATCTCCGGCGGCGTGAACATCTACCCTCAGGAAATCGAGAACGTCCTGACCCTGCACCCGAAGATCTTCGATGTCGCGGTGATCGGCATCCCCGATGCCGAGATGGGTGAACGGGTCAAAGCCGTCGTTCAGCTGCGCGCGGGCGTCGAACCATCCGACGAAGTGGCCGACGAGATCATTGGTTACGTCCGTGACCGAATAGCGCACTACAAGGCACCGCGGTCGGTCGATTTCGTCGACGAATTACCAAGGCTGGCAACCGGAAAGCTGGCCAAACGGATCCTTATCAACCGCTACGTGGAGGTCAGCACATGACGATCGAGGCGACAGAGCACAGGACGGACAGGCCGCCGTTCGACGAGGTGAGCATCTCACCGCTGAGCTTCTGGGCGCTCACCGCCGAGGAGCGTGAGCCGTATTTCAAGATTCTGCGTGACGAGCGGCCGGTCAGCTGGCATCCCCCCATCGAGGGCACGCTGATTCCCGCACCCGTGGACGGCGTCTGGGCGATCACGCGCAACGAGGACATCGCCTACGTCAGCAAGAATCCGGAGATCTTCTCGTCCGCGCACGGCGTGCAGATCGAGGCGGTACCGGAGGACATCCTCGACGCAGCGCAGTCATTCCTGGGCATGGATGGCGCCAAGCACTCAAGCTTGCGTCGCTTGATCAGCTCGGTGTTCACCCCACGACAGGTGGCCAAGATCCAGGACCAGGTCAACAATCAAGCCGTCCAGATTGTGGACGACCTGCTCAAGACCAAGGACGGTGACTTCGTCCCGCAGGTGTCCAGGCGGCTGCCGATGTGGACGGTCTATGAAATGGTCGGGCTGCCAACGGATAAGCGTGAGGAGGCCGCTCATCACGCCGACGGCATGGTGTCGTGGGCCGACGCCGACGTGGCAGCCGGGCGCGAACCCGGCGAAGTGCTCAACGATTCTCTGGTCGGCCTGCTGACGATTGGCCTCGAGCTGGCCGAGGAGCGGCGCGCTCATCCGGAGTCTGACTTGATGACGCAGCTGGTTCAGGCAGAGGTCGACGGTCGCCGGTTGACGGACGACGAGCTCGGGGCGTTCTTCGTGTTGTTGTCGGTCGCCGGCAACGACACGACGCGCAACACGATGACACTCACCACGATGGCGCTGCAGGAATACCCCGATCAGCGGGCGCTGCTGATCAACGACTTCGACGCCCACATCCACACCGCGATCGAAGAGTTCGCTCGCTGGGCCAGCCCGGTGATGACTTTCCGCCGCACCGTTATCCGTGACACAGTGCTGCGCGATCGAGAGCTCAGGGAAGGTGACTGGGTCCTGCTGATGTACTCGTCGGGCAACCGCGACGAGCGCGCAATCCCCAACCCCAACACGTTCGACATTCGCCGCAAACCCAACAACCACGTGGCATTCGGCGGCGGCGGCGCGCATTACTGCATGGGCGCGTTCATGGCCAAGATGCAGCTGGAGGCATTCTTCCGCGAACTTCTCTTCCGCGCCCCCAACTTGCGGGTCGGCGAGCCCGAATACCTCACCGGAAACTTCGTCCGCGCGGTGAAGTCCCTGCCCTACACCCTCGACTAGGAGTACTTGAGTGTCTGAATTCGCAGGCAAGCGTTATGTCGTCACCGGAGCGGCATCCGGAATCGGCCACGCCGTGGCAGAGAAATTGATCGCGGCAGGCGCCGAGGTGATTTCCCTGGACCGCAACACCCCGAGCGCCGCGGTGGCACGCCACATCGAACTGGACCTGGCCAATCCGCGAAGCATCGATGCGGCGCTGGAGCAGCTCGACGGCGACTTCGACGGACTGATGAACGTCGCCGGTATCCCGGGCACGGCGCCCGGCGACCTGGTGCTGGCCGTCAACAGTCTCGCGGTGCGACATCTGACCGAGGCGTTCTTCGAACGGTTGCGGCCGAACGGGACGGTGACGATCGTGTCGTCGACCGCCGGATTCGGCTGGCCGCAACGGCTGGAAGACATCCGCGACCTGCTGGCGACGGACACGTTCGAAGACGGGGCGGCGTGGTTCAAGGCCCATCCGCAGCAGGGCAATGCCTACAACTTCTCCAAGGAAGTCACCACCGTGTACACGATGTCCATGGGGCTCGCCTTGGCGCAGATGGGCTTTCGCATCAACGCGGTGCTTCCTGGTCCGGTGGAGACGCCGATTCTGGTCGACTTCGAGGAGTCGATGGGCAAAGACGCGCTCGACGGTGTCAAGGAGCTGCTTGGCCGCCACGCCACCCCCGACGACATCGCCGACGCGGTGCTGTTCCTGGCCTCCGACGATGCGCGGTGGATCAACGGCCACGCCCTCGTCATCGACGGTGGCATCACCGGGGCGGTGCTCTCCGGAGTCGTGCCGGCACCCGAAATCTAGAGGAGACCATCGGTGGTTGTTCAGTCACCGGAGCAGCGCGCTCCGTCGGATAGTGGTCGGCTACTGGCCGATCTGCGAAATGTGTTCGCAGGCGGGCGCACCCGGTCGCTGGAGTGGCGGCTGGATCAGCTGCGCGGAATCGAGCGCCTCGTCACAGAGCGCGAGTCGGAGATCGCCGCCGCATTGGCCACCGATCTGGGCCGCACCGCGGTCGAGGCGTGGCTTGGTGATATCGCGTCTACGGGGGCCGAAGCCGCCTACGCGGGAAAGCATTTGAAGAAGTGGATGCGGCGGCGTCGCGCGTCGCTGCCGCTGTCACAGCTGCCAGGCCGGGCCTGGGTGCAGTACGACCCGTTGGGTGTGGTGCTGATCATCGGCCCGTGGAACTACCCCATCTATCTGAGCCTTGCGCCGCTGGTGGCTGCGGTGGCGGCGGGCAACTGCGCGGTGATCAAGCCGTCGGAACTGGCGCCGGCGACGTCGGCGCTACTCGCACGTTTAGTGCCCGAGTATTTGGACGCCGCGGCCGTCCGGGTGGTCGAAGGCGACGCGTCCACCACCCAGGACTTGCTTGCCCAGGGCTTCGATCACGCGTTGTTCACCGGCGGGACCGAGATCGGCCGCAAGATCATGGCGGCGGCCGCCCCGACACTGACCCCGGTGACATTGGAACTCGGTGGTAAGAGCCCGGTGCTGGTCGCCGCTGACGCCGATATCGATGTGGCCGCAAGGCGCATCGCATGGGTCAAGCTGCTGAACTCCGGTCAGACCTGCATCGCGCCGGACTACGTATTGGCCGATCACCGGATCGTCGACGCGCTGGTCGGCAAGATCGTCGCCAACATTCGCGAGTTCCGTTCGGCGGAAACGGATGCGTCGTTGCGAATCGTCAACCAGCGTCAGTTCGACCGGCTGGTCGCGCTGATCAGCACGACGGATGGCACGGTGGTGACCGGAGGCGGTTCGGATCAGCGCAGCGCTGCGGATCGAGCCGACCGTCATCGTGAACCCCTCGCCGACCGACGGAGTGATGGCCGAGGAGATTTTCGGCCCGATACTGCCTGTGCTGAGTGTGGAATCGGTTGATCGTGCAGTGCAGTTCGTCAACTCGCGGCCCAAACCGCTTGCGCTGTATGTCTTCACGTCGTCGCCGACTCGCGGACGAGAGCTGGTCGACCGCATCCCTTCGGGTGGCGCGGTGATCAACCACGTCGCCATGCACTGCCTGGTGCCGCAGCTGCCGTTCGGCGGCGTCGGGGCTAGCGGGATGGGCGCTTACCACGGCAGGTGGGGTTTCGAGACGCTCAGCCATCGCCGGGCGGTGCTGACCAAGACCACAAAACCCGATCCGCGGCTGGTGTATCCGCCGTACACGGATCGTGCCTTGAAACTCATGCGGAGGATGTTCTGATGAAGCTCAACGTCGATACGACGAAGTGCTCGGGTATCGGGCTGTGCGAGATGGCCGCACCGACCGTGTACAAGGTCGGTGACGACGGCCAGTCGCACGTTCTCAAAGACGAGCCGTCGACCGAAGAGCTGCCGGCGGTCGAGGAAGCAATCGCCAACTGCCCGACCGGCGCACTGTCGATTCAGGATTAACGTCGACGGAGCGACAAACCGTTTTTAATCTATGTTAGAATCTGGTCGTGACTACACCACATCCCGCCGAAGCGGGCTTTGTCCAGGCGTATGGGCACGCTTGGACGTCGGATCCGGCACAACTGCTCAACTTCTTTGCGCCCGCTGGTAGCTACACTGACGTCGCGATGGAGGCGACCTACAGCGGGCGCGAAGCGGTCGGACGCTTCCATCGGTGGATGCTAAAATTTGCCCCTGATTCCGTCATCGAATTCAGCAACCCCACTGCCGCCGATGGTCGGCTCTACCTCGAATGGGTATGGAGCGGAACGTTCGACGGAGCCCTGCGGCTGCCCGGCGGCAAGATGCTGGATGCCACTGGTAAAGAGTTCAGTGTTCCTGGCGTGGCCGCGTGTCGTTACGGTGATGATGGCAAGCTGCTCAGTCATCGTGACTATTGGGACCTTGGCACGGTGCTCAGACAAGTCGATGCTCCATGGCCTATGTGATCACTCAGAACTGCTGCAAGGACGCCAGTTGCGTACCGGTGTGCCCCGTCGACTGCATCCGCCCCGCGGGCGGTGCCGGCGAGTTCACCGGCACGGAAATGCTCTACATCGACCCGGAGAGCTGCATCGACTGTGGCGCCTGCATGGAGGAATGCCCGGTCGGCGCCATCTATTACGAAGACGACCTGCCACCCGAACTCGAGCGGTTCCGCGACATCAATGCCAGCTATTTCCGGCGGCATCCACTGGAATTGGACACGATGCCCGCGGGCAGCGATCACGCCGCGGTCGAGCCCGGCGCACTGCGGGTGGCCATAATCGGCGCCGGCCCGGCGGCCTGCTACGCAGCCACCGAACTGACGCGCATCGGTGGGGTAGAGGTGGACATGTTCGAGCGGCTGCCGACACCGTTCGGCCTCATCCGGTCTGGCGTTGCACCTGATCATCAGCGGACGAAGTCCGTCGTCGACGTCTTCGACACTGCGTTCACCAACCCGCGATTCGGCTGCCACCTCAACGTCGAGGTCGGCCGCAACGTCACGCACGACGATCTGCTCGCGCATCACCACGCCGTCATCTATGCGGTCGGTGCGTCGAAGAGCCGGGATCTGGGCATCCCGGGCGACGAACTTCCGGGTAACAGCGCGGCCGCGGACTTCGTCGCCTGGTACAACGGCCATCCCGACCACGCGGGTGACTTGTTCGATCTGTCCGGAGAGCGAGCGGTGATCGTCGGCAACGGCAACGTCGCGCTCGATGTCGCCCGAATGCTGGTGATGGACTCAGCCGCGCTCGCCAAGACCGACATCGCACAGCACGCGTTGGATGCGCTGGAGCACAGCTCGATTCGCGAAGTGGTGATCCTGGCTCGGCGCGGCCCGAGGCACGCAGCGTTCTCGGTGGGGGAGTTCCTGGCGTTGGGCCACCTGCCCGGCGTCGACGTGATCATCGACAGCGACGATCTGGAACCGCATCCCGACGACGATGTCGAGACGGCGCTCAAACTGGATATCGCCAGGGAGTTCGTGCAACGTCAGCCGGAACCTAGCAACAAACGAATTGTGCTCCGGTTCTTGACCTCTCCGGTCGAGCTGGTGGGCAACGGCCGCGTCGAGGGACTGCGGGTGGCCCATCCCGGTGGCGACATCGAGCTGATCGAGACGCCGTTGGTGCTGCGGTCGATCGGTTACACAGGCTCGCCGATCGATGGCGTGCCGTTCGACGCCGCCAAAGGCATTGTGCCCAACGAAAATGGGCGCGTTCTCGGTGAACGAGGCCAACCCCTTCCCGGCGTATACGTCACCGGCTGGATCAAGCGCGGCCCGCGCGGCGTGATCGGGACGAACCGCACGTGTGCTGAGCAGACAGTTACCCAGCTGTGGGAGGATTTCGACGCAGGCAAGCTGACGCGGGACGTCAAGGACCGCGCGGCGTTATTGGAGCTGCTCGCCGAGTGCGGCGCCTACCCGGTCGATTGGCACGGCTGGCGAGCGATCGATGTCGCCGAACGCAAGCGTGGCGCCGATGCATCGCGGCCACGAGTCAAGTTCGTCGATATCCGCGACATGCTGGCCGCCGCCAGCGATTAACGAATCGCCGCCAATCACTTCCCATACAGGGTGCCGCGCCACAGCGTAACCAGAGGACCGACCGCAGCTTCCTCATCGACGAGGGTTGGTTCGATCCCCAGCCCGGCTATGTAGAGCACTCGTTCGGTTCCCCAGAAGAGGATCGACGCCAGAGTACGTCCCGGCACCGTAGACGTGATCTCTCCGGCCGCCCGTTCACGTTCGATCTCCTCAGCACCCGCGGCGACGAATCGCTCGACGATACGTAGCCACAGCGCTTTCAACTCCGGATCGGAATGCCAGTGATGAGTCACCGCCTGCAGCACCGGCCGATGGCGGTGCCACGCACGTGTGACAGCGCGCAAGCTGCGCTCCAACGCAACCTCTGGCGAGTCCTCGCGTGAGCGCGCAAGGAACGGTTGCACCGTCTCAAAGATGTCGTTCATCGCGCTCTCGAGGAGACCGCTGAGGACGGTGAACTTCGAGGAGAAATAGAAGTAGAACGTCGCGCGCGAGATGTTCGCCTCGTCAAGAATCTGCGCCACTGTGATGTCGTTGAACGCGGTCTGCTCCAGCAGTCGCGCGGTGGCCGCGTAGATGCTCTCGGGCGCACGCACTGCGTCGGCGTCCATCAACCGCGGCCGACCAGCCGCACGACGCGGCATTTCCCTCATCATCGCCGTCACACTACCTCTGCTGCAGACGACCCCCGGGCAAGCTCAGTGACAAAATCTAATGAAATTTCAAAATAACTATACACAGCGTATGAACATCGTGTTAGCGTGAGCCAGTCCACAAGCGGGAGAACCGCATTTCACCACTTCAGGTGAGCACAGAGGGAGGTTGGAAACGGATGGTCCATACATTCGGTGTCAGCTGGTGGCCGCTGGTCGGCGATGAGGGCTGGCCACCGAACATCAAGCCGAGCCCCGGTGAGTTCAGCGCGAGCCTCCCCGCGGAAGTCACCTTCTTCTTCATCGCGGGCGCCGCTGTCGTAATCTTCGCTCTGCCTTGGGCTATCAGGGCGGCGGTGCGGAGCAAGAACTACATTCCGCTGATCGTTATGGCCAGTGGTCTGATCTGCAGCCTGCTCGAACCCATGCTCGATATGCTCGGCCATTTGCACTGGGCCGAGAACCTCGTGCCCGCATTCACCAACTTCGGAATCACCGTGCCGGCCCTGATTCCGCTGTGCTATGTGGCGTTCCTCGGCCTAGAGGCGTACTTCTGCTACTTCGTCATCCGCAACGGCGCTCACGTCCAGCACTTCATCATGCTGCTCGGCATGGGCATCATCACCGATGCGGTGATGGAGACCATCGGTATCAACTTGGGCGTCTACGAGTACTACGGCGTGCAGCCGTTCAAGTTCCTCAACTTCCCCTACTGGTGGGGCTTCATCAACGGAGCCTCCTTCGTCACCATCGGCGCGATTCTGGCGTTCGCGGTGCCCCGCCTCAAAGGCGCCAAGAAACTGTGGCTACTGCTGGTGGCACCGATGGGCATGATGTTCGCCTACTTTGGAATCGGCTGGGTGCACATTCTTGCGCACAACTCCACAATGCCAACGGCTTTGCGCTGGGTGGCCACCACCATCATGATGGCGATGATGGTCGGGTGGATGGTCGTACTGCACCATCTGGTCGGACGGCCGGCGTCGTTACCCGCGCCGCGTTGGACGCTGTTCCGGATGTTCGCGTACGGACGGCTGACACCATCCCGGGCGGGCCGGATGGCCATGTGGCAGAAGATGTGCGAGGAAGGCGGCGTGCAACCCGGCGACGGCGCCGCGCAAAATCCTGAGGATCCGGCACAGGCGCTGCTCGTCGGCCCGGTGTTCGTCGGGAATGGGGCCGGCCAGATGGCTGCCCGTCGCGAAGCCTCGGTCTGAACGACGGCACAGCGCAAAGTGGCTGAAATTTGCGACAACCGTTGCGGCACATCGGACTAAGAATCAATCACGTCAGTCGAAAGGCGCCAATCATGGCGAAAGCTGCACAACCGCCCCGCGAAGCCGACGTCGTCGTCGTCGGGTCCGGACACAATGGCTTGGTCGCCGCCGCGTACCTGGCCAAGGCCGGACTGGACGTTCTTGTCGTCGAGGCCTCGCCGACCGCCGGCGGGATGACATCGACGAACTCGTTCGCCCCGGAGGCCCCGGAGTACACGATCAACGAAGCGTCCATCCAGGCGTCGCTGTTCCGGACCACGACCATCGACCACGACCTCGGGCTGTCCCGGAACTACGGCCTGCGCCAGACGGTGATCGACCCTGCGCATTTCCAGCTTGCGGCGGATGGGTCTTCGCTTGGGCTGTGGCGGGACCCGCGCAAGACGGCGGCCGAGCTGGAGTACTTCTCGAAGAAGGATGCCCGTGCCTTGCTCGAGCTCTACGAGGTGATCGACGCCGCGGTGGCGATCGGTTTGCCGATGATGCAAACGAGCGTCTCACAGCCCGAGATCAAGAACATCCTCAAATCCGCGAGGGCGTTGGTGAAGAACCGCAGGCAGCTGGCGGCTCTCGGCCGCTGGATGTCGAGCTCGCAGGCCGAGGCGGTGGAGGAAAGCTTCGAGCACGACATGATCCGTGCGCCGCTGCTTACATCGTTGCCCTTCATGCCATTTGACACTGATATGTCTGGCTGGTCGCTGATCTACCTCGGTGTGCTCAGCCGCTACGGGGTGGCAATGTTCCACGGCGGCACGGGATCTCTGCCCAAAGCACTCATCGGAGTGATCAAGGATCACCGCGGTGATGTGATCACCAATTCGCCTGTCGAAGAGCTCATCATCGCCGGCAACCGATGCACCGGCGTGCGGGTCGCGGGCGGTGCGGAGATCCGCGCCCGCCGGGCGGTTCTCACCGCGTGTAGCCCCAAGACCACGCTGACCCGGCTGCTGCCACGTGGAGTCCTCGAACCCAAGAAGCAGGTGGCAGCAGACCATATCCCGACCCGCAAGCGAGGGATAGCCGACGCCAAAGTCAATGTCGCGCTGAGCGGCAGGGTCGATATGTCCAAGCACGAGAAGTGGCGCGGAGACGGTATCGACCTTCGGCTGGCTTGCAACTGCTACCACACCTACGAGCAGGCCCTGGAGGCCGCGAGATCGTGTGTCCGCGGCCAGGTGCCCGACGCCATCCCCGGCCTCGCGCAGGTGACCAACGCGTTCGACCCGTCGATGTCACCGCCCGGCAAGGATCTGTGGTGGTTCTGGACCGGCCTGACGCCGTCCTACCCGGAGGAGGGGTGGGATGTGGCCCGCAAGAAGATCACCGACAGCATCATCAAAGACGCCGAGCAGTATTACAAGGGCGTCGAGGATTTGCAGGTTGCGATTCGGCCACTAGTGCTGCCCGATATCGAGGAGCGGTTCTGGGCCATCGATGGTTCGGTGTATCACGTTGACCCCACGATCAGCCGGTTCGGACCCAACAAGCCGGTCGCGGGATTCGCGGGGTACCGAACGCCGGTCGACGGGCTGTTCCTTACCGGCTCGGGAACTCACCCGGTTGCAGGCATCAGCGGTATGCCGGGCCAGAATGCGGCACGCACGATGCTCAAGCAATTCCGTCTCGAGGACAATGGCGGCCGACTTGGCGCGTTGCGGGAATGGTTCAAGCGCGACAAGCCGGACGTCTCGGATCCCTATTCGTCGGGTCCGAATGACCCGTTCCCGAATGCGTTGTGACGCTTAGTCGGTCGGGCGAGGCCGTAGACGACGTTGTAGGTGACGTCGCCGGGCAGCAGGAACGCATCGAGCGTGCACGTACTGCGAAAAACGCGTGAGATCTTCACCGCCAGCGCACGTTCGGCGACAAGCTGGCCGCCAGAGAACCGATCTAGCCGGCAAGTTCGCGGCCGATGATCTCCTTCATGATCTCGGTGGTGCCGCCGTAGATGGTCTGCACCCGCGTATCTACGAACGCGCGGGCTACCGGGTACTCGGCCATATAGCCGTAGCCGCCGTGCAGTTGAAGGCATCGGTCGATGACCCGCTTCTGTAGTTCGCTGACGTACCACTTACCTTTGGCGGCGTCGACGGCCGTCAGTTCGCCTTTGTTGAACGCGAGCACCGATTTGTCGGCATAGGCCTCCGCCACGTCGATTTCGGTGGCCATCTCGGCCAGATCGAAGCGGATGGTCTGCTGGCCGGTGAGTGGTTGGCCGAAAGCGGTCCTCTGCCGGCAATATTCGACAGTCAGGTCAAAGATCGCTCGGGTGTTCGCGATCGCCTTCGCCGTGACGCCCAGCCGTTCCCTCGGCAGATGACTCATCAGGTACTGCAGGCCGCGGCCTTCCTCGCCAAGCAGATTCTCGCCAGGTACGAGCGCGTCCTCAAAGAACAGCTCCGCGGTGTCCTGGGCGGGCAGGCCGATCTTCTCCAGCTTGCGGCCGCGCACAAAGCCGGGTGTGTCGCGTTCGACCACGAACAGGCTCAGGGCACCCGACGCGCCCTCCGTGTCGGTGCGAGCCGCGACCACCACCAGGTCGGCCATGATTCCGCTGGAGATGAATGTCTTCTGGCCGTTGAGAATCCACCGATCGCCGTCGCGCCGCGCGGTGGTGGAGATGCCGCGCAGGTCGCTGCCCGTGCCGGGCTCCGTCATGGCCAGCGCTCCGATGAGCTCGCCCAATGCGAAGCCGGGCAGCCAGCGTTGCTTCTGCTCCTCGTTCGTCAGGTCGAGAAGGTAATGGAGGACGAGGTCGTCCTGCAGACTCACGGTGAGACCGAACGAATATGCGTTGACACGCGCGACTTCCTCACACACCACCATGCGGTATCGGTAGTCGGATTCACCCGCGCCGCCGTAGCGCTCGTCGATCTGCAACGCATAGATACCGGCTTTCGCCGCCCGGGCGAACACCGCCCTGTCTATCCATCGGTCGCGGTCCCAATCATGTTGGTGCGGAACCACTTCCCGGGCCAGGAACTCACGCACCGTTTCCCGGTAGACCTCGTGGTCGGGCTCATACAGCTCGCGGTGCACAGCTAGAGCCGCTCGATGATCGTGACGTTGGCCTGTCCACCGCCTTCGCACATGGTCTGCAGTCCGTAGCGGCCGCCGGTGCGTTCCAGCTCGTGCAGTAGCGATGTCATCAGCCTGGCTCCGGTGCAGCCGATGGGATGCCCGAGCGCGATGGCCCCCCCATTGGGGTTGACCCGTTGCGGGTCGGCGTTGAGCTCGGCCAGCCACGCCAGCACGACGGGCGCGAAGGCCTCGTTGATCTCGACGACATCGATGTCGTCGATGGACATGCCGGTGCGCTTGAGCGCATGTTGCGTCGCGGGAATCGGAGCGGTCAGCATCATCACTGGATCGGCGCCGCGCACCGACATGTGATGGACCCGCGCCCGCGGTGTCAGCCCGAAGCGGTCGACAGCATCCTGGGAAGCGACTAACAGCGCCGCGGCGCCGTCCGAGATCTGGCTGGCCACCGCTGCGGTCAGCACGCCGCCTTCGACCAGGGTGGGTAGCGTCGCCATCTTCTCGAGCGACGTGTCAGCCCGCGGGCCCTGGTCGACGCTGATGCCGGCGTACGGGCTGATCTCACGAGCGAAGCGGCCGTCTGCAATCGCGTTGAGCGCACGCTGATGGCTACTCAGCGCGAACTGTTCGTTGTCCTCGCGGCTGAGCTTCCAGTGCTCGGCGATCAGTTCGGCGCCGCGGAATTGCGAGATCTCCTGCGTGCCATAGCGGTCTTCCCAGCCCCGGCAACCCGTCCACGGGTCCGTCGAGCCGTACGGCTCGCCGGCGCCGAAGGCACTGAGGATGGGGAACTGGCTCATCTTCTGCACACCGCCGGCCACAATGAGGTCGGAGGTGCCACTCATCACCGCTTGTGCGGCGAAATGCACTGCCTGCTGCGCAGATCCGCATTGCCGGTCGATGGTGACGCCGGGCACCGATTCGGGTAGGCCGGCCGCCAGGGCCGCGGTGCGCGCGATGTCGCCAGCCTGTGCCCCGATGTTGTCCAGGCAGCCGAGAATCACATCGTCGATGGCAGCGGGATCGATGTCGTGTCGTTCGACGACAGTCTTGATCGCATGTGCCGCCATGTCGGCAGGGTGCTCGCCGGCGAATCCGCCGCCTCGCTTGCCGACCGCCGTCCGAACCGCGTCAACGATGTAAGCCTCAGCCATGCCAATTAATTTAACATAGAATCAAAAATGATGACGACGTGAGGTTAGTAACAGGGTTTTAGCGGCGGCTGGAGGATCGCCTCTTGGCTTGTTTGGCGGACGCCGATGCTTCGCTGGCAGGACTCAGCCCATGGCGCACAAGCGATTGTGCATTCTTGACGATCGCATCGACGGACGCTCGGCGGGGGTCCCACCACTCAGCCGTCCAGTTGAGAGCGCCGAGTGCGAGTAACTGTGCCATCCGCGGATCCAGATCGGCCCGGATCTCTCCATCGGCGACGGCGTCATCGAATAATCGGCGCCAGATCCGCCCGTAGCGGTCCTCTTCCTTCAGCTGGCGCCCACGCAGCCGCTCCGGGATCTGGCCGGAGTTGCGGATGTGAGCGGTGGTGTAGTCGGAGAGTTCCAGCTCGTGCCGCAGGTGCGCTTCGACAGCTGTCATGATCCGATCCATCGGCGAGGTTTCCGGGGGCAGGGCGTCGAGCACTTCCTGCAGGTGCCTGCTCATGTCGGCGATCCCGGCGTACATCACCTCTTCGATGAGATCGTCGCGGGATGGAAAGTAGTAGTAGATCGCGGGCGCCTGAATCTCGGCGTATTCGGCGACATCGGAAAGCCGGGTGCCCGCGTACCCCTTGATGCTCAGCACGTGCGCGGCCGCATCGAGGATCCGGGCCCGCGTCCGAGCGGACTTCGACTCGGACTCATCCGCTGCGCCCGATTTCGACCTGGGCTTTCTAGCCATCGTTCAACTATAAGCACTCATGAGCGTGCATCTACGTCACGACGAGGTCCAACGTCGCCAGTGTGACGAACACTGCGAGCACGTAAGCCTCGAATATCAGCCGCAGCGGACGCGGTGCCACGCGGACATCCATGAAGTGGATGCCGATAAGCCGCACCTTGCACAGCGCCAACCCGATGATGACCACGGCAGCCGCCGAGGCCACGCCGGCGCCTTGCTCGACCCCGACGACGAACGACGCGAAGGTGATGCCTAGCAGCAGCATCCACACAAGAGTCACTCGGCGCGTCATCGCCATCACCGCATCAGGTAGAAGAGAGCGAACAGCACGACCCACAGTAGGTCGACCATGTGCCAGAAGATGCCACCGGCCTCGCACAACATCGCAGTGTGGCCGGATAGCTCGTTCCGGCGAGTGATTGCGATCAGGCGACTCAGCACGACACAGCCGATCAGCACATGTGCCAGATGGATACCGGTGAACATGAAGTAGTACGAAAAGAATTCGCCACTGCCTACCGTCTTGCCCTCACCGAACAGATGCGCCCATTCGACAGCCTTGACAATGACGAAGCCCAGACCGCACGCAAGAGCCGCGGTGAACAGGCGGGGAGCGGAACGGTGTACACCCGACAGCACTCGTTGCACGCCCAGCACCACAAACAGCGAACTAGTCAGCAGTAGGACGGTGTTCACGGTTCCAAGCGCTACATTGAGACTCGCATGGTCGCGCGCAAAGGTGTCAGGGTTCTTGCCGCGGGAGTACATGAACGTCGCGAAGAACAGGGCGAACACCGTCATGTCGCCGAGGACGAAGACCCAGATCCCTTCCTCCCCAGGGATCCTGCGGTCGGGGAGCGCGGCCCGTGTCTGCGCCTCTTGAGGTGCGGTAGCCGTCATGCGCTGGCGCCGTTGACGGCAGGCTCCCGTTGATCTTCGGTGGGCTGCGCGCCGATCGTGGCGAGCAGTTGCCACGTCATGACGAGGAACCACACACCGAAGAACACGGCGACCAGCCAGAACGCGAGCAGCCCGTTCCAGGCGAACACTCCGGTCTTGAACAGCACGACGAGGCCGCCCGCGGCGAAGATGAACGCACTCCAGAAGTTGTAATAGGCAACCCATCTCGGCCAGATCGGCCGTGGCCCGCGGTAGCCGAAGATCGCGAACCCAATCACCAGACTCTGAATGGTGGCGGCCGGCCAGTTCATGATGAACGGCAACCAACCCAGATCATTGAGCGCCTGCGTGATCTCGGGATTGCGTTCCGGGCGATAGGAGGCCGCGGCGAAAGCGAAGGTCGGCAGGATGATGGCCATGACCGCCAGCCCGGTAGCGATCAGTTCCGCGTAGGCCAGCGGGGAGAAGCGGCCCTCCAGTTGTTTGATGCGCACCGCGATGAGCGCGCCGAACGGCACCTGAAGGCCGGCGGCAGCCAGCAGAACGACGAGCCCACAGCGTTTCAGGCCGGTATTGGTGGACCAGAACTCGGCCACTTCGGAGGCGGTCTTGGTCGGCGCAAGCGGCGGCAGCAGGCCGGCCATGATGATTCCGGGGAACAGCAGCAGCACGAATCCCGCACCGCACCAGGCCATTGTCTTTTGCATGCTGGCCGTCATCGGATCCTTTCGGCGTGCGGGCACGTACGAACCCAATTTTCTAATCAAACTTAAATTAGTGGTAGCGAACTTGTCAATAGTCTGCTTGGCTTGAGGGGGATAGGACAGGAGCGCATCGTGGTGATGTCGGACGCGGCGCCAAGCCGTGCTGAGGTGAGGGAATCCGCCCGCGCGGGTGGCGCAACAGTGTGGGCGGCGATCGCAATAGTGTGGCTCGTCATCGCCTTGCAGGCGTTGGTGCGATGGGTGTTCTCATCCGACTTCGGGCCGGCGCCCTTGATCGGTCCCGACGGGATGCCGACGTGGAACCTGGTGGGGCTGCGCGTTTTCGAAGGCCTGAGCGTTGCACTGCTGCTGTCGCTGATCTGGTTCTGTGTCGTCGTGCCAGTGCGCCGGACGGGTCGTCTGAGTCTCGACGGCAAGTTCGTCATCGGCGGGTTGGCGGCCTTCGTCGCCGACGCATTCCTGAACAGCTACACCTACCTGTTCGCGTGGAATGCCCACAACATCAACCTTGGGGTGTGGACGGCGTTCCTGCCGTTCCATAATCCAGCCGCATCGTCGCGGTACGCGGAGTCGTTGCTGTGGGGCCCGCCGATGTACGTGTACTTCTGCGCCGGTGTCGCCATCGTGGGCTGCTCGGCATACTTCGCTCTGCGGAAGCGCTGGCCGCAACTGAGCAACGTGTCGCTCCTGGCGATCGTGTTCGTCGGCGAGTTCGTTTTCGACTTTGTCGTCGAGAACCTCGCAATCCGGCTGACCCATGGTTATGCATACGCGCAGACGTATGGGCCACTGACCCTTTGGGCGGGCAGCCAGTTCCAGTTCCCGCTCTACGAGTCATTCCTGGTGGCCGCGCTTGGCCTGTTCTACACGTGGATGCGACTGCAGGCATTGCAATCGGCGGACGGTCGGTCTCCGGTGGAGCGTGGTTTCGATCGCTGGCGCCCCGGGCTGCGGTCGGCGGTCCGAACGCTCGCAGTCATCGGCTTCTGCAGCGCCGCCACGATCCTCATCTATCACCTGCCGTTCAACTGGCTTGGCGTCATCGGCGCATCGACTGCGAACCTGCCAAGCTACCTACTCCCGGGTTGAGTCTCGGCACGGCCGCCGCGGCACGACGCCGCACAGTACGCTCGTGCGCGTGAGTAACCCGACTCTGCGCGTCCTCGCCGATCTGCCTCAGCAGCCGGTCAGCCTGTCCGAATCGACCCTGATCCTGATCGACTGTCAGAACACGTACACGCGCGGGGTGATGGAACTCGATGGCGTGCATGAAGCCCTCGACGAGGCCGCCGCGCTGCTCGACCGGGCGCGATCTGCGGGTATCCCGATCATCCACATCCAGCACGACGACGGACCCGACTCGCTGTACGACATCGAGGGCGAGAGTGGCGCGATCGTGCCGCGGGTGGCCCCGCAGAACGGCGAGCCGGTGGTGGTGAAGAACTATCCGAACTCATTTGTGCAGACGGATCTCGACGAAGTGTTGAAGACCGCCAACGCCTCGAACCTCCTGCTCGCCGGCTTCATGACACACATGTGCGTGAACTCCACGGCCCGCGGGGCGTTCAACCTCGGCTATTCGCCGACAGTCGTCGCCTCGGCGACGGCGACCCGCGCGCTGCCCGGATTGGGCGACTCCACGGTGTCCGCAGAGGTGATGCAGGCCGCCAGCCTTGCCGCGATGGCCGACCTGTTCGCCGTTGTCGTTCCCGGCGCTAACGACATCCCCGGCTAACCTGCCCGTATCACAACGGCCAGTCACTCGTGCTGGAGCCGTACCGCAGGGCCGTCGCGGGAGGGAGCGGACTTCGTTGATCGGCGGTGATCGCGTCGAGCATCAGGGCGACGTAGCGCCGCCAGCCGTCGCTGTCGATATCCATTGTCCAAAGCACGCTGTTGAGCATCGCAACGATTCGCGGCAGATCCTCGGCCACAAGGTCCGCACGGACCAGTCCGGCCCGCTGCGCACGGCGGGCGAGGTCGCCGAGGGCCTCATACAGGTCGATCGACACATCGGGCGTCAGCGAGCCAGCCTTGCGAGCCGCCGCCAGAACGTTGTGTTCGCGAGCGCCAAGCGATAGTGCCGCCTCTATCAGCTCGGTGAGCCCGCGCAGCGGGTCCTCGGCGCGGCGGGCCTGCTCGATCACGGGTGACAGGTCCTCGGCGATGCTCTGGTCCAGCGCGGCCCTGACCAGGTCGCCCTTGGTCGGAAACCTCCGATACAGCGTTCGCTCGCCGACACCCGCGCGACGGGCGATCGCCTCAATAGGCGCATCCGGCCCCAGCTCTCCGTAAACCTCGCGCGCCGCACGAAGAATGCGCTCCGCATTCCGCGCCGCGTCCGCCCGCAAGGGCCGCTCGGCAACCGTTGACATCAGGCCAGAATACCAAGTGACAGTTGACTGCCACTACGGTTCAGATCTAGGCTCAACTGACTTGGCAGCCAACTGACACTTAATGGAAACGGCCAATGACCTCAACGACTTCCGGCGTCGGCTCGGAAACGGATCTGCCCGTGATTCCTGCCCCTCGCGGTGCTCACTGTCCACTCGCGCCGCCCGCCGAGTTCGCGCAATGGCGGGAGGAGCCCGGGCCGCGACGGGCGATGTATCAGGGCCAGCCGGCATGGGTAGTGAGCCGCTACCAGGACATCAGGGCCGCGCTGGTCGATCCACGCCTGTCGGCGGACACCATTCCGGACTCCATCATGCCGACGGGCGCAGACGACCAGACGCCTGTGATGTTCGCGCGGATCGACGATCCCGAACATCATCGATTGCGGCGCATGATGACCAGAGACTTCACCTTCAGGCGGGCCGACGGCATGCGCCCGCAGATTCAGGAGATCGTCGACCGATATCTCGACGAGATGATCGGCAATGGGCCGCCTGCCGACCTCGTGCGCGATTTCGCTTTGCCCGTGCCGTCATTGGTGATCGCGCTGTTACTGGGGGTGCCGTCCGCGGACCTCGAATACTTCCATCGCAACACCACCGTCGCCCTGGACACGAGGTCATCGGACGAGCAGAAGGCACAGGCCTTCGGTGCGATGTTCACCTACATACGCGAGTTGGTGGACCGGAAGGAGCACGATCCCAGCGATGACCTCATTAGCCGCCTCGTCACCGACTACGTCGCAACGGGCCAGCTCAACCGCGAGACCGCGGCGATGACCGGCGCGATCATGATGCAGGCCGGCCACGAAACCGCCGCGAACATGATTGCGTTGGGAACCGTCGCGCTGCTGCAGCATCACGATGTCTTCGAACGGCTCGGCCACACCGAGGATCAGGCCATCATCGCGAATATCGTCGAGGAGCTGATGCGCTATCTCACCATCGTGCACAGCGCGGTGGACCGGGTGGCGACAGAGGACCTCATTATCGACGGGCAGTTGATCCGCACCGGCGACATGCTGGTGATGAACCTGCCCGCCGGGAACTGGGACACCGAGTTCGTCGACAACCCGGAGACGTTCGACGTCGACCGAAACACTCGAGGACATTTGGGGTTTGGTTACGGGGTGCATCAATGTATCGGCCAGAACCTCGCCCGCGTCGAGATGCAAGTCGCGTTCGCGACACTGGCGCGACGCCTTCCCGGTCTGCGCGTGGCGGTGCCGCCCGACGAACTGAGGTTTAAAGGCGAATCCGGTATCTACGGCATGAAGGAGCTGGCTGTCACGTGGTGACATCGACCAACGCGATGACTCCGAGTTCACCGTGCCGGGCGGACCCGCCGACGAGATGGGCGAGCTCTTCGGCACGATCATGGCCGGCTGACGCCGTGGTGGTGCCGGATCCGGAGAGCTTCCCCGGCTAACCTGGCCATATGCGCATGTCGGCCAAGGCGGAGTATGCCGTCAGGGCCATGGTGCAGCTGGCCACCGTCGACGACGGTGTCCTGGTCACGACCGACGACCTGGCCAAGGCCCAGGGCATTCCGCCGCAGTTCCTCGTCGACATCCTGACCGCTCTGCGCAACGACCGTCTGGTGCGCAGCCACCGCGGCCGCGAGGGCGGTTATGCGCTGGCCCGCCCCGCCGTCGACATCAGCATCGCCGACGTCCTGCGCTGCATCGACGGTCCGCTTGCCAGTGTGCGTGACATCGGCCTCGGTGACCTTCCGTACTCGGGTCCGACGGCGGCGCTGACCGACGTGTGGCGCGCGCTGCGGGCCAGCATGCGATCGGTGCTCGAGCAGACGAGCCTGGCCGAGGTCGCCGCGGGCACGCTGCCCAAGCATGTCGCGAAGATGGCGGGGGACTACAAGAGCCAGGAAGAGCAGCGCGGGCACTCGGACTAGCGGCGCCTACGTGATCGGCGGGTCGCGATGCCGTCGAGCAGCATCCGCAGCGCCGTGTCGAAGTCTTCTTCCACCGTCGTCTGCATCGCCACCGCCGAGAGCGCTTCGATGTGCGGATACGTCGTGCCCGCCACCGACCCGATCCGGGCGGCCGCGTCGGCGGCGTCACGGCCCCGGGTGAGCGGGCCTGCCAGCTCGGCCTGCGCCGCGCCCACCACGAAGGCCAGCACGGCGTGGAACGCGGCGAGCCGATCCCGGTCGGGTAGGTCGGCCCGCTCGAGCGCGGCGATCAGCGCGTCGGCCGCGGCGAAACCCGTCGCCGACAACGTACGGCGGGTCAACACAAGCGGAATCGCGGCGGGGTGCGCGCGGATGCCCCGCCACATCGCGTCGGCGATCGCGTACGCGTCGTGCTGCCAATCGTCGGTCGGTGCGGGCAGCCGCACGTGCGCGACCACCGCGGCGACGACGAGCTCCTCCAGCCCTTCCTTGTCGGGCACGTAGTTGTAAACCGTCATCGGTCCTGTGCCCAGCGCGGCCGCCAACGAGCGCATGCTGAGCGCGCTCAGTCCCTCCGCGTCGACAATGCCCAGCGCCGCGGCGGCGATCTCATCAGTCGTGAACCGTGCCCGCATACATGCCCCCTTGACAAGTACATCGTACGTAACGCAGTCTAGAACACGTACACCGTACCTATAAAGGAGATGCACGTGCCGACGACCATCCCGACCAAGCGGATCGACTTTCGAGTCCGCGACACCCGATGCGCGGCATGGCTGACGCTGCCGCCCGATTCCGGCCCGCACCCGGCCGTCGTGCTCGTGCACGGGCTCGGCGCGACGCACGACATGATGTTGCCGCAGTACGAACAGCACTTCGCCGCGGCAGGGATCGCGACGCTGGCGTTCGACTACCGCTTCACCGGGGCATCCGACGGTCAACCACGCCAACACATCTCGAGCCGTGAGCAGCGTGACGACGTCGCGGCGGCAATCGAGCACCTCAAGTCGCGGCCGGAGATCGACGGCGGACGCATCGGGCTGTGGGGCACCAGCCTCGGCGGCATGAACGTGATCCGGGTGGCCGCAGCGCGTGCCGATATCGCGGCCGCAGTGGTGCAATGCCCGATCGTGCACGGGCCGGGTGCTGCTCGCCGGCTGGGTCTGCTCGCCGCGCTGCGGCTGGCGCCCGCCATCGCAGAGGATCTGGTGCGCCTGATCGCCCGGCGCGGCCGACGGTACGTGCCGATCGTGGGCCCGCCCGGAAGCCTCGCGATGGTCACCGTCGCCGGTGCCGAATCCGGTTGGAATTCCACGGTTCCGCCGGGCTTCGCGTTCGACAACCGCATCGTCGCCGCGGATGCCGTGGCGATGGTGACGACGTCGGCGACCCGGCACGCCCGCCGCATCGATGCGCCGTTGCTGGTCTGCGTGTGCGACCGGGAGAACCTGATGGATCCCGCATATGCCGCGCTGGTCGCTCGTCGCGCACCCCGCGGCGTCGCCCGGCACTACGACTCCGACCATTTCGCCATCTACCACCCGCCGCTGGTGGCCTCGGTTCTCGCCGACCAAACCGCATTTCTCCAGGAGCACCTCGGTGTCCACGCGTGATCTGCTGCGGGCCAACGACGCGCGCTTCTACGCGCTGGCCGGTGAATTCAGCGACGACGAGTGGTCGCAGCCAAGCCTGTGCGAGGGCTGGACCAACCACGACGTGTTGGCACACCTCGTCGTCGGATGCAGCGCAGGAGCGGCAGCGGTGACGGCCGAAATGCTTCGCCACGGTGGATCGTTCGACCGGGCCAACGCCGCACTGGCCCGTTCGCTGGCCGCAACACGCAGCCCCGCCGAACTGCTCGACGACTTCGCGCGGCTAACGGAGCGGCCGCGCGGGCTGGGCCGCTACTTCCCGAGGCCTCTATTTCTGGGAGACCGCATCACCCACGAGCTTGACATGGTCTTCGCCCTCGGCCGTGAGCCGACGATCCCTGCCGATGGACTCGTCGCGGTGCTGAATACCCAAGTGAGCGTGCCGAATCCGTTCGTGCCCGCATTCCGCAACAGCCGGGGACTTCGGCTTTCGGCTACCGACGCCGACTGGACATACGGTGCTGCGGGACCGACCGTGCGCGGCCGCGCCGCAGAGCTGGTATCCGTGCTTGGCAACCGGCCCGCAATGCTGGTCCGTCTCGGCGGTGACGGGGTTGACGTGCTGGCGTCGCGCGTCAGCCGGCACCCGACCCGTAGGGTCGGGTGAGGATTTCCAGGTAGTGCCCGCCCGGATCCTGGAAGTAGACGCCGCGGCCGCCGTCGTTGTGATTGATCTCGCCTGGCCTGCTGCCCCTCGGATCGGCCCAATGCTGCAAACCGCGCGCCTGGATGCGGCCGTAGATCTCGGAGAACTCGTCCTCGGACACCAAGAACGCATAGTGCTGCGGGCGGATCTCCTCGCCCTCGGCCACCTGCGCGTAGTCGAGGCTGGCACCGTGGTTGAGTCCTACGGCGAGGAATGGACCGAATTCCTCGGCGGCTGGCAGGCCGAAGAGCTCGGTGAAGAAGTCGGCGGATTCCTGCCGGTCTTTCGCGGCGACGATGGTGTGGTTGAAGGTGATAGCCATGTCAATCCAGGATAGGACGATGTCCGAAGTCGAGGTGCTGAGCGGGCCACGGGTCAAACTACGTGCGCCAACCCTGGACGACGCCGACCCAATCTTCGAGCGAATGGCCTCCGACCCGGAGGTGTCGCACTACATGTCGTGGCGCCCGCATCGAGACGTCGGCGAGACCCGTCGCGTCATCACCGAAATCTTCAACGTCGGTGGCGAGACGGTCTGGCTTGTCGAATTGCGCGGCGACGGTCCGGTCGGGGTCTGTGGCTGGCGGCGGCCCCAGCCGCACATCATCGATTTCGGCTATTACCTGGGCCGCCGATGGTGGGGGCAGGGAATCATGTCCGAGGCGGTGGCGCTGCTGCTCGACAAGGCCCAGCGCGACCCGACCGTGTACAGGGTGACGGCGCACTGCCACGTCGACAACATCGCGTCGGCGCGGCTATTGGAACGCAGCGGGCTGACATTCGAAGGCCGGCTGGCGCGCTACGCCATTTTGCCGAATATCAGCGTCGAGCCGCAGGACTGTCTGCTCTTCGGCAAGGCGCTCAGGTGACGACGTCGCGACGCCCACACCGCGCCCGCAGCCCAAATCCGTCACCGCCTAGACGCTCTCGCAATTTGGATTCCAACGCATGCTGCGCGGATGCGGACAACGACGACACGTAGACACCCGCCGGACCCTGACCGCACAGGAACGGCTGCCATAGTCGTCGAACGATCCGAATGCCTCTCGATGGTCAGCGGTTGCTCGCGGATGTCCCGCATGCATGCGTCTGCCATAGGTCCGCGAGTGCGCCGCGGGTGGAGAGCGGCATGTGCCGTTCGTCGCGCGGCGCCGCGTCCGGATCGAGTGCGACGGCAGCGTCCCAGAACGTCCGCAGCATCTGCATTTCGTCGCCGTAGTCCCACACCGCCGCGGCCACAACGCCGCCGGAGCGGGTGACTCGGATCAGCTGCTGCAGGGCGGCGCCAGGATCCGGCACGAAGTTCAGCACGAGCATCGACAGCGTCCGGTCGAAGGCGTCATCGGAGAATGGCAGCGCCAGCGCGTCGCCGACCTCGAATCGCACCCCGTCGCCGCCTGGATGCTCCCGGGCGTACCGCACGTAGGCCGGTGACCGCTCGATGCCCGTCACCTGCACAGACTCGATGGCAGCCGCGGTGACGGACAGCGCGCCGGTGCCCGACCCCACGTCGAGCACGCGATCGCCCTCCGTGACACCGGCGAACGTCACGAACAGCGGGGCGAGGCGGCGGCTCCAGCGGCCCATGAACCGCTCATAGCCGTCACTCGGAGAACATGCTGGCCCAGGCACCGCGCCGTGATACGAAGGACGGATGGCGTTCGACTTTCGCGATCTCGCTGTGCCGATCATCGTCGCGCCGATGGCGGGTGGGCCCTCGACGCCCGAACTGGCGGCCGCAGGGACGAATGCGGGCGGGCTCGGCTTCGTCGCGGCGGGTTACCTGACTGCCGAGGTGTTCGCCGAGCTGCTCACCGCGGCCCGCGGGCTAGCCTCCGGCCCGATCGGCGCGAATCTGTTTGCGCCCCAACCGAGTGCGGGCACACCCGCGGACATCGAGCGCTACGCCAAGGCGCTCACCCCGGAGGCCGAGCACTACGGCGCCCAGCTCGGTGAACCGCGGTTCGACGACGACCACTGGGCGGCCAAGATCGAGGTGCTGCTGGACCTGCGGCCGGACGTCGCGTCGTTCACGTTCGGCGTGCCCAGCGCCGAGGAGTGCCTACGGTTGCACGAGGCAGGCATCACGGTCGTCGGCACCGTGACCACACTGGCCGAGGCGCAGACCGCGCTTGCTCGCGGCGTTGACGCGCTCGCTGTGCAGGGCCCGTCGGCGGGCGGGCATCGCGGCACCTTCGACCCGAGTGCGCAGCCGGCCACTCAACCGCTGGACGAATTGCTGGCCGACGCCCTAGCGGCAGTCGACGTGCCGGTCGTGGCTGCCGGCGGGTTGATGACCGCAGGCGATGTCGGGCGCGTCTTGGCGGCGGGGGCGGTCGCGGCCCAACTCGGAACGGCGTTCCTTCTCTCCGATGAAGCGGGAAGCGGCCCCGTGCACCGCGCCGCGTTGCGGGATCGGCAGTTCACCGAAACCGTTGTCACGAAGGCGTTTTCCGGCCGCTATGCACGTGGGCTGCGTAACCGGTTCATCGACGAGCATGAGGCCGAGGCGCCGTTCGGATATCCGCAGGTCCACTGGCTGACCAGCCCGTTGCGTGCGGCGTCGGTGCGTGCGGGCGATCCGCACGCCGTGAACGTGTGGGCGGGTACCGGATTTCACAAGATCGGCACCGGCTCGGTCGCCGACATCATCGGCGGCCTCACCTAGTCGCCGAACGTTCCTTACCGCTCGAAAAATCGCCGGCATTTCGAGCGGTAAGGAACGTTCGGGCACGCACCGCCCGACCGATTCCTTTTGCCGCGCCGCCCGGTCTATACAGGCATGGACATAACCCTCAATGAGGTCGCTCGCCAAGTGCTCGACGGGCCGCACATCGCCGCGATCGCCACGTCGAATGCCGACGGACGCCCGCAGTCGTCGGTGATTTTCGTCAAACGCGACGGCGACGCGGTGGTGTTCAGCACCATCAAAGGCAGGCTGAAGACCCGCAACATGGCGCGTGACCCGCGGGTGAGCCTGCTGGTGGTCGAAAAGGAGAACGGACGCTACGTCGAGATCCGTGGCACTGTGGAGATCACCGACGATCCCGAGAAGCGATTGCTCTACGAAATGTATGACCGCTATATGGGCGGCATGGCGCCTCCACCCGAGCTGGATGCCGAGCGGTTGATCGTGCGGATCACGCCGGAGAAGGTCTACCAATTCCCGCCGGCATCGGCATGACCGAATTCATCCCTGAGACCGAGCCCTTCCGCCGTGAACTGCTCGCACACTGCTACCGGATGCTCGGCTCGGCCCACGACGCCGAGGACGTCGTGCAGGAAACCTACCTGCGGGCGTGGCGCGGCTATCGGGAGTTCGAGAACCGCTCGTCGGTGCGGACCTGGCTCTATCGCATCGCCACCAATGCGTGCTTGACGGCGCTTGCCCACGGCAACAGGCGCGTGCTGCCGTCGGGTCTTGGCGCACCGGCCGACGACCCGGACACCGAGGCGGCGCCAGCCCCAGATGCGCTGTGGCTGCAGGCGATTCCCGATGCCTGGGTGACGGACGATCCGGCCGCGGTGGTTACCGCGCGCGAGAGTCTGCGGCTCGCGTTAGTGGCCAGCCTCCAACACCTTCCGGCCCAGCAGCGCGCGGTGCTTCTGCTGCGCGACGTATTGGCGTTCCCGGCCGCGGAGGTCGCCGCGATGCTCGACATCAGCGTCGCCGCGGTGAAGAGTGCCCTGCAGCGGGCACGCGCCCGGATGCAGGACGTCGCTCCGACTGCCGATGAGATCATCGAGCCGACGGAGCCGCGGGCCCGCGAGCTGCTCGAGAAGTACGTGACCGCGTTCGAGAATGCCGATACCGCGTTGTTGGAGGAGGCGCTGCGCCACGACGCCGCGCTGGAGATGGTCGGGTCGCGGACGTGGTTTGCCGGCCTGACGACCTGCCTGCCCTACCTTGCCGGAGTGGTTGGCGTTCAAGGTGATTGGCGGATGGTGGCCATCGCCGCCAACGGTCAGCCCGCTGCTGCGGCGTACCGTCGCGACGACGATGGGGTGCTGCGTGCCTTCGGGATCGCGGTGCTCGACGTGACCGCAGCCGGGATCGCCCGAATCGTCGTGTTCGGCGACCCCGGCCTGGTCACGCTGTTCGGTCTGCCGCTGGTGCCGTCACCTCTCGAAGCCGTGAGTAGCTCGCCGGCGCGACGAAGGTCGTGTTCATCGAGGTGTTGAGGTAGCCGTATCTGCCGAAAGTCCTCGCGTTTGCTCGCGGATGACCTGATGGACCACGCTCATGTCCTGATCGCCTAATCCCGCGTCTGCAACTGCTGCGAACGTCGCCAGGGAGAGCTCTGCCTGGCCGACGCGGGCGCCGGTGAGCTCGGCTTCGGCGCGCACGAATTCCAGGTCCTTCACCATGTATGCCGCCTTGCCGGCGGGCGGGTAGGTCCGGGAGATCAGGTTGTGTTTTTTCACCTTGAGAACCCGACTGGAGGCGTACCCGCCACCCAGCACATCCAAGAGACCCGCCACGTCCACCCGCGCCGACTCGGCCAGCACGCTGGCTTCGGACAGCGCGATCATCGTCGCCGCAACCACCATCTGGTTGCAGGCCTTGGCCAGTGATCCCGACCCGATTGGGCCGAGGTGCCGGACGGTGGTGCCCATCGAGGTAAGGGCCGGCCACGCCGCGGCCACGGCCGCCTCGCTGCCGCCGGCCATGATCGCAAGCGTGCCGGCGCTGGCGCCCTCAGGTCCTCCGGAGACCGGAGCATCGACCACCTGCACGAGTCCGCCGTTCAACTCTGCAGCATGTGCGGCATAGTCGCGCGCACCCTGCGGTGAGATTGAACTGCAGATGACTAGCACCGTCGGTGTCTGGACTTCGCCGAGCAGTCGCCCCGGGCCGTCAGTAAGCTCGATCAGCTGCGGGAGATCGGGAAGCATCAGAACCACAACGTCGCACGCCGCCGCCAATTGGGCGGGATCGCGTGCAACCTCCGCGCCTTCGGCCAGCACCGCGGCGTCGCGTCCGCTGCTTCGGTTCCAGACGAGAAGCCGATCGCCACGCTCCACGCAGACGGTCGCCAGCCGGACAGCCATCGGCGCATATCGATACGAGCCCACGAAGATAGGTTGTCATGGTCACATCATGAACCCGGTCCCCATGATGTGTCCACTATCAGGAACGTCTTTCCATATGTGGTGCTCCGTCGTATCCTGTACCAATGTTGGAACAGGCAGTGCGACGGAACGAGCCGACGGGGTCCGTCATGTCTTCGACGATCAAGGTCGCGCTTGCCACGCCGCTGGAGCCCGGCTTGCGGCATCTGGTGACCGACGTCGACCCTTCGGTGGATCTGCTTGTCGACGATTCGCTGCTGCCTCCCCAGCGGTTCCCGGGCGACCACGAAGGCGATCCGGCATTCCGGCGCACATCCCGGCAGCAGGCCGCGTTCGACCGGTTGCTGACCAAGGCGGACGTGTTCTACGGAATTCCAGACACCCGGCCGGCTGCCCTGGCACCGGCTGTTCGGGCCAATCCGGACCTGCGCTGGGTCCACACTATGGCGGCCGGAGGCGGTGCCCAGGTGAAGGCAGCGGCGCTGACACCTGCGGAACTGCGGCGCGTGCTGTTCACCACGTCGGCCGGCGTGCACGGCGGCCCGCTCGCCGAGTTCGCGATCTTCGGGATACTGGCCGGAGCCAAGGATCTGGCCCGTCTGCAGGCGCAACAAGCGGCCCGGCAGTGGACCGGGCGGTGGGCTATGAAGCAGGTGCACGAGCAGACGGTGTTGGTGGTGGGCCTCGGCGGAATCGGCAGGGAGGTCGCGCGCCTGGCGAAGGCGCTCGGCGCCCGCGTACTGGGAACCAAGCGTCAGCCCGGCCCCGTCGACGGCGTGGACGAAGTGCACCCGATTACCGCGCTGCCGGACCTGGTCGGACGCGCGGACGCGATCGTCTTCACCCTTCCCGGGACATTGGCGACGGATGGGCTGTACGGTGCGGAATTGATCGCGGCGACGAAGTCTGGAGCGGTCTCGTCAATGTCGGGCGCGGCACCGTAATCGTCGAGGAGAGCTTAATCGACGGCCTGCAATCGGGCCGCCTGGGTTCGGCGTTCCAAGCCGTGGTCGCGGTCAGCCGTTGCCCATCGAGCGCCGCCGTCGGCAAGGTCGATGGCGTCATCGCAACTGCACAACGCCGCGCTGAGCCCAGAGGATGTCGATCGACGAACTCTTCGACGAATCTCTACGGCTGATCGACGGCAGGGACTTGCATCAATGCGTCGAGACGACACTTCTACTGACGATCTCGCCACCGATGATGCCGAACGGCGCCCGGCGTTTCGAATCGGACGGGGACGGAAGTCCGGCGCCGGCGGTGACGAGAGCCGCGGCGATCCTCGACGCGCTCGAGACTGCCGGTGGTGAGCCGCTGGGTGTCAGCGACCTCGCCAGATCCCTGGGCATCGCGAAGTCATCCACGTCGCATCTGTGCCAGGCCCTGGAGGACGCCCGGCTCATCCAGAGGCGCGAGAACGGCTACGTCTTGGGTCGCCGCACCATCGAGTTGGCAGGCGCCTATCTCGCCGGGTTCGACGAGGTCCGCAGTTTTTACGAGCTATGCGCGCGCACCGTGGCGCTACGTCAGCACGTCGTGCAGATCGCCATGCTGGACGGGACCGACGTGCTGTATCTGGCGCGCTACGAAGGACGGTCGCAGTTCCGAATGGCCGCCAACATCGGCGAGCGGTTCCCAGCCGCGCTCACCGCGACCGGGCAGGCGTTACTGGCCGCCCTGCCGCCGGCCGAGGTCACCCGTCGGTTCCGCGGTGCCGACATCCCGCACATGACCGAGTCGTCCTCTCCGGGTGTCTGCACTGGAATGTCGACTCGCAAGACCGCAGGACGGATATGCATCCGACGGCGAGGGTGTGCATCCCGGCGTCATCGGCATGGCGGTGCGACTAACGCCCCGACACGCTGGGGGAGCAATGCTCTCGCTCGGCGTCACCGTTCTGAAGAGCCTGGCCACCCAGGCCACCTTGGCCGAACTCCTCGCTGAGCTGAAATCGTTGGCGACCGCGCTGAGCAACCCGCTGATCTTCGGCTGAGTCCGCCGTCGCTTACGTCCTTCTCCGCCGTCAAACACGGCGGAGAGCCTCTTGGGCCCGTCCTTCTTCTCAGATCCGTCGTCGACGACCAAGAAATATGGTCCACCTATTGAACACTGTTCCATATACGGATATGGTGTGGATCACATGTTGCCGACTTGACGAAGCGATGGACACCCGCGGTTGGGGTTTCCTCATCTCAGAAGCCCGCGGAGCGGCAACGGACCTGAGGAGGATGCATGACACAACTCACCGCAGAGCCGAAAGGGGCCGACGGGCACATGCAGGTCCCTCCAGAGCAGCTGCGCAGAGCAACGCTCGCCGCCTCAGTGGGCAGCGCCCTCGAGTACTACGACTTCGCGCTCTACGGCACGGCGTCGGCGTTGATCTTCGGGAAGTTGTTCTTCCCGGCATTCGGCGTCAATCAGGCCCTGATCCTCAGCTTCGCAACGTATGCGGTCGGATTCCTCGCGCGACCGCTCGGCGGCCTCTTCTTCGGCACCATGGGCGACAGGCTCGGGCGAAAGTGGATCCTCACCATGACCATCACGATCATGGGCCTGTCCTCTACGTTTGTCGGCCTGTTGCCAACCGCCGCGACGATCGGCGTCTGGGCGCCGATCATTCTGGTGATCCTGCGTCTGTTGCAGGGATTCGGTGCAGGCGCCGAGCAAGCCGGAGCGACCGTGTTGATGGCCGAGTATTCGCCGCCGCCGAGGCGCGGGTTCCTATCTGCCTTGCCGTTCGTAGGAATCCAGGCGGGAACGCTGCTGGCGGCGGGAGTTTGGGCGCTGCTGGGTCTGGTATCCGACGGCGTGCTCTACGGCTGGCTGTGGCGGATACCCTTCCTGGCGTCGGTCGTCCTGATCGCGTTGGCCGTGTTTATTCGCCTGCGACTCAAGGAATCCCCGACCTTTGTCGAGCTTGAAAAACGCAACCAGGTTGCCGAGCGCCCACTTCCCGAGCTGTTCCGAACCGCGCGCAGGCAGGTCTGGCGCGGAATCGGGCTGCGCATGGCAGAAAACGGCGGCTCCTACCTCTTCAGCACGTTGTCCATCACCTTCGTGACGTCGGGCGCCGTAGGTCTCGGCAAATCGATCGGCCCGCTCGCGGTGGCTGTGGCCTCGGCTCTGGGCATACTCACCGTTCCCCTGGCCGGCGCTGTGTCGGACCGATTCGGAAGGCTTCCGTCGTCTATGTGCTGGTGCGATCTGAATGGCGCTGCTCGCGCTCCCCGCGTGGTACCTGCTCTCGCTGGGCAACCCCGTACTGGTCATCCTCGTCGTCGTGCTCGGCGTCAGCCTTGGGGTGAACACAATGCTCGGCGCGCAGTGCTCGATGCTGCCTGAACTGTTCGGAAACCGGCACCGCTACATCGGGGTCGCGGTCTTGAGGGAGTTCTCGGCGGTGATTGCGGGTGGCATCGCGCCGCTGGTGGGCGTCTGGTTCCTGTCCATGACCGACTACTCCTGGTGGCCGTTGGGCGTCTACACCCTCGGGCTGGCCGTCATCACCATCGCCACCACTTTCGTTACGCCGGAGACCAGGGGTCGCGACCTGAACCTGATCGATGACGTCTCCATTGACCGCAGCGGAAAGACTGCGGCAACAACATGATTCATTCACTGTTCGACATCGCGGGGCGCGCGGCGCTCGTGACGGGCTCGTCGCGCGGGATCGGCCGAGCGTTGGCGCAAGGTCAGGCCGAGGCCGGCGCAGAAGTAATCCGAACAGCGCGCCATGAAGCTGCGCTCGTGTGGCCGCGGACGAGATCAAGAAGAAGACCGGGCGGCGGTATGCAGTGTCGTTCGATGTCACGAGCCATGCCGCGATCGCCCTGTAGCGCCCGTATCAGGAGTTGGTCGGGCCGGTCGACATCTGTGTCAACAACGCCGGAATGCAAAGGCGGGCGCCGTTCACGGAGTTCGCCATCGAGGACTGGAATGCGTTGATGGCCACCAATGTCACCAGCGCCTTCCTGGTTGGCCGTGAGGTCGCCATCCGGATGAAGCAACGCGGGCGCGGCAAGATCATCAACATCGCGTCGCTGCAATCGGAGGTGAGCCGACCTGGCATCGCCCCGTATGCCGCGACGAAGGGTGCGATCAAGATGCTGACTCGGGGAATGTGCGCGGATTTGGCCGGTTCTGGAATCTGTGTCAACGCAATCGGTCCCGGCTACTTCGAGACCGAACTCACCAGCGCGCTGGTCGCCGACGAGGCATTCTCCGCCTGGGTTCGCGGCCGTACACCGGCGGGGCGTTGGGGCAAAGTCGAAGATCTGGTGGGCACGCTGATCTATCTCGCCTCCGATGCTTCCGCGTTTGTCAACGGCCAGATCGTGTACGTCGACGGCGGCATGCTCTCCGTGCTGTGACGGACTTCTGGAGAACAAGCAGGAAGGCAAATCGATGAAGGCTCTCGTGGCACATAGACGTTGCGATTGAGAATCGATGACCTCCGTACCGCGTAGCAAGTTGGTCAGGTTCTGGTGCGCAACACCCATGGCGGAATCTGCGGCTCCGACCTGCATTACTATCGGCACGGCGCCGTCGGTTCTTTCGCCTTGCGCGAACCGCTCGTCCTCGGGCACGAGGTCGTCGGTCGTATCGAGTTCGACCCGTCGGGCACACTGCCGAAGACCACCCCGGTGGCGATCCACCCGGCCTCGCCGTGCGGGCATTGCCCCGAATGTGTCAGCGATACTCGCAACGTCTGCCGCAATGCGCGCTATTTCGGGTCGGCCGCGAGCTTTCCACACACCCAAGGCGGGTTCGCCGAGCACATCGTTGTCCGCCAGGATCAGATACGGGTGTTGCCGACAACACTTCCGCTATCCCGCGCAGTGCTCGCCGAACCGTTGGCCGTGGGACTGCACGCCCTGAACCGGGCCTTCGGAGTAGGCGGGGCAAAGGTGTTGGTCAGCGGCTCCGGCCCGATCGGCATCCACGCGCCTGCTGCCGGAAAGCCTCGGTCCCGAGGAACGGATCCACGGACCTGCTTGAGGAGCCCTTGAAGATCGCTCTGGACGTGGGTGTGGACCGAGCGGTACGCATAGGTGCCGATGAGCTGCCGGATCAGTATTTCGATGTGGCGATCGAAGCATCGGGCGCCCCGGTCGCCCTGGGTTCTGTACTAGCCGCCGTGCGCAGGCGAGGCGTCATGGTGCAGCTGGGTATGTTCCCACCCGGGCCGCGGCCCGTTGAACTGTCGGCGCTCGTGGCCAAGGAGATCGACCTTCGCGGGGCCTTCAGATTCGACACCGAGTTCGATGAATCCATCGCTCTGCTCGCCCGAAGCGAAACGTTGGATCCGGTGATAACCCACAGCTTCGCGCTGAGCGAGGCGGTAGCAGCAATGGACATTGCAGCGGACCCCGCATCCTCTGGCAAGGTTGTCCTTCGCCTATCCGGCGGCTGAAATCGCTTGCGGAGATTGACGATTAGCCTGGACAGAATAGGAGCTGACAAATGTCCACCAACGTTTTGATGCATCGAGTTCTCGGGTGTCCAGGGTCAGCGTCGTGGGGCTGGGAGTGATGGGACATGCCATCGCGACGCGTCTCCTGCGAATGCGTGGTGACCTGGTCGTCCATGACCTGCGGCGCCACGTCGCAAGTGATCTCGTCGAAGCGGGAGCTGAGTACTGCGGCGCCGCAGAAGAGGTGGCCGAGCGTTGCGACGTGATTGTACTGTCGTTGAACACCGCGCATGTGGTCGAGGAAGTGGTCTTCGGCGAGGGCGGTGTCGTGTCGGGTTGGGGAGTCGGCGAGGACGGATTGATTCTCGATATGTCGTCGATCGCTCCCGATCGCACGCGCGAGTTCGCACGGCGGGTCGCCGACCTGGGCCATTTATGGGTTGACGCGCCGTTGTCGGGCGGCGCTCCTGGGGCACTAGCAGGCAGGCTGACCATCATGGCGGGCGGTGACGACACCGCGGTGTCGCGAGCCAACACGGTGCTGAATCACCTCGCGTCCAAGGTAACTCATGTAGGTGACTGCGGCGCAGGGCAATTCGTCAAACTGATTAACCAAGTCCTCGTTGGCATCGGATTTAGCGCCCTCGCCGAAGCCGCAGCGATGAGTCGGGCCGCGCACTTGAATCCGCAGACGGTGCTGTCCTCGATAACCGGCGGGCGAGCCGATTCCCCACTGTTCCAAGAGTTTTTCATGAAATTCGCCACGACCGATCTCACTCCTACGGGAAACATCGGCAACATGGTGAAAGATCTTGGAACCGCCATCGCAGCAGCACATTCGGAGAGGCTGGCGATCCCGCTAACCGAGTTCATCTTCGCCCAGAACCAGGAACTGGTCGCACAAGGCTATGGACTCCAAGACAACGCCAACCTGATACGACGGCAGGGAATCAAGCGGTGGCTGGTCGCCCGAGCCGAGTGAGGTTCAAGGCGAAGCTAGGAGCGCCGATCTCGTGTTTCTCCTCAACCTGTTCTCGTCATCACGGGTGTTTCTGGCGCCGGAAAGACGACTGTCGCTGGGCTCCTCGCTGAGCGTCTGGGCTGGGATTTCGTTGAGGGTGACGATCTTCACCCAGCCACGAATGTCGCGAAGATGTGCGCCGGCATACCACTGACCGATGAGGACCGCTGGCCCTGGCTGGATCGGGTCTCGACATGGATTCAGGCGCGCACCGCCGCCGGCATTCCCGGCATCATCACGTGTTCTGCGCTCAAGCGGATCTACCGCGACAAGCTATCCGGAAACAATGTGGTGTTCGTACAACTCGTCGGCGGTCGACACATTATCGCCGATCGCCTCGCTAGGCGCGTCGACCACTTCATTCCGGCGTCGCTGCTCGATTCTCAAATCGCGGTACTGGAACCGACACAGAGCGACGAGAACGCCGTATCGCTCGTGGTGGGAAGTGATCCGGTCGAAGATGCCGCCGAAATCGCTCGCCGCCTCGGACTCACGCCCTCCCCTCGCGACGCCGCGGAAGCGCCGTTGCCAGATTGAAGATCGCAAGGATAACCAGCGCGGCGTTGGCCGCGATGTAGTACGGAATCATCGGCAGGGACACCGCTTCCAGTGTCTTGGCGGGCAGCGACGAGTTGGACAGTGCGCCAACGGCCAGCCTGCCCGCGCATCAGCACGGCATTGCCGCTCGCTACGCGGACAAAATGAACGTAATGCACAAGGCTGGTTCAGACCTCCGCTACCGTAGATCGTCGATGATCACGTCGCCGTTGTCAGACCGGGCGGTGATCACGGCCGCGGCTACCTCGCGATCGGTCGTCTGCGGGACCCGCACTACCGTTGCGCCTACCTCGTCGTCCGTATTGGCATTCACCACGTACGGGCCGCGCCCCGGCAGCGCGATGATGACGTCGCCGTTGTCGGTAGTGACGTCGATGGTGCGGGGGGCGGCGTTGGAGAAGTCCACCTTGATGTCGCCGTTGTCGGTGGTAGCGCTAAACGATTCCGACACCGAGATCGGCTCGCGGGTGACGACGTCGCCGTTGTCGGTGTGGATCTCGATACGCCGGGCTGATCCGCTCAGTACGACCTCGCCGTTGTCGGTGCGGGCAATCAGTTGGTCGATGTCCGCCTGAGCGAGCACCACACCGGTGTCTTGTTGAGTGGTGACCGTCAACTTGCGGGCGAGGTCGTGTGGCAGCACCAGCGTGATTTCACCTGCGCGGCCCAAGTCCAGGATCGTCGATGCCTCGCCGTTGATTGAGATTCGTGTGCCGGTGGCATCGGTGTTGACCGCCAAGGGATTTGCGCCCGCGCGAGTGGAGTTGACCATCCGCAGATCCACGCGCGGCTCGCGGGCCTTACGGTCGGTGGTGATCCGCACGGCCACCGGAACCGAACCGGTGTCGACGAACACGGACCGCATGGCGACCGGAAGGGGCTTGCTGTCGGTGATGACCCGGAAGCTGGTGACGCCCCAGGCTACCGCGCCCAGCGATACGAGGGTCCCCACCACCAGCACCGCCGCGGCGGCGATGAGCGCTAGCCGGAACGCGGTGCGCCCGCCGGGGGAGAGCGGAGGCGGCGTGGCCGGTGCCGGCGGTGGGGGAGCAATGGTGGTCACAGTCAAAACCCTTTCAACGGTTCAGGATTCGAGGTAGCGCAGCACCGCCAGCACGCGGCGGTTCTCGCTTTCGTCGGGAGCCAAGTCCAACTTGGTGAAGATCGATGCGATGTGCTTTTCGGCAGAGCCGACGGACATGTGCAGCGCCGAGGCGATCGCCGAGTTCGTTTTGCCCTCGGCCATGAGTTGCAGCACCTCACGTTCGCGCGGGGTCAGCTCGTCGAGCACGTTGCGGCGATGTGAGCGCACCAGAATCTGCGATACCACTTCTGGATCGAGCACGGTGCCGCCACCGCCGACGACCTCGACGGCGTCCAAAAACGCGGGGACATCTGCCACGCGGTCCTTGAGCAGGTAGCCGAATCCCTTTGTATCCGAGGCGATCAGGTCGGCGGCGTACCGCTCCTCGACGTAGTGCGACAGCACCAGCACCGGCGACTCCGGATTCTGGCTGCGTAGCAGCGCCGCTGCGCGGATGCCTTCATCGGTGAAGGTCGGCGGCATCCGCACGTCGACGATCGCGAGGTCGGGCCGCTTCTCATTGACCAGCCGAAGCAGGTTGGTCGCGTCGGGCACACCGGCGACCACCTCGTGGCCGGCGTCGGTGAGGATCCGCTCGATGCCCGCCCGCAGCAGCGCCGAGTCCTCGGCGATCACGACGCGCATGGCAGTACCGCGCTGACGATGGTCGGGCCGGTGGCGGGGCTCGACACGGTGAACGTGCCGTGCGCGGCCCGCACCCGTTCCTCGAGTCCGCGCAGGCCGATGGCGTTCTCGTCGGTCGTGATCGACGCGCCGCCACGCCCGTCGTCGAACACCGTGACGTGCAGCTGGTTGGCCGCTTCGTCGAGTCGCACTGTGACCACCGCCTGCGCGGCGTTCGCGTGTTTGGCGATGTTCGTCAACGCCTCAGCCACGACGAAGTAGGCGACCGACTCCACTTCATCCGGCAACCGGCGAGGCAGATGGAGATTGATCGTCGTCGGGACTCCGGTGTTCTGTGACCGCTGCACCACCGCCGACAACGCGGCATCCAGCCCACGGTCGGACAGGATCGTCGGCGCGATGCCGCGCACCACGTTGCGCAGTTCGACGAGCGCAATCTTGGCGTCGTCGTGCGCCTCGGCGATCAGCTGCTTGGCTGCGGGCAGGTCGGTGTCGAGCTTGGTCTGGGCCAGCCCGATGGTCATGGCCAGCGACACCAACCGCGGCTGCACACAGTCGTGTAGGTCGCGCTCGATGCGGTGGCGTTCGGTCTGCGCAGACGACACCGCGCCCTGCCGGGCATCGGCGAGCGCGCTGACCTGGTATTCCAGCGCAGCTGTCGGTGACGGCGACAAGAGCCAGCGGTCGATCGCAGCGTCCACCGCAGGCGCGAAGATCAGGATCGCCACGGCCCCTGCCGCCGCAACAAAGGCCAGCAGCCAGGCCAGCGGCGGCGAAAGGAACGACAGCCCTGCGTCGTCGTCGCTCTGCCGGATTGCGATCGAGGCGGCCGGGCCGACAAATGCGAATGCCAGCAGCGCAAGTGCGACACCCGCGGCGAGGATGTCGTAGGTCATCCGCAGGTAGTGGTGGGCGGTGGCCTTCCAGAACCGGGCGCTGCTGATGTCCAGCCACAGCTGATGCAGCCAGCGCTGGATGCCGGCATACGGCGACAGCCGCCGAGGCGGAATACCGATGCCGAGGCCGAACACCGCCTCGCTGCGCAGGCGTTCGACGTGTTCGACGCCGCGCATCAGGTAGACGAACACCACGGCGGACAGGGCTAAGCCGATGCCGCTGGGGGTCGACGAGATGCCAATCATCAAGATTGTCAAGGGAATCCAGAACCACACCGTGGCGATCGCCGCGCCAGTGAGCAACGAGGCGGTCGGCACCACGCCAATGTTGCGGGCGGGCGCGGCGACGGGCTCGTCGACGGCAGCGGGTGCCGGATTGGCATCGGGACTCATGTCGGTTACTGCGACCATGTCTTTAACCTATGGACCGCAGGCCGTGCGCGACACGGCGTTTTCCCGAGAACCTGCCGGGGGAAAACCCCCGCGTCAGTACCGTCGACCCATGGCGACGACTGAGCGGCACCGATTGCTGAGCTATTTGGGCCCGAACTGGTTCGCCTCGGTCATGGGAACCGGCATTGTGGCCACGGCGGGTGCGACGCTGCCGCTGCATGTGCCGGGTTTGCGGGCGTTCGCCCAGGCGGTGTGGGTGGCGACGACGGTCTGGCTGGTGATGCTCATCGTCGCTGCGGTCGCACATTGGGTGCGGAACCCGACCGTGGCCCGCAGTCACGCATACAACCCGCAGATGGGCCATTTCTACGGCGCGGCCCCGATGGCGTTGCTCACGGTCGGCGCCGGGGCGGTCCTCGTCGGCAAGGATCTGATCGGTGTGCGGGCGGCAGTCGACCTCGACTGGGTGCTGTGGACGATAGGCACGCTCGGCGGGCTGTTCACCGCGATGAGCATCCCGTATTTGATGTTCACCCAGTACCGCGTCGAGGCCGACGCCGCATTCGGCGGCTGGCTGATGCCGGTGGTACCGCCGATGGTGTCCGCGGCGGCGGGCGCTCTGCTGATCCCGCACATGGTGCCGGGCACCGGCCGACAAACCATGCTCTACGGCTGCTACGCGATGTTCGGGCTGTCGCTCGTCGCGTCGCTCATCATCATCACCATGGTGTGGAGTCGCCTTGCGCACTTCGGCACCTCCGGCACCGCGCGCGTGCCGACACTCTGGATTGTGTTAGGTCCGCTGGGCCAATCCATAACGGCCGCAGGGCTTCTCGGTACAAACGCGGCACTGGCGGTGGAGCCACATCTGGCGGCCGGCATGAGCGTCTTCGCGGTCCTGTACGGGGTTCCGGTCTGGGGATTCGCGGTGCTGTGGATCTCGTTGGCCACCGCGTTGACCGTTCGAACCGCCCGCCGCGGTATGCCGTTCGGGCTCACATGGTGGAGCCTGACATTCCCAGTCGGGACCTTTGTCACCGGCACGACGCAGCTGGCAGTCCACACGGGTCTACCGGCGTTCCGCGTTGCCGCCGCCATCGCCTACGTCGGACTACTGAGCACTTGGTGTCTAGTGGCGGTTCGGACCTTCCGAGGTGGCTTGCGCGGCAACATATTCGCACCGCCGCCGACGGGCCCTGTCAAGGCGCACAAGGATCCGCCTGCAGCCACTTCAGGGCGGTGAGCGAGACTCGCAGTGTGGCAGCGACAGACCCCCTCATCTCCAATGTTTCCGACACGGCGCGCTGGGTCGCGACCTATCGCGCGGTGGAGTCGGCACGTCCTGACGCGTTGTTCCACGATCCACTCGCCGATCGGCTTGCCGGTGATCGCGGCCGTGCCATCGTTGCTGCGGCTCCTCGATCGATTCGGAACGGCTGGTGGCTAGTGGCCCGTACCAAGCTCATCGATGACGTCATCATCGATGCGATCGGCGACGGGTGCGACAAGGTTCTGAATTTGGCTGCCGGTCTGGACACCCGGCCCTACCGGTTGGACCTGCCGCCGGATTTCGCCTGGGTCGAGGCGGATCTGCCGGAGTTGCTCGCCGAAAAGGAGCAAGCGCTCGCCGACGAGACACCGCGGTGCCGGTTGACGAGGCACGCGGTCGACCTCGCCGATCCGGCCGCCCGCGACGCGTTCCTGAACGAGGAGCTTGCAGGTGTCACGAATGCGCTTGTGCTGACCGAGGGTCTGCTGATGTATCTCGAAGACAGCGACGTCCGGGCGTTGTCGACGGCGTTCACACGCCCCGAGGTCGCGTGGTGGATGCTCGATTTCTCCGGCCCTGGACTTCAGAAGCGGATGAACAAGAAGAGCCGCGGCATGATGAACAGTGCACCATTCAAGTTCGCACCCGCCAACGGCCTGGCCTATTTCGAAGACCTCGGTTGGCGGCCGGTCGAGATCGATTCGGTCTTCTCTGCGGCGCATCGGTTCGATCGGCTGCCGCGGTGGATGCGACCGCTGGCGTGGCTACCTCAGCCCGATCCGCGCAAACCGGGCAACAATACGTACAGCGGCGTTATCCGCCTTACGCGCTGACAGTGATCACTTGGGGGCGGTGAGCTCCAGCGCGATGTTGTCGGGGTCGCGGAACTCCAGAATGTAGGACGGGCCGATGTCCTTGATGGGCTCGTGTTCGATACCGAGCTCGTCGAGATGGGCTGCGGCAGCGTCTAATTCGTCCTTGCTGGCGAATGCGGAAGGCTATATGATCCAGTCCGCAGCGGTCCTCGTGGAACCTGTCGGCCGCGACGGGCCGAAGGCCAATCAGCGCGCCGCCGAGGTCGTAGATCACGCCGCCGAACAGAAATCCGAGCGCCTCCTGGGTTGCCGCGTCGGCGCTCTCGGGCGCCTCGATCAACACCGGCCAGCCGAACACGCTCTCGTAGAACTGTCGCGACCGCTCGATGTCGGTGACGGTAAGCCGGACGTGCGCAATGGAGCTGGTGTTGATCGCCATGGGCCCATGCTGCCAGTGACGGCGGAGCGATGATTTTCGGGCACCACTGCGGTCTGCCTAGTCGTCAATGTCTCGACATCAGCAGGGAGCAACATCATGAGCGTCATTTCCACCGACACCGCCCACCCGGATCTCGAGCGCCCATCGCGCACCCGGGTCCACAAGGCCGGAACCACCATCAGCGTCCTCGTCACCGCGTTTCTGTCCTTCGACGCCGCCGGCAAGCTCGCTGGTCTGCCGCAGGTCAAGGAGGGCACGCAGGCCCTCGGATTCCCGCCCGGCCAGGCGCTGGTCATCGGAATCGTGCTGGCCATCTGCGTGGTGGTCTACGTAATCCCGCGCACCGCCGTGCTGGGCGCGCTCGGCATCACGGCGTATCTGGGCGGCGCGGTCACGGCCAACATGCGCGTCGAGGCCCCGCTCTTCTCCCACACGCTGTTCGCGGTGTACCTCGGCGTGCTGATGTGGGTCGGCCTCGCCATGCGGCGCCCGGAGCTGCTGCGAGTCGCTGGGCTGCGCCGGTCATAGTCCGCCATGCCAGAATCGCCGTCGTGCGAATTGGGATGACAATGCCCGTGATGGAGCCCGACCTGGACGCGGCGACGCTGAAAGGCTGGGCCCGGGCTCATCGACGGCGGCCCGTTCTCGTCGCTGTGCTGGGGTGAGCGCGTCGCATTCGACAATCCCGAGTGCCTGACGCTGCTCGGTGCACTGGCGGCCTGGACCGACCGGGTGCGGCTGGTGACGACGGTGGTTGTGCCGCAACTACACGACCCGGTCATGCTGGCGAAGCAGCTGGCAACAGGCGACATGCTCAGCGGTGGTCGGTTGACGGTCGGCATCGGCGTCGGCGGCCGCGAAGAGGACTACCGCGCCGTCGGGGCCGACCCTGCGACGCAGACGATGCGCGGCCTGGCCGAGAGCGTCGCGGTGATGAAGCGCATCTGGGCGGGGGAGAAGGTCACCGAATCCGTCGTACCGGTCGGGCCGCCGCCACTGCAGGCCGGTGGGCCGGAGCTGCTGATCGGCACGATGGGCCCGAAGACCGTGCGAAGCGCAGCGGCCTGGGCCGACGGGTTGGCCGGCACCACGCTCGACCTCGACGTCGACAAGCAGAACGAGCTGTTCGACGTAGCCCGCGAGGCATGGGCGGAGGCCGGTAAGCGCAAACCGCACCTGGCGACATCGTTCTGGTTCGCCATCGGCGACGACGCCGAGGAGACACGGGCGCAGGTACACCGGCATCTGCTCCGCTATATGAACTGGGTGCCCGGCCAGGTCGTCGACGCGATGGCACCCACCACGGGATGGGCCGGCAACGGCGACGAGCTGCTTGGCGTGCTGCATAAGTTCAAGGAAATCGGCACTGACGAGGTTCACCTCATCCCAACAAGCTCGAACATCGACCAACTGCGCCGCGTCGCCGACGTGGTAAAGCACTTCGCTTAGCCGAGAGCGTCGTAGACCTTCTTGTAGTACGACGACAGGAACTTCGGGCCGATGAACCGCATCATCGTCACCGCCGTGAGCCCTCTTAGGCTCTTCGAGGTCTGCTCCCACTCGCCGTGTACGGCACTGCCGCCGTCGGCTCGCGGCGTCGCGGTCAGTGTCATGTAGCCGCCGGGCGCCAGCGCGTCGCTTTCGGTAATCGTCAGCGTCACCGAGCCCGGCTTTGACCAGTCGTAGTGCCATGTGGCCCATAGCTTCGGGAAGTCCTGGCCCTCGCGGATGTCCGCCTCGGTGTCGCCGAGGTGATAAACCTCGAACGCCTTGACCGAGGACGCCGGCCAGCGGTGCGGGCGGTTGGGGGAGAAGTCGGTCATCAGCTCGACAACCTGCTCCGGCGTCGCCGTCGTCTCGAAGTGGAATTCGAACTTGGTGTGCACGGGCAGAACGTATCAGCGGTGTCACTCGTGCGTGGCAGGCTCGCGACATGACCACACCGATACCGCCGATCGTGTCGCGCTCCGATTGGCAGAAGGCGCGCGCGGACTTGCTTGTTCGCGAGAAGGAGCTCACCCGGTTGAAAGACTCGGTGAGCGCCGCGCGCCGCCGCCTACCGATGGTGGAGATCGCCAAGCCCTACACCTTCGACACCGAGGCCGGACCCGCGTCACTGCTCGATCTATTCGACGGACGCAAGCAGCTGATCGTTCAGCACTTCATGTTCGGCCCCGATTGGGAAGGGGGCTGCGACGGCTGTTCCCTGATGGCCGATCACATCGGTCCGCTGTCTCATCTGCACGCGAAAGACACATCGTTCGTGCTGGTTTCGCGAGCAGCGCTGCCCAAGCTGCTGGCGTTCCGGCAGCGCATGGGCTGGGCGCTGCCGTGGGTGTCGTCGGAGGAGTCGACGTTCAATGAGGACTTCGGCGCCACGGTCGACGGTGAAGAGATTCACTCGGTCAGTGTGTTCCTACGCGAAGGCGATCGCGTGTTCCACACGTGGCAGACGTTCAACCGCGGCGAAGAGCCGTTCATGGTGGTGTTCGACCTGCTCGACCTCACCCCGTATGGGCGCCAGGAAACGTGGGAGGACTCACCGGAAGGCTGGCCGCAGCAACCGCCGTATGAGTGGATGCGGCTGGCCGACTCCTACTGAGGCCGACTCTTCTTGATTGAGCGGACGCCTTGTCTCGCTGCTGGTTTCGTTGCGGGGCCATCATCCGGCTCGACGAGTTCGATCTCGATTCTTGACGGCACTTCGAAGTCGAACACGATCCCCTGTGCCGGTTTGAGTTTGATGCTCCGAGGTTTGAACCCCTTGGAGGAACATGTCACTCGCACCGGATCCGGCGGCCGGTAGGGTTCACGCCCGATGACTGGGTAAGCCACAGTGATCGCGCCTTCGTCTTTCGTCAGCAGGTTGCGCATCTCGTACCGCCCCGGCCGCACCATCGTGACCGCGAAGGTGTCGTCCGCGCTCAGCCGGCGACTGTCGAAGATCGCCTCGTCGTCGCGTTCTGCACTTGCGCGCCGAACACCGATCACCGCAGTCGGCTGGTCAAGAGGGGCCGAAAATGCGACGTATCCCTGGCTCTCCAGCACGAACCGCTGCGGCGAACCCGGGGAGCCACAGCAGTCGTCGGCTGTTGACCGAGCAGCGGTGGCTCGACGTAGCTTCAACGTCTTGGCCGCCGGCACGTCGTCGATCGCCGATGCCCTCGGGGCGACCGTCAACTGGACACGCTCGGCAACCGCATCACCGGCTAGGAACAGGACGTCCAAGTGGCCAGGTTCAGTGAAGCGATGCACGACCGCACTTAGTCCGTTGGGGTAGCCGCTGTCGAAATGCGTCTGTTCGGGGAATTTGATCGTGCGCATGCTAATCACCTATATCGCCGGAGATAACCAGCTCGCCCGTGTTGACCCCGACCTCGATGTACTGCAGCGGCAACAAGATCGGAATGAGGCCGGTTTCGTCTTCGTCGTCGAGCACCGGGAAGGGATCCTCGAGCTCCATCAATGGCACGAAGGCGAAGAAGATGTCGCCAAAGAACTCGGTAACGAAGCTCAGGAACGACAGACTCACGCCGAGGAAATCGGACAACCACTCCTGCACGTCGTCGCCGATATCGAGAATGGCCCGCACGGCGTCGACAACGGGACCGAGGATGGCCAGGATCAGATCGCGCGCCCAGTCGGGAAGATCGCCAAGCGCGTCGTTGACGGCCGCTTCGATCGCCGCATCGAGGATATTGCCGACGGTGTCGGCCACATCGATGGCGTCGAGGTCGATCTCGCTGGGATCGATGTGAACCTGCCACTTGTTCGGAATCCCCGCGTCATGGGCATCCCAGTCGTTCATCGCGCCGGTTCGCGATGGGTGTATCGCGTGCTTGAGCAGTGGTCGCAGCGTTGCAGTCAGTTCGGAAGTCAATAGCCCTCCGAGATCGAGGCAGAACTCGAGATCCGGGTCGTCTCCGAAGAAGCACACTTCAGGCGCTTCTAGGGCGCAGCCACCAAAAATGAGGTCTGGAATGATGCAGAAGCCACCGACGCAAATCGGATCGATGTTGACGGCGAAGCACACCTCGACGGGGTCCCAGATGACGTCGAGTTCGCTCAGTCGGATTGTCCCGTCATCGCGAAAGTCAAGAGTTCCCCCGCCCAGCCGAGCGCCAAAAGCCCAGGAGACGGAGAATGGGCCGAAACGCAATTCACCGGACGTGGACGGGGCAAAGCTGTTGCGCACGACCGTGAACAGTTCCCTCGATACCGCCTCCGATACGGCGATAATGGCGTCGAAGGGGCCGGTCCGAGTGCGCTGCTGTTCAGTGCCCACGATGGGTAGTGGCGGTAGCTCTCCGATCTCAAACGGCACCGACGGAGGCTCGATCGCGGCGTCGACGAACACCTTCAGCTGGTCGTCCTCGATGGCGGGATTGTTGGGCAGGGCCGCCGTCGTCGCTGCAGGCATGACCGTCGCGTTCGCCAAACCGACAATTGCTTGGCTGAACCGCAATGCCGGCAGGTCGGCCAGGCGAGGTAGCACCGCCAGTTGGACGACCATTTTCGCGTAGCACTCCAGGATGTTCTCCAACTGGACCGGTGCGATATCGACGAGCTCGAGGTCGTCGCAGCGACCGGTGAGCCGTGGGTCGATCGGAATACCGACGAAATCAATGTCGCCGATCCCGAACACGTCGAGACAAGCACAGTTCAAGGTGTCGGAGAAGATGTCGAGCCGTGGCGGGCGGAACTCGTCGCGTCCGCGGATGCTCGGGAAGTCGGCTAACGCCGAAGGCTTGCCGCGGGACGGCAGCGGTAGTCGGTCAACGACTTCTCGGCCGGGGCACGCGAGACCGCCGCAGATCGTGCCGTTGAGCGCGAAGCGCTGACTACGCAGGGTTGTCAACCCGGGAGGGAGCGAAAGGGTGTTCTCGGGAAAGAAATCCAGCCGTGCGCCGGTCACCTGGACGATGAAGTCGACACCGAAGGGGGTGCCGAGAACCGGTGCGGGTGGCTGGACGCTGATGACTGGGTTTCCCCGCTGAACCACGACGGGGTGAAAGTCGATGACTTCGCATCGCATCTTGGGTCGCTGCAGCGTGATCGATGTGCCGTAGTTGAAGAGGGACGGTCGTTGCCGCATGACATGTTGGATGAACCGGTTGGCGCCCGACTCGTGGATTGCGACGTAGATATCGCTCCGGTCTGTTAGAGCCATTTTTGCTCCACCGCTCGGTCGTCACAGCCCGCCTACCCTCCGCAGTCCAACCGCAAAGAGGCGCTGTGAGGCGTATCTTCCTCTGCGCGGTAGTGGCGTGAACGTTCTTCACCAAGAAAATCGACGTATCCGACAACTACTCAGATTCGCCTTGGTCGGCCTAGCGCCACTACGCATACGGATCGGTGATTTCGCGAAGCACGCTAAGCGCTTCACGCAGCTGCCGCATCCGTCGCACTCCCAGATGGGCGGTCCACTCGGCATCGATTTGGGCTTCCTCCTCGCGAGCGATCCGAATGACGTCGAGGCCCTTGCCGGTGAAGTGGACTAGTCGTCCGCGCGCGTCGGTCGGGTCGACGGTTCGTTCGACAAGACCACCGCGTTCCATCTGGTCGACCAGATACGTCGCTGTTTGCTTCGAAATCTGAGCTTGCTCGGCCAGTTCGGTGAGCCGTGTGCCATCGGGCGCTATTCGCGCCGCGACGCGAGCCTGCGCCAGCGTGATGTCGCGGTAGCCACCTCGGTACACCGCTTCGAGGACTCTCGTCTCCGCCGATCGGTAGGAGACGAACATCAGCACGCCGACGTTTACGCCATCGGTCACGACATCCCCCTTGCAATTAGTTCGAATATAGGACTAGTTTAGTCCTAACTTCGAACTAATTATATCTCTTGGGGAGGCGGAGGAGGACACCGATGGGTTCGGTACTCACGCAAGTTGACTACTACTTCGACCCCGTGTGCCCATACGCGTGGATCGGTTCGCGCTGGCTGCTGGAAGTGAAACAATAACGCCCGCTTGACCTTCAGTTCCATGTGATGAGCCTGCGGATGCTCAACGAGGACCGCGTCGTCGAGCCGGCGTATCGGCGAACGGTCAATCGGTCAATCGGTCCGTCGCGGGTGGCGACGGCGGTCGCGGTGCATTTCGGCGAGCAGGTGCTGCCGGATTGGTACACGGCGTTCGGGGAGCTGATCTTCGACCGTTGGCGGTATCCAGAGCCCGCCGAGTACCGCAGAGCGGTGGAGATTGCGCTCGACGAGGTGGGGCTTCCGTCGCGGCTGGGATCGGCGGCGGAGTCGGCGGAGTACGACGACTCATTGCGGTGCAGCCACGAGGCCGGTGTCGGGCCGGTGGGTGGCGGGTCAAGTCCAGGGACGTGGTGTACGAGGTCGTCGTGTGATTCTTCGACTTCGTGGTTCAGGCGGTCAGTGCCGCCGGGGTGGCCTCCTGTTCTGTCGGGGTGTCGTTGGTGGCTCGGGATTTGCTGAGGACGTCGAGGCCGAGGTAGCGCCGTGATTCGGCCCATTCGTCGTGTTGTTCAGCCAGGACGGCCCCGACGAGGCGGATGAGGGCGTTGCGGTCAGGGAAGATGCCGACGACGTCGGTGCGGCGGCGGATCTCTTTGTTGAGTCGTTCCTGGGGGTTGTTCGACCAGATCTGGCGCCAGATCTGTTTGGGGAACGCGGTGAACGCCAGCAGATCCTCACGGGCTGCTTCCAGATGATTAGCGACCTTGGGGAGCTTGTCGGCGAGAGCGTCGATGATCCGATCATATTGGGCAGCAACGGAATCAGAGTCCGGTTGATCGTAGACCGAGTGCAGCAGGGTGCGTACCCATGGCCAGGATGACTTCGGGGTCACCGCCATCAAATTGGTCGCGTAGTGGGTGCGGCAACGCTGCCAGGACGCGCCGGGCAAGGTGGCACCGATCGCGTTGATCAGCCCGGCGTGGGCGTCACTGGTGATCAGCCGGACGCCGGACAGCCCGCGGGCGGTCAGCGACCGCAGGAACGTCAACCAGCCCGCCCCGTCCTCGGCCGTGGTCACGTCGATGCCCAGGATTTCGCGGTACCCCTCGGCGTTGACCCCGACGGCGATCAGCGCGTGCACGTTGACCACCCGCCCCTGCTCGCGGACCTTGAGGACCAAGGCGTCAGCGGCCACGAACGTGTACGGGCCGGCGTCCAGTGGCCGGGTCCGAAAGGCTTCCACGGCGGTGTCGAGTTCCTTGGCCATCACGCTGACTTGTGACTTCGACAGGCTGGTGATGCCCAGCGTCTCGACGAGCTTGTCCATCCGCCGCGTCGACACCCCCAGTAGGTAGCAGGTGGCCACCACGGTGGTCAGGGCCCGCTCGGCCCGCTTACGCCGTTCCAGCAGCCAGTCCGGAAAGTACGAACCATGCCGCAGCTTCGGGATTGCCAGATCCAATGATCCTGTGCGGGTATCGAATTGGCGGTTTCGGTATCCGTTGCGTTGATTCGTCCGTTCGGCGCTGCGTTCACCGTAATTCGCGCCGCACAACGCGTCGGCCTCGGCGCCCATCAGGGTGTGGATGAACGTCGACAGCAGCTCACGCAGCACGTCGGGGTGAATGGTGGTGAGTCGTTCGGCCAACACCTGAGGCCAGTCGATATCGTGGGCGGTGGTCATCGCGTCGATTCCTTTGCTCGAGTGACTTTGGACGGTCTCTCGAAGAATCACGCGATGACCTTCATCTATGCGGCTACGACACGCCGGCCCTCACAACCAGGTCCGACTCGTACACCACTCTGCTGGACGCAACCGGGTGGCGATGCCGGCACCCCGATCGTGCACATCGACGGTGCGGCTTTCTTTGGACCGGTGCTCAATTCCATTCCCCGCGGAGATGATGCGGTGCGCCTCTTCGATGGGGCCCGACTGCTGGCCGGCGTTTCGGACTTCTTCGAGCTGAAGCGCAGCAGGACGGCTGCGCCGGTGTTTGGCTGAGGAACGATGAACGACGACCAGATCTGGGCTGCGATCGACGCCCATCGCCTGCGGACCGCCGCGTTGCTCGAACAGCTTTCTGATGATGAGTGGGTCCACCCGTCGCTATGTGACGGATGGACTGTGCGTGATGTCGCGGCGCACCTCACGCTGCAGCAGCTCAGCCTTGGAGATGCATTGCTCGAAACGGTTCGGCGTCCTGGCGGAATGAATCGGACGATTCGCGAGTGGGCCCGGCGTCGTGCCGAGCGGCCGAGGGAGCAACTCGTCGCGGAGATCCGCGGGATGGTGGGCTCGCGGCGTCACAACTTCGGCGTGACGTGCGCTGAGACGCTGATCGACATTCTCGTTCATTCGCAGGACATCGCAATGCCTTTGGGCCGGCGGCTCGATGTCGATCCGGATGCCGCGGCGTTGGCCGCAACGCGCGTGTGGTCCTACTCTGGCGGATCGAAGGCGAAGGTGTTCAAGAAGATTCCGCTAGACGGATTCCGCTTCAGCGCCACGGATGTCACCTGGGCCGTCGGTACGGGCCGTGAGATCACGGGCCCGATCGTGCCAATCCTGTTGGTACTCACCGGGCGGCTGGCCGCGCTGCCCGCGCTGTCAGGCGATGGTGTGGCGGTGCTAGCGAGACCCTAGCGGGTGAGCCCGCTGGCCTCGGCAATTGCCGTGATGGCATCCCAATTTCGCGCGGCAACCAGATCGTTTGGTGTCAGCCAGGACCCGCCGACGCAGGCCACGTTCGGTAGCGCGAGGTAGTCAGCACAAGTGGCCGGGTCGATGCCGCCGGTGGGGCAGAAGGTGATCTCGGGCAGCGGACCCGACAGCGCACCAACCGCTTTGGCGCCGCCGATGGCTGCGGCGGGGAAGAACTTCAGCTCGGTGACGCCGTGCTCCATCAACGCGATCGCCTCGCTTGCGGTCGCAACGCCAGGCAGGATCGGGACGGCCTGGTCGAACAACGCCTTCAGCAGCCGAGGTGTGCAACCCGGCGACACCAAGAATGCGGCGCCGGCGTCTACCGCTTCGCTGGCCTGGTCGGGCCGGACAACCGTGCCCGCACCGACGGCCATGTCCGGCACCTGCTCGGCCACCGACCGGATCGCGTCGAGTGCCTCGGCGGTACGCAGCGTGATCTCCATGGTGTCGACGCCGCCTGCCAGCAGCGCGCGTGCCAGAGGAACCGCGTCATCCGCGCGGTCGATGACGACCACCGGGATGACAGGTCCGCGTCTCATCAAATCGGTTGCAGTCTTGGGCGATTCGGTCATGGACGTACCTCGGCGACCAGCGCGGCGGAGCCGTGTCGATAGAGATCGTCGGCGACGGTGACGACGCGGTCGATGAAATCGGTGTTGCCCGCCGCGTCACCGGTGACGGACGGGTCGGTGACCAGCCGTCGCACCGCCGCCGCAACAGGAAGGCCCGCGGTCATGTCACGGAGTTCGTCAGCGCGCGGGTCGGCCAGCTCGATCGAGCGGCCTGCAGCGTCTACCGGGTCGACAACGTGCAACGCCCATCCGGCAATGCCCAGCGCCGCCCACCGTGCGGTTGCGCCCTGTGCGGCCCTGGCGGACACCGTGCGCAGCAGCCTCGGTCCGATCTTCTGCGAGCCGTCGGCCGCGACCTGGATGGTGGTATGTGGCAGAGCGGGATTGGCGAAGCGGGCCAACACTGATTCGCCGTACCCGATCGCGTCGACGCCGGGCGGCACCTCGAGTGAGGGCACGACGTCCTCGGCGAACAGGCGTTGGCACACGTCGCGGAGAGCCGGATCGCCCACCGCATCGGCGATGGAGCGGTACCCGAGCCGCAGTCCGAGGTATGCCAGCGTCGAGTGGGCGGCGTTGAGCATCCGCAACTTGAGCTGCTCCCACGGCGCGGCGTCGTCGACGACCTGCGCCCCGACCGACGACCATGCCGGGACCGGTCCCGCGAAACGGTTTTCGATGACCCACTGCCGGAACGGCTCGCAGATCACCGGCGCCTCGTCGCGCACGCCGATACGTTCGTACAGCTTGGCGATGTCGTATTCGGTGCTCACCGGAACGATCCTGTCTACGACCGTGGACGGGAAGGTGGCGCTTTCGATGGAAAGACCTGCGACCTCGGCGAAGTCGTGAACGAGCCGTTCCAGCAGCCGCCCATTGTCGGGCAGGTTGTCGCACGAGATCACGGTCAGCGGGCCGGCACCGGCCGCGGCCCGTCGGGCAATCGCGTGCGCCAACACACCGGGCACAGTCCGAGGCGTGCGGGACCCGAGGTCGGCAAGAACATAGGGATCGTCGCGTCGGAGCTCACCGGTGACCGGGTTGTGCCGGTAGCCCTTTTCGGTGACGGTCAGCGTGACCACGTGCACCGAGGGATCGCTGATGCGATTGACCACCGCTTCGGGATCGGCGGAGGCGTCGCCCGCTTCGCGCAGGGCGCCGACGATGCGCGGAGGTGCGGCATCGGCGCCGCGCTCGACGACGGTGTACAACCCATCCTGCGGGGCGAGCCGGGCGGCCGCGGCGCCACTGCGTTGGGTGAACGCCGCAATACCCCAGTGTGTTTCGCCGCTGTGCCGGATGGCGTCCTCGGTGTACACCGCCTGGTGGGCCCGGTGGAAGGCGCCCAACCCGAGGTGCACTTGGCCGACACCGATGCTCCGCGGATCGGGCTCTGGGGGAGAAGCGGTGCCGTAATTTCCGAGGCGCAGTGTGTTCACGCGAGCACCCCTGCGTGCGCGCGGACGGTGGCCAGCGGCGCGATGCCGCCACTGCCGCCGAGCCCGCCGACCGCCAGCGACGAAGCGGCAGCGCCGATCCGGATTGCGGTCGTCAAGTCGTCGCCGAGGGCAAGCCGCGCCGTCACCGTTCCGGCGAACACGTCGCCCGCGCCGGTCTGATCGACAACCTTGGGCGCCGGAAGCGCGGGCTGCCAATGAACCGCGTCACCGTCGACGTGGATACCAGTGGCGCCGCATGTCACCGCGACGGCTGCGGCGCCAGCGGCTCGCAATTTGGCCGCGGCTTGCGCCACATCGGAAACGCCGAGAAGAGCAGCACATTCGTGCGGCGCGGACGGGGTGACCAGTGCGCAATACGGCGCGAGCTCACTCAGCAGAGCCGACGCCTCGGGTGCGGTGGTCAGCCGGGGCCGGAAGTTGGGGTCGTAGACGAAGCGGCGCGCCCGCCGCGCGGCTTCCAGCACCGTCGCTCGCGCCGTGGCCGACAGCGCCGCGGTGATTCCGCTGACCAGCACGCCGCCGGCGTTCTCGAGCAACCCTTCAGGAAGGTCATCGGGCGCCAGCCGCGATCCCGCGGAACCGCGTCGTGCATAACAGAATTGGCGATCACCGTGTGGATCGGAGTGCTGGACATAGATGCCTTGGAAGCCGTCGTCGCGCCGGATGAAACCGGTGTGCACGCCGAGCTCGTCCAGGCGGTCGATCACCGCGGCGCCCAGCTCGTCCTGCGACACCCGGGCGATGACCGCAGCGGTGGCTCCCGCGGCAACCGCAGCCGCGGCGGTGTTAACCACGTCGCCGGACACCCCGAGGCCACAGTCCACGCCGTGCGCGATCGGTCCGCGGGTGCTGATCTCGATCAGCGGCTCGCCAAGCAGGACGACGTCGAAGCCCTTCACCAGTCGTGCACCGATCCGTCTGTCCGGCGGTTGACCGGAAGGGATTTCGGGTCATACGGGAAGCGTGCGGCGGCTTCCTCGTCGACGTCGACGCCGAGACCGGGCGCGTCACCGGGATGCATCAAGCCGTTGTGGAACGTCCAGTTGGTGCGGAACACCTCGTCGGCCGGCTCGACATGACCCATGTACTCCTGGATGCCGAAGTTCGGCACCGCCATGTCGACATGTAGTGCGGCGGCCAACGACACGGGCGAAAGATCGCCGGCACCGTGGGAACCCGTTCGCACACCGTACAATTCGGCCAACGAGAAGATCTTGCGCAGGTGCGAGATGCCGCCCGCGTGCGATACCGAGGTGCGGATGTAGTCGATCAGGCGCTCGGTGATCAGGTGCTGGCAATCCCAGATCGTGTTGAACACCTCGCCGACCGCCAGCGGTGTGGTGGTGTGCTGGCGGATCAGCCGGAACGCTTCCTGATCCTCGGCGGGCGTGGCGTCCTCCATCCAGAACAACCGGTGCTCCTCGAGGTCCTTGCCCAGCCGGCCGGCCTCAATGGGGGTGAGCCGGTGGTGCACGTCGTGCAGCAGATGGACGTCGAAGCCGAACCGTTCCCGCACGGCGCCAAGCATCTGGGGCGCGAACCGGAGGTAGGGACCCGTCTCCCAGCTCTCCTCGGCGGGCAGGTGTGCGGACGCGGGTTCATACAAGCCCGACCCCGGGTGAACGCCGTAGACCTTGTCCATCCCCGGCACTGCGCATTGCGCGCGGACGGCCCGGTAGCCGCGGTCGAGGTAGCCGCCGAAGTCGTCGAGCATCTCGTCGAGGCTGCCGCCGCTGGCGTGGCCGTAGACCATGACGCCGTTGCGGGCGGCACCGCCGAGCAGCTGATAGACGGGCAGGCCGGCAGCCTTGCCCTTGATGTCCCACAGCGCGACGTCCACGGCGGCGATCGCGGTCATCGTCACCGGGCCGCGGCGCCAGTACGCGCCCTTGTAGAGGTACTGCCACGTGTCCTCGATCTGGTGTGCGTCGCGGCCGATCAGCTGGGGGCACACATGGTCGGAGAGGTATGACGCGACCGCGAGCTCGCGACCGTTGAGGGTGGCGTCGCCCCAGCCCACCAGTCCGTCGTCGGTGGTGACCTTCAAGGTGACGTAATTGCGACCGGGTGCCGTGATAAGCACATCCGCGGCGACGATCTTCATGACTTACATACAAGCTCTAAAGAGCAGTATCTGTCAACAGTGGATGTATTCCAATAGACTGTCGCCATGACGACGCCGCGGCAAGGTTCGAACCGGGAACGTGTGTACGCGGAACTGCGGCGCCGCATCGTGACCCTGGATTTACCACCAGGTGCCTCTCTGTCGGAGAACGAACTTGCCGCGCAGCTGTCGGTCAGCAGGACCCCGGTCCGGGAAAGCCTGATTCTGCTCGCCGACGAAGGACTGGTGCAGATCTTCCCCAAGCTCGGTTCGTTCGTCGCCCGGATCGACCCCGAGCGGGTGGCCGACGCACAGTTCGTACGTGAGGCGATCGAGCTCGCCAACATCCCGACCGCGGTGGAGCGGGCCGACGACCCGGCAATCGCCGAGCTGCGCAAGTTGATCGCCGCTCAGCGCGAAACCGTTGACGTGAATACCTTTTTCGAGCTCGATGAACAATTTCACCGGTCGCTGCTGGCGGCAGGCGGTCACGGCAATGCGTGGCGCACCGTGGTGGCGGCGAAGGCGCACCTGGATCGCGCCCGGCGCCTCGGCATGACGAGTGAGAGCTCGATCCAGGCGTTGACCGACGAGCACGCCGCGGTGGTCGACGCAGTGGCCGAGGGCGACGGCGATCGGGCGGCCACCGCACTGCGCAGCCACCTGCGCAAGGTCTTCACCGACATCGAGAAGATCCGTGCGCGGTCGCCCGAGTTGTTCTCCGACGGCAAGGGCAGCAGGCCAACGCGCCGCGTCGTCGCCGTTTGGCAGTAGTTCCCCATCCCGCGGACCCCGGCGGCGGGAGTCTTGTCGAAATCGAGTGTTGACAAGCCTTGGCTCTTAGGTCTTGTATGTAAGTGAACCGGCTCACATCGAGACTTCTCACGAGCAAGGAACACACGCGATGATCAACAACGTGGACGCCCCGCCGCGAGGCGCCGCCGACGTATCAGGCGAAGCCGCCGACGCGCCCGACACCGTGAACCTGCGGCGGACAATCCTCGCCTCGGTGATCGGAACGATCGCCGAGTACTACGACTTCTTCATCTATGGGACCGCGTCGGCGCTGGTGTTCAACAAGATCTTCTTTCCGGACGTCGATCCCTTGGTCGGCACGCTCGCGGCGTTCTCGACGTACGCGGTCGGGTTCTTCGCGCGACCCCTTGGCGGGATCGTGTGGGGGCACATCGGTGACCGAATCGGCCGAAAGCGGGCTCTGGTTTTCACCCTGTTGATGACCGGGATCGGGACCTTCCTGGTCGGGTTGATGCCGACGTACGAGCAGATCGGACTCTGGGCGGCCGTCATTCTCATCGCCGTGCGATTGATCCAAGGCTTCGGTGTCGGCGGCGAACAGGGCGGCGCGGTCTTGCTGACAGCCGAAGCATCTCCGCCGGAACAGCGCGGATTCTTCGCCAGTTTCGTCCAACTCGGTTCTCCCGTCGCCTATCTGATCCCCACCGCGCTGTTTGCGGTATTGCAGGCACAGATGAATGAAGAGGCCTTCCTGTCCTGGGGTTGGCGAATTCCATTCCTGCTCAGCGCTGTAGTGGTCGTCGTCGGCCTGTACATCCGTTTGCGGGTTCCGGAGACCGAAGCCTTCCGCGCGGTGAAGGATCACGGCGGCCATCGGCCCGCGCCGCTCCGGACTCTATTGAACAGCCATCGTCGCGAGGTGTTCGGTGGCATGGCGGTCAAGTTCGTCGAGGCCGCGATGTTCCCCTTCTACACGATCTTTCTCGTCGCGTATGCGCGCAGCCAAAACGTCGACGCATCAGTGGTTCTCGATGCGGTGATTATCGCGATCATCGCCGAAGTGATCATGATCCCGCTGTGGGGCAAGCTCACCGACCGCGTCGGGCGGAAGCCCGTATACCTCGGCGCGGCCGTGATGAACCTGATCTTGCTTATTCCAGCCTTCTATGCGATCCGGACCGGGAACCTCGCGGTGATTGCCTTGCTGCTGATCGCCGGCCTGGCGATCGGACATGCAGGCACATATGCGCCTCAGGCGTCGTACTTCCCCGAACTATTCCCGTCTTCTGTGCGGTACAGCGGTGTTTCGGTGGTCTGGCAGTTCGGAGCCATGATCGCGAGCGGTCCGTTCACCGTCATCGCCGCCGCACTACTCATCGCAGGCAACAGCTCGTTCGTCTGGGTGGCTGTCTACGTGGCTGCGCTCATCCTCGTCAGCATCGTGGCGCTGTTGAAGATGCCGGAGACCGCCGTGCGGTGTCGCGGAGGCGCCGAGTACGCCGATTGGTCGAACTGAGCCCGGATTCGCTTGGAACTGTTGAAAGGAACACGTCCGATGACCAAAGTTGAGGCCCCACCGTCCGGTGCCGCACCGCGCACGACCAGCGACCTGACCAAGGCCGCGGTGTCCGGGTGGCTCGGCACCGCGATGGAGTTCATGGACTTCCAGCTCTACTCGCTGGCAGCGGCCATCGTCTTCAACAAGATCTTCTTCCCTGACGTCAGCCCGGCGATCGGGCTGATCGCGGCAATGGCTACGTACGGCGTCGGCTACGTCGCCCGGCTGGCAGGCGCGATCTTCTTCGGCCGCATGGGTGACCGGATCGGCCGCAAGAAGGTCCTGTTCATCACGATCGCGTTGATGGGCGCGTCGACGACCTTGATCGGTGTGCTGCCGACGTACGCGATGATCGGCATTCTGGCGCCGATGCTGCTTGTTGTGCTGCGGCTGATCCAGGGCTTCGGTGCGGGTGCCGAGATTGCGGGCGCGACCACGATGCTGGCCGAGTACGCGCCCGCGAAACGGCGAGGCCTCATCGCGTCGCTGGTCTGCCTGGGTACCAACTCCGGCACGCTTGCCGCGTCCGCGCTGTGGGCCCTGCTGCTCGGTGTCCTCAGCGACGAGCAACTGCTCAGCTGGGGCTGGCGCATCCCGTTCCTGCTCAGTTTCGTGTTGATGATCTTCGCTGTCTGGCTGCGACTGAACCTCAAGGAAAGCCCCGTTTTTGAGGAACGCCCCGACGTCGTCGACGGTGTCGCGCTCTCCCGCGAGCAACTCGAGGCCGCGGCCGCCGAGAAGCACGAGAGTGTGCTGGAAGCCGGGCTACACCAGCGCAAGGGCAAGGCCTTCCTCATCGCGCTCGGGTTGCGGTTCGGACAGGCAGGCAATTCCGGCCTGGTGCAGACGTTCCTCGTCGGGTACATCGCGACGACGTTGATGATGAACAAGTCGGTGGCCACCAGCGCGATCATGTACGGCTCGCTGGTCGGCTTCGCGACCATCCCGATCGTTGGTTGGCTCGGCGACCGATACGGACGGCGCCCGGTCTACATCACACTCACGACGTTGACAGCCCTACTCGCGTTCCCGCTCATGGTCGGGATCACCGGCGGCAACAACCTGGTGATGGTGCTGTCGATGATGATCGCGCTCAATATCGGTGTGCTGGGCCTGTTCTCGCTGGAGAGCGTGACGATGGCGGAATTGTTCGGCTCACGGACCCGGTTCACCCAGCTTGCACTGGCCAAGGAGATCGGCGGAATCCTCGCCACCGCAATCGGTCCCGTCGTCGCCGCTGGCCTCACCGCCGCCACCGGCAGTTGGTGGCCGATCGCGGCGATGCTGGTGGTGTACTCGCTAATCACGTTGGTGTCGGCGGTGCTCGCTCCGGAAACCCGCGGCCGCGATCTGGTCCTGCTCGAGGATGCAGTGTGAAAGCCGTTGTGGTGCACGGCGCCAACGACCTTCGCGTTGACGACCTCCCCGATCCGGTTGCCCAGGAAGGGGAGGTTCTGGTCGCGATGGAGTGGGGCGGGATCTGCGGCTCCGACATCTCGTATTGGCGCAACGGCTCGTCGGGAACGGCGGTGCTCAAGCAGCCACTTGTCCTCGGGCATGAGGTAGCCGGCCACATCACGGGTATCGGACCGGGTGTCAGCGGCTTGTCCGTCGGCCAGCCGGTCACCGTTCACCCCGCAACCCCATCGGGCGGATACTTCGGGTCGGCGGCGTTCGACCCGCACACCGACGGCGGTTTCAGCGAGCTGAGAGTGGTTCGCGCCGAACAGATCCGGACGCTGCCGTCGAATGTCGACACCGAGCATGGCGCGCTTGCTGAGCCGCTCGCGGTAGCAATGCACGCGGTCAACCGTGCGGGGGACGTGCGGGGCCACGACGTCCTGGTGAACGGCGCCGGGCCCATCGGATCGCTGGTGGTTGCCGCGGCGAAGTACGCCGGGGCGGCGACGGTGATTGCGGCGGATGTGGCGGACGCTCCGCTTGTGATCGCCAACGCGATGGGCGCCGACGTCGTGATCAATGTGGGAGCGGGGGAAGAACTTCCGGTTGACGTCGACTTGGTCTTCGAGGCTTCGGGCGCGGCGGCGGCGCTGGGTGCGGTGCTGCACGCGACGGCTCGGGGCGGCACGGTTGTCCAGGTGGGGAACCTGCCGGGTAAGGCGGTGTCGGCCAGCCTCGGCGACTTGGTGACGAGAGAGATTAGCTGGATCGGCTCATACCGGTTCGTCGACGAGATCACCGACGCGGTCGCGGCGATGGACAACGGGCTGGACGTGACGCCGTTGATCACCCACCGCTATCCAATAAACGAAGCGGCGCAGGCAATCACCGTCGCGGCGGACCGCAACAGCGGCAGCGGAAAGGTGCTCCTGCGGCTTGGTGGTGGCTAACGAACGCGACCGGTGGGACGATACACACATCGGGAAATAGTCGTGAGCGCCTTGCCGTTTTCGCCATCGTGTGGCAAGCCGCCTTCCTTGGTAGCGGCAGGGCAGCCAGCTGATAAAGGAGTTCACGATGAAACTGAAGAAGATCGCAGCGAGTACAGCTGTCGCCGCGGCGCTCGGTTTCGCATCCATCGGAATAGGCGCTGGTCAGGCGAATGCCGATGACTGGTGCTGGTGGGGATGGTGCGATGTCGTGCCTCCGCCTGGGCAGTTTGTCCCGTCGCCCGGGCACATCGGCCAGCTACCGTTCGTGCCACCGCCGGGACACTGGGACCAGCCCGGGAAGTGGTGGAAGTAACCGCTTGAACGCGATGACCGCCTCGCTCTACAGCGAGGCCGCCAGAGGCATCTCGGTGCGCAGGCGTTCTGCATCATGACCGGGTGGTGCGCCGAACATGCGCCGGTATTCGCGATTGAACTGTGAGGGGCTGTCGTAGCCGACGAGGTGTCCGACGCCTGCGATGTCTCCGGGACGGGCGACCAGTAGTGAGCGAGCGTGCTGAAGGCGAATGCGCTTCTGAAACTGCAAGGGGCTCATGGCCGTAACCGCTCGGAAGTGCCGATGAAACGCCGATGCGCTCATCCCGGACAGCCGGGCAAGGTCGTCGATGCGCATCGGCTCGGCATAGTTGTCACGGATCCATGCGATCGCGCGGCTGACGTGTGACAGGTCGCTGTCGGCAAGACCGATCTGGCGCAGCGCGTCTCCCTGTGGGCCGCTGAGCACGCGCCAGAGAATCTCTTGCTCGATCAGGGGAGCGAGTACGGGTGCGTCGGCGGGACGGTCGAGTAGCCGCAGCATCCGCGCCGCGGCGTCGAGCAGGTCAGGGCTGGCGCTGCCGGTCGAAATCGCCGGACCCGCCGCCGTCCCGCGCGACCACCGGCCGGCCGAGGCCTGCAGCACGAGCGCTGCGATCGCGGCCGGACGCAGCACGAGACCCATCCCGAGTGCCTGTGCGGTTCCGTCGGTGTCGATCCAGTGCCCGGTGACCGGGAGGTTGGCTGTGACGACGAGACAGTCGCCGGCCCCGTACTCGTACACCTGGTCGCCGAGGAGCAGACGCTTACCGCCCTGGGCCAAGACGACCAGAAGCGGCTCGGTCAGCGAGTACTCCGGCGTCGCGGGTGTGATCGTCACTTTGGACAGCAACAGCCCATCGATCGGGGACTGGAGGTCCGGCCGGGCATGGCCGGCGATGCGGTCGCGGATCTCGTCCAAGAGGTCGGCACTGGTGGTCACAACTCACGAAACCACGCTCAGCGGTGAGCTGGCAACACGATCAGGCCAAGATCGACAGGATTGTGCAAGAGCTTGCGCCGATCGATCTACCGCTGACATCGGCCTTCAGGCTTTGATCGAGATGTACATTCCGACGATAAGGAGCGCAATCATGTCACTCGATCACTACGTCACGCTCGGCCGGTCCGGGCTGCGGGTCAGCCCGTTCGCCCTCGGCGCCATGACCTTCGGCGAAGACCCGGGCGCCGCGGGCACCAGCGTCGAGGAATCCGAGAAGATTCTCGGTGCCTACCTCGATCGCGGCGGCAACTTCATCGACACCGCCAACTTCTACACCAATGGTCACTCTGAGAAGATTCTCGGCGACTGGTTCGCCGCGCATCCCGGCCAACGTGATCATGTGGTCGTGGCCTCGAAGTTCTTCGCGAACATGTTCCCCGGTGACCCGAACGGCGGGGGTGCGGGCCGCTCGTCGATCATCGCCCAGCTGCACGCGACCCTGCGGCGCCTGAACACCGACTATCTCGACCTGTACTGGCTGCACAACTGGGATCGGCACACCCCGATCGAGGAGACGATGCGCGCACTCGACGATCTGGTGCGCGCAGGCAAGATCCGCTACATCGGGTTCTCCAACACGCCGGCGTGGGTGACCGCGCAGGCGCAGACGACGGCGGTGCTGCGAGGCTGGACGCCGCTGATTGCGCTGCAGGTCGAGTACTCGCTGCTGGCCCGCACGGTTGAGGGCGAACTGGCGCCGCTCGCACAACAGCAGGACATGGCGCTTGTGCCGTGGAGCCCGCTGAAGAACGGATTCCTCTCGGGGAAGTACCGGCGGGGCGCAGAGGTCACCGACTCGGCGCGGGCAGCCTTCGTCGGCGGTCCCAGCGACGACGAGTTCGATGTCATCGACACGGTTGCGACAATCGCCGATGAGCTCGAGACCACCTCTGCGGCAGTAGCTTTGGCATGGCTGCTCGCACGGTCACAAACCATCGTGCCGATCGTCGGGGCCCGGCGGTCGGAACACCTCGAAGGCAACCTCGCTGGCCTTGAGGTGAATCTGACCCCAGAGCATCTCCGCATCCTCGACGAGGTGTCGGCGCCCAGGCTCAACTACCCGGCAGAGGTGAACGGCGCGACTCGCGCGATGCTCCAATTCGCCGGCACCACGGTGGATGGTGAAACGTCGACCGTGTATCCGCCGCTGCTGGCCAGCGACGTCCGGTACTAGCCGTCGAAGGGGCGGCGGCAAGAACGGCGGAGGCGGCAACGGAATCGACGGTGCCGGCGGCAACGGCACCTCGGGCGGTGGTGGCAGCTGGGGCAGCGGCAGCCCGAGCGGAATGGCGGGCAAGCCCAGCGACACGCCTACCGGGACGGTCACCTGGACGGGCGGCGGGATGTCGAGCGGCGGGGGCGGCGGAACGTCGAACGGGGCCGGTGGCAGATCGAGCGAACTCAAGGGCCAAGGCAACCCGTTGTCGTGAACGGGCTCGGCCTGCTGTTCCTGGTCCTTCTGGCTGTCGCCGTCAGGGGTGTCGGGATCGGTCGCCGCCGCCTGTTCGGCGGGCAGTTGAGGGGCGGCGGGATCAGCGGCCGCCCCGGCGGTGCCGAGAAGCAGTGGGCCTAGGCTCACCGCGCCCCCGACTGTTGCCCCGGCCACGATGAGCCTCAGATTCAAGATCACTCCTAGAGTCGACTGCCTCACAATAGGGGTGTAGGGCGCGAATGTCGCTGCGAGCAGAGCGATTTCGGATGCCGGAGTCGATGTGAACCGTCGCCCAGGCGCTCACGAGCAACCTCTGTAGGCGCCCGCTGATGATGCAGACCTTGGGCCGCCGCCGTGGACTGTGAAGATGGCAAATTCTTCGGACTTACCGAAGATGATTTTGGGGGTCATCACCGTGTGTCGAGGAGCGCTCGCGACGCGCTTCGCGCTTCCGAGATACTGACGATCATGTCAAATACTGCGGATTTGCTGTGCCTCCGTGTAAAGAGTGCGGCGATAGCACTAGTAGTCGGGGCAGCCACGTCCCTTCTCCGAAGGGAGTGGACGAATGATCACCAAGGGATTTTTCGCCGCGAGCGCAGCGGCCGCCATGCTCGGCGCGACGGTGATCGTCACCGCGGCGCCCGCCAACGCCGATGACCAATTCTGGGGCCCGGTGAACTCGTCGCGAGGTAACCCTCGGTAGACCGATGAATCAGAATGCGTTGGGATCGGCTTGCACAGCGACCGGAACCGGATGCTGATAGAGCCGGGACGCGTTCTCCCACGTCACTTTTCGGATGATGTCATCGGGGAGCCCGCTGATCTGCTCATGGATGGTGCGCTGGGTGTGCGGCCAGGTGGAGTCGCAGTGCGGGTAGTCGGCCTCGAGCAGGATGTTGTCCGAGCCGATCCGTTCGTGCTGGATGAACGATGACTGGTCCTCGACCGCGCAGAACCAGAAGTTCCGCTTCAGCACCTCCGCAGGTGTCAGCGTCTCACCGAGCGCCTTCCACGTTCCGTACATCTCGTGGTAGCTCAGCATATGGTCGAGTCGGTCGAGAAGCCCTGCCACCCAGCCGATCCCACCTTCCGATAGGCAGATCTTCAGGTCCGGGTACCTGGTGCAGACACCCGTGTACAGCCAGTCCACCGCGGCCGTGATGGCGTATGCGAAGAACAACACACCCGGCACATCCGGCGGTGCGTCGTCGGTGGTCGCCGGGGACGTGCCTGATGAGCCGATGTGGAGGTTCACCACCGTCCCGGTTTCCGCGCACGCAGCCATCAACGGATCCCAGTGGCCCGAGTGAATGGTCGGCAGTCCCAACATCGCCGGGTTCTCGCTGAATGTCAGCGCGTGATACCCGCGTTCGGCGTTCTCGTAGACCATCTTTGCGCCGACTTCAGGGTCGAGCAGCCACGGCAGTTGGCAGGGAATGATCCGATCGGGGTAGGCACCGGCCCAAGCCTCGATATGCCAGTCATTCCACGCCCTGACCGACGCCATCGCGAGGTCGCGGTCTTTGGTGACCTGCTGCAGCCTCTGGCCGGCGAAACCCGGGAGGAACGACGGGAAGTTCAGCGACGCGTACACGCCGTTGAGGTCCATGTCCTTGACGCGTTCGTGGATATCCCATGCGCCGCGCCGCATTTCGTCGAATCGGGCGGGCTCGAAGCCAAACTCGGACACCGGTCGTCCGACGACGGCGTTGAAACCCACGTTGGGCAGTGACTGTCCGTCGTACATCCACGTCTGACCGCCGTCGTCAGTGTCGACGACCCGCGGTGCGCGGTCGGCGAACTTCCGCGGAACGCGGCCTTCAAAGGTGTCCGGGGGCTCCACGATGTGGTCGTCGACCGAGATGACGGTGTAGAGGCGCTCGGCACGTTCGGGTTCGGGCAGGAAGGTGACGGTCTTGTCGGCACCGGTCTTGGCGGTCGTGAAGTTGAGATCGGCCGACATCTCGTCGATGGACTTCATAGTGCGTGACCCTCGTTTCTCGAAATCCGCTGGAGCTCTAGGCCAGAACGCTACGGTCGGCCTTGATGGTCATCCGGGCCGCACCGGCCCAGTACACGTCCGCGGCGCGTTCGATGAGTGACGCCTGCATGCCCAACATGTCGCCGCGGTTCATCTTCGACGGGGTCCTCCCAGTGACCATCACGTCGTACGCCAGGTGGCAGACGCGTTCGATGGAGACGGCCCGGTAGACGGCGTCCGCCAGGTTGCGGCCGGTGGCGATGACGCCGTGGTTCGCCAGGATCACCAGGTTGGCCGAACCGATCTGCTGGGCCAGTTCGGCTGCTCGCCAGGGAGCATCGATTTCGCCGTCGTACTTCTCGAGTAGGTACATGTCGTCGAGGAACAGCGATCCCGTCTGATGCACGAGGTCGGGCAGCGTCCCGAGAGCGGCGATCAGGCTGACGTAGTAGGGGTGGTTGTGGATGACCACTCGGGCGTCGGGCCGGACCCGGTGTAGTTCGGTGTGGAGGTGGATCGCGGGTGTGACGTCCCAGCGCCCGCGGAGCACCCGCGCGTTCTCGTCGACGACGCAGATGTCAGAGGCAGTCAGTTCCTGCCACCACAGGCCCCACGGGTTGACGTACATGTCGGACCGACCGTCGGGCTGCCAGGTGATGTGCCCTGCCATGTTCTCGGCGAAACCGATGTCGGCGAGGTGGCGGAAGGCGATCGCCATCTGTTGTTCGTCGGTGAGGTCGACTCCGATGGGCGGGACCTTGGATGGTGCCCATACCTCCAGGCCGCCGCGCCGAACTTCTTCTGTGGTCATGACCGCTCCAGTCTCGATCGGATCTCTTCGCGAAGCAGGCCTTTGGCGATCTTTCCGCCCGACGACCGCGGCAGCTCGTCGAGGATTTCGAGTCGCTCGGGCAGCAGCTCCTTGGACACGCCCTGCTGCAAGAGATGTTCGACGAGGGCAGGCAGGTCGAGTGCGGAGGCTTGTTTGAGCTCGACGAACACGCAGACCCGCTCGCCGAAGAGCGGGTCGGGCATCGCCACCGCCGCCGCCACGGCGACCGCGGGATGGGTCGCCACGGCCTCCTCGACTTGGACAGCACTGATGTTCTTACCGCCGCGGAGGATGAAGTCCGATGTCCGGCCGGTCAGGGTGAGGTAGCCGTCGGCGTCGAGTTCGCAGATGTCGCCCATCCGCATCCAGCCGTCCCTCGTGAACAGCTTGTCGTGGTCGGCGCCACCCAGGTACCCGAGACTGAGCGCAGGGCCGCGGCACGCGGGTTGTCCGAGCCCCGATTCCGTGACGTCGCGATCCCCGTCGAACAGCCGCACCTGCATCTCTGGCACGATTCGGCCAGCGGTGCGGAGTCGGCGGTGCAAGGGGTCCGCGAGGGTGGTCGCGCTCAACATCCCGGTCTCGTTGGAACCGTAGAACTGCAGGATCGTGACGCCGGTCAGCTCCTCGAACTGGGCCGCCTGGGTGTAGGGGAGCGGCTCGCCGCCGGTGAACACCACCCGCAGGCTGGTCAGGTCGTAGTCCCGCGAGGCAGGATCGGCCAGGATCATGGCCAACTGCGTACTGACGCAGCACAGCACGGTCGCCTGGTAACGCGCGATGGCCGCGCAGGTGGCGGCGGCGTCGAACCGCTCGATCCTGACCGCCGTGGCACCCAGGTGAATCGGCGTGGTGTGCGAGGTCCAGATGCCGAAGCCGAACGGCGTGGGGATCACCGGGAGGAACACATCGTCCGCTGTCAGGTCGCCGTTCGCGACGGCCTTCTGGTGGAAGTAGTGCCACCGGTTCTGCGTGTGGACAACGCATTTGGGCAGTCCGGTGGTGCCCGATGTGGAGTTGATCAGGAAGACGTCGTCGGATCCGACGGGTGACAGGCCGTTTATGCCATCGGGTCGGGGAGTGGTGTCGATGCAGAGGTCAGCGGAGCCATCTCCCAGCGCGACGACGCGAAGCGCCGGGTCGGCGTCGGCGGCGGCCTGCCGAGCCGGCGCGAGCCGGTCGACATCGCTGACCACGAGCGTCGGCCGCGCGGTCCGCAGGATCGCTGTCACCTCGCGAACTCCGGCCCGGGCTCCGAGCCCAACCGCGACTGCACCGCAGCGTTCGATTGCGACCAGCAGAACGTGAATGGCTGAGGTGTCCTTGTGCCAGACCGCCACCCCGTCACCAGGTGCGACTCCAAATTCGAGCAGTCGGTGGGCGAGGTTGGTGGCGGCGTGGTCGAATGCGGACCAGGTGAACACGTGGTCCGGCGAGTCCAGGGAGAAGTCGATGTAGGCCGGCTTGTCCGGCGTTGACGCGGCATTGCGTACGACGCACTCGGACAGGGTGGTATCCGTCCACCAGCCGGCAGCTCGGTACTGTGCTGCCTCGGCACTCGTGACGGCGGCTCCTTCGACGCCCATCACAGGATCATATGGATATGAGCTATCGGTACTTCGATGGATAGTCGCCGTCGGCTACGGCCTGGATGCGCGGCGCTTGACGTTCGACGGCCGGGTAGTAGGCCGGCCAAGGTGGTCATTCCGCGGCATATCCGCGAAGACATCAAAACGCACCTGGCGAAACACACTGAGATAGCGGCGGATTCGCTGCTGTTCACCCCTGCGTGGGGAGGGTGCCACGTCAACGGCCGGGTGTTCGCCAAAGACGTTTTCAAACCGGCGCTGGCCGCGATTGGTCGCAACGATATGCGCGTGCACGATCTGCGCCACTTCGCGGGAACGATGATCACTCAGGAGCCGCGATCGGGACCGCGTCGACCACCGGCACCGCTGCCGCGCCATGGCGTTCCACGCAGCATCCGGATTGTGTGACGGGACCGAGCAGGAACTCCTCAACGGCCCCTCACGGGCGGTTGGGACCCATCATCCGGCGGGACCCATCATGCCGCCCGGTCCCATCATCCCTCCGGGACCCATCATGCCGCCCGGTCCCATCATCCCTCCGGGACCCATCATGCCGCCCGGTCCCATCATCCCTTCGGGACCCATCATGCTCTCCATCATCGCGGGCATCCCTTCCGTCACAAAGCCGGTGACCTCACGGGCGTGAGCACGGATCACCTCCGTGAGGTTCGGATCGTCAGAGGTCTCCTCAGCGATGACACCCGTTGGGATAAGAGTGAGTTGGCGACGGTAGCCGCTCGCGTTCCGGAAGAGGGTAGGCAGGGTCTGGCTCATACACATCATTTCGGCCCCATCGCCCAAGTGGGAGTACATATTCGACACATGCGTTTTCAACTGCGCGGCAAGGTCAGGGGAATTCGATTCGGTGATGGTCCGCACACCGCCCGGTATTTCTTCGACCGTGCGGCTGATCTCATCGTGGCGACCGAACATGTCCATGTAGAGCTGCATGTCGGCGGCACCGACACCCATCATCCCGCCGTCTCCGGGCCCGTTGGCGAGCCGGAACCCCGGCGTCGGCGGTTCGATGATGTTGCGGATGACATAGCCAACTCCGAGGACACCGCCCGCCGCCAACGCGCCGAGCCCAACGAGCGCAGCCCGGCGATTCATGACCCGCGCCATCGTTACCCCATTACTTCGCAGCGGCCCTAGGGCCGAGGTGTGGTCGGAGCCGTTGTCGTCGGCGGCTGCTGACTGGGCCACTGGCCGTACGACGGTCCCATCATGCCGCCAGGTCCCATCATGCCGCCCGGTCCCATCATGCCCGGCCACATCTGGCCATACGGTCCTGTTTGGCTCGGGCCCATCATCCCGTGCTGGTATCCACCACGAAGGTTGCCGTGTGAGCTTTTGCCGATGAAAAACCCGGAGAAGAAAATCACAGCGACGACGAATACGACACCAGCCACGATGCCCACCCACGTCAAGATCTGATTCAGTCGATTAGGCCGGTCATATCGGTCGTCGCGGTAGCGCGGCGGCTCAACAACCCGAGGTGCCTCGGTCTCGGCTTCTGTGGATTCGGGTGTGTCGGTCATGTCGCCATGGTGGCGATATCCAGCGTCCCCACGGTAGGGCATTTAGCCATCAACTCCCCGTACTCAAGGCCCCGTACTCAGGGATTGGGGCGACCCGCCAAGCCTCCGCGGCAGTCGCGGCATCCCGACTCTGCGGCGGCTCTAGGCCAGCTTCGTTAGCGTGAGTTGCCGACGGTGATGGTCGTAATGCTTGCCGGGGTAGCGGTAAACGTCCGCGAGCGTCATGTAATCCCGAAAATACGGATCCCAGCGCACCGGGAAGTGCATGCCCCGGTCGAGAGCGTCCTCGTCCTCACGGGCAAGCGAACGCTGGAGCGCATCGATAACACGGTCGAGCTTCGAAGCCATGCGCTTGCGGTTGTACACCAATGCAGCAGCACGACTTCCATGAAAGTTGATCACGTCGAATGGTTGCGTGGCCGAGTCGAGCATCGCGGCGTACCTTCTGCTCAACCAGTCCGGTAGTCGCCCGAACAGCCGCACCAAGAGGAGCAGTCTCTGCACGATCATGTAACCGAACACCATGTGGAACAACAACTGCTCGTTCGTCCACCGGGTGCCCGATGTCGGTTTGTCCCACTCGTCAGCATCGACAATGCCGAGCAGGTGATGGAAGTCAGCGCGGGCGCGCTCCAGGTCCGCCGCCAGCGCAGAGCGATCGATCACGATGTCCATCATCGCCGATGGCACCACCCGGGATGCCGGCTGGCGGCGGCAAGGGCTAGCGGGATGGCAGACAGATGGCACGCGGCCACGCGGGCCTCTCCGAAATAGCCTGTGACCTGAAAGAATGTGGGTGCCCCCGGCAGGATTCGAACCTGCGGCCTTCTGCTCCGGAGGCAGACGCTCTATCCCCTGAGCTACGGGGGCGCAAGCGAGAAAGACTGCGCCGATGGGCCTCGACAGCCTAACGCATTCGCATGACCGCCCGCCGCCAGGAATGGATTCGGGCCGTGACCACCCCAGACCATAGGATGGACCCTCGTGACCCCCGCCGACCTGGCCGAGCTGCTCAAGTCCACCGCCGCCGCGGTGCTCGCTGAGCACGGCCTCGACACGTCCGCGCTGCCGGCCACTGTCACCGTCGAGCGTCCGCGCAACCCCGAACACGGCGATTACGCCACCAACGTTGCCCTTCAGCTGGCCAAGAAGGTCGGTGCCAACCCGCGTGAGCTGGCCGGCTGGCTGGCCGAGGCGCTGGCCGACCAAGACGGCATCGCCTCGGCCGACGTCGCAGGGCCCGGCTTCGTCAACCTGCGCATCGAGGCCTCGGCCCAGGGCGTCATCATCAACAACGTCATCGGTGCCGGCGCGAACTATGGCGATTCCGAGGCGCTCAAGGGTCAGAACGTCAACCTCGAGTTCGTCTCCGCCAACCCGACCGGCCCCATCCACATCGGCGGCACCCGCTGGGCCGCCGTCGGCGACGCGCTCGGCCGGCTGTTGGCCACCCAGGGCGCGCATGTCGTGCGCGAGTACTACTTCAACGACCACGGCACCCAGATCGACCGTTTCACCAATTCCCTGATCGCCGCCGCCAAGGGCGAACCCACGCCGGACGACGGTTACGCGGGCGACTACATCAAAGAGATCGCCGCCCAGGCGCTCGCCAAGGACCCCGACGCGCTGAGCCTGGCCGACGACGAGATGCACGAGACGTTTCGTGCCATCGGCGTCGACCTGATGTTCACCCACATCAAGCAGTCGCTGCACGACTTCGGCACCGACTTCGACGTGTACACCCACGAAGACTCGATGCACAGCTCCGGCCGGGTCGAGCAGGCCATCGCCAAACTTCGCGAGGCCGGCAGCATCTACGAGCAGGACGGCGCAGTCTGGCTGCGCACCACCGATTTTGGCGATGACAAGGACCGCGTCGTCATCAAGAGTGACGGCCAACCCGCATACGTGGCCGCCGACATCGCCTATTACCTCGACAAGCGTCAGCGCGGATTCGACCTGTGCATCTACATGCTCGGCGCCGATCATCACGGCTACATCGCCCGGCTCAAGGCCGTCGCCGCCGCCCTCGGTGAGGATCCCGCCACCGTCGAGGTCCTCATCGGGCAGATGGTCAACCTGGTCCGCGACAGCCAGCCGGTCCGGATGAGCAAGCGCGCAGGCACCGTGATCACCCTCGACGACCTCGTCGAGGCCATCGGCGTCGACGCCGCCCGGTACTCCCTGATCCGGTCCTCGGTTGACAGTCCGATCGACATCGACCTGGCGCTGTGGTCGTCGGCGTCCAACGAAAACCCGGTCTATTACGTGCAATACGCACACGCTCGGCTCGCCGCGCTGGCCCGCAACGCCGCTGAGTTAGGCCTCATTCCCAGCACCGAGCACCTCGGGCTGCTCACGCACGAGAAGGAAGGCACGCTGATCCGCAACCTCGGCGAGTTCCCGCGTGTGCTGAAAACCGCTGCAGCCCTGCGTGAACCGCACCGAGTCTCTCGCTATCTGGAGGACCTTGCCGGCGACTACCACCGGTTCTACGACTCCTGCCGGGTGCTGCCGCTAGGCGATGAGGCACCCAACGAACTACACACCGCGCGACTGGCGCTGTGCCAGGCCACCCGCCAGGTCATCGCCAACGGCCTTGCCATCCTCGGTGTCACGGCTCCGGAGCGCATGTGAACGCTCATCCTGCCGGGCCCAGGCACGCTGAGGAGATCCACCACGGCGGCGCCCCGCCCCGGCCGCAGAACCCGGCCGACATGCTCAAGCTCGCGCTGAACGTGTGGCCGCACAACGCCGTCCGCAGCGACGACGGCGTTGTCTCGATCGCCGGCGTGCCCGTTACCGATATCGCCGCCGAGTTCGGCACCCCGGTGTTCGTGATCGACGAGGACGACTTCCGGTCACGCTGCCGCGAGATCGCTGCCGCGTTCGGTGGCGGTGAATACGTCCGCTACGCCGCCAAGGCGTTCCTGTGCACCGAGGTGGCGCGCTGGATCAATGAAGAGGGCCTGTCGCTCGACGTGGCGAGCGGCGGTGAGCTAGCCGTTGCCCTGCATGCCGGCTTTCCTGCCGAGCGAATCGCCCTGCACGGCAACAACAAATCCGTCGAAGAGCTGACCATGGCCGTCAAGTCCGGCGTCGGCCACGTCGTGCTGGACTCGATGACCGAGATCGAACGACTCGACGAGATCGCCGGTGCTGCCGGTGTCGTCCAGGATGTTCTCGTTCGGGTCACCGTCGGCGTGGAAGCCCACACCCACGAGTTCATCTCCACCGCCCACGAGGACCAGAAGTTCGGGCTGTCGTTAGCCAACGGCGCGGCGATGGCCGCGGTGCGTCGCGTGTTCGCCGCCGACCACCTGCGGCTCGTCGGTCTGCACAGCCACATCGGCTCGCAGATCTTCGAGGTCGACGGGTTCGAACTGGCCGCCCACCGCGTCATCGGCCTGCTGCGCGATGTCGTCGCCGAGTTCGGCGTCGACAAGACGAGCCAACTCGAGACGGTCGATCTCGGCGGCGGCCTCGGCATTTCGTATCTGCCGCACGATGATCCGCCGCCGGTGCAGGACCTCGCCGCCAAGCTCGGCGCCATCGTCCGCAACGAATCCGCCGCAGTCGGCCTGCCCGCGCCCCGACTCGTGGTCGAACCCGGCCGCGCCATTGCCGGTCCCGGCACCATCACCCTGTACCAGGTCGGGACCGTCAAGGATGTCGCCGTCAGCGCGACCGCGCACCGCCGCTACGTCAGCGTCGACGGCGGGATGAGCGACAACATCCGCACGTCGCTGTACGGCGCCGAGTACGACGCCCGGCTGATCTCCCGCGGTAGTGACGCGTCACCCACGCTCGGCCGTATCGTCGGAAAGCATTGTGAGAGCGGCGATATCGTCGTGCGCGACGTATGGGTGCCCGACGACGTCAAGCCCGGCGACCTGTTGGGCGTCGCGGCCACCGGCGCGTATTGCTATTCCATGTCGAGCCGTTACAACCTGATCGGTCGACCCGCTGTGGTTGCCGTGCGCGACGGGCGGGCCCGCCTGATTCTGCGCCGAGAGACGGTCGACGATCTATTGAGTCTGGAAGTGAGGTAATCCATGAATGGCGACGAGAAGCCGATCGGCGTAGCGGTGCTGGGGCTCGGCAACGTGGGTAGTCAAGTGGTCCGCATCATCGAGGAAAGCGCCAGTGACCTGACCGCCCGCATCGGGGCGCCGCTCGTGCTGCGCGGCATCGGGGTTCGCCGCGTGGCCGACGACCGCGGCGTGCCGATCGGGCTGCTCACGGACAACGTCGAGGAGCTGGTGTCACGCGACGACGTCGACATCGTCGTCGAACTGATGGGGCCGGTCGAACCCGCCCGCAAGGCCATTCTCGCCGCGCTGGAGCAAGGCAAGTCCGTCGTCACCGCCAACAAAGCATTGATGGCCGTGTCCACCGGCGAGTTGGCGCAGGCCGCCGAACACGCGCACGTCGACCTCTACTTCGAGGCCGCTGTCGCCGGGGCCATCCCGGTGATCCGACCGCTCACCCAGTCGCTCGCGGGCGACACCGTGTTGCGGGTGGCCGGGATCGTCAACGGCACCACCAACTACATCCTCTCGGAGATGGACAGCACGGGCGCCGATTACGACGCTGCCCTGGCCGACGCGAGCGCTCTGGGCTACGCCGAAGCCGACCCGACCGCCGACGTCGAGGGCTACGACGCCGCCGCCAAGGCTGCGATTCTGGCCTCGATCGCGTTCCACACCCGCGTCACCGCCGACGATGTCTATCGGGAGGGCATCACCAAGGTCACGCCGGCGGACTTCGCGTCGGCGCGTGCGCTGGGCTGCACGATCAAGCTGCTGGCCATCTGCGAGCGGCTCACCAACGATGAAGGACAGCAACGGATTTCGGCCCGCGTTTATCCTGCGCTGGTGCCGCTGGATCATCCGCTTGCCGCGGTCAACGGCGCCTTCAACGCGGTCGTCGTGGAGGCCGAAGCCGCAGGCCGGTTGATGTTTTACGGACAGGGCGCGGGTGGTGCACCGACGGCGTCGGCGGTGATGGGCGACCTGGTGATGGCCGCGCGCAACCGCGTGCACGGCGGCCGGGGCCCGCGCGAATCGAAGTACGCCCAGCTGCCCATCTCGCCGATCGGGTTCATCCCCACCCGCTACTACGTCAACATGAACGTGGCCGACCGGCCCGGCGTGTTGTCAGCTGTCGCAGCGGAATTCGGCAAGCGCGAGGTCAGCATCGCCGAGGTCCGCCAGGAAGGCATGGTCGACGACGGCGGTCAGCGGTGCGGCGCCCGCATCGTCGTCGTCACCCATCAGGCCACCGACGCCGCGTTGTCGGACACTGTTGCCGCGCTGGCCGACCTGGACGTCGTGCAAAGCATCAACAGCGTGCTTCGCATGGAGGGAACGAGCGAATGAGTGCCCCACGCACGGCGATTCATCAGCCATGGCCCGGCCTGATCGCCGCCTACCGGGACCGGCTTCCTGTCGAGGACGACTGGACCGCGATCACCCTGCTCGAGGGCGCCACCCCGCTGGTGTCGGCACCACGGTTGTCCGAATACACCGGCTGCACAGTGCATCTCAAGGTCGAGGGGCTCAACCCGACGGGCTCGTTCAAGGACCGCGGCATGACGATGGCCGTCACCGAAGCGGTGGCCCGCGGCCAGAAGGCCGTGCTGTGCGCGTCAACGGGCAACACGTCGGCGTCGGCCGCGGCGTATGCGGCCCGCGCCGGGATCACCTGCGCGGTGCTGATCCCTCAGGGCAAGATCGCGATGGGCAAGCTCGCGCAGGCGGTTATGCACGGCGCCAAGATCATCCAGATCGACGGCAACTTCGACGACTGCCTGGAACTGGCCCGCAAGCTCACCGCCGACTTCCCGACCATCTCGCTGGTCAACTCCGTCAACCCGTATCGCATCGAAGGGCAGAAGACCGCGGCGTTCGAGATCGTCGACGCGCTTGGCACGGCGCCCGACGTGCACTCCCTGCCGGTCGGCAACGCGGGCAACATCACCGCGTACTGGAAGGGTTACACCGAATACCACCGTGACGGCCTCTCGGACCGACTGCCCCGCATGCTGGGCACCCAGGCCGCGGGTGCTGCGCCGCTGGTGCTCGGTGAACCGGTGAGCCACCCCGAGACCATCGCCACCGCGATCCGGATCGGCTCCCCGGCCTCCTGGACCTCGGCGGTGGAGGCTCAGCAGCAGTCCAAAGGCCGTTTCCTTGCTGCCACCGACGAGGAGATCCTTGCCGCGTATCACCTGGTGGCGCGGACCGAGGGCGTCTTCGTCGAGCCCGCGTCGGCGGCAAGCATCGCCGGCCTGCTGAAGTCGATCGAGGACGGCTGGGTGGCGAAGGGCTCGACGGTGGTGTGCACGGTGACCGGCAACGGGCTCAAGGATCCCGACACCGCGCTGAAGGGCATGCCCGCCGTCACTCCGGTGCCGGTTGATCCTGTGGCCGTGGTCGCGAAGCTGGGGTTGGTCTAGGGACGTGACGCAGACTCTGCCGGCCGGACTGACGGCCACGTCCGTCGTGGCAGCCTCGAGTGCCAATCTCGGGCCCGGTTTCGACAGTCTGGGCCTGGCGCTGAGTCTCTACGACGAAATCGTCGTGGAAACAACCGAATCCGGCCTCACTGTCCAAGTAGAGGGTGAAGGCGCCGGCCAGGTTCCCCTTGACGCGACGCATTTGGTGGTGCGAGCCATCGAGCATGGTCTGCAGGCGATGGGTTTCACTGCGCCCGGCCTGAACGTCCTCTGCCGCAACGACATACCGCACTCCCGTGGACTGGGATCGTCGGCGTCGGCGGTCGTCGGCGGGCTCGCCGCCGTCAATGGCCTTGTGACGCAAGTAGGTTCGGCACCGCTCGCCGAATCGGAAATCATCCAGCTGGCTAGCGAGTTCGAGAGACATCCCGACAATGCGTCGGCCGCCGTCCTAGGCGGGGCGGTGGTGTCCTGGACCGAACATGAGGGCGTGCTGCCGCGCTATTCCGCGGTGCCGCTGCGGCTGCACCCCGACATCCACCTGTTTCCCGCAATTCCCGAGGAACGCTCCTCGACGGCAGAGACGAGGGTGCTGCTACCCGAGGCGGTCAGCCACATCGACGCCCGGTTCAATCTCAGCCGCGCGGCACTGCTCGTCGTGGCGCTGACCGAGCGGCCCGATCTGCTGATGGAAGCGACGGAGGACGTCCTGCACCAGCCGCAGCGCGCGGCCGCCATGCCGGCCTCGGCGGAATATCTGCGGATACTGCGGCGTTATGGAGTTGCGGCGGTGTTGTCCGGGGCCGGACCTGCGGTTATCGCCCTGAGTGATCATCCAGAACTGCCCGCAGAGGCCTTGGAGTACGGCATCGCCAACGGGTTCACCGTCAGCAAGATGGCTGTTGGTGAGGGCGTCCGGTGGACGTCAGGCGTGGTCGTTCGGAGATGACGTGGCGGTAACACGAGTCACATGCGAATCAGTGTGTTTCTTGCTTCCGGCTCCGAAGCGGGTTATCCTCGCTCTCGTCCAGCAATCGCAGCGTCTCTGCCTGCGCCGACACTAGGACGACCACCAATTCTTCTTGTGGATGACGGTTCGCCGCATACCGGCGAATCCCGTCCGCAATCAGCGGTTCAGCTGATTGCAACGGACCCCCGCGTGAATCGATCAGCGAGGGATAGAAAGGAAATCCGTGACTGAAACGGACCTCATCACGGCTGGTGGCAGCAGCGAAAACGTCGAGCTGCCGAATACCGTGAACTCTGACATTTCAACTCCCGCGGAAGCGGACGCGCCTGTCGCGACGCCCGCAGCGGAAACCGCACCGACGGCCGATGTCGCCTCGGGCGATCGCGCCGCGTCGCTTTCGACCATGGTGCTGCCCGAACTGCGCGCGCTGGCCAAGCAGATCGGCGTCGAGGGCGCCTCGGGCATGCGCAAGGGCGAACTCATCGCCGCCATCCGTGAGCACCGCGGCGAGTCCAACGGCCGTGGCGCTAAAGAGGCCACCGAAACCAACTCGACTCAGGCGCCCGCCGCCGAAACCGCGACGGAACCCGCCACCGATGAGCGGAGCTCGGACGGGGCGAGTAATGAGCCGACCCGGCAGCGACGTGAGCGTCGCGGCGCCGCCCGCGAGGCCGGCGCGGCGGACAGTGAGCAGAACAAGCAAAACGACAACCAGCAGAACAAGGGCGGCGCCCAGCGCGATCAGGCCCCGAAGCGGGACAGCAAGGCCGACAGCGGCGATCAGCAACAAGGCGATCAGCAGGGCGGCCAGAATCGCGGCGGCAACGCCGGCAACGCCGGCAACGCCGGCGATGACGACGAAGGCCGTGGCGGCCGCCGCGGCCGCCGATTCCGCGACCGCAGGCGCCGCGGCGAGCGTGGCGGCGAGGGCGGCGGCGGTGTCGACCGCGATACCGAACTGCGTGAGGACGACGTCGTCCAGCCCGTCGCGGGCATCCTCGACGTGCTCGACAACTACGCGTTCGTCCGGACCTCCGGCTACCTGGCCGGCCCCAACGACGTCTACGTGTCGATGAACATGGTGCGCAAGAACGGCCTGCGCCGCGGCGACGCCATCACCGGCGCGGTCCGCGTGCCCAAGGACGGCGAGCAGCCCAACCAGCGGCAGAAGTTCAACCCGCTGGTCCGCCTCGACACCGTCAACGGCGGTCCCGTCGAGGACGCCAAGAAGCGCCCGGACTTCAACAAGCTGACCCCGCTGTACCCGAACCAGCGGCTGCGCCTGGAGACCACGCCCGAGCGGCTGACCACCCGCGTGATCGACCTGATCATGCCGATCGGCAAGGGCCAGCGCGCACTGATCGTGTCGCCGCCGAAGGCCGGTAAGACCACGATCCTGCAGGACATCGCGAACGCGATCGCCAAGAACAACCCGGAGTGCCACCTCATGGTGGTGCTCGTCGACGAGCGACCTGAAGAGGTCACCGACATGCAGCGCTCGGTCAAGGGTGAGGTCATCGCCTCCACCTTCGACCGTCCGCCGTCAGACCACACCCAGGCCGCCGAGCTGGCGATCGAGCGGGCCAAGCGCCTGGTGGAGCAGGGCAAGGACGTCATCGTGCTGCTCGACTCGATCACCCGTCTCGGCCGCGCGTACAACAACGCGTCACCGGCGTCGGGCCGCATCCTGTCCGGTGGTGTCGACTCGACCGCGCTGTACCCGCCGAAGCGGTTCCTCGGCGCGGCCCGCAACATCGAGGACGGCGGCTCGCTGACGATCATCGCGACCGCGATGGTGGAGACCGGGTCGACCGGTGACACCGTGATCTTCGAGGAGTTCAAGGGCACCGGCAACGCCGAGCTCAAGCTCGACCGCAAGATCTCCGAGCGCCGCGTCTTCCCGGCCGTCGACGTCAACCCGTCCGGCACCCGCAAGGACGAGCTGCTGCTCTCGCCGGACGAGTTCGCGGTCGTGCACAAGCTGCGCCGGGTGCTGTCCGGCCTGGACCCGCATCAGGCCATCGACCTGCTGATGAGCCAGCTGCGCAAGACCAAGAACAACTACGAGTTCCTGATGCAGGTCTCCAAGACCGCGCCGGGCTCGCATGGACTCCGACTAAACCGCAGGGGTCTGCCCGCAACCCGGGCATGACGTAGCGGCGCACATGCGCCGCTACTGCGTCGGCGTCACTGGGATCCAGAGTGTCGCCAGGAACGGTGGCAAGCGAAAGCAGTACGCGCGCCACCCATTCCGACGCTTCGGCGATGTCGGTGTCCTGGTGGATCTCACCGCGGTCGCGCGCAGCGATCAGATAGCGCGACCAGAAGTCGGCCAGATCGGGGACCAGCCCCTGCACGCCCGCGCCTGCGCACGCCGCGAATTCCTCGGGCTCATCCATCCGCAGTTTCATCAGCAGCGCGCCGGGATCGTCGTATGCGGTGCGCGCGCGGCGGATACCCAAAGCCATCTGCCGATCGAGGCCCTCGATCTGCTCGAGCATCGCGTGCGCCTCGGACCAGTACGCGTCGTTGAGGCGCACGATCGCGGCGCCCAGCAGTGAGACCTTGTCCGGGAAATGCCGGTACAGCCAGCCTCGTGACACCCCGGCGACCTCGGCCACCTCCGACACCGTCGTCGACCGGATTCCCCTGGCGCGAAGGCAGACTTCCGCCGCATCGATCAATCGATCGCGCACGTTCTTAGTGGCGGTACCGCTAGTCACCACAGCATTGTGCCATCGTAGACACTTCTGCGGATCTGTTCACCGAGTTGAGAGTGGGCGCTGACCAGGTCGGCGGAGGAATAGCCACCCCCTCGCCCGCGTTTAGGCTGCTGGCGGTTGAACTGGCATAATGGACCGCTGACCCTCGGTTCCGGTTCACGCCGATACCTCCACGTCACGGAGGGGCGACCCGGGCCCACGATTGAAGAGGAAACCATGAGATCGGGTATTCACCCTGACTACGTCGAGACGACGGTGCACTGCGGTTGCGGCGCCACGTTCACTACGCGTAGCACCAAGAAGAGCGGACAGATCCACGTCGAGGTCTGCTCGCAGTGCCATCCCTTCTACACCGGTAAGCAGAAGATCCTCGACAGCGGCGGCCGCGTGGCCCGCTTCGAGAAGCGCTACGGCAAGCGCAAGGCCGGCGCTGACAAGGCTGCCGACAACTAGCTGTCTTCCCGACGCCCGATCTGCCGCGCGAGCGCAGGCCGGGCGTCGGTTTGCGTTTCGGGCCGCGAAGGAGGTCGACATGACGGACACCACGCCGAAGATTGACGGCGCTGCTGACCGAGCATGCCGACCTCGAGCGCCAGCTCGCCGACCCGAACCTGCACGCCGACCCTGGCGCGGCCCGCAAGGTCGGCCGACGGTTCGCACAGATCTCACCGATCGTTGCGACGTACCGCAAGCTGGAGGCCGCCCGCGGCGACCTGGAGGCCGCGCGCGAACTCGGTGCCGACGATGAATCCTTCGCAGCCGAGGTCCCCGAGCTCGAGGCCACCGTCGACGAGCTCGACACCCAGCTGACCGACCTTCTCGCCCCGCGCGACCCGCACGATGGCGACGACATCGTGCTCGAGGTCAAGTCGGGGGAGGGCGGCGAAGAGTCCGCATTGTTCGCCGCCGATCTGGCCCGCATGTACATCCGCTACGCCGAGCGTCATGGCTGGACCGTCACGGTGCTCGACGAGACCTTCTCGGACCTGGGTGGCTACAAGGACGCGACGCTGTCGATCAGGAGCAAGGGCGACGCCGCCGACGGTGTCTGGTCGCGGCTGAAGTTCGAGGGCGGCGTGCATCGCGTGCAGCGCGTGCCCGTCACCGAGTCGCAGGGCCGCGTGCACACGTCGGCGGCGGGCGTGCTCGTCTATCCCGAACCCGAAGAGGTCGAGGAAGTCCAGATCGACGAGTCCGATCTGCGCATCGACGTCTACCGGTCGTCGGGCAAGGGCGGCCAGGGCGTCAACACCACCGACTCCGCGGTGCGCATCACCCACCTGCCCACCGGCATCGTCGTCACGTGCCAGAACGAACGCAGCCAGCTGCAGAACAAGGCCCGCGCGATGCAGGTGCTCGCCGCGCGACTGCAGGCGCTGGCCGAGGAGCAGGCGCAGGCCGACGCGTCCGCCGACCGGGCCAGCCAGATCCGCACCGTCGACCGCAGCGAGCGCATCCGCACGTACAACTTCCCGGAGAACCGGATCGCCGATCACCGGATCAACTTCAAGGCGCACAACCTCGATCAGGTGCTCGACGGCGACCTCGACGCGCTGTTCGACGCGCTGGCCGCCGCCGACAAGCAGTCGAGGCTGCAGCAGGCATGACCAGGCTCCGCCAGGTGATCGACGCCGCCGCGGTGGCGCTGGCCGAGGCGGGGGTCGGATCGCCGCGCATCGACGCCGAACTCCTCGCTGCCCACGCGGCAGGCACCGACCGTGGCCGTCTCGCGTTCGCTGACACCGGACCCGAGTTCTGCGAACGCTACGACGAGCTCGTCGCGCGGCGCGCCAAGCGGGTGCCGCTGCAACACCTCACCGGTACCGCGGCATTCGGTCCGGTGACCGTGCACGTCGGACCCGGCGTGTTCATCCCGCGGCCGGAGACCGAGTCGCTGCTGGAATGGGCTGTCGCCCAACCACTCTCGCAGCGCCCGGTGATCGTCGACCTGTGCACGGGCTCCGGCGCCCTCGCCGTGGCGCTCTCGAAGCATTGGCCCGACGCCCGCGTCATCGCCGTCGACGACTCCGAGGACGCGCTCGCCTACGCCAGACGCAACACCGCCGGAACGCCGGTCGAGCTCATCCAAGCCGACGTCACCGGGGCCGGGCTGCTTACCGAACTCGACGGGCAGGTGGACCTCGTCGTCGCCAACCCGCCCTACATTCCCGACGGCGCGGCACTGGAACCCGAAGTGGCCGAACATGATCCGCCGCATGCGCTGTTCGGCGGTCCGGACGGGATGGCGGTCATCGACCGCATTGTCGAGCAGGCCGCACGGCTGTTGCGTGACGGCGGCCGCTGTGCCGTCGAACACGACGACACCACATCCGCCCGCACCGTCGAGGCGTTCACCCGCACAGAGCGATTCGTCGACGTCACCGCCCGACACGACCTGACCGGCCGGCCCCGGTTCGTCACCGCCGTCGGCGGCGGTGAGAGGCTGACGCCATGACGGCCCGAAGACGACCGCGAGTGAGGATCGCAGCGAGGTGCGAGCGAGGACCGGAGCGAGTGGGAGTCGAGGCATGACCGAGGTGTTCGACTGCACCGACCCCGAACAGCGGGAGACGGGCATCGCTTCGGCGATCAGTGCCCTCAAAGGCGGTCGGCTTGTCGTGCTGCCGACCGACACGGTCTACGGCATCGGTGCGGACGCCTTCGACAACGACGCCGTCGCCGCGCTGCTGTCGGCGAAGGGGCGCGGCCGCGACATGCCCGTCCCCGTGCTGGTGGGTTCGTGGCACACCATCGACGGCCTGGTGTACACGGTGCCGCACAGCGCGCGCGAGCTCATCCGAGGCGTTCTGGCCCGGCGCACTGAGTCTGGTCGTGCGCCAGGCGCCGTCGCTGCAATGGGACCTCGGCGATGCACACGGCACGGTGATGCTGCGGATGCCGCTGCACCCTGTCGCGATCGAGCTGCTGCGCGAGGTCGGGCCGATGGCGGTGTCGAGCGCCAACATCTCCGGCCGCCCCGCCGCGGTCACCGTCGAGGATGCGCGCAACCAACTCGGCGACCTCGTCGAGGTGTATCTCGACGGCGGTCCCTCGGAACAACAGGCGGCGTCGACGATCGTCGACCTCACCGGCGCGCATCCGCGCGTGCTCCGGCAGGGCCCGGTCACGGTGGAGGCCATCGCGAAGGTCCTCGGTGTGGAACCCGAGTCGCTCACGGACTGATCAAGTTCGAACCGTGGGCTCTCACGCTCGTCCAGTACGGTTGCGCCAATGGTGAGCGACGTGGCCGGCGGACTGCTCGCGCTCTCCGATCGGGGCGCGGGTGTCCCGCTGCGCGAGCTCGCGCTCGTCGGGCTGACCGCGGCGATGATCACTTACTTCGCGACCGGCTGGGTCCGGGTGCTGGCCAGGCGGCTCGGCGCGGTCGCCTATCCGCGCGAGCGCGACGTTCACCTGCAGCCGACGCCGCGCATGGGTGGCCTGGCGATGTACATCGGCGTGGTGGCGGCCGTCCTGTTGGCGTCGCAACTGCCTGCGCTCACCCGCGGCTTCGTCTATTCGTCCGGCATGCCCGCCGTCGTCGTCGCAGGCGGACTCATCATGGCCATCGGGCTGATCGACGACAAGTGGGGCCTGGACGCGTTGACGAAGTTCGCCGGCCAGATCACCGCCGCGAGTGTGCTCGTCACGATGGGCGTCGCGTGGAGCGTGCTCTACATCCCGATCGGCGGCGTCGGCACCATCGTGCTGGACCAGGTGTCGTCGATCCTGCTCACGCTGGCGCTGACGGTGGCGATCGTCAACGCGATGAACTTCGTCGACGGCCTCGACGGGCTGGCCGCCGGGCTCGGCCTGATCACCGCGTCGGCCATCTGCATCTTCTCGATCGGCCTGCTGCGCGACCACGGCGGCGATGTCCTCTTCTATCCGCCCGCGGTGATCTCCGTCGTGCTGGCCGGCGCGTGCCTCGGCTTCCTGCCGCACAACTTCCACCCCGCCAAGATCTTCATGGGCGACTCCGGCTCGATGCTGATCGGGCTGATGCTCGCCGCCGCATCCACCACCGCGGCAGGCCCGATCTCGCAGACCGCCTACGGCGCGCGCGACGTCTTCGCTCTGCTGTCACCGTTCCTGTTGGTGGTGGCGGTGATGTTCGTGCCGGCGCTCGACATGCTGCTCGCGGTCGATTCGCCGGACCCGCGCGGGCGTGCATTTCTCGACGCCGGACAAGATGCACTTGCATCATCGGTTGCTGCAGATCGGCCATTCGCACCGGCGAGTGGTGCTGCTCGTCTATTTGTGGGTGGGCATCATCGCGCTGGGCGCGGCGAGCACGATTTTCTTCGACCCGCGCTACACCGGAGCCGTCATGCTGGCCGCGATTCTGGTCGCGATCGTGGTGACTCTGATCCCGCTTCTGCGCCGCCGCGACGACCGCTTCGAGGAAATGTACGACAAAAAGTAGTAGACCCCCTTTTAGGCCGCTAACCATGTGTTAGGGTGCTGTTAGAGCCCGAAAAACCTCGCGGGTTGCCGGCCCCCGGGCCATCGGTTCACCGCCGATCGGCACGGAACAACGACCGACAAAGGGAGCTACCCCTTGGGTGATTCCAGCGGGCCTGTCGCCCTCCGATACGCTCGGGGCGCCACGCACAGAATCATCAGGATTAGCTCTCGTGACCGCGGGATTGAGGTGAAGCAGTGACGACGCCAGCGCACGACGCGCCGTTGGTGTTTCCGTCCGTTGCTTTCAGGCCAGTGCGCCTGCTTGCAATCAGTGTGGTGCTTACCGGCCTGGCGACCGCTGGCCGCCGGACTGCTCGGCCATGTGATGATCGGCGTCTTCTTCGGCGTCGGCCTCGGGCTGGGTTTGCTCAACGCCGTGCTTGTGCAGCGCTCGGTGGACGCCATCACCGCCGACGCGCATCCGCTCAAGCGCAAGATGGCGCTGAACTCCGCCACCCGCCTGTTGGTGCTGACGGTGATCGGGCTGACGATCGCGTTCATCTTCCGGCCGCAGGGGCTCGGCGTGTTGTTCGGCATGGCATTGTTCCAGGTGGTGTTGGTGATCTCCACTGCGCTGCCGGTGATGAAGAAGCTGAAGGCCGGTGGCCGGCTGACGGACTCGAAGGGGAGGCCACACAGCAATGACCGAGACGATCCTTGCCGCCGAATCCGGCATCGAGGTCGGCCACCACACGGAGGCCCACTGGTTCGGACTGACGGTCAACACCGACACGGTGCTTGCGACCGCGATCGCCGCCGTGATCGTGCTCGGGCTGGCGTTCTTCCTGCGCGCCAAGGTCACATCGACGGGTGTGCCCGGTGGCGTGCAGCTGTTCTGGGAAGCGATCACCACTCAACTGCGCGACCAGATCGAGGCCGCGATCGGCATGAAGATCGCGCCGTTCGTGCTGCCGCTCGCGGTGACGCTGTTCGTGTTCATCCTCGTCGCCAACTGGCTCTCGGTGCTGCCGGTGCAGTACACGGACTCCAGCGGCGCGATTCATGAACTCGTGAAGCCGCCGGCATCGGACATCAACTTCGTGCTGGCGCTCGCACTGTTCGTATTCATCTGCTACCACGCGGCAGGCGTCTGGCGCCGCGGCATCGTGGGCCACCCCGTCAAGCTGCTGAAGGGCCACGTCACACTGATGGCGCCGATCAACCTCGTCGAGGAGATCGCCAAGCCGATTTCGTTGTCGCTCCGACTCTTTGGCAACATCTTCGCCGGCGGCATCCTGGTCGCGCTGATCGCGCTGTTCCCGCCGTACATCCTGTGGTTGCCCAACGCGATTTGGAAGAGCTTCGACCTGTTCGTCGGCGCGATCCAGGCGTTTATTTTCGCGCTGCTGACGATCTTGTACTTCAGCCAGTCGATGGAGCTGGACGAGGACCACCACTAATGCCCACAAACTTGTCACAAATCCTGGTAGGACGGCCTACCAGTTATCAAGGAGGATAAGGAATGGATCCCACTATCGCTGCTGGCGCGCTTATCGGCGGTGGACTGATCATGGCCGGCGGCGCGATCGGTGCCGGTATCGGTGACGGCATCGCCGGTAACGCGCTGATCGCCGGCATCGCCCGGCAGCCGGAGGCGCAGGGCCGACTGTTCACTCCGTTCTTCATCACGGTCGGTCTGGTTGAGGCCGCCTACTTCATCAACCTGGCGTTCATGGCGCTGTTCGTGTTCGCCACCCCGGTTGCTTAATGCCCGCCATGCCTGACCCGAAAGTCGTCCTTCTGGCGGCTGAGGAAGGTGGTGGCACCAGCAACTTCCTCATCCCCAACGGCACCTTCTTCTTCGTGCTGATCATCTTCTTGATCGTGCTCGGCGTGATTGGCAAGTGGGTCGTGCCACCTGTCTCCAAGGTGCTGCGCGAACGCGACGCCATGGTGAAGCAGACCGTCGAGGACAGCCGCAAGGCGGCCGACCAATTCACCGCCGCCGACGAGGACTATCTGTCCGAGATGGGCAAGGCGCGCGGAGATGCCTCGAAAGTTCGTGACGAGGCGCGAGCGGAAGGTCGAAAGGTCCTGGAGGACATGCGAGGCCGGGCTTCCGACGAAGTGGCGTCGACGCTGCAGCAAGCCGACTCGGAGTTGAAGGAGCAAGCTCTATCCATCCAGACGGACTTGCGGTCGTCGCTGGATAACTTGTCCGAGACGCTGGCCAGCCGGGTGCTCGGAGTTGAGATCAACACGACCACATCGGCTTCGGGGCGGTAGCGGCAATGTCGACATTCATCGGTCAGCTCGTCGGGTTCGCGGTCATCGTGTTCATTGTGTGGCGCTACGTAGTTCCGCCGGTGCGCCGGATGATGACCAACCAGCAGGAAAACGTGCGCAAGCAGTTGGAGGACAGCGCCGAGGCCAAGAAGCGGCTGGACGAGGCCGAGAAGGCGCACGAGAAAGCCCTCGAGCAAGCCAAGGCCGAGGCCAAGCAAGTGACCGAGGAGGCGCGGGTCGACGCCGAGCGTCTCGTCGAGCAGCTGCATGCCCAGGCCGACGCTGAGGTTGAGCGGATCAAAGTGCAAGGCGCCCAGCAGGTTCAGCTTCTGCGCGCTCAGTTGGTTCGCCAACTGCGTCAGGATCTCGGTGCCGAATCTGTCCGCCGCGCGGGCGATTTGGTCAGTGAACACGTCTCGGATGCCGATGCGCAGTCGGCCACCGTCGACCGGTTCATCGATGAACTCGATGCGATGGCACCGTCCGAAGCGGTGATCGCAGACCGGGCGACGGCGCGGCTGCGCGCCGCGAGCCGGGAGTCGCTGGCGGCGCTGGTGGACAAGTTCGACGAGGTGACCGCCGACCTTGGACCCGACCAGTTATCTTCGGTGGCCGATGATTTGGCGTCGGTCGCCCAACTTCTGGCGCGCGAGCATGTTCTGACACGCCATCTCGCGGACCCAGCCGACGACCCGTCGGCCAAGCTGGGCCTGCTCGAGACGCTGCTCGAAGGCAATATCGGCGACACGGCGCTCGAGGTGCTGAAGGCCGCGGTGTCAGGACGCTGGTCGTCCGACGCCAACCTTGTCGACGCCGTCGAACATGTCGCGCGGCTGGCGCTGCTGGTGCGCGCGGAGCGTGAAGACGTGGCCGGCGACGTCGAAGAACAACTCTTCCGGTTCAGCCGCATCCTGGATGCGCAGCCGGGGCTGGCCACCCTGCTGAGCGACTACAGCGCGCCTGCCGAGGGCCGTGTCAAGCTGCTGCGCGATGTCCTTGACAGCGGCTCCGGAGTGAATACCACAACGGTCCAGCTGCTTTCGCAGACGGTCGAGCTGCTTCGCGGCGAACGCTCAGACGAGGCCGTGCGCGAGCTGGCCGAGCTTGCGGTGGCCCGCCGAGGCGAGGTGGTGGCGCACGTCAGCGCCGCGGCCGACCTCAGTGACGCCCAGCGGACACGGCTGACAGACGTATTGACCCGCATTTACGGGCACCCGGTTTCCGTGCAGTTGCACGTCAACTCGGAGCTGTTGGGCGGGCTGAACATCGCCGTCGGCGACGAGGTGATCGACGGCACGCTCTCATCGAAACTGGCGGCCGCCGAGACCAAGCTGCCTGACTGATCGACAACTAACGACAAGACCCCACACCCTAAGAGCAGGAAGACGAAAACCCATGGCAGAGTTGACCATCTCCGCTGACGACATCCAGGGTGCGATCGAGGAGTACGTCTCGAGTTTCACCGCCGACACCGCGCGCGAAGAGATCGGTACGGTCATCGACGCCGGCGACGGTATCGCGCACGTCGAGGGCCTGCCCTCGGTGATGACGCAGGAGCTGCTGGAGTTCCCCGGCGGCGTACTGGGCGTGGCGCTCAACCTCGACGAGCACAACGTCGGCGCCGTGATCCTCGGCGACTTCGAGAAGATCGAAGAGGGCCAGCAGGTGAAGCGCACCGGCGAAGTCCTGTCGGTGCCCGTCGGCGATGCGTTCCTCGGCCGCGTGGTCAACCCGCTCGCCCAGCCGATTGACGGCCGCGGCGACGTCGACTCGGAAACCCGTCGCCCGCTGGAGATTCAGGCTCCGTCGGTGGTGCAGCGACAGGGCGTGAAGGAGCCGCTGCAGACCGGCATCAAGGCCATCGACGCGATGACCCCGATCGGCCGCGGCCAGCGCCAGTTGATCATCGGCGACCGCAAGACAGGCAAGACCGCGGTCTGCGTGGACACCATCCTCAACCAGCGCCAGAACTGGGAGACCGGCGACGAAAAGAAGCAGGTCCGCTGCGTCTACGTCGCGATCGGGCAGAAAGGCACGACCATCGCCGCAGTGGCTCGGGCGCTCGAAGAGGGCGGTGCGATGGAATACACGACCATCGTTGCCGCGCCGGCTTCGGACTCGGCGGGCTTCAAATGGCTTGCGCCGTACACCGGTTCGGCGATCGCCCAGCACTGGATGTACGAGGGCAAGCATGTGCTGATCGTGTTCGACGACCTGTCCAAGCAGGCCGAGGCCTACCGCGCGATCTCGCTGCTGCTGCGCCGCCCGCCTGGCCGCGAGGCCTACCCCGGCGATGTGTTCTACCTGCATTCACGGCTATTGGAACGCTGCGCGAAGCTGTCCGACGAGTTGGGCGGTGGCTCGCTGACCGGTCTGCCGATCATCGAGACCAAGGCCAACGACATCTCGGCCTACATTCCGACCAACGTCATCTCGATCACCGACGGGCAGTGCTTCCTGGAGACCGACCTGTTCAACCAGGGTGTGCGTCCGGCGATCAACGTCGGCGTGTCGGTCTCCCGGGTGGGCGGCGCGGCGCAGATCAAGGCGATGAAGGAAGTGGCCGGGTCGCTGCGGCTGGATCTGTCGCAGTACCGCGAGCTGGAGGCGTTCGCGGCGTTCGCGTCCGATCTGGATGCCACCTCGAAGGCGCAGCTGGAGCGCGGTGCGCGGCTGGTGGAACTGCTCAAGCAACGGCAGTATCACCCGCTGCCCGTCGAGGAGCAGGTCGTCTCGATCTTCCTGGGCACCGGCGGTCACCTGGATTCGGTACCTGTCGAGGACGTCGGCCGGTTCGAAACCGAGTTGCTGGACCACATCCGGGCTTCGGAAGCAGACATACTCAAAGACATTCGCGAATCGGGGAAGCTCGGCGACGACCTCAGCGAGAAACTGGTCGAGGTGATCAACCAGTTCAAGAAGGGCTTCGCGGGCACCGGCGGTGTCTCGGTCGTGCCCGACGAGCACGTCGGCGCGCTGGCCGACGAAGACCTCGAGAAGGAATCGGTGAAGGTCCGCAAGCCGGCGCCGAAGAAGAAGTAACGAGCAATGGCTGCCACACTTCGTGAGTTACGCGGGCGGATCCGCTCCGCCGGGTCGATCAAGAAGATCACCAAGGCCCAGGAGCTGATCGCCACGTCGCGTATTGGCAGGGCGCAGAACCGCCTACAGTCGGCGCGCCCGTACGCGGTCGAGATCACCGACATGCTGACCGCGCTGGCCGAGGAGGCGGCGCTGGACCATCCGCTGCTCGTCGAGCGCGATGACCCCAAGCGGGCAGGCATTCTGGTGGTGTCATCCGATCGGGGTCTCTGTGGTGGATACAACTCGAATGTGTTCCGTCGCGCGGAGGAGCTGTTCTCCCTCATGCGGCAGGAGGGCAAGACCCCGATCGTCTACACCGTGGGCCGTAAGGCGCTGAATTACTACAGGTTCCGCAACTGGAAGATCACCGAGTCGTGGAGCGGATTCTCCGAGCAACCCACGTACGAGAACGCTCAGGAGATCGCCTCGACGCTGGTCGACGCCTTCCTTGCCGGGGCGGACGACGTGGGCGACGATCCGGGACCCGACGGGATTCTGGGCGTCGACGAGCTGCACATCGTTTCCACCGAGTTCAAGTCGATGATGTCGCAGTCGGCCGTTGCAAACCGGATCGCCCCGATGGTGGTGGAGTACGTCGAGGAAGATCCGGGGCCGCACACGCTGTACTCGTTCGAGCCCGACGCCACAACACTTTTCGATGCGCTGCTGCCGCGGTACGTGGCAACCCGCATCTATGCCGCACTGCTCGAGTCGGCGGCGTCGGAGCTGGCTTCGCGTCAGCGGGCGATGAAGGCGGCCACCGACAACGCGGACGACCTCATCAAGGCCCTTACCCTTGAGGCCAACCGCGAGCGGCAGGCCCAGATCACCCAGGAAATCAGCGAGATCGTCGGTGGTGCGAACGCGCTAGCCGATGCGAGCCGTTAGCCCCTAGAAAGAAGAAGAGATGACTGCTACCGCCGAAAAGACCGACAAGGCAACGAACAAGGACACCAACGGTCGCGTGGTTCGGGTGACAGGTCCCGTGGTCGACGTTGAATTCCCCCGCGGCTCGGTGCCCGAACTGTTCAACGCACTGCAGGTCGAGGTCACGTTCGAGGAACTCGCCAAGATGCTGACGCTGGAGGTGGCCCTGCACCTCGGTGACGGCCTGGTGCGCTGCATCGCACTGCAGCCGACCGACGGCCTGGTCCGCGGCGTCGACGTGGTCGACACCGGGAAGGCAATCTCGGTGCCGGTCGGCGACGGCGTGAAGGGCCACGTCTGGAACGCCCTTGGCATCTGCCTGGACGAGAAGGACTACGGAAACGACTTCGACCGCTGGCCGATTCACCGCAAGCCGCCGCCCTTCGACGAGCTCGAACCCCGTACCGAGATGCTCGAGACGGGCCTCAAGGTCGTCGACCTGCTGACCCCGTACGTGCGCGGCGGCAAGATCGCCCTGTTCGGCGGCGCGGGTGTCGGCAAGACCGTTCTGATCCAGGAGATGATCAACCGTATTGCCCGCAACTTCGGTGGCACTTCCGTTTTCGCCGGGGTGGGCGAGCGCACGCGCGAGGGCAACGACCTGTGGGTCGAGCTCGGCGAGGCCGACGTGCTCAAGGACACCGCGCTGGTTTTCGGTCAGATGGACGAGCCGCCCGGCACCCGTATGCGTGTCGGGCTGTCAGCGCTGACCATGGCGGAGTACTTCCGCGACGAGCAGGGTCAGGACGTGCTGCTGTTCATCGACAACATCTTCCGGTTCACCCAGGCCGGCTCCGAGGTGTCCACGCTGCTCGGCCGCATGCCGTCCGCAGTGGGTTACCAGCCGACGCTGGCCGACGAGATGGGCGAGCTGCAGGAGCGAATCACGTCGACGCGTGGCCGCTCCATCACATCGATGCAGGCCGTCTACGTGCCCGCCGACGACTACACCGACCCCGCGCCGGCAACCACGTTCGCCCACCTCGATGCCACCACGGAGCTGTCGCGTGGGGTGTTCTCAAAGGGCATCTTCCCGGCGGTCGACCCGCTGGCGTCCAGCTCGACGATCCTCGACCCGGCCATCGTGGGCGACGAGCATTACCGAGTGGCGCAGGAAGTCATCCGAATCCTACAGCGCTACAAGGATCTTCAGGACATCATCGCGATCCTCGGTATCGACGAGCTGTCCGAAGAGGACAAGCAGTTGGTCAACCGGGCGCGCCGTATCGAGCGCTTCCTGTCGCAGAACATGATGGCGGCCGAGCAGTTCACCGGCCAGCCCGGTTCGACCGTTCCTCTCAAGGAGAACATCGAGGCGTTCGACCGGCTGACCAAGGGCGAATTCGACCACGTGCCCGAGCAGGCGTTCTTCTTGATCGGCGGCTTGGACGATTTGGCGAAGAAGGCCGAGAGCTTCGGCGTGAAACTCGAAGGTGGCGGCAAGTCGGACAGCAAGAAGGACGACGGCTCCGAGAAGTCGGACGAGGGCGAGAAGAAGGATGACTAGGCCTTGCCGGCGCCGAAAGGTGATGTGAGATGGCCGAACTGAACATCGACATCGTCGCTGTCGATCGCAAGATCTGGTCGGGTCAGGGCACGTTCCTGTTCACCCGCACCACCTCCGGCGAGATCGGCATCCTGCCCAACCACATCCCGTTGGTCGCACAGCTGGTCGACGACGCGATGGTGCGGGTGGAGCGCGAGGATGAAGACGACCTGCGCATCGCGGTGGACGGCGGCTTTCTGTCCGTCACCGAGCAAGGTGTGACCGTCCTGGCCGAGAGCGCTGAATTCGATTCGGAGATCGACGAAGCCGCCGCACAGCGTGACGCCGAATCCGACGATCCCGCTACCGCCGCCAAGGGCCGAGCGAGGCTTCGCGCCCTGGGCCAGATCGACTAGAGGGCCCGCCGATGAGCGCGTCCATGATCGTGATGGCCGCGCTGGTCTGTGTACTGCTGTTCGTTGTCGTCGCGCTCTGTTATCGGCTGTGGAAGCTACGCCAAGTGGGCGGGACGGCGGCGATCCTGCGCGATGTGCCCGCCGTTGGCGGGCACGGGTGGCGCCACGGTGTAATGCGTTACCGGGGTGGGGAAGCCGGCTTCTATCGACTGTCCAGCCTGCGCTGGTGGCCAGATCGGAGGCTGAGTCGCCGTGGCCTGGAGATCGTGTCGCGACGGTCGCCCCGCGGCGACGAGTTCGACATCATGACCGCCGAGATCGTCGTTCTGGAGCTGCGCGACACCAGCCCGGAACGCCGCCAGGGCTATGAAGTGGCACTGGATCGCGGTGCGTTGACGGCATTTCAGTCGTGGCTCGAGTCGCGGCCGTCGCCGCGCGCTCGGCGCCGCACGTTCTAATCCGTTGCGGGACCGCCCGGTTGCCACAACACGTCTCCAGCGGGATTGGCCACCCGTGACAATATGAACAGCAGGTCCGACAGCCGGTTGAGGTATTTGGCCGGCAGCACGCTGATCGAGTCTTTGTGGGTGTCCACGGCTTGCCACGCCGAGCGTTCCGCCCGGCGCGCCACCGTGCGGGCCACGTGCAGCAGCGCCGAGAGCGGTGTACCCCCTGGCAGCACAAATGAATTCAGAGCAGGCAGCGGTTCGTTGAACTCGTCGCACCACGACTCCAACCGATCGATGTAGCTCTGGGTGATCCGCAGCGGGGGATGTTCGGGATTTTCAACCACCGGGGTGGACAGGTCAGCGCCCGCGTCGAAGAGATCGTTCTGAATCTGCCGGAGCACGTTGCGAATTTGCTCGCCGGGGTTTCCCAATGCGACGGCGACGCCGATCGCAGCATTGGTTTCGTCGCAGTCGGCATATGCGGCGAGCCGTGTGTCATTCTTTGAGACCCTGCTGAAATCGCTCAAACCGGTGGTTCCGTCGTCGCCGGTCCGGGTGTATATGCGGGTCAGATGAACTGCCATGGTTAAACCGTAGCGGGACAGACTGGCTGGGAAACTGACAGGGCCCAATCCGCTGTTTACACTAACCGCGTGAGCGAGCGATTCGTGGTGACCGGCGGAAGCCGGTTATCGGGCGAAGTTGCTGTCGGGGGGGCCAAAAACAGCGTATTGAAGCTGATGGCGGCGACGCTCCTGGCGGAGGGGACCAGCACGATCACCAATTGCCCGGACATCCTGGATGTGCCGCTGATGGCGGAGGTCCTGCGTGGTCTGGGCACGACGGTCGAGCTGGATGGTGATGTCGTGCGGATCACCTCGCCCGACGAACCCAAGTACGACGCGGATTTCGCCGCGGTCCGCCAGTTCCGGGCATCGGTGTGTGTGCTGGGACCGTTGGTCGGCCGGTGCAAGCGGGCCAAGGTCGCGCTTCCGGGCGGCGATGCCATCGGGTCGCGCCCGTTGGATATGCATCAAGCCGGTCTGCGACAGCTGGGCGCGCGCTGCAATATCGAGCACGGCTGTGTCGTGGCCGAGGCAGATCACTTGCGCGGCGCGGAAATTCAGCTGGAGTTCCCGTCGGTGGGCGCGACGGAGAACATTCTGATGGCCGCTGTGGTCGCCGAGGGCGTCACGACGATTCACAACGCCGCGCGCGAGCCCGACGTCGTCGACCTGTGCACGATGCTCAACCAGATGGGCGCCCAGATCTCCGGGGCTGGGACGCCGACCATGACGATCACCGGCGTCGATCGGCTCTATCCCACCGAACATCGGGTGATCGGCGACCGCATCGTCGCGGCCACATGGGGCATCGCCGCCGCGATGACCCGCGGGGACATCTCGGTGACGGGTGTCGACCCGCAACACCTGCAGTTGGTGCTACACAAGCTGCACGACGCCGGCGCCACCGTTACGCAGACCGACGACGGCTTCAGGGTTGTCCAGTACGAGCGGCCCAAGGCGGTCAACGTCGCGACCCTGCCGTTCCCGGGATTCCCGACCGATCTGCAGCCGATGGCCATCGGACTGGCGTCGATCGCGGACGGCACGTCGATGATCACCGAGAACGTGTTCGAGGCCCGGTTCCGGTTTGTCGAGGAGATGATCCGGCTGGGTGCCGACGCCCGTACCGATGGCCACCACGCGGTCGTGCGGGGCATCCCGCAACTGTCCAGCGCGCCGGTGTGGTCGTCCGACATCCGGGCCGGTGCGGGTCTGGTGCTGGCCGGCCTGGTCGCCGACGGTGACACCGAGGTGCACGACGTGTTCCACATCGATCGCGGCTACCCGCTGTTCGTCGAGAACCTCGTCAGTCTGGGCGCGGAAATAGAGCGGATCGTCTAGGAGCCAGCCCCGGCCGGAGGGCACCAATAAGGGGCCGCTTTAGGCTTGGCGGAAGAAGGCGTAGTCTTTAGTGAGATGCCAACGGCCCCAGGCCAATCGGACTGGAGGACGTGGTTTGACGTCTCTGTCCATGTGGAGTACAGTGGCAGGGTTGCCCTAGAGCGGGTGTGTTGTTTGAGAACTCAATAGTGTGTTTGGTGGTTTTTGTTTGTTGTTTGTTTTTTGCCATGCTCTTTTTCCCGTTTAGGGTGTGGTTTTTTTTGATGCCAGTTTTTGGTGTCTTTTTGTTAGGTCAGGCTTGTTCTGATTCGAATTCACCTGTCTTTGGATGGGTTGTTTTTGTTTGGAGAGTTTGATTCTGGCTCAGGACGAACGCTGGCGGCGTGCTTAACACATGCAAGTCGAACGGAAAGGCCCTTCGGGGTACTCGAGTGGCGAACGGGTGAGTAACACGTGGGTGATCTGCCCTGCACTTCGGGATAAGCCTGGGAAACTGGGTCTAATACCGGATAGGACTACGAATCGCATGGTTTGTGGTGGAAAGCTTTTGCGGTGTGGGATGGGCCCGCGGCCTATCAGCTTGTTGGTGGGGTGATGGCCTACCAAGGCGACGACGGGTAGCCGGCCTGAGAGGGTGTCCGGCCACACTGGGACTGAGATACGGCCCAGACTCCTACGGGAGGCAGCAGTGGGGAATATTGCACAATGGGCGCAAGCCTGATGCAGCGACGCCGCGTGAGGGATGACGGCCTTCGGGTTGTAAACCTCTTTCAGTAGGGACGAAGCGCAAGTGACGGTACCTATAGAAGAAGCACCGGCCAACTACGTGCCAGCAGCCGCGGTAATACGTAGGGTGCGAGCGTTGTCCGGAATTACTGGGCGTAAAGAGCTCGTAGGTGGTTTGTCGCGTTGTTCGTGAAAACTCACAGCTCAACTGTGGGCGTGCGGGCGATACGGGCAGACTGGAGTACTGCAGGGGAGACTGGAATTCCTGGTGTAGCGGTGGAATGCGCAGATATCAGGAGGAACACCGGTGGCGAAGGCGGGTCTCTGGGCAGTAACTGACGCTGAGGAGCGAAAGCGTGGGGAGCGAACAGGATTAGATACCCTGGTAGTCCACGCCGTAAACGGTGGGTACTAGGTGTGGGTTTCCTTCCTTGGGATCCGTGCCGTAGCTAACGCATTAAGTACCCCGCCTGGGGAGTACGGCCGCAAGGCTAAAACTCAAAGAAATTGACGGGGGCCCGCACAAGCGGCGGAGCATGTGGATTAATTCGATGCAACGCGAAGAACCTTACCTGGGTTTGACATGCACAGGACGTGCCTAGAGATAGGTATTCCCTTGTGGCCTGTGTGCAGGTGGTGCATGGCTGTCGTCAGCTCGTGTCGTGAGATGTTGGGTTAAGTCCCGCAACGAGCGCAACCCTTGTCTCATGTTGCCAGCACGTTATGGTGGGGACTCGTGAGAGACTGCCGGGGTCAACTCGGAGGAAGGTGGGGATGACGTCAAGTCATCATGCCCCTTATGTCCAGGGCTTCACACATGCTACAATGGCCGGTACAAAGGGCTGCGATGCCGTGAGGTGGAGCGAATCCTTTCAAAGCCGGTCTCAGTTCGGATCGGGGTCTGCAACTCGACCCCGTGAAGTCGGAGTCGCTAGTAATCGCAGATCAGCAACGCTGCGGTGAATACGTTCCCGGGCCTTGTACACACCGCCCGTCACGTCATGAAAGTCGGTAACACCCGAAGCCGGTGGCCTAACCCCTTGTGGGAGGGAGCCGTCGAAGGTGGGATCGGCGATTGGGACGAAGTCGTAACAAGGTAGCCGTACCGGAAGGTGCGGCTGGATCACCTCCTTTCTAAGGAGCACCACGAGACTCGTGACCCGCCCACATCGTGTGGGGGTTCGGTGATCCGAGCGAATCGTGATGATGGGCTACGCCTGTAGTGGGTGTGGTTCTGGTGCACAACAAACGTTGAACCGGTGGGGAAACACCGGTGATGGGAACTGCCAGACACACTATTGGGCTTTGAGGCAACAGGCCCGCTATCTCTTCGTCCCGAGTGTGGGAAACCGGAGATGGTTATACCCCGAGGTTGGGGTGCGCTTCCTGCGAGGGAGTGTGGTTGTTGTCGCCCTGCTTTGGTGGTGGGGTGTGGTGTTTGATTTGTGGATAGTGGTTGCGAGCATCGAGCGCGCAAGGGTTCCGTGCCCTTTTTGGGGGTGCGGGTTTTTGTGTGTCTGATGTGCAATTTCAAAGTTTTTATAACTTTTGGTTTTGTGTTGTAAGTGTTTAAGGGCGCATGGTGGATGCCTTGGCACTGGGAGCCGATGAAGGACGTGGGAGGCTGCGTTATGCCTCGGGGAGCTGTCAACCGAGCGTGGATCCGAGGATGTCCGAATGGGGAAACCCGGCACGAGTGATGTCGTGTCACCCGCCGGTGAATATATAGCCGGTGGGGGGGAACGCGGGGAAGTGAAACATCTCAGTACCCGTAGGAAGAGAAAACAAGTGTGATTCCGTGAGTAGTGGCGAGCGAAAGCGGAGGATGGCTAAACCGTGCACATGTGATACCCGGCGGGGGTTGTGTGTGCGGTGTTGTGGGGCGTTTCTTGTCAGGTCCGCCGGCCTGGCCGGGAGTGATAAACCGTGGTGTTAGTCGAAGTGGCCTGGGATGGTCTGTCCGGAGAGGGTGAGAGCCCCGTAGGCGAAAACATCACGGCTCCTGTGGAGCTGTCCCCGAGTAGCAGCGGGCCCGTGGAATCTGCTGTGAATCTGCCGGGACCACCCGGTAAGCCTGAATACTGTCCAGTGACCGATAGCGGATTAGTACCGTGAGGGAATGGTGAAAAGTACCCCGGGAGGGGAGTGAAAGAGTACCTGAAACCGTGCGCTTACAATCCGTCAGAGCCTTCGTGTTAAAGCGTGGGGTGATGGCGTGCCTTTTGAAGAATGAGCCTGCGAGTCAGGGACATGTCGCGAGGTTAACCCGGGTGGGGTAGCCGCAGCGAAAGCGAGTCTGAATAGGGCGTATCCGCACAGGAGTGTGTGGTGTAGTGGTGTGTTCTGGACCCGAAGCGGAGTGATCTACCCATGGCCAGGGTGAAGCAGCAGTAAGATGTTGTGGAGGCCCGAACCCACTTAGGTTGAAGACTGAGGGGATGAGTTGTGGGTAGGGGTGAAAGGCCAATCAAACTCCGTGATAGCTGGTTCTCCCCGAAATGCATTTAGGTGCAGCGTTACATTTTTCTTGCCGGAGGTAGAGCTACTGGATGGCCGATGGGCCCTACTAGGTTACTGACGTCAGCCAAACTCCGAATGCCGGTAAGTCAATAGTGTGGCAGTGAGACGGCGGGGGATAAGCTCCGTGCGTCGAGAGGGAAACAGCCCAGATCGCCGGCTAAGGCCCCTAAGCGTGTGCTAAGTGGAAAAGGATGTGCAGTCGCGAAGACAACCAGGAGGTTGGCTTAGAAGCAGCCACCCTTGAAAGAGTGCGTAATAGCTCACTGGTCAAGTGATTGTGCGCCGATAATGTAGCGGGGCTCAAGCACACCGCCGAAGCCGCGGCAGTGTGGACGTTGTCCATGCTGGGTAGGGGAGCGTCCTGCATCCGGTGAAGCCACAGAGTGATCTAGTGGTGGAGGGTGTGGGAGTGAGAATGCAGGCATGAGTAGCGATAAGGCAAGTGAGAACCTTGCCCGCCGAAAGACCAAGGGTTCCTGGGCCAGGCCAGTCCGCCCAGGGTGAGTCGGGACCTAAGGCGAGGCCGACAGGCGTAGTCGATGGACAACGGGTTGATATTCCCGTACCCGTGTGTGTGCGTCCCTGATGAATCAGAGGTACTAACCGCCCAAAACCACGATCACCGATCACCTTCGGGTGTGAGGGGTTGTGGGGCTGCGTGGAACCTTCTCTGGTAGTAGTCAAGCGATGGGGTGACGCAGGAAGGTAGCCGTACCAGTCAGTGGTAATACTGGGGCAAACCGGTAGGACGACATCTAGGCAAATCCGGGTGTCATGTGTCCGAGAGGTGATGCATAGCCGAGTGAGGTGAATTCGGTGATCCTAAGCTGCCAAGAAAAGCCTCTAGCGAGTGTGCACACGGCCCGTACCCCAAACCAACACAGGTGGTCAGGTAGAGAATACCGAGGCGTACGAGTGAACTATGGTTAAGGAACTCGGCAAAATACCCCCGTAACTTCGGGAGAAGGGGGACCTCCTACCGTCATGGCTCTTGCAGCCGGTAGCGGTGGGGGGTGGCACAAACCAGTGAGAAGCGACTGTTTACTAAAAACACAGGTCCGTGCGAAGTCGCAAGACGATGTATACGGACTGACGCCTGCCCGGTGCTGGAAGGTTAAGAGGACCTGTCAACCCTTTCGGGGGTGAAGCGGAGAATTTAAGCCCCAGTAAACGGCGGTGGTAACTATAACCATCCTAAGGTAGCGAAATTCCTTGTCGGGTAAGTTCCGACCTGCACGAATGGCGTAACGACTTCTCAACTGTCTCAACCATAGACTCGGCGAAATTGCACTACGAGTAAAGATGCTCGTTACGCGCGGCAGGACGAAAAGACCCCGGGACCTTCACTACAACTTGGTATTGGTGCTCGATACGGTTTGTGTAGGATAGGTGGGAGACTGCGAAGCGGCCACGCCAGTGGTTGTGGAGTCATTGTTGAAATACCACTCTGATCGTATTGGGCCTCTAACCTCGAACCGTTTATCCGGTTCAGGGACAGTGCCTGGCGGGTAGTTTAACTGGGGCGGTTGCCTCCTAAAATGTAACGGAGGCGCCCAAAGGTTCCCTCAACCTGGACGGCAATCAGGTGTTGAGTGTAAGTGCACAAGGGAGCTTGACTGCGAGACGAACATGTCAAGCAGGGACGAAAGTCGGGACTAGTGATCCGGCACCCCCGAGTGGAAGGGGTGTCGCTCAACGGATAAAAGGTACCCCGGGGATAACAGGCTGATCTTCCCCAAGAGTCCATATCGACGGGATGGTTTGGCACCTCGATGTCGGCTCGTCGCATCCTGGGGCTGGAGCAGGTCCCAAGGGTTGGGCTGTTCGCCCATTAAAGCGGCACGCGAGCTGGGTTTAGAACGTCGTGAGACAGTTCGGTCTCTATCCGCCGCGCGCGTCAGAAGCTTGAGGAAACCTGTCCCTAGTACGAGAGGACCGGGACGGACGAACCTCTGGTCCACCAGTTGTCCCACCAGGGGCACCGCTGGATAGCCACGTTCGGACAGGATAACCGCTGAAAGCATCTAAGCGGGAAACCCCCTCCAAGACCAGGCTTCTCACCCATTAAGTGGGATAAGGCCCCCCGCAGACCACGGGATCAATAGACCAGACCTACACGCCCCGTAAGGGGTTCAGGGAACTGGCACTAACCGGCCGAAAACTTACACACAAACTCGCAACCACAAACCACAGTCTTCAAACGACTGCACCCCACCACCAAATAACACCACCCCCCACACGGGGGACACTCAAAAAAGAGTGAATAAAGTTACGGCGGTACATAGCGGCAGGGAAACGCCCGGACCCATCCCGAACCCGGAAGCTAAGCCTGCCAGCGCCGATGATACTACCCAACCCGGGTGGAAAAGTAGGACACCGCCGAACACACATTAAAGTCCTCTGCCCTCCAATTTCGATTGGAGGGCAGAGGCATTTTTATTGCATTGTTCAATCGAATAGAGCGGGCGCGGTGCGGCTCTTCTCCAATTCGAGCAAGGCCCTTTTTCGATCAAGCCCGCCGCCGTACCCGGTGAGGCTGCCGTTCGACCCGATCACGCGATGGCACGGCACGATGATGCCGATCGGGTTGTGGCCGTTCGCCAACCCGACGGCGCGAAACGCCCCGGGGGATCCGATCTGCCGGGCGATCTCGCCGTACGACCGCGTCTCCCCATAGGGAATCGTCCGCAGCGCGGCCCAGACCCGACGCTGAAACTGTGTGCCGACCAGGGCGAGCTCCAGGTCGAAGTCCGTCCGGTCGCCGGCGAAGTAGGCCTCGAGTTGTTCGACAGCGTCTTGGAACGCATCGGCGTCGGGTTCCCAGCCGTGGTGGCTCGGTTCATACGTCTGGTCGACCATCCGGAGGTGCATCAGCTGCCCACCCTTTCCGGCCAGGGTCAGCTTTCCCACCGGGCTGTCCATCGAGCGAAACTGCAGTGTTCCCATCACTTCTCCTTCGGCGGCCATTCGTTGACCGCATGATCAAGGGCCGTCCACAAGTGTTGGGTGGCATATGACCGCCACGGTCGCCACCGGGTGCTGTGTTCGGTGAGCGGACGAAGATCCTCGGGCAGGCCGAGCTGCTTTGCGGCCAGCCGAACGCCGAGATCGCTGACCGGGAAAGCATCCGGGTCGCCGAGGCCGCGCATCGCGATCACCTCCGCGGTCCACGGGCCGATCCCCGGCAGCGCCAGCAGCTGCGCTCGAGCGCGGTTCCAGTCGCAGCCGGCATCCAGCACCACCTCGCCGTCCGCCATCGCGCCGATGAGCGCGGTTAGCGACCGCTGCCGTGACTTCGGGAACGCCAGATGCGCGGGATCGATCTCAGCGAGGTGCTCGATGGCCGGAAACACATGGGTCAAACCGCCGTTGGCATCAGTCGCCGGCTGGCCGTAGGCCGTCACGATGCGCCGGGTGTGGGTGCGTGCGGCCTTCAGCGACACCTGCTGGCCGATCACCACTCGCACGGCGAGCTCTTGCTCGTCGACCGTTCGTGGAATGCGTTGCCCTGGCGCTTTGGCCACTAGCGCTGTCAGGTCCGGGTCGGCGCTCAGTGCGTCGACGACGGCCTCGGGATCCGCGTCGAGGTCGAGGAGTCGCCGGCACCGCGCGATCGCCGTGGACAGGTCGCGGAAGTCGTCCAACACGAGCTGGCACCGCACATGATCGGGTTGCGGTGTGAGGCTTACGATTCCGTTGCCATTCGGCAGCCGCAACGTCCGTCGGTACGCACCGTCGCGCACTTCCTCGACACCGGGCACCGCACTGGCCGCGAGATGGCCGAACAGTCCCTCGTACGCGAACGGCGTCCGGACCGGCAATCGCAGTGACAACGAACCCGTGGCGACGGCGTCACCACACCCGAATCGTGTCCGAGCACGTTGACGCAGGGCCGTAGGCGTGAGGTCGCACACCGTCCGGACTGTGTCGTTGAACTGGCGGATGCTTGAGAAGCCAGCGGCGAACGCGACGTCGCCGAACGGCAGCGCGGTGGTTTCGATCAGCACCCGGGCAGTCTGGCTGCGCTGGGCCCTGGCCAGTGCCAGTGGATTCGCGCCGACCTCGGCCTGCAGCAGCCGCTCGAGCTGGCGGGTGGTGTAGCCGACCCGGGCGGCAAGCCCCGTGACACCCTCGCGGTCAACCGTGCCGTCGGCGATGAGCCGCATCGCCCTGGCCACCACGTCGCCGCGGACATTCCACTCCGGTGAACCAGGCGAGGCGTCGGGCCGGCAGCGCTTGCAGGCACGGAAGCCTGCACGTTGTGCGGCCGCCGCTGTCGGGTAAAACCGCATGTTGCGTGCGAACGGCGGGCGGACCGGGCAGCTGGGCCTGCAGTAGATCTTCGTCGTCCGCACGGCGGTGACGAACCAGCCGTCGAACCGGGCGTCCTTGGATTGGACGGCCCGATAGCAGCGGTCGAAGTCTTCGTGCATGCCTTAAACAATTACACGTGCCCACCGACATGACTGGCGGAAAAACGACATCGTCGTGAACCCGACCCGATGCTAGCTAAGATCCAAGCCGTGGCCGAACTGGTTCAGCGGTACCTGGACCAGATCAGAGACGAACACGCGAGCGTCACGGATGGAGCGCTGGCCACCTACATCCCCGAGCTCGCCGGCGTCGAACCCACCGGATTCGGGCTGTCACTGTCGCTCTCGGATGGATATGTTTATGAGTCCGGCGATGCCACAGTCGAATTCACTATTCAATCGATATCCAAGCCGTTCACCTATGCGCTCGCCCTCGATCGGATCGGCCAGGATGCGGTGGATGCGAGAATCGGAGTGGAGCCGTCGGGCGAGGCGTTCAACGAGATCAGCGTGGACGCGGCGACGAAGATACCGAAGAACCCGATGATCAATGCCGGCGCCATCGCGGCCGTTTCGCTGGTCCCTGGCGCCACACCTGACGAACGATTTGGCCGCATCCGCGAGTTCTATTCGGCGTTCGCCGGACGCCCGCTCGACATCGATCCCGACGTATACGCCTCGGAGAAGAAGACCGGCAGCCGCAATCGCGCCATCGCGTACATGCTGCAGAGCTTCGGTGTGCTCGATGGTGACCCCGACGAGGTGCTGGACGTCTACTTCCGGCAGTGCTCGTTCAACGTGACCAGTACCGACCTGGCTCGGATGGCCGCCACCCTGGCCCGCGGCGGCGTCAACCCGATGACCGGGCGACGGGTGACCGATACCGTCGTCGTGCAGCGCACGCTTGCGGTGATGGTGACGTGCGGTATGTACGACGCCGCGGGCGACTGGGTAAGCGCCGTCGGAATGCCCGCCAAGAGCGGAGTCGGCGGCGGCATCGTCGCCGTGCTGCCCGGCCAACTCGGAATCGGTGTCTATTCACCACTGCTGGACGACAAGGGCAACAGTGTCCGCGGAGTACGGGTGTGTCGTAGCCTGTCCCAGCGGCTAGGACTGCATTTCCTCACTGTCACGCGAGAATCGCGGTCGACCGTCAGGACCATCTCTGACGCCTGCGACCGGGTGCGTGTCTATGAACTTCACGGGGACCTGTTGTTCGCCGGCACCGAGCAGGTGCTGCGCAGGGTTGAGCGGGAGAAGGACGACTTTGATGTGGCGATCCTCGACGTCACCCGGGTCGACACCATCAACGACGCCGCCCGCGGCTTGCTCGCCGGCATGCGGGCGACGTTGTCTTCGGTGGGCAAGGAAGGCCTCCTGGTCGACCCGGACAACGCTGTGGTGCGGCCCGAAAACCGGGACGAGTTCGACGCGGTGGCGTTCGGCGCGCTCGACGACGCGGTCGCGGCCGCGAAGGTTCTCCAAGCTCGGCTCTAGACCGGGAGTGCCGGCTGGGTGGGTTCGTCGTGCCCGCGCAGCGTCCGGTAGCGGGTCACCGTCACGTGGGTACCTTGAACAGCGGCACCGACAAACAACACGCCGTCACGAAGTTGTAGGCGCTCAGTGCGCCATAAAAAAGATTGTCACGCGGATCGAATCCGAGCACGCCAGGTGTGTGATGGGCGACCTTGAGTGCGCAGACGACAGTCAATGCCGCCCAACCGCATGCTGTGAGGGCGCTGAAGATGAAGGCTGTTCGTCGGCCGAGGCAGGCCAGCAGAGCCAGTGCCCCAACGGTCAGGAGAAGCCCCGCATGCAGCGGCGTCACCTTGAGACCGAGCATCGGTATGCCGTCCGCACCGAAGCGGGTGTAACCCATCGACCAGGCCAGCGCGACACCGCCGAGCACACCGAGTGCCAGCCCCTCGACCAGTAACAAACCTTGACCCACACGGAAGCGCAAGCGTCCGCGTTCGCCTTCTCGCCGCTGTGTGGTGTCCTCCGCGGCAGGTCGTACAGCGGAATTGTGTAACGGGATAACGGATGATTGCGTGAGCCGCTGCACTCTCGTGGCTCGACCCCGCCGGTCGGCCGACGCCGCGGCGCTATGCTCGGCGCGGGTTTTCATCGCAGTCGAGCGGCGGTCGTCGTTTGGCGAACCATGCCGCCAACCTCACCCATGCCCTCCAGCCTGCCGTGACGCGGGGGATTACGTATTCAACGCAAGCCAATTGGCAGGGGATACGGCGCATTTCCACAACAAACTCCTAGACCCGCCGAAAGGAGACATGCGGCGGGAATTTAGTTCGCTGAGTCGGAGTCGGTATGGTCAACTGCGATGCGCGGCCGATTGAAGCGAACGATGGCAGTCGGGATCCTATTGGTGGTCCCGGCGAGCGGCTGCGACTCGCAGCCGCATCCGGCAACGACCTCCATCACGGTGTTCGCGTCGTCGTCGATGATTACCAGTCTGACCACGATCGGCAAGCAGTTCGAGGCTGAAAACCCCGGGGCTTCAGTAGAGTTCATCTTCGCAAGCTCGTCGGAGCTCTCCGCGCAAGTGTTGGACGGCACTGATGTGGACGTCTTCGTATCGGGTGACCACGACAACATGTCAGCCGTCGCAAACGCCGGCCTGGTCGAAACAGCTCCGGTGCCGTTGGCGGCGAACAGTCTGGTTATCGCCTCGGCCCCGGGCAACCGCGACAACGTCGCCTCGTTTGCGGACCTGACGCGACCGGGTGTGCGGGTGGCCGTGTGTGGGGATCCCGGCGCGTGCACGTCGGCAACCCAGCAGGTCGAAGACCGCACAGGGGTTCGGCTTCATCCGCAAATCATCGACAGGACAGCTAGCGATGTCCTCAAGGATATTACGAGTGGGGAAGTCGACGCTGGTCTGGTGTTCAAGACCGACGCGCTGAACGTCGGCGACACTGTCTCGTGGTTCGCCTTCGCCGAGGCCGCCGATGCGGCGGTTACGTCATGGATTGCGCCGATGAAGAATTCAGATCACGCTGAACTTTCTTCGAAGTTCATACAGGACGTCACCGGTGCCGCTGGCCGAAAAGTCTTCGCCGACGACGGCTTCGCCGAACCTCACCAGACATTCGCGGGCTAGCGGACCACATTCGAGGCGGGTCACCGTGTGGAGTGACCCGCCACGAATTATGTTGACTTACAGCGGAATCCATTGACCGAGGAACCAGAAGCCCCATCCGGTTCCGTTGCCGGCCTGAACCGGGTTCACTTGCTGACCCATCCAGTTGAAGGGCTGGTGATCAAAACGGCCCTGGTCGACCCCGCGACCGTGCCAGTCGACAGGGCCGGGGCCACGGTCGTCTCGATGGTCACCACATGCTGGGGTACCCGGGCGGTCGCATCCCCAGGGGTCTGCACTGGCCGTTCCGAGGCCGACGCCGAAAAGTCCTGCAACACCGATTCCGGCTGCCAGTGCCGATGCAGATAAGGCACGCTTGAAAGCCATTTCCTCACTCCGTTTCTCGTCGATGTGGCTGTCCTTGCCACATGCGGAGTGACGTTAGGGCGCGGACATGGTTGGGCTCTGTGGTGGCGATGTGCGCGCGCTGTGCAAGCGATATCAGATCGACAACCATTTGCTATCAACGGGATTGAGGGAGTCTTCAGGCGCAGTCGAAAACGCCGTGTTGATGCCGCTAAACCGGTAGCGCCAGCCGGGTGGGCTCGTCGTGACCGCGCAAGGTCACGGTGTCACCGAAAGTCCAATGGCCGCGCTCGTTTTCGCTCGCATTCTGGACGGTCTGTGATGACGCCAGCAGGTGGGCCGACGTGGACTTGGCTAGCTCGCACAACCGCGCGGCCTCATTGACGGGCTCACCGATGACGGTGTATTCGAATCGCTCCTTGGCACCCACATTGCCTGCGACCGCCTCCCCGGATGCGATGCCGATTCCTGCTTCGCACTCCGGCGCCTCGTCGCGGATCCGCCGCGCGATGGCGCGGCCTGCCGCCAGCGCCTCATCCTCGGGGTGGTCGAGGTGATTCGGAGCGCCGAACACCGCCAGCGCCGCATCACCCTCGAACTTGTTCACGAAGCCGTGGTGACGGTCGACCTCGTCGACTATTACCCCGAAGAACCGGTTCAGCAGGTCGACCACCTCGGTCGCCGGCCGACCAGTCACCAATTGTGTGGACCCGATGATGTCGACGAAGATGACCGCGACGTGGCGTTCCTCTCCTCCGAGCTTGGGGCGATGCTGCTCGGCCGCCGCGGCCACTTCGCGCCCGACATGCCGGCCGAACAGGTCACGCACTTGTTCGCGTTCACGCAATCCGTGAACCATCGAGTTGAAGCCACGTTGCAGCTCGCCGAGCTCGGTGCCGTCGAACACCACCACGTTGCAGTCCAGATCGCCCTGCTCGACGTGCTTGAGTGCGGCGCGCACCACGCGCACCGGGGTCGCGGTGAGCCATGACACGATCCACATCAAGATGAAGCCGACAAGTAGCGCGACGATCGCCAAAATCCATACGGCAATGGCAAATTGCATCTCGGTGAGGTTCTGCAACGAGACTGCGAACACCGCGAGCAGTGCTATGCCGACGACGGGCAGCGATGCGAGAAACCACACGAGCATCAGTCGGCCCATAATTCCGGCGGTGAGCCTACGAGGCGGCGGGCCTGCTTCGAGCGCCTGTGCCGCCACCGGACGCAGCGCGAACTCGGTCAGCAGGTAGCAGGCGGTCGCGACGACGACGCCGGCGAAGCTGATGGTGAACAAGAACCGCGGAATGAATGTCGTGCTCTGCAATCCGTACAGCGTCGTGAACAGCGCCGTCCCGACACCCCATAGGAGCAGATGAGCCTTCGCCACCCGCCACGGAGCCAGAAACGCGTTGAGCTGATCCTCGCGTGTCGGTGTTCGCTCCTCAATCGACCATCGCAGCGCGTTGACCGTCCGGCGGGTGATCCAGAACGTGCCGATCAGCAGTGCCAGACAGATGTACGCGGTGCACACCACCCACGTGATCCAGAATGGCGCGTCACTAAAGACGCTCGGCACCGGAAACGCCACGATCACCAGTAGCAGCGCCGCACCGATGCCGAGCACGTTGGCACCCAAGATGAACACAGTCAGGATGACCTGAATGCGGACCCGCCTGCGCAGCTGGCTTTCGGAGGACTTGCCCAGCAGCCAGGACCCGTACTCCGGCGCCTCGGGCAAGCGCCCGCTCTGCCGGGTGACCTTCTCGAGCACTCCGCCCAGCCGGTGCGCGACGCTCTTATTGGCGCTCATCGTGGCCCTAGCCTAAGTTGCCGACGGCGGCACCTAAGGTGGTTCGGGTGCGTCTCGTGATCGCCCAGTGCACCGTTGACTACGTCGGGCGGCTCACTGCCCACCTGCCCTCCGCGCGCCGGTTGCTGCTGTTCAAGGCCGACGGCTCGGTGAGCGTGCACGCCGACGATCGCGCCTACAAGCCGCTGAACTGGATGAGCCCACCGTGCTGGCTCATCGAAGAGCCCGACGGGCCGGTGCCGGTGTGGGTTGTTGAGAACAAGGCCGGCGAGCAGCTGCGCATCACTGTTGAGGACATCGAGCACGACTCCAGCCACGAACTCGGTGTCGATCCCGGACTGGTCAAGGACGGTGTCGAGGCGCACCTGCAGGCGCTGCTGGCCGAGCACGTCGAGCTGCTCGGCACCGGCTACACATTGGTGCGGCGCGAGTACATGACCGCCATCGGGCCGGTGGACCTGTTGTGCCGCGACGAGCAGGGCCGATCGGTGGCCGTCGAGATCAAGCGGCGCGGCGAGATCGACGGGGTCGAACAGTTGACCCGTTACCTCGAGCTGCTCAACCGTGACACCGTGCTAGCGCCTGTCGCGGGAATCTTTGCGGCACAACAGATCAAGCCCCAGGCCCGAACGCTGGCGATCGATCGTGGGATCCGTTGCGTGACTTTGGACTATGACCAGATGCGCGGCATGGACAGCGACGAGTTCAGGCTGTTCTGAGAGGCTGGTCGACATGCCCCGGCGCCGGAACCCGCCTCGGCGGCAACGTTCGTCACCGCCGTTGCCTGCGGCCCGCCGGATCGAGACCGGCCCAGACGGTTACGAATACGAAGTAAGGCCGATCGCTGCCTCGCGCGCGACCAAGACCTACCGATGCCCCGGATGTGACCAAGAAATCGTCATTGGCACAGCACATTTGGTGGTCTGGCCCGCCGATATGGGTGACAGCGCGGCCGATGAACGGCGGCATTGGCACACGCCATGCTGGACGCACCGTGCAACGCGCGGCCCGACGCGCAGATGGTCCTAGTGGGTTTGGTCTTCCTTGGCAGGCTCGACCAGCTCGATCAGCACGCCGCCGCCATCCTTGGGATGGATGAAGTTGATCCGGGAGTTCGAGGTGCCGCGCCTGGGGGCGTCGTAGATGAGCCGGATGCCTTGCTCATGCAGGCGCTCGCTCAACGCGTCGAGATCACTGACCCGGTAGGCGAACTGCTGCAGACCGGGACCGCGCTTGTCGAGAAACTTTGCGATCGTTGAGGTCTCGTCAAGGGGAGCCATCAGCTGGACCTGAGCGCTGCCCACGGCTGCGCCGCGCACCGACAACATCGCCTCGCGGATGCCCTGGTCCTCGTTGACCTCTTCGTGCAGGACGATCATGCCGAGGTGGTCGTGGTACCACTTGATCGCCACATCCAGATCGGGCACCGCGATGCCGACGTGATCGATTGCTGTCACCAGCGCGGTGGCCAGCAAAGGGCGGGCATCGACTTGCTCGGCGGTCATAACGTAACGGTAACCTGGCGGGAAAGATTGCGCTTCGCCGATCGGCGACTTGAGCGGTTCAGAAGAGCCTTTGGAGGTAGGAATGACGACGTCGGTGATTGTTGCTGGAGCCCGCACGCCGGTCGGCAAACTGATGGGCTCGCTGAAGGATTTCTCCGGCAGTGATCTCGGTGCGATCGCCATCTCCGGCGCCCTGGAGAAGGCAGGCGTTCCCGCCTCAGCCGTCGAGTACGTGATCATGGGCCAGGTGCTGACGGCAGGGGCCGGGCAGATGCCGGCCCGGCAGGCGGCGGTGGCCGCAGGCATTGGCTGGGATGTGCCTTCGCTGACCATCAACAAGATGTGTTTGAGCGGCATCGATGCGATCGCGCTCGCTGATCAGCTAATCCGCGCCGGCGAGTTCGACGTGGTCGTCGCAGGCGGTCAGGAGTCGATGACGCAGGCCCCGCACCTGCTGATGAACAGCCGTTCCGGCTACAAGTACGGCGACGTCACGGTGCTCGACCACATGGCTTACGACGGCCTGCACGACGTGTTCACCGACCAGCCGATGGGCGAGCTTACTGAGCAACGCAACGACGTCGATCAATTCAGCCGCACGCAGCAGGACGAGTTCGCTGCGCAGTCGCATCAAAAGGCCGCCGCGGCATGGAAAGACGGCGTCTACGCCGACGAGGTGGTGCCAGTGAAGATCCCGCAGCGCAAGGGCGACCCGATCGAGTTCACCGAGGACGAGGGCATCCGCGCAAACACCACGGCCGAATCGTTAGCTGGGCTCAAGCCCGCGTTCCGCAAGGACGGCACCATCACCGCCGGTTCCGCGTCGCAGATCTCCGACGGGGCCGCCGCGGTCGTCGTGATGAACAAGGCCAAGGCGCAGGAGCTTGGCCTGACGTGGCTGGCCGAGATCTGTGCCCACGGCGTCGTCGCGGGCCCGGACTCCACGCTGCAGTCGCAGCCAGCGAACGCCATCAAGAAAGCCATTGCCCGCGAGGGCATCTCGGTCGATCAGCTCGACGTCATCGAAATCAACGAGGCGTTCTCGGCGGTCGCGCTGGCCTCGATGAAGGAACTCGGTGTCGACCCGCAGAAGGTCAACGTCAACGGTGGAGCCATCGCGATCGGCCATCCGATCGGCATGTCCGGGGCGCGAATCACCCTGCACGCCGCCCTTGAGCTGGCGCGACGCGGTTCGGGCTATGCCGTGGCCGCGCTGTGCGGCGCGGGCGGTCAGGGCGACGCGCTCATCCTGCGCGCCGGCTAGCGTCTACGACGCCTTGTAGTAATTGGCGCCTGATTCGGGCACAATGGCGGCCATGACAAGCGCCTTTGACGTTCGGTCCGCTGCCGGCTGGTTCCGGTTGATCGCCCTGGCAGAAGCCGTCAGCTGGGTCGGTCTGCTGATCGGCATGTACTTCAAGTACCTGGGCACGCCGCGGACCGAGATCGGCGTCAAGGTGTTCGGCATGACGCACGGGCTGATCTTCATCGCCTTCGTGGTGGCCGGTCTGCTCGTCGGAATCGCGTTCAAATGGGCGGCAGGCACATGGTTGCTGGCGTTGCTGGCGAGCATCGTCCCGTTGTGCAGTGTGATGTTTCTCATATGGGCCGATAAGACCGGCCGATTGGGGCTTGCGGAGGCGGTTCCAGCCGTCGTGCAACCGGGACGACGGGCACCCGAAACAACGTGACAGACTTGTGGGCGTGACTCGTCCCCGACCTCCCATCGCGGCCTCCATGGCCGGCGCGGTTGACCTGTCGGCCCTCAAGCAACCGCCGCCGTCTCGAGATGGCGTCGCCGCAACGCCCGGCGGCGTGGAGATCACCGAGGCCAACCTCGAAGCCGAGGTGCTGGTCCGGTCCAGTCAGGTGCCCGTGGTCGTGCTGCTGTGGTCGTCTCGCAGCGAGGCCAGCGCGCAACTCGGCCAGGTCCTCGCCCAACTCGCAGACGCCGACGGCGGGAAGTGGTCGCTGGCGACTGTGAATGTTGACGCCGTCCCGCGGGTGGCGCAGATGTTCGGTGTGCAAGCGGTCCCGACGGTGGTGGCGCTCGCTGCGGGCCAGCCGTTGTCGAGCTTCCAGGGTTTGCAGCCGCCGGAACAACTGCGCAAATGGGTCGACTCGCTGCTGAGTACGACGGCGGGGAAGCTCGGTGACGCAGCCGACGCCGAGGAGCCCGAACAGGTCGCCCCCGAACTCGCCCAAGCGCGAGCGCATCTGGATGCGGGGGATTTCGATGCCGCGTTGACGGCGTATCAAGCCCTGCTCGACGCCAACCCGAACGATGCGGAAGCCAAGGGCGCGGTGCGTCAGATCGGCTTCCTGCAGCGCGCCACGACACAGCGGCCCGACGCGATCGCCGTCGCCGACGCGGCGCCCGACGACATCGACGCCGCGTTCGCCGCGGCCGATGTCGACATCCTGCAGCAGAATGTGGCTGGAGCGTTCGACCGGCTGATCGCGCTGATCAAGCGGACAGCCGACGACGAGCGCACCAAGGTCCGCACCCGGCTGATCGAGCTGTTCGATCTGTTCGACCCTGCCGATCCCGAGGTGATCGCGGGCCGGCGCAACCTCGCCAACGCGCTGTACTAGGCCGGTTCGAACCACAGCGCGGCCAGCGGCGGCAGCACCATCACCGCCGACGACGGACGCCCGTGCCATGGCTCGTCGGTGGCTTCAACCGCGCCGTAGTTACCGATGCCCGTGCCGTTGTAGATGTCGGCGTCGGTGTTGAGCACCTCGCGCCAGGTGCCCGCATGCGGCAGGCCCAACCGGTAGCGGGTGTGCTCGGAACCGGAGAAGTTGAACACGCACGCCAGCATCGAGCCGTCGTCGCCGAAGCGCATGAAGCTCAGCACGTTGTTGGCGGAGTCGTTGGCGTCGATCCAGGAGTAGCCCTCGGGGCTGGTGTCGCGTGACCACAGCGCGCGACGGCTGCGGTAGATGCCGTTGATGTCGCGCACCATCCGCTGGATCCCGTTGGAGAAGCTCGCCTCGCCCAGCTGATACCAGTCCACCCCGCGTTCCTCGGACCACTCCGCGCGCTGACCGAACTCCTGTCCCATGAATAGCAGTTGCTTGCCCGGGTGCGACCATTGATAAGCCAGTAGACCGCGCAGCCCCGCCGCCTTCACATGGTCATTGCCGGGCATCCGGCCCCACAGCGTGCCCTTGCCGTGTACGACCTCGTCGTGGCTGATCGGCAGCACATAGTTCTCGCTGAACGCGTACAGCATCGAGAACGTCATCTCATGGTGGTGATAGCTGCGGTGCACCGGGTCACGGCTGATGAAGTCCAGCGTGTCGTTCATCCAGCCCATGTTCCACTTCATCGAAAAGCCAAGGCCGCCAAGGTTCGTCGGGCGGGTCACGCCCGGCCACGATGTCGACTCCTCTGCGATGGTGACGATGCCGGGTGCCGCCTTGTGCACTGTCGCATTCATCTCCTGGAGGAACTGCACGGCTTCGAGGTTCTCCCGGCCGCCGTAGACGTTAGGTGTCCAGCCACCCACTGGCCGTGAGTAGTCGAGGTACAACATCGACGCGACCGCGTCGACCCTCAGTCCGTCGATGTGGAAGTCCTGCAGCCAGTACAGCGCGTTGGCCACCAGGAAGTTGCGCACCTCGGCCCTGCCGAAGTCGAACACGTACGTGCCCCAGTCGAGTTGCTCGCCGCGATTCGGATCGGAGTGTTCGTACAGCGCCGTGCCGTCGAATCGGCCCAGCGCCCAGGCGTCCTTCGGGAAGTGCGCGGGCACCCAGTCCACGATCACGCCGATGCCGGCCTGGTGAAGCGTGTCGACCAGGTACCGGAAGTCGTCGGGCGTGCCAAGGCGCGACGTCGGTGCGTAGTACGACGTGACCTGGTATCCCCATGACCCGCCGAACGGATGCTCGGCGACCGGCATCAACTCGACGTGTGTAAAGCCCTGGGATACAACGTATTCGGTTAGCTCTTCGGCCAACTGCCGGTAGCTCAAACCCGGCCGCCACGACATCGGATGCACCTCGTAGGTGCTCATCGGCTCGAATACCGGATTCTGAGCAGCCCGCCGGGCCATCCAGTCCTGGTCCTCCCACGTGTAGTCGCTTTGCGTCACCTTCGACGCCGTCTGCGGCGGCACCTCGGTGGCGAACGCCATCGGGTCGGCGCGATCGGTGACCGACGCGTCGGCGCCGTGCACCCGGAACTTGTACAGCCAGCCGATCTCGAAGCCGGGCCAGAACAGTTCCCACACGCCGGTCGAGCCGAGCACTCGCAGCTGGGCCTCGTTGCCGTCCCAGTGGTTGAATTCACCGATCAGGCTGACGCCCTTGGCATTCGGCGCCCACACCGCGAAGGAGACGCCGTCGACGACGCCGTCGGGCGTGGTGAAGCGACGTGGATGCGCTCCCAAAATCTCCCACAGACGCTCATGGCGACCTTCGGCGAATAGGTGCAGATCCATCTCGCCGAGCGTGGGCAGGAAGCGATAGGCATCGGCGACGGTCTGGGAGACGGTTGTGCCGTCCGCGCCGGGATAGCCGACTTCGAGCCGATAATCCGCCAGATTCGTGAACGGCACCGCGACCGCGAAAAGGCCCGCCTCGATGTGCTTGAAGACATAGCGTTCATCGCCGATGATCGCCGCCACCTCGACCGCGTGCGGTCGATAGGCGCGTATCACGGTGTGATCGCTGTATTCGTGGGCGCCCAGAACCGAATGCGGGTCGTAGTGTTCGCCGGCCAGCAGGCGGTTGAGGTCGGCCGTGTGCGGCCGCAGATGTGGACTGGTGAGTTGGTTGGTCTGCGTCATTCTCGTCACTCCCTACGCAGTAGGTTGAGTCGTTGGTCTGCCGGTACCTGGGGCATGTTCAGCACATGGGCCACGGCCCTGGCCGGGTCAATGCGAACGTAATTGGACTGCCCCCATTGATATTCATCGCCGGTGATCTCGTCGCGCACCCAGAAGCGATCGTAGGGCTCCATCCCCAACGCAGCCATATCCAGCCACAGCGACGCCTCTTCCGGGCCGAACGGATTGAGTGTCACCACCACCAACACCTGATCGCCGGTCACCGGGTCGAACTTGCTGTAGGCCAGCAGCGCGTCGTTGTCGGGGTAGTGAAACTTGATGGTGCGCAACTCGTGAAGCGCGGGATGTACCCGACGAATCTCGTTGAGCCGGGTCAGGAGTGGCTCCAGTGATTCGCCGTCGGCCAGCGCAGCCTCGAAGTCGCGGGGGCGCAGTTCATACTTTTCCGAGTTCAGGTACTCCTCGCTGCCCTCCCGGACAGCTCGGTGCTCGAACAGCTCATATCCCGAATAGACGCCCCACGCCGAACTCAGTGTCGAGGCCAGCACGGCGCGGATCGCGAACATTCCAGGACCGCCGTGTTGAAGGCTCTCGTGCAGTATGTCGGGCGTATTGACGAAGAGGTTCGGCCGGGCGTAGTCGGCGTGTTCGGCGATCTGCTCACCGAATTCGGTGAGCTCCCACTTCGCCGTGCGCCACGTGAAGTACGTGTACGACTGTGTGAAGCCGAGTTTGGCCAGCCCGTATAGCCGTGCGGGGCGGGTGAACGCCTCCGACAGGAACAGCACGTCGGGATCCTCGTTCTTCACCTCACCGATCAGCCAGGCCCAGAAGTTCGGCGGCTTGGTGTGAGGATTATCGACGCGAAACACCTTGACGCCGTGGGATATCCAGAATCGAACCACCCGCAGCACTTCTTCGTAGAGTCCGGCCGGATCGTTGTCGAAGTTCAACGGGTAGATGTCCTGGTACTTCTTCGGCGGGTTTTCCGCGTAGGCGATCGTCCCGTCGGGCAGCACGGTGAACCACTCCGGATGTTTCTGCGCCCATGGGTGGTCGGGTGCGCACTGTAGTGCGAAGTCCAGCGCCACTTCCATGCCGTCGTCACGGGCAGCGGCGACAAAATCGTCGAAATCCTCGATGGTGCCAAGCTTCGGGTGTATCGCGTCGTGTCCACCCTTGTCGCTGCCGATCGCCCACGGTGAGCCGACATCGTTGGGCGCGGCGGTCACGCTGTTGTTGCGACCCTTGCGGTGCACCTTGCCGATCGGATGGATGGGCGGCAGGTAGACCACGTCGAAGCCCATCTTGGCGATGCGCGGCAACGCCTTGGTGGCCGTCGCGAAGGTGCCGTGCACGGGGTTGCCCTTCGTGTCCCAGCCACCGGTGGACCGAGGGAAGATCTCGTACCACGCGCTGAACCGAGCCAGTGGCCGGTCCACCCACACCCCGTATTGGTCGCCGCGGGTGACCAATTCGCGCAGCGGATATTGCTCCAGTAGCTCGGCCACGTCGGACGACAGCGCGGCGCCTGCGCGGGTGAACGGGTCACCGGGCTCGCGCAGCCGGGCCGCGGCCTCGATCAGGGGATAGCGGCTCTGGCGGGCCACGCCGGTCGCGGCGCGCTCCAGCAGCCGGGCACCGATAAGCAGGTCGTTGGACAGTTCGCTCTCGCTCTGGCCCGCGTCGAGCTTGGCGGTGACGTTCTTGCGCCACGTCGCGATCGGGTCGCCCCAGCCGTCCACCCGGAAGGTCCACAACCCGACTCTGTCCGGGCTGAAGGCACCGTGGAACACATCGGGAGTGCGGCCCGTCGACATCGGCAGCAGCTGAGGTTTCTTCCGCGGCGCGGGGGTGACCACGTCCTCGATCGGCACGGGTTGCGCGGTCCTGAGGCGCCCTGGCGGATCCTCGGCCAGTCGTGGATACGCCGTGCCGTGATAGCGCACCACCAGCGTGGCCGACACCGCATCATGGCCTTCGCGCCACACGGTCGCTTGGACCGGGATGATCTCGCCAACGACGGCCTTGGCCGGAAACCGTCCCGAAGAAACGACGGGTGCGACGTCATCGATCTCGATACGGCCGGCCACCCCATCACTCCTTAACACTGGCGCGGCCCGTTCGGGCCGCTGTGCTTGTCCTCTGGTCTCGAATTAAAGCCTCGTCGCGCCCTATACCCACCGTAGTGGTCGGTCCAATCACACGGGGGTGAAGCGATCACCACACCGCACTGCAAGGAGCCGAATTGTCAGTAAGGTTGAGTCGCGTGAAAGCCCTCCGACGGTTCACCGTCCGCGCACATCTGCCAGATCGTCTGACCGCGCTCGAACGTCTCTCGATCAACCTGCGCTGGTCGTGGGACAAGCCCACGCAGGACCTGTTCGAGGCCATCGATCCCGAGCTGTGGAAGCACGTCGGATGCGACCCGGTCGCGTTGCTCGGGCAGGTCACACCGAAGCGGCTGGACGCGTTGGCCGAGGATCAGTCGTTCCTGCGCCGCCTCGACGACCTGGCCGCTGACCTGGATGACTACCTGGCCCGGCCGCTGTGGTACCAGCAGCAGGCCGAGGAAGGCGCGCAGTTGCCGCACGGCATCGCGTACTTCTCGATGGAGTTCGGCGTTGCCGAGGTGCTGCCGAACTATTCCGGTGGCCTGGGCATCCTGGCGGGCGATCACCTGAAGTCCGCGTCGGACCTGGGCCTTCCGCTGATCGCGGTGGGGCTGTACTACCGCTCGGGCTATTTCCGGCAGTCGCTGACCGCCGACGGTTGGCAGCACGAGAACTACCCGTCACTGGATCCGCAGGGCCTTCCGCTGCGGCTGCTGACCGACAAGGACAACAACCCGGTGCTGGTCGAGTTGGCGCTGCCCGACTCGGGCCGGCTGCGGGCGTACGTGTGGATTGCGCAGGTGGGCCGAATCCCGTTGCTGCTGTTGGATTCCGACATCCCCGAGAACGAGCACGATCTGCGCAGTGTCACCGACCGGCTCTACGGCGGCGACCAGGAGCACCGGATCAAGCAGGAGATCCTGGCAGGCATCGGCGGGGTGCGCGCGATTCGTGCGTTCACCGAAGTGGAGGGCCTGCCCGCGCCCGAAGTGTTCCACATGAACGAGGGGCACGCCGGTTTCTTGGGCGTCGAACGCATCCGCGAATTGATCGACGCCGGGCTGGACTTCGACACCGCGCTGACGGTGGTGCGGTCGTCGACCGTGTTCACCACGCACACCCCGGTGCCCGCAGGCATCGACCGCTTCCCGGTCGAGATGGTCAAGCGGTACTTCGGCGGCTCGGCGGACGGTCCGGCGGGCGCTATGTCGCGGCTGCTGCCCGGCGTACCGCTGGACCGGATCGTCGGGTTCGGTGCGGAGGACGACCCGTCGAAGTTCAACATGGCGCACATGGGCCTGCGGCTCGCGCAGCGCGCCAATGGGGTGTCGCTGCTGCACGGCAAGGTCAGCCGCCACATGTTCAACGAATTGTGGCCCGGGTTCGACCCGAACGAGGTGCCGATCGGCTCGATCACCAATGGTGTGCACGGGCCGACCTGGGCGGCGCCGCAGTGGATGGAACTTGGCCGCGAGTTGATCGGCAGCGAGGACCTCGGCTCGCTGAGCGAGCCCGACACGTGGCAGCGGCTGCAGCAGGTCGACACCGGCCACATGTGGTGGATCCGCTCACAGCTGCGCAAGGCCCTTGTCGAAGACGTGCGAGCCCGGATACGGCGCTCGTGGCTGGAGCGCGGCGCCTCGGATGCCGAATTGGGTTGGATCGCAACGGCGTTCGATCCCGACGTACTGACCATCGGGTTCGCCCGGCGAGTGCCGACCTACAAGCGCTTGACGCTGATGCTGCGCGACCCGGACCACCTTGAGAAGCTGCTGCTCGACAAGAAGCGCCCGATTCAGCTGATCGTGGCTGGCAAGTCGCATCCTGCAGACGACGGCGGCAAGGCGCTGATCCAGCAGGTGGTGAAGTTCGCCGACCGCCCTGAGGTGCGGCATCGCATCGCGTTCCTGCCCGACTACGACATGTCGATGGCCCGTCAGCTGTACTACGGCTGCGACGTCTGGCTGAACAACCCGCTGCGGCCGCTGGAGGCCTGCGGCACGTCGGGCATGAAGAGCGCGCTCAACGGCGGGCTGAACCTGTCTGTCCGCGATGGCTGGTGGGACGAGTGGTACGACGGTGAGAACGGTTGGGAAATCCCGACCGCCGACGGGCTGCTGGATGAAGGACGGCGCGACGACATCGAGGCCGCCGCGTTGTACGACTTGCTCGAACAGTCGGTCGCGCCGAAGTTCTACGACCGCGACGAGCAAGGCGTCCCTACGCGCTGGGTGGAGATGGTGCGTCACACGCTGATGGAACTCGGCCCGAAGGTGCTGGCGTCGCGGATGGTGCGCGACTACACGGAGCGCTACTACGCCCCAGCGGCACAGTCGCTGCGCAAGACCGTCGAACCCGGCGCGGACGGGGAGCCGTTCGGCGCGGCACGTGAGCTGGCGGCCTACCGGCAGCGCGCTCAGGAGGCCTGGCCGAAGATCCAGGTCACCGACGTCGACAGCTACGGCCTTCCGGATACGCCGCTGCTGGGCTCGGAGCTCACGCTGACCGCGACCGTGCACTTGGCCGGCCTGCGACCCGACGAGGTGGTGGTCCAGGCCGTGCTCGGCCGAGTCGACGGCAGCGACTCGCTGGTCGATCCGGTGACGGTGCCGATGAACCACACCGGGACCGCCGACGGCGGCAACGAACTGTTCTCGACGACGACACCGTTGCCGGTCGCGGGTCCCGTCGGGTACACCGTGCGGGTCCTGCCGCATCACCCGTTGCTGGCCAGTGACAACGAACTCGGCCTAGTCACGCTGGCGTGAGTGCTGCCCGCAAGGTTTCGCTAGACGGCGGGCCGTACGCGCTGGCGCCAGGCCCGGACGGGGCGATGTGGGTCACGCTGGTGCACAGCGGCTCGATCGCCCGGGTGACAACCGGTGGTGACGTCACCGTGTATCCGGTCGGTCCGCAGTCGCGACCGTCGATCATCACCGCTGGCCCCGATGGCGCGATGTGGTTCACCCGCACTGGCGACGACCGCATCGGCCGGATCACCACGGCAGGCGAGTTGACTGCGTTCGAGTTGGAAGAGGGCAGCGGGCCCTTCGGCATCACTGCGGGCGCGGATGGCGCGCTGTGGTTCACCGCCATGACATCGGGTGACATCGGCCGGATCACGGTGGACGGTGAGCTGTCCGGCTGGCCATCGGTCGGCGGTGCGCCGTCGATGATCGTCACCGGCCCCGACAACGCGTTGTGGTTCACGCTCAATCAGGGCAACGCGGTCGGCCGGTTGGCGCCGGCCGACGGGATCACTCTGCGCGAATTGCCCACTGCCGGATCGGGACCGGTGGGCATCGCCGCAACGCACGATGACGCGGTGTGGTTCACCGAGATCCTCGCGGACAAGGTCGGCCGCATCCCGATGGACGAGGCGATCCAGGAAATGGAGTTGCCGGGTAAACCGCACGCCGTGGTCGCCGACCCCGACGACGGCGTGTGGGTGAGCCTGTGGGGTGCTAACCAGATCGCGCGCGTCAGCGGCGACGGCTCGGAAGTCGTCACGATCGACCTTCCGCCCGGCAGCGAACCGCACGGCTTGGCGATCGGCCCCGACGGCGCGCTGTGGGTCGCGCTCGAGTCGGGGTTCGTGCTGCGCATGCCCACCTGACGCGGCTGGCCTGCGACAACGAACTCGGCCTGGTCACACTCGCATAAAGACTCGCGCGTAAGTGGGACCCCTCTTGGCAAGGGGCTGAGCCGTCGGGTAATGATCCTAGGCGGTATATGTATCGGCCGAGGAGGGCTGCGTTGTGCTGTTTCGTCCCCTGGCCGTGCTGACTGCCTGTGTGGTGACCTGCGTTTTTGCCACTCCGATAGCGTCCGCCGAGCCCGAGGTTGACCCGGTCGCCGCCGACGCACCGCCGGCCGAGATCTCTCCGCCCCCACCGGAGGCCGCGCCGGTCGACGACGGCCGGGTCGAGTCCTCGCCGCCGAAGGTGACGAATTCCCCGGACGGCTGGACGCTCACGGTGTCGGCCAAAGATGAAACACAGCGGGTGACCGCACCGCTGACAACCGCGATTTCGACCCGCGAGTACGAGGTAGGCGGCATCTACAGCGGCTCACTGATCGGCCCCGAGGAGGGGGATGAAGGCTCGCAGGGCACCCTCGAAGTGGGCTATCAGATCGGCTGCGGCATCGATATGAGCACGTCCAACGGTGTCTCCCTGACGGGCACCATGGGGCTGAACCCGTCGATCGGAGTCATCGGCACCGACATCATCTCGCCGCTCCCTGACGGCATCGTTCCAGGAGTCGGCACCAACATCGGTGGCGGTGTGACCGTCGGTCTCAAGCCGGGGCTCATCAACACCATCCCGGTGTCGAAGAAGGAGTTCAAGGGCGACAAGCCCTGGATCATGGTCGACGGATTCCACATCAAGATCGACGGCTGCGTGGGTGAGTCGTTCATCCGCTCGTATGCATTCCTGACCCGGTCGACGGAAATGTCCGATGCGGTCGCGGCGTGGTACGGCGTGACAAAGAAGGTCTAGAAGGTCTAGAAGGTTTAGCTCACGCGAAGCGCTTGAAACAGCGGTCCTCGTCGCCCAGCACGCCGACGCGGAACGCATCGATCCTCGAGAAGCCGGACGGCACCGATTCGCCGTTGACATCGCTGGCGGCCATGCCGTTGGTCAAGATGCCCGATACCGCCTCATCGACGTCGCCGGCCGTGAGCGCGATGGTGTTGCCGTCGGGTGTGGTGACACTTTTGGACATCTTGACGGTGGCCACGCCGGTGAGGCAGGCGGTGCGCAGCGCGGCCTCGGCATTGTCGAGCACCAGGCCGCCGCGCGCGTGCTGGATGGCCTGCATGTACCGCGAAACCAACACCGAATAGGCGGTGTTGTCCCCGCTGGCCAGGCTGCCGTCTTCGGTGTCGGATCGGGTGCCCATCGCCTCCATCTCGTCGATGTCGACGACGATCGTGTTGGTGGCCGGGCAGTAAGACGCGGGCGGGCTGGGCCTGGCGTCCGGGCAAGCCTCGGCGTCGGACGCCTTGAAGCTCAGCTGCGGAGGGTCGGCCGGCGAGAATACGATGCCCATCGCGTCCATGATCGATTGCACCGACTGTTCGGTGACCGTCAGTTCCCCGGTTTGGTCCTCGGGCAGCAGCACGGGCAGGTCGCCACGGCGCTGGCCGATCTCCCGCATGTCGATTGCCGCACACGCCGATGGCCCGTCGGTGAAGCCGAACTGGAACGCGGAAAGCCGTTCGAACGCTGACCCGTGTTCGTCGAAGCCGACTTCGGGATCGTCCTCGCTCAGCAGAGGATCGCGGAACGCGATCACCGCCGCGAGCACGTTGTTCAGGCCTTCACCGGTGGACAGGGTGAAGCGCGGCGACTGGTCCTCGGCGACCCAACGCATGTACGCCCCGGCGAAGCAGTCGGCCTGTTGTTCGGCCACAAGCGTTGGGGTGTCCTCGCCTTTCAGCCCGGCCTGGTGCTGCACGGCGTGGCCGTATTCGTGGGCGAGCACCATCGTCACGCCCATGTCTCCGTACGCTTTTCGCAGCGAGGGCAGCAGCTCGCCGCGGTCCCAGCCGATGGTCTCGTCGTCGTAGCAGAAGGCGGCGTTGACGAGCCCATAAGTGTCTTCGCCGCAGAACGAGGTGTCGTCGAACCCGTTGGCGTCCCATGAGATCAGCGCCTTGACCGGGCTGAACTGACCGTCGAACGTCTGGCTGTAAACCCCGTCCCAGTACTCCTCGATGTCGCTGACCGCGTTGCCCGCGAGTTCGTCGATCTTCCCGTCGTCTGTTCCCTGCACCACGCGCGCCGGTCCGTGCGCGTCGGGTCGCAGGCCGGTGGGGCCGTCGGTGGCAGGCATCCCTGCGACGTGGAACGGGTCGTCGAACACCGAAACCGCTTTGCCCTGAAGGGTTGTGGTACACCCAGCGGCGAGCAGCGCCGCGCAGGTCGCGATCACGGCAACGACCACGCGGCATCGGCTCATGCACGCAGGATAGTGGGGGAATCAGACCGCACGTAGACGTTCGAGAGCTTCGCGTACCCGAGCCGCATCGGTCGTCGCCCAGAACGGTGGCAACGACGCGCGCAGGTAGCCGCCGTAGCGGGCCGTCGCCATCCGGGAGTCGAGCACCGCGACGACGCCGCGGTCGTCGACCCGTCGCAGCAGGCGCCCGGCGCCCTGCGCCAACAGCAGTGCGGCGTGGCTGGCGGCGACGGCCATGAACCCGTTGCCGCCGCGGGCTGCCACCGCGCGCTGCCGTGCGGTCAGCAGCGGGTCGTCGGGCCGGGGGAATGGGATGCGGTCGATGAACACCAACGACAGCGACGGGCCGGGAACGTCGACTCCCTGCCACAGCGACAGCGTGCCGAACAGCGACGTCTCGGCGTCGTCGGCGAACCGCTGCACCAACGCGGAGGTAGCATCGTCGCCCTGGCAAAGGACCGGGGTGTCGAGCCGCCCCCGCATGATCTCGGTGGCCGCCTTGGCGGCGCGCATCGACGAGAACAGGCCCAGCGTTCGCCCACCCGCGGCGGTGATCAGCGCGGCGATTTCATCGAGCTGCTCGGCCGAACCGGTGCCGTCACGCCCAGGCGGCGGCAGATGGGCCGCGACGTAGAGGATCCCCGACTTCGCGTGTTCGAACGGCGAACCGACGTCGATGCCTCGCCACTTGACCTCATCGATTCCGGCCAGTCCCCACGCCGAAGCCATTGCGTCGAAACTGCCGCCGATGGTCAGCGTCGCCGAGGTGAGCACGGCCGTCGAGCGCTCAAACAGCCTGCCGCGCAACAACCCTGCCACCGACAGCGGTGCCACCCGCAACACCGCGCGCACGCTGCCGCGGTTGTCCTCATGGTCGAGCCAGACGACGTCGGTGCGGTCGGCAATGGCGGGGACGAACGACGTCAGGATTCGTGTCGCGGTGTCGCTGATGTCGGTCAGCGCCGTCGCCGCTTCGGCGCGCGCCGACGCGGCCTTCGGATCACTCGGGGCGGTGTCGATCGCCGAACGGGCCCTGCTCGCTGCGTCGCGCAGCGCGGTCAGGTAGGTGGTCATCTCGTCGTCGAGCACGTCGATGCGACCCGGTGTGGCGTCGTGGATCGCCGACGAGAAGGTTGCCGTCGCGGCCTCAAGGCGCTGCGTGAGCTCGGGGTCGATGAGCCGGCCGACGCGGCGGTGCGCAATTCCGAGTGACGTCGCCGACAGCTCAGCGGTGGCCACGCCGGTTACCCGGTCGACCAGCTCGTGCGCCTCGTCGACCACCAGCAGCTTGTGTTCGGGCAGCACCGCGGCGTCGGCGATGGCGTCGATGGCCAGCAGGGCGTGGTTGGTGACGATCACATCGGCGTGCCCCGCCTTGTCGCGTGCCTTCTCCGCGAAGCAGTCGGTCCCGAATGGGCAACGGGCCGCGCCGATGCACTCCCTGGCCGACACGGACACCTGAGACCACGACCGGTCCGGCACGCCGGGCGTCAGCTCGTCGCGGTCGCCGGTATCGGTGCTCGACGACCATGTGATCAGCCGCTGGACGTCGCGGCCCAGCGCGCTGGCGGCCATCGGCTCGAACAGCTCCTCCTGCGGCCGATCCTCGGGTTCGTTCGCAGAGCCGTTGTGAATCTTGTTGAGGCACAGGTAGTTTCCGCGCCCCTTCAACAGTGCGAACTCCGGTTGCCGGGCCAGGGCGCCGGCGAGGGAGTCGGCCAGCCGCGGCAGGTCCCGGTCAACGAGTTGTCGCTGCAGCGCGATTGTCGCGGTAGACACCACCACGGGCTCGTCGGTGTCGACGGCCCGCGCGATCGCAGGCACCAAGTAGGCCAGCGACTTGCCAGTCCCAGTGCCCGCCTGCACGGCGAGGTGCTCGCCGGTGTCGAACGCGTGCGCGACGGCCTCGGCCATCTCGATCTGGCCGTGCCTTTCCGCGCCGCCCAACGCGGCAACCGCCTTGGCCAGCAGTTCGGTGACTTCCGCTGTATCGCCCGTGGCTACTCCTAGGCGTGTCGGCGGCTGGTGGGGGGAATCATGCGGGTCGGGATGGCCGGTTCGCCCTTGGATAGTTTCAGGCCGTCCCAGGGCAGGCTGAGCAGCCCATCCTTTACGCGCCGGCGTGCCGTGTCGATGCCGAGGTCGCCGACCGGTTCGCCCGCGCGCACCAGGTCGACCGTGAGGGCCCGGCCCGGCTGATCCGACGGCGGCCGGCGGAACGGGTGGACGACCTCCTCGACGATGGTGCCGGACTGCTTGGCCAGACGCAGCCCCTGCTTGCGGCCGCCGTGGGATTCCTTGTGGCTGCTGCGCTTCTCGACCGGGATGCCGTCGACCTCCACCAGCTTGTAGACCATGCTGGCGGTTGGCGCGCCCGAGCCGGTGACCACCGATGTTCCGACCCCGTACATGTCGACGGGTTCGGCGCGAAGCGCCGCGATCGAGAACTCGTCGAGATCACCCGACACCACGATGCGGGTGTTGTTGGCGCCAAGGTCGTCGAGTTGCTCACGGACCTGGCGGGCCAGCACGCCCAGATCGCCAGAGTCGATGCGCACCGCTCCGAGCCCCGTGCCCGCCACCTTGACGGCGTTGGTCACTCCCTGCGTGATGTCGTAGGTGTCGACGAGCAGGGTGGTGCCGACGCCGAGCGCGTCGACCTGTGCCTTGAACGCCGCCCGCTCGTCGGGCCCGTCTTCGGTGGTGTGCAGCAGCGTGAACGCATGCGCGCTGGTGCCCAGTGCCGGCACCGCGTAGCGGCGCTGTGCCTCGAGGTTCGACGACCCCGTGAACCCGGCGATGTAGGCGGCGCGTGCCGCGGCGACCGCGGCCTGCTCGTGGGTGCGTCGCGAGCCCATCTCGATCAGCGGGCGTCCTGCGGCCGCCATGACCATGCGCGCCGCGGCAGAGGCGATCGCGGTGTCGTGGTTCAAGATCGACAGTGCCAGCGTCTCCAGCACCACGCATTCGCCGAATGTGCCGTGCACCGACAGCACGGGGGAGCCGGGGAAGTACAGCTCGCCTTCGGCGTAACCGTCGACGTCGCCGCCGAACCGGTAGTCGGCGAGGTACGCGAGCGTCTCACGACCCAGAAAATCGTCTAGCGACGCCAGAGCTGTCTCATCGAATCTGAACTGCGCCAACGCTTCCACGAAGCGCGCCGCGCCGGCGACGACGCCGTAGCGGCGGCCCTCGGGGAGCCTGCGGGCGAACACCTCGAATGTGGTGCGACGGTGCGCACTGCCGTCGCGCAGCGCCGCCGCGAGCATTGTCAACTCGTATTTGTCGGTCAGCAACGCTGCGGTCACACCGCAACGGTAGCGGTTTCGCGGCCTCGGTATCCTGAAGCACATGGTGACTCCGGCGAAGACCCGACCGGGAACTCGCGAGCAGCGGGATGTCTCCACCGCGGAGGCGACCGACACCCCATGGGTGACCATCGTCTGGGACGACCCCGTCAACCTGATGACGTACGTGACGTACGTCTTCCAGAAGCTGTTCGGGTACAGCGAGCCGCACGCGACCAAACTCATGATGCAGGTGCACAACGAGGGCAAGGCCGTGGTGTCCGCAGGCAGCCGGGAGTCCATGGAGGTCGACGTGTCCAAGCTGCATGCCGCCGGCCTGTGGGCGACCATGCAGAAGGACCGCTGATCCGACTGTGCGTAAATGGAAGCGGGTCGACACCGCCGACGGCCCGCGGTTCCGGTCGGCGCTGGCCTCACACGAGGCGGCGCTGCTGCACAGCCTCGTGACCTCGATGCTCGGGATGCTCGAGGAACGCGAATCATCTTCTCCTGCAGATGAACTCGAAGAGATCACGGGTATGCGCACCGGCCATGAGAAGCCTCCGCAGGATGACACGATGAAGCGGCTGCTGCCCGACTTCTACCGCTCGCAGACCGATCATCCGGCCGGCTCAGGCACCGTCGAGAGTCTCAACAACGCATTGCGAAGCCTGCACGAGCCGGAAATAATCGACGCCAAACGTCAAGCGGCACAACGGGTGCTGGACACCGTGCCTAAGAACGGCGGGAAGTTCGAACTCACCGAGGACGACGCGCACGCCTGGGCCGCCGCGGTCAACGACGTGCGGCTGGCGCTGGGCACAATGCTCGACATCGGCCCCAACGGGCCCGAGCGGCTGCCCGCCGACCATCCCATGGCCGGCCATCATGACGTGTATCAGTGGCTGACGGTGTTGCAGGAATACCTGGTGCTGGGCCTGATGGACAAGAGATGAGCGCCATCACCGACGTCGGCGGGATACGCGTCGGCCACCACCAGCGGATCGATCCCGACGTGGCAGTCGGTTCCGGCTGGGCCAGTGGCACCACCGTCGTGCTGACTCCGCCGGGCACCGTCGGCGCCGTCGACTGCCGCGGCGGCGCGCCGGGCACCCGCGAGACCGACCTGCTCGACCCCATCAACTCGGTGCGTTACGTCGACGCCGTGGTGCTGTCCGGCGGCAGCGCATACGGGCTGGCCGCCGCCGATGGCGTGATGAGCTGGCTTGAGGAACACGACCGGGGCGTGGCGATGGAGGGCGGCGTGGTGCCGATCGTGCCCGCCGCCGTGATCTTTGACCTGCCAGTAGGCGGATGGAAGTGCAGGCCGACCGCGGAGTTCGGTCGTGCGGCCGCCGAGAGCGCGGGGGAGGACGTCGCCATCGGCACCGTGGGTGCAGGCGTCGGTGCCCGCGTCGGCGTGCTCAAGGGCGGCGTCGGCACGGCGTCGGTCACGCTCGATTCGGGCGTAACCGTCGGCGCGCTGGTGGTCGTCAATGCGGCCGGTGACGCCGTCGACCCGGTCACCGGACTGCCATGGCTGGCGTATCAGATCGAGGAGTTCGGCCTGGTCGCACCGCCCGCCGACCAGATCGCCGCATACGCCGACCGGCACACCGAGCTCAGCCCGCTGAACACCACCCTCGCGGTGGTGGCGACCGACGCAGCGCTGAGTAAGCCCGGGTGCAGGCGCCTCGCCGTCGCCGCGCATGACGGGCTGGCCCGGACCATCCGGCCGTGCCATACCCCTCTCGATGGCGATACGGTGTTCGCGCTGGCCACCGGCGCCATCGAGGTGGCGCCCGACCCGACGACCCCGGCGTCGATGTCACCGGAGACGGCCCTGATCACCGCGGTCGGGGCAGCCGCGGCGGACTGCCTGGCCCGTGCGGTGCTCGTAGGTGTGCTGGCCGCCGAGTCGGTCGCCGGAATACCGACCTACCGGGACCTGTTGCCGGGAGCGTTTGAAGGAGAGGGTTTGTCTTGATGGAGGCCGAGCCGTGCTGGTGATCCGAGCAGACCTGGTCGACGCCATGGTCGCCCACGCGCGCGCCGACCACCCCGATGAGGCATGCGGCGTGATCGCGGGACCGGAGGGGGCCGACCGCCCTGAGCGGTTCATCGCAATGCTCAACGCCGAACGGTCACCGACGTTCTACCGGTTCGACTCGGGCGAGCAGCTCAAGGTGTGGCGGGCCATGGATGACGCGGACGAGGCGCCCGTCGTCATCTATCACTCGCACACAGCGACCGAGGCGTACCCGAGTCGCACTGACATCTCCTATGCATCCGAGCCCGACGCTCATTACGTGTTGGTGTCCACCCGCGAACCTGACGAGCACGAGCTACGCAGCTACCGCATTGTCGACGGTGTCGTCACCGAAGAACCCGTCAAAATCGTTGAGCAGTACTAGGCCTAGAGGAGTCCGCCACATGTCTGTTTCCGTGTCCATCCCCACCATCCTGCGCACCCACACCGGCGGTGAGAAGCGCGTCGCCGCAACCGGTGGCACGCTCAAGGCCGTGATCAGCGATCTGGAGTCGAATTACTCCGGCATCTCGGAGCGCCTGCTCGACGACGGAAAGCTGCAGCGCTTCGTCAATATCTATGTCAACGACGAGGATGTGCGGTTCTCCGGTGGGCTGGACACCGAGATCTCCGACGGCGACTCGGTGACCATCCTGCCTGCAGTCGCTGGAGGATGACTTGACCCGGTACGACTCGCTACTCCAGGCGCTGGGCAATACTCCGCTCGTAGGCCTGCAGCGATTGTCGCCGCGCTGGGACGGCGAGCCGCACGTACGGCTGTGGGCCAAGCTCGAGGACCGCAACCCAACCGGCTCCATCAAAGATCGGCCCGCGCTGCGGATGATCGAGGACGCCGAGCAGCGCGGCCTGCTGCAACCGGGCGCGACCATCCTTGAGCCGACGAGCGGCAACACCGGCATCTCGCTGGCGATGGCCGCCCTGCTCAAGGGCTACCAGATGATCTGCGTGATGCCCGAGAACACCTCGATCGAACGACGGCAGCTGCTCGAACTCTACGGCGCGCGGATCATCTATTCGCCTGCCGAGGGCGGCTCGAACACCGCGGTGGCGCACGCGAAAGAGCTTGCGCTGCAGAACCCTTCGTGGGTGATGCTCTACCAGTACGGCAACGAGGCCAACACCTTGTCGCATTACGAGGGCACCGGCCCCGAGATCTTGGCCGATCTGCCCGAGATCACCCACTTCGTCGCCGGGCTCGGCACCACCGGCACGCTGATGGGCACCGGACGGTATCTGCGCAAACACAAGCCAGACATCCAGATCGTGGCCGCCGAACCGCGCTACGGCGAGGGCGTCTACGCGCTGCGCAACATCGACGAGGGCTTTATCCCTGAGCTGTATGACCCCGACGTGCTGACCACCCGCTACTCCGTCGGGTCGTACGACGCAGTGAAGCGCACACGCGAGCTGGTCCAGGTTGAAGGCATCTTCGCGGGGATATCCACCGGTGCGGTGCTGCACGCCGCACTAGGTATGGCCGCCAAGGCGGTCAAGGAAGAAAAGCAAGCCGACATCGCGTTCGTCGTCGCCGACGCCGGTTGGAAGTATCTGTCGACTGGTGCGTACGCCGGTAGCCTGGATGATGCCGAAGACGCACTGGAAGGGCAGCTATGGGCATGAGCGGGCTAAGCGGTTACCCGACCACACCCGTGCCGGAGCCGAAGAAGAGACCCGGATGGATGGTCGGCGGCCTCACGATCGTCAGCTTCGTCGTGCTGCTGTGGGTCATCGAGCTGTTCGACTCGTTGTCCAACCATCGCCTCGACAACAACGGCATCCGGCCCCTTGAGACCGACGGCTTGATGGGGATCATCTTCGCGCCGTTGTTGCACTCCAACTGGGATCACCTGATCGCCAACAGCATTCCGGCGCTGATCCTCGGCTTCCTGATGACGCTCGCTGGTATGTCGCGGTTCATCTTCGCCACGGCCATCGTGTGGATTGTCGGTGGCTTCGGCACGTGGCTGATCGGCAACGTCGGCGCGCAGTGCCCCTACGTCGGGGTGCGCTGCGAGTCCAACCACATTGGAGCATCGGGCCTAATCTTCGGCTGGCTGGCGTTCCTGATCGTGTTCGGGTTCTTCACCCGCAAGGTGTGGGAGATCGTCGTCGGCGTGATCGTGCTGTTCGTCTACGGCAGCGTCCTGCTCGGCGTGCTGCCCGGCACTCCAGGAGTGTCGTGGCAGGGACACCTGTGCGGCGCGATCGCCGGTGTGTTCGCCGCCTACTTGTTGTCCGGGCCCGAACGCAAGGCGCGCGAGCTTCGGAAGACCAAAGCGACGAACCCATATCTGACGTCGTGAGCTCGCCCCTTGCGCCCGTCGGGATCTTCGATTCCGGCGTCGGCGGACTCACCGTCGCGCGGGCGATCATCGACCAGCTGCCCGACGAGGACATCATCTACGTCGGCGACACGGCCAACGGTCCGTACGGTCCGCTGACGATCCCCGAGATCCGTGCGCACGCACTTGCGATCGGCGACGACCTCGTCTCGCGCGGCGTCAAGGCCGTTGTGATCGCGTGCAACACCGCATCGTCGGCGTGCCTTCGCGACGCCAGGGAGCGGTATGCGCCCGTGCCCGTCATCGAGGTGATCCTGCCGGCTGTGCGCCGTGCGGTGGCCGCCACCCGCAACGGTCGCATCGGCGTCATCGGCACCGAGGCGACCGTCTCATCGGGCGCCTACCAGGACGCGTTCGCCGCCGCCCGTGACACCGAGGTGATCGGTGTGGCATGCCCGCGGTTCGTCGACTTCGTCGAGCGCGGCGTGACCAGCGGCCGCCAGGTGCTTGGCCTGGCGGAGGGCTATCTGGAACCGCTGCAGCGTGCCGAGGTCGACACGTTGGTTCTGGGCTGCACCCACTACCCGATGCTGTCGGGGCTGATCCAGCTGGCGATGGGCGACCACGTCACGTTGGTGTCCAGCGCGGAGGAGACCGCCAAGGACTTGCTGAGAGTGCTCACGGAACTCGATTTGCTGCGTCCGCATGACGCTCCGAAGGCGCGGCGGCTGTTCGAGTCGACCGGCGAACCTGAGGCGTTCACCACACTTGCGGCCCGATTCCTTGGTCCCACCCTGGATGGTGTTCGGCCTGTTCAGCGTCACGTTGCCGCCCAAAGATGATTTCTGTCTCGTAAACGGGCGATGTTTTCGTCACAGGGATAGCGGGCATGGCAAGCTAGTGAGCGTGCGAATCACCGTACTCGGTTGCTCCGGCAGTGTTGTCGGGCCTGATTCGCCAGCTTCGGGCTACCTGTTGACGGCCCCTGACACCCCGCCGTTGGTCATCGATTTCGGGGGTGGAGTGCTTGGCGCGTTGCAGCGTCACGCCGACCCCAACTCGGTCCACGTGCTGCTCTCGCACCTGCACGCCGACCACTGTCTCGATCTGCCCGGTCTGTTCGTATGGCGGCGCTACCACCCAACGCCAGCGGAGCAGCGCGGCTTGATGTACGGCCCGGCGAACACGTGGGCGCGGCTGGGCGCGGCGTCGTCGCCTGAGGGCGGCGAGATCGACGACTTCTCAGACATATTCGACATCCGGCATTGGGTCGACAACGAGACGGTGCAGATCGGTTCGCTTTCCGTGACGCCAAAGCTGGTGTGCCATCCGACCGAGTCCTATGGGATGCGAATCACCGACCCGTCGGGTGCCACGCTCGTATATAGCGGCGACACCGGCTACTGCGATCAGCTGATCGATCTGGCGCGTGGCGCCGATGTGTTCCTGTGCGAGGCGTCGTGGACCCACGACTCGTCACGGCCGCCCAAGCTGCATCTGTCGGGCACCGAGGCCGGGCGGGCCGCCGCGCAGGCGGGCGTCGGCGAGTTGCTGCTGACCCACATTCCGCCGTGGACGTCGTGCGAGGATGTCATCAGCGAGGCGAAGGCGGAGTTCGACGGGCCCGTGCACGCCGTGGTGTGCAACGAGTCGTTCGACATCACGCGCTCCTGACCACCGTCAGACCCACCGGTTAGGGTTGGCGCGTGTCCAGACGAGAAGACGGCCGCCTCGACGACGAACTGCGGCCGGTGCGCATCACCCGCGGTTTCACCTCCCATCCCGCCGGTTCGGTGTTGGTGGAGTTCGGCCAAACCAGGGTCATGTGCACGGCCAGCGTCACCGAGGGCGTGCCGCGCTGGCGTAAGGGCTCGGGCCTGGGTTGGCTGACGGCCGAATACGCAATGCTGCCCGCCGCGACCCATGATCGATCGGATCGCGAGTCGGTCAAGGGCCGCGTCGGCGGCCGCACGCAGGAGATCAGTCGGCTCGTCGGCCGGTCGCTGCGGGCGTGCATCGACCTGGCCGCGCTGGGGGAGAACACGATCGCACTCGACTGCGACGTGTTGCAGGCGGACGGCGGCACCCGCACGGCGGCGATCACCGGCGCGTATGTCGCGCTGGCCGATGCGGTCACGTACCTGGGGGCCGCAGGCAAGCTGTCGGACCCGCGGCCGCTGTCGTGCGCGATCGCTGCGGTCAGCGTCGGCGTCGTCGACGGACGCGTCCGCGTGGATCTGCCGTACTCGGAAGACTCGCGCGCCGAGGTGGACATGAACGTCGTCGCCACCGACACCGGCACGCTGGTCGAGATCCAGGGGACAGGGGAGGGCGCGACGTTCCCGCGCACGACGCTGGACAAGATGCTGGATGCGGCGATGGTCGCCTGCGAGCAGCTGTTCGTGCTGCAAAGCGAGGCGTTGGAGTTGCCGTATCCCGGCGTGCTGCCAGAGTCTGCGGAGCCGACGAAGAAGGCGTTCGGAAGCTGACCTCAATTTCCAGGCTGCTGGTGGCCAGTCGCAACCGCAAGAAGCTGGCGGAATTGCGGCGGGTGCTCGATGGTGCCGGCGTGGCATTGACGCTGTTGTCGTTGGACGACGTCGCGGCTTTCGAGGAGGCGCCTGAGACGGGTGCGACGTTTGAAGAGAACGCGTTGGCCAAGGCGCGTGACGCGTTCAGGGCGACGGGGTTGGCGTCGATGGCAGACGACTCGGGGCTGGAAGTCGATGTGCTGAACGGCATGCCGGGGGTGCTGTCGGCGCGGTGGTCGGGGCGGCACGGCGGCGACGTTGCAAACATCGGTCTGCTGCTGGCGCAAATGACTGACGTGCCCGATGAGCGGCGCGGCGCGGCGTTCGTGTCGGCGTGCGCGTTGGTGTACGGCGCGGGCGACGCCCGCAAAGAAATAGTGGTGCGCGGGACGTGGCCGGGCAGCATCGCGCGTTCGCCGCGTGGCGAGGGCGGGTTCGGCTACGACCCAGTGTTCCTGCCGTCGGGCTCATCGCGCACGGCCGCGGAGTTGACGCCGGAGGAGAAAGACGCGGTGTCGCATCGGGGCCGAGCACTGGCGGCACTGCTGCCGGCGCTGCGGGAGCTGGCCTAGAGGCCAAACCTCTCGCGAATGTCGCTCGTCTGGAAGTGCTCGACGATGATGCCGACCAGCGGGATGGTGCCTGCCAGCAGCACGCCGATGGTCTTGCCGATGGGCCAGCGCACCTTGACGGCGAGGTTGGCGGTGAAGATTAGATAGACGAAGTACACCCAGCCGTGCACGATCGCGATCCAGTTCGGCGGGTTGTCCACGTGGACGACGTATTTGAGCACCATCTCGTAGCACAGTGCGATCAGCCAGATGCCCGTCGTCCATACCAAGACGCGATAGCCGAGCAGGGCTTTGCGGATGGATTCGACGGGTGTGGTCGGGGCCTCGGTCATGGGGTCTTGTGTTCCTTGTCTTCTTTGGCGAGCTCGGCGAGGTAGGCGTTGTACTCGCTCAGGGCGGGGTCGTCGTCGGAAGGCGTTGCGGCCTTGGGTCTTTCGGGTAATAACTCGGAGGGGATCTCGGTGACGGTGTCGTGTTTGCGAAGCTCCGGAGGGGCTTCTTCGTAGCGGACGAATTTGTAGTACGCGTACACGCAGAAGCCGGCGAACAGCGGCCATTGCAGGGCATAGCCGAGGTTCTGGAAGCTGCCCGACGCGGACTCGAAGCGGGTCCACTGCCACCAGGCCAGGGCCAGGCAGCCGGCCGCGGCGACGATGACCAACGCGATCAGCGCCGGTCTCCTACGCCGTGTAGTGGACATCGTTCAACGGTACCGCGCGGTCCTTGGGGCCGACGAACTCGTCCAAACGTGCAGTGGCCGCCTTGCGGTAGACGGAGACGATCTTCTTGCTGGATCGAGTCCAGGGGATCCCGAGGGCGTCAAGTGCGGTGGTGAACAGGCCGTGTATGTCCTCGGACATGTTTGAGAAGTGGTAACGCACGCTCAAGACCCCGCGGTCGTTGGCGATGACGCGGCACCCGTCGCTATGGATGAGGCCGAGGACGAACTCTTCGGTGGCCTGATCGATGAGCAGTTGCTGCCATGGCTCGAGCCGGATCGGCCGAAGATGCTTTCTCCCAGGACCGTGTTGCGGAAACAAACACGGCCAATGTTTCGAGTACAGGAAGACTTCGACGCAGCCCTCCTTCTTTACGATTCCGGCGTGCTGGCCCGGCATCAGGATGGCTAGCGCGGCGCGGCAGCGGTCGATGATCGCCGGATATTTCTTGTCGAGCACGATCCTCAGACGCCAGACGCGGCGGTCCCGTGAAATGCAGCCATCACCGAGGTACAACCCCAATGCGTAGCAGTACGCCGCCGCCGGGAGTGCAGCGAAGTCGTGGTCGACGCCGCAAGCTGACGATGCAATGGGCTGCAGTAGTCGAGCGGGTGGTCTGCAGCGCCAGTCACGCACCGTGGGTCTCGGTATGCCCGTCAGGCGAGCGATGGCGCAATCTTTCATGCCGACTGCGATGAGCTGCCGTACCTTGTTGAACTCGTCTGCAGACCGCATCGTCGTGTCCCCCTTGCCGATGCCTCCAACGTAGAAAGGACTACCGACAGACTGGATTCGCAAGCGGGTACGATGGCCACGCTGCGGGCGTGGTGGAATGGCAGACACGCGGTCTTTAGGTGTCCGTGCTCGAAAGAGCGTGGGGGTTCGACTCCCTCCGCCCGCACTCTTTCACTCAGATCTCTGGCGTGCGGTGCGCCCAGGGGTTCGCCTGCTCGAGTTGGCTGGCAATGCGAATCAAGATGTCTTCGCGACCGTAGGCGGCGACCAACTGCACGCCGACCGGCAAGCCCTCGGCCGTCCACTCCAGCGGCAGGCTGATGGCTGGTTGGCCGCTCGTGTTGAACGGGGGAGTGAAGGGCACGAAATCGCCTGCGCGCCGCATCGGCGCCATCGGGTTGTCGGGGTCGTTGACGATCGTGCCTAGCTTCAGCGGCAGCTCGCCAAGCGTCGGCGTGAGTAGCAGGTCCCAGCCGTCGTGCCACCACGACTGCACCGCCCGGCGGTACTGAGCGACGGCCGCCAACGCGAGCCCGTAGTCGACGGCGGTGAAGTGTTTGGCGAAGTCGGCCTGGACCCAATTCATCGGCTCGAACTCGTGAGCCTCCAGCGGCCGCCCGAGCTGTTCCTCAAAGCGGCGCTGCGAAAGTCCCACGTTGGCACTCCACAGCGCGCCGAACTTGGAGCCGAACGTCTTGTCCTCCAATGCCTTCGGCCACGCCGGCTCGACGTGGTGGCCCAGCGATTCGAGCAGCTTCCCGACGGCCTGCGCCGCATCGGTGACTTCCGCGTCGACCTGCCCTCCCTGCGGGTGGTGGTCGAGGATTCCGATGCGCAACCGACCCGGGTCCGCGCCGAGCTCCTCGACGTAGGGACGTGACGGCGGCGGCGCGATAACGGTGTCGCCGATGCCCGGCCCGTGTGTCGCGTCGAGCAATGCTGCCGTGTCACGAACAGTCCGGCTGACGCAATGCTCGACGCCCAGTCCGCTTTCGTCGCGCAGTGGGCCGAGCGTGATGCGACCCTGGCTCGGCTTGAGCCCGACCAGGCCGCAACAAGACGCGGGGATGCGGATCGATCCGCCGCCGTCACTGGCGTGGGCGAACGGCACCATCCCCGACGCGACCGCGGCGGCCGCACCGCCGCTCGATCCACCGGGCGTGCGAGTTGTGTCCCACGGGTTGTGCGTCGCGCCCCACGCCACGGGTTCGGTGGTCGGCACGCTGCCGAGCTCGGGGCTGTTCGTGCGGCCTGCGATCACGAGCCCGGCCGCGCGGTGGCGGCTGACGAGCGTCGTGTCGGCATCCGCGATGACGTGCGCCTCTTTGAACGCGACGTTGCCGTGGCTGATTGGCTGCCCCGCATACGTGGCGAACAGATCCTTGATCAGGAACGGCACGCCGCGGAACGGACCGTCGGGAAGATCGGCGCTTGCCGCGGTTTCGCGGGCGTGATCGAACCAGCGGATCACGACCGCGTTGAGGGCCGGATCGATGCGTTCGATGCGCTCGATCGCGGCCTCCAGCAGCTCGCTCGGCGACACCTCGCCCGACGCGACGAGCGCCGCCTGATCTGTCGCATCCATCCACCGGGTCTGATCGGCAAGTGCGCTCATGCCAGCCTGTGTAGCACGATCGGCGACGGCTCCGGCGCGTGAGCCATGATGGGGGCATGGCCGAGCGTGATCGTGACGAATCCGGCCGGCCCCGAAGCACTCGTCCCCGCGACGCTCTCGGTCGGCCACTTGCGCAAGGCAGTGACGGCGTTCCACGCATTCCGGATGACCTCGAGCTGCCGCCCGCCGAAACCCTCCGCTATGCGCAGGATCTGCTCGACAGGGGCTTGGCGTTCAATGCTCACGAGGTGCTCGAGGCCGCATGGAAAAACGGCCCGGACGACGAGAAGACACTGTGGCAAGCCCTTGCCCAGCTCGCGGTCGGCGTCACCCACGTCCAGCGCGGCAACGTCAAGGGCGCGATCACGGTGCTTCGGCGCGCGTCGGCCGGCCTTGCCCAGAGCGGCAAGCCCGCCCCGTACGCCATCGACGTTGCAGGATTGATCGACTACGCCGACGTGCTGATCGACGACCTCGCTGCGAACGCCGCGATGACGCCGGAACGCCTAAGACCCCGTTTGGTTGTCGTCCGGTAGGCGATTCCGCCGGCCCTCGAATCGGTTCATTTCACTGCAACCGTCACGTGGTTGATACCGGATGACGTCTGAACTTGGCTGCGCAGTTTCGCACCGAGGTCGGGATACCGCTTCCCGTGCTTCGGGCAGAACGCTGACCTGAAGGTGGAAGACATGCCACAGGCTTTCGAACACGCGATGATCGACGGTGCCCGTCCCTGTAGCGGCCACGGCCCTGGCTATGTCGAGGGCATCGCAGCGGATCGGATCGTCACCGGCGGTCTGGATGACGATCGGCGGCAGGTCGGTCATATCCCCGTACACCGGGGAAATGCCCGGCGACATCGGATCGACCGTCCCCGCATACTGCGGAGCCCACTCGGCCGTCATCGACGGCAGGATCAGCGGATCCCGCAATTTCGGTCGTAACTGGTCGATGTCGATTGCGAGGTTGGCCCATGGGCAGATCAAGCCCAGCGCCGCCGGCGCGGCGATTCCGCGATCACGCAGCGCCATGGCGAGCGCCAGCGTCAGTCCGCCGCCGGCCGAATCACCGGCAATGACAGTGCTTTTCGGGTCGAGCCCGTCTTCGAGCAGTCGCGAGTACACCGCGACCATCTGTTCGAGGGCGATCGGATATCGAGCTTCCGGTGCGCGCGAGTAGTCCGGGATGATCGCCGTCATGCCGGCCTCCGTGGCCAGATGCGCGACGAGGCCGCGATAGCCCTTGGCGCTACCCAGCGCGTAGCCACCGCCGTGCAGGTAGATCAGTGTTCCGTTGGTTCCGCCCATCGAGGGCTGTACCCGCTCGACGGGAACGCCCGCGATCGTGACGCGGTCGAAGGTCGTGCCTTTCGGAGGGCGGGCGGCGGCGGTGAGCAGGTTGACCATGGCGCGCCTGCCGTTGACGGAAACCCGGTGGGAGGCGAACAGTGGTCGTGAGGCTCGTAGGCCGGCCCGGATAACGCGCCTATGGATGTTCATGATGGCCTTTCAGTAGCAAGTTGATGGCGAAATGTCGTGGCGGGCAGGCTTGTTCAGACCGCGACCGCGTCCACCGCTGTCTTGTCGAACTGCAGCAGGTTGTCCTCGACCGGATCCTGGAGCAGCATCTTGGAGTCCTTGCCGTAGTGCATGAGCACCTTCCACGGGTGCTTGGACCCCTGGCGCGGCAGGGTGTTCTTGGCGCGCTGCACATAACCGGATTGCAGCTCGTCCAGCATGCCGATGTCCATCGCGGAGTCCTCGATGTCGAAGGGAGTCGCCACCGTGTGGCCGTTGTCGTCCATGTGCTTGAAGAGGCGGCACAGGTAGGCGCCTGCGATATCTGACTTCAAGGTCCACGGCGCGTTGGTGTACCCGAAAACCCATGCCAGGTTGGGGATGTTCTCGACGAGCACACCCTTGTAGGTCATCTGGTCGTTGAGCTTGCGTGCCTCGCCGTCGACCGACAGTTCCATGCCGCCCAGCATCTGGATGTTCAGGCCGGTCGCTGTGACGATGATGTCCGCCTCGAGTTCGCGCCCGGACTTCAGCAGAATGCCCTTCTCGGTGAAGGTCTCGATGTGATCGGTGACGATCGATGCCTCACCGGAGGCAAGCGCCTTGAAGAGATCGCCGTTCGGCACCGCACACAACCGCTCGTCCCACGGCATGTACTTCGGGGTGAAGTGGCTCATGTCGACGGATGGGCCAACGTGCCTGCGGACCTGCCAGAGCAGGAACCGACGCATCTGGGCGGGCCAGCGCTTACAAGCAAGGTAGATGTAACGCTGGACGGCGATGTTGCGCTTGCGGGCGAAGTTGTAGACCCACTTGTCCGGAAGGAATCGACCCAGAGCCTTGGAGATCTTGTCGAGAGCGGGCACCGAGAAGATGTAGGACGGTGAACGCTGCAGCATAGTGATGTGCTCGGCGTCGCCGGCCATCGTCGGGACCAGGGTGACCGCTGTTGCGCCACTGCCGATCACGACGACCTTCTTGCCGGTGTAGTCCAGGTTCTCGGGCCAGTGCTGCGGGTGGATGGTCTGACCCTTGAACTGGTCAGCACCGGGGAAGGTCGGCCGGAAGCCGGCGTCATAGTTGTAGTAGCCGGTGCAACTGACGAGAAAGCCGGCGGTGTAGGTGCGAATCTCGCCGGTCGCCTCGTGCAGGGCCGTCACCGTCCAGCGGCTCTCGCTGGTCGAGAAGTCTGCGGTGATGATCTTCAGGCCGTAATGGATCTTCTTATCGATGCCGTACTCGGCCGCGGTGTCGGCTATGTACTCGCGGATCGAGGCGCCGTCTGCGAGCACTTTCAGTTCCTGCCACGGCCGGAACTTGTAGCCGAAGCTGTACATGTCGGAGTCGGAACGGATGCCGGGGTAGCGGAACAGGTCCCAGGTGCCGCCGAGGCGCTGACGTCGCTCCAGCACGGCGATGGTCTTGTTCGGGTGCTCGGCGCTCACCTGGCAGGCGGTGCCGATACCGGAGAGGCCGGCGCCGATAACCAGGACGTCGAAATGTCGTGCGTTCATGGCTTCCCTCGCGCTTCTTGCCTGCTGCGTCGCAGGACGTTGTACAAACAGAATGGTTGAGGGAGCCGTCGCGGGTCTTGACACTTTCCGACTCACTTTTAGCATTTCCCGACACAGGAGTTGATCGGATGGCCAGCCTGATCCGTGCCACCAACCTGTGGGGGTACGGCGACCTGATCAGGGAACTTGGTGCGGACCCGGAGCCCTTCCTTTCGCGTTTCGGTATCCCGCCGGGTGTCGAGCACGAGGAGGACGCGTTCATCCCTTTCGAGGCCACCGCTCGCCTGCTGGAGGCCAGCGCGGACGAGCTGAATTGCCCGGATTTGGGGCTTCGCCTCGCGCACTGGCAGGGCCTGGACATCCTTGGGCCCATCGCCGTGATCGCGCGGAACGCGCTGACCTTGCTCGACGGGCTCGAGTCGATCGCAAATTATCTATACATTCATTGCCCCGCGTTGAAGCTGGCCATCGCCTCGTCTACCGCGGAGACCGATGTCAGGTTCACCTTTGAGGTGGTCGAACCGGGTCTTCCCTATGTGCTCCAGGCGTACGAGCTGAGCATGGCCAACGGCGCACGGATGATTCGCCTTATGGGCGGGCCCGAAGCACGACCGCGCGCGATCTCATTCATGCACGAACAACTGGGCTCGGACGCCGCGTACAGCGATGCGCTGGATTGCCCCGTGCGATTCGGCCAGAAGTGGTGCGGGTTCGACATACCTCGGCATCTGGCGGGAAGACGCATCGAGAGCGCGGATCCGGAGACCAGGCGCATCGCCACCAAGTACTTGGAGTCCAACTATCTGCCGAGCACCGCGACGCTGTCCGAACGTGTGTCAGAGCTGGCCCGCCGACTGCTGCCCACTGGGCAATGCAGCGTGGAAGCCATTGGAGACCAACTGGCTCTGCATCCACGGACGCTGCAACGAGGCTTGGCTGCCGAAGGCGTGCGATGCCAGGACCTCATCGAACAGCAGCGCCGCGACCAGGCGGCGAGATATCTCGCTGAATCGAGGTTCCATCTCAGCCAGATTGCGTCGCTGCTCGGATACACCGAACAGAGCACCTTCAACCGCTCGTGTCGTCGTTGGTTCGGCATGACCCCTCGGCAGTACCGAGCCGACCTGAAGCTCAGCGGCGTTTCGTCTTCGCCGGCTTCAGGAGACTGACCTGGAGGTCCAGTTCGTTGACCAGAGACTGCGCCAGGAGATCGACATCGGGAACCAGGTCTTTGTCAACGGTCAGGCCGATGTGCAAACTGTCGAGATAGCTGAATAGCGTGATGTTCAAAGCCATTCCGTCGATGATTGTCGAGACAGGATAATTGGCCACGACGCGGGCACCGGCGCAGTACAGCGGTGTCCGAGGGCCGGGGACATTGGAAATGATGACGTTCGCCGCAGGGTTTAGCCTTCTCGAGGTGGCCAGCCGGAGCACGGTCCGCATCGCCGGCCCGAATAGCACGGGCGGTACGAGGTCATTGGCGTGCTGCATGAGGTTTCGCGGTTGAGACTTCTGCTGCTCCTTGGCATTCAGCAAGGAATCACGGCATGCCGCTATCCGGCCTACGGGGTCGGCCTCGTCGGTGGGTAGCGGAACCACCATGGTGGCGACCTTGTTACCGAACGTGCCGCGTTCGGCGGCGGTTCGGACCGAGACGGGAACCATGGCGAGCAGTCGTTCGTCTGGCAATTCGTCCTTGCCGTCCAGCCAGCTCCGCAGTGCACCGGCGCACAGCGAAACGACGATGTCGTTGACGGTGGCGCCGTGGGCTTTCTTGAGTTGCAACACCTCTGGCAGCGGCAGGGTAATCAGGGCAAGACTGCGTTCGGGCGTGATGCGGTCGTTGAATGCGGTACGCGGAGCAACCATCGCCGGTGATGCCGCCGATTCGGGGCGACTGCCCGGCGACAGTCGACCTAACAGGCCGGCGATCTCCGGTACCCCGGGGAGCGATCGAATCGTCGCGACCTTGTCCAGGTGGGTTAGCGCGGGTCGCGCTGCACCGACCGCCGCGAGCTGCTGACGGGGGACATCGGCCAGGCCTCGTACCAGCATCCCCAACCGATTTGGGACGGATTCAATCTGCCGAGCCGGAGCCGGCGGTAATTCCCGACCATTGGGCGACTCGTCGAGCAGGGTGCTCAAGATCTCGCCGCCCGACACCCCGTCGACGGCGGAGTGGTGCAACTTGATCAGCAGGGCAACCCGATCGCCGGACAGGCCGTGGATCAGGTACGCCTCCCAGAGCGGGCGGGAGCGGTTCATCGGTTCGGCCGCCAGGCGGGCCACCTGCTCGGCGAGGATGGCATCGTCGCCGGGAGCCGCCAGCGCGAATTCTCGGACGTGGAAGTCGAGATCGACTGGGCCGTCGACCCATGACGGGTGCGCGACGCCCAACGGGACTTCCGCCAACTGCCACCGCAGCGGCGGGAGTAGGTGCAGGCGCTGTGCGAACAGTGATTTGACGGCATGGCGTGTGAGACGTCGGCCGTTCGCCCGCTTCAGTTCGAGTATCACGAGGGCCGAAACGTTGGCGACGGTGCGCTCATCCTCGGTGGCGAGAAAGAATGCGTCGAGGCTGGTTAGGCGTCGCATGGTGGTGTCCTTAGGTGTTGTGTGTAGGAACCTGGTGGTGTTCGGCGATGAGCAGCGTTGGGAATCAAGCCCTTCGCGAAATTTCTGTTGTCGCAACTGTGCACGGGGCGTGGCCCCTGGGTCTTGGCGCAAGCGGACACGTTTTTAACATTTTGCGACAATCGTCGAGTCTGGTATGGCGTCGAGGCCGGTATCGAAGACGTCCGCGTACAAGTCGAGGGTGACCTTCAGTCGGCCTCCAGATCCGCGCCCGGGCTAAAGGCTCGATCTAGGACATGACCGCATGATCGGCGATAGTGTGAGGTCAAGTCGATGAACTGGAGGTGTAGAGCCTCCAGGCCGAGGATAGTGACACTCGATGGCCGACGTCGATCCGCTTGCGACACAACGGGACCTGGTCCCGGACATTCCCGCGGAACTGCGTCAGGCGGGATTTGACGATGTCGAGGAGATCGGACACGGCGGATTCGGGGTCGTCTACCGCTGCGCCCAGCCCATGCTGGACCGGGCCGTCGCCGTCAAGGTATTGAGCACCGACCTTGACCCGGAGAATCTCGACCGCTTCCTGCGCGAGCAGCGCGCCATGGGCCGCCTTTCCGGACACCCACACATCATGAATATTTTGCAGGTCGGTGTGTTGGCGAGTGGTCGGCCCTTCATCGTGATGCCGTACCACGCAAAGGATTCGCTGGAGGTGTTGATCCGCAGGCACGGACCCTTCGACTGGTGCGAGACGCTCAGTATCGGCGTGAAGCTCGCGGGCGCGCTCGAAGCCGCGCATCAAGCGGGCACACTGCACCGTGATGTGAAGCCCGGGAACATCCTGCTGACCGATTACGGTGAACCGCAGTTGACCGACTTCGGAATCGCCAGAATCGCCGGGGGCTTCGAGACGGCGACAGGGGTGATTACTGCTTCGCCGGCCTTCTCCGCGCCCGAAGTGCTCGAAGGCGCATCGCCGACGCCGGCATCGGACGTATATTCGCTCGGCGCGACGTTGTTCTGCGCGCTGACCGGCCATGCCGCGTTCGAGCGCCGCTCCGGCGAGCAGGTAGTCGCTCAGTTCTTGCGGATGAGTTCGCAGCCCATCCCGGACCTGCGGGCGCAGGGACTGCCGGCTGACGTGGCCGCGATCATCGAACGTGCCATGGCACTGGATCCTGCGGACCGTCCGGCGACTGCAGCCGAGTTCGGCGACGAGCTTCGTGCCGTTCAGCGCCGCAACGGCGTCACCGTCGACGAGATGCCCCTTCCTGTCGGACTGGGCGTGGAGCGCAGAAAGTCACCCTTGGCGCCCACGGTTCACCGGGATACTGGAGGCACAACGACGCCCCCGACACCCGCGACGAAGTACCGGCCCCCTGTCCCCACCAGGTCATTGGTTGCCCGCAGTCGACTCACCGACGTCCTTCGCGCGGGCGGCCGGCGGCGGCTGATCCTCATCCACGGGCCCTCGGGGTTCGGCAAGAGCACGCTGGCGGCGCAGTGGCGTGAGGAACTCGCGAGCGAGGGCGTCGCGGTCGCCTGGCTGACGATCGACGACGACGACAACAACGAGGTGTGGTTCCTGGCGCATCTACTCGAATCGATTCGACGGGTCCGTCCCGCACTCGCTGAGTCATTGGGGCAGGTACTGGAAGACCACGGCGATGACGCCAGCCGATACGTGTTGACGTCGCTGATCGACGAGATCCACGCAAAGGACGACCGGATCGCAGTGGTGATCGATGACTGGCATCGCGTGTCCGACAGCCAGGCCAGCGCCTCCCTCGGTTTCCTGCTGGACAACGGATGCCACCACCTGCAGGTCATCGTGACCAGCTGGTCTCGCGCCGGATTGCCACTGAGCAGGTTGCGGATACGCGACGAATTGATCGAGATCGATTCCGGTGCTTTGCGTTTCGATGCCGACGAGGCGGCCGCGTTACTCAACGATGTTGGTGGCCTACAGCTGTCGCCCGGCGACGTGGAGGCGTTGACAACATCGACCGACGGGTGGGCGGCAGCCCTGCAGCTGGCCGCATTGTCGCTGCGCGACGGCAGCGATGCGAGCAGCCTCTTGCGCCGACTTTCCGGTGCCAGCGACGTGATCCACGAGTTCCTGGCGGAGAACGTGCTGGACACCCTCGAACCCGATCTGCGCGAGTTCCTAATGGGGGCATCGATCACCGAGCGGACCTGCGGCCGACTGGCATCCGTGCTTGCGAGGGTGACTAACGGGCAGGCGATGCTGGAAGCGGTCGAACAGCGCGGCCTGTTCCTGCAGCGGATCGACGACGACCCGAAGTGGTTTCGTTTCCACCAGATGTTCGCCGAATTTCTGCGCCGTCGCCTCGAACGTGACGGCCCCGATCGGGTCGAAGAACTCCACCGCACCGCATCGGCGTGGTTCGCCGAAAACGGCTACCTCCACGAGGCCGTCGACCATGCGCTGGCTGCGGGCGACCATGCCCGCGCGGTTGATCTTGTCGAGCTGGATGAGACGAACCTGCTCGAGCAGTCGAAGATGACGACGCTGCTCGGGATCGTGAAGAAGCTGCCGCCGCCGTTGGTAGTTTCGCGCGCCCGGCTCCAACTCATCATCGCCTGGGCGAACATCCTGTTGCAACGTTCGGTGCCCGCCGCCGGCGCATTGAATCGCTTTGAGGCGGCCCTGGGCCGCGCGGGCTTCTCGGATGCGACGCAGGCGGATCTGCGAGCTGAGGCGGATGTGTTGCGAGCGGTAGGCGAAATATTCGCCGATCGGGTCGAGCGCGTGGATGATTTAGTCGCCGAGGCGATGTCGAGGCCGGACACCATGCATCCGCGGGTGCCGGGGGTCGCCGGAAATGCCGCGGCGTTCGCCGCGATCTACCGCTTCGACTTCGCTGCCGCGCACCGGCTGCTTGACTGGGCGGCGCCCTACCAGGAAATGATGGGACCGTTCGCCACCGTTTATGCGCGCTGCTTCCACGGCATGGCCGCCAGGTATCAGCTCGACATCCCCCTGGCCTTAGGGAACTTCCGAGAGGCATTCGAGATCGGCGCGGGAGTCGGGCCCCACTCGCATGCGGCCCGGCTCGCGGGTTCGCTTCTCGGCGAATTGCTCTATGAGACTGGTGACTTGGCCGAGGCCACGCGTCTGCTGGACGAGAGCTATCTGCTTGGATCCGACGGTGGCGGAGTGGACTACTTGGCCGCCAGGTACGTGATCGGTGCGCGGATCAAGGCAGCCCAGGGCGATCATGGGTCTGCGGTCGATCGTCTTGCCGCGGGCGCGAAGGCAGCGGACCACCTGAGGCTGCCGCGCCTTGCGGCCCGGATCAACAACGAGCGCATCCGGCTGGGCATCGAGCTATCGCAGGCGGTTGCCTTCGGTTTGCGATCGCCCCGCATCATCCCCTGCGACAATGGAATCGCCACGCTGACAGCTGAACTCGACGAGGACTCTGCGGTTCGCCTGTTATCCGCGAGTGATTCTGCGGACGACCGCGAGCATGCGTGCCGACGGGCCGCCGAACTGATCGTGGGAATCGACGGCGAGCGCAGGCCACTGGCGATGCTGCAGGCACAGCTGCTCCTCATCGAAACGCTCACGGCGGCCGGCCGGGCGACGGACGTCCGAACCGAACTGGCGTCGGTAGCAGCGAAGTGTGCCGAACTTGGGCTGTCGCGTCTGCTGGTCGACGCGGGACTCGCGTGACCGGCACTACGTGACTATCGCTCCCATGCAACGGATCTCGAGTCTTCAATCAGGCAACGGCGCGGTGCTATGAGTTGATATCCGGCCGGACGGGCTCACGCCGTCCGCAAGTCGGCGATGGTGTGGACTGCGGTGATGACCAGCGGGACGAGAACGGGGGAGAGCACGAACATCATGATCGCGATGAGGGTGAGGTAGGTCATGGTTTCGCTCGAATTTCTCCGCTTTATAAGCGGGTCGGTTGGATTGGTATGAATCTGTGCAGTCGAGACAATTCGGATGAGAGGTCCCGTACAAACAAGGATCGTCTACGGTGCCGCCGCGGGTCTTGACAGTTTCCGCCATACTTTTATCTTTTGCCGACACAGGGAGTGGGTTCGATTGGGCGCTGACCGACCCGGGTGTGACCCTCGTCGAGCACCGACGGCATCAATTCGTTCCGCTCAGCGCCCGGTCTGTCGGTGCACGCGGGTGCGGGAGCCGGCGGAGTGGTCGGTCGCTTTGGACCCGCTCGAGCTATGGCCGGCTATGCATCACATCGGGACTGTCACGGCGTACTGGTCGCGCAGCACCCGCTTGAGGATCTTGCCCGTCGGGTTGCGTGGAATGGCCTCGGCGAAGATCACCTTTTTTGGCAACTTGTAGCGCGCAAGTCTTGTTCCGCAGAACTCGACGATCTGTTGCTCGCTGACCTCGCTCTGGTCGGCAACGACGATGGCGCAGGCGATCTCGCCCCACTTCTCGTCGGCCAAGCCGATCACCGCCACCTCGCTGACGCCGGGAATGCCGATGATCACGCTCTCGATCTCTGCGGGGTAGATGTTCTCGCCGCCGGAAATGATCATGTCCTTCAGACGATCCTTGATGTAGAGGTAACCTTCATCATCAATTTCGCCGATGTCGCCCGTACGGAACCAACCGTTATCGAAAGCGCTGCGCGTGGCATCCGGGCGATTCCAGTATTCCTTGAGCAGGATGTCGGACTTGATCACGACTTCGCCTTCGCCCTGTTCGCTGATCACGCCATCGTCACTGCGCACGCGAACGTCTGTGAACATGGTGGGGCGTCCGGCCGAGCCGGCCTTGCGTAGCGCGTCTTCGCTGAGCAGCAGGGTGCCGCCACCGCACGATTCGGTGAGCGCGTAGCCCTGGACGACCTCCATGTTTTTGGCGGCGTACATCTTGATCAGGGCCTCCGGCATGGGCGCACCGCCGGTGATGAAGTAACGGAAGTCAGGCGCGTTGAGTTCGGCGAACTGGGGTACCTGGCGCATGAAGTTCAGGATCGCCGGCACGGCACCACCAATGGAAACGCGTTCATCGACGATCACCGACCACACCTTCATCGCATCAAATTGCGGCATCGAGATCAGGCTGACGCCGCGCATGGCGCAGAAGATGACCGTCGTCAACGCTGCCACGTGGAACATCGGCAGGGGTAGCAGTAGGCGGTCCTGGTAGCGCACATCAATCGTCGCGCACCATGAACTCGCCGCCGAGTGCACCGAGTCGTGGGTATGCACCACGCCCTTTGGATGCCCGGTGGTGCCCGACGTGTACATGATGAACAAGTTGTCGGCGCCGCCGTATTCGCCGGCCGGTTCGCACGCATCTGCGGCCTTCAGCCGTTCGCCGAGAGAGTCAACGCCCACTGCCGGTACCCAGTCGGTGACGGTGCACGAAGAGTCGGCATCCGCCTTGATGGCGTCAACTACCGTCGCCAACGCTTCACCGTAGATCACGATTTTGCTGCCACTGTCGGACAGGATGAAATCCACCTCGGGCGCCGCAAGGCGTGTGTTGAGGGGGACCGCCACGGCCCCGATCTTGGCTGCGCCATAGAACAGACAGCAGAACTCGACACTATTGGGCATCAGTAACGCCACGCGGTCACCTTCGCCGATCCCGAGCGAGGTGAGCACGTTGGCGCATTGGTTCGCCAGCGTGTTCATCTCCGCGTAGTTCATGCGCACGTTGGTGGATGGCTCGACGTAGGCCTCGAGCCGCGGAGAAACGGTTGCGCGTTGTCTGAGCATGTAGCCAATGTTCTTCATGGGGTTCTCGACTTCGGTGGTGTGCCATTGACGTTCTGATCACGCAAGCCTGCGCGGTGACCTGCCGTTGTGGGACTCGTTGCGCCAGCGTCGGTTTGGAGCGTCCGGAATGCCTGTTCAATGAGTTCGGCAAGCCGGAAGGGCTCGTGGACGGCTTCCGGCGCTGCGCCGATGGCGATGCACAGCTCGGTGTTGAAGCTTGCAAAGCTGACGTTGAGTCCGGCGCCGGGCGGCACGATGGGCAGGCCATGGAATGCAACCAACGGCGCACCGGCGAGGTAGAGCTGCTCGGTCGGCCCCTTCATGTTCGATATCACCAGGTTGGCGCTCGGCACCTTTCCGAGCCAGGGCACGGCATCCGACAGGGTCAGGCTGCCCAGCAGAAAGAGCGCATAGGCCTGGCGCGACGTCGTTTGCATGCCGCGCCCTTTGTCCTTCGCACTCGTTGTCGCTGTGTTTATTTCCTTAAGGCGCTCAATGGGACTCGCCTCGGGTGCACCCATGGGGATCAGTTCGGCGCTCACCTGATTACCCCCACCCCCGCCCGATTTGTCACGCAGCGACATGGGCATGAAAGCCACTAGAGGCACGTCGGTGGTAGCCCGGTGTTCGCCGAGGTAGTGATGCAGTGCGTCGTCGATGATGGTCATGACCACGTCGTTGACGGAGGTGTCGGTCGCCTTGGCGAGGGCCTTGACGTCGGCGAGTGGCACCTTTACGTCCGCGTAGGCCCGCGCCGCTGATTTCGGCGTGTTATTGAAGAGAGTGCGTCGCGCCGTGAAGGGCAGGGAAGCCTTGCGCGACTTCAGGTTCAGCGATTGCGCGCCAAGGTCTACCACATCTGCACCCACGCCGAAGACGCCTCCTGGGATCTTGCTCAGTCCCCTGAGCGCACCTTGCAGTCGCTCTCTTCGCGACATGATGGTGCGTGTTCGGCGTGGCTTATCGGCGCTTTCAAACGACATCCAGGGACCGGCCAGCGTCTTGTTGTCTGGTGAATCGCTCAGGAAGTTGCGCATCGCGCGCAGCCCACCTTCACCGTCGATGAGCGAGTGGTGCACTTTAATCATGACAGCGATCCGGCCGTTCTCGATGCCGTCGATGATGTAGCACTCCCAGAGCGGGTGTCCCCTGTCGAGCAGGCTGGTGTTCAGGAACGAGACCGTTTCGTGAAACTGCTGCATTGAACCAGGTGCGGGTATCGCGATGTGTCGAATGTGATATTGCATGTCGGGCTCAACGGTTTCCCACGCCGCGACATCTCTGCCAAGCCATTTCAGCTTGTGATTGAAGGGCTTGGCCGCCTGGCTGTGCCGATACGCATCGAACAGGCGCGGACCGAACGTAGACTCCTGTCCTTCTGGTTTTTGGAAAATGGTGAACGCAGCCATGTGATTTGGCCGGTTGGCCCTCTCCAGCAGCAGGAATGACAGATCGGTCGGGCTGATGCGGGTCATGTAGCCATCTCCTTGTTGTGGCGTACGAGTGCTACAAGAGCATTCAGGCCGGTGAACCGGCTGTTGTGGCCTCCGCGCGGGCGACCGCGAGGAGCTCGTCGAGTGAGGCCCGGAAGCCGCGGACGAGCTCCCACGTATCGGGAACGGTGACGGCGTCGGCGAGCACGCACAGGTTGAACTGGTCGCAGTAACTCCAGACGGTGAAGTTGAGCGTCGCACCGTGGGAGATCTGCCCGGTGGAGAACCAGCTGTCCACGCGCCATCGGCCGAGGTACCGCGGCTCGCGTGGGCCTGGCACGTTAGACACGACCACGTTCTTGAACGTGTCGAAGCGACCCTTGGTCCGCGCGTTGAGGCGCGCAAAGCCCGAGATGACGCGTTCGGGCAGCAGCTCGATCACCGCGCCGATGTCGGCGTCCTTGGTCTGGGCGAAGTGCTGCTTCGTCGCTTCGGCGGCGACGCTCGTAGCGCGCAGTCGCTCGAGCGGGTCGGCGATCTGTGCATGTAGCCAGACGTAGTCGATCGACGAGTAGTTGCCCGGCTGGGTGCGCTCGGCCGGTGGAACGACCGCGAGCGGCATCGTCGCCACCATCGCCTCGCCGGGCGGTGAGCCGGCCAACTCGAGGTGCTGGCGCACGCTGCCGGCCACGCACGCCATGAAGACGTCGTTGATCGTGGCGCCGAGCGTCTTGCTTACTTCGCGTATCTCGGCGAGCGGGAGCGTCTCGCAGGAGAACCGCCGGCTGCGCGACAGTCCGGTCTGGAATGGGCCCGGCGGCGTGGAGCGGTCGAACGCGGACGGGACGCGCCGCTCGCCGCTCTTGGCGAAGTCGCGCTCGATGCGCACCCGATCGCGCAGGGCCCGCGCGGTCGGCGCGACCCGCCGGAGCCTGGAGGGCAGGTCTCGCAGCGCCCAACCGAGGCGCTGCCTTCCTGACGGCAGTGGCTGCGGTGCCCACGGGCCCGGGACCACCGCGGCATCGTCCGGTGTGTCGTTGTAGAAGGCGCTGAGCATGTCCAACACGCCGACACCGTCGGTATAGGCATGGTGCAGCAGCGTCACGAGAGCGACGCGACCGCCTTCGAGGCCCTCGACGACCCAGGTCTGCCACAGCGGCCGGTCGCGATCCAGCGGGTGGGCATATACCTGCTCGACGAGCGTGCAGAACTCCTCCATCCCGCCGGGAGCGGGACAGACGACCCGGCGCACGTGCGCGTCGAGATCGAACTCGGGGTCTTCGACCCAGATCGGGTGATGTAGGCCCAGTGGCGTCGGCAGGTATCGCAGCCGGAAGACGGGAAGGAGGTGGGCGCGCTCCTCGAACATCCGCCGCACCTTCGGAAACGACCAGCCGTCCGGGTCCGTAGACGGGTCGAGCACGCTGATCTTGAGCGTGTGGTTGTAGGCGCTTCCTCCATCGAGGTACAGCATCAGCGCATCGACACCGTTGAGTCTTCTCATTGCGTTCGGGTCCCCTCCATGTCTGCTACCAGGACCCTAGGCTCTTGATGACACGGTGTCAATAGCTAACGACGTAGTGTCATTAGTTATTGACACCGTGTCGTTAACGACCTACTATTGGCTACCATGACACCGACGAAGAAGCCAGCTGATGCACAAACACCCGACACAGGCCTCACCGTGGCCGTGACCGGGCCCACCGGAGAGATCGGGCGCTCGCTGCTTGCCGCCCTAGAAGGTTCAGATCAGGTCAAGCGTGTGCTGGGCATGGCGCGACGGCCATTCGACCCGGCCGAATTCGGTTGGACGAAGGTTGAATATCGCCGCGGTGACGTGCTGGACCGTTCGACCGTCGACGAGCTCGTCGCAGACGCGGACGTCGTGGTGCATCTCGCGTTCATCATCTTCGGCGATCGCGAGGAAACCCGAACGGTCAACCTGGAGGGCACCCGCAACGTGTTCGAGGCGTGCGTCGCGGCGGGCACGCGCCGGCTCGTCTACACGTCATCTATCGCGGCATACGGCTTTCACCCCGACACTCCCGAGCTTGTGACGGAGGACGTCAAGCCACGGGGAACGGAGGAGTTCTACTACTCGGCGCAGAAGGCCGAGCTCGAGGCGCTGTTCCACGAGCTGGTCGACGGCTCCGGCATCGAGGAGTACATCTTCCGGCCGAGCATCGTCGGGGGACGCGACGCGCCGGCGTTGATCAACGACGTCGTCAAGCGCTTCCAGCTCGGCGGGCGCCTGCCACTGGAACGAGATCTCATCCGGGTCATCCCGGGTGCATCTCCGGTGATACCAGAGGCCGGGACGTCGTTTCAGCTCGTGCACCACGACGACTGCGCCGACGCCCTCCTCGCTGCGGTCGAGGGCCGCGGAGCCCCCGGCATCTATAACCTCGCCGGAGACGGCGTGGTCACGATGACGGATATCTCGCGCGAGCTCGGCTGGCGGACGGTCCCACTGCCGGGTCTTGCGGTCAAGGGCTTGGTCGGGTTGGTGACGCGGCTAGGGCGCCTCCTCCCACAGGAGCTCGCTTGGGTCAACGTCGCACGGCGATCCGTGATCATGGACACCACAAAGGCGCGCCGCGAACTTGGCTGGCGACCACGCCACGATGCGGCGGAGACCATGCGCGAGACGATCGCCGGCGCAAAGGCCGCCGGGATCGTGTGATCACATCGATGACTGTCGACGCCGTGTCATTAGGTTCGACTACCGCTCGCGGCGCTACCCTGACTTCGATGACTGCGAAGCGGCGCATACGGCGCAAGCCCGAAGACGCCGAGCGCGAGATCCTCGACGCGGCGGAGGCGTTGCTCAAGGAAACCCGCTTCCGCGATCTCACGGTCGATGCCGTCGCGGCGGCGGCGAACATGCGGCGGTCGAATTTCTATAACTACTTCAAGGACCGCAACGAGCTGGTCATGCGCCTTGTCGATCGGATCGGGGACGAGATGTTCGCCGCCACTCGGCTCTGGCTCGAAAGCGAGAACCCCGATCGTGTCGCCGCATTACGGCAAGGGTTGCGCGATGTCGTCCGGATCTGGAGCCGGCACGCCGACGTGTTGGCGGCGATGAACGAGGCTTCCTATCACGACGAGGTTGCACAGCGGTACTACCGCGGCGGAGTCGTTCAGGAGTACATCGATCAGATTGCCAAGCTCCTACGCCGCGAGAAGCGCCAGGGCCTAACGAAAGTCGCCAATGTTAACGAGGTCGCACGCGCTCTGATCCTCCTCAACGTCAACTACATGACTGAGCGGGTGACTATGGATACCGCCCGCCCGGAAGCGGTCGCGTCCGTGCTGGCAGAGATCTGGGTTGCCACGCTGTATCCAGACGCCACCTGAGCGGCTTCGTCACTTCGCCCACGGCGTCAGTGAACGATCACGCCGCGGATGTTCTTACCGTCCCGCAGGTCTTGGTAGCCCTGGTTCACCTCTTCGAGGGTGTAGGTGCGAGTCACGAGCTCGTCCAGCTTCAGCTGACCGGCGTCGTAGAGTCGCAGCAGCCGGAGAATGTCGTACTGCGGATTGGATGAACCGAACAGCGATCCTTTGATCGTCTTCTCGTTCAGCGTCAGGTCGGCTCCGGAGACGTGCACGGTGAGCTTGGATGGGTCTGCCAACCCGGTGATGACGACCGTGCCGCCCTTGCCGATCACCGCGGTCGCTGCCGAGACAACCTCTTCGTCTACGGTGCCCACCAGGATCAGCGCCGCGTCGGCGCCCTGGCCCCACGTGAGCTCTTCGACCTTCTTCGCGGCGCTGGCGGCATCGGCGAACGCATGGGTGGCGCCGAATTTGAGCGCGGTCTCGCGCTTGAGTGCTACCGGGTCCACGACCACTACGTATTTACAGCCGGCCGAGTTCGCGCCCTGGACCGCATTGATGCCTAGGCCTCCGACGCCGTAGATGACGGCCGTATCGCCCACTCGGAGGTTTCCGGCATTGACCGCGGTACCCCAACCGGACGGTACACCGCAGCCGACAAGCACGGCAGTCTCCAATGGCAGCCATTCGTCCACTTTCACTACCGAGTGTTGCGAGATGGTGGCCCGCTCGGCGAATGTGCCGAGCATGCACACGGCACCGAAATCCATTCCCTTGGAATGGAATCGGAGGCTGCCATCCGGCATACAGCCATCAAGGATCGTGGCACCCATATCGCAGAGGTTCTGCCGGCCGGTCGAACAGTAGCGGCAGGTCCCGCAGTTCGGGATGAAGCTGCACACCACGTGGTCGCCAGGCTTGACCTTGGTGACGCCGGGGCCCACCTCCTCGATGACCCCGGACCCCTCATGGCCACCCACGATCGGGTACCGCGGTGTTAGGTCGCCGTCTGTGAGGTGCAGGTCCGAATGGCACAGCCCTGCGGCGGAGTACTTGATCAGCACCTCTCCTGGACCTGGCCCGTCGAGATCTAGCTCCATCAGTTCGAACGGCTTGCCCGCCTCAAGCAGTACTGCAGCAGTGGTTTTCATTGTGATGTTCCTTTCTAGAGTGCGATGTCGTTACTTCGCCCACGGGAAGAACTTCGCCACTCCGGCGGCAACCACTCGCTGATATGACGGACCCATGATTCGGGCCAGCACATCGACGGCCTTCGCTTCCCAGCCGACCACAACCCGGGCATGGCCCTTGGCGACCCCGCTGACTATGGTCTCCGCGGCCATTTCGGGCGAGTGGAGTGCCAGTCTCTTGTCGAAGAACTCCGCAAAGGTCTGCAGGTTCTCGCCCTCGGCGACAGTGGCGTTGCGGGCGACGGCGGTCTTGATACCGCCAGGATGCACGCATGTCACCTTGACCGGATGCTTGGCGATCAGCATCTCCTGGCGCAGCGCCTCGGTGAAGCCGCGCACGGCGAACTTCGCCGCGTTGTAGGCGCTCTGACCGGGCACTGCGATCAGCCCGAACAGGCTTGATATGTTGACGACGTGCCCGTCGCCGGACGCAATCAGGTGCGGCAGAAAGGCTTTGGTCCCGTTGACGACGCCCCAGAAGTCGACGTCGATGATGCGCTCGATGTCCTTGAACTCGGACTTGTCGACGTTACCGTTGTAGGCAATGCCTGCGTTGTTGTAGACCTGGTTGACCTTGCCGAAGTGTGCAACGACGGCGTCGGCGTAGGCCAACACGGCCTCCCGCTCGGCGACGTTTAGCCGGTCGGACTTCACGTGCGCACCGAACGCTTGGGCCTGGCGCACGGTTTCGGCAAGTCCGTCGGTGTCGATGTCGGAGAGCGCGAGCTTTGCGCCCTTCTTCGCAAGGTTGAGGGCCAGGGCCCTCCCGATGCCGGAGCCGGCTCCAGTGATGACGGCGACTTTGCCTTCGAATGAGCTCATTTGGCCGCGACCTTTCGTCGGAGGGTGTGGATCTGGGGGCTTTCGGTGGAGACGTGGTTGGGCAGTTTCGCACCGAGGTCGGCGATCGCTTCGCGTGCTTCGGCGAGCAGACTGACCTGAAGGTGGAAGTCGTGCCACATGTTGTCGAACCGCCGGTGGTCGAGGATGACCGTCTTCGAAGCGGCACAGGCGGTTTCGATCTTGTCCGCGTCGAAGGAGATCGGGTCGTCGCCGGCAGTGTGCATGACGATCGGCGGCAGGCCGGTCATATCGCCGTACACCGGAGAAATGCCAGGCAACCGCGGATCGGAGGATCCGACGTAGCGCGGCGCCCATTCGGTGCACATAAACGGAAGGATCAGGGGATCGCGCAGTACAGGTCGCATCCCGTCGATGTCGATGGCGAGGTCGGCCCAGGGAGAGATCAAACCGAGCGCGGCCGGGGCGGGGATACCGCGATCGCGAAACGCCATGGCGAGCGCCATCGTCAAGCCGCCGCCGGCTGAATCGCCGGCAATGACAGTCATTTTCGGGTCGAGGCCGTCCTCGAGCAGCTGGCAGTAGACCGCGACCATTTCCTCGAGGGCGACCGGGTACTGGGCTTCCGGTGCGCGTGAGTAGTCGGGAACAAATGCCGTCATGCCGGCCGCTGCGGCGAGCTGAGCGACCATGCCGCGGTAGCCCTTCGCGCTGCCAAGGGCATAGGCGCCGCCGTGCAGGTAGATCAGCGTCCCGTTGGTTGCAGTTGGGGGGTGCACCTGCTCGACGGGGACACCCGCGACGGTGACGCGCTGGTAGCGGGTGCCCTTCGGGGGGCGGGCCGCGGCCGTGAGCAGTTCGAGCATTAGGCGCCGCCCGCCGACGCCCATACGGCGGGACCCGAACAGTGGTCGCGCGCCTCGTAGCGCGGCGCGGACCACACTCTTACGGAACTTCACGATGACCTCTCATTAGGGATAGCGAGATATGTTGGCGGACAGGCCCGATCAGGCCACAGCTGCGCCGACGGATGTCTCGCCGAACCGCAGCACACCGTCGTCAACGGGGTCTTCGAGCAGGACCTTGGAGTCCTTCTCGTACTGCATGAGCACCTTCCACGGGTGCTTGGACCCCTGGCGCGGCAGAGTGTCCTGGCCGCGCTGCACGTAACCGGACTGCAGCTGGTCGAACATGCCGATGTCCATTGCGCAGTTCTCGACGTCGCGAGGCGTGGCCACCGTGTGGCCGTTGTCGTCCATGTGCTTGAACAGCCGGCACAGGTAGGCTCCGGCGATGTCGGCCTTCAGGGTCCACGACGCATTGGTGTACCCGATGATCCAGGCCATGTTGGGGATGTTCTCCACCAGCACACCCTTGTAGGTCATCTGGTCGTGCAGCTCGTGCGCCTCGCCGTCCACGGAGAGTTTCACTCCACCCAGCATCTGGATGTTCAGGCCGGTGGCGGTGACGATGATGTCGGCCTCCAGTTCCCGCCCGGACTTCAGCAAGATGCCCTTCTCGGTGAAGGTGTCGATCTGGTCAGTGACCACCGATGCCTCACCGGATGCCAGCACCTTGAACAGATCGCCATTCGGCACCGCACACAGGCGCTGATCCCACGGCATGTACTTCGGGGTGAAATGGCTCATGTCGACCGATGGGCCGACGTGGCGCCGGACCTGCCAAAGCAGAAGTCGACGCATCTGAGTGGGCCAGCGGCGGCAAGCCTTGTAGGTCTGACGCTGGATGACGATGTTGCGCTTGCGCCCGAACGCATAAACCCACTTGTCAGGGAGGAAACGACCCAGGAATTCGGAGATCTTGTCGAGCGCGGGCAACGAGAAGATGTACGACGGGGAGCGCTGCAGCATGGTGACGTGCTCGGCGTCGCCGGCCATCGCCGGGACCAGGGTGACCGCCGTTGCGCCACTGCCGATCACGACGACCTTCTTGCCGGTGTAGTCCAGGTCTTCGGGCCACTGCTGTGGGTGGACGCATCGACCTTTGAACTGGTCCACGCCGGGGAAAGTCGGCAGGTAGCCTGCGTCGTAGTTGTAGTAGCCGGTGCAGCTGATGAGGTAATTGCAGCTGTAGGTGCGTGTTTCGCCGCTTGCCTCGTGAAGGGTCGTGACCGTCCAGCGGCTCTCGGGGCTGGACCAGTCCGCGCTGACGACTTTCAGGCCGTAGTGGATCTTGTCGGCGATGCCGAATTCCGCCGCTGTCTCGGCGATGTACTGCCGGATCGACGCGCCGTCGGCGAGGACTTGCACATCCTGCCACGGACGGAACTTGAAGCCGAAGGTGTACATGTCGGAGTCCGAACGGACTCCGGGATAGCGAAACAGGTCCCAGGTGCCGCCCAGCCGCTCGCGCCGCTCCAAAATCGCGATGGTCTTGTTCGGCAGCGCGGCCTGCACCTGGCAGGCCTGTCCGATGCCGGACAGCCCGGCGCCGATGATCAAGACGTCGAAATGTTGTGCGGTCATGGCTTCCCCTCGCGCGTCTTGCCTGCTGTGCTCGCAGGACGTCGTAGAAACAGGGTCGCCGAGGCTGCGGTCCGAGGTCTTGACACCTTCGGACATACTTTTATCATTTCCCGACAGGGGGTTGATCGAAATGGGCAGTCTGCTGCGTGCCTCCGCCCTGTGGGGGTACGACGATCTGGTGCGGGAGCTCGGTGGTGATCCCGAGCAATTCTTGTCGCGCTTCGGCATCCCGCCGGGTGTCGAAAACCAGGAGGACGCGTTCATCTCCTTCGACGCATACGTGCGCATGCTGGAGGCCAGCGCCGACGACCTCCGGTGTTCGGACTTCGGACTTCGCCTCTCGCGCTGGCAGGGCCTGGACATCCTCGGGCCGATAGCAGTGATCGCGCGCAATGCGCAGACCTTGCTCGGCGGCTTGGAGTCGATTGCGCGCTACCTCTACGTCCATTCGCCCGCCCTGAGGCTGACGCTCGCGCCGCGCACCGCGGACACCAACCTCCGGTTCGTCTACGAGTTGCCCGAACCGGTGGCCCAGGGATACGAGCTGAGCATGGGCATCGTCGTGCGGATTATTCGGCTGCTGGGTGGTCCGGAGGCGCGGCCCAGCGCGATCTCATTCACGCACGAGCAACAGAGCTCGGATGCGGCGTACGGCGAAGTGCTGGGATGCCCGGTGCGCTTCCGGCAGTCGTGGTGTGGATTCGAGATACCTCCGAGCCTAGCCGGCAGACGCATCGAGAGCGCGGATCCGGAGACCAGACGCATAGCTGCGAAATACCTTGAGTCCCAATACCTGCCGCGCACCGCATCATTGTCCGAACGCGTGGCGGAGCTGATCCGGCGGCTGCTGCCCACCGGCGAATGCAGCGCCGAGGCCATTGCCAACCAACTCGCAATGCATCCACGAACGCTGCACCGACGCCTTGGTACGGAGGGCGTGCGTTGTCAGGACCTCATCGAACGGGAACGCCGCGTCCAAGCGGCGAGATACCTCGCCGAACCCGGGTTGCTTCTCAGCCAGATCGCGGGCCTGCTCGGCTATACAGAACAAAGCGCCCTCAACCGCTCGTGTCGACGCTGGTTCGGGAAGACGCCTCGGCAATACCAAGCGGAACTGAAGGTCAGCGGCGGTTCCTCTGGGTCGTGAGTGCTCAGCGTTGGAATCAAGGCTTCAGTGCAGGTCGATGATCTGGAGCTTGCCGTCGGCGTGTGCTCCACGGAGTCGCTTCTTGTCGAACTTGCCGACGCTGGTCTTGGGTACCTCGTCGATGAAGGTCCATCGTTCGGGTAGCTGCCATCGGGCGACTCGGTCGGCAAGAAATCCGCGCAACTGCTCAGCCGTTATCGCGGCGCCCTGGCGGAGAACCACGGCGGCGAGGGGACGTTCGTCCCAGCGCGGGTCCGGCACGCCGATCACGGCGGCCTCCAGAACGCCGGGGTGTGCCATCACGTGGTTCTCCAGTTCGACCGACGAGATCCATTCGCCGCCAGACTTGATGACATCCTTGGATCGATCGCTCAACTGCAGGAAGCCGGTCGGCGTAATCGTGCCGACATCTCCCGTGCGCAGCCAGCCGTCGTGGAATTTGTCCGCGGCATCGGTGCGATAGTAGCTGCCGGTGACCCACGGTCCGCGCACCTCGATTTCGCCGATGCTCACTCCGTCCCAAGGTTGTTCGCTGCCGTCATCGGCGACCAGTCGGGCCTGCACAGCGGCGAGGAAACGTCCTTGGCTGCAACGTAACTCCCAGGCCTGCTCGGGAGCCAGTCCGGCAGGAGGGCGGGCCAGCGTGCCCAATGGAGAGGTTTCTGTCATTCCCCAGACCTGGGTGATGTGTACCCCGTGTTGTTCGAGGAAAGACCGCACCAATGCCGGAGGACAAGCCGATCCGCCAACGATCACCTCACGCAGGCACGATAGGTCCATCGGATGCTCCGTCACATGACTCAGCAGGCCCTGCCAGATCGTCGGGACCGCCGCGGCGATGGTTGGCCGCGTCTCAGAGATCATCGCGGCCAGCGCTTCGGACTGCAGGAACCGGTCCGGCATAATCAGTGACGCACCCACCATCAAGGCGGCGTACGGCAGACCCCACGACATTGCGTGGAACATGGGAACGATCGCGAGCATGCTGTCGGCCTGCGCCAAATTCATACCGTCGCTCATGCAGACCTGCATGGAATGTAGCCAAATCGAGCGGTGCGAGTACACGACACCCTTCGGGTCGCCGGTGGTTCCCGACGTGTAACACATTGCCGCGGCGGACCGTTCATCAACCTCTGGCCAATCGAAGAACTCGGGCCGACCCGCCAGCAACGCCTCATAGTCGTGCACCGTGATGGATTCCGGTGCCTGGATTGAGTCGGTGTCGGCCCCGACGACGATGAGGTGTCGAACGGTCGTCAAACGCGGCAACAGCGGAACGAGCAGTGGCAGCAGGCTCGCGTCGGCGATCACCACCCGGTCCTCGGCGTGTTCGGCGATGTAGACCAGCTGTTCGGGAAACAGGCGAATGTTCAGCGTGTGGAGCACCGCGCCCATTGCCGGCACCGCCAGGTAGGCCTCCATGTGTGCCGAGTTGTTCCACATGAATGTGGCCACCCGCTGATCGTCATCGATCCCCAACGAACGCAAAGCGTGGGCCAATTGTGCTGCGCGTCTGCCTAATTCGCCGAAGGAGATCGACCTCGGGCCTTGCTCCTCCCAAGTCACCACCTCGCTCTCGGCGTGTGCGGTCGTGCCGTAACGCACGATCTGCCCGATCGACATGGGTGTGTCCTGCATGGTGCTCAACATCGTTGACCCGCTCCTCCACGAAACTTCTGTTGCTGCAACTGTGCGCGGCGAATGCCCCGCCGGTCTTGACGCAAGGTGACAGGTTTTTAACATTTCGCGACAATGGCGGAACCCGCCGATGACGGCACGATGGCCGGTTCGTCGATTCGCGACGCTCAGCCCGGCACGCTCCTATGGTGACGGGACCACCCGCGCCGAAGGAAAGGCGACTGTCATGGTTGATGGCCAGAGCTCGCGAACAATCCTTCCGATTCCCGATGTCCCGCACGTGGGGTTGACCACGTACGACGCGAAGGATCCGGACACCAGCTATCCGCCGATCAAGGACGTGCGCCCACCGGCGACTGCGCCCAATGTGCTCGTCGTCCTCATCGATGACGTCGGCTTCGGCGCCAGTAGCGCCTTCGGCGGGCCGTGCCAGACGCCCAACTTCGAGAAGCTGGCATCGGGTGGGCTGAAGTACACGCGCTTGCACACCACGGCGCTGTGCTCGCCGACGCGCCAGGCTCTGCTGACCGGTCGTAACCATCATTCGGTCGGCATGGGCAACATCACCGAGACCGCAACCGCGGCACCGGGATACACCTCGGTGTTGCCGAACACCAAGGCGCCGCTGGCCACGACACTGAAGCTCAACGGTTACTCGACAGCGCAGTTCGGCAAGTGCCACGAGGTGCCCGTCTGGCAGACCAGCCCGGCCGGGCCTTTCACCGCGTGGCCGACCGGCGGCGGCGGATTCGAGTACTTCTACGGCTTCATCGGTGGAGAGAACAACCAATGGGACCCGGCCCTGTATGAGGGCACCACGCCCATTGAGCCGCCGAAAACCCCAGCCGAGGGCTATCACCTGACCGAGGATCTGGCCGACAAAGCCATCAACTGGGTGCGCCAACAGAAGGCGCTGCTGCCGGACAAACCGTTCTTCATGTACTTCGCACCGGGCGCCACGCACGCGCCGCACCACGTGCCGAAAGAATGGATCGACAAGTACAAGGGCAAGTTCGCGCACGGCTGGGACAAGCAGCGCGAGATCACCTTCGAGCGGCAAAAGGAACTGGGTGTGATCCCCCCTGACGCGGTGCTGACGCCGCGCCACGCGGAAATCCCGGCCTGGGACGACATGGATCCTCAGCTCAAGCCGGCCCTGGAACGCGAGATGGAGGTGTACGCCGCGTTTATGGAGCACACCGACCATCACGTCGGCCGATTGCTCGATGCGATCGGACCGATACTGGACGACACGCTCGTCTACGTCATCGTCGGCGATAACGGTGCTTCCGCCGAGGGCACGCTGCAGGGCGCGTTCAACGAGATGGCCAACTTCAACGGCATGGCCGACCTGGAGACACCCGAATTCCTGGCGTCGAAGCTCGACGAGTTCGGCGGCGAAGGGTCCTACGGCCACTATGCGGTGGGCTGGGCGTGGGCGATGGACGCGCCCTATCAGTGGACCAAGCAGGTGGCCTCGCACTGGGGCGGCACCCGCAACGGCACCATCGTGCACTGGCCTAACGGGATCGACGAAAAGGGCGGCATTCGCAACCAGTTCACGCATGTCATCGATCTGGCTCCCACGGTCCTGGAGGCAGCAGGCATCCCCGCGCCGACGATGGTCAACGGGGTCATGCAGAGCCCGTACGAGGGCACGAGCCTGCTGTACAGCTTCAACGACGCCGACGCTCCCGAGCGGCACGAGACCCAGTACTTCGAAATGTTCTGCAACCGCGGCATCTATCACAAGGGTTGGAGCGCGGTGACCAAGCACCGCACGCCGTGGGAGATGGGCGGAGCAGTCATGCCCGCCTTCGACGACGACGTCTGGGAACTCTACGACGGGAACACGGACTGGACGCAGGCCAAGGATCTCTCGAAGGAGAATCCCGAGAAACTGCATGAGCTGCAACGGCTTTGGCTGATCGAAGCGGTCAAGTACAACGTGCTTCCGCTCGATGACCGGCAGATCGAACGCATCAATCCCGACAGCGCCGGGCGGCCGTCGCTGATCAAGGGCAATTCGCAGTTGCTGTTCGGGGGTATGGGCCGGCTGTCGGAGAACAGCGTCGTTGACATCAAGAACAAGTCGTTCGCGGTCACGTCAGAACTGGATGTACCGTCCGATGGAGCCGAAGGCGTGATCATCGCCCAGGGCGGCCGATTCGGCGGCTGGAGCCTGTACGCCAAAGACGGCCGGGCCAAGTTCCACTACAACGTGTTGGGCATCAAGTCCTTCGATGTCGAAGCCACCGAACCGATTCCGTCCGGCGCCACCCAGGTGCGCATGGAGTTCGCCTACGACGGCGGTGGTATGGGCAAGGGTGGTGACGTCACCCTGTACTGCGACGGCAAGGAAGTCGGCAAGGGTCGGGTCGACCAAACCCAAGGGTTCATCTTCTCCGCCGACGAGACCACCGACATCGGCAACGAAACCGGTACCACCGTCAGTCCCGACTACACCGCCCACACCAGCAAGTTCAACGGCACGATCAACTGGGTACGAATCGATCTGGGTGAGGACGCCAGAGACGCCGACCACTACATCGAGCCAGACGAACGCTTCCGCATCGCGATGGCTCGGCAGTGAAACTCATGCGTGTTTGGCGAAGTAGCGCTGCCCGCCGCTGGGTATCTGCCCAAGGCCCGCCTTGAGTATCGGCGCCAGAACCTTGAATGGGAGCCTGAAAGCGTTCTTCGGCTCGACCGCCACCGTCCACGTGAACAACGTTTCTGATCCGTCGGGTTCGACCACGTAGTCCTCGGCGAAGCGCTTGAAGAGCGGGAGGGAGGCCTCGTAGACGTAGAACGCGTTGCTGCGGCTCTCATCCCAACGGTAATAGTGCTCGCGCAATGAACCGCCTACGACGACCTCGCGGGTAGTGCCGACGCCGAACGGCCGCGGCGAGGTCCACGTGACTTTCCGGATTGCGGGCGCCCATGGCGAGTCCCCGTTACTGAGTCCACCCCGATCTAGAGTCGGGTTTTTTTGTTCCGGATTCAGTTGATCTCGCAGGCCACCGGGGTGTGGGTGCACCTGCACGTCGCAGCGTACTCGGCCGGGGTTCGGTAGCCCAGGGCCGAATGGCGGTGGCGGTGGTTGTGCTCCTTCTTGAAGTCGCCGATGACCACGCGGGCCTCGAACAGGGTGTTCCAGTGGTTGCGGTTGAGGCACTCCTTCCGTAGGCGGTTGTTGAACGATTCGATGTATCCGTTGTTCCACGGGGTTCCCGGCGGAATGTAGGAAAGTCCCACCTTGTTCTCGCAGAATCGTTGCAGCGCTTGGGAAACCAATTCCGGACCGTTGTCCATCCGTAACACCTTCGGCGGACCACCTGCGGCGGCGAACGCATCTTCGAGCTCGATCACCAGGCGCTCGGCGGTGATCGAGCGTTCCACTACGTGCAGCAGCGAACGGCGGGTGTGTTCGTCGATCATCGAGGCGATCTTGATGGCCTTGCCGTCGATGGTGGAGTCGAATTGGAAGTCGATCGCCCACACCACATTCGGCGCATCAGCCTCGACCGGTGGAATGGAGGACACTCCGGCTCTCTTGCGCGGACTGTGCGCCCGCACCTGCAGCCCTTCTTCGCGCCACAGCCGGTGGATCTTCTTTTTGTTGACCTCACGGCGCTCGTCGTAGCGCAACGCCGCCCAGGCGCGCCGGAACCCATGGCACGGGTGTTTGGTGGCATACGCGCGCAGCCAGGCCCTCATTTCGGCATCAGGATCAGCAGGGGTCTGCCCGATCGGCAGACGGCGGTAGGTGGAGCGGGTCAGCCCAACGGCCTTGCACGCCAACCGCTCCGACATCCTCAAGGTGTCCTTGAGCATGTCCACGGCGCGGCGCTTGGCAGCCGGGCTCAGAATTTTCCCTTGGCCACCTCACGCAGCGCGTCCTTCTCCAGTTCGGCCTCGGCCAGCAGCCGCTTGAGCCGTGAGTTCTGCTCGCGCAGCTCCTTGAGTTCCTTGGCGGCGTCGGTGTCCATCCCGCCGTAGGCGCGGCGCCAGTTGTACAGCGTCGCCGCAGAGACACCGAGTTCGGCGGCGATCTCCTCGCCGGTCTTGCCTGCGGCAGCCAGCTCGTCCGCGTGGCGCAGTTTGCGCACGATGTCTTCCGCGGAGTGCCGCTTCCGACCAGCCATCTATTCATCGTCCCTTTCAGCCCGACGTCGGGCCACAGGACTCTAGAACTTGATTGATCTGTACCCGTGTTGTAGGTCCACGGTTGTGAGAGTTAAGGGCAGAGTGATCATCAGGAGGTCACATGCCCCGTATGTACCCGGCGCCGGTCCGCCGGCAAATTGTTGCGCGGCTGCGCTCGGGTGAATCAGTGGCCGACGTCGCGGCCGATACCGGTGTCTGTCAGGCCACCCTGTTCCGGTGGAAGCGCCAAGCACTCGTTGATGCCGGTGTTATCGAGGGCGTTCCCAGTGTGGAGGCCGACGAGCTGGCCGCTGCCCATAAGCGCATCGCGGTATTAGAGGCTGAGCTGGCGCTGACCCGAGACGCTTGCGAGCTGTTCAACACCGAGGTGGTGGTGCCCCCAAAACGCCGGCGCGCGATCACTGAAGGGTTGATCGCGCGAGGACATTCAGCTCGATCTGCCTGCCGGATCGCGGGATTGGCGCGTTCCTTGCTGCAGTACCACCGCAGGCGGCCAGTGCCCAATCGTGAGATTCGCCGCCTCATCGTGGCAGACACCATTACCGAGATTCACCAGCGCTCCCGCGGCACGTACGGGCGTCGCCGCGTGCGTGCCGCCCTGCTGGCTGACTATGAGATGAACGTCAACCTCAAGCTGGTCAACTCGATCATGAGCGAGCACGGACTGTGCGGGCTGCCCCGACCCGGGCGGCGCATCCCCAACCTGATCAAGGTCAATACCCCCGAGGACCTCGTGAATCGGCAATTCAGCGCCACACGGCCCAACGAACTGTGGTGCACTGACATCACCGAGCACCAAGCCCGCGATGGCAAGGTCTACTGCTGCGCGATTCTGGATTGTTTCTCACGGATGATCGTGGCCCGCACATTTTCCACCACTGCCGATACGGCCTTGGTCAACAACGCGGTCAACATGGCCGTTACCTACAGAGACCAAAGGGGCGCAACGATTCTGCACGCCGATCACGGCACGCAGTTCACGTCGTGGAGTTTCGGGGAGAACGTGCGCCGTTGGGGTCTGTTGGCCTCGTTCGGCACCGTGGGCGACTGTTACGACAACGCCGCCATGGAGTCGTTCTGGGGCCGGCTGCAGGTCGAGCTGCTCAACACCCGAAAATGGGCAACGACCCTTGAGTTGGCCGCGGCCATCGCCGATTACATCGACAACTTCTACAACGTCGAACGCCGTCACAGCTACCTCGGTAACATCAGCCCTACAGAGTTCGAAATGCTCTGGACGTCCACCTATTCGATCCCTCAGCTCGCATAACCACGGCTCGAAACGGCGGGGCCAGATCAGATGGACTCATTTACGGGGAACACGCCACCCAGGCGGCCAGTGACTCATCCGACGTCATCGACTCCCAGACCTGCTCGGGCGTTGCGGCGAACCGCTTCTGGTAGCGGAAGACATGCGGGGCAGAGGCGATGAACTCGTCATCGGCGGGTTCGAGCGGATACCAGCGCGTCATAGCTGATCATCTTGGCGACAGTTCACGCTTTTCGGACTGGAAATCCGTTCCGCTCGGCCAAGGACCGCAACTGTTTCAGCGCGAAGCGGCGCCCGCGACCGGCCTGGGGTATCAGAACGCCGGCCCACAGACCCTCCGCGCCCGGAGTCTCACAGGCTTCCTGCGCGCACTGCCACCGGCGTGGACAGGCCCGACACAGCGCCTTGGCGCCTTCGTCGGCAACGGTCGTCCACCGGTCTGGTTCACGCGTACACACGACGTGTTGCACCCAGTTCGCCTTCCGATATCGCGGTGACCTGACAATATGACGGTATTGTATGAGCAATACAGACATATTGTCGACCGCGCCGAATACGAGGGCATATCACAGGTGTGTATGAATGATGTCCGTGCTGCCCGAGCTTGACCGAGTCACTGCCGAGGAGCGCTCGAGTATCGAGCGGATCCGAACCGCGGCGTTGAGGAGCTTCGCCACCTACGGGGCTTCGGCGACGTCGCTTCGCACGGTCGCCGAAGTCGCGGGGGTCTCCGTTGGCTTGGTGCAGCACCATTTCGCCAACAAGGCCGGGCTCGTCAAGGCCGTCGATGACTACGTCCTGGGAGTGGTAATCGCGATAATCGCGCAGCCGATGCCAGGTCCGCCCGCAGATTCACTAAACGAAATGGGAAACAGGGTCACCCAGTTCGTCGCCGAGCACCCCGACGTCGTGGACTACTTCGGCCGTGCACTCATCGACGGCAGCCCATTGGGAGTCATGGTCTTCGACACCTTGGTGGGCAACGGCACGGCTCGGTGGCACCAGCGCAGTGAACGCGGGGAAACGCGCCCCGATGTCGATCTGACGTGGGCCGCGATCAATTCGCTGGTGCTGGCGTTGGGCACTTTGATCTTGCGCACTCATGTCGAGCGGCACCTACCTGAGCCGCTGGCTACTCCCGCTCAGCTTGAACGCTGGCAAGCCTCCGTCAATACGTTGCTGCGCGAAGGGCTGTTTCGACGCTAAACCTTCGCGCCGCCAACCCTTTTCCGGTACGTCGTCGGCGTCTCTCCGCAGAACTGCGTGAAGGCACGAGTGAACGCGCTCACGCTGTCGAAACCCACGGCCGTCGAAGTCTCCTGAACCGACTGCCCCGGCGCCGCAAGCAGTGCCATTGCCCGCAGCATTCGCGCGTGCAAAAGGTATGTTCGCCACGGCATCCCGAGTGTGTCCTGGAACAACCGGCGCAATGTCCGCTCCGACACCGAGACCGCGCGGCCGACGTCGGCCGCCGTCACCGACTCGAGGTGCTCCTTCGTGTAGGCCATCGCCGCCGCCACGATCGGGTTGTCGGCCGTCGGCAGGCTCAGCGGCGCCTCGTGTTCCAGCGCTTCGGAGACCAGGTTCGCGAGAGTGCGGAAGAACGCATCGGAAACAGCGTCGCCCTCCGGCCTGTCGATCGGCCATCGCAACGCGTAGATCATCATCTCCCGAATCAACGGCGACACCGCGAGGATGCGGGCCCGGTCACCACCGTCGGCGACCAACTCGCGGTCGAACATCACCGCCACCGTCCGGACATCCGGGTTCATCGTCGCCTGGTGCTCCAGACCAGCGGGGATCCACGCCGCCTGTTGCGGAGGCAACAGGTAGTGCGCCAACGCCGTCTCGACCTCCACCACGCCACCGATCGCGTACTCGATCTGGTGCACCTCGTGCGAATGCCAGCCGGTGATCAGCGCGTCGCCCTCGTAGAGATAACTGCCGCCCAGCGCCCGCCCGCCACGACGCAGCTCGATGACCGGCCGGAGGTTGGCCGATTCGGCTAAAACTCTGTCCGAAAGCGCAGAGACGGTCACACCGCTAGACGGTACTACTTACCTATGAAGACCGACGACCTGATCCTGGTGAGCATCGACGACCACGTCGTCGAACCGCCCGACATGTTCCTCCGTCACGTGCCGGCCAAGTACCGGGACGAGGCGCCAGTAGTGGTCACCGACGACAAGGGCGTCGACCAATGGATCTATCAGGGCAAGCCGCAAGGCGTCAGCGGGCTCAACGCGGTGGTGTCCTGGCCCGCCGAGGAGTGGGGCCGCGACCCCGCCGGCTTCGCCGAGATGCGGCCGGGTGTGTACGACGTCCACGAGCGTGTCCGCGACATGAACCGCAACGGGATCCTCGCCTCGATGTGCTTCCCGACCTTCACCGGCTTCTCGGCGCGGCATCTGAATCAGCACCGCGAGGATGTGACGCTGGTGATGGTGTCGGCCTACAACGACTGGCACATCGACGAATGGGCCGGCTCGTATCCGGATCGCTTCATTCCCATTGCGGTGCTGCCGACGTGGAGCCCCGAGGCGATGTGCGAAGAGATCCGCCGGGTCGCCGCCAAGGGCTGCCGCGCGGTCACGATGCCCGAACTCCCGCACCTCGAGGGGCTGCCGAGCTACCACGACGACGAGTACTGGGGCCCGGTGTTCCGGACCCTGTCCGAAGAGAACGTAGTGATGTGCCTTCACATTGGCACGGGATTCGGGGCGATCAGCATGGCGCCCAACGCGCCGATCGACAACCTGATCATCCTCGCCACCCAGGTTTCGGCGATGTGCGCGCAGGATCTGTTGTGGGGCCCCGCGATGCGCAATTATCCCGATTTGAAGTTCGCGTTCTCCGAGGGCGGCATCGGCTGGATCCCGTTCTATCTGGATCGCAGCGACCGGCATTACACCAACCAGAAGTGGCTGCGCCGCGACTTCGGCGACAAGCTGCCCAGTGATGTGTTCCGTGAGCATTCGTTGGCCTGCTACGTCACCGACAAGACGTCGCTGAAGCTGCGGCACGAGATCGGCATCGACATCATCGCGTGGGAGTGCGACTACCCGCATTCCGATTGCTTCTGGCCCGACGCACCCGAGCAGGTGCTGGCCGAGCTCAACGCCGCCGGTGCCGACGACAGCGACATCAACAAGATCACCTGGGAGAACTCCTGCCGGTTCTTCAGCTGGGATCCGTTCGCGCGTACGCCGCGTGAGCAGGCGAACGTCGGTGCGCTGCGGGCCAAGGGGGCCGACGTCGACGTCTCGATCAGGCCGCGCAAGGAGTGGGCACGCCTCTACGCCGAACAGCAGCTCGCCAAGGCCTAACAACTCCGCAGATGCGGATGAAAGCGGAAAATCAGCCGCATTTGCGGATACGATGCCGCGGTGGCATTGATCCGAGTCCGTGAGGCCGCCGACCTGTTGGGCGTCAGCGACGACAGCGTCCGGCGCTGGATCGAGGACGGAAGTCTGCCGGCGAGCCAAGACCAAGCCGGGCGGAAGGTCATCGCCGGCGACGTGCTGGCCGAGTTCGCGCGCGCGAACGCCGCAGCGGCGCCCAAGGATCCGCTCACCATTGCCAGCTCCGCCCGCAACCGCTTCGCCGGACTGGTCACCAAGGTGGTGACCGACAAGGTGATGGCGCAGGTCGAAATGCAGTGCGGGCCTTTCACCGTCGTCTCGTTGATGAGTGCGGACGCGGTCCGCGAGCTGGAGCTCGAGCCGGGCAGCGTCGCCGTCGCCGTTGTGAAGGCCACCACCGTGATCGTTGAGACCACTGGAGGGCAATCGTGAAGCATGCCCGTCTCCTGGCGGTGTTCTGCGTGCTGTCGCCGGCGCTGATCAGCGGGTGCGGCTCGTCAGAGCAACCGGCGGCGCAGAACACGAATATCATCGTGTTCGCTGCCGCCTCGCTGAAGAAGACCTTCACCGACATCGGTGAGCAGTTCAAGACCGAAAACCCCGGCGCCTCAGTGGAATTCTCGTTCGCGGGCTCATCGGATCTGGTCACCCAGTTGACCCAGGGCGCGCCGGCCGACGTGTTCGCCTCGGCCGACACCAAGAACATGGACAAGGCCGCGCAGGCCGGTCTGCCGGCAGGCGACCCGGTGAACTTCGCGTCCAACACACTCACCATCGCTGTAGCGCCCGGCAACCCGAAGAAGATCACCTCGTTCAAAGACCTGACACAGCAAGGCCTCAACGTGGTCGTCTGCGCGCCGCAGGTGCCGTGCGGATCGGCTACGCAGAAAGTCGAACAGGCCACAGGTGTGACGCTGAATCCGGTCAGCGAGGAGTCCTCGGTTTCCGACGTCCTCAACAAGGTGACCACCGGTCAGGCCGACGCCGGAATCGTTTACGTCACCGACGCGATCGGGGCGGACGACAAGGTGGCCGCCGTGGCGTTCCCTGAAGCAGCGGGCGTCGTCAACACCTATCCGATCGCTGTGCTCAAGGGATCCAAGTACCCGGAGTTGGCGCGCAAGTTCGTCGACCTTGTCACAGGGGAGTTAGGTCAAAAGGTCCTTAACGCAGCGGGTTTCGCGAAACCCTGAGGTCGCTAAATCATGTCTTTGTCGGTGAGCCAGCGCATGATCGGCCAGCCGACGAACACCGGAAGCCAACACGTGAGGATCCGGTAGAGAAGCACCGACGGCACGGCGATGGCGGTGGGTAAGCCGAATGCAGCGAGACCACCGATCAACGCCGCCTCGACCGCGCCGACCCCGCCGGGCGTTGGGGCCGCCGAGGCGAGCGTTCCGCCGATCATCGTCACGACGGTCACCGTGACGAACGACGTGTCGCCGCCGAACGCCTCGATGCTGGCCCATAGCGCCAGCGCCATGCCGAGAGTCGTTGCCGCACAACCGAGCACGATGATCCCGAGGCGCTTGGGTTCGCGGGCCAGTTCCGCGAGATCGGTCAGCACCTCCTTGAGACGGGGCCGCACCGCCGTCCCGAGCCACCGCCGCAGTTTGGGCACCAACAGGAATGCCCCGACGAGACCGAGCACCACCCCGGCGATCAGGTAGAGCAGAGTGGCGGAGGGGACGAAGTGAGACAGGTCCGCCGAGGCTCCCGCGGCGAAACTGAAGAAGATCAGCAGTGCCACGTGGGTGATGACCTGCACCGTCTGCTGCAATGCCACGGCCGCGGTCGCGCGTAGCGCGCCGAGCCCGCCCTTCTGCAGGAACCGGGTGGACAGCGCAAGGCCGCCGACGCCCGCCGGAGTGGTGGTCGCGGCAAATGTGTTGGCCACCTGCATGATCGTCAGGTTCTTGAAGCTCACCATGCCGTCCGCGCAGGCCCACAATGCCGCTGCGGCACCGACATACGTCAAGGCCGACAGGGCGAGCCCGAGCAGCGCCCACCACCAGTTCGCCGTTCTCAGTTCGGAGAAGAACGCAGGCACCGTGCTGATGAACGGGTAGGCGACGTAGACGAGCGCGACGAGCAGCACCAGTTGGATGACCTGGTAGCGAGTGAACCTGGTGATCGTCTCGGTCTTGATTTGATCGGCGCCGGTTTGGCGCTTCACCTCGTCGCGAGCGGCGGACATGACGGCGCCCGCGTCGGCTACCGACTTGCGGATTCGGGATGGCATGGCGGACTTGGTCAGTCGTCGCGAAGCCAACAGGATCGCGTCCTTGCCGAACACATCGACCGCCGCGCCGACCGCGGCCGTTGCGCCGTACACCTCAGTCGTCGTCACCAGAAGCTGGGCGACGTCGGCCTGCAGCTGTTCGTCGTTGGCACCGTATTCGGCATTGCCGAATCCGCCGAAGCGCGCCGTGCCGTCCTCGATAGTGATCTCCTTGCCGCGAAGGTCGCCGTGGGAGATCTGGTGATCGTGCAACGTGCCGAGCGATTCCCACACCCGGGCGACGGCACCCTCCCCGGTGCCGTCCTCGATTCCCGTGCCGGATGGGGGAGTGTGCGCGTACAACGTCCATCCCCGGTCGAGCGCAGCCATGGCCAGGGTCGACGAGTTCGCGACACCGACGTCGCCGATCGCGATGGCCATCAGAGCGCGGTGCTCAACGGCGCGCCGCATGGAGGGCTGTAGCGGTGCGGTTTCGCTGTTGCGCAGCCGCAGCCAACGCCAGAACTGGCGCAGAAATCCACCGCTCCGCTGATTAGGGCCGTACATCTCGACGATGGCCGTCGAATCCGGCTCCTGTGAGCGCGCCGAGAGCACCAGCGGCCCCGGCCCGGCGGGGCGCACCACGCTCAGTGACGCCACCGAGAATCCACGCCGGGCCAGCGCGCGAACGGCGCCGTCGAGCGGCACCTCCAGGGCCGGCGTCCCGACCACGAGCACAACCAGCGCGCCGACGAACCAACCGACTGCAAGGCCCAGCAGTGAGCGGGCGGGTACCACCGCACTGACGACAAGGTGGATCGGCACAAAGGCAAGCAGCAGCGTCCACCACCACCGCTTCCAACGCGAGGGCAGCCAGGGGCCGGAAACGGTGAGCACGGCGGCGAGCATCGCGATCCACCGCGGGTCGTCGAGGAACTGCGAGAGCAGCGTGTCGAGCCGATCGGTCACATCGAAATGCCATCTCGGCGCGGATATGCCGTTGCCGGTGATCGAGAGCGAGATGAACGCGATGAACGCGGCCGCCGCGTACGCACCGAGCAGCTTCCATTGTCGCGAGACGATCAAGCCGATCAGGATCGTGAACGGCAGCGCCAGAATCGCGACGCCGTACAACAGGTACACCAGATTGGACTGGGTGGGCGTCAAGACTCCGACGATCTCGGAGATGGACTTTTCGAGTGCGACCCACTCGTATCGGGTGATCAGCGAACTCGTGATGACCGCGGCCAGGAACACCGCGGCAAGTACCAGCCGCAGGATGTCGTTCGTGCGCCGGGTCAGTGGCTGAAGCAAGCTGCCCGACACCGTGATATCGCGCCCGTCGACCCGCATGTCTCCAGCATTTTTGCACGTAAACGCGCCGAGATCGCGTATTAGCCGTTGCGCGTGGGTGCCGAAATCTGTGTGAGTTGCGACCGGCCACGCAACATTTCCGAGCCAAGCGCGGCCCATGACCGGCGCTCCGCCTCGTCGGCGCGATCGATCGCGGCGGCGGAACACAGCACCCGGGCGTCGAAATCCTTGGCCCGGTCCGCCAACCGCGCCGCCTCGTTGACGGCGTCGCCGACAACGGTGTATTCGTATCGATTTTCCGCGCCGATGTTGCCTGCGAACACCGGGCCTGCCGAGACCCCGATGCCGAAGTCGACGGGGAGTCGGCGCAATTCGGCGCCGAGTGCCCGAGCGGTTGCCAGTGCCGTCGAGGCAGGATCGTCGATGCGCAACGGCGCACCGAAAACTGCCAGCGCAGCGTCTCCTTGGAACTTGTTGATCAGCCCACGCCGCTCATCGACTGCGGCGACGACGATCTGGAAGAAGGCATTGAGCACCTCGGCCACCTCGTGTGGCTCACGGGTCGACGTCAGCTGCGTCGACCCCACCAGGTCGATGAAAAGGACCGCGACCTCTCGCTCATCGCCCGACAGTGATTCGTTCTCCTCCACCGCACGGCGGACCACTTCTTCTCCGACGTGCCTGCCGAACAGGTCACGTAGGTGGTCGCGCTCCTGCAAACCTGCTACCATGCGATTGAATCCCGTTTGCAATTGCCCGATTTCGGAACGCTCATACACGTCGATCATGTTGCCGATGTGCCCGCGTTCCACCTCCGCCATCGCGTCGACGACCTCGTGCAGCGGATCCGAAATCGATGAAGCCACCAGAATCATCGCGCGCGATCCCAGAACCACGGCGACGAGCGCGAGCACCAGCACCGGAGTCTCGATGGGCGCGTCAGCCGGGATGATCCAGCCGTTGGCGCGCAACATTACGAGCACAACGATCCCCGCACCGGGGAGCGCGGAACACATTGCCCACATCATTATCAGCCGTGCCCGTACGCCTGGCGCCCTCTCAGCATGCTCGACATCCACGGTGGCGGCGACCATCAACTTGCGAAGAGCGCGTTGCGTGAACAGAAAACCGGTACACACGGTCGACGTTGCGCCGAACAGAATCGACGAAACGAGCAGTATCGCGACTCGGCCACCCCCGCCGATGTTCAACGGAATTATGACGACAGCTGCGATGGCCCATGGCGTCAGCAAGATCGCGGACTGGCGCCTGGTGATATTCGGCGTCTTCTGCGATTGCGGTTTGACTGTTGCGACGCCAGCCACCCATACGATCACGGTTCCGACGATGACGATCGCCACCGTCGCGATCAGGTTCTTGCCGCTCAAGACGGATTGCGCCTCGATGACCGTCTCGTCGCTCACCGATATGACGATTGCAACGACCTCTGCGGCCGAGAGGAGATAGGCGAACGCGAGGCCTGCCGCGTATCGAACTAGCAGGCTGCGTGGCCTCATGGGGCCATCGTGTCAGTCGCTGGCCGGCAGCGGCTTGGCTTCCTTCAGATTCAGTGCGGTGGTTCCGATGCTGAGCGTCCCCGCTCCGGCCTTGGTGACGAGCACTTCGGCGCCGGTCTCGTCGACGTAGCGCTTGCCCATCGCATTGCCATCGGAGAACTCCGGATCCAGGGAGAATTCGGTAGATTTCGCCGGATCTTTTTGGCTATCAATCGGCACCATCGGTACCCCGCCTGCGCGGAGGTCGTCGAGGCTGTCGGCGGTACGCACGACGATCACTTGAGTGTCGCAGACCTGGCTCTGCAGCCGTGTGCCGTTCTTGATCATGTTCGGCTCCTAAACACTTCGTGCTCCTCTCGTCCGCGTCTTAGTTCGTCTACCAGTTCGCGGCGCAGCACCTTGCCTGTCGCGTTGGTCGGCAGCTCATCGCGGAACACCACCCGATCGGGTGTGCGTGATCCGCGCAGGTGCGCTCGCACATGCTCGCGCAGCTCGTCAGGTTCTGGTGCAGCGCCCTCGGCGGGCACCACCACCGCGACGATGATCTGGCCCCATTGGGGATCCTCAGGGCCGACGACCACACAATCGCGCACCGAGGGATGTTCGACGAGCACGTCCTCGATCTCGGCGGGCGCGATGTTCTCCCCGCCCCGGATGATCGTGTCGTCGGAACGGCCGCCGATGAACAGGTAGCCGTCTTGGTCAAGCATTGCAACGTCTTTGGTGGGGAACCATCCGTCGGCGTCGAGGACCGAACCGATATCGGTATAGCGTCCCGAGACCTGCTCGCCGCGCACGAACAGCTCACCGCTCTGGCCAGGGTCGAGGACGGTGCCGTCCTCGCCACGGATCTGCACCTCGACGCTGGGTACCGGCTGCCCGACCGACCCGAGTCGCCGAGCGACCGCATCGTCCGAGGAAGCCAGCGCGGTTCGGTGGTCGTCGGGGGTGAGCACCGCGATGGTCGAGCTGGTCTCCGTGAGTCCGTAGGCGTTGACGAAGCCGACGTCGGGCAGCAGGCCAAGGGCCTTGCGCACCAAGGGAAGAGCGACCTTCGAGCCGCCGTAGGCCAGGTTCCGCAGGGTGGCCAGCTCGACGGGTTCGGTCTCCAACACGGACACGATGCGGTCCAGCATGGTGGGCACCACGGTCGCCGACGTGACGCCCTCCTCGCGCACCAACCGGACCCATTCCGCCGCGTCGAACTGCGGCAGATACACCATCTTTCGACCGGCGTACAGGTTTGACAGCGCGGCGCTGACACCTGCGATGTGATAGGGCGGCACGCAGATCAGTCCGGCGTCAGTGGGATCCGCGGCATCGAACTCGACCGTCCCGGTGACATAGCTGGTCAGATTGTTGTGCGTCAGCTCAACGGCTTTCGGCCGCGAGGTGGTTCCTGACGTGAAGAGCACCACCGCGACGTCGTCCGGGTCGGGGAACTCGGCGGCCGGCTCCGCGGCACGCGCGGCGTCGATGAACTCGTCAGAGCTGATCACCTGCTTGCCCGCACCGGCGACGACATCGCGGTACTCGGCGTCGGCGATCACCAGAGGGGTCGGCAGGCGGTCGATCAACTGCCGCAGGCCGTCCTCGCTGAGCCGGTAGTTCAGCGGGGTGAACGCCACCCCCGCCCTTGCGGAGGAGAACAGCAGCAGCGGCAACATCGCGCCGCCGGTGCCGACGTAGGCCGCGTGCTGTGCGCCCGATGCCGCGATGACTCCGGCACCGCCGTCGGCGAGCGCGCTCAGTTCATTTGTGGTCAGCCGCATCTCGCCGGACACGACCGCGGTCCTGTCCGGATTCGATGACGCCGCCATTTCCAGCAGCAAGGAGATACTCATGGCTTGTCGACGAAGATATCAAGGATGGGATCGTCGCCGCCGCCGTAGCGGGACAGGTCGGTGACACCGGTTTCGGCCAGCACCGCGGAGTCGATGAAGCATTTGCCGGTCACCTCCGCGGGGGGACGGGACAGGATCTCGACCGCGGCGTCGGCCATGATCTCCGGGCTGCGCGATCGAGCCGCCATCTTGTCTCCGTCGGCGAGATTGGTCACCGCGGCCGTGGCGATGTAGGTCTCGGGCCACAGACAGGAGAAACCGACGCCGGCCCCACCCCGTTCCTGGCGGAACTCTTCAGCCCAACCCAGCGACAGCAGCGTCATCCCGTACTTGGACAGCGTGTATGTCGGGTGGGCGCCCAGCCAGTGCGGATTCATGTTCAGCGGCGGCGCCAGCGTCACCACGTGGGCGTTCGCCGACTTGCGCAGGTGGGGCAGGGCGGCCTTCGTCAACAGGAACGTGCCGCGGACGTTGATGTCCATCATCAGGTCGAACTTCTTGGCCGACAGTTCCTCGGTCGGTTCGGTCGCGATGGCGCTGGCGTTGTTGATCACAATGTCGATGCCGCCGAAGTGCTCGACGGCGGCGTCGACGGCACGCTGGACGTCCTCTTCCTTGCGCACGTCACCGACCACCGCGACGCCCTTGCCTCCCGCGGCTTCGACGTCGGCGACGGCGGTGTGGACGGTGCCTGGCAACTTCGGATGCGGCTCGGCGGTCTTGGCCAGCAGCACCACGTTGGCGCCGTGCTTGGCCGCGCCCAGAGCGATCGCCAGCCCGATGCCGCGGCTGCCGCCCGAGACGACGAGCGTGCGGTCAGTGAACGTGGATTCGCCGGACATGGGCCTCCTCGGGTGCGCCGCCCTTGATGGTAGTGGCATTCTCATTTTACGCGAGTGCCATAATCGCTGTGTACCGGGCCTTCGGTCGCTGCAGGAGGGCCCAGGCGGGTGCTGCTGCGTGCATGTTTCCGGTGTGCGGTATTGGCATTCTCATTTTTTGCAAGTACGTTATCCATTGATGACCGAGCCAGTACAGACCCCCTCCGGCATCCCGCTCGAGCCCGTCTACGGACCGGCCGATCGAGTCGGCGACCCTGCCGCGCCCGGCGAGTACCCGTTCACTCGAGGCAACTTCGCGAGCGGGTATCGCGGCAAGACCTGGACGTTCCGCCAGTATTCGGGATTCGGCACGGCCGAGGAGTCAAACCGCCGCTACCGCTACCTGCTGGACCAGGGCGGCACCGGGCTGTCGGTGGCGCTCGATCTGCCGACGCAGTGTGGCTATGACTCCGACGACGCCGAGTACGGCGAGGAGGTCGGACGGGTTGGCGTTGCCGTCGACACGCTCGCCGATGCAGAGGTTCTGTTCGACGGCATCCCGCTGGACAAGATCAGCACCAGCTTCACGATCAACGGGACGGCCGCGATCCTGCTGGCTTTTTATGTCGCCGCCGCCGAGAAGTCCGGTGTGCCGCGCGAGAAGCTCACCGGGACCATCCAGAACGACATCCTCAAGGAGTACGCGTCGCGCGGCACCTGGATCTGGCCGCCGGAGCCGTCGCTGCGCCTGATCGCCGACACCATCGAGTTCTGCGCTGCCGAGGCGCCCAGGTTCAACGCGATCTCCGTTGCCGGTGCGCACTTCCGCGACGCCGGAGCCAATGCAGTTCAGGAGATGGCATTCACGCTCGCCGACGGCGTCACCTACTGCGACACCGTGGTCGAACGCGGCCGGATGACCATCGACCAGTTCGCACCGCAGATCTCTTTCTTCTTCTATACGCACGGGGACTTCTTCGAGGAGATCGCCAAGTATCGGGCAGGCCGGCGGCGTTGGGCGACGATCGTCCGCGAGCGTTATGGGGCGTCTACGGACAAGGCGTCCATGTTCCGGTTCGGGTGCGTCGCAGGCGGTGCCTCGCTGTACGCACCACAGGCCCAGAACAACCTCGTCCGGGTCGCTTATGAGGCGATGGCCGCAGTGCTCGGCGGGGTGCAGTCCATGTTCACCGCGGCCTGGGACGAGCCGTTCGCGTTGCCCAGCGAGGAGTCCGCGACGCTGGCGCTTCGCACCCAGCAGATCCTCGCCTACGAGACTGGCGTGACCAAGGTGGCCGACCCGCTCGGCGGCTCCTACTTCGTCGAGGCGCTCACCGACGCCACTGAGACCAAGATCATCGAGATCATGGATGACCTCGAGAAGCACGGCGGCATGGTGCGATCCATCGAGGACGGCTACCTGCAGGGGCTGATCGCCGACGAGGCGTTCAAGATCCACCATGAGATCGAATCGGGCGAACGTCCGGTGGTTGGGGTCAACAGGTTCGTCGCCGACGAGCCGCCGCCGGACATCGACACCTATGAACTGGATGCCGAGGGCCGCGACCTCCAGCTGAAGCGACTGTCCAAGGTCAAGGCGGAGCGGGACCCCGCCGCCGTGAAAGAGGCACTGGCCGCGTTGGCGAAATCAGCGGAAGGCGATGACAACCTGATGCACAAGCTGATCGACTGTGCGAACGCCTATTGCACTGTTGGCGAAATGGTCTCCGCGCTGAAGGCCGTGTGGGGCGAGTTCCAGCAGCCGGTGGTGTTCTAGATGGCCGCTCGAGTTCTCGTCGCGAAGCCGGGCCTCGACGGCCACGACCGCGGGGCCAAGATCGTCGCCCGAACGCTGCGTGACGCGGGTTTCGAGGTCATCTACACCGGGATCCGGCAGCGCATCGAGGACATCGTGTCGATCGCGCTGCAGGAAGACGTTGCACTGGTGGGGCTTTCGATCCTCTCAGGCGCGCATGTCGCCCTTACGACCCGCACCGTCGACGCGCTGCGCGCAGCCGAGGCCGGTGACATCGCTGTTGTCGTCGGCGGGACCATCCCGCAGGCCGACGTTCCCAAGCTGCTGGAAGCCGGCGCCGCCGCCGTCTTTCCCACGGGCACACCATTGGACGTGCTTGTCCAAGAGGTGCGCAAGCTGACGTCCGAAAGGGTCGACTAGATGCGCCTTGGCGTGATGATCGGGGCTGAGCGCGGCGACATGGCCCGCAAGGTCAAGAAGCTGCTCGAGGACATCGAGTGGGCGGAGGCCGCGGGCTTCGACACCGCGTGGATGCCTCAGGTGCCCAACGACTTCGACTGCCTGACCATGGTGGCGCTGATGGGCGCGCGCACGTCCCGCATCGAGCTCGGCACGGCTGTCGTGCCGTTGCAGGCGCAGCATCCGATCGCGTTGGCGCGTCAGGCGTTGTCGGTCCATGCCGGCGCGGGCGGACGATTGGCGTTGGGCGTCGGGCCGTCGCACCATTGGATCGTGCGCGACATGCTCGGCATCCCGTACGAGAAGCCCGCCGCCTACACCCGCGACTATCTCGAGGTGCTTAACACCGCGCTGGCCGGGCCCGGCGAGGTGGATGTGGAGAACGACTCGTTCACCGTGCACAACCCGACTGTGCTGGGCGCCGATTCGCCCATGCCGGTGCTGGTGGCGGCGCTTGGGCCCGTAATGCTCCAGATCGCAGGCGAACTCGCCGACGGGACGGTGTTGTGGATGGCCGACGAGCGCGCGATCGGAGACCACATTGCGCCGCGGATCACCAAGGCCGCGGACAACGCAGGCCGTCCGGCACCGCGCATCGTCGCAGGGATCCCGGTGTGCCTGTGCGCTAACTCCGAGATCGACGCCGCGAAGGAGCGGGCCAACCGCATCCTCGCCGAGGCCGAGACGTCGCCCAACTACCAGAAGCTGCTCGATCGCGGTGACGCGCGCGACGTCGGTGACCTGACCGCGGCCGGCGACGCGGAGTCGATCCTGGCGCGTTTCAAGAAGTTCGCCGATGCCGGCGTCACCGACCTGTCGGTGCGGCTGCTCCCTATTGGCGAGACGCGCGACGAGTTGATCGCATCGAAATACCGTACCCGCGAAGTTGTTTCGCAGCTGGCCGCCCAAGTGCGATGAGTCAGGGACCGCTAACCGGAATCCGCATCCTCGAGGTCGGCGTGATGCTGGCCGGTCCGTACGCGACGATGCTGCTGGCCGACCTCGGCGCCGAGGTCATCAAGATCGAGCCGCCTGGTGGCGAGATCTCACGGCAGGTCAGCGACAGCTACTTCGCCAGCCTCAACCGCAATAAGCAGAGCGTGTGTCTGGATCTGCGGTCAGAGGCCGGGCGTCAGCGGCTGGGCGAACTCGTCGCGAATTCGCATGCGCTGCTGGTGAACATGAAGCCGTCGGCGATCAAGCGACTCGGCCTCACCTACGAGGCCCTGCGGAAGTTCAACGAACGGATCGTCTGCGTCGCGATGACGGGTTTCGGGTTGGATGGCGGCGACGACCCCGCGTTCGACTACGTCATCCAGGCGGCGACGGGTGTCGCGGCGATGACGGGCGATCCGTCCGGGCCGCCGACGCTTCCCGGGTACTCGTCGGCCGACAATTCGACAGGGCTTGCCGCGGCGCTCGGCCTGCTCGCGCAGATCGTGTCGGGCCGGGGCGGCCAGGTGGATGTGTCGCTGCGCGACGTGATGCTGTCCCAGCTGAACTACCGGGCGTCGGCCTACCTGAACGATGGTGCGGCACCGCAGCGGTATCCGTTCGGCGCGCATTCGTATTACGTGCCGGCGCAGCTGTTCTCGACAGCGGATGGCGTCTTGGCATTGTTCATCACCCACGACGCCTTCTGGAAATCCTTCGCCGCTGAAGCAGGGATCGAGGGCTTCCCGACGATGGCCGAGCGCGCGGCGAAGCGCGAGGAAGTACTCGTAGTCGTCACCACTGCCCTCGCAGCCGACACCGCTGCAGCGTGGGAGTCACGGCTGCGGCCCCTTGGCATACCGGCGGCGGCCGTTCGGACGCTGCCCGAGGCGCTGGAGGCCACGCCTGAAGCCGTCGTCAAGGCCGGAGACTTTCGGTTGGTCGGCAGCCCCATCCGCATCGCGGGGTATGAACCCGACTACCGGCCGCCGCCGAGTCTCGACGAGCACGGGAATTTATCGGATCAGTCTGCTCAATCCTCATAGTGCACTGTGACTGACGGGGTGTCCGGAATGGCCTGGCAGGTCAGCACATAACCGTCCTCGACCTCGTCCTCCTCCAACGCGTCGTTGACCTTCATCGTCGCGCTGCCCTCGGACAGTCGTGCCATGCATGTACCGCAGTTTCCGGCCTCACAAGAGAACGGCGGCGACAGTCCCGCCCGGCGCGCGCTCTCCAGGAGCGTCTCGTTGGCCCTGCGAGGCACCTCGGCCTTCTTGCGGTCAAGGTGGATCGTGATGGTGCCGCCGGTCTCGTCCGCCTCTGCGCGGGCAGCGGGCTCGTCGGTGTGTGGCTGCGGCGCAGCGTCGAAGTCCTCGACGAATACCTTCCCTGGTCCGGGCAGCGTCGACGTGACGACGGACATGAATCCTTCCGGCCCGCAGACGTAGCAGTCGGCATCGGTGTCGGCGCCGACGAAGTCGACGACGGCGGTGGGTTCGAGCAGTCCCCGTTCGTCATCGATGTGGCGCACCACGGTCAGCCGATCCGGGTAGCGGGCGACGAGGTCGTCGAACACCGCGTCGAAGATCACCGACGCTCGGTCCTTGTCGGCGCACAGCACCCGCACCGCACGGTCCGTGGCGGCCAGCGCGCTCTTGACCAGCGACAGGATGGGTGTGACGCCGCTACCGCCGCTGAAGCCCAGCAGCGGCACGGACGTGGGTGTGAGGCAGAAGGTGCCGGCGGCCCGCGTGATGGTCACGTCGTCGCCCTCGACGAGGTTGTCGAGCATCCAGTTCGACACCTTGCCGCCGGGAATCCGCTTGACGGTGGTTGCCATCTCGGTGTCGGTCTCGGGTGCACTCGACATCGAATACGACCGGTACAGGTCCTCGCCGTCAACATGCACCTTGAAGGTGCAGAACTGTCCTGCTCGGTAGGGGAAGGGCGTTTCATGGGGGGCCAGCACGTAGGTCCGCGTGTCGGCGGTCTCTTTGATGATCCGAGACACCGTCGCATGCTGGAACAAGTGCGGCTTGACCATGGGCCCCCTCCCGAGCGGCATTGTCATTCTGATAATAAGAGAATACTATTCTCCTCGACAAACGGCCAGCTTCTCAAGTGGCGGAAAGGGGCGGGCACGAAGTGAGTGAGCGGATGGCGCTCGCCTTCGAGGAGCGGGAATACAGCCTCCCGGAGCTCGACGCTCTCGCCAACGGCATGGCGACCGTGCTCGAACACCGCGGCGTGCGGCCCGGCGATCGTGTCGCCCTGATGTCGTCCAACCGCCCGGAGTTCGTCATCGCCTTGTGGGCCATTTGGCGGCTGGGTGCGTCAGCCGTGCTGCTCAGCCCGGCGTGGAAGCGAACCGAGGTCGAACACGCGCTGGCGCTGACGACGCCGTCGCACGCGGTTGGCGACCACGCTGTGCTCGCCGAGGTGATGCCGATGCTGTCACTGGACGAAGCGATCACCCCCGGGCAGCGGACGTTCGAAGCCGCTTCACCTGAATCCGACGCGCTTTTCGTGTTCAGTTCGGGGACGACGGGGATGCCCAAGGCGGTGCGGCATACACACGGGTCGTTCGCCGTCGCGGTGCGGCACTGGCGTGCCGCGCTGCACCTGTCCTCGGCTGACCGTATGCAGATCATGACCCCGCCGTCGCACATCCTCGGGTTGCTCAACATCGTGATGGCGCTCGAGACCGGCGCCTGGATCCGGTTGCACCGCCGCTTCGACATCGACCTCATGCTGCACCACATCGAGAAGGACCGGATCACCATCGAGATGGCCGTTGCGCCAATCGCTTTGGCTCTGGCCGCCCATCCGAAGCTGGAGAGTTACGACCTGTCATCACTGCGCTACATCATGTGGTGCGCGACGCCCGTCACGCCGAGTGTCGCGGAGGCTGTCACCCGCCGAACGGGCGTGAACTGGGTGACCGCGTATGGGGCCAGCGAGTTGGTGGTCATCGCCTGCAATGAGATCGAGGGCGCGCACCTGGACACCGTCGGACGGCCGGTGCCGGGGGTACGCCTGCGGATCGTGTCACTGGAGGACGGCGAACCGCTGTTGCCAGGCGCGGTGGGCGAGATCCAGGTGCGCTCGGACTCGGTGATGGCGGGCTACCTACCGAACGAGGCGACGGCGCAGGCGTTTTCGGACGGTTGGTATCGGACGGGAGACGTCGGATACCTTGATGTCGACGGCTGGCTGCGGATCACCGACCGGGCCAAGGAAATGATCAAGGTGCGGGGCTTTCAGGTCGCGCCCGCCGAGATCGAGGCCGTGCTGCACGGGCATTCCGCCGTCGAGGACTGCGCGGTGTTCGGGGTGCCCGACGCGGCGAACGGAGAGGCCGTCATCGCGGCGGTCAAGACATCCGGGCCGGTTCAGGTCGACGAGCTCATCGCGCTTGTTGGGGACCGGCTGGCGTCGTACAAACGGCCGAACCGCGTGGTGTTCGTCGACGAAATACCGCGCCTGCCATCGGGAAAGGTGTTGCGAAGAGTGTTGAAGGAGCGTCTGTGGACGTCCGTCTGACCAGTGAACAGCACCAGCTGCAGGAGGCCGCGGCCAAGCTGGCCGACGATCTCGGGCCGGGTTCGGTCGCAGATCTCGATGACGCGAATCGAATCGCTCGGCTGGAGAAGGCGGTCGATGGCACGGGATTTCGCTCGCTGCGGTCCGACGGCGCGTCCGGCGTCGAGGTCGCCATCGTCGCCGAGGAGTTCGCACGCGGCCTAATCGACGTCCCGTTTCTCGGGCCGGTGCTCGCCGACGATCTAAGGCGTGCGCTCGGGCGCGAGCCGTCGGTCCCGACCGCGGAGCGCGAGTCGGTCGACATGACGAGAACCGTTGCCGGAGTGGTCGAGTCGCCGCCCGAGCTGGGGGAGCTCTCCGAGGACGACGCCGGACGCTGGCGTGCGCTTTCCCTCGCCGTCACCTGCGCCGACATGGTTGGTGCCGCGCGCGGCACGCACGCACTGGCCTGTGAATACGCCAAGGTCCGCGAACAGTACGGCGCGACCATCGGGTCCTATCAGGCCGTCGGGCATCTGCTGGCCGAGAGCCTCGCCCTGATCGAAGGATCGATCAGTGTGCTGCGCCACGCCGCATGGGCGGTTGACGAACTTCCCGTCGCTGAGGCGATCGAGGCGGGGAAGGTTGCCAAGATCTACTGTGCGCGTGCGGCACTGACAGTCTGCGAGACCTCGATCCAGGTCCACGGCGGCATCGGCAACACGTGGGAATGCCTTGCGCACGTCTACCTGCGCCGAGTGCTGACGGCCACCGAACTGTGGCCCGTGAAGCTGGAGGAGCTGACCATTGGACTTTCGTGATTCGCCGGACGAGGCCGCGTTCCGTGAGCGGTTGCGCGGTTGGCTGACCGAACAGAAGGGCAAGTTCCCGACGTCGGGCGACGAGTATTGGGCTGCGCAAGGCGACTGGCATAAGGCGCTGTACGAGGCGGGCTTCTTCGGCACATCCTGGCCTAAAGAGTATGGGGGTCAGGACCTGCCGCCGGTCTATGACGTCATCGTCGACGAGGAGATCGCGAAGGCCGGCGTCCCGGCGCGGCCCAGCCTCGGCTACCTGGTCGTCGCCTTTGGACATCACAGCAGCAAGGAACTGCAGCAGCGATTCCTGCCCGGCATGATCAACGGCACCGAACGGTGGTGCCAAGGCTTTTCCGAGCCGGGCGCCGGCTCCGACCTCGCGTCTCTGACCACCACCGCCACTCGTGAGGGCGACGAGTATGTCATCCACGGACACAAGATCTGGACGAGCTACTCCGACGTCGCCGACTGGTGCCTGTTGTTGGCGCGCACCGACAAGGACGTGCCCAAGCATCGCGGTATCTCGGCATTCATCGTCTCGATGCACCAGCCCGGCGTCGAACAACGACCGCTGAAGATGATCAGCGGCGTCACCAAGGAATTCGGTCAGGTGGCCTTCGACGGAGCCAGGGTGCCTGCCGAGAATATGGTGGGTGCGCCGGGGGATGGCTGGAAGATAGCGATGACCGTCGTCGGCCATGAGCGGGAACCGTCGACACTCGGGTTCTCCGCGCGGTACGGGAAGCTGGTGCGCCAGTTGGCATCCCGGCTCGACGGCCCTGCGCCCGAGGAACTGTCCTGGGCATGGGTACAGACGGAAATGCTGCGGCTCCACGTGCGCAGGCGGCTGTCGGAGCAGCTCGACGGCATCACCCATGGCCCGCAGGGGTCGTTGGACAAGCTGTTGATGACGTGGGTCGAGCAATCCGTCGGCCACGCCGCGCTGGCCACGGTCGGCACGAGTGATCCCGAATTGTTCGGTGCCTACATGTACAGCCGCGCGCAGAGCGTGATGGGCGGCACCTCACAGATTCAGAAGAACATTATTGCTTCGCGCATTCTCGGATTAGGAGTCTGAATTGTACGATCTGCCACCGGAAATCGACGTCCAGGCCGACGGCGCCCTGCGCATCATCACGCTGAACCGGCCCGATGAGCTCAATGCGGTCAACGACGCATTACATGTCGGGCTGGCCAAGATATGGGAGGCGCTCAACGAGGATGTCGGGGCGCGGGCGGCGGTCATCACGGGCGCAGGACGGGCGTTCTCGGCCGGCGGTGACTTCAACTACCTCGATGAGCTGCGCCGCGACGAAGCCTTGCGCCAGAAGACGATCAAGCACGGTCGCGACCTTGTCATAGGCATGGTGCGCTGCCGAATTCCGGTGATCGCCGCGGTCAACGGTCCGGCCGTCGGGCTGGGCTGCAGCCTGGCGGCGCTTTCGGACATCGTTTACATGGCCGAGGCCGCGTTCTTCGCCGACCCACATGTGCAGATCGGTTTGGTGGCTGCAGATGGTGGTCCGCTCGTCTGGGGCTCGCAGATCAGCCTGTTGCAGGCCAAAGAGTTTGCCTTGACGGGTGTGCGGATCAAGGCACAGCGAGCGTTGGAACTTGGGCTTGCCAATCATGTCGTCGCCGACCCACTGGCCGAGGCGATCGCGTGCGCGAAGAAGATCCTTGAGCTGCCGCAGCAGGCCGTCGAGGCGACGAAGCGGCTGATGAACCTTCAGCTGGAGAAGTCCGTGATGGCGTCGCTGGACTACGCCAACCTCGCGGAGTACGTCTCCTTCGGGACCACCGACTTCAACAAGATCGTCGACGGGCTGATCGACAAGAACAAGTAGTCCAACTGCCCCAAGTGATCGAGGCCGACGCGACGTTCATCGAAGGCGTCGTTCTTCGCCGGTGCCGTCATCGGTCATCACCGTCACGGCGCGGCCCCGGATGGACCATGCAAAAGTTCTCGCTGGCCCCGACGACTGAAACCGCGGTACTAATGGAACGTGGATTTGACCGAGCGCTACGAATGGCAAGGGCGGCAGATCGCATGGGGTCGCGCCGGCAACGGTTCGGCCGTGGTGTTCTGCCACGGCACACCGTGGTCGTCGGTGCTCTGGCGACCGTTCGTCGACGCCTTGGCTGACAGGTACACCGTCTATCTCTGGGACATGCCCGGCTACGGCCGGTCGTCGAAACTGCCGCAACACCCGGTTGACTTCGGAGTCCAGGCGGACGCGTTCTATGCACTGCTCCAGCACTGGGAGATAGCCCGTCCGCACGTCATTGCGCACGACTTCGGGGGCGCGGTGTCACTTCGCGCGCATCTGGTGTGCGGCGCTGAATATGCCTCCCTCATGCTGGTCGATGTCGTCGCCATCCCGCCGAGCGGATCACCGTTCTTCAAGTTCGTGCAGGACAATCCCGGTCTGCTCGAACAACTTCCGGGCTACGTTCACCGGGCGATCGTGCGCGCCTACATAAGCAACGCAAGCAATGTCGCCTTACGCGACGGCGATCTTGACGCCCTGGTGAAGCCGTGGACCGGTAGCGAGGGCCAGACTGCCTTCTACCGACAGATCATCGACTACGACGAGCGTTATCTGCGCGACAACGAAGCGTCCTTAGCGAAACTCGCTGTGCCGGTTCACATCGTATGGGGCCAACAAGACGCCTGGATCCCAGTCGAACGGGCCGATCGCCTGCACGCGCTCATCCCGCACTCGACGCTGCGAACGGTGCCCGATGCCAATCACCTCATTCAGTACGACGCACCGGAACGACTGATGTACGAGGTGACGTCCTGGCTCGATCGCCTATCCCAGCAGTGACGAAATGACCTCGGCGCTTCCAACCGGTCGAGCAACCCGTCGATAGGCTGCGCGACCGGTGCTCCGCCATGTAAATAGCTCGTAACGCAGAAGCCGGGGTCTTGACTCCAAGGCGCTGGGGAGTGATTATACGGCTCAACGTTGCGTATAGAGCACTACGTTGTGTGAGACGCAACACCTTGAATCGAGTCGCGGAGGAGCTCCCGATGACCAGCAGCGTGTCCGAGCCCACAAATCCGGATGGCCAGGTGAAACACCGAACTGGCTTTCCGGTGGATCGCAAAGTCTTCGCAGTGGCCGCCGCTCTCGCTCTCGCCTTTGTGCTCTGGGGCGCGTTGTCGCCGGAGAAAATGGGTGATCTCACCAATACGGCGATGTCCTGGGTGACCGCGTCTTTCGGTTGGTTGTTCATCCTGACCAGCGGCGCCTTCGTGCTGTTCGCGGCCTACCTGGCGCTGAGTCGGTACGGCAACATCAAATTGGGTCCCGACGATTCTGTGCCGGAGTTCTCAAGGTTCTCGTGGGTGTCGATGATGTTCGCCACCGGGATGGGAATCGGCCTCATGTTCTACGGCGTTGCCGAGCCGCTTTACCACCTGAACGGCCCGCCGATGGATATGGCCGAGCCTGGCACCTCCGCCGCCGCGCAGCTGGCTATGGAGTACACCTTCTTCCATTGGGGCTTCCACCCCTGGGCCATGTACGCCGTAATCGGCTTGTCAATCGGGTACTTCGCTTACCGCAAACGCAACGGCAACCTGGTGTCGGGGGCCTTCCGGCCGCTGTTGGGTAAATGGGTCGACCGGACTCCCGGCAAGACGATCGATGTGGTCGCCATCTTCGCCACCCTCTTCGGCTCTGCGACGTCGCTCGGCTTGGGGGCATTGCAGATCACCGGAGGAATCGACGAGGTGTTCGGATCCGGCCGTGACTCCAAGCTGCTGGCCGTCGTCGTGATCGCCGTGCTGACCGTGTGCTTCGTCCTCTCCGCGGTGAGCGGGATCGAGCGTGGTGTCAAGTGGCTGTCCAACGCCAATGCCTTGGCCGCGGCGTTACTGGCGTTCTTTCTGTTCGTTGTCGGGCCCACCGTATTCATCCTGGGCACCTTTACGGAGTCGCTCGGCGGCTATCTGACCCATCTGCCGGCAATGAGCTTCCGCGACGGCGTTTTCGACTCAGAAGTGGCCGGGCCGTGGCTGTCGGCGTGGACGATCTTTTATTGGGCGTGGTGGATCTCCTGGACACCCTTCGTGGGTATGTTCATCGCCCGGATCTCCAAAGGTCGCACGATCCGCGAGTTCGTGATCTACGTGATTCTGGTCCCCAGCCTCGTGTCGTTCGTCTGGTTCTCGATCCTCGGCGGCTCGGCGTTCGACCTGCAGCTGAACAAGGGTAAAGACATGGCCGCGGTGGTCGACGCGGGCATGGAGGGCGCTCTGTTCGAGACGCTCAGCAGCTATCCGCTGGGCACGATCACTTCCGCGCTGGCGGTGTTTCTCATCGCGATCTTTTTCGTCACCGGCGCAGACAGCGCCTCGATCGTGATGGGGATGCTCAGCCAAAAGGGGTGTGAAGAACCCCGCCGCGGGCTGACCGTTTTCTGGGGTGTGACGACCGGTGCCATTGCTGCGGTGCTGTTGTGGTCCGGCGGGCTGAAAGGTTTGCAGACCTTGGTGATCCTGGTAGCAGGCCCGTTCATGTTGGTGCTGATCGCGATGTGCGTATCCACGTTGAAGGCGTTGCGGGAGGAACCGTACGAGTCAACGCTGCCGCCGCGTGTACGCCGAGCAGTGCTCCACGCTCAGCGTCATGATCGGTTACAGCATCAGACGATCGCTCTGGCGACACTCGGCTGCGATGGGCTCGACGACGGTGAGGTTCCCATTCCCGCTTCACCAACGACAGAGAGCCCAACGGCCGTGACGTTGCAGTAGAGGCCTGCGCCGCGGTGCGCGCGATCAGCGCTGGGCGACAAGTTCTTCCGAGCGCTGGATCGTGCCGGTGATACCACTCGCATCCTGTTGTGCGAGCAGCACCGCGGCGTTGGCCATGGCCTCAGGCGGCTCGACCATCTCGGGTGGAATCTCCATACCGCCGCCGCCGGCCTGCCAGCCTTCGGTGAGCACCACCCGCGACGGGCTCAGACAGTTCACCGCGATGTTGTCGGCCTTCAGATCCGAGGCCAGGCCGAGATATAACCGCTCGGCCCCGGCCTTGGACACCCAGTAGGCGTTGGAGCCGTGCTCGATCATGCCGACGCCGGTGGTGGTGATCGCGATGAGCGATCCACCGCCGCGCGCCTTCACGTGAGGGATGACGGCCTTGGTCACCAGAAAGACGCCGGTCAGGTTGACGTTCATGCACAGCTGCCAGCGCTTCAGCGGCGTGGACTCGATCGGACCCAGCCACAGCACTCCGGCGTTAGCGATCAGGATGTCGATGCCGCCGAACTCCGAAACTGTCTGAGCGACAGCGGCTTCGACCGACTCCTCACTCGTGACATCGCACGACACGGCCAGCGCCCGGCCGCCCGCTGAGGTGATGCGGTCCGCGACGGCGTGGATCGTGCCGGGCACCTTGCCCTCCTGCTCGGAGCGCGCGGCCACGGCGACCGCCGCGCCCGCACCGGCCAGCGCCTCAGCGACCGTCGCCCCGATGCCGCGGCTGGCGCCTGCGACAAACGCGACCTTGCCTGCGAGCGAACCCGTCATTTCGGCGGGAACCGCAGCGCTCCGTCGAGGCGAATGATTTCGCCGTTCAGATAGTCGTTTTCGATGATGCTCTGCGCCAGTTGCGCGTACTCCGTCGATCGGCCCATGCGCTTGGGGAACGGCACCTGCGGCGCCCAGTACTGCTCGAGCTGGTCGGCCGCCTTGCCGTACGCCGGAGTGTTGATGGTGCCGGGCGCGATGGTCACGACGCGGATGCCCAGCGGCGAGAGGTCGCGGGCCGCGACGAGGGTCATGCCCAGCACGCCGCCCTTGGCGGCGGAGTAGGGGAGTTGACCGATCTGTCCTTCGTAGCCGGCGATCGACGCGGTGTTGACGATGACGCCGCGGCCGCCCTCTTCGAGCGGCTCCGACTTGGCGATCTCGGCCGCAGACAGCCGCATCACGTTGAAGACCGCGGTCAGGTAGAACTCGATCGTCTTCTTGAAGCCGTCGAGATCGAGCGGCGAGCCGTCCTTGCCGATCAGCCGCCCGCCGCTGGCGGGACCGCCGTGGGTGTCGACCGAGATCCGCAGGGGAGCCAGCGACGCGGCCTCGGCGACCGCCGCGTTGACCGACTCCTCGGAGGTGGCGTCGGTGGGGACATAGCGCACGCCGAGTTCGTTCTCCAGCGCCTTGCCCTTGTCATCGGCCAGGTCAGCGACGACCACCTTGGCGCCCGCGCCATGCAGGCGCCGGACGGTCGCCTCACCCAGGCCACCTGCACCCCCGACGACAATCGCCGAGCTACCCGCGATTTGCATATGAATTCCCCTTCTTGCAACTGACACTCTCGAACTGAGAGAATACCATTCTCACGCGAAACGGAGAGACCCATGCCTGACGTGATCGTGTCCGCCCTGTTGGCTCAATAAGCTTCCAGCGATGACCATCGACGAGCTCATCTCGGCTGCGCAGGAGGGATCCACCCGCGCGGCCGGAAGGCTGCTGAGCCTGGTCGAAAGTCCGCGCCGCAACGAGGTCCTCGACGCGCTCGGGGCGATATCGCCGCCCCGCATTGTTGGCGTGACGGGCCCACCGGGCGCGGGCAAGTCGACGACGGTCGGCGCACTGGTGAGTGCATACCGACAGCGCGATATGCGGGTTGCGGTGCTCGCAGTGGACCCGTCATCGCCGTACAGCGGAGGCGCACTGCTCGGCGACCGCATCCGAATGGCCGCGCATATCAACGACCCCGATGTGCTGATCCGTTCGGTTGCGACGCGCGGCCATCTCGGAGGGCTGGCGGCAGCGGTACCGGCGGCGATCCGGCTGCTGGCCGCACTGTCCTACGACCTGATCGTGCTCGAGACCGTAGGTGTCGGGCAGTCGGAGATCGAGATCGCCGCGATCGCCGACCCCACGGTCGTGATCCTCAACCCGGGCGCGGGCGACGCGGTCCAGGCCGCCAAAGCTGGTCTCTTGGAAGTCGCGGACATCGTGGTGGTGAACAAGGCCGATCGCGAGGGTGCCGACCAAACGGTCCGAGACCTGCGCGCTGAGACCAAGGCGCCCATCTTGAAACTCGTTGCGGCGCAGGGCGAAGGCATACCGGAGTTGGTTGGGGCCATCGACGAGTTTCACCGTGCCGATACACCAGAGCGATGCGCCGCGCGAGCTCGTGCGCAGATCCTGTCGCTGGCTCAGACGCTGCTGCGGAACCATCCCGAAGTCGATCGCCTTGCCGAGGCGGTCGCAGAGGGCCGATGCGATCCCTACACCGCCGCCGAGCAACTCTTCGCGGTCCCCGTCGAAGAATGAACCCACGTCACCGCGTCAAGAAGAAAGCAGGGCAGCTTGTCCAGTCAACGGGAAGTCTTGGTGGTTGTCGGCGCTGGCGGAATGGGCGTCTCCGTGGCGCGCCGCAGCGGCGGAGGGCGTGCCATCGTGCTGGCCGACGTCAATGAGGCCCAATTGGAAAGCGCCGCTGAACAGTTAGTGGTCGACGGTCATAACGTCGTCACCAGGCGCGTCGACGTCACGTCGCAGAGTTCCGTCGCCGAGCTGGCGGAATTCGCGGGTTCGTGCGGCCGGCTCACCCACGTCGTCCACACGGCTGGACTATCACCACTGCAGGGCTCGGTGGAAGCCGTCCTGGCGGTCGACCTGCTCGGTGTCGCATTGACTCTTGACGAGTTCGGCAAGGTGATCGAGTCCGGCGGAGCGGGCGTCATCATCTCGAGCATGGCGGCCCATTTCTATCCGCCGATGGATCCAGGCGTCGAGCTGCAACTGGCAACCGCTCCCACCGATGAGTTGCTGAACCTGGAAGCGTGTTCGCCTGACGTCATCGCAAGCAGCCAGCAGGCGTACCCGTTCGCCAAGCGTGCCAATCAACTTCGCGTCGCTGCGGCCGCCGGTACGTGGGGGCGTCGCGGCGCCCGAATCAACGCGATCAGTCCGGGCATCATCTCCACCGCGATGGGACGGCAGGAGCTGGACGGAGATTCGGGTCAAATCATGCGGGCCATGGTCGACAGCTCCGCGACGGGACGAGTCGGGACGCCTGATGACATCGCCGCCGCCGCCGACTTCTTGCTGAGTCCCGCAGCGTCGTTCATCACTGGGACCGACCTACTAGTCGACGGCGGAGTCGTCGCAGCGGTTCGAACCGGAGGCCGCGCGCTCACCGGCGGGTAGCGACGTTCGTCACCCGATCGTTGAAACGTCGGTGGGGAACGGCAATACGGTCACGGTGCCGTCGACGCTTCGCAGGAGCGGGTCGTACCGGCGGCGGTTGATGAGCCACGCCCCGGCTTCCCGCCTGTACTCGTCGTGGTAGACGCCCGCGATGGTGAGGTTGGTGCCTTCGGAGCGTTGCCCGACCTCCTGCACGAACCACCGGCCCGTTGCGTGATCGGCATCCGCCGCGTCGAGTACGACGACGCCTGACTGCAGACCCTGGAGAAAGACATTCCAGCCGTCGAGCATCGAGGTGAAGAAGGAGATCATCGCATCGCGGCCCTTGTGGCGGCCCAATTCGGGAGCGTGCCACTCACCGTCAGTCGTGAAAGTGCTTGCGACGCCTTGTGGATCGCGGCGGGACGCGGCATCGGCGTATCGGTGTACGAGATTTCGGATCGCGTGCTCGTCGGCGATGGCTTGGGTCGTCACTCGGGAAGTCCGAGCATCCGGCGGGTCATCTCCTTCAACTGCGCGCGCAGGGTCTCGCCGTCGACGTCGGCGAGCAGCGGATGCATGACGGCGACGCTGATCGCACTGGACAGCATGGCTGCGTGTAGGCGCGCCTCAACCCCGGCCTCCGTGCCGAGCAGGGCCGCGTAGAGGCGTTCGATGAACTGCTGAAACGGCTCGTACTCGGCCTGCAGGCGAATGATGACGGGATCGAACATCGGAACGCTGAATGCGCCGCGGCGATCGATGGCCTGCTCGACCATCCGGTCGAGAAGAACCTCTCGCGCCCGCAGGGGGTGCCCCTCTGCTTCGGCCGCCTCGAGCGCATCCTCGAGCCTGCTCATCTCCCTTTCGGTGATGGCGATGACGATCTCTTCCTTCGTCTTGAACTGGCGGTAAACGGCCGCCTTCGTCACGCCCATCGCGTCGGCGATCATCTGTAGGGACGTCCCGCTCACGCCGAGCTCGGAGATCAGTTTCAACGCCGCGTCCAACACACGGGTTTGAGCCGCGGTGCGCGTGATCGCGCTGAACCTGCGGTCCTCCTGGGCGGACGTCACAGCGACGAGGGTAGCGGAGGATTGACCGCTTGGTTGCCGATCGGCTACCGTCCAAGTTGCCGATCGGCAACCAACTGAGTCCGTTGGAGGGAGCACCGTACGTGGACTTGAGGCCCCAATGGATAAGCCTGTGGCTCGTACCATTCTTCGGCGCGATCATGCTCGTCGTGTTCGTCGCGTTTCCCGGTTTCTTCCCGCCGATGTCGCCACAGATGACGGCTGATCAGGTCGCGGATTTCTATGCGCAGAACGCGAACATGATCCGGTTCTCGATGATCACCTTCAATCTCTGCGCCATCATGCTGATTCCGTTCTTCATGACGATCGTGGTGCAGATGAAACGGATGTCGCTGCCGAGCCACGTCCTTGCCTACAGCTACCTCGCCGCCGCCGCGACGGGGGCGACACTGTTCGCCATCGCCGACATCTTTTGGCTGATTGCGGCGTACCGGCCGACCCGCGATCCGCAGCTAATCCTCCTGCTGAACGACATGGCCTGGCTCGTCTTCATCGCGCCGGTAGGTGCGGTCGTCGTGCAGAATCTGTGCCTCGCGCTGGCGGTTTATCTCGACGCGCGCTCCCACCCGGTCTTTCCGCGGTGGGTCGCCCCCTTCAATCTTGTGACGGCCGCGGCGATGACTCCGGCAGTTTGCGCCGTCATCTTCAAGACGGGTCCACTGGCGTGGGATGGCGTCGTCTCCTTCTGGCTGCGCATCGGTGCCTTCGCCGCCTATATCGCGGTGATGTTCTTCGTGGTGCGCGCTGCAATCAGCCGCCAGGCGGTGGAACGACCAAGAGAAGTTCCATCCTCCGTTGCGATTACGGATGAAAAGGTGGCGCAGTGAGCGCAGTCTCGACGGAGCCGGCCGTCGCCGAAAAGGCCGCACCCGCCTGGACACGCAAGCCTAAGATCGACCAGTGGATCGCTTGGTGGACGATCCCGATCTTCTACAACCTCTTCGGTTTGATTTTCGTTGTGCTGACTCGGGTGATGCCGCCGCCGAGGCCGGACATCACCGAGGGGCAGATCGTCGGGTTCTTCGAAACCCATTCGCTGACAATCCGTATCGGCTTCAGCCTGCTGATGTTCTTTATCGGATTCGCGAGTGTCGCCAACGGTCTCATCGCGCTGCAGATCAAGCGAATGTCGGTGAGCCCCGTCTTCGCGTACGCCTATATCGGGTCACTTGTCGTCGGCGGCCTCGCGGGCTGTCTGATCCCGGCATTCGCTTTTGTTGCGGGCGCGTTCCGACCGGATCGTGATCCACAGATCATGGTGATGCTGTACGACTGGTGCCTGTTGTCCTTCGTCGGATCCCTGGGGTGCTTCTGCACCCAGAACATGGTGCTGGCTCTGGCGATATTCCTCGACAAGAACGACATCCTGCCCAAATGGCTGGCATACATGTCGATCTGGATGATCGTCACCGAGCTTCTCGCAGGTCCGGTCTTCATCTTCAAGTCGGGCCCCCTCGCGTGGAACGGGTCGATCAGTTTCTACGTCGGCACGCTGGTCTTCGTGGTGTGGGAGTTCGCCATCATCCGCTTGCTCTACGTGGCGATCAAAAACCAGTCGCCGGCCGAACAGATTCAGGACTGAGGACCCGTATGGCGAACACGCAAACCGCAGAAGTAGACACCGGCGGCACGAAGACCGCGGCACACCTGCCGAGCAATAAAGACATGTGGGTCTTCGTGCTCGGCGACCTGGTGATCTTCTCGATCTACTTCATCATCTTCATGATCTATCGCAACCAGGAACGAGACCTGTTCCTGGCATCGCAACAACATCTGAGCTTCAACATTGGCGTCCTCAACACACTCGTGCTGCTTGCCAGCTCGTGGTTCGTCGCTCGAAGCGTCCAACTGACCCGGGCCGGTGACTACGGACGAGCAATGAGGCTCACCGTCTTTGGTGGCCTCTGCGGTGTGGCATTCATTCTGCTCAAGGCGTACGAATGGTCGTCAAAGATCGGCCACGGGTTCACCTTCCCGAGCAACGACTTCTTCATGTTCTATTACATGCTTACCGGCGTTCATGTCTTCCACGTGGCCCTCGGATTGGTGTTCCTTGGCGTCGTCTACTTTGAGCTGCGCAATCCGAAGTTCCGCCGCGTGTCGATGGTGGAAACCGGGGCGACCTATTGGCACATGGTCGATCTACTCTGGGTCGTCATATTCGCACTGGTCTACGTGATGAGGTGATGCGATGACTACTACAACGTCGCGGTCGGTGGCGCACAGTGGCAGGACCACCACTTATGTGTGGGCCATTCTGTCCGCCATCACGATCGTGTCGTGGTTTCTGGCGCCCGCTCACGAGCACGGTGTGGTTGTGGCGAGCACGCCCATCACCATCGCGGTGCTGCTGTTGGCTCTCGTCAAGACGCGTCTGATCATTCAGCACTTCATGGAAGTGCGAACGGCACCAGTGTGGTTGAAACTCGCGACGGACGCCTGGCTCGTTGTCCTCTTCGGCGGAATCCTGGCGATCTACCTCTGGTAGCCCTGCGCGAGCAGACGCAAAAGCACCCCGACACGCCGATTTCCGGGCGCTTTTGCGTCTGCTCGCGCTAAGAGTTTCGTGCTGACACCGCTAGGCCAGCGCGATAGCCGAATACCATTGCGGGGCCGAGGGTTCCGCCTGCGCCGCCGTACGCCTTACCGGTAGCGCCCGCCATCGCATTGCCTGCGGCGAACAAACCCGGGATAGCAGATCCGCTGACGTGCAGGACGCGGCCGTCGCGGTCTGTGCGCGGGCCTCCCTTGGTGCCCATGGCGCCGATCGACACCGGCACCGCGTAGTACGGGGGGGTGTCGATGGGACCCAGGGTCTTGCCGGCAGTGGTGGCCGCCTTGTCGTCGCCCCAATACCCGTCGTAAGCGCTCGAGCCGCGCCCGAAGTCGGGATCGGACTCGTGGCCGACGTTGTCGTTCCACGCAGCCAGCGTGTGCGCAAGGCCGTCGGCGTCGATGCCGGTTTTGGTACCCAGTTCGGCGAGGTCGGCCGACGGCGAGAACCATTCCGGGGCAGGCTCGCCCGGCGGCACACCGAGGAAGCCGTATCGCTTGAGATGCTGCGAGTCGAAGACGATCCACGCCGGGTCGTTCGCGTAACCGTCGCGTGGGTCGAGGTACTGGAACGGGCCCGCCATCGAGTTGTATTCGCCCGCCTCGTTGAGGAACCGTTTGCCTGCTCGGTTGACGATGATGCTTCGCGGGCGGGTCCGTTCGAGCCGGACGCTGCGGCTGCGAGGATGGCCCTGGAAGGTGTCGCCAGGGAGTTGCACGATCGGCACCCACCAGGCTTCGCCCATGTTCGCAAGGTCGGCGCCGTGCGCCATCGCCATGCGCAACCCATCGCCGGTGTTGTTCGGCGGTGACACCGCGCCGCGCATGGGTCCGCGCAGATACGCCTCGACCAACTTGGAGTCCCACTCGAACCCACCCGTTGCGAGAACGACGCCACGCTTGGCGCGCACACGGAAGTCCTTGCCTTCGTGGGTGATGCGAACGCCGGTGATTCCCACAGGGTCGGCGACGAGCTCCACGGCGCGGGCCTCTGTCCGCGGAATCACGCCGACGTCGAGAAGCCCCTTCAGCAGCCCGGCGATCAGCGCTGTGCCTGCCACGCAGTAGTCACCGGACTCGTTGTCGACCAAGGCGTGGATCCTGGCGCGGGTCTCCGCATCGATGCCGACGTTGCTGAAATCCGCGGGGAACGAGGTGATCCTGTCTCGCCATTCGCCGAGCTGCGAGAGTTCGAACGGCTTGGCATTCAGTGACCGTCCGCCGGAGGGCCGGCCGCCGGGCAACTCCGGTTTGTAGTCCGGGAAGCCCTCGGCGACTTCGAACCGCAGATCACTGTGCGCCTCAACGAAATCCAGCATCTCCGCACCGGTGCGAACGAACGTCTCCATCAAGTCGTCGTCCATGAAGCCGAGTGATTGCGCGCGCAGGTAGTCCATCGCATCCTCGACCGGCAACTCGCCGTCGGGGGAGCGCGGATGCGCGGGAATCCATACGATGCCACCGGAAACCGCCGTCGTGCCGCCGACGGTCGCCGCCTTTTCGTAGACCTCGACCGAGGCGCCGTTGGTCGCCGCGGTCAGCGCGGCCGTCAATCCCGCACCGCCGCTTCCGAGCACGACCACGTCGACTTCGTTGTCCCAGTCGGTCACGGTTTCATCCCTTCAGCTGAGGATCGCGGATAATTCGTCGGCCGCCTTGATGACGGCATCCCTGCCGTCCATGACCACGTCCTCCCGGTGGGAGATGAGGTTGATGCATGTCGGCGGAGACGGCGGTCGTCGCCGCACCGGCACGGCAAGACCGAATGTGTTCGGCTCGACCTCGCCGTGGGTGATGACCCAACCTTGTTGCCGCGCTTGCGGAACGAGGTCACGTTCTCCTTGGCGAGGCGGCATGCTGGCTAGTAGGGCGATCCCTGCCGCTCCCCGCTCCAGCGGATACCGGCTGCCCTCGTGAAAGGACAGTTGATAGAAGACATTGGTCGGCACGATCACGGCGATCGCCACCTGCTGATCGCCCTCGGCGACAAGTAGCGACACCGTGGAGCCGAGCTCGTCGGCCAATGCACGCAGTGTCGGCACGCTCAGCTGCCGGACGTTGTTGTCGAACGAAGCTCCCAACACTGCGAGTGCGGCGGCCGACCGGTATCGGCCGTCCTCTCCCTTCGCGACCATCCGGAATTGGGCGAGCGTGCTGAGCAGCCGGTACGCGATCGTCCGGTGAACGCCGATGTCGTCGGCGACCTGCTGGACCGTGAGCCCCGTTGGGGACGTGGCGACCAACTGCAGCGCCGCCAAACCCCTTGCCAGCGTCTGCGAGCCGGGCGCACCGTTCGGCGCGGCGGTGCCGCTCGCCTCACTGACCGACGTCATGGCGGCTACCTTCCTTCGACTTCTCTTGACATCCGGCACTCGCGAGAGTGATGCTCTGACTATAGTGCACACGGATGTGCGATAAATGAGCAGAGTGCTTACAAAATACGAGAATTCGATTCTCGTCGTCAAGAGAGGGTGACGAGTGGCGGAGTTCGAGAGCATCTGGAGCGATCTTCAGGGCGTCCCGTTCTCGCAGGGCTACCTCGACGCGGGCGGAGTGCGCACCCGCTACCTGCACGCCGGCGACGCCGGCAGTCCCGCGTTGGTGTTTCTCCACGGATCCGGCGGTCACGCCGAGGCATACGTGCGAAACCTGGAGGCCCACGCCGAACACTTCTCCACCTGGTCGATCGACATGCTCGGCCACGGATACACCGACAAACCCGGTCATCCCCTCGAGGTGAGGCACTACGTCGATCACCTGTCGGCTTTTCTCTACGCCATCGGTGCCGAGCGCGCCCACATCAGCGGCGAGTCACTCGGCGGCTGGGTCGCCGCCCGCGCCGCAGTCGACCACCCGGACCGGATCGACAAGTTGGTGCTCAACACCGCCGGCGGTTCGCAAGCCGATCCCGAGGTGATGAAGCGGATCATCACGCTGTCGATGGCCGCCGCCGAGAACCCGACATGGGAAACCGTGCAGGCGCGCATCAAGTGGTTGATGGCAGACAAGTCCAAGGACTACGACGACATCGTCGCGAGCCGGCAACGCGTCTATCGCCAGCCGGGCTTCGTCGGTGCGATGAAAGACATTATGGCGTTGCAGGATCCGGAGATCCGGGCGCGCAATCTGCTCGGTCCCGCCGAGTACGGGGCGATCACCGCACCGACGTTGGTGGTGTGGACCAGTGACGACCCCACTGCCGACGTCGCCGAGGGCAGCCGCATCGCGTCAATGATTCCTGGCGCCCGGTTCGAGGTGATGCCGGGGTGTGGGCACTGGCCTCAGTACGAGGATCCCAAGACGTTCAACTCGCTGCACCTCGACTTCCTGTTGGGCCGATGACGGTGAGCACCGAGGCGGACGTCGTCATCGTCGGGGCTGGGCCCGTCGGCCTGACCCTGGCGAATATCCTTGGCCTGCAGGGTGTTCAGACGTTGGTGGTCGATGAGCGCCCGTCTGTCATCGACTATCCGCGCGGCGTCGGCCTCGATGACGAGGCACTGCGCACCTTCCAGTCGATCGGTCTGGTCGAGCGCATCCTGCCGCACACCGTGCCCAACCAGATCCTGCGGTTCTTCGACGCCAACCGCAGGCTGCTTGCCGAAATGGCGCCACCCGACGCGCGTTTCGGCTGGCCCAAGCGCAACGGCTTCGTTCAGCCGATGGTTGACGCCGAATTGCTGGTTGGGCTGGACCGATTCGACAACGTCGAGGTGGCCTGGAACCGGCAGATGGAAAACTGCGCGGAAACCGACGATGGCGTAACGGTCGAGTTCGCGGACGGACAAGAGCCGGTGCATGCCCGCTATGTAGTCGGCTGCGACGGTGGGCGAAGTGCCACCCGCCGACTGATGGGTGTGTCGTTCGACGGCACCACGTCCTCGACGCGCTGGCTCGTCATCGACTGCGCCAACGATCCGCTCGGCCATCCCAACAGCGAAGTGGGCGCCGATCCCGCGCGGCCATACGTTTCGATCTCGATCGCCCACGGAATTCGGCGCTTCGAGTTCATGATTCACGGTGACGAGTCCGACGAAGAAGCCGAGGATCCGGCGTTCGTCAGGCGCATGCTCGCGAAGCTGGTCCCGCATCCGGAGCGCGTCGACATCATCCGGCACAGGGTGTACACCCACCACTCGCGCATCGCGGGGGCGTTCCGGAAGGGACGCTTGATGTTGGGTGGCGACGCCGCACATCTGATGCCGGTGTGGCAGGGGCAGGGCTACAACAGCGGCATCCGCGACGCGGCCAACCTCGGCTGGAAACTTGCGGCAGTCGTGAACGGTCGCGCCGACGATGCGCTTCTTGATACCTACGACGTCGAGCGACGCAAACACGCCAGGGCGATGATCGACCTTTCCACCATGGTCGGACGGGTCATCTCGCCCACCAATCGGCGGGTCGCCTCACTGCGGGACCGCGTCATCCACGCCGCGTCGGTCGTGCCGTCGCTGAAGCGCTACATCTTGGAGATGCGGTTCAAGCCGATGCCGCGTTATCAACAGGGCGCCGTCTTCCACGCCGAGCCACCTTCGGACACCTCACCGACCGGCACGCTGTTCATCCAGCCGCGCGTCGACACGCGCGACCAACAGAACGTTCTGCTCGATGACGTGTTGGGCACCGGCTTCTCCGTGCTGTGCTGGAGCAACAACCCACGCGCATTCCTCGGCGACGAAACGTTCGACCGGTGGAAGGCTTTGGGGGCCAGGTTTATTGCCGCACGACCCATGACCCAGCTGCACTGGACGGGACACGACGACCCAGACGTCGTCATAGTCGGCGATCGCACCGGCGCGCTGAAGGCGTGGTTCGACACCCATACCGATTCCGTGTTGTTCCTGCGCCCCGATCGATGCATCGCAGGAGCCTGCATCGCCCAACGCGCTCCCGAAATATCCGCGTCACTCTTCAAAGTCCTCTGTCTGACCCAGGGAGGAGGCAACGGTGCCACTGGCCCTCTGCTGTATGTCGCACAGCCCACTACTGAATCTTCCGGGACCACCGCGGGATCTCCTTGACGACATCGAGTCCGAGCTCGCGACGGCGCGCGACTTCGTCACCGCGTTCGACCCGGAGCTGGTCGTCATCTTCTCGCCCGATCACTACAACGGGTTCTTCTACAGGACGATGCCGCCGTTCTGCATCGGCACCGCTGCTGCGGGCGTCGGAGACTACGGCACCCACGCGGGGCCGCTCAATGTGCCTGCCGCCATCGCAACCGACTGCGCCAGGGCAGTTCTGGAATCCGGAGTCGATGTCGCGATCTCGGCCAGCATGGACGTCGACCACGGCACGGTGCAGCCTTTGCAGAAGCTATTCGGTGATGCGACGGCGCGGCCGGTGATCCCGATCTTCATCAACTCGGTCGCCACACCGCTGGGTCCACTGCGGCGGGTGCGGGCCCTGGGCGCCGCGGTCGGAACGTACCTGGCGACATTGGGCCAGCGGGTCCTGATCATCGGATCCGGTGGGCTATCCCATGATCCGCCAGTGCCGACATTGGCCACCGCCCCGCAGGCCGCATTGGGCCGGATCGTGCACGGCAATCCGATGACGCCCGAGCAGCGACAGGCCCGGCAGGTGGCGGTGATGGAAGCAGCGCGCGAGTTCGCGGAAGGGCAAGGCTCGCTTCAGCCGCTCAATCCCGACTGGGATCACGCCTTCCTCGAGCTGGTCGACTCCAATCGGCTTCCCGAAGTCGATGCCTGGTCGAACACCTGGATTGAGCAAGAGGCTGGCCATTCGGCGCACGAAATCCGAACCTGGGTAGCCGCATTCGCGGCCCTTGCCGCGCACGGACGCTACGAGACGCAGCAGCGGTTCTATCGGGCCGCGCCCGAACTGATCGCGGGCTTTGCCATCCGAACTGCGGTACTGACACCGTGACCGCGAATGAGTTCGACGACACCGTCGACGTGCTGGTGGTCGGATCGGGCGGCGGCGGCATGACCGCAGCACTGGCCGCAGACTCGTTCGGCCTCGACACGCTCGTCGTCGAGAAGTCTGCTCAGTTCGGTGGCTCCACCGCATTGTCGGGCGGCGGCATCTGGGTGCCTGGGGCTCCGTCGCAGCGCAGGGAGGGTTATGTTCCCGACCCCGACGCCGTTTTCCATTACCTGCAGCGGATCACCGGAGGACTCGTCAGCGACGCGCGGCTGCGGCAGTATGTCGACACCGCGCCGGAAATGATGGAGTTCCTCGAGAAGCTCAGCCCGTGGTTCGAGTTCGTCTGGAAGCCGGGCTATGCCGACTACTACCCGGAGTTGCCCGGCGGTTCCGAGCTCGGAAGCACAATCAACGTTCCCGCGATCGACTTGCGCAAGCTGGGCGACGAGGAAGTGAATCTGCTGCATCCGCTGGCGCTGGCGCCCAAGGGAATCTGGTTCGCCCCCAAAGATCTTCGGTTGTTCTACCAGGTGCGTCAGAACTGGCGCGGCAAGGCCGTTCTGGTGAAGCTGATCTGGCGGATGTTCCGGGCGCGGGTGTTCGGTGACCGGATGGCCGCCATCGGTCAATCACTGGCCGCGCGGCTTCGGCTGGCACTCAAAATGCAAGACATCCCGCTGTGGCTGAACTCGCCAATGACGGAGCTCATCACCGATGTGGACGGGACCGTTACGGGCGCGGTGGTCGAGCGGGACGGCGCGCAACGGCGTATCCATGCGCTGCGCGGCGTGATCATGGCCAGCGGCGGGTTCGACCACGACATGACCTGGCGCCGGCAGCATCTGCCGGTGCTGGAAAAGGATTGGAGCTTCGGCAATCCCGCCGCGATGGGCGACGGCATCCGCGCAGGGGAGAAGGTCGGCGGTTCAACCGACCTGCTTGACGAGGCCTGGTGGTTCCCGGCGATGTGCTGGCCGGACGGCCGGCTGCAGTTCATGCTGAACGAGCGGATGATGCCGTCGCAGTTCGTCGTCAACGGCGACGGCAAGCGGTTCATCAACGAAGCGGCGCCCTACATGGACTTCGCGCACGCGATGATCGAAGGCCAACGGTCCGGGGTGACGCACATCCCGTGCTGGCTGATCACCGACATCCGGTCGTTTCACCGATACGTGGTCGGCGGACACCTGCCGATCCCGAAGGTTCCCTTCGCACCTGTACCCACCGGCTGGAAGGTACCCAAGGCGTGGCTTGACTCCGGTATCGTCAAGGAGGCCAACAGCTTTGAGGAACTCGCGGCGAAGATCGAGGTTCCTGCGCAGAACCTGCGCGCGACCGCCGACCGCTTCAACGAGCTGGCACGCAAGGGCCACGACGACGACTTCAACCGCGGCGACAGCGCCTACGACAACTACTACGGCGACCCGACCCTGACCAACCCGAACCTGCATCCGCTGGGCAAGCCGCCGTACTACGCGTTCCAGGCCATCCTCGGCGACCTCGGCACGTCGGGAGGCCTACGCACTGACGAACACGCCTGCGTGCTCCGCGACGACGACAGCGTCGTGAAAGGCCTTTACGCCGTTGGCAACGCATCGGCGGCCGTGATGGGCCGCAGCTACGCCGGGGCAGGGGCCACCATCGGCCCTGCCATGACGTTCGGCTACGTCGCCGCCAAACACATCGCACAAACGTCCAACACCCCTAACCCCGAAACCGAGAAGGACCACTCGATCTTCCAAGGAGGAAGTAAATGAAGATCTCGCTGTTCTACGAGTTTCCGCTGCCGCGGCCGTGGAGTGACGACGACGAACACCAGCTGTTCCAGGATGGCCTCGACGAGGTTGAGGCTGCCGACAAGGCCGGCTTCTCGACGGTGTGGTTGACCGAGCACCACTTCCTTGAGGAGTATTGCCACTCCACCGCGCCGGAGATCTTCCTCGCAGCGGCGAGCCAGCGCACCAAGGACATTCGGCTCGGGTTCGGGATCATGCATCTGCCCCCGGCCGTCAACCACCCGGCCCGGGTTGCCGAGCGGATCTCGACGCTCGATCTCATCTCCAACGGCCGGGTGGAGTTCGGCACCGGGGAGTCGTCGTCGGTGGGCGAGCTCGGCGGATTCGGCATCGATCCCGCGGACAAGCGCACAATGTGGGAAGAAGCGCTCGAAGTCTCGATCCGCTGCATGATCGAGGAGCCGTTCACCGGCTTCAAGGGCCAGCACATCGAGATGCCGCCTCGCAATGTGGTTCCCAAGCCGCTGCAGAAGCCGCATCCTCCGGTGTGGGTGGCGTGCACCCGGCCGGCTTCGGTGCAGATGGCCGCGCAACGGGGCCTCGGTGCCCTGAGTTTCGCCTACACCGGGCCCGGGCCGCTCACCGAGCGGGTCAACGGTTATTACAAGGAGTTCGAGGAGAACGGCGCACCCGTCACGCCGCAGATGAATCCCAACATCCTCGCCATCGGCGGCGACCTCTCGATGATGGTGGCGCCAACCGATGAGCAGGCCGTCGAACGGCTCGGAATGGGCGGCGGATTCTTCGCGTTCGGCATCATGCACTACTACATGACCGGCATGCACACGCCGGGACGGACCGGTGTCTGGAAGCGGCATCTCGAGGAGATCGAGAAGGATCCGACCGTCGTGTACGGCCCAGGACGAGGGCCGATCGGCGGCCCCGCCACGGTGCGCGAGTTCTTGCGTGGCTACGAGGAGAGCGGCGTCGACGAACTGATCGTGCTGCTCACCCCGCGCACCCACGAGGCGACGATGGAATCCATCGAGCTGATGGGCAAGGAGGTGCTGCCCGAGTTCATCGAACGCGACGAGAAGGCGGTCGCCGAAAAGGCGAAGCGCCTCGAGCCGATCATCGAGAAGGCCGAAGCCCGCAGGCAGCCCTCGAAGGCCCCCGCGTTCGACGAGAGCTACGCGTTCGGCGGTCTGCCCACCGGTCGTGAGAACTACACCGCCAACGAGGTGTCCCTGGCGATGGATGAGATGAACGCAGGCATAGAAGCCGCTGCGGCGAAACTCAAGTCAGGAGAGGGCTGGACGAGCCGGAATCCGACTGCCGACAAGAAATGAACCATGGGGCAGATTGACGAGCTCTGGCGTTACGACGGCCGCCGGGTCGTCGTCACTGGCTGCGCTTCGGGCATCGGTGAGCACGTCGCACGTCAGCTCACCGAGCTCGGCGCCGAGGTTGTCGGGCTCGACGTGCGACAGCCGGCGTCGCAGCTGAACGAGTTCCACGAGGTCGACCTGGCCGACCCGGCGTCGATCGACCAGGCCGCCGCATCGATCGGCGGCCAGATCGACGCCCTGTTCAATATCGCAGGGGTGTCGTCCGGCATCGGCGATCCGTTGCGGGTGGTCACCATCAACTTCTTGGGCACCCGGCGGTTCACCGAGGCGCTGGTCCCCATGATGCCGCCCGGCTCGGCCATCGCCAACGTGTCATCGCTGGCGGCATCGGGCTACCGCGAAAACGCCAGTGTCACGGCAGGTCTGCTGGACACTGTGACAATGGCCGAGGGCATCGAATGGTGTCAGCGCAATCCGGAGGCCGTCGCCGACGGTGGCGGCTACCGACTGTCCAAGGAAGCGATCATCCTCTACGGGATGGCCAACGTCGCAGCACTGGGCGCCAAAGGAATTCGGATCAACTGCACCGCACCAGGGGTCACCGATACTCCGATCCTCGATCAACTACGGACCGCTTACGGACCGGAGTTCCTGGACGCCTTCAAGACGCCGCTGGGCAGAAACGCCGAACCTGACGAACAGGCTAGCGTTCTGCTCTTCCTGAACAGCAAGGCCGCCAGCTACATCACCGGACAGGTGATCTGGGTGGACGGCGGCACGATTGGTGAGACGGACCTCGCCGGATCGGTAGGTCGACGATGACGTGGACAGGTGGGAGAGGCGAGTAATGGCCACCATGAGCGACTTTCGGCGCGTTGCCGATGACGTCCGGAACTGGGGACGTTGGGGTGACGCCGACGAACTCGGGACGCTGAACTTCATCACCGCCGAGAAGGTCGCCGAGGCTGCCGGCCTCGTCAAGCACGGCAAGGTCTTTCCGCTTGGGGTGGACTTCGGCTCGTCGGGGCCGCAGGGTGCGTTCCACTTTCGGCAGAACCCGCTGCACGTGATGACCATCGACGGCGGCGACGCGGCCACGTTGCTCGAGTACGGCCCGAAATGGCTGCAAAACCCCGCTGCGGGCCAGCTGGCCGGGTACTTCGAGGGCAACCCGATGCGGTTCAACGACGACATCATCATCATGCCGTTGCAGGCCGCCACGCAGTGGGATGCGCTCTCGCACGTCTACTACGAGGACTACCTCTACAACGGCTTCCCTGCGAATTCCGTCACCAGCACGGGCGCCTTCTACTGCGGGATCGACAAGGTCGACGTTAAGGGCATCACGTCACGGGGTGTGCTACTCGACATCGTTCGGTTGCGCGGTGTCGACACCTTCTGCGAGATCGGTAGCCCGATCACTCCGGACGAACTCGACGCGGCCGCCGAGGCGCAGGGCGTCACAGTGCGGCGGGGTGACATCGTGTTGGTCAGAACCGGTTGGTGGGCCAGGTTTTTGGAGACCGGCGACGGCGGCGAGCCCGGCGCGGGGCTGGACTGGACGTGCGCATCATGGCTGCACGACCACGAGGTGGCAGCGGTCGCCGCCGACAACCTGATGGTCGAGAACCCCGTGTCGGGTGTCGAGGGCGCGTTCCTGCCGATGCACATGCTGTGCCTGCGAGACATGGGCCTGATGCTCGGCGAGTACTGGGATCTCACGGCGCTGGCCGCCGACTGCGCCGCCGACGGGGTGTACGAATTCCAGCTCATCGCACCGCCGTTGCGGGTCACCGGCGCGGTCGGCTCACCCATCAATCCGATCGCAATCAAGTAGGTAGGACATGTCTACAAGTACAACCACAGGTGGCGCGCCATTGGTCGTCGGCCTCGGCGGAACACTGCGGGCCAACTCGTCCACCGAGCGCGCGTTGCGGTACTGCCTGGAATCCGTCGAACGGCAGGGCGGGCGCTCGAAGTTCTTCAGCGGTCCTGACCTTGACCTTCCGATGTACGCGCCGCACGAACTGGAACGCACGCCCAAGGCGCTCGAACTCGTCGGCGCCTTGCGCGACGCTGACGCCGTCGTCGTCGGTTCCCCCGGATACCACGGCGCTGTGTCCGGGCTCGTCAAGAACGCGCTCGACTACATCGAGGATCTCCGCGAAGATCCTCGGGTCTACCTCGACAACACGCCTTGGGGCTGCATCAGCTGCGCATACGGATGGCAGGCGTCGGTCGGCACACTGGGGCAGCTACGCAGCATCGGGCACGCACTGCGCGCTTGGCCGACTCCCCTCGGTGTTGCGATCAACTCCGCCGACGAAATATGGGATGGCGCAGGCCAGCTCATCGACACGACCGTGCAGGGTCAGCTTGAGATGCTCGCCACCCAGCTGTTGACGTTCGCCCGCGCCGCATGGGAAACGGCGTGACCGATATTCAGCGCAAGACCATTCTGGTCGACGGCCTCGCCACCGGTTATCTCGAAGCGGGACAGGGCGATCCGGTCGTGCTGTTGCATGGCGGAGAGTTCGGCGTCAGCGCGGAGCTCGGCTGGGAGAACAACATCACCGCGCTGGCGGCGCATCATCGCGTGCTCGCACTGGATATGCTGGGGTTTGGCGAATCCGCGAAGGTTGTCGACTTCAACGACGGCCGCGGCATGCGGATCAGACACATCGCGCGGTTCTGTGAAGCCGTAGGCGTCGAGTCCGCGCACTTCGTCGGCAACTCGATGGGCGCCGTCAACCTGTTCGTCGACGCCACATCGGATTCCCCAGTGTTGCCTGCGCGCAGCATGGTGACGATCTGCGGTGGCGGCGAGATCCAGCGCAACGAGCACTCGGCGGCCCTCTACGACTACGACGCAACGCTTTCCGGTATGCGTCGCATTGTCGAGGCCCTGTTCCACGACCGGTCATACCCCGCCGACGACGCGTATGTGCACCGGCGCTACGAGTCCAGCATTGGGCCTGGAGCATGGGAGGCGCTGGCGGCGGCACGGTTTCGGCGACCGGGGTTGGAGCCACCGCCACTGCCGTCGAGCAAGAGATCGTACGAGCGCATCACCGTTCCGACGCTGGTGGTGGAGGGGGAGGGCGACAAGCTGCTGCCACCGGGGTGGGCGGCAGAGATCGCGCATCAGATCCCCGGTGGTCGTTCGTTTGTGGTCCCAAAGGCCGGCCACTGCCCGCAGATTGAGCAGCCGTCGGTCGTCAACCACGTGTTGGTGGATTTCCTCGCCGAAGTGCAACGAAGGGTGCCGGCCTCATGGTCAACGAACTGACGGGCAAGGTCGCGATCGTCACCGGTGGCGCATCCGGGTTGGGCGAGGGCCTTGCGCGCCGGTTCGCAGCCGAGGGCGCGAAGGTGCTGATCGGCGACGTCGACCGTGACGGCGGAACAGCGTTGGCGGCGGAGCTCGGCGACAACGCGCTATTCATCGAGACCGACGTCGCCGACTTCGACCAGGTGGGTGGGCTCGTGTCGACGGCCGTCGAGCATTTCGGCGGCTTGCACGTGATGGTCAACAACGCAGGCGTGTCCGGAACCATGCACCGTCGCTTCCTCGACGACGACCTAGCGGATTTTCACAAGGTCATGGCGATCAACGTCGGGGCCGTGATGGCAGGGACCCGCGACGCCGCGCGTCATATGTCCAAACACGGTGGCGGATCGATCATCAACCTGACATCGATCGGCGGTATACAGGCCGGCGGCGGCGTGATGACCTATCGCGCATCGAAGGCGGCGGTCATCCAGTTCACCAAGTCCGCTGCGATTGAGCTTGCGCACTACGAGATTCGTGTCAACGCCATCGCTCCCGGCAACATTCGCACTGCGATCGTGCGGAAGTCGGCTGCGGGTGAGGACGCAGAACAGCTCGAACAGTTCGAAGAGAAGATTCGCGCCCAAATGCGCGCCGACCGGCCGCTGAAGCGGGAGGGCACCGTCGAGGATGTCGCCGAAGCGGCGCTGTACTTCGCTGGCGACCGCTCCCTGTACGTCACAGGGACAGTGCTGCCGATCGATGGCGGCACCGTGGCGGGCAAGGTGACTGCCCGCTCCTACCGATCAGACACGTGAATCCGTCGCAAGCCACTGCAGACGAATGCACGAATCACGACCGTAGTGCCGAAATTGCACTCAGGGCTGTTGGCGGCGTGTAGCTCGACCTACGACCCTGTGTGCAATCTCGCCGCGAGGTAGCGCAGCCGGTGTAGGCACCCAGCTCGACCTGAACGTCACTAGCGATCCCAGGTGACCAGTTCTGCTCGTTCGACATGCTCGCGTACAAGCTGGGGGTAGCGACCACGGTCCGGGCGGAAGATGTCGTGGGGGGAGTCGTGAAACTCGACCAGGCGGGCGTTCGGGAACTGCCGCATGTACCGTGCCCACTCGTCTTCGCCGACGAGCACGCTATTGCCGCTTCGTATTACGAGCAGCGGGATCTTCGTCACGGACAGTTCGTCCCAGAAGGATCGTGCCCGCGCAGCCCGGAACGTTTTGTTCGCGGCATCGGTGTTGAGGCGCTCGTGAACGGGCGATCCGCGCCAACGGCCACTGAGCAAGCGGTGGGACACGCCCGGCGGGAGGACGCGTTCCTCCGGGATGTAGTCGCCGATCGCGAGCGACCGAACTCGATTCGGGTGATCGAGCGCCCATGCGATCGCGTAGGACGTACCCCGAGAGAACGTGACCAAGTGAATCGGACCGTCTGTCACCGCGTCGACTACGGCACCAACGTCGCCGCTCAGCGTCGTGAGGTCGTACCCGCTCGCCGGAGCGCCGCTCTTTCCGTGACCTCTGAGCTCGACGACGACTGTCCGGCGATAAAAGAGTGGCATGACTTCGACGTAGTCGTCGGCGATGTCGGTCATCCCGGGCACGAAGACAATCGGAGCGCCGCGGTCGTCGCCGCCAGAGTCCAGGTAGTGGATACGAGCGTCGCCGTTGTCGGTAAAGCGCGAATTCACCATCACGATCAGTCTGAACGATGGCCGGCAAGCGCACGCCAGGGGCGGTTTAAATCAGTCGCTTGACTTAACGGGCAAAACGGTGTTCACTTGCCTTGTGACGACAGCCAGGACCGTGCGCGCCGATCGGGCCAGCAGCACGCAAGAGGCAATACTGAAGGCCGCCGAGCGTCTGTACGCCGAGCACGGTGTGTTCGCCGTCTCGAATCGGCAGGTCAGTGAGGCCGCGGGCCAGGGCAACAACGCGGCGGTCGGCTACCACTTCGGCACCAAGACCGACCTGGTGCGCGCCATCGAGCAGAAGCACCGGGCGTCGATCGAGCGGCTGCTCGAGACGATGGTTGCCACGACGAAGGACTCGACCGAGTTGCGTGACTGGGTCGCTTGCCTGGTGTGTTCACTCACCGAGCACCTGGCCCAACTCGGCAACCCCACCTGGTACGCGCGATTCGCCGCCCAGGCGCTGACCGACCCCGCCTATCACAAGATCGTGATCAAGGACGCGCTCGCATCGCCGTCGCTGGTGCAGGTCGTCGACGGCATCACCCGCTGCCTGCCCGACCTGCCGATGGCCGTCGTGACGGAACGCAACATCATGGCACGCAACTTGATGATGCACACCTGCGCCGACTTCGAGCGTGCGTTCGCCGAGGGCGCCGATGTCCCGCGAACCAGTTGGACCGCAGTTGGATCCGGCCTCATCGACGCGATCGTCGGGCTCTGGCTGGCACCCGTCACGGAGCACCCGTGACGTGAAAGTAACTGTCGACCAAGACAAATGCGTCTCATCTGGCCAGTGCGTGCTGAACGCCGGCGAGTTATTCGACCAGCGCGACGACGATGGTGTCGTCGTCCTGCTAAATGACAACCCGCCCTCCGACCAGGCCGAGAACGCCCGCAAGGCGGCTGCGGCCTGCCCAGCCCTAGCCATCGACATCGAGGAATGAGACGGACTCCATGTCTGACACGTTGACAGGAACCACAACAGAGGTCCCCGACTATCCGATGGACAGGGACGCCCGCTGCCCGTTCGCGCCGCCGCCCCAGGTGCTCGAGATGGGGGAGGCCAAACCGCTTTCCCGGGTGAGGATCTGGGACGGCAGCACACCCTGGCTGATCACCGGTCACGCGGTTGCGCGGGAGCTGTTCGCCGACCCGCGCATCAGCGTCGACGACCGGCTCGACGGCTTTCCTCACTGGAACGAGCACATGCTGTCCACGGTGAACAAGCGGCCTCGGTCGGTGTTCACCTCCGACGCCGAGGAGCACACCCGGTTCCGCCGGATGTTGTCAAAGCCGTTCACCTTCAAGCGTGTTGAGGGCTTGCGCTCCGCCATCCAAGAGGTGACCGACGAGTGCATCGACGGGATCCTTGCCGGCCCGGAGCCCGCCGACATCGTCGCGAAGCTCGCGTTGCCGGTTCCCACCCGAGTGATCAGCGAAATGCTCGGCGTCCCATACGAAGACCACGAGTTCTTCCAGCACCACGCCAACGTTGGGCTTGCCCGCTACGCCACCGCGGAGGACGGTCAAAAAGGGGCCATGGGTCTGGCCCAGTACCTGATCAACCTCGTCGAAACCAAGATGGCGAACCCATCCGAGGATGCGGTGTCGGATCTGGCCGAACGGGTCAATGCCGGCGAGATCAGCGTGAAGGAAGCCGCGCAGCTGGGCACCGGGCTGTTGATCGCCGGGCACGAGACCACCGCCAACATGATCGGCATCGGCGTGCTTGCCCTGCTGGAGAACCCCGAACAGGCCGCGCTGCTTCGCGATTCCGACGATCCGAAGTTCGTCGCCAATGCGGCCGAAGAGTTGATGCGCTACCTGTCGATCATCCAGAACGGCCAGCGCCGGGTGGCCATCGAGGACATCGAGATCGGTGGCGAGACCATTCGCGCCGGTGAAGGCATCATCATCGACCTCGCTCCTGCCAACTGGGATTCGGCCGCCTATCCGAAGCCCGACCAACTGGATCTCACTCGTGACGCCGGTCAACAGCTCGGCTTCGGCTACGGCCGCCATCAGTGCGTCGGACAGCAACTCGCGCGCGCCGAGCTTCAGATCGTGTTCCACACATTGCTCAAACGCATCCCCACGCTTCGCCTCGCCGTGCCGCTCGACGAGGTGCCGTTCAAGCACGACCGCCTCGCCTACGGCGTCTACGAACTTCCCGTTACGTGGTAACCAGCCCGATTGGAGTGTCAACGATGTCGACTTCTACTTCCACGCTATATCCACCCGGGGGTTACGGCGCGCCAAAGGACCGGCGTGGGCACGCGGGCGCAGACGTCGGGCTCCCTGCGGGCACCGAGGTGTTCTCTGCCGACAACCACATCTCCGTGGCCGAGGACATCTTCTACGAGAAGTTCCCGGACGACCTCAAGGACAAGGCGCCGCGCATTTGGTACGAGGACGGCGCCTACATGGTCGGCCTCGCAAAGGGAAAGACGTTCCTGCCCGGTGACTTCAGCCGGGTGCTCATGCAGTACGACGACCTCGCAGGCGCCGCCACGAACAACATCGAGGCGCGCGTCCAGGAGCTGCGAGAGGACGGCGTCGACAAGGAGCTGGCGTTCCCGAACGCGGTGCTGGCGCTGTTCCACTACCCCGACAAGGAACTGCGCGAGCGGGTGTTCCGCATCTACAACGAGCACATGGCCGACCTCCAGGAGCGGTCGAACGGACACTTCTACGGCGTCGGCCTGATCAACTGGTGGGATCCCAAGGGCGCCGGGCGGACATTGGCGGAGCTGAAGTCGTTGGGACTCAAGACGTTCCTGATGCCGATCAACCCCGGCAAGGACGACGACGACAAGGTCATCGACTACGGCAGCACGGCGATGAGCGCGGTGTGGGACGAGATCGAGGACGCCGGGTTGCCCGTGACCCATCACATCGGTGAGACGCCGCCGAAGACCCCGTGCGAGTTCAACAGCGTCGCTGTCGGCATGATGATCAACATCGACGGGTTCCGCGAAGTGTTCTCCAAGTACATCTTCAGCGGTATCCTCGACCGCCACCCGAAGCTGCGGATCGGCTGGTTCGAGGGCGGAATCGCCTGGGTGCCATGGGTGCTGCAGGATGCCGAGCACCTGCTGGCGTCGTATCAGCACATGTTCAACCACACGCTCGAACACGACATCCAGTACTACTGGGACACGCACATGAGCGCGTCGTTCATGGTCGACCCGCTGGGCCTGCAGTTGATCGACCGGATCGGGATCGACAAGGTGTTCTGGTCGTCGGACTACCCACACAACGAGAGCACGTTCGGCTACTCGGAGAAGTCACTCGCATCGGTCGTCGAGGCGGTCGGCCCGGAGAACGCCGCCAAGATCGTCAGCGGAAACATCAAGAAGTTCCTGGGCATCTAGGGGATCTGCCGCAATGACCACTTTCTTGGAGCCGGGTGCCGCCCTGCTCGACATTCCCGACCTGCCGGACCGCGGCCGCATGTACCGCGAGATCGGCGCGCGCCTGCGCGCTGCGATGAAGGAGAAGGGCGTCGACGCCCTGGTCCTGCTGGGCAACGGCAACGTCGTGTACGCGACCGGAGCGAGCTGGCCGCTACTCGATGCAGGCCTGTCCCATGTGGAGCGGCCGGTGGCGATCGTGCTCAGTGACGACGAACATCCGCACCTGTACATGCCGTTCCGCGAGGGCTCGGCGTGGGAGTCGGAGCTGCCCGCCGACCACGTACACGGTCCGCTGTATCTCGAATTCGACGAGGGCGTCGAACACTTCGGAAAGGTGCTGGCCGATCTCGTCCCCTCGGGCGCAACGGTTGCCGTCGACGAAATGACCGGCGCGATGCGGAATGCGAGGGGACTTTTCCCCGGCGGCCCGCCGTCGGATGCCGCCTTGGTCGTGGGTCCGGCCAAGCTGGTGAAGACGCCCGATCAGATCTCCTGCATTCGCAAGGCATGCCGGATCACCGAAGAGGCCGTCGTCGAGGTGCAGAAGTCGCTGGTGCCCGGGGTGCGTCAGATCGACCTGTCCGCGCAGTTCGTGCGGCGGGCGTTCGAACTCGGCGCTACCGCGAACATGCTCGAGGCCATCTGGCAGGTGATGCCCAACTCGAAGGCGGAGGGGACCTGGACCACCACCGGCGATCTGGCCCTGCCGCTGTTGACCACCGAGCGTGCGCTGGCCAAGGGTGATGTGCTGTGGACCGATGTGAGCATCACCTACGAGGGCTACTGCTCGGACTTCGGGCGCACCTGGGTGGTGGGTCAGGAACCGACCGCCCGCCAGCAGGACCAGTACGTCAAATGGCGGGAGATCCTCGGCGCCGTGCTGGGAATCACCAAGGCCGGCGCGACGTCGGGTGACCTGGCGCGCGCGGCAATCGCGGCCAACGGTGGCCGCAAGCCGTGGTTGCCTCACTTCTACCTCGGCCACAGCATCGGCACCAACGCCGCTGAAATGCCCATGATCGGCACCGATCTCGGCCAGGAGTTCGACGATAACTTCGTGTTCCCCGCCGGAATGGTGCTGGTGTTGGAGCCGGTGATCTGGGAGGACGGCACCGGCGGATATCGAAGCGAGGAGATCGTGGTCATCACCGAGGACGGCTTCACGCCGATCACCGACTATCCCTACGCTCCGTACGGCGCAGGCATCTGATGTCCGACGAGATCGTCGCCGACGGCCTGGCCCTGCGAACAGGGCGGCGCGCACGCGCAATGGCCCAGATGGAGGCGTTCGACCTCGACATCCTGGTGCTCGGCAGACAGGCCAACGTCCGCTACGTGACCGGGGCGCCGCAGCTGTGGGTCGCCGGGACGCGGCCCTTCGCGCCGATCTGCGTCGTGGTCCGTGCCACCGGTGAGATCCACCTCAACAGCAGCTGGGACGAGGGCATGCCGGAGGAGATCGACCACGACCACCTCTACGGCCTGGCGTGGAACCCGATGACCCTGATCGAGGTGCTTAGGAACATCGACGGGGCCGCGACTGCGCGCCGCGTCGGAACCGACGCCCTATCACCGACTTTCGGGCAGCTCCTGCCCATCGCGTTCCCGAACGCCGAACTCGTCGACGGTGAGCTGGCCATGCGCACCGCGCGGGGGATCAAGACTTCAGAAGAGGTCGTGGCGCTCCGTGGCGCGATCCGGGTGGCCGAAGCCGGTCTGGCCGCAGCCCTTTCCGAGTTGTCGCCCGGCATCACCGAGCAATCGTTGACCGGCGCGATGCTGGAGGCCATGGCCGCCGGCGGGGTGAGCACGTCGGCCACTCAGGACGGCGCGTGGGTGACCTCGCGCGAGCACCGGTGGCGGCAGGGTCCCAGGGACCGTCTGGTCGCCGACGGCGACCTGGTGGCATTCGCGTCGGGCGCACTCGCCGACGGCTACGTGGGAGAGGTGGGCCGCACCGTGCCAGTCGGCGACGTCTCCGGCGCCGACGAGCTCTTCGAGCGTTCGAACGCGCTGTGGGACAAGTTAATTGCGGCATGCAAGCCCGGCGCCCCGGCCAGCGATCTGCTTGCGGCATACGAAGTCGCAGGCGAACCGCTGCCCCCGATGCCCGTCGCACACGGTCTGGGCCTCGGGTTCGACCCGCCCGTCGTGTCTCCGGACCTGCCGGAGACATCCACCGAGGCACACCTGGACCCGGGCACGGTGCTGGCCGTGACCGGATACGTATGGGCGCAGGGTGTCGGCGCGGTCTACCAACGCGACGCGGTCCTGATCACCAACGACGGAGCCGAGGTGCTGACGACGAGTCCGTCGTTCAGTAGCCAGAGCTCCGTCGGAATAGGCTGAAGGGAAACGGATGTCGAGGCCCAAGAGGCCCTCCGCCGAGGAGATCATCCTCTACGAGAAGGACCCGAAGACCAAGATCGCGACGATCACGTTCAACCGTCCCGAGTTTCTCAACGCGCCGACGTCTGACGCGCGGTTGCGCTACGCCGACGTTGTGCGTGCCGCGTCCGTCGACAACGACGTCAAGGTCGTCGTCATCCGCGGGGTCGGCGACAACCTCGGCAGCGGCGCCGACCTGCCCGAGTTCATGGAGGGCGTCGACGAACCCGAGAAGCGCTTGCGTGAACTCAAGGTCGAAGGCTTGGACGTCAACTATCCGCCCAAGGGCACCTTCCGCAACGGCGCCACCATCAGCGGCTGGTACGCGAACGCGCAGGCGGGCAACCGTCCATTGCAGGAACTCAAGAAGATCAGCATCGTCGAGGCCAAGGGGTACTGCTACGGCTGGCACTTCTACCAGTGCGCCGACGCCGATCTCGTGATCTCGTCGGACGACGCGCTCTTCGGTCACCCGTCCTTCCGGTACTACGGTTGGGGCCCGCGCATGTGGACGTGGGTGCAGATGATGGGGCTGCGCAAGTTCCAGGAGATGGTCTTCACCGGACGGCCGTTCACCGCCGAGGACATGGAGAAGTGCAACTTCCTCAATAAGGTGGTGCCCCGGGAAGAGCTCGAAGCCGAGACCGCGAAATACGCGCTGGCCTGCGCCCGCAACCGTCCCGTCGACACCGTCTACATGCAGAAGGTGTTCTTCGAGATCTACAAACAGCACCAGGGCGAGTACATGGGCAGCCTTCTCTCGGCCTTCTTCGAGTCGATGGGCAGTGGTGTCACCGCCGACGGAGCCGATGATCTGGACATGATGGAGTCCATCGACAGCGGGCTGGCTGCTGCGGTCAACGACAACGATGACAAGTTCCCGCCTGAGTTCCGGCTCAGCAAGAAGAACCGCAAGAAGTCGAAGTAGCCGACGCACTGCCATGGATGTCGCGCCGCTGGACGGCTATACCGTCGTCGATCTGTCGACGGGGATCGCCGGTGCCTACTGCACGAAGCTACTTGCCGACGGCGGCGCCGACGTCATCAAAGTCGAATCACCCGAAGGAGATCCGCTGCGGCGATGGTCGGCGTCGGGCGCCGATATCTCCTCTGGCGATGATGGTGCGCTGTTCAGCTTCCTCGCGTGTTCGAAGCGCAGCGTGGTCGCCGACCCCATTTCCGACGTCGACATGGATCTCGTCAACGCCCTGCTTGCCGATGCCGACGCGGTGGTGTGGTCGCGCGGCTCAGCAGTGGCCGAGCACCCAGCCTTTGCGCCGGCCGAGATCCTTCGCGAGAACCCACATCTGACCGTCACGGCCATCACACCGTTCGGGCTGGAGGGTCCGTGGAAGGACCGACCGGCCACCGAGTTCACGCTGCAGGCGTGGTCGGGCGGGATCGTCGGCCTCGGCCGCGGATCGGCCGACCGGGCACCGGTTTACGTCGGTGGGCAGGTCGGCGACTACCTCGCAGGCGCCTACGCGAGCGCGGCGACGATGGCCTCACGCATGCGGGGCGCCGCAGAGCTGATCGATCTGTCGATGCTCGAAACCCAGATCCTCGGCCTCACCTACTATCCGGTGACCTACTACGAGATGCTCGGCAGGCCATGGCGCGACGCCCGTCGGCTGACCGTGCCGGGTATCGCACGGGCCAAGGACGGTCTGATCGACATCGGCTGCGGCACCGCGCAGCAATGGTTCGACCTGTGCGCGATGACCGGACATCAGGACTGGATCGACGAGGAATCGCCGCTGTCGATCACCGAGCAGGCGAACGAGAATTCCGACGAACTCTACGCATGGGTCGAGAGCCAAACCGTCGACGAGATCCGCGATCTCGCGACGGCGTTCCGGATTCCCAACGCTCCTGTCGCCAACGGCGCCAACGTCGAATCCCTCGACCAGTTCCAGGCGCGCGGATCCTTCATCGCCAATCCGCGTGACGGCTTTTCTCAGCCAGGGCCGCCGTATCGCATGCAGCCGGCCCAGCTTCGCCCGCCCCAGCCAGCGCCGCGGCTCGGTGAACACACCGAGCAATACCGTTCGCGAGATCGACGTACGCCTGACATGCCCGCGAATCAGCCGTTCGAAGGACTGCGCGTGCTCGATATGACGACGTTCTGGGCTGGGCCGTCCTGCACACACATGCTTGCCATGCTCGGCGCGGAAGTGATCCATATTGAGTCGACGCGCCGCCCCGACGGCACCCGGCTGATCGCGGGCATCCCGATCACCGAAGACCAGTGGTGGGAGAAGTCGCCGATCTTCTCGGGCCTCAACACGAACAAGAAGGGGCTGACGCTCAATCTGCAGAGCGATGCCGGACGTGAACTCCTCATGCGCCTGATTGCGACGTGCGACGTCATCGTCGAGAACTTCACGCCGCGCGTTGTTGACCAGATCGGCCTTGACTTCGCTGCCGTGCAAGCGGTCCGGCCCGATGCGATCATGCTGCGGATGCCCGGCTTCGGTCTCGACGGGCCGTGGCGGGACAACCCCGCATTCGCATACGTCATCGAGGCTGCGTCCGGGATCAGTTGGCTGACTGGCTATCCCGACCGCAATCCCTACGAGCCGTACTCGGTCGGCGACCCCAACGCCGGTGTGCACGCGCTCAATGCGCTACTGCTTGCGCTGGAGCATCGCCACCGCACCGGCGAAGGCGTACTGATCGAAGCGGCCATGGTCGATGCCGCGCTCAACATTGCCGCCGAACAGGTCATCGAGCACTCGGCGTACTTTGCGCTGTTGCAACGCGCCGGGAACCGGGGCCCGGCTGCGGCGCCACAAAACCTGTACCGCACCAACGAGATCGACGAGTTCGGCAGGCGCGACTGCTGGGTTGCCGTTGCCGTCGCCACCGACGAGCAGTGGGCGGGACTGCTTACGGCGCTCGGCCGGCCAGAATGGTCGACCGACGCCGCGCTGACGACCGCCGACGGCAGGCGCCAGCACCACGACCTCATCGACCAGCACCTCGCCGCGTGGTGTGCCGAGCGAACCGGCGACGAAATCGTCAGCGCGTTGTGGGAGCACGACGTCCCTGTGGCCAAGGTGATGCAGCCCCACCGCCAAACCGAGCTGCCTCAGCTGGGCGCTCGCGGCTTCTTCGAAGACGTCGATCACCCGGTGAACGCGCGAACGCCGCACAGCACCCTGCCGTTCACGTCGTCTCGGCCCAACCGAGTTCACCTACAGCCCGCGCCGCTCCTCGGACAGCACAACCAAGAGTTGCTGTCCGAACTGGGCGTGAGCGACAAGGACATGGACGAACTGGAGGCGGCGGGCGTGATCGGCACCGCCCCGGCCATGCATGCCGGGAGTAAGGCGGTGCGATGACCGTGCCGTCCAGATTGCTCTCAGGGTTGTGCACTACTTCGAACGACCCTCAGTGCAATCTGGGCGCTACATCGGAATGACCAACTAGCCTCGACCAATGGCCATCGATCCGTCCAACATCCTGCTCACTGGTCGCGTCGCGGTGGTGACCGGCGGGGGAGAGGGCATCGGCCGGGGGATCGCCGAAGGACTGGCCGCGTTCGGTGCGTCGGTCGCAATCTGGGAGATGAACGCCGAGACTTGTGGGTCGGCGGCCGAATCCGTTGGCGCACTGGGCATCGTGACCGACGTCAGGGACAGCGGGCAGGTCGATGCGGCATTGCAGCGCACCACAAATGAACTCGGTATACCGTCCATCCTGGTCAACAATGCCGGTGGCGTGTTCAAATCACCGTTGCTCGACACCAGCGAGAACGGTTGGGATGCGCTCTATAAATCCAACCTGCGGCACGTGCTGCTGTGCACACAGCGGGTGGCGCGGCTTCTCGTGGACTCGGAAGAACCGGGCAGCGTGATCAATGTGACATCGATCGAGGGTGTGCGTGCGGCGCCGGGCTACGCGGCCTATGCGGCGGCCAAAGCCGGCGTCATCAACTACACCAAGACCGCGGCTCTCGAGTTGGCAACACATAAGATTCGGGTCAATGCGCTCGCCCCGGATCTGACCATGACCGAAGGCATCACGCGGGTGTCACCGGACGGTCTGCCACCCGGTGCCGGCGACATGATCCCGATGCGCCGGCCGGGACACGTCGACGAGATGGCAGGCGCGGCAGTGTTTCTGGCGTCCGACATGTCGACCTACATCACCGGTCAGACCATCCATGTCGACGGAGGGACGCAGGCCGCGAGCGGTTGGCACCACAACCCGCAGACCGGCGAGTACCAACTGGGGCCAGGTTAGTCAGTGCTCCCAGCCCTCGGCGGCCTGGTCGTCGAAGGTGCGGTCGATGCGCTCGAAGCGGCGCCGGATCGAATCGCGCGCCGCGCGGTGCGGAAGGATGTAGAGACGGTTGGCCAGAATCGCTTCTGTGGTCAGGCGCGCCACGTCCTCGACGTTGAGCACCGAATCGTCACCCGGCGCGGACGCCAACTGCTGGACGGATTGTGCTTCCGAGTGAGCCGGGCCGTAGTCCTCGCTCCTGACGCGCTCGGTGTTGGCCAACAGGTTGGTTTCCACGATCATCGGGCACAGCACCGATACCCCGATGCCGTTGGGCCTGACCTCCCGGGCCAGGGTCTCGGCGAGCGCAACAACGCCGTACTTCGCGACGCAGTAGGGCCCGAGGCCGACGTTCGGGATCAGCCCTGCGAACGACGACGTGAAAACGATGTGGCTGCTGAGGTCAATCCGCTCCTCGCGTCCGCGGGCGACCTGGGCGATCAGTCGCGGCAGGAACGCCTCGACACCGTGGATCGGCCCCCACAGATCGACATCGATTACAAACCGCCAGTCGTCGTGGCTGGTCTGCACGATCGGACCGGCGTAGGCGATGCCTGCGTTGTTGAACACGACGTGTACCTCACCGAACACTCGAAACGCCTCATCGGCGAGGTGACTGACGTCGTCGAGCTTGCGCACGTCGCACATCACCCCGTGCGCGTCGACCCCGTCCGCGCGCAGGGTCGCGACCGCGTCGTCAAGCGCGGTCTGATCGATGTCGCCGAGCATCACCCTTGCGCCTCGGCTGGCGAATTCTCGTGCCGTGGCGAAACCGATGCCGTTGGCCCCGCCGGTGATGACTGTTGCGCGCCCTTCGAAATTCTCCACGGCGCGAACACTATGCGTTCGGGTGAGGTCTTACGGCCGATCCCATGCGGGCTCGCCCATCTTGGCGCGGATCGCGCCCCACGGATCGGCGTATTGACCCGGCGCCTTCCAGTACGCGCCTCTGCGCTTCATGAACGCCATGGCGATCGGCGCGATGAGCCGTGCTGGATAGCGTTTCCATCCGACTCGTGCTCGCAACTCGGCCACCATGTCCGGCCACGAATAGTGCTGGAATTGCAATGCTTCCTGCGCCCGGGTGGTGTCCATCCAGTCGGTCACGAACCAGTCGTCGTCGCTGTCGGGGTTGCCAGGTCGTCCCGGTGGCACCGCACCCGGCATGCCCAGTGCCGATACAAGCGCCGGTGTGAGGTCGCCGTAGCACCTTCGATGTGACTCGTCGCCGGCGATCAGGAGGATCTCGCCTACGGCATCGGCCGTGGTCGCCGCCGCGCACGCCCATGCGACGTCGCGGACGTCGACGGTCTGCACCCGGTTGTCGCTCGGCAGCGCACTCTCGAAGAACATGGCGTCGGTGCTGAGTGGCAGCGCCGACAATTCGGTGCTGAGCACGCCACCGAACCGCAAGACCACCCAGTCCAGCGTCGACGACTGCACAATCTCCTCTGCCTCTACCTTGGTGCCGCTGTAGATGTCGCACGGCCGCATCGGGTCGTCTGCGGTGAGCGGCTCAGGAGTGCGGTGCGGATTGCGGGGGCCGAAGACCGCATTGCTCGACGCATGGACGAATCGCGGCGGAGTCGGTTGCGCCTCGGCGATCCGAACCAAGGTCGCCGTAGCATCCACGTTGACCCTGCGCGCCACTTTCGGCATGCGGTAGATCGCCGGCGCGATGATCGCGGCGAGGTGAATGATGGCGGCGGGTGCGACCTCGGAAATGAGGCATTGCACTTGGTCCGGATCCGTCAGGTCGGTCCATCGAACTTTGACACCGTCAGGCAGCGTCTTCATCTTCTTGGCGTTGGCAGGTGTTTCGAGGTCGGCTATGACGACGCGGCGGCCGTCGGCCGCCAGCTGTCGTACCGTCGCCGACCCCACCAGGCCGAAGCCGCCCGTGACCAGCACCGTGTCAGCCATAGCGCCTCCTACCTGCGGATATGACATTCTCTTTTTTCGAAAGTACCATACTCAGATTCGGGGGGCCGTAGCAGGGGGAACAGTCACTGCATGAGCAACGGGGCGGACGAGCCAGAGGTCGCCAAGTGGGATCCCGGGTTTACCCGGCAGATCGCGAACTTGGTGGGCCCGATCATCAAGCGCTACTTCCGCGCGGAAGTGCGCGACCTCGATGCGATGCCTGCCGCCGGTGGCGCCCTGGTCGTGTCGAACCACTCGGGCGGAATGTTCACACCCGATGTGCTGATCTTCGCCCCGGCGTTTTACGAGAAGTTCGGGTTCGACCGGCCGATCTACACGTTGGCGCACTACGGCGTGTTCATCGCCAATGTCGGTGATTGGTTGCGCCGTGCCGGTGTCATCGAGGCTAGTCGTGAGAACGCCGCCAAAGCACTGCGCTCCGGTGCCGTCGTGCTGGTGTTCCCCGGCGGTGACTACGATTCGTACCGGCCGACGTTCACGGAGAACGTCATCGACTTCGGTGGCCGAACCGGTTACGTCAGGACCGCCATCGAGACCGGTGTACCGATCGTGCCGATGGTGTCGATCGGTGCCCAGGAAACTCAATTGTTCCTTGCCAGGGGCGATTCCATCGCGCGACGCCTTGGACTGAAGCGGGCGCGGGTGGAGATTCTTCCGATCAGCTTCGGGTTCCCGTTTGGCCTGAGCGCAGTCCTGCCGCCGAACCTGCCGCTGCCCTCGAAGATCGTCACCCGTTTGCTCGAGCCGATCGACATCGCGGCGGAGTTCGGCGACGACCCCGACATCGACGCGGTCGACCTACATGTTCGCGCTGTCATGCAAGGGGCGCTCGACGAACTGGCGCGCGAACGCCGATTTCCGATTCTGGGCTAACCGGTTCGGGTAGCCGGTGCCATCGCAGTGCCGACCGGTGTGAGTGCGGAAAGGCGCGCGGCGCGCCGGATCTCAGTCAGGCCATTGATCATTGCGTCGGTGGCCTCGTGGACATCTTTGAAGGTGTGGTCATCGGAGAGCACCGAGATATCTACTTGGTCAACGTAACTCCACACGGTCATGTTGAATGCACTGCCCGCGGACAGCACACCGATGGAGTAGATCTCACTGACCGTGGCGCCCCCGACATGCCCGTGCTCCCGAGGTCCCGGAACGCTGGAGACCGCGACGTTCATGATTCTGTTGTGAGCGGCCCGTTTTGACTGCCACCGGAACAAAACCGGTGCCAACGGCGGCGGCAGATACTCCATCATTCGTCCGTGCAGCGTCGGACCGAGAAGGGCGTTTTCCTCCTTGGCGCGTGCAGTGGCCAACGTCGTCAGCCTCACGCGTTCCAGCGGCTCGTCGACGTGTACGGGCAGCGAGACGGCCAATCCGCTGATTTCATTGCCGGTGATGCGATCCGGTGACAGGTCGGTGCTGACCGGCACGGACGCCAGAATCGGCCGGTCGGCCCTGCCGTCGTAGCGCAAGAGCAGCTCTCGCAAGCCCCCTGCTGCCATCGCAAGAATGACGTCGTTGAACGTGACGCCGAGGTGCTTGGCGGTCTCTTTGACGTCGGCAAGCGACAGAGCCGCGGTTGCGAATGTCCGATTCGGTGACACCACATGGTTGAGGAAGGTCGGTGGTGTCTTGAACATCTTGGCCATGTCCGGATGGTCGCGACGCCCGCGCGTGCGCCGTCGGACCCGCGAGATACCCCGCACGGCGTCGCTGATCAGCCCCGGCAGCGCAACCACATTCTGGACGTGGTCGCGACCGGCTGCGCGGAGCAACTCGGCTCTCTTCGGTGGCGTACAGGTGTCGTAGTCGTCGCGTTCATCCTTCGCCGAGCCGGTCAGATCCATGAGCCGCGCGAGCAGGTTGGCCGAGGCGAGCCCGTCCGCCAAGGTGTGGTGCACCTTGCCGATCAGCGCGAACCGGTTGTCGGCCATCCCCTCCGCGAAGTGGAACTCCCACATCGGGCGGCTGCGATCAAGGGGTGTGCTCGCGATCTGGCCGATCACCTCGTCGAGCTCCCTGCGCCCGCCGGGGCTCGGCACCCGCACGCGGCGCAGGTGGTAGTCGAGGTCGACGGGGCAGTCCTCCAGCCACATCGGGTGGTGCAACTGCAACGGGATGTTGACGAGCTGGTAGCGCAGTGGTTCGAGCAGATGCAGCCGCCGCGCGATGGTCCGGCGGAACACGTCAAACGTGAACTCGCCGTCGAAGTCCGCGGCATGAATGACCGCCACCTTCAACGTGTGGGTGTGCAGGTTCGGCGTCTCGCTGTACAGCAGCATGGCGTCCATGCCGTTGAGTCGCTTCACGCCCCACCCCACTCGCGGTCAACGGTTCCATCGAACCACCGAGCGCGAGGCGATCGGCCACTTTCGGCGAATGGCCTAGGCGTCTATGGCGTTCAGCGCGGCGCGAGTCTCCAGATCGATGAACGCCGCGGAGTATCGCTGCGCGAAGGCGAGGCAGATGTCCTGGCGCTGCCAGGCATCGCCTCCGGACAGGGTCGCCATCCAGATCGCCAACCCGTGCGCGACCGATGCACGATAACGCAGCCAAACCTCGTCCGCGGTGGGCATCTCGTCGGCTGGCAACCTCAGCGCGCCGCGATACTCATCGAGTAGCTCGCGCTCGCCGCGGCGTCGGTCCTCGATGGTGAGCGCCCCTTGCAGGAATTTACCGAGATCGAGTGACCAGTTGCCCCGACGCGCCATCTGCCAGTCGAGGAACCCGACGTCGTCATCGGGTAGCACGTACGTGTTGCCGATGTGAGGGTCGCCGTGCAGCAGCGTCTGCGTAGACGTCGTAAGGGTGCCGATGTAGCGGGCCCAGATGTCGACGAAGAGCTCGGTTCCGCTCAGCGCCGGAATCTCGGCAGGCACTGTGTCGCCCAATCGTTCGTGGGCGATGTCTAGCGGCGCGTACTCGAGCCCGGCGAAAGCGACGAAGGGCTCGACCCAACCGAGTGCCCGGTGATTCGTGAGGCGGTCGCCCCAGTACTCGCTGTGCATCCGGGCCAGCCCGCGCACCCCATTGGCCACCTGATCGATCGTCATCGGCCGGGTCGAGTCGCGGGGGTCCGCACCACGCGCGACGACGTCCTCCATGATCAGCAGGAAGTCGCGGCGCTCTTCGTCGATGATCGCCGTGTAGACAGCCGGATGGTCAAGTGGCAGAACGACTCCCGAAGTGAACAACCTGGGTTCGTGATACAGCCCACTGGTCAGCGCGACGAGGTCGGCATGCTCGGGGTCGACCGCCTTGGCGAACACCGTCGACGGGCCGCTGCCCGCGGAGTACGTCAGCGCCAGCCGGGCACGGCGGTTGGTCCCATCGTCGCGCAGCACTACCGCGACATCGTCGACCTGGACGCCCGGAAAGTGACCGGCGAGAGCCGCCGTCATCCATTCCGCGCTGATTGCATCCCATCCCTGCGGGATGGACAACTCGGCAACGGGCATCATCTATTTCAGGCAGCTGCCGCCGTCGACCGGCAGCGTCACGCCGGTGACGTACCGCGCCTCGTCCGACGCCAGGAACAGCACGGCGTTGGCGATGTCCTCGGGTTCGACCCATCCGATCGGCAGCGTGTGCATCAGCTGCCCGACGACTTTCATGTCCTCCGGGCCTGGGTTCTCCAGGTCGGGACGGAACAGCCTCATTGTGCCGTCGTTCATGAACAGCGGGGTGTTCACGTTGGTCGGGTGCACGGAGTTGACGCGTATGTTCTGCGCTCCGAGTTCGACGGCGAACGTCCGCATCAGGCCCACCACACCATGTTTGGCGGCGACATAGTGGCCCGTGTGCGGGTACGCCTTAAGGCCGCCGACCGAGCTGGTGAGGATGATCGAGCCGCCGCGGCCGCCTTCGAGAATGTGCGGCACACCGGCCTTGACGGTCTTCCACACGCCGCCGAGGTTGATGTCGATCATGGCGGTCCAGTCGACTTCGCTGGTCTTATCCAGGGTTTGGCCGCCGTTACCGATGCCGGCGTTGGCGACGATGATGTCCAGCCGACCCATCTGCTCGACACCCGTGTCGACGGCGGCCTTGAGGGCGTCGTAGTCGCGGACGTCGACCTCGGCGGTGTAGATCCGCCGGTTGTGGCCCTTGACCAGATCCGCGGTCTCGGCGAGATCCTCCGGCGTGGATGCGGCGATCAGATCGACTGTGTCGATCTTCTTACAGATGTCGATGGCGATGATGTCGGCGCCTTCTTGCGCCAATCGCACCGCGTGCGCACGGCCCTGCCCGCGCGCCGCGCCGGTGATGAAAGCGACCTTGCCTTCAACGCGACCTGTCATGTCTTTGAGTCCTTCTCGGTGGTGGTTGGTGTTATTGGTTTGGCGTTCAAGCTTGAGAAACGAAGGTGGGCATGGACTCCCAGCCGCGGACGGCAGTGGTCTGGGACGGATATGCGTTCGGCCAGTCGACCTCCCAGGTCGGGAACCGCTTGAGGATTTCCTCGAGCGCGATTCGGCCCTCCAGACGCGCCAGCGCATTGCCCATGCAGAAGTGCGTTCCCGCGCCGAATGTCATGTGCGAGTGCTGCTCTCGATGGATGTCGAAAACATCGCCGTTCGGTGGGAAGCGGCGGTGGTCACGATTAGCGGCACCCACCAATAGCAGTAACGCGCTGCCTTCCGGCACTGGCTGGTCGTAGTACTCAGTGTCGCGCGCAACGTAGCGGGCTATTTGCAGGGCCGGCGGCTCCCAGCGCAGGATCTCCTCTATCGCCTGTGGGATCAGGGCGGGGTTCTCCGCCAGTTCCCGACGCTGATCGGGGTGTTCGGCCAACGTTTTGCCGGCCCAGCCGATCAACCGGGTGGTGGTTTCCGCGCCCGCCGTGGCGACGACGGTCAGGTACATGAGCAGTTCGTCGCGGCTCAGCCGTCGCACGGTGCCGGTCTCGTCCTCGAATTCGACGTTGAGCAGGTCGGTCATGATGTCATCGGAGGGATGCTCGGTGCGGTAGTCGATGAACTCGGCGAACACCTCGCCGGTGGCCAGCAGGTCGACTTCTTTGCTCTGCAGGGTGGCTTCTCCGTGGTCGGTCACCCGGCGCTGATCTTCTTCCGGAATGCCCAGCAGCATCCCGATCACCCGCATGGGCATCTGCTCGCCGAGGTCGTTGACGAAATCGAATCGGCCGGTGCCTACCAACGGGTCCAGGCACCGGGCAGTGAACTCGCGGATCTGCGGTTCCAGGGCGAGCACCTTGCGTGGAGTGAACATCCGCGACAGCAGATTGCGGTGGATGTTGTGGATCGGCGGATCCTCGAAAATCAGTGTGCCGGGCGGGATCTCCATGCCGGACTTGATGATCTCAAGCAGAGCGCCGCGACCGGAGATGAAAGTCTCGTGGTCGATCAACGCCTTGTTGACATCGTCGAAACGACTCAACGCATAGAAGTCGTGCTTGTCGTTGTAGTAGAGCGGCGCTTCTTCGCGGATGCGGGCGAACACCGGATACGGGTTCATGTTGAGTTCGACGCTGTACGGGTCGTAATACAACTCGTCCGCTGTTGCGGCATCCTGCACGGCCGAGTTTTCAGCACTGATCGTCACGGTGTTGCCTCTCGGTGAACCAGGGTCGCGTAAGACAAATGGGCTGTGTTTGTCTCACAACTCTGGCATCGGTCCCGCGTGGGTGTCAACATCAGATCCGTTTTCGGCAATTTATACTCTCCGTTTAGAAGAACCTGCTTTTCAGTCGAGCGCCGGAACGACCTGGGGAAGGTCCAAGGTCGAGTGAATGCCCGGGGCGGCGGCGCAGAGATAGGGCACCGCATTGACCGCCCGGTTGGCGGTGTAGGCCGGTGACACAGCGGCCATGCGGTCAAGGGGGATGGGCATCCGGAGAGTGACCTCCAGTGGCGCGTCGCCGTCGACCGACACCTGCCACCCCGTCTCGCGGACGTCCCACGCGGGATCCAGGTCCGCCGTGCAGTACCACGTGGCCCGAAACTGGATCAGTGGCCGGCCCGCGCGGATGCCGGAGATGGTGATCCGTTGTGCAGCAACGCTTCCCGCTGCCAAGGTGCCCGCGGCGATCGTCGTCTCGCGACTGGCCATTGCCAGCTCCCCGCCTGCTTCCACCGAGTCGAGGGGCAGTCCGATCGCATCGGCGACCAACCGCAGCGACGGACCGAAACTCGAGCCAAGGTAATCGGCCCGGAACTGCTCGAAGGGCCCCGCGGGGCGGCCGAAACCCATCAGGTCGAAGAGCAGCTCCGGTGAATTGCGTTGCGACAGATCGGCATACTCGTCGATCGTCAGTGCGTTCAGCTGACGTTGAATCGAGGTGAGCACCAGCGGGACGGCCTCGGTGATGAAGCCAGGGCTGCTGCCGGTGCTGTGCACCGAGGAGCCACCGAGCTCACAGGCCTCCTGCACCATCGCGCGGAGCTCGGGATCCATCGACGCCGGATGGTGGAATGCGCCGCACGTGGTGACGACGTTGATGCCCGCCGCGAGCATCCGGCACAACTCGTCGAGGTTGAGCGCGTTTGGCATGTAGAGCACACAGTCGGGGCCGAGCTCAATGATCTCGTCGATGCTGGCCGTGGCCGTCAATCCGGTGGCTTTCATGCCGCACAGCTCGCCGGCGTCGCGGCCCGCCTTGTCGTGCCCATGGACGTAGACACCAGCGAGCGTCATGTGCGGATGCTCGATGATCGCCCGCAGCGCGCGGGCGCCGATGGTCCCCGTCGCCCACTGGACGACACGGTAATCGCGAGTGGTCTGTTCATCAGTACGGTTGGGAGACAACGGGTTTGCTTGCATCGAGAACCTCAGCTCGCGAATCGCACTAAGGCTTCTTGGGCGTAGGACGCGACGAGCGTGCCGTCCTCGGCCAGGATGTCGCCGCGGCCGAAGCTGCGACCGTGCGCCAGCAGCGGACTGTGCTGGCGCAGCAGCAGCCAACCGTCGGTGCGGAAGGGTCGGTGAAACCAAATTGTGTGGGACGTGACAGCAGAGGTGAACACGGTGGTGGTGCCACGTTGGCTGACACCGTCCATCGGCCGCAGCGCGGTACCGATGAGCGTCAGGTCGGTGGCATAGGCGGCGAGCGCAGGTGCCAGCCCCGGGTCGACGGCCGGGGTGCGCATCCAGGCCTCGAACTCCGGCGGGCCGGTGGCGTCCGCGTTGAGGTCGACGGTCGTGCGGATCTCCCACGGGATCATGTCGATCGTGACGTGATGCTCGGGGCCGAGGACCGCAGGCACGTCGTCGACGGATTGCCGAGCTGGGCCGTCCTCCAGTACGTGCATGCAGATCGACGAGGTGGCCACGACCCCGTGGCTCTGCCGGGCAGTGATGGTGACCGTGGCGAAGGAGCGACCCTCGTGGTGGCGGATCGCTCGATATTGAATCGGTTCGTCGGCCCGGCCTTCGCGCGCGAAGACCGCATGCTGGGACTTGACGGCCTTGTCCGGACAGGTCGCCGACGCGATTCGGATGAACTGGCCGAGCAGCTGCCCGCCGAACACACGGCGGTAATCCAGCTGCTGATTGCGGCCCTCGAACTCAGTCACGTCGTCGTCGGCGTGCTCCTCGCCGGTGCCCCCCGACGGCACCGGACGAAGATCAAGGCAAGCGAGTAGATCGGTCCAGAGATCGGGCACTCACTGAGTGTAAGCCTGATTCTACGTCAGTGAGAACGTAATTCTCGCGCTAGCTGGCGGCGAATCCGTGGGAACAGAAGTCCCAGACTTCGTCGGCCGTGATGGGGTGCGAAGTCCCGTCTTCGGCGTCCCCGCTGTGTTGTGAAACGAACATGACCGTCTGCATCGTCATCGCGGCCATCCGTTTGGGATTGATGCCCGCACGCAGTTCGCCCGCCTCACCCGCCGCTTCCATCAGCTCTGTGAGCAGCGCCAATAGTGGCGCGTGCGCAATGTTTACCTCAGAGGGATGCGAGACAAGCAGGCGTGGGGCGAAGTCAGTGAACAGCGGCCGCTTCGCGGTCGGGTCGGGTCGCGAAGACTCGAACAGCAACGTCACGGCGACTTTGAGCGCTTCCAGCGGGTCTTTCTGGCCTGAGGTCGCCGCACGGATCTGCTCGGCCGACCGGCTCAGCGCGTCCTCGAACAGGGCGAGCAACAGCTCGTGTTTGCCGTCAAACTGCAGGTAGAAGCTGCGCAGAGACTGGCGCGACCGGTCGACGACCTCTTGGACCGTGAAGTCGGTGCTGCCCTTCTCGATGATGATCGCCTGTGCGGCGTCAAGGAAACGCTGAACGCGTTGCGCGGCCCGGAGCTTCGCTGTCTTGATCGAACGTTCGACCGCGCGTTGCTTCCATGCGGGTTCTTCGCTGGGACTCGTCACCGGCGGCTCGGATGCAGGCCGATTGGGGAGAACATGAACTGACTGTACCGGAGAACGCCTTGCCATTGCGGTCCTCGACCCCCTCGCGGTTCACGTGTCAGAGATTGTAACTTTCTCACCATGAGAATAGTATTCTCATTTTGGAGATAACAGAAGTCTTTCAGATTTTCTTCCCGGGAGTGCCGTGCAGCTGACCTTCGACGCTGACGTCGAGGCCTTCCGCACGGACTTCGTGGCGTTTCTGGACGAACACCTGCCTTCCGAGGCCGACGCGTTGGAGCGGTCCCGATCCAGCAGCCACATCCCGGACTGGGCCCGCGACTGGCAGCGGCTGATGTTCGACAACGGCTGGTTGTTGCCCGGATATCCGCCTGAGTTCGGTGGTCGAAACGCCACGCTGCTGCAGCAGTACGTCCATCAACTAGAACTCGCGCGCCGGCGTGCCTACCTGACGTTCAACCCGCAGGGCGTCGGCATCATCTCCGCGTCGTTGATCTCGTTCGGGACGCCTGAGCAACAGCGTCGGTGGGCGGTGCCGATCCTGCGGGCCGAGATGACCGCGTCGCTGGGAATGAGCGAACCAGGGGCCGGCTCCGATCTGGCCTCACTGCGCACGGGTGCTGTTCTCGATGGCGACGACTTCATCGTCAATGGGCAGAAGGTGTGGACGTCCGGCGCCCATGACGCGGACGTTCTGCTGACTTTTGTTCGCACTGATCCAAACGCCCCCAAGCACAAGGGCATCAGCGCGCTGATGATCCCAACCGACCTTCCCGGCGTGGTGCGACGGCCGTTCGCGTCGGCATGCGATCAGGACGACCTGGACTTCAACGAAGTCTTCTTCAGCGACGTGCGGGTGCCGGCCGACAATCTCGTCGGGCCGCTCAACGACGGCTGGCGGGTGGCCAGCGGGTCGCTGGGACACGAACGAAACATGTTGTGGCTGAGCTACGCCGACCGTCTGCAGGAACTCGTCGAGGATTTTCGTCCGCATACTGTGCTGGACCGTGACCGGTACGCCACGTTGGTCATCGACAACCAGGCGCTGCGGCTGCTCGGCTCGATGGCGCTGGCGAGCGCGACGCGCGGCGACGAGGATGTGGCCGCGTTGTCGGTACTCAAACTATTCGGGTCAGAGGCCTCGCAGACCGCGACCGAATACGCACTCGCCGCGGCGGGCGGCAAAGCACTGGCGCACCCGAGTTTCTCCGGCCCGTACAGCGCGCAGCACCTCGACCTCTACAGGAGCGGATGGTTCGAACGCTACGTTCGCACCTTCGGCGGCACCATCGCAGGCGGCACTTCGGAAATCCAACGCAACATCATCGCCCAGCGAGTGCTGGGCCTGCCCCGAAATTGAGGAATCACCGTGTATATCGACTATGACGTCGCCGACCGCATCGCGACCATCTCGCTCAACCGGCCCGAGGCCGCCAACGCGCAGAACACGGAGCTGCTCGACGAACTCGACGCGGCATGGACCCGTGCCGCTGAGGATCCTGACGTCGCAGTGATCGTGTTGCGCGCCAACGGAAAACACTTCTCGGCGGGTCACGACATCAGCGGGGGCGGCCCGGTGCCTGACAAGATCACGTTGGAGCTGATCTATCAGCATGAGAGCCGGCGTTACCTCGACTACTCGCTGCGCTGGCGCAACGTGCCAAAGCCGTCGATCGCGGCGGTTCAGGGCCGGTGTATCTCGGGCGGGTTGCTGCTGTGCTGGCCGTGCGACCTGATCTTGGCCGCCGACGACGCGCTGTTCTCGGATCCGGTTGCGCTGATGGGTATCGGGGGAGTCGAGTACCACGGCCACACCTGGGAACTCGGCGCGCGTAAGGCCAAGGAGATCCTGTTCACCGGCCGCGCGTTGACCGCGGAGGAGGCCGAGCGTACGGGAATGGTGAACCGGGTCGTGCCCCGCGATGAGCTCGACAGCCAAACCCGGGCGCTTGCCGAGCAGATCGCGAAGATGCCGTCGTTCGCCCTGCGCCAGGCGAAGCGGGCGGTCAACCAGACGCTGGATGTGCAGGGCTTCTACGCGGCCATCCAGTCCGTGTTCGACATCCACCAGACGGGCCACGGCAACGCGATGAGCGTCAGCGGTTGGCCGGTGCTGGTGAACATGGACGAGATGAAGGCCAACATCAAGTAACTGCTTTCGCGCGAGCAGCTGCCAGGGGAGCTGCGCTCCGCGGTGGAGGATGAAAATTCTGCCGGATGCTCGGGCGGGTAGGTGGTTGCGTCGCGGCCGGGTGGGAGTTGATGCTCAAGGGGTGTTTCGGTGACCCCGTTGCGTCTGTGTTGCCGGTGAGCACGGCGAGCAGCTTGGGGCTGGAGGGCGCCCTCGTGGTGGTGCGGGGGCGGTGGATTGTTGCCTGTGAGCACGTGAGAGAGACTCCTGTTTTTGTTTCGCCCTCTCCGAAACACCTTCCACAACAACATATCTGGACGGAAGGGGTGATCGGTTATGGAAGTGATCCATCCGCGGTGTGCGGGCATTGATGTGTCGAAGAAGGACGCCAAGGTCTGTGTGCGGGTGCAGGGCCGGGGTCGGCGTGGCACGTCGACGACGGTCACCACGTGGGGGTCGACCACCGGCGAGATCCTGGCGCTCGGTGAGCATTTGCTCGCCGAGCAGGTCTCGTGTGTGGTGCTCGAATCCACGTCGGATTATTGGAAGCCGTTTTACTACCTGCTCGAAGAGCAGCTACCGGTGGTGCTGGTCAACGCCAAAGCCGCACGCAATGTGCCCGGCCGTAAGACCGACGTCTCGGATGCGGCGTGGCTGGCCGATCTGGGTGCCCATGGGCTGTTGCGTGCCTCGTTCGTGCCGCCGCAGCCGATTCGGGTGTTGCGTGATCTGACCCGGACCCGCACCATCATCACCCGGGCGCGCACCAAAGAGATTCAACGGCTGGAGAAGCTGCTCGAAGACGCCGGGATCAAACTGTCGGCGGTGGCCTCCAACATTGTCGGGGTCTCCGGGCGGGCGATGCTGGAGGCGCTGATCGCCGGCCAACGCGATCCGGCGGTGCTGGCCGATCTGGCCAAACAACGCCTGCGCCATAAGATTCCCGCGCTGACCGAGGCGCTGCGCGGCCGGTTCAACGAGCATCACGCGTTCATGGCGCGGTTGTATCTGGATCGCATCGATGCCCACGGCGCCGATATCGCCCGCTTGGACTCGCGTATCGAGGAGGCGATCGCCCCCTTTCGTTGCACCCGGGAGCTGCTGATGAGCATCCCGGGCTGGTCACAGATCATCGCCGATGTGTTCATCGCCGAAACCGGCGCGGATATGAGCGTGTTCCCCACCGCTGAGCACCTAGCATCGTGGGCCGGGGTCGTGCCCGGCTGCAACGAATCAGCGGGCCGGGTCAAATCTGGCGCCACCCGCCCGGGAAACCGGCATCTCAAAGCCGCCCTCGGGGTGGCGGCATTGTCGGCAGCGCGCACCAAAGACACCTACTACAGCGTCCGGTACCGGCGCATCGCCGGCCGGCGCCGCGCTGCCCAATCGCGCACGAACACAACCCGCGGTACGCCGATAGCCGGCATGACCGCCTTGGTCGCGATCGAACACAAGATGCTCACCGACGCGTGGCACATGCTGGTCAACGGCGCCTTCTACCACGACCCCGGCCCCGACTACTACACCCGCCACCACCCCGCACGCACCAAGGCCAAAGCCGTCAAACAACTCGAAACTCTCGGCTACAAAGTGACTCTCGAACCACTCACCGAAGTCGCCTAAAACCGCAAAGAACCACTCACCCGCTGCCGGTCACCGCATTTTCGAGAGAGACGCAAAAGCCCCGATCTTCTTCGCCGTGTCGAGGGGTTTTTGCGTCTGCTCGCGGTTAGAGGTCGACCAGGCGCGGCACCGAGCCTCGGGCACGTAGCCCGGCCCCGGCCTTCTTGGTGAGTTCCTTTGAGCTGCCAAGCAATCCGTCGAGCACAAGGACCCGCTCCACGTGGTGGTGCAGGTCGTGCTCAGCGGTGAAACCGATGCCGCCGAGCACCTGCTGGCAGTGCTTGGCCGTGGTCAGTGCGGCCTTGCCCGCGGCGGCCTTGGCCAGAAGCGCGGTCAGATCAGGATTGTCCGCTCCCGACAGGCTCAGCGTCGCCTCGGCACCTTCGATGGCCACCAGCGTCTCGGCCAGCCGGTGCCGGACCGCCTGGAACCCCGCGATCGGTCGCCCGAATTGGACCCGGTCCAACGCATGCTGGCGCGCCAAGGCCAGCATCGCGCGCGACGCACCGACCAGCCACCAGCCCAGCGCCCTGCGGGCATCGGCCAGCCGGAGCAGCCCGCCGTCTTCCACTCGGCGCAGCGGCAGCCCACCGAGCGTCGGGTTCTCGGCGTTCTGGTAGTCCCACACCACCCAACCGCCGCCCGCGTATGGCAGTTCCGGCGTCGCTCCGAGCTCGCGGTCGGCGGCCTGTTGCACGACGTCGTTGAGAACCGAAGCGTGCGAGCCTGTTTCGCCAAGCAACCGGAACACCAGTGGTACCGCCTGCTCGGGCATGTCTGTGAGCATGTCGGCCCAGCCCAGTTCGGTCAGCGCCGCGTCCAGCTCGGCCCCGGAGGTCGACAGCATCGTTTTGCGCAGTGCGTCCTCGAGCAACGCGACTGACTCCGCATCCGTGAGCGGATCAGATGGCTCAGCCACGGTCACTCCTTCCCGAGGTCCAGCAGCCGGCGGGCGATGATGTTGCGCTGCACTTCGGCGGTGCCGCCGTAGATGGTGGCCGCCCGCGAATACAGGTACTCGGTGCGCCAGTCGGTGTCGTCGAGTTCGATGGCACCCGGCAGCAGATCGCGTGCGGTGTCGTAGAGCTGCTGTTCGGCGCCGGCCAGCAACACCTTGTCGATCGAGGTGTCCGGACCCAGTTTGTGACCGTCATCCAGCCGGTGCTGCGTCGCCCAGGACCGGCACCGCAGCGTGTGCAGGGCGAGATACGCTTCGCCAAGATCGGAGTCCGCGGCCTGGCCGAGTCCTTTGACTTCACCGATCAGCGCGTCGAACCGCGAGTACAGGTAGGCGATGCGCTGCCAGAAGCAGGTCGAGCGTTCGTAGGGCAGCAGATCCATGGCGAGTTTCCAGCCGTCGCCGGGGTTTCCGAGCATGCGGTCGGCCGGGACCACTACGTCGTCGAAGTACACCTCGCAGAACTCGTCGATGCCGTGCATCGTGCGCAGGGGCCGAACCGTGATGCCGGGGGTGTCGACGTCCACGAAGAACGCCGTGATTGCCGCGTGGTTCGGAGTATCCGGCCCGCCGGTGCGGGTGAGCAGTACGCAGCGGGTCGCGCACTGCGCGAAGCTCGTCCAGACCTTCTGGCCGTTGACCACCCATATGTCGCCGCGCTGCTCGGCACGCGTGGTCAGCGATGCGAGATCGCTGCCTGATCCGGGTTCCGAGAAGCCCTGGCACCAGGTCTCGCTGCCCGACAGCAACTGCGGCACCATCTCAGCGGCGAGTTCGGGACGGGCGTAGTCGATCATCGTCGGGGTCAGCACCTCGATCATCGAATACGGTCCGGGTTCATCGAGGCGTCGGCCGACGACCTCCTCACCGACAATCGCGCGCAGGATCATCGGCCCGCCGAGTCCACCCGCGGATTCCGGCCAGCCCCAACGCATCCAGCCGGCGTCGTAGAGGGCGCGCAGCACTCTGGAGTGCTGCGCGTGGTGTGCGTCCAGCGAGTGGTCGCCTGGCGGTGGCGTCAGGTCGTTCTCGTCGAGCCACGCACGCAGGTTCGACCGGAACTCGGCAACGTTCATGCAGACGGTCGGCCGATCGCGTGCGGCCTGCCGTGGTCGTGGTCTCCGCTTCGCCGAATGAAGGTCATCGCTCTGGTCTTCAGCCGCCAGCCGTCGGCGGTGCGGACGTAAGTGTCGCGGTAGTACCCGATGCGCATGTCGTGCTGGGAATGCTCGATGAAGCACAACGGCTGAGTACCGGTGGCGGTGTCACCGTCGAGGTCGACCAGCGCGGTACCGGTCATGAACAGGCCTTTCGGCGCCGCGTCGACCAGCACGGGAAAGCGCTCCAGCGCGTAGGTTTCACCGAAGGCACTGTAGGTGCCGTCGGGAGTGAACACTGAGACGAGGCCTTCGATGTCGCCCTGGGTGATGGTCACCGCGTACTTCGCAAGGAGCTGGTGGATCTCAACGAGATCGTCAGTTCTTGTTGACATAGACCTTGCCTCCTTTCATTACAAAACCTACGTTCTGTGTAACGCTGATGTCCAGTAGTGGATCACCGGGCACCGCGATGATGTCCGCGAGGTAGCCCTCGGCCAGTTGGCCGAGATCGGGTTTGTTGATCAGATCGGCGGCGACGACGGTGGCCGCCCGCAGCACGGCGGCAGCGGGCATGCCCCAATCGACAAGGGTGACGAGCTCGTCGGCGTTCTTGCCGTGGGGGATCGCGGGCGCGTCGGTGCCGACGGCGATCTTCACGCCCGCCTCGTAGGCGGCCTTGATCGACGTGCGCGCCTTCGGGAACATCTCGGCGGCCTTCTCCTGCAGCTCCTTTGGCGCCTTCGAGACGTCCATCGCTTCAGCCAATCGCCGGGTGGTTACCAGGAACCGGTCGTTGTCGACGAGCATCTTGATGGCCTCGTCGTCGATCAGGAAGCCATGCTCGATGCAGTCGATGCCGACCGCCACCGCGTGCTTGACCGCCTCGGCACCGTGCGTATGCGCGGCCACCCGCAGGCCTCGCCGATGCGCCTCGTCGACGATCGCGGCCAGTTCCTCATCCGAATAGTGTTGTGCCCCTGCCTCTCCGGTCAGCGACATGACACCACCGGAACAACACACCTTGATCAGCTGGGCGCCGTGCTTGATCTGGTACCGCACGGCCTTTCGGATCTCGTCGACACCGTTGGCGATGCCCTCCTCGACGGTGAGCTCGAGCACGCCAGGCATGAACGCGGCAAACATCGTCGGGTCGAGATGCCCGCCGGTCGGTGTGATCGCGTGCCCGGCGGGTATTACCCTCGGGCCCTCGATCCAGCCCGCGTCGATCGCCTTGCCCAGCGCGACGTCGAGCAGGTATCCGCCTGTCTTGACGAACAATCCGAGGTTGCGCACGGTGGTGAACCCCGCGCGCAGCGTGCGGCGGGCGTTGCCAACCGCCCGCAACACTCGTGTCGCGGGATCGTCCTGCACCTGGGACAGCCCGGGGTTCTCCCCGCGACCGCCCATCAGGAGGTTGACCTCCATGTCCATCAGGCCGGGCAGCAGGATGGAGTCCCCGAGATCGATGACTTCACCTTCTTGTGTGCCCTCAGGGCACTCTCCGATGCCGACGATCCTGTCGTCTTCGACACGAACGATCCCCGGCCGGACGATCTCGCCGGCTTCGACGTCAAGTAGACCCGCTGCTTTGAGGGTCAGCACGTTCAGACCACCGGCTCCTTGATGAGTTGGATGTAGGAGGCGCCGCTGTCAAGCACGCGTGGCTGCTTCCACACCTCGATGGGGAAGCTCACCATGACGACCGACTGCATCAGGTGCATCAAGGCCTTTGCGTCGTCAGGCATCTCGTGCAAAGGAAAACGCGCGTCCAGGTAGACCATCACGTCCTCAAGGCGAGCGATCCCTGCGTCGTAAAGCTCCTGCATCTCGGCCATCGTCGAGTTCAGGCGCTTGGAGTAGCGCTCCTCCTCGGTTGGCAGGCACCAGTCGGTGAACCGCTCCAGGTCGGCGAACTCTTCGGGCAACTTAGACATGCGCTGCATCCTTCACTGAACCTTCTTCGGCGACCTTCCCGTTGCCGGCCCCGTTGCCGTTGTTCTTGTATCTGTTCACATACTCGTGCGCAGTGTGGTGCAGATGGCGCAGCAGTATCTCCTGATCGCACAGCGGGAAGTCCGTGACGACCCTTGTGCCGACCTGCGTCTGGGTGGCTTCCAGGGTGTTGGCGTCCTGGAACGCGTACTCCTTGAACGTCACCGCGGCCAGTTCCTGGGAGAGGCGCTGACGGGTGTTCTTCGGTGGCACAAAGTACAAGTCGGCCTCGAAGATGTGCTTGTCCACCGCGGTCGGCCAATAGTGGTAGGTGAGGTACCAACCCGGCGCCCAGAACAGCAGCGTGAAGTTCGGGAAGAACTCGAACGAGTCAGTGCCCCAAGTCGGTTGGCGGGACGGGTTGATGGCCGGCGGCAACTCGTCGGGCAGGATGCCCTTGATGTCCGGGCGGTCCCACGGTCCGAACAGGCCGCTGTGCAGGATCCGCTCGATGGGCTTGACCATGTTCAGGTCCTTCGGCGGAGACATCCCGCCCCAAGACGACACCATGGAGTGGATGCCCTTGATGTCGTACGCCAGCGCCTCGAAGCCGAATTTGGCCAGCTTCTCGGCCTCCTCCTTCTCCGCCTGCTTCATGTGCAGGATCGGCGCATGGTAGAACTCGACGAACGCGTCGATGAACAACTTCCAGTTGGCGTTGATCTCCGAGCGGTAGCTGTAGTGCTCAGTCATCTCGTGGAACGGGTAGCCTTCGAGGCCCTTGGCGAAGTCACCTAGATACTCCCGCAGCGGCGCGGCGTCGTTGTCGAAGTTGATGAAGATAAACCCTTCCCACACCTCGCAGCGCACGGGAACCAGCCCGTAGTCACTCTTGTCGAGGTCGAAGAACTCACCCTCCTGCTGAACGAACGTCAGGTCACCCTCGAGGCTGTAGCGCCACGCGTGGTACTTGCAGGTGAACTGGCGGCAAGTGCCGGACACCTCCTCGCCGGGGAAGTCGTTCCACAGCAGCTTGTTTCCGCGGTGGCGGCATAGGTTGTAGAAGCATCGGACGGTCTCGACACCGTCTTTCACGTCTTTGACGATGATCACCGAAGTGCCCGGCCCAGCCGAAGGCATCTCGCGGGTGAAGTAGCTGCCCTTCTTAGGCAGCCGCTCTACGCGGCCGACGTTGAGCCAGGTCTTCTTGAAGATCGCCTGCTGCTCCAGTTTGAAGTGCTCCGGGTCGATGGAGTCCTCGTAGTTGACCGGCGCAGTGCCGAGTTCCGGCCAGTTCTCTGTCCAGCTACCGGCGGCCGGTTTCGGAAAATGTGCCACTTCTACCTCTCCTGGTCGGGTTCTACGCCAAAGGTGTTGATAGCCATGGCGAGTGCGCCATAGCAGCCGATTGTGAAGACGAGGTCCATGCGCTGACGCTCGTCGAGATGTTCCGACAGCGTCGCCCACGTCGCGTCCGAGACGACGGACTTGTTCTGAAGTTCGTCGACGGCGTCCAGGATCGCTTGGTCCAGCCCGTCGGCGGCCACACCCCGCTGGATACCGTCGATGACGTCGTCGGTCAGTCCCGCCTCCTGGCCCATGCGGACGTGGTGGCGCCACTCGTACTCGCTGTCGCTCAGGTGGGCGACCCGCAGCACGGCCAACTCACGCAGCCGCGGCGGCAGTGTCGAACTGAACAGCAAGTGGTTATTGAACCTGAGGAAAGCCCGGGTCAGTTTCGGATGACGGACGAGTGTGGCAAGCAGGTTGCCCGCATCGGCGGGATTGCGGCGCTCCGCGGGCAGCATGCCGGAAAGCGCGTGGTCGACGGCGTCGTCCCACTGGTCTGCCGGCAGCGGCGGAACCCGCACAGTCCGCCTCCTCTCGTTCACGAGAATCAGGTTCTCATATTTCGCTAATAGGTTTCCATCTTTTGCGCGAATGGTCAACGTCAAGCGCCAGATGCGCCGGTCACGGCGGTGCCCGCCGGGGTGCAACGGTGCTGCCAGAAGGCCCTAGGGTGGCTTTCGGACGTTGATTCTCGTACGGTGAGAAGATAGTTTCCTCACGTAGAGAACCGTACTGGTTAAAGGGGGCCGGGGACCCCCGACGAAAGGAACAGGCGTGAACAAGGACGACATGATCCTGATCAGCGTTGATGATCACGTTGTTGAGCCGCCGGACATGTTCAAGAACCACCTGCCGAAGAAGTATTTGGATGAGGCGCCGCGGCTGGTGCACAACCCGGATGGGTCGGATACCTGGCAGTTCCGTGATGTGGTGATCCCGAACGTGGCGCTCAACGCGGTGGCGGGCCGGCCCAAGGAGGAATACGGGTTAGAGCCGCAGGGGCTTGATGAGATCCGGCCGGGGTGCTGGAAGGTCGACGACCGGGTCAAGGACATGAACGCAGGCGGCATCCTTGGCTCGATCTGTTTCCCGTCGTTCCCGGGCTTCGCGGGGCGCCTGTTCGCGACCGAGGATCCGGAGTTTTCGCTCGCGCTTCTTCAGGCTTACAACGATTGGCATGTCGAGGAGTGGTGCGCGGCCTATCCGGCCCGGTTCATCCCGATGACGTTGCCGGTGATCTGGGACGCCGAGGCCTGTGGCAAAGAGGTGCGCCGCAACGCCGAGCGGGGGGTGCACGCATTGACGTTCACCGAGAACCCCGCCGCCATGGGTTATCCGAGCTTCCACGACGACTACTGGACACCGCTGTGGGAAGCCTTGGTCGACACCGACACGGTGATGAACGTGCACATCGGCTCCTCAGGCCGGTTGGCGATCACCGCGCCGGATGCGCCGATGGACGTGATGATCACCCTGCAGCCGATGAACATCGTGCAAGCCGCCGCGGACCTGTTGTGGTCCAAGCCGATCAAGAAGTATCCGGACCTCAAGGTCGCCCTTTCCGAGGGCGGGACGGGCTGGATTCCGTATTTCCTGGAGCGTGCGGATCGCACCTATGAGATGCATTCGACGTGGACCGGGCAGGACTTCGGGAAGCAGAAGCCCTCGGAGGTGTTCCGCGATCACTTCTTGACCTGCTTCATCTCCGATCACGTCGGGGTCAAGCTGCGCAACGACATCGGCATCGACAACATCTGCTGGGAGGCCGACTACCCGCACTCCGATTCGATGTGGCCAGGGGCGCCCGAGCAGCTGCACGAGGTGCTGACCAAGAACGATGTGCCCGATGACGAGGTCAACAAGATGACCTTTGAGAACGCCATGCGCTGGTATCACTGGGATCCGTTCACCCACATCACCCGCGAACAAGCCACCGTCGGCGCCCTGCGCAAAGCCGCCGAAGGCCACGACGTCTCCATCCAAGCCCTCAGCAAGCACGAGCACGGCGGCGCCAGCTTCGCCGACTTCGCCGCGAGTGCCAAAGAGTTGACCGGCAATAAGGACTAAGTCGTAGCTTCTAGAGTTAGTGCGCCGGTGCGGTGGGACCGTTCACGCACCGGCGCGCTGGTTTGTGTGGCATTGACCAGAGGAGAGTCATCGTGCCCGGCGGGATGAGTTTTGAGCTGACCGAGGATCAGGAGCTGATCCGCAAGTCCGTCGCCGAGCTGGCGGGCAAGTTCGACGACCACTACTGGATGGAGAAGGACCTAGCGCACGAATTCCCCCAGGAGTTCTACGACGCCATCGCCAAGGGTGGCTGGCTCGGCATGACGATCCCGGAGGAGTACGGCGGTCACGGCCTCGGTATCACCGAGGCGACGCTGCTGCTCGAGGAGATCTCGCGCTCCGGGGCGGCGATGAACGGCGCCAGTGCCATCCACCTGTCCATCTTCGGTATGCAGCCCGTGGTCAAACACGGCTCGGCCGAACTGAAGGCCGCGACGCTGCCCCGGATCGTCAACGGTGATCTGCACGTGTGCTTCGGCGTCACCGAACCCGGTGCGGGACTGGACACCTCGCGTATCACGACTTTCGCCAAACGCGAGGGCGACACGTACCGCATCAACGGCCGCAAGGTGTGGATCTCCAAGGCGCTGGAGTCCGAGAAGATCCTGCTGCTCACCCGCACCACGCCGTACGACGAGGTCACCAAGAAGACCGACGGTATGACGCTGTTCCTGACCGACCTGAACCCCGAGCACGTCGACATCCGTCCGATCAAGAAGATGGGCCGCAACGCCGTCAGCAGCAACGAGGTGTTCATCGACGACCTGATCGTGCCGATCTCCGATCGGGTCGGCGAGGAGGGCAAGGGATTCAAGTACATCCTCGACGGGCTCAACCCTGAACGGATGCTGATCGCCGCCGAGGCGCTGGGCATCGGGCGGGTCGCGTTGGAGAAGGCGGTCAAGTACGGCAACGAGCGGGTTGTGTTCAACAGGCCGATCGGAATGAACCAGGGGCTGCAGTTCCCGCTTGCCGACTCGCTGGCCCGGTTGGATGCCGCCGAATTGGTGCTGCGCAAGGCGACCTGGCTGTATGACAACGGCAAACCGTGTGGGCGTGAAGCGAATACCGCGAAGTACTTGTGCGCCGACGCCGGTTTCGGTGCCGCCGATCGGGCGCTGCAGTTGCACGGAGGCATGGGCTACTCCGAGGAGTACCACGTTTCGCGTTACTTCCGCGAGTCGCGTCTGATGAAGATCGCGCCCGTCAGCCAGGAGATGATCCTGAACTTTCTTGGCGAACACGTCCTTGGCCTGCCGAGGAGCTACTGATGGCCAACTATTTCGACCTCACCGGCCGCTCAGCGCTGGTGACCGGCGCGGCAGGTGGAATCGGTTCCGCCGTCGCCGAGGCGCTGGCCGACGCGGGAGCGGCAGTGCTCGTCACCGATTTGGACAAGGACGCCGCCGCGGCGGTGGCCGAACGCATTTCGGCCAGCGGCGGCAGGGCCGACTCGACCGCGCTGGACGTCTCGGATCGTGAGTCTGCCGACGCGGCTGCGGCGCAGGCGGCGGCACTGGCCGACGGTGCCCTGCACATCGTGATCAACAATGCCGGCGTGACGAAGCCGGGAATGTTCGACAAGCTCACGCAGGACTCGATGCGACTGCTGTTCGACATCCATGTGCTTGGCGCGTTCAACGTCACCCAGGCGGCGCTGCCCTACATTCCGACCGACGGCACGGGCCGCATCGTCAACGTCACCTCCGCGGCCGGACTGACCGGGACCCTCGGTCAGGTCAACTATTCGGCCGCCAAGGCGGGAATCATCGGCTTCACGAAATCGCTTGCGCGCGAACTGGCCACCAAGAACATCATGGTCAACGCGCTCGCCCCGCTGGCCGCGACGCCGATGACCGAAACCATCCGTACCAACGAGAAATTCTCGGCCAACATGATGAACCGCATTCCGATGAAGCGCTGGGCGGAACCGTCGGAGATCGCAGGCGCCTTCGTCTTCATGGCGTCCAACGCGGCGTCCTACATCACCGGGCAGGTGCTGCCGGTGGACGGCGGAATGGTGATGTGACTGGGCCGCGGACGAAAGGAGCACCGGTTTTGCACAGCAATGCCCCGCTGGCCGGGGTCACCGTTGTCGCCATGGAGCAAGCCGTGGCCGCGCCGATCTGCACTCGCGTGCTCGCCGATTTCGGCGCACGCGTCATCAAGGTGGAGAACCCCAACGGCGGTGACTTCGCGCGTGACTACGACGACGTGGTCAACGGTCCCGGAGGCCTTGCCGCGCATTTCGTATGGTGCAACCGCGGCAAGGAATCGGTGACGCTCAACACGAAATCACCGGCAGGCATGGACCTGCTGCACCGGCTGCTCGACCGTGCCGACGCGTTCGTGTCCAACCTCGCGCCAGGATCCACGGCGCGGATGGGTATCGCGGCCGCCGATCTGGCTCAAAGTCACCCCAACGTCATACCCGTTGAGATCGACGGCTACGGACCCGGCGGGCCGATCTCGCACAAGCGCGCGTATGACCTTCTGGTGCAGGCGGAATCGGGTTCATGCGCGATCACCGGCTACCCCGGGCTGCCCGCCAAGCCGGGGCCTGCGATGGCCGACTTCACCACGGGGCTTTACGCGGCGATCTCGATCCTGGCGCTGCTGTTCGCGCGCGGCGGCCGTCCCGAGGGTGTCGCGGCGCCGTCCGTCGAACTCAGCCTGTTCGACGTGATGACCGATGTCATGGGCTACGCACTGACCTACACGCAGCACTCGGGCGTCGACCAGCAACCGCTAGGGGTCGGATCGCCTGCGGTGGCGCCGTACGGGGCGTTTCCCACCCGCGATGGTCAGACCGTCGTGCTCGGCACCACCAACGACCGCGAGTGGCAGCGGGTGGCCAGGGAGATCATCGATCGCCCCGACTTGGCCGACGATGCGAGGTTTCGCACCAACTCCGATCGCTGCGCGCACCGCGACATCCTCGACGAGGCCATCGGATCCTGGTGCGCCCAGCATGATCTCGCAGAGATCCAGAAGACCGCCGATGACGCAGGTATCGGCAACTCCCGCTACAACCTGCCGAGCGAAGTCGTGGTGCACCCGCAGCTCACCGCCCGCGACCGCTGGCGAACGGTCGGCACATCGAAGGGCGATATCCAGGCATTGCGACCGCCACCGGTGATCAGCGGATTCGAGCAGCCGATGGGCGTCGTGCCAGGGCTGGGTGAGCACACGGACGCGGTGCTGGGCGAATTGGGCGTGAGCCCAGACGAACTGGCCCGGCTGCGGGCCGATGGTGCGATTGGTCCGGCCTACTCGTGAGCGAGGAACGGGTGCTGTTGTCGGCCGACCTCGACGGCGTACGGACGCTGACCCTGAACCGCCCCGATCGCAAGAACGCGATCAATCCGCAGCTGTGGATCGAGCTGGCCGACGCGCTGCGGGCCGCCGCCCGGGATGACGTGCGTGCCTTGGTGATCACCGGCGCGGGAGGCGCGTTCTGCTCGGGCGCGGACATCTCCACGCCAGAAGACATCCACCCAAGGCACAAGCTGCGCAGGCTCACCGATGTCGCGCTGGCGTTGCACGAACTGACCATCCCCACCATCGCGAAGGTGACGGGCGTGGCGGTGGGCGCGGGCTGGAATCTCGCTCTGGGATGCGATTTCGTGGTTGCGACGCCCGAATCGCGGTTCTGTCAGATCTTTTCGAAGCGCGGACTGTCCGTCGACTTGGGTGGTTCGTGGTTGTTGCCCAAGCTGGTCGGACTGCAACAGGCCAAGCGCCTTGTGCTGCTCGCCGAGACGATCGACGCGGACGAGGCTAGGTCTCTGGGCTTGGTCACCTGGGTGAAGCCGGCCGACGAGATAGACGCGTTCGTCTCTGACCTGGCCGGACGGCTCGCGTCCGGCCCGCCCGTCGCCCTCGCGCAGAGCAAGGGACTGCTCAACGACGGTGCCGATGCGACGTTGCGAGAGGCGCTGGCCAACGAAGCCCGGGCGCAGCCAGGAAACTTCGCTACCGCAGACTCAACAGAGGCGTATGCGGCGTTCGCCGAGAAGCGCGAACCCGTGTTCACTGGTCGATGGGCCGTGCCGCCCAGATCGGAGTAGCAAAATGCGTGAAACGGTAATCGTCGAGGCGGTGCGCACGCCCGTCGGCAAGCGCAACGGCGGCCTGTCCGACATGCACGCCGCCGATTTGTCGGCGATCGTCCTCAACGCGCTGGTGGAACGCGCGGGCGTGGACCCCGACATCGTCGACGACGTGGTGTGGGGTTGCGTCTCGCAGGTCGGCGACCAGTCGAGCAATATCGGGCGCTACTCGGTGCTGGCCGCAGGCTGGCCCGAGAGCATCCCTGGAACCACCGTCAACCGCGCGTGCGGGTCGAGCCAGCAGGCGCTGGACTTTGCGGTGCAGGCCGTGATGTCCGGCCAGCAGGACGTCGTCGTGGCGGGCGGTGTCGAGGTGATGAGCCGGGTACCGCTCGGTTCGGCGCGATCGACAGGTATGCCGTACGGCCCGAAAGTGCTTGCCCGCTACGGGGATTTCTCTTTCAACCAGGGCATCTCTGCCGAGATGATCTCGCAGAAGTGGGGCTTCTCGCGCACGCGCCTCGACGAGTACTCGGCACGCTCTCATGAGCTGGCGGCCAAGGCGCAGGACGACGGCGCGTTCGAAACCCAGATCATGCCGGTGTTCACCGACGGCGAACCGGTGGTGGCCGACGAGGGCATCCGCAGGGGAACCACCGTCGAGAAGCTTGCCGGCCTGAAGCCGGCGTTCAAGGAAGACGGCGTCATCCACGCAGGGAACTCCTCGCAGATCTCTGACGGCGCGGCCGCCCTGCTGGTGATGGCGGCCGACAATGCCATCGCGCTGGGTCTGACGCCGATCGTCCGATACCGGGCCGGCGCGGTCACCGGGGCTGACCCGGTGCTGATGCTTACCGGGCCGATCCCTGCCACCGAGAAGGTCCTGCATAAGGCAGGCGTGGGACTGGACGAGGTCGGCGTCTTCGAGGTCAACGAGGCGTTCGCGCCGGTGCCGCTGGCGTGGCTGGCCGAAACCGGCGCCGACGAAGACAAACTCAACCCGCTGGGCGGGGCGATCGCGCTCGGCCACCCGTTGGGCGCGTCGGGCGGTGTCCTGATGACGCGCATGATCAATCACATGCGCGACAACGGGATTCGCTACGGCCTGCAGACCATGTGCGAGGGCGGCGGCACGGCCAACGCCACGCTGGTCGAACTCATCTCGTAGACAAGGAGATCGGATGCGCCGCGATTTGTTCACCGAGGACCATGAGGCCTTCCGGGGACTCGCCCGCGACTTCGTCGAGAAGGAGGTGGTTCCGCACTATTCCGAGTGGGAGAAGGGCGGACGGATGCCCCGCGACGTGTTCAAGCAGATGGGTGAGCTTGGCATGTTGGGGATGGCGATCCCCGAGGAGTACGGCGGAGCCGGAATGGCCGACTACCGCTACAACGTCGTCATGCAGGAGGAGGCGGCGCGCGCGCTCGTCACGCTGTCGACGGTGCGCACTCAGCTCGAGGTGATCCTGCCGTATTTCCTGCACTACGCGAACGAGGAGCAGCGGAAGCGCTGGTTCCCGGGTTTGGCCGCGGGCACGCTGCTGACCGCCGTCGCGATGACCGAACCCGGCACCGGATCGGATCTGGCAGGCATGCGCACCACCGCGGTGCGTGACGGAGACGACTGGATCGTCAACGGCGCCAAGACGTTTATCACCGGCGGCATGCAGGCCGACCTGGTGATCGTGGTCGCGCGCACGGCGACCGATCCGGACAACCGCCGCAAGGGCCTGACGCTGTTGGTCGTCGAGGACGGCATGGCTGGCTTCACCCGCGGCCGCGAGCTGGAGAAGATGGGCTGCAAGGTGCAGGACACCGCCGAGCTGTCGTTCGTCGACGTTCGCGTGCCCGCCGCCAACGTGCTGGGGGAGGAGGGCGAGGCCTTCGGCTACCTCGGCCACAACCTCCCGCAGGAACGGCTCACCGTCGCCGTCGGGTCGGTTTCGCAGGCCAGGTCGGCGATCGCTGCGGCGATCGATTACACGAAGAACCGCAAGGCGTTCGGCACGCCGGTCGCGTCGTTCCAGAACACCAAGTTCGAGCTGGCCGCGTGCTCGACGGAGGTGGAGGCGGGGCAGGCGATGCTGGACCGTGCCGTTGCCCTGCACGTCGAGGGTGAGCTGACGGCGGCCGACGCCGCCCGCGTGAAGCTGTTCTGCACGGAGATGCAGCAGCGCGTAATCGACCGATGCCTGCAGCTGTTCGGCGGTTACGGCTACATGATGGAGTACCCGATCGCCAGGCTGTACACGGATGCCAGGGTGGCCCGCATCTATGCAGGCACCAGTGAGGTGATGAAGGTGATCATCGCCAAGTCGCTGGGCCTTTAGCATCATGAGCGATGAAACGGCAGCCGCCATCCGGCAAGAACGCGGCGACTTTGCGGTCAGGCACCGCGAGATGTATCTACGATCGGGCGGCGTGCAGGGCCACATCATGTACATCGCCGAAGTCGGTGGCCACTCATTCACGACGCACTGCTTGATCAGGGTGAAGGGGCGCAAATCCGGCAGGACGCAAATCGTTCCGCTGATTTACGGCGATATCGGTGGCGAGGTCGTGATCGTCGCGTCGAAAGGTGGCGCCGACCAGCATCCCGAGTGGTACCTCAACCTTCGTACCACCCCCGATATTGACTTCCAGATTGCCACCCAAGCCTTCCGGGCAACCTGGCGTGAGCCAGAAGGCGATGAGCGGCACAAGGTCTGGGACTTCATGGCGCATGCCTTCCCGCCCTACATCAAATATCAGAAATCAACGGCACGGCACATCCCGCTGATCATGATGACGCCCGTAACGGCCATCGAGGTGTTCCGAGAGTCCGACATTCAGTCCTCGTAGACCAGCTCGACACGCGGCACCTGCCCGGTCGGGCCCGTCGGGGAGTCGTACTCCACCACCGAGCACATCGGGTTGCTGTGTGTGGCAAAAAGTTTCGCCTCGTCCGCCTTGATGCCAGGCAGACGTTCAGGATCCGCGATGATGCGTTGAGAGTTCTCGAAGTCCTCTCGGCTGTTGCATTGGGGATGGATGGCGAACGCCCACGCCGCGCAGACAGCCGAGAATGTTGGTTTTCGTAGTAGTCGATGAACTCTTCCATGGTCATGTCCGGGCGCTTCCGGAAGAAACACACTTGCTTGAACATCCTGGTCACTCTAGCTTCGCGCCGTGTTCTCGACGATGATCTCGCACGCCACCTCGTAGAACGCACTGATGAGGGTGGAGAAGGAGAGCTCGAAGGGATAGATCATGTGCACGTCCAACGATTCGGGTTGCCATTCCGGCAGGACGGGCACGATGCTGCCGTCGCGTAGTTCGTCAGTGCAGATGATCTGAGTGGGCATGGCGCCGATGCCAAGTCCTTGCAGAATGTACTGCTTGCACACCTGAAAGTTGTTGGCGCGCGCCCGTACCTGAGGCGACAACTCGTGTCGCCGCTTGCGGTTGGCAACCGCAAGCTTGTGCGGCGCGGCGAAGCCGAACTCGATGAAGGGCAGGCTGTTCAGTTGCGTCGGATCGATGAGCGGTTCGGCCAGTTGCCCGACGAAGCCCGGTGAGGCGCACAGGAAGAGCTGGAGGCTGAACACCTTTCGCGCGATCAATGTCGAATCCTGAAGTGGCCCAGTCCCGAACACCACGTCGAACCCGTCCTTGATCGGGTCGACCATGTTGTCCACCAGCCGGATATCCAACCGTGAGTGGGGATAACGCTGCAGGAATGTAGCGCCGACCCTGGACGCGTAGTCGATCCCGACGAAGACGGGTATGGCGACCTTGAGCTCGCCCTGCGGTTCCTGCCTGCTGCCTTCCACCAGAGCGCGCACTCCATTGGCCTCGGTCAGGATCTTCACTGCGTGGGTGTAGACCTTCTCGCCGAGGTCGGTGACCGTGAGCTGATGCGTGTTCTTCCGAAGCAGCTTGATTCCGAGGTCGGACTCGAGCTTCGTCAGCTTGCGGCTGACGGTGGACTTGGGCATTCCGAGCAATGCCGCCGCTTTCGACAGGCTGCGACTTTCCACCACCTTGCCGAATACCAGCAAGGCATCGAGGTCGAACGACAGGTTCTGTTCCACTGCTGCTTCTGTACTCCTCTCGTCCGCGGGCATGTGTTCCAAATATGCAACAGGGTGTTGCGGTTTTGCGTCTGTTTTGACCAATTCACCAGCTGTTACCGTCGGCCCGGAGGTGGGCCTCATGAGTCACAACAGCCTGGTGACCAAACCCGCAAGTGGACACTGGAGCGATGCCTATCCCGAACTGGGCCGCGGTCCGGTGTCGCTTGAGGACTGTGTTTCCGAAGAGTTCTACGAGAAGGAACGCGAGCACGTCTTCAAAAAGACGTGGCTCTATATGGGGCGGGTCGAACGGGTGCCGAAGTCCGGCAGCTACTTCACCCGCGAACTGAGGTTCCTCAACACCTCGATCATCATCGTGCGCGGCAAGGACGACGTGATCCGCGCCTTCCACAACATCTGCCCGCACCGAGGCAACAAGATGCTGTGGGAGGACGACCCCTTCCAGGAGGTCCAGGGCCGCGCGCCACTGCTGTACTGCCGCTTCCATGGCTGGCGCTACAAGTTGGACGGCTCTCTGCATTCGGCCACCCGCAAAGATCTGCTGCTCGACTTCGACGCCGACAGCTGCCAGGTGCCTGCGATCCAATGCGAGGTGTGGGAAGGCTTCATCTTCATCAACTTCAACCCGCACAACACCGAGCCGCTGCGCTCCTTCCTCGGTGAGCTGGCGCATGGCATCGAGGGCTATCCCTTCGAGGGACCACACCAGGTCTATCGGTTCAACACCGAGTTGCAGTGCAACTGGAAGATCTTCGTCGATAGCTTCGCGGAGAGCTATCACGGACCGTATCTGCACGCGTCCTCCTTCGGCGCGCTCACCGCAGAGGCCAAGGAGGCTTTCGACAAGCCGAATCCGTTCACCGACGCATTGGCGTACCAGCTCAAGGGTCCGCACCGGATGTTCTCCTTCTCAGGCGAGCCCTCACAAAAGACGCCGTACTCCAAGCCGATCGAGTGCGTGATGGAGGCCAGCGCGGCGGGCCCATGGAACAAGCGTCCGGATCGAGGGCCCATGCCTGTGGGGCTCAACCCGACGCGCTCGGAAAAGTACGGTTTCGACTCGTACCAGTTCTTCCCCAACTTCGTGGTGATCTTCGGTGCGTCCGGCTTCAGCACTCATACACATTGGCCGACCGGGCCGCATTCGCACATCTTCGAAGTCGAGATGTTCTATCAGCCCCCAAGGACGCACAAGGAACGACTGGGGCAAGAACTGACGGTCACGTTCCTCAACGACATCATCCTGGAAGACGCCAGTCCGTCGGAAGGCTTGCAGGCGATGCTGAACGGCGGTGCCCTCACGCATTTCACGATGAATGACGAAGAGATCCTGCTGCGGCATCTGCACAAGGTCGTGGGCGACTACGTCGAGGCGGGCGAGAAGGCGACGGCCGAGCGATGAACGCGATTCTGCCGCCTGAGTTTTCGCAACTCGAGCACCTGGTCCCCGAATGGGCCATCGAGGACGGGCATGAGCGCTATGTGAAGCGCGTGAACAGTTCCATGGACCAGATCCGGGCGTTCTACGACGCGGTGTTTCCCCACGCCGAGGAAGCGGTCGCCTACATCGACAAATTCGACTACTCCGAACCGCTGCCTGACGACGTCGCGAACCTTCGCAACCTGCTCTACTCGCTGATCACCGTCTCATTGGCGGTGGAGCTGTGGAAGCAACCACGTGTGAAGCATTCGGCCAACACCATTCTCACGAGAGTGAGCTGACTCGCCATGGGACTTACTTCCGCACAACTTGACGTCGTCGACCTCACTCCGAGGATCGGCAGCGAGATCAGGACCGACCTCGACACGCTGCTGCGCGGACGGGAAGCCGCCACCATCCGCGAAACGCTCGAGCAGCGTGGCGTGGTCTACTTCCGCGGCCTGGACATCAGCGACGAGCAGCAAGTCGCGATCGCCCGAACCCTCGGCACCATCCCTGAGAACGAAGGCGAGGAAGGGATCTACAAGATCTCGCTGGACAAGAACGTCAACCAGCGGGCCGAGTACCTGAAGGGATCGATGTTCTGGCATTTCGACGGTTCCCTTCAGCCGTATCCGAACCTCGCGACCCTGCTGCGTGCGGTCAAGCTGTCTGACACCGGTGGGGAGACGGAGTTCTGCAACACCTACGCGGCATACGACGACCTTCCGCAGTCCGACAAGCAGCTCATCGCGGACCTTCGCGTTGTTCACAGTGCCGAGCGCTCGCAGTACTACGTCCGTCCCGAGATGAGCTACGACGAGATCACCTTCTGGCAGAAATCACCGACGAAGGCGTGCCCGATGGTGTGGACGCACCAGTCCGGCCGCAAGTCATTGCTGCTCGGCGCGACCGCGGACTACGTGGTCGGAATGCTGGTCGAAGAAAGCCGCGCTCTCCTTGCGCGCCTTCGTGACTGGGCCACCCAGCAGCAGTACGTCTACCGCCACGAGTGGCAACCCGGCGACCTGCTCATGTGGGACAACACCGGCACGATGCACCGGGTGCTCGAGTATGCCGTTGACAGTGGACGTCTGATGCACCGCACGATCCTGGCGGGCGAAGAGCCCCTTCAGTGAAACTCGGCATCGCCACGCCGGTGGTCACCAACGTCGCCGGTGCGCCCTTGACATGGGAGCAGAATGCCTCGATCGAGGACATCGGCCGAGTCGCCGAGGTCGCGGATCGGCTTGGCTACCACCACATGACGTGCAGCGAGCACATCGGCCTGCCCTCGTCCGAAACCGCGCGGCGCGGTGCCCGGTACTGGGATCCTCTTGCGACATTCGGCTATGTATCGGCCCGTACGAAACAGATCAAGCTCGCCACCATGACGCTTGTGCTTGGCTATCACCATCCGCTGGCGATCGTAAAGCGGTACGGCACACTCGATCACGTCAGCCGGGGACGGGTGATCCTCGGCGTTGGTGTCGGCTCACTGAAGGAGGAGTTCGACCTCCTTGGTGCACCGTTCGAAGACCGTGGTGCTCGCGGTGACGACGCGTTGCGCGCGCTGCGGGCGGCGCTGCCGAGTAACGAGCCGACGTATGACGGGGAGTTCTATTCGTTCGGCGGGCTCACCGTTGATCCCTGCGCGTTACAGCCACACATGCCGATCTGGATCGGCGGCCGCACCAAACGCTCGTTGCGACGGGCGGTAACGCTGGCCGACGGCTGGTGTCCGTACTACGTCTCGATCGATACCGCTGCCGAGTGGCTGCAAACCTTCGAACTGCCAGCCGGTTTCGAGGTGGTGATGCCCGCAGCTCAACCGCTTGATCCGGTGGGGGAGCCGGAAGCGACAAAGGAAACGCTTGGGGCGCTGGCAGCGGGCGGCACCACCATTCTGTCCGCCCGTTTCATCCATCACTCGCTGGAGCACTACCTCGAGCAGGTCCACGCCCTCGTGGAACTGCATGGGTGACCGGAGGCAGGCAAAATGACTCTTCTGAACCCGCTGACGGCGGATGAGTGGAGCGACGACGAATACGCCGCTGTCGGAGCGCTGTTCGGCATACCTGGTGAGGAGGTGCCCCGCGCAGGCTCGGGGCATGCGAGGGACCCGCTGAATTTCGACATCCTCGGTGTGCTGGCGCGTCATCCCATAATGGCCCGAGTATTCATGAGTTACAACGCCTTTCTGTTGCAGCGCGGTGAGTTGCCGCTGCGCCTGCGAGAGTTGGCAATTCTCAGGCTTGCTCACACTCGGCGCTCGGCGTTCTTCTGGGGCGAGCACGTGAGGGTCGCCACCGCCGGCGGGCTCTCCGAAGACGACATTGCGTGCCTTGCCCGCGGCAACACCGAGTTCGACGGTGTGGACCGGCTGGTGCTCGAGGCGACCGACGAGATGCTCGCCGACGGCCGGGCGCGGGCGACGACATGGCAACGCCTCGTCGACGAGCTCGGCACGCACCAGGCAATGGAGCTGATCTTCGTCGTCGGCACGTACGCGATGTTGGCGATGGCCTGCGACACATGGGAGCTCGTACCTCCGGCGGGCAGCGCGAAGCTGCCCGACCGCGCCTAGTGTGTCGAGCTGTTGCCTATACCGGCTGCGCTACCTAGTGGCGAGATTGCACACAGGGTCGTTGTTCAAGCTGCACACCGTCAACAGCCGTGAGTGCAATTTCGGCGCTACGGTCGCGATTCGTGCATTCGTCTGCAGTGGTTAGTGACGGATTTGTGTGTGATCGGCGGTCCTGGCGCACCTCGGTTTGGGTTCTGCCGCGCGAAAGCCCAGGTGAGAGGGCCTGCGACGACAAAGTTCGATGAGACCCTTGTCACAGCGGGCAAACCTACCTACTGTGTGTTCACTAGGTTGGTTCAACGAAGGAGCCCCGTGTCAGCCCCACGGCCCTACGCCACTCTCCTTGCCAAAGGTGAGGACCGCAGGCAGCGCATTCTCAGCGTGGCTGAACGGCTGTTGGCACGTAATGGGTGGCGAAACACGTCACTGGCGCAGATCGCGAAGGAAGCCGGGGTGACGCCGGCCGGACTCCTGCACCACTTCGAGTCCAAGGAGCAGTTGCTCAACGCGGTGCTCGACGCCCGTGACGCCGATGACGATGCCCATGCGGACTACCGCCGCGGTGACCTGATCACGGAGCTCAGCCGGGTCCCCGAGCGGTTCGAACGGGCACCGGAGCTGATCGGCACGTTCACGGTGCTGCTCGTCGAGAACATCGCACCGGACGCCCCGCTGCACGACCGTCTCCACAAGCGGTATCGCGACGCGATCGACATCATCACCGACATCATCACGCGGGGTCAGCAAGTCGGGCTCTACCGCACAGACTTCGACGCGGCCAACAAGGCCGTGGAGATCCTCGCCTTCATCAACGGAATGGAGACCTTATGGTTACTCGATCCTTCAATACCGCTGACCGAGGTGTTCAAGGGGTACGCGGAGTCGCTGGGACGCGAGATCGAGCCACGGAGCTCGACATGAGGTACCGGCTCGACGTGGTCGCACCCACCGTGCTCGACGCGGTGCGGTTCGCAGGCGGCTGGGTCTACGACCGGGTGATGGCCGGATGGGACGTCACCATCCTGATCCGCGACGACGAGGATGCCCGGCCTCTCGAGATCCTCGGTGCCGAGGTGCGCGATCTGGAATCGGTGCTGGAAGCGTGGGAGGACCGCCCCCATCCCCAGACGGTTGCCGTCGCAGCGGATCTCTTCGCGGTGGATGCCAGGGTGCGCGAGCACGTCCTGAACGCACTCGACCAGGGCGCGACAGAGGTGACGGTGTGGGGCGAACGTCTGCCCGCCGAGCTCGATGAGAGCGTCGATTCGGTGCAGCACCGATTGAGTGCGGCCGCACGGGCGTTCAAGGCTCAGGCGCTCGCCGCGGCGAACGATCTAGAGGCGGATGTCGACCACACGGAGACGTTCCGCTGCGGAATGATGGCCTCGGTCGCCGCGGACCTGATCCCCGCCAGTTAGTCCAGCGCGAGCAGACGCAAAGGGCCCCACAATTGCGGCGTGTCGGGGACTTTTGCGTCTGCTCGCGCAGTTAGGTGAGGTCGATCAAGACCTTGCCGATGGCGCGGCCGTCGGCGACGTGCCTTAGCGCCGCAACGGTTTCGGCGAGCGGGTACACGGCGCCCACGTGCGGCAGCACGCGGCCACTGACGAGGTGCCCGCGCAATTCTTCTTCGTTCCTGGCGAATTCATCCGGCGGCACGTCCTGGAACTGAAACCCGAGCACGTGCACGCCCTTGACGAGCACCAGGTTGAGCGGGATGCGGGGGATGACGCCGGAGGCGAAGCCGACGGTGACGAATCGACCGCCGCGGCCCAGCGATCGCAATGCGGGCTCGGACAGCTCACCGCCGACCGGGTCGATGACCACGTTGGCCCCGCCGGGCACGGCGTCGCGCAGGGCGCCGCGCAAGTCGCCCGACTTATGGTTGATGAGGTGCTTGGCACCGTAACCCGCTGCTACATCAAGCTTTTCAGCCGACGAGGCGACGGCTGTGACAGAGGCGCCGAGCTGCACGCCGAGCTGGACCGCCGCCAGGCCGACGCCCCCGCCCGCGCCAAGCACGACCAACTGGTCGCCCTCCTGCACGCGAGCCATCGAGCGCAGTGTGTGATACGCCGTGCGATACGCCACTCCGAATGCCGCCGCGGTGCGGTCGTCGACTCCGTCGGGTATTCGTGCAAGCCCTGCGGCGGGCACCACGACCTCCTCGGCGAACGCGCCGAAGAGCCCGGTGCCGGTGACCCGCTCGCCGGCCGCGAAATCGTCTACGCCGTCACCGGTCTCGACGATCACGCCTGCGAACTCGCTGCCTGGCACAAACGGAGGCGGCACGCTGATCTGGTACTCGTTCGCGATCAGCAGCACGTCGGGAAAGTTCACCGCCGCCGCGCCGACCTTCACCCGGACGTGTCCAGGCGCGAGGGTCGGCGACGGCTGCTCGTCGATACGGACGACGTCCGGCGGCCCGTAGGCCGGACAGACCGCGGCGCGCATGTCAGCTGTAGTCGGTTGACTCGGCGAGGTCGGCTGCAGAGCGCATCAACTGTGTGATGACCGGCCCGTACGCGAGCAGCTTCGGGTTGTCACCCGCCCGCTGGAAGCCTTGTTCCAGCACGATCGCGAGCTTCCACTTGGCGAGCACCAGGTAGTAGTCAAGGTCGTCGACCTGGCGGCCGGACAGCTTGGCGTAGTGCTCGACGACCTGTGTGCGAGAGGGCATTCCGCGCATATCGACGTAGCTCATGTCCGATTCCGACGGCGCATCAGTAGTCTCGGGCCAGGATTGCACCATCCACGCGAGATCCAGCTTCGGATCGCCAACCGTGCCCATCTCCCAGTCGACGATCGCGGCCAACTGCGCAGGCGCGCCATGCCGGTACATGACGTTGGCGAACTGGTAGTCACCATGCATCAGGCCGGGAACGAAGTCGAGCGGCCGGTGCGTACGCAGCCAATCTGTGGCGGCATCGAGTCCGTCGATTTCGCGGCCCTTGATCCGCTCGAAAAAGGTTGTCCAGCGGTCGACCTGACGCTCGTGGAAGCCGTCTGGGCGGCCCAGATCGCTCAGGCCCTTGGCCTTCCAGTCGACCTTGGACAGCAGCGCGATGCCCTCCGCCAGCTGATAGGACAGACCTGCGCGGGCCTCGAGGTCAGTGTCGAACGGTTCCGGCCACCGCCGTTGATCCAGCTCCATCGGCGACCAGCCGTCGACGAAACCCATCAGATAAAAGGGGCGACCCAGGACGGAGGGATCCGAGCACACGGCGACCGCCTTGGTGTGCGGCACTTCGGTGCCGTCGAGCGCCTCGATGATGCGCCACTCGCGCAGGATGCCTTTGTCCCTGTCGGGCGGTGCGCCCGGTGGTGGCATGCGCAGGACGCATTGCTCCTCACCGCGGCGTAGCTCGTAGATCACGTTCTGAGTTCCGCCGGACAGGAAGCGGGTTGTCAGCGGCTCGCCCTTACCGGGCAGCGCCTCGCTGTCCATCCAATCGGCAAGCCGCGCAACGTCAATTTCGTCGCTCACAGATTCCCGACCTCGTTCTCCAGGTAGTCGGCGTACTTGGCCCTTGCGGCTTCGCGCTTGCGCGGTGTCCATTCGGTGGGCCAGGTGTCGTCGGTGGCCTGGTATCCCCGCAGCACCTGCTTGGCGACCGTCGTCTTGTGCACCTCGGTCGGGCCGTCGGCCAGCCCCATCACGGCCGCCCCGGTGACCATACCCAGGAACGGCATCTCGTTGGTGACGCCGAGAGCACCGTGCACTTGCATTGCCCGCCAAGCGATGTCGTGCAGCACTGTCGGCATGACCACCTTCACGGTGGCGATGTCCTTGCGCACCTTCTTGTAGTCGTTGTACTTGTCGATCTCCCACGCGGTGTAGAGCACCATCAACCGGAACTGCAGCAGCTGCGCGTACGAATCGGCGATGTAGCCCTGGATGAACTGCTTGTCCGACAGGCGGCTGCCCTGGGTTTCGCGGCTCAGCGCGCGCTCACACATCATGTCCAGCGCCTTGCGGGACAGACCGATAGTGCGCATGGCGTGGTGGATGCGGCCGCCGCCTAACCGGGTCTGCGCGATGACGAACGCCTGCCCTTCGCCGCCGAGCACCGCATCGGCAGGCACCCGCACGTTGTCGTAGTGGATCAGGGCATGGGAGCCCTCGCCTTCACGCTCGCCATGGAGGCCGACGTTGCGCACGATGTTGACACCCGGTGTGTCGGTCGGCACCAGGAACATCGACATGCCCTGGTAGGCGCTGACTTCGGGGTTGGTCACGACCATCACGATCAGAAACGATGCCGTTTTGGCGTTGGAGGAGAAGAACTTCCAGCCGTTGATCACCCAGTCGTCACCGTCGCGCACTGCGGTGGTCTTGAACAGCGTCGGGTCGGCGCCGGCGTGCGGTTCGGTCATCGAGTAGCAGGAGAACAGCTCACCGTCGAGAAGTGGGCGCAGGTAGCGCTGCTTCTGCTCGTCGGTTCCGAAGTGGGCGATGATCTCGGCGTTGCCGGTGTCGGGCGCCTGGCAGCCGAACACGATCGGGGCCCACTGCGAGCGGCCAAGGATCTCGTTCAGCAGCGCGAGCTTGAGCTGGCCGTAGCCCTGCCCACCCAGCTCGGGCCCGAGGTGCGTGGCCCACAACCCCTTCCGGCGCACCTCTTCCTTCAGTGGGTCGATTACCTTGCGGCGCTTGTCATCCAGCGGCACGAACTGCAGGTGCGGAAATGCCAAGTCGAGTGGTTCGACCTCTTCGCGGACGAACTCGTCCGCCCAGTCCAACACCTTCTGGTACTCGGCATCGGTCTCGAAATCCCACGCCATCGGGGGCTCCTCTCAATTGAAGGTGACGACGACCTTGTCGGCGGCGCCGGGGGTGGAGGCCGTGCGGAGGGCCTCGTCGACGTTGTCGAACGGGATCGTGTGGCTGACGATCACCGCATATCTTTCCCAGTTGGCGATCAGGTCTTTGGTGACTTCGAAGATTTCGTCGGGATAACCCATCGATCCGACGATGGTGATCTCGTTGCTCATGATGTTGACGAAGTCAACTTCTACCGGCTGTTTGTGCACGGCAACGACGCCGAGTCGGGCGCCGGGCTTGGCGGCCGCCAACGCGGTGTCGATCACCGCGGGTGCTCCTGCGGCGTCGAAGTAGATGTCGGTGCCCACCTTGCCGGGAAACAGTGACTCGCCGGTACCGTGCAGTTCGAGCAGCCGCTTGGCCACGTCTTCCTCGGCTGAGTTGATCACCGCGTCGGCGCCCACCGCGAGGGCCTTCTCCAGACGTGCCGGGATCAGGTCGGCGACAACGACGTGGCTGACGCCCAGCGATTTGAACGCAATCGTGGCGCCCAGGCCGATCGGTCCCGCGCCGAAGACAACCACTTTGTCGGATGGCTTGGGTTGGCAGCGGTTGACCCCGTGGCGGGCAACGGCCATCGGTTCGTTGAGGGCCGCGACTTCAAAGGGGATGTGGTCGGGCACGACTTCGAGGCTCCTGCCTCGTACCGCGTTCTCGATGAGCAGATAGTCCGCCAGCGCACCGGTCGCGCCGCCGTTGCCGATGATCCCGCTTGGCGCGGCCATCGGATTGACCACGACGTGGTCGTCAACCGCGATGCCCGTGACGTCGCTGCCGACCTCGACGACCTCGCCTGCCGGCTCATGACCCAACGGGGTGTGTCCCTGGCGCGGCGGAACGCCGCCGATCGCGATGTAGAACGCGTCGGAGCCGCAGATTCCGCATGCGCGGATCTTGACGAGCACATCCGCAGGCCCGACCGTTGGCCTCGGCACGTCGAGCACCCGTGTCTCCCCTGGCGCTGTCACCACCGACACCTTCATCTGCCTGCTCCTCTAGGAAGTTGGTTGTAGCCGGCGATCAACGCCGCGATGTCGCGCGTGACGACCTCGGCGAACGAGCGGTCGCCATAGGTGCCCGCGGCCCAGTGCCGCACACCTTCGCTGACGTGCATCCCAGCGAGATGGGACAGGTGGTGCACGTCGACATGTGCCGCCAGCTTGCCGTCCTGCTGTGCCTTCGCGAACAGCTCGCCGAACATGTCGGCGTCCGTCTCGTCCACTGGTTCACCGGCGAGGATGCGATGCTCGTGGCGGTAGCCCTCCAGGATCGTCTCGATGATCAGATCGCGGGGATTGCGCGCCATCGAGCGTTCGAGGCTGCGCAGCGCGTCGGCGATCACCGCGTCGACGTCATAGTCCGTCTGAAGCAGCGAGCGCACGGTCTTCTGCGCTGCGCGGGTCGACAGCAGGCCGACCTCGAAGAGCACGTCCTCCTTGGCCGGGAAATAGAAGTAGAACAACGCTCGGGAGACACCGGCGGCGCGGCAGATGTCGGCGACGGTGGTCTTCGCGTAACCGTTGGTGCGCCACAACGCCATCGCCGCCTGTACCAGGGCGCGCTTCGTTTCGTGGGATCTGGCCCGCTGGTACGAGGCCCGACGCTGACCACCGTCAGCAACCGCGGCCCCGCTATTTCTCGGCACTAGCGCACTCTAACAGTCAGATTCACTCTTGCAAATAGTTGACGTTTGTCTAACTATCTAGACATGACCCAACCACTGCAAGGCAGGCGGATCCTCGTCACCGGCGGCGCGACCGGCATCGGCGCGGCCGCCGTCCAAGTGCTGAGCGAGGCGGGAGCCGCAGTCGTCGCGACGTATCACCAGACCACGCCAGCCGATCGGGCCGGCGTGTCGTGGGTGCAGTGCGACGTCCGCGACTCCTCGGCCGTCGACGACATGGTGACCGGAGCCGGCGAAACGCTCGGCGGGCTCGACGTGCTGCTGCATGCGGCGGGGCTTTGGCAGCCAGGGATTCCCGGCCAGATCACCGGCGAGGACATCGACTTCCTTGTCGACACGAACCTCAAGGCCACGATCTTCACCAACCAGGCGGCGTACGCGGTGATGCGCAAGGGCGGCGGCGGCCGGATCATCAATTTCGGCTCGGGTGAGGCCGTGATGGGCAGCCCGATCTCTGCCGTTTACGCGGCAACCAAGGGCGCGGTCTCAGCGTGGACGCGTTCGATCGCCAAAGCGTGGGCCGCCGAGAGCGTCACCGCGGTCGCACTGGCACCGGCGGTGCAGACGCCGGGCGCGGACCGTCTGCGCGAATTCCTCGGACCCGAGATGTCAGAGCTCATCGACCAACAAATAAAGGCGACGATCCCGCTGGGCGGCGCGCTCGGAGATCCGGTCAACGACCTCGGGCCGACACTGGTGTTCTTGTGCAGTGAGGGATCCCGCTTCATCAACGGACAGCTGATCGCGGTCGACGGCGGCCTGGTGATGCTGGGGGCTTAGCCGCCTCAGTCCGAGTGCGTGCCTTCGTAGCTGGTTGTCAGCAAGTGCACGGTGCGGTCGAGGCTGGGCAGGATTTCGGTGATGGCGATCTCTCCGGCCGCAAATCGGCCAAGGAGCCCGTAGACGACGCTGGAGACGATGGTGTCCATGTCGCGAATGAATAGTGGGTCGGCGTCGGCGAGCACCTCCATCACCGCCGGTACCACTGCGTCGAACCCGCGACGGATCAGCTTCTGGCCGCCAGGCGCTGTTCGCGCGCGGAAGTAGGCCTTGAGCATGGCTGGGTGACGCTCCCATGGCTCGAAGATGGTGCGGAGCACACGCATCAGCCCGACATATAGCGACTCGTCGGTGTCGTGCGGCTTGGTCAATCCGGAATACCGGTTCTCCTCCATCCAGCAGTCGAGCGCGGCAAGGATCAACTCGTCGCGCGTGCCGTACCGCTTGTAGATGGTGGCCAGAGACGTGCGGGCACGCCGGGCGACCTCGCGCAGTTGCACGGCGTCGTAGCCCTGGGTTTCGAGCAACTCGACGACGATGTCGAGGATTCGGTCCTGGCGGCGTTCCGTGTCGCCGTTGGCCACTTCAGCAATAGTCACTTTTGCAATCGCCCTTGCCGTCCATAGGTAACCAGGTTACCGTACCGAGTGTAACGCAGTTACTCGGCGCAACGAAGCGAGGATCGATGGGTTCTTTGGACGGCAAGGTCGCCTTCATCACCGGCGTAGCCCGCGGGCAGGGCAGAAGCCACGCCGTGCGGCTTGCCGCCGACGGTGCCGCCATCATCGGCGTGGACATCTGCGCCGACATCGGCTCCAACGGCTACCCCATGGCAACGCGCGACGAGCTCGACGAAACCGTGGCGTTGGTGGAGGCCGAGGGCGGCAAGATGGTCGCCTCGGTCGCCGATGTCCGTGATTTTCACCAGCTCAAGGCGGCGCTCGATGCCGGCGTCGAGCAGTTCGGCCGACTCGACATCGTCCTCGCGAACGCGGGCATCGCGGCCATGGCGTTTCGCGAGGTGACCGACGACGAGGATCTCGAAATGTGGACCGATGTCCTCAATGTGAATCTCGTCGGTGCGTACCACACCGCGAAGGCGGCGGTACCGCATCTCATCGCCGGTGGACAGGGTGGCGTGATGATCTTCACCAGCTCGACCGCTGGGTTACGGGGTTTCGGCGGGCTGCAGGGCGGCGGCCTCGGTTACGCGGCCTCCAAGCACGGCCTCGTCGGCCTGATGCGCACGCTCGCCAATGCACTTGCACCGCATAGCATCCGGGTCAACACGGTGCATCCGACTGCAGTGAACACCATGATGGCCGTTAACCCGCAAATGGTCGCGTTCCTTGAGCACTATCCCGACGGCGGCCCACACCTGCAGAATCCGATGCCGGTCGAGCTTCTCGAGCCCGGGGACATCAGCGCCGCGATCGCCTACCTGGTCTCCGATGACGCGAAGTACGTCACCGGCGTCGCCTTCCCCGTCGACGCCGGGTTCTGCAACAAATTATGAGCGGCAACGAATCTGGCCGCGTTGCCGGCAAGCGGGTATTGATCACAGGAGCGGCGCGGGGAATGGGCCGCAGCCACGCGGTGCGGCTCGCAGAGGAGGGCGCCGACCTCATTCTCGTCGACATCTGCGAGTCGCTCCCGGAACTGGAGTATCCGCTCGCGACCCGCGAGGATCTGACCGAAACCGCGCGGCTGGCCGAAAAGCACGGCAGGCGGGTCATCACCCATGTCGTCGATGTACGCGAGGAGGCGACGTTGGCGGCGGCTGTCGATGACGGCGTCGCCCAGCTGGGCGGATTGGACGCTGCGGTGGCCAACGCCGGTGTGCTGACAGTGGGGACCTGGGACAAGACGACGCAGAAACAGTGGCGAACCGTGTTGGACGTCAATCTGATCGGAACCTGGAACACGTGTGCGGCCGCGATTCCGCACCTGGTGGAACGTGGCGGCAGCCTGGTCAACATCAGCTCGTCGGCGGGCCTGAAGGGCACTCCGCTGCACCTCCCGTACACGGCGTCCAAGCATGGCGTGGTTGGCTTGAGCCGGGCGCTGGCCAACGAGCTTGCCGCACAGAATATTCGGGTCAACACGGTTCATCCGACGGGCGTCGAGACGGGCATGCGGCCTGACTCCCTGCACGGGCTCCTCGCGGAGGGGCGCCCGGATCTGGTGCCGATATTCCTCAATGCCTTACCTGCAGTCATGGCCGAAGCCGTCGACATCAGCAACGCGGTGCTGTTCCTGGTTTCCGATGAGTCGCGATTTGTGACGGGTTTGGAGTTCAAGGTCGACGCGGGGGTGACGCTGCGATGACCTCGCGTTCGGAGCTCGGCAGGCGCGAGTTCGCCGAGGTGATGACATTTTCTGCGCCCGACGATGCAAGCCCGGCGACGGCGACCGGCCTGATCGACTTCGTGTTCGGCGAGGTGTGGTCGCGACCGACATTGAGCAGGCGGGATCGACGGTTCGTCACCCTTCCGTGCGTGGCGGCGGCCGACGCGGAAGAGCCTCTGAAGGACCATGTGTATGCGGCATTGAACAGCGGTGACGTCACTATCACCGAAATGCGGGAAACCGTGCTGCATTTCGCGGTGTACAGCGGCTGGCCGAAGGCGTCCCGCTTCAACATCGTGGTCGACGAGCAATGGGACCGCATACACCGCGAGCGCGGACAGGCCGTGCCACCGCGCGAACCATTGTTGCCGCTGGTCACGCCGAGCGACCCTGAAGAACGGTTGGCGACCGGTGAGCGATCGTTCAAGGACATCAACTGCATACCGTTCGCGCCGATACGGGACGACCCGTATTCCGGTGCGGGCATTCTGAACTTCGTCTTCGGCGAGATGTGGCTGCGGCCGGGGCTCGGTATGAAGGAGCGACGCCTGGTCACGGTGGCATGCGTAGCATTCCAGGACGCGCCCATTCCGATCCTGAGCCATGTCTACGCCGCACTGAAGAGCCGCGATGTCTCGTTCGACGAAATGGACGAAGTCGCACTGCATTTCGGCGCCTACTACGGATGGGCGAAAGCGTCCAATCTGAACCAGGTGATCGGCGAGCAGAAGCAGCGCGTCCTCGACGAATGGCGCGAGGAAGCCTCATGACGACGGCATCATTGTCCGGGGGACTGCTCATCGGGGGGGACCGGATCGCGGATTCATCCGGTGGAACACACGCACACATCTATCCTGCCACCGGCCAACCCAACGCGACCATTCCGTTGGCCGGCGCCGGCGAGATCGACAGGGCTGTCGCGTCGGCCTGGGACGCCCATCGAGAATGGATGTCGCTCACGGTTGACCGGCGCCGCGATCTGCTGATCGACCTCGCCGACGCAGTACACGAGAACCTCGACGAGCTGGCTCGTCTCAACGTTCACGACTATGCCGTGCCAATCTCGTTCGCCGGCAACGCAATCCTGCTTGAGCGGTTTCTGCGTCATTTCGCCGGGTATGTCGACAAGCCCCACGGCTCGAGCACACCGGTCCACGGCTCGTTCGACATCAACCTGATTGAACGCGAGCCCTACGGCGTGGTCGGGGTGATCACCCCGTGGAACGGATCGCTGGTCGTGATCGGATCCTGTGTCGCGCCAGCTCTTGCGGCGGGAAACGCCGTCGTGCTGAAACCGTCTGAGGTGGCGCCCTTCGCCGCAGTGCGCTTCGGCGAACTGTGCCTCGAGGCAGGGCTGCCGGTCGGACTGGTGAATGTCGTGCCTGCCGGGCCGGATGGCGGCGACGCGCTCGTCCGTCATACCGGGATCCGCAAGATTCACTTCACCGGTGGAACTCCAACCGCCCGCAAGGTGCTTCGGTCCGCGGCCACGAATCTGACCCCCGTCGTCACCGAACTCGGCGGCAAGTCAGCCAACATCGTCTTCGACGACGCCGACCTGGATGCCGCGGCGATGTTGTCGGCGCACCAGGGTCCACTCATGCAGTCCGGTCAGAGCTGCGCGTGCGCCAGCCGCGTGCTGGTCCACGAATCGGTCCACGACGCGTTCCTGGAGAAGTTCCTCGCAGTCATCGAGGCCTCGACGATCGGCGACCCGCTCGACCCACGGGTCGTCTTCGGCCCGGTGATCAGCCAAGCCGCGGCCGATCGCATCCTCGCAGTGATCGCGGACGCGGTCGCCAACCGCTCGGGTGAGCTGGTCGTCGGAGGCAAACGCCTTGGCGGTGAACTGGCGCAGGGCTACTACGTCGAGCCGACGGTGTTCGTTGGTGTCGACAACGCGTCCGCGCTCGCCCAAGCCGAGACCTTCGGACCAATTGTCTCCGTTATCAAATTCAGCGACGAGGCAGAGGCGGTCCGCATCGCCAACGACACGCCCTATGGATTGAACGCTTTCGTGCAGACCACCGATCTGAGCCGGGCCCACCGTGTCGCCCGCCAGCTCGAGGCCGGATCGGTGTGGATCAACACGTTCAGCGACATCTCCCCGCAGGGACCCTATGGCGGCTACAAGCAGAGCGGTTTCGGCCGCACAGGCGGTCTGGAGGGGCTGCACGAATTCCTGCAAGTCAAGAACATTCGCATCGGCATGCGGTGAAGATGATGTGCAACATCAACAAGGAGGATCGATGACCGGCCGGGTAGAGGGCAAGGTCGCATTCATCACCGGCGCCGCGCGTGGGCAGGGGCGCAGCCACGCGGTGCGGCTGGCGCAGGAGGGCGCGGACATCATCGCCGTCGACATCTGCCGACCGTTCCCCGACTCGCCTGCCCCGCCGGCGACTCCCGAAGACCTCGCGGAAACGGCCGACTTGGTGAAGGCGCTTGATCGGCGGATCGTCACCGCCGAGGTCGACGTCCGTGATTACGACGCACTGAAGGCCGCGGTCGACAGCGGTGTCGAGCAACTCGGAGGGCTGGACATCATCGTCGCCAATGCGGGCATCGGGACCGTCGGAACTCGGCTCGACCGGATGAAAGAGGACATCTGGCAGGAGATGATCGACGTCAACCTCAGCGGGGTGTGGAAGTCGGTGAAGGCCGGCGTCCCGCATCTGGTTGATGGCGGTCGTGGTGGCTCGATCATTTTGACCAGTTCGGTCGCGGGACTGAAGACATATCCGCACACCGGGCACTATGTGGCCGCCAAACATGGAGTGGTCGGGCTGATGCGGACCTTCGCCGTCGAACTCGGCGCGCAGTCCATCCGCGTCAACTCCGTGCATCCGACCCACGTGAACACGCCATTGTTGCTCAACGAGAAGACATTCCGGATGTTCCGGCCCGATCTGGAAAATCCGGGCCCCGACGACATGGCCCCAGTCTGTCAGACCTTCCACATGTTGCCCATCCCATGGGTGACAGCCGAAGACATCAGCAACGCCGTCCTTTTCTTGGCGTCCGACGAGGCCCGGTACATCACCGGCGTTGCGCTTCCAGTCGACGCCGGCAGCTGCCTGAAGTAACGAAAGGACCACCACGGCATGACAATTGCGCCCGACACCGACGTTTACTACGACCCCTACGCCATCGAAATCGTCCACGATCCCTACCCGGTCTATGCCCGGCTCCGGGATGAAGCACCGATCTACTACAACGAACGCTACGACTTCTGGGCGATCTCCCGGCACGCCGATGTGGAGAAGGCGCTCGGTGACTGGCAGACCTTCTCCAACACCCGAAGCGACATCCTCGAGCTGGTGAAGTCGAAGTTCGACATGCCTCCTGGTGTGCTGATGTTCCAGGATCCTCCGATACACACCATGCTGCGCGGCTTGATGGGTCGGGTGTTCACCCCCCGGCGAATGGCGGCCATCGAGGACCAGATTCGGCAATACTGCGTGCGATGCCTCGATCCCCATGTCGGTTCCGATGGGTTCGACATCATCGCCGAATTGGCGTCGATGATGCCCATGCGGGTCATCGGGATGCTGCTTGGCATCCCCGAAGAGGATCAGATCGAGGTCCGCGACGCCAACGACGCGAACCTGCGCACGAAGCCCGGCGCACCGATGAAGGTCATCGACCCCGACGCGATCGCCGACGGGCGGATCTACGCCGACTACGTCGACTGGCGCGCCAAGAACCCCTCCGATGATCTGATGACCGAGCTGCTCAATGTCGAGTTCGAAGACGAGGCCGGCGTAACGAGAAAGCTGACCCGCAAGGAAATCCTGCACTACACGCAGGTTGTGGCCGGCGCAGGCAACGAGACCACCGGCCGACTCATCGGATGGCTGGCGAAAGTCCTCGCCGAACATCCCGACCAGCGACGCGAGATCGTCGAAGACCGCAGCCTGTTGACCCGCGCCGTCGACGAGACCCTGCGCTTCGAGCCCACCGGTCCTCACGTCGCCAGGTGGATGGCGCGCGACTTCGAGATCTACGGCACCACCGTGCCCGAGGGCAGCGCCATGCTGCTGCTGTTCGGCGCCGCGAACCGCGACCCCCGCCGATACTCCGATCCCGACACGTTCAACATCCATCGCGACAACATTTCGCACATCACCTTCGGCAAGGGCGTGCATTATTGCCTCGGTGCGAACCTTGCGCGGCTGGAAGGCCGCGTCGCGCTCGACGAGTTGCTCAACCGCTGGCCCGAATGGGACATCGACTATGAGACAGCAAGATTGGCGCCGACCTCAACTGTTCGCGGTTGGGAAAGGCTGCGGCTGGTCCTTCCGTGATTCGCGGAGGCGCTGACAATCCATTTCATCCCGAGCTACTGCGGCACGCCCGATTCCTGCCCCGAACACTTGTGACACCGACGACTGTCAAGATCGTCATTGTGGTGGCGCGGCTCCGAGAAGGTGCTCAACGGCAACGGCATTCGCGTGCACCGACCGTCTGGTGTGACGGGCATGCGCCCAGCGCTGCTGGATCCACGGCGGTGGATGCATGTTGGGTCACGCCGCCCGGGACGACGGCCTATGCCGACGATTCGCGCGCGCTCGGCGGCGTTGGTGTCGCTCGCCGGACTGCCGTCGGTCGACGAAAGTCGCATTGCGGTCGCAGGAGCGAGCGCCGGGGGAGGGTATCCGAGGCCGAATTGAAGCCTGACGCCAGGCGTCAAGTGCACTCTTAGTGCGCTATGATGCACTCATGGATGAGGGTACTGCATCCCTCGCATCGGCGATCGGTGTCCGGGTCAGGCAGGAGCGGCAGTCGCGGCACTGGACGCTGGATCAGTTGGCGGAGGCTGCCGGGGTGAGTCGCCGCATGGTGGTCAACGTCGAGCAGGGCACCGCGAACCCAAGCGTGGGGACGCTGCTGAGGATCAGCGATGCGCTCGGTGTCGGTCTGCCAGCATTGGTCGAGCCACCTCAACCCAAGCCGGTGAAGGTCACTCGCCAGGGTGACGGTGCCACCCTATGGAGCAGTGAGTCCGGTGGACGTGGCGTGCTGGTGGCGGGAACCAAACCGCCGAATGTGGTGGAACTGTGGGACTGGACTCTGGGCCCTGGAGACCAGCACAAGAGTGAAGCCCACACGTCGGGAACCAAGGAGCTCCTGCAGGTCCACGAGGGCAAGGTAACGATCGGGGTCGCAGACCAGTCGCTCACTCTCGATGCTGGCGACGCGATCGCATTCCCTGGTGACGTGGCGCACTCCTACGCCAACGTGGGGACGCAGCCAGCGAGATTCTCGCTGACCGTCTTCGAGCCGGAGGTGGGGGCGGGGTCCGCGTCGGTGGTGATCGATGACTGACATTGGCCTGCTCGAGGGGATCCTCGCCAGCGCCCATGTCGACGCTGCGGTGTTCGCGCTGCGGCCCGATTACCGCGTCCTGCTGCTGGCCGTCGACGGGTTGGTGGCGGGCCCGAGCAACCAGGACAGTGATGCGCTACTGCGGGCGGCAGAGGCCGCGACCCGCCAGGCGCTTAGCGAGCGGCCGGTCGACCAGCTGCCACATGTGGCGGCGTGGCGGGAGGCATACCGTGCGTTCGGCGCCAAGCCGCAGCGCACCCGCAACAGTGTGGAGGCGCTGCTGCGCCGTGCCGGGTCGGGACTGCCACGGGTGAATCCGCTCACCGACACCTACAACGCCATCTCGGTGCTGCACCGGATCCCGCTCGGCGGGGAGGACCTGACTCGCTACTCCGGTTCGCCTCGGCTGATCCGCGCCACCGGAAAGGAGGTATTCGACACCGTGGCCGACGGAGTCGCGGTAATCGAGCATCCCGAGCCCGGCGAGGTGGTGTGGTGCGACGACGCCGGGGTGACCTGCCGGCGCTGGAACTGGCGCCAGGCCCGCCGCACCCAGCTCAACGGCAACACCACTACGGCGATCTTCATCCTCGACGCGCTCGACCCGATGACCGATGAGGCGCTGCACGCCGCCGCCGACGACCTGGTTGCCCATCTGGCACGGTTTGGACCCGACGTCCAAGTGGTTCGCCGCCTGATAGCCAGCGGCACAATGCCTTTCGAAGGGAACTGACATGCTCATTCACCCGTGGGACGCCGCGCTCGACGCCACGGAATGGCAGGACTGGGTCGCATCCACCGACCGGTTCGGGATGCTCGCCGTCAACAACCTCGATCCCTCTCATGCCCCGATTGTGTTGCCGCTGCATTTCACTGTCGCAGGCGACGAGCTGCTCATCCACCTGGCACGGCCGAACCCAGTTTGGGCGCACCTGGAGGCCGCCGCGGAAGTACGCCTGGCCCTCACCGGTGACTACGCCTACATTCCGACCTACTGGCGGGCCAAGGCGGGTGGACCCGATGAGGACGGAGTCCCGACCAGTTACTACACCGCCGTGCAATTCGTGTGCCGACCAACGGTTGTCGATGACCCGCAGGACAAGGCGGAGATCCTCGCCGCCCAACTCGCAGACTTCCAACCCGAAGGTCGCCACGCCCCCGTCGCCGTCGACACAGCGCCCTATGGGCGGATGCTCTCCGGCATCCGCGGCGTCCGGCTGACGGTGCTGCGGGTAGACGCCAAGTTCAAATACGACGACGCCAATCCCGTCGAGCATCGCCAACGCGTCATCGGCCAACTCGAGCAGCGCGGCCACGGACTCGACACTGGGGCTGCGGCGCAGCAGCGGCGCCGCCTCGCCGCAATCGGTGCCTGGCGGAACCGCCGCGGCCAGCCTTGACCTCCAACGCTTTTGGATGTCAACCGGCCAGGCCCTTCGCCCAAGGGGGCCGGTCAGGTAGGGGTCGGGCTTGATCGGACTGCCCGATTCCCAAATCGTGAAATGAGCCATCTGGGGCAGTCTCGCCGATGCGCGCGGTCTTTAAGACGTGGTTGTTGTCACCGTCGATTGTGGCCAGGCCCTCTGGGCGTTGACTGTGACCCCACCGGCTGGCTTTGAATATCGGCGACCGCGAAGGACTTTGCCTTCGCGACTGTGTTCTTCCACCGGTAGACCGAGACGTAGGCAGCCTCCATCGGTCAGATGTCGGCATATCAGCGTAGCGCCGTACTTCGCTTCGCAGGAGGCGACGAACGCGTTGTTCACCGGGTTATCGAGCGTCTGTTAGTGGCAGGTCCCAGTAGAACGCCAACGCCCGATCCATATCGGTGACTCCGACGACCAGATGACAAAACCCGATGTCGGTCAACGGAATAGCGGCCCGATACCGTTCGGCCATGAACACTCCTGTTCTGGTGGGCGCCTACGTGCGCACCTAGAAGGCAGGCGGTGTGGCGATCGTTGGCAGCGTCTGTCTGTCTGTCTGTCTGTCTGTCTGTTAGTGACTGTCACCGTTGGCGGCCATCGTTACGCTGACTACGTTCTGCGCGGTTTCGCGGTGGTTCCGCGCACCACCAGCTTGGGCTCGAGCACAACGTCTTCTGGGCCGATACGCTTCTCCTCCAGCATCTCGACGGCCAGTCGCACCGCGTACCGGGCCAGTCCCGCTGCGTCCTGATGGACGGTGGTGAGGTCGATGCGCGGGTTGTCCGACAGTCGGCTGTCGTCGTAGCCGATTAACGAGAGTTGGCCGGGCACATCCACTCCGGCGCGGGTGAACACATCAAGCAGTCCCAGTGCGCAGCGGTCGTTGCCCGCCAGTACCGCGGTCGGCAATTCGGGTTCGGCGAGCATCACGCGGGCGGCGGCGGCTCCCGCTTGCTCGTTGTGGGCCCCGGCAATGACTTTGGCGTGCTGGGTGAGTCCGTGGCTGCGCATCGCTGCGCGGTAGGCGCGTCGCCGGTCGGCCGACCCCGGGTCATCGCCGCCGTCCACGTGATGGATGTCGCGGTGGCCCAACTCGACGAGATAGTGGACTGCCTCCCGCATTCCCTTGGCGTCGTTGGTGCGTACGGTCGCGAGGTTCGATCCAGCGCCCTCCGAGTCGACGGGTAGCCGCCGTCCGACGACGACCACGGGGACACGCGTGGCGAGCGTGCGGAGGTAGGCGGTGTCGGAGCCGGGGCCGAGCAGGATGAGGCAACCGCAGCGATGACTGAGCAGCGCCTCGATGGGAACCGACTCTTCTCGGTCCGTCAGGTTCGCCGACAGCAGCACCTCGTGTCCGCAGCTTTCGGCCGCGGGATAGATTTCCGTGACGAGTTCGGCCTGAAAGAGTTGGCGCACGTCGGTCAGCACGCCCAGCGTCCGGCTGCGGCCTAGTGCCAGTAGTCGAGCCGCCGAGTCGGGTCGGTATCCGATCTCGTCGGCGATCGCCATTACCCGCTGCCGGGTGGCGTCGCTGGCTCCTGGCTTGCCGTCGAGGATGAACGACACCAGTGTCCGCGAAACGCCGGCGCGAGCTGCGACGTCGGCCATGGTCGGGCGGCGAGGGCTGGATTGGCCCGGCGATACCGGTGGTGCCATCGTCTCCTCCTTCCCGAATGTGACGGTTGACACATCACAGCGTTGCATCCATAGTAACTCTAACGCGCGTTACTAACGCGCGTTAGCCCATGAGATTGGCTGCGGTTCGAAACGAGGTTCACTATGCCGTCATCACCCGTCCCCGCCGGGACATCGTCAGGCCGATTCCTGACCAGGCTCACCGTCATCGCGACGCTGGGGGGTCTGCTGTTCGGCTATGACACCGGCGTCATCTCCGGCGCCCTGCTCTACATGAAGGACGACCTGGCGCTCTCCTCGTTCGGTGAAGCGACTGTGGTCAGCTCGCTGCTCTTTCCGGGCGCGGCCTTCGGTGCGCTATTCGGTGGACGCGTTGCGGACCGGGTTGGCCGCAAGGGCACCCTGCTGCTGTGTGCGGGCCTCTTCTTGCTCGGCGCCCTGGGCTGCGCACTGGCGCCGAACGTTCAAATCATGGTCGCGGCCCGCATCATCTTGGGTCTCGGCGTCGGCGCCGCGGCGGTCACCTGCCCGCTGTACCTGGCCGAGATGGCGCCGGCGGAACGTCGCGGGCGCATGGTGACAATCAACGAGTTGATGATCGTGACCGGCCAGATGCTTGCGTTCGCCATGAACGCCTTACTCGACCATTTCATCCGAGACCCGCACGTTTGGCGCACCATGCTCGCGGTGGCGGCGGTTCCCGCTGTCGCGCTGTTGCTCGGCATGCTCGCCTTGCCCGATTCACCGCGCTGGTATGGCTTCAAGGGGCGGATGGTCGAGGCTCGTAAGGTTCTGGCGCTGAGCCGCTCGCCGCGGGAGGCGGACGCCGAGTACGACCTGATCGTCGAGCACACCGCACACATGCTCAAGACGACGAGCACTCCGTTCTCGGTGATCCGCGACGTCCCCTGGATCCGGCAGATCGTGCTGATCGGTTGCGGTCTGGCGATCGTGCAACAGGCCACCGGAATCAACACCGTCAACTACTACGCACCAACGATTCTCGAGGAGAGCGGGCTCGGTGTGAGTGCCGCATTGGTCGCCACCATCGCGGTCGGGGTGACCTCCGTGGCGACCACCATCATCGGCATCATCCTGCTCGGGTTCGTCGGCCGGCGCACGATGCTGCTGATCGGGTTCGCCGGCGTCGCGGCATCACAGGCTTTTCTCGCCGCCACGTTCCTTCTGTCCGAATCCACAACGCGCAGTTACGTGATCCTCGGGTGCATGGTGGCGTTCGTCGGATTCGTGCAGATGTTCATCGGCACCTGCGTGTGGCTTCTGCTGTCGGAGATCTTCCCGCTGAGCATTCGCGGTTTCGCCATGGGTATCGCCGTTTTCGTGCTGTGGTGCACCAACGCGGTGATCTCGTTCCTGTTTCCGCTACTGAACTCAGCGCTGGGCTCGACTGGCACGTTCGCCCTGTTCGTCGCGGTCAACATCGGGTCGTGGGTGTTCGTGAAGCGATTCGTTCCCGAAACCAAGGGCACCACGCTGGAAGAACTCGAAGAACGCTTCGAGGAACACGGCACGGCCCCGATCCCAACTGTGGCCGCCTAACCTGCCCGTATCCCGACGCCCGAAAGCACTGACATGAGCACCATCCTGGTTGGCTCGGCACCCGACTCCTGGGGTGTCTGGTTCCCCGATGACCCGCGGCAGACGCCCTACAACCGCTTCCTCGACGAGGTCGCTGCGGCGGGCTATGAGTGGATTGAGTTAGGGCCCTATGGATATCTGCCAACTGACCCTCAGAAACTGTCTGACGAGCTGGCCGCGCGTGGTTTGAAGCTTTCGGCCGGCACCGTCTTCGAGCGGCTGCACCAAGACAACTCTTGGGACGCGGTGTGGACGCAGATCGAGGACGTCGCAAAACTGACCGCCGCAGTCGGCGGCAAGCACGTCGTGGTCATTCCCGAGATGTGGCGCGACCCGGCCACGGGACAGGTCCTCGAGGACCGCGACCTCACGACCGAGCAATGGAAGAAGAAGACCCACGGAATGAACGAACTCGGCAAGGCGATGTACGAAAAGTACGGCGTGCGTGCGCAATACCACCCGCACGCCGACAGCCACGTCGACACCGAAGGCAACGTTTACCGCTTTCTCGACGGCACCGACACCGAGTTCGTGAACCTGTGCTTGGATACCGGCCACATCAGCTACTGCGGCGGTGACAACCTCGCCATCATCCAGCGCGTACCCGAACGCATCGGTTATCTACATCTGAAACAGATCGCCTCAGAAGTACGGGCCAAAGTCGCCGCCGAAGATCTGCCGTTCGGTGAAGCGGTCAGACTCGGCGCGATGACCGAGCCGCCACGTGGCATCCCGGAAATGCCGCCCCTGCTGGCCGCGGTGGAGAAGCTCGGCATCGACGTGTTCGCCATCGTCGAGCAGGACATGTACCCCTGCGATCCCGACACCCCACTGCCGATCGCACAGCGCACCCGCCGCTACTTCGCATCGTGCGGGGTTCCGTCGGTTCGATTCAGTTAGTCCAAAGGAGTTTCCCGACATGAAGATCGCGCTGGACCCTACGCCGCTTCACCACGATTACGAGCTGCTCGAGTTCCCGCGGGTGGTCGCTGATTTGGGCTATGAGTACCTGCAGCTGACCCCGCACCGGGACTTCATCCCGTTCTTCAACCATCCTCGCGCCGACGACGACCTAGTGTCCAAGTTCCGCAAGGCCTGCGCCGACGCGGAAGTGGGCATTGCCTCGGTGCTGCCGGTGCTGCGCTGGTCCGGCCCCGATGAGGACGCGTGGGCAGCCGCGGTGCGCAACTGGAAACGCGTCATCCAGATCACCGTCGACCTCGGCGTCAACGTCATCAACACCGAGTTCTCCGGACGCCCCGAAAGAGCGGAGGAATCCGAGCGCGCGTTCTTCCGATCGATGGAGGAGCTGCTGCCGATCTTCGAACGCGAAGGCCTCGATGTCCGCATCGACCCGCACCCCGACGACTTCGTCGAAGACGGCCTGGAAGCCGTGCGGATCATCCGCGGGGTGAACTCGCCCAACATCGGCATGGTCTATGTCGCCTGCCACACCTACCACATGGGCGCCAACATGACCCAGATCATGAAAGCCGCCGGTGAGAAGTTGCGGTTGGTGCACCTCGCCGACACCATGGATCACCGCCGCAGCCACGGCCTGCGCTACATCACCAACCCTCCCGGCAGCCCGGCGCGGGTGCACCAGCATCTCAAGATCGGCGACGGCGACATCGACTGGGGCGAGTTCTTTTCCGGCCTAGCCGACATCGAGTTCTACGACCGCCCCGACACCGTCATGGTGTCCTCGGTCTTCGCCGAAGACGAAAACGCCAAGGACGTCTCGCGTTACCAGCTCGCCACCATGACCGACTACGTCGCCAAGTACCGCTAAAGCTGACGGCTGTGGACAGGTCCCTCTTGTCCGAGTGGGTTCAGCTACGAGCGATCGGGCGACATGACTTGCGCGCAGGCCAAGGCGCGTGGAAATCCGTCGAAGTCATACTGCCCGCACGCCTGTCGGTTCGTGAAGCGCACAGTCGCATTGAGGCACAGATCCGCATCAACGCCAGCGACGCCGGAGAATTCGTCAAGCAGTTCCGCATCGCACCTCGAGAGCCTCATTCACGAGGATGGACCAAGTGGACCGCCTCGTATCTACCCGGCCCGCCCGGGCCGTTCCCGAGTTCCGTCACACTCGAGCCCGACGAAAGGATGGAATAGTCCGTCGGTGTGGCCTAGTGCTCTGATCCGAAAAGACCTGGGGCGGTGGAGAAGTGCTCTTCACCGCCCGAGTGTTGTTGGCTGCCTACCTCCAGGTCGTCATTGTCCAGTCCCTGGTGAGGTGTAGGTTTGGCCGTCCAGAGTTGTGGTAAGGGAGCACTTCGGCGACCCTCCGAGGCCAGCGCCGCCCGCACTGTGTTCCGCGAGATCCCCAACGTTCTGGCGACACGGGGTCAGTTTTCGGGCGTCGCCGACACGCTATTCGTTGGCAATGCTTCGGCCGACTGTTGACCTAGTTGATGCGAACGCGTCGACATGGGCGTTTGCGGCTGTTGACCGCGTTGGCAATGGCGGATTGCCGCAGTTAAGAGGTTGAAGGCGTTGGCAATTGCCGACGGTTGTCGGAGCTACTGCGAACGGACGGTCGCCGGCCAAGATCCGGAGAGAGAAGACGCTGGGCGGTTCGAGGTGCGTCGGCAGCCCGGAGAGGGTCATCCCCCCTTCGATGCGTCAACGTCATGAGGCGCTGTTCACCTCGCGACGGATTCCTGATGTTCGAGTGGTCCTGCGCGAGTACGCGAGGTGCGCCGATGGCGCACCCCGCGTACAGGTGTCGAGTGTTTAAGTTAGTAGACGAGTGCGGGGGCTAGCCAACCTTCCCTGTCATCGATTACGCACTCTGCTGAGCCTCCTCTGCGGCAGCCGGATCTGGCAGGCTTTGCACATCGCCGTCGACGCTAGAGGTGATGTAGCCGGTCAACGATTGCTGGAACGCGTTGACGGTGGCATCGGCCTTCAGGTAGCCGGTGTGCGCTCCCGTGACGGTGATGTCGGCGAGGTAGTGCACTGCGGATTGGCCAGCGTTGTAGTCGGCTGATTCGGTGCCGTTGAGGATCATTCCGTCCTCGTTGACGTAGTTGGTGTAGGTGACGGTGCGGATGGTGCGAGTCGCGTCCGCCGGGTCCGGGGCCTCGCTGACCACCGCGGTGCCGCCTCCCACGCCGGCATACGTTCCGACTGCCGGCAGCGGCGTCGTCGTGGGAACGTACGTGCTGAGTTGCGGGGCCCACGTCGGATTTGGGGTCGACGTGTCCGCCGCTACCGGCCCGACGCTGGTCGTGTACTTCAGGTTCGCGATGACCAGCCGTGATTGCGTCGGGTCCGCAACGCGGGACTCCCAGAACGTGATCGCGTCGCCGGTGGGGTTCCAGCTGGGCATGCTTCGGGCGGCGTATCCATCGCCGGTATCGAACAGTGGGATACCGTTCTCGCGCTTGAGCTCATCTTCGAGGGCGACCAGCCACTCCTGGTTCGAGACGTTGATCGGAAGCGCATACTCGTCGTACACCGGCGCGCTGACGTAGGCCGGCAGGAAATTTGGCCGCACGATCCTTGTCATCGGCGTCAGCGCGTCGAGCCCGCGTGTGCTTCCGATCGCGATCCACTGTTCGTTGGGTGAGAAGTCCATGTCTTCGTCGTAGTCGAGGTTGGCGGTCACCCGGGTCACCTTGCCGGTGGCCAGGTCGACCTCGATGTCGTCGACATTGCCCGCCTCGTATGCCCCGCCGAGGATGACCACGCCCTTGCCGTCGGGGGTCCATTGCTTGCCCTCACCGGTGGGGTAGACCACCCGCGCGTCGACGACCTCGTACCCATTGGCGGTGCGGTTCAGCGTGCCGACGATCGGCAGCGCCTGCACAAGGTTGGTCGGGCCCAGCACAATTCGGGTGAACAGCACATGCTGCCCATCGGGCGAGACCCTCATCTCGCGTTGCGGGTCGATAGCGAATCCCCCGCCCGGCGGCGTGGTGACGGGAACCAGCTGTCGCCCGTTGACGCCGTCTTCCAGGATGGAGTAGCGGGGCGATTGGCCTTGGACATTGACCAGCACCAGCACCCGACCTGAACCGTCGTTGACGGGAACCGGTTTGGCCAGGTTGCCGGTTTCGCCCGTGGAGACGCCACAGGTCACGCACTGAACGTCCGAGCCATCGACACTGATCTGATAGATCTCCGAGCGACCGCCGGCCGCAGGTGCGCCGGCGAAGAAGATGGATTTTCCGTCTTCTGAGTAGCGCGGATTCGCCGGGCTCGTGATGTCATCGGGCAGATTCAGGATCACGCGCTGGACGGTGGGATTGAGCACTGTGACATCGATGCCCGTCGTGGCGCTGTGCGGACTGAACAGACTCAGCAGGTTGAACTTGCCGTCGGTGACGGACACAGTGAACGAATCAAGTTGCGCCGCATCATAATCGATGTCGTTGGGCGTGTAGGTGAAGTCGCCGGTCGCTTGGTCGACCGTCAGGGTGCCGTACTGCGGTCCTTTCGTGACCTTATACATCAACGCGTCGCCCTCGGGGTCGGTGGCGCCGATGTTGCCGGTGACGGTCTGCCCGGTCTGCACCGTAGTGGTCGGGTTGTACGCGATGGTCGGGGACTGATTGAAGAGGTTGCGTCGAACCCAGGCCAGCACCGCCCATACCACTGGCGCAGCGGGTTCCGGCGTGTTGGGGGCCGGCGCCAGGAACGGGTTGAGGAGGTTGGTGACGACGCTGTTGAGGAATCCCACGAAGCCGGTAGCGGGAGTGGCGACTTGGGCCGTCGGGACGGCTGGTGCAATGGCCGCGGCGGCGAACGCACTGCTTTCGGCGGTTGCCTCGAACGCCTTTACGGCAGACGCCTCAGTCGACGTGGTGACCGTCGCAGACGACCGCGTGACGGTCGCAACGGTGTCTACCACTCCGACCGAGGTCGTCGGCGTCGACGAAGCGGTGGTCAGCGATTTGGTCGCGGCGTTGACTGTGGCGGAGTGTATCGAGTCCGATCCGGTGTTGGCGGGAGATGTCGTCTGCTCGGTCTCCGATGCCGGGGTCGCTGGCGGCGTGCTCGGCTGAGTGGGCGCGGGCGCCTCGCCGGAGACGATTGGTTCGCTCGACTGGGGTTGTGTCTCAACCCCGCTGGTGTTGGTCGGTGGTTGGGCACTGGCCGTCTGCGGAGCCGGCGATGCAGCAGACTCGGTAGCACTCGTTTGCGCTCCGCCGCTACTGCTGATCGTGACACCGGATCCAACCTGGGTAGTCGACGACGTCGCGCCTGCCGTCGTCGCGGTTCCGGTCGTGGAAGTCGTACCGGTACCGGTTGACGTCGATCCCGTGCTGGTCGACGTCGAAGCGACACCGGTCGTCGCTGTGGGCGAGGTGGCAGTTCCCGTGGTCGACGTGGCGGCGGATCCAGTGGACGACGTGTTGGTCGACGTCGAACCCGCCGGACTCGTCGAGGAGGATTCCGAGGACGTGCCGGTCGTGTCGGCCGCGGCCAACCCATAGCCGGTCGCTACCGCGGTGACCAGCCACGCCGCCACCGCCATGCCGCCGTAGCCGCCGAGCTTTGCGGCGCTCTGGACTGCTCTTCGAGACGGTGAGACGGTCGCCGGCGCGCTCGACGAGGGTGACGCAAACAGGGGGTTGACGGGCGGATAGCTTCCGGTCATGGGCTCGGCTCCGATGGCGTGGCGACCAATCCTGATCGATCGATCAAATGATAAGGTGGCGCATGTTTATCACGACCCGAAACTTGCGGTCAACCCCCTCGCGGGTGGGGTTTTGAATGGCAACGCCACGGAAGGCGAAGGCCGACGACGGCGGAACCCGCCGCCGACTGATCGAGGCAACCGCCCAGATCATGCACGACGAAGGGTATGCCGCTGCCACGTCACGCCGGGTGGCCGCAAGGGCCGGCATCAGACAGCCTCTCGTCCATTACTACTTCCCGACGATGGACGACTTGTTCCTTGCAGTGCTGCACGCGGGCGCGGACGCCGCACTAGATCAGATGCGCGCCACGCTCACTGATAACGACCCATTGCGTGCGCTTTGGGCCCTCAACAGTGATCCTCGTCGGACCGTCCTCAACACCGAATTTATGGCGCTGGCCAACCACCGCAAGACAATTGGCGTGGAACTCAAGGCATACGCAGAGCGTGTGCGCGATATGGAGACCGCCGCCGTCACCCTCGTGTTGCGCGCCCATGGCATCGACTTAGATACCCGCCCGCCGATCGTCATCTCGATGCTGATCGCACAAATCGCACGCTGCCTTTGCAATGAGGAAGCCGTAGGCGTCACCCTCGGTCACGACGAGATGCGCCGCTTCGTCGAGCGGCAGATCGGCGCACTGACCAAGCCCTCCGTCGTCCCGCGCAGCTAATCCCGCTTCGCCGGCGTCTAGGGCCAGCAGGCCGACCTGTTGACCGCGATGCGCCGCCGAAGCGTGTGTTGACGGCGCGCGTCACTTGTCAAAGTGCCTGATCGATCGATCAATATATACGCGCGTCTGGCAGCGCTTTGGAGACGTGCCCTGTCAATCGGATCGCCCGTGCTTAATCGCGCGGTCAATCCAACGCGAGCGACGCGAGGAATTCCTGAGTGCGTCGGCGTGATTCGCTGCGCGTGTTCGCATCGCCGCCTAGCGGCACCACCCGCGCGGCGAGATCGGTGACGCCCGCGTCGCGGTAGCGCCGCAGCCGCGCCAGGATGGTCGATTCGTCGCCCGCGGCCATGGTGTCGCCGACGTCTTGGGCGTCGCCGTGTTCGAGGAGCCGAACGTAATTGGGGGAGAAGTCGGCGTGGCCGAGCACTTCGCTGGCATAGGTGCGTGCGTCGTCGACTTCGCTGTCCAAGCAGAGCGCGATGGGAACGCCTGCGACGACCCGTATTCCGGTTCGTCCGGCGGCCGCCGCCGCCTCGGCGACGCGCGGGACGACGTAGTCGCCGATCGCTCGCTCGTCCGCCATCCACAGGATGGTTCCGCCGGCGCGCTCCCCGGCGATCCGCAGCATCGCTGGCCCGAGCGCGGCGAGAAGCACCGGCATGTCGAATGAATCGGTGACATCGATGGGACTGTGCACGCGGTAGTTGTCGTTCTCAACGGCGACGGCACCGGGTCCCGCGAATGCCGCGGCCAGTACTTCGAGATAGTCGCGCACCAGCGGCGCCGGGCGGTCATAGGGGAGTCCGAGCTGATCCGAGACGATCCAGTGGTGCGACGGCCCGAGGCCAAGAGTGAACCGGCCGGAGCACGCGACCTGGGTGCTCAGCGCCTGCTGCGCCATGATGAGTGGGTGGCGGGTCTGGATGGGAACAACAGCTGTCCCGATCTCGATCCGCTCGGTGACCTGCCCGAGAAGAGCGACGGCCGTCATCGCGTCGAGGTAGCCGGGAACCTGGGGAATCCAGAACGACGCGAAACCGTCGCGTTCGGCGGTCTGTCCGTCTTCCATCAGCCCGGCCAGTCTGTCGGCGCGTGAGCGCTCCTTGTCAGAACCGACCATCAAGCCGATTCGCATGCAAACCCCCTATGGCACATAGCGATCCCACTCGTAGGGCACGATCGTGTGAAACGGCGCTGCAATAAGTGGTTCGACGCCGTCGCTCCACCGCTTCTCCAGGGCCGGCCGCAGCCGTTCCGCGACGGCGATCGGGTCCTCGTCGAGGAAGCAGTACGTGATCGACTGACCAGCCTTTGCGCTCGCCATTTTCGCGTCGACCGCCAGCGATGACGCTGACCACACTCCGGCCACACCGTCTACGTCGAGCAGACGGTTTGCCGGCGCGTCACCGCGCTCCAACAGCAGGTATACGCCGAAAATCGGCCACCACGGAAGCACGTCGGCGCCGACCTTGACGCGTGGCGCCGCCGCCTTGGTCTGCACGTTGTACACACCGCGTTCGACCGGTGGCAGCAGCGGAAGTTTCCGGTCGGCTCCGATGAGCGCCTTGGCAAGGCCGAGGAAGCCGTCGAGTCCGCTGGGGTCGCTGAAGAAGTACGTCATCACGTGGTCGATCGCGTCATAGCGGTCCTGGCCCGCTGCTCGCGCGGCCCGGCACGCCGGTGTCGACACCAACCGCAGCGAGGCGCGCACGGCGGACAGCCGGTGCTGCTCGGGCCGGTGGTCGAGGGTGTGCCAGCGTAGATAGTCGGCGTCGGCACCGTCGGGGTGGCGTGTCGCCATGGACACGAAGAGCGTGGTGATGTCGCCACGGCCCGTGGCGAGCACACCATCTACCTCGTCGGAGGGTGTTCCCGGTAGCTCCATCACCTTCGTCCTCCTGGTGTCACTGAATCATCTTGGGGCAGCCTGATTTCAGGGTGACGTGCCTCGATCATCCGCCGGAATCCCTCGCGCCATGGCACCTTCGTCTTGCCGAGGATTTCGTGCATGTAGGTCACATCGGGCCACAGGGGAGTGTGTGCGTCGGGGGTGTACGTGAAGATCGGTTCGACGCCCACCAGTTCGCCCATGTACGTGCAGTAGTCCTCGACGCTGACGGTTTCGCTGCCCGCCCAGTTCACGACGACCGGCGGAGTGCCGGCGACCTCCATGGCCCGGATGCCCAGTTCGACGTAATCGTCCTCGTAGATCGGGTTGTAGTTGTTCGGCTTGTCCGGATACAGCCGAATCGGTTTGCGCGCCAACATCATTTCCAGACGATCGGCAGGCGCTCCGCCTTCTGGTCCGTAGGTTGAGCAGATCCGGATGATCGTGAGCGGAATCTGGTACTTCTCGGCAACCCAGGTGCACACGGCTTCGGCGGCGACCTTCGAGAAGCTGTAGTTCGCCCGAAGTGGCACCCCGGGCGGATCGGACTCCCGCAGCGGGCGCTGTCCCTGGTAGCCGTATACCGATCCGGTGGAGCAGAAGACGAAGCCCTTGGCCGCGCGACAGTGGTAGAGCAGCTCGCCTGACTTCTGTGCGTTCGTTTCGACGCACTGCGTCCAATCGCCAGCGCCAACGTCGACAGCCGCGTGGAAGACGTAGGTGAAATCGTCGGGAACCGTGGAGAAGTCGCCGGTGCTCATGTCGAGCGCTATCGGTGTGATGCCGGCATCCGCGAGTCTGTCCCGGTCTGACTGCTCCCGAAGGCGGGCGGCGCCCCACACCTCGTTGCGCTGTGCCAGGGCCCGTGCGATGGGAAAGGCGATCTTGCCCGTCGCGCCGGTGATCAGGATCTTCTCTGAATCGAGCATCCCACTAGTCATAGCGCACGACGGCACAAATGTTAAGTACTTGATATGTTGTCCGTGTGCAGCTGACGTTCGACGACGAGGTCGAGGCATTCCGCGCGGAGTTCGTCGCTTTCCTCGACGAGCATCTGCCGGCCGAGGCCGAGGCTGCGGGGGAGCGGTCCCGCTCGACGTCACACGTGCCGGAGTGGGCGCGGCGCTGGCAGCGTCTTCAGTTCGACCACGGATGGCTGCTGCCGGGCAACCCGCCCGAGTTCGGCGGCCGCAACGCGGGCATCCTCGAACAGTTCGTCCACCGCGATGAACTCGCGCGACGGCGCATCTATCACGCGTTCAACCCTCAGGGTGTGGGCATCATCGCCGCGTCGCTGCTGTCCTTCGGCACAGACGAACAGAAGAAGCGATGGGCGGTGCCGATTCTGCGTGCGGAGATCACCGCGTCGCTGGGCATGAGCGAACCGGGTGCCGGCTCCGATCTGGCAGGTTTGACGACGCGTGCCGTCCTGGTCGGCGACCACTTCGTCGTCAACGGTCAGAAGGTATGGACCTCGGGCGCGCACGACGCCGACGTCCTGCTCACGTTCGTCCGCACCGATCCTGATGCGCCCAAGCACAAGGGCATCAGCGCACTGCTTATCCGCACCGATACACCCGGAGTAGAACGTCGGCCGTTCGCGCCGGTGTACGACCACGAAGGGAGGGATTTCAACGAAGTCTTCTTCACCGACGTGCGAGTGTCCGCCGAGAATCTGGTCGGTCCGCTCAACGGCGGATGGCGGGTTGCCAACGGATCGCTCGGCCACGAACGCACGATGATGTGGATGGCGTTCGCCAACCGGTTACAGCAGTTGCTCGAGGACTTCCGGCCCGTCGGCGCCGTCAACCGCGACCGCTACGCCACCATCGCGATGGATTACCAAGCGCTGCGCCTCCTGGGGTCGGCGGCGCTCGGACAGGCGGCGCGCGGCGAGCGTGACGTTCCAGGTGTGTCCGTGTTGAAGGTGCTCGGGTCGGAGGCTGAACAGAACGCCGCACGGCATGCGTTGGACGCTGCCGGCGTGGAAGGGCTGCGCGATAAAGGCCTGACGGCGCCCTTTAACCCCTACAGCCCAGACCTTTTCACGGGAAGCTGGTTCACGCGCTACGTCAGCACCTATGCGGGGACCATCTCAGGGGGCACTTCGGAGATCCAGCGCAACATCATCGCGCAGCGAGTTCTCGGTCTTCCGGCTCGCTAGCGATGGCAATATCAACTACTTGTGATTGTTGGCTGAAGCATATACCGTCGGCGTTACCGAGTGGACAGGAGAAGCCGATGGCTCGTTTCCCCAAGCCGCCCGAGGGCAGCTGGACGCAGCACTATCCAGAATTGGGAACGGAGCCGGTCTCCTACGAGGATTCCATCAGTCCCGAGTTCTACGAGACCGAACGCAAAGCGGTGTTCAAACGCGCATGGCTGAATGTCGGTCGCGTCGAGCAGCTTCCGCGTAAGGGCAGCTACTTCACCAAGGAACTGAAAGTCGCCAACACGTCGATCATCTTGGTGCGCACCACCGCAGGCAAGATCAAGGCGTACCACAACATCTGCAGGCACCGCGGCAACAAGCTGGTGTGGAACGACATGCCGCTGGAGGAAACCAGCGGCGTCTGCAGGCAATTCACCTGCAAGTACCACGCCTGGCGCTACGACCTCGACGGCAACCTGACCTTCGTGCAGCAGGAGGGGGAGTTCTTCGACCTGGACAAGAGTCGCTACGGCCTTGTGAGCGTGCACTGCGACGTATGGGAAGGGTTCATCTTCGTCAATCTCGCCGACGAGCCCGAGCAGACACTTCGCGACTTCCTCGGCCCGATGATCCTTGGCCTTGAGGGTTATCCGTTCGGTGAGATGACCTCGCGGTTCTATTACCGCTCGGAGGTGAAGGCCAACTGGAAGCTCTACATGGATGCGTTCCAGGAGTTCTATCACGCACCTGTGCTGCACGCGAATCAGTCACCTGCCAAGTATTCCAAGGCCGCCGCGGAGGCCGGTTTCGAGGCGCCGCACTATCGCATCGACGGGCCGCATCGGTTGGTAAGCACGTCGGGCATCCGGGCATGGGAGATGGACTCCGAGATGCGCAAGCCGATGGAGGACATCTGCCAGAGTGGTTTGTTCGGGCCGTGGGACAAACCCGAATTGGGCGAGATGCCGCCGGGGCTCAATCCGGCGAAATGCGATCCCTGGGGCCTGGATTCGTTCCAGCTGTTCCCGAACTTCGTGATCCTGGTCTGGGGTCAGGGCTGGTATCTGACGTACCACTACTGGCCCACGTCGTATAACTCGCACATGTTCGAGGGCACGCTGTACTTCCCGCAGCCGCGTACGCCAAGGGAGCGCATCGCTCAGGAGCTAGCAGCAGTCTCGTTCAAGGAGTACGGGCTGCAGGACGCGAATACGCTGGAGGCGACCCAGACGATGGTCGAATCCGGTGTGGTCGACAAGTTCTTGCTTTGCGACCAGGAGGTGCTGATTCGTCACCTGCACAAGGAAACCGCCGCGTGGGTGGACGACTATCAGCGCAAGACGGCGGGAGTCTGAGTGCGATGACCGCAATGCTTCCCAACGAATTCGCTGACTTAGAACGATTTTCGGAGTGGTGCCTACCCTCGGAGCCGGAGCGTTTCGCGAAACGGCTGGCTAGTTCGATGGCCGAGATGCAGGCCTTCTACGACGCCATCACGCCCCGTGCGGAGGAGGCGATCTCCTATTGCGACAAGTTTCCGCTTGAGGACATGCCCGAGGACGTCCTCAACCTGATGCACCTGCTGTATTCGATGATCATGGTGTCGTTCCCGGTCGAGTGCTGGAAGCAGCCGCGCGTCCCCGATTCCGGCGCCGCCACGCTGGACTGCGTGTCCGAACCGGTCCCGTGACCACTGTCCTGCACGCCGCGCGCTTGGCCGACGTCGATGTCGGTGAGGTGCGGTCGCCTGCCGTGGTGGTGATCGACGGCGAGCGAATCCAATCGGTGAATCCGACTGAGCTGCCCGCTGATTCGACGGACATCGACCTTGGCGATGTGACGTTGCTGCCAGGCCTGATGGACATGGAGCTCAACCTGCTCATCGGGGGACCGGGCGGGCCGGAAGGTCTGCCGAATCCGATGCACGGCGTGCAGGACGACCCCGCCTACCGCACGCTGCGGGGCGCGGTGAACGCCCGCACCACCCTCGAAGCGGGCTTCACGACCGTGCGCAATCTCGGGCTCATGGTGAAGACCGGCGGCTATCTGCTCGACGTCGCTTTGCAGCGTGCGATCGACCAAGGCTGGCACGTCGGTCCACGAATCTATCCGGCCGGTCATGCCGTCACTCCGTACGGCGGACACCTCGACCCCACCGTTTTTCAACGGCTCGCGCCCGGCATCATGCCGCTGTCCGTCGCCGAGGGCATCGCCAACGGCGTCGACGACGTACGTGCGTGCGTGCGCTACCAGGTTCGCCACGGCGCCAAGCTGATCAAGGTGTCCGCGTCGGGTGGCGTGATGTCGCACAGCACCGCCCCCGGCGCGCAGCAGTACTCCGACGACGAGTTCGTCGCGATCGCCGACGAGGCACACCGTGCGGGCGTGCGCGTCGCGGCACATGCCGTCGGGGACAGTGCGATTCGGGCCTGCATCCGTGCCGGCATCGACTGCATCGAACACGGCTTCCTCGCCACCGACGAGACGATTCAGATGATGGTCGACCACGGCACATTCCTGGTGTCGACCACCTATCTCACCGAAGCGATGGCCATTGACCGCATCGCTCCCGAGTTGCGTAAGAAGGCCGAAGTGGTCTTCCCGCAAGCACAGGCGATGCTGCCGAAGGCGATCGCCGCCGGGGTGCGGATCGCGTGCGGAACCGACGCCCCGGCCATTCCGCACGGGCAGAACGCCAAAGAGTTGTGCGCGTTGGTGGATCGGGGCATGACGCCGATGGAGGCGATCCGCGCGGCGACGATCACCAGCTCGGAGCTCATCGAGTCCGACGACGAGCTCGGCCGTCTCGCGCCGGGCTACCTGGCCGACATCATCGCCGTTCCCGGGGATCCGTCGCACGACATCGCCACCACACTCGACGTGCGGTTCGTGATGAAAAACGGCCAGATCTACAAGCGCTGACGGTTCTGGTTAGGAGGCGAGAGTGGAACAAACCGACAACATCCTCTGGCTGCTCAAGCAGGCGTGGTACTTCTCGTTGACGACGGTGAACGACGCGGTGAGTGATCACGGCGTCAGCACCGCACAGATCGGCATGTTGCGCCAACTGGCCACCGAGCCCGGCCTGTCCGGTGCTGACTTGGCGCGTCGCCTGCTCATCAGCCCGCAGGGTGTCCAGCTGGCCCTGAAGGAGCTCGAGCGTCGCGGGCTGGTGGAGCGGAAGCAGGACCCACAACACGGCCGGATACTGCAGGCCTTCCTCACCGACCAGGGGCGCAAGGTCGCCGAGGCCGTGGTCAGCGACGCGATTGCCGCAAATGCGAAGGTTTTCGGCGTGCTCAGCAGCGCCGAGCAGGACACGCTGCGGGAACTGCTCGGTCGCGTCATCGAACAGGGCACCGGCCACACGCTGCACACCGATCACATCGGTCCCGAGTCGTGAGGCACCGCTAGCGGCGGATTGATCGTTTGCGCCACTGTGGTCTGCGACTCGGCTGGCGCACCGGGATTGCGTATCCGCGCCAACGTATTCCGCGACGCTTTGGATGCCGCCCGCAGGCGCGAACGCGCTCGTGAATCAGGCTCACCCACGCTGGGGACGAATCTCCTTGGGCAGAAAACTACCGTCGTTCTTGCCCACTTCGTCAGCCATGAGTTCGTTCAGCAGGGCGTTCATGCGAAGGATGAGGTCTTTGTTCTTTTCCGGCTCCAGTGCCAGATTGCTCGTCTCGAGCGGATCGTTCTTCAGATCGAAGAGTTGGATGTCATTGTCCCGCAGGATTTCTTCCAGCGTTGTCGGCGTATTGAAGTTGGCCGGCGCGTAGTAGCGCGCGAACTTGTACTGCCCGTCGAACGCAAAACTCATGAATCCGCGTTTATCGAGCTTCGATTGAAGCTCCGTCAACGGCGGCGCCGGTTTGTTCTGAAGCAGTTCCTTCATCCCTGCCACGCAATAGTTCGCATCGATGGTGAGCGGGCCGACGTAGTTGAATAGGGCGCCGGCGCGGACGGCGTGCGGGCTCGCGGTCTCGGCCGTTGCGAGCACCCCGGAAAAGTCGTGACCGGGCAGACCCTGCACGGCCGCACGCCGCTGGTCCTCGGGCACCCCCGCAAGCCCGGGCAGCGACGGCATCAGATCCAGGTGGCTGGTGACGACGTCCGACGATTGGCCCTGGGGATAGTCGGGGTGGACGACGATCAACGGCACGTGGGAGTTGCCCTCGTAGGCCATGGGACCCTTGCCCCGGATGCCGCCGTGATCACCCGCCATCTCGCCGTGGTCTGCGGTGAAGATCACGACCGTTTCTTCCCAGAGGCCGAGCTCGTCGAGGCCGTCCTCGAGTTGTTGCAGGCTCAGGTCCGTGTCGCGGATCATGTTCAGGTAGTAGTCGTTGAAGACCTGCCACATGTCTGTGCGGTTCGTGGGAATGGTGCCGAGAACCCCCTCCCACCCCGTGTTGTACTCCGCCAGCGCCGGGGGCATGCCCGGCGCCGACAGCGATTCCTGCAGGGTCGGTGAGGGAGCGGTGTTCCAGCGCTGGCTGTACAGCGAATTATTCGGCGGCGTGACGATCGCTTCCTTCGAGACAGCCTTCTGCACCTGAGGTGTTCCCGGGACATTCGTGTCGGCGTACATGATGTCGTGCGGGTTCAGGTAGCTCATGATCAAGAAGAAGGGCTGGCCGGATTCGCGCAGCCCGGGCACATTGCCGCGCAGCCAGCGGACGCCTTCGCTCGCCGTGTAGACATCGGTGTCGTAGCCCTGGTTGGGAGCGCCGGGTTTGTCGCCGTCCGGTTGGTAGATGTCGAAACCATAGGGCTGGAGCGCTTCGCTGTAATTGACCGTCGGCTTGGGTGGGATGAGGTCGGCTTCCATTTCCCATTTGCCGAAAAATGCGGTCTGGTAGCCGAGTTTCTTCATCATCGAGCCCATGTTGGGCTGGTCTTGTCGCAAGTTCGGCACCCAGCCGGTTTCCATCTGGTCGAAGACCCCGTTGACTTGCGGCGGATGCCCGCTGAAGAACGCCGCACGAGACGGCGTGCACATCGCCGAGGCGATGTAGTGGTTGCGAAAGCTGATCCCTTGCTGCGCAAGACGATCCAGGGCCGGCGTGCTGTAGCCGGCGGCAACGGGCAAGTCGAACCGCGTTTGATCACGGATGATCAATATGATGTTCAGCGGCAGGTTCGGTGGCCGAGACGTTGCGGGGGACGCGGGACCGGTGAGGCTGCGCGTGGGAGTTTGCTTCCGGTCGGCAACATCGGAGCCCCGTATTGCGGTGGCGGCCACGGCGCCCGCGGCGGCACCGAGACCGAGTAATCCAGCGCCGCCGAGCAGGTGCCGTCGGCTCACCTGGCCCTCGCCCCGCGCGCCCGGGCCCTGCGGTGTCGGCGTGTCGTCGGCTTGTTCGGTCACGTGACAATCACGCCGCCCTGCGAACCGCGATGCGATCCGCAGTCACCCATGACGTCCCCCCGCCGCGACAAACCCGATCCGGAATGTTGAATGGTAGTTCCAAGCGGTGGTCCTGGGACGCGTTTACCTATGGTTGACCGAGCGCCGGGTCGGTGTGCACGGGCGCCTCAGTGCCGGTTGAGGTAGCGGTCACCGTGGTGACCGGCCAAGCGCACTCGATCCGTTCGGTCGCCGTGCGCAGCTGCGAGGAGGTCAGCGCCATCGGCGATTAGTTGGTAATAATGACAAGTACTTGATAATGTTGCTTCCGATGAGCGATTACGCACGGGCAGGGGTGGCCGTCGTCGAGTCCAATGGTCCGGCCGCGCGCACCGAAGAGGTCGTCATCGAGCTGGATCGCCGGACCACAACCGCCAAATACCGTGCGGGTGACACCTTGCTCGAGACCGCGCGCTCGGCCGGCTTGAGCCCACCCTCTTCGTGTGAAACCGGCTCCTGCGGAACGTGTATGGCGCAAATCACCGAGGGCAGCGCCCGAATGAACAACAACGACGCGCTCGAAGCCGACGAGGTGGCCGAGGGATGGGTGCTGACCTGCCAGGCCCTGCCGACCAGCCGCACGATTCATGTGATCTACGAATAGGAAGCGAAGGGCTCTCGATGGCAGACTCGATCACCCGCGTCGCGGTCGTGACTGGGGGCGCGTCCGGCATGGGCGAGGCGACCTGCCACGAGCTCGGCAGGCTGGGGCACAAGGTAGCCGTGCTGGACCTCGACGACGTCGCGGCACAACGGGTTTCCGAAGAGCTACGTGCCGACGATGTGACGGCCCTGTCGGTCGGCGCAGATGTCAGCGACCGCTCGGCCGTCGAGGAGGCCTTCGCGAAGGTACGTACCGAACTGGGGCCGGTGCATATCCTGGTCACCAGCGCGGGCGTGGTGGATTTCGCGCCGTTCACCGACATCACTCCTGCGGCCTGGGAGCGCCTGATCGCGGTCAACCTGACCGGAACCTTCCACTGTTGCCAGGTCGCCGTACCGGACATGGTGGAGGCGGGATGGGGCCGCATCGTGATGATCTCGTCGTCGAGCGCCCAACGCGGCTCGCCGGGGATGGCGCACTATGCGGCGTCCAAGGGCGCGCTGCTGTCACTGACCAGATCGCTCGCACGCGAATACGGGCCGGTGGGCATCACGGTCAACAACATTCCACCCTCGGCGATCGAGACGCCGATGCAACATCAGGGACAGGCCGCGGGCCACCTGCCCTCCAATGAGCAGATGGCGGCGAGCGTTCCGCTCGGACACCTGGGGACCGGCGACGACATCGCCGCCGCGGTCGGGTTCCTCTGTTCGGAGCAGGCCGGCTTCATCACCGGCCAAACTCTTGGCGTCAACGGCGGATCGGTGATGTGACTTCTTCGAATGCTCAACGAGAACAGGGAGGTTCGCATGGGGAAGTGGCCTAAGCCGGCAGAGGGCAGCTGGACGGAGCACTACCCGGAGCTCGGCACCGGGCCGGTGTCCTTCCGCGACTCGACCTCGCCGGAGTTCTACGAGATGGAGCGCGAGGCCATCTTCATGCGCGCGTGGCTCAACGTCGGCCGCGTTGAGGAGCTGCCCCGCGTCGGCAGCTACTTCACCAAGGAGATCGACGCCGCCAAGGTGTCGGTGATCGTGGTGAAAGGCAAGGACGAGAAGATCCGCGCCTTTTACAACGTCTGCCGTCACCGTGGAAACAAGCTGGTGTGGAACGACTTTCCCAACGAAGAGGTGAAGGGCGCCTGCCGCCAGTTCACCTGCAAGTACCACGGCTGGCGTTACGACCTCGACGGTGCACTGACATTCGTGCAACAGCCTAACGAGTTCTTCGACCTCGACAGCGCCGAGTACGGGCTGAGCCCGGTGCACTGCGACGTGTGGAACGGGTTCATCTTCATCAACCTCGACCGCGAGCCACGCCAGAGCTTGCGTGAGTTCCTTGGGCCGATGATCACCGGTTTGGACGACTATCCTTTCGAAAAGCTCACCGAGCGTTACGATTTCGTCGCGCACAACAACAGCAACTGGAAGATCTTCGCAGACGCCTTCCAGGAGTACTACCACGTCCCGTCGCTGCACCCGCAGCAAGTGCCCTCGGCGGTCCGCCAGCCCAATGCTGGTTTCGAGTGCGCACACTTCCAGCTCGACGGTCCGCATCGCGTCGTCTCGACCGCGGGCACCCGTCGCTGGCTGATGGATCCGGAGTTCATGTATCCGATCGAACGGGCCACGCGCAGCGGGCTGGTCGGACCGTGGCGGACGCCTGAGACCCACCTGCCCGCCGGGTTGAACCCAGGCGGAATCGAGTCGTGGGGTATCAGCAATTTCCAGATCTTCCCGAACCTCGAGATCCTCATCTACGGTGGCTGGTATCTGCTGTACCGGTACTGGCCGACGTCGCACAACACGCACAAGTTCGAGGCGTACACCGCATTCCATCCCGCGACGAGTGTGCGCGAACGGATCGAGCACGAGGTGGCGGCGGTGGTGCTCAAGGAGTTCGCGCTGCAGGACGCGGGCATGCTCGGCGGCACCCAGGCCGCGCTGGAGACGGGCATCGTCGACGAGTTCCCGCTCAACGACCAGGAGATCCTGGTGCGTCACCTGCACAAGGTCGTGGTCGACTGGGTCGACGAGTATCAGCGCGAACAGACACCGGTGGGAGCGGCGCGATGAGCGCGGCCCGGCTGCCGAGCGCCTTCGCCGAGTTGGAGCGCTACGCCGAGATCTGGTGTCTGCCAACAGAAGCCGAACGCTGGAACCGGCGGATGGACACCAGCATGGTGGCGATGCGCGAGTTCTACGAGGCGTTCTCACCCCGGCTGGAAGAGGCCATCGACTACTGCGACAAGTTTCCCCTTGACGATGTGCCCGATGACGCACTGAATCTGCTACACCTCATCTATTCGATGGTCATGGTCTCGATGGCCGTCGAGGTGTTCGGCCAGCCCAAGCCCACGGACTCCGCCGACGCCGTCATCGACCGCGTCGGGGAACCGGTGCCGTGATGAGTCTGCTCACCGTCAACAAGCTGACCAGGTCGGTCGGTGCCGAGGTGTGCGGACTGACACCTGAGCGGCTGGCATCCGACGATCTGCTCGGCGAAGCGGTGCTCGAAGCTCTCGAGGACAACGGTGTGCTGGTGTTCCGGAGCCTCGACCTGGATCCGCAGGCGCAGGTCGCGTTCTGTCGGCGGCTGGGGGAGGTCGACCACTCTGCTGACGGGCACCATCCTGTCGCGGGCATCTACCCGATTACGCTCGACAAGTCGAAGAATTCCTCGGCGGCCTACCTGCGCGCCACGTTCGACTGGCACATCGACGGCTGCACCCCGATCGGGGACATGTTTCCTCAAATGGCCACAGTGCTCTCGGCCGTCCGGGTCGCCGACAGCGGCGGCGAGACTGAATTCGCCAGCTCCTATGCGGCGTATGACGCGCTTACTGATGAAGAGAAGGAGCGCTTCGGATCGCTACGGGTCGTGCACTCCCTCGAGGCCTCACAGCGCCGGGTCACCCCGGATCCTTCTCCGGAGGTGCTGGCACGGTGGCGATCGCGGCGCACCCACGAGCACCCACTGGTGTGGACGCATCGCAGCGGTCGCAAGTCATTGGTTCTGGGCGCATCGGCGGACTATGTGGTCGGCATGGATCGCGAGCAGGGCATGACCTTGCTCGCGGAGTTGCTCGAGCGCGCAACCGGCGCCGACAAGATCTATCGCCACGAGTGGTCCGTCGGCGACACCGTCATCTGGGACAACCGGGGCGTCCTACACCGGGCGGCGCCGTACGACCCGGACTCGCCTCGCGAGATGCTGCGCACCACCGTGCTCGGCGACGAGCCGATCCAGTAACCGTGCCGATGCGCTGAGCGATTGCACAACCCTCGTTGACGTCGACGTGCGACTATGGAAATCTAATAATCAAAGATGAGAGTCACGTTCTCGTATCGCGAGATCGTTGGAACGGAGTAACGCATGGCGGAGGACCTCACCTCGGTCGACTTCTTCCGAGACGGTCGCCTAACCGACGACCCGTACCGGTTCTACGAGGCACTTCGCAACAAATGCCCGGTCAGCCGCGAGGACCACTACGGCGTCACGATGGTGACCGGGTGGCAGGAGGCCGTCGACGTCTACAACGACGAGGAGACGTTCTCTTCCTGCATCTCGGTGACCGGACCGTTCCCCGGGTTCCCTGTCCCGCTCGAAGGTGACGACGTCACTGAGCTGATCGTCAAGCATCGTGATGAGATTCCGTTCAGCGATCAGCTGCCGACTCTCGACCCACCGACCCACACCAATCACCGCGCGCTGCTGATGCGGCTGATCACACCCAAGCGCCTCAAGGAGAACGAGGACGCGATGTGGCAGCTCGCCGACGACATCCTCGACGGCTTCCTTGCTCCGGGTGAAGGCGAGTTCATCAAGGGTTTCGCGGGTCCGTTCACCCTGCGCGTCATCGCCGACCTGCTTGGCGTGCCGGAAGAGGATCGCGACGAGCTCATCGAGATGCTCGCGCGCGGCACACACGGCGGCGGATTGGGCAACGCCGAGAAGGCGCTGAACAAGACACCGTTGGAATACCTGTACGACGGGTTCGCGGCATACGTCGAAGACCGTCGCGCCGAGCCACGCGATGACGTGCTGACCGGGCTCGCGACGGCGGCCTTCCCTGACGGGACGATGCCCGAAGTCGGAGACGTCGTACGCGTGGCCACCAACGTCTTCTCGGCCGGCCAGGAGACGACCGTGCGGCTGCTCAGTACAGCGCTGAAGGTGATGGGGGACCGCCCCGACATCCAGCGCAGGCTGCGCGAGGACCGCAGCCTGCTCGGCAACTTCATCGAGGAATGCCTGCGCATCGAGAGCCCGGTCAAGGGTGACTTCCGGTTGTCGCGGGTGCCGACCACCGTCGGCGAGGAGGCCATCGGCGCAGGCTGCACCTTGATGGTGATCAACGGCGCCGCCAACCGCGACCCGCGCCGTTTCGAGGATCCGGATACCTTCGACCCGGAGCGCAAGAACGCCCGCCAGCACCTGGCCTTCGGGCGCGGCATCCACAGCTGTCCCGGCGCACCGCTGGCCCGCGCCGAGACCCGGGTCGGCCTCGAGCGACTGCTCGACCGCACCAGCGATATCCGGATCAGCGAGGCCCACCACGGCCCGGCCGGCGAACGTCGCTACCAATACATTCCGACCTACATCCTGCGTGGGCTTACCGAGTTGCATTTGGAGTTCGATCCAGCATGAAAGTCACTGTTGACGAGGACCGGTGCCGCGGTCACGGCATGTGCCTCACCCTTTGCCCTGAGGTCTTCCACATGCACGACGACGGCTATTCAGTCGCCGATCCGTCCGAGGTGCCTGCCGGTCTCGAAGGTGGGGTCAAGGAAGCAATCGAAAACTGTCCAGAACAAGCCATCAGCGAAATTGCCGATTAGCCAAGGAGATTCAGTGACAAAGGGTTACGTCATCCTCACCGAGGACATCAAGGATCCGGCAGGCATGGCCGAGTACGGCAAGGTGGCGAGCCAGGCGATGGCCGGCTCGACGCTGCTGTCGTTCGACCAAAAGCCCGAAGTGCTCGAGGGCGAGTGGCACGGCAGCCAGACCGTCGTCCTTGAGTTCGAATCTGTCGAGGCGGCCCGCGACTGGTACCACTCCGACGCCTATCAGGCTGCGGCAAAGCTGCGGCAGGCAGCAGCCGACTGCAACGGCGTCATCGTCTCCGGCCTCTGATGCGCTTTGTCTTCGTGCACGGCGGTTTTCACGCCGCGTGGTGCTGGGAGCATACGATCGCCGCGCTCGAAGGGTTGGGCCATGAGGGCGTCGCCGTGGACCTTCCTGGTCATGGCGCGCGCATCGACGAGGAGTCCACGCTGGCCAACCGCCGCGATGCGATCGTCTCGGCGCTGCAGCCCTGCGATGTTCTCGTCGGCCACTCGGGCGGCGGGTTCGACGCCACCCTGGCCGCCGACGCCGCGGCCGATCTCGTCAGCCACATCACCTACGTGGCCGCAGCCTTGCCCCGGGAAGGACGCACCTATCCCGAAGCCATAGCGATGCGCGACTCGGAGGAAGGCGAGTTCGACGCCGACGTCGGAGAGATGTTGGGCTACTTGAAGTTCGACGACGACGGTGCGATGTGGTTCGCCGACTTCGATGGCGCGTGGCGCTACTTCTATCACGACTGCGACGAGGCGACAGCCCGTTGGGCGTTCGAGCGTCTCGGCCCCGAACGGTTCGGCGACACGACGGTGACACCGGTGTCGGTGCCTGCATTCTGGGCGGCCGATCTACCCCGCAGCTTCATCCGCTGCCTTCAGGATCAGTCGATGCCGCAGTGGCTGGCCGACACGGTCACACGCCGTCTCGGCGTCGAGCAGTTGACGATCGACACGTCGCATTCGCCGTTCCTGAGCCGGCCGAGGGAACTGGCCGAGCTACTCGTGCATGCCACGACGACCAAGCCCACCGGCAAATTGGTGCCCGACTAGGTCTCCGGCGGTGTGGATCACTCCTCGCGAATGAATATCGCTTGCCGCGGGCACTGCCGCACGGCCTCTTTGATCCGTTGCTCGTTCTCTGGCGTCACTTCGTCCTGCAGGACGTGCAGGTAGTCCTGGTCGTCTAGGTCGAACACCTCGGGGATGATGCCCATGCACACCCCGTTGCTCTCACACAGGCCGAAGTCGACTTCGACCTTGCTCATCGCAACACCTTCACCGGCACGTTCTGGTAACCCGCCACGTTCTGCATGTTGACGCGCTGCAGACCGTCGAAGTCGACCTCGTAGCGCGGCATGAAATCCAGCAGGTGATCGAGCGCGATCGCGCTTTCCATCCGGGCCAGCGCGGCGCCGAGGCAACTGTGGATGCCGTAGCCGAGCCCGAGGTTCTGCGCCTGCGTGCGGTCCCGGTCGATGTCGAACGTCTCGGCGTCGTCGAAGGCTCGCGGATCGCGGTTGGCCGCGGCGCCCATCAGGAAGACCGGCTTGTTCGCGGGGATCGTGCCGCTGGGCACCGTCACCTCTTTGACGCTGTAGCGCACGTTGTACTGCACCGGTCCGACGTAGCGCAGCAGCTCCTCGACCGCGGCCGGAATCTTGCTGCGGTCGTCGAGCAGCTTCTGCCACTGTTCGGGGTGCCGTGCGAACTCCACAACGGCGCTGCCGACGAGCTTGGTGACGGTCTCCGCGCCCGCGCCGCCAAGAAGCGTGGTGAATCCGGTGATCTCGATGTCGTCGAGCTTGCGCATTTCGCCGTTCTCGCAGGGGATCTCCGCGGCGATGAGCCGGCTGATCATGTCGTCCTGCGGGTTCTTCCTTCGCTCCTGGACGAGGCCGTAGTAGTAGATCCCCGAGTCGATGTTGGCCTGCATGTTGTCGTCGTCAAGATCGATCTGTCCCGGCTTGCGATGCAAGCTCTTGTCGATCCAGTGCCGGACCTGCTGGCGGAAGTCCTCGGGCACGCCCGCCATCCGGGTGATGACCTCGACAGGGAACGGGCCGGAGAAGTCCTGCACGACGTCGAAGCCGTCCGGATCCGCCTTGGCCAGATAGTGCTCGATCAGCTCGGTGACGGTTTCCTTCTGCGCCTGGATTGCGCGCGGTGTGAAGGCCTTGTTGAGCAGGCTGCGCATATGGCGATGGTCGGGCGGATCCATGAAAATGATCGACGGCTGGGGCACCTCACCGGTGCGCACCATGCTCAGGTCGCAGCCGCGAGCCGACGAGAACGAATCGTGGTCCTTGAACGCGGCGGCCACATCCTCGTGCCGGGTCAGCGCGTAGAAGTCCTCGTCTTCGTCGTAGTACAGGGGCGCGTCGTCGCGCATCCGTTGATAGATGTCGTACGGGTTCTCGAAGTACTCCTGCGCGACCGGGTTGAACTTCACCTTGGGCTTGGTCATGGACTCCTCCTTCGCGGCGGGCTGATGGCCGGAAGCGTTACGAGAGACGCTCTAACTGTAACGCTAACAGTTTCGGCATCCGGATACGATCAAATGGACTAAGTAATGCGCGGCGTTTCATGGATTACCCCTGAAACCCGGCGTTGATGACGTCGTCGAGAAGCCCGAGATCGCTGCCGAGCTCGGCCGCGGTCTTGTGCACTACGGCGACGTCCTTGCCGACGAACTCGCCGACCATGTCGATGAACGCGTCGACGGAACCCCTGGCACCGACGATGCTCGCTACCCGGCTCGCCGCGCTGCCGTGACCGATCGCGTCGAGCAGCCGTTGCTCGTCGACCCCGAGCCGATCACCCAGCCGCACAGCCTCGTGCAGCAGCCCGATCTGCGCGGCGAAGAGGGTGTTGTTGACCAGCTTGACGCCCTGGCCCGCGCCGATAGGACCCACATGAAGGATGGGATCGCCGTAGCTGGCCAACACTGGACGGGCCCGCTCGACGGCGTCATCGGCCCCACCAACAAACAGCGTCACCTGCCCTGCCGCGATGTCGTGCGGACCACCACTGACCGGTGCGTCGATCACATCGACGCCATGTGACTCAGCTTCTGCGGCGACGCTCTCGGCCGTGCGCGGGCTTCCCGTGGTGTGGATGACCAGCACCGCGTCGGGCCGCATCGTGGACAGCAGAACGCTTTCCAAGCAGACCTGCTGAACCTGCTCATCGGTGAAGACGCAGACGACGACTACGTCGGCGTCCGCGCCAACGTCGGCCAGGTCGGTCACCGGCTGGGCACCGAGTTCACTGACCGCTCGCCGCTTCTCGACAGAACGGCCGAGCGCGCGCACCTCATGGCCGGCCTCGACGAGGCGGCGCACCATCGGCGCGCCCATGCGGCCCGCCCCGACGAACCCGACCTGACTCACCGCGGGAACTCCATCGACCGCAGGGCCGCATCGGCCGCGTCGAACACGGCACCCTCGGGTGCCGATGCGCTGGCCGCGATGCTCGCTGCGTGGCGGACGTCCTTCTGCAACAGGGCGCCGGCAATCGGCGCGAGTTGGTCGAGGGTTCCGCCGAAGGCCGCAATGCTGCCGAGCGCCTTGCTCGTTGCGGACCCGCCGTTGAGGACCTCGGCGAGGCGAGTGCGCTCGATGCCGAGCGACTCGCCCAACTCGAGGGTGCTGATCGCGCTGCCGAGATTGGCGGTGAACAGCAGGTTGTTGAGGATCTTCGTGACCTGGCCGCTGCCAAGTGGGCCGAGATGGACGATGGGGTCGGCGTATGTCGCGAAAACCGGCCTGCAGCCCGCGACGACGTCTACGTCCCCGCCGACCATGACCAGCAGCTTTCCTTCTTCAACGGCAGGCGCTCCACCGCTCACTGGTGCGTCGATCACCGAAACACCCTGAGCCGCAGCCTTCTCGGCGATCTCGCGGCACGTGTCGGGATGGACGGTGCTGTGGATGGCGAGGATCCCGCCCGACGCCAACCCGGCCAGAACGCCCGTCTCGCCGTACACCACTTCCCTGACGTCGTCGTCGCCGACAACGCACAGACAGACGAGGTCACTGGCCGCCGCCAGCTCGGCCGGTGAACCGGAGGTCTTCGCGGCCGTGTCCGCGTACGGCTCGAGGCTGGTCGCTCTGCGGGCCCACAAGGTCGTTTCGTAGCCGCCCTCGACGATCCGGCGCGCCATGGGGCCACCCTGGCTGCCCAGTCCGATGAATCCGACGCGCATCAACCCGCCTCCATTGCTTCCGATGTGTCCTTCTGCGCGACAACGCATTCCTCGACGAACGACAGCACGGTGCTGTGGTAGGCCGCTGCGTTGACCGACAAGGACAGATTGTGTCCAGTACTCGGTTGCTCATTGATCACGAATCGCGGCGACGCGGTGAACATGGCGCCTATCTGGGCCAGCGTCTCCGGATCCGATCGCCACACCCGTTCATGCTCGGCGACGCTGAACTGCACCGGCACCCGCACGCGTGGAGCGAGTGCGGGGAAGTCCTGCCGCGGCCAGCTCTTCGTCATGCCCACCTCGTACAGTGCGCCGGTCGAGGAGTTCGTCATGCCGGACAACACGTCGGGCGGATACAAGTCCGCGGGCTGCCAGAGCATCTCCCGTAGCCCGGTCGGACGCTGCGTCGCCGTCGCGGACTTCATGATGTCCGCCATCGCCGCGTCGTACTGCACACCGGTACCTGCCAACTCGAGACCGATCACGCCGGCTTGTTCGGCTCGGTCATCGGCGGCCATTCGCACCGCCAGCTCGCATCCGGCGGAGTGGCCGACGAGAAACAAGCCGGCGCCACGGGAGTTCGAGCCGAGGATCTTGTCGATGACTCCGTACGCCAGCGCAACGCGTTGTTCCGGCCGCTCCATTGCCTCCGGGTAGGGTGCCGAACTCCCGTACCCGGGTCGATCCAGTGCCACCATGGTGTAGCCGTTGTCGGCCCCGATGCGCAGCAGCGACAACGAAGGATGTCCCGGACAGTCGAAATACTTTGCGGTGCTTGACCCTCCGTGGAAAGCCACGACTACCGCCCGCGGGTCCGGCGCCTCGGCGATGAGGCCCGACATCGGCACGCCGTCGACAAGGACGACGCGGGGACGCGGCGCGCTCATGTCGCCGTCCGCAGGAGGAGCGCGCCGCTCGGGGTGAGGCCGCCGCTGCTGACCACCGCAACGTGGGCATCTTTCACCTGACGCTCACCCGCATCGCCACGCAGTTGGGTGACGGCTTCGTGGATCAGGCCCATGCCATGGGTACGGCCGTGGGAAAGCTGGCCGCCGTGCGTGTTCAGCGGGATCACGCCGTCACGGGCGATGGCCTTGCCACCGTCGAGGAAGTCTTTCGCCTCGCCGATGCCGCAGAAGCCTAGCGCCTCCAACCAGGACAGGCAGTTGAACGAAAAGCCGTCGTACAGCTCGGCGACGTCGACGTCCTTGGGGCGCAGTGACGTTCGGGTCCACAGGTGCGCGGACTGGCCGAGCACCTGCGGCTCGTGGGTCATGGTGGTCTGGTCCCAGTCGGTGCGTTCGATGATCTGGGTGCCAACGGCCTCGAATAACACCGGCGGCTTGGGCATGTCCTTGGCCACGTCGACGGCCGAGACGATCACCGCGATGGCGCCGTCGCACGGGACGTCGCAGTCATACAACCCGAACGGCGTGGTGATCATCCGTGCGCTCAGATAGTCGTCCATGGTCATCGGGTCGCGATAGATGGCCGTCGGATTCAGAGCCGCGTTCGCACGCTGGTTCAACGCGATCCAGCCGAGGGTCTCCCTCGTGGTGCCGTAGCGATCGAAGTGGCGCTGTGCGTTGAGCGCCAACACATGGGCAGCCGACGTGGCGCCGAACGGCATCTGCCAGCTGGAGGTGCGTTTGCCCCCCGGCGGCGACGTCTTGCCTTCCTTCATCAGCTGCTGGAACGTCGCCTCCCACAGAGTTCGGAAGCACAGCACGTGGCGGGCCATGCCCGTGGCAATCGCCATCATCGCCGCGATGATGGAGCCGCCGGGGCCGAAGGTGTCCATGCCACCGTTGATCCACGTTGGTCGAATTCCCAGCGCACCCTCCAGTGCGGTGACGCCGCCTTCACCCATGCCTGCGATGTCGAGTCCCGGATACGTGGACAGCCCGTCGATGTCGTCGAGCGTCAACCCCGCATCGGCGATCGCGGCCTCGCACGCATCGATGGTGAGCGACAGTGGCGGCACCATCAAGCGGCGCCCGAGGCGCGACGCCCCGATGCCGGTAATTGCGGACTTGTGCTCGAACTTCTCGGTAGTCAGCGGTAGCCGGACAAATCGGCCGAAGTCTTCTGGCGCGATCTCGTCGACGGCCTGCGGTCCGGTCTCCTTCACGCCGGTGGGCCGGAACACCGGCAGCCAGACAGCTCCGGCCTCGTCCTGGATCTTCTCGAATAGGACCTCAACGGTCTGGCCCAGTTCGAGCTCGTCGGGATCGCATTCAACGATGTTGGTGGTCAACCGGACTCGCGGATCCTCGACAACGGCCACCTGGGCCACGACGTAGGGCGGAGGCAGATCGGGGAAGCCGAACCGGTGGTTGACGGTGAAGGCGGACAACGTGGCCCTGCCGGAGACGTCGCGTACGCCCATGTTGCGGCTGCGGCAGTACCGGCACACCGGCTGCGGAGGATGAATCAACGCATCACAGTCGCGGCACTCCTGGATTCGCAGAACGCCGTCGCCGCCTGCTGTCCAGAAGAACTCATTCTGGACTGTGACTTCCGGCAGCGGTCGTGTCACCGGACGAATTCCGAAATCGCTTCGCTGTCCTCAGTTTTCGGCTCAGGCTCAGGTGTTTCCTGCGCATCGTGATGCGCTACTCTGTCGCCGGATGGTCGGTGTTCGCCCACTTCGATGATCGCGTGCACCGGGCAGTCGAGGAGCGCACGCGTCACCGCGTCATGGTCCTCTGCGGGGATCTCGCCGTTGCCCACCAGCGCCGCGTATCCCCAGTCGTCGAGCGAAAAGTACTCGGGTGCGTGCTTTGCGCACGCGCCGAAACCGTCACACACCGTGCGATCGAGCTTGATCCTCATGCCGGCATCACCGCCTCCACTTCATACGGGCGCACCGCACTGAAGGCGCCGGAATAGCACGTCGTGCAACCGTTTTCCATATGGCTGGCGACCAGCTGGGGGAATTGAACCAGCAAGGTGGCCGCGACGTTGGTGGCGCCGTCCAACGTCGCGCACGCACCGCGGCCACGGAGCACCACCGACCACCGCTCCAGCCGGGCCAGGTCCTCGTCCGTCGCGAGCCCGTCGCGCAGCGCCTCCGTGACCGCCGACATCGCCGCGGTGCCGTTGAAGCATGCGCCGCACTGTCCCGCGTTTTCGCGGTCGTAGTAGGCCATCACCGATGCGGCGACGGCGACCGGGCAGTCATCGGTCAGGATCGCGATCGCGCCGCAGCCGAGCCCGCTGTTGAGCCCGCGCAGGCTCTCGTGATCGAGCGTGGCGTCGAGCATGTCGCGATTGAGCAGGCCGGCGAAGTAGCCGCCCATCAGCACGCCGCGCACCTGGTCGGCGGGCACACCACGCAGCCCCAGCAGATCGGTGAACGCCGCCCCGTGCGGAATCTCATACAGGGCAGGCGGCCGCCCCGCCCCGGTGATCGTCGCGAGGAACGTGCCAGGCGATGTCGAGGTGCCGTACTGGCGGAAGGCCTGCGCGCCGTGCCGGTGCAGGAACGGCAGACTGGCCAGCGTCTCGACATTGCTCACCAGTGTGGGAAGACCCGCCACGCCCTCTTCGAATGGGCGTGGGGGCTTGTCCGTTGGTTTGGCCGGGCCGCCGTTGAGGACGCGTACCGCCGCGGTCTCCTCGCCCGCCACGTAGGTCGGTTCGACCGTCACCACGCTGATCGCCAGCCCGTTGAGCACTGCGGCGTCGAGTTCGGCCAGCGCCGTCTCGACCGACTCGGCGGCCGGCCGATCGGAGACGTAGACGTGGGCGTGAGCTGCCTCGACCATCCGCGCCGCCAACCGGAGCCCGTCGAGTACCAGGTGCGGCCGGTGCCGCAGCAGCCACCGGTCTTTGATCGACGCCGGTTCGCCCTCTTCGCCGTTGGCGACGACAATCGCGCCGCCGCGACGACGGCCGTTGTCGCGCACGGTGCGCACCTTGACAGCCAGCGGGAACGCCGCGCCGCCACGCCCGAGCAGTCCGGACAGATCGACCTCGCCAAGCAGGTGATCGACATCGTCGAGCGGTTGATAGCCGCCCTGCGTGCAGTACTGGGCCCAGTTTTCGCTGTCCTCGCCGTTATCGCTGCCCTGCAGCAGTAGCCGCGGCTCGATGCCGGGCCAAGCTGCGACGGTCAGAGCCGTGGTGGTCGTCATGACCGTCCACCCCCCGCGGATAAGCTTGCGCCCGTGAGAACCGCGGTGGTGCGCATCCGGGTGGACCCGGCCGGGCAGCTCACAGGTGCCCAGTTAGCCGACGGCATGGTCAACCTCCGTGATCTCGCAACCCCGGCCGGTATCGATGTGCTCGAGAACAACCTCGCGGCGATGCCCGCTGGCCGGCGTGAAGTCGAAATGCTGATGGTCGGCGGCGAACCCGAGGACCTGAAAGCCAGGGCGGTTGCCGTGTGCGCCAAGGCGTTCGGCACCGAACCCGAGCCCGGGGTGCTGACGTACATCAGCAGGGGAACCAACGACGACGCCCACGGCGTGCTGGCCGGATTCGGCCTCACCGGCGACATCGAACGCGTACAGGGCGACGACGGCCTCGACGTGATTCACGTGACGCTGCGCAAGGCCGACCTGGAACGCATCCCGGAAAGCCGCATCCACACGGCGCTGGAGGCGTCGCTCAACTGCGAAGTGCACATCCGCACGACGTGAGCTTGTTGGGTGCTCGTCTCGTCCGCGCTTCAATCTAGCCGTCCAGGAATTTCAGGATCGCGGGTGCGGCCTGCACCCACGTGTCGAACATGTTGAAGCGCTTCACCTTTCCCGAGGCACGCTCCTCGCCAGCGCGCTCCCAGGCGTCCTCAGGCCACGGCGGATCGATCAGCTTCGAGCCCTTGATCAGGCAGCTCACCTCGAGCGAGGTTCGCTTCGGGTGGTCCAGGTCGTTTTCGCCGCCGCGGATGATCAGCGTCGGCACCTTGATGTTGTCGAACATCTCGTCCTCGACACCGGGGATCGTCTGACCGGGTTTCGGCACGAAGGCGTTGAGCCAGCGCAGCATCAGCTTGAGGAACTCGTCGGGGTCTTGGCCAAGGATGCGCTGCTCGTTGTCCGGATTCTCGGCGATGCGCTCCTTCCACTCGCCAATGCGGGCAACGTCCTTCATACCGCCGCCGCGGACCGCGAGGATGCTCGGCACGATGTAGTAGGACCCCAGCACGAACGATCCGTACACGCCGCCGACGATGTTCCACACCACCAGTTTTCGCACGATCTCCGGGTAGAGCATGGTGGTCAGCATCGAGTCACGGGCACCGCCCGAACCGCCCGCGATGATGCACGGCCCGATGTCGAGCCCGGTGATCAGCGCGTGCAGCGTCTGCGCGCGCATGTGGGATTCGCTCTGCCCGTAGAACTGGACGTCGGACTTGCCGCAGTTCGGCCGGTCCCAGAGCAGGACTCGGTAACCGCCCTTGACCAGTTCCTGCGCAAGCGGACGCAGGCCCTCGATGTCCTTGCTGAATCGCCCACCCGGCGTCAGCGCGATGAAATCCCCGGTCTTGCCGAGGATCTCGTACACGACATTGCCGCCGTTGATCTCCATGGTCTTCTCGCCCTCGGTCATTGCTCGACTCCCGCTCGCTCCGGTCCTCGCTCGTACCTCGCTGCGATCCTCACTCGCGCTCGTCTTCGCGGTCACGCTTGCACCAGCACATCTTTGCCAACCACGCGGACGGGGTAGGTGCGGATGCTCCATTCCGGTTTTACCGCGGTGGTGCCCGTTGCGAGTTCGAATCCCCATTGGTGCCACGGGCAGTAGATGAATTCCAGATCGCGGACCATCACCGAGTCGCCCGGCACGCTCTCGTCCACGATCGTGCGGCCGCGGGCGCGGCCCGAGCACAGCGGACCACCCTCATGCGGGCAGTAGTTCGCGATGGCGTAGAACGTGCCATTGACGTTGTAGACGCCGACACCGTGTCGCCCGATCGGCACCAGTTTGTGTGTGCCGGATGGGATCTCGTCCACCGTGGCGACAACGTGCTCACGCCCCTGCGCCAGCCGGGGCGGTTTGACCTCTTCTGCCACCCTCAGAACACCCTCACTTGGCCCTCGAGGGCCGGAACAGTCTCTGGCAGGTGATAGGTCGCGATGCCGTTGCGGAACATCACGTTCTCCCGTGCGTGCTCGGGCAGGTGCTTGACCAGCCAGCGCGGGTCGTCGAAAGTCCAGTGCGGGTAATCCGAGCTGAACAGCAGGATCTTGTCGCACTCCATCCACTCGAACGCGCGGGACAGCTCGGTCTTGTCCTCGGGGTAGTCCAGCGGTTGGGTGGTGAACTTGATGTGGTCCTTCACGTACTCCGACGGCTTGCGCTTGATGTCGACCCACGACTTGCGGGCTTCGTAGATGGCGTCCATCCGCCACATCAGCGGCAGGATCCACGTGAATGCGTGCTCCACCAAAACGATTCGCAACGTCGGGAAGCGGTCGAAAACCCCGTCGAAGACCAGGCTCATCACCTGATTCGCGGCGAGTAGCGAGTACGTGACCATGAAGTCGTGGTTGTAGCTGGGAAAGCCGACCGGCGGGATGGGCAGTTCCTCGTGGTGGCCGCGGGACAGGTGGCAGCTCACGGTGATGTCGTGCTTGGTGGCGGCTTTCCAGATCGGGTCATACTTCGGATCGCCCCATGACGGGCGCGGCTCGGCCTTGATCAGAATCTGACCCATGTAGGGATGCCCGGCCCAGCGCTCGATCTCGCGAGCGCCGTCCTCCGGTGCCTCGATCGCGGCGCAGATGGAACCGCGCCAACGCTCGTGCCAGTTGTTGTGGCTATCCAGCCAGTGGTTCGCCTGCCAGTCGTTGAGAGCGCAACTCATCGCGTGGTTCACCTCGCGGAAGCGCGCGGGGTAGGCGGCAGGCTCGAGGATGGCGATGTCGGCGCCGGCCTCCATGATCAACTGCTTGAACGCCAGGTCGGGGTCGCTGCCCGCGAACTCTCCGTCGGCAGGAAAGGTGTCCGCCCGCATCGCGTAGGCGTGGGCGTAGTCAGGCGCGTCGTAGTAGATCTGGTCGCCGACCTTTCGCGTCAGGAAGTACTTGCTGCGCCACGGCTCAGGTATGTACTGCGCCAACACCCCGCTCTTGGGCACCGGATGCACATCGGAGTCGACGCAGCGAACAGCGATGTGCTCGGCAGCCGGCTTCCGCTCTGTGGTTGACGTGACCGTTGAAGTCATCATGGTCTCCTCTATCGCGAAGTCATCTCTTACTGTGCGCTGACGCCGGCCCCGACGTCTATGCCATACAGCTGAGCGGCGTTTCGCCAGCACAGCTTGTCGCGCTGTTCGTCGGAATACGACGCGGGCACCTTCAACTCGTTGAGCTGCCAGTGCGGATAGCTCGACCCGTACATCACCATGTCGTCCTTGCCGGTGAAGCCGAACCACTCACCGGCGAATTCGGTGTCACCCGGACCGTCCATCGCGCCCTGGATGAAGTACGTATGGCCGGGCAGGTAGTCGCTTGGCATCTTCGGCGCCCACGGCGTCTGTTCGAGGTGCGGACGGCCGAAACAGTCCATCCGCCAGATGAACGGCGTCAGCAGGTCGGCGGCCCCGTCCGCCCAAACGAACTTCAGCGTGGGCATCCTCTCGAATACCCCTTCGGCGATCATGTTCATCAGGTGGTAGAGGTAGTTGAGCGCCATGAAGCTGACGTACTGCTCATAGGTTCGGGGAACACCCGACGGCGTAGGCGCGAACGAGAGCCCTGCACCGACCTCGATGTGTACGGAGACAGGCAGGTTCGCTTCGACGGCCGCTTCCCACAGCGGCCAGTACTGCGGCTTGCCGTACACCTCCCGCGACTGCAGCGGTATCCCGATCTGTACGACGCGCGGGTGGTCGGCGTACTTTTCGATCTCACGCAGCGCGCCGGTGACGTCATCGGGATTGACCCGGATGGTGCCGCGGTACCGGTCTGCATAGGCGTTGTCGTCGAGCCAGCGTGACACCATCATCTCGTTGTGCGCGGCCGCGATCGCGGTGCCGAGATGGCGATCGGGCATGATGCCGCGCGTCATCGGGTGCAGGATCGCGACGTCGGTGCCCCGCTCGTCGAACAGCTGCCCGCCGACGAACTCGGGGTCTGAACCCGGGTATTGCCGATCGGCGCCCTCGGTCTTCGATGCGTATTCACCGCCTGGCGCGCCGTACCAGTCCATCTCGTAATCCGGGAACCCGCGGCTCTTGAACGGCTCGCGAAGGAAGCTCCGCAGGTCCTTGTTCGACCTGGAGAAGATGTGCACGCTGGCATCGATGACGGGCGTTGTCGCCCCGTCAGGATGTTCGATCACCTAAGGCCTCCGATGTACGTCCGGTCGCACCGGACATATAGCCATAGTAAAGCCTTGTTCTTCAAAGGCAAGAATTAGGTTCTCCAGCAGATCGCTTACTTCTTCGCAGGTCAGGGTGTGCGCTGGTCAGTCGCATGGCACGCCCGATGCGAAACGTGGTAGTCGAATCCCGAGAACGGTTACAGCATCTAAGGAGAATGTTATTCTCGTGTCTACGTGACAGAGCCCCCGGGAGGCCTTGGTGTTACTGGAGTTCGACGCCGATCAACGGCTGTGGCAGGAGACCGTCCGTGACGCCGTCTCCAAGCAGTGCCCGCCGACGCTGGTGCGGAGCATCGCCGAGGACGGCGTCGATGCGAGTGCATTGTGGAAGACGTACGTGGATGCGGGCTGGACGGAGCTGACCGATCCGGAGAACGCGGTCGAACTGGCAATCGTGCTCGAGGAGCTGGGGCGCGCCACCGATCCGACTCCGTTCCTTGCGACGTTGTCCCAGTTCGCCCCCTTGGCCGGGGACCGCTTCGATTCACAGACCTCCGGCACCGCCGTGTACGGCGGAGTCGCCGCGCATCGCGATGTCGACGGCTGGGTGTTGCACGGGACGGCGAATCACGTTCTCGACGGTGATCGTGCCGAAAGGCTCGCGGTCGTCACGGACGCCGGGGTGTTCATCGTTGACGCGGGCGAGGCGGTCGCCAGACGTAGCCCGGTGTTCGATCCGGTGCTCCACATCGCAGAGGTGTCGTTCGATGGCGTGCACGTACCCGACACCGACCGCGTCCACGTCGATGCGGAACGGGCCCGCCATGTCGCGCTCACCGGCATGGCGATCACCACCGTCGGCGCCTGCCAGCGCATCCTCGACCTTGTGCTCGAGCACGTGAAGCAGCGCCAACAGTTCGGCGTGGCGATCGGAACCTTCCAAGCGGTTCAGCACAAGGCCGTCGACATGCACGTCGCCACCGAGCGGGCTCGCGCGTTGTCTTACTTTGCCGCACTGACTATTTCGGCCGACGACCCGCGCAGGCGGCTCGCCGCCGCGATGGCCAAGGCAGCGGCGGGGGAGTGCCAGGCGTTGGTGTTCCGGCACGGTCTGCAGTTGTTCGGCGCCATGGGGTTCACATGGGAGAACGACTTGCAGTTCGCGTTGAAGCGCGCCAAGGCAGGCGAACTGCTGCTTGGCGGCGCTGCGGAACACCGCGCGATCATCGCGGAGGAATTCGATGCAGCTGACTTTTGATTCCGACGTCGAGGAGTTCCGCGCGGAGTTCGCGGCGTTCCTCGACGAGCATCTGCCGTCGGAGACCGAGACCCAGGAGCGGCCTCGGTCGGTGTCGCATATGCCGCAGTGGGCCCGCGACTGGCAGCGGCTGTTGTTCGACAACGGCTGGCTGCTGCCCGCTCAGCCGCCGGAGTTCGGCGGACGCAACGCGACGGTTCTGCAGCAGTTCGTGCACCTCGACGAACTGTGCCGGCGCCGCATCTACCACAGCTTCAATCCGCAGGGTGTGAACATCATTGCGGCGTCGCTGATCTCGTTCGGCTCCGACGAGCAGAAACACCGCTGGGCGGTTCCGGTGCTCAAGGGTGAGATGACCGCGTCGCTCGGTATGAGCGAGCCCAGCGCGGGGTCCGACCTGGCGTCGCTGCGGACACGTGCGGTGCTTGACGGCGACCACTTCGTGGTCAACGGCCAGAAGGTGTGGACGTCGGGAGCCCACGATGCGGACTGGCTCCTGGCGTTCGTGCGCACCGACCCGGACGCGCCGAAGCACAAGGGCATCAGCGCGCTGATCATCCCGACCGACACGCCAGGCGTTGTGTGCCGGCCGTTCGCCGACATGACCGGTCAGGAGAACAAGGACTTCAACGAGGTCTTCTTCACTGACGCGCGCGTGCCAGCCGAGAACCTCGTCGGGCCGCTCAACGGCGGCTGGGGTGTGGCCAACGGCTCCCTCGGGCACGAACGCACGATGATGTGGCTTGGTTTCGCCGACCGGATCGACAACATGATCGCCGACTTCCGGCCACGCACCGCGGTGGAACGCGACCAGTACGCCACGACGATCATGGACTATCAGGCGCTGCGAGCGATGGGTTCGGCGGCACTGGCCCGGGCGGCGCGCGGCGAGATGGACACCGCGTCGGTGTCGGTACTGAAATTGTTCGGCTCCGAGGCGGAGCGTCAGGCTTTCGAGAACGCGCTGACCGCTGCGGGGGCGGATGGGCTCAGTCACCCCTCGACCACCGGCCCCTACGAGCACATGAATCTCGACCACTACTTCGTCAGTTGGTTCGAGCGCTACGCCCGAAGCTTCGGCGGCACCATCGCGGGCGGAACCTCAGAGATCCAGCGCAACATCATCGCCACCCAGGTGCTCGGCCTGCCCCGGCGCTGACAAGTGACCGAGACGCTGATCGTCGACCGGCCGCAGGCCGGAACCGTTGTGCTGCAGCTGAACCGGCCCAAGCAGCTCAATGCGATCAACGAGGTAATGCGTGACGAACTCACCCAGACGTTCGCCGACATCGCGACGGACACCTCGGTCAACGTCGTCGTCCTCACGGGGGCGGGCCGCGGATTCTGCTCGGGCATAGACGTACGCAACTTCGCGCCGCGGACGGTCGAGGCGTCCGACCCCGCGATCGACCGGCTGCGGTTCCAAGAGGCTATGGCCGCACTGCCGCAAGCGATCTGGAATCTGCCGCAGCCCGTCATTGCCGCGGTGAACGGGCCCTGCGTCGGCGCGGGCTTCGCCCTGTGTCTCGCCTCCGACATTCGGATCTGCTCGACGGCCGCGACGTTTGGCAACGGCGCCATTCTTCTTGGGCTGTCCGGGGCCGAGATGGGGATGAGCTACCACCTTCCCCGAATCGTGGGCACCAGTGTGGCCGCCGACTGGATGCTGAGCGGTAGAACGGTCACTGCCACGGAAGCCGATCGTCGGGGCCTGGTGAGCGAAGTCGTCGAACCCGACCGCTTGGGCGGCCGTGCCCTCGAACTGGCCGCAGGCATCGCCCAATTGCCGCCCTTCGGCGTGCAGTTGACGAAGCGGGCGCTGCAGGTGAACACCGACGCGCCGGGGCTCGAGGCCGCCATGGAGCTCGAGAACCGCAACCAGGTGCTCGCTCACGCCACCGATGAAGCGGCCGAACGCCGGCAGCGGTAACCGACACCGACGGAGGGACAACAAATGGCGTGGGACTTCTCGACCGATCCCGAGTGGGCGGAGCAACTTGCCTGGGTCGAGGAATTCGTGCGCTCGGAGTGCGAGCCGATAGACCTGATCGTCAAGGAATCACACGACCTCAACGATCCCGTGCGACAAGCGTTGATCCCGCCGTTACAGAAGATCGTCAAGGACCGCGGCCTGTGGGCGACTCATCTCGGCCCGCATCTTGGCGGCCCGGGTTTCGGCCAGGTGAAGCTGGCGCTGCTCAATGAGATTCTCGGCCGATCGGAATGTGCGCCCATCGTTTTCGGCTCACAGGCGCCGGACTCGGGCAACAGCGAGATCCTGGCCCACTACGGCACTCCCGAGATGAAGAAGCGCTATCTGGAACCGCTTCTCGACAACCGCATCGTGTCGTGCTTCTCGATGACCGAACCGCAGGGCGGCGCAGATCCGAAGGTGTTCACGACGACCGCGGTGGCCGACGGCGATCACTGGATCATCAACGGCGAGAAATGGTTCTCGTCGTTCGCGTCGATGGCGTCGTTCATGATCGTGATGGCGATGACCGATCCGGATGCGCCGCCCTACGAACGGTATTCGATGTTCGTCGTGCCGGGGGAGACGCCGGGTATCAACGTGCTGCGCGACGTCGGCCTTGGGCACCAGCCTCTTGGTGGCGGGGGTCGTGAGGGTTACGTGCGGTACGAAAACGTGCGCGTTCCGGCGGATCACATGCTCGGACCGCGGGGCGGTGCGTTCGTGGTCGCCCAAACGCGGTTGGGCGGCGGACGAATCCACCACGCGATGCGGACCGTCGGACTCGTCCGGCGCATCTACGACATGCTCTGCGAACGGGCCGTGTCGAGGTACACCCAGGGCGGGATGCTGTCCGACAAGCAGCTGGTCCAGGAGATGGTCGCCAACTCGTGGATGGAGATCGAGGCATTCCGCCTGCTCACTTTGCAAACGGCGTGGAAGATCGACCAGCACAACGACTACAAGGCCGTTCGCGCGGACATCTCGGCGGTCAAGGCGATGATGCAGAAGGTGCTTCACGACGTGTCGGCACGTGCACTGCAGTTGCACGGGTCGCTGGGCACGACGCACGAGATGCCGTTTGTCTCCTATCTGGTGGAGTCCTTCGTCCTCGGGCTGGCCGACGGGCCGACCGAGGTGCACAAGGTCACTCTGGCGCGCTTGCTGCTCAAGGATCAGAAGCCGGCGCCCGACATGTTCCCGTCGGAACACTTGCTGCGGCTGCGGGAGGCGGCGGAGGCGAAGTTCGCTGACAAGCTTGCGGGGATTCCCCGCACCTGACCACCCAGGGAGGACGTCAAGTGCCCGCACCATGTGACGGCAAGGTGGCGTTGGTAACCGGCACCAGCCGGGGTCTCGGCAAAGCGATCGCGCAGCGATTGGCCCGCGAAGGCGCGGTGGTCGCGCTCACCGCGCGCACGATGGAGCCCGACCCCAAATATCAAGGCTCACTTCGCCAGACGCTCGAGGAGATCGAAGCCTCAGGCGGTGCGGCGATCGCGATCCAAGCCGACCTGTCCAAGGCCGAAGACCGCGAGCGCCTCTTCGGCGTGGTGGTCGAACGCATTGGCGCGCCCGACATTCTGGTCAACAACGCCGCCGTCACATTCCTGCGACCGCTCGACGAGTTCCCCGAAAAGCGGGTGCGGCTGATGATGGAGATGCACGTGCTGGCACCGCTGCACCTCACCCAGCTGGCGATCCCCGCCATGCGCGAACGCGGTCGCGGGTGGGTGCTCAACGTGACGTCGCTCGGCGGAGATCTGCCTGACGGCCCGCCGTTCTCCGACTTCGATCGCACGGCCGGATTCGGGATCTACGGCACCGTCAAGGCGGCGCTCAACCGGCTCACGAAAAGCCTTGCGGCCGAGCTATACGACGACGGGATCGCCGTCAACGCCGCGGCGCCCACCAACCCCGTCGCCACGCCGGGCGCTGGCACGCTGGATCTGGCCAAGACCGACACCGAGGACATCGGGCTGATCACCCAGACCGCGTTCGTGCTCTGCACCGGCGATCCCACGGTGTTGACCGGTCGCATTGCCCACACACAGGCGTTCTTGCGCGAAGTCGGATGGTTGACCTGAGCGACTGGGAGGCCCGAGGCCATTTGGTGGGCGCCTGCGAACGGCTCCGCACCGCCCGGCGTCTGAGCCTGTTACAAACGTTGCAGCGCGAACGTCCAGAACTGGGACCCGGGGGGGCCGTTGAAACAACCCACGTCGTACTGGGAATCAATCGTTCCGGCGAGCGAGTTCGGGTCCCAAGACCACGTCTCGTGCGTCGGCATGGCATAGCCGGGAAGGCACTGCAAGCCATCGGGGACGTCCACGGTCATCCTGTATTGGCCGTCGACAAGGTGCGCCTGGCCGTTGTAATAGGCATAGAACTTCAGTCGCGGTATCGCGCTGATGACCAAGCAGTCCAGGTTCACGGGCTGCGGACACGCCGAGACGAACCATGCCCACGAAGCTCGTTCGTACCTATTTGTGAGGACGTCGTAATTCCCCACCTGCATCGAGGCGTGGGCAGGCGGAGCGAGGACCGCCGCAACAGCCGTAAGCGCGGCCGCCGCCGTCGCAGCCTTCACGGACTTCATGCTCGTCCCTTCGTCCAGTCACTTCGATGGCTCGTAATCAAACCACCTCACCGCCGATCTCGGTCGAAATCAGTCGATGACGACGGCATCCTTGTGTTCGGTGATAGGCCTGGCCGGCAACTGCTCGTCGCAGATGCGTTGCAGATTCTTCAGTGTCTCGTCGAGGCCAGGGCCCAGCGGCTTGCTCGGCGTGAACGCGGCGGGCAGGTGCTTCATCCCCTGAATGACACCGATGGTCTCGTAGTGCTCGGTGCCCTCGGGGTCACAGACATAGTCGGGCATCCGGTCGAGCACGGCGGTCAGCATCGACTTGAACACGGTCCTTGCCACGTTGGAACCCACGCAGCGGTGCACGCCGATGCCGAAGCTGAAGTGCCGGTTGCCCTTTCGGTCGAGAATGATCTCGTTGGGATCCTCGAAGACGGCCGGGTCGCGATTGGCCATGGCCCAGGAGATCCAGAGTCGCTCACCCTCCTTGAACTTCGTACCTTCCACCTCGACGTTCTCTGAGAAGGTGCGGCCGTCGCCCGGCGCAGGGGTGAAGAAGCGCAGGAACTCCTCGGTGGCGGGGTTCAGCAGGCTGTCGCGTTCCCGGCTGAGCAGCTCGCGCTGGTCCGGATGCTGCGAGAGCCACTCCAGTGCGTGCGCGGTGAGCGCGGTGGTGGTGTCGAAGCCGCCGCCGATGATCAAGCCCAGGTTTCCCATGATCTCGAGGTCGGGTGCGGGCTCGCCGTCGATGCGCAGTTGCAGCAGCGCATTGACCAGGCCGGGCCGCGGGTTCTCCTTCATCTCGACCATGTTGGTGAGCAGGTCGATGCCCATCTGCCGATTCATCTGGGCGACGCGCTCGGCGTCGGGCGAGTGCTCGGGAGTGGATACCGAAAGGTGCGCAGGCTCGCTGTAGATCATCCACTTGTCGAGCTCGATGCCCATCATCGCCAGGGTGAGCACCGCGGGCACGATGTTGGCTAGATCGTCGACGAAGTCGATGCGGCCCGACTCGATCTTCTCGTCAAGGGCCGCTCTCACGATCTCGTCGACGAACGGCTGCCACCGCTTGATCGCGGCGGGGGAGAGGTAGGGGTTCAGCGCACCGCGGTAGGTGCTGTGCTCGGGCTCGTCCATCTCCAGGATGCCGCCGCGCACGACCGTGGCCCGTTGCGCCTTGGGGATAGTGATGCCCTGATATCCGCGGCGTTCACCGTTGATGTCGTGGTCGTTGGAAACCGCAGGGCAGCGCGCCAACTCGAAGACGTGCTTGCTGTCCGCGGCGACCCAATGCCCGTTGTAGACGTCAGTCCATGCCATCGGGCACTTGGACTGCATTTCCTCGGTGATCTTGTCGAACTGCAGCCGGTACTCCGGCGTGTGCCGGTCGAAGTGATACCGATTCTTCTTGCGGTCGCTGTCGGCGCTAATGTCGTCGACGCTCAAGGCTTGTCTCCCTGTGCTTTCCGTGTTCTCACTCTTCGATCGAGATGGCCTGTTCCGGGCATGAGTGCACGGCCTCGCGAACCGCATCCTCCTGATCGGCCGGAACCACTTCGTTGACCGGCGACGACGTGCCGTCAATGTCGCTGAGTTCAAAGGAATCCGGGGCGATCATCGAGCACAGCGTGTGTCCCTGACAGCGTCCGGAGTCGACGGAAACCTTCACTCTGTTTCTCCTAGTCCGTGCCGGCCTAGATGTGGTAGTCGTACCACTTGAGGTAGCCGCCGGCGTCGACGCGCTGCTGCGTGCCCGTGATGTACCTGGCCTCATCCGACGCAAGAAAGAGGACCATGTTGCTGATGTCCTCGGGCTCGATGTAGGGAATCCTCATGGCCTGCTGAACGCCGAAGACCGGTTCGGCGTCCGCCCGCGTCGGGTGCTCCAGGTCCGGGCGGAAGGCCCTGTACATCGGCTCGCTCTGCAGCATGTCGGTGTTGCAGTTCGTCGGATGAACGACATTGGCGCGGATGCCCAGGGGCGCCAGCTCGGCCGCAAGGTTGTGGACATACTGCGACAGCAGCCGCTTCGAGTGCAGGTACGCAGAGCCGCCGGGATCATTGCCGGGATTGTCATTCTTCGAGACATCCATCAGCGCGGCGGTGGAGCCGGTGGCGATGATCGAGGCGCCCTCGGACAGATGCGGCAGCGCGACCTGAATGGCGTTGATCGTGCCGATCAGGTTGGTGTTGATCACGTCGATCCAAGCCTGCAGCGGCGGATTGCCCTTCATACCCGCGATGCCGGCTTGGGCCACCACGATGTCGACCTTGCCGAATTCGGCGAGACCCCGTTCCAGCGCCTCGCGCAGCTGGCCGGCGTCACCTACATCGGCCTGCGCGGTGACGATGCCGCGGCCGGTCTTTTCGACGAGCTTGGCGGTCTCTTCGAGGTCCTCCGGTGTGGCCATCGGATACCCGACGGTCTCAAAGTCCTTGCATCGGTCGATCGCGATGATGTCCGCGCCTTCTTCGGCCAGTCGGACCGCATGGCTGCGGCCCTGGCCGCGCGCCGCGCCGGTGACGAATGCGACTTTCCCTTGTACGCGTCCCACTTGTCGATGTCCCTTCGTTATGTGTTTCGGCCGCCGTTGACGCCCAAGATCTGTCCGGTGATGTAGCCGGCTTCTTCGGAGATCAGAAATGCGCATGCGGCGGCGATGTCCTCGGGCCTGCCGATGCGGCGAACAGGTGTCGCCTCGATGTTCTTCTCGACCACGAGGTAGCCGCGGGCTTCGGACTTGCGCAGCATCGGGGTATCGATGAAACCGGGCGGCACCGCGTTGACGGTGATGCCGCTCGGGCCGTATTCGAGCGCCAGCGATTTGGTCAGCCCGTTGACCGCCGACTTGGCCGCCACATACGGGGACATGAATGGCTGCCCCGAATGGGTGCTTGACGAGCTGATGTTGACGATTCGTCCCCAGCCGGCCTCGATCATGTCGGGCAGCACCGCCTGAACGCAGTGAAAGACGCCGTTGAGGTTGACGTCGATGACCCGCTGCCAGTCGTCGAACGTGATGTCGGTGAAGCGCTTGAATTTCTCGAGCCCGGCGGCGTTGACCAGAACCGTCACCGGCCCCAGCTGAGCTCGGATGGCCGTCAATGCATCGTCGACCGCAGCGCGGTCCGTGACGTCGGCGGTGTAGGAGAACTCGGTGTCGGACGGGTTGACGTCGACGATGGCAACGTCAAGGCCGTCGGCGCGCAGCCGCTGGGCGACCGCTTGTCCAATGCCGGAGCCACCTCCGGTCACGACCGCGGTCTTCATGCGCAGGCCTCAGCCATCAAGAATCGTCCTTCCGATTATGAGAACCGTACTCTCGGCTACTGCCCTCCCGCAAGACAACAAGGGAAACAGATTCCCACTGGTGAGACGTTTTCGGCTTGTTTGTCGCACGTTAATTGCAGGCAGTCGGAGTTTCGTGCATCTGCTTGAGTTCTCCCTTCGCGAATGTATGATTCGCCGAAGATGAGAATGAAGTTTCCATCACATGGGGACGAATGCTGAGGAGGATGATGCAGGAAACGGCCACCATCTCGAGTACCGCGGCCGGTACCGCTGAATCTGCTTCGCGGATCGATCGGCTTCTTTTGATCGACGGACGGCTGCTCGAGACCGAACGGACGTTTCCTTCTATCAACCCCGCGAGCGGTGAAGTACTCGGCCACGCACCCGACGCGACGGTCGATGACGCCGAGGCGGCCGTGGCCGCCGCGCGACGCGCATTCGACACGACCGATTGGTCGACCAACACCGAACTACGGGTCCGCTGCCTCGAACAGTTCCACCGGGCGCTGATCGACCACCACGACGAGCTCGCCGAGCTGACCATCGCCGAAGTCGGCGCCACGCCCGCGCTCATCGCAGGCGCGCAGCTCGACCAGCCGATCGAGATCGTCCGCTACTACGCCGACCTGCTGAAGACTTATCCGTTGACCGAAGACCTCGGCAACATCGAGAGTCGCGGCATGCAGCACCACCGCTGGGTCGAGAAAGAGGCCGGCGGGGTGGTGGCGGCGATCATCGCCTACAACTATCCGAACCAGTTGGCGTTGGCCAAGTTGGCGCCTGCGCTCGCAGCCGGATGCACGGTCGTGCTCAAGTCAGCACCCGATACCCCGCTGATCACGCTCGCGCTCGGCGAGTTGATCGCCAACCACACTGATATCCCCGCCGGCGTGGTGAACGTGCTCAGTGGCGCGGACCCAGAGGTCGGCGCGGTCCTGACCACCAGCCCGGACGTGGACATGGTCACCTTCACCGGTTCCACACCGACGGGCCGACGGATCATGGCCGCCGCCAGCGACACCCTCAAGCGCGTCTTCCTCGAGCTCGGTGGCAAGTCCGCGGCGATCGTGCTTGACGACGCCGACTTCAACACCGCCGCCTTGTTCTCGGCGTTCTCGATGGTGACCCACGCAGGCCAGGGTTGTGCGCTGACGTCACGGCTGCTGGTGCCGCGCAGTCACCACGACGAGATCGTCGAGCTGATCAAGAACAACTTCGGGCTTGTCCGGTACGGCGACCCGTCCGATCCGAAGACCTACATGGGTCCGCTGATCAGTGAGAAGCAACGCGACAAGGTCGACGGGATGGTCAAGCGCGCCGTCGACGCGGGCGCCACGCTGGTGACCGGTGGCGAGAAGGTCGACCCGGGCTACTTCTATACACCGACGCTGCTGACCAACGTCGACCCCGACAGCGAGATCGCCCAGGAGGAGGTGTTCGGGCCGGTCCTGGTCGTCATCGCCTACGAAGACGACGACGACGCGGTGCGCATCGCCAACAACTCCATCTACGGGCTCTCCGGTGCCGTGTTCGGCGGGCAGGACCGGGCGCTGGCCGTGGCCCGCCGGATCCGGACCGGAACCTTCTCTATTAATGGCGGCAACTACTTCAGCCCCGACAGCCCGTTCGGCGGCTTCAAACAGTCCGGCATCGGCAGGGAGATGGGCAGCGCGGGACTCGAGGAGTTCCTGGAGTCGAAGACCTACGCGACGGTGGTCGGCTGATGAGGCCGCTCGAGGGGATTCGTGTTCTGGAAGTCGCCATGTACGGCTTCGTTCCTTCGGCCGGCGCGGTGCTCGGAGAGTGGGGCGCCGACGTCATCAAGGTCGAGCACGCCGTTACCGGTGACCCGCAGCGCGGCCTGCGCCAGACCGGCCCGCTCCGCGTCGAGGGCGATCCCAACCCCAACATCGAGCACGCCAACCGCGGTAAGCGCAGCATCGGGCTCGACATGTCGGTGCCCGAGGGCAAGGAGGTGCTGCTGGAGTTGGCCAAGCGTGCCGATGTGTTCCTCACCAGCTTCCTGCCAGGACACCGGGAGAAGTTCGGCATCGATGTCGACGACGTCCGCGCCGTCAACCCCAAGATCATCTACGCCAGGGGCAGCGCGCTTGGACCCCGCGGCGAGGAGTCGGTCAAGGGCGGCTACGACATGACCGCCTTCTGGTGCCGCGCAGGCACCGCGGCGACCATCACCCCGCCGGGTATCGAAGGAATGATCGGCCCGCCGGGACCGGCCTACGGCGACACGATCTCGGGCACCAACCTTGCAGGCGGGATCGCGGCAGCGCTGCTCAAGCGCGAGCGCACCGGCGAACCGTCGGTCGTGGACGTCTCCCTTCTCGGCAGCGGGCTGTGGTCGATGGGCCACACCGTCGCGCTGACCAAACACCTTGGCCAGCTGATGGTGCAGCCCCCGCCGGGCGTTCACGGGTCGCCGATCAACCCGCTGGTTGGCGTCTATCCGACCGCAGACGACCGCTACATCTCCTTCGTCATGATGCAGCCGACGAAGTTCTGGGCGGACGTGTGCAAGCACATGGACCTCGAGGACTACATCGACGATCCGCGGTTCTCGACCGTGGAGGCGATCGCCGAAAACACCGCGGCCGCCGTCGAGATCCTCAGGGAGGCGATGGCCAAGCGAACCCTTCCCGAATGGAGCGAGCGGTTCTCGACGCTGGCCGGACCGTGGGCACCGGTGCAGGACACGTTGCAGGCCGCAGACGACTCCCAGATCCGTGCGAACGAGTACATCGTTCAGGCAGGCGAGCTCGAGTTGGTCGCCAATCCAGTGCAGTTCGATATCAGTGCGCCGCAAACCGGCCCTGCCCCAGCCTTTGCGGAGCAAACTGACGAAATATTGCTGGAACTCGGTCTGGATTGGGACCGCATCATCGAGCTCAAGACGGCCGGCGCCGTCACCTAGGTCTGGAGAGATCTCAATGCCCTACGTCGCGTCGATCGGCACTTACCTGCCGTGTTGGGGCGCGCCCCAACACCGGGTGGCCGGTGACGACGAGGACGCGATCACCCTTGCCGTCGAGGCAGGCCGCGCCGCGCTGATTGCCAGCGGTGCCGTCGAACGGGTCGTTCTGGTCAGCCGCAACATGCCGCTGCTGGAAAGCAGTAACGCCGCGGTGCTGCTGGCGGGTCTGGGCCTCGACCCGGAGCTCGAGGTGGACGAACGTCTCGGCGGCGCACCCGCCACGCTGGACGCGGTCAGCTCAGCCCGGCCGCGGACACTGATCATCGGAACGGATCTGAACCCCGCGGGCGCGGCGGCCATCCTGACCGCAGAACGCGGGCTGCAGATTCGTACCGCCGCCCGCGTTGCGCGCAGCCTTCCCGTGCGGACGCGCAACGTGACCGGTGATGTGCACGACTACGGAGATCCGCGGCTTTTGCATGAGCGCGGCCTTATCGCCTCGCTCGCGGCCGCCTGGCTCGACACCCCTGCCGCGGTGGCAGGCGTGGATCACGACCGGGCCGCCGAGCTGTGCATCGGCGATCCACGGCCACTGCCCACCATGGGGGCCAGCGCGAGCCTCTTCGCGCTCGCGGGCATGGCAGAGGCGGGCAAGACCGGCCCGCTGGTCGCCGTCGAACAGGCCAGCCTGTCCGGCATCACGGTGAGCAACGGCGTGGCCGAGCTGCATCGTCGCGAACCGCCCGCACGGCCCATGCCGGAGGGGACCCATCTCGAAGGCGCCGAGATACCCATCTCGCTTGCCGCCTACGAGCGGGCGTTTGAGGCCAAGACTCGTTGGGAGGCAGGAAGGTTCGCCGACGCGCCCGACGGGGAGAGCGCCTTGGACTTCCCGCCGCGCTACCGGCTTGCCGAGGATGGCGCGCTGGCGACCAACTACGAGTTGATCCCGTTACCCCGCACCGGAACCGTCTACACCGAAACCACCGTCCACATGCCGGTGCCTGGACTACGCACGCCGTACTCGCTGGTGATCGTCGAACTCGACGGTGTCGAGGTCCGCGCCCTCGTGAAGGTGACCGGCGCCGAGCCGGGAACCGTGGACATCGGGGACCGTGGACGACTGGCGCTGCGACGGGTTGCCGTTCGCTCGGGAGTGCCGGACTACGGGTACATGTTCGAGCCCGATCGGGCGGTGGCATGAGATGAGGAAGGTAGCGATCGTCGGCGCGGGCATGACCGCCTTTGGTGAGCATTTCGCCCTTGGCATCAAGGATCTGCTGCCGATGGCGTTTGCCGATTGCGCGGCCAGCGTCGACAAGGGGTTGGCCAAGTCCGATCTGCAGGGTGCCTGGTTCGGTGCGATGGGCACGACGGACGGCTTTCCGTCCGGCATCCTTGCGGATTCGCTCGGGCTGCCCAACCTGCCGGTCACCCGTGTCGAAAACTCCTGCGCCACAGGAAACGATGCCGTCCGAAACGCGTTGTTCGGTGTTGCCTCAGGCGCTTTCGACGTCGTTCTGGTCATGGGTGCTGACAAGCTTCGCGACACCACGTCGGCCGACATGCTCTGGGAATGGGAGGCGATGGCGCGCGATATGGCGTGGGATTACCCGCTCGGCTTGGTCTCGCCCGCGGGATTCGCGCTGCATGTCCGTCGCTACATGCATGAATCGCCCGCGACGCGGGAGCACCTGGCCATGGTCGCGGTCAAGAACCACCGGCACGGTGTGAACAATCCCAAGGCGCGGTTGCGATTCGAGATCACACTCGAGCAAGCGCTCAATGCGCCGACCGTCGTGACCCCTTTCGGGCTGTACGACTGCGCGCCACAGAGCGACGGCGCCGCGGCACTTGTGCTGGCCGCCGAGGATGTCGTTGACCGCTTCACCGATCGACCCGTGTGGATCCGCGGCGTCGGTCTCGGACTGGACTCCGTAATGCACCAGCACAAGCCGGACATGACAACGTTTCCGGCGACGACACGCGCCGCCAAGCAGGCGTTTGCCATGGCCGACATGACTCCGTCCGATGTCGACGTCGCCGAAGTTCACGATTTCTTCACGGGAATTGAACTGATCAGCTATGAAGATCTCGGCTTTGCCGAACGATTCGGGGGCTACAAGCTTGTCGAGGCTGAGGTGACAAGTGTCGGCGGTGCCCTGCCGGTAAACCCCAGCGGGGGACTAAAGGCCAAGGGTCATCCTCCAGGGGCAACAGGTGTGGCACAGTGCGTGGAGCTTTTCGCGCAACTCCGAGGAGAGGCGGCCAACCAGGTGGATGGCGCACGAGTTGCGTTGGCGCACAACATCGGCGGACCGACAGCGGTGTCGGCCGTCACCATCCTGGAAGGATCGGTCAATGGCGCGGGGTAGCGGGGCAGAGCGCTGGTCTGCCGGTCTTCCGCAGATTCGTAACCTCTCGGGGCCGATGCAGGCGGTCGGTGGGTTGTTCGCGATGTCGGCGGACGCGGTGCGGTGTATTTTTCGGCGGCCGTTTCAGTGGCGAGAATTCCTGGAGCAGTGCTGGTTCATCGCTCGGGTGGCATTGGCGCCGACGCTGCTGGTGGCGATCCCGTTCACGGTGCTGATCAGCTTCACGCTCAACATCCTGCTGCGCGAACTGGGTGCGGCCGACCTGTCCGGCGCGGGTGCGGCGTTCGGCGCGGTAACCCAGGTCGGACCCCTTGTGACCGTGCTGATCGTTGCGGGAGCGGGCTCGACGGCGATCTGCGCGGACCTAGGCTCGCGCACCATCCGCGAAGAGATCGACGCGATGGAAGTGTTGGGCATTGACCCAGTGCAGCGGTTGGTGACCCCACGCATGCTGGCCGCCGGGTTGGTGGCGTTGTTGCTCAACAGCCTCGTCGTCATCATCGGAATCCTGGGCGGCTACTTCTTCTCTGTGTTCATCCAGGACGTCAACCCCGGCGCGTTCGCCGCAGGCATCACGCTGTTGACCGGCGTGCCCGAAGTCATCATCAGCTGTGTGAAGGCGGCCTTGTTCGGGCTGATCGCCGGGCTGGTGGCCTGCTACCGCGGCTTGACGATTTCCGGTGGTGGTGCCAAGGCAGTGGGCAACGCGGTCAACGAAACTGTGGTGTATGCGTTCATGGCGCTGTTCGTGATCAATGTGGTCGTCACGGCCATCGGTATCCGGATGACGACGGGATAGCGCGATGGGCACCATGACGATCCTGCGAAGCACCTACCCGCGGTTGACGCGGGGGGCGCGCCGCCCGATGGACCTACTGAGTCGCATCGGCGATCACATTCTGTTCTACGTCAAGGCGCTGGCAGGCGTGCCGCACGCGACGGTGCACTTTCGCCGCGAGATCATCCGGCTGATCGCCGAAATTTCCATGGGCGCAGGCACGTTGGCGATGATCGGCGGCACCGTCGTCATCGTTGGGTTCCTGACCCTTGCGGCAGGCGGAACGCTAGCCGTGCAGGGCTATTCCTCGCTTGGCAACATCGGCATCGAGGCGTTGACCGGGTTCCTCGCCGCATTCATCAACGTGCGCATCTCCGCGCCGGTGGTCGCAGGCATCGGGTTGGCGGCCACCTTCGGCGCCGGGGTGACCGCGCAGCTGGGCGCGATGCGGATCAACGAGGAGATCGACGCGCTGGAATCGATGGCGATCCGTCCGGTCGAATACCTCGTGTCCACCCGGATCGTGGCGGGCATGATCGCGATCACCCCGCTGTATTCGATCGCTGTCATCCTGAGTTTCGTGGCAAGTCAGTTCACCACCGTGGTGTTGTTCGGGCAGTCCGGTGGCCTGTATGACCACTACTTCAACACGTTCCTGAACCCGATCGACTTGTTGTGGTCGTTTCTGCAGGCGGTGTTGATGGCGATCACGATCCTGTTGATCCACACCTACTTCGGCTATTTCGCCACCGGCGGTCCATCCGGTGTCGGCGCCGCAGTTGGCAACGCGGTGCGCACGTCCCTTGTCGTGGTGGTGTCGGTGACGCTTCTGGTGTCGCTGGCCGTCTACGGCGCCAACGGCAACTTCAACCTGTCAGGGTAGGGGGAAAGTTGACGCGAAATCTTGGGCCCGGTCCGTCGCACCGCTCGGAGACCACCAGCTCCGCAACGCCTGTCGGCGGGCGTCCCGGCCGGCATTTCGGCACGAGCGGATATGTGCGGCCGCTGGCCGGTCTGGGCACCGTTGTGGCGATTGCCGCGATAGTCGTACTTGCCGTCTCGCTGTTCCGGGGCAGCTTTACCCCAACCGCTGCGGTCACGGTGATTTCGGACCGGGCCGGCTTGGTCATGAATCCCGACGCCAAGGTGAAGATGCGTGGCGTCGAGGTGGGCAAGGTGAGTTCGATCGAGGCCCGGGCGGACGGCACCGCTGCGATCCACCTGGCGATGGATCCGAACCAATTGCATCTGATCCCGTCCAACGTCGCGGTCGACATCGCGTCGCAGACCGTGTTCGGCGCGAAGTCCGTGCAGCTCGAGGCGCCGCCTGACCCGTCCCCGCAGAGATTGCATGAAGGACAGGTGATTCAGAGTCAGCATGTTGTGGTCGAAATCAACACCGTCTTCCAGCAGCTCGTCGCGGTCCTGGACAAGATCGACCCCGTCAAGCTGAACCAGACCCTCGGTGCGATATCCAAGGCGTTCAATGGTCGTGGCGAGAAGCTCGGCAGGACCATTTCGGACTTCAACGCGTTCCTCGCCAAGATCGAACCGAGCCTGCCGAATCTGAGCCGCGACATCGAGACCGCTGTCCCGGTGTTCACCGCCTACGCCGATGCGGCGCCCGATCTGATCACGACCGTGGAGAGCTCGACAACGATCAGTCGCAGCATCGTCGACGAGCAGCAGAACCTCGATGCGTTCCTGGTCAGCTCGATCGGTCTGGCCGACATCGGCAACGACGTGCTCGGCGGCAACCGCCAAGCGCTTTCTGAAACGCTGCGCCTGGCTGTGCCGACCACCGATCTATTGAGCAGGTATCACGAGGCATTGGGGTGCGGCCTCGGCGGACTCGTTCCTTTCGCGAGGTCTGTGCCCCAGTTCTCGAGTGTGCTGGTGTCGGCAGCCATCACCCTGGGTGTGGAGCGCTATCGCTATCCGCAGGATCTGCCCAAGGTCGCTGCGAAGGGCGGCCCGTACTGCAAGGAACTGGGTCTGCCCGAACTGCCGCCGGAGTTCCGCCCGCCGCTACTCATCACTGACAGCGGCACCAACCCGGTGAAGTACGGGAATCAGGGCATCTTGCTCAACTCCGATGCCCTCAAGCAGTGGCTGTTTGGGCCGATCCCCGGACCGCCCCGCAACACCGGACAGATCGGGCAACCGGGATGAAAACGCGCGCAACAGGGACGCTGATCAAGTTCACGACATTCGCGGTCGTGATGGCGGTGCTGACGGCCTTCTTGTTCGTCATCTTCGGACAGGTCAGAACAGGCCCGTCGAACGGGTATTCGGCAATATTCTCCGACGCGTCACGGCTGGAACCGGGAGACACCGTGCGGGTCGCCGGTCTCCGCGTGGGCACTGTGCAGGATGTGTCATTGCAATCCGACCGCAAGGTGCTTGTGAAATTCGACGCCGACCGCAACATCCGATTGACGACCGGCACCAAGGCCGCGATCCGCTATCTCAACCTGGTCGGCGACCGATATCTCGAACTCGTCGACAGCCCGGGATCGACGAAGATACTTCCTGTTGGCTCGCAGCTACCTGAGGATCGCACGGCTCCCGCTCTGGACCTCGACCTGCTGCTCGGCGGCCTGAAACCTGTTATCCAGGGCCTGAATCCGAAGGATGTGAACGCGTTGACGGCGTCGCTCGTTCAGGTGTTCCAGGGCCAGGGCGGGACGCTGGAATCGCTGTTGTCCAATACGTCGTCGTTCTCGAACTCGCTCGCCGACAACAACCAGGTGATCGAGCAGTTGATCGACGACCTGCGAACCGTGCTGGACACCCTGTCGAAGGATGGCGACGACTTCTCGGGCGCGATCGACCGACTCGAGCAACTCGTCAAGGGCCTGTCCACTGACCGGGACTCGATCGGAACCGCGATCGAGCAGTTGGACGCCGGGACCGCCTCGGTCGCCGATCTCCTCGGTAAGGCGCGGTCACCGCTGGCCGGAACTGTTGAACAGCTGAACAGTCTCGCCACCAACATCGACAACGACAAGGATCGCCTCAACGACAGCATCGGGCGCTTGCCCGAGATTTATCGCAAGCTTGCGCGCGTTGGCTCTTACGGCAGCTTCTTCCCCTACTACATCTGCGGAATCGCCTTCCGCGCCAGCGACCTTCAGGGCCGGACCGTTCAATTTCCCTGGATCAAACAAGAAACGGGAAGGTGCGCGGAGGAGAGCTGATGCTGAGATACCGCGGAAACCAACTCATCAGGGCAGGCTTCATCGGCGTTGTCCTGATCATCCTTGTCATCGCGATCGGGTTACAGCCTGAGCGGCTGCTGCAGTGGGCGACGGCGATCAGATACCAGGCGTTGTTCTCCGAGGCCGGCGGCCTGACCGTAGGAAACGACGTGACGGTATCGGGCATCAAGGTCGGATCGGTCTCAAGTGTCGAACTCGACAACGGCGACGCGCTGGTCGGCTTCACCATCGAAGGCAAGTACGCCCTCGGGTCGGACACGACGGCCCACGTTCGCACGGGAACATTGCTCGGCGAACGCGTGTTGGCGTTGGACTCGGCGGGCACCGGCACCCTTGATCCGAAGCATGTGATTCCGACGACGCGAACTTCGTCGCCGTACTCGCTGACCGACGCGGTCAGCGAGCTCACCGCCAATACCGCCGCCACCGACACCGAGAGCCTGAACCAGTCTCTCGACACGTTATCGACGACGCTCGACCAGATCGCTCCGCAGCTGGGCCCGACGTTCGATGGCCTGTCCCGGCTGTCGAAGTCGCTGAACAACCGCAACGAAAGCCTGGCAGAGTTGCTCAAGACCGCGGGCGACGTCACCGGGATCTTGTCCGAACGCAGCCAGCAGATCAACAGCCTGATCCTCAATTCCTCCGATCTGCTCGCGGTGCTCAACGAGCGTCGACAGGCGATCGTGAGCCTGCTCGCCAACACCTTCGCGGTGTCGCGTGAACTCAAGGGTCTGGTGAAGGACAACGAGAAACAACTGGCGCCCGCGCTCGAGAGACTGAACCGCATCACCGAAATGCTGGAACGCAACCGCGACAACATCGCCAAGGCACTGCCAGGCCTGGCCAAATACGAACTAACCCAAAGCGAGATCGTGGCGAACGGTGCCTACTACAACGCACTCGTGCCCAACATCCAACCTTCGCAGCTTTTACAGCCGTTCCTCGACTACGCCTTCGGGTTCAGGCGAGGGGTCGACGCCGGCCAGCCACCGGACAACGCCGGACCACGGGCCGAGTTGCCGTTCCCGGTCAACGGCATTCCGCAACCAGGAGACCTTCCGCCGCGATGAACAGAAGCAGACTCGTCACCATTGCGGCCATCGCCCTGGCCGTCGCCCTCGTCGCGGGCGCAGTGTTCTTGGTGCGCCAGGCGCTCTTCGGCCCCAACACGATCACCGCGTACTTCCCGACCGCCACGTCCACCTATGCGGGCGACGAGGTGCGCGTCTCGGGCGTGAAGGTCGGCACGATCGATTCGATCACGCCCGAGGGCACGCAGACGAAGATGGTCCTCAAGGTCGATAGGGATGTGCCCATTCCGGCCGACGCCAAGGCCGTGATCGTTGCCCAGAACCTCGTTGCGGCGCGCTACGTCCAGCTCACGCCGGCCTACCGGGACGGTGCTGGACCGACCATGCGTGACGGTGCAGTGATTCCCAGCGACCGCACCGCGGTCCCCATCGAATGGGACGAGGTGAAGGCCCAATTGATGCGCCTGGCAACGGAACTGGGCCCCAAGAGTGACGTGTCGGGCACATCCGTCTCCCGGTTCATCGACAGCGCCGCGAATGCCCTGGATGGCAACGGCGCAAAACTTCGGGAGACGATCGCGCAATTGTCCGGCGCGGCGCGAATTTTCGCCGAGGGCAGCGGCAGCCTCGTCGACATCATCAAGAACCTGCAGACGTTCGTCACGGCGCTGCGTGACAGCAACGAACAGATAGTGCTGTTCCAGAATCGGTTGGCCAGCCTGAGCAGCGTCGTGAACGACAGCAGGTCTGATCTGGACGCGGCACTCAGCGACCTGCCATCAGCGATCGCGGACGTGCAGCGGTTCGTCGCGGGCAGCCGGAATCAGACGGCCGAGCAGATCAGAAGCCTTGGCGCAGTGACGCAGAACCTGGTCGACCATCACATGGCTCTTGAGAACATTCTTCACGTCGCGCCGACCGCGATCGCCAACTACGAGAACATCTACTATCCCGCGTCTGGCGGTGTGACCGGAGCGTTCTCACTGGCCAACTTCGCCAACCCAGTTTGGTTCGTCTGCGGTCTGATCGGCGGTATCGAGAACACCACCGCACCGGAGACGGCGAAACTCTGCGAGCAATACCTGGGTCCCGCGCTGCGGTTACTGAACTTCAACGGCCTGCCGTTGCCGATCAACCCATACCTGCGTCCGGTACCGAGCCCAGGCAAGCTCCTCTACACCGACCCGAAGCTTGCGCCAGGGGGAGCAGGGCCCGGCGACGCGCCCGAGCCCCCGCCGACGGTGTCGGCCTACACCGGCATGGGCGATGTTCCAGGACCGCTCGGTTGGGGAGTCCCGCAGCCTCCGGGTCAGGGGATGTACGGACACGACGAAGTGCCTGCCATCTCGTCACCGGCACTGTTCCCCCGCGCGCCGATTCCGGGGCCGCCCAACGTGAACACGGGAACCGCGCCCACCGTCGACAGCATGTTGCTTCCGCCGACCCCACCGCCGGGCGCTCCACCGGCCCAACCGGTTTCACCCGACGCACCCCTCTTGCCGGCTGAAGGGATGCCACCCTCATGATTCGCCGAAGTCGTGCGAAGCGGTTGACCGTCCTCGTGTCGTGCGTTGCGCTGACGCTGACGGGGTGCTCCTTCCAGGGGTTGAATTCACTGCCGCTCCCTGGAGCGGTGGGGCGGGGCCCCGACGCGGTCACCTACCACGTCGAGGTCCCGAATGTTGCAACGCTGGAGTCCAATTCGCCGGTGATGATCGACGACGTCGTTGTCGGAAGCGTCGGGAAGATGACGGTGCAGGACTGGCATGCCGACGTGGAGATCTCGGTCAAGCCCGACGTGGCCGTGCCTGCCAACGCCGTTGCCACGGTTGGGCAGACCAGCCTGCTGGGATCCATGCATTTGGCGCTCGATCCGCCGATCGGCCAAAAGCCAAGCGGCCGCCTGCAACCCGGGACAACGCTCAGCTTGAACCAGTCGTCGACCTTCCCGACCACCGAGCAGACTTTGTCGTCCCTCTCGGCGGTCGTCAACGCAGGCGGACTCGGTCAACTCGGCGACGTCATCCACAACTTCAGCATCGCGTTGGACGGGCGTGGACCCGAGCTCCGTGAGCTGCTGACCCGGCTCGACAACACCGTCGGCGTACTTGATGCGCAGCGGGACAACATCATCGCGTCCATCCAGCAACTCAATCGAGTCGCCAGCAAGTTCGCAGGCCAACGTGACGTGATCGACCGTGCGTTCAAGGACATCCCTCCCGCATTGGACGTGCTGAACAAGCAGCGGCCTCTTTTCACGACCGCGCTCGAGAAGCTCGGTCAGTTCAGCGATACCACCGCGGGGGTGGTCAATGACTCAGGCCAGGATCTGGTGAACAACCTGAGCGACCTGGAACCGGCCCTCGAGGCGCTCGCCAACATCGGACCCGAAATCACCATGGCGCTTAACTTTGCGCTGGCGTTCCCGTACGGCCCGGCCTTCGCCGACCGAATCACCAAGGGCGACTACATCAACCTGTACGCCATCTTCGATATCACCTATCCGCGACTGAAGCGGACGATGCTCCTCGGCACCCGGTGGGGCGACGAAGACGCCAAGCTCATCCCGGCGCCGGGCGACCCCTGGTACCTCAACTACTCGTACAACCCGCTATCCCTCGGTGTCGCGCCGCCGCCTGAGGCGTCGCCCCCGCCACAGGCGGCGCCGGGCGAGCCGATGCCGCCGGTGAGCGGGCCGTTACTCCCGTACCTTCCACAACCGTCTGTGCCGCTTGGCGGTCCGGCGCCGGTCACCACGTCGTCGCAGATCTTCGCAGGACCGTATGGCGCTGAGGCGCCGCCGGCTCCGGCCGCACCCGCACCTGGAGGTGGTGGCTGATGCTTACCCGCTTCGTACGCAACCAATTGATCATCTTCACCATCGCGTCGGTGATTGGTGTGGCGGTCATGCTGTTCGCCTACATGCAGGTGCCAACGCTGCTCGGCGTGGGCCGCCTGACCGTGAAGCTCGAGTTGCCTGCTTCCGGTGGTCTGTACCGCTTCAGCAACGTCACGTACCGAGGCGTGCAAATTGGCAGGGTGACTGGGGTGGCGCTGACCGAGAACGGGGCCGAGGCAACGATGAGCCTCGACACGTCGCCGAAGATTCCAGCGGATTTGGTGGCCGAAGTACGAAGCGTTTCGGCCGTGGGTGAACAGTATGTGGACCTTCGCCCACGCACCGACTCCGGCCCCTATCTGCGGGACGGCTCGGTGATCGGTGTCGAGAACACCACGATTCCGCAGCAAGTCGGGCCCATGCTGGACCAGGTCAGCTCGCTGTTGAAGAGCGTTCCGAAGGAGAGGCTGTCCGATCTGCTCGACGAATCGTTCAAGGCTTTCAACGGCGCAGGTGACGATTTCCAATCACTGCTCGACTCGTCGGCCAGCATCAGCCAATACCTGAACGAGGTATCCGACCAATCGCGGGCCCTGATCGATGACAGTGGCCCACTTCTGGATTCGCAGGCCAAGACCACCGATTCGATCCGAACGTGGGCGCGAAGTGTGGCCGGGATTTCCGATGAAGTCGCGAACCACGACGCGGACATCCGTACGATCCTGCAGCGGGGGCCCGGCTTCGCGGACGAGCTTTCCGGACTTCTGAATCAAATCAAGCCGACTCTGCCGGTGTTGCTGTCGAATCTCACCACCCTTGGTCAGATCTTCGTCACCTACAACCCATCGCTCGAACAACTCCTTGTCCTCCTACCGGGGACCGTCTCGCTACAGCAGTCTTTCGGGATCATGAAGAACAACCCGTATGGTCTGCCATTGAGCGACTTCTCGTTCACCATCAGCGATCCGCCACCGTGTACCGTCGGTTTCCTGCCGCCGTCTCAATGGCGATCACCGGCCGACACCACCACCATCGACACCCCAGATGGGTTGTATTGCAAGCTGCCCCAGGATGCACCGATCGGCGTACGCGGCGCCCGCAACCTCCCATGCATGGGACACCCTGGCAAGCGCGCGCCCACAGTTGAACTGTGCAACGACCCCAAGGGGTATCAGCCGCTAGCGATCCGCCAACACTATCTCGGACCGTATCCGATTGATCCGAATCTGATCGCGCAGGGGATCCCGCCCGACGACCGCGTCGACTTCAACGACCGCATCCACGCGCCCACCGAGGGCACACCTTTGCCACCTGGAGCGGTTCCTGGAGGAACACCGCCGGATCCACTGATGGGTCCGATAACGCCAACACCGTTGGCGCCGCCCTTGCCGCCACCACCACCGGGGAATTCCATCAACGGGGCGCCGATTCCGCCCGTCGAGGCTCCGCTCGCGCCGGCAGCGGCGGAGGTCCCGCCCGCACCGCAGGGCCCGCCTCCCGGGCCTGTCGAGGTACCACCCGGTGACGGCGCCGTTCCCGCGGCTCCAAGTGCCTTTGGCGGCAACGGTTCTGGCGGCCCATCCGTCGCGTTCGCGCGTTATGACCCGCAAACGGGGGAATACATCTCACCCGACGGTCAGAAGCAGCAGCTGACAAATGCGGTTGCCGGAGCTTCACCCAAGTCGTGGAAGGACCTGCTGCCGATCTGACCCGATGGGGCGACGGTTAGGAGAGCTGCTCCAGCCGTATCGGCACCTCGATGACAAGCGGCTTGTTGATGCCGCAAGCTCCGCTCTCAGCCTGTGTCCTGACGCGGCCTGCGAGGAGGTCGCGGATCTTCGTGCTGCGCTGACTGTTCACAGCGTCCCACCCCCAGAACCAGAACCTCTGGGTAGCCGGGGCTGCGGTGCCCTCGGCGCCGGTGACGATCCTCGCGCCCGGGTAGTCGTACGACGCGGGACACGGCTCCCAGTTTGGGACATCGCGCACAGCGAGCCAGTAGTCGCCAGTGTTGGTCATTGGGGCGGTCCAGCCCTGGTCGCTGGTCACCGTCCCACTGCACCGAATCGGACTCTCGCAACTCGAGCTGAAGGTCCAGGTCTGAACCTGCGTCTGTTCGTTCATGAAGACCTCGTTGGTCTTCGCCCAGTCGCCGTTCGAGATCATCCGATAGGTCCCGTTGAGCTCGACCCCGTAATTCGAGGCCGAAGCCGGCGTTGCCAGGCCTAGACTTCCCAACACGGCCACCGCCGCCGACGCCGCGCCGGCTACCCGAACTCCACGCATAGCTCGTAGCCTATCGCGGCCGGTAGCAATCCTCTCTAAAAGGGAGAATTTCGTTCCCGCTTGTGTGAAAATATGGCCGTGCGATCCGCTGTTGCAGTGCTTGCTGCCTTGATGACTTCCGCCGCGGTCACCGCCGCCCCGCCCGCGGCCGCCGACCCGACCGACTGCAACTATCCCTCGTGCACGCCGGGCATCATGCCCAACGTCGTGCTGGGGTCGTACTGCGACAACGCCACCTACTACTCGTTCGGCGTCACGTCGTGGGGTCGGCTGGTGTTCTGCGGCTCGCCGCGGCGGTACGAACCCCGGTGGTTCCGCTCACCCGAGATGCACGGCGTCAAGAACGAGAATGACTTGTGCCCCGCGTTCGAGGGCGAGGTGGCGCAAGCGCCCGATGGCCTCTTTCTCACCTGCGTGGCCAAAGACGGCCGGGCGTTCTGGGAGCGCGGCGACCTGTAGGTCGACCGCGCCCATCCGCTATCCGACCGGTTTGAACTCGATGTTGATCTCGGTGAGCCCACGCAGGATGAACGTCGGCTCATAGACATACCGTCGGGCGTCGAGCGGCCCGTGCTTTTCCTCGCTGACCGTGATGTCGGCCATCCGGTCGAGAATTCTCTCGATCGAGACCCGCCCTTCGACCCGCGCGAGCGGGGCGCCGGGGCAGGAGTGGATCCCGCGGCTGAACGCGATGTGCTCGCGGACGTTCTTGCGGTCGAGGGAGAACTCGTGCGGATTTTCGAACCGCTTGGGGTCGCGGTTGGCCGCGCCCGGGCTGACCATCACCGTGGTGCCCGCGGGTACGGGCGTCTCGCCGAGTGTCGTTGTCTTGCGGGCCATCCGGAACACGCTCTTCACCGGGCTGTCCATCCGCAGGCACTCCTCGATGAAGATCGGGATCAGACTGCGGTCGTCACGCAACTGCTGTTGGATGTCGGGCCGGTCGCTGAGCACCCGCATCGCTGCGCCGAGCAGTTTGGCAGTCGTTTCCTGACCTGCGGCGAACAGGAATGTCGCGGTTCGGACGACGTCGACGACTTCGGGAGTCGAACCGTCGGGGTACTTCGCGGTGGCGATCGAGGTCAGGACATCGTCGCGGGGCGACTCGCGACGTTCCTCGATGTAGCGGGAGAATTTCTCGTCCGCCCACGCCAACGGGTTGACTGCGATCACCTCGTGGTCGAGGCCGCCGATGTTCGTTCCGGCCAGCTGGGCCCCGAATGCTTCGCGGAAATCCTCGTGGTCGGATTCAGGCACGCCGAGGAGGTCGGCAACGACCAAGAGCGAGAACGGTTTCGCGTACGCCGCGAGGAACTCGCACTGGCCGTCGGCGATGAACTCGTCGATGTGGCGATCGGCCAACCGCCACATGAAGTCCTCGTTCTCCTTAAGGCGCTTCGGTGTCAGCAGCCGAGAAAGGATGGACCGCGCGTCGGTGTGCTGCGGCGGATCCATCGTGACCATGTGCTCGAACATGGGGATCTCGGTGCGGTGCTCCTCGAGGTCCGCACAGATGTCATCACCCTCTGGCACGAACGGTATCGGCGTGAACGGACCCATGACCGCAACGCAGGACGAGTAATTCTCGCTGTCCTTGTATACGGTGTTGGCCGCCTCCCAGCCGGTGACCGCGAGCACGCCGTTGTTGATCGGACAGCACACCGGGTCCTTTGCGCGGACGTGGTCGTAGTAGGGGTGTGGGTCGGGAACGAGCGACGGGTCGGTGAAGTAGTCGACGGAGTCGAAATCGGTAGTCATTGAAGCGCTTCCTCCCGGAACCCACGAAATATGCTGAGCACCTGCTTAGCATGTTGGTAGAGTCACGGTCAAGGTGACATCGCGGTGTGGCGTCTAACATCTGCGTGTCGACCGTGTGGGCACAAGGTTTGGGGAGGTGGCGTGGCATCGGCGCGAAGAATCGGAGCGCCGGACGCGAAGAATCGCGTCGTGCTGCTCGATGCCGCAGAGCAACTGCTCCTGGAAGAGGGCTACGCCGCCGTCACCTCTCGCAGGGTCGCCGAAAGGGCCGGACTCAAGCCCCAGCTGGTGCACTACTACTTCCGCACTATGGAAGATCTCTTCCTGGCGGTGTTCCGCCGGAGGGCCGAGGAGGGGCTCGGGGTACTTACGACTGCACTGGCGTCGCCGCAGCCGCTGTGGGCGCTGTGGAGGTTCAGCACCAAGCCCGAGGCCACCCGATTGACCATGGAGTTCATGGGTCTTGCCAACCATCGCAAGGCGCTGCGGGCCGAAATCCTCTACTTCGCCGAGCGTTTCCGCGAGGAGCAGAACAAGGCCATCGCGACCGCGCTGGAGCGTTACGGCATTGGCACCTCGGATGTCCCGCCAGTCGTCTGGACGGTGTTCGCGACGAGCGTGTCACAGGCCTTGGTGATGGAACGCGCGCTCGGCATGTCCTCCGGTCACGAGGAGACATTCAAGTACTGCGAGGAGTGGCTTCGCCGACTAGAGGGCGAACCGCTTGCGGTGGACGATCACCAGTTGCGGAGCGAGCAGAGCGCGCCCTTCGGACCCTGATGCGTCGCGACGACGACCCCGTCGACCGCTAGGGCACAGTGGATGTTCGGCGCCTTCGTCGACTCTCCTCCGGTGCTCGCGACTACCATCGCCCACTCGTCGGGGTTTGCAAGACCAACGTCGAGGTTCCATTGCTGGTTGGGGCCGACGTCGGCTTCGACCTTGGGGCTGAACTGATACGGGTTGTGGCTGTAGTCGGCCCAGTTTGGCGGGTCGACGTCGCGGTAGTAGATCACCACGTTGAACGGCTCCTGGGCCCACACCGTGTAGTGGACGTTGTGCAACGGCGGAGGTGGCGGGTCCTCGTCGGCGGCCGCGGTGGCGGTGCTGAACGTCAGGCCGGCAGCCGCCAGCACCGTTGCTGACAGCACGCCGAGCAACGGCCTGGTCGGTATAGGCGCAGGCGGAAACATCATTTCCGAGATCTTAGAACGTTGTTTCCGCACCCGGGTTCCGAATCGGCGATCTGGTTCTTACAGGCTCAGGATCGTCGCCGACGCGGTGCCAGGTGCTCCGTAGACCTGAGCGAGCCCAACCTGCGGGCCGCCAGGCACCTGCCGATCGCCTGCCTCGCCGCGCAGCTGGCGCACCAGCTCATGCACCTGGCGCAGACCGGAAGCCCCGATCGGTTCACCGTTGGCGATAAGCCCGCCATCGGTGTTGATCGGCATCGATCCATCTATCTCGGTGGCGCCGTCGGCGAGCAGCTTCTCCTGCTCACCGTCGGCACACAGTCCGGTCTCGGCCATGTGAATGACCTCGGCGCCGGCATCGGTGTCCTGCAGCTGGGCCACGTCGACGTCCTCGGGCCCGATCCCTGCCACCTCATAGGCGGCCTTGGCCGCATACACCGTCGGCGACGGATCCTCGTCTAATGGTGCCGAGGTCGCGTGCACCTCGTAGGCACCGAACGTCCGCGTCCGGATCTCGGTAGCCCGCACGTAGACCGGCTTGTCGGTGAACTTGTGCGCGATGTCGCCGCGGCACATAATCACCGCCGCAGCGCCCTCGTCGGGCGCACAGAACATGTACTGGGTGAGCGGGTAGTTCAGCACGGCTGAGTTGAGGATCTCTTCCTCCGAAATCGGCTTGCGCCGGAACGCATTCGGGTTCTTCTCGCCGTTGCGGAAGTTCTTCGCCGCCACCTTGGCCAGCGTCGCCTGGCTGATGTTGTGGTCGTGGATGTATTTGTTGGCCTTCATCCCGAAGAACTTGGTGGTGACGAACTGCCCGTTCTCGCCATACCACCGGGGCAGCCCGAGACAGGATGGTTCATCGGTGAACGCGCCGCGCGGGTGCTTGTCCATACCGATGGCGATGCCGATGTCGTACTTGCCCAGCCGGATGGTGTCGGCGGTCTGCTGAATCGCGGAGGCCGCGGTGGCGCAGGCGTTGAAGACATTCGTGAAGGTGATGCCGGTCAGGCCGACGAGGCGGGTTACGGCGTCCGGGTTGGAGATCTCGTGGCTGCCCCCGAACCCGAACTGGATGTCTTTCCATTCGACACCCGCGTCCTCTAGGGCCGTCTGTATTGCCTCGGCACCCATCTGCATGCAGGTCTTGTCGAACCGGCCGAACGGGTGAAGCCCGACGCCGATGATGGCAACGTCTTTCATTTCTCGTTCCTCTCAGGCGTCGACCGGCTGGAAGGCGAACGTGACGATCTCGCTGCCATCTTCGTCGGTCGCGAAGGGCACCATGGTCAGTTCGACCTTCTGGCCGAATTGCAGCTTCGCGGGGTCGTTCTCGGTGAGCCTGCCCTCGACGCGGATGACGTCGTCGAGTTGCACAAGGCCGACGCCGAACGGGACGAAGTCCTTGCCGATGGGGCCCTTGTACGGCGGCCCGGGCGGGAAACCCTGCGTTGTCCACGCGACGAGGGTGCCCCTTCGGGGCAGCAGCACCTCAGACATCTCACCGGCGCTGCACTTGGGGCATCGCTGCTGGACAGGGAAGGTGGTGGCTCCGCACTTACCGCAGTTACTTCCGATGAGCTGGGGGTTCTCGTCGGGCCAGGTAGAGATCTCCGGCGCGAGCGCTATCTGCTGTGATGACACGGCGTTGACGATAATCGGAAATGGCGTTCTCGTCTAGAGAGAACAGGCGGTCGTTAAAGGCTGCTGTAGCCCGCGATCAGCGCGGTGATGTCGCGGCCTGCGACCTCTGCGAAAGATCGGTCGGCGTAGGCGCCCATCGCCCAATGTCGCGCGCCCTCGCTCACCAATGACTGCGCGACCGTCGCCACGTGCTCAACGTCGAACGCGGTCGGCAGCTTGCCGTCGTCCTGAGCCCGCCGGAACACCTCGGCGAAGATCACCGAAGTCCGCTCCAAGTGGTCGTGTCCGGCTGCGGCCTGCCGGTATCCCTCGAGAATCGCCTCGAGGAGGAGTTCGGGTGTACTGCCGCGCATCGTCTCCTCGAGGCTGGCCAGTACCGCGGTGATCACCGAAGACACCTCATAGGGCTTGCCCATCACCTCGCGCGCCTTGTCGTGGGCGGCGTCGGTGGACAGCACGCCGACCTCGAACAGCACGTCCTCCTTGCGCGGGAAATAGAAATAGAACAGTGCCTTCGAGACGCCGGCGGCTCGGCAGATGTCGGCAACGGTGGTGCGCGCGTATCCGTTCGCGCGCCACAGCGCCATCGCGGCCTGTACCAGGGACTGCTTGGTCGCGTGCGAGCGAGCCTGTTGGAACGAGGCTCGACGCTGACCTTGGTCAGCAACTTGCTTGCCCGTTATCTCCGTCATTAGCAACGCTTTCCCGGTAATTTCATAGTTGACCGGAGTCTAACTTATCGATAGCCTGCCCGTGTGGATGCCGACAAAGCGCAGATCGCAGACGTGTTGATCCGCTACGCCACCGGAATCGACTTCAAGGACTGGGCGCTGTTCCGCACCTGCTGGACCGGCGACGTCGAGGTGGACTACGGCGAGGTCGGCCAGTATTCCGGCGTCGATGCGATCACCGACCTGATGACGCAGCTGCATGACGCAATGGGCCCGACGTATCACCGGCTGTCGAACTTCGCGATCACCGTCGAGGGGGACAGCGCGACGGCGCGGTCATACGTGCACGCTGTGCTACAGGCGATCCCGGAGGATCCCGCCAGTTGGGTTGAGGCCCTTGGGCATTACGACGATGAGCTCGTCCGGACGCCGGAGGGCTGGCGAATCGCTCGCCGCACGACGCACATTGCGCGGGTGTTGGCCGGCGCGCCTTCGGGAGCTCAGTCATGACAGACACCGACGGGGACTTCGCAGGCAAGTACGGCCCATGGGCCGTCATCGCAGGGGCGTCCGAAGGCATCGGCGCCAGCCTGGCCGACCAATTGGCCGCGCGCGGACTGGATCTCGTGCTGATCGCGCGTAAAGGGGCGTTGCTCGAAGAGGTGGCCACTCGCGCGCGCGAGGAGCACGGAGTGCAGACGCTTGCCGTTGTCCAAGACCTCACCGACCCCGACCTGACAGCGCGGGTGGCAGACGCGACTGCGGGGCTCGACGTCGGCCTGGTCATTTACAACGCCGGCGCATCGGACCGTACGACGGCGTTCCTTGACAACGAACTCGACTACTCGCTCAAGCAGATCAAGCTCGACTGCATCGGCCCCATCGCCTTGGCCCACCACTTCGGGACGGCGATGCGCGAGCGTGGCCGAGGCGGCATCGTGTTCGTCGCGTCGCTGGCCTGTGTGGCAGGCTCGGCGACCCTCGCCGTTTATTCCGCGGTGAAAGCGTTCCAGCACAACTTCGCCGAGGGCTTGTGGGCCGAGTTGCGCCCACACGGCGTCGACGTGTGCTGCACGCCGCTCGGCATGACCTACACACCGGCGTTTCAGCGCATGGGGTTTGAGTACGACCCCCAAATGCACATGCTGTCCGAGGACGTGGCACGCGAGATCATCGAAAACATCGACAACGGTCCCGTCCACGTGGTGGGTGAAAACAACAGGGCGGTGGCATCGCAGGTCTGGACGATCGACCGGCGGTCCCTCGTCGAGATGATGAGCGCGGCATCCCTGGATTTCGCAAGCCGGCGGGCGGACTGATGCGGGCAGTCGTCTTGCGAGACGGCCGGCTGGAGGTCCGCGAGACGGCCGATCCGGTGCCAGGCCCCGGCGACTTGCTCATCCGGCCGCTGAGCGCCGCGATCTGCGCATCGGACGTGCACTACATGGATCACCCGAACTCGGCGCCCCGATTCGTGTGGGATTCCGGGCGCGACACCATCATGGGCCACGAATTCATCGGTGAGGTCGTCGGCCACGGCCCGGATTGTTCCGGCGACTTCCCGATCGGGTCGCGCGTCACCAGCATGCCGCTGCTGATTCGGCATGGCGTGGAACCGCATGTCATCGGGCACGATCCCGATGCGCCAGGGGCGTTCGGCGAACTCATGCTGGTCTCGGAGGTGCTATCCCGCACCGTGCCCGACGGCGTCCCGAACGACGCCGTTGCGGTCGTCGACGCATTCGCGGTGGGGGAGTTCTACGTTCGCAGTTCCGCCATCGCGCCAGGCGAGCTGCCTCTCGTCATCGGCGCGGGTGCCATCGGCCTTTCCGCGGTGGCCGCTCTCGTCGCGCGTGGCGTCGGCCCGATCGTCGTATCCGACTACAGCGCCGAACGCCTCGAGTATGCGAAAAAGTTCGGCGCCGACGTATTGGTCAACCCTGCGGACCGGTCACCATACGAGGTATGGCGAGAAGTAGCCAGGGACAACAAAATTCAGAAACCCCAGGTCATCTTCGAATGCGTCGGCGCACCCGGGCTGCTCACGAGCATCATCGAGTCGTGTGAGTTCCTGGCCCGAGTTTTCGCCGCAGGCGGTTGGCACGGCAGCGACTCGGTTTCGGTCACCGCGGCCACGCACAAGGGCGTCACGATCCAATTCGGCGGCGGCCCTCATCCTGTCGACTGGTACGGCACGCTCGACGCCGTGACCGAGGGCCGGCTCGACCCGCTGCCCAGCATCGGCAAGGTGATCGGCCTCGACGAGGTGCCCGACGCGATCGACCAGGCGCGCAAGTCCCAGGGCCCGCCACGCGTCGTCGTCCACCCCACGGCACCATGAGTGTGCTTCCGGGACCGATCCGTCAGATCGGTTACGTCGTCACCGATCTCGACCAGGCTCTCGCGAACTGGGTCGAGCTGGGCGTTGGCCCCTGGCTCGTCGTCCGTGGACTGCCGATGCGCGCGCTCTACCGCGGTGAACCCTGTGAAACCACGCTGTCCCTTGCGTTATCCAACAGCGGCGATTTGCAGGTCGAGCTGATCCAACAGGAGGACGCCGCGGCGAGCATTTTCACCGAGTTTCTCGCGTCGAATGGCCCCGGCTATCACCAGTTGGCCTACTGGACAGAGGATTTCGACGCCACTATGAAGGCTGTCATGGATGCGGGCTGGCCCGTCGTGTGGTCCGGTGGCGAGGGTTTCGGCGTTCGATTCGCGTACGTCGAGCCGCCGAATAGTCCGGCCACAATCATCGAGATTTCCGAACTCACCGATGCGCAAGCGGCCGGCGCGAAGTTCATCCGCGACGCCGCGGCGAATTGGGACGGCAGCGACCCGATTCGCGAAATGGGCGGTTGAAACTACTTGCCGCGTTTCATCACCTTGTCGGCGGCGGCCCAGTGTTCGTCCGCCACCCACAACCGCGCGAAGGCGGCGACGGCCTCCGTCGTGGAAACCCCCTTCATCACGCGCTTGATCTCACCCGCCGGGCGGGTTGCCAGCGATTTAGCGATGGCACGCCAGGCGTCGTCAAAGGATGCCCGCGGTAACACCTTGTCCACCAAGCCGATTCGCTCCGCTTCGGCTGCGTCGAGCACGCTGCCCGTGCCGGCCAACAACAGCGCCTTGCTGTAACCAACCAGCGTGACCAGCCGCTCGGCGCCGCCCCATGCCGGCATGATTTCCAGCGTCACCTGGTTGAAGCCGATCTTGATGTCATCGGCGGCAAGCCGGATGTCGGCGGCCACCGCGAACTCTGCGCCGCCGCCAAGCGCATGGCCGTTCAGCGCGGCGATGGTGGGGGCGGGGAAACCGGCGATCCGATCGCAGATCGACCGCATCCGGAATGCCATCGACGACGCTTCGAGTTCGGTGCGCAATGCGCTGAGTTCCTTTAGGTCGCCGCCCGAGACAAATGCGCGGTTGCCTGCACCTGTGATGACGAGTGCGGCGGCAGCCTCGGCTCCGTCGAGCGCCTTCTCCAACTGGTCCATCGTCTCCAGTGAGATGGCGTTGCGGGCGTGCGGCCGGTCGATGGTGACGATGGCCAGGCCGTCGTCCAACTCGAGGTCGACCATCAAGCGTTCTCCATCTGCGGTATTGGCATTCTCCCTATCGGAGAATAGCATCGCAATTCGAATCGGAGGTGCGGCGACGACCATGCGAAACATCCCTGACGAGCTGGTGAAGCGCTACGTCGAGGAGGGGTGGTGGACGCAGGACACCCTTGGCGATCTCATCGCGCGCGGGCTGAACGCGAGTCCCGACGCCGGGTTCCATGTGCATTCGGATGTGCGTCCCTTCGCGGGCACCTTCCGTGACGTCGAGATCGAGGCTCGCCGGCTCGCCGCCGGGCTCAGTGAGCGCGGCGTCGGCCCCGGCGATGTGGTCGCATTGCAACTTCCGAACTGGATGGAGGCCGCCGCAACGTTCTGGGCGTCGGCATTCCTCGGCGCGGTCACTGTGCCGATCGTTCACTTCTACGGGCGCAAGGAACTAACTCACATCCTCGGCACGGCCAAACCGCGCGTCTTTATCACGGCAGAAGAGTTCGGGCGCATGCGGTTTCAGCCTGACCTCTGCGCGGACATCCCGATCGTGGGGCTCGTCGGCGAAAACTACGACGATCTGCTCGCTGCTGAACCGATGCCCGGCACCCTCGCCGCCGACCCCGCCAGCCCGGCGTTGATCGCCTTTACGTCCGGCACCACAAGCGACCCCAAGGGCGTCGTCCATAGCCATCAGACCCTGGGTTTCGAGACACGCCAACTGCTGGAGAACTACCCGGCCGACCGCGGCCGCCAGCTCACCGGCACCCCGGTCGGTCACTTCGTCGGCATGCTCGGCGCCTTCCTCATTCCGGTACTGGAGGGCGCATCCATCGATCTGTGCGACGTCTGGGACCCGGGCAAGGTGCTCAAGCTCATCGAGCGTGACGGGCTCTCGATCGGCGGCGGACCGCCCTATTTCGTCACCAGCGTGCTGGACCATCCCGACTGCACCGCCGAACACATCCGTCACTTCACGACCGTTGGCCTTGGCGGCTCGACCGTCCCCGCGGCGGTCACGCGGCGGCTCGCCGATCTCGGCCTCTTCGTCTTCCGCTCTTACGGCAGCAGTGAACATCCGTCCATCACCGGTTCCTCGCCGAGCGCGGCGGAGGACAAGCGGCTCTACACCGACGGCAACGTGCGGCCCGGCGTTGAGATCCGGCTCGGCCCCGACGGCGAGATATACAGCCGTGGCCCTGACCTATGCCTTGGCTACACCGACCCGGAACTGACCGCCAGGGCATTCGACGACGACGGCTGGTACCGCACCGGCGACATCGGGGTGCTCGACGAAGACGGATACCTCACGATCACCGACCGCAAGGCCGACGTCATCATCCGCGGCGGCGAGAACATCAGCGCGCTCGAGGTCGAGGAGGTTCTGCTCGCGATGCCCGCCGTCGCGGAGGCGGTCGTGGTCGCCGCTCCCGACGCCCGGCTGGGGGAGCGCGCAGCGGCGGTCCTACGCATCAAGGCCGGCCACGCGATGCCGACCGTCAAGGAGGTCCGCGATCACTTCAAGGAGGCAGGCGTGGCCACCCAGAAGTGGCCCGAACAACTGCACCAAGTAGACGACTTTCCGCGCACCGCGAGCGGCAAGGTGCAGAAGTTCCTGGTCCGGCAGAATATTGCGTTGAGCAGCCAGGGAGAATAAGATTCTCCCCAGAGGATAAGGAGTGTTCCATGGGGCAACTTTCGCATCGGGTCGACATCCCGTTTCCGCTGTTCGATGCGGACAACCATCTCTACGAGCCGCCTGAGGCAATGACGAAGTACCTGCCGAAGGAGTACAAGGACGTCGTCCAGTACGTCGAGGTCAACGGCCGCACCAAGATCGCGCTGAAGGGTCACATCAGCAACTACATCCCGAACCCCACCTTCTCGGTGGTCGCGAAGCCGGGCGCCTGGGAGGAGTACTTCAAGTTCGGCAACCCCGACGGCAAGAGCAAGCGCGAACTGTTCGGCGAGCCGATGAGAGCCATTCCGGCGTTCTTCGAGCCCGGTCCGCGCCTCGAGAAGATGAACGAACTGGGGCTCGACCGCACGCTGATGTTCCCGACGCTGGCCAGCCTGATCGAGGAGCGGTTGAGCGACGACCCGGTCGCCATCCACGTCCTCATCCACGCGCTCAACGAGTGGCTCGACGAGGTGTGGGGCTTCAACTATCAGAACCGCATCTTCACCACCCCGGTGATCACGCTGCCCATCGTGGAGAAGGCCATCGAGGAGCTCGAATGGGCGGTCAAGCGCGGAGCGCGCGCCATCCTGATCCGGCCTGCTCCCGTGCCCGGTTTCCGCGGCCCGCGGTCGTTCGCGCTGCCCGAGTTCGACCCGTTCTGGGAGAGGTGCGTCGAGTACGACGTGTTCGTCGGAATGCACTCCAGCGACAGCGGTTACTCCCGCTACACCTCCGAGTGGGACGGCGCCACCCAGGAGATGCTGCCGTTCCAGACCAACGCCATGTCCATCGTCAACGAGTGGCGTCCGATCCAAGATGCGGTGGCCTCCTGGGTGATTCACGGTGCGCTGTTCCGGTTCCCGAAGCTGAAGGTGGGGATCGTCGAGGCAGGGTCGAAGTGGATGTTCCCGCTGCTGGACTCCATGGCCGAGGTCTGGAAGAAGGCGCCCGAGGCCTTCCCCGGAAACCCGATCGAGGAGATCAAGAACCGCATCTACGTCAGCCCATTCTATGAGGAGGGCATCGACGACCTGATCAACCTGATCGGCGTGGACCAGGTGCTGTACGGCTCCGATTGGCCGCACCCCGAGGGCCTGGCGGAGCCGACTCACTACGTGACGGCGCTCGAGCACCTCTCCCTCGAGGATCAGGCGAAGATCATGGGCGGCAACCTCGGTCGCCTCGTCACGGTGTGACATATCGGGAGCGCTGGTCGACCATCCCTGAGATGGTCTTGAGCGCAGCGGATCGCTTCGGCGATGCGGAAGCAGTCGTCGATGGTCCATTGCGCCTTTCCTTCACCGAGGTCGTCGAACGCATTCGTTGTGCCGCAGGGGCATTCGCCGACCTCGGCGTCGAAAAGGGCGAACGGGTTGCCATCTGGGCGCCCAACTCCGCCGAATGGATGATCGCGGCATTCGGGTTGATCAGCGCGGGCGGCGTGCTGGTGCCCGTCAACACCCGATTCAAGGCGGAGGAAGCGGCCGACATCATCGGCCGCAGCGGGGCAAAGGCCGTCCTGGTCCAGAAGGGTTTCCTTGGCCTGGATTACGCCGCGCCTGCGGGCATACCGGTCATCGACCTGAAGTCAGACTTCCTGTCCAGCGGTTCACCGTATTCGCGCGACACGAGTGGCGACGAAGTCTCCGACATCATCTACACGTCCGGAACCACCGGTCGGCCCAAGGGCGTGATGATGAATCATCGTCAGAATCTTCGCCTGTACGCCGAATGGTGTGACCTCGCGGACCTGCGCGAGGGCGACCGCTACCTCATGGTCAACCCGTACTTTCACACGTTCGGGTACAAGGCCGGGTTGATCGCATCGTTCATCCGCGGTGCCACGATGGTGCCAGTGCCCGTGTTCGACGTGGACCGTGTCGTGGAACTCGTTGAGGCCGAGCGGATTACGATGCTTCCCGGTCCGCCGACCCTGTATCACTCGCTGCTGGCCGTCGACGACAAAAGCAGGCTGTCGACGCTGAGAGCCGGTGTCACCGGCGCCGCGGACATTCCCGTCGAGTTGGTCCGCCGCGTACACGAGGAGCTGCCGTTTCAGACGTTGGCGACCGGATACGGGCTGACCGAGGCCGGCACAGCCACGCTTTCCCGCCCAGGCGATTCGTTCGAAGACATCGCGACAACCGTCGGCAAACCATGCGATGGGGTAGAAGTTCGCATCGCCGACGATGGCGAGGTCCTCGTCCGCGGCTACAGCGTGATGAAGGGCTATCTGGACGATCCCGTCGCCACCGCCGAAGCGATCGATGAGAACGGTTGGTTGCACACCGGAGACCTCGGCAACTTCACCGAGGCGGGCCGGCTCCGCATTGTCGGGCGCAAGAAGGACATGTTCATCGTCGGGGGCTTCAACGCGTACCCCGCAGAGATCGAAGGCTTTTTGCTGGAGCACCCCGCCGTCGCGCAGGCCGCGGTGATCGGTGTTCCCGATGATCGGTTGGGTCAGGTGGGCAAGGCGTTCATCGTCGTGAAGGGTGATGAAACCGCTGTCAGCGGCGACGAGCTCATCGCGTGGAGCCGCGAGCGGATGGCCGGGTTTAAGGTTCCTCGGTTCGTCGAGTTCCTCGAAGGGCTACCGTTGAACGCCACAGGCAAGGTGATGAAGGACAGATTGCGCTGAGCGTTTGCACAGCGCGTAAATAGCATTTCCGCAGGAAACGTGCCGTTGGTCCCCATCTGGGGATGCGGTATCGTCGCGGCAATACTCAAAAATGAATAATGCCATTCTCATTGTGAGTAGAGCGCTTAGCAGACAAGGAGGTCGCTGTGCCGTCTTTCAGGCGCCGCGCGTCGGTGATCGATGCTGACAGCGTCGATGAACCGACGCAGGACCCTGATCGGTCGGCCGACGCGCCGGATGCACTTGCCCTCGCGGAGGAAGCGGATGCAGAGGCGGCCGAGGCGGAGGCGACTGCTGCCGCCGCGCGTGCCAGGACCCGCGCGATCCGGCTGCGCAGGCAGGCCGCCGCCGAGGTCGAAGCGCAGGCCACTGACGTCGAAGCTGAGGCCACCGACGCCACAGACCTCGAGACCGAGGCCGACGAGGCCAGCTCGGGTACCGAAGACAGCACAGACGGCAACGAAGATGTCGCCGACGAGCCGTCGAACGAAAAGCCGGTCCGCGACCGACGCCGCTGGCTTGGCCGGATACTGAAATTCCTTGCGGCGGGCATTGCCGTCGCATGCACGTGCGCATTGATCACGCTGAGCGTGCTCATGGTGATCAACCACCGCCACCAGGCCGCCGAACAGCAGCGTCGTGCCGAGTTCACCGCCGCCGCCAAGCAGAGCGTCGTGACACTGATGTCGCTGGACTTCAATAAGGCGAAGGACGACGTACAGCGGATCATCGACAATTCAACAGGCCAGTTCAGCGAAGACTTCAAGCTCCAAGCCGAGGACTTCATCAAGGTCGCGCAGGATTCGAAGGTGATCACCGAGGTCACCGTCAACGCAACGGCTATCGAATCGATGACCAACGATTCGGCCGTCGCGCTGGTGTCGGCCACCTCGCGTGTCACCAACTCCGCGGGCGCCAAGCAGGAGCCGCGTTCTTGGCGGCTGTCGGTCAACCTTCAGCGTGACGGCGGCCAGATCAAGATGGCGAAAGTGGAGTTCGTACCGTGACCACCAATGACAACGCCGACGTGACCGACGCCGAGGATACCGACGTCGAGAAGGTCACCGAGGAAGCCGTCGATGAGGCCACAGAGAAGGACGACGCGGCCACCGAAACGGAAACGCTGGCCGAGCCGCCGGCCAGCATCGTGCGACGGCTGGCGCGCGGTGCCCAGGCCCAACTCGGGGTCATTCTGTTGGCGGCGGCCCTGGTCGCCTCGGCAGGCGTCGCGGCGTGGCTGTACTTCGAGCAGTACCGCCCTGACCAAGCAACCAACCCGGCCGCGGCCACTGTCGCGCTGGACGCCGCGAAGAACGGAACGGTGGCGTTGCTGTCGTACTCCCCGGAGAGCCTGGACAAGGACTTCGCGGCCGCGAAGTCGCATCTGACCGGCGACTTCCTGTCGTACTACACGCAGTTCACCGAGCAGATCGTCACGCCGGCGGCCAAGCAGAAGTCGGTCAAGACCACTGCCGCCGTTGTGCGGGCCGCGGTGTCCGAACTGCATCCGGACTCCGCGGTGGTCCTGGTGTTCATCAACCAGAACACTGTCAGCAAGGAGAATCCCGACGGCTCGTTCGCCGCGAGCGCGGTGAAGGTGGGCCTGAAGAAGATCAACGACACCTGGCTGATCGGGTCGTTCGACCCCGTGTAGCGTCGGCGCCGTGGCGGAGCCGAAGCCTGCGGACCTGGTGCTGTCGGGCGGAGGCGTCAAGGGCATCGGTCTGGTTGGTGCCGTCGTCGCGTTGATGGAGGCCGGATACCGCGCTCAGCGAGTGTCCGGCACGTCGGCCGGATCCATCGTCGGAGCGGTCGTCGCGGCCGCGGCGATGGGCAATCAGCTTGGCCCCGAGGAAGTTAAAGAGCTTGCGCTGCAGCTCGATTACCACAAGTTCACCGACCCCGGCACGTTGGAACGTCTTCCGGTGATCGGCCCGTCGTTGGCGGTGCTTCGGGGGACGGGCATCTACAAAGGCGATTACGCACACGACTGGGTCCGCAGCCAGCTGAAGAATCTCGGCGTGCGCACGTTCGGCGATCTGGCTATCGACGACGACAACCTGCCCGTCGAGCAGCGCTACAAGCTGGTCGTCACCGTCGCTGATGTGACGACGGGGCAGTTGGTGCGGCTGCCATGGGACTACCGCAGGGTCTACGGTTTCGACCCCGATGAACAGTCCGTGGCCGATGCGGTCCGCGCGTCGATGTCGATCCCGTTCTTCTTTCGTCCCGTCACGCTGACCGGCGCAGGGGGATTGACGTCCACCTTGGTCGACGGCGGAATCCTGTCGAACTTCCCGATCGACTCGCTCGACCGCACGGACCGCCGACGACCTCGCTGGCCCAGTTTCGGCGTCACGGTGTTGCCTAACCTGCCCGAGGGCAACGACAGGGTGATTCCGGCTTTGGCGCCCATCCGCCTGCTCGGCCCTCCGCATCTGCTGGAGAGCGTCATCACCACGGTGCTCGTCGGCCGTGATCAGGCTTATCTGAGTCAACCGTGGGTAAACGCCCGCACGATCCGGGTGGATTCGACCGACGTCGGCTTCCTCGACTTCGACATCTCGGACAACGAGATCGAAGCCCTGTACGCGAAAGGCTATGCCGCCGCAGCGAAGTTCCTGTCCACCTGGGATTGGGACGGCTACCTCGAGCGCTTCCGCTGATGGGCGTGGATCTTGCGGCGATTGTGCCGCTGCCGGCGGCGTACGTGGACAACGCCGCGCCGGCCTTCGTCCCGTTGGCGGGGGAGGCGCCGTTGGCGCGCGTCGTGCGGACGATGCGCGGCGCGGCCGTGGTCGCCGTCGCCGAGCCGCTGGTCGGCGCTGTCCGCGAAAGCCTTGCGGCCCATGGGTTGTCAGCCGTCGGTGTCGCCGTTGCCGAGGACCCGGGCTCGCGGGCGCAATGCCTGGCCGCCGGGCTGCACTACCTGATAGACCAGCCGCGCCATGTCCTTGTTCACGACATCCGTCGACCTCTGGTGCCGGAAGGCGTTCGGGACAGGGTGATTGCCGGGCTGCAGGGCGGGAGCCCCGTCGTGATGCCGGTGCTGGCGGTGACCGACAGCGTGAAAGCCGTCGACGCGCGCGGCTCGGTGACCGGCACCCTCGACCGCTCGATGCTGCGGGCCGTGCAGTACCCGCGGGGGTTCACCGCCGGCCAACTGGCCCAGCTGCTGGAAGGGCGCACTTCAGATGAATTCGACGAGCTCGACGAGGCGCTTCACGCCGGCACGCCGATCACGCTCGTCGACGGGGACGCCGATGCGTTCGTTGTCGAACTGCCGAGAGACGCCGCCTTTGTCGAGGCGATCATCGCGTGCCGGCCTACCGCCGGCTGAGCAGGTGTCCCGCGACAGCCACGTCGTGCGCGTAGGTCACCTTGAGGTTGGCCTCGTCGCCGGGAAAGCTGCGGACCTGTTCATCGGTGTATTTCTCGATGCACGACGACGTGTCGGTGCCTTCGAAACCGTCGTCGGCGGCGGCCCGATACGCGCCAAGCAGTGGTCGTGCCCGAAACGCCTGCGGGGTTTGCACGCGTACCAATCTGCCTCTGCCGCTGGTTGATTCGACGCCCGCCGGTCCCTGTTGCACCACGTCCGGGATTGTCAATGCCGGTATCGCACCGCCGAACTCACGGGCGACCGAGAGCGCGGTGACGAACATGTCGCGGCTGGTCAGTGGACGGGCGGCATCGTGGATCAACACCACATCGACTGCACCCGATTCGATGTCGTTGGCGAGGTAGCGCAGCACGTTGAACTCGGAGGTGTGCCTGCTGTCCCCGCCCTCGACCAGTTCCACGGTCGCGTCCGGTAGTTCGGTCGTCACCGTGTTGTGCGCGAGGTCGCGCTCGCCGCGGCGATACACCAGGACGGTGCGCGCCATCTCCTGCACCCGCGTGACGGCGTCCAATGACCAGGCCACCATGCTGCGGCCTGCCAGCGGCAGATATGCCTTGTTGCCGTCGGAGCCGACACGCGTGCCAAGGCCCGCGGCGAGCACCACACCGACGGCGTAGGGCCCCGGCGGTGTGCTCATGGCAGTTATTTTGACACTGTGCGGTGCTCTACAACGAACCGTTACTCGTGTTTGCGGCCGGTGCCGGGGTAACGGTTGCCCGGCCCGGTAGTCGTGTTCTTGCCCAGCCGGGCGGGCGAGATGTGGCTCCTCGCATCCCTGGTTGGTGTCGGCTACCGGTCACCCGCTGGCCCTGCGGCGCGGTCTGGTTGGTAGCTCTCACGACACGATCCTCTGGTCGCGTGCGTGTCACACCTTCCCGACGCCGTGCCGTGTGGCCTTGGGCGCGACGCCCGATCACCGTGGCGGCTGCCTCGTGTCGGGTGACGTCTGTGTAGGGCTTGCGCCAGTGCTGATCGCCCCAGGCACTGCTGTAAGCGGGGTTGACTGCGAGCAGCCTGACGCCGTGTCGGCTGGTTTGGGCCGACAGCCGGTGACGGAACACCGCAGTCGGGATACCCGACACTGTCTTGCGGAACCGCTTGCCTCGCTTGCCGCGGCCCATCGTCTCCCGCCCGATGGTGCGGGAATCAACGAAGTCCAGGTCTTCCACCGCGATAGTGCCGATCCCGTAGCGGCGGGTGTAGCGAATCAGCCGGGTGATCGCGTGGCGGACCTGCGCGTCGCGCCGTGCAGCACCGCCGGTGAGATCGATGTCGATGCGCGACGGTTTCCCGACCGGATTGCCGTATTCGTCGAGGCGGCGCAGCGCCAGGTGTCCATCGTTGAGGTCCACCCCCACGACCGGCCCGTCCGCTCGAACGTCGGTGTCGGGTGAGCGTGTAGGCACGCCGCACGCCGGCGGTGGGGTGGCCCAGGAGGCGGTGAGGTAGCAGCCGGCCCGCTCTGGTTTGCGGGTGATCGTGTACGACACCGACTGTCCGCCGGTGATTCGAGCCATCCACTCGTCGGCCCGGTAGCGGAATGTCGCCGTGCCAGACAGTATGTAGCGACCGCGCGTGGCGTTGGCCAGATGCTCCAAGGGCTTGGGCAGGCGCAGGCTGACTTCCCCATCCGGGGTGACGGTGATGGTGAGATTGCCGAACGGCTCGTCACCGGAACCATTGGCGGTGATCCGGTAGCGCGCACATCCCCAGTTCTGCTGCCACTGCGCCAAAGGTAGCCCCGCAGCGTCGAGGTTGTGCCGGGTCTTGGCGAGGCGTTTACCGCCGTCGACCACATGGACCTGCATGTGATTTCGGTCGGCTTCAACCCGCGCCAGTTCGGCGCGAAGACGCTGCCACCGGCGCTGCTTCTGAAATCTCTCCGCCTGGGTTGGGTAGCCCCTCGGCCCCGCCTTATGTCGTGCCTTGCGTTCCTCAGGTGTGAGAGTGTCGTCGGTCGGTGCCGCCAGCCGCTTCTCGATGGTCGTGATCGCCGCGCGCAAGCCGACGATGTGCCGGGACTGTGCATCACGCGACAGCCGGTACTGGTCATCATTGGCGCCGATGATCGCGTTCGCCCAGCGGGCACTGGATTGCGCCGTGAGGCTTTTCTTGCGGTTGTTGAGGCGATCGCGACGCACCTGCCGTCGCGCATCCGCATTTAGACCAGCCGGCAGCGGCGTCGGATGGCACCGTGCCGCGAGGTCCGCTCGGCGTAGCCGGCCCACATGATCGGCCACCGCATCCAGCACGAACTCATCTTCAGCCGTGGTATGCAGCCGGGTCGTAATCGCAGCACCCGGTGGTGCGGCGACCGGCTTCACCCCGTGCCACTCACGCAACCGCTCGATCGACACAACACGACCATCCCAGACGCCACCGACAACCGGCGCTACAGGCAGCTGCCAACAAACAGGCAACCCGGCCGCGCCGCGGCCATGTTCACGGTGCGCGGTAACCAGCGCGCGAAGGTGGTGCTGCTGTTCCGTAGCGCGCCACTGGACATCGATTTCGGCGATCCCGCCGCCCAACACGATGTGCTCCGCCGGCGCTTCGCCGGAATGGGTTGGCACACTTCTCGTTTGATCGCGTCGCTGCCCGATGCATACGACTTCTACTTCGATGAGATGAGCCAGGTCCGCTTGCCGCGCTGGTCAACCGGCCGGGTTGCGCTGCTCGGCGACGCCGCGTTCGGTCCGTCGCCGATGTCGGGCCAAGGCACGTCACTGGCCTTGATCGGCGCGTTCCTCCTTGCCCACCACCTGGCCGAGGGGTCGGATCTGGCGACGGCTTTTGACCTGTGGGAAACCCAGTTTCGGCCCAACGTCGAGGTCAATCAAGCCCTCGCCACCGACGGGATGTCGACACTGCTGCCCGCGTCGCGGCTCGGCATCTTCATGCGCAACCAGTCGATGAGGTTCTTACCGGTGCTGGCCCGGTTCGGGCGCGGCTTCGGTGGACGCATCGAACACGCCTCGCGCGCAGTCACTCTGCCAGATTGAACGCCTTTCGCACCTTGGTCGGCTTGATGCGAACGACGAGCTCGCCGGGAACGCCGTTGCGTCGGCCGTACTCCTCGGCCCGGTCGGCACCCATGTAGCGGCCACCTGTCCTCGTCGCGATGTCGAGAAGGTCCTTCGGATCTTCGCTGATCGAGGCGATGCCCTGGACCTGGACAAACGAGTAGGGCGGCCGCGGGTCGTCGACGCACATCACCACGCGTGGGTCACGGGCCAACGCGCGGCCTTTCGCGGTGTTCGTGCCGGTGTTGAATGCCAGCTCGCCACCGTCGACGACAAACCAAACGGGTGCGACAAGGGGCCGGCCGTCGGAAGCTAGATAGCCGAGCAGCCCCGTGCGTGTGCCTTCGGATAAAAATGCGACAACGTCGTCGGAAAGTTGTTCCACCCCAACAACCTAGGACGCGGGGAGGGTTGGCGTCGACGACTCGGTCAGTCCTCTGCGTGGCGGTTGTAATCCCACCGTTCCAGATGCACCTGCAGGTCGTACAGGCCCAGTGCGGCAAGCGGTGTGCCGACGGACATGCAGATCATCAGTAACGCGTTCATGGCTCTCTCGAGTCGTTCTTGGTCTTTCTGACGGAATGAAGCGTATGTACCGAGCGCATGGAGCCACACGAGTAATTGGCTACCTGCTTTTCGGGGCCGCGGCTCAACTCTTCACGTGCCGCCTTGCGCATCGCGCGATACCGTTGGCGCTCGCTGGCGGCCCACGGCTCGGCCCAGCCGTCGAGGAGTTCTCCGGCGCGAAGCAACGGAAGCAAATCGGCCACGAATTGAGGGTCGACGACGCGTGCGGGCTCGCGATCGTCGAGCAGATGCCCGATCTGGTCTACCGCGTCGTGCCAGTCCACCGACACGCTCGGCGCCAGCTCGATGTATTGAGGATCAACGTTCAGCAGCGGGTCGGCGCCTACTGGCCGCAGCCGCCACATCGTGGAGCGCAGGCTTGCGACGGCGCGCCGCGTCTGGGTATGCGGAAACAACATCGCGCAGACCCACAGTCGGTGTACCGGCCTGCGCTTCAGCGCGACCAGTGCGATCAGTCGCCGGCATGCCGGCGGCAGCTCGACGGGCTGATCACCTCGGTGAACGGCGAATTGACCGAGCAGGCTAAGCGAGAACTCTTCCGACACACTTCGATCGTCAAGCCGGGGGCCGCCTGGGTCATGCGTAGTCCACTACCTGTTTTCCGCCCCAGTGGTCCTACGGCGCACGTCGCCGGTTCTCCTGGAAGAAGCGCGCTGCTCGCCGGACCGCCTCATGGATCGGCTCTGGCTGCCAGCCCAGTTCGCGTTCGGCCTTGCTGTGGTCCAGCGTCGGCCAGATGTGCATCAACCGCACACTCCTGCTCGACAGTTCGAAGTCGCGGCGAAACGCATAGCGCACGACGTCGCCCGCGTAGCCCAGCGCATATACGGCCCACAGCGGCACCCCGAATCGCGGCGGCTTCACGCCCGTCGCGGCAGCCGCCGTCTCGTACAGCTCGGCAACACTAATGAACCGCTCGGAGATGATGTAGCGCTCGCCGTTTCGGCCCTTCTCCGCCGCGAGGAGCAGGGCGGTGGCGGCGTCCTCGATGCCCACCACTTCGCCCGTCCAATCCTTGACGTAGAACGGCGATTTTCCAGCGGCGGCCAGCGCGAGCTGCTGCCCGTGCGGCGTCGGCTGCCAGTCACGCGGCCCGTAGGTGTTCGAAACGCACATCGCCACCGCAGGCAGGCCGCGCTCCTTGGCATAGCGGATCACCAGGTTCTCCGCTGCGACGCGCGACAGGACGTAGCCGCCACCCTTGTCCGGCCAGTTGAACTCGTCGTCTTCGGTGGCGGGTCGCCGCTCGTCGGGGATGCCGATGGTTCCGATGGTGCTGGTGAAGACGAAGCGCCTCAGGTCGGCGTCCACCGCGGCGTCGAGCACGTGACGCAGGCCATCGACATTGGTGCGGAACAGCGGCGCGGGGTCGCGCAGCCACGCACGGGTGTCGACGACGCAATAGAAGACGTCGTCACATCCCGCCATCGCAGTGCGCAGCGCCGCGTCGTCGAAGATGTCGCCGTAGTGGTACTCGACGTCGAGGTCTTCGATCGCTTTCGTCGAGCTGGTCCGGCGGATCAGCACCCGCACGTCGTCGCCGCGCTCGACGAGCTGCCGGGTGACATGGGAGCCGAGGAACCCGCTTGCACCGATCACCAACTTCTTCGCACCTGCCATGGGGTGAAATGTAACGGGCTGACGATCTGAAGGGACGAGCGAGTGACCGAGGTCAATCCGCAACCGCACAATGTGGCGGCCGCCCACCGCATCCGGGTGATGTCGGGCCGCGACCCACACGAAGAACACCGGGTGGCGACATCGCTGGAGCTGCTCTTCGACCTTACGTTCGTCATCGCGTTCGGCATCGCCGCGAACGAGTTCGCTCACCTGCTGGCCGAGAACCGCGTCGGCGCCGGGCTGCTCGGGTTTTCACTCGCGACGTTCTCCGTCTGCTGGGCTTGGATCAATTTCAGCTGGTTCGCGTCGGCCTATGACACCGACGACTGGATCTACCGGCTGATGACCATGGTCCAGATGGTCGGCGTCATCGTCATGGCGCTGGGCTTCCCGCCGATGTATGCGTCGATCGAGCACGGCGACCACGTCGACAACAGGGTCATGGTGGCCGGGTATGTGGTGATGCGAATTGCGTTGGTGGGTCAGTGGTTACGCGCGGCCAGGCAGGATCCGGAGCACCGTTCGGCGTGCCTCACCTACGCTGCCGCCGTCACCGTCGCGCAAATCGGCTGGATCGCGACCATCTTTCTGCACACCACGGTCCCGGTCACCTTCGTGATAGTGGCGCTGCTGATCGGCGTGGAGTTCCTGGGACCGGTCATCGCGGAGACCCGCAAGGGTGGCACGCCGTGGCACGCCCATCACATCACCGAGCGATATGGCCTGCTGACGATCATCGCGCTCGGCGAGGGCGTGGTCGGAACGGTCGCATCGTTGTCCGCCGTGGTCGGCGCGCAGGGCTGGTCGTTCGACGCCGTCTTCGTGGTGGTGGCAGGCGTCGGCCTCACATTCGGAATGTGGTGGACGTATTTCATCGTCCCGCAGGCCGATCTGCTCCACGCCCACCGGGAACGCTCGTTTTGGTTCGGCTATCTCCCGGTAGTGACGCTGGGCGCGATCGTGGCGACCGGCGCGGGGCTGCACGTCGCCGCGTACTACATCGAGCACCATTCCGAGCTGAGTTCCGTCGAGACGGTGTTGTCGGTGGCCGTGCCCGTCGCGACGTACATCGCATCCATCTACCTGCTGTACGCGCTGCTGGTGCGGACGGTGGATGCCTTCCATATGTTGCTCCTCGTGCTGACCGCGGGCGTGCTGGTCGCTGCGGTCTGGATGGCTGACGCCGGGATCTCCATGGCCAACTGCCTGTTGGTCGTCACCCTGGCGCCGGTGGTGACGGTCGTCGGCTACGAATTACTCGGGCATCGGCATGCCGCGGAAGCCATCGCGAAGATCCTGGCGGACGGGGGAGAAGGCACGCTTGCTTAGCGCGTTTAGCGGCATCGTGTTCGGGTACGCCAGTTGTAGCCGTTCGGAGCTGGGCACCAGGTGCGCAGCAGGTCAAGAAAGCGGCACGCGTGCACGATGATGCCGGCTTCGGCGGCTATCAAGAACTTCTTGGATGGAGGAGCACCACGATGCCGAAGACGACGAACGGCGGGCAGCCCAAGAAAAGTGAGTTGCCGAGCACCCTGCGCAAGTCGCCACCCAAGGCACGGCGGACGTTCGCCAAGGCGCACGATTCCGCGGCAAAGCAATACGGCGAAGGTGAACGTGCGCACCGGGTCGCCTACGACGCGCTCAAACACAGCTTCGAAAAGGTCGGTGATCATTGGGAGCCCAAATCCCAAAAGGGTCCGTCCGATTCGCGGGCGCGCAGCGGCGGACCCAACCCGAAGGGCACGTCCGCTGAAGGCGTCGACGCCAACGCTTCGAAGAAGCATCTCGTGGAAGTCGCGCGGCGCCTGGATATTTCGGGGCGCTCGACCATGAGCAAGGGCGAACTGGTTTCGGCCATCAAGAAGGCCAACCGGCGGGCATCGGCGCGCAACCGGTAGGGCTAGCGCGCTGCCGGGTGGGCGTCGAAGCCCTCCAGCAGCATCCTTTCGTTTTCCAGTTGCATCAGACGTCGCGTCTTGCGACGAGTGATCAGGATTCCGACCACGGCCAAGACCCAGATCGCGTACTGCACCGTCCAGGCCAGCCGGAACGACTCGAACGAGAAGTCGCCTGCAGCATCCAGAATCAGGCCCATCGCCTGCATGACCAACAGCGAGGCGACGAAGCCACCCATGTTGACCATGCCCTGGGCGGTGCCGAGGGTGGCGCTCGGATTGAACGTGCGCGCGAAGTCGAAGCCGACCATCGAGCCTGGGCCGCCGACCGAGATGACCACGATCAGCACGACCAGCAGCCAGAGCGGTGCCTGACCGGGCAGCGCCAGCACCACCGTCCAGGCCACGGCGTTGCTGCCGATGATGGCCAGCACCAGGCGTGACCGCCGGTGCGGATGGCGGCCAGTCAAAATGCCGACGACGATGCCCGACGAGATGGCGGCGACGACCGAGATCGTCAGCAGGCCGCCCGCCGCGCCCGGCGAAAGGCCCTGGGCCACTGTCAGATACGGAACGCCCCACATCAACGCGAACACCGTGACGGAGAATTGGGTGCCCATGTGGGTGAAGAAGCCAAGCCGCGTCCCCGGGCGCAGCCACACTGTCTTGACGCTGGCCAGCGTCTCCCGGATCGACGTGGTCTGCGTCGGCACCGTACGACCGTTGGGTGTGTTCTTGATTAACGCCAGGGTCAGCACCATCGACAGCACCCCGATCGCGGCGACCGACACGTAGGCGACGGTCCAGCCTGCTTCTGTGAGCAGGCCAAAAAATGGAACAGCCGAGAGCACCTGACCCAGCTGCCCGCAGATGCCGGTCAGCTGTGTCACCAGGGGAACCTGCCGAGACGAGAACCAGTGAGGCACCAGTCGGAGGACGGAGATGAACGTCAACGCGTCCCCGAGGCCGAGTACCGCGCGTGCCGCAATCGCCGCGGGCAGGGACTCGGTGAACGCGAGCACCAGCTGGCCCGACGCCATCAGGGCGGCGCCGACGACGATCAGTGCCTTGGAGCCGAATCGGTCGAGCAGCAGACCCGCAGGCACCTGTGCGCCGGCATACACGATGACCTGAAGGACCACGAACGTGGACAGCACACCAGGGCTTGCGCCGAAGCGGTCGGCGGCATCCAGACCTGAAACGCCGAGGGTGGTCCGGTCGAGAACGGCGACGATGTATGCGAGTAGTCCGGTGGCCCAGACGATCCAGGGACGCACACCGAACCTTTCACTACGGAAAACTTTGTCCTGACGTCTTACAAACGCGATGCGCCTCCATCATCGCGCATCGGGTTGCGCCGTTGCCAATTGCGCGACGGTGAAATCACTCACCGGAGGCGCGCCGCAACCGACGGGATCGAGTTGGCTGAAGTTGCACCCTCACGTTGGAATATTGCAGCAACTGCCCATCATATTCCCAGATAGTCGTGTGTATGACTGATAGCTAGCAAACAGCGCTCTAGCGATCCTCCACTTCGCTCGCAAACGACATTCTGCGGCTAAAGTAGTCGCATGAATTGTCGCGGTGCAAAGCCGACGCGCACCCCTGTTTCGGTTGGGGAGCGTTGCGTTGGCTGAGTACCGACTGGACGATCTCGCGAAGGTTTCGGGTGTCAGCGCCCGCAACATCCGCGCCTATCGAGAACGGGGCCTGCTGGATCCGCCGCGGCGGGTCGGGCGGTCGGCGTACTACGACGACTACCACTTGTCGCAGCTCAAGACCATCAATCAGCTGCTCCGCAAAGGATTCAACTCCGCGCATATCGCCGAGTTCTTCGCGAGCATGCGCCAAGGCGCCGACCTCGCGGACATTCTCGGCATTCAGCGGGCCATCCTGGGCCCGCGGACCGATGAGGGTGACGACGGGCCGCTGGTGTCGAGCGACAGGCCCGCCGCCGGCATCGACCCGGATTGCGACGAGGCGCGCACGCTGATCGATTACGGCCTGGCCGAGCTCGTCGACGGCGAGGTGGTGCTGGTCGACAGGGCGATGGGTGCCATCGTCGCGCGCACAGGGGATCCGATGCTGTACCTGCGTGCGATGTTGCGAATGTTCGACGCGACGCGGGAGTCGATCGACAACTTGGCGGCCGATTTCGTCCGCGCGTTGGAGGAGCTGTACTCGGCGCGGTTCGGGGCGAAGCATGTGCCCAAGCCCGAGGAGATGGCCGAACTGAGTCGAATTGTGCTTGATTACCGCGATTTGGGTAGCAAGGTGGTTGCCAAGCGTCTTGACGATGCCATGCGGGAGCAGATGGTGACGGCGGTGTCGGAGTTCACCGCCGGAATTCTGCTGAGTGGGGACTGGGACCCGAAGGCGGCGGCCGAGCCGCCCAAACAGCCGTAACGGCTACACCCGCGTCGTGGCCGGATCGCCACCGAAGCGCTGCGCGAGCCATACCGGGATGATCGCGACCAGCGTGAGCGCGGCGGCAACCACGTTGATCACCGGAGCCTGGTTGGGGCGGAACAGGTTTCCGAAGATCCAGATCGGCAGCGTCTGCACGGTCGGGCCCGCGGTGAATGTCGTGACGACGATCTCGTCGAACGAAAGGGCGAACGCCAAGATGGCGCCCGCCACCAGCGCGCCGCGCATCATCGGAAAGGTCACGTACCTGAACGTCTGCCACGGTGACGCGCCGAGGTCGGCCGACACGTCATCGAGGCTGGTGCCCAGTCGGCGTAACCGGGCTTGAGTGTTGTTGAACACGACGACGATGCAGAACGTCGCGTGACCGACGATTACGGTTGCGAGCCCGAGCGTGACACCGAGCGCGGAGGTGAACGTCGCGTTCAAGGCGATTCCTGTGACGATGCCGGGCAGCGTAATCGGAAGCACCACAAGGAAGCTCACCGTGTGCTTGCCGAAAAAGTCGTACCGCTGCACGGCGAACGCTGCCATCGTGCCCAGCACCAGCGCGATCGCGGTCGCGCCGAGGCCCACCACCGCCGAATTGGCCAGTGACCGCCACATGCCCGTGCTGTTGGCGGCGTCCACCCACCATTCCAAGGTGAAGCCCGTGGGTGGGAACGCAAACGTGCGCGACGCGTTGAAGGCGTTGATCACCACCAAGAGCAATGGGGCGTAGAGGAATACCATCACCAGCACCGTCCATGCCCGTACTGCTCGCCGGGCTCCGGTCGAGAGCATCAGACGTTCTCCAGCGCGCCGGTGCGGCGCATCGCCAGCAGGTAGGCGATGATCGCGACCAGCGGAATGATCGACAGCGCCGCTGCCAGCGGCTGATTGTTGGCGGTGACGAGTTGGCCGTAGATGATGTTGCCGAGCATCTGGGTTTTACCGCCGACGATCGTCACCGCGATGTAGTCGCCAAGCGACAGCGAGAAGGTGAAGATCGAACCGGCCGCGATGCCAGGGAACACCAGCGGCGCCACGACCATGCGCAGCGTCGCGAAATCGGAGGCACCCAGATCCGAGCTCGCGTCGACCAGCGAATCGGGGACGCGTTCGAATGCCGCGAACACCGGAATCACCATGTAGGGCAACCACAGATACGTCAGCGTGACGACGGTGGCGGTCAGCCCGTAGCCCGGGCTGTAGCCCGTCGCCCACGACATCGGCCCCTCCGGCGACAGCAGCATCCGCCAGGCGTATGCCTTAACCAGATAGCTCGCCCACAGCGGTGTGGTCACCGCCACCACCAATGCCAGTCGTACCCGGGGCGAGGCGACCTTGGCCATGTAGAACGCCAACGGCACCGCCAGCACCATGCACAAAACGGTCACGATCAACGCGACGGAGACGGTGCGCACGGTCGCCGTCCGGAACACTGGCTCGGTGAGCACCCGGACGATGTTGTCGCTGGTGAAGGTGTGCACCACCGCACCTGTGAACGCATTGGTGGTCCAGAATGCCGAAACCAGCAGCACTGCAAGCGAACCCAGATACGCCACCACGAGCCAGGCCAGCGGCGGGATGAGCAACAGCGCGAGGCTGATACGGCGGCCCAACCATATCGGCGTCGTCGGGCCCCGGAGCCGCTTGGCCGACGACATCCCAGGCCGGTGTGTCAGCCCTTGATCTGCTGCCATTTGTCGACCCACTCGTTGTAGGCCGTGCAGCCATCACCGCTGCCGTCGACGCACTGTTTCTGCGGCGTGGTCCAGTAGTGGATTTCGGCGGCGTACTTCTCGTCGGTCGCGTGGTAGATGTCGCAGAAGTCCTTCTGGCTGGTGTGTTCACACGCCTTGGTCTGTGCCGGCGCCTCACCGAAGTATTCGGCGACTTGGGCATTGACCTCCGGCGAGGTGATCCAGTCCATCCACTTGTACATGCAGTTCGGATGCGCCGCCTTCGCCGAGACCATCCAGGTATCCGACCATCCGGTGGAGCCTTCCTTGGGCAGCACGGTGTTGATCTGAACCTTGTTGTCCGTGCCGATGGTGTTGGCGATCACCTGCCAGGTGGTGCCGATGACCGATGTGCCGGATTCGAACGCCTGCACCTCCTTGGTGTAGTCCGACCAGTACTCGCTGATGTTCTCGCGCTGCTTCTTGAGCAATTCGACTGCGGCGTCGAGTTGTTCGGATGTCAGCGAGTACGGGTCCTTGATGCCGAGGTCCGGCTTGGTCTTGGACAGATACAGCGCGGCGTCGGCGATGTAGATGGGGGAGTCGTAGGCGGTGACCTTGCCCTTGTACTTGCCCGCGTCGTCGAACACGGCACTCCAGGAGTCCGGCGCGTCGCGCACCACGTCGAGGTTGTACATCAGCAGATTGGCACCCCAGCCGTGCGGAATCCCATACATCTGCCCGTTCACCGAATTCCACGACTTGTCCTTGAGGAACGACGAGATCGTCGCGTAGTTCGGAACCAGCGAGGTGTTCACCGGCGCCACATCACCCGCGTAGATCATTCGCAGCGTGGCATCCCCTGACGCCGAGACACCGTCGTATTGGCCGGTGCGTATCAACTGAACCATTTCGTCGGAGGTGTTGCCGATCTTCACATTGGTCTGGCACCCCGTCTTCTGCTCGAACGGCGTCACCCAATCGATGGTCTTGTCGTTGGAGCCGTCCTCGGCATAGCCCGCCCACGCGATGAGGTTCAGCTGGCCCTCGCCGTTGCCGACCGCCGAGAGCGGTTCGAGCTTCGGCGGTGTCTCTCCGTTGCCGCCGGACTGCTCCGAACTCGAACATGCGACGACCAGGGCGGCGCAGGCAGTGAGCGCAAGACCGATTCGCACGGCGGTGGATGTCATGGCTTCTCCTCGAATTTCAATTGGTGGACGGCCTTTTCGGGCCAGGCCAGCGTGATCGGTGTTCCGCGGTGCAGGCCTGGCGGCAGCCATGTGCTGGCGGTGAGGACGGTGGCGGTCAGCGTGACGCCGGGCGCTGCGATCGCGGCGATGCGCGTGGTGGGCCCGGCGTAGATGATTTCGGACACGGTGGCTTCGACCGTCCGCACCCCTGGCACAGGGTCGGTACCGGGCCGGAACACGCCGATGCGTTCGGGTCGGATGACGAACATCCCCGGCCGGCCCATCAACACCTCGGCCGCGGCGCCGTCGAGAACGTTGGAGGTGCCGACGAAATCGGCGACGAAGCGGTTGGCCGGGTTCTCATAGACGTCGCGGGCATTGCCGACTTGCTCGACGCGCCCGTCGTTGAATACGGCGAGCCGGTCGCACAGGGTCAACGCCTCGTCCTGGTCGTGGGTGACGATGATGAACGTGATGCCGACCTCGCGCTGGATGGCTTTCAGTTCTATCTGCATCTGCTCACGCAGCTTGAGATCCAGCGCGCCCAGCGGCTCATCGAGCAGCAGCACCCGCGGCCGTCCGACCAATGCCCGCGCCAGCGCGACGCGTTGACGCTGTCCGCCCGATAGTTGCTCAGGACGCCGCGGCGCCAGGTCGGTCAGCCGCACCATGTCGAGCGCGTCGGCGGTCCGGCGCCGGCGTTCGGCCTTGGGCACGCCCTTGACCTTCAGCCCATACTCGACGTTCTGCGCCACCGTCATGTGCGGGAACAGCGCGTACTCCTGGAAGACGGTGTTGACGTCGCGGTGGCGTGCCGGCAACGACGTCACGTCGACGCCGCCGAGTCTGATCACCCCAGCGGTGGGCTGTTCGAACCCCGCGATCATCCGCAACACCGTCGTCTTACCCGAACCCGACGGGCCGAGGATCGCGAACAGTTCGCCATCGCCAACGGTCAGGTCGGCACCCTCGACGGCAAGCACATCGCCGAACACCTTGCGGACGCCGACCAGCTCGATCTGTGGATCATCAACCGGCGCAGCGACGTTCGTGTCCGACTGCGGGCTGACCGTCCCAGAGGGCATGGCTCATCGTAGGAATTCCGCGGTGATGGCGCAGCTTCATCGCGGATATCGTGACCACGGGTCGATTCGACCACTGGTTTCGCACATGGCTGTGCGTCAGCGGGCGACATGATGAACTTTTTTCGCGACGTGCGACGGTACCCACATCGGCGGACGGCCAGGTATTCGCGCAGGTGAGCCAATCTTGATACAGATGTGACCAGTGGCGTTGGCGTGAAAATTGATGCGTTTGTCGTACCCTGTGGCACGTGGGAATTTCCCGGCGCGACGTGCTCAAATACGCCGCCGCCGCGCCCGCCGTGCTCGGTCTCGGTGCCGGCCTTGAGGCGGTGTCGTCGGCGCTGGCTGCACCGCGGGCGGCCGCCGCGCCACTGGGGATCCTGCTCGACTATGCGGCCGGGGTCATCACGGCAGGCGATCTGCGGGCATCGGGCGCGCAGGGCGCGATCCGGTACGTCTCTGATCGGCGGCCCGGTGGTGCCTGGATGCTGGGTAAGCCGATCCAGCTCCCCGAGGCGCGCGACCTCTACCACAACGGACTGAAGATCGTGTCCTGCTACCAGTACGGCAAGCAGGACAGCGCGGACTGGCTGGGCGGGCAGAACGCGGGCGTCGCGCACGCCAAGCGGGGCTGGCAGTTACACGTCGCGGCCGGCGGATCGTACGGTGCACCGATCTACGCGTCGATCGACGACAACCCCAGCTATGAGCAGTACAAGAGCCAGGTGGCGCCCTATCTGCGAGGGTGGGAGGCGGTGCTCGGCCACCAGCGCGTTGGCGTTTATGCCAACGCCAGGACCATCGACTGGGCCCTGCAGGATGGGCTCGGTGCATACTTCTGGCAGCACAACTGGGGCTCGCCGCAGGGGTTCACACATCCGGCCGCACACCTGCATCAGGTCGAGATCGACAAGCGCAATGTCGGGGGCATCGGGGTCGATATCAATAACATTCTCAAGCCCCGGTTTGGACAGTGGGACTAAACCTTACCGATCAGTAATAAGCCACAGCAAACTATTGCTCGTGGCTGGTGGTCGCGACAAGACAAATCGGGCCAAGTTGTCGACTCTGAGCGCCCAGTCGCGCCTGGTGAGACGAGCCGAAATTTTTACATAACGATTACATAACAATACTGCCTTGATCAGCACTGTTATAGCTACTCGACCGTAACCACCTGCATGCAGGACGTTTGTCCCGTATGCGTTCAACCCGCGAACAAGCGGGTGTTATCGAACATGCGGTTACCCATGCGTAGAACTCGCCAGTAACCATTTGGGGCGCGAAAATGGTGCTGTCTCTCATGACACTCTTAGTACGGCTGGAGTGTCCGCTGGGCCGTCTACGAGGACGCCCGTGCGCAGGACGCGCCTGAACCAGTCGAGATTCGACGCCGAATCGCATGGTCTCCGCAGGGGAGCGCAGGCCATCACAGCTTCAGACGAAACAGCCCACAGACGACGAGCTAGACGCGCGAAACGCATACCGAGGGAGATAACACGACGTGACGATCAACGAACAGAGCAGGGTGACCAACGGCCGCAAGAGCGAGCCTTCGGAGGCATTGGCAGGTACACACGCCCTGGTCGATCGTTTGAACGCCGGTGAGCCGTATGCGGTCGCGTTCGGCGGCCAGGGCGGCGCCTGGCTGGAGAACCTGGAAGAGCTCGTCAGCTCGGCCGGTATCGAATCGGAGCTGAACGAGATCGTCGGTGAGGCCCAGTTGCTGCTCGAGCCGGTAGCCCGCGAAATGGTCGTCGTGCGGCCCATCGGCTTTGAGCCCATGCAGTGGGTCCGGGCGCTGGCCGCCGACGAACCGCTGCCCTCGACCAAGCAACTGACCACCGCCGCGATCTCCGGCCCGGGCATCCTGCTCGCCCAGATGGCCGCAATCCGCGCGCTGACGAGGCAGGGACTCGACCTGCACGGCACTCCGCCGGTGGCGATGGCCGGCCATTCACAGGGCATCATGGCCTGCGAGTCGCTTAGGGCCAACGGCACCAGGGACGCCGAACTGCTGGCGTTGCTGCAGCTGATCGGCGCGGCCGGCTCACTGGTGTCGCGCCGTCGCGGCATGGTCGGGCGGGGCGACAAGTCGCCGATGGTGTCGGTGACCAACGTCGACCACGACCGCATCGTCGAGCTCCTCGAGGATTTCTCCACCGACGTGCGCACCGTGCTGCCGCCGGTGCTGTCGATCCGCAACGGTCGGCGTTCGGTCGTCATCACCGGCACTCCGGAGCAGCTGGGCCGCTTCGAGCTCTATTGCACGAAGATCACCGAGAAGGAAGAGGCCGAGCGCAAGAACAAGATCCGCGGCGGTGCGGTGTTCAGCCCGGTGTTCCACGGTGTGCAGGTCGAGGTCGGCTTCCACACTCCGCGGCTGGCCGACGGTGTCGAGATGGTTGACCGCTGGGCCGAAAAGATCGGTATCGACGCGGAACTTGCGCATGAGATGACGGAATCCATCTTCGTGCGCCCGATCGACTGGGTGTCGGAGATCGAGCGGCTTCACGCCGCCGGAGCGAAGTGGATCATCGACCTCGGGCCGAGCGACACCGTGACCCGCCTGACCGCCCCGGTGATCCGGGGCCTAGGCGTCGGCATTGTTCCGGCGGCCACCCGTGCGGGGCAGCGCAACCTGTTCACCGTCGGCGCCGAGCCCGAGGTGGCTCCGGCATGGTCGAGCTACGCGCCGACGGCGGTCACGCTGCCCGACGGCTCGCTCAAGCTGTCGACCAAGTTCACCCGGCTGACCGGGCGCTCGCCGATCCTGCTCGCGGGCATGACCCCGACGACCGTCGACGCCAAGATCGTCGCCGCAGCCGCCAACGCCGGCCACTGGGCCGAGCTGGCCGGTGGCGGTCAGGTCACCGAGGAGATCTTCGAGAACCGCATCGCCGAACTCACCGGCCTGCTGGAGCCCGGCCGTGCCGTCCAGTTCAACACGCTGTTCCTCGACCCGTACCTGTGGAAGCTGCAGGTGGGCGGAAAGCGGTTGGTGCAGAGGGCCCGTCAGTCCGGCGCGCCGATCGACGGCGTCGTTGTCAGCGCTGGCATCCCCGATCTCGAGGAAGCCGTCGAACTGATCGACGAACTCAACGGCGTCGGTATCAGCAACGTGGTGTTCAAGCCCGGCACCATCGACCAGATCAAGTCGGTCATCAAGATCGCCACCGAGGTGCCCGGCAAGGACGTGATCGTCCATATCGAGGGCGGTCGCGCCGGCGGTCACCACTCGTGGGAGGACCTCGACGATCTGCTGCTGGCCACCTATGCCGAGCTACGCAAGCTGCCCAACATCACCGTCTGCGTCGGCGGCGGCATCGGCACCCCGGAGCGGGCGGCCGAGTACCTGTCCGGTCGCTGGGCCGAGGAGTACGGTTTCCCGGCCATGCCGGTGGACGGCATCCTGGTCGGCACCGCGGCGATGGCGACCAAGGAGTCGACCACATCGCCCGCGGTCAAGCAGATGCTGGTCGAGACCAACGGCACCGACCATTGGATCAGTGCCGGAAAAGCCAAGGGCGGCATGGCTTCCAGCCGCAGCCAGCTCGGCGCCGACATCCACGAGATCGACAACGCTGCGTCGCGGTGCGGCCAGCTGCTCGACGAGGTGGCCGGCGACGCCGAGGCCGTTGCGGTCCGTCGCGACGAGCTCATCGCGGCGATGGCCGTTACCGCCAAGCCGTACTTCGGCGACGTCGGGGACATGACCTACCTGCAGTGGTTGCAGCGCTACGTCGAGTTGACGATCGGCGATGGCGACAGCACCGCCGACACCGCCTCGCCCGGCAGCCCATGGCTGGCCGACACCTGGCGGGACCGGTTCGCCGAGATGGGCAAGCGCACCGAGGCCCGGCTACACCCGCAGGATTCCGGCCCGATCCTGACAGCATACGACGACAGCCCGGAAGGCCAAGCGCTGCTGGAGAATCCGGACCAGGCGATCGCGAAGCTGCTCGCGCGGTACCCCGACGCCGAAACCGTCAAGCTGCACCCGGCCGACGTGCCGTTCTTCGTCACGTTGTGCAAGACGCTGGGCAAGCCGGTCAACTTCGTGCCGGTCATCGACAAGGACGTCCGGCGTTGGTGGCGCAGCGACTCGCTGTGGCAGGCCCACGACGCGCGGTACGCCGCCGACCAGGTCTGCATCATCCCCGGCACCCAGTCGGTCGCCGGCATCACCCGCCTCGACGAGCCTGTCGGTGAGCTGCTGGACCGCTTCGAGCAGGCCTCGATCGACGGGGTGCTGGCATCGGGTGCGCAGCCGGCGCCGGTAGTATCCCGCCGCCAGGCCCGCGTCGACGTCACCGGTCCGCTAGCTGTTGTTCTCGACTCGCCCGACGTGTTGTGGGCCGGCCGCACCGCCATCAACCCGGTGCACCGCATCGGTGCGCCCGACGAGTGGCAGGCCAACGAAAACCGCAGCGCCACACACCCGTCCACGGGTGCACGCCTCGAGCTGAACTCTGAAGGCGTGGTCACGCTGAGCGTCCCGCTGTCGGACATCTGGATCGACATCCGGTTCACATTGCCGTCGTGCACCGTCGACGGCGGCATGCCGGTGGTCACCGTTGAGGACGCGTCGACCGCGATGCGGTCCGTGCTGGCCATCGCGGCCGGCGTCGACGGCCCCGACTCCCTGCCCGCCGTGCACGACAACACCGCCACGGTCACCGTCGACTGGGACCCCGAGCAGGTCGCCGATCACACGGGTGTGACCGCGACGTTCGGCGCCCCGCTGGCTCCGGGTCTCACCCTGGTGCCTGACGCCCTGGTCGGCCGCTGCTGGCCTGCGGTGTTCTCCGTCATCGGGTCGGCAGTCACCGCGGACCGCTTCCCGGTTGTCGAGGGTCTGCTGAGCCTGGTGCACCTGGACCACGCCGCGCATCTGCTCAACCCGATGCCGAAGTCGCATGCCGAATTGACTGTCACCGCAACGGCTTCCGCTGCAACCGACACCGAGTACGGACGCGTCATCCCGGTGGAGGTGACCATTGCCGCTGCTGACGGCACGGTGCTGGCCACGCTGGAGGAGCGGTTCGCGATCCGCGGGCGCACCGGTGCCGCAGAGTTGTCCGATCCACCGCGCGCCGGCGGTGCGATCACCGACAACGCGACCGACACTCCGCGCCGCCGCCGCCGGGACGTCACCGTCACCGCACCGACCGACATGAGCGCGTTCGCGGTGGTCTCCGGTGACCACAACCCGATCCACACCGATCGCGCCGCCGCACTGCTGGCCGGACTCAAACAGCCCATCGTGCACGGCATGTGGCTGTCGGCGGCCGCACAGCAGGTCGTCACCGCGACCGACGGCAAGCCGGCGCCGCCGGCCCGCGTGGTCGGCTGGACCTCGCGCTTCCTGGGCATGGTGCTGCCGGGTGACGACATCGACTTCCGGGTCGACCGGGTCGGAATCGACCGTGGCGCAGAGATCGTCGAGGTCGCCGCGCGCGTCAACAATGAACTGGTGATGTCGGCGACCGCACAGTTGGCCGCACCGAAGACCGTCTACGCCTTCCCTGGCCAGGGCATCCAGCACAAGGGCATGGGCATGGAGGTGCGTGCCCGGTCCAAGGCCGCACGCAAGGTGTGGGACACCGCCGACAGGTTCACCCGCGACACGCTGGGCTTCTCGGTGCTGCACGTGGTGCGCGACAACCCGACCACTTTGATCGCCAGCGGCGTGCACTACCACCACCCCGATGGTGTGCTCTTCCTGACGCAGTTCACCCAGGTCGCGATGGCGACGGTGGCCGCCGCACAGGTGGCCGAGATGCGCGAGCAGGGCGCGTTCGTCGAGGGTGCGATCGCGTGCGGTCACTCCGTCGGCGAGTACACGGCGCTGGCCTGTGTCAGCGGCGTCTACGAACTGGAAGCGCTGCTGGAGGTCGTGTTCCACCGCGGCAGCAAGATGCACGACATCGTTCCGCGCGACCACCTGGGCCGGTCCAACTACCGACTTGCCGCGATCCGGCCGTCGCAGATCGACCTCGACGACGACGACGTGCCCGCGTTCATCGACGGCATCTCCGAGCGCACGGGTGAGTTTCTGCAGATCGTGAACTTCAACCTGCGTGGCTCGCAGTACGCCATCGCAGGCACCGTCCGCGGTCTCGAGGTGCTCGAGGAGGAGGTCGAGAAGCGCCGCGAGATCTCCGGCGGCAAGCGTTCGTTCATCTTGGTTCCCGGCATCGACGTGCCGTTCCACTCGTCGGTGCTGCGCGTCGGTGTTGCCGACTTCCGGCGGTCGCTCGAGCGCGTCATGCCGCACGACCAGGATCCCGACCTGATCATCGGCAAGTACATCCCCAACCTGGTGCCGCGCCCGTTCACGTTGGACCGCGACTTCATCCAGGAGATCCGCGATCTGGTGCCTGCCGAGCCGCTCGACGAGATCCTCGCCGACTACGACACGTGGCGCAACGAGAAGCCGCGCGAGCTGTGCCGCAAGGTCGTGATCGAGCTGCTGGCGTGGCAGTTCGCCAGCCCGGTGCGGTGGATCGAGACCCAGGACCTGCTCTTCATCGAGGAGGCCGCAGGCGGGCTCGGTATCGAGCGGTTCGTCGAGATCGGTGTGAAGTCCGCGCCGACGGTCGCCGGTCTGGCCACCAACACGCTGAAGCTGCCCGAGTATTCGCACAGCACAACCGAAGTGCTCAACTCGGAGCGCGACGCGGCGGTGCTGTTCGCCACCGACACCGATCCGGAGCTGGAGCCGGACGAGGACACCTCCGACGACGTCGCGCCCGTTGAGGCGGCGCCGGTTGAAGCGGCACCGATTCCTGCGGCGCCTGCCGCGCCCGCGGGCGGGCCGCGCCCGGACGACCTGGGCTACGACGCCGCCGACGCCACCATGGCGTTGATCGCCTTGTCGGCGAAGATGCGCATCGACCAGGTCGAGCCGCTGGATTCGATCGAGTCGATCACCGACGGTGCGTCGTCGCGACGCAACCAGCTGCTGGTGGACCTGGGCTCCGAGCTCAACCTCGGTGCCATCGAAGGCGCGGCCGAGGCCGATCTGGCCGGGCTGAAGGGACAGGTCACCAAGCTGGCCCGGACCTACAAGCCTTACGGCCCAGTGCTTTCCGACGCGATCAACGATCAGCTGCGCACGGTGCTCGGCCCGTCCGGCAAGCGGCCTGCGTACATCGCCGAACGGGTCAAGAAGACCTGGGAACTCGGCGACGGCTGGGTCAAGCATGTGACGGTCGAGGTGGCGCTTGGCACCCGTGAGGGCTCCAGCGTCCGCGGTGGCGGGCTGGGCGGTCTGCACGACGGTGCGCTCGCCGACGCGGCGACTGTCGACAAGGTCATCGACGCCGCAGTCGCAGCGGTGGGCGCGCGCCAGGGTGTCGCGGTCTCGCTGCCGTCGGCTGCCGGTGGCGGGGGCGGCGTGGTGGACTCCGCCGCGCTGGGTGAGTTCGCCGAACAGGTCACCGGCCGCAACGGCGTGCTGGCGTCGGCGGCTCGGCTGATCCTGGGCCAGCTCGGCCTTGACACCCCGGTCAGTGCGCCCGAGGCGACTGACGCCGAGCTCATCGAACTGGTCACCGCCGAACTCGGTTCGGACTGGCCGCGTTTGGTGGCTCCCGTGTTCGACGGCCGTAAGGCGGTGTTGTTCGACGACCGCTGGGCCAGCGCCCGCGAGGACCTGGCCAAGCTGTGGCTGCTCGACGAGAGCGAGATCGACACCGACTGGCCGCGCCTCTCGGAGCGGTTCGAGGGCGCCGGACACGTCGTCGGCACGCAGGCCACCTGGTGGCAGGGCAAGGCCCTGGCAGCGGGCCGCAACATCCACGCCTCGCTGTACGGGCGTGCCGCGGCCGGTGCGGAGAACCCCGGCAAGGGCCGCTACACCGACGAGATCGCGGTCGTCACCGGTGCGTCAAAGGGATCCATTGCCGCATCGGTGGTGGCCAAGTTGCTCGACGGCGGTGCGACGGTCATCGCGACCACGTCCAAGCTCGACGACGACCGGTTGGCGTTCTACCGCACCCTGTACCGCGACAACGCCCGCTTCGACGCGAAGCTGTGGGTGGTACCCGCCAATATGGCGTCCTACACCGACATCGACGCGCTGGTTTCGTGGGTCGGCACTGAGCAGACGGAAAGCCTTGGGCCGCAGTCGATTCACCTCAAGGACGCCCAGACGCCGATCACTGCTGTTCCCGTTCGCGGCGCCGCGGGTGGCAGGCGATCTGTCCGACGCCGGGTCGCGCGCCGAGATGGAGATGAAGGTGCTGCTGTGGGCCGTGCAGCGGCTGATCGGCGGCCTGTCGCACATCGGCGCGGAACGTGACATCGCCGCACGGCTGCATGTCGTGCTGCCAGGCTCACCGAACCGCGGCATGTTCGGCGGCGACGGCGCCTACGGCGAAGCGAAGTCCGCGCTCGACGCGGTGGTGTCGCGGTGGAAGGCCGAGTCGTCGTGGGCGCAGCGAGTTTCGTTGGCGCACGCGCTGATCGGCTGGACAAAGGGCACGGGGCTGATGGGTCACAACGATGCGATCGTCGGTGCGGTCGAGGAAGCGGGGGTGACGACGTACACGACCGACGAGATGGCGAGCATGCTGCTCGGCCTGTGTGACATCGAGTCCAAGGTCGCGTCGGCGCGCGAGCCGCTGCAGGTCGATCTGACCGGGGGGCTGGCCGAGGTCGACCTCGATCTGTCCGAGCTGGCCGCCAAGGCACGCGAGGAGATGACGGCCGAGGTAGCCGAGGACGACGCGGAAGACCACGGAACCATCCGTGCGCTGCCGTCGCCGCCGAGGGGCTACCAGGCCGCGCCTCCGCCGGCGTGGGAGGACCTCGACGTCGACCCTGCCGATCTGGTGGTCATTGTCGGTGGCGCGGAGATCGGGCCGTACGGCTCGTCGCGGACCCGCTTCGAGATGGAGGTCGACAACGAGCTTTCGGCGGCCGGTGTACTCGAGCTGGCCTGGACCACCGGTCTGGTCAAGTGGGAAGACGATCCCACGCCGGGCTGGTACGACAACGAGACCGGCGAGCTGGTCGACGAGGGCGAGCTGGTGGAGCGCTACCACGACGCGGTCGTCGAACGGGTCGGCATCCGCGAATTCGTCGACGACGGCGCGATCGACCCCGATCACGCCTCGCCGCTCTTGGTTTCGGTGTTCCTCGACAAGGACTTCACGTTCGTGGTGTCGTCGGAGGCCGAGGCCAGGCCGTTCGTGGAGTTCGACCCTGAGCACACCGTCATCGCGCCGGTGCCGGACAGCGGCGACTGGCAGGTCACCCGCAAGGCGGGCACCGAGATCCGGGTGCCGCGCAAGACGAAGCTGTCGCGCACTGTCGGCGCACAGATCCCAACCGGGTTCGACCCGATGGTGTACGGGGTCAGCCAGGAGATGACGAACTCGATCGACCGGTTGGCGATCTGGAATCTCGTCACGACCGTCGACGCGTTCCTGTCCGCGGGCTTCACCCCGGCGGAGCTGATGCGCTGGGTGCACCCCAGCCTGGTGGCCAGCACGCAGGGCACCGGCATGGGCGGCATGACATCGATGCAGACCATGTACCACGGCAACCTGCTGGGCCGGAACAAGCCGAACGACATCCTTCAGGAAGTCCTGCCGAATGTCATTGCCGGACATGTGGTTCAGTCCTATATCGGCAGCTACGGCTCGATGATCCACCCGGTCGGCGCGTGCGCTACCGCGGCGATTTCGGTCGAGGAGGGCGTGGACAAGATCCGGCTGGGCAAGGCAGAGTTCGTGGTGGCCGGCGGTTACGACGACCTGACGCTGGAGGCCATCATCGGCTTCGGTGACATGGCCGCGACAGCGGACACCGCGATGATGCGAGCGAAGGGCATCAGCGACTCGAAGTTCTCGCGCGCCAACGACCGGCGTCGGCTCGGGTTCGTCGAGGGACAGGGTGGCGGGACCATCCTGCTGGCCCGTGGTGACCTCGCGCTCAAGATGGGTCTTCCGGTGCTGGCGGTGGTGGCGTACGTGTCGTCGTTCGGCGACGGTGTGCACACGTCGATTCCGGCTCCCGGGCTTGGCGCGTTGGCCGCCGGTCGCGGCGGCAAGGATTCGCAGCTGGCGCGCTCGCTCGCCAAGCTCGGCGTCGGCCCCGACGACATCGCGGTGGTGTCCAAGCACGACACCTCCACGCTGGCCAACGATCCGAACGAGACCGAGCTGCACGAACGGCTGGCCGATTCGTTGGGACGCTCCGCCGGTGCGCCGCTGTTCGTCGTCTCGCAGAAGAGCCTGACCGGTCACTCGAAGGGTGGCGCGGCGGCATTCCAGATGATGGGGCTGTGCCAGGTTCTGCGTGACGGCGTGATCCCGCCCAACCGCAGCCTGGACTGCGTCGACGACGAACTCGCCGGCGCCGCCCACTTGGTCTGGTTGCGCGACACTCTTCGGCTGGGGGAGAAGTTCCCGCTGAAGGCGGGTCTGGTCACCAGCCTCGGGTTCGGTCACGTGTCCGGTCTGGTCGCGCTGGTGCATCCGCAGGCGTTCCTGGCCGCGCTGGATTCCGAGCAGCGGCAGGCCTACAAGGCGCGTTCGGAGGCGCGGGTGCTGGCCGGCCAGCACAGGCTGGCTTCGGCGATCGCAGGCGGGCGGCCGTTGTACGAGAAGCCTGCCGACCGGCGGTTCAGCAACGAGGCGCCGGAGAAGCGGCAGGAGGCCGAGATGCTTCTCGACCCGGCGGCACGGCTCGGCGACGACGACGTGTATTTGCGGCCACAGGCGTGAGATAGCGTTTCGGCTATGGCGATAGTCGGGGTGGGGATCGATCTGGTCTCCATTCCCGATTTCGCCGCGCAGGTCGACCAGCCGGGCACGGTGTTCTCCGAGACGTTCACCCCCGGCGAGCGCCGCGATGCCGCCGACAAGAGCTCGTCCGCGGCGCGGCATCTGGCCGCGCGGTGGGCCGCCAAGGAGGCGGTCATCAAGGCGTGGTCGGGCTCGCGGTTCTCCAAACGGCCGGTGCTTCCTGAAGGCATTCACCGCGATATCGAGGTCATCACCGACATGTGGGGTCGGCCGAAGGTTCGGCTGACCGGTGCCATCGCCGAGCACCTCAAGGACGTGACGATTCACCTGTCGTTGACGCACGAGGCCGACACCGCCGCTGCGGTCGCCATTCTCGAGGAGCGCTAGCTTTCTCTCGGCGAGCAGACGCAAAAGCACCCTTTTCGTCGGCGTGTCGGGTGATTTTGCGTCTGCTCGCGCTGGAAGCCGCGGCGTCGCACTGACCGATTGCCATTAGCGGACTGGACAGCCTGAAATGGCATCCTCCAGTTGCGCCGGACCTGTTCCCTTGGTCGGATCGGTCTTCCAGGGCCAGTCGTTGGAACGGAACGGCGCCAGGGTCGGCAGTACCGCATCCTTGCCACGTTTCGCCATCTCGCGTTCGATCGCGGCCCGGCCGCCACCGCCGAGGAGCTCGACATCCATCGCGAAGAAGTCGCGGAAGAAGACCATCCCCAAGGAGCGGTCGGCGACGATGCGGCCCAGCACGTCGAGCAACTTCTCCGGCGTCGTCTCGAACTCCGCCGTCTCGACAAGCAACAACCGGTCGCCCATCGTCTCCGTGCCCATGAACTGGACCAGGACGCTGTAGAGGATATTGTTCTGCCGGGTGACGTACATCGAATTGTTGATCGCGTAGAGGCGTTCCCAGTCCTCGCCGAGCTCGTTGCGCCAACCCTCGACCACCGACATCCAGTGGCCCACCTGAGCGCCCGAGGCGATGCCAATTGTCTTGACCGACAAAGGCGTTGTGCCGCGGATGTAGTCCTCGACGTCGTTGTAACTATAGGTACCCTTGGCGAGGCACTGGTCCATGAACGCGACGTTGCGTTGCAGAATGCTGCGCATGATTTCGCGGTCCTCGTCGGCGATGTCCAACGCGTCCAGGACGTCGAGGGCAGACTGGTTCTGCGTCCGGTACATCTCGAGCGGGGCGCGCCACATCTGATTCTCGCGCGGATCGGACAGATACGGTGAGACGATCTCATAAATCGCCATCGTGCTGTGGCCCACCGACTTTGCGAGCTGGTACACGATCGGCACCGGGGGCGCCACTTCGGGGGCCTTGCCGGGCGGATAGAGGATCATCTGCCCGCCCTGGCCGCTGAACAGTGCGACGATGATGGGCACCTGGTCGCGCATGTTCTGCTTGAACGTCTCAAGGGATGTGTCGTACAGCCCCATCATGGATGTGTTCAGCGCGAGGACGGCATGCTCCGCGACGACGCGCGCGCTGGTCGGCTTCTCATCGACGACCGGGCGCATGAAGTCCGGTAGTGCGCCGTTGGATTCGGCCATACTTATCACTTCCCTTTCAATTTGAAATCTCGACTGCTGGCTGTTATGGGGCCCATGGCAGGCCCCAAAACTTCGTGGTGACGAGGTAGAAGAAGACCGCCCAGAACGCCAAGGAGGCAACGATTATGGCGGCGCTTCGAAGAATCGTTCGTGAACTCGGCTCGTCGGCCCGCGGCCACAGGAAGTGTTTCAGCAGCCGGTTGGCGTAGTAGGGCATCGTCACGTAGGTAAGGATGAAGCTGGAGAACAGGTTTCCCACCAGCGTGCCCAGCCAGAGGGGCAGCTGCAACGGAGAAAGGCAAAGCATGATCGTCATCGCCGTGGGATAAATGCCAACCCAGACCGCGAAGGATGTCCTGATATCCGATGGCGGCTGCGCCTGGTTGCCCTTGTCGTCGAAGGCGAACCAACTTCCGAACGAGTTGTCCACCGTCCGCAGCTTGAAATCTTGGAACTTGTTGCCTTCCTCGAGCAATCGCTTGCGTTCGTCGGAGGTCAGCCACGCTTCGAGGTCAGCGACGTTGTCATAGCGGTACATCGCCGTCCATTCGTCCTGAACGCCCTCCACCGGTCGGAACAGCTCGGTGCCCCGATAGCCGCCGAACTTGCTCTCGGCCAACCGAAGCTGTTCCTGCCATGCGAGAAACTCGTCCACGTCGTGCGCCGCGACACGGTGGGAGGCGACGACTGTCACCAGTTGATCCGCTGATTTGGCGGCGCCCCCGACGATCTGCTGGGTGGGTGGGCCGTCGAAGTACTGCGTGCCGGTGGCCAACCGCTCCTGTCGGGTCGAGCTGTTCAGCCATGCTCGCAGGTTCGCGATGGCATCGAAGCGGTAGATCACCACCCAGTCCGGTTGCGCCTCGGTGGGGGCGGCGACCTCGGCGCCGACGAATCCGGGGTAACGGGAAGCGGCTTCGTTCAGGTCGTGTTGCCATGCGAGGAATTGCTGCTCGGTTTCGCGGCGCACACTCTGACCGATGATGACGGTGACGGCGTTGTCTGTGACGTTCTGGGTCTGCATGCCGTTCCTCCCCTCCATCACATCACCGGAACCGCGCGGCGGGCGCCGAGTCGCTCGTAAATCCGCTCGGGAGAAAGGGGCAACGAGCGATAGCGCACACCGGTCGCGTCGGCGACTGCGTTGGCCAGCGCGGGCGCCACCGGATTGACGCAGGACTCACCGATGCCCTTGGAGGCCATCGGCCCGACGGAATCGTGGGATTCGACGACCAACACGTCAGTACGGGGAATGTCGGCGTAGGTGGGAATGCGGTAATTGCGCAGGTTGGGATTGGTCATCACGCCGTGCTCGTTGACGTGGAAGTTCTCGGTAAGGGCGAAGCCGATACCCTGAGCCACCCCACCCTCGATCTGACCGCGCACCTGAGCCGGGTTGATGACGACGCCGGCGTCGGCGGACTGGACGCTGTAGAGGATGCGGATCTCGCCGGTGACCCGATGCACCGCGACGCGGAACCCGTGTGCGTTGGACGAAACGCTGCGCGGCGACCCGTATGCCTTGCGCGCCTCGGTGAACCGGATTCCGCGCTTGCGAGCCGCCTCGAGCAGCTCGGTCAGCGAGATTCGGGCGGATCCGCACACCACTCCGTGGTCGTCCAGCTTGCACGACGAGGGGGCGACCCCGAGTTCTGTGGCGGCGAAGGCGACGATGCGGTCACGTAGGGCCGTCGCCGCGTAGTTCACTGCGTTGCCTGCGACGAAGAGGCCCGCGCTGGCGAAGGCTCCGGTGTCGAAGCCGGTGCGGTCGGTATCGGACTGCACCAGGTGTATCCGCGGCGGAGTGGTCCCGAGCCGACTAGCGGCGATCTGGACGTGCGCCGTTGAGGTGCCTTCCCCGAATTCCACTGTGCCGACGGCGACCTCGTATATGCCGTCCTCGCGCAGCGTGGCCCACGCCTCGGAGATGTGATCGGTCGGCGGCGCCGTCTCGTGTATCGAGGTGGCGGTGCCGGTGCCGATGCTCCAGTCCGGCCCCATGTCGGGCACGTCGGATGTCCGCTGCAATGCCGCGTCCACCAGGTTGATGCACTCCGACAGCCCGTCCTCGGTGAACGAAACGTCATCGGGATGTTCGCCCATCGCCTCGAGAGAGTCGCCCGGTCGCACGATGTTGCGCCGACGCAACTCCAGCGGGTCAATGTCGAGTGCGACGGCCAGTTCGGTCATCGCCGACTCGACGGCGAAGGTGGGCTGGGTCATGCCGTAGCCGCGCAAGGCTCCGCTGGGAACGGTGTTCGTGTAGACCGAGTACCCATCGAACTTCTTGTTCGGACAGCGGTATTGCGCGACGGCGGCGCTACCCGCGAACAACGTCTCACCGCCGTGGTTGCCATAGGCGCCGGTGTTCGAGACGTTGCGGTAGTGGAACGCGGTCAAGGTCCCGTCGGCCTTCGCGCCGAGTCTCACCGTGATCGTCATCGGATGGCGGGGTGACGCCGTGGTGAACTCCTCTTCGCGGGTGTACTCCCAGCAGACCGGGCGTCCGGTGTCCAGCGTCGCCAACGCGACGAGGTCTTCGGAGATCACCTCCTGCTTGCCCCCGAAGCCGCCGCCGACCCGCATGCAGAACACCCGCAGCTGATCGGGCCGCAGGTCGAACAGGTGGGCCAGCTTGACCTTGCAGATCGAGGGTGACTGCGAGCTGGTGCGCACGTGCAGCCGACCGTCCTCCATCCACGAGATCGACCCGTGCGTCTCGAGGTGGGCGTGCTGCACGCGTGGCGAGAAGTACGTGCCCTCGTGGATCACGTCCGCCTCGGCGAAACCGGCTTCGACGCTGCCGATCTCGCCGTGAAGCTCGACCAGGATGTTGTGCTCTGGATCCTGGACGAACGGATCCGACGATCCGTGTAGCTGCGGCGCTCCTTCGGCCATCGCCTCTTCGGGATCGAAAACGGCAGGGAGCGGCTCGTATTCGACGACGACCTTGCGGCAGCCCTCTTCGGCGGCGCCGACCGAGTCCGCGAGTACCGCGACCACACGCTGGCCGACGAAGCGCACAACGTTGTCGAGGATGTAGGTGTCATCGGGATCGACGAGATGGTCGGTGTGGATCGCGGTGGTGAAGAGCCTGCGTGGAACGTCCTCCCACGTGTACACACGGTGGACGCCGGGCACGGCCAGCGCCGCGGACTTGTCGATGGAAACAATGCGTGCGTGCGGATGCGGCGAGTGCAGCACCTTCAGGTGCAGCATGCCTTCCATCTCGTTGTCCATCGTGAATTCGGCGCGGCCCGTGACCACGTCGGTGGCGGCCGGTGCACCCACACTGGTGCCGACCGCCTGGCCGGGCAGTGCCTCCTGAATCTCCGCGACGCCGTTGATTGCGTCCTCGATTGCGCGGTATCCCGTGCAGCGGCAGAGGTTTCCCTTCAGCGCCCGCGGCAGATCCTTTTTCTGTTCGTCTGTGAAGGTGGCCGAGGTCATGATCATCCCGGCGGTGCAGAAGCCGCACTGGAAACCCGGAGCGTCGCGGAATTGCCGCTGCAGTGGGTGAAGGTTGTCCGGTGTTCCGAGGCCCTCGATCGTGGTGACCTCACGACCCTCCGCGCGGAACGCGGGCGTGATGCAACTGTGGACGGGTACGCCGTCGAGCCACACGGTGCAGGCGCCGCAATCGCCTGCGTCGCAACCCTTCTTGACACCGTGACACCCCAGGGAGCGCACGAACGTCCGCAGACACTGCCCGGGACGCGGTTCCTCGTCGAATGTGTTGCCGTTGACGGTGTAGGTCATCACCAGCCTCCCGCTGTCAGTTCCATGCGGATTTCTTCTGCGTAGTGCTTGGCCAGGTGACGGCGATGGTCGGGCGCCCCGTTCGCATCGTCGAACCACACCTCGTCGGGCAGCTGATCAATGCGCTCCTGCAGTGTGTCGGCATCGGGTACGGAGGCGAACACCAGGAGGATGGGGTGGGTCGTCGCCGCGGTGATCGTCAGCAGCAAGTCGGCCGCGTCGGATGCCTGGGTGCCGATCATGAAGATCGTCGACCGCCCGAGTTTAGTCAGCGTGAAGCGGCGGTGCGCGTGACGCTTGCGCAGGGCGCTGATCGGGATATCGATCGACCGCAACACCTCGCCCGGCGCCAGGATGTTCTGGTGGTTGCCGGTCACGAAGTCGGCCGCTCTCACCGTACGTTCGGAGCCGTCGGGCGCCCACAGCGTGTAATCAGCTTCCAGCGCCACCGCCATGGTGATCATCGGTCCCGCAGGCAACGACATGCATATGTTGCCGCCCACCGTTGCGGAGTTCCACACCTTGAATGACGCCAGGAAGGCCTCACAACTCGTCTTGAGCAGCGACCCCGCGCGCCAGTCGCCTGGGGCGTCGAATGCGTAAAGGTCTCTGATGGTGCAGGTCGCCCCGATACAAAGGCCCGTGTCGGTGGCCGCGATCTCGTGCCAGCCAAGTGACACGATGTCGACCAATCGGCGTGTGAGAGGTTGCTGCTCGGAGAACAGCCAGGTTCCTCCGGCTAGCCACGCATCGCCGTCCTGCCATAGGGTCCCTGGCCGCTCCGGTGGTCGACGGACGATGTCTTCTACTGTGTTGATGTCGATTTCAGTGCCCCCTTGGTGGGCGGGTTGGCGTACGGTGCTGCCGACGCGCAGGCACCCACAGTAGTGATGCCGCGACCTCGGGGGAGGGTTTTGCGTTAACTGATGACAGAGACGTGAAAACTATCCGGCAAACCAGAATCGATGGGCATGGTCGGGTGGCTTGTCGGTCGACCGTGGCAGCGCTGAAGCCGCTAACCTCGGCTCCATGAGCGATTTGGTGGAGCGGGTGCGTGAGGTGCTGCCGTCGGTGCGGCGTGATCTTGAAGACCTGGTGCGTATCGAGTCGGTGTGGGCCGACCCGGCCCGCCGCCCTGAGGTGCAGCGCAGCGCCGAAGCAGTGGCAAAACTATTGTCCGAGGCCGGGTTCGGCGATGTGCAGATCGTCAGCGAAGGCGGTGCGCCTGCCGTCATCGCCCGGCATCCTGCCCCGCCCGGAGCGCCGACGGTGCTGCTGTACGCACATCACGACGTGCAGCCGGAAGGCGATCATGGCCAGTGGCAGTCGCCCCCGTTTGAGCCGACCGAGCGCGACGGCCGTTTGTACGGTCGCGGCAGTGCCGACGACAAGGCAGGGATCGCAACGCATTTGGCGGCGTTCCGCGCTCACGGCGGTGCGCCGCCCGTCGGCGTGACGGTGTTTGTCGAGGGGGAGGAGGAGTCGGGCTCGCCGTCGCTGTCCCGGCTGCTGGCCGCGCATCGCGACGTGCTGGCGTCCGACGTGATCGTGATAGCCGACTCGGACAACTGGAGCACCGACGTGCCGTCGCTGACGGTGTCGCTGCGCGGGCTCGCGGATTGCATCGTGGAGGTTGCCACGCTCGATCACGGCCTGCACTCCGGCATCTGGGGCGGCGTGGCGCCCGACGCATTGAGCGTGCTGGTCCGACTGCTTGCCAGCCTGCACGACGACGACGGCAACGTCGCGGTCGCCGGGCTGCACGAGGGGACGGCCGCCGACGTCGACTACTCACCGGAGCGGGTGCGCGAGGAGGCCGGCCTGCTCGACGGCGTGTCGGAGATCGGCTCTGGCTCAGTGCCGCAACGACTTTGGGCCAAGTCGGCGATCACGGTCATCGGGATCGACACCACATCGATCGAGAAGTCGTCGAACACGTTGATTCCACGGGCGCGCGCGAAGGTCAGCATGCGTGTCGCACCCGGCGGCGACCCGCGTGAGCATCTGGCCGCGCTGACCCGCCATCTCGAGCAGCATGCGTCGTGGGGTGCGCGGGTGACCATTACCCCCGGCGACATCGGCCAGCCGTACGCAATCGACGCAAACGGGCCGGTCTACGACGCAGCCCGCGCCGCGTTTCGCAAGGCGTGGGGCAACGAGCCCGTCGACACCGGGGTTGGTGGTTCGATCCCGTTCATCGCCGAGTTCGCGGCGGCCTTTCCGTCGGCGAAGATCTTGGTGACCGGTGTGGAAGACCCGGAGACGCAGGCGCACAGCATCAACGAAAGCCTGCACCTGGGCGTGCTGGAACGCGCGGCGACCGCCGAGGCGCTGCTGCTGGCGAATCTCGGGTCAATCGGACAGGTCGCGCCGTAGCTTGGCGACGACTGAGCACGCTCGGAGGCCGCTGCGACCAACGCCTCACGAAGCAAGCGGAGTAGGAGGCCGCGGCCACCGCACACAGACCGCGCCAGACGTTATCCGTCAGGCGATGGCCGAGACACACCAGACGACGTCGAAGGCAACCATCCCGCTCAATGATGCAGCCCTACCGGTTCAACCTGCCGGGAGGTCCGGAGTCCTTCACCGGGCCTCTTTGGCCGGATAGCATCTCTCACGTGGGGGAGAGCGAGTCAACCGACGGAAAGCTAGTCGGTCAGATCTTATTGGGCGGCATAGGCGTGTTGCTGCTCGCGGCCGGAGCGTGGGGCTATTTCGGCGGACAAAACGACAAGATCGCGGGAGGTTTTTTCGTTCTTGTGGGTCTTGTGTTGGGCGTTCTCGCCGCGTTCTACTCGCATGTCGATGGGATCGTTGAACTCGGGCTTCTGAAGATCCCTATGGTCAAGGCACGCCTCGCCGAGAAGCAGATCGAACAGGGGCAGGTAGTCGCCGAAGACAACCTGGAAGGGGCAACGAAGGCACTTCAAGAGGCGTTGTCTCGGTACACCGTTTCTCAGTTCGGCACTCCCACCGTCACGCAAGAGCCGGCCCTATCTGAGACAGAAGGCACCCCCAACGCGGACGCAGAGTCTGCATCTAGCGAATCGACCAGGGACACGGAGCGGGAGTCCAGCGATACGATCGCGGATCGCGGTCCACGCCTGGGACGCAATGTGCTGCTTGTTGAGGATGCGGTCTTCACGATGGCGACGCTCACGCCCCATGAACAAGTTCTAGCTCGCACCGAGGTCGCTCGGATGAGCCGTGCTGACTTCCAAACAGATTTAGACCTTCGCGCAACCAGACCCGGCGATGCCGGGCGGTCATACCGCATGCACAGAGTGCCTGAGTGCGATATCAGGCTGTGGTATCGGCAGAAGAGCGAGTCCGAACCGCACACGCTATACGTGATGGTCATCGAAAAGACGGGTGCGGACCTGCCTTGACCCCCAAGGGGACTTACCCCTGCCCACGACTTCCCGACCGGCCGCTAATGCGTCAACCCGGTGTTTCGATTGCCAGCCAGGCCTACGGCGTAGCTGGCGGATGCTTCGTACTGGTCTCTCGTTTTCCGTCCAATGCCCGAAACGTACGGGCTTCCTCGGAGCAAAGACCTACGAGTCGGCCTCTGCGGCGAGGATCTTCTGAATTTTTGTTGTCGTATGGGCAGCCTTCACGTTGTACTGCGCCTCGGCGATCTTGCCCTTCTCGTCGACGACGAACGTCGAACGGATGACGCCGAGAACGGTCTTCCCGTACATCATCTTCTCGCCGTAGGCGCCCCATGCCGTGAGCACCTCGCGGTCCGGATCGGACAACAGCGGAAACGTCAGCTTCTGGTCGTCGCGGAACTTGGCGAGTTTGGCCGGCTTGTCGGGGGAGACGCCGATGACATCCAGTCCGGCGCCGTTGAGTTCGCTAAGGCTGTCCCTGAAGTCGCACGCCTGCTTGGTGCATCCCGGCGTTGAGGCGGCGGGGTAGAAGTACACGATCACCCTGCGGCCCTTGTAGTCCGACAGCTTGACCGTGTTGCCGTCGGCATCGGGCAGGCTGAACGCGGGGGCTTTGTCGCCCACCTCGAGTCGCGGGGTCTGCGGCATGCGGAATGGTCCCTTCTTCGACCGGTGCACTCCGATGAGCGCGGGCTGCTCTAGGGTAGTTCGGGCAGGCAGCGCTCATCGGAGGGGCTTGGAGGGAAGAAGTGGCGGACCGCGATCCCGACACCATCAAGCAGGACATCGACCAGGCTCGTGACCAGTTGGCGTCGACCGTGGATTCCCTCGCTGAACGTGCGAACCCGAGCAGGATCGCCGACGACGTGAAGGCGGGAGTCGTGCGGTTCGTCAAGAAGCCGGCGGTGGCCATCTCGCTGGCCGGTGCTGGTGTCCTCGTTATTGCGCTTGTCATCCGCCGCATCCGGCGGCGCTGACGGTTCGGATCAGCGGCGACGCGCGGAGCGGAACCAGTCGGTGAACGAGAAGCTGGGGGGGTTGGCGACCCGGCCAAGCCGAGTGCAGCTGTACACCAAGATGGGCCGTTGCGCAGTTACGTCATCTGCTGAGCTCGCGCCGGACGCACCCGCGGGGAGTGATGCGTCTATGATCGACACAGCTAAGACCTCATTTCGTACTGTTCACGGCCGTCACTGGCCATGTAGTTCGTTCTAGCTAATTGAAGGCTAGCACCTTCTGCCTCTCTACACCGCATTATTCGCTGCTAAGTGATGCTCCCGTTACCGTCAAAGACGATGCGAAGTCCGTACTGCAGGGACGCTTGTGTGAGTCGTAGCACATTCAGGATCACAAGAACAGCCAATCCGAACAAATTTTTCACGAGCGTTAATAGGCTACTGCGCGGTCGTTGCCAGAGCAAGGGTTGCAGCGAACCCTTGCTGGTAGTTGCCGATCAGGCCTCGGCGCGCGTTTTGCCGCGGTTGATGCGATGATGCGGGCGTGATTGACGACGCCGACACGGCGCAGGCGAGGGAGCTGCTGCAGTCGCTTCACGCCCACGTCGACGACATCTCGAAGAAGGTGGAATCGGCCGAAAGCAGCACGCGGCGAGTGCACGGTCACGCCGCTGTGGTTGCCCGGCGCCGGGTGGCCAGCCTTCGTCACGAGCTCTACGAAGCGCACCGACTCATCGACGGGCTGCACCGACGCTTCCCGGACGCGCGACCCCGGCGAGTCGCCCGGCCGCGTACTGGATTTTCACACTGAGTGCGCCGTCAGGGTTTCGAACCCCGGACCCCTCCTCTAGGAGGCCAACGAGTCACGCTGCGTTTCGAGCTCCGTGATGCACGTCCTGGCCGAAGGCCGAGTGGTCTAAACACTGCCAGCACCACTGGAACCGAACCGACGCGCCACACTGCGAGGCGCACGTCCTCAACCAGAAACTCCCAGGCCACCGGTGCCGCAGCGCTAAGATTCAGGTGACCTGGAACGAGGTTTCCATGACCGATCCGACTATCGACCAGCCCGCCGAGTTCACTCGAACTCAAGCGCGGGCCGACACTGCGGACGAAACAGGAAACGGCACCGGAACACTCGACTCGGCGTTTGACCCTTCCAGGCCATCCGCCGACATCGTACGGATCGAGGTCGGCCAGCGGCTCGACGACTTCGATCTGCTCGTCGAACTCGGCAGCGGCGCATTCGCGCGAGTCTTTCTAGCCCGGCAACGGTCCCTGCAACGGCTGGTGGCAGTAAAGATCTCCGCGAACCGCGGCGACGAACCACAAACCCTCGCCCAACTTGATCACGATTACATCGTCCGGGTCTTCGACCAGCGGATTCTCCGCGACCGGGACTGGCGGCTGCTGTACATGCAGTATTTGCCCGGCGGAACGCTGCTCAACCTCGTTCAAGCGGTTCGCCGTGCCGGGCGGCCACCCGACTCCGGTCAGGCGTTGCTTGACGCCGTAGACGACGCACTGGAGTCGCGCGGCGAAGTCCGGCCGACCGAATCATCGACCCGCGCTGAGCTCGCGACCCTTTCCTGGCCCGAGACCGTCGCGTGGCTGGGGAAACGCCTGGCTGAAGCATTGCACTATGCGAATTCACGGGGCGTCCTGCACCGGGACATCAAGCTCGCCAACGTACTGCTCGCACCCGATGGCACCCCCAAACTCGCGGACTTCAACATCAGCTTCGCCCGCAACCTATCCGGCGCAAGCCCGTTCGCCTATTTCGGCGGCTCACTGTCCTATATGTCGCCCGAGCAGCTGATGGCTTGTCGGCTCGGGCACATGGAGGATGCGGCAGACCTCGATACCGGCAGCGATATCTACTCACTCGCGGTCGTGCTGTGGGAACTGCTGACGGGCCTGAAACCGTTCGATGATTCCGCGGCGGAAGCCGCTCGGGCGCGCTCGGGCGGATCGGTCTCCGACACCACCGCGCTCGAGCTGATGCTGACCACCCGCGCACAGGGAGTTTCGTCGGCGGCACTCGCCGCGCTGCCCATGGACTGTCCTACCGCACTGCGCAGGGTTCTGCTGAAGGCACTGAGCGCCGATCGTGATCAGCGCTGGGCGTCGGGCGCTGAACTCGCCGAGCAACTGCAGTTGTGCCTTGATCCGCAAGCTCGTGACTTGGTGGATCCGCCTGCACGAAGCTGGCGGCTGCGGCTGCGGCCGTACTTTCTGTCGATTGCTTTGCCGGCCTTCGTGATTCCCAACGTGTTGGCCGCCGCGTACACCATCTGGCACAATCAGCTGCTCATCGTTAGCAAGCTTTCCGAGCAGGGCCAGGATCGGTTCATCCTGCTCACCACACTACTCAACCTCCTCGTCTGGCCTGTCGGCATTGCGGTGGCGCTCTATTTGATCCGTTACGTGATTGTGGTCCCGCGCCGCGCGCGACGTGGGCCAGCACCGCCTGCAGAAATGTTGGCCCGAGCGCGCCACGACTGTCTCGTCGCAAGTGATCGGGTGGTGCTCGTCGTCATTGCCTTGTGGGTGCTGTCCGGGCTGACTTTTGCGCTCACCCTGCAGTTCGTTACGGGTGGAATGCCCAGTAGATCTGCGATCCATTTCGTTGGGTCACACACGGTGGGTGGCGCGATCGCGGTCGCGTATCCGTTCTTTCTGTTCACCTTCTACATCGTGCGCAGCGTCTATCCGGAACTGGTGGCACAGGGACAGACAAATCCGCGGGAGGCCGAACAGCTACGCGCACTCAGCCGTCGACTGTCACGCTATTTGGCGCTCGCGGCCTCAGTGCCGTTGCTCGGCATAATGGCCGTGAGCTTCCTGACCGCCTCCGAGATCGCCGAAATCATCGTGCCGATCAGGGTGGTGTGTATCGGGGGAATTGCCGCATTCATATTCGCGTATTGGCTGTCGCGGAAGATCGAATCCGACATTCAAGCGCTCGAGCGGGTGATTCGCCACCGAGCGCCACACTAGCTTCCACATCCAATCCGCCCTGCGCGGCTAGGTGTCGGCGCTGATCGAGCGGCGGAGTCTGCCGTTCCTTGGTGAACAGTCGGTGATCTTCCCGTCCACGACAGGCACCCTGCGGGACCACGCACTCATTCCGCAAAACGGTGGCCACCCTCATCGACGACGAGGGCTTGTCGGCGCGGATCGGGGCCGACCAGCTCGGCCACACCCGGATCGGCATGACCCAAGATCGCTATATGAGCCGAGGCCGCGTGCACACGCAGGTCGCCGAGCTACTCGACCGAACCATAAACGATGAATAAACGATGGATCACATCGGGCCGAGCCGGAAAATGGCCTCTGAAGTGCGCCGTCAGGGTTTCGAACCCCGGACCCGCTGATTAAGAGTCAGCTGCTCTACCAACTGAGCTAACGGCGCTGCGTGTGCGACAATAACAGGCCCTGCGGCACAGGGTGAAATCGTTACTCTTGCCGTTGCTGGGTCCGACGCTGTGGTTGCACCTCTAGCTAAATCTTCCCTTAGACTACTGCCAAGAATCGTCGATGTGTTGAATCCTGGTTGCGAGGTGGAGCAAAGAATGTGGCAGGTCCAGAAGGTGGCCCGTCCGCGTCGTATGCGTGCCTGGGTGGTGGCGATCGCGTTGGTTCCCGCCATCGTGGTTGGGCTGTCCGCCTGCAACAGCAACCCCGCCCCGCCGCAGCCCCAGGTCATCACCGATAAGGGCACTCCCTACGGGGACCTGCTGGTGCCCAAGCTCACAGCGTCCGTCAAGGACGGGGCCGTCGGCGTGAGCGTCGAGTCGCCCGTGACGGTCAGCGCCGAGGACGGTGTGCTTGGCGCTGTGACCATGGCCAACGAGGACGGCACCCCGATCGCCGGCCAGCTCAGCCGCGACGGCCTGACCTGGACGACGGCCGAGCCGCTGGGCTACAACAAGCGCTACACGCTGAATGCACAGTCACTCGGCCTCGGCAGTGTCACGAGCCAACAGATGACGTTCCAGACGCATTCGCCGGAAAACCTCACCATGGCATACGTGTTGCCCAACGACGGCGAGGTCGTCGGCGTCGGCCAGCCCGTCGCGGTCCAGTTCGACGAGAACATCACGAACCGGTTGGCGGCCCAGAAGGCCATCAAGGTCACCACCAACCCGCCCGTGGAGGGCGCCTTCTACTGGCTGAACAATCGCGAAGTGCGTTGGCGCCCAGCTCAATACTGGAGGCCGGGCACGACCGTCGACGTCGCGGTCAACACCTACGGCGTCGACCTCGGCGACGGCCTGTTCGGTCAGGAGAATGTCAGCACGCACTTCACCATCGGCGACGAGGTCATCGCGACGGCCGATGACAACACCAAGGTCGTGACCGTTCGACGCAACGGCGAAGTCGTGAAGACGATGCCGACTTCGATGGGCAAGAACAGCACCCCGACCGACAACGGCGTCTACCTCGTTGGCAATCGGTTCACCCACATCATCATGGATTCGTCGACCTACGGCGTACCGGCGAACTCGCCCAACGGGTATCGCCTCGACGTGGACTGGGCGACCCAGATCAGCTACAGCGGCATCTTCGTGCACTCCGCGCCGTGGTCGGTCGGCAGCCAGGGCTACACGAACACCAGCCACGGCTGCCTCAACGTCAGCCCGAGCAATGCCGTGTGGTTCTACGACAACACCAAGCGCGGCGACATCGTCGAGGTCGTGAACACCGTGGGGTCGACGCTGTCCGGAACCGATGGGCTGGGCGACTGGAACATCCCGTGGCAGCAATGGAAAGCGGGCAACGCCAGCATCTGACGTTGCCCGCTTCACTCGGGGTGGCTGACGGGACTCGAACCCGCGACAGCCAGGATCACAACCTGGTGCTCTACCAACTGAACTACAGCCACCATCGCCGCCGTGCCGTCAAGCACGTGCGGCCCGTCGATATTAGCCGCTAGGGCGCTCCGCGGCCGAATCGATTTGCTCCGAGTCGCCGCTCGGTGACCCGATTTCGGCGGCGATCTCCGCGATATCGCTGGTCGACGGCCCAGGCGGCGGAACGAACGCGGTGCGGCGGTAGTAGCGCAACTCGCGAATCGACTCGTGGATGTCGGCCAGCGCCCGGTGCGCGAGCCCCTTCTCGGGCTGGCCGAAATAGATGCGCGGATACCAGCGCCGGCACAGCTCCTTGATGGAGCTGACGTCGATCATCCGGTAGTGCAGGTAGTCGTCGAGCTTGGGCATGTCGCGAGAGATGAATCCGCGGTCTGTTGCGATCGAGTTGCCGGCGAGGGGAGCGGTCTTGGCCTGCTTGACGTGCGTGCGGATGTAGTCGAGCACCAGCGCCTCGGCAGCCGCCAGGTCGACGGTCGACGCGCGCACCTCCTCGATGAGCCCTGAGCGAGTGTGCATCTCGGTGACGACAGGGATCATCGACGACAACACAGCGTCGTCGGCGTGGATCACCACGTCGATACCGTCACCAAGGATGTTGAGGTCGGCGTCGGTGACGAGCACCGCGATCTCGATGAGCCGGTCGGTCTTTAGGTCCAGGCCGGTCATCTCACAGTCGATCCACACCAGTTCGTCACGCACAGGCCTCACATTAAGCCCACGGCCGACAAGAGGCCGCCCGCACCCACCCGCCGGGGATAGTCCCCAAGTAATGTTTCGAGCCATGACGACTGAGTCGACAGCCACCCCCGCCCAGCAGATCGCCGCAGGTTACGCCACCCAAGGCCCCGCGTTGGAACTGGGCGCCGTCGTCGTCGACGGGACCTGTGATCCGACCGCGCAGGTGCGTATCCCGCTGGCCACCGTCAACCGGCACGGCCTGGTCGCCGGCGCCACCGGGACCGGTAAGACCAAATCACTGCAGGTGATCGCCGAACAGCTGTCCGCGGCCGGTGTGCCGGTGATGATGGCCGACGTCAAGGGCGACCTTTCGGGCCTTTCGCAACCTGGTGTCGCCAACGACAAGACCGAGCAGCGGGCCAAGGACACCGGCGACAACTGGACTCCGACGGCCTTCCCGGTCGAGTTCATGTCGCTGGGCACCACGGGTATCGGCGTACCGGTGCGCGCGACGATCACCAGTTTCGGGCCGATCCTGCTCTCGAAGGTGTTGGGGCTCAACCCAACTCAGGAATCCACGCTCGGGCTGATCTTTCACTGGGCTGATCAGAAGGGGTTGTCGCTGCTCGACCTCAAGGACCTGCGGGCGGTCATCCAGTATCTGACCAGCGACGAGGGCAAGCCCGAGCTGAAGAATCTCGGCGCGGTGTCGCCGACCACCGCGGGCGTCATCCTGCGGGCGCTGGTCAACCTCGAGGCCGAGGGCGCGGACACCTTCTTCGGCGAGCCCGAGCTGGAACCGAAGGACCTGATGCGTGTCGATGCGCAGGGCCGCGGCGTCATCACGTTGCTCGAGGTCGGCGCGCAGGCCGCCCGGCCGGTCATGTTCTCGACGTTTCTGATGTGGGTGCTTGCCGACCTGTTCACCACGCTGCCCGAGGTCGGCGACATCGACAAACCGAAGCTGGTGTTCTTCTTCGACGAGGCCCACCTGTTGTTTACCGATGCGTCGAAGGCGTTCTTGGAGCAGGTCGAACAGACCGTGAAGCTGATCCGCTCGAAGGGCGTCGGTGTGTTCTTCTGTACGCAGCTGCCGACCGACGTGCCCAACGACGTTCTTTCGCAACTTGGTGCGCGCATTCAGCACGCGCTGCGTGCGTTCACCCCCGACGATCAGAAGGCGCTCGCCAAGACGGTCCGCACGTATCCGAAAACCGATGTCTACGACCTCGAGTCGGCGTTGACGTCGCTGGGCATCGGCGAGGCGATCGTCACCGTGCTCTCCGAGAACGGTGCGCCGACGCCGGTGGCGTGGACCAGGATGCGGGCACCGCGATCCCTGATGGACACCATCGGCCCCGACGCGATCGCCGCCGCGGCCAAGGCGTCGCCGTTGCAGGCCGAGTACGGGCAGACGATCGACCGCGAGTCTGCATACGAACGCCTCAACGCCAAATTGCAGCCAACCCCCCAAGCGGCGCCTGACGGTGCATTGCCGCCTCCACTGCCCGTCAACCCAGGGGCGGCGAGCACCGAGGGGGAGGTGAAGTCGCGGGGCGCCGCCGAACCCGGGATGTTCGACAAGATGATGAGCAGCCCGGCATTCAAGAGCGCGATGCGCTCGGCGGGCACCGTCATCGGTCGCGAGATCACGCGCAGCATCTTCGGCACCGGCCGCCGGCGCCGCTAGGTTCCGCGAGACTGCGGGGAGATCGCGATTTCGCCGAAATTTGCGATCTGACAGCAGCCTCGACAGGCTAGCCGCCGCCGAGTTTCTTGTAGACCGCGCCGACGATCGGCGTCACGATGGCTCGCGGCGTGTAGCCCGCCGCCACCGACATCGCCTTCGACGTGACACCCGGCACGACGCGCATCTTGTTGCGCTCCAGGCCATCCAGCGATATTTTCGCGGTGTACTCGGTGGATATCCAGAGGAAATCCGGGATCAGCTTCTCGACGAGCGACTGCTCGTGCGTATCGGGCAACGTCTCGCGTACCGGACCGGGTGCCAAGAGCGTCACATGCACGCCTGCGCGCTTGACCTCGCCGCGAAGCGACTCGCTGAACGTGTTGACGAACGCCTTCGTGGCCGCATAAGTCGCGTTGTTGGGGATCGGCGAATTGCCTGCCGCCGAACCGGAAATCAGAATGCCGCCTGCCCCGCGCTCGACCATGCCGGGCAGCACGGCGAGCGCAAGGTCATGTACGCCAAGGACATTCAGCTGTACCTGAGCCTTTTCCGCGGCCGGGTCCAGCGAGGCGACCGGTCCGAACGTCGCGGTACCTGCGTTGGCGCACAGGATCGAGATGTTGCGCACGGCAAGCTCGTCGCACAGCTTGGCGCGCTCGGCCGGGTCGGCGAGATCGACGGGACGCACCTCGACCGTCACCCCATACTGCTGGGTGAGCCGGTCCGCCAACGTTCTCAGCACATCCTCGCGGCGGGCCGTGATGATCAGATGGTGCCCGCGGGCGGCGAGCTCGACGGCCAGCGCTTCGCCGATGTTCTGCGACGCACCGGTGACGACGGCACGGGCGTCCGCGCTGGGAGCGGGTACTGGCATGCGCCGGACTATATCGTGGGCCAACATGAGCGAATCGCGGCCGCCCGCGCATATCGCGGCGCGGTCGCGGGTGCTGGCGTGGGCGCTGTGGGACTGCGGCTCGACCGGGGTGAGCGCGATCGTCGTGACCTTCGTGTTCTCCGTCTACCTGACCCGTACCGTCGGTGACGATCTGCCCGCCGGTACCAGCGCGGCGAGCTTGCTCGGCTGGGCGCTTTTCTTCTCTGGCGTCACGGTGGCATTGCTGGCCCCCGTCATCGGGGTCTGGGTCGACTCGGCGCACCGACGGCGACGCACGCTGGCCGTGCTCACCGCGATGGTGGTGCTGCTGACATCGTCGATGAGCCTGATCCGCGACGACGCCTCCTACCTGGTGGCAGGCCTTCTGCTGCTCGGCTTCACCGCGGCGTGCAACGACCTGGCCAGCGTGCCGTACAACGCGATGCTGCGGCAGCTGACGACACCGGAGACGTCCGGTCGTGTGTCTGGATTCGGTTGGGCCGCAGGCTATGTCGGCAGCATGGTGTTGCTGCTTGGCGTCTACGCGGGATTCATCGGAGGCGACGGCCCAACGGCCGGGCTGCTCGACGTCCCGACCGCCGGCGGGCAGAACACTCGCGCGGCCATGCTGGTCACCGCTGTCTGGATGGCCGCGTTCGCGATGCCGGTGCTCATCGCGGCACCGCCGCCGGCCGACATCGAACCGCCAGCCCGGTCGTCGACCGGTGTGCTCGGCGCCTACCGCAAGCTGTGGTCGGACCTGGTCGCGGAGTGGAGGCGAGACCGAAATGTCGTCTACTACCTGCTCGCCAGCGCGGTGTTCCGGGACGGATTGGCCGGCGTGTTCACCTTCGGCGCGGTGTTGGGTGTGAACGTCTACGGCATCTCCGTTGCCGACGTGCTGCTGTTCGGTGTCAGCGCCAACGTGGTGGCCGCGGCCGGGGCGGTGATCGGCGGGCTACTCGACGACCGCTTCGGCTCGAAAGCCGTCATTCTGAGCTCGCTGGCGGCGATGATCGCGGTGGGCCTGACCCTGATGGCGTTGTCCGGTGCCGCGGCGTTTTGGGTGTGCGGGCTGCTGCTGTGCCTGTTCATCGGGCCGACGCAGTCGTCGGCGCGGACCCTGCTGCTGCGGATGACCGCCCACGGCAAGGAAGGGGTGTCGTTCGGTCTCTACACGATGACGGGCCGGGCCGTGGCGCCCCTCGCCCCGTTCATGTTCGCCACGTTCGTCGCCGTCTTCGGGGCGGATCGCGCGGGCATCGGGGGTCTACTCCTGGTGTTGGCGGTGGGTTTCATCGCGATGCATGCGGTGCGCGTGCCACGCCAGGCAGCGGCGGTCTAGCCGGTCGCGGTGCAGATGGTCAGGCCTGCGCCGGTGCGCTGCTGCACCTGGGTGCCGTTGACGGTGATCGAGCAATTCACTTCACGGCCGACGTTGATGATGCTGACGCTGGCGGAGTCCTCGGCCGGCTGGGCCAGCTCGACCGTCTTGCTCCACGGCAGCATCACGTTGAACTCGGTCTGCAACACACCGCCGGTGTCGACGTAGGTGATGTTGATGGCCCGACCGTCGCCCGAGACGTCGTACACCACGGTTTCGGTCGCACCCGGCGTCGAGGGGCCGGTGGTGGACGGCGTGCTGGGCAGTGTCGGCAGGGGGAAGACGGGGAGGGGCGTGCGTGACGTCGTCGTCGGTGTGGGCGTGGTGAAACTCGGCTCCGTCATCGAAGGCAGCGGCGCGACGACGGTCTGCTGGCGCGAGCTGTTGACGATCACCAGCGCGATCACCAGACCGATCACCATCAGGACCGCGATCCCTGCTACAAACCACAGCCAGCGCGGCGCCTTCGGGCCTTCCGACGACGGCGGCTGCGGAGGTTCCCCTGGCGGATACTGCTGGCCGTATTGGCCGGTCGCATAGGGGTCGTAGCCATACGGCGAGTAGGCGGGTAGCTGCTCGGTGGGCGCCGGTGCAGCGGGTGCCTGGTAGGTCGGGCCGTACGGTGCCTGGCTCGCATACGCCGGATCGGTGTATCCCGGATTGCTGTTGCCGAGCGGTTCGGTTGGCTCAGGCCCGTCGCGGCGTGGTGAATCGGTCATACCCACCTCATGGCTGCAGGGTACCTGTGCATCCGCTCAGGCGATCGTGAACGGCCTCCACCTGGGTCAACGCGGGTGTCGGCCCATCGGCGGACCGCCGACCGTGCAGAATCAATACGGTGGGAGTGCAGGTCCGTCGGGTCTACGGCGCGTCGATGTCACCGGACGCGACCGCATTCGCCCATCTTGTCGACGACGGCGGCTTCCCGCGCGCCGTGCAGCGTTTTCTTCGCGGCTGGCGCGCAAGTTCGTCGCGCGACGTCGAACTGCCCGTCGAGGGAGCCGTTACTCGCGTCGTCCATTCGGCCGACGGCCACTGGCTTGCATGTGAGGTTGCACCCGACGGCGCAACCCGCAGCCAGATCTGGGTCGTCACAACCGATCCCGACGACCGCGACGCCCGTCGCATCGACCATTGGCCCGCAGGCGCGCAGGAAGGCACCGCAGAACTGATCGCCTGGGACGGCACCCGTGTCGCGGCGATCCTCACCGGTGAGGACGGGGTCGGCAGCTCGTGTCTGATCGATCCGTCCGACGGCACCACGGTGGTGCTCGACCGCCGCTCGGGCGGCAGGCTCGTCGACGCCTGGGCCGGTGCATCGCTGGTGCGGGTGGGACCGCGCGGCTACCGCGACCTGATCATGTTGCGAGGCCTGACCGAAATCGCGCTGCTGCCATACGATCCCGGCTCCACCACTGATGCGGGAATCATCCTGGACGATCACAGTCCGCGGCGCCTGCGGGCAGGGCTGGAAGGAGAACTCACCGAGCTTTATCAGCCGGCGAAGACCTACGGGGTCAACAGCACCGAGGGCTATGTCCGCGCCCTGATCCGCAGCGAGAACGGCTCCGACCACGCCAGGCTGTTGGAGGTCACCACGACCCCCGATGGGGTGTCGTATCAGGTTCTTGCCGAGCGGCCGGGCTATGAACTCGACGAGTTCACCGTGAGCGACGACCTCTCGACAGTCGCGATGTTGTGGAACATCAACGGCGCCAGCGAATTACAGATCCTCGAATACGTCGACAACACGCTGCACGAGCCAATTCCGCTGCCCGGCATGGTGGCCAGCGAGTTGAGCATCAGCGCGGGCGGGTCGATGCTCGCGATGACGGTGGAGGGCCCTTCGACGCCGCCGACGGTCGAGCTGGTCGATCCCCGCACCCGGGAATGGGAGCCCGTCGACAGGGAGCCCAGCAGCGGGCCCGTCGCCGCCGACCCCACCCTCGAGACCATCACCGCCCGTGACGGGCTGGAGTTCACCGGCTGGTTGTTCCGCCCGCCCGAGGGCGTCGAACCCGTCGGCGCCATGATCTTCCTGCACGGCGGGCCCGAGGGGCAGGGCCGCCCCGGCTACAACGAGTTCTTCCCGCCATTGCTGGAAGCGGGAATTTCCGTGTTCCTTCCGAACGTCCGCGGCTCGGGAGGATTCGGCCGAACGTTCATGCACGCCGATGACAATGAGCGGCGATTCGCGGCGATCGACGACGTCGCCGACGCGGTGCGATATCTGGTCGACCGCGGACTCGCGCCAAGGGACCGCATCGCGTGCTGCGGTTGGTCATACGGCGGGTATCTGACGCAGGCGGCGCTGACCTTTCATCCGCAACTATTCGCCGCAGGAATCAGCATCTGCGGGATGAGTGACTTGAACACGTGGTACCGCAACACCGAACCGTGGATCGCCGCAGCGGCCCACCCCAAGTACGGCCACCCGGTCAGCGACCGGGAACTGCTCGACCGGTTGTCGCCGCTGTTGAGCGCGCACGCATTGACCGCGCCCCTGCTGTTGGTCCACGGCCTCAACGACACCAACGTCCCGCCCACCGAATCGCAGCAGATGTACGACGCATTGCGTGCGCTCGGCCGCAGCGTCGAGATGCTGGTGTTTGACGATGACGGCCACGAGATCGACAAGCGGGAAAACCGGGCCGTGCTGGTCAGAGCCATGAGCGACTGGCTGAGTGCAGCGTTCGCACCTAGCCGTATTTCGTAGCCGAATCGTCATTGTCGACAGGTTTGGGGCAATTGTCTGACGGGTAAACACGCGGCACGCGCCGTTGGGGCGCTGTTAGGGATGGAGCGCAGCATGCGAGGAATTGTCGGCGTCGTCGTGCTCGTCTGGCTGCTGATCGGCGTGGTAGCCGCCTACCAGCGCGACTACTTCAAGGGCGGCGAAGCCAATTGCGCCACAGCGGGGACTATCGCCCTCACGGTGGTCGTCGGCCCGCTCAACTATGCGGGGGTCAATCCAAAGGTCACGAACTGCAACGTTCCGCAGCCCAGCCAGTAGTCAACTGGCAGTTAATAATTCGGAAGAAATGGAGTAACCATGATTGTCCTGGGAGCCATCCTGCTCATTCTTGGCCTGATATTCGGCATCTCGATCCTGACCTACATCGGCGTGGTGTTGCTCGTCGTCGGCGCAGTGTTCTGGATCCTCGGGTCCGTCGGAAGGCCCGTCGGCGGCAGGAGAGCCTGGTACTAACGCCCGACACGTCCGGCCGAGGTCAGCGCTGCGACCGTCATTGTCCGCAAGACGGCACGCGAGTTGGCCTCGGCCGTTTTCGTCGCAGAGGGTTTCACGCTGTGTGGTGTCGAATTCAATAACCCGAATGTCGCGTGCGCCATCAGCCGCGCGTCGTCCTCGCTGAGAGTGTCGTCCAACCGACGTAGCACATCGACCCAGATCTCGACGTATTGTCGTTGCGCCTTTCGCACCTGCCGCTTGGCCGTCGGCGGCAGATGACCGAGGTCGCGATCCTGAATGCGAATCAAGTCTGACTCGCCGAGCGCGAAGTCCAAATGAAAGTCGACGAGCCCATCCAGCGCATCCGCAGGGTCGCCGGCCCGTGCGACGACGTCCGTGGCGCCGGCCAGCAGCCGGGTACTGATCCCGACCAGCAGCTCGACCAGCAGCGCTTCCTTGTTGGGGAAATGCCGGTAGATCGCGGGACCGCTGACGCCCGCGGCGGCCCCGATGTCCTCCAACCGCACCGCGGGAAAGCCGCGCTCGGCGACAAGGCGTTCCGCCGCGGCGATCAGCTGGCTACGACGATCCGATTTGGCCCGGCTGCGCCGGGTAGCGGCCGGCATCGACGTCCCCATGAGCGCCTCCAACCTGCTGGTAGACATTTCGGTTAATCGTGACTAACATACCATGAGTTAGTCGTCATTAACTCAAACGAACGGGTCTGGATGAGCGCATCGCCGGGAACCCACAGCGACGAGCACCTCGCGCTAGTCGACCAGCTGCGCACGAAGCTGGCCACCGCGGCGCTCGGCGGACCGGAGCGCGCCCGCGAGCGGCACGTCAGCCGCGGCAAGTTGCTGCCCCGCGACCGCGTGGACGGATTACTCGACCCCGGCAGCCCATTTCTGGAATTGGCGCCCCTGGCCGCCGACGGCATGTACGACGACGAATGCCCTGGCGCCGGAATGATCGCCGGCGTCGGCCGAGTCTCCGGTCGCGAGTGCATGATCGTGGCCAACGACGCGACAGTGAAGGGCGGCACGTACTACCCGGTCACCGTCAAGAAGCACCTGCGCGCACAGGAGATCGCCGGACAGAACCGCCTGCCGTGCATCTACCTGGTCGACTCCGGGGGAGCGTTCCTGCCGCGCCAGGACGAGGTGTTCCCCGACCGCGAGCACTTCGGCCGCATCTTCTACAACCAGGCCAACCTGTCCGCCGACGGTATCCCGCAGATCGCTGCGGTCCTCGGGTCGTGCACCGCCGGCGGTGCGTACGTGCCTGCCATGAGCGACGAGGCGGTGATCGTGCGCAACCAGGGCACCATCTTCCTCGGCGGCCCACCGCTGGTGAAGGCCGCGACCGGCGAGGTGGTGACGGCCGAAGACCTCGGCGGCGGCGACCTGCACTCCAGGACCTCCGGTGTCACAGACCATTTGGCGCACGACGACCGCGACGCGCTGCGGATCGTGCGCCGCATCGTCGCCACGCTCGGACCGCGGACAGAGCTGCCGTGGGAGGTGGGGCCGACGGTCGATGCGGTGGCCGACCAGACCGAGCTGTACGACGTCGTGCCCGTCGACCCCCGGGTGCCCTACGACGTGCACGAGGTCATCACCCGGATCGTCGACGGTGGCGAGTTCGCCGAATTCAAGGCCGAATACGGCAGCACACTGGTGACCGGCTTCGCCCGCATCCACGGCCACCCCGTCGGGATCGTCGCCAACAACGGAGTGCTTTTCAGCGAATCCGCGCTCAAGGGTGCACATTTCATCGAGCTGTGCGATAAGCGCATGACCCCGCTGCTGTTCCTGCAGAACATCTCGGGCTTCATGGTCGGCCGCGACTACGAGGCGGGTGGCATCGCCAAGCACGGTGCCAAGATGGTGACAGCGGTCGCCTGCGCCAGGGTGCCGAAGCTGACGGTCGTCATCGGTGGCTCCTACGGAGCAGGCAACTATTCGATGTGCGGGCGGGCGTATTCGCCGCGCTTCCTATGGATGTGGCCCAATGCGCGGATCTCGGTAATGGGCGGCGAGCAGGCGGCCTCGGTGCTGGCGACGGTTCGCGGGGAGATGACCGCGGAAGAGGAAGAACAATTCAAGGCGCCCATTCGTCAGCAGTACGAAGATCAGGGCAACCCGTACTACTCGACGGCCCGGCTCTGGGATGACGGCGTGATCGATCCCGCCGACACCAGAACCATATTGGGGCTGGCGCTTTCGATCGTCGGACAGGCGCCGCTCGAGTCGGTCTCCTATGGCGTATTCCGGATGTAGAAAGCAATGGGTATGAATGAACTGCGTACCGTCCTGGTGGCCAACCGTGGCGAGATCGCCGTGCGAGTCATCCGCACGCTGCGGGCGATGGGTATCCGCTCGGTCGCGGTGTTCAGCGACGCCGACGCCGGTGCCCGCCACGTGGCCGAGGCCGACGTCGCGGTGGGCATCGGGCCCGCGCCCGCCCGGCAGAGCTACCTCAACATCGAGGCAGTAGTCGAAGCCGCCCGACGCACCGGCGCACAGGCGGTCCACCCCGGCTACGGCTTCCTTTCGGAGAACGCGCAATTCGCTGCGGCGCTGCAGGAGGCCAGCATCGCGTTCATCGGCCCGCCTGCCGCTGCGATCAAGACCATGGGCGACAAGATCGCCGCCAAGGCCGCGGTGTCGGCGTTCGGGGTGCCGGTAGTCCCCGGTGTCTCCCGGCCGGGTCTCACTGACGCCGATCTGATCGCCGGAGCGGACGAGATCGGCTATCCGGTGCTGGTCAAGCCGTCGGCAGGCGGTGGCGGCAAGGGCATGCGGGTGGTGCAGGTGTCCTCGGAGTTGGCCGCCGCGCTGACCAGCGCGCGTCGGGAGGCGGCGTCGGCGTTCGGCGACGACACGCTGTTTCTCGAGCGGTTTGTGTTGAACCCCAGGCACATCGAGGTGCAAGTGCTCGCCGACGGGTACGGCAATGTAATCCACCTCGGCGAGCGTGAATGCAGCCTGCAACGGCGTCACCAGAAGGTCATCGAGGAAGCGCCGTCGCCCCTCCTCGATCCGGCGACCCGAGCGCGCATCGGCGCGGCCGCCTGCGATACCGCTCGCAGCGTGGACTACACCGGCGCAGGCACCGTCGAGTTCATCGTCTCCGCGGATCGGCCCGACGAGTTCTTCTTCATGGAGATGAACACCCGTCTTCAGGTCGAACACCCGGTCACCGAGATGGTCACGGGCATCGACCTTGTCGAGCAGCAGGTCCGCATCGCGGCAGGCGAGAAGCTACCGATCGGGCAGGACGACATCACGATGTGGGGCCATGCCATCGAGGCCCGCGTGTACGCGGAGGATCCCGCGCGCGGTTTCCTGCCCACCGGCGGCGAGGTTCTCGACCTCGCCGAGCCCGAGGGACCCAGTGTCCGTGTCGATTCCGGCCTCGCGCCCGGGATGATCATCGGCAGCGAATACGACCCGATGCTCGCCAAGGTCATCGCCCATGGCGACGACCGGGCTGCCGCGCTTCGTGCGCTCGACCGCGCGTTGGCCGACACCGCGGTGCTGGGCATCACCACCAACATCGAGTTCCTGCGCTTCCTGCTGGCCGATCCCGACGTCGCCGCAGGCCGTCTCGACACCGGACTGCTGGATCGCCGGACACCCGACTACATTCCGGCGCAGCACGGCGACGACGAGCTGATCGCCGCGGCGGCCTACAAGTGGCTGCGCGCCTGGCCCACCCCGGTCGGTGACTTGTGGGCGGTGCCGTCGGGCTGGCGGCTGGGGGAGCGGGCGCCGACGACGTTCCGGCTGCATGCGGGTGAGCGCATCGACCACGTGTACCTCACCGGCATACCGAGCGCGGCCACCGCGCTCGTCGAAGACGGCGAATCACATACGCTGACAGCGTCTCTCGACGGTGATCGGCTGACCGTCACGCTTGACGGGTTGCGCACCGAGTACCTTGTGGCCGCGACCGATGGCCAGATCTGGCTGTCGGGTCGCGGGCGCACCGCAATGGTCGAGGAGATGCGGGAGGCGCCCGTGCGGCCAGACGACGAACACCTCGGCGATGCGGAGCTGACCAGCCCGATGCCCGGTTCGGTGGTGGCCGTTGGTGTGCAGGACGGCCAGCGCGTGGACGCGGGCGCCGTCGTCGTCACCGTCGAAGCCATGAAGATGGAACACGCACTGGCAGCGCCGGTCGAAGGCGTCGTCGAACTACTCGTCGCCGTCGGCGACCAGGTCAAGGTGGGCGAGCCGCTGGCCCGCATCGCCGCCGGCGGAGCCGGCAATCCAGCAGAAGTGAAAGAAGAAGAGCAATGACCGAATTTCTGGCCACCGGCATGCTGCCCGATCACTACGAACAGCTAGCCAAGACGGTGCGCGACTTCGCCAAGAGCGTGGTCGCCCCGGTCTCGGCCAAGCACGACGAAGAGCATTCGTTCCCCTACGAAGTCGTGTCGGGGATGGCCGACATGGGGCTGTTCGGCCTGCCGTTCCCCGAAGAGTACGGCGGCATGGGCGGCGACTACTTCGCGCTGTGCCTGGCACTCGAGGAACTCGGCAAGGTCGACCAGAGCGTGGCGATCACGCTCGAGGCCGGGGTGTCGCTGGGCGCGATGCCGGTGTACCGGTTCGGCAACGACGAACAGAAGCAGGAGTGGTTGCCGCTCTTGGCAAGCGGCAAGGCGCTCGGCGCGTTCGGCCTGACAGAGGCCGGCGGCGGGACCGACGCGGGGGCTACCAAGACCACGGCCAAGATGGATGGATCAACGTGGGTCATTAATGGCAGCAAGCAGTTCATCACGAACTCCGGCACCGACATAACAAAGCTGGTGACCGTCACCGCTGTCACCGGAGAAGCGGGTGGCAGGAAGGAGATCTCGTCGATCCTCGTTCCGGTGCCCATCGAGGGGTTCACGGCCGAGCCCGCGTACAGCAAGGTCGGCTGGAATGCCTCGGACACACACCCGCTGAGCTTCGACGACGTCCGAGTGCCTGCCGAGAACCTGCTCGGCGAGCGCGGCCGCGGGTACGCCAACTTCCTGCGCATCCTCGACGAGGGCCGGATCGCCATCGCGGCGTTGTCCGTCGGTGCGGCACAGGGGTGTGTGGACGAATGCGTGAAGTACGCCAAAGAGCGTCAGGCGTTCGGCGCGGCGATCGGCACCTACCAGGCTATCGCGTTCAAGATCGCCCGGATGGAGACCCGTGCCCACGCGGCACGCACCGCGTACTATGACGCCGCCGCACTGATGTTGGCTGGCAAGCCGTTCAAGAAGGCCGCCGCGATCGCCAAGCTGGTGGCCAGCGAGGCGGCGATGGACAACGCCCGCGACGCGACCCAGGTGTTCGGCGGCTACGGCTTCATGAACGAGTACCCTGTCGCGCGCCACTACCGCGATAGCAAGATTCTCGAGATCGGCGAAGGGACAACAGAAGTGCAGCTGATGCTGATCGCGCGGGAGGCCGGTCTGTGACGGACAAACGCATCGTCGTACAGCGCGGACTGTGGTTCGAGGAGTTCGAGGCCGGGGTCCTGTACCAGCACCGTCCTGGCCGCACCATCACCGAGGCCGACAACGTGCTGTTCACGACGCTGACCATGAACACCCAGGCGCTGCATCTCGACGCAGCGTTCTCTGACGCGTTGCCGCCGTTCAACCAGCGACTGGTGAATTCGATGTTCACGTTGTCGACGATGGTCGGGTTGTCGGTGGCGCAGTTGACGCAGGGCACGATCGTCGGCAACCTCGGCTTTGGCGAGGTCGCATTCCCCAAGCCGCTTTTCCACGGCGACACGCTGTACGCCGAGACAGAGGTGACCGACAAGCGCGAGTCCAAGAGCCGTCCCGGCGAGGGAATCGTCACCTTCGCTCACACCGGCCGCAATCAGCACGGCGACGTCGTGGCGACCGCATCGCGAAAGACCATGGTTCGTAAGAAGCCGGAGGAGTGATGGCGTTGACGCAGACCGGTCCGGCGTGGTTGTTCTGCCCGGCCGATCGCCCCGAGCGATTCGAAAAGGCCGCCGCGGCAGCCGATGTGGTGATCCTCGACCTCGAAGACGGCGTTGCGGCCAAGGACCGCGAAGCGGCTCGCAAGGCGTTGATCGAGACGCCGCTTGACCCGGACCGCACCGTCGTGCGCATCAACCCGAGCGCGACTGCCGACCATCGGCTCGACCTCGAAGCGCTGAAAAGCACGTTCTACACGACCGTGATGCTGGCGAAAACCGAATCCGTGCAACAGGTCAGCACGCTGCTGCCGCTGGATGTGGTGGTGCTGATCGAAACGCCACTGGGAGCGCTGCACGTCGTCGAATTGGCGCGCCTTGGCAACGCTATCGCCCTGATGTGGGGCGCCGAGGATCTGTTCGCGGTGCTGGGTGGGACCGCCAACCGTCGCGTTGATGGCACCTATCGCGACGTCGCTCGGCACGTGCGGTCGCAGACGCTCCTGGCGGCCAAGGCGTATGGGTGCATGGCACTGGATTCCGTGTTCATCGACATCAAGGACCTGGACGGTCTGCGTGACGAGGTCGACGATGCGGTGGCCGTCGGCTTCGACGCCAAGGTTGCGATCCACCCGTCGCAGGTGGTGGTCATCCGTGCCGGCTACGCGCCGACGGCCGATCAGCTGAGCTGGGCCCGGGCAGTTTTGGCGGCGGCCCGTGATGAGCGGGGCGTGTTCCAGTACGACGGTTTGATGGTCGATGCCCCTGTGCTTCGGCGCGCTGAACGGATCGTCGCGTTCGCGCCGAAGGACGGCGGCTAGCAGCGTTTCGCCAAGTGTGTGCATGATTTGCCAATGGCTTCGTCGGGTAGGCAAGAGTCGCTGGACTCGATCAACCACACGCTCGCTCGGGTGATGCGGCTGAGTGGAAGTCGTTCGATGTTCGCCCGGCAGGCCTCGGCCGCCGACGTGGATCTGGCGCAGCCGTCGTACGTCCTGCTCCGGACCCTGATCGACGAGGGGCCACTGCCGATGGGCGGTCTGGCGCGCATCGCCCACATGGACTTGGGCATGGCCGCACGACAGGTCAATGCACTCGTCGGCGCCGGGCTCGTCGCGAGACACCCTGATCCGGCGGACGGGCGCGTCTCACTTGTGGCCGCGACCACGGACGGCAAGCGGGTCGCGGGATCGCTGCAAGACGTGAGACGACGTCACCTGGAGCGCGCACTGTCGGGCTGGTCGGCCACGGAGCTGGACGAGTTTGATCGGCTGCTCACGCGGTTCCTCGCCGATACGACAGCAACCTCGATCGACAACGGCTGAGGATGAAGACAGATTTCAAAAAGACACTCGAACTCCTACAAGGCGAGCCGCGACGAGTTCCGGATCATCGACGTTGCACCACTCCAATACCTGATGGTCGACGGACACGGTGATCCGAACACGGCGCAGGAGTACACCGACGCCATCTCTGCGCTGTACCCGATCGCCTACAAGCTCAAGTTCGCCAGCAAGCAAGATCTCGGCGAGGACTACGTCGTCATGCCCCTAGAGGCGCTCTGGTGGGCATCCGATATGGACTCTTTCACGACGAATCGGGACAAGTCGCAATGGAACTGGACGGCCATGATCATGGTGCCCGACTGGATCAACCGGGACATGTTCGACGCGGCGATCGCCGCAGTCGCCGCGAAAGACCACCCCGCCAGTCTCGACAAAGTTCGCCTGGACACCTTCCGTGAGGGGCGATGTGTTCAGACTCTTCACATCGGCTCGTATGACGACGAGACGGAGATTCTCGCGAAGCTCCACCACGAGTACATCCCCAACGCCGGCCTGCGCATAACCGGAAAACACCACGAAATCTACTTCAGTGACTTCCGCCGAGTCGAGCCATCCAAGCTGCGGACCATCCTCCGGCAACCGGTCACCCAGGCGTAGGTCGTAGGTCTTGCGTCAGTTCGGCGATGCACTCGCGGAGCAGCCGGTCGTCCTCCAAATCACCCAAAGGAGGCAGGACGACCCCGTCGGCGACCTGCCCGAATTTCGCTATGAGGATTCCGGGCAGCTCGTCATACCGTCCGCAGATGACCAACTCGTCGAGCACTGCATCGCTGAGCACCGTGGGCAGGTCACCCCATTGCTGCGCTCTCACCAACGCGCGAAGCTGCTCCGGAAGGTCGATCCAGCCCCGCCGCGTCAGAGCCGTTGCGTATGACGGCGTCGAATACAAGAACGCGAGCATGCGGCGCTGCCGTTCGCGTTCGCGCACCACCGCGGCGTCGCTGTCGCCCGTTGCGATAGCCGCCGAGGCCATGATCAGAGGTTCGGTGGTGCGTCCGGCGGAGGCGGCACCTCGGCGTAGCGCGGGTCGCACGACGTCGTGGAGGTAGGCGGGGTCGGAGTTCGTCGAGTGGGTGACGATGCCGTGGGCCACCTCGCCGGCGAGTTCGCACATGCCGGCGTTCACCGCGCCCAACCAGATTGGCGGGATCACGGCATCGCTTGGTCCTGGGTTGAAGTAAGGCTGCAGGCGCGTCAATCGATAGTGCTCGCCCTCGTGGCGGAGCGAGCCCCCGGTGCGGAAGGCACTGAATAGCGCGTCCAAGGCGACGACGTAATCCCTTAGGCGCGAGCGCGGTTCGGTCCATGGCATGCCGAAGCGATCCTGGATGTTCTGCTTGATTTGGGTGCCGAGCCCCAACTCGAACCGTCCGCCGGACAGGATCGACAGGTCCCACGCGGTGTAGGCCACGAGGGTCGGGCTGCGCACGAACGCCAGCGTCACCGCTGTTCGAACGGTGATCCGCGTCGTGTGCTCCAGTGCGAGCAGGGCGACCGCCAGGGAGTCGTGGATTGTCTCGGCGACGTGGAGGCCGTCGAACCCCAATTGCTCTATGCGTCGCGCATAGGCAGGGACCGCAGCCAGCGGCAGCTGCGGGTCCACCGCCGCATACGCCCTCATGGCGGAAAGATTACCACTTGCTTGACATTGTCAAATTTCTAGGTTTAGCCTCCCTTCATGGTCGGAACGCGGTTCTATTTCGACTGGGCCAACTACCGCACGATGCTCAGGTTGTTACGCGAGGAACCGAATCCTGGGCAGCGCCGAAAGATGTACGGCGCGTTCTTGATCGGTGTGCCGATGATCGCTGCGATCCATGCGATTTGTTTCGCTCTGGACCCGGTGCTGTTCCCGTCGCTGCGTCGGATGCAGGTGCGTGAGCCGACGTTCTGTGTGGGACATGCCCGGAGCGGGACCACGTATCTGCATCGGTTGATGGCCAAGGATCCTCAGTTCAGCTACGTGCTGATGTATGAGATGTTCTTCCCGTCGCTGCTGGAGAAACGCCTCCTGCGACTTCTGTTCCGGGTCGACGATTTCCTCGGCGGACGCCTGCGAAGCAAGCTCGATGCGATTGAGGAGCGCGCCTTCTCCGAGACCAATGACATGCACAAGACGGGGTTCTTCGCTCCTGAGGAGGACGACTTCCTGCTGACCTGTTCGCTTGGCTCCGGTTTCTGGATAGTCGTGTTCCCGTATATGGGCGAGTTGGACTTCTATCACGTCGACAGGTGGAGCGCGCGCAAGCGGACGCGCGTGATGACCTTCTACAAGGAGTGTGTGCGACGCCAGGTCGCCTTGAACGGCGGGGGAATCCATTTGAGTAAGAACCCGACGTTCTGCGGCCGCGTCGAGTCCCTCATCGAGACCTTTCCCGACGCGAGATTCGTTGTGCCGGTGCGTAACCCCTACGAGACGATCCCGAGCCTGCTCAAGATGCTGCAGACGGAATGGAACTTGCGCGGCCGCGACGACCAGTTGATCAAGAACTCCCTGCGCGTTCTGGCTGACCAGTCTTTCGATGCCTATGAGCATCCCCTCGAAGTATTGGCGAGACACCCGGAGACTCGTTCGTGCATCGTCGACTATCGAGATCTGGTGAGCCGGCCCGCGATCACAATGCACCGCGTCTACGACGAGCTGGGGCTCGAGCTTGGAGCGGCGGCGGCCGATGCGATCGACTCCGCCCAAGGCCAAGGCCACGAGTCGGCACACCGCTACAGCCTCGAAGAGTTCGGCCTTGACCCACACGAGATCCATACCCACCTGGCCGCGCTGTTCGAGCGGTTCAACTGGGGTGTCGAAGGAGAGGACGTACATGTCAACTGAGTCCAGCGCCGCCGCGCTTCGCGCAGCCTGGAATGACCTGATCGACGGGCTGAGCAGGGCCCGGGATGCGATCGACTCTCCTGACCTGCATGCGCCCCCCGAGACGGAGCGGGGGCTCGCAGAGGGCTACCGCTATCTCCTCGGGTTTGCATTCGGTGCGATCGAGCGCGCCTTCTGTGAAGATTCAGCCTTTCCGTACTTTCGCCGCGCCATTCAGCCGGTCGACAAGGCGACCATCGATAATGCCGACGCCTTGTACCTGTCGGCCTCGATCGACGGCGACAACAGTTACCGGGTGCGCGGCCGGCTGGGGCCTAAGGCGCCGCAGTACATGATTTTCGAGGCGCACACCGCATACGCCGGAGACTCGGGCACCTTGGCGGAACTCAGCCCGAGTGAACGTGCCATCACCGGATCGCTGGACACCGCCGATCTGATGGTGGCCGACGACGGTCAGTTCGAGATCCTCGTTGCCCCGCAGCGGCCTGCCGATTACACCGGTAACTTCATCGCCTCGCGTCAGGTCACGGGCGATGACACCAAGGCCGCGCGGTTCCTCATCGCCCGCATGCTTTTTCACGACTGGGAGAACGAGGTATCGCCCGATCTACAGATTGTCCAGGTCGGCCAGGAAGGAGCCCATCCGCCACCGATCGACCCGGCCGCCGCCGCCGCGAAGATGCGTCGAGTCGGCGAGATCGTCGAAAATCAGATGAAGTTCTGGAATGAGTTCTACGACCTCATCTTGGAGGCGCACGGCGACAGGAACGGCGATGGCCGAACGTTCATGCCTCGCAACGGACTCAACGAGCCCGCGCGGGCGAACCTTGCGACCGGTGGCGGTCAGTGCACCAATATCTATTCCGGCGGAGTATTCGACCTCGGTCCCGCCGAGGCCCTCCTCATCGAAGTTGATGTCCCAGTCAAGCCGTCCTACACGGGCTTTCACCTCGGTAACCTCTGGGGCGAGTCATTGGACTATGCCAACCATGTGACCAGTCTCAACGGGTTTCAGGCCGAACCCGACACCGACGGCATCACCCGCTATGTGGTCGCGCACTCCGACCCCGGCGCGCCGAACTGGCTCGACACCACAGGTCACCAACAAGGGTTCATGACACTGCGATGGACCTGTCCCGAGTCCCCAGACGAACTCCCGAAGGTCAACGTCAGCAAGATTCCGCTCACCGACGTGCGACAACACCTCCCCGCCGCCACGCGCCTCGTCTCTGCCGACGAACGCAACGAGCAGATCAGGATCCGTCAGCAACACGTTCAACGGAGATATCGGCAGTACTGAGCGCGACACGTCCTCGTGGCGGCCCGCGTTGACAGAGGCGTCCGCCAACACGAGGGCATAATGGTGATTGCCCCAGTGCTGCGGCGAGCAGAGCGCATCGTCCAGCTAGCGCCCCACCCCGGCAACTAGCTGGAAGCCTCTCACCTGAGGTTTTGCTCTGACCGCCTCCGCGCTGAGCACCTCACGGTTCGACGGCGGAACATGCCGTCACCGAAAAGGAGGCGGTATGGCTGAGGTATCTGCGGCGTCGGCGTTCGTCGACCTGGAGCCGGTCCAACTCGTGGCCCCCGACGGGGTCCCAACGGCTGAGGATCGCTACACCCGCGATTTGCCCCCCGAAACACTGAGCTGGCTCTACGAGCTGATGGTCGTCACCCGCGACCTCGACGGCGAATTCATCAACCTGCAACGCCAGGGCGAGTTGGCGCTGTTCGCGTCCTGTCGCGGCCAGGAGGCCGCTCAGATCGGCGCGGCGGCATGCCTGCGCAAGACCGACTGGCTGTTCCCTCAATACCGCGAGATCGGCGCGTTCCTGCTGCGCGGCATCACGCCGGCCCAGATGGGTGCCGTCTGGCGGGGCAAGTGGCATGGCGGGCTGGGGTTCACCGAGAAGTGTTGCGCCCCGATATCGATCCAGATCGGCACCCACGGATTGCACGCGGTGGGGGCTGCGATGGGCGCCCAGCGGTTGGGCGAGGATTCGGTGACCGTTGCCTTCCTCGGCGACGGCGCCACCAGTGAAGGCGATGCGCATGAGGCGCTGAACTTCGCCGCGGTGTTCAAGGCGCCGTGCGTGTTCTTCGTGCAGAACAACCAGTGGGCCATCTCGACGCCGGTCAGCCATCAGATGGCGGCGCCGTCGATCGCGCATCGGGCGATCGGCTACGGGATGCCGGGCATCCGGGTCGACGGCAACGACGTGCTGGCCTGCTACGCAGTGACTGCGGAGGCCGCCAAGCGGGCCCGTGAAGGCGGCGGGCCGACGCTGATCGAAGCCATCACCTATCGGATGGGCCCGCACACCACGTCCGACGACCCGACGCGGTACCGGCCGCAGGAAGAGGTCGACTACTGGTTGGCGCGCGATCCCATTGCGCGGTACCGCACGTATCTCCAATCCGCTGGAGTGTGGACCGAGAGGCTGGAGGAACGGGTCGCGGCCAAGTCGAAGCGATTGCGAAGCGAACTGCGCGAGTCGGTGGTCGATGCCGACGACTTCGACGTCGCCGAGATGTTCGACACCGTCTACCACGACATCACCCCCGAGCTGGCGCGACAGCGCGAACAACTGCTGGCCGAGTTGGCGAAGGAGGCGTGACGTGACGCAGATCATCGAACGACCGGCGATGAACGGCGACGATGCGGAGGAGCCGTTCGGAGGGCAGGAGCGAAGCGACCGGGAATTCAGCGCAGGTCCGCTGCTGACCGCAATGCCGATGGCGCCGACGCTGACCATGGCGCAGGCGATCAACCGCGCACTGCACGACGCGATGGCGGCCGACGAGCGGGTACTGGTGTTCGGGGAGGACGTCGCCAAGCTCGGTGGCGTGTTCCGGGTGACCGAGGGTCTGGCCGAAACCTTCGGCGAGCAGCGGTGTTTCGACACCCCGCTGGCGGAGTCGGCCATCGTCGGCATCGCGATCGGAATGGCGATCCGCGGTTGCGTTCCTGTCCCCGAGATCCAGTTCGACGGGTTCGCCGCGCCTGCGTTCGATCAGATTGTCAGCCACTTGGCGAAGTATCGGATGCGCACGCGAGGCGACGTCGACATGCCGGTGACCATCCGCATTCCATCCTTCGGTGGAATCGGCGCTGTGGAACATCATTCCGAGTCCACCGAAAGCTATTGGCTGCACAGCGCGGGCCTGAAAGTGGTGGTGCCGTCGACGCCGTCGGATGCGTATTGGCTACTGCGGCAGGCGATTGTGAGCCGCGACCCGGTGCTCTATCTGGAACCCAAACGGCGGTACTGGGCCCGCGGGTCCGTCGACACCAACGCGCCCGGGCTGCCGATCGGACGGGCGGCTGTCCGTCGCGTCGGCGCGGACGTCACAGTGGTGACCTACGGCTCGCTCGTCGCCACCGCGCTCAGCGCGGCGGAAATTGCCGAGCAGCACGGCTGGAGTCTGGAGGTCATCGACCTGCGGTCGTTGAACCCGCTCGACTTCGACACCGTCGCGGACTCCGTGCGCAAGACCGGCCGCGCGGTGGTGATGCACGAAGGACCGCGCACGTTGGGCTTCGGCGCCGAGCTTGCGGCCCGCATTCAGGAGGAGCTGTTCTACGACCTGGAAGCACCGGTGTTGCGCGCCACCGGGTTTGACACCCCGTATCCGCCCGCCCGACTGGAGAAGCTGTGGCTGCCGGGCCCGGACCGGCTGCTGGACTGCGTCGAGCGGGCGATGGGGCATCCGTGAGCGCCGTGAAGGAGTTCCTCGTCCCCGACTTGGGCGAAGGCCTCGAGGACGCGACGATCACCGGCTGGCAGGTTGCGGTCGGCGACGACGTCGAACTGAACCAGACGCTGTGCACGGTAGAGACGAACAAGGCCGAGGTCGAGATTCCCAGCCCGTATGCGGGCCGGATCGTGGAGCTGGGCGGTGCGGAAGGCGAGACGTTGACCGTTGGCTCGGTCCTCATTCGCATCGCGACAGCTATCGCCGAGGCCGAACCCGTCGTCCCGGCGCCGGGCGCGAACGGCTCAGCGCGCAAACCGGTTTTGGTCGGCTACGGGGCCGACGACGACATGGACACCAGTAGGCGAGGATCGGTCGGTGACCGCCCGCGGGCCAAGCCGCCGGTGCGAAAGCTGGCCGCCGAGTTGAACGTCGACCTCGCCAGGGTGACGGGTTCGGGCCCCGACGGGGTGATCACGCGTGAGGATGTCCTCGCCGCCGCGGGCAGGTCGGCGCCAACCCCTGAGATGGTGGCGGTGCGCGGCGTGCAGGCGGAGATGGCTCACCGGATGACGTTGTCGCGCAGGCAGATACCAGACGCGCACGCCGGTGTGCAGGTCGACTGTTCGGGCCTGCTGCGGTTGCGGGACCGGATGCGTGACATCACCGATGAGGAGTCACCGATCACACCGTTCGTGCTGACTCTGCGGCTGCTGACGATCGCACTGCGGCACCACCCGAATCTGAACTCGACGTGGCTGGAAACCACCGACGGGCCGCAGATCCACTTGCACTCGGCGGTGCATCTGGGGTTCGGGGTTGCGGCGCCGCGAGGGCTGCTGGTGCCCGTCGTCAGCGATGCGCACGACAAGACCACGCGGGAGCTGGCGGCCGTGGTCGCGCGGCTGATCCGCGACGCGCGCGCAGGCACGCTGAAACCGTCGGAACTGCAGGGCTCCACGTTCACGGTGTCCAACTTCGGCGCGCTGGGGTTGGACGAAGGCGTGCCGGTGATCAACTACCCGGAGGCGGCGATCCTCGGGATGGGGTCACTGAAGCCCCGTGCGGTCGTCGTCTATGACGAGGTGGTTGTGCGACCGACAATGCCACTGACGTGTGCCTTCGACCATCGCATCGTCGATGGCGCTCAGGTGGCGGCATTCCTCAGCGAGTTGCGCAACCTCATCGAGGCGCCTGAACTCGCGCTGCTCGATCTCTAGTCAGCAGGGGTCGCCAGGCGGTGTGTAGTACGGCACACCCTCTACCGTGTAGCACGGTATCTCGCCGGGAACGTACGGATCGGTGGCCGCCGCTATCGCCACGCCTGTCGCCACGTCGCCGGCGACGTTGGTGCAGCCACCCACCCCGACATGGCGCCCGTGTGCGCCGGCACATATGTCGGCCTGGGCGACCGGTGCGATGGCCACCGGCACCACAGCCGCCGCCGCGGCAGTCATTAGCACTGCTGCGAGCTTCTTCATGTCATGCTCCTTTTGCTGACCCGGCCCATGTCAGCCTATGCCGCATTCAGGACATTCCGGGTCACTTTCGCTGGGCGGCAGCCAGTCTCTTGGCGAACTCCGGTGAGGTAATCGAGGCGGCCTGGGGTCCCAGCTCGGTGTCCACCGCGATCCGGTGCTGGTCGACGTCGACGACGCCGGGGTTGGCGGTCGCGCGCATGGATGCCTTGGTGGCGATCACCACGTCGCGGGGTGCGGCGGCAGGTCCGGCCGCGAGTGCCCGTGCCGCCGCGACGGGATCGTCGGCGATCTCGAGTGCCAGCCCGTAGCGCACCGCGGCCTCGGCGTCGAAGCGCATGCCGAAAAGCAGTGAGGCGCGGGCCGCTTGCGGACCGACGGCGCGTTGCAGCATCCACGTCGCACCGCCGCCGGGGTGGATGCCCAGCTTCTGGAATCGCGGGTCGAAAAGCGCTGCCGGACCGGCGATCCGGACGTCGGCGGCCAGCGCAAGGTTCAACCCGGCGCCGACGGCCGCGCCGTTGACCGCGGCGATCGTTGGCAATGCACAGTTGGCGACCGCGAGGAATCCGTCGTAGATGCCGCGCAAGCCGTCCTCGGTTGCGGCGCCAAGCGCGGTCAGGTCGGCGCCTGCGCAGAACGCCTTGCCTGCGCCGGTCACGATGACTGCGTGCACATCGGGGTTGGCTTCCGCGGCGTCGACGGCCTCGCGCAGGGCGGCCGAGATTTCCGCGGTTACGGCGTTGCGGCGCTCGGGGTCGTTGACTGTGATGAGGGCGACGCGATCGTCGACCTGGGTCAGTACTGGATCGGACACGGCTTCACTCTAGTGACCGGGTGTTGACGCGAACGGTGACGGTGATGAACATGGCGAGCGCAATGGCGCCTGCGGCAATAGCGGTGGTTGTGGGCCATCCGAACCACCCCACGGCGGCCGCACCGAACGCGGTACCGAGGCTGCCGCCGACGAAGTAGATCAGCATGTAGGCGCTATTGAATTGGGCTGGCGCCGCTGGGTCGATTGCCAGAACGGTGCTCTGGTTAGCTACTTGAGCGGCGAACAATCCGGCATCGAAGAGGCCAAGGCAGGCCAATGTCAACGTGGCGTTCTCCAGACAAGCGGCCAGTACCACTGCCGAGGTCAGCGCGACGACAAGTCCGACCAGGAGCACCTTGCGCGCGCCGACCCTGTCCGTCCAGGCGCCGGCGATCCTGGTGGCGACTATGCCCAGTAGGCCAGCGAATGCGTACATGCCGATGCGCTCAGACGAATAGGAGAACGGCGGCTGCGACAGCGCGACCCCAAGACCTGCCCACACCGCGCAGAAAGCGAAAAACCAGAGTGTCCCACGGCCGGCGGCGAGCCGAAGCGGCGCGAACCGGAGGTACAGAACGGGCAGGCGGCGAAGCGACGCGAGGTAACCCGACGTGACGCTCCCGGCTGCGCCGGGCAACACGAAGAACGCTGAAACAGCAACGATGGCGCACGCGGTCGCGAACACGAGAAACATTCCACGCCAGCCGATCTCGTCATTCAGCCACCCGCCGACGATCCGTCCCGCGATGATGCCCGCAGATATCCCCGCGGTCACGATGCCAAGGACTGTGGCGCGGCGCTGGGGGTTCGCGAAACGCCCTGCGACTGAACTCAATTGCGCGCCGACCGACGATCCGGCGCCGACCACACCGACAACAAGGCCGAGAAGCCATGGGGTGCCGACGACAGCGTTGACGGCCAATGCGGTGGCGAGCGCGCCGAACTGCGTTGAGAGCACATACCTTGGCGCGAACCGGTCGACGAGCGGCACCAGCAGGGCCAGTCCCAAGAGGTACCCGAGTGGCCCGCACGCCAGGGCGAAGCCAATCGTCGCGAGCGATGCGTGCAGAGACCCGGCCACGTCCGCGATCGCTGGTTGAAGGGGATAGATGCTGGCAGTCCCGAGCGCGGCCGCAAGCGCCATGAACCATACGACAGGTGTCCGCAGAACTTCGACGCGAGCGTCCGAGATGACGTCTGTTTGCATACGGACGACGGTAGAAACCCAAATGTCCGCAGTGCTGGCGGAAAACGGACACGACGGTGGAGCTAATCGCGACGGGGTCATGTAGGTTCTCAACCTCGATGTCACATTCTCATTCGTCGTGTCACCTCGATGGCACATATGACACACGAAAATGAGACACCGCGACGGTGCGCACCGTAGAAGAGACACGCAGGTGCGCTATTGCCGTAGCGAGCGGTCGGGGTGCGCTAGAAACTTTCCGGCACAGGCGATCGAGATCGGCTCCGCCGCGGCGGATCATCCGGGTTAGCGATTGATCGACGGCGGGGCCGATCAGCCTGGAGGAATCATCGAGACGCTGGGTTACTAGCTCTAATGATTGCTCGAATCCATTAACACGCCTAATGCGGAGCGATCGAACGTAATTGGCCAATATCGGCTGTTGTAGATTGCCATTCTCCGTGTCGTTTTGCCATTTGGAATGTCGCTTGATGTCGTAAACGGCATCGCGGATGGCAAAAAGTCTGACCATTGCTCGACAGTGCCAATTAACCACTGAGATGTGGCGGCTCGGCGCTGACGACTGCTATGCGCCGGCAAGAACGTCGCGAGGCGATCGCTGAGCGGTGGAATGTCGAGACCTTTGTGGCCTGGCCTATTGCTTCTGGGCTTGGGCAGGCAGATGCTGTCAGCAGACATCACAAGCTGGGTGGAGTTGCTTAGGTGTGGCACCGGTAGAGCGCTTCTCGATCCCAACGGTCGTTTGGCCGTTGGCGGAAGCGCTTCGGCCTAAATCGGCGCGGCGTCGGCGACGCATGGGCGTGCTGCGCAATTCTTGGTGTGCCACTTGGCTATTCATGGAAGCACCGGGTCGGCTGGGACACGGGATTGCAGTGCACGGGCTCACTATTGGATGTCCGACGTGACTGGCGGCGTCGACGTCGATTTGGCCACAGCTGTGATCGAGCGCCGGCTGAGCAGCGGTGAGGCCGAGGTCCGCTCCGCGGGTCAGGTCTCGGATACGGCCTTCTTGGAGGCGGTTCCTTGGCGCACTTTCCGTTTCTATCAGGGTCAGCGTCATTACTCCGGAAAGTATTGGGCCGCTACTGAACGGGACCACGTGATCTACGAGTCGCGCTTAGAGCTTTGCTCGCTGTTGTTGGCGGATTTCGATCCCGCTGTTAACCGCGTCGTGGCGCAGCCGTTCCGGCTCAGTGCGGTGGTGAATGGACGGCTGCGACGCCCACATTCCAGATTATCTGTGGGGGAGCGGGTTTGGACTCACCGTCGTGGATGTGGTGCGCGCGCAGCGACTTGCCGAAAACCCGAAGATTCAGATGCTGTGCGACTGGACGCGCGAAGTGCTCGAGGCACTGGGATGGAAATACCGGGTGCTGAGCGAGCAGCCACCCATCCTGCTCGGGAACGTCCGTTTTCTTGCCGGCTATCGCCGGGACCAGTATGTGGATCAGCGATCTCTCGACCGCATTCGTTGTGCGATGGACAGTTTGGGCGGGCTGCGTCTGGACGATGCTGAGCGTCGAGTCGCTACCGCAGGTCCGCCTTTGCGGATGCGCAATGCCCTCATGCATCTGCTGTGGAAACAGGAGATTGTCGTCGACGTCGCAACACCGCTGCGGCCCTCGAGTGTCTTAGAGGTACGGCGATGACGAATGCCGCAGTGCCCGTCGGTGTGGGTTCCCGCATCATCTACGAAGGCGAAGCGTTAGAAATCGTCGAGATGCACGTGACGGCCTCATCCCTGGAAGTGTTGTCGAAGACGCTGCGCGGAAACGTTATTCGTCGACTCTCTATGAGGGAATTACTGATGTCTGACCGCGCTCGGGTGCTCAGCTCTGATCAGGGTCCCGCTTCCGATGATCCCGCAGAGGTCGCCGCGGTGACATTGTCTGCGGTCTCCGCGGCCGCCCGGCAACAAGCGCTGGAACGGGCGGCCCACGTGCGAGAAGCGTTGACAGGCTACCGCTCCGGATGTCGGGAAGCCGCGCTGCCGTACGAACCGCGCACTGCATACCGTCCCGAGCTGCCGGTGATGGAACGCTACGCCGCCAAAGCGGACGAGCTAGGAGTGCAGCGCCGCACAATCCAGCGATGGGTTGCGCAGTACAAGGCGCACGGGGAAGCGGGCTTGATCTCGCAGCGCGCGGTGCAACCTGGCATTGGTGGGCGCCAGGATCCGCGGTGGCGCAAGACGGCCCTGGAGGTGATGGGCGAGTACATGGAGTTGTCGAAGCCGAACGAGGACTCGGTGATTCGGCGCACGAAGGCTCGGTTGGACGCACGGTTCGGCGTGGGTGTGGTCAAGCTGCCGTCGCAGCGCACGGCGTATCGGATTCTGGCTGAGCTCGAGGACCTGCGGCCGCTGTTCAAGCAGAGCACGAAACGCAACCGCGATATCGCTTCCCGCTCAACCGAGGTATACGGCAATCTGCATCCGATGCGGCCGGGGGAGTACCTGCTGATGGACACCACCCGCTTGGATGTGTTCGCGATGGATCCCTACACGTTGACGTGGGTGAACGCCGAGCTGACGGTGGCGATGGACTGGTACAGCCGCTGCGTCACCGGGTTGCGGCTGACCCCGGTGTCGACGAAATCCATTGACGCTGCCGCGGTGTTGTACGAGACGTTTCGGCCGCGACCGGCGGGGCGGGACTGGCCGGCCGAAGCGATGTGGCCCCCACGCGGGATCCCGCGCTCGGTGCTCGTCGAACAGGACGCCCTGGACACAGACAGCGTCCTAGCGGCCACACCGGCCGTGGTGCCCGACACCCTGGTCGTCGATCACGGCAGAATCTATGTCAGCGCGCACCTCAACAGCGTGTGTCAGCGGTTGGGTATCTCGATCCAGCCGGCCCGCTTGCGCCAACCCCGCGACAAGGGCTTGGCTTCATAGTGCACCTCCTGGGGCGGGTGGGGTGTGAACTCGTTTTCTCAGCGGGCTGCCTTGTCGAACGGTGAGGTGTGGATCACCGGCGATTGGTGGTTCGTAGAGCCGTTCATTCTTGTCGTTTGCTTTGTGGGAGTTGAGGATTCCGGCCTTGGTCCAGCTCTTGATGGTGCTGGGGTGCACTGTGAGGCGTTGCGCGAGTTCGGTTGTGGTGAGCAGGCCTTGGGCGCGGAGCCGGTCGGCGTGGCTAGTGGTGCGTCCTGCAATTAATTGATGATTGCTTGGTATGATTCGCCTATGAGGCAACCCGTTCCGGCTCTGCTGGTGTCTTCAGGACAGCGTGAGGTTCTCGAGTCTGTGGCGCGGTCGCAGTCTGCGCCGCATCGCGAGGTGGTTCGGGCGCGGGCGTTGTTGATGGCGGCCGACGGTCTGGCGAACACGGCTATCGCAGGCGAGTTGTCGGTGTCGCCGGCGTCGGTCAGCGGGTGGCGTGCCCGGTTCGCCGAAGACGGGCTGGTCAAGTTCGCGCAGGTCCGCGAGGGCCGGGGTCGAAAGAAGACAATCCCGCAGGACAAGATCGACGAGATCGTGGATCTGACACTGAACTACCGCCCGCAGGGGGAAACCCATTGGAGCTGCCGGACCATGGCCGCGGCTACCGGAGTGTCGAAATCGACTGTGCAGCAGGTGTGGTCGGCGCGGGGGCTCAAACCGCACCGGGTCAAGACGTTCAAGCTGTCCAACGATCCGAAGTTCGAGGAGAAGCTCATCGATGTCGTCGGGCTTTATCTGAATCCGCCGGAGAAGGCGATCGTCTTGTGCACCGACGAGAAGTCCTCGGTGCAGGCACTCGACCGCACCCAGGCGTCGCTGCCGATGGTCAAGGGGCGGGGCGAGACGATGACCCACGACTATAAGCGCCACGGCACCACCACCCTGTTCGCCGCGCTGGACGTGCTGACCGGCATGATCATCAGCCAGTGCATGCCTCGGCACCGGCATCAGGAATGGTTGAAATTCCTCAAGACCATCGACCGGCAGGTGCCCAAGGACCTGCAGATCCACCTGATCCTGGACAACTACAGCACCCACAAGCACGAAGACGTCCGCAAGTGGCTGGACAAACACCCCCGGTTCCACCTGCACTTCACCCCGACGTCGTCGTCGTGGCTGAACCTCGTCGAACGCTGGTTCCGGGAACTGACCGATAAAGCGTTGCGGCGCGGCGTCTTCCACTCCGTGCCCGACCTCGTCGCCTCCATCCAGGAATACATCGACGCCCACAACGATGATCCCAAACCGTATGTGTGGACCGCCACCGCCGAGACCATCCTTGCCAAAGTCGCACGCGGCCGGATCGCCCTCGAAAAAGTCAGCTAAATACAGGACGCACCACTAGGTAGATGGTACTTGCGGCGAACGTGCACGACGATGCCTGCGGTGAACGGTTTGTTCTCGCCGGAGCGGTGACCGGCGACGTTGAGTGCGTCGGCGGTCTGGGCGTCGGTGTGGGTGTCGAGGAGCCGATGGAGCTCGGCGACGGTGTCGGGGCGGGTTTGGCGGGCTTGCCAGGATGTGGGTGGGATCGCGACGATGAGGCTGTGGGTTTGTCCGCCGCGGAAGCGCACGTGCAGGTGGATGCGATCGGTCTTGTGCAGGGTGACGTCGTCGACCAGCAGGCGGACCATGCGTTTGCGGTCCCGCTGCTGGGTATGTGGGTTGGACCAGAGTGCGGGGAAATCTGTTGCCAGGGCACGGATTCGGTCCTTGAGCTCGTCGGTGAGGGTGGCTGTGGCGGCGGCGCTGGCGCGTTCGTAGTCCTCGCGTGCGGTCTGCAGGGCCCGTAGCGCGTCGTTCCAGTCGGCTTCGAGGCTGTCGGCGACGAGCCGGTTATCCGGGTCGACGGCGAGGTAGCGGCGGCGGGCCAGGTCGGCGCGGTGGCGGGCGCGTTCGACGTGCCCGCGGCGCAGTGCATCGGCTTCGGCGGTGCGAGTGTCGAGCTCGGCCTGCACGGTCAGGGCAACCTCGAGCGCGTGCGGGGAGAGGGTGTCGAGCAGCAGGCTGGCGACGGCGTCGTCGACGACTGCGCCGGGGATGGTTTGGCAGCGTTGCCCACCGTCTTGTATGCAGCGGGTCATGCATTGGTAATCGGGGACTTCGACGCCGCGGCGGGTGTGGTAGCGCACCGTCATCCGACGCCCGCAGCGCCCGCAGATCGCCAGGCCCTGCAGCAGCGCGGTTCCTTCGCGGGCGGGGCCGGCGGCGCGGTCTTCACCATGCGCGGTGGCGTTGGCCAGCAGCAGCTTCTGGTTGGTCTCGTATTGGTCCCAGCTGAGGTAGCCGGGGTGGGCATCGCGGATCAGCGCGATCCACTGCTCGCGCGGCACGAGCTGGTAGCTCTTCTTGCCGTTGCCGGCGAGGCGTTCGCGGCGCCGCCCGTAGGCGAACGCGCCGGCGTAGCGCGGGTTGTGCAGGGTGCGCAGCACCCGCCAGTGCTGCAGCGGCATCCAGGCCAGCTCGCCCTTGCGCGCGCCGGTGCGCACCCGCACCGGGAACAGCAGCCCGTCGGCGTTGAACTGCTGCACGGTCGCGCGTGCCGAGCCGGCGCCGGCGAACAGGGTGAACAGGTGCCGGATCGCTTGTTGCACACCGGTATCCGGGTCGAGCACGACCTTGCCGGTGGGGTCGTAGACCAGCCCGACCGGCAACGGCATCTGCAGCTCGCCGCGGCGGGCCTTGGACAATTGGCCGCCGATGAGGCGGGCCCGGATGAAGTGCAGCTCGGCCTCGCTCATGGTGCCCTTCAGCCCGAGCAGCAGCCGGTCGTTGAAGTCGGTCGGGTCATACAGCCCGTCCTCGTCACAGATCAGCGTGCCCGACATGGCGCAGATCTCCAGCAGCCGGTGCCAGTCGGCGTTGTTGCGGGCCAGCCGAGAGACCTCCAGGCCCAACACGATCCCGGCCCGGCCCATGCCGACCTCGGCGACCAGGCGTTGAAAGCCTTCCCGATCGGTGGCCGAGGCGCCGGACTGGCCCTGATCGGTGTCGATGGTGACGATCGCATCGGCGGCCCAGCCCAGCGCGATCGCCTTCTGCCGCAACGCATACTGTCGGACAGTGGACTCGGTGTTGGTCAACACCTGCCGCAGTGTCGACTGACGCACGTACAGGTAGGCGGTACGGGCCAGGTGCGCGCCGGTCACCTTCGCCGCGGCCTGCTCACTCACCGCGTCTTACCCCTGTGCGGCGACGGCGAGCGCCATCGAGGCCAGCAGCCCGACCAGCTCAGCGTCCAGGCCCCCGGCGCTGGGCGACCCGGCGCGGGCGGGCGTGGGCCGGGCGACCGTCGGCGCGGTCGCCCGCCGCACCCGCAGCCAGGCGGCAACCCCGCGCTGCTGCAACACCCCCAGCCCCAGCCGCCACCCGTCGGTGTCGCCGCAAAGCGCTCGGGCCCGCAGCCGCTCATACCCGTCCACAACGTCGGATCCGCCACCGCTCGCATCGTCGATATCATTGCGCGTCTCCACTTTTGGAATGTTCAGCGCGGGCCAGGGCCCGCTCCACCGATCGCGGGTGCACCCTGATCGCGAACTTGGCCGCGATCGCATCAGCCAGCTGCGCCGATCCCAGGCCGGGATCCTGCTCACGCAGCCGGCGTGCATAGGCGATGACCTCACCGGTGAGCTTGTGCGCGCGCCGCGGCCCGGGCTTGGCCGGCACCAGCGCACCCAGCCCGTCGCGGTCCACCGCAGCGGCCGCCTCGTAGTACGACGGGCGGGAGAACCCGAACGCGGCCGCGGTCGACGTGACCGGGGCGCCGTCGACCCGCACCCGCCGCACCATCTCGTATTTGACCTGCACCAGATCGCGGGCATCGAAGAACTCCGAGGACGCGAACTGCTCGTCACCCACCGCCTCCGGGCGGGGATTCAGCGTCCGCGTCTCGGCCAGCGCCGCCTCCTTAGCATCCGACTTCCGCTTCCGTGCCACGACCACCTCCAACTTGATGTAAGACCAATTATGCCGTCATATGCTGATGATCCGATGTTCGACACGCCCAGCTCGTCGCGAAATCACAGCTATATAAGTTGATAACTATCGCTATTGCACGAGGGCAATCGCAGCGCCGATTACGCTGGCGGCATAATCTACTTAACATAGGCGACAGAATCATGTTTACAGTCGTTTCAGTCGGGTAGGCCATCGATCAACCGTCGCAGTTCGACCAGATCGGCGAACCGGAACGGGGAACGGCCCGCGGCCATCGTGACGAACGCATCCGGTTCGGCAGCATCGGTCCAGCCCACCGGCAGCGAGAACTGCCTGCCCTCCCCATCGAGGAAGAACACCCGATCCTCCGACCACGTCTGTCGCACGGCCAGGAACACGAACTCCCGGCCGAACCACGGATGGAATGGATGCGTCACGCGGACAGTTCGCTGATCACCTGCCGGATCAAGCGCAGTTGATGACGAGGAACAAAGGACCGGTAGAGCGGTTCTTCTCCACGCTGCGCGTGGGTCTGCTGCAGGAGCTGCCCGGCTATAAGGGTCAGGACATCTTCGCCCGCGGGGTGTCGCCGGAACAGGACGCCTGGTTCTACCTCGACGAGCTGGAAGCCATCATCCGCGAGTGGATCGCAGTCATCTATCACCACAGCGCACACGACAGCCTGACCGGGCTAGGTGTGCCCGGGCTGCGGATGACCCCGGCAGAGATGTTCGCCCACGGGGTGGCGCGCGCCGGCTACCTCGAGGTGCCCCAAGATCCGGATCTGGCCTACGAGTTTCTGCCGGTGGTGTGGCGGACCATCCAGCACTACGGCATCGACGTGGGAGGGCGCCGCTACAAAGGAGACATCATTGCCGGGCGCGCCAAGGAGAAAAGCCCGTACCCGAACCAGAAGTGGCCGATCGCCTACAACGTCGACGACATCACCACGGTGTACTTCCGCGACCACCGCACCCGCCACTGGCATCGGTTGGTGTGGGAGCACGCCGACATGCTTGACGCCCCCATGAGCGAGGAAATCTTACGGTTCGAGCGTGCCTTGGCCAAAGCCCAGAACCGCTATGTCGATGACCCGTTGGCGATCACCAGCTTCCTGGAACGCCGCAAACTCAGCGTCGCGAACTCGATGGCCGAGCGTCGCCGGGCACTGCGGGTGGCCCGCGAGCAGTCCAGCCTCATCGGTGATCTAAAACCGCCACCAGACAGCGACGAATTGAGCTCGCTCGCTAAAGCTTTGGATCGCGAACCTGGCGAGCGGGCCCACGACGTCGACGCTGATGCGTTCGTCGACGACCTCGATGAGGAACCCGGCGAACTCGATGACGCCGACGAGCCACCGCTGGAGCACGGCAGCTTCTACGACGGTGTGTTGGAGGTGGAATGACTTCCCCGGAGTCCTCAACACCGAAGCGGCGACCCGCCAGGCCGCCGCGTGGCAAATCCGACACCAGAAACCCTCGCGAGTATCTGGACAACCTCACCCTGGCCCGCAAGGAAGGCTGGCGCGACATGGTCGACGCACCGACCCTGGACCGACCGGAAGCCCTGTCCCACAAACAATTGCGTCATCTGGGTGCGGCTGCCAGAGAGGACTACAACGATCAGCGCCGCCGCTGGCACGCCCAAATGGGCACGGTGATGACCGCCGAATGCCAATCCGTGCTGGAGCAACTCGAAGACTTCGTGGCCTGCAACTGCCAGACCGGTGAGGACACCAAACCGATGATCGCGCTCAGCGGACTGCCTGGGCTGGGTAAAAGCACCGTCTCGCGGGTGTTCGGGAAACGCCTGCACCGCAGACATATCGAGCGTTACGGGACAACAACACGCGCCGGGGATGAACGCTGGCCGGTGTGCCGGATTGGTATGACCGCCTCCACCGGCACCCGCGAGTTCAACGCGGCATTATGCGACTTCTACGCCCACCCAGGAGGGCAGCGGGCCAGCGCGCAACAACTGCTGCGGTTCGCTCTTGACGATGTGTCCTCCTGTGAGACAAGGCTGCTCATCATCGATGACCTACACTTCCTGCGGGGCCGCCGGGAACGAATGACCGATCTGAGTAACCAGTTCAAATACATCGCCAACGAGTTTCCCCTGACGGTGTTGCTCATCGGGATCGGACTGCATGAAAGCAACGCGCTACTCGATGACTGCAACGCCTACCGCGATCACGAGATGGAACAGCTGCTGCGCTGCACCACGCCGGTGGACATGTCACCGTTTAAGGTCGACACCGAAAAGCAACGACAGCGCTGGCGGGATCTACTGCTCACCCTGGAGCAACGGTTGCTGTTGACCCAGAAGTATCCGGGCATGCTCGCCGATGATCTCTCCGATCAGTTGTTTGTGCGCAGCACCGGTCACATCGGCTCGTTGATGGCGTTGATCCGATTGGCCTGCCAGAAAGCCATGCGCACCGGCAACGAGAAACTCACCGCCGACCTCCTCGACACCTGCCGTATCGACAGCGCCGCCGAGTTGGGCCGCCGTGAACTGCAAGCGGCGTTTCGCACCGGCAGGAAAACCACCCGGCTGCGCACTACGCCGAACCCGCCATGACCATAGTCCGCGCGCTACCCTTGGCCACGGCCCCAGCGCCGGGGGAGGCGCTCGACTCGTGGCTGCAAGCCATCGCGATACGGCACAACACTTCGCTCAACGCGCTGTACCACCACATGGGCCTAGACACCGTTGCCGATCTGCGCACCCTGATCACCGCCACCATCGTGACCGAGGATTATGCGCAACGGATCGCCGCTGCAACAGGTCTCATACCGATGCAGGTGCACGCGATGACCCTGTCGCACTACCTAGCGAGCGTGTCCTGGGCCGAGGAAGCGACGGCGGATCTGACCGCAACCACGCCGCGCCACCACGGCGGGTGGCGGTTCTGTCCGCACTGCCTCGGTGTGAGCGGGGGAGTGTGGCTGCTGCAGTGGCGGTTGATGTGGAGCTTCGCCTGCCTGGAGCATCGGTGCCTGCTGGCCGAGCACTGCCCGCGCTGCGGCCGGCGCCAACGCGCGCCTCAACTCCTCAACGCCGCCCCACCGCGTCCCGTGCACTGTGCTCACCCCAGCCCCACGGCTGCCGGCAGAAACGGGCCCCGGTGCGACGCAGACCTGGCCGAAACCCCAGTCACCATGCTGGAGGCTGATCATCCCACTCTGCTAGCCCAACAGGTGCTGGTCGAGCTGCTCGCCGCCGATAGCGGACGATTTGGGCTCTACGCTGAGCATCCGACGCCAGTTCGGGACGTGCTGGCCGATATCCGCATCCTTGGCCGCGGCATCCTGTCGGCCACCGCGGGCCGCCACCTCGACGGCCTGCTGCCCGCCGAGCTGGCCGCACAATATCGACACCAGCGGCAGTCGGCCAACGCGACGATGTCGTCTTCGGTCGTGACGTGCGCTGCGGCGATCACCGCGGCCGTCACCGTGCTCAGCAGGCCCGACCTCGGGTCGGCCGCTGCGCCACTGGCGGCGCTGCCTGAGGAGGTGAGCCGTTACGTGCTGCATCAATGGACCTATCTCGACCTGCCGGCCGGGCCGTCGGCGAGCCCGGTGCTGCAGGCGCTGCATGTCACTGCCCTCGGTGACCGCCTCAGCCCCGCTGCGCAGTTGCGGTGCCGCCTCGGTGGTGCCTTCCCGCGGCTTCATGCCACGGATATGCAGCGACAGCAGCGGTTGCTTCGTGCGCTGCCGGCGGCACTGTGGCCAGGATGGGCATTGAGATTGATCCCGCCTGCGTTGGCGCACTCCAGCTCGCGGACGGTGCTGGCCGCCGCCGTGCTGCTCATCTCCAGCGATCTAGACATCGCCGAGGCCAGCGCGCAACTTGGCAGCGGCCTCGGCCGCCTCAACGCCATCTACCTGCTATGGCGGCTCAAAGAATCCCCCCACTGGCCCGCGATCCGCGACGCCCTCGCTGCCTTGTCGGACTACCTCAACGACGAGGGCGCACCTATCGACTACCAGCGGCGACGCCGCCTCAACTACCGCCACCTGCTCCCGCAGGACGAATGGGACCGCATCTGCCGAAGCCTCGGCCACCCGAGACACTCGGCAGCCCACCCACGCAGCTACCTGCAGCACCAGATCCGCGGCACCACCAAACCCCGCACTGGCCCTGACGGCGCCGACACCGAGCTCAGGGAATACCCGGCCCGACTCACTCCGCAGCTCAGCCGCGCCCTCCACCACTACGCAATGAGATTCCTTACAGCCCAAGACATTCAGGACGAGCCGCTGGTGTGGGAACCCCCGACGGGTATAGTTGCCGGCCTGGCTTTACCCGGTGTCGAGCTCGACGATATCGATATCGTCGAGCTACACCGACTAATCCGGGTAGACCGCCGCACCATCACCGCCACCAGCGAGCAGTTGGGGGTCAGCGGCGACCTTGTTCGTTTTGCCCTTGAACGGCATCCCGCCCCGGCGCTGCCCCCGCCTCCGCGGGCACCGCGGATCGGCGCCCACCGGCCAGGCACGGTGTATCAGCGTGCGGCCGAGGGGTTGCCGCGAGAACGCCTCGCCGCCCTCTACAGCCGAGAGCAACGCAGCCTCGCTGACATCGCTACCCTGACCGGGTTCAGCAAGCCGATGATCTCGCGATTAATGCGTGACTACGCGATTCCACGACGACGGCCGGGAGCACGCCCAACCTCGCAAGTGGACCCCGACTGGCTCTACACCGAATACGTCGTCAACCAACGCTCCTGCGCAGACCTGGCCCGAGAACTTCACACCCGGCACGAAACCGTGGCCGCCGCGGCCACCCAGCTTGGAATTCCGGTGCGCACCGTAGCGCGCCACACCGACATCGAACTGCAGGGCAACCCGAAGGTCCCGGCCATCCTCATCCCGGCCCTGGTCGGTCACGGTGGTTGGGAACGGTTGCAGCGCTTCGCCGTGATCGCGCAGTTCTCCACGCTCACCGAGGCCGGGATGCACCTCGGTAGGGGAGTGGCCCTCACCGGATCTCAGATTAAACGCCTCGAAAAGGACTTCCGAGCACGGCTTCTCAACCAGAAACCACTGCGGTGCACCGACTTCGGAGAAGACGTGCTCGCTGCCGTGTACCGGCTCATCGAGCTGGGCGGGCCCTGACACACCCGCTCGGTTACCGCTGCGCAGTGGCACCCGGATCGTCGACCACGATCTCGGTCACCGAGACTCCAAGCGCCTCGGCGATGTCGTAAACCCGCTCGATCAACACTCCGCGCCGCCCATGCTCCATCTGAATCAACTGATTTCGCGCGACCCCCGACTCCAACGCCAGACTCTCCTGCGACAATCCCCGTTCAAGCCGCAACGCGCGGATCCGTGCCCCCACCAGCGCGCGGCGGCGCTGCCACTGCTGGGCACGGTCGGGATCATCCTCAGGAAGTCGTGTCGGCACCCCCCAAGTAGCCACTGGCAGTACAAAAAAGTCAGCCCACCAAAAGAGACATCACGCAATGTATTGCTAGCAGTACATTGAGGTGTGGATGCATCGCGGTCGGCGAGCCCGTCGATACCGACACGGCCAGCGACCGTGTCCGCGGGACGATGTGCCACATTCTTATCGTCGGGCGTTGGCCGTAGCTTTCCGCTACGGGTAGCGCCGATCGACGGAGAGGCTCTGGACTCCTGGCTCGACGCGATCGCCTGGCGGCACCACGTGCCACGCCGAGATGTCCTCACACAATGCGCCCTCGCGCCAACCTCGTTCTACGGGGCCTGGATGCGCCTACTCACGCCAGCGGATATCGGCGGTATCGCCCAAGCAACCGGTTACGGCCTTGACGTCGTCGATGCGTTGGCGTTGCCGCGTACCGGCAGCGGCGCGGGCCGCCTCAGCGGCGCCCGACCACTACCGTCTTCGGCCTGGGACTGGCGAGCATATTCGCGCTGGTGCCCGTACTGCCTCACCGACACCGGAGGTCGCTGGCTGCTCACATGGCGACTCAACTGGACCTTCGCCTGCCCCATCCACAACTGCTTGCTACAGGACAGGTGCCCGAAATGCGATGCAGCGCAACGCTGCCACGCACTCACTCACGAGACGCCCGAATTGGGCACGTGTGCCCAACCTGCCGGCGACCCCCTCGCGCACCGGCGGCCCTGCCGTGCCGACCTGAGCCGCGTACAGGAAGCCGAACGCCCACTGAGCTCGGCGATGGCGCAAACCCAGCTCCTCATCAATACGCTGCTTTCGGGAGAGCCGAGCCGGCTTCGCGTCTACGGCGCACACCAACCCGCGCCCCGCGACATGTTTACGGACTTGAAAACCCTTGCCCGTGTTGTCTCCATACGTCTAGTCGGCGCCGCTGCGGACCCGTCGCTACGCTCCGACATCGCTGGCCTCATCGGCCCGGACCACACGAGCTCGGCGCAGGGCACCGTCCAACGCACGATCCCCTCTGCCTCGCAGATCGCGAATGCGTGTACCACCGCCGCAGCGGTACTGGACGCCCCCGACCCGGCGGCCGCCCAGCGGATGCTGGCCCAAATCAACCTGGCCGCGACCAACACACGACCCCATCGCGTGTACAACAACGAGGCCGTTACACCGTTCGTCCGCCTCATCTGTCAGGGCGCAAGCGAGGATGCACGGGCAACGCTCAAGCTCCGACGGCGCTTCGACGCCACCGCCGCCAAATCAGCGCAGAGCCGGAGCGAGAACCGTCTGTCTGGCGCCGCTACTGCGATCGACTTCTCGTCACACCAATCCGGTACACGGTGGTGCCGATGACTCCTGCAGCGCGCCGCTGGGCGCGCGGCGCGCGGTATGGGATCCGAGTTGTTGGGGCTTGCGATGATTGATGCCTCGCTGCCTCGGGTTGGCCTGACCGAACTGCGCCGCCAATTCGGCCGGATAATCGGTGAAGTGGCACAGGGGCAGACCTTTGTCATCACCCGACGCGGGCGCGAAGTCGCGGTGCTCCTCCCGGTCGAGGACTACCGCCGCATCAACTCATGTCACTGACCGCGCGATCGCGTCGCCAAATTTTGCCCGCCTGCAAGTGCACCATGCGTCGGCTTTCGCGACGGCTGCGAGCGTTAGCGCAGCGTCGGCGACCGAGATGTGGCCGGTGCAGTAGCCGGAAAGGGGGATACCCTAGGGGCATTGGAGACTCGGTGGGAATGCGCTACGAGCATTTTGCGTCAGTGCGGGCCCATACAGACAGACCCGCGAAGTGATTCGGAATAGCCGTTCATAGTGCACATTGCCGGCGAGTGTTCCAGTGATGCCATGTGCAATACCAAAGATGCGAGATCGAATCCCTTGTACCCAAGGACATTTCAACATCGCTCGCCGAATATCGGCGCAGATGCGGGTGGCAAGACAGTAAACACCGCATGGCCGCGTTAAGTTCCGTGGAAAGCGCGACGGGAATCGCCATAGCACTCGAAATGATGGCTTGCGAAAACCGTTCAGCGGCAACTCTTGTCCTGGCTCGGCTCCTAACAGGCGCGATCACCAAGCGACCGTACCGAGTGCCTATCGGCCGACGAGCAGATCTGACCACGACGATCGCCGGCATCCGAGATGCCGCTTACGCCGCTCAAGGCCCCGGCCGCAGATTGGCCAGCCGGTTAGCGCGCAGAAGTGCCACCGCCGCCCACCCAACGCCAACATCGCACAGCTGGCCTCGCTAGAAGCCCATGTCAGGAGTGCACATCCGGTTGTGGCGTCGCCGAACCCGGCGACACGGGCCATCAGGATTAGGAGCTTCTGAACTATCTGCGTACTGAGAAGATTTAGGGGTGAACCATCCGCTGACGAGTGCGGTAAGCGAGGCGGGCGCGGTGACCGAGGCAGTGCTGGGGTTTGCAGGCTGCGAACTACACCCCTTCACCCGTGAGCTGACCGCCAGAATGGGCCGCGGTGAAATTACCGGCGACCAGGCCGTAGCCACCATCCTCACCCGCTTTCTAGGGCGCTTGCCCAGTCCCAGCGCGGCTACGTTGCCGACGCACGACGGGTCGATTCTCGACCCGGTGAAAACCGCGGAGTGAGCGGCGCGAAATCTAGCCAGTGCCACCCGGCGGTTCGACGACATCACTTAATTCGCTTCGGCGAACGGAATCCAATACTGGATGATTGGTAGATGCGGCACGAGGCTGAGGCACTGCTTGACGCGCATCAGCTCGCAGCCCTAGCAGCGGTAATCGACCGGGGCAGCTTCGATGCGGCGGCAGCATGGTTACACATAACGCCCTCGGCGGTGAGTCAGCGGATCAAGACCCTTGAACAGCGCGTCGGGAAAGTTCTGGTAGTACGCGAAAAGCCGTGCCGAGCAACCGCTGCCGGTGCGCCACTATTACGACTGGCCGCGCAGACAGCGCTACTGGAGTCAGAGGCACTCGCCGAGACAACAGGCGAATCGGCCGAACTGACGCGGGTCGCCATCGCCGTCAACGCCGATTCGATGTCGACCTGGTTCGCCACCGTGCTGGCCGAACTACCTGACATCTTGTTCGATATCCGCATCGAGGACCAGGATCACTCGGCACGGCTACTGCGCGAAGGCGCGGTAATGGGGGCAGTCACCACCGAGCGCACGCCGATCCCTGGCTGCCGGGTCGGGTCATTGGGTGTGATGCGCTACGTACCCGTGGCCAGCCCTGCCTATCTCGAGCGATATCTGTCGCACGGGTTCACTCGGGAGGCTGTGGCGGCCGCACCCTCAATCGCGTGGAACCGCGACGATGCCCTTCAGGACTTGCTGGTACGGAAAGCCTTCCGGCGCACTGTGCCTCGGCCAGTCCACTATGTTCCGACTGCCGAAGGATTCGGGGCGGCGGTGCGCGCCGGGCTTGGCTGGGGAATGTATCCCGAGCAGTCGGCGCTGCAGGATGTAGCCCGCGGCACCTTCGTTCGAGCTGCCGATCTTCATCTTGATGTGCCACTGTTCTGGCAGTGCTGGAAACTCGACAGCCCACTGATCAAGACGATTTCCACCACAGTCAAGTCGGCCGCCGGCAGCCAATTGCACCGGCATCGGTCGAAATGATGGCAGACGCGTCAGCCTTAAACGACCTGGTCATCTGCGTGCCGCGACTGGCGACCCTACTAGTAGTACATTTGACGTTCGGGGAGGAATGTCCAAAGAGGGGCCCGGTTTGCAGGGCGCCGCGAACGCCTGTCGGACCCCAGTCCGTCTCCCGGCAATAGAGGTCATGGCCAATGTGCGATCAGATGCCACCGAAAGGCAGCCACGACATACCCGCCGATATGCCGCGATCGATCACGGTGGAAGATCTGCGCCGGATGGCCAGCAGCTTTTGGCGCCTGCGCGATCCGGTGTTGATGGCGAGTGCCTGGGATGAACCCCCGACACCCGCAGTGCAGCCAGCAAGAGTGTCTCCCCGAAGCTTCGGCCAGCTACCTAGTCTCTCGGTCCCCGAAACCTTCGACGATCCGCTACCTGACCCGAAAAGCGGTGCATGGGAAGGCGATCTGCCCCCTTAAGCCCACACGCTCCGCCCACCAAGCCAACGTCGCTGTGACGCACTGCAGCGCGCCACCCGGTCAACATTCATGACAGAGGCACGACAGAGGAAGACATACGATGCGTGAGGGTGCGCGAGCGCTTGCCACCAAGGTTTCGGCTGCGATCAGCGCGCTTGGATTGACCAACGAAGACGTGGGTGACCTCGTTGGCGCGTCGCCGCGGTCAGTAGCGCGCTGGGTGGCCGGCGAGGTCTTTCCTCAACGCCCGAATAGGGAACGACTGCTCGAGCTCGCCGATGTCGCCGCGGCGGTCACTGCCGTCCTACCCGCGGATCAAGCCAGGGTCTGGATGTTCACGCCGAACCGCCTCTTAGGGCATCGCAAGCCAGCCGAACTGATCCGCGACGGTCGGTTCAAGGACGCTCTCGATCTCATCGAGGCGATGGCCGACGGCGTGTTCGTCTGAGCGACGCGGTTCACGATGAACCGAGCAATGATCAGAACCTGTGGATGACCCTCGGCGAGGCGGCGTAAGTGGGCGCACCTTCCCGAGGATGATCTGAAAGTCCAGTAGCTCTGATCAAGACCGGCGTTGGCGCGCTGGTTGGGGAAGGTACGCCCATGCTCACGGTAGTTCACGATGCGGAATCAGCCAACGAGGACGCGGGTGCGTCACGGTCGTTGCTTGATGAGATCGTCCGAGATGGTGCTCGGCAGATGCTCGCGGCGGCGTTGGCCGCCGAGGTCGCTGCCTACGTTGACCAGTTCAGTGATCAGCTCGACGAGCGCGGCCGACGGTTGGTGGTGCGCAATGGCTACCACGATGAGCGGGAGGTGTTGACCGCGGCGGGCGCTGTCTCTGTGCACGCGCCTCGGGTCAACGACAAGCGCGTGGATCCTGATTCCGGTGAGCGGCAGCGGTTCTCGTCGGCGATCCTGCCGGCGTGGTCACGCAAGTCGCCGCAGATGACCGAGGTGCTGCCGCTGCTCTACCTGCACGGCTTGTCGACCAGCGATTTCGGTCCGGCCCTGGAGCAGTTCCTCGGCTCCGGTGCGGGCCTGTCGGCGACGACGATCACCCGGCTGACCGCGCAGTGGCAGGACGAGGCCAAGTCCTTCGGGCAGCGCGATTTGTCGGGTACCGATTACGTGTACCTGTGGGTCGACGGCATCCACCTCAAGGTCCGTCTCGAGCAGGAGAAACTCTGCCTGCTGGTGATGATCGGGGTCCGGTCCGATGGCCGCAAGGAGCTCGTCGCCCTGACCGACGGCTATCGGGAGTCCACCGAGTCGTGGGCCGATCTGCTGCGGGGTTGCCGCCGCCGCGGGATGACCGCCCCGGTGTTGGCTGTCGGCGATGGGGCGCTGGGGTTCTGGAAGGCGATGCGCGAGGTGTTCCCGGCCACCCGCGAGCAGCGTTGCTGGTTTCACAAGCAGGCCAATGTCCTTGCTGCACTGCCCAAGTCGGCACACCCGGGCGCGATCTCGGCGATGCGGGAGATCTACAACGCCGAGGACATCGACCAGGCCCAGGTCGCGATCAAGGCGTTCGAGGTCGACTACGGCGCCAAGTACCCCAAGGCGGTCGCCAAGATCGTCGACGACGCCGACGTGCTCCTGGAGTTCTACAAGTATCCGGCCGAGCACTGGATCCACTTGCGCACTACGAATCCGATCGAGTCGACCTTCGCCACCGTGCGGTTGCGGACCAAGGTCACCAAGGGCCCCGGATCCCGAGCGGCGGGAATTGCCATGGCCTACAAGCTGATCGACGCCGCACAAGCCCGTTGGCGAGCCGTCAATGCACCGCACCTGGTCGCCCTCGTCCGCGCCGGCGCCGTCTTCCACAAAGGCAAACTGCTCGAACGCCCCATCGACATCACACCCGCCGAGACCGGCGAATCAACCGAAACGGAGGTCGCCTGAAACAACCTCATCCACAGGTCTTGACAATATCTCCGATGAACCCACCGAACACGTCCAGCACTAGGAAGTTGTCCTTGCCCAACAGATCGGTCGCACTGAGGCGCCTTGAAGTGCTACGCGACAACTATGCTGAGCATATGAGTGAGCGGTCGCACGTCTAAGCGGTCGCAAATCCTCGAAATGGGCGAGCTTCGCTGGAAGCTCGGGGTTCGTGCCAGGTGAGATGATTGGGCGCTGTCCGTGAACCATGCCATCGAGCGCGCTGCCTGCACTGTCTCCCGTCAGCGACCTGCGCCCTAAACGCGTTGCTGCAAAACACAACTCAAAGGTTGAGAACCGACAGCCGCAATATCCCGGTATCGCATCCCTCGGATTGTCCACGTAGCCTCGGTGACCGCGTTCCGCAAGTGAAGCTTCGTTGGAACGGTGATCTTTGTCGTGGATAACGAATGATATCCATGAGGCGTGCGTTGCTGACGCGGCCGCTCCTGTGACAAGTGCTATGCGTACGCACAGTCCCATACGAAGGCGTTCTGCCTGCCGATGACTGCTTCACTGTGAATGACGCGACGAAGCCGAGGATCAGCGCACACAGCTAATAATTACGATGCGCATCAGCACTTCTAATGCCAAGAGATGACATAACCGCTCGTTATCGGCCGACGACCAACCGAAGTTTGACGCCAGACGCATCACTGATGCTGCCGACAGTAAGGACTGGAAGTTCGCGCTGAGGGTCAGGCTGGTATCGACCGCTGGCCCAGCCCGTATGTCCTGTGGCCGACGACCACATGTCGGCCGCATGTCGGCAGCGCATTTCGTCTTGAAGTACGCGCTTTGAAGCTAGTACCGTGCCGGTAACTGCTCAAAAGCTGGCTCCCCGCCAGCACCGCAGGGGGCCAACCCGCCACCCGTCACCGACGTGACGTTCAATCCGACCCTGCCACAGGCCAAATACATCGGTCCTGAGGGGAGGTTATACACCGAATACGACCGTGCACAGAGTGCGCCGAAGGAGCCGACATGGCCGTCGATGCTGACCCTGCCAACCGGGAATTGATGGAGTCGACGACACCCGCTCATCGGAAACCAGGATGGCAACAAACGCATGGGAGGCCGACGCGGATGACTAGCCAGGCGTCCTGGAAGGTGTTGTGCCACAGATTGATCGGTGCCAGTAGAGAGATGCCAGCGGTTCAGCGCCACGCCCAGGCATTAGATTGCCGCCAGAGTGCTCCGCCGTATCGCCCGGACACCCAACTCGGCAAAAGCAACGGATAAGGGAGAAATGTTGGTGGTAGGGCAATTTGAAGGCGCGTCGGCGATCGTCAGCGGCGGCGCGGGCGGCCTCGGTAAGGCGACGGTGCGACGGCTCCACGCCGACGGTCTGGGAGTGGTCATCGCCGATCTCGACGCCGACAAGGGCAAGGCACTGGCTGACGAATTGGGCAGCAGGGCGGTCTTCGTCAGCACCGACGTCACCAGCCAAGACAGCATCCTCGGTGCCATCGAGGTGGCCAATCAGCTCGGACAGCTGCGCTACGCAGTTGTCGCCCACGGTGGCTTCGGGGTCGCACAGCGGATCGTGCAACGCGACGGCACACCAGCCGACTTCGGCGCCTTCACCAAGACCATCGACCTTTACCTGAACGGCACCTACAACGTGGCACGGCTGGTGGCCGCGTCGGTCGCGGCCGCCGAACCCCAGGCGAACGGGGAGCGGGGCGCGATGGTCCTGACCGCCTCGATCGCCGGCTACGAAGGCCAGATGGGCCAGAGCGCCTATGCCGCAGCGAAAGCCGGCGTCATCGGCCTGACAATCGCGGCCGCGCGTGACCTCAGTTCGGCGCGGATCAGGGTCAACACGATCGCACCAGGAACGATGAAGACGCCGATCATGGAGGCGGTCGGCGAAGTGGCCATCGCCCAGTTCGTCGCCAACATTCCGTTTCCGAAACGGCTCGGCAGGCCGGCCGAATTCGCCGACGCTGCTGCGTTTCTGCTCACCAACGGCTACGTCAACGGTGAAGTTATGCGCCTCGACGGTGCGCAGCGCTTCGGCCCGAAGTAGCACTGAAATGCCCTCATCACTCACTGGCAAGAAAGCCGGGACCGTGGCCGTTGTATGCGTGGAGTGTCAAAACGGCATGCTAGGAAGGGATTCGGTGCTGCCTGCGCTGGCCGCCGACGCCGGTAAGCTGGTGCAAAACCTGAGCCGGTTGCTGTACGCGGCCCGCGGCGGTGGCATACGCGTGGTTCATGCGACATACGAGGGAACCTCGGGTGGCAGGCCCACAGGGACGGCTCGTCTTTGGCGGGCGCTGGGGTCGGCCATCGCCGAGTGGGAACCCGGCGCGACGGCCACCAAGGTGATCGACGAACTACTCGCACCCGGCGATCTCGTGCTCGCGCGACACCACGGGCTGTTCCCCACCCTGGACACCGAATTGTTGCCGGTGCTGCGGGACCTCGGCGTTCAGACCATAGTATTAGTAGGGGTGTCACTGAATTTGGCTTTGCCGCACACGGCAGGGCACGCCACCCAGGCGGGTTTCGAGGTTGTCGTACCGCGAGACGCGGTGGGCGGCACCCCCACCGAGTACGGCGAACAAGTCTTGGACAACACCATCGCGGTGCTGGCCCGGCTCACCACCATTGACGATCTTATTGCCGAATGGTCGGACTCAGGCGCCTTCGGTGCTAGCGCGTGACCACCTGTCCGCCGCACTGCTTCACGAATGCGGCTGCAGACCAAGGGTTATCGCCTACCTGATCGATTCATACTGCAACGGCGAAGGAAACAAAGACAGACATCCTCAGCGGGATCCGTGCCGTCGAACTGGCAGCATGGACGTTCATCTCTGCAGCGGGTGCGGTGCCGGCCGATTGGCGCTTAAGTCCGTCACAGGTCGGGGGGCCGTGACCGTGCAACGACTAGGTGAGGCTGAGGTCAGTTGAGCATTTCGCTCCTTCTGGAAATGGCGGTGTCGGGTGACCCCGACCGGGTTGCGTTGGTGGACGACGATATTCGGCTGACGACCGCGGAGCTAAGCACGCTTGCCGACGGTGGTTCGGGTGTGGTGGCCGCGTCGGCGGCGTCGCACGTCGTCTATGTGGGCACTGGGGGAGCGATGCTGCCGCTACTGATGTTCTCCTCAGCTCGGGCGAACCTGGCGTTCACGCCGCTGAACTATCGTTTGAGCGCCGACGGCCTGCGTCAGCTCGTCGAGCGACTGCCCGACCCGCTGATCGTGGCGGACATCGCCTACCGCGACATAGTGGCCGGCTGGGCCGAGCGGGTGATGGACTCCGATGACTTCGTCGACGCTGCGCGATCAGCCGGGGCTGCCACCGAGATCGCCGATCCAGACGATGTCGCCATCGTACTGTTCACCTCAGGCACCACCTCGCGGCCGAAAGCCGTTGAACTGACGCATAACAACCTCACCAGCTATGTCACCGCGACCGTCGAATACGGTTCCGCCGATGCCTCCGATGCCGCGTTGGTATGCGTGCCGCCCTACCACATCGCCGGCGTGGGCGCAGTGCTGTCGAACATCTACGCGGGACGGTCGATCGTGTATCAGCGGCGGTTCGATCCGCGGGAATGGGTGCGCCTGATCCGTACCGAGGGGGTGACCACTGCGACGGTGGTACCGACGATGTTGGACCGCATCGTCGCTGTGCTCGAGGAGGAATCTACCGAGCTGCCGACGCTGCGCAATTTGGCCTACGGTGGATCGAAGGTCGCCCAGCCGTTGGTGCGCAAGGCGCTCGAACTGTTGCCGGAGGTGGGCTTCGTCAATGCCTACGGACTGACCGAAACCAGCTCGACGATCGCGGTGCTCACCCCCGCGGACCACCGCCGGGCCCTCGGCAGCACCGATCAGGCCGTAGCACGTCGGCTGAGCTCCGTCGGTCGCCCGGTCCCAGACATCGAGGTGCAGATCCGCGCTGACGACGGCAGTGTGCTCGCTCCAGGTCAGACCGGTGAGCTGTTCGTGCGCGGCCCACAGGTCTCCGGGCGGTACGCCGAGACCGGGTCAACGCTTGACGCGCAAGGCTGGTTCCCGACCAAAGACGTGGCCTCCGTTGATGAAGATGGCTATCTATTCATCGGTGGCCGCTCCGACGACACCATAATCCGCGGCGGTGAGAACATCGCGCCCTCGGAAGTCGAGGACGTGCTTGTAGAGCACCCCGACGTGCGCGAGGTCGTCGTCGTCGGCGTCGACGACGACCAGTGGGGTCAATTGATCGTCGCTGTGGTCGTCCCCGAGTCTGGCGCCGAGCCGAAAGCCGACGAGCTGCGTGCATTCGCGAGAAGAACGCTGCGCGGGTCGCGCACGCCCGACCGAATCGTGTTCCGCGAAGGTGTCCCGACCACGCCGACCGGCAAGGTGCTGCGTCGGCAGATCCTCGAAGACTTGCTGGCCACCGCTGTCGAGCAGTGAACTCGCTCATCGAGATAACAAGGAGCACAGCATGATCAAGACCGGTACCCGGCTGCAAAGCCAAGTCTGTGACACTCAGGTGATCGTCGTCAAAGCCGCTGACAGCCTCGACGACCTGCGCTGCGGTGGCCACCCCATGGTGCCGCTAGGCGCGGAGCGGTTGCACGCCGCCCAGCCCGATCCCGCTTTCGCCGACGGTAGTTCCATGGGCAAGCGCTATGTCGATGCGAGTGGCGCCGAGGTACTCGTCACCAAGGCTGGTGCGGGCTCGCTCAGCGTGGGCGCGACGGCGTTGACACTGAAAGCAGCCAAGCCATTGCCCGCCAGCGACTGATCGGCATTAGTTCTGCGACTGCCTGTTTGCGCTTCGATCAGTGCGTGCAGTGTGGTGTGGTCATCTCAGACCACCTCGATGACCATCGCGGCGCCCATGCCACCGCCCGCGCACATCGACAGCACGCCGATGCCGCCGCCGCGGCGGCGCAGTTCGTAGATCGCCGAGGTGACCATCCGCGCACCCGTCGCGGCGATCGGATGGCCCAGGCTGATGCCCGAGCCGTAAACGTTGACGATTTCCTCGTCGAGTCCGAGTTCACGCGTGCATGCCACCGCTTGGGCGGCGAACGCCTCATTGATCTCGAACAGCGCCACGTCCTGAAGCTTGAGGCCGGCGAGTCCGAGCGCCTTGGGAATCGCGGTGATCGGTCCACTACCCGTGCGGTTGGGCGGCACCCCAACCACGCTCCACGAAAGAACTTGTGCCAGTGCCTCTTCCGCGGTATTGGGAGCGGTCAGCGCCACCACCGCGGCCGCGTCGTTGACGCCCGACGAGTTGCCTGCGGTTACCGTGAAACCGTCGATCTCGGGATGTAGCAGCTTGAGCCCTGCGAACGTCTCGAGGGCAGCGCTACGGCGCGGATGCTCGTCCTCGGCGAAAGTGATCGTGCCCCCGTCGGCCTGCGGAACCCGGATCGGCACGATCTCTTCGACAAACGAGCCTGCGTCCATCGCCTTGACCGCGCGCTGATGGCTTCGCAGTGCCCACTCGTCCTGGGCCTGACGGGGGATGCCGTACTGCACGGTGCAGTTGTGGCCGACGGTGATCGTCATGTCGAGGGCAGGAGCGTCCTCGGTCGATGGATGGGACAGTGGGAACCACGGGTCTTCGTAATCCCCGGCAGTTTTGCCGGTGCTGAATGGCTTTCGCTTCCTCATTAGTGGTGCGGTTGAGGAGGATTCCATGCCGCCCGCGAGGACGGCCCGACTCATGCCCGCCGCGATCTGTCCTGCGCCGATGGCGATCGCCGAGAGGCTCGACGCACACTGCCTGTTGACGGCCAGACCGGGCACATTGGTCAGCCCGAGGTCGACTGCGATGTAGCGAGCACTGTCACCGCCGCCCTGCATACTCTCCGCCAGCACCAGGTCGTCGAATTCGGCTGCGCCGAGACTGGACCGCTGCACCACGGCGGCGACCACCGGCTTGGCCAGCTCGGTCGCAGGCGTATTCGCCAGCGTGCCCTTGCGCGCCGTTCCGATCGCTGTACGGGCAGCGGCCACGATCGCTGCACGGGACGTGGTGGTGGCCATGTGTCTCCCTGGTCGTCTGAGCATTAGGTGGTTCGTCGGCGAGCGTGCACTGTGAGAGGCCAGTAGCGCACCGAGATCACCCGGCAATGCTAAGAGTCGCCGGATGTCGCGCACGTGTCATTTCTCTCGACACATCAACGACATTCAACAGATCCCGTTTGGCCGCCATTACCGGGTGCTCAGCAACATCGACCCCGCCACCGGTCCGCCACCCACTCCCACGGCGACGACCTCGGGAGACTTTGGAGCCTGGCGGTGTCCGCCTTCGCCCCACATTTGCACGCACGCCTCGTGCAAGAAGCCCATCCCGTGCAAGCGTCCGCCCGAGAGTTGCCCGCCGCTGGTGTTGATTGGAAGCGGGCCGTCCAGTGCGATGCGCGCTCCGTCGTCGAGGAACTGACCGACCTTGCCGTGATCGCAGAAACCCATGGCTTCCAACCACATAACCGTCAGGAAAGAGAAGCCGTCATACAGCTGAGCCATGTCGACGTCCGAGGGAGTCAGGGTCGTGTACTCCCACAGAGTGGCGGCCGAATCGTGGGCGGCCATCGTGGTGATGTCGGAGCGCTGATCCCAAGTAGCGCGTTCGAACAGGCCCGGTCCTACCGACTCCACCGTCAGAGGGTGCCGCGGCAAGCCGTTCGCGGCGTCGCGGCGCGACACGATCACGGCAGTCGCGCCGTCACAAGGCACGTCGCAGTCGTAGAGGCACAGGGGCTCGGAGATCATCCGGGCGCCAAGGTAATCGTCCATGCTCATCGGCTCGCGATAGATCGCGTCGGGGTTCAGCGCGGCGTTCTTGCGAGCGTTGATCGCGATGTGGCCCAAATGTTCCCGGGTTAGCCCGAAGTCATCCATGTAGCGCTGCGCGGGCATCGCCAGCCAGTTCGCCGCCGACAACGCGCCGAACGGCGCCACCCATTCCAGGTGCGGTGGTAGTTCGCCACCGCCGAAGAGTACCGACGCCCGGCCGCCGGCCTGCTGCGCCGCGGTGGATTCCCACACCGATCGGTACACGACGACGTGGTTGGCCAATCCCAGGGTGACGGCCATGCATGCCTCGATCACCGGGCCGATCTGGCCCGCGGTCTCCGTCGCTGAGACAAACCAGCGGGACCGCAGTCCCAGCGCATTGCGGACCTCCTGGACGGTCGCGCCGGAGAACCCCCGGTCCGGCACGCCCGGCCCGGGGTAGCTGGCGATTCCGTCGACGTCGTCGACGTGGAGCCCCGCGTCCTCGATCGCTCGCAACACCGCCTCGAGCGTGAGATCGAGTCCCGTTCGACCGAGCCTACGGCCGACCTGCGACTTGCCCGCTCCGGTCAAAACGGCTTTCCCGTTGAACGGACCGCCGCTCATCTGTTTCCTCTCTGCTTGCGCACTACCCGACGCGCTTTGAGGTTATGGGGGCGGTGATGTCACTTACGTGTAGACGTGCAAACGATCCCAGCCATCACACAGCGACGGGATCGACATCCCACAGACATCTTCGGCTCTCTACCTTCGTGTTGAGATCACCATGGCTTCTTGGTTGCAGCATCCCAGGCGCCGCTCGAACGGGTCCAACGACGGAAACCGAAAAGGGAGGGCAGCCGATGTGGGCCCGAAGCGCTTCATTCGCCAAATCCGGCCACCGAGAAGGACTTTGAATTCCATGTCCCCCGTCACCAAACGCTCGGACTCCTGACGATGGCCTTGCAGAACCTGGCGATGAAGCCGGTGCGCGGCGTCGGCGGCTTCTATGCGATGGCATTGGACACGTTGGTGGCCATTCCGCATCGGCCGTTCCCCTGGAGAGAGTTCTGGCTGCAATGCTGGTTTATCGCCCGGGTATCAGTGCTTCCCGCGTTGCTGCTCGCCGTGCCGTTTACGGTGCTCACCGCGTTCACGCTCAACGTGCTGTTGGTGGATTTCGGTGCGGCCGATGCTGCCGGTACCGGTGCGGGCCTCGCGATGGCGCAGCTGGGCCCGATCGTGACGGTGCTGGTAGTCGCCGGCGCGGGCGCCACTGCAATCTGTGCCGATCTTGGCGCCCGCACCATTCGCGAGGAGCTTGACGCCCTGCGGGTGATGGGCATCAACCCGATCCAGACTCTGGTGGTGCCGCGGGTGTTGGCGGCCAGCATTGTGGCAGTTCTGCTTTCGGCGCTTGTGTCGCTTGCGACGTTGATCGGATCGTTTGTCTTCTCCGTTTTCGTGCAGGGTGTCACACCCGGCTATTACGTCGCCGGGCTGACGGTGCTGACCGGGTACACAGACGTCTTCGTCGTGTTGCTCAAGGCGGGTCTGTTCGGCTTGGCCGCCGGACTCATCGGCTGTTACAAGGGCATCTCGGTGGGTGGCGGCCCTGCCGGCGTGGGCAACGCGGTCAACGAGACCGTGGTGTACTCGTTCCTTGCGCTGTACGTGATCAACCTGCTCGTCACGGCCGGGCAGTTCGGGATCTGACGATGAGCGACGTTGTCGGCACCCCGAGCACACTGCATCCGCGTGTGCGTCGCGCTTTCGGCGGCTTCGCGAGCGGCTGGAATCGCATTGGCCGCCAAACCCAGTTCTACGGTTTGACTATCCGGTCGATCGGCATCGCCGTGGTGCGCTATAAGGCCGAGATCGTTCGCCTGATCGCACAAATGAGCCTGGGCACCGGTGCTTTGGCGCTCATCGGCGGCACGGTCGTCGTCGTCGGCTTCCTCACGCTATCCACCGGTGCGATTATTGCGGTTCAGGGCTACAACCAGCTCTCCGGGGTGGGCGTGGAGGCGTTGACGGGCTTCGTTTCGGCCTACATCAACGTTCGGATCATCGCGCCGGCCACGGCGGGCGTCGCCCTGGCGGCGACGATCGGTGCGGGCGCCACCGCGCAGTTGGGCGCTATGCGCATCTCGGAAGAGATCGACGCGCTGGAAGTGATCGGCATCCGGTCGGTTGCCTACTTGGCGTCGACGCGTGTGCTCACCGGCGTCATCGTCGTCATCCCGCTGTACTGCATCGCTGCGCTGATGGCGTTTGTGGCAGCGCGGCTCGGGACGGTCATGCTCTACGGGCAGTCCAGCGGTGTATACGACCACTACTTCGACACGTTTCTGATTCCGTCTGATCTGCTGTGGTCGTTCGTGCAGACCATCGCGGTGGCCGTCGTGGTGATGCTGGTTCACACCTACTACGGCTACACGGCATCCGGCGGACCGGCGGGAGTAGGAGAAGCGGTCGGGCGCGCTGTGCGGGCGTCGTTGGTGTCGGTGATATTCGTGCTTCTGTTGGTCTCACTCGCCGTCTACGGCCAGTCCGGCGACTTCCACCTGGCCTCATAAATGGAAACCAGACCAGGGGAAAGACAACTGCACCCGGCGTGGTGGGCAGCAATACTCATCGCGGTCATCGCCGCGATGGTGCTGGGCACAGCGGTGGCCTACACCGGCTCGCTGAAGTCCTATGTGCCGGTGACGGTGGCCTCCGAGCGAGCGGGTCTTGTGATGGAGTCCGGCGCCAAGGTGATGCTCAACGGGGTGCAGGTCGGACGGGTCAGCGGAGTCACCGGTGGGCGAGGGCCCGCCGAGTTGAAGGTGGATATCGACGCCGATCAAGCCCACTACATCCCGGCCAATGTCGGTGCACAGATTCGCGCCACCACGGCGTTCGGCGCGAAGTACGTCGACTTGATCTATCCCGACGACCCCAGCCCCGCGCGACTGTCCGCGGGAGCAGTGCTGGTGTCGCGCAATGT
>CAWJDL010000004.1:0-359864 GCA_963841555.1 uncultured Actinomycetota bacterium
ATTCGCGTCGACGATCTCGACGACCGCACCTACGCCGACATCGCCAACCGCCAGCTCGACGACCTCGCCGCCATCGGCCTCACCTGGGATGAGGCTCCCGAGTGGCAGACCGAGCACACGGCGCGGTACGACGCGGCGATCGAACAATTGTCCGACCGCGGATTGCTGTACGAATGCTATTGCAGCCGAAGGGATATCGCCCAGGCGCCGCGAGCGCCGCATGCCCCGCAGGGCGCATATCCCGGCACGTGCCGTGATCTCACGGACGCCGAAAGAGAGATCCGGCGAGCCGAGATCGGTCGGCCGCCGGCGCTGCGGCTGCGCACCGACGAGATCGTCTACACGGTGCACGACCTGCTTCACGGTTCCTACACCGGCATCGTCGACGACTTCGTGATCCGTCGCGGCGACGGCGTCGCCGCCTACAACCTCGCGGTGGTGGTCGACGACGCGGCACAAGGTATCGACCAGGTGGTGCGCGGTGACGACCTGCTGTCGTCGTCGCCCCGGCAGGCCTACCTCGCGAGACTGCTGGGTTATCCGGAGCCGACGTACGCGCACGTCGCGCTGGTACTCAACGAGGACGGGGCACGGCTGGCCAAACGCGACGGCGCCGTGACACTCGCCGAGATCGGGGTCGCGCGGGCGGTGGCGCAGATCGCCGAGTCACTGGGATGGCGGGCGTCGAGCCTCGACGAGATGCTGGAGCAGTTCGACCCGGCCAAGCTGCCGCGGCACCCGTGGATCTACCGGCCGGCCTGATCTCCGCGAGCGACGGGTGAGCGGCCCTTCGACGCGTGCTCGGCGGCCGCCACCAGCTCGGCACGGAACTGCGGGTGTGCGATCGCCGCAAGCGCCTCACCGCGCTCCTGGACGGTCTTGCCCTCCAGTTCGGCGGCGCCGTACTCGGTGACAATCACGTCGACTTGGTGCCGCGGCGTCGTGATCACAGCGCCGGGGCCGAACCACGGCACGATCCGCGACTGCAGGCCGTCGTCTTTCTCGAACGTCGAGGGCAGGCAGATCAGCGAGCGGTCCGACAGCTCGAGCCCGGCGCCGGCCACGAAGTCCTCGGCGCCGCCGATCCCGCTGAACTGGCCGCCGGAGATCGTGTCGGCGACGACCTGCCCGTGGATGTCGATCGCGAGCGCGCCGTTGATCGTGACCATGTCGCTGTTGGCAGCGATCACATCCGGTGCGTTGACGATCTCGACCGGCAGGAACGCGACGGCATCGTTGCCGTCCAGCCACGCGTAGAGCTCCGTCGAGCCGAACGCGAACGTCGTCACGCTCACCCCGTCGTACTGGCCCTTGCCGGCGTTGGTGACCTTGCCTGCGCGGTGCAGCTGCATGCAGCCGTCGGTGAACATCTCGCTGTGCAGCCCGTAGTCGCCGCCGTCACCCTCGGCCAACAGCGTGGCGATCTGGCTGGGAATCGAGCCGATCCCCGTCTGCAGGGTCGCGCCGGACGGGATCAAGTCAACAGCGTGTCGCGCGATCGCCTTGTCGACGTCGGTGGGCGGTGCTTCGCCTCCTGGCAGCGCGAGCGGTGCGTCGGTCGAGCGCACGAGGATGTCGATCTCGTCGACGTGCAGCGCATGGCGATCCACTCCGTATCCGAACGTTCGCGGGTAGGCGTCTGAGACCTCGACGACGAGCAGCCGTTCGGGATCGGCGCCTGCGCGGCGCAACTCGCCGATCGTGCCACCCGCATGCAGCGACAGGGAGCACCAGCCGTCGGCATCGGGCGGCGTCGCGACGGTCGTCATCACGCGCGGTCGCTGTCGCTCGAGCAGCGGCCCGAAGCGGCGGAAGTCCGCGGGCGTGAACTCGATGTCGGCGCCGGCGTCCCGCAGCGCCCGCTCAAGCGGACCGAAGAAGCCCGACAGGTAATGCAACACCGGTCCGCGAGAACAGTTCGGTGCCGACCGCGAGCAGCGCGCCGTAGACACGCAGATCTGTCCAGTCCTCGCGCTCGCCGAGCGCGCGCATGAACGCAGGCGGCTGGCCGGGGCCGAGCGGCATACCCAGCGTGTCATCGGTCTCCAGGCGTGCGGCGGCCTGCTCGGCGGTCAGCTCCTCGGGCATGGCGCACAGCCAACCACGCCGCCGTCGCTGCGACCAACGACCTCAGGGTGAGCGGAACTATTGGGTGCAGGCCTTCGCCTTGCTAGCGTCCGCCGGTGCACTCTCTACGAAGAGCCCTTCTGGCTGTGCTGATGCTCGCAGCTCTGGTGCTGACGGCATGCAGTTCGTCGGGCAGCAACGGCGAAAACCCCGTCAAGGCGGCCGGCGTGCTACGAGTCGGCACCGAGGGTGTCTACGCCCCGTTCAGCTACCACGACCCGGCCACCGGCGAGCTCGTCGGCTACGACGTCGACGTGGCCCGCGCCGTCGCCGAGAAGCTCGGCCTGAAGGTCGAATTCGTTGAAACGCCTTGGGATGCGATCTTCGCCGCCCTCGAGTCCGACCGATTCGACGTGGTCGCCAACGAGGTGACGATCAACGATGAACGGAAGCAGAAGTACGACCTCTCGGAGCCGTATTCGGTCGGCGAGGGCGTCATCGTCACTCGAGCCGACGACAACTCCGTCAAATCGCTCGACGACATCAAGGGCAAGGTCGCCGGTGAGACCGCCACCAGCAACTGGGCGCAGGTGGCCCGCGACCATGGTGCGAGCGTCGAGGTCGTCGAGGGCTTCACCCAGGCCATCAAGCTGCTCAACCAGGGCCGGGTGGACGTGGTGATCAACGACAGCATCGCCGTGTACGCCTACCTCGCCGAGACCGGGGATACCTCGGTCAAGATCGCCGGGACCACAGGTGAGAAGAGCGAGCAGGGCTTCGCCGCCCGCAAGAACAGCGGCCTGCTGCCCGATCTGAACAAGGCCCTCGACGAACTTCGCTCCGACGGCACGTTGGCCACCATCTCGAAGAAGTACCTCAAAGCCAACGCGTCAGGCGGCCCCGAGGCGCAGTCGACGTGGCAGCTGGTTCTGCACAGCCTCGGACCGCTGGCCAAGGCGGCGATCACCATGACGATCCCGCTCACGATCATCAGCTTTGTGATCGGTCTCGTTATCGCGCTCGCGGTGGCGCTGGCCCGGCTGTCGCCGAACGTGATCCTCTCCAACGTCGCGCGGTTCTACATTTCGATCATCCGCGGAACCCCGTTGCTGGTGCAGCTTTTCATCGTGTTCTACGCCTTGCCGGAGCTGGGGGTAAAGATCGACCCATTCCCGGCGGCGATCATCGCGTTCTCCCTGAACGTCGGAGGCTACGCGGCCGAGATCATCCGGTCGGCGATCCAGAGTATCCCGAAGGGCCAGTGGGAGGCGGCAGAGACCATCGGTCTCAATTACGTTGGCGCACTGAGGCGCATCATCCTGCCGCAGGCCACCCGGGTTGCGGTGCCGCCGCTGTCCAACACACTGATCTCGCTGGTGAAGGACACCTCACTGGCGTCGACGATCCTGGTCACCGAGCTGCTGCGACAGGCACAGATCATCGCGGCGCCGAAGTTCGAGTTCTTCGCTTTGTACGGCACGGCCGCGGTCTACTACTGGGTCATCTGCCTGGTGCTCTCGTTCGGCCAGAGTCGCATTGAACGTCGGCTGGAAAGGTATGTGGCGCGATGACAGAGCCTCGTGAAGACAGGATCTCCGCCGAAGGGGTGCACAAGGCCTTCGGGGAAAACGAAGTGCTCAAGGGTGTTTCGTTCAGCGTCGCCGCCGGCTCGGCGACCACCATCATCGGCCCGTCCGGATCGGGAAAGACGACGCTGCTGCGGGCACTCAACGCACTCGATGTCCCAGACGCCGGCGTGGTCCGGGTGGGCGATGTCGAGCTGGATTTCTCGAAGCCTGTCCCCCAGGACCAACTGCGGCGCTACAGGGCACAGAGTGGCTTTGTGTTCCAGTCGCACAACCTGTTTCCGCACAAGACGGTGATCGAGAACGTCACGGAGGGACCGCTCGTCGTGCAGAAGCGCCCGAAGGACGAGGTCCAGGCCGAGGCCGTTGAACTGCTTCGCCAGGTCGGCCTTGCCGAGAAGCGCGACGAATACCCGTTCCAATTGTCCGGCGGGCAGCAGCAGCGCGTCGGCATCGCACGGGCGTTGGCCTTGAAGCCGAAGGTCGTGCTGTTCGACGAGCCGACGTCAGCGCTGGACCCGGAACTGGTTGGCGAGGTGCTGGCGGTCATCCGTGACCTCGCCCTCGAGGGCTGGACTCTGGTGATCGTCACTCACGAAATCCAGTTCGCCAAACAGGTTTCCGATCAGGTGCTGTTCACCGACCAGGGCGTCATCCTGGAGAAGGGTCCACCCGCCGAGGTGATCGGCGACCCGAAGGAAGAGCGCACTCGCCAGTTCCTTGACCGCATTCTCAACCCGCTGTAGAGGCACCGTGAGAGGGTGTCCACCATGGCACACCCAACGAGCCTGGAAGCGGACGTCATCATCGTTGGAGCGGGGCTTTCGGGGATGATCGCCGCACGAAGAGTGCTCGATGCAGGGCTCAAGCCGTTGATATTGGAGGCCGACGAGCGCGTCGGCGGACGAATCCTCACCCACGATGTGATACCTGGGGTTCCTGTCGAACTCGGCGCCCAGTGGATCGGTGACACGCACAGACGAATGTTCCGACTGGCCGCAGAACTCGGGGTCGAGACCTACGCACAGTACGACGAGGGCGAAACGTCCTACGATCTGGCCGGCTCTGGCGTGCTGCGGGAGAACGAGTTTCGCACCCGGTTCGCCGACGAGCTGGACCAATTGGAGCGGGTTCTGCGTCATCTCGACGAGTTGGCCGCAGAGGTTCCGGTCGAAGCACCCTGGCTGGCACCGCGGGCTGCCGAATGGGACGTCATCACCGCGGGCACCTGGTATGACAATCAGGGGCTTTCGCCGGTGGCGCGGACCCTGTTGGAGATCTGCACGGTCGGGATCCTGGCGGTGCCCACAGTCGAAGTGTCCTTCCTGCATCTGCTGTTCACGATCCAGACCTGCGGCGTGACGTCGGAGCTGTTCGCCGAATCCGAGGGCGGCGCGCAAACCACGCGGATTATCGGTGGCACCAGCGAGATCCCACGTCGACTGGCGGCCCTGGTCGCCGAACACATCGTGCTCGACGCCCCGGTCCAGCTGATCGAGCACGCCGCCGACAGCGTCACCGTGCACTGCCGTGGCGGGCTGGTGGCACGCGGCCGCAGGGTCATCGTCGCGATATCGCCGACGCTCGCCGGCCGGATCATGTACGACCCGCCGCTTCCCGGGGTCCGCGATCAGCTCACCCAACGGCTGCCTAACGGCTCGGCGATGAAGGCATTCTTCATTTACGACGAGCCGTTCTGGCGCAACGACGGATTCAACGGCCAGCTCATCTCCGACATCGGCCCAGCCCGGATGTCCAACGACACGTGCATCCCGGGCGACGACCACGGCGTGATCCTGCTATTCCTTGAAGGTGATCAGGCCCGCACCTACGGGCGCCTTCCCGAGGCCGATCGCCGCGAAGGCCTGACCGCAGAACTGGTACGCCACTTCGGCAGCGCGGCCGCCAATCCGGAGTTTTACGTCGACGGGGAATGGTCAGAACGGCAGTGGACCCGCGGCTGCTACAACGCCAACCACGGGCCGCATGTGTGGACCACCTACGGTCCGGCACTCGCCGCGCCCATCGGCGTGATCCATTGGGCATCAACCGATACCGCAACCTACTGGAGCGCCTATATGGAGGGCGCAGTCGACGCAGGAGAGCGGGCCGCACAGGCGGTGATCGTCGAATTGGCGCAGTGATTGCACGTGCGGTTCACACTGGGCCATGCCCATATTGCACATCGAGCATGAGATCAGTGACCTGGCTACGTGGCTTGAGGCTTTCAACCGGTTTGCGCCGGCGCGCGAGCAGGCCGGTGTCCAGCGGACCGAAGTGTTTCAGCCCAGTGACGACCCCAACTACATCATGGTCAATCTGCGCTTCGAAAGTGTCGACGCGGCAACCAATTTCCGCACTTTCCTGCACAACGTGGTCTGGCAGTCGCCGGAGGCCTCGCCCGCGTTGGTCGGAGCCCCGACCGCACGGGTGCTGACCGAGGTGACGCTCTAGACCTTGACGTCGAGACTGGCCGGCCCGCGCAGCGTCAGGTTCGGCTTGTACTGCGGCTCGCCGGCCATCCGGGCCTGCGGGAAGCGGGCGGTCACCTTCGACAGCGCGACGGCGGCCTCCAGCCGGGCCAGCGGCGCGCCGAGGCAGAAGTGCGGGCCCTTGCCGAACCCGAGATGCTTGACGGATTCGCGGTCGGGGTCGAATTCGTCGGAACGCTCACACGTCGCCGGGTCGCGGTGAGCCGCCGCCAGCAGCAACATCATGATGTCGCCCTTCGGCACGGCGGCATCGCCAATTGTCATGTCGTCGGCCGCAATTCGGCCCATCAACTGCACGGGCGGGTCGTAGCGCAGCGTCTCCTCCACCACGGCGGAAACGCGCTGCGGGTCGACCGCCAGCGCCGTCCACTGCCGCGGGTGGCGCAGCATCGCCAGAATCGCGTTGGCGATCAGGTTCACCGTCGTCTCATGCCCGGCGACCAGCAGCAGGTTGCACGTCGCGACGATCTCTTCCTCGGTGAGCTGATCCCCCGACTCCTCGACGTAAATCAGTCCCGACATCAGATCGTCACCGGGATCGCTGCGCCGGCGCGCGATGAGTTCCCGCAAGTACTGGCGCAGCCACAGGCCGGCCTCCTGCATTTCGTCGAAACTGTCGGGGGCTTGGCCGGTGAACGTGGCGACGGGGTCCAGCGCCGCGGCGAGCAGCGCCGACGCGCGACTGAATTGCGGCTCGTCCTCGATTGGTACGCCGAGCAGCCGGCAGATCACCGCGACCGGCAGCGGATGGGCCAGGTCGGCGATGACGTCAAAGGAGCCCTTCTCGTCGACCTTGTCGAGCAGCGAATCGACCAGCGCGGTGATGTCGGGTTCGAGCGCCTTCACCACCTTCGGCGCAAACGCCTTGCTGACCAGCTTGCGCAGCCGGGTGTGGTCGGGCGGATCGAGGAATAGGAATCCAGGGGGCCCTATCCGCCTCGCCTCGACTCCCTCCGCGATCTCGCGCTGCGCCCTGGTCGACTTGAGTCGATCGCTGGCCGACGACGGATGGCGCAGCACGTCGTCGCAGTCCTGATAGGACGAGAACACGTTCAGCGTCATCTCCGGCAGCTGCAGCGGCCCGTGCTCGCGGATCCGGTCATAGGCCGGGTATGGATCCGCCCGGTTCGACGGGTCGAGCAACTGCAGCAGCAATGCCTGCGAATCCGCGGCGGGCTCAATCAACGGATGGTGCTCCTCTCGTCCGCATCTCCTTATTGTGCACGCGTCGAGTAATAGCGGCCCAGCACGTGTGCCCGGAGTTCGTCGAACTCGCCGGTCCGGATGGCGGCCCGGATCTGGTCGACCAGCCTGATCACGAAGCGCTCGTTGTGGATCGTGCACAGCGTCGAGGACAGCAACTCCTTCGATTTGAACAGGTGGTGCAGGTAGGCGCGGGTGTAGTGCGCGCAGGTGTAGCAGTCGCAGTCGGCGTCGACGGGACTGAAGTCGCGCCGATACCGGGCATTGGTGACGTTGAAACGGCCGGTCGCGGAGTAGACCGCGGCGTTGCGTGCGACGCGCGACGGGGACACGCAGTCGAAGGTGTCGGCGCCCGCGGCGACGGCGTCGAACAGGTCATCGGGCTCACTGATCCCGAGTAGGTGGCGGGGCTTGTCCGCGGGCAGCTCGCTACTGACCCAGCCGACAATGGTGGCCAGGTTCTGTTTCTCCAGCGCCCCGCCGATGCCGTAGCCGTCGAACCCGCGCCCGTCCTCGTCGACAATGGTCGTCAGCCCCCGCGTGGCCTGCCTGCGCAGATCCTCGTATTGGGCGCCCTGCACTACGCCGAACAGTGCCTGCGCCGGCTTCTCCGGATGCAGCGCCGTCAGCCTGCGATGTTCGATCAGGCACCGCACCGCCCAGTCGTGGGTGCGCTGCACCGACTCCTCCTGGTAGCCGCGGGTGTTGACCAGGGTGGTCAGCTCGTCGAAGGCGAAGATGATGTCCGCGCCGAGCTTGTGCTGGATCCCGATCGACACCTCGGGGGTGAAGCGGTGGGTGGAGCCGTCGAGGTGCGAGCGGAAGGTGACGCCGTCGTCGTCGACATGGGCCAACCGCTCCTTACCCTCGGCGATGACGTCATCGGCTTGGACCCGTTCGGTGTCCATCGCCAGCACCTTCTTGAAGCCGGCACCGAGTGAGAGCACCTGAAACCCGCCGCTGTCCGTGAAGGTCGGCCCTGGCCAGTTCATGAACGCGCCGAGTCCGCCTGCCTCCTCGACAATGTCGGGGCCGGGCTGCAGATACAGATGATAGGCGTTCGCCAGAACAGCTTGTGCACCAAGCTCTTTCATGGTCTCAGGCAGGACGGCCTTGACGGTGGCCTGGGTGCCGACGGCGATAAATGCGGGCGTGTGGATGTCGCCGTGCGGAGTACGGATGACGCCGGCGCGACCGAGCCGTCCGGGCAATTCTGCGTCAACGCTGAAGAAAGGCTCGCGCACGCCGTAGATTCTGCACTGTGAAGACGCGATGGGTCGTCGCCGCCGCGGCATTGCTGGCCGTCGCCGGGTGTTCCTCGGGTCCGCCGGACTACAAACCGGCGCCGGGCACGCTCGTCGCAGGCACCGCGCAGGTGACCGTCAATGGTCAGAACACCGGCACCACCGAGGCGGTGCAGTGCAGCCCGGCCGGCCCGCTGACCACCATCACCACGGGTGATCAGGTATCCGGCGTCTCGGCGCTGATCTCCAACAAAGACCAGCTCACCACAGAAGCCGTCGGCATTAACAACGTCGGTGGCTTCACCGGCAGCTACAACGCCGGGCTCGGCGGCACCGCGAAGGTCACGATGACCGGCCGGACCTACGACATCACCGGAACGGCCGACGGCTTCGACACCGCCAACCCCAGCTTCCGCACCTCCGGCACGTTCGCCATCAAAGTGTCCTGCTGAACGGCAAATGGACTAATCCGGCTGTCGCAAAAATCGAACAATGGCCTGGGCGAGTTCTTCACCCGCGTCCTCCTGCAAGAAATGCCCCGCGTTTGCGATGACCGGATGGTCGATGCCCCGTGCGCCGCGCATCTGACCCGCGAAGATGCCGGCCATCGCGCCGGTGATGGGATCACCGTCACTGAAAGCAACCAGCATTGGGGTTGCACTGTCGCACAACACTTTCCATGCGGTGCGGTTAGCGTCCGAGGCGGGATCGTCTGGGCTCGTCGGGACCAGACCGGGCATCGCTCTCGCGCCCACCTTGTACGCGTCGTCGGGAAACGGCGCGTCGTAGGCAGCGCGGACGGCGTCGGTCATCGGGCGAAGACAGCCCGATTCGACGAATCGCCCGACCTGGATCTCGGGTGCGCCTTGGATGGCCTCACGGAAACGCCACCAGATGTCGGGCATCGGCAGATCACCGGTGGGCAGTCCAGTGTTGGCCACGACGATGCGGGCGAAGCGGTCGGGATGTTCGGCAGCCAGCCGCAGCCCGATCAGGCCGCCCCAGTCCTGGCCGACGAGCGTCACCCGCTGCAGGTCAAGCACGTCGAACGCCAGCGCGCGCATCCACTCCACGTGGCGGGCGTACGTGTAGTCCTCGATCCGGGTGGGCTTATCCGATCGGCCGAAACCGACCAGGTCTGGACAAATGACGCGATGACCGTCGGCCACCAGGATTGGAATCATCCGTCGATACAGAAACGACCACGACGGCTCACCGTGCAACATCAGCACCGGATCGGCGTCGGCGGGACCGTCTTCCACCCATGCCACCCGCAATGTGCCGCCGTCTTGATCAGAGACGTCGCAATACCTTGCGGCATAGGGAAATTCAGGCAGATCGGTGAAATGTTCATCGGCCGTGCGCAATATCTGCATGGTGGCGAACATACCGCTGGGTCAAGGATCGAATCGCGCGAATCCGCCCTAATCGTCGGCCCGTTCGTTGGACCGCAACCAACCAGAAGTTAGTGCACAGGCAAATTTTTCGCCCAATCGCATGTCGGCGCGTGGGCCGCCAACCATACTGGCCGAGATGACCCGCCGATCTTGACGGGTCACAACAACACAAAGGAGAACACTGGTGAAGCGTGGGTTTGTCGTCGCCGTAGGCGGTGCGGCGATTGTCATCGCCGGTCTGTCCGGCTGTTCATCGGACAAGAAGTCCGAAAGTCCGACCACTTCGGCGGAGGCAACCACCGGAGCGGGGACTGCGAGCGCCACAGCAGCACCCAGCGGGGGCGGCACCAAGGTCACCATCGATGGCCAAGATCAGAACGTCAACGGCACCGTCGTCTGCAGTGCGATGGGCGGAAACATGAACATCGCGATCGGCGACGCCGCCACCGGTATCGCTGCGGTGCTCAGCGAAGACGGCGCTACCGTGCAGTCCGTTGGCCTCGGTAACGTCAACGGCGTGACCCTCGGCTACCAGTCCGGCACCGGCCAGGGCGAAGCAAAAGCCACCAAGGACGGCAATGCCTACAAGATCTCGGGCACTGCGACCGGCATCGACATGGCCAACCCCATGCAGCCGGTGAACAAGCCGTTCGAGATTGACGTGACCTGCCCGTAGCCAGGTACTCCCAGTTCAACGCGACGGCGGCGTCCCAGCAGGGGCGCCGCCGTTGTCGTGAACGACCGCCGGTCAGGCAGGCAACGTGTAGCCGGCCGCCGACTGCCGCAGCTGCCAGATCTGCGCGGGGCACAGCTCGTTGACGGCCTGGTTGATCAGGTAGGCGCCCTGGTAGTAGTCGGCCGTGTTGAAGTCGGCCTTGACCTGGTCGACCAGCTGCGCGTAGCTCATCTTCGCGGCCACCCGATCGCAGATGCTGTTGCCATAGCCGATCGCGGCGTCGGCGTTCGGGAAGTTGTACCCCGGCCGCACATGCACATTGACGAGGTAGGCCACGGTGTCGGCGTTGGCAGGTGGCGCAAGCGCAACGATCGAGAACAAGCCCATGAGCAGCGCGGCAACGAGCGACTTCATGGTGGCAGACATTACGCCTGCGGTGCCGACTGTGCGGATTGCAGAGGCAAACGCCGACGGGGAATCTAGGCTGAGGCCATGAGGCTCATGGCTGCAGTGGCGCTCGGTTGTGGATTCATCGCGGCACCGATGGTGGGGGCGGCAACCGCATCGGCGTCGCCGGGGACGTGTGACGGCGCGGCGTGTGTCACGTACATCGAGCGCGGCGCGGTCCTTGGCGATAGCTGTGTTCAGAACACCCGATACAACTTCGGCCTTGACGCGTCGGGCGCCACGCTGGCCTGTGGATCCAAAGGCCAGTGGATCGCGTCGCCGCCGCTGGTCGGCATCCGCACGCTGCGGTCGCTCTGCGGTGAGGACAAGGGCGTGGCGCAGTCCCCCGACGGTGTGCCGCTGAGCTGCATCGGTGGAGCATGGAGTGCCGACTACACCGTCCCCTTCGCATAGCGGGGTCGATGGGCGAATCAGTTTGGCGGTGGCGGAGGGATTTGAACCCTCGGACGGGGGTTACCCGTCACACGCTTTCGAGGCGTGCTCCTTAGGCCGCTCGGACACGCCACCGCGTGGCAGCTTACCGGCCGATCGCGGCGCGAATCCAATCGCGATCAGGGGCTAGCAGAGAATGAAGCGGTGACCAACCGCATCCAAGCCCTGCTCGATATCGAGTACCCCGTCGTCCAGGCACCGATGACATACATCGCCAGGGCTGAACTGGCCGCCGCAGTCTCCGAGGGCGGCGGTCTCGGCATGATCGAGACGCTGACCCCAGAAGGCCGCGCCGACCTGCGCCGGGTGCGGGAACTCACCGACAGGCCAGTGGCGGCAAACCTGATGATCCAGGGCTGGAAGCGCGATCCGTCCATCGTCGACGAGCTCGTCGCGGCCGAGGTTCGGCACGTGTTCACCTCCGCGGGCGACCCGGCCCTGTTCACCGCGCGGCTGCACGAGGCCGGCATGACCGTCATTCACGTGGTCGGATCGTTGAAGGGCGCGATGAAGGCAGCAGACGCAGGCGTTGATGCCTTGGTGGTCGAGGGCGTCGAGGGCGGCGGTTTCAAATCGGCTCTCGGCGCTTCGACGATGGTCCTGCTTCCCCTCGTCGCGGACCGGGTCGACCTGCCGATCGTCGCGGCAGGAGGGATATGCGACGCACGGTCCGCCGCGGCCGCCGTCGTCCTTGGCGCCGAGGGTGTGCAGATGGGCACCCGGATGCTCGCCAGCCATGAAGCCGCGGTGCACTCGAATTTCAAGAACGCCATCATGGCCGCCAACGACGACGGCACGCTGATGCTCGACATTCCCGGCAACCCCACGATGCGCGTGCTGAGAACGGGGCTCGCATCCCGAGTGGCCGCGGCCGACCCGGACGTGCAGCTGCTCGGCCGGATCACGGACCTGTACTTCGAAGGTGACATGGACGCCAGCGTCGCCAACACCGGTCAGGTGTCCTCACGGATCACCGATCTGCAGCCGGCGTCGCAGATCGTCAAGCAAACGTGGTCAGAAATCGAAAACGCATTGCGCGAGGGCAGATCTCGGCTCGGAGAGCACGACGCTAGTCCGATCGCTGGTTAGCGAAGAATGCCTCCAGCGGCGCCGCGCACTCGTCGGCAAGCACTCCCCCGCGCACTTCCGGCCGGTGCGTCAGGCGCCTGTCCCTGACCACGTCCCACAGCGAGCCGACCGCCCCCGTCTTCGGTTCCCAAGCGCCGAACACCAGCCGCGCCACCCGCGCCATCACCAGTGCGCCTGCACACATCGTGCACGGCTCAACCGTCACCGCCAGAGTCGTGCCTTCCAGCCGCCAGCCATCACCCAATGCTGAAGCCGCGGCCCGCATCGCCAGGATCTCGGCGTGCGCGGTCGGGTCCCCAAGCTCTTCGCGCTTGTTCGCGGCCCGCGCCAGTTCGGTGCCGTCGGCGGCGACGATCACCGCGCCGATCGGCACGTCGCGAGGGCCCACGCTGCCTGCGGCGTCGAGTGCTGCCCTGATCAGGTCTTCGTCGGTTCTCACCGATCGAGGCGGTCGAGCACGGCCGACAGCTCGTCGGCGAAGCCCATCTCCCGCGCGATCCGGCCCAGTTGTTCGTCGGCGTAGAGGTCCGACTCGTCGAGGATGACCCCCAACACCGCCTCGGGCAGGCCGACGTCCGAAAGCAGGCCGAGGTCGCCCTCCTCGAACGGGTCGGCCTCTTCCAGCTCCTCTTGGCTGATGTCGTTGTCGAGCTTCTCCAGCACCTCGGCGGCAATGTCGTAGTCCAGTGCCGCGGTGGCATCCGACAGCAGCAGCCGCGTTCCCGCAGGCGCAGGGCGCAGGATCACGAAGAACTCGTCGTCGACGTCCAGTAGACCGAAAACAGCTCCCGCACTACGCAATTCACGCAATTCGGTTTCCGCGGCGGTCAAGCTGTTCAGAGAGGCCTTGCGCATCGACGAGCAACGCCATTTGCCGTCCTCGCGCACGACGGCAACGCCGAAGCCGTCGGGCATATCGGCGGCCTTGCCCTGCGCCGGTGCACTCTGCGCTCCCATATGCACTTACGGTAGTCGCCGACGGCGGACCTTGACTAGCAATCGACACCAAGCCTGACGTCGGGCGATGCGGGCGATGTGCCAACCTTGGAGGGTGACAAACACACCCGTTTGTGTGGTGGGTCTGGGTTTGATCGGGGGCTCCGTAATGCGCGCCGCCGCGGCGGCCGGGCGCGAGGTCTTCGGATACAACCGCTCGATCGACGGCGTGCAGGCGGCGAAATTCGACGGGTTCGACGCCACCGAGAACCTCGACAAGGCGTTGGCGCGCGCCGCCGACAGCAACGCATTGATCGTGCTCTCCGTGCCGGTGCCCGCGCTGCCGCAGATGCTGGGACACATTCGCGACTCCGCCCCGCAGTGCCCGCTGACCGACGTGACCAGCGTGAAGAGCGCGGTACTGGAGGAGGTGCAATCGTTCGGCCTACTCGAGCGCTTCGTCGGAGGCCATCCGATGGCCGGGACGGCACACTCGGGCTGGTCGGCCGGCAATCCCCGGCTGTTCGTCGGTGCGCCCTGGGTAATCAGCGTCGACGACCATGTCGAGGCCGACGTCTGGACGATGGTGATGAACCTCGCGCTGGACTGCGGCGCCGTCGTCGTTCCTGCCCGCTCCGACGAGCACGACGCCGCCGCCGCCACCATCTCGCACCTGCCGCATCTACTCGCCGAGGCGCTCGCGGTCACCGCGGGTGAGGTTCCGCTGGCGTACGCACTGGCCGCCGGCTCCTTCCGCGACGGCACCCGGGTAGCGGCCACCGCCCCTGACCTGGTGCGCGCCATGTGTGAGGCCAACGCCGACCAGCTGCTTCCTGTCCTGGAGCGCACCCTCGGGCTGCTCGGCCATGCGCGCGACGCGCTGGCCGCGAAGAGCCCGCTGACCGACCTGGTCGAGGCCGGTCACGCCGCCCGCATCCGCTACGACAGCTTCAGCAGACCCGAGATCGTCACCATCGTCATCGGGGAGGAGAAGTGGCGCGAGGAGCTCGCCGCGGCGGGTCGTGCGGGTGGGGTGATCAGATCCGCGCTGCCAACCCTGGGTAGTCGAGGATGAAGCCCTCGTCGTCGACCCTGATCGTGGTCTCGGCGACGGGCGAATGCAGTTTGATCCCGTCCGGGGCGCTGCTGTAGCTGATCACCGCCGGGTCCACCGACAGCTCTGGCAGCCGCACGTAAACGACCGGGCACGTCACCGAATCGGTCCGCTGATAGAGCCCGGTGCGCCGGATCGGCAGCGCGTTGAAGAACGGGCTGAAGATCACGTCGACGTCCAGCGCGCCGTCATAGGCCGCGCGCTTCGTCTCGCCGGTATGGTTCTGAACCAGCCACATGTTCTCTTCGTCGCGGGCAATGGACAACTGCCGCTCGCGCTCGGCAAGTGTGACGCTCAGTGACAGTCGCTTGGTGGCGCCTGCCTCGTCGGTCACCAGGTCGTACGACGCGGAAAAGGCGGGGTGCGTGGGAGTCGCGGCCGCGACGATTCGGCCATAGGCCTTGATGCGGTTGCCCGACAGTTGAACCCGTACGGACTCCATCCGGGGAACGTCATGCGCCCGCCAGGTCAGGATCGCCGGCCAGGCGCTATCCGGCATATCAGAGCGGCCTGCTTCACTCACCCCTCTACCGTAGGCGAAGGATCGCCTCGTTCGTAGCGGCCTACCGAAGTGCTTTGTGCGCGTGTTCCCGACTCGAGCACGATCTCGTCACCGAGCAACGGTTGCGGCATCCGGCGAAGGCGGCCGGTGCCGGGGACCGAGGACCACACGGCGAAAGCCAGCGCGGCGTCAAGGATCAACGCCAGTGCGGTGACCATCAATGCACCGACCAAAGCGAGGTAGAACTGCCGCACCTTGATGCCGTCGATCAGATAGCGGCCGAGGCCACCGAGACTCGCGTACGCCGCGACGGTAGCGGTGGCCACGATCTGCAGCGTTGCCGTCCGCAGCCCGCCGAGAATCAGCGGCAGCGCGTTGGGCACCTCGACGCGCAACAAGACCCGGGACTCGGTCATGCCCATCGAGCGGGCGGCGTCGACGACCGCTCGGTCCACGTTCGCGATGCCTGCGTAGGTTCCTGCCAATAGCGGCGGAATGCCCAGCAACATCAGCGCCACCGTCGGAGGCACCAGGCCAAGGCCCCACATCAGCACACCCAGCAACAGCACACCCAGCGTGGGCAGCGCGCGAAGCGCGTTGACCCCAGTGACGACCAGGAAGGTGCCGCGACCGGTGTGCCCGATAAGCATCCCAATCGGCACGGCGACCAACACCGACATCAGCACCGCGACGACGGTGTACTGCAGATGTTCTGCGATCCGCGCGGCCAGCCCCGCCGGTCCGCCCCAATTGGCGGCGGTGAAGATGTACGAAAGCGCCTGCTGCAGAAAATTCATGCCGCCGCCTTCACTTTCGTTCGGCCGGTGCGACTCACGCGGGTCCATGGCGTGAGCAACCGCCCGGCGAACATGATCAGCGTGTCGATGACGATCGCGAGCACGAATATCGCGATGATGCCTGCGATGATCTGGTCACTCTTATTGGACTGGTAACCCTCGGTGAACCAGGTGCCAAGACCACCGATGCCGATCACCGAACCGACCGACACCATCGAGATATTGGTGACGGCGACGACGCGCAGACTTGCGATGAGAACCGGAACAGCAAGTGGCAGCTCGACTTTCAGCATGCGGATGAGCGGCTTGTAGCCGACGGCCGTTGCGGAGTCGAGGACCGTGGGCGACACCGCGTCCAGCGCCTCAGGCACCGCACGCACCAGCAGCGCGACGGTATAAAGCGTCAGCGCCACGATCACGTTGGCCTCGTCGAGGATCCTCGTCGGAATGATCAGCGGCAGCACGACGAACAACGCCAGCGACGGGATGGTGAAAATGATGCTGGCGGTGATCGTCGTCAGGCGCCGCAGCGCCGTCGTGCGTTGCACCAGCGCGCCGAGGGGCACCGCGATCAACAACCCCAGCACAATCGGGATCAGTGACAGGCGCAGGTGGATCAGCGTGAGCGCCCACAGGTCGTCGAGGTGGGTGAACAGGTAGCGCACCGGTTACCCCACTTCCGGGACGCGCCGCTGCTCCGTGAGCAGCGCCAGCACATCGTCGGCCCTCACCCCGCCGATCAGCTCGCCGTCGTCGTCGACCGCCACCCCCAGCCCGGTCGGTGAGGACAGCGCGGCGTCGAGAGCCAGCCGCAGCGTGCCGTCCGGCCGAAAGAACGAGCCGCCGCCGACGGTGCTGTCGTACAGCGCGCTGCCTTTGCGGTGGACCTCGACGCCCTCGGCATTGATCCACGCAAAGGGCTTGCCGTCGTCCTTGGTGACCAGCGCCCATTCATCCGGACCCAGCGTTAGTGCGTCGAGCTCACCCTCGGACGACATGCCGAACCTCGTGCAGCGGAAGGCCCGTCGCATGCGAAGAACTGAAGGCCTCGATAACCGCGGTCGGCGCCGACAAAGCCCGAAACGAAGCTCGTTTGCCGGGTTCGACAACACGAATGCGGGATCTGCGTACTGCAGTAAGGCCCCGCCGCGGCCAAACACCGCGACCTTGTCGCCGAGCTTGATCGCCTCGTCGATGTCGTGGGTGACGAACACGATGGTCTTGTGGAGTTCGCTTTGCAGCCGCAGGATTTCGGTCTGCAGATCCTCGCGGACCACCGGATCGACGGCGCTAAAGGGTTCGTCCATCAACAGGATCGGCGGGTCGGCGGCCAGCGCCCTCGCCACGCCGACGCGCTGCTGCTGGCCGCCCGACAGCTGCGCCGGGTACCGATCCCCGAGCTTGGGATCCAGCCCGACGCGTTCCATGACCGCCAGCGCTGCTTTCCTTGCGCTGCGCCGCGATTCGCCACGAAGTACCGGCACGGTAGCGACGTTGTCGACGACCCGCAGATGCGGCATCAGCCCGGCACTCTGAATGACGTAGCCGATGCCGAGGCGCAACTTGACCGGGTCGACCTTGGTGACGTCCTTGCCGTCCACGGTGAGCGTGCCCGACGTCGGGTCGATCATCCGGTTGATCATCCGCATCGAGGTGGTCTTGCCGCAGCCGGACGGCCCGACGAAGACGGTGAGCGTTCCCTCCGGAACTTCTAGCGTCAGATCGTCGACCGCAACAGTGCCGTCGGGATACTTCTTGGTGACGTTCTCGAACGTGATCAACTGTGCCGTCTCCTCTTCGCGCAAGCGCTCATCGGTGCTGTCTCCTCTTCGCGCTAGCGCTCATCGACCTACTTCTGGACCGGTTTGTCGAAGCCGTTGTCCTTGATCCACTTACCCGCCGCCTCGTCGGGGTCGACGCCCTTGTTGCCTTCCACATCCGTGTTGAGCTTGATCAGCGCCTCGGTGGTCAGCTTTGCGCTCACGGCGTCCAGCACGGTCTTGAGCTCGTTGGACATCTTCTGCGACGCCACCAGCGGAACAACGTTTGCGGCGAGGAAGGTGTTCTTCGGGTCCTCGAGAACCACGAGATGGTTCTGCTCGATTGACGGCGACGTGCTGAAGATGTTGGCGGCGGTGACGGTGCCGCCTGTCAGAGCTTGCACAGTCGCCGGACCGCCGCCGTCGCTGATCGCGACGAAGTTGACCGGCGCGATGTCCAGGCCGTACTTGTCCTTGAGACCCACCAAGCCGGTCACCCGGGTCTGAAATTCCGATGGCGCACCGACTTTGACCTCGGGTGAGTGCTTCGCGAGGTCCACGATCGACTTGAGATTCCACTTCTGCGCGGTCGCCTCGGTGACGGCAAGGGTGTCTTTGTCTTCCGCAGGCGACGGATACAGGATCGACAGGTCGCCAGGAAGCGCTTTGAGCAGTCCCAGTAGCACCGCGTCGGGTGTGGTAGCCGGGGTCTTCTCATCGAAGTACTGAAGCAGATTGCCGGTGTACTCCGGAATGAGGTCGATGGAATGGTCCTGCACCGCAGGAATGTAGGTTTCGCGGCTGCCGATGCCGAACTGGCGGCGGACGGTAAAGCCGTTGGCCTCCAGGGCCTGGGCGTAGAGCTCGGCAATGATCTTCGATTCCGTGAAGTCGGCCGAACCGACGGTGATCGATTTCAGATCTCCCGATATCTCCCCGCCGCCGAGGGGGTTGGAGCTGCCGCACGCCGACAACATCCCTGCGATCAGCGCGAACACGGCCACCAGGACCGCCAGAATCGATCTACGTGTGCTCGACATACCGAATGTCCTCTCGGCGAATAGCTCTCCCGGACCCTATCGAGATGCGCGCCGGAACGCCGCGCTTTAGCGTCAGCGTGAGCACCGATGTGGTTTCATTCGATGCTGGAAGGGGCAAAGATGGAGCCATGACCAGCGATCCGTCTGTATCGCCCGATCGGCCGTCTGAAGCGGTGCCATCATCGGCTCCGGCCGTCCCACCGATGGCGTCTTCGAAAGGGACACCGCCGGATCCGACGGCCACTGCGGGCGAATATCTCGTTTCGCCGGAGTCGGCGGTCAAGTTCACCCGCGCGGCCGCGCTGTGGTCGGCGCTGATCGTCGGATTCCTGATCCTCATTTTTCTGCTCGTGTTCATTCTGCAGAACACCGACTCCGCCACCATCCACTTCTTCGTCTGGGAGTGGAATCTTCCCGTCGGCGTGGCGATCCTGTTGGCGGCGGTATGCGGTGGCTTGTTGACGGTCGCTGCCGGCACCGCACGGATCGTCCAATTGCGCCGCGCAGCGAAAAAGAACCTGAGGGCGAAGGGCTAGCTATCCCTTCAGCAGTCTGAGGCCCTCGGCGATCAGCGGGGCCACCGCCTTATCCACCTCGTCGGTGTCGTCGGCGACGCCACCGCCCATGCGGGCCCGGAATGCGATGCCCGCCGCGATGATCGCCACCTTGAAATATCCCAGCGCCATATAGAAGTCCCAGTTGTCCAGCGACTGTCCCACCGCCAGCGAGTAGCGATTCGCGAGGTCGTCAACCTCCGGGATGAGGGGCGACGCCCACGCCGAGCTCGCGTGGATCAGGTTGAACATCGGATGGCGGTATACGCACATCAGCGCGGCGTCGCTGAGCGGATCACCGAGTGTGGACATCTCCCAGTCCAGCACTGCGACCACCTTCGTCGCGTCCAGCTCATCCAGAATGGTGTTGTCGATGCGGTAGTCGCCGTGGACGATCGAGCTGCGACTCTGCTGCGGAATCGCTTCTGCCAGAGCGGAATGCAGTCGCTTGACGTCAGTGTCGCACGGATCGTCCTCGCGCCGGACCAGCTCCCACTGCGAGCCCCAGCGGCGTACCTGGCGTTCGAGGTAACCGGTGGGCTTGCCGAAATCGCCGAGCCCGACGGCCTCTGGATCAACGGCGTGCAGGTCGGCGAGCACCCGGATCAATGCGTCGACGCAGTCGCTGATGGTGTCCTTGTCCCCGAGCTTCTCGAGCTCATCGTCGTAGCGCACGACACGCCCCGGCACGTGCGCCACCATCTGAAACGGCGCACCCAGCACGGAGTCGTCGTTGCGCATGGTCACAGCGCGCGCCACCGGCACTGGGGTGTCCTGCAGCGCGGCCACCACCTTGTACTCACGCGCCATGTCATGCGCCGACGGCGTCAGCCCGTGCAGCGGGGGCCTGCGCAACACCCACTTGGACGCGTCGTCGGAGACCAGGAACGTCAGGTTGGACCGGCCGCCGGAGATCAGCTCGGCCCGCAGTTCACCGGTACGGGCGATGCCAACAGACTGCAGGTGGCGATCCAGGGCGTCGAGGTCAAGCCCTTCGAGCGAGGTAGTCACTGGACTTGTCTACCATCGCCGCTTTCTGCTCTTCGCGCGAGCGCTCATCGCCGATTCCGCGGGAGCAGGTCCCATACGTGCTCGGTGCCGTTGACGGCTGCCACATACAGGTTGCCCTCGCGTGAGGACAGCAGCCGGGTGACGCCGGCGTAGTCGACGTTGAAGCACAGAATCTTCTCGGTGCCAAGAATGGTGTGCAGCAGACCGTTGATCACCCCGCCATGGCTGAACACCGCGACAGTGTCCTCGTGGTCACCCGCGGCCGCCAGGTCGCGGATCCCCGCATTGATCCGAGCCAGAAACGCGGTCTCATCAACGCTGCTGGGCAGGTGGCCATTGGCCAGCCTCTCCAGCTCCTCGGGGAACTCGGCGGCGATCTGCTCGATCGGGATGTAGTGCTCCATGTCGCGGTCGTATTCGGCGAGCCGTTCATCTATTTCGACCGTCAGCCCCAACGCGTCGGCAACCGGCTGCGCCGTCTGAACGGACCGGATCTGCGGACTGCTGACCAGTCGAGTGATCGGGAACCGCGCCAACGCGTCGGGGAGCCGCTTTGCCTGCTCGACGCCCTCGTCGGACAAGTGCGGATCGGAGCCCTGGCCGGGTTCGCTGCGCAGAGGCAACGCGTGGCGGACCAACAGCAATTGCATATCCATTCCTAGCCTCGTGACCTACAGCGCCCGTGCCACGATAGATGCCGTGCGCGCGTTCGCCTGCCCGGTATGCGACAGCTTCGCCCCGTTCGAATCGCGGCGCTGCCCCACCTGCCAAGCGGAACTGGGCCTGCATGTGCCCACCCTGTCGATGATCGCCACATCCGAGCAAGCCGCCGTCATCAACGGATCCCGGTGGATCTACTGCACCAAGTCGGCCAGCCTGGGCTGCAACTGGCTGGTCCCTGAGGCACAGGAGACGGCACACAGGGGCCGGTGTTTCGCCGACTCGTTGATCCGGGCCGAACCCCACGCCGACGACACCATCGCCCTGGAGAAGTTGGCCGACACCACCACCGCGATGCATCGGCTGATCCTGCAACTGCTCGACCTCGGCCTGCCCGTCGAACCGTTCTGGCGCACCGACGGCGGCCTGGCCTTCGATCTGCTGTCGAGCTACAGCGAGGGCAAGCCGGTCACGATCGGCCATGCCAACGGCGTGATCACGATCGATCTCGTCGAATCACTCGACGCCTATCGAGAGTCGCTGCGCGTACGGCTCGGCGAGCCGTAACGCACCATGCTCGGACACTTCCGCCACGAGGTCGGCCACTACTACCAACATGTCCTCGTCGAAACCGGCGCCGGCGCGGTGCGCTACCTCGACGACTGCCGCGAGCTTTTCGGCGACGAGCGCGCCGACTACCAGGCCGAGATCGCCAGGCACTACAAGTTCGGCCCACCCGACGGCTGGCCCGAATCGTTCATCTCCGAGTACGCCACCATGCACCCGTGGGAGGACTTCGCGGAATGCTTCGCGCACTACCTCCACATCACCGACACCATCGATACCGTCCGCGAGGCGGGCCTGGTCCTGCACTCGGATCGGGTTCGGTTCTCGGTCCCGCGGGACATCACCCCGCTGGAGAGCTATGACGATGCACCCATCGAGCGCCTGCTCTACGACTGGACGTGGCTGGCGCTGTTCTTCAATCGCGTCAACACCGCGATGGGCAAGAATCCGTTGTATCCGTTCGTGATTCCGCCACCGGTGATCAGCAAGCTGGGGTTCATTCACCGCGTGGTCCGCGAGACCGCCCACGAACTGGCCGACACGAGGAGTCACTGATATGGGCTATGCCGACGAACTGTTCGATCTCACCGACCGGGTGGTGCTGGTCACGGGCGGAAGCCGCGGCCTCGGTCGCGAGATGGCCTTCGCCGCCGCGAAGTGCGGCGCCGACGTGATCATCGCCAGCCGCAAATACGAATCATGCGTGGCGACCGCCGAAGAGATCGCCGCCGCGACCGGCCGCACTGCATTCCCGTATCAAGTGCACGTCGGCCGGTGGGACGAACTCGACGGATTGGTCGACGCCACCTACGCCCGGTTCGGCAAGGTCGACGTGCTCATCAATAACGCCGGCATGTCGCCGCTGTACGAGTCGCTGAGCTCGGTCACCGAGAAGCTGTTCGATGCCGTCGTCAATCTCAACCTCAAGGGCCCGTTCCGGTTGTCGACGTTGGTGGGCGAACGGATGGTGGCCGACGGCGGCGGGTCGATCATCAACGTCAGCTCGAGCGGATCCCGGCGTCCGCGGCCGGAGCAACTGCCGTATTCGGCCGCCAAGGCGGGCCTCAACGCGTTGACCGAAGGGCTCGCGCTGGCCTTCGGACCGACCGTGCGAGTGAACACCCTGATGCCTGGACCCTTCCTCACCGACATCAGCAAGGCATGGGACATCCCGGCGACGACGAAGGGCGCGCAGCACTTCGCGCTACAACGACTGGGCAATCCTCCCGAGATCATCGGCGCTGCACTATTTTTGGCGTCCGATGCGTCGAGCTACACCAGCGGCAGCATCATCCGAGTCGACGGCGGTATTCCCTGAGCGACTCTGACACTTACCAGTTGTCCCAATCACCTCAGGGATCTCGGCGCCAGACAACATCCAAATTGCCCGCCTCTGAGCGACAACTCATCTACCTGCGTCATTAGACCGGTGTTGTCTCTGATCGAGTCCGTCTCGTGATGCCCGTGACCTGTTAGACGCTGTTGTCGCTCACAGGCGGGCATAGCGCCGTGTCGGTTCGGACGCCTCGGGGCTTAGATGACGGCGAAGTGCGAACACTTGTTCCGCTACGGCGTGACGATGTTGAAGTTCGGGTCCGGTCGGTCGATCACCGCGATGATCGACGGCAGCGCGTCGGCGTCCCCGACGATCTGCAAGCCGGGAGAGTCCGTGTCTCCCGCGGCAAATGTCAACAGCCGCAGCTTGTTTGCAAGCCTAACGGTGGCGTCGGCCGTTGACCCGTCGGCGGGCAGCTTGCGGTACACCAGCACTCCGTTGCGCAGCGTCAGCCGGTAATTGGTCGCGACGTCGAGGAAGGTGATGTCGACAGCGACGTCGAGATCCCATGCCCGCGGCCCGTTCACGCTGAGGGCGAGGGTGTCGAACATCTGCTCCGGAGTGAGTTGGCCCAGTATCGACGGCGAAGCGGTCTGGGTCGGGGTGCCGAAGTTCCCCACGCGCAATTCGGTCGCGCCTGCGAGGAAGAAGTTGCGCCAGACGGCATTCTCTGCGCCGTAGGCAAGCTGTTCGAGGGTGTCGGCATAGAGCACTCGTGCCGCCGGCGTGGTCCTGATCGGTGAAGATCGCATGGTCCAGCAGCGTTGCTGCCCAACGGAAGTCGCCTTCGTCGAAGGCCTTCCGCGCGACGTCGACGACGCGGTCGATTCCCCCGATCGCCTCGACGTAGCGAGGACCAATCGCCTCGGGCGGATGCGCCCACAACCGGCCGGGGTTGCCGTCGAACCAGCCCATGTAGCGCTGGTAGACGGCCTTGACATTGTGGCTGACCGAGCCGTAGTAGCCGTGGGTGTGCCACGCCTTGTGCAGCGCGGGTGGCATCTCAAAGTTCTCGGCGATCTCGATGCCCGTGAAGCCCTGGTTCAGCTGTCGCAGCGTCTGATCGTGCAAATAGGCATACATATCGCGTTGCAGGGAAAGGAATTCGACGATCTGGTCGCGGCCCCAGGTCGGCCAGTGGTGCGAGGCGAACACGACGTCGGTGCGGTCGGCGAAGCGGTCGATGGCCTCGGTCAGGTAACCCGCCCACCCGTGTGGATCCCGGACCAGTGCGCCGCGCAGTGTCAGCAGATTGTGCAGATTGTGGGTGGCGTTCTCGGCCATGCACAGGGCGCGGAAGCGCGGAAAGTAGAAGTGCATCTCGGCGGGTGCCTCGGTGCCGGGCGCCATCTGGAACTCGATCTCGACACCGTCGACGGTGTGTGTCTCACCGGTTTCGCGAACGTCGACAGTCGGCACGATCAGCGCGACCTCGCCCGTCGAGCCGACCTGACCTAGCCCGCATCCCACCTGCCCCTGCGGGCTCCGGTCCAGCGCCGCGCCGTACATGTAGGCGGCGCGCCGCGCCATCGCGGTCCCGGCGTAGACGTTCTCCTGCACGGCGTGCTGCGTGAAGTGCTCAGGCGCGAGCACCGCGACCCGGCCCGCGTCGACGTCGGCCTGCGTCGTCACCCCGAGCACGCCACCGAAATGGTCGACGTGGCTGTGGGTATAAATAACAGCGCTGACCGCACGATTTCCACGGTGCGCGCGATACAGCTGCAGCGCGGCGGCAGCAGTCTCGGTGGAGATCAACGGATCGATGACGATGACCCCGGTGTCACCTTCGATGAAGCTGATGTTCGACAGGTCGAAGCCACGCACCTGATAGATGCCCTCCACCACTTCGTAGAGGCCCTGCTTGGCGCACAGCTTGCTCTGACGCCACAGGCTGGGATGCACCGACGTCGGTGCGTCACCGCTGACGAACGCGTAGGAGTCGTTGTCCCACACCACGCGACCGTCGGCCGCTCTGATGACGCACGGTTGTTGAGCGGCAATGAATCCGCGGTCGGCGTCGTCGAAGTCCGCGGTGTCGTTGAACGGCAGGGCGGTCAGCTGGTCGCGGTGCGCTGATTCGATGGTGGCGGTGGGCGGCTTCTGCTCCATGAGGCAGACATTGCCACGAATTCCTGACTGCGGTGCTTGACTGGCGGCATGAATGTCCGTCGAGTAGTGACCGGGCACGACGCGTCCGGCAAGTCCGTATTCGTCAGCGACGAGGCAGTCCCCCCGCTGCCGCTGACGGGGTTTCACAGATTGTGGGGCGGCGACAGGACCTCAGAGTTCCCCGACGACGGCAGCATGCCCGAGCACGACATGTATTTCCCACCGATCGGCGGGTTCAGGTTCGGGATGTTCTCGTTGCCGCCGGAAACCACAGCGGGCTCCGAGGTCGACGCCACGGCAGACCTCACAGGCTTCGAGGTCGAGGTGCCGGGGCTCCTCCGGTACATGGACGTCACGGATCCCGGCATGCACACCACAGACACGATCGACTTCGAGGTTGTCCTCGAAGGCACGGTCGTGCTGGAGCTGGACGACGATGCCGAGGTGACGCTGCATCCGGGAGACACCGTGGTGCAGAACGGCACTCGCCACCGCTGGAAGAACCCAGGAGACACGATCGCCCGTCTCGCCGTGTTCATGTGCGGAGCGTCGCACGCCGCCGTGCCCGCGACTGACGGTTAGGAGTGGCGGGCACGGTCCTCGTAGTCGCGCCGCTCCTGTTTGTCGGCGGCATCCGCGAATATCGTGTCGACGTGCAGCGCGTGGGTGACTGCTTCGCCCACACGAAGGGGCATCAACCGCCGTGTCGCCTCGATCAGCAGACCAGCGGCCCGCGTCACCGCCAAGCGCGGCTTCGGCTTCTCGATCAAGCCCACGATGCCCGCCGCGATGTCCTCGGGTTCGGCGTTGCGCAGCCCCGACATACTGGCCACCCCGTCGATCATCGACGTGTTGGTCAGCGTCGGCAGCACCGCCGACAGCGTCACCCCCGTGCCGCGCAACTCCAGCCGAGCGGTGTCGGTGAAGCCGAGCACCGCATGCTTCGTCGCCCGCCTCTTTGACCGCCACCTCGTCGACGTCGCCGATCGCGACCTTGGCTCCGAGCTGGTGAAGTGTCTTCGCGGTCGCGTAACCGATGCCCCTCGCCCCACCGGTGACGACGACGACTTTCCGTTGACCGAAGCTGCTCGCGCCATTTCTTCATGATGGTTGACTGATGCCATGAGCGTGCCGGAATCCGCTGTGCCCGCTCCGCAAGGCACCGGTTCCATCACGGTCGCGAGCGCCACCGCCATCGGCGTCGGCGGCATGATGGGCGCAGGCCTGTACACCCTGGTCGGCCTTGCGTCGGCCACCGCAGGTGTCTGGGTGCCGTTGGCGTTCCTCGTCGGTGGTGCGGTGACAGTGTTCAGCGTGTACTCCTACGCGAAGCTCGGTGCGAAGTACCCCAGCCGCGGCGGGGCCGCGCAGTTCCTGATCCGGTGTTTCGGTGACGGCGTTATCGCCGGTGGGCTCAATGTGTTTCAGTTCCTGGGCTGGATCATCGCGATGGCCCTGTACTGCGCCGGGTTCGCCGGCTACGCGCGGGCCCTGTTGCCATGGCACACGCCGGAGTGGTCCGGCAAAGCGATAGGCATCGGCCTCATCGTCGCGGTCGTGGTGGTGAACCTGATCGGAACGAAGTTCGTCGGCAGATCCGAGATCTTTGTGATCACCATCGAATTGGCGATCCTCGCGGCATTCGTGGTGCTCGGCTTATCCCACGCCGACCCGGGCCGCCTGGCCGACAACGGCGGCCACAGCTGGATCGGTGTGCTGTTCGCCGCGGGTCTGCTCTACGTCACGTATGAGGGTTTCGGCGTCGTGACCAATTCGGCGGGCGACATGCGTGACCCTGCGCGCGAACTGCCCCGAGCCATGTTCCTCGCGCTGGGCATCGTGATCGTCGTCTACATCCTGGTGAGCGCCGTCATCGTGATGACTCTGACGCTGCCGGCGATGGACGCCAACCAGGGGCACGTGCTGTCGGAGGCGGGCCAGCACATCGTCGGACGCGTCGGCTTCGTCGTGATCGGCGTGGCCGCGCTGCTAGCAACGGCTTCCGGCGTCAACGCCACCATGTTCGGCGACGCCAACCTGGCCTACATGGTGTCGAAATCCGGCGAGTTGCCCGCGACCTTTGCGCGGGGCGTGTGGCGCGGCGGCACCGGAGGCCTGTTCATCGCCGCCGCCATCACCGCCGGGTTTGTGTCGTTCTTTCCGCTCGCCGCGGTGGGCCAGATGGCCAGCCTGGCGTTCCTCATCGTCTACGGCACGGTCAGCCTGGGCCATCTTCGTGTGTACCGCGAGACCGGTGCGAAGCCGTGGCTCCTGGTGCTTGCCGTCGCGCTGAACCTTGCGCTGTTCGCGCTCCTGCTCGGCTACACCATCCACACCGGGCCTGCGAGCACATGGATCACGCTGCTGGCGGTGCTGGCGGTGCTGGCGGTGCTGGCGGTGCTGGCGGTGAGCTTCGTGTTCGAGGTGGTGTACCGCAAGCGCACCGGCCGCTCGCTGGCGCTGGAGTCCGCGGCGACCTAGCCCTCCTGTTCGGCAAGCCAGCGCTCTGCCCGCCGTTTCGATGCCCGCGACAACCAGGCATCCTGAACCAGCTCCGTCAGCTCGGTTCTGCTGATCGCGCGTAATCGGCTGGCGCGCACCAGGACCGACGGATGCCCGTCGAACCGGTCGGTGGTGAAGAACGGCGAGTCGGGGTCCTGGATCAGCGCCAACTTGTCGCTCTCGGACTCCACCCAGACCATGATCACGTCGGCGTAGCGCTCTCCCGTTTCGGGATCTTCGGCGTCGGGCTGCGGCGTGCGGAAGAACACGAACGACTTGCCACCCACCTGATAGATGGCGTTCCCCTTGGGACCTTCGATCCGCGTTACGTGCGGCATTGACGCCGCGACCTCGTGCACGTCGGCAACCCGGGCTTCGCGTTCAGGCATGGCGTTCCAGGTTGTGCAGCACGACATTTGACAGCGCGGCGCCCTCGACGGTGGCGGTCATATACGTGCAGAACGGTTGCCGCCGCCGGTCGGTCGGCGAGCCTGGATTGAGCAGGCGCAGACCGGTCGAGGCGGTGCTGTCCCACGGGATGTGACTGTGCCCGAAGACCAGCACGTCGGTGTCGGGATATTCGTTGGCCATCCGGACCTCCCTGCCGGTGGCGGCGCCGGTCTCGTGCACGACCGTGAAGCGCAGCCCGCCCAGCGTCGCGTCGGCGCGTTCGGGCAGTCGTCGCCGCAACTCTGTGCCGTCGTTGTTGCCCCAGCACGCCACGAGCCGCGTGGCGCGGACCTCCAGCTGGTCGAGCAACTCCGGCTCCACCCAGTCGCCGGCGTGCAGCACCACATCGGCATCGGCCACCTCATCCCACACTCGTCTGGGAAGGTCGCGAGCTCGCTTGGGGACGTGGGTATCGGCGATCAGCAGCAGTCGCACGGGCCCAATTTATAGCCCCTAGTCACGAGACATGCTTCCGGGAAATGTCTCAAGCCGTCTGTCCCGGTGAGATACTGACCAGCAATGGTCCCGCAGCCGGAGACACACTACGTAAAAAGCCCGGAGGGGAACATCGCCTATCAGGTCTTCGGCGACGGTCCGATCGACTTGGTAATCGTTCCGGGCTGGTTGTCGCATGTCGACCTGTTGTGGCAGGAACCCGGCTGGGTGACGTTGATGAGCGAACTCACGTCGTTTGCCCGCGTGATTCGCTACGACAAGATCGGCACCGGGTTGTCCGATCCGCTGAGGCACGAGGCGACGCTCGATAACCGCACCGACGAAATTCTCACGGTGCTGGATGCGGTCGACAGTCAGCGGCCGGCGATATTGGGGATCTCCGAGGGCGTCCCGATCAGCGTGATGTTCGCCGCCACCTACCCAGAACGTGTCCGCGCATTGGTTCTTTACGGCGCCTACGCGAGTGGGTCGATGGACGACGATGGTTCACCCGGTCGGGACAAGTGGATCCGGCTCGGGAAGCAGATCCTCGAATCGATCGACCACTGGGGCGAAGGACTGTCGGTCGATTGGGCGGCGCCGTCTCTGTCGCGCAACTTCGTGTACCGCAGGGCCGTTGGCGCACTGGAACGAGCGGCCATGAGCCCGTCGATGGCGCTGTTGACCTACCAGGGAAACCTGACCCACTTCCATGTCCGCGATGTCCTTGGAAGCGTCCACGTGCCCACGCTCGTCGTGCACCGCAAGGACGAGGCGATCCCCATCGAGTACGCGCGCGAAGTCGCCGCGGGCATCCCATCGGCACGAATCGTCGAACTCGAGGGCGTCGATCACTGGCCGACCGTCGGCGATATCAAGTCGATCACCGGCGAGATCGAGGAATTCCTCACCGGGCAACGACAGGCGCATTTACCCGATCGGGTGCTGGCCACCGTGTTGTTCACCGACATCGTCGATTCGACACGGCATGCCGCCCGGCTGGGGGACCGCAGTTGGCGCGAACTGCTCACGCGCCACAACGAAGTCACCCACACCGAAATCAGCCGCTTCCAAGGACGCGTCGTACAAGGCACCGGCGACGGCTTTCTCGCGGCATTCGACGGCCCGACGCGCGCCCTTCGGTGTGCGACCACGATCGCCGAGCGGATGCCGGAATTGGGTATCGATGTGCGATGTGGTCTGCACACCGGCGAGTGTGAGATCCGCGATGACGACATAGGTGGCATCGCCGTCCACATTGGCGCCAGAGTTGCCGCGTTGGCGCAGGCGGGCGAGGTTCTCGTGTCGAGCACCGTGAAGGACCTCGTTAACGGGTCCGGTATCGCCTTCACAGAGCGGGGCACCCACATGCTCAAGGGCGTACCCGGGCAATGGCAGCTATTCGCGCCTGCAGGCCAAGTGCCGCCCGTCGACTACCACGTGCCGGTCAAGCGGAGGGGGTTTCAAGCGTTCATGGCCGATCGCATCAGCCGCCGGCCGCGGATCGCCCGCACGGTGTTGCGGATGTCCTACCGGCGCTGAAATCAGGCGGGTTTCGTCGGCGCGAAAACCTGGATCACACCGTTGATTTCGCGTACCTGGAACTTCGGCAGAGGCGGAGGCGCAATAGGCAGCTGGTGCGTGACGGTGGCGCCCTCCAGAGAAAACGAGGTCGAGTGGCACGGGCACCGCAGCCGGCTCTCTGGCGCGTCCAGCCACAACTTGCATCCCTGATGGGTGCACACACCGGACACCGCCTCCAGCTTTGCGTCGGTGCGGTGGACGAACCCGTTGACGGAACCAAGGTCGAATGCGAGTGCTCCGCCGTCAGTGAGGTCGACACTGGCGCCGACAGACCGCCATGTTCCGGCGTTTGGTTCGAGCTCACCCTGGGTGGGCGGCGTCGCCTGGCGCGTCTCGGTCGGTGCGAGCAGGTTGCGGCCGACCACCAAACCGGCCGCCGCCGATGCGGCGGCGACCGACGTGCCGATGACGACCTCGCGGCGGCGCGGAGCCCACCGGGAATGGGAGCCAGGCGCCTGCTCTTCCGCCATCTCGGCGGCCAGCCTTCGATGCAGGTCGGTCACGAAGTCCTCTCGCGGTGCATCGCTGCCCAATCGCGCTGCGCGCAACTCGATGGCGGTCTTCATCTGCTCGGCCTCGAAGTCGTCTGGGCGAGCATGTGCGGTGGATTGCCCTCGCAGCAGGCCGTCCACGAAGCGGCGTACGGTTCGGTTGCTCACGACGTGGCCTCCTCACCCGATTGTGCCGCCATGCGCAGTGCGCGGTACTGCAACACCTTCGCGTTCGCGACGCTCACCCCCATCTGACTGGCCGCCTCCCGCACCGAAAAGGCCTGAAGGAAGCGCAGTTCCAGGATGCGGCGGTAGTTGTCCGGCAGTCGCTGCAGTAGTCGCCGCACCTTGTCGGGTGCGTCGCTGGCCACCGACTCAGGTTCGATGACCTCCGGCACATCCTCTTCGATCGATGTCACCGGCCTGCCCATCCGATGGCCCCAGTAGGACGCGAGGACGGTGCGAGCGGTCATTCGAAGATATTTGCGCACCTCCGGCACAGTCGCCGAAACCCGCAGCGGCCGCAGGGCCGTCATGAATACTTCCGCGGTCAGGTCTTCGGCGTCGGGCTGGTTACCGACCTTGCCGTACATCAGCCGGTAGACCCAGGTGACATTGTCGCGATACACCGCGTCCCAATCCGGATACACCGCACCCGTCACCGGCTGCAACCCTATCGCGGGCCGTTGAGCGCGGCGCGCATGTTTCTCGGTCGCCATCCTCACGTCATCACGCGTGCGGCATCCTGACGGTTCATCCGGGCGTCGACCGAATACGCCCCGGCGCCGACGACGAGCAGGAAGACGCTGCCGCACAGCATCGCCACCTCAAGTCGGCCTTCGTGGAAGAAGTCCCAGAAGCCGCCTTCCTTCGGGTACAGCGGGGCGTGACCCCATAGAAGCGGCACCTTGGTGATCCCGAGCGCGCCGAGCATGTCGACGATCATCGGCAGGGTCGCGAGCCTTGTGAACAAACCGACCACGATCAGCAGGCCACACCCGATCTCGAAGACGCCGTCGAGGTAGGCAAAGAACGTTCCGGCGGGGATACCGGCCTTGATGAAGCGGCCAGGCCCGAGCGCATCTGGCCGGACAAACTTCAGCACGCCTTCGCCCGCGAAGATCAAGCCGACGTAGAGGCGGATGAGGACGACAGCGCCGGATGCGCGCGTGGCGGTGAACTGATTCAGCGTCATGCCGAGAGATACGGTGCGGAGTTACACGGTGGTTGCTGGGATCGCCGAGATACGCCCTGATCAGGATCTCCGGTGGGATACCGCGGCGATGGCCCGCTATCCGGAGCGAGTCCGGGCGCTGATCATCTATGGGAGTTCGCGAGCGGGTCGATGGAGGGCGATGGATTGCCGGGCCGGGCGAAATGGATCGAAGGATTGACCCGGGTCCGGGTGTCGATCGACCACTGGGGCGAGGGCTACACGACCGATTGGGGCAGATCGGCCAGTGTCCATGCGGTCGCAAGGACTCTGACGTGTGCGGTGGTGAGTGCAACCCCGCTAGTGTCCTGCGCCAGGAATTCGTTGAAGATATGAGTTGAGGCGTTCGAGGATGTCGTCGGCGGTCTTGGTCCAGGTGAAGGGTTGGGGGTGTTCGTTCCAGGCTGCGATCCAGTCGCGAATGTCTTTCTCCAGGGCCTGGATTGAGCGGTAGGTGCCGCGGCGCAGTTTCTTGTCGGTCAGCAGCGCGAACCACCGCTCGACCTGGTTGAGCCAGGAGGAATAGGTCGGGGTGTGGTGCATGTGGAAACGCGGGTGAGTCGCAAGCCATTTCGCGATCACAGGTGTCTTGTGAGTGGCGTAGTTGTCGCAGATCAAATGCACGTCCAAGTCAGCGGGGATCTGCGCGTCCAGTGCGGTGAGGAACTTTTTGAATTCGACGGCGCGGTGCCGGCGGTGGATGGATCCGTAGACCTCGCCGGTGGCCACGTCCAAAGCGGCGAACAGGGTCGTGATGCCGTTACGCAGGTAGTCGTGGGTGCGCCGTTCGGGCAGCCCGGGCATCATCGGCAGCACCGGCGCGGTGCGGTCCAGGGCTTGGATCTGGGATTTCTCGTCTACGCACAGCACCAGCGCCTTTTCCGGCGGATCCAGATACAACCCGACGACGTCGCGGACCTTGTCGATGAACTGCGGATCGTTGCTGATCTTGAACGTATCGACCAGGTGCGGTTTGAGCCCGAAGGCCTTCCAGATCCGGCCCACCGTGGATTTCGACAACCCGCTCTGGGCGGCCATCGATGCCCGCGACCAGTGCGTGGCATCGGCCGGCTGGCGCTCCAGGGTGGCCACCAAAACCTGCTCGATCTGTTCGTCGCCGATCGTGCGCGGAGCTCCGGGGCGCGGCTCATCGGTCAGCCCGTTGAGCCGATCCTCCACAAACCGTTGCCGCCACTTACACACCGTCTGCGGCCACACCCCAACCTCGGCGGCCACCTCCTTATTGGATTTGCCTGCCGCGCAACCCAACACGATCCGACACCGCTGCGCCAGCGCCTGCGACGACTTCGCCCGTCGTGCCCACCGCTGCAGCGTCTCACGCTCCTCGTCAGTCAACGTCAATTCGGCCACCGGCCGGCCCCGTTTCGCCATGGACCAAGCCTACAATTAATCATCTAATTTCTGGCGCAGGACACTAGGAGCCTGCTGAATTAGTGGGTTTGGGGGCGGGGTGCCTCGAGCGCTCTGTGGCGCGTGGTTGAAGTCAGACCCTGGGGTCGACACAAGAGGTCACCCCGCCGAGTTCAGAGTGACATCACGATGGTGTTCAGGCAATGCCTGCGAGTGCCGAGGTTAGGCGATGGCCCAGGTCACGCCGGTGTGGGTCAGGCCCATGGTGATCAATTGGCGAAGATTGATCGCGGCGGCGCGGTGATGCAGCCAGTGGTCATTGCGGGCGACGCCGCGGTATCGGACTTTGCGGTTACCGCGGACGAGCCAGGCGATACTACGTTCGACCATCGGACGGTATTGACGATATTCGTTCTGCCAGTCCGGATTTCGAGCTGATAGGCGAGCGGCTCTTTGTAGCGCGTCGTGCGGGCGCAGGTGCAGGGTCTTGCCGGTGGCGCTGGTGGTGCAGCGGGCCCGCAGAGCGCAACTGCGGCAGGCCGACTTAAAAATCGCGTTGCCCGCGCGGGTGATACTTCTGGTTACTCCGGCAGGACACGTCACCGTCGCGGTGGTGTGGTCGATCGTGAAGTCATCGACGGTGAACCCACCCGGAACCGCCGAGCGTAGCGGTGCGGGTTTGACCAGATCGCCATGACCACCGGCGACGAGTTCAGCACGCAATTCCCCTGAACCGTAAGCAGAATCCGCGAGCACCGTGACCGGACCGGACTCCCCGGCAAGCAGCTCGATCCCGGCCGCGGCGTCACCACTGCCGGCGCCGCTGGCCTTACTGAGCGCGCAGTCGGTGATGATCCCGGTATCGGGCTCGACCGCGATGTGGGCTTTGAAGCCGTCCTGGCGGCGGTGCACGGTCTTATGGGCGTGACGGGCGTCGGGATCGACGGTGGAGATCACCCGATCCGGAGCGACGTTGTGGGCGATGCGCCAGCGCCCGTCGGTGCCATCAGAGCCCTCACCGGGTTCAACGTCCTGGCCGGCGATCAGCGCCAACAACGCCACCGCCTCGGCCGCCCGCGGCCCCAACTCCTGGTCGGGCAGATGCCCCAGCAGCCGGTGGGCATCATTGACCAGCCCGTCGACCAGCAGGTCGCGGGCCACCTTGTCGTTCCAGGCGATCGCCGGTTTCCCCGGGTCGTCGTAGTCATGGGCCGTGCAGTGAGCGGCAATCACCTCGACCGCACCGGGGACCTCGCGGCCGACCCGGCGGATCGCAGCGATCAACTGGGTCACGGTGTCCTGGGTAGCCACCGCATCATCGAGGATCGTGGAATCCAACGCCCGCCGTGTCTTACCCGCCACCACCCCCGTCGCACTGACGACGGCTTTGACCGCCTCGAAGATCCGGTTCGGGTGATCTGAGGCCGCCAGCCGGCGCCGCCAATAGGTCAACGTCGTCGAGTGAAACGTCCCCGCGGTGATCGGCAGCCCGCACGCGGCTTTCCACCGCAGATCGAAGGTCACCGCATCCACAGTCTCGTTATCGGAGAGCCCATGCAACGCCTGCAAGGTGATCACCGAGGCCATCACTTCAGCCGGCACGCTGGGCCGACCCCGCCGCGAAGGAAACAGATCCGCGAACATCTCCTCCGGAAACAACTCACTACGATTGTCCGTGGCCATGTTGAGGTCCCCGCGGGTGGCCGGGAAAAGTCCCCACCGCCTTGCTGTGGTTGAGGTTAGTTCAGGGGCGTCCACCTCGCTTGTGTCGGGCGTGGCGCATGCGGAACGAGTCACCGTCGGTGATGACGACGCTGGCGTGGTGTAGGAGCCGGTCCAGGATGCTGGCGGCGGTGGTGTGCTCGGGTAGGAAGCGGCCCCATTGCTCGAAGGGCCAATGGGAGGCCACCGCCAGTGAGCGGCGTTCGTAGGCACCGGCAACAAGCCGAAATAGTAGTTGGGTGCCGGTGTCATCGAGCGGGGCGAATCCGACTTCGTCGATGATCACCAGGTCGGCGCGCAGCAGGGTGTCGATGATCTTGCCGACGGTGTTGTCGGCCAGGCCGCGGTAGAGGGTGTCGACGAGGTCGGCGGCGGTGAAGTAGCGCACTTTGTGACCGGCCTGCACCGCAGCGTGACCTACACCGATCAGGACGTGGCTCTTGCCGGTACCCGGAGTGAAGGCGACAGACTGCAACAGTTGCGTGCGGTCTTGCCGTGTGAGGTGCGCGTGGTGGCCGAGACGCACCCGTTGTTCGGTCGGCTTCTTGCGGCGAAGTCGTTCAAGCGGTGGAACGGCGTGTTGTTGTTGGTGATCGATTTGCCGGACGGTTCGCCGGGAACGATCCGCTGCGATGCCACCGACGTGTTGGGTGTCGTCGAGCCAGGCCTGCGGTCGGTGCTGGACGGTGCCGGGCTGCGGGCGCTGCACCGGTTGGTGGTTCAGCTGGCGACGCGTGTCGAAGTCGGCGTGTCGGGGGTAAACGCGCAAGTAGGTTCGCCTCGTCCCTGATCGCGGTCACGACTACAGGAGAGTGAACCCACTTGCGCGCTATGAGAGTAGCTGTTCCACGCCAGCTTGCCCTTGGGCTGGGCAATTTACCCCTGCCGGCCTGCCGTTGGCAGGCACTTCCCGAAGAGACCCGAACCCAGGTGCTGGCGTTGTTGGCCCGGCTGATTGCCCGTGGCGCCCTGGCCGAGGACCCGCACCTCGGGGCGGGTGAGCGATGACCGGCCAGAGGTCGGCGGGAGCATCGGTACCGGCGCTGCTGTTGTCGACGGAGAAGGTCACCGCATCACATCGTTCGCGGGATGCGTATGTGTATGTGCGCCAATCGACACCGTCACAGATGATTCATCACACCGAATCCCTTGCCCGCCAATACGAGTTGCGTGAGCGGGCGGTGATGCTGGGTTGGCCCGCCCATCAGGTCGTGGTGATCGACGCCGATCTGGGCCGCTCCGGAGCGCAGACCGCGGGACGGACCGGGTTCAAAGAGTTGGTCGCCGACGTCGGTCTGGGCAAGGTCGGGATCGTGCTGGGCATCGAGGTGTCGCGGCTGGCCCGCAACAACGCCGACTGGTATCAATTGCTGGACCTGTGCGCCATCACCGACACGCTGATCGCCGATGCCGACGGGGTGTATCACCCGGCCGATTTCAATGACCGCCTGGTGCTGGGGTTGAAGGGGACGATGTCGGAGGCCGAGTTGCACCTGATCCGGTCGCGGCTGACCGCGGGACTCAAACACAAGGCGGCCAAAGGTGAACTGCGCCAGGGTCTTCCGGTTGGGCTGGACTACGACGAGGACGACAAGGTGGTGCTCTGCGCCGACGAGGCGGTGCGCGAGGCGATCAGCACGGTGTTCCGCCGTTTCGACGAACTGGGCTCCGCCCGGCAGGTGCTGATCCGGTTGCGTGAAGACGGTGTGTTGCTACCGCGCCGGCGCAACGGATCCAAGCGCATCTTCTGGGCCCAGGCCACCTACCCCGCGGTGCACGACTTTCTCACCAACCCGGCCTATGCCGGGGCGTTCGTGTTCGGCCGCACCCGCACCGAGAAGCGGGTGGACCCGGTTAGCGGGACCGTGCATTCTCGGGATCGGCTGGTGCCGCGCGAGCAGTGGGAGGTCCTGATCCCCGATCACCATCGCGGGTTCATCACCTGGGAGACGTTCGAGGCCAATATCGCACGGCTGCGGGGCAACTGGCGCCGTCCCCGTGAGCTGGCCGGTGGCGCGGTGCGGGAGGGCCGGGCGCTGCTGCAGGGCCTGCTGCGGTGTGGGCGGTGCGGGCGGATCATGCAGACCTCCTATTCGGGGACCAAGGGCAACTGCCCACGGTATGTGTGTGCCCGCGCCAAACAGCTCTATGCCGGTGAACACGTGTGCCAGAGCATCGGTGGTGTCCGGTTGGAGAACACCGTCCTCGATGAGCTGTTCACCGTCCTGGAACCGGCGGCACTGACCGCGACCGCTCAGGCGTTGGCCGAGGCCGACACCCACCATCGGCGGGATCTCGCGGTGTTCGAGTTGGCGACCGAACGGGCCCGCTACGAAGCTGACCGCGCACAGCGTCAGTTCGACAACGTTGAGCCGGAGAACCGTTTGGTGGCAAGGACATTGGAAACCACACTGGAAGCCAAGCTGGCCGCGGTCCGCGCCGCGGAGAACAATCTGGCCGCTCAACGCGCCCGGCGCCCAGTGGCGTTGACTGAACAGGAACTGGCCTGGATCACTACCGCCGGCGCGGACGTGCGGGCGGTGTTCGAGGCCCCCACCACCACGCTGCGGGAACGCAAACAACTCATCCGCGCGGTGATCGACGAGGTCGCCATCACGGTCCGCGCCGAGCAGCGCGTCGCCCAGCTGCGGATCCTGTGGCAGGGCGGCGCGGGCACCGAGGTGTCGATGCCGATGACCAAACCGGGCCAGCATCTGCGCGTGACTGATGAGGCAACCGTGGCCCTGGTGCGCCGCCTGGCCGAGCACTACGACGACCGCACCATCGCGGCGATCCTGGCCAAACAGAAACGCCGCACCGCCACTGGCCTACCGTTCACCCGAGCGCGGGTGGCGATCCTGCGCGCCGGTCACGACATCCCGGTCTGCCAACCGTCGACACCCGATGTCGGAGCCGACTGCGACGATGTCGTCGTGGTCACCATCACCGCCGCCGAACAGATCCTCGGCGTCGCCAGGACCACCCTGTATCGCTGGATCCGCGACGGATTCGTCACCGCCGAACAGATCACCCCCGGCGCACCCTGGCGCATCCGCATCGACCAAGCCCTGCGTGATCGGATCCGACCCGAGGTTCCCGACGGCTGGCTCGGCCTCGACGAGGCCGCTACGGCACTTGGCGTTGCCCGACAAACCGTGTTGCACAAGGTCCAACGCGGCGAACTGCAAGCCGTCCACGTCAACCGCGGACGCCGCAAAGGGCTCCGTATCCAGGTCAAACCCGACCAGCATGGACTATTCGACACACCCTGATAGAAGGAGAGCGCAGTGTTAACCAGCCTCGGGCGGACCAATAATGGCCAGATTGTGTTGGGCCCGAATCCATTCCAGGCTCGCCAGGTAGTCAACGGTGGCTTGCGGGATGGACGAGGCGGCCACGTCGAATCCGTCGAGTGTCTTGAGGACCGGGAACGCGGCGGCTTTGAGCCGGTTGGCGGTGTTGGAGGCATCGCGGGCGGCGATCTCGGCTTCGACAAGGGTGCGTAGCACCTCTTCAGGAGTCCAGCGCTGCGTCTTGGCGGTCAGCAGCACTTCGGCTGCGGTGCGGCGCACCGTCGCGAGCTTGAGCCGCCGCAACCCGGCATCCAGATCGGCAGGCAGATCCGGGACTGCCTTGGGGGCAACGGTTTTCGTGCTAGCTGTGGTTGTCACGATGCGCTCCCGTCGCCGGTGGTCGTGATCTTGTAGGCGTCCAGGGATCGGGTCGGCGCGGTGGGCAGGTCCAGCACCAGCGCGTCCCCGGCCGGGCGGGGCTGCGGCGCGGTGCCGGCGGCCAGGATGGAGCGCACATCGGCGGCACGGAACCGCCCGAACGCCACCGCCCGCCGCAGCGCCGCCACCAGTTGCTGCTCGCCGTGGGCGGCGCCGAGCCCCAGCAGGATCTCCAACTCGGCACCCAGGCGGGTGTTACCGATCGCCGCCGCACCTACCAGAAACGCTTCGGCATCCTCTCCCAAAGCGCAGAACTGGTGTTCGGCTGTGGTTTTCGGACGCGGACCGCGGTTGGGCGCGGGTCGGGGACCGTCGTAGTGCTCGTCGAGGATCGACGTCTCCCCGGGTGCGACGAGTTCGTGTTCGGCCACGATCGCCCCGGTGCCCGGCTCCACCACAACCAGCGCCCCGTGGTCGATGACAATGTTGACGATGGCCCCGATCAGCCGGGTGGGCACCGAATAGCGCGCCGAGCCGTACCGGACACACGAGAGCCGGTCAACCTTGCGGGTCACCGACGCCGCGCCGATCTCGGGGCGCAGCGACGGCAGCGAAGCCAGCAGCTCTCGCTCGGCCGCTAGACGCTCGTCGGGCACCGCGCAGATTTCCGAATGCACCGCGGCGTTGACCTCCGCACACCACGTGACCGCGGCCGCGTTGGCTGCGGGGATGCTCACCGGCACACCCGACACCGCCGCCTCGGTCAATAGCGGCACCACCAGGTCAGACTGCGCGTAGCCGCACAGGTGCTCCACAATGCCCTTCGATTGCGGGTCATCGGCCTCACACCAATCCGGTCGGAACCCGTAATGCGTGGCGAATCGGACATAGTCGGCGGTGGGTACCACCACGTTGGCGACCACCCCACCCTTCAGACAGCCCATCCGGTCGGCCAGCACTTTGGCCGGGACCCCACCGATCGCGGCCAGCGCATCGGCGATCATCGCCAGCGTCGTCGACGCTTTCTGATCGGCGGCAAACCGCACGAACCGCCACCGCGAAAACGCCAGCACCGCGCAGAACACGAACAACCCCGGCGCGGCCTCGGCCCAATCGATCACCAGATACTCACCCGGCGACCACACCGCCGGGCGGCGACCCCGATGATGATCCTTGCGCCACAACGCTTTCTGCTCGGCCACCAGCCGCCGAAAGTTGCGCGGCGATCCCTCATAACCGGCTGCCTTCGCGATCGGCAACAGCCGCTTGGCCGAGATCCGGCCCCGCGACTTGTCCACCCGCTCGGCGACCAAGTCGCGCACGGCATCGAAATTGCGCGGCCGCGGCTCCCGCGCCGGTGGCCCACCGGCCTCAGCGCGCTCGACCGCGCGCTTGACCGTTTTATGGGTGGTGCCGCACAACTCGGCGGCCCCACGATAGGTTCCGACCTCCCGATAGGTCGAGATGATGTTCATACGCTCCCTTGCAGACTTCAATGGAACTCCCTGGGCGGTGAGGTGACTGTTGGCGCAATCACCGTCACCGCCCAGGCCACGAGCTCCGCGGACCGACACGACACGCAAGGGAGTGGGGACTTCTACCTGGCCACCAATGGAGACATCCACCTGGCCATCAATGGGGACCTACAGCTGGCCACCAATGGGGACTTCCACTTGGCCACGGACAACGATGGGCAGCCAAGAACGCAAACATGCTGTCGGACTTCAACAAATGCCCGGCAACCGACTCCGCATCCAACAATTCACGCTGATCATCAGACCGACCCTGCACCCAACAATCATCCCAAAATCACAGGTCAAACCCCCGCCACCACGCGGATTAATTCAGCAGGCTCCTAGTGTCCTGCGCCAGGAATTCGTTGAAGATATGAGTTGAGGCGTTCGAGGATGTCGTCGGCGGTCTTGGTCCAGGTGAAGGGTTGGGGGTGTTCGTTCCAGGCTGCGATCCAGTCGCGAATGTCTTTCTCCAGGGCCTGGATTGAGCGGTAGGTGCCGCGGCGCAGTTTCTTGTCGGTCAGCAGCGCGAACCACCGCTCGACCTGGTTGAGCCAAGAGGAATAGGTCGGGGTGTGGTGCATGTGGAAACGCGGGTGAGTCGCAAGCCATTTCGCGATCACAGGTGTCTTGTGAGTGGCGTAGTTGTCGCAGATCAAATGCACGTCCAAGTCAGCGGGGATCTGCGCGTCCAGTGCGGTGAGGAACTTTTTGAATTCGACGGCGCGGTGCCGGCGGTGGATGGATCCGTAGACCTCGCCGGTGGCCACGTCCAAAGCGGCGAACAGGGTCGTGATGCCGTTACGCAGGTAGTCGTGGGTGCGCCGTTCGGGCAGCCCGGGCATCATCGGCAGCACCGGCGCGGTGCGGTCCAGGGCTTGGATCTGGGATTTCTCGTCTACGCACAGCACCAGCGCCTTTTCCGGCGGATCCAGATACAACCCGACGACGTCGCGGACCTTGTCGATGAACTGCGGATCGTTGCTGATCTTGAACGTATCGACCAGGTGCGGTTTGAGCCCGAAGGCCTTCCAGATCCGGCCCACCGTGGATTTCGACAACCCGCTCTGGGCGGCCATCGATGCCCGCGACCAGTGCGTGGCATCGGCCGGCTGGCGCTCCAGGGTGGCCACCAAAACCTGCTCGATCTGTTCGTCGCCGATCGTGCGCGGAGCTCCGGGGCGCGGCTCATCGGTCAGCCCGTTGAGCCGATCCTCCACAAACCGTTGCCGCCACTTACACACCGTCTGCGGCCACACCCCAACCTCGGCGGCCACCTCCTTATTGGATTTGCCTGCCGCGCAACCCAACACGATCCGACACCGCTGCGCCAGCGCCTGCGACGACTTCGCCCGTCGTGCCCACCGCTGCAGCGTCTCACGCTCCTCGTCAGTCAACGTCAATTCGGCCACCGGCCGGCCCCGTTTCGCCATGGACCAAGCCTACAATTAATCATCTAATTTCTGGCGCAGGACACTAGAGCTCCGCTTCAGCCGAAAGACTGGGATATGACGACCAATGGGGTCTGTCTTTATGCGGTAGTCGCTCCAACCGGCATAGACCTGCTCGGCAAGCCCGTACACCCGTGCGTAGTCGTCGGGATCGGTAATCTCATTCGCCAAAAATTTCTCGTCGCCTAGTTCGCATTCGGGATTCGCCTTGAGGTTGTAGTACCACTGCGGGTGCTTCGGTCCGCCGTAGTTTGAGGCGGTCACAATTGGGTCGTCGCCGTCGTGGAAGTAAGTGATTTGGTGCTCTCGCGGCAGACCGGACTTCGCCCCTGTGGTCACTAGTGGTGCAGTAGAAGGACCGCCAAATATTGACGGATAGCGGCCGCCGGTTTTGCGGTAGAGCCATGGGTCAATGCGAGACGCCACGTGATGGGCCCACCACTGTCCCGGGCGGGAGCGGCTGAAGTTTTCTATGGGCGTGTACCAGAGGCCTCGCTTCTTGTGCGGATCGACGTAACGGAGCGGCATTCCCGGAAGCTACCTTCCGCCACACGTTTATTTGTGGATTCCGCAGCCGCCGCTAGTTCAGCCAGATTGTCGTTCACGCGGTGCCGAGGGCATGACGCTGACCAATTGAACTGCTCGACAAGCTGCATAAGCAGTCCCGGCGACGCGACCGCAGTGCGATAGGCGCTAGCGGCACCCAACTGCGCCAAAGCCGGGAGTAGTAACGCCGGCGGCAATTACGCTCAATGCCGTGCCGGAAACGTCGTACGCATCCTGCGGCGATCTCAGCCTGGCGTATCAGGTGTTCGGCGACGGGCCCGTCGATCTCGTCTTCGCCGGGTCGTTCGTCAGCCACGTCGAGCTGTTCTGGACAATGCCCGAGTTCGAGGCCTTCATGGAGCGGCTGTCCACGTTCTGCCGCATCGTGCTGTTCGACAAGGCCGGGGTCGGGCTGTCGGACCCGGTCCCGCAAGTTCGCACGCTGGATGATCGGGCGGCCGAGATCGAGGCCGTCATGGACGCCGTCGGCTTCAGGAAGGCCGTAATCTTCGGTGTGAGCGAGGGCGGCCCGGCCGCCATCGTCTTCGCGGCAACACGACCGGAGCGAACGCGGGCATTGATCCTTGCCGGCACGACATCGTTCTCCGTCTACGCGGGGTGGGACGACATGGACCGCGACCCAGCAGAGATACGGGCGCGCGTGGTACCCGAGCTGGGTGAGGACTACACGCCGTCAACGGAGCAGGTCGCCCGCTGGCAGGAATTCGGCCGTGCGGCCCAATCACAGTGGGGCAGCGGTGCGTCACTCAAAGCTCTGCTGCCGTCGGTCCGGTCGATACGCCAACTCGCAATGTTGGAGCGGATGTGCGCAAGCCCGGGGATGGCGCGCGCGACACTGGAAGCGGTGTTCCGGATGGACGTGCGGCCGATCCTGCCAACCATCACTGCACCCACCCTCGTCATCCATGCCCGCGGCGACGTTGTTCCGGTGCAGGGCGGCCGGTACCTCGCCGACCACATCCCCGGCGCGCGGTTGTTCGAAGTCGACGGCACGGACCACGCGCCATGGCTCGCCGATCCCGACCGGTTCATCACCGAGATAGAGGAGTTCCTCACCGGGAGCCACGCGGCACCCTCGCAGTCACATCGTGCCCTGCGCACCTTGTTGTTCACCGACATAGTCGCATCGACGGAACACGCCGCTGCGACGGGCGACGAGCGGTGGCGTGCGGTACTGCACCGCTTTGGTGAGATCACAGCCCAACTCACCGAACGATTCGGCGGCACGGTGGTGAAGAGCACCGGCGACGGCCACCTCACCACGTTCGACGGCCCGACGCAGGCCATCCGCTGCGCCGAGGCCTTGCGCACCGACGCCGAGGCACTGGGCATCGAGATCCGCGCTGGCATCCACACCGGCGAGTGCGAACTGCTGGACAACGATATTGGGGGGATCGCGGTACATATCGCGGCGCGGATCCTCGGCCAGGCCGGGGCCGGCGAAATCCTCGTCGACCGCACCGTCCGGGACCTGGTCGTCGGCTCGGGCACGGGGTTCGAGGATCGCGGCACCGTCGAGCTGCGTGGCGTGCCCGGCAGCTGGCAACTCCTGGCGGTCGATCGCCACGGCCCGCGAGCGGAGTCGGCCGAGGCGGCATTGGTGTCAACGCCCACTCCCGGCGCTCGGACCGCGATGCGCCGAACGGACCGCGCCGTGGAGGTGATGGCCAGGCGGACACCGTGGATCCTCCGCGGGATGGCCCGCCTCGTCCCGGCCACCACTAGTCGCAGCTGAACAAGGGTGCAGGGTCAGCTCGTCCGAACCACCAACCGGCAGTGAGGGGCTCGGATTGGGTGTACCCGCGGACTTCCCCCTACCCATGCCGCACTGCTTGGGTGGCGTGCCGACCGCTGTCGTTGACCCGGGTCACGCCCCTGCGACCCCCAGGGCACGGGCCGGGTGCAGCAACTGCGGCGTATTCAGCAACTGCGGCGCAGAACACTGAGGCGCACGCCGACCCGCTGTCACCGCGACGCCGCCCATGGCCCGCGGTGACTGCCTCTACTTAGATCCACGAGGGACGGCGGCCTGCGGTTCGCCTCCAGCAGTAACTTTCTTTGCGCGGCGGGGAACCACCACCTGGACCTGCCGAACGTGTGACGAGACGATGTACGGGCCACCGATGAACAAACACTGCACCGCGCTTGAAGGGCCGGCGACTGTGCGGATCTCCAGCAGCCGCGACTGACGGTGCGCAGTTAAACGCATCAGAACCCGTTTGGGTCGGACCGCCGCGGGAAATACGTAGGGCAGCGCAAAGCGACGGTTAGTTGCTATGCGTTAGGTGGTCGGCAGTCGCCCTCGGCGAGGGGAGCGTCTGGCGGCGTGCGGTTGCCGATCATCGCTTAACTGCGCGGCACTGGAAAGGGGCCAGCGGCGGTCCGGATCTCCACAAGCCAGAGGCAGAAATCCCACACCCCTTTCCGCTCGAGATCCAAAACAAATGCTCTCGTCAGCGGTGTCCCGGGAGGTGCACACCGATGGTGTGTGCTTCGTCGGCTATCAAGCTTGCCTCGTCCGTGGTGGCAACCGCACAATCTGGACGGGCAGCACATGCGACGGACCCAAACTTTCGAGTTTTATTCAGACAGGCAGACCCTATGCCAACCGGGCCGCAGGCCAAGGATGCGATCGCCCGGAGCAGTGTTTCAAATCGGAAGATAATGACCATGAGGTTGCCTTATCTGCGCGCACGATCGACACCACCGCGATGGTCCTCGAGTACGGCGCCGAGCGGCGCCTGATCGGATCGAACGTCGCCGAGAAGGTAAAGCGGCTGTCGAAGCCACGGAAGGAAATGAGTACCTATACACCCGACGAGGTGGCGAAGGTGCTCCAGGCTGCCGACGCAGAGCGCGACGGACACCTCTGGTATCTGGCTCTCCGAGGAACGTCTGGCACTCGGCCCCTGCCATCAACGTGCACTCGGCGCGGCACACCTGCGGCACCACATTGCACCTTCGTGGGGTGCCCTTGTCTGTCGTCGCGGCGTGGCTCGGCCACGCCGACGCAAGCGTGACGGCCCGGATCTATGCCCACTCCCAGCCCGAAATAGGCTCCAACCCGCAGAGTTGCTAGTCAGAGCCTATGAATTGTGGCGCGCCCGAAGGGATTCGAACCCCCAACCTTCTGATCCGTAGTCAGATGCTCTATCCGTTGAGCTACGGGCGCATATGTTCAGTTATGCGGCCGACGAGTCAGCCACGGCGGAGGCGAGAGGATTTGAACCTCCGGTCCCCTGTAAGGGGGACAACTCATTAGCAGTGAGTCCCATTCGGCCGCTCTGGCACGCCTCCAGACGTTTACCGCCGATCCGACAGCGTACACAGGGGCAACAGGCGAAGGCAAAGCGCAGGTGAGCGACTCATAGACTGGTCGGGTGACCGCCCGTCTGCGCCCCGAACTGGCCGACCTGCCCGCATACACCCCGGGCAAGACGGTGCCGGGCGCGATCAAGATCGCCAGCAACGAGACCGTGCACGGACCGCTGCCCAGTGTGCGGGCCGCAATCGAGAAGGCCGCCGACAACATCAATCGCTATCCGGACAACGGGTATGTCGAGCTCAAGGACCAGCTGGCCAAACACATAGACAACGGGGCTTTCGCACCCGAGCACATCTCGGTCGGCTGCGGGTCGGTCAGCCTGTGCCAGCAGCTGATCCAGATCACCTCGACCGTCGGCGACGAGGTGCTGTTCGGCTGGCGCAGCTTCGAGATCTACCCGCTGCAGGTGCGCACCGCGGGTGCCACGCCCATCCAGGTGCCGCTGACCGACTACACCTACGACCTCGACGCGATGCTCGCCGCGATCACCGGCCGCACCCGGCTGATCTTCGTGTGCAACCCGAACAACCCGACCAGCACCGTCGTCGACCCCGCCGCGCTGGCCCGATTCGTAGAGGCGGTGCCGCCTCAAATCCTGATTGCCCTGGACGAGGCCTATGTCGAGTACATCCGCGACGGGTTGCTGCCCGACAGCTTCGGGCTGGTCCGCAAGCACAGCAATGTCGTTGTACTGCGGACGTTTTCGAAGGCCTACGGGCTGGCCGGGCTGCGGATCGGCTACGCGGTCGGCGACCCGGACATCATCACCGCGCTGAGCAAGGTCTATGTCCCCTTCACCGCGACCAGCATTTCGCAGGCTGCGGCCATCGCCTCACTGGACGCCGCCGACGAACTGCTGTCCCGCACCGACGCCGTCGTTGCCGAACGTGCCCGCGTCACCGCCGCATTGCGCGACGCTGGATACACCGTGCCGCCGTCACAGGCCAACTTCGTCTGGCTGCCGCTGCCCGGGCGCGCCCAGGAATTCGCCAAGGACTCGGCTAACAGCCGCATCATCGTCCGCCCCTACGGCGACGACGGCGTGCGCGTCACCGTCGCCGCCCCCCACGAGAGCGATGCGTTCCTCAAGTTCGCGCAACACTGGATGAAAGAGCAACGCGTCTAGCCAGCCGGCTGGCGTCCGGTGTAGGCGATCAGCCGGTCCAGCGCGCCCGCATCGGCGGACATGTCGATCGGATCGTCAAACCCGACGCTGGTGCGGCCCTGCGGCGTGATGATGACCTTCGCCAGGCCCATCACGTAATCGGAGAGCGAATCCGGCGCTTCGACTTTGCGCCCAGTTGCCATCGCGTAATCCCAAGCGTGGATCAGAAATTCGATCGACAGCACGCCGGCCATCATCCTGGCGGGAGCCTCACCTCCCCCGAACGGCACCGTGCCGTCCAAGCCACGCTTGTGCCACGCATCCAGTGCGGGCCGCGCCGCGAGGATCACCTGCCGTTCCACCGAGTCCTCGCGATCCCGCACGGGGAACTCAGCCCCTGCGTGTTCACCGATCGCCGTGATCGAGTTCATCAAGTGGTCGGTCAGCTTCGCGACGTCGAACTCCCGGCACGGCGTCTGCTTTGATTCGTCGTCTTTCGCGATGCCGTGCAGCACGCTTTCCAGCACGGCCAGCGACTCTTCGGCACTCTCGAGTTCGTCCGCGGGCATGTCTCACGCTACGACGCGCATGCGCATATCGTTCACGGGATGAGGACGCACGTTTGGGTGGCCGGGGCCGCGCTGATCCTTGCCTGCCTGACCGCCGGCTGCGAGCGCACCACGCCCGGCACCGTCGCGATGACCACCCAGCCGGGACCGCCGATCAACTCCGCCACACGGACACCGACGACGGTGCCGGGGCTGCCGGGCATCCCCATACCGGACATTCAGATCCCCGGGTTTCCCAGGAACACCGACGTTCCGGTGGTTCCCGCGCCGCCGAACGCGCTGACCATGCAATGCAGCGAGTTCAACAAGCTCGACGAGGCCACCCGGCTGGCGGTCATCCGCGCGGTCCTGGCCGAGAAGAACAATCCGCTGGGCCCCAACGGCGAGTCCGTCGGGCAGATGCTGGTCGAAGCCGCGTGCCAGTTCCTGCCCCAAGCCACCGTCAGCGAGGTGCTGATGGGCACCCCGCCGCGATGAGTGGCTAGCCTTCTGGCCCATGGGCCAGAAAAGTGGAGCATATGAATCCGTCACCGTGGACATCGAGGACCACGTCGCGCAGGTGACGCTGGTCGGTCCCGGCAAGGGCAACGCGATGGGGCCGGCGTTCTGGGCGGAGATGCCCGAGGTGTTCGCCAAGCTCGACGCCGACCGCGAGGTGCGCGCGATCGTGCTGACCGGCTCGGGGAAGAATTTCAGTTACGGGCTGGACCTGCCCGCGATGGGCGGCTCGCTGTCGGGTGTGCTCGGCGGCGGCGGGTCGGCCCGCCCGCGGGCGGAATTTCACCAGACCATCCTGCGGATGCAGAGCGCGATCAGCGCCGTCGCCGACTGCCGCACCCCGACCATCGCGTCGGTGCACGGCTGGTGCATCGGCGGCGGGGTGGACCTGATCTCGGCCGTCGACATCCGCTACGCGAGCGCCGACGCGAAGTTCTCGGTGCGCGAGGTGAAGCTGGCGATGGTCGCCGACGTCGGAAGCCTGGCCCGGCTACCCCTGATCCTGACCGACGGTCATCTACGTGAACTGGCGCTGACGGGCAAGAACATCGACGCCGCACGGGCAGAGAAGATCGGTCTCGTCAACGACGTCTACGACGATGCCGAAGCTTCACTGGCAGCCGCGCATGAGACGGCCGCCGAGATCGCCGAGAACCCGCCGCTGACCGTCAACGGCATCAAGGACGTGCTCGACCAGCAGCGCATCGCGCGGGTCTCGGAAAGCCTCCGCTACGTGGCGGTCTGGAACGCGGCGATGCTGCCGTCCAAAGACCTCACCGAAGGCATCACTGCAACATTCGAGAAGCGGGCGCCGAACTTCACCGGCGAATAGGCGTCCAGCCGAGTTCCGCCTTGGCCTTGGCGTTGGACAACGGCAACCATGTCGTTCCGAACGCCGTCGCCGGGTAGGACGCGACCATACCCACCAGCCGATATGAAATCGGTATCGGCGGTGGCCGGTGCAGCTTCCTAGACAGCTCGCGCGCGTAGTCGCCGAACGACTGCGGCCGGTCGTCGACGATGTTGTAGATCTGACCGCCGCGGCCGTTGGTGACGGCATCGGCGGTGGCCTTCGCGACGTCCTCGATATGTACCCACGACGCAATGCCGTGGCCGGTCATGGCTGGCAACGCCCACCACTTCGCCAGCCGGGTGAACAACTCGTCGTGTGGCACCCCAGGCCCGTAGAAAAGGCCGTAGCGCAACACGATTCCCTCGGTATCGCTGTGCTCGCCGGACGTCAGCACGGTCCGCTCCATACCGCGAAGCGCGGCCAGCATATCGTCCCCGCCCTTCGGCGGCGGGCCGGGATAAGGATCGGATTCGTCGACCAATTGCGGACCGGAGGTCGGGTAGCCGTAGGCGAAGACCACCGACTCCGCGACGACACGGCGCACCCCGGCCCGCTGCGCGGCGGCGACGAGATTGGGCGCCCCTTGGCCCCACAGTTTTTGTGCGGGCTCAAAGTCCTTGGCCCGCTTGGGTCCCCACTTCGGCAGGGTGGTGAGCAGCGACACCACCACCTCGGGTTCGATGTCCCCGACCACCGTGTTGATCTGGGCGGCGTCGAAAACGTTGGCCACCACCGGTTTGGCGCCCTGTTGCTCGATCTGAGACGTCTTCGCCGGTTGGCTGGTCAGCCCGATGACGTCGTGACCGCGCGCATTCAACTCCCGTAACAGCGGAATTCCCGGCACGCTCGTGGCACCGGCCACCAGTACCCGCATCAGCTCTCCCCCCTAATAACACTGGCGCGCAACGCGATTGCCAGGATCGCGGTGGTCACCACCAAGCCCCCGGCCTCGAGCCAGCCGATCGACTCCCCCGCCGCGTGGTGCGGGTCGGTGATGTGACTCAGTGCGTGCAGCCCCCAGTGCAGCGTGGCAAATGCCAGCGCAGGAACCCGCCACGACGACCATCGCACAGCGGCCAGCATCATCAGGCCAAGCGGAAACTCGAACGTGGCGTTGTCGAAGATGTAGTGGTCGTTTCGCGCGCCGAAGTTCCCGAGCGTGTCGAAGAATGTTCCCGGCGCGACGAACATGAACAGCCCGACGAGCACCGAGTACACCCCGAAGACGATCAGGGTCACCTCGACGTAACGCGCTCTTGTGCGCGTGGGTGTTGTCGTCATATCTTCACGCTAGATCGTCAATGGCATCAAGATAGGCTCCACTTTGATGACTTTTTCGGGTACCACTTCCGGTCCGGAGCTGTTTGGTCGAACTCGACCGCGCCTTGCCGGAGCCGCTGCACCGCCAGCTCGCCAGCGGTCTGCGCGACGCCATTCGCGCGGGGCGTTTGGCGCCTGCCACGAAGCTGCCGTCGACGCGGGTGCTGGCGGCGGACCTCGGCGTCTCGCGCCGCCTCGTCGTTGACGCGTACAGCCAGCTGACCGCCGAGGGGTTCCTGCTCAGCAGGCACGGGTCCGGGACCCGTGTGGCGACGGTCGACGCCGCAAGCGCGCCGGAGCGCGATGCCGCCAAGCCTACGAGGCAATTCGACGTCGACTTCGCGCCCGGCTCACCGGATCTCGGCAGCTTTCCCCGGCACGCGTGGCTGCGGGCATTGCGGCAAGGTCTTGCCGAGATCGAATCGCATGCGTTCGGCTACGTCGCGCCGCAGGGGCTGCTCACCGCGCGCACCGCTGTCGCAGATTATCTGCGGCGCACCCGCGGCCTGCTCGCCGATCCGCAGCACATCGTGCTCTGCTCAGGGGCGACGCAGGCCATCGCGCTGCTCGCTTCTGTGCTGCCGAGTCAGACGGTGGCGATGGAGGACCCTGGGTTCTGGTTGCACCGGATGGTGTTGCAACACAACGGTATCGAGCCCATACCGGTATCGGTCGATGATGACGGCCTTGACGTCGCCGCCCTCGCGGAAAGTGGCGCGACGACGGTGCTGGCCACTCCGGCCCATCAATCACCGACCGGTGTTGTGCTTTCCGCCGCGCGCCGCACTGCACTCGTGCAATGGGCCAGGGCGGGTCACCTCGTCATCGAGGATGACTACGACGCCGAATACCGTTACGACCGTGCGCCCGTCGGGGCGCTGCAGGGCATCGCACCCGACCGGGTGGTGTACGTCGGCTCGACGAGCAAAACGCTAGCGCCGGGACTGCGGATCGGGTGGATGGTGTTGCCTGCGCATCTTGTCGGCCCGGTCGCGCTTTCGAAGGGCCTGGCCGACACCGGAAGTTCGGTGATGGATCAGATCGCTTTCGCTAAGCTGCTGACGACGGGCGGATACGACCGGCACCTGCGCCAGATGCGTCGCCGATATCTGACACGTCGAAATGCGCTGCTGCGGGCTCTGGCTCGATACCTGCCGGAGGCGACCGTGCTCGGCGCGGCGGCCGGGGTCCACCTGACGGTGCGATTCCCCGACGGCTATCCGGTCGCGGATCTTGTCCGCCGGGCCGCCGAGATGCGGGTGCGGGTCGAACCGCTGGCACCGTGCTACGCCGAGCCCGAGAAGGCACCACCGGGGTTGATGCTCGGATACGCCAATCTCAGTGAGTCGCAGATCGTCACCGGCGTGCGAGCACTGGCCCGGGCTATGCGGTGACGCGTCGAGACTGCCGTGAAATCGCGAATTTGGCTGCGGATGCGATCTCCCCGCAGTTTCGAGGCCGACGAGGCGCCGGAGCGCGGTGGCGGAGGGATTTGAACCCCCGGACGGTTTTAGCCGTCTCTCGCTTTCAAGGCGAGTGCATTAGGCCGCTCTGCCACGCCACCGCCGACAAGAGTACGGGTTAGACGTGGCCGAGCTTACGGACGGTCAAACTCGGCCAAGTTTCGCCGGCGGTGTCCCGGCCTTCAGCGCGACGCTGATCCGCCTACAGTTCTCGCCCATCGCGGCGATCTGCGGGCGTGACAGTCTGCCGAGGAAGTGCGCGCGCACCCCCTCGCCATACGTCAGCATCGCCTCGGTCACCGCGGTGCGCCCCTCCTCTGTGATGGAGGCCAGCACCCCCCGGCCGTCGTCGGGGCTGGCGCCGCGGCGCACCAGGCCCTGCAGTTCCAATCGCCGGATCTGCCGGGTCACCCGGCTCGGCAATGACATCAGCCCGTCGGCGAGGTCCCCCATCCGCGCCGAGCCAGTCGCGGACTTGTCCAACATGTCGAGCAGCCGCACATCATTGAGTGTCAAATGATGCGCGTCCACCAACGACCGGTTCAGGGTCGCATACATTCGCAGAGCTGAATCGAGGAAATTTTGCCACGACCTCTGCTCAGCGATGTCTAACCCAGGCATATCACTCGCGGTACGCCCGGCAATCATCCCCTCCATTTCGCTATGGTAAAGCAAGCAAGCGTTGCTGCGGGCCAAAAATCCACAGTGCCTCCACAGCTAGTACCGTTTAGCCCCATGCGTGCGATCGTGGCCGAATCAGCGGATCAGCTCACCTGGCAAGAAGTCCCCGATATAGCGCCTGCAAACGGTGAAGTGCTCATCAAGGTGAGTGCGGCGGCGATAAACCGCGCCGACCTTCTGCAGGCCGCAGGCAACTATCCGCCCCCGCCGGGAGCAAGCCAGATCCTCGGTCTGGAGGTGTCTGGGACCATTGCCGAGGTCGGCGGTGGAGTCGATCAGTGGGCGGTTGGGCAACAAGTCTGCGCTTTGCTGGCTGGCGGAGGTTACGCGGAGTTCGTCGCCGTCCCCGCCGGCCAGGTGATGCCGATTCCCGACGGTGTGCCGCTTGATCATGCCGCGGGGCTGCCCGAAGTGGCGTGCACGGTGTGGTCGAACCTGATGATGACCGCTCATCTCTCGGCCGGTCAACTCCTGCTTATCCACGGCGGCGCCAGCGGCATCGGCACCCACGCGATCCAGCTGGCTCGCGCGCTCGGTTCCCGGGTGGTGGTCACGGCGGGCTCGACGAACAAGCTCGAACTGTGCGCAGAGCTCGGCGCCGAGATCACCATCAACTACCGCGATGAGGACTTCGTCGCGCGAGTGCAGTCCGAGGGTGGCGCCGACGTAATCCTGGACATCATGGGCGCCGCCTATCTCGACCGCAACGTCGACGCCCTCGCCGCAGGCGGCCGGTTGGTCATCATCGGGATGCAGGGCGGCGTGAAGGCTGAACTCAACCTCGGCAAGCTACTCGTCAAGCGCGCAGGGGTGATCGCCACCGCGCTGCGGTCGCGTCCGGTCAGCGGCCCCGGGGGCAAGAGCGAGATCGTCGCCGAGGTAGTCGCCAATGTCTGGCCGATGATCGCCGACGGGCGGGTACGTCCGATCATCGGCGCGGAATTCCCCATCGAGCGGGCCAGGGCGGCGCATGAACTGCTGGCGTCCGGCGAGGTGTCAGGGAAAGTTATTCTGCGCGTGGCTGATTAGTGCGTCAGCCTAATGAAGCCAGGGCGCGCACCAACTGATCGACCTCCGCGGTCGTCGTATAGTGCGCCAGCCCGACGGTCACCGCGCCGCCAATGTCGTTGACTCCGATGACATCTAGCACGCGCGAGCTGACGTTGGAGATCGCCAGGATGCCGTTGTCGGCAAGGCGCTGCACCACCCGCTCGGCGGGCACATCGCTTACCGCGAAGCTCAGCACCGGGATGTGTGCTTCCGGTCGGCCGATCACCATCACCGCGGAAAGGGACCGCAGCGAGATCAGCAGGTAGTCGAATACCCGGTTCATGTACGTTGACGCCGATTGCATTGATACCGAGAGTCTTTCGCGCCGCGACCCCTGCGCCGACTCGTCGAGTCCAGCCAGGTACTCGATGCTGGCCACGACGCCGGCGAGCAAGCCGAATTGGTGCGCGCCCACCTCGAGTCGCGCGGGCCCGGTCGCATACGGGTTCAGTGAAACCGAGCTGAACGAGTCGACGATCGACGGGTCGCGGAAAACCAGCGCGCCGATCGGCGGGCCGCCCCAGGCCATCGCGTTCACCGCGACCACGTCGGCGTCGATGTCATCGATGTCGATCAGCCGGTACGGCGCGGCCGCGGAGTGATCGACGACCACCAACCCGCCGACGTCGTGCACCAGCTTGGTCACCGCCCGCAGATCGTTTACGGTGCCCAACGTCGATGAGGCAGAGGTGATTGCGACCAAACGGGTCGGGCGGGTGATCAGACCTTCCCACTGCCAGGTCGGCAGCTCACCGGTTTCGATGTCGACCTCGGCCCACTTCACCTTGGCGCCATAGCGATTCGCCGCGCGCAGCCACGGCGCGATGTTCGCCTCGTCGTCGAGCCGGGTGACGACGACCTCATAGCCGAGGCCGACACGCGATGACGACGCGTCGGCCAGCGACGTCAGCAGGATCGCACGGTCGGCGCCTAGCACCACACCCTTCGGATCAGCGTTGACCAGATCGGCCACCGCCTGGCGCGCCGCGTCCAGCACTGCGGCGCTGCGCTTCGCCGACGGATGGGGTCCCACCGGGGTCGGCATCGACCCCCGGAAAGCGGTCGACACCGCTCTGCCAACGGCATCGGGTAGCAGCATGCCGTTCTGCGCGTCGAGGTGAACCCAGCCATCGCCCAACGACGGGTGCAAACCCCGCACCCGGGCGACGTCGTATGCCATGCCAGCCCACCTTAGAGCGCTTGTGAATTTCACAAACCGACACGATTTTGGCGGATGCCCGGCCGTGCCCTGTCGCTGCCCATGCCGCGCCCGGACCGAGTCACCTGGGCAGCCATACTAGTCCAGTGAGCTTGGGGTGCGGAGTGCTAATTGCACTGTTGTTGCTGGTGATCCCCGGGGCAATCGTCGCACGTGTCGGTCGGCTAACTTGGCCCACTGCGGTCGCGGTCGGACCTGCCCTGACCTACGGCGTAGTGGCGTTGGCCATCGTTCCCTTTGGCGCACTTGGTATCCCGTGGAACGCGTGGACAGCTCTGTTTGCTCTGGCGATCGTTGCCGGTGTTGCGCTGTGTTTGCGCATCGCGCTCGCCCGCGTTCGCGACGTCGACGCCGAGGCTCGGGCGGCGGGCCGCGGACCCGCGCTTGTGGTCGCCGCAGGCGTCCTGTTGGGCGCCTTGCTGATCGGTCTGGCAGCGGTTCGCGGAATGCCAAACTGGCAATCCATTCCGAGTAACTGGGATTCGGTGTGGCACGCCAACACGGTTCGCTTCATCCTCGACACTGGCCAGGCGTCGCCCACCCACATGGGCGAGTTACGTAACGTCGAGACGCACGAAGCGCTGTACTACCCGTCAACATTTCACGCACTGGCCTCGGTGTTCAGTCAGCTCACCGGCGCCGCGGCGACCACCGCGTACACGCTGAACTCACTGGCGGCCGCGATCTGGCTGTTCCCGGTCAGTGCCGCGACGCTGACGTGGCAGCTGTTGCGCACAAGAACCGACGAATGGCGCACGGCGGCCGCGGCGGCCACCGCGGCCGCACTGTCGGCGTCGTTCACCGCGATCCCCTACGTCGAGTTCGACACCGCCTCGATGCCCAACCTCGCCGCCTACGGCATGGCCGTGCCGACCATGGCGCTGGTCGTGTCCGCGCTGCGACACCGCGACCGCATCCCGCTTGCCGTGCTGGCGCTGCTGGGCGTGTTCTCCGTGCACATCACCGGCGGCGTGGTCGTCGTGTTGTTCGTGGCGGCGTGGTGGCTGGTCGACGCGCTATGGCGGCCCCTCCGCGGCCGCGTCTCCGACCTCGTCAACCTGTTGCTCATCGGCATTCCGACCGTGGCGCTACTTCTGCCGCAGTTCCTCGGGGTGTTGCAGCAGACCGAGATCATCGTCGGGCACGCGTTCATCACGCACGAGGGCAAGAAGCGCGGCCTGATCGACGCGATGGTGCAGCACACCCGCCACCTCAACGACTTCCCGATCCAGTGGGTGCTGATCATCCTGGCTGCCATCGGAGCGGTCATCCTCCTGGTGCGCCGGATCTGGTGGCCGCTGGCGGTGTGGCTGCTGCTGGTGGCGTCGATCGTGCACTCGTCGGCGCCGTTCGGCGGCCCGATCGGCACGCTCACCGGCAAGTTCAGCGACCTGTTCTACAGCGACCCGCGGCGGTTGTCGGCGGTGGTCACGTTGCTGCTTACCGCGGCGGCCGGCATCGCCGCGTTCACACTGGCGTCGGCCGCGGTCGCCGGCGCGCGCCGGCTGGTCGGCAAGGGCAGTCCACGAGCCTGGTACGCAGCCACTGCTGCCGTACTGGTGGCTGTCAGCGTCGGTATCGGGATCGCCTATCTGCCGCGGCACCAGTTCCTGCTCGGCGAGAAGTACGACAGGGTGCTGGTCGACGCCAAGGATCTGGAGGCATGGGCCTATCTGGCCACCCTGCCAGGGGCGCGCGACACCCTGATCGGCGATGCGAACACCGATGGCACAGCATGGATGTACGCAGTCGCCGGGCTACACCCGCTGTGGACCCACTACGACTTCCCGGTCCAGCAAGGTCCGGGGTACCACCGGTTCATCTTCTGGGCGTACGCCGACGACGCCGACACCGACCCGCGAGTGGCCGAGGCGGTGAAGGCACTCAACATCCGGTACGTGGTCACGAGCACACCGGTGGTCCGCGGGTTCGTCATGCCCGACGGGCTAGTGTCGCTAGATACGTCGCGGTCGTGGAAGAAGATCTACGACAACGGCGAGGCCCGCATCTACGAATGGCGCGGAGAGGGGACATGACAGCCAACACCGACGACGACAACATCGAAATCATCGGCGGCGACGACAGCCTGGTCGCCGCCGACGATGCCGACGGCAAGTCGCTGACCGACCTCGTCGAACAACCGGCGAAGGTGATGCGGATCGGCACCATGATCAAGCAGCTGTTGGAGGAGGTCCGCGCAGCGCCGCTGGACGACGCCAGCCGCAACCGGCTGCGCGACATCCACCGCACCAGCATTCGCGAACTCGAGGACGGGCTGGCGCCTGAACTGCGCGAGGAGCTTGAAAGGCTCACGCTGCCGTTCACCGAGGACACAGTCCCGTCGGATGCCGAACTGCGCATCGCGCAGGCCCAGCTGGTCGGCTGGCTCGAAGGCCTGTTCCACGGCATCCAGACCGCGCTGTTCGCCCAGCAGATGGCGGCGCGTCAGCAGCTGGAGCAGATGCGGCAATTGCCGCCGGGTGCGGCGATGCCCGGACAGCGCGGCGGCGGCGCCGGGACCGGTCAGTACCTGTAGGTCTTGTGGTCTCCCCTTCTACGCCACACATCTCGACCCACAACGCGTGGGTGGAGTTTCCGATCTTCGACGCGAAGACGCGCTCTCTGAAGAAGGCGTTCCTCGGCAAGGCCGGCGGCGCCATCGGACGCAACGAGTCCAACGTCGTGGTCATCGAGGCGTTGCGGGACATCACCATGTCGCTGGAACTCGGCGACCGGGTGGGGCTGGTTGGGCACAACGGCGCGGGAAAGTCGACCCTGCTGCGGCTGCTGTCCGGGATCTACGAACCGACCCGCGGGGTGGCTTCGGTGACTGGTCGGGTGGCCCCGGTGTTCGATCTCGGCGTCGGGATGGACCCCGAGATCTCCGGGATCGAGAACATCATCATCCGCGGGCTGTTCCTCGGTCAGACCCGAAAGCAGATGCTGGCCAAGGTCGACGAGATCGCCGAGTTCACCGAACTCGGCGACTACCTGTCGATGCCGTTGCGCACGTACTCCACCGGCATGCGGGTGCGGTTGGCAATGGGCGTGGTCACCAGCATCGACCCGGAGATCCTGCTGCTCGACGAGGGCATCGGGGCCGTCGACGCGGACTTCCTGAAGAAGGCGCAGACACGGCTGCAGGGACTTGTCGAGCGGTCCGGCATCCTGGTGTTCGCCAGCCACTCCAACGAGTTTCTCGCCCGGCTGTGCAAGACCGCGATGTGGATCGACCACGGGACCATCAAGATGACGGGTGGCATCGAGGACGTGGTCCGCGCGTACGAGGGTGACGACGCCGCCCGCCACGTGCGGGAGATCCTCGACGAACACAGAGCCGATTGGCCGGCCACGGCGATGAGCGCCTCGCGCGAAGAGCAGACAGCATTGCCCGATGACTGAGTCGATCTGCGCCGTGGTGGTCACGCATCGGCGTCCCGACGAACTCGCCAAGTCGCTGAATGCCCTGTGCACTCAGACCACCGCGCCGGACCATCTGATTGTCGTCGACAACGACAACGACAGCCGCGTTCGGGACTTGGTCGCCGGTCAGCCGATCGCCACTACCTATCTCGGGTCGCGGCGAAACCTCGGCGGCGCAGGCGGTTTCGCGTTGGGCATACTCCACGCGCTGGCGCTGGGCGCGGACTGGGTCTGGCTGGCCGACGACGACGGCCGCCCACAGGATCCCGATGTGCTTTCGGCGCTGTTGGCATGCGCCGAGAAGCACGGGCTTGCCGAGGTGTCGCCGATGGTGTGCGACATGGGTGATCCGGAGAGGCTGGCCTTTCCGCTGCGCCGCGGGATGGTGTGGCGGCGACGGGTGAGCGAATTACGTACGGGCACTGAAGATCTGCTGCCGGGGATCGCATCGCTGTTCAACGGCGCACTGTTTCGCGCGTCGACGCTGGAGGCGGTCGGCGTTCCCGATCTCCGATTGTTCATGCGCGGTGACGAGGTCGAGATGCACCGGCGACTGGTGCGTTCGGGGCTGCCGTTCGGCACCTGCCTGAACGCAGTGTATTTGCATCCGCAGGGCGGCGACGAGTTCAAACCGATCCTCGGCGGGCGGATGCACACGCAGTATCCCGACGACACAGCGAAGCGGTTCTTCACCTACCGCAATCGTGGCTACCTGTTGTCGCAGCCGGGCCTGCGCCGGTTGCTCTTTCAGGAGTGGATGCGGTTCGGCTGGTACTTCGTCGTCTCGAGGCGCGACCCCGCGGGGCTGTGGGAGTGGATCCGGTTGCGCCGCATGGGTCGTCGCGAGAACTTCAGGAGGCCTGGACAGTGACCTTCACCGACGCGGCCGCACAGTCGCGGACAATGAACCGCGCCATCGGCGACCTCGTCGACGGGTTCGGTAAGCGCGAGCTGTGGCTGCACCTGGGCTGGCAAGACATCAAGCAGCGCTACCGGCGCTCGGTACTCGGCCCGTTCTGGATCACGATTGCGACGGGCGCCACCGCGGTCGCCATGGGGCTGTTGTACTCAAAGCTGTTCAAGCTGCCACTCGCCGAGCACCTGCCGTATGTCACGCTCGGCCTGATCGTCTGGAACCTGATCAACGCGTCCATTCTCGAGGGCGCGGACGTTTTCGTCGCCAACGAGGGGCTGATCAAACAACTTCCGACACCGCTCTCCGTGCACGTCTATCGGTTGGTGTGGCGGCAGATGATCCTGTTCGGCCACAACATCATCATCTTCGTGATCATCGCGATCATCTACCCCAAACCGTGGTCATGGACCGACCTGGCGGTAATCCCTGCCCTGGGCCTGATCGTGCTGAATTGCATTTGGGTTTCACTGTGTTTCGGCATCCTGGCCACGCGCTACCGCGACATCAGCCCGCTGCTCTTCAGCGTCGTGCAGCTGCTGTTCTTCATGACGCCGATCATCTGGAACGAGTCGACACTGCGGCAGCAGGGCGCGGGGTCCTACGCCAAGATCGTCGAGCTCAACCCGCTGCTGCACTACCTGGACATTGTGCGGGCGCCGCTGCTTGGCGCAGACCAGGAGCTGCGGCACTGGCTGGTGGTGCTGGCACTGACCGCAATCGGCTGGATACTTGCCGCGTTCTCGATGCGCCAGTATCGGGCCCGCGTGCCGTACTGGGTCTAGACGGCCCAGCCGAGAGTTATCCCCAGTCGGAAATTCATCCACAGGTTGAGGTATCGGGAGTAGCGGCTGTTCACTTGAGGCGGCCATACTCGAATATGTGTTCGAAGAATGCGGCGACGCGCAGCTACTCGACCTGTCATCTCCCAAGACATCGGTGACAGTTCTGTATCAGGACATCGGTGACAGTTCGGGTGGTCTTGGTGGTGACACTTGTGCCCCAAGGCTCGGGGGGTGGCTGTCAATGAACCCATCGATCCTGTCGTCCGCCTTGCGATCTCGCAGTGGCCCGATGGCGCGCCCCGCGGGGCGGTCTCGACGTTCTGCGCCGAGCACGGCATTTCCCGCAAGTCGTTCTACGAGTTGCGCAAGCGCGCGAAAACCGATGGACCGGCCGCGGTGCTCGAACCCAGGACCCGACGACCGAAGTCGAGCCCGTCGAAGTTGAGCGATGAGATCAAGGAACAGGCCGTGGCAGTGCGTGCCGCTCTGGAGGCTTCCGGCCTGGACCACGGGCCGATCAGTGTGCACGAGAAGATGCACGCGATGGGCCTAGAACAGGTCCCTTCCACGGCGTCGCTGGCACGCATCTTCCGTGAGGCTGGCGTGGCTCGTCTTGAGCCGAAGAAAAAGCCCCGCTCGGCATGGCGGCGGTTCGTCTACCCGGCCCCGAATGCGTGCTGGCAACTGGACGCGACCGAGTACGTGTTGAGCGGCGGGCGTAAGTGCGTGATCTTCCAGCTCATCGACGACCACTCCCGCTACGCGGTCGCCTCCCACGTCGCATCCAGGGAGACCGCCACGGACGCGATCACCGTGGTGGACAAGGCCATCGCCGCCCACGGGGTGCCTCAACGACTCCTGTCCGACAACGGGCTCGCACTGAACCCTTCCCGGCGCGGGTACGCCGGCCAACTCGTCGGCCACGTTGGCGCCCTGGGCGTGGAGGCGATCACCGGCAAGCCCTACAAGCCGACCACCCAGGGCAAGAACGAACGCTTCCACCAGACCCTGTTCCGCTACCTCGACAAGCAGCCGATCGCGCAGTCGCTGGCCGAACTCCAAGCCCAGGTCGACGCGTTCGATCACATCTACAACACCCAGCGTCCCCACCAAGGGCTGCCCGGGCGTGTCACGCCGCTGGCCGCGTGGGAAGCGACCCCCAAGGCTGATCCACCCCGCCCCAAACCTGACCGGCCGGTCTACCAGGTGCCCGTCCCGAGCCGATACCAGTTCCCCCGAGCGCAGCCGCCCACTGATCTGCCCGCCGACACGCGTGTCAGAACGGTGAGCACGGCGGGGACCATCAGCCTGGGCTCAGTCACCTACAGGGTCGACACGCAACGTGCCTTTCACCAGGTCCTCGTTATCCGCGACGGCGACAAGATCATCATCACCGACCTGCAGGGCGAGGTCCTCGCCGAGCACACCCGGCCCGCACCCGGCATCAACTACGTCGGCAACGGCCGGCCCCGCGGCCCACGCCCCAAGACTGGGCAACCGTCACCGAAGTCCTGACACACCAACCGTCACCAATGTCCTGATACAGAACCGTCACCGATGTCCCGAGACATCACACGCAGCTACTCGACCTGATGGGTGATGCCCAGCAGGCCGAGCGAGCGGCGTTCGCGCGCCAGCTGCTTGCGGTGGGGCGAATCGCCCAGCGCCGCATCGAGCAGGGGACCGACGAGCACAACTTCTGGTGCGTCGATGACTGGGAGGTCATCGCCGCCGAGATCGGCGCCGAATTGGGTATAAGCCGCGGGCGTGCGTCCTCACAGATGCGGTACGGGATCGCGCTGCTGGAGCGGTTCCCGAAGCTCGGTGAGGTGTTCGTGGCCGGGCAGGTGGACTTCCGGGTCATCGCCGCGGCGATCTTTCGCACCGACCTAGTCACCGACAAGGGCGCCCTTGCCAAGATCGACGCGCAGTTGGCGCGCAAGGCGCCGGCGTGGAACAAACTCTCACGCGAAAAGATCACCGAACTGGTCGACTGGATGGTGATCGAGCTGGACCCCGACGCGGTCCGCGTAGCTCGCCAGTTTGACCTTGATCGCCATATCGAGGTCCAGCCCGGCCAGAACGGCATGGCCGAGATCTGGGGCAGCGTGCGCGCACCGGACGCGGCGGCCTTCGACGCCAAGCTCAACGAACTCGCGGCGACGGTCTGCCCGGACGATCCGCGCACCAAGACCCAACGCCGCGCCGATGCGTTGACACCGCTGGCCGCCGACGCGGCAACAATGCCGTGCACCTGCGGATCGGACGAATGCCCTACCGCCAGTTGCGAACAGCCAACACCCGCGATCATCATCAATCTGCTGGCCGAGACGGCCACCGTCGAAGGAAACAGTGACAAGCCCGGGTATCTGCCCGGCTACGGCGCGGTACCTGCCGAGATGGTCACCGAGTTGGCGAAACAAGCCACGCTGCGCCCGGTCGTCGTCCCCAAAGACCTTGTCGCAGAACCGCAGTACCGCCCGTCGGCCGCTTTGACACGGTTTATCCGCTGCCGCGATCTGACGTGCCGCTGGCCGGGTTGCGACCAGCCCGCGACGGTATCCGACATCGACCACACTGTGCCGTATCCGGTCGGCCCGACGCACCCATCGAACAACAAGCCCTACTGTCGAATCCATTACCGAACGCGTGAAGTACATTTTAAGATGTGACTGGCACTCAACCGCAGAAACCCCTGATCAGGGCCGGTTGCTACTGCCGCATCTCGTCTGATCCGAACGACAAGCGCGAAGGCACGCAGCGCCAGCGCGAAGACACGGCGATCCTGTGCGAGACGAAAGAGTGGCAAGTCGCCGATTTCTACGTGGACGACGACCGCAGCGCGAGCAACGGCAAACCGCGCCCGCAGTGGGAGCGACTGCTCGCCGACATCGAGGCCGGGAAGATCGACGCGGTTGCCGCGTGGGATCAAGACCGGGTCAACCGGATGATGGACGATTTTCAGCGGTACAAGAAGCTGTTCGTGCAGCGCGGCATTCTGCTCGCCACGTCGAACAACGGTGACATCGATCTGAGTACGCCCTCAGGGGTGCTGACGGCGACGATCAAGACCGCGGTCTCCGAGCATGAAGTCGCGATGATGAAGATCCGCATGAGGCGCGCCGCCCGACAGAAGGCCGAGCAGGGCATCCCGAAGTGGACCCGGGCGTTCGGCTATCTCGGCGACACCCGGCAACCTGACCCGCACATCGCTCCGCTCGTCGAACAGGCGTATGCGGCGATTCTGGCCGGTTCGTCATTCTCGGATATCTGCCGGTTGTGGAATGACGCAGGGGCGTTTACACAGCGGTGGCGCAACCGTACGGACCCCGAAACCGGCGAGGTGACAGTCGAAGTCGAACGACGGCCGTGGACGCAGCCGCAGGTGTCGAACTTCCTGCGTAAGCCGCGCAAACGCCGGGTTACGCGCCCACAACGGTGAGATCGTCGGCAAGGGCAACTGGCCCGCCTTGGTGAACGAATCAACCTGGCGGGCAGCGCAAGCCAAGCTGAACGCGCCGGGACGGGCACCGGGACGAAAGTCGGTGCGCCGCCACCTGTTAACGGGTGTGCTGAAATGCGGGCGTGACGGCTGCGACGGCTATATGTCGGCAAGGCGGACAATCGACAAACGAATCACCTACACCTGCAAGAGTTGCCGCGGTGTGTCCATTCGCGCCGTGCAGGTCGAACCGCTGATCTATGTGTTGGTCGGTGGGCGGCTTGCCAAACCTGACGCCGTTGATCTGCTCAAGGCCAAACAGCATGACGAAGCCGAAGCCGAAGCGATCCGCACGGAGTTGCAGACGTGGTACGGCGAGTTAGTGAAGATCGGTGAGGAGCGGGGGCAGCTGCTGCTGACGGGTCAGCAGGCCAAGATCGCCACTGACGTTGTCGAAGAGAAGATCGCGGTCCTTGTACGCGGCCAGCAGGATCAGGAGCGGTTGCGGGTGTTCGACGGCATCCCTCTCGGGCGACCGGAGGCTGTCGACGCTGTGCTGGAGTTGTCGCCGCATCGGCTACGCGCCGTGCTGGCCGTGCTGGGGCCGGTGACCGTCGCGCCGGTTGGCAAGGGCAACGGGCGCGTGTTCGATCCCGACCGGGTGCAAGTTGGTTGGTGATGACATCCGACCGCATCGACATCATTTGCGACGACCCGCATCACGCCCGAGGCAAGGTCGCCAAGATGGCGTCTTTCGAGTACTACGCCGACACGGACTCATGGGTCGAATGCCGTACAAGGGTAGGGGTCAGGCTTACCGGCATCCCGGCGAGCCGCCGACACCGTGGCGACCGAATGTGGTCGGAGCGCGGCCTCCGCTTCGTCACCGTTATGAGTGCAAACTGTGCGCCGGCCGACCGTGGGGCGCTCCGCTGGAATGCACCGACGCAACACTGCAATGGCTGCTGAAGGCCGTTGCCGCGCAGGGTGAATCTCGTATCAGCATCCAAACCTTGAAGCTGATAGCATCGAACATGCCGAAGCAGTAGCTTCGTAGCGCGACCGGTGGCGGCAGACCACCGGATGGCGGCGTCCTCAGCGGGAGGGTGATTCACCCTTCCCCGGAGGCTTTTCTCATGGCCCGGATATCCCCGGATACTGCGCACCATCGCGCGAAAATCGCTGCGCTCTCCCGTTGTATCGCGGCAGGAGAACGCCGAGCCGATGACCCCGAACTCCAAGACGCCTACCGCGGGTTGGCCGCCGCGAAAATTTTCGATTACATCGAGCGGGTTCTCGCCGCCGCGCCGCCGCTGACCGATGCCCAGCGCGCCGCGCTCGCTGAACTGCTACGCCCGGTACGCGTCCACGGTGGTGCCGCCTGATGCGCGCCGAGGGACAGGCCGGAGGCGGAAGACCCTGATCTCGCGGGGCGCGCAGCTGGCGCGGTAGCGCTCATAGCCGGTAACCCTCCCGACATCAGACACCCAATGCGCCCTCGATGATCGGCGTGATGCGGTTCGCCAGTTCCTGATGGCCAGCGTTATTCGGATGCAGGTTCCAGCCGATCAGTCCAGGCGCAGTCAGCCATCCTTCGGCAATCGGATCGACCCACACAACACCGGCCTGGGTGGCCTGCTCGTGTAGCGCATCACGTACAGCAAGCACTGCTTCGTGACGATCCGGGTCCGGCGGGATGGGACCGATCACAATGAGGACCGCGCCCGGCGCGATACGTCGCGCCTCCTCGAAAGACTGATGCGCGGCGGCAGCGACAGCGTCGATGGGTTGTGAAGCATCATTTCTGCTTCCGAAGAATACGATCACGCTGTCATCCGGGGCGACCAGTCGCGCTGCTTCCTCGGGAAATACGGTCCCGTTGTCACCGCGCTGGGCGTAGCCCGACCCGCCGCCAGCGGACACATGCGGAACGACCTCAATCCCCTCTGACTGCAGCCTGTTCATCGCCAGCGATGGCCAACTGTCCGGGCCGCACCCACCAACAACGCTGCCCCCCGTGATGGAGTCGCCGATCACAACGACCTGGTACGGAACTTCGCCGACGACGGCCTTAGCAATTCCGTTGCCGCCGGGCATGATTGGGAGGCCGACGAACAAAGCTACGACAAATACCACCCACGTTTTGGCGCGGGCGAGTCGCCGCCAATGTGCGGACATGCCTGCATGATGCCCGAGAAAGGGCTCTGGCAAGCTGCAATCGGCTTAACCTTGTGGTTCTCGGACCTGAGAATGCAGGCCAGCATCCCGGCAGTCGATGATCTGGTGCCGCACATCCCTGGGCGTTACACCTGACCGACGTTGGCGGCGGCCCTGATGTCTTTAGTGCGTACGAGGCCGATCCACCGCCCTTCTAGCTCCCAGGCACTTCACAGGCCGCTCCGTCGTTATGCAGACGTGAGCATCCCGCCATACGAACCGCCGAAGTCCGCTCCGTCGCCCGGAGCAGCGAATACGCTGCTGTGTCCGAAGTGCGCCAGCCTCATGAAGACCTACGAGCGCAACGGCATCCACTTGGAACAGTGCGACACCTGCCGCGGCATCTTCCTGGATTTCGGCGAGCTGGAGTCGCTCACCCAGATGGAGAACCGGTTCGCACAAGCTCCGCCACCGCCCGTCCAGCAGGGCTACGGCTATGGCGACGGCCCGGGTTGGGGACACCGTGGTAATAAGCACTACCGCAAGCAGGGATTCGGCAGGCTGTTCTTCTCCAGCTAGTTGCGCTCGGATGCGGGTGGGTTGAATGCTGCGTCGGTTGAGACGGTCCGGCGGCGTCGACAGCGACGCCATGTACGCCCGCGGGTATCAGTACTCGAATGAGACCGACCCGCCGGACCTCGACGCGGCGCGCGGTTGGTATGAGCAGGCCGCCAACGCGGGACACGTCGACGCCATGTACGCGCTCGGTGTTCTGCACGCAGATCTGGCCCAACCACCGAATCTCGACGCGGCGCGCGGTTGGTACGAGAAAGCCGCCGACACCGGACACGTCGAAGCCATGTACAACCTCGGCTACCTGTACGCCCAGGTGATGGCGCCGCCGGTTCTCGAAGCGGCGCGCCACTGGCTTGGTCGGGCCGCCGACGCCGGGCACAGCGACGCCATGTACATGCTCGGGTACCTGTACGCGCGGATGATGAAGCCGCCGGATCTCGACGCGGGGCGGCGTTGGTTGGAGCGTGCCGCCGCCAACGGCGACGCCGACGCCATGTGCAAACTCGGGGCACTTCATGCGCAGTGGATGTCGCCGCCGGACTTCGAAACGGCCCGCGGCTGGTACGTGCGGGCCGCGGACGCCGGGCACAGCAACGCCATGTACTTGCTTGGTTACATGTACGGCCATCTGATGTCGCCGCCGGATCTCGACGCCGCGCGCGGTTGGTACGAACGGGCCGCCGAGGCCGGAAACAGCGAGGCCCTGTTGGGCATCGGCACGCTCTACGCGGCCGCGACACCGCCGGACCTCGAAGCGGCCCGCCACTGGTACCAACGCGCCGCCGATGCCGGGAACAGCGCCGCCATGAACAGCCTTGGGACGCTCTGCACAGTGTCGACACCGCCGGACCTCGAAGCGGCCCGCCACTGGTACCAACGCGCCGCCGATGCCGGGAACACCGACGCCATGTACCACCTCGGTGGGCTCTACCAGCAGTTGACGAAGCCACCGGATCTCGACGGTGCGCGCAGCTGGTATGGGCGAGCCGCCGCCGCCGGGCACATCGAGGCTATGTACTGCCTGGGATCGCTATGCCTGCGGTCGGTAAAGCCGCCGGATCTCGACGGTGCGCGCCGCTGGTATGAACGTGCCGCCGACGCCGGGCACAGCGGTGCGATGCAGGCCCTCGGCGTGCTGTACGCCCACGTCATGGACCCACCACATCTCGACGCCGCGCGCCGCTGGTACGAGCGAGCCGCCGACGCCGGGCGCAGCGGCGCCATGACCGCCCTCGGGGACCTGTACTCACAATTGATCCAGCCGCCCGATCTCGACGCCGCGCGCCGCTGGTATGAACGTGGCGCCGCAGCGGGAGACCGCGGCGCCATGCACAACCTCGAGGTGCTCTACGAGGATTCGACGGAGACGCCCGCGGGCTGGGGCGCGAGGCCGCCGAGCGATGAAGAGATGGATGCGATGCTCGACTGGCTCGACCGACCGGGCGCGAGTGTCGGAGAGGCCATTGAGGCCGCAGAGTCTGCGATAGAAGACTTCATCGGTGCTTTGGATAATCGCGACGCGATGGCTATCAGAGCCGCGTGCAACAAGAGCGCTGACCCGCTCATCAACCAGCTTCCAGCAGCGCTCCCGACACCGGACCCCGACCTCACTCGGGCGCTGCAGGCGCTGATCGACGACGCCAACGAGATGAGTTGGGCTAGTCGCGATCTGTCAGACCCGCTGACTGCCAAGCAGTTAGAAACTATCCAAAGCCGTTTGGGCGATATCGCGTCGAGCATGCACGCAGTTGGATCGATCTACGAGCGCGATTGCGAGATTCTCGAGTCGGCGGGTCAAGACTGAAGCTAGAACATCCGGGCGCACGCCATGAGCAAGGCGGCCTGCGTTTCGTCGTCATCGCCGTGCGCGACGCCGGACGCCGCCGCGTGGATAACCGCCGCGCGCGCGAACCGCTCGAGCACCGGCCACGGATCACCTGGCGGCACCGCGGGTCCGTCCGCATCGCGGTACGACTGCAAGAAGGCGGCCCAGTCGTCGTCGGGGATGAGCCCGGCCGCCCAGAACCCGGCGGGCCTGGCGAGGTCCCAGGCCGGGTCACCGACGCCGAGGTCGTCGACGTCGATGAGCAGCCACGGCGCCGTCACGGCTAGCCGGCCAAGCTGGCCGAGATGCCAATCGCCGTGCACCAACGTCGTCGGCCGATCCGGCGAACCGGCCCGCCAGACCTCACCGGGCAACTCGGCCGCGGCGCTGCGGATGGTGTCGTTGTCTGTGCTTCGCAGCATGCGCCGCAGCCGCTGCGGCCAGCCGTGTGGCGGCGTGCGCATTGGTCGCGCTTCTTCGTGCAACCTGGCCAGCACTCGGCCCGCATCTTCCCACAGCGCGCATTCGGGCTGTGGCACAACGATTTCCACTCGTGGCCATCTCGTCCGCCAGTACAAGCCCACGGGTTCCGGAATCGTGGTTAGAGGCGACAGCAGCGAACCCGACCCCGCGGCGATACGGAGTCGGGTTGCGAGCGCCCGGGGGTCGGTGCCGGGCCGGTGCACCTTGTAGACCGCGTCGCCGTCGACGACGATCTCTGCACCGGACCGGGTCTGCACCGTTCGACCGTATTAGCGCTTGGGCAGCGGGAGGCGGGTTGTCACGCCGATGCGGTTCCAGGCGTTGATGGTCAGCGCCATCGCGATGACTTGCCCCAGCTCCCGCTCGGTGAATGCCGCTGCGGCCCGCGCGTACACCTCGTCGGAAACGTGGCGGCGAGTGAGATCCGTCATCTCCTCGGTCAGCGCGAGCGCCGCCTGCTCCTGCTCGGTGAAGATGCCCTCGGCCTCTTCCCAAGCCGGCAGGAGCGCCAGCTTCTGCTCGTTGATCCCGCGCTTGCGGGCGTCGGCGGTGTGCATGTCGATGCAGAACGCGCAGTGGTTCATCTGCGATGCACGGATTTTGATCAACTCGGCCAGGTCGGGGTCGATGTCTTTGGCGGCCGCCTCATCCAGCGCGAGCACAGCCTTGTAGACCTCGGGCGAGACGCGGGTCATGTTGATGCGACGTGTCTTCTCGGCAGTCGTGGTCATATCGGCTCCTCAGCGGTTCGCGGGTTCGAGGCGGATGGTCACGTTGATACGGTTCCACGCATTGATGGTGACCGCCATCGCGATGACCTGCCCCAGCTCGCGTTCGGTGAACACCGCTGCGGCCCTTGCATACACCTCGTCGGAGACGTGGCCGTCGCCGAGTTCGGTGATGGCCTCGGTCAGCGCCAGTGCGGCCCGCTCACGCTCGGTGAACAGGCGGCCTGCCTCTTCCCAGGCAGCGAGGACGTCGAGCTTCTGCTCGCTGACGCCGTGCGTACGCGCGTCGCGTGTGTGCATGTCGAGGCAGAACGCACAGTGGTTGATCTGCGAGGCGCGAATCTTGATCAGCTCGCCGAGTTCGGGCTCGATGTCCTTGGCTGCCGCATTGCTCAGCACCATCATCGCCTCGTACAGCTCCGGCGACGTCTTGTAGATCTTCAGGCGCTCGGCGGTGATGTTTTCAAGTGTCTGTGTCATGCCGACAACGCTAGTACCGAAAGTCCCATCTGCATGGTTCAATCTCGCTATGGATTCATGGGCCAATTCGGGAAGCCGCGACCTCCATCTGGATCTGCGGCAGACCATCACGCCTGGTGCACGCGGGTCCAGAGAACTACTGCTCAATTCCCTGCGCGACGCGGTGCGGTCGGGCCGATTGGCGCCCGGCACGATGCTGCCACCGTCGCGCAGCCTCGCCACCGACCTCGGATTGGCCCGGAACACCGTGGCCGAGGCCTACGCCGAACTCGTCGCCGAGGGCTGGTTGGCGTCAAGGCAGGGCGCTGGCACCTGGGTCGTCAACACCGGCGGCGATGCGATCCCGGCCAGGCCCCGCGGTATCCGCGGCGTTCCGACGCACAACCTGATGCCCGGGTCGCCCGACGTCGCGGAGTTTCCACGCCATGAATGGGCCGCCTCCACCCGCCGCGCGCTGACCAACGCGCCCACCGAGGCGCTACGCATGGGAGACCCTCGCGGCATACCCGAGATCCGCGACGCACTCGCCGAATATCTGGCCAGGGCCCGCGGCGTTCGCGTGTCCTCGGAGTCGATCGTGATCTGTGCTGGCGTCCGTCACGGTGTCGAACTGCTTACGAAGGTGTTCGACGGAGCTGGCCCGATCGCCGTAGAGGCCTACGGCCTCTTCATCTTCCGCGATGCGATCGCGGCGATGAACGTACCGACGGTTCCGATCGGCGTCGACGAGCACGGCGCGGTGATAGGTGATCTCGACGAGTTGGACGCACCGGCGGTGTTGCTCACTCCGGCCCACCACAGCCCGATGGGCATGTCGTTGCATCCGTCCCGGCGTACCGCTGTCGTCGATTGGGCGCAGCGCACGGGGGGCTATGTCCTCGATGACGACTACGACGGCGAGTTCCGATACGACCGCCAACCGGTCGGTGCGCTGCAGGCACTATGCCCCGACCGGATCGTCTACCTCGGCTCGACGAGCAAGAGCCTCTCCCAAACACTGCGGCTGGGCTGGATGGTGGTGCCCGACGGCCTGATGGATTCGGTGCTCGCCGCCGCGGGCGGGCAGCAGTTCTACGTCGACGCGATCTCGCAACTCACCATGGCGGACTTCATCACCACCGGGCAGTACGACCGCCACATCCGCCGGATGCGGATTCGCTATCGCCGCCGCCGCGACGCGCTGGTCGATGCCCTCGCCGGCTTTGATGTCGGCATCAGCGGGCTGTCCGCGGGCGTCAACATGCTGCTGACCCTGCCCGACGGCACGGAGCACGAGGTGATGCAGCGGGCGGGCGATGCGGGTATCGCCATCAACGGGCTGTCGATAATGCGCCATCCGCTCGCCGGTCCGGGCATACCCGCTCCCGACGGCATCATCGTCGGCTTCGCCGCACCTGCCGAGCACGCGTTCGGGCGTGCGGTCGATGCACTTTGCGGGGTGCTGAGGGACAGCGGCCTGGCCCGGAAGTAGCTGCCCGGTCGGCTAACGCGGTCACCCTGCCGAGCATCCGTTCGCCGCCCCGGTGGACCGCCGTGCGACGTGCTTGCCGCTTCCGCAGATAGCAGGTGCCAAAGCCCTGCGCAAACGTAAATATAGGAATTAAATTCATCTGTAACCGCCGCGATTAGCGGTAGGTCAGGTGGCGTTCAAAGGGGAATCGTCATGAGTCTGCTTATCGACCCTCGCGAATTGATCAACATCGAATCCGGCCAAGACTTCGGACCGGATCGGTGCGGGAACTGCGACTGCGCTTGCTACGAGGGCACCGCTGGTCCCCATCAACACTGCCGCTGCGGGCACGATTGGCACGACCACCTGGGGGCGTCCTGACCCTGCCCGCCGCCACATGAGCGAAGGTCTCCGCGGTCTGGCTGGCTAAGCTGCCCGGGTGGCCGAGCCCCCGATGTCGCCGAACCTGACGCTGAAGACCCAGGTATGGCGGTTCATCGTCACCGGTGGCCTTTCGGCGATCGTCGACTTCGGCCTCTACGTGGCGCTGCTGGCGGCCGGGTTGCACGTCAACGTCGCCAAGACCATCAGCTTCATCGCAGGCACCACCACCGCATACCTGATCAACCGCCGCTGGACGTTCCAGGCGCCGCCGAGCACTGCCCGGTTCATCGCGGTTGTCGCGCTGTACGCCGTGACCTACGCCGTGCAGGTCGGCATCAACTACTTCTTCTACATGCAATTCGACAATCAGCCCTGGCGGGTGCCGGTGGCGTTCGTCATCGCCCAGGGCACCGCGACCGTGATCAACTTCATCGTGCAGCGGGCGGTCATCTTCCGGCTGCGCTGAGCCAGAAGCGTCAGGCGGTACCCTCGTCACGATGTTTGAGACCACTACCCGGCCTCTGACCGGCTGGGCCCGGACCGCCCCTTCCGTGGCCCAGGTGCTGTCGACCCCCGAGGCAGACGTCATCGCGAAGGCCGTGGCCCAGGTGGCCGACGGCGGCGGTCGCGGTGTGATCGCCCGCGGCCTCGGGCGGTCCTACGGCGACAACGCACAGAACGGCGGCGGTCTCGTCGTCGATATGACGCCGCTGAGCCGGATCCACTCGATCGATGCCGACACCCACATGGTGGACCTCGACGCCGGCGTCAGTCTGGACGCGCTGATGAAGGCCGCGTTGCCGTTCGGGCTGTGGGTGCCGGTGCTGCCCGGGCACCCGCCAGGTCACCATCGGCGGCGCGATCGCCTGCGACATTCACGGCAAGAACCACCACAGCGCGGGCAGCTTCGGAGATCACGTCCGGTCGATGGACCTGCTGACCGCCGATGGCGAGATCCGCCGGCTCACCCCCGACGGCCCGGAGAGTGAGCTGTTCTGGGCGACGGTCGGCGGCAACGGGCTGACCGGCATCATCCTGCGGGTGGTGTTGGAGATGACGCCGACGGAGACCGCGTACTTCATCAACGACGGCGACAACACATCGACTCTCGACGAGACGATCGCTTTCCACAGCGACGGCAGCGAGGCTAACTACACCTACTCCAGCGCCTGGTTCGACGCGATCAGCCCAGCGCCCAAGTTGGGCCGCGCTGCGATCACTCGCGGCCGGCTGGCGCTTCGCGACGAGCTGCCCAAGAAACTGGCCAGGAACCCACTGAAATTCGATGCGCCACAGCTGATGACGGTGCCTGACATTTTTCCAAACGGCTTGATGAACAAACTCACCCTCAGCACGATCGGCGAGCTGTACTACCGGCGCGGCGGTCACTACCGCGGCAAGGTACAGAACCTCACGCAGTTCTATCACCCGCTTGATCTGCTGGGCGAGTGGAACCGTGGCTATGGACCGGCCGGTTTCGCGCAGTATCAGTTCCTGGTACCGCTGTCGGCTGTCGAGGAATTCAAGCAGATCATCCGCGACATCCAGGCGAGCGGCCACTACTCCGCACTCAACGTCTTCAAGCTGTTCGGTCCCGGAAACCAAGCGCCGCTGAGTTTTCCGATGGCGGGCTGGAACGTCGCGATGGACTTCCCGATGAAGCGCGGCATCAACGAACTCCTGAACGAACTCGACCGGCGCGTGTTGGAGTTCGGCGGCCGGCTGTACACCGCCAAGGATTCCCGCATGACGGCCGAGACCTTCCATGCCATGTACCCGCGAATCGACGAGTGGATTGCCGTGCGCCGCAAGGTCGATCCCAACGGCGTGTTCGCTTCCGACATGGCCCGACGCTTGGAGCTGCTCTAGATGGTGCGCAATGGTTCTTGATGCCGTGGGGAACCCCCAGACCATTCTGCTGCTCGGCGGCACGTCCGAGATCGGGCTGGCCATCTGCGAGCGCTACCTGCGCAATGCGCCCGCGCGCATCGTGCTGACCGCGCTGCCCGACGACCCGCTCCGCGACAACGCCGTCGCGCAGATGAAGGCGGCGGGCGCCAAATCCGTCGAGGTGATCGACTTCGATGCCGTCGACACCGAGAGCCACCCGAAGGTCATCGACGCGGCCTTCGCAGGTGGCGATGTCGACGTGGCCATCGTCGCCTTCGGCCTGCTCGGCGACGCCGAAGAGCTGTGGCAGAACCAGCGCAAGGCCGTGCAGGTCGCCGAGATCAACTACACCGCAGCGGTTTCGGTGGGGGTGTTGCTCGGCGAGAGGATGCGCGCGCAGGGCTTCGGCCAGATCATCGCGATGAGCTCGGCCGCCGGTGAGCGGGTGCGGCGGTCCAACTTCGTCTACGGGTCCACCAAGGCCGGCCTCGACGGTTTCTACCTCGGCCTTGGAGAAGCGGTGCGCGAGTACGGGGTTCGGGTGCTCGTGATCAGGCCCGGCCAGGTGCGCACCACGACGACGATCGCGCACTGGAAAGCGACGGGCGCCAAGGAAGCGCCGTTCACCGTCGACAAGGAGTACGTCGCCGACCTGGCGGTCACGGCATCGGCCAAGGGCAAGGAACTGGTATGGGCGCCGGGGGCGTTCAGGTACGTGATGATGGTGTTGCGACACATTCCGCGGCCCATCTTCCGCAAGCTCCCCATCTAGCGATGCGTAGCGCGCTGGCCGTGATCGGCCAGATGGCAGTGGCGGTCGTTGTGGCGGTGGCCGTTGCGGTGATCTCCCTCGCCGCAATATCGCGGGTGCAGTGGCCTGCATACAACTCATCGAACCAGCTGCACGCGCTGACCACCGTCGGCCAATTCGGTTGTCTGGCAGGGCTATTAGTCAGCGGGTTGATTTGGCGTCGCGGACGCCGCTTGCTGTCACGCGCTCTCGCGCTTCTCTTCCTTTCGGCGTTTTCCGTTGTCACGCTGGCGATGCCGCTCGGCGCAACGAAGCTCTACCTGTTCGGGATCTCCGTCGACCAACAGTTCCGAACCGAATACCTGACCCGGCTCACCGACACCGCAGCCCCGCACGACATGACCTATTTCGGTCTGCCGCCGTTCTATCCGCCGGGCTGGTTCTGGATCGGCGGCAGGCTCGCGGCACTGACCGGTATGCCCGCGTGGGAGATGTTCAAGCCGTGGGCAATCATCTCCATCACGATCGCGGTGGTGCTGGCCTTCGTGTTGTGGGCCAGCATGATTCGCTTCGAATACGCGCTGATCGTGTCGACCGCCACCGCCGCTGCGGCGCTGGCGTACTCACCCACCGAGCCCTACGCCGCGATCATCGCCGTGCTGCTGCCGCCGGTGTTCGTGCTCGGGTGGTCGGGCCTGCGGGGCGAGACGCGAAGCGGCGGCTGGGCCGCGGTCATCGGCGTCGGTGTCTTCCTCGGCGTCGCCGCGCTGTTCTACACGCTGCTGCTCGGCTACGCCGCGTTGACGCTGACGATCATGGCGCTTGTGCTTGCCGTCGCGCGCCGTCGCCTCGAACCACTGCTGCGGCTCGCGCTGATCGCGGTAATCGCCGGCGCGATCTCGCTTCTCGGCTGGGGGCCGTACCTGGTGGCCGCAGTCAAGGGCCATCCCGCCGACTCCGGCACCGCTCAGCACTATCTGCCCGAGGCGGGAGCCCAGCTCGAATTCCCGATGCTGCACTTCACTCTGCTCGGTGCCCTGTGCATGGTCGGCACCCTGTGGCTGGTGGTCTATGCCCGCAGTTCGACGCGTGCGGGAGCACTCACCATCGCGGTGCTGGCCGTCTACGCCTGGTCGCTGCTTTCGATGCTGAGGACACTGGTCGGCACCACGCTGTTGTCGTTCCGGCTGCAGCCAACGCTGACGATCCTGCTGACCGCGGCGGGCGCCTTCGGGTTCATCGAAGTCACCCGTGCGTTGGCCGCCCGCGTCAAACCCGAGAATTCCCGCCGCGTCGTCGCGGCCGCCGCAACGCTAGGCGCGATCGGCGCGCTGACCTTCAGCCAGGACATCCCCGACGTGCTGCGCTCCGACATCGTCGTCGCCTACACCGACACCGACGGCAGCGGCGAACGCGCCGACCGCCGACCGCCCGGCGCCGAGCAGTACTACCGCGAGATCGACGCCAAGATCCTCCGAACCACGGGCCTGCCGCGCGACGAGACCGTCGTGCTCACCGCCGACTACAGCTTCCTGTCCTACTACCCCTACTACGGCTTCCAGGGCCTGACGTCCCACTACGCCAACCCGCTGGCCCAGTTCGACAAGCGGGCAGACGCGATCGAAAGCTGGGCAACGCTGACCACCGCCGACCAGTTCATCGCCGCGCTGGACAAACTGCCGTGGAAGCCGCCGACGGTGTTCTTGATGCGGCGCGGCGCCGGCGACACCTACACCCTGCGGCTGGCGTCAGACGTGTACCCCAACCAGCCCAACGTCCGCCGCTACCACGTAGAGCTGGACAACGCGCTGTTCGACGACCCGCGCTTCGACGTGTCCACCGTCGGGCCGTTCGTGCTGGCGATCCGAAAGCCGACCAGCTGATGGCCACCGAGGCGGCCCCTCAAGCAGGCCAATTACCATCAACCCCCGTGACCGCTGCGGGCAACCATCGCACCGCGCGCATCATCGCCATCGTCGCCGGACTGCTCGGCGCGGCGCTGGCGATCGCCACGCCCCTTCTGCCCGTCACGCAAACCACCGCGCAGCTCAACTGGCCGCAGAACGGCGTGCTGCAGAGCGTCAACGCACCTCTCATCGGATACGTCGCCACCGACCTCAACATCAGCGTGCCGTGCAGCGCGGCCGCGGGGCTGGCCGGCCCGCAAAACACGGGCAAGACCGTGCTGCTCTCGACGGTGCCGAAACAGGCGCCGAAGGCCGTCGACCGCGGGCTGCTCATCGAACGGGTCAACAACGATCTGCTCGTCATCGTCCGCAACACCCCGGTGGTCAGTGCCCCGCTGAACCAGGTGCTCAGCCCGGCCTGCCAGCGACTGACGTTCACCGCGCACGCCGACAAGGTCACCGGCGAATTCGTCGGCCTGGTGCAGGGTCCCAATGCGGATGATCCCGGAGAGCCGTTGCGCGGCGAACGCAGCGGCTACGACTTCCGGCCACAGATCGTCGGGGTCTTCACCGATCTGGCGGGGCCCGCGCCGCCGGGCCTGGAGTTCTCGGCGACCCTCGACACCCGCTACAGCTCCTCACCGACGCTGCTGAAGCTGCTCGCGATGATCGTCGGCGTAGCCCTGACGGTTATCGCGCTCGGCGCCCTGCACGTCCTGGACACCGCCGACGGCCGTGGCATGAAACGTTTCTTGCCCGCCCGGTGGTGGTCGATCACCCCGCTCGACGGATTGGTCACCGCCGTGCTGGTGTGGTGGCACTTCGTCGGCGCCAACACATCCGACGACGGCTACATCCTGACCATGGCCAGGGTGTCCGAGCACGCCGGCTATATGGCCAACTACTACCGGTGGTTCGGCACGCCAGAAGCGCCGTTCGGTTGGTACTACGACCTGTTGGCGCTATGGGCACACGTCAGCACCAACAGCGCCTGGGTGCGGCTGCCGACGCTGGTGATGGCGCTGACGTGTTGGTGGCTGATCAGCCGCGAGGTCATCCCGCGGCTGGGCCACTCGGTGAAAATCAGCCGCGCCGCAGCGTGGACGGCGGCGGGTATGTTCCTGGCGTTCTGGCTGCCGCTCAACAACGGGCTGCGGCCGGAACCGATTATCGCCCTTGGCATTCTGCTGACCTGGTGTTCGGTCGAGCGGGGGGTGGCCACCAGCCGGCTGCTTCCGGTGGCCATCGCGATCATCATCGGTGCACTGACCCTGTTCTCCGGGCCCACCGGCATCGCCGCGGTCGGCGCACTGCTCGTCGCCGTCGGCCCCCTGAAAACGATTGTCGCGGCACACACTTCACGTTTCGGATACTTCGCTCTATTGGCTCCGATCCTGGCAGCGTGCACGGTGACGATCATCCTGATCTTCCGTGATCAGACGCTGATCGGCGAACTGCAGGCCAGCACCTTCAAGTCCGCGGTCGGCCCGAGCCTGAGCTGGTTCGACGAGCACATCCGCTACGAGCGGTTGTTCACCACCAGTCCCGACGGCTCGGTGGCACGCCGGTTCGCGGTACTGACGCTGCTGCTGGCGCTGGCCGTGTCGGTGGCAATGGCGTTGCGCAAGGGCCGGATTCCCGGTACCGCGCTCGGGCCGAGCCGGCGCATCGTCGGCATCACCATCATCTCGTTCCTTGCGATGATGTTCACCCCCACCAAGTGGACCCACCACTTCGGCGTGTTCGCCGGACTCGCAGGATCGCTTGGCGCGTTGGCCGCCGTCGCGGTCACGGCCGCCGCGATGAAGTCGCGTCGTAACCGGGCGATGTTCACCGCGGCGGTGCTGTTCGTGATGGCGCTGTCGTTCGCCACCGTCAACGGCTGGTGGTACGTCTCGAACTTCGGTGTGCCATGGTCGAATCAGTTCCCGGAGTGGAACTTCGGCTTCACCACCTTCCTGCTCGGCCTCTCGGTCGTCGCCCTGCTGGTGGCGGCGTGGTTCCACTTCGCCGGCCGTGACGAGCCGCCACCGACCCGGCGCAGATGGCAGCGAATTGCGCAGAGCCCGTTGGCGATTGCCGCGTGGCTGCTGGTGCTCTTCGAGGTGCTGTCGCTGACGTTGGGGATGACGGAGCAATACCCGGCTTGGAGCAACGGACGCTCCAACCTTGAGGCGCTCACCGGCAAGACATGCGGGCTGGCCAACGATGTGATGGTCGAACAGGACCCCAATGCCGGGCTACTGACCCCCATCGGCGTGCCGGTCGGCGAGGCGCTGGGCGCCGTCACCGCAGAAGGCTTCGGCCCCAACGGCATTCCCAGTGACGTCTCCGCCGACCCGGTCATGGAGAACCCCGGTGCCTCCAACTTCGCCGACACCGACACCGGCACTGTCAGCGCGAACGAGGCCGGCACCGAGGGCGGCACCACCTCGGCAGCGGGTGTCAACGGGTCGCGGGCCCGGCTTCCATACAGCCTCGACCCCGCCCGCACTCCCGTACTGGGCAGCTGGCGCGCCGGCACCCAGCAGCCGGCGGTGCTGCGCTCGGCGTGGTACCGGCTGCCGCCCCGCGATCAGGCGGGCCCGCTGCTCGTGGTCTCCGCGGCTGGGCGCTTCGATCCCGGCGAGGTCACCGTGCAATGGGCCAACGACAAGGGTGAGCCTGCAGGCGGCATCGGATTCGCCGATGTCGGATCCGCACCGGCATGGCGCAACCTGCGTGCCCCGCTCGCCGCGATACCGCGTGAGGCCACCCAGGTGCGGGTGGTTGCCACCGACGACGACCTCAACCCGCAACACTGGATCGCGATCACGGCGCCACGAATCCCGCAGCTGCGCACGCTGCAGGATGTCGTCGGCTCCCAGGACCCGGTGCTGCTGGACTGGCTCGTGGGGATGGCGTTCCCGTGCCAACGCCCGTTCGGCCATCAGTACGGCGTCGTCGAGGTGCCGAAGTGGCGCATCCTGCCGGACCGGTTCGGCGCGGAGGCCAACTCACCGGTCATGGACAACCTCGGCGGCGGGCCGCTCGGCATCGCCGAACTTCTGCTGCGGCCGACCACCGTGCCGACCTATTTGAAGGACGACTGGTTCCGCGACTGGGGCGCGCTGCAGCAGCTCACGCCGTACTACCGCAACGCGCAGCCGGCACGGCTCGATCTCGGTTCGGCAACGCGTAGCGGCCTGTGGAGCCCGGCGCCCCTGCGTCATTAGGTCCGTCGCCTAACATCGAGCCTCGTGCCTGCCCACCGCATCGCCCGGCTGATCGCCGTCGTCGCGGGCATCGCGGGCGTGGTGCTGTGCGGGCTGGTCCCGCTGCTGCCGGTCAAGCAGACCACGGCCACCATCGTGTGGCCACAGGCGCCCGGAGCCGACGGGCTGATCAGCGACATCACCGCGCCGCTGGTGTCCGGCGCCCCGCAGGCCATCGACGTCTCGATCCCCTGCCGGACAATCGCCACCCTTCCCGCGGCAGGCGGCGTGGTCTTTTCCACCATTCCGCCCGCAGGCATCGAGGCCACCCGCAACGGGCTGTTCGTCACGGCCAACGCCAACACCGTCGTCGTCGCCTTCCGTGACTCCGTGGCAGCGGTGGCACCCCGGCCCGCGGTGGCCTCCGGCGCGTGCAACGCCCTACACGTCTGGGCCAACGCCGGGGGCGTTGGCGCCGACTTCATCGGCATACCCGGCGCCGCAGGCACGCTGAGCGCGGAGAAGAAACCTCAGGTCGTCGGCGTGTTCACCGACCTGCAGGTCGCCGCGCAGCCGGGCCTTTCGGCGCGCATCGACGTCGACACCCGGTTCATCACGGCGCCGACGGCACTGAAGCTCGGTGTGATGGTGCTTGGCGTCATCTGCGTACTGGCGTCGATCGTGGCGCTGGCGGTGCTGGACCGACGGTCGGGTCGTCGTGTCCGCGACGCCTGGCGGCGGTTCTGGCGCGTCAGCCCGTCCACGTGGCTGGCCGACATCGGGGTCGTCGGCACCTTGCTGCTCTGGCACGTCATCGGCGCGACCACCTCCGACGACGGCTACAACCTGACCATTGCCAGGGTGTCGGGCGATGCCGGCTACACGCCCAACTACTACCGCTTCTTCGGCACGACCGAAGCGCCGTTCGACTGGTACCAATCGGTGCTCGCGCACCTGGCGGCGATCAGCACGGCAGGCGTATGGATGCGGCTGCCCGCCACGATGGCGGCGATCGCCACCTGGCTGATCATCAGCCGTTGCGTGCTGCCGCGGCTCGGCAGACGGCTCGCGAACAACCGGGTCGCCGTCTGGACCGCAGGAGCGGTGTTTCTGGCGGCGTGGCTGCCATTCAACAACGGCCTCCGGCCGGAGCCGCTGATCGCATTCGGCGCGCTCGCGGCATGGATGCTGATGGAGAACACCATCGCCACCCGACGGTTGTGGCCAGCCGCGGTGGCGATCATCGTGGCGGTCTTCAGCGTGACGCTGGCGCCGCAGGGCCTGATCGCGGTGGCCCCGTTGCTGGTCGGGGCGCGGGCGGTCGCCCGGATCATCCGAAGCAGGCGTGCGGTCGACGGGCTGCTGGCGCCACTCGCGGCTCTGGCCGCCTCGCTGGCGCTGATCTTCGTCGTCATGTTCCGCGACCAGACACTGGCCACCGTCGCCGAATCCGCCCGCATCAAGTACAAGGTCGGCCCGACCATCCCCTGGTATCAGGAATTCCTGCGGTACTACTTCCTGACCGTCGAGGACAGCGCCGACTCCTCGCTGACCCGTCGCTTCTCCGTGCTGGTGCTGATGCTGTGTCTGTTCGGCATGCTCGCGGTGCTGTTGCGGCGCGGCGGCGTGCCCGGCATGGCGCGGGGCCCGGCGTGGCGGCTGATCGGCGCGACGGCGGTCGGACTGCTGCTGCTGACGTTCACGCCGACGAAGTGGGCGGTGCAATTCGGCGCGTTCGCGGGCCTCGCTGGCGCAGTGGGCGGTGTATCGGCCTTTGCGTTCGCCAGGGTCGGGCTGCACAGCCGACGAAACCTTGCGCTGTACGTGACCGCGCTGCTGTTCGTATTGGCCTGGGCGACTTCGGGTATCAACGGCTGGTTCTATGTCGGCAACTACGGTGTGCCGTGGTTCGACAAGCAACCGGTCATCGTCGGGATCCCGGTGACGGGCATCTTCCTCGCGCTGGCGATCGTGACGGGCCTGCTCGCCGGCTGGCTGCACTTCCGGATGGACTACACCGGCCACACCGAGGTCGCCAACACCCGCCGCAACCGGGTGCTGGCGTCCACGCCCCTGTTGGTGGTTGCGATCATCATGGTGGTGCTCGAGGTGGGCTCGATGGCCAAGGGCGCCGCGCAGCGCTACCCCATCTACACGACGGCCAAGGCCAACGCGAACGCGCTGACTGGGTTTGTTTCTGGGGGCTCCCAGCCTAGCTGCGCCATGGCCGACGACGTGCTCGTCGAGCCCGACACCAATGCCGGTATGTTGCAACCGGTTCCGGGTCAACTCTTCGGCCAGTACGGACCGCTCGGCGGGGAGAAGCCTGTCGGCTTCACACCCGACGGCGTCAGCGACATCCTGGAACCGGCCGAGCCGGTCACCGCCAACCCTGGCACCGTGAACTCGCCTGGCTCTCCAAACGAACCCAACATCGGGATCGGGTATGCGGCCGGAACCGGCGGCGGCTACGGGCCCGTCGGCGTCAACGGATCCAACGTCTTCCTGCCGTTCGGCCTCGACCCCAAACGCACGCCGGTGATGGGCAGCTACAACGAGAACACCGTCGCGGCCAAGGTCACCTCGGCCTGGTATCAGCTGCCGCCCCGCACCCCCGATCGTCCGCTCGTGACGGTCGCCGCCGCAGGCGCGATCTGGTACTACGAGGAGGACGGCTCCTTCAACTACGGCCAATCGCTCAAACTGCAATGGGGTGTGCAGCGCCCCGACGGCAGCTTCCAGCCGCTGAACTCGGTGCAGCCCATCGACATCTTCCCCCAAAAGGCCTGGCGCAACCTGCGATTCCCGCTTGCCTGGGCACCGCCGGAAGCCAATGTCGCGCGCATCGTCGCTGACGACCCGAACCTGTCCACAGACCAGTGGTTCGCGTTCACCCCGCCGCGGGTGCCGGTGCTGGAAACCGCGCAACAACTCCTCGGGGCCCAGACACCGGTGCTGATGGACATCGCCACCGCGGCGAACTTCCCCTGCCAGCGCCCGTTTTCCGAACACCTCGGCGTGGCCGAACTCCCCGAGTACCGCATCCTTCCGAATTTCAAGCAGGTCGTGGTGTCGTCGAAGCAGTGGCAGTCCGCTGAGGGCGGCGGCCCGTTCCTGTTCATCCAGGCGTTGTTGCGCACATCTACCGTTCCGACCTATCTCCGCGACGACTGGTACCGCGACTGGGGCTGGATCGAGCGCTACGACCGGGTCGTGTCCGAGACGGTTGCGCCGAACGCCGTCATCGACCAGGGCTCGGCGCGCGTGTTCGGCTGGAGTCGCAGCGGACCGATTAGGGCACTGCCATGACGGCTACCATCAGCGGGGACGCGGCCCGCGATGTGAAGGTCGCCAGGTGGGTGGCGACGATCGCGGGCCTCATCGGTTTCGTGCTGTCGGTCGCCACACCGTTGCTACCCGTCGTGCAGACCACCGCGACGCTGAACTGGCCGCAGAGCGGTCAACTCAATGACGTTACGGCGCCGCTGATTTCGCAGGTGCCGGTGAGCATGACGGTGACCGTGCCGTGCGACGTGATCCGCTCGATGCCGCCCGCAGGAGGCACGGTGTTGAGCACCGCACCGAAGGACGGCAAGCAGGCGGCGCTCAACGCGCTGTTCGTCAACGTCAATCGCCAGCGCGTCGACATCACTGACCGCAACGTCGTGGTGGCCAGCGTGCCGCGCGAGCGGGTGGCGGCGCCCGGGTGTCAGCGCATCGAGATCACGTCGTCGGAGGCGGGCACCTTCGCCACCTTCGTCGGGCTGACGGACCCCACCACGGGCAAGGAGCAACTGACCGGCTTCCCCGATCCGAACCTGCGCCCGGCGATCGTCGGCATCTTCACCGACCTGACCGGACCTGCGCCGCCAGGTCTGAGCGCATCGGCGGTGATCGACACCCGGTTCTCCACCAAGCCAACGGCTTTGAAGCTGGCCGCGATGCTGTTGGCCATCATCTCGACGATCGTCGCGCTGGTCGCGCTGTGGCGGCTGGACCGGCTCGACGGCCGCCGGATGCAGCGGTGGATTCCTCAGCGCTGGCGCACGTTCTCCGCCACCGACGTCGTCGTGATCGGCGGCTTCCTGGTGTGGCATGTCATCGGCGCCAACTCGTCGGACGACGGCTACATCCTGCAGATGGCCCGCGTCGCCGGGCACGCCGGCTACATGTCGAACTACTTCCGCTGGTTCGGCAGTCCAGAAGACCCGTTCGGTTGGTATTACAACCTGCTGGCGCTGATGACCGGCGTCAGTGACGCGAGCATCTGGATCCGGCTGCCCGACCTGGTATGCGGAATCGTGTGCTGGCTGTTGCTGTCTCGCGAAGTGCTGCCCCGGCTGGGGCCGGCGGTCGCGGCGAGCAAGCCGGCGGTGTGGGCGGCGGGCCTTGTGCTACTTGCGGCGTGGATGCCGTTCAACAACGGTCTGCGGCCCGAGGGGCAGATCGCCACCGGCGCGCTGATCACCTACGTGCTGATCGAGCGTGCGATCATCTCGGGCCGCATGACGCCTGCGGCGCTTGCGGTGCTGACCGCCTCGTTCACGTTGGGTATCCAGCCGACCGGTCTGATCGCGGTTGCGGCGCTGCTGGCAGGCGGGCGCCCGCTTCTCCGAATCCTGGTGCGGAGACACCGCATCGTCGGCACGTGGCCGCTGGTCGCGCCGCTGCTGGCAGCGGGCACCGTCGTGCTGACCGTGGTGTTCGCCGACCAGACGTTGGCAACGGTGTTGGAGGCCACCAGGATTCGCACGGCTATCGGGCCGAGCCAGGCGTGGTACACGGAGAATTTGCGCTATTACTACCTGTTCCTGCCGACCGTGGACGGCTCGCTCTCGCGGCGGTTCGGTTTCTTTTTCACTGCGCTGTCGCTGTTCACCGCGATGTTCATCCTGTTGCGGCGCAAGCGTGTTCCCGGGGTGGCGCGTGGTCCGGTGTGGCGGTTGATGGGCGTCATCTTCGGCACCATGTTCTTCCTGATGTTCACGCCGACGAAGTGGGTGCACCACTTCGGTCTGTTCGCCGCCGTGGGCGCGGCGATGGCGGCCGTCGTCACGGTGTTGGTGTCCCCTGCAGTGATGCGGTGGTCGCGCAACCGGATGGCGTTCCTTGCCGCGGTGTTCTTCATGCTCGCGTTGTGCTTCGCCACCACCAACGGCTGGTGGTACGTGTCGAGCTACGGCGTACCGTTCAACAACGCGGCGCCGAAGATCGGCGGAATCACCGTCAGCTTCCTGTTTTTCATCTTGTTCGCGATCACCGCGATCTACGCGACGTGGCTGCACTTCGCGTCCCGAGACCACGGCGAGGGCCGCGTCGCGCGGGCGCTGACCGCCGCACCGATCCCGCTGGCGGCAGGCTTCATGGTGCTGGTCTTCGTCGGGTCGATGGTCGCGGGCATCGTGCGCCAATACCCGACCTACTCCAACGCCTGGGCCAATCTGCGGGCCTTCACCGGCGGCTGCGGACTGGCCGACGATGTGCTCGTCGAGCCCGACGCCAACGACGGCTTCCTGGCGCCGCTTCCCGGCAACTACGGTGCGCTTGGCGCGCTCGGCGGTCCTGGGCCGGTGGGGTTCACCCCCAACGGTGTGCCGGAAAAGATTGTCGCCGAGACGATCCGGATGAACCTTCCGATGCCCGGCACCGACTATGACTGGGACGCGCCCACCAAGCTCAAGACACCCGGCGTCAACGGGTCGACGGTTCCGCTGCCGTACGGCCTTGACCCCGCGAAGGTTCCGCTGGCGGGCACGTACATCGAGGGCCCGCAACAACAGAGCCGGTTGACGTCCGCCTGGTATCAACTGCCCCGGCCAGACGACGCGCATCCGCTCGTCGTTGTCACGGCCGCGGGCACCATCACCGGCGACAGCGTGTTCAACGGGCGTACCGATGGTCAGAAGGTCGAACTGGAGTACGCACGCCCCGGCCCGGACGGCGCCCCGGTTCCCGCGGGCAGACTGGTGCCCTACGACGTCGGGCCGATCCCATCGTGGCGGAACCTGCGATTCCCGCGGTCGGCGATTCCGGCCGACGCGGTCGCGGTGCGAGTGGTCGCCGAGGATCTCTCACTGACGCCAGGCGACTGGATCGCGGTCACGCCGCCGCGCGCGCCCGAGCTGCGGTCGGTGCAGGAGTACGTCGGCTCGGATCAGCCCGTGCTGATGGACTGGGCTGTCGGCCTTGCCTTCCCGTGCCAGCAGCCGATGCTGCACGCCAACGGAGTCACCGAGATTCCGAAGTTCCGGATCACCCCCGACTACAACGCTAAGCGCAAGGACACCGACACCTGGGAGGACGGCCTCAATGGCGGCCTGCTGGGCATCACCGATCTCCTGTTGCGCGCGCACGTGATGGCGACGTATCTGTCGAACGACTGGGGCCGCGACTGGGGGTCGCTGCGCAAGTTCGACACGATCGTCGACGCCGAGCCGGCGCAGTTCGACTTCGGCACCGCCACGCACAGTGGGCTGTGGAAGCCCGGCAAGATCCGCATCGGGCCGTAAATGGCCGACCGAATCCGGCTTGGCAACGCCGTACTCACCCGCGTGATCGAGTCACAGGTTGACGACCTGCCGGCGACGGTGTTCCCTCAGACTCCCCCGGAAGCGTGGCGTGAGCTCGCCGACGAGTTTGGGCCGACGTTCTGGAACGACGTCGGCTGGCGAATTGCCCTCCAGACGTGGGTGATCGAGGTCGACGGCCTTACAGTGTTGGTCGACACCGGCGTCGGCAACGACCGGGACCGCCCGACGATGCAGCCATTCGACCATCTCCACACCGACTTCCTCGGATCGCTGAAGCGCGCCGGTGTCGACCCCGCGGCCGTCGACGTCGTCATCAACACCCACCTCCACTCCGACCACGTCGGCTGGAACACCATGGGACGTGACGGCGCATGGGTCCCCACGTTTCCCAACGCCCGTTATCTGATGACGGACGCCGACTACCGGCACTTCCATCCCGACAACGTCGCTCGACGTCCCGCGCCACGCACCGAAGTCGAAGCGGCATGGCAGGCGGGAGGCCTGATTGTGTTCGAGGACAGCATTCTTCCCGTGGAAGACCAGATCCAATTGTGGTCCGACGACTATCAGCTCACTGAATCACTGCGGCTTCGTCCGGCGCCGGGTCATACCCCTGGCGCGTCGGTGGTGTGGCTCGACGCAGGCAAGCCAGCCGTGTTCGTCGGCGACCTGACGCACTGCCCGATGCAACTTCACCGCCCGAATGATCCGTGCGCCTGGGATGAAGACTTCGCGTCGGCGGCGGTGACACGCAAACGGGTGCTGACCGAGGCGTCGCGTCGCCGTGCTTCGGTCATCCCCGCGCACTATCCCGGGCACGGCGGCGCGACGGTTGTCGCGCGCGGCGACGGGTTCATGGTCGACGACTGGCTCGAGCTGCCGCCGATCTAGCGATCGTTCTGCGGCAAGTGAGCCTTGGCTTCCTCGTAGCCGGCCTCGGCGGGCGCGTCGGCCGGTGCGTAGACGAGGTACAGCACTCCCGTTCGAAACGTCTGAGATGACAGCAGCTTCAGTGGAATCGACTCGCCCTCGTCGAACAGCCGCATGCCCTTGCCGACCGCGACCGGGTGCACCAACAGGTGCAGTTCGTCAAGCAGCCCGGCGGCCAGCAGTTGGCGGACCACCGACACGGAGCCGCTCATCCCGATGTCGCCGCCAGGTTCGTTCTTCAGCGCCGTGACCGCCTCGGCGAGATCGCCCTTGATCTGCTCGGAGTTGCGCCAAGTGAACTGCAGGTTCTGGCGCGACACCACGATCTTGCGGGTGTCGCCGAGCTTCTTGGCGAACTCCGCGTCCTCGTCGCCGCCTGCCTCACGGTCGGGCCACGCGCCTGCGAAGCTGTCGTAGGTTTTGCGGCCGAGCAGGATGGTGTCCACCGCGCCGAGCTGGCCGCCGACCGCGGCGCCCATCTCGTCGTTGAAGTACGGGAAGTGCCATTGGTCCGGTGCCTCGACAACGCCGTCGAGCGCGACGAACAGGCCTGCGGTGATTTTCCTCATGGTGTTTCTGACAACTGGGGACGGCAGAACTCATCGCTCAGACGGGTGGTCGCACCGGCCAGCGATACGCCGTCTTTTCATACTCCATCCATAGCCAGGTGGCGGCGATCGGCGCGATGACCACCACGCTGTCGCGGGGATGGGTAGCGGGGACGAGTGGACCGGCGAAGACTCCGGGATCCGGGCTGCACGCGTCAACCATCTGAAGGTCGTATTGCATTTTGCCGTCGGCGGTTTCGATCGCCCAGTGCGACAGCAGCAGCGCCGTCGCGGGTGGTTCGTACTGGAACGCCAAGGGCGCCTGGGCGTCGACCTCGATGCGTAGCAATCGCATGCCCGATGGCGGTGCGACCGGACAAGGCGGATTCTGCTCGATCGCCGTCACCGTGAACGTGACATCGCATACCGCGTCAGGTCCGTCGCCGCAGCCGAAGCCGCCCGGCTGACCGACCCGCTTGTCGTGGATGCCCTCGGTGATGATGTTCCGCGTCGACGGCGTCGGCTCCGTGGTCGCTGTCCTCGATGACGCCGGCTCGGCAATCGTCTGTTCTCCGCCGCACGCGGCGACGAGCAACAGGACAGTCGCAAACACGAGTCGCCTCATCATTTCCCTACGTGGGCGGTGTCGCCGATACCGTCGCGTTGCTCTGCAGGATGTCGTCGTGGCAGTCCACGTGGGTCTGCCCGGTCTGCTCCATACACACCAGAACCGGTGACTCCGTTTCCGACGGGTACACCTCGTCGTTCGAGCCTGCGGTCGCGGTCGGACTGGAGATCTCGCCCGGATACAGCGACCAGATCGTGGCATTCGTCGTCGGCAGGTGTGCGCAGTACGCCGGCCCGCCGCCTTCGGTGATGCCTGCAGCACCCAGCGTCGCGCAGTTGGCGCCGACGACCACCACCGGCAACGTGACGCCGCCCGGTGACGCGGGAGCGGACGGTGGGGATGACGAGCGCGGGTGTGCTTCTGCCGAGTGGTCACGCATGCGGTCGAACAGCACGAACACGCCGGCGGCGACCGCGATCACGGCCAACGCGACGGCAACGGGCACGACCATGCGCCGCCGCTTCTTTGCGCTCTGCCCTGGCATGACGCGGGCCGTTCGCGGCCGGTGCCAACATGGTCGCGTCGGCGCCCACCGCCTGCTCCTCGGCGCCGACGTGATTGGCAAGGCGCACGCGCGAAATCTATGCAGCGGTCGTAACGCTCGTTCGGCGACTTGGCCAGCGCCTTGTCGAAAACCGGTCCGAGTCCGGACAATTCGGGGCGTCGGGTACCGATCTGCGGTGGATCCGCGGTCAGATGCTTGCTGATGACGACCGCCGGATTGGAATGTTGAAACGGCGGGGTGCCGGTCAGCAGTTGGAAAGCCGTTGCGGCAAGCGCGTACTGGTCGGCGCGACCGTCGATTGCCTCACCCTTGAGCTGTTCGGGTGCGGCGTACGCGACGGTGCCGACCGTCATGTTCGTTCCGGTCAGTCCACTCGCCTCGCCAACCCGCCGGGCGATCCCGAAGTCGGCCAACATGATCCGCTCGTCCTCGGCCCCAGGGTTGGCCATCAGGATGTTGGCCGGTTTCACGTCGCGGTGCAGCAGCCCGCGTTGGTGCGCATGGTCGAGCGCGTCGGCCACCGCAGTGACGATGCGAACGACCTTGTCGGGCGGCAGCCCGTCCAGATAGCGCTCGGTCAGTAGCCGAGCGGCGTCGGTGCCTTCGACGTAGTCCATTGAGATCCACAGCTGGCCGTCGACCTCGCCGCGGTCGTGAACCTCGACGATGTGCGGGTGCCACAGCGTGGCCGCGATGTCGGCCTCCCGCTTGAACCGCTCGCAGTACTCGCTTTCCGCGCATACCGACGCCGACAGCACCTTGAGCGCGTCGCGGCGCGGCAGCCGGGGATGCTGGGCCAAATAGACCTCGCCCATCCCACCAGCACCCAGCCACCGCAGGATCGTGTATCCGGCGATTACCTGGCCGTCCGCTAGCGGCATGGGCGCATCCTAGTTGCCGGCTTAGATCGGGGTGAGGCCGTGCTTGCGCTGCACACGGTCGATCTGCTTGTCACGCAGCAACCGCATGGATTTGCGCAGCAGCAACCGTGTTTCGTGGGGCTCGATCACCGCGTCGATGAAGCCTCGCTCGGCCGCGATCCACGGGGTCGCCATGTTGAGGTTGTACCCCTCGATGAACTCTTTACGAATCTTCTGCACCTCGGGTGCCGTCGGATCCGGGAACCGCTTCACCAATAGCTGCGCCGCGCCCTCGGCGCCGATGACCGCAATCCGGGCCGTCGGCCATGCGAAGTTCAGGTCGGCGGAGAGCTGCTTTGAACCCATCACCGCGTAGGCACCGCCGTAGGACTTGCGGATGGTGATCGTCACCTTCGGGATATCTGCCTCGACGACGGCGTTGAGGAACCGGCCGCCGCGCTTGATGATGCCGCCCTTCTCCTGTTCGACGCCGGGCATGAAGCCAGGGGTGTCGACGACGAAAACCAGTGGGAGATTGTAGGAGTCGCAGAACCTGATGAACCGCGCCGCCTTGTCGGACGCCTCGTTGTCGATCGCGCCCGACAAGTGCATCGGCTGGTTGGCGATGACCCCCACCGGGCGCCCGTCGACGCGCGCGAACGCCGTGATCATCGCAGGCCCAGCCTGCTGAGCTACATCGAACACGTCGCCGTCGTCGAAGATCCGCAGCAGGATCTCGTGCATGTCGTAGGCCATGTTGTCGCTGTCCGGCACGATCGAATCCAGTTCGAGGTCGTGCGGGGTGACCTCCGGCTCAAGGCCGGGGTTCACGACCGGCGCGTCTTCGAACGTGTTGGGGGGCAGGAAGCTCAAGTAATCGCGGACGTATTGGAACGCCGCGGCTTCGTCCTCGACCACCTGATGAATGTTGCCGTATCGGGCCTGTGCATCGGCGCCGCCGAGCTCGTCGAGGCTGACGTCCTCACCGGTGACGTCCTTGATGACGTCGGGACCGGTAACGAACATGTAGCCCTGATCACGCACCGCCACCACCAGATCGGTCTGGATCGGCGAATACACCGCTCCGCCAGCACATTTGCCGAGAATAATGGAGACCTCCGGGACCAGACCGCGCAGCAGCTCGTGGCGCCGACCCAGCTCGGCGTACCACGCGAGCGAGGTCACTGCGTCCTGAATCCGGGCACCGGCCGAGTCGTTGATGCCGATGATCGGGCAGCCGACCATCGCCACCCACTCCATCAGCTTGGCGACCTTGCGGCCGAACATCTCTCCGACCGAGCCCTGGAACACCGTCTGATCGTGGCTGAACACACCGACCGGCCGGCCGTTAATGGTGGCGTGGCCGGTGACCACGCCGTCGCCGAACAGCGCGTCGGGATCACCCGGCGTCTTGCACAGCGCACCGACCTCCAGAAAGCTGCCCGGGTCGACCAGCGCATTGATGCGTGCGCGAGCGCTGGGGATGCCCCTCTTCGCCCGCTTGGCGACGGCCTTCTCACCGCCTGGTTCCTTCGCCAGCTCGAGCTTCTCGCGAAGTTCGGCGAGCTTCTCGGCGGTGGTGGTCGGGATGGGAGACACTTCCGGGCGGGGGGTGGGAGACACTTCTGCGGTCACGTCGCTTAGTTCTCCTCAGCCTCGATGCGGTTGATCGCCTCGCTCATGTGTGCGCCGACTTTCGCAATGTACGGCTCGTCGATCGCCTGGATGTGCTCGCCCCCGATCGGAACGACCTCCAGCTCGGAGACGAACTCGCCCCAGCCGCCGTCAGGCTTGCGGGTGGCGTAGCGCGGCTCGAAGAAGATCGCGTCGTCGTGGTAGCGATCGGCCATGTAGAGCGTGACGTGCCCGTCGTAGGGCTCGATCTTCGCGGTATCGATCACGCGGTTGTCCAGGTAGGACGTCCGTTGGTGTTCGATGATGCCGCCAGGTATCTGCACGCCACTCTGGCTGACGGCGTCGAGGACAAACTGCACCTGACCCTCGTCGTCGAGATCCTCGAGCTGCTCATAAGGGATCGGCGGGACCTCGACGTTGAACGTCCGCTCCGCGAAGCGCGCGTAGCGATCCCAGCGGGCGCGGGTCTCTTCCTTGGTCTGCGGGACCTCCTCGCCTGCGCGCACCGCGTCGATCAGCCCGACGAACCGGACGTCGGCGCCTGCGCGCCGCAGGCCGATCGCGCAGGCATAGGCCAGCACACCGCCCAGCGACCAGCCCGCCAGGATGAAGGGCCCGTTGCCCTGCATCGCCAGCAGCTTCGGTACATACTCGGCGGCGCGCTCCTCGACGGAGCCCTCGACCCGCTCGATGCCGTACATCGGGGTGTCCTCCGGCAAGCGCTTCAGCAGCGGTTCGTACACCACGGTCGAGCCACCCGCCGGGTGGAACACGAAGACGGGAACTTTCGACGAACCCCCTGGATCCTTTGAAGGCGCCCGCAGGGTCCGCACGAATCCGTCGAGCTCACCGGCCTCGAGGTGCTCGCGCACGACGGTCGCCAGCGCCTCGATGGTCGGGGCAGTCTTGACGTCCTCGACGGTGATCGTGCCCTCAACGCGTTCCGTAAGCCGCTGCGCCAACTTCTCGGCCGTCGCGTCGTCCAGGCCCGGCAGCGCATTGAAGATGCCGCCAGGAGACTTGCCGGTGACGATGGCCCACGTCGCGAACGTCACGCGTTCGGCGGCCTCACGCGGAGGCACGTCAGCTCCGAGCGCGTCGGTGACGGCCTGCTGCGTCAGCACCTGCGCAGCCATGGCTGCGGCCGACGGCTTGTCAGGACCTGCCGGGTTGGTGGGCGGCGGCGGAGCGGCCCCGGCCGCGACATCGGACGAAGGTATGCCGGGTCCTTTTGGATTGGTCGGGGGCGGCGGGATGTCCACCGGAGCGGGCGCCGGTGCTTCCGGCTTGGTCGTGACCGTGGGTGCGGTGCCGGCCATCATGGCTGCCTGCTCCGCGGCGATCTCCTCGGGCGTCAGCGTCTGCTGGTGCTCGTGCAGCTGCTCAACTTCGTCGCGGTGTTCGATCGCGTATTCGATGAGCTTCTCGACGGCGAAAAGGTTCGCGTCACGCACCGCGGTCAGTTGGATGGGCGGCAGGTCGAAGTCGTACTCTACGCGGTTCTTGATCCGCACCGCCATCAGCGAGTCGAGGCCGAGCTCGATCAGCGGCACCTCCCACGGAAGGTCCTCGGGCTCGTAGCCCATCGCGCCGCCAACGATCGCGGCCAGCCGATCGTGGACAGCCTCACCGGTATCGGGCGACCACTTGGCAAAGCCCGCACCGAGATTCGCGCCCTGGGCGAGGTTGTCAGACAAGATGTCCGCGCTGTCTTCTTCCTCGACGGAGGCTGTCGTCGTCGAGGCTTGTTCAGCCACAACAGCTCCGGTCGCCACGGCCGTTGGCAGTGCGGTTGCATGCCCGCCACGCGTGACGACCGCGTCGTACACCAGCGTGAACGACTCGTCGATGCGGGCATGGACCTGCACGGTCGCGCCGCCGGGGTGACGGGTCAGCGTCGTCACCAGCCGCGCGCCCTCGCCAGGCACCGCGCGCTGCTCGAATGCCGTCAGCTTTGCATCCGGAACAACCTGCGCAGCAGCGGTTTTCACCAGCACCCCGAGATCGGCGTCACCCTTCGGCGAGTACTCCCAGACGTGGCGACCATCAGGTGTGGCGACGTGGTTGCCCGGCATCATCACCGAGCTGTCGCCGGTGAAGCGCGCCTCCAGCCAGTGCGGCTTGCGGCGGAAGCGGGTCGGCGGGATGTTCGCGAACTCAGCCGCGCCGCGACCGCCGCGGGAAAATAGAGTGCGGAAGTCCAAGTCGTGACCGTGCACGAACAGCTGCGCCATGGTCGACGTCATCGAGTCGACCTCGTCCAGTTTGCGCGCCAGCGTCGCGATCAGTTGGGCGTCGTGCAGCCCGGCAGCGGCCGTCGTCAGGCCGACCTGCATGAGCGCCACTGGATTCGGCGCCAGCTCAAGGAAAGTGGTGTGCCCGTTGTCGACGGCGTTGCGAATTCCCTGGGTGAAGTGGACGCTGTGGCGCAGCCCCTTCTTCCAGTACTCCACGTCGTGGATCGGCTCGCCGCCCGGCCGGATGTAGCTGCCCTCGTGCACCGTCGAGAAGTAGCCCGTGGTCAGCGGATGAGGCTCGATGCCCTGCAACTCCGCAGCCAGCTCACCGAGCAGCGGGTCCATCTGCTGGGTGTGGCTTGCGCCCTTGGTCTGGAACTTGCGAGCGAACTTCCCCTCCGACTCGGCCCTGGCGATGATCGCATCGACCTGCTCCGGCGGGCCACCGATGACCGTCTGCGTAGGCGCGGCGTACACGCACACCTCGAGGTCCTTGAAGTCCGAGAACACCGTCTCGATCTCGTCGGCGGAGTACTCGACGAGCGCCATCAGCCGGATGTACTCGCCGAACAGCATGGCCTCGCCCTCGCCCATCAGGTGGGCACGGGAGCAGATCGTGCGGGTGGCGTCGACCAGCGACAGGCCACCGGCGAAGTACGCCGCAGCCGCCTCGCCGAGTGACTGGCCCACCACCGCAGCGGGTTTCGCGCCATGCGCCTTGAGCAGCTCACCGAGTGCGATTTGGATCGCGAAGATCACCGTCTGCGTGGTCTCGATGCCGTAATCCTGCGAGTCGTCGAGGATCAGCTCAACGACCGAGTAGCCCAGCTCGTCCTGAACCAGCGAGTCGACCTTGTTGATCCACTCGGCGAAGGTCTCGTTGCGCAGATACAGGCTCTTGGCCATTTTGCGGTGCTGCGCGCCGAAACCGGCCAGCACCCACACCGGTCCGTTGGTGACCGGACCGTCCGCGGTGAACACGTTCGGGTTCTGCTTGCCGTCGGCCAGCGCCCGCAGACCCTTGATGGCCTCGTCGTGATCGTGGGCCAGCACGACCGCGCGGGAGCGGCCGTGGTTGCGCCGCGACAAAGAACGCCCGATCGACTCCAGCGACGATGCGCGGCCCTCCTGGCTGTCGATCCAATCGGCGAGCTCGGCCGCGGTGGCCTTCTTGCGTGACGTCAGGAAGCCCGAAACAGCCAGCGGCACCACAGGAGTGGGCAGTTCTTCGGACTCGAGCTCCTCGCGCGCCACCTCCAGCAGCCGCTTCGCCTCGTCGGTCAGGCCAGGCAGTTCCTGCTCTTCGTCGGTGACATGACTGGAGTAAGAGGAATCGTCGGCTTCTTCTGATGCTCTTCGCCCAAGTGGCTCATCGCTGATGAATTCGCCGTACTCGTCCATCCGCACCCCGCCGACGTACACGGCGTCGGCCGCTGAGGGATCAGCCTGCTTGTCCTTTTCCTTTTCCGATTCCGGTTCGGGCTCAACCAGATCCGACGGCAGCACCTCGCGCAGCACCATATGCGCATTCGCACCGCCGAAGCCGAAGCCGGACACACCTGTGATCGCGTGGCCACTGTAGCGCGGCCAGTCGGTGACCGTATCGGCCACCTTCAACCGCACCGCCTCGAAGTCGATGTACGGATTGGGACCGGTGTAGTTGATCGAGGGCGGAATCTTGTCGTTCTTGAGCGCGAGCGCCATCTTGGCCAGGCTGGCCGCGCCTGCCGCCGATTCCAGGTGTCCCACATTGGATTTCACCGCGCCGAGCAAGGCGGGCTTGTCGGCCGGCCGACCCCTGCCGACGACGCGGCCCAGCGCGTCGGCCTCGATCGGGTCGCCAAGGATGGTGCCGGTGCCGTGCGCCTCGATGTAATCCACGTCTCGGGGGTTGATGCCTGCGTTCTTATACGCCTTGCGCAACACCTCGGCCTGCGCGTCCGGGTTCGGCGCCAGCAGGCCGTTGGACCGTCCGTCATGGTTGACCGCGCTGCCCGCGATGACCGCGATGATCTCGTCGCCGTCGCGGCGGGCGTCCGCCAGCCGCTTGAGCACCAGCATGCCGCCGCCCTCGGAACGGGCATAGCCGTCCGCGTCCTGTGAGAACGACTTGATGTGGCCGTCCGGCGCGAGCACGCCGCCGACCTCGTCGAACCCAACCGTCACCAGCGGGGTGATAAGCGCGTTGACGCCACCGACAAGCGCGACGTCCGCCTCGCCGGAGCGCAGTGCCTGCACGCCGTGGTGTGCGGCGACCAGCGAGCTCGAGCATGCGGTGTCGATCGACACCGACGGACCGCGGAAGTCGTAGAAGTAGGACACCCGGTTGGCGATAATCGAGCTTGCGGTGCCGGTGATCGCGTACGGGTGGGCGATCGACGGGTCGGACATGGCCAGGAAGCTGTAGTCATTGAGGGAACTACCGACGTAGACGGCGACGCTTTCGCCCCGCAGGCTCGACGCGGGGATGCGCGCGTTTTCCAGTGCCTCCCAGGTGAGTTCGAGCGCCATCCGCTGCTGCGGATCGATGTTGTCGGCCTCCATCTTCGACAATGCGAAGAACTCGGCGTCGAAGCCCTTGATGTCCGAGAGGTAGCCGCCGCGGGTGCGCGCCTTGGCGACGCGCTCAGCGATGCGCGGCTCGTCGAGGAACTCCTCCCAGCGGCCCTCGGGGAGGTCGGTGATGGCGTCGCGGCCCTCGAGCAGCGCCTGCCACGTCTCATCCGGGGTATTCATGTCGCCAGGGAATCGGGTGGCGATTCCCACAATGGCTATGTTCGCGATGTCCTCATCAACTTCGCGTGACCAGTCCTCGCCGCTGTCGGACATGTCGACCTCGGGCTCACCCTCGACGATGACCGTGGCCAGCGATTCGATGGTCGGATGACGGAACGCCACGGTGGCAGTCAGCGTCACACCGGTGAGATCCTCGATGTCACTGGCCATCGCGACAGCGTCACGTGACGACAACCCCAACTCGACCATCGGTGTCGCGTCGTTGATCGCATCGGCGGGCTGGCCGGTAGCGCTGGCAATCCACTCGCGCAGCCACTGGCGCATCTCGGCGACCGTCATATCAACGCGTGGCGGCGCCACGGACTTCTCCGGGGCCAGCTGGATCTCCGGTTGGTTGTCGTCGGCGGTTTGCGAATCGTCTTGTGTTTCAGCCATGTTCAGATCACCTCCGGACCGACCACGCGCTCGTCGTCCGCTCGTCTTTGTTCGGTTGGGTCAGCCGTCAGTCGCTTTCATCGGGGAATGCGTTGGCCACCTTCCCGCTGCGCAGGCTCCCGTCAAGGTAGGCACTACGGCAGGCGCGGCGGCCGATCTTTCCACTGGACGTCCGCGGGATCGCGCCTGCGGGGGTCAGTAGCACGTCGCGGACGGTGACGCCGTGGCGCACGGCGATCGCGGCACGAATGTCATCGGCGACCGGCGCAAGGTCCATCTTGTTGGCTCCGGCTGCCCGCTCACCGACGATCACCAACTGCTCGGACGTGTCCTCGGGGTCGCGCTTCAGACCGGCGTGCGCGTTCTCGAACACCTCGTCGGGCAGTTGGTTCGCAGGCACCGAGAACGCGGCGACGAAGCCGGTGCGCAGTGCCTTCGTCGACTCCTGCGCCGAGTACTCCAGGTCCTGCGGATAGTGGTTGCGGCCGTCGATGATCACCAGATCCTTTACGCGGCCGGTGATGTAGAGATCGCCGTCGTAGAAGGCGCCGTAATCGCCGGTGCTCACCCACGTGGCATCGTCGGTCGCACCTTCGGCATGGGACGGATTGGTCCGAGACTTGAGGATGTTCTGGAAGGTCGCGTGCGTCTCCTCCGGCTTGCCCCAGTAGCCGGTGCCCATGTTCTGGCCGCTGATCCAGATCTCGCCGATCTGCCCGTCGGGCAATTCGGAGGCCGACTCGGCATCGACGATGGTGGCCCACTCGGCGATACCGACCTTGCCCGCCGACGCCTGCGCGACGGCCTTCGGCGAATCATCGGGCACCTCGACGAAGCGGTGGGCGTTCAGTTCGTCGCGGTCCACCGAGATGATCTTCGGCGGCTCGTTGGCCGGGGTGGTCGACACGAACAGTGTCGCTTCGGCGAGGCCGTAGGACGGCTTGAGCGCCACGGGCTTGAACCCGTACGGATTGAACGCCTCGTTGAACCGACGCACGGTCGCCGCCGAGATCGGCTCACTGCCGTTGAGAACCGCCTTGACGTTGGACAGATCCAGCGGCGGTTCGCCCTCCTTGGGCAACCCGCGCGCGGCGGCGTGATCGAAGGCGAAGTTGGGCGCCACCGAGATGACGCCACCCGTGTCGTCGGGCTTGCGTGCCATCTCGCGGATCCAGCGTCCTGGCCTGCGCACGAACGCCGCGGGCGTCATGAAGATCACGTAGTGGCCGATCATCGGGGCCACCAGTGCGGTGATCAGGCCCATGTCGTGGAAGAACGGCAACCAGGACACACCCCGGTCGCCTTCCTCGCCGTCGAGCGCCTCGATGACCTGGACCACGTTGGTGGCCAGGTTGAGGTGGGTGATCTGCACACCCGTCGGGATGCGCGTCGAACCCGAGGTGTACTGCAGGTAGGCGATGGTGTCGGTGGTGATGTCGACGTGTTCCCAGGTGGCGCCGACCTCGTCGGGCACCGCGTCCACGGCGATGACGCGCGGACGTTCCTTGGCCGGCCGGCTGCGGAAGAACTTGCGCACGCCCTCGGCCGCCTCGGTGGTGGTCAGGATGGCCGATGGGTGGCAGTCGTCGAGCACGGCGTGCAGGCGGCCGACGTGACCCGGCTCGTTCGGATCGAACAGCGGCACCGCGATGCGGCCGGAATACAGAGTGCCGAAGAACGCGACCATGTACTCGAGGTTCTGCGGGCACAGGATCGCAACGCGGTCGCCGGGCTCGGTGACCTGCTGCAGGCGGGCGCCGATGGCGCGGTTACGGATGCTGAACTGAGCCCAGTTCAGATCGCGCTCAACGCCCTCACGCTCGGTGGAGAAATCCACGAATCGGTAGGCGAGCTTGTCGCCGCGCACCTTGGCCCACTTCTCGACGTGACGGACCACGCTGCCGTTGTCGGGAAACCGAAGCAAACCGTCCTTGAGGAACGGGTTGTGGAACGCCATGTCACTCTCCTGTCAAAGCCACTCGTGCGGCGCTTGTTCTCCCATGCGGTCGGGCCGCTGCACAGGTCGGCCGACGGCGCGAACCCAAACCGCAAAGATCCTATCGAGGCATCGAGGTCTGCCCTCTGATCAGGCGGTTCTGCTCAGCCGTTGATAGTCGCTCTTACTTTTTTCTTAATGTTAAGGGACCGCATGTCGCAGGCCAAATCGGTCCGGTCACATGTCAGCCATGTTTTGGGTGCGGAGCGTTATCGATCATGTTCTGCGCCCAGCCCAGTGTCCATTGCGGCGCCGTCGTACCGCCGAGATTCCAGAACTCGGGCGTGGCGTACAGGGCGTGGACCGGTTGGCCAGCGCCGCCACTGAGCACCTCTAGCGTCCTTGGCAGCTCGGTGATGTTGAAGGCGGACTCCGGGGCCGCGCAGATCAGGTCGCCAGTCGCACATATCTCGTTGGTCCGGTCGTTGAGCATCCCGAAGCCGCCGGGACGCGGGCCGGACATCGTCAACCCCAGGGCCGACAGCGTCGGCACCTCCTGCAGGGTGATCTCTGCGCCCTGGCCGTCAGGGTTGGGTCCGATGTCCTGCCCGACGTTGTCCTGCCTGCGGCCGTCGGCGATCAACGTCACACCGAGGACCAGATCCTCGTCGACAGGTCCGCGGCCGTTGCCGATATCGCTGGCCATGTCCCCGGCGATCACCGCACCCTGGGAGAAACCGATCAACACGTAACTGGTCAACGGGCAGCGGTTGTTCATGTCCGTCATCGCCTTCACCGCGGCGCGGGTGCCCTCGGCGCGGCTGTCGTTGTACGACATCTGCTTGTCGGCCGATAGCGGATTGTGGAACTGCGCCGTGTACGGGACCGTGTAGATGTCCAGGCGATCCGACCCGACTTGCTGGCGAATCGGGTTGGTGACGTTGAGCAGCAGCGCAATTGGGAACTGGATCGGGTTGTACGGGTCGAGCTGCGGGGAAGACTCCCACGTTCCGGGAATCGAAATCATCGAAACGTCCGGGCAGCTGGCGTCCTGGAACTCAGGGCGCGGCTTCTTCGTCGTCGGTGGCACGGCCGTAGGCGGCACCGCGGAGGGCGGCAGCGCAGTGGACGGTGTCTCCGGCCTGCGCAGCACAACGATCACGATCGCGACGATCAACACGACGACAAGGGCCATCGCCCCGGCTGCTACGAGCGCGAGGATGCGGTGGCGTTTCCGCCGACTGGTCTTTGGCATGTTCTCCTGCTAGCAGAGTCGTTCTGTTGCGGTGCGAATATAGTCAGCCGTCGCCGAATTGACCTCATCCGCAGGCGGAGCCATCGAGCTCATGTGGCTGTTGCGCACATCGCTACGCACCAGCGGCACCACGAAGTCCCACACCCCCTGATCGCTCTGCTTGGCGGCACGCGCCTGACACACATACGACCCGATGCTGAGCGCCAGCAGATCGCTCGACGGCTTCACGCCGGCGGCCTTGAGCGCGTCGAGGTAGGCGCGCTGCTGCCCGGTCACGGTCAGCGCGTCCAAGTCCCCGTTCGGCTGCGGCAGCCCTGGCGGCTGCGCACCGGATTGTCCGTGGGCAGGCGCGGTCTCGGATGCCGGTAGCCCGACGGTGGCCATCATGTCGTCGGCGACGGAGCAGCCAGTCAGCAGGGCGGCGGACGAAGCGACCAAGAACGAGGTTGCCGACCACTTTGCTAAACCGGTCGGTCGTCGTACCGCGTGCTGCATCCCTCCAAGGTACCGGCTGCCGCAGGGCGGACCCGGTGACCGAAAACGTGCCTACTTGATGGTGGTGACGAGTTCGCCCGACATCGCTCCGAGCTGTCCTGACCAGCTGCCCCAGTCGTGTTGTGGGCCGTCGGGGAAGTCGAAGTGCCCGTTGTGGCCGCCGACCGAGCGGTAGTGCTGATAAAAGCTTCGGTTGCTGCCTTGGGCCTGATCGCAGTAGCCGATCATCGCGGCCGGGTCACTGCACGTCAGAGTGGACGGGCTGTACACCCACAGCCGGGTGTTGTTGTCGGCCAGCAGCTGCACGTGCACATCGGGGTCGTGCCACTTCCACCGGCCCAGCTGTGGCAATCCCCACATGTTGCGGGTGTCCACGCCGCCGAACTCGGCCATCCCGGCGGTGATCGCACCGTTGAGAGTTGTGGCAGACGGGGTGAGGAAACCCGACAGCGAGCCCGCGAAGCGGTAGCGGTCCGGATGGAACGTCGCCATCGTCAACGCACCCGTGCCGCCCTGCGCGGCGCCGACGATGCCGTGCCCGCCGGGCGCCAGGCCCTTGGTGGACGCCAAGTAGTTCGGCAGCTCGTCGGCCAGGAACGTCTCCCACTGCCTGCCGCCGTCCTGCTCCCAGTTGGTGTAGAGGCTCCACGCTCCGCTGGCTGGCGCGGCCACCGAGATGCCCTTGCCCGCGAGCGTGTTCATCGCGTTGCCCGCCGTCACCCAGTTGCTGACATCCGGCGCCGCGTTGAACGCGTCGAGCAGCACGACCATGTGCGGACCACCACCCTGGAAGGCGACGGGGATATCGCGGCCCATCGCCGCCGACGGGACCATCAGCGTTTCGACGTCGGCGTTGGCCGACGGTGCGGTAGCGGTCCACAGCCCAGCGGCCAGCACCACGGTCATGATCGCTCGAATCAACCCACGCATCTACAACCCCGCCTCACGTCCGTTGGCCTGATCCCCGCCGCAAGGTAGTGAACCACATCACGACCAGGGGCCGCTCCCGAAACGGCTGACGGCGGCGACCCCCCGAGGGGATCGCCGCCGCCATGCGTACGGTCTTGACCGCTTAGCCGCCGTTCGCCGGTGCCGCGGCCGCCAGAGGTGTAGACGGTTGCGGAGTCGCGCCGAGCACCCGCTGGATGTCGGGCTTCATCTGCTGGAGCTGCGAACCCCAGTAGTTCCACTGGTGGGTGCCGTCGGACGGGAAGTTGAACACCCCGTTCTTACCGCCCGCGGCGATGTAGTTCTCCTGGAACGTCTTGTTCGTGCGGAGCGTGAAACCCTCCAGGAACTTGGCGTTGAACAGGTTGCCCGAGCTCATCCCCGCGTCCAGTTCGCCCGGCTTGCCGTTGCCGCAGTAGACCCAGAGACGGGTGTTGTTGGCGACAAGCGTCGACATCTGGACCATCGGGTCGTTGCGCTTCCACGCGCTGTTCGAGTCTTCGGTCTTGCCCCACATGTCGTCGGCCTTGTAGCCGCCTGCGTCACCCATCGACATGCCGACCAGCATCGGCCACCAGCCCTCGGACAGGTTCAGGAAGCCCGACAGCGACCCCGCGTACTGGAACTGCTCCGGGTGGTAGATCGCGAAGATCATCGCGGCAGAGCCGGCCATCGAAAGGCCCACCGCGGCGTTGCGGTTCGGGTTCACACCCTTGTTAGCCGCCAGGTAAGCAGGCAGCTCGCTCGTCATGAACGTCTCCCACTTGTACGTCGAGCAGCCCGCCTTACCGCAGGCCGGCTTGTACCAGTCGCTGTAGAAGCTGGACTGACCGCCGACCGGCATGATCACAGCCAGGCCGGAGTCGAGGTACCACTCGAACGCCGCGGTGTTGATGTCCCAGCCGTTGAAGTCGTCCTGGGCGCGCAGACCGTCAAGCAGATAGACGCCGGGCGCGTTGGCACCGCCGTTCTGGAACTGGACCTTGATGTCATGACCCATCCCCGCGGACGGAACCATCAGGTATTCGACCGGCAGCCCCGGACGAGAGAAAGCCCCTGCAGTCGCCGAGCCTCCGACGACGCCAACCAGGGCGGGCAACACGGCGGCCACCATGGCCGCAACCGTGAGCCGGCGCGCCCAGGCGCCGCGCATCTTCCCAACGAAACCCATGCTTCTACCTATCCCATCTGTTGTATGCCGCACGGCAGACACAAGGCGCCGCGCCCGTGCAGTCAACCACACCTTGCTGTGATCCTTCTATTCGAGCGTGTATCGTCCCTGCTCGCTCCTCAGCCATTGATGGTCGCGATCAGGTCTGGTTTCAGGGCTTGCAACTGCGCACCCCAGTACGGCCACGCGTGATTACCCGCGGACGGGAACTGGAAGGTGGCGTTGTTGCCCCCGGCCTGTGTGTATGCCGTCTGGAAGTCCTCGTTGCTCTTGAATGCCATCGACTCCAGGCTGTTTGCGTTGAAGGCCTGGTTCGGGTCGGCGTTCACGTCGAGCGGGGTGGTGCCGCCCGGTGCGCAGTAGATCCACAGCCGGGTGCCGTTGGCGACGATCTTGCCGACCTGCTTGACCGGGTCGTTGCGCTTCCAAGCCGAATCCCATGGCGCGCCCCACATGTTGTCGACGTTGTAGCTGCCCGCGTCGAGCATCGCGACGCGGATGGCCTGCTGCATGAACATCGCCGACGGGTTGAGGAAGCCTGACAACGATGCGGCGTATTTGAACTGGCCGGGGTGGTAGGCCGACAGGATCAGCGCGGAACCGCCCGACATCGACAGACCCACGACGCCGTTACCCGTCGCCGAGACCCGCTTGTTGGCGGCCAGCCATGTCGGAAGCTCCTGTGTCAGGAACGTTTCCCATTTATAGGTGTAGCCCTGGTTGTTGAAGCTCGACGGCGAATACCAGTCGGTGTAGAAGCTGGACTGCCCGCCGACGGGCATCACCACAGCGACGCCGGAGTCGTGGAACCACTCAAACGCCTGGGTTTCGATATCCCAGCCGTTGTAGTCGTCGCGGGCACGCATGCCGTCGAGGAGATAAATCGCCTTTGTCCCACTCGGGCTGGATGTCGGCGCCGGTGCGCCTCCGGGCTGGAACTGCACACGGACGTTGCGACCCATCGCCGTGGAGTACACGTCGAGGTACTCGACGGGCAGACCCTCCCGCGAGAACGCATTGGCGTTCGGCGTAGGTCCGACGACGACAGCCAGAGCCGGAAACGTCAGCATCGCGGCAGCCGCCGCCAGCAGGCGACGAAGCCGATTCTGCACAGCGTTGACCACCGATGTCCGACGCATCTGCTGCTCTTACCGTCCGTTCACATGTCCGCGCGCCGTATGAACGGCGGTCTCGAAAGGGCTATCGCGCCGACATAGCTGCGGCGTTACCAAACTCTCAGAAAACCCGGCCAGCTAACAAATCGCTGAAGGTCAGGGCCCCGTTGCCGGCATGCCAGTGTAAGGGGTCCCCGACGGTGCGGGCACATCGAGACCACAGCGCACAAGTTCGTAGAGCGGCACCCGATCGATTCGATAGCTCGTGAATTCGGGTGCATGCACCAGGTTTGACAAGAACCGCCGCAAACCCATCGGCCCGCGAACCGACGTCAGCACCGCGTCGGTGGCGGGGCACTTCAACGCGACCTCGGCCTGTGCCACCCAGTCCTGATCCAGGTAGGCCGGAATGTACGGCGGAATCTTCAGGAACGGGCCCTCGGCCACCGCCCAATCCGGGAACAGGTTCTTGTCGTGTCCGATACGACCGTCCACCAGCCGACTCGTGTGCGCCGCCAACGGGTTCACCAGGCCGATCTGATCGACCACCCGCACGTCCAACCCGACGTTCATGCCAAGCATGCCGAGATTGGTGAAAAACACTGTGTGCGGGCCCTTGTAGTCCTTCCTGACGTCGGGGGGCAGATCAGGTGGCGGGGGTTCGGCGGGCACCACGTCCCATTGGTCATAGTTGCCGGACGGCAACAGCAGCGCGCCTTCTGGGGTGTTGTTCAGCGCGACGAGCACTGCCCGCATGCGGGGATAATCGAGGTAGTCGGCGGCAGTCAACGGGTGCGCGTTGCCGGTGGCCTGCGAGTAGAACCGCCGTTCGTCGACGATGCCCGTATAGGTGACGCGGGTGGCATCGGACCCCATGCCGGGCGAATTGGCTGCCCACAGTGACCAAATCGCGACCGACAGCCAAAGCACGCCCGTCGCGCCGGCGAACAGATAGCCTGCGCCACGCGGCATTTGGACCCCGTCGGGTAACACCATCGGGATCACAGCCACCGGTGCCAGCAGAAGGAACACCGGCGTGAGCAACACCCGGCCGTGCATGAAGTCGCCGCCCTGGCGGATCCAGTAGATCGCCTGAAGGAGTCCGCTGACGACTATGAAAATCACTACGGCGGAAGGACTTTGCACCCTGCGGGCCACCCAACCATAGCCGGGTGGGGTCGCGCGGCGGATCCGCCGCGTCCGCCCACGGGTAACGAGCGCGACGAGGCCAAGGCCGACGAGCAGGATGGCGGGCGCCCAGAGTAGATACGGGCGATTGAAGTTGGCCAGATAGACAAAGCCTTGGGCCCATTTGGATCCCGACGCATCCTTGGCGAGCGCGGTGCCCGGGTAGAGCAGGCCGTAGTAGCCCATCCGGAAGATCTCGTAGCCCACCGGCACCAGGCCACCTGCGACGATGATCAGCACCCGGCGGCGCCAGCTACGGGCTGCGACGAGCATCATGATCAGTGCGAGCCCACCGACGAGCGCCAGCTCGGGACGCACCAACACACTCAAACCGGCGACGAAAGCCAGTGCCGCATCGAAGGATCGGCTGACGACGTTGGTGGATGGCGGCGGCGGTGCAGCAGGGACGGGTGCTCTGCGTAGCGTCGGCGGTGCGCCCCTGCGCGGCATCGGCGGGTGCTGCGGGACGGGATAGGCGCGTAAGGCCTGCGACCAGCAGACCATCATCCACCACAGCAGTCCCAAATAAGCGAGAACCAAACTGTTTTCGAGGCCCGAGGTGGCGAAGTCACGCGCGGGCGGCACCGCGATGTAGACAAGTGCCCCTGCGGGCAGCAGCAAGGCCCGCCGGCCGCGAAGGCCCGGCGCGTACAGCCGGCCGGCGCCCAGCATCGCCATGGCCACCCCGGCCACGCTGAGTACCAGGGCCACCACGAGCGCCACGTATTCCAGCCGGACCGGGCCGCCGATCCAGCCGCCGAGATAGATCAAATAGGTCCAGATCGTCGACGTGTTGGCTTCGACGCGTTCGCCGGTGTTGAAGACCGGGCCGTTGCCGGCCAACAGATTTCGCACCGTGCGCAGCACGATCAGCCCGTCGTCGGCGATCCAGCGCCGCTCCCAGGCCCCCCAGCCGAACAGCGCCACGACCACCACTACGCCGGTCCAGAGGCTGACCCGAGCGGTCACGTCATACCGGAACGCCGGCCAGCGAGCCAGCCGACGTCCTATCGTCGCGCTTATCCGGTCAACTGAGGAGGACGGCGGCACCGATGGTTCCGATCCAGGCCACGAACAACAGCTGCAGCACGCGGTCCTTCAACGCGATCTCCTCGGGCTCGCCGGCCAGCCCGCCGTCGACGTCGACGGCGTACCGCAACATCGCGATTGTGATCGGGACGATCGTCACCGCGTACCAGGATGCGTTCGCGCCGTCGCGCTCGAATGCCCACAGCGAGTAACAGACGACCATGGCGGTGGCCGACAGGGTCCACACAAAGCGCAAGTACGTGGATGTGTAACTCTCCAACGACTTTCGGATCTTGGCACCGGTGCGCTCGGCCAGCTGCATTTCTGCATATCGCTTGCCGGCCGCCATGAAAAGCGACCCGAATGCCATCACCAAGAGGAACCATTGAGACAGCGGGATATTCGCAGCGACGCCGCCGGCGATTGCGCGGATCAAGAAGCCCGAGGAGACGATGCAGATATCGAGCACCGCCTGGTGTTTCAGACCGAAACAGTACGCGAGCTGGATCACGAGATAGATCGCCACCACCAGCGTGAGGTTTGGGGTGGCCAACCATGAAATGCCCAGCGCCGCAACGGCGAGAGCCACCGCGAGCGTGTAAGCGAGCCATTCGGGCACGACCCCGGCCGCGATCGGTCGGAATCGCTTGGTCGGGTGCTGGCGGTCGGCTTCGACGTCGCGAGCGTCGTTGACGAGGTATATCGAGGAGGCTGCCAGTGACATCGCAACGAACGCGATCAAGACCTTGACCGCGACCTCGCGGTAGTCGTATCGGATGTCACCGCCGAGGGCGGCCACCGGTGCGGCGAGGACCAGTACGTTCTTCAGCCACTGCCGAGGCCGGAGCGCCTTGATGGCGCCGCTGACCAGATTCTTTGGCGGACCGGTGACCGGTGCCGGCTCTCCACTCATCTGTGTTGCGCTCTCTGCACTGCTCTCACTCGAGATGCTCATCCGTCTCCTCCAACCCGATCAGCGACGGCTCCGACCGTCTTCGCGACGACCGCCCCGACCGCGACGCCGGTGAGCACGTCGCTGGGGTAGTGCACGCCAAGCACCAAGCGGGACAACGCCATTGGCGGTACGAGAATCAGGGGCAACGGCAGGCCAGTGGTGCGCGCCAGCAACATCGAAGCCGCGGTTGTCGACGTGGCGTGCGCAGACGGGAAGCTCAACCGGCTCGGCGTGCCGACGTTGACGACGACCGCCGGGTGATGCGGGCGTTCGCGCCTGACCACCCGCTTGATCACCACCGCGGCGGCATGGGCGAGGAACGCTCCAATACCCGCGGCCAGCCACGCGTTGCGGCGTCGGGGCTGCAGCAGAGCGCCCAACGCGGCCACAGCGACCCAGCCGATGCTGTGCTCACCGAAATGTGAAAGGCCGCGCGCGCTCGCCAGCACGCCGGGCCGGTCGGCCAGCGCCGACTGAACGGCCACCAGCGCGGCTTCCTCGCCCCGTAGGGTCTCAGCCATTGGCCGGCGACGATTCCAGGAGCACCGATTCCCACTTCTGCTTGCTGGACAGCACCGGCAGGGCCTCGCGGTAAACCTTGCGCATCCGATTGAACTTGCGGGCCAGCCGCAGTTGCCGGCGCGTCGACGCGCGCAGCAGCGCAAACATTTTCGCGCGGTCACGCTGCCGGTAGACGACACCGCGGCCGTCGGCGGTGGTGACGGTGACGCCGTCGAACTTGCACAGTGAAAACCACCGGGCATCCTGTGTCGCGACGTTGAGCTGCGGACGTTGGTGGTGCGCAGGATCGTGCTGTTTGAGTTGGTGTAGCACGCCGCGGGTAAGGCGGAACGCGATCGCGGGCGCGTTGGTTGGGATCTTCACCTTCTTGCGACGTTTGTCCGACGCCGGCGGCAGTGCGGTGGCGCCGGGCAGCACGACCGCATCGGGGAATTCCTCGCGCATCCTGCGCACCTCGGGTAGCGCGGACTCCAGGATCGAGAAGATGTGCTCGGGCCCGGCCAAGAAGTCGTCCATCGCCTTGTTTTGGATCGCGACAGTTGAATATTCGAGGCATAGAAGGTGTTTGAGCGTCGCCTTCATATGGCTGGCGATCAGACCACCGACGTTGCCGTCCCAGTGCATGGCAGCGACGACCAACCGATTGCGCAGGTGGAAGTACGCCTGCCAGTCGATCGCATCGTCCTTGTCGCTCCACGCCATGTGCCAGATCGCCGCCCCGGGAAGCGTGACTGTGGGGTAGCCATGCTCGCCGGCGCGCAACCCGTAGTCCGCGTCGTCCCACTTGATGAACAACGGCAGCGGCTGGCCGAGTTCCTCGGCGACCTGCCGCGGGATCATGCACATCCACCAACCGTTGTAGTCGACGTCGATGCGGCGGTGCAGCAGCTTGCTGCGCGGCTCCTCTTCGTCGTCGAGCGGGAACTTCGCGAAGTTGTGGTCGTATTCGGTGTTGATCGCGTTGGTCCACATGAAGTTCTCTTGATCGACCATCTCGCCCATTACGTGCAGGTGCGAGGGCTCCTGCAGGTTGAGCATCTGGCCGCCGACGAGTGTGGGCACCTTGGCGAACCGGTTCATCGCCAGCGCACGCAGCACCGAGTCCGGCTCGATGCGGATGTCGTCGTCCATGAACAGGATCTGTTCGCAGTCGGTGTTTTTCAGCGCTTCGTACATCACCCGGCTGTAGCCGCCAGAGCCGCCGAGGTTGGGCTGATTGTGCAGGGACAGCCGATTGCCCAACGGTGCGGCGGCGGCGGCGTATCCAGGGTGGTCAACCGCTTTCTTGGTGCCCTGGTCGGACACGATGACCGCACCAATCACCTCGTCCACCAACGGATCCGACGTGAGCGCGGCGAGTGCGTTGACGCAGTCGGCCGGGCGGTTGAAGGTCGGGATGCCGACCGCGACCTTGGCCCGGCCCGGCGCGGGGACCGGCGCGTACCAACCCGCGCTGTGCACGGTGACCTTGGACTCGGTGGTGATGTCGAACCAGATCCAGCCACCGTCCTCGAAAGCATCCAGTCCGATCTCGAATTCGATTACAGCTGGCTCGTTCGAGACGCCGCTCGAAACAGGGGCCCCGCCAACGGTTATCCGCGCACCGGTCGCCTTCGACCGGTAGACGTCGACGCGGGCGCTGCCGGTCAGCTCGACGCGCAACACCACCGATTCAACCGTCGACCAGCGACGCCAATAGCTGGCGGGGAAGGCGTTGAAGTACGTCGCGAACGACACCTCGGACTCCGCGCCGATCTCCAGCGTGATGCGGGTCGGCGGGTGCGCTCGCCTGGCGTTGGTGTCCGATTCCTCTATATAGAGCTTGCGGACGTCAAGCGGCTCGCCCGGGCGCGGGAGGATGACACGGCTGAGAAGACTGACGGCCTTGGATTCCCCGGCGTCGAGCGCGCCGGAGGGAATGTCGCTCATTCTCTACTGCTTTCGTGAAGCGGAGCGCCGTCGCGAAGGTGCGGCGCGAGTGTGTTGTCGTACATGTTCAGTGCGCTGGCGATGGCCATGTGCATGTCGAGATACTGGTAGGTGCCCAGCCTGCCGCCGAACAACACCTTCGCCGAAGCGGTCTCTGACTTGGCCCTGGCACGGTAGGCGGCCAGCAGTTCACGGTCGGCTTGGGTGTTGATCGGATAGTAGGGCTCGTCGTCGTCAGCAGCGGACCTCGAGTACTCCCGCATGATCACCGTCTTGTCGTCCGGGTAGGCCCTCTCGGGATGGAAATGACGGAACTCGTGGATGCGGGTGTACGGCACGTCGAGGTCGTTGTAGTTCATGACGGGTGTGCCCTGGAAATCACCGGTGTTGAGCACCTCGACCTCGAAATCCAGTGTGCGCCAACCCAGCCGGCCCTCGGCGTAGTCGAAGTAGCGGTCCAGCGGGCCGGTGTAAACCACTGGGGCGTCGGGGTTTTCGGCGCGCAGCCTGTCGCGGACGTCGAACCAGTCGGTGTCCAACCGCACCTCGATGCGCTCGTCGGCAGCCATGTTCTTCAGCCACGCGGTGTAGCCGTCGGCAGGCAGACCTTCGTAGGTGTCGTTGAAGTAGCGGTTGTCGAAGGTGTAGCGCACCGGCAGCCGGGTGATGTTGGCGGCAGGCAGTTCCTTGGGGTCGGTCTGCCACTGTTTTGCGGTGTAGCCCTTGACGAACGCTTCGTAGAGCGGCCTGCCGATCAGCGAGATGGCCTTCTCTTCGAGGTTTCGCGCTTCGGCGGTCTCGAACTCGGCGGCCTGCTCGGCGATGAGCTGGCGCGCTTCGTCGGGGGTGAAGTACTTGCCGAAGAACTGTGTCACCAGGCCGAGGCCCATCGGGAATTGATAGGCCTGCCCGCCGTGCATCGCGAACACGCGGTGCTGGTAGCCGGTGAACTCGGTGAACTGGCGCACGTAGTCCCACACCCGCTGATTGGAGGTGTGGAACAGGTGCGCGCCGTACTTGTGAACTTCGATGCCGGTCTGCGGCTCGGGCTCGGAGTACGCGTTGCCGCCGATGTGCGGGCGTCGATCGACAACGAGAACACGCTTGTCCAGCTGCGTCGCCACGCGCTCGGCAATCGTCAGACCGAAAAATCCGGAACCGACGACAAAGAGGTCAAAACGAGCTGTCATCGGCAGCAAGGGTATCCGACCGCGAGGGCCCGCCTCGAATCCACCGACGGCCCAAGGTTGCGATCGGCTCACAATTCCGCATCGTCACTTTAGTCCCAGAAGTCACACAAGTACCGTCGATCACGTTGGCCTATTGGTCAGCCGTGCACACCTACCAGACGTAGTCCATATATTGAGGAGACTTCCGTGCCGAACCGACGTCGTCGCGGGCTTTCGACAGCCATGAGCGCGGTCGCCGCCCTGGCAGTCGCGAGTCCAGCAGCAGTTGTCGCCGTTTCCGATTTGTCAGCGCGCACCGAGCCGCCGACGCAGCACCGCCAGTTCGTCCAGGCCGCGATGATCACCGACCTGCCCAATGAACTGATGTCCGCGCTTTCGCAGGGCCTGTCGCAGTTCGGGGTCAACCTGCCGCCGTTGCCGACGGGTCTGCTCACCGGATCGGGAGCGTCTACACCGGCGACCATGACCACACCGGGCCTGACCGCGCCGGGCATGACCGCGCCGGGCATGACCACACCGGGCCTGACCACACCGGGCATGACCACACCGGGCCTGACCACACCGGGCCTGACCGCGCCGAGTGCCAGCCTGCCGCCGGTTGCCGCGACCGGTCCAGGCCTGACTGACTCGGCTCTGACGAACCCGGCCCTGACGAACCCGGCTCTTACGAACCCGGCTCTTACCAGCCCGACCGGGCTGGCCCCTGGCCTCACCACGCCGCCTGCGGGTGTCGACCCGGCGCTCGCGGCGCCGATCTCCAACGCGGCGGGCCTGCCCGCCCCTGGTGAGGTGCCGATTTCGGCGCCCATCGGGTTGGATCCCGCGGCGGGCACGTACCCGATCCTCGGCGATCCGTCGCTGGCGGCGGCACCGGCCACGGGTGGTAGCGGCGGGATAATCGGCGATCTGTCCAGCATGGCCAATCAGCTAGGCGCCGGCCAGGCGATCGACCTGCTCAAGGGCATGGTGATGCCGGCGATCATGTCGGCCGTCAAGCCAGCGGGCGCCCCGGCAGCGGACGCTGCTGCCGCTGCCGCCCAGGCGGTCCCCGCAGCTGCCGCGGCGCTCCCGGCGGCTGCTGCCGCGGTTCCCGGAGCGGGCGCCGTCCCGGTTCCGGGCCTTTAGGCCTTTTCGCCAGACGGCACCGCAGAAATGCCCCCGGCTCTGCGGTGCCGTTGCGGTGGATCGGTTCGGCATTTAGTCGGTGCAACTACCGTGTCGGAACACTGGTAACAACTGACACATACGTAACATCGGGCCGTGCCGTGCCGTCGTCCCGCGCCGTCGCTGTTGTTCACCGCGATTGCGGCGAGCATCGTGATGCTGCCGTGGGCGATCAACGGACTGCCCAGCGACGACAGTGGGAAGCCGGCAGCCCAGCCACCACAGGTCGCGCAGCAGCCGCTGACCGGCCTCGGCGGCGGCGAGACAGTCCGCGAGGTACACCAGGACAGCCCGTTCTCGATGGTCGCCCTCACCGCCGAGGACCTGACGGGGACGAAGGCACGCGTCCGGGCCAAGAAACCCGACGGCTCATGGGGTCCGTGGTACGACGCCGAGACGCTAGAAGGTGTCGGCCCTGACTCCGCGGTCCCGCGGGGCACCGAGCCGGTGTTCGTCGGCCGCACCACCACGGTTCAGATCTCCGTCACCCGGCCGGTCGGGGCCGCCACCACAGGGGCGGCGACCAAGGCACCCGCCAAGCCGGGGCTGGGCTATGTGCCCGCCAACGTCGAGCAGCCGTTCGCACAGAACATCAATGCGGTGCTCATCAGCCCGCCGCAGGCGCCGGTCGACAACTTGCCGCTGCCATCCGCCGTCACGGTTCCCGGGCAGCCACCCAACATCATCGGACGCGCACAATGGGGCGCGGACGAGACGATGCGGTGCGGGAACACGGTGTACGACAACGGAATCCGCGCCGCCGTCGTCCACCACACGGCAGGTAGCAACGATTACACCCCGGAGGATTCAGCAGGCATCGTCCGGTCGATCTACGAGTACCACACCCGCACACTGGGCTGGTGCGACATCGCCTACAACGCGCTGGTCGACAAGTACGGCCAGGTCTTCGAGGGCCGCGCGGGCGGCATGGACAAGCCGGTCGAGGGCTCGCATACCGGCGGCTTCAATCGCAACACCTGGGGCGTGGCGATGATGGGCGACTTCGACATGGTGCCGCCGACGCCGATCCAGCTGCGGACCACCGCCAGGCTGATCGGCTGGCGGCTCGGCATCGACCACGTCGATCCACGGGGCACGGTCGTATTGCCTTCCGCGGGTAGCTCGTTCACCAAGTTCCCGGTCGGTGCGACGCCGACGCTGCCGACGATCTTCACCCACCGCGACGTCGGCAACACCGACTGTCCGGGCAATGCGGCATATGCCGTGATGGACCAGCTCCGTGACATCGCGGCGCGGTTCAACGACCCGCCAGGGCCCCAGGATCTGGTCGATTCGATGCGCGGCGGCGCGATCTTGGCCCGATGGGATTCGATGGGCGGGATGAACAGCCCGCTCGGCGCGCCAACATCGCCGGAGGCGTCGGGTGAGGGCTCGACGCGGTATGCGACCTTCGACAAGGGCGCGGTGTACTGGTCGCCGCCGAGCGGAGCCAAGCCCGTCACCGGTGCGATCTACAAGGCGTGGGGGTCGCTGGGCTTCGAGCGCGGCGCGCTCGGGCTGCCCACCAGCGCCGAGATCCAGGAGCCGCAGTGGATCGTGCAGAACTTCCAGCACGGCACTTTGAATTTCGACCGCGAGAAGGGCACGGTGACCCGCGTGATAGACGGCGTTCCGCTGGAGCTGCCGCCGCCGTCCAGCGAGGCCGACCCGATTCAGCTCGAGCGGTTCACGCCGGCGATCAACCCGACCTAGGTTCCGCGAAAGACGTCAGTGCCACCAGCGTTCGAGAACGCGGGCGACGCCGTCGTCGGTGTTGGACGCGGTGACCTCGTCGGCTGCGGCCACCGCATCCGGATGTGCGTTGCCCATCGCAACACCGAGGCCCGCCCACCCCAGCATCGGCACGTCGTTGGGCATGTCACCGAACGCCACCACGTCCTCCGCGGTGATGCCCTGCGGTCTGGCCAGCTCCTCGACGCCGGTGGCCTTGCTGATGCCCAGCGGCACGATCTCGATAAGGCCGTTGTTGGTGGAGTAGGTGATATCCCCTTCCAGCCCAACATGTTTGGCCAATGCAGCGGCCATATCGGAGCTGCTCGCGCCGGCCTTGCGGATCAGCAACTTGACCGCGGGCGCGCTGAGCAGATCATCGATGGAGACCTCGGTGTTGTCGGGGTTGAGCCAGGCGTGCTCGTAACCCGGTGAGCTGACGAACTGCGGGGTGGCCGCATCGTGAGCGCTGTTGCCGACGCGCTCGACGGCCAGGCCAGCGCCCGGGATGACACGGGTGGCGATCTCAGCGAGTTCGCCCAGCGCGTCGGCGGACAACGTGCGGGCCGAGATGATGCGGTCGGTGGACGGGTCGTAGATCACTGCGCCGTTGGCGCACACCGCCATTGGCGCGAAACCCAACGCGTCGACCACCGGATGGACCCAGCGCGGTGGGCGGCCGGTCGCGAGCACGAACTGCGCGCCGGCGTCCACGGCCGCAATCACGGCTTCGCGGGTGCGGGGGGTGATCTTCTCGTCGTCGTCGAGCAGCGTGCCATCCACATCGGAGGCAATCAGGGCAGGCGTCACCGGCGACTCTTCGCCTCACGCTCGGCCCGCCTGCGCGCGCGCTCGGCCAGCTCTGCCTCCTCAAGCACCTTCGCCTCGTCCATCGTCGGCGCGGAGCCGCCGAGCCGACGCGGCACCCAATACGCGCCTTCCGGATGCGGGTATTCGTCCTGCACCTTGTGCAAAAGTGTGTTCATCGCTTCACGCATCGCGGCATTGGTCTCGTCGATCGATTCGGCGGCATACAAAGGGGCACCTGCCGCGACGGTGATCGGAATCTTCTTGCGCCCCAGGTTTCTTGGATGATCCTTGGTCCACATCCGCTGCGAACCCCAGACGATCAGCGGCACGATCGGCACCTCGGCCTCGCGAGCCATCCGCGCGGCGCCGGTCTTGAACTCCTTGAGCTCGAAGCTGCGGCTGATCGTGGCCTCGGGGTACACGCCGACGATCTCCCCTGCCCGTAGTCGCTGCACCGCAACCGCGTAGGCGCCTCCCCCGGCGTCACGGTCCACCGGGATCGTCCCTGAGTGCTTGATCAGAAAGTTGACGATCTTTACGTCCTGCATTTCGGTCTTGATCATGAACCGCATCCGGCGGTGCCGCTGATACGCCGCGAGCGCCGCTGGGAACCAGTCGAGGTAACTCGTGTGGTTGATCGCAAACACGGCGCCGCCGCGTTCCGGGATGTTTTCCAGGCCGTGATAGGTGATCCGGGTCCCGATGGCCCTTGTCGCCCCGCTGACTGCGATCTCCAATGTGCGGAAAACCGGCTCCATGCCCGCTACTCCGGCGCCCCGGTGGGGTCGGCTCGTTGCGCGCGCCGGGCGGCCTTTTCGGCTGCCTCTTCGGCGTCCATCTGGTTGGCCTCGCCCAGCGTGGGCGCTCCCCCGCCCAGCCGGTGCGGCACCCAGTATTCACCGGGCGGGTACGGGCCGTAGGCGTCCTGCACCTGCTCCAGCAGGTGCTGCATCCGCGAATGCAGTAGGGCGGTGAGCTCTGTGGGCGGCAGGGTCGGCATGATCGGTTCGCCCACGGCCACCGTGATCGGCACCTTGGGACGCCACATCTTTCGAGGATGCCCCTTGGTCCAGATGCGCTGTGCGCCCCACACGATGTGCGGCACGATCGGCACGTCGGCGGCGACGGCCATGCGGGCCGCGCCGGACTTGAACCCCTTGATCTCGAAGCTGCGGCTGATGGTGGCCTCCGGGTAGACGCCGACCAGTTCGCCTTCCTTGAGCGCCCGGCAGGCCTGCTCGAACGAGTCGGCGCCGCTGTCGCGGTCCACCTCGATGTGCCGCAGGCTGCGCATGATCGGCCCGGTGACCTTGTTGTCGAAGACTTCTTTCTTCGCCATGAACCGGACCTTGCGGCCCAGGTGCTGTTTGTAGGCGGGCAGTCCGGCGAACGTGAAGTCGAAGTAGCTGGTGTGGTTGATGGCGACGACGGCACCGCCGGTGCGGGGCAGGTTCTCCACGCCGGTAACGGTGAACTTCAGCCCCTGCACCCGCCATGCCAGGCGGGCGAGCTGGATGACTGTCCCGTATACCGGTTCCACATCAGGCAGCCTAGTCGGGTGACCGTTCCCATCGAACCCGTGCAGGTTCCTGAGGTCGTCGCCGACATCGCCGCCGGCCGGCCGGTGGTCGCGGTGTGGGTCAATGAGCTGGGCGGTGTCACATTCGAATTGGACGGCGGACGTGAGTACGTCAAGGTCTCGCCACCCGAATGGGCTCATCACATAGTCGCCGAGCGCCATCGGCTGGCTTGGGCCGCGGCTCAATATCCGGGTGCCGCGCGTGCTTGGCGCGGGCGACGGTCCCCCGCAAGCGGGTGGTGCCCCCAGGCTGCTCCGACCGCGGGCCTGCCGGGGCGCTCGGCCGTCGACCCTGTCTGGGTCGCCGATCCGCGCACCGCGGCGCGGGCGATCGGCTCAGGTCTGCGCCTGCTGCACGACGCGCTGCCCGTCGATGAGTTTCCGTTCGGCGCACCGCCGTGGGTGACCGAGCAGGCGCCGATCGACCGGCTCGTGGTCTGCCACGGCGACGCGTGTGCACCCAACACCCTGATCGGCGACGACGGCCGCTGTCCCCCGCAAGCGGGAGGTACCCCCAGCTCCCGTCGACCTCGGCGACCTCGGCGTCGCCGACCGGTGGGCCGACATCGCCGTTGCGATGCTGTCGCTGTCGTGGAACTACTCCGGCTCGTGGGAGGGCGAGCTGCTGGACGCCTACGGAGTCGACGCGGACGCGGCGCGCATCGAGGCCTTCCAACGCTTGTGGAACGCCGGCGATATCTCGTCCCATTAAGCTTGGCGGGGCGGAATATCCAGCTGAAAGGGCATTAGTGCAGGTCACGAGCGTCGGGCACGCCGGTTTTCGGATAGACACCAGGGCCGGAAGCATCCTGTGCGACCCCTGGGTCAACCCGGCGTACTTCGCCTCGTGGTTCCCGTTCCCCGACAACAGCCAGTTGGATTGGGACGCCCTCGGCGATGTCGACTACCTGTACGTCTCGCACCTGCACCGGGACCACTTCGACCCCAAGAACCTGCGCGAGCACGTCAACAAGGACGCCGTCGTGCTGCTGCCCGACTTCCCGGTGCCCGACCTGCAACGCGAACTCGAGAAGGTGGGCTTCCATCGGTTCTTCGAGACGACGGACTCGGTCAAACACCGCATCAGCGGGCCCAAGGGCGATCTCGATGTGATGATCATCGCGCTGCGCGCCCCGGCCGACGGTCCGATCGGCGACTCCGGTCTGGTGGTCGACGACGTCAGAGACGGTGTGCTTCAACATGAACGACGCGCGCCCCGTCGACCTCGACGTGCTGCACGCCGACTTCGACCATGTCGACGTGCACATGCTGCAGTACTCGGGCGCGATCTGGTATCCGATGGTCTACGACATGCCTGCACGGGCGAAGGAGGCGTTCGGCACCCAGAAGCGTCAGCGCCAGATGGACCGCTGCCGCCAGTACATCGCTCAGGTCGGCGCGACGTGGGTGATCCCGTCGGCTGGCCCACCGTGCTTCCTCGATCCCGACCTGCGCGACCTCAATGACGACCACGGCGACCCGGCCAACATCTTCCCGGACCAGGCGGTGTTCCTGGACCAGATGCGGACGCACGGCCACGACGGCGGCCTGCTGATGATTCCCGGATCGACGGCGGATTTCACTGGGCACGCAGTTGAACTCACTGACCCATCCGCTGCCCGACGACGAGGTGCAGGCCGTATTCACGACGGGCAAGGCCGCCTACATCGCCGACTACGCCGAGCGGATGGCGCCGATACTGGCCGCAGAGAAGGCCAATTGGGCGCCTGCGGCCGGCGAACCCCTGCTTGAGCCGCTGCGGGTGGTGCTCGAGCCGATCATGCTGCAGAGCGACCAGATCTGCGACGGCATCGGGTATCCGGTAGAGCTGCGCCTACGGGGCCGAGGATTTCAAGAGACCGTCGTCCTGGACTTCCCGAAACGGGTGGTGCGCGAGCCCATTCCGGACGAGAAGTTCCGCTACGGATTCGCGATCGCGCCGGAGTTGGTGCGCACGGTGCTGCGGGACAACGAGCCGGACTGGGTCAATACGATCTTCCTGTCCACGCGTTTTTCGGCTTGGCGGGTCGGCGGCTACAACGAGTACCTGTACACGTTCTTCAAGTGCCTCACCGACGAGCGCATCGCCTACGCCGACGGCTGGTTCGCCGAGGCGCACGACGATACCGCGTCGATCACCTTGGACGGCTGGGAGATTCAGCGTCGCTGCCCGCACCTGAAGGCCGACCTGTCGAAGTTCGGCGTGGTGGAGGGCACCACGTTGACGTGCAATCTGCACGGCTGGGAGTGGAACCTACAGACAGGACGCTGCCTGACCACCAAGGGCCACGAGCTGAGGAGCGAGCGCGCATGACGGCGCCGCGCCAATACTACGACGACGGCCTGATCCAGCTGGATCGTGAGGCGATCACGTTGCGGCGCTACCACTTTCCGTCGGGCACTTCGAAGATCATTCCACTGAGCGCCATTCGCGGCTACAAGGCGGAGCCGCTGGGGCTGTTCACTATGCGGTTTCGTCTCTGGGGCAGCACGGACCTACGACGCTGGCTGCCGCTGGACGTGTGGCGTCCGATCAAGTCCACGCTGGTGACACTCGACGTGCCCGGTGTGCGACCAAAGCCCGCGTTCACGCCGCAGCGGCCGAAGGAGTTTCTGGCAATGCTCGACGAGTTGCTCGCTTCTTAGCCTTTCGGCTCCAGCACTTCGGTCCCGACAAACGGCACAAGGGCCTCGGGAACGCGGACGCTGCCATCTGGCTGCTGGTGGTTCTCCAGGATCGCGACCAACCACCGGGTCGTCGCCAACGTCCCATTCAGCGTCGCCGCAGTCTGCGGCTTGCCGTTGTCGTCGCGGTAGCGCACGGCCAGCCGCCTGGCCTGGAACGTCGTGCAGTTCGACGTCGACGTCAGCTCACGGTAGGTCTGCTGCGTCGGGACCCACGCCTCGCAGTCGAACTTGCGAGCCGCCGATGATCCCAAATCGCCTGCTGCGATATCGATCACGCGGTACGGCACCTCGATGTGCGCCAACATCTGGCGTTGCCAGCCCAGCAGCCGGTCGTGCTCCGCCTCGGCCTCCTCAGGCTTGCAATAGACGAACCCTTCCACCTTGTCGAATTGATGCACGCGGATGATCCCGCGGGTGTCCTTGCCGTGGCTGCCGGCCTCGCGGCGAAAGCACGTCGACCAGCCGGCGTAACGAAGCGGTCCGTCAGACAGATCGAGGATCTCGTCGGCGTGGTATCCGGCCAGCGGCACTTCTGATGTGCCAACGAGGTACAGGCCGTCGGCCTCCACCCGATAGACCTCCTCGGCGTGGGCACCCAGGAAGCCGGTGCCTGACATCACCTCGGGCCGCACCAGCACCGGCGGTATAACGAGGGTAAAACCGTTTTCGGTCGCCAGTCGCACCGCGAGCTGCATGAGCCCGAGTTGCAGTAGCGCGCCAGCGCCGGTGAGGAAGTAGAACCGCGAGCCAGACGACCTTCGCGCCGCGTTCCAGGTCGATTAGGCCCAGCGACTCGCCGAGCTCGACGTGATCCTTCGCGTTTTCAATCGCTTTCGGTTCACCGACAGTGTCGAGTACCACGAAGTCGTCCTCGCCGCCGGCGGGGACTCCGTCGATGATCACGTTCGAGATCGCCATATGCGCGGCGGTGAAAGCCTTTTCGGCCTCGGCCTGCTCGGCCTCGGCGGCCTTGACCTTCTCGGCGAATGCCTTGGCTTGTTCCAGCAGGGCCGGTCGCTCGTCCGGCGATGCCTTTCCGACCTGCTTGCTGACGGCCTTTTGCTCGGCGCGCAAGTTGTCACCGGCAGACACCGCGGCCCGCCGTGCGGCGTCGGCTTCCAGCAGCGCATCGACGAACCCCTGGTCTTCGCCACGGGCACGTTGCGATGCGCGCACCGCGTCCGGGTTTTCGCGCAGTAGCTTGAGGTCGATCACGGCCGCAACCCTACTTTTGGTCGGCGACCTCGACGGCATTGGGCCCGCTCAGGCACAACCTCATAACGTTACAACTGCATCTCTTGTCACAGCGCCTGACACGCCTGTCACAATGGAGCGGATGTTGGAGGCACCCGAACGCGAGCAGTTGGTCGCTGACTCGCACAAGGGCGAGGACGACCAGTCGTCGCAGCGGGTGGCGTGGTGGCAGAGTCTGCAGGCCGCGTCGACGCGCCGCGCGCTGTTGTTGACCGCGCTGGGTGGCCTGCTCATCGCCGGTCTCATCACGGCGATGCCGAGCAAAGACGGCTCCAACGGGCTGACCGCAAGCACCATCTCCCTCGGCCCCCGCGGCAATGACACGTTCGACCACGCCAAGAGCGGCGACTGCCTGAACTGGCCCGAACGCACGCCCGATGCGGCCGAGATCGTCGAGTGCAAAGGCGACCACCGCTTCGAGGTCGCCGAGTCGGTGGACATGCGCACCTTCCCCGGAAGCGAGTACGGGCCCGACGCCGCGCCGCCGTCGGCGGCCCGCATCCAGCAGATCAGCCAGGAGCAGTGCTCGTCCGCTGTGAAGCGCTACCTCGGCGCCCGCTTCGACCCGAACAGCCGCTTCACCATCAGCATGCTGTGGTCGGGTGACAAGGCGTGGCGGCAGTCGGGTGAGCGGCGCATGCTGTGCGGTCTGCAGCTGCCAGGGCCGAACAACCAGCAGCTGGCGTTCAAGGGCAAGGTCGCAGACGTCGACCAGTCGAAGGTGTGGCCCGCGGGCACCTGCCTTGGCATCGACCCGTCCACCAACCAGCCGACCGACATCCCTGTTGACTGTGCGGCCCCGCATGCCATGGAGGTCACCGGCGCGGTCAACCTCGCGGAGAAGTTCCCGGCCGACCTGCCACCGGAACCCGACCAGGACGGCTTCATCAAGGACGCGTGCACCAGGATGACGGACGCCTATCTGGCGCCGGTCCAGCTGCGCAGCACCACACTGACGCTGATCTACAGCACCATCTCGCTGCCGAGCTGGTCGGCGGGCAGCCATCAAGTGTCGTGCAGCATCGGCGCGACGCTGGGCAACGGCGGCTGGTCGACGCTGCTCAATAGCGCCAAGGGTCCGCTGATGATCAACGGTCAGCCGCCGATCGCGCCGCCGGACATCCCCGAGGACCGGCTGGACCTTCCGCCGATCCCTGTGATCGAGCCCCAAATGCCGGACAGCTCGTCGCAGGTGACGAACTCCCAGACCACCGACCAGGGTCAGGAGACCGAGCACATGCCGGGGCAGCATTCGACGGGCACGACGTCGACCTCGGCGGCCCCAACCCCCGCGCCTCCACCGGGCAACACGTTCCTCAACGGGCCGCCGCCGGGGGCGCCGCAGGATGTGCCACCGCCGCCCGACGGTGCCCCGCTGCAACCCGGCGCGCCTCCTGGACCGGCTGCCCCTCCACCTCCGCCTGAGGCCGCACCGGCGGCCCCGCCGCCCCCGCCTGGCGAGCCGCCGCTGCTGCCCGTGCCGCCGCCGGGGCAGTAGCCGCGTGGCCGTGCGGATGAGCCCGCAACGGTTTGACGAGCTGGTCTCTGACGCACTCGACCTGATTCCACCCGAGCTCGCGGCGGCGATCGACAACGTCGTGGTCCTGATCGAAGACCGCAACCCCGACGAACCCGACCTGCTCGGTCTGTATCACGGTGTGGCATTGACCGAACGGGATTCGTGGTACGCCGGCTCGCTCCCCGACACCATCACGATCTACCGCGACGCGTTGCTCGAGGTCTGCGAGGACGAGCAGGAGGTCGTCGACGAAGTCGCGATCACGGTGATCCACGAAATCGCGCATCACTTCGGCATCGACGACGACCGGCTCCACGAACTCGGGTGGGGGTAGGCGCGGCAACCACGGTTTGTCCCGGCCCGGTGCTATCAAAGGGCCATGAGCAGTGAATGCCGCGAGTGCCTGGCGGGGCTCGAGCACTGCCATGGGACCGTCATTCACCACGCCTGGCATCGGTCCGAATGCACCGAGGATGGCTGCTTCACCCCCGAGGTGGTGCACGCATTCAGCGTCGATTGCGACGCGCTCGGGTGCACGTGCGGCACCATCGCGTCAGCCCATCGGGTCGGCTGACTGCAACGCATCCTCGACCGGGTGCACATCCGGCTTGGGGTAGAACGGCGGAGTCAGGGTCGACCACTGCAGGCAGCTCCACCGCCCGTCGGTAATCGGCGCCAGCACAACGGATTCGGCGTTGGCCAAGTGCTGGTCCAGCGCGAAGCTGCCGTCGACGCCGGCCAGCACTGCCGACACCAGCCGGATCGCGGCGCCATGGCTGACCACGACGATGTCGCCGTGCCACGCGGCGTCGTCGAGGTAGCGCATCCGCAGCTGGGTGAGCACAGGCACATAGCGGTCGAGCACCTCGTTGCCGGTCTCGCCGCCGGGCATCGGCACGTCCAGATCGCCCTCGTGCCACCGCTGATAGACCCTCTCGAACGAGGCGATCGCGTCGTCGTCGTTGCGGTCCTCGAGATCACCCACCTGAACCTCGTGGATGTCCTCGAATTCGTGGGTGTCCAGGCCGAGCTCGCCACTGATCGCCTCGGCGGTCTCGGCGGCCCGCACCGCCACCGAATGAGCGATCATCCCCGGGGGATGTGGCAGGTCACGGGCGAAGGCGCGGGCCTGGTCGCGTCCAAGGTCGGTCAGCGCCGCTCCCGGCGGCCGGGTGTCCAGGCGTCGGTCGACGTTGCCGTGCGACTGTCCGTGTCGGACCAGCACCAGCCGCCCACTCACGGCTTGCCCTCGCGTAGGTGCATCAGCCAGCGGGATGCCTCATCGAGCTGCGGCGGGGCCGCACCGGCCGCCGCTCCTGTCGGCCACGAACCCAAGTAGCGCACATCAGCACAACGACGGTGCAAGGCTTTTAGTGCCTCGGCGACCGCGTCGTCGTCGATGTGCCCGACGCAGTCCAGGAAAAAGATGTAGGTGCCGAGTTCGATTCGGGTGGGCCGGGATTCGATGCGGGTGAGGTCGATGTCGCGGATCGCGAACTCAGTCATCGCCGACACCAGCGCACCGGGGACGTTGTCGAGACGCAGCACCACCGACGTACGGTCGGCACCTGTGCGATCCGGCGGTGGTCCCGGCTGCCCGGCCAATACGAACCGGGTGCGCGCGTTGGGCTCGTCGACGACATCGGTGGCCAGCGCCGTCAGGCTGTAGCGTTCGGCCGCCAGTGCGGTGCTCACCCCGGCGTCCGCGCGCCCGTGGGAAACGTCGTCCGCGGCCGCGGCGTTCGAGTTGGCCGGGACCACTTCCGCGCGCGGCAGGTGTTCGGCCAGCCAATGCCGCACCTGCGCGGCCGCCACCGGGAACGCGGCCACCGTCTCGACCTTGGAGGCCGGCGTGCCCGGTCGCACGACGATGGTGAACGACACGTCGAGGGTCAGTTCGGCGAAGATCTGCAGTGGCGTCCCAGTGGCGAGGTTGTCCAGGGTCGGCAGAACCGAACCCTCGATGGAGTTCTCGAACGGCACGCAGGCGTAGTCGGCGTCGCCGGAACGGACCGCAGCTAGGGCTGCGGGCGTGCTCTCCGTTGGGATCGGTGTGATGCCGTCCGACGAGGCTCTACCGGGGACCAGACCGCTGGCCGAGATCTTCAGCAAAGCCGCCTCGGTGAAGGTCCCTTCGGGTCCGAGATAGGCGATGCGCGGCACATTTCAACCCTATCGGTTGTCGCGCAGGCTGCCCTGATGCCACTTCGGTAGCCCTTGCGCCTCAAGCCGACGCCTAGTTAAGTTAGGCTTACCTCATCTTCTGAAAGGCGACGCGATGACAGCAGCGGCACCGACGACAGCCGAGCGAATCCGCAGCGCATGCGTGCGGGCCGGCGGCGCCATGCTCGCGGTCGAGGGCGTCGAGCCCGCCTCCACGCCGGTGCACCACCTACTTGACGACGGATCGTTCGCGATCATGGTCTCCGGCGACGGCATCCTTGACGGGATGGTGGTCGCCGCAGGGACTACAGGCTTACAGGCGGTGCTGGAGATGACCGACTACGCGCCGCTGCCGATGCGCGAACCGGTGCGCTCGTTGGTGTGGATTCGTGGACGTCTGCACGGAGTCCCTGTCGGCGAAGTCGGCGCCCTACTTGACCTGATCGCCGCCGAAAACCCCAATCCCGCTCTGCTCCAAGTGAATTCCGATTCCGCCGCGGATACCCGGTATGCATTGATGCGGCTGGAGATCGATTCGGTGGTGGTCGCGGACTCCACCGGTGCCGAGTCGGTCGGCGTAAGCATGCTGCTTGGAGCCAGCCCGGACCCGTTCTGCGCGATGGAGTCGTGCTGGCTGCAGCACATGGAGTCGGCGCATCGCGAGGTCGTCGACCGGCTGGCCACCCGGCTGCCGATATCGCTGCGCCGCGGCCGGGTGAGGCCGCTTGGCCTTGACCGCTATGGCATGCAACTGCGTGTGGAGAACGACGACGGTGATCACGATGTGCGGCTGCCATTCGCCAAACCGGTCGACGACGTGACCGGGCTCAGCCAGGCGATCCGCATCTTGATGGGCTGCCCGTTCCTCAACGGGCTGCGTGCGCGACGACTCTAGGACCCCGCTGCCGCTACCGTATCTCCGGTGACAGGGACGCCCGACGAGCTGACCGAGCCGCAGCGGCGTGGACTGCGCATCGAGATCGCCGTCGTCCTCGCGATCTCGTTCGGGCTCAGCGCCTACACCGCGCTGCTGGAGTTGACCGAGGCGGTGCTGCTCGGGCTGGCGGGGCAGCGGGTGGCACTCAACCCACGTCGATCGCCGTTCGATCTGATCGACCTCGGCCTGAATCTGGCCGTGGTGTTCCAGTTGGTCGCGTGGGGATTCCTCGGCGTATACCTGTTGTGGCGCAGCGGCTTTGGCCCACGCCAGATCGGCCTGGGCCGACTGCGACCCAACCCGGACCTACTCGGCGGCCTCGGACTCGCGGCGTTGATCGGCCTGCCAGGACTCGGACTCTACGTCGCGGCCCGAGCTTTGGGGTTGAGCGCGTCCGTTGAGCCCGCTGAGCTCTACGACACCTGGTGGCGGATACCGGTGCTGCTCATCGCCGCGTTCGCCAACGGCTGGGCCGAGGAAGTCATCGTCGTCGCCTTCCTTCTCACGCGGCTCCGCCAACTGCGGGTCAACCCGGTGGCCGCAATCTTGATATCCAGCCTGCTGCGCGGGGCCTACCATCTCTATCAGGGCTTCAGCGCCGGGCTGGGCAATGTCGTGATGGGCCTGGTGTTCGCGTATGTGTGGCGGCGCACCGGACGGCTGTGGCCGCTGATCATCGCGCACGGGGTGATCGACTCGGTCGCGTATGTCGGCTACGCGTTGGCCGCGGGCCACCTCGGCTGGCTGACGTAGATTCTTTGGGTGAACGACAACCGGCCGCAGTCCCAGGGTCCCGACCCCAGGGCGCGCCGGGAGCCGTCGCAAGTGATCCGGCGTGACCCCAACTACCGACCGCCACCGGCTGCCCGGCCGTGGCCGCCGAACCCGCAGACTCCCCCGCGCCGCCCGCCGCCACCGCCCCGCCCCACGGCCCCGCCGCCGAGAGGCAGGCCACCCCGCGGGCCTGCACCGGTAGCGCACCAACCGCCTGCGCCACCGAAGACGAAAAAGCCTCGCCGCAAACGACATTGGGGCCGCATCGTGTTGGCGTTCCTACTGGTTTTCGTTGTCGCGGTGGTCGCGGCCGGTTACTGGATGGATTCGTCGCTGCACCGCATCCCCGCGCTGGCCGACTACCCCGAGCGACCCGCCACCAGCAAGGGCACGACCTGGCTGCTGGTCGGCTCGGACAGCCGCCAGGGCCTGACGCCCGAACAACAGGCCGAGCTGACCACCGGCGACGACATGGGCAACGGCCGCACCGACACCATCCTGCTGGTGCACATTCCCGGCATCGGGTCGAGCACGCCCACCACAATGGTGTCGATCCCGCGGGACTCCTACGTGCCAATCCCCGGCTACGGCGAGGACAAGATCAATGCCGCGTTCTCCGAAGCCGGTGCCCCGCTGTTGGCGCAGACCGTCGAACAGGCCACCGGGATCCGACTAGACCACTACGCCGAGATCGGGTTCGACGGCTTCGCCGTCATGGTCGACGCGGTCGGCGGAGTGACCATGTGCCCGACCGAACCGATCAACGACCCGCTCGCCGGCATCGACCTGCCCGCGGGTTGTCAGAAGCTCGATGGCCGCAACGCGCTCGGCTATGTCCGCACCCGTGCCACGCCACGTGCCGACCTTGATCGGATGATCAACCAGCGGCAGTTCATGTCGGCGCTGCTGCATCGCGCCGCCAGCCCGGCAGTGCTGCTCAATCCGCTGCGCTGGTATCCGATGACCCATGCCGCCACCGGCGCGATCACCGTCGATGCGGGCGCCCACATCTGGGACCTGGCGCGGCTGGCGTGGGCGTTGCGGGGCGACATGTTGACCACGACGGTGCCGATCGGGGAATTCACAGGCGGCGACTCCGGCTCGGTCGTGGTGTGGAACAGCGACGCCGCGGGCCGGCTGTTCGCCGCATTGGCGTCCGACTCGCCGATTCCGCAGGACGTCCTCGACGCCGCCCAACCGGGCTAGTCGCGCCCCGCGCCCGTCAACCCGTTCTGCAGCCACCCCTTGGTGCGGCCGGGGTGGTTCGTCGCGACCCACGCCACACCGACGTCACGGCAGTACCGGACGTCCTCGTAGTGATCGACGGTCCAGCAGTACAGCGCGCGGCCCTGCGCCGCGGCGCGATCCACCAACTCGGGGTGCTCGCGCAGCGTCGCGATGGACGGGCCGACGGCGGTGGCGCCGACGGTGGTGGCTGCGCCCCCACCGAGATAGCGGGAGGTCTCGCCGAGCAGCACTGTGGGCAGCATCGGGGCGGCGCGCCTGATCCGCCACACCGCGGCTGCCGAGAACGACATCACCACCGCGCGGGACAGATCCGCCGACGCCGGCGACGCGATGCCGTACCGGTGCAGCAGGGCCAGCACCTTGCTCTCCACAAGCGCGCCGTAGCGGACGGGATGCTTGGTCTCGATGAAGAGCTTGACGGGCCGGTTCCAGTCCAGGACGAGGGCAACCAGATCGTCGAGCGAGAGCAGGCCGGTGTCGCCCTGGCTGCCGTCGGTGCGCCAACTGGGATGCCATGCCCCGTAGTCGAGTTCGCGCAACTGCGCGACGGTCATCTCGCTGACCAGCCCGGTCCCATTCGACGTCCGGTCCACCCGGCGGTCGTGCACGCACACCAGGTGCCCGTCGCGGGTCAGCCGGACATCGCATTCGACACCGTCGGCGCCTTCCTTGAGCGCGAGGTCATAAGCCGCAAGGGTGTGCTCCGGACGTTCGGCCGATGCCCCCCGGTGCGCCACCACGAACGGATGGCCGGCGAGCGTGCCGTCGCCCGAGTTCATACGGCTATGCTGCCGGGTTCTGCCCTTCAGACTCAACTGGAGCGGCCGGTTCGGGCTCGGGTTCGCCCTGCTTGCCTGTCGATGCGACTTCGTCTTTCTTGTCGTCGCGCACGATCACCCAGCGCTTGGCGGGCTGCTCCACCGGTTGGCGCTCGAAGCCGAGGAACACCTTCATGGCCAACAGCAGCGCCGCCAGGCCCAGCAGGTAGGCGACGATCGTCGTCACCGTGTTGTCGGCGATGCCCTGCGGATCCTGGGTGAAACTTGTCGCGATCGAGAACCCCGCCACCGCGGTGCTGAAGATCCAGACGATCCACCACACCACGATCGGCCGGCGCAGCCATTTCAGCCGCTCCTCGACGCCGGCCAACTCGATCACGAACACCGGCGCCCAAAACAGATTAACCAGCGGCACAAGGCAACCCGCCCGCAGCGCCCAGATCGGGCGTGGATCGTTGCGCCGGTGGTGCGCGAAGGCCGCGGCCCGCCGGGAGATCAGCCAGTTGGTCAACACCACAGCGCTGGCAACAACCATGAACATCGCGACGACGCTGGCGAGCACGCCCACCCAGGTCGCTGCGAACGCCACCATCTTGTTCAACAACACCGATCGATTGACGATCAGAAGTGCGTAGCGCACCACGTGCACCAGGGCGGCGACACCGAGCACGACCATCGTTGAGAGCACGGCGGCACGCACCGTAGCGAGGGACGGGCCGCTACGCGGCGCAGCAGCCTGTAGTTCGGGAGCCTCGAAGTACTCCACCAGACCCCACCTGGGGATGACCCCATAACGAGGAGTCGGCCCGAGTGGCCGCCTGCGGCGGCGCTCTGGCGGGGCCGCGCCAGGCCGCACCGCAATCCAGCGATATCCGGGCGGCAATGGCCGCGACGGCGGGTGTCCCAGGCCTGAGGGCGGAGACCCAAGCCCGCCGGGCCGCACCGGCGCCCCTGCTGAACGGGCGCTCCACTCGGCTCCAGGCGCGGGGCCCGACGGCGCGAGAAGCGCCCCGTGGCAGCGCGGGCACCAGACCCGCCTGCGGTCGCGCACGTTCCACCGCGTTCCGCACGCAGAACACACCTGGATCATCGGACCAGCCTAGCGGCGAGTTGTCAGATGACGCCCGTAGCGCCGTCGTCGGTGATCACCGGACGGCCGGCACCTGCCCAGGCCAGCATGCCTCCCGAGACATTCACCGGGGTATAGCCGTTGCGAGCCAGATACTGCGCCACCCGTTGTGATCGGCCACCGGCCTGGCACACCACGAACAGGTTCGCGTCGGCGCTGATCTCGCCGATGCGCGACGGAACCTGGCCCATCGGGATGTGCTGGGCGCCTGGCGCGTGACCGCGCTGCCACTCGTCGTCCTCACGCACGTCGAGTAGGACCGCCGACCCGTCGAACGTCGAGGGAACATCGACGATCTGCGCTTGCGCGACCTCCACGTCGTCCATGCCGTTCATGCTGACACGGCACGCCGCGGCGCTCCACCGCGAAGCCACTGCGATCCACCGGGGACGCAGCGTCAGCAATGCCGGGCTATCCACAATTTCCACAGGTTCATCCACAGCCCTTCAGCGGCCGAAACCCCGTTTGAACCGGTGAATCTGTGGGCTTGCTGGGGGTTACTGTGGATAACCTTGTGCTTGCGGCGGCCGCCGATCAACAGGCGGAGAGGCCGCGAGCGAAATGGATTGCCACACTAAGTTTCCGTTTGCGCACGCCGACCGCGGACGGCCCTTGTCGTCCGTTCGGGCCACTTGTGTGGCTCTGCCGGTCGCGGTTGGCCGAGCGCCGTCGGGGTTGCTGGCGGTCCCGCGGGACGGCTTCTGTGACGCTCCGATCATGCATTCATCCACAGCCCGGCGGAGGGCATGGGATAGGAATCAGCGGAGTTGCACGCGCGGCGTTTTGGCGGTGCGGGTGTCGATTTTTCACGCGCCACAAGAGGGGCTATGATCAGCGTCACACGAGACGTTGTGACAGATCTCACTGGGGGAGGACCAAAGATCGTGCAGGTCAGGAGGGTTTGATGGCGTCACATCCGATGGGTCCGGGATCCGCTGTGCCGCCGTCTGAATGGCACTCCTCCGCACATGAGTACGCACGCGGCCAGATGATGGCGTGCTTGCGCGCCGGTGTCATCGCACTCGTGCTGTTGGGCATTCTGGCCCTGATCGTTTTGTTCTGAACCCAGCCAAGTCAGGGGCTGGACGAAAGGATCCGCGGCTCGAAGGCAGTGAGCCGCGGATCGTTGTTATGACGGGTGGTTCTCAGGCGGGCGGGTAGACCCCCATGCCCTTGGCCTTCTCGGTCTGCCAGAAGATGTCGGCGATCTCATCGATCGTCTTGAGCAGCTTCTCGGCGGCGGCGACCTCGGTCGACTTCTTCACGTCACCCGCGCCGTGGACCCCATCCCAGAACAGCTGGTGCAGATTGGGGAACTGCTCGAAGTGCTCCTTGGTGAAGAAGTCCGCCCACAGCACCATCAGGTGATGTTTGACCTCTTCGGCGCGCTGCTCCTTGATGATGATCGCGCGGGTGCGGAAGTGCTCATCGTCGGAGTCGTTGTACTTCTGGAGGGATTTCAGGCAAGAGAGCGCCTCGATCTTGGCCTGGGCGGGATCGTAGACGCCGCAGTACAGGTCGCAGTGAGCATGGGCAGGGGTGGCGTTGGCGAAAAGTCGTTGCAGCATGGCCCTAACCTACCCTCAGGGGGTGGGCCCAAACCATCCGTCGCGACGCTGGCCGCTACGCCGATTCGCCGTCGTCGAGGACTCGATGCGGCCGGCGCTCAGCCCCGGTGATGGTCTGTTGGCGGTGCGCGGCGGCGGTCCTCGACGTGGCCAGTTGCGGGTGTTCCGCGACCCGACACTGCCGTCGCAGTGGCTCGTCAAGCGCGTCGGCAACGTCCGTGGTGCGGGCCGCAACGCGACATTCGAGGCCCGCTCCGACAACCCCCGAGCACCCGGTGTCATCGACTCCCGACAGTTCGGGTGGGTGCCCGCGGCCGGCTCTTACCGCGTGCTGTGGACCGTCAGGGGCCCACACAGCCGCGACCGTTGATATGCGTGTCCCGCTTGCACCCTGGCCGGAACCTGCGCATTCTGAACTGATCGACCCACAGCCGTGTCGGGCTGTCCCAACACCGATGGCGCGGAGGCAAGATGGAGATGGGGTCCGGTCGGGCGATCGAGATCGCCCCGTTTCATTCACGCGGATCGCTCAAGGGATTCGTGATATCGGGTCGGTGGCCGGATTCCACCAAGGAGTGGGCACAACTCCTGATGGTCGCTGTGCGTGTGGCGTCTCTTCCTGGATTGCTCTCCACCACAACCATTTTCGGTGCCCGCGAAGAGTTGCCCGACGAACCTGAGCCGAACACCGTGGGCCTGGTGGTCGCAGAGGGCACGGTTGTCGGCGAATCAGCAGTGCCGCCAGGATATTTCGCAGGCCATCAGCCGCAGGCACTGCTGATGCTTCACCCGCCGTCGGAGACCATGCCGTCCCTGCCCGAATGCACAGGCGCCGCATCAGGCTGTGTGCTGCTTCCCGGACTACCCCACCTCGGCCTTGAGCATCGAGCCGCATGGGTCGAGGCGGAGTCCGACGGAACGGTGACGTCGATGGTGAGCCGGGTCGGTGTCGACCCGATCAGCCATCCCGACACCGCTATCTTGGCCATGCTGCTTGCGGCATAAGGGTTTTCGAACGATTTGATTCGTTACCCGGAATGCTCGATTCGGGTTCCCGAACTCATCGCGCCAGCTGGCGCACCCGCTCAATGGCCGCTATCGTCGGTGGAGTCAGCGAAGGGGAGTAGCCCCCAATTGCCGAGTCGACATACTGGCGCACAGCCCGGCCGGCGAACCGCAATGCGGTGGGCGAGACCTTCGACCGAAGTCTGACGGGTTGCGAGCAATCGGCCCGTCGGCATTGTGTCGAAAGGTCGTAACCAATGCTCACCGCCGCACTGGTCAGTCTCTCGGTGGTATTCGTCGCCGAACTCGGCGACAAGTCACAGCTGATGACCATGACCTACGCCCTGCGCCACCGGTGGTGGGTCGTGCTGTCGGGCGTCGGCATCGCATCGTTCTTGGTGCATGGGCTATCGGTGACGATCGGCCATTTCCTCGGGCTCACGCTGCCGGAGCGACCGATCGCGTTCGCGGCGGCGATCGCCTTCCTGCTCTTCGCGGTGTGGACATGGCGCGAGGGTCGCGCGGCCCGCCACGATGAGGTAGTCAAGGTCGCCGAACCGCGACACGTCCTGCTCGCCGTCATCTCCTCGTTCGTTCTTGCTGAACTCGGCGACAAGACGATGCTCGCCACTGTCACCCTTGCCAGTGATCACAACTGGGCCGGGGTCTGGATCGGTGCCACGGCGGGCATGGTGCTCGCCGACGGCGTAGCGATCGCGGTGGGTGCGGTGCTGCACAAGCGGTTGCCCGAGCACTTCCTGCACGGCATGGCCAGTGTGCTGTTTCTGCTCTTCGGTCTGTGGTTGCTCTTCGACGGAGCTCTTGGCCTTCGGTGGGTCGCGCTGGGAGTCACCGCAGCTGTTGCGATGGCAACCGCGACCGCGGCCCTGGTGGTCCTCGTCCGCAGCCGTCGCGAGCATCCGCTGGCCCTTCCGGCGCTTGAATCGTCGCCGGATCCTGGCGGCCCCCCGGCTGGCTACTGTCGGTCAAACGACTGACCAGCTTTCCACGGTCACCTCGCTATCGGGCGCCACGTGCCGGGGAGCGGGCCTGGCGGGCGTCAACTCCAGCCGCTTGCCTACACAACTAGCAAACGCGCGATTCCGCTTTGCGGGGCGTGATAGCAGTTGCCCGTGGTGAACATCGGGGTTCCTGTGACGAACTGTGTCGAACTTCCAGGAAAGTCAACATCACGCAACCGTTATTATTTGCTTCGCCGCACCGTAGGATGACGGTGCCGGCGCACACCGACAACGCCGTTAAGACCTGTAGCGGCCACAAGAAACGAAAAGGCGGGTTAACTTTTCTGCGGTTTGCACTTGGTTGTTGGCACAAGTCTCGCTACGATGGTCAGCAAATACGCCGCCGTAAGAAACCCGCTCGTCACGCATGTGGAGGTCAAATCGATGAGCAACACCTTCTCCGCCCGCTTAAACCGCCTGTTCGACACGGTTTACCCCCCCGGTCGCGGCCCGCACACGTCCGCTGAAGTCATCGCCGCGCTCAAGGCTGAAGGCATCACGATGTCGGCTCCGTACCTTTCGCAGCTGCGCTCGGGCAACCGCACCAACCCCTCGGCAGCCACCATGGCGGCCCTTGCCAACTTCTTCCGTATCAAGCCGGCCTACTTCACCGACGACGAGTACTACGAGAAGCTCGACAAGGAATTGACCTGGCTGGCGAATACGCGCGACGAGGGTGTTCGCCGTATTGCGGCGCGCACCGTCGGGTTGTCCGTAGAGGCCCAACAGGACATCGCCCTGAAGGTCGATGAGCTGCGTCGCCGGGAGCACCTGGACGATTAGCCCGTCGCTCGCCGCAATGCGGCGTCCGGCGAATCTGGGAAATTCGGCCGCCTAGGCCGTCCCACTCTTGGAGAGTGCGAGCTCTCGATACTGCTGCGCGATCTTGAGGATCCATTCGCGATCCGAATACGACGCGGGCTGGCGCAGCCAGCCAAGCCCAGGGAATTTCGGACTGGTCCCGTCCGGTGCGTCCGCTCGCCCTTCGTAGATCCACTCGGCGATCGCCCGCGCCTGCTCTTCCGGCGGCACCGACGGCGACTCGACTTTCGTCCCGTCGTCCGCCTCGTCGAGCTCGTGTGCGGGTAGTGCGTCGGTGCCGTCGACCGGCCGCTGTCGCGCCGCGTCGGCGGTGGTGGCCTCCAAGAACAGTGCGTCGGAGATCAGCGACATGCGCTCGGCGACCCGGAACACCAACGGGCCGCGGGGACGTACCCCGATGCCGATATCGGGATGGCGCCGACCGAGCTCGGTGAGCAGCGGCTGGATCGTGCGCAGCTCGTAACGAGCGCCGAACCAGTCTTCGATGCTTGGCAGCAGGGACCCCGCAGCGACCACCAACATGGCGCAGCCCAGCAGGGTGGCCGCCGCCCCGACACCGACGAGCCGGGTGTTACCCGCAGCCCGCAGCAGGAAGAACGCGGACGCCAGCACGATGAGCACGATGCCGATGGTGAAGACGAACAGGGCGCGGCCGCGTCGGCTGCGATTGGAGTGGCGCATGCCGGCCCACGACACCAGGGTCAGCGCCAACAACACGTAGAGCAGCGGCAACAACCACGGCAACGATGTGCCGCTGGAGCCGAGGTTGTGCTTGAGGTACTCCTCCGGCGACATCTCCGGTTGCTGGCCAGCGGCGAAGAAGGTCACCAAACTCACGACCGCGATCACCCCGGCAACGCTGTACTGCGCGATGGCAATTTTGCGAATTGTGGCCGGCTTACGCTCCGAGGACACGGTCGTGATCATCACGCAGCTGCCCGCGGCGCAGGCGATCAACGCGACCTGGGACAGCCCCATCGCAATATTGGGCCAGTGCAGCACCGTGTCGATCAGCAGCGTCAACGGCTGCCAATTCAGTGCGGCCACGAACCCCAGGCTGCCCAGCGCGAGGATCATCGCGGTGCTCACCAGGGATTGCTTGTTGACCAGTGCCCACCCGATTCGTAGGCCGGTGGCCAATCCAAGTAGACCGGCGATCACCCAGATGATCAACCAAACGCCTCTCCGAGTCGCACCTGGATGATCGATGAGCGATCCGACGGAAGCCGACCGAGTCGATAGATGAGCAGGGCCGCGAAGTCTTCGGCCTCCTGCTCGGCGTCCTCGCCGGCGGGGCCCATGCAGCCGGTGCGCTGGTTGAGCATGTAACCGATCAGGTCGAAGGTGGCCACCTCGGTGTTCTCGCGGGCCGCCTGGACGACTGGGATGCCCTCGTGGCCCAGGACCAGGTGCCCGAGCTCATGGGCCAGGGTGCGGTCCCAGGCGGGTAGGCCCTTCTGTATCAGGAACACATCGCGATCGGCGTACTGGCGCCACTGCCCGCAGACTCCGGGAGGCAGGTCGGCCATCTTGAGGTCGATCGGCCGATCGCGATCCTCGCTTACGGCGTCTACGAGACGGGGTAATGACACTTCTCCGCGACGTGGGGCGAGATCGAGCACCTCGCTGACGGCGCGGGTGACGCGGCGGCTGGCAGGCATAGTTCCCCCTTTCGACGAGTCCACTATGCGCTGTCCACCCCAGCAAGGGCGGGCAGTTTGTCAGTTCACGAACCGTGCAGTAACGCCTGTGTGTACCGCATGGCCCGCCTTCGCCTGGCGATATCCAACCAATCCCCCGGCGCCGGTGAGTACAAGCATGCCCGCAACCCCCGGCAGTGCCAAGGCCGCGACCTGGGACAACCCTGCATTCCGCAAATACTCCGTGTAACCGATCCGGTACGAGGCCGCTGGAACGGCGACGTTGCTGCCCACGTTGGCCGGCAACGGTTCCCGCCCCGCGGGTGGCTCAACGGTCACACCGCGGGGGGTAACCGGCAACGCCGGAGCACCAGGCGACCCACCGCCGCCTCCGAGACCTATGGCAGGCGCAACGATGACCGGCAGCGTGATTGGCGGGATCGGAAGTTCCACGGCCGCTGCGCCGACGCCAGGTTCGGCGGCGATCGCAGACGGTTCTGGCGGCAGGCGGCAGCTGCATCTCGGGCGGCAGTTCCGGGATGCCTGGCGGCACCTCGATGGCACCCCCGCCGCCACTGCCGCCACTGCCGCCACCACCGGGTGGCGGCAGGCCGAGGGAAGTGGTCGTGGTCGGTGTGGTGGGCGTCGTCTTAGTGGTCGTTGTCGATTCCGTCTCGGTCTCCGTCGATTCCGTCTCGGTCTCCGTCGATTCCGTCTCGGTCTCCGTCGATTCCGTCTCGGTCTGCGTTGGCGGCGTCACGCTGGGCGGACTCGACGGCGAGCTCCCGCCGCCGCAGTGTCGGGCGTTCCCGTTGCTCCCGTCATTGCCGCAGTTGCCGATATTCGGATTCCCGCCGATGCCGGGCTTGTCGGTGGCGGTGGCGGTGCTCGGTTTAGCGGTGGCGGTGCTCGGTTTAGAGGAACCGCTGCCGTCGGGATCGGCCGTCGGTCCCTTGCCTGGCACCTCATTCGAATGCGTACCGCCGGGAACGTCCGGAGAAGACGAGGGCTCGGCAATGGCCAAAGCGCCACCCAGACCACACAGGAATAAGCCGGAGGCGACGACGCAGACCGAGGCGGCGCCGTGCACTCGCGAACCCACGTCGTTACCACCCTTCGAGGCGACACCGCGCCGGCTATGCAGAGATCCGTCATTCTCGCACGAGCGCGATCAACGGTTTGCTGTCGATCTGAATCTACTCGCCACCGGGACACACCGGCGCGGCGGATGACCCGGACGATAGTGTTGGGCACCACCATCACTGCTTCGTCATGCATCGTCAACGAGATGACCGGGAGGGCCGCCGGGATGAGCCTGTTCAAGCGCAAAACCCGCGCCACCCGCAGGGCCGAGGCTCGCGCCATCAAGGCCAAGGCCAAACTCGAGGCCAGGCTCGCCGCGAAGAACGAAGCCCGTCGCATCAAGGCTGACCACAGAGCCGAAACCAATGCGCTGAAGGCGCAGCTCAGAGCGCAGCGCGACAGCGACAAGGCCGCGGTTAAGATAGCCGAGACTCAGCTGAAGGCGGCCCGCGAAGGTAAGTTGTTCTCCCCCACGCGAATTCGTCGCGTGCTGACCGTGACCCGGCTGCTCGCACCCGTCGTGGTCCCGCTCGTCTACCGTGCCGCCATCGCCGCGCGCGGCTTTGTCGACGAACGCAGGGCTGGCCGGCTGGGCGTCCCGCTGAGCCAGATCGGTCAGTTCTCGGGGCACGGCGCTCAGCTGTCGGCGCGGATCGCAGGGGCCGAGCACTCGTTGGGACTGGTCGCGGAGAAGAAGCCGAAGGACGCGGAGACCAAGCAGTTCGTCGCCGCGATCACCGCGCGGCTTCATGACCTGTCGGCCGCCGTCACGGCAGCCGAGAACATGCCTGCGGCGCGCCGTCGCGACGCGCACGCCGCGATTGCCCAACAGCTCGACGGCATCGACGCCGACTTGATGGCACGGCTCGGCCTGGTCTGAGCGTGTATCGCCTTCTCGCGACACTGGTCCTGGCCGTGTCGTTGACCGTACTGGCGGTGGCCGGCGCCGGCGCCGCGTCGGCGCACGCCACCCGCGTCGCGACCGACCCCGTCGAGAACACCGAGCTGTCCCAGGCTCCGCAAAAGGTCAGCGCGGTGTTCAACGAGGCCCTGCAACCTCAGTTCGCAGCGATGACGGTCGTCGGCCCCGACGGCAACCTGTGGTCGACCGGTGACCCACAGGTGGACGGCGCGGTGATCAGCGTCGGCGTACGGCCGCTCGGCCCGTCCGGCACCTACACGGTGAACTACAGGGTGACGTCGGCCGACGGGCATGTCGTCTCCGGGTCCTGGTCGTTCCGGCTCACCGTGGCCAGTACCGGCACCCCCGGTCCGTCGGCGTCCACGACAAACCCATCGGGTGACGGAATTCCGGTGTGGCCGTTCTTCGTTGCGGCCGGCGTGATCGTCGCCGCCGGTGCGTTCTGGGCGGTGCGACGGCAGAGGTGACCCGTCGACGGGCGGTGGCCGGCGGAGCCTTGGTCATGGTGGTCGCGTCGTTGGCGGCGTGGTCGCTCGCCCGGCAGCAGAACTCACTGGCCGCGACGCTGGTGCGGGCCCTGGCCGACGGCTCGGCGGTCGTCGCGTTAGGTCTGGCCGCGGTGCCGATGCTCGACGTCGATCGATACCGCGGTGAGCTGATCCGCCGTGCCACTGCACCTTTGACGATCGCCGCCGCCGTCTGGCTGCTTGCCGAGTTGCTCCGGCTCGGTGTGGCAGCCGCACAGGCCGCGGCGGTTCCCGTCTCCCGGCTCGGCGTACACACGGCGGTCGACTTCGCCCTGCACACGACCGCGGGACGGTCGGGACTGTTCAGCACGGTAGCGGCGGGCCTCGTGGGTCTGGCGGTGCTGGCGGCGCCGCGTTCGGTGTCGACGAATGTCGCGGTCGCCGGTTTCGCCGCTGCCGGGGTGGCGGCGCGTCCACTCACCGGACATTTCTCCGAGAGTGCGCTTGGCGGGGCGGCCGTGGCCGTGCACACCCTTGCGGCGGCGTTGTGGTGCGGGGTGCTGGCAGCGCTGATGCTCACCGTCGAGCACCGCGGCCAGTGGGCCAGGGTGCTGCCGCGGTTCTCGCAACTGTCCCTGATGTGTGTGGCGGCGCTGCTGCTGGGCGGTGTGCTTGGCGCGGCCGTGACGATCGCCTCGCCGAGTCAGCTGTATACGACGGGGTACGGCCGGCTGCTATCCGCGAAGGTCGTAGCGACGGCGGTGCTGGTCGTGGTGGCGTACCGCAACCGGACGATGTGGTTGCCCGCCGCACGTTCGCACCGCGCCACGGCGGTGGTGTCGCGATCACGGTCGCTGGTCGAACTGGCGGTCATGGCCGTCGCGCTGACACTGGCGGCCGCCCTGGCCGTCACGGGATAGCGCCTCACCCCGCCTGGCATGATGGGGACAACTGCGGGGTATACGAGAAACTGCAAAGGAGCAGCCACATGGCAGACCAGCAGGATCGACCCGACGAGAAGCCTGACGCCGTACCCCCGGCCGTCGCTCCCGGCGCGGAATCCGTCCCGCCTGCCGCCGAACCACCCGCGCCCCCCGCGAAGACGCCGCCGGCCAAGGCTGCAAAGAAGACACCTGCCAAGAAGGCTGTGAAGAAGGCACCGGCGAAGAAGGCCGCCAAAAAGGCCCCCGCGAAGAAGGCTCCGCCGAAGAAGGCGCCTAGCGCCTCGAAACTGGCCGACACCAATGGCGATCTCACATCGGCCGCGAAAGAGGCTGCGGCGAAAGCCAAGTCCACCGTTGCGAGTGCACCTAACCCGGTCTCCGGCCCGGCCACGACGCCGCTGATCGGCCCCGAGCCGTCGCGGCTGCCGATCGCCGCAGCAATCGTCGCGGGTGTGCTGGCGATCCTGGTAGTGCTTCTCGCGCGCCGGCACTCCGACGACTAAATTTCGGACTTGACCCTCACGCGGCGTCAGGGTCGATAGTGGCGGGATGGACGCCAACACCGTCGGCGCGGTAGCCGCCCTCACGGGTGTCTCCGTGCGCACCCTGCACCACTACGACCACATCGGCCTGGTGGTGCCGAGTGTCCGTACCCCGGCGGGCTACCGCGGCTATACCGACGCCGACATCGAGCGGCTGCACCTTGTGCTGGTGTACCGCTCTGTCGGGATGCCGCTCGACGAGATCCGCAAGGTCCTCGACCACTCGAGTGCGGATGTGCTCGAGCACCTGCGGCGGCAGCATTTGTTGCTTCTGGAGCAGGCCGAGCGGTTGCAGCACACCATCAAGGCAGTGGAGGAACTGATGAACGCACACCGCAAAGGCATTCAGCTGACCGCGGAGGAACAGGTCGAGATCTTCGGCACGACCACATTCGGCGAGGAGTATGCGGCCGAGGCCGAAGAGCGTTGGGGCGAGACGGACGCGTGGAAGCAGTCACAACAACGGGTTTCGCAGTTCAGCAAGCAGGACTGGATCGCGATCAAGACCGAGGGAGATGCGCTGCTTGCCGACCTGGCACAGGCCAAGCGCGACGGAGTCGCGCCCGGCTCTGCGCAAGCGAACGCCCTCGCGGCGCGACACCGCGCGTCGATCGCGCGGTTCTACGACTGTGGCGACGAAATGCAGCGCAACCTCGTGGAGATGTACTTGGCCGACGAACGGTTCACCCGCTATTACGACGATGTCGAGCCCGGGCTTGCCCAGTTCCTGCGCGACATCGTCGTGGCTAGCTGCCTGAAATAATGGCGCGGTGACCACCGAGCCCCGCCCTACCGCTGACCTGGTCGACGAGATCGGCCCCGATGTGCGCAGCTGCGACCTGCAATTCACCCAGTACGGCCGCCGGTCGCAGTTCGCGGGACCGATCACCACCGTGCGATGTTTCCAGGACAATGCGCTGCTCAAGTCGGTGCTGTCGGAACCCGGCAACGGCGGGGTGCTTGTCATCGACGGCGACGGATCGCTGCACACCGCACTGGTCGGCGACGTCATCGCCGGCCTTGGCGTGGACAACGGCTGGGCTGGGCTGATCATCAACGGCGCGGTCCGCGACGCGGCGACGCTGCGCACGCTCGACATCGGCATCAAGGCACTCGGCACCAACCCACGCAAGGGCACCAAGGCCGGCGACGGGCAGCGTGATGTCGCCGTCGAGTTCGGTGGTGTGTTGTTCAAGCCGGGTGAGATTGCCTACAGCGACGACGACGGCATCGTCGTCGTCGCCAGAAGCTAACCGCGCCTGAGGAACTAGGCCGAAGCCTTCACCGGTGCACGGTGTTTGGTGAACTCCAGCGCCTCATCGTCGACCTTGCCGCGCCGGATGAGCCGGAGATCCAGCAGGTAATTCTGCTTGAGCCGCCACGGGGCGACGTGTCCCGACTTCGGCAGATAGTCCAACGCGCGCAGCACGTAACCGGGAGTGAAGTCCATCAGCGGGCGCTCGTCAACGCTGTTGCCCGGATGCTGTGGCTCCACGGTGTCAAAGCCCTTGGCGTCCATGTAGTTGAGGACGCGGCAGACGAACTCCGACACCAGGTCCGCCTTCAGCGTCCAGGATGCATTGGTGTAGCCGATGGTGAACGCCATGTTGGGCATGTGCGTCAACATCATGCCCTTGTAGGCCATGGTGTCGTTGAGCTCGATCGGCACGCCATTGCGCATGACCTCGGCGCCGCCGAACAACTGCAGGTTCAAACCCGTTGCGGTGATGATGATGTCGGCTTGCAACTCCTCACCCGAGGCCAGCTTGATACCGGTCTTCGTGAAGCGTTCGATCGTATCGGTGACAACGTCGGCCTTGCCCGCGCGGATCGTCTTGAACAGATCCCCGTTGGGCGCCAGACACAGTCGCTGATCCCACGGGTTGTAGCTGGGACCGAAGTGCTTCTGAACGTCGTAGCCCTCGGGCAGGCGCCGCTGCGCCATGGTCATCAGCGTCTTGCGCATGAATTGCGGGAAACGCCTGCTGATCTGGTACTGGGCCGACTGGAACAGGATGCTCTTCCACCGGTTCAGCACGTAGGCCGGTTTGTCCGGCAGCGCCTTGTTCGTTCGCACGGTGAACGGGTCGACGTCGGGCAGCATGCCGATGTACGTCGGTGAACGCTGCAGCATCGTGACGTGTCCTGCGCCCGAATCGGCAAGCGCGGGAATCAATGTCACCGCGGTGGCGCCACTGCCGATGACGACGATCTTTTTGCCCGCATAGTCCAGCTCGTCCGGCCAGTGCTGAGGGTGAATGATCGTGCCCTCGAAGTCGTCCGAGCCTGCGAACTCGGGGGTGTAGCCCTCGTCGTAGTTGTAGTAGCCGCTGGCCGCGAAGAGGAAGGAAGTCTTGATCTCGACTTCCTCGCCGTCGCGTTCGATGCGAACGGTCCAGTTGTTGTCGGCATCGGACCAGTCGGCGGCGACCACTTTCTGGCCGTACCGGATGTGCTTGTCGATGCCGGATTCCGCGACCGTCTCCTTCAGATACGACATGATCGACGGTCCGTCGGCGATGGCCTTCTCGGATGTCCACGGCTTGAACCGGAAGCCCAGCGTGAACATGTCGGAGTCGGAGCGGATGCCCGGGTACTTGAACAGGTCCCAGGTGCCGCCGAGGTTCTCGCGGCGCTCGAGCACCACGTAGCTCTTGTTCGGGCAGCGGTCCTGCAGATGCCAGGCCGCGCTGATGCCGGAGATGCCGGCTCCCACGATGACGACGTCGACAAATTCGGTCATGCTGTAAAGCTATCAACACCGTGTCGATGGAGTCAACAGTGTGTTGAAAAACTCAACACACTGTAAAGTCAACGCCGTGAACACCGTCAACCAGCCCCGCGCCGGGCGCGCACGTCGATCCGCCCGTCCCTCTGGTGACGATCGTGAGCTGGCAATTCTGGCCACTGCCGAGCGGCTGATGGAGCAGCGCCCGCTGAGCGATATTTCGGTCGACGACCTGGCTAAAGGTGCCGGGATCTCCCGCCCGACGTTCTACTTCTACTTCCCGTCCAAGGACGCGGTGCTGCTGACGCTGCTCGAGCGGGTCATCGCCGAGGCGGACGCGGCGCTGGAGCGCCTCATCGAAGGCCGACCAGAGGACCGCAACCTGATCTGGCGCAACGGGATCAACGTGTTCTTCAAGACGTTTGGCGCGCACCGGTCGGTCTGCGCCGCCGCGGTGGCCGCCAAAACCACCGGCACAGAAGCGCAGGAACTATGGGCCGCCTCCATGCAGCGATGGATCGATCACATCGCAGGCGTGATCGAAGCCGAGCGAGCCCGCGGCGCGGCGCCCGTCACGCTGCCCGCGCACGAACTGTCGACCGCACTCAACCTGATGAACGAGTCCGTGATGACCGCGTCGTTCGCCGGCCACCAGACGTCGCTGCCCGACGACCGCGTGCTGGACAACCTGGTGCACATCTGGACCACAAGCATCTACCGCGAAGGCCTCTGAATCGTCGGACCCCGATGCGAACATATGTTCCCCTGAGTCCCCCGTGTGCGTATCGGTCATGGCCGGCTCGTCGATGATGCGCTAGGGGGCGTCAATTGGAACTTCGCACAAGGTGAAGATGGCGACGTCCACGCGAAGCAGCCCGTTCTCGGGCGGCTGGCCATGGTCTACGCCGATCATCCCGATTTCGATGCTCGCTGGGCGAGTTGACGTCCGCAGAGCCACCCGGCACCGTCTTGCCTGGCGAACGCGTGAGCGCGTGATGGCTTCGTCACGGTAGTGGCGGTGTCGGGCGTGGCCGGGAGTCTGGTGCGTTGTCGTGGCCACCGAGGTGATCGACGGGACGACCGCAATCAGTCCGGGCTCATGGATCGGCGCGCCGCTTGGCTGGCACGCACGGCGAAATAGCTCGGAAAATATTCGCCCATCTGTTCACGTGCGTCGAACTCTTCGAGGTAGCCGTTGATACAGAGGCCCTCGGCTGACAGGCCACCGATGATCTCTTCAAGGCTATGCCCGAACTCCAATGGAGCGTCTCGCCCGAACAGAGTGAGCCGTTCGTCCTCGGGCAGGGATGTCAGATCGGAGTAAGGCACCTTGTGCCGGACCTCGAGCTTGTTGTCTGTCTGAGCCTTCCAGTCGAATACGTAGCAGACCGGGTTGATGAATCCGCCGATGAAGAAGCCATCGGCGGTGAGGATGCGACGTATGTGCGCGAATACCGGTCGAAGATCGGCCACGAATTCGGCTCCCATGCCTAGCACCACAATGTCAAACGTCGACGCTGACAACGAATGCATGTCGTCCATCGAACCTTCGACGGCGCTCAGCTCGAGACCGAATTTCGCTCAGGTGTCGATGTCGCGTTGAAGCTGCTGCGCGGAATTCTCCAATGAGGTGACGGTGGCGCCGTGCCCGGCGAGGAGCACGGTCTGTTGTCCACCACCGCAGGCGATGCAGAGCACCCGCTGGCCCGCGAGGTCGCCGAGCCAACTGGCGGGGACGGGCCGAGATCCTGTCACCGACACTGGAAAACCATCCCGCGCAGCGTCGCGGAATTCGTCGTCGGTGAGGGGCACGGTCGCCCAGTGACCTTTGGCAACCTCTGCATCCCAGGCCCGCGCGTTGGCCCTGGCAATGGCGCTCGAGTCGTACTCGTCAGAGTGCGGCAACTCGCAACTCCTTCCATTCCGGTATTAGCGGTGCCTTGGGTTCGGTCTGGGTTTAAAAAGTGAGATGGTGCTCGCTGTCGGCTCTGACCGATCATCGATGAGGTACCTAAATCCTCGGTAGGCCATGAATGATGCGATCACACAATTGGTCATCGCGAGCGACGAAACGACCGGTGGCGCCGACCGATCCCGTGTGTTTGCGTACTGCTCCTTGTCCGCGTCGCTGACGAGCAACGCAGATACGTACCCGTCGGCTAGCCCAACGCCGGCGCTCACCAGCGGAAGTGGGCTGGCGATGGAAGCCTTCACGAAACGCGTGGCGACTCCGGGGGTTCGTCGATACATCCGAAAGCCAGCGCCGCGGACCAATCGATCAATTCGTCGACATCGCATCGGTCTCCGCAGACCGTGGTGTGGTGCGCCGATATCCGAGCCCGTGGGTCGCCAGCCTGTCTCGTTTCTACTTAATTCCGAACGGCAGCCAGCACCGCGGTTTCAACGCCTTTGTGCTATCAGATCTGCAAGGTCTTTCATGAGACGGGCGTCCCCGCGAGGCCGGCGGTTGGTTCACAGCTGCGGCCGCTCGCTCTAAGCGGAGCTTCTTCGCGGTCCACTGCTGGGGTCGAGTTTGCGTTCGAGCGCGCTCGAACTCCTAACGTCACGGCCATGACAACACCTACGGCATCACAGACCTGGATCATCACCGGAGCCTCGAAGGGACTTGGACGTGCACTGGCCGAGGCTGCCCTTGTCGCGGGCGATCAGGTCGTGGCTGCAGTCCGCAATCCTGACAGCGTGGCGGAGCTGAAAACCACCTTCGGAGACCACATCACGAGCGTTGCATTCGAAGCCCGAGACACCACCGAAGCCGCGGGCCTCGTCCAGGCCGCGGTCGACAGTTACGGCCGGCTCGACGTCCTGGTGAGCAACGCCGGGCGCGCCATCGTCGGCGCCGCCGAGGAAGTCACCGACGCGCAACTGCGCGACCTGATGGACCTGCACCTATTCGGACCCGCTGCCCTCGTCCGTGCGGCATTGCCGATCATGCGGGCCCAGGGTAGCGGGACGATCGTACAGATGAGCAGCCAGGGCGGCCGGATGTCCTTCCCTGGTGTCTCGACTTACTCGGCGTCGAAGTTCGCGTTGGAGGGATGGTCGGAGGCCTTGGCCGGCGAGGTCGCGCCGTTTGGGATCCGAGTGATGCTGGTCGAGCCCAGCCGGTTCCGCACCGCGTTCAACGCCGCCGACGTGCTCGACTTCACCGCCATCTCGCCGACCTACCGGGAGATCCTGGCCGATGTGCGAGCCGACATGGCCGGTGCGGACGGGAACCAGGAAGGCGACCCCGTAAAGGCCGCGCAGATCATCGTCTCCTTGGCGCATTCCGAGGAAGTGCCGCTGCGGCTGCCGCTCGGCGCCGAGGCCGTCGAGCGGCTCACGGCCACCTACCAACGCGGTCTCGACGGGGTCAATCAGTGGGCTGAGCTGGCCCGCAGCGCCGACTTCACCGACGTCGCCGGCTCAGTACGTCCGATCTAGGATCGGGTATGTCCACCGACGACCTCATGAGCAGGGCGCTCGCCTCACTCGGCGAGATCGACGGCCCGATGTCAATCGAGGTCATCCACCGCCTCGCCGACACCAGTGACGTCAGCGAGCCGATGAGTATCGCCGAAGTCGCCGAGCTGCTCGACGTCTCCGCGCACACCCTGCGTTACTACGAACGCGCTGGCCTGGTCGAGGTCGACCGCGACAGCAGCGGCCACCGCAGCTACCATCCCGAGGCGGTCCGCCGACTCGTATTCCTCACCCGGATGCGATTGTCCGGCATGGCCATCCGCGATCTGCAGCACTACATCGCGCTCGTCGACAGCGGCGATCAGACCGTACCCGAACGACTCGACATACTACTCGAACACCGCGACACCATCCGCCGCCAGATCCGCGAACTCACCCTCTCCCTCGCCGCCACCGAATACAAGATCACCACCTACGGCGGCACCACCGGCGACACCTGCTAACCGCGGACCGGTCGATCACCGCGCCCGAAGCACGTCGATCACCGCGCCCGAAGCAACACAGCCCCAACTAAGTCGCCGATCCGCACATATTGACTCTTAGCCTCATCGGAGGTCTAGACAAACGAGACACCATCTCGTGCGCCACCACCTCTTTCGATCGGCCAGGTCGCGGTGTCTCATTTCTCGTCTCACCCCGCGCGTGTGCCTGAAATGCGCGTTGTCGGTCGGCAATGAGACAGTTCCTTGGACGGATTACAGCTGCGACTCAAGCCCGCGGCTGCTCGATCCCAAAACCAAAGCTCCTACGTCGAAGACACCCCAGGTAAGGCCGTGGTGCAGTCACAGATCCCAGCGGACGACGCTCGTCCGCTACATCGCGGACAGGATCAGATCGACCCTAGGAAACATATGTTCGTGTCCGGTGCGACCATCCTGCACGCTGACCTCGATTCGTTTTACGCATCGGTCGAGCAGCGCGACGACCCCGAGTTGCGTGGCAGACCGGTGATCGTCGGCGGCGGTGTCGTGCTGGCCGCCAGCTACGAAGCCAAGGCGTACGGAGTGCGCACCGCTATGGGCGGGCGCCAGGCCCGCCAACTGTGTCCACACGCGATCGTGGTGCCGCCGCGGATGTCGGCGTATTCACAAGCCAGCGACGCGGTGTTCGACGTATTTCACGACACCACGCCCGTAGTGGAGCCGCTGTCGGTGGACGAGGCGTTCCTCGACGTGTCGGGCCTGTGGCGGGTGTCGGGCACCCCGGTCGAGATCGCCGCCCGGCTGCGCGCGCAGGTCCGTGACCGGGTGGGGCTGCCCATCACGGTCGGCATCGCGCGCACCAAGTTTCTGGCCAAGGTGGCCAGCCAGGAGGCCAAGCCCGACGGCCTGCTGCTGGTGCCGCCGGACCGTGAACTCGCATTCCTGCATCCGCTGCCAGTGCGCCGGCTCTGGGGCGTCGGCGTGAAGACGGCCGAGAAGTTGCATGCGCACGGCATCGAGACGGTCGCCGATGTCGCCGAGCTCAGCGAGTCCACGCTCGGGTCGATGGTCGGTGGGGCGATGGGACGTCAGCTATTTGCGTTGTCCCGCAACATCGATCGACGCCGGGTGGTGACGGGTGTGCGGCGTCGCTCGGTCGGTGCCCAGCGGGCGTTGGGCCGGGCGGGCAACACGATGTCGGCGGCGGAGGTCGACGCTGTTGTCATCAACCTCGTCGACCGGATCACCCGGCGGATGCGCAAGGCGGGCCGAACGGGCCGAACGGTGGTGCTGCGGCTGCGGTTTGACGACTTCAGCAGGGCCACTCGGTCGCACACCATGCCCCGCGCGACCGCATCGACCGACGCCATCCTCGATACGGCACGCGGTCTTGTCGTCGCTGCCGCTCCCCTGATCGCCGAGCGCGGACTGACGCTGGTCGGGTTCGCGGTGTCCAATATCGACCGGTTTGGCGCCCAGCAACTGGAGCTGCCGTTCGAGGAGCACGCAGACACCGTCGCGATCGATGAGGCGGTCGACATGGTGCGGCAGCGATACGGCAACGCGTCAGTCACCCGCGGAGTTCTGCTCGGCCGCGATCCCGGCCTCGAGATGCCGCACCTGCCGGACTAGGACGCCGTCCACTCGAGCAGCTTGTCGGCTGGCCATGTGTTGACGATCCGCTCCACCGGCACTCCCGCGTCCAGCGCGCGCTGGGCGCCATAGCCGAGGAACTCCAGCTGGCCGGGCGCGTGGGAGTCGGTGTCGATGGAGAACAGGCAGCCGATCTCCAGCGCCAGGTTCAGCAGGCGGGTCGGCGGATCGCGACGCTCCGGCCGCGAATTGATCTCCACCGCGGTGCCGTTGTCGCGGCAGGCGGTGAACACCTTCTCCGCGTCGAACTTCGATTCGGGTCGGATGCCGCGGCCGCCGGTGACGAGCCGGCCTGTGCAATGCCCGAGCACATCGGCGTGCGGGTTGGCCACCGCCTTGAGCATGCGTCTGGTCATCGACGGCGCATCCATCGACAGCTTGGAATGCACGCTGGCCACCACCACGTCGAGGCGCTCGAGCAGTTCGGGTTCCTGATCCAGGGATCCATCCTCGAGAATGTCGACCTCGATGCCGGTCAGGATTCGCATCGGCGCTACGGTCTCGCGCAGTTCGTCGATGACGTCCAGTTGCTTGCGCAGGCGCTCGGGCGACAGGCCGTTGGCGACCTTGAGGCGGGGTGAGTGGTCCGTCAACGCGCAATACTCGTGGCCCAATTCCTTTGCGGCGAGCATCATCTCCTCGATCGGCGCGGACCCGTCCGACCAGTTCGAGTGCACGTGAAGGTCACCGCGCAGCGCAGCGCGGATGTCACCGCCACCGAGATCCTGTGCTGCCGAGCGCAATTCGACGAGGACATCGGGCTCGCGGCCAGCCCACGCCTGGGCGATCACTTTCGCGGTTTTGGGCCCGATGCCGGGCAGCGACTGCCAGCTGTTGGCGGCGCCATGACGCTCCCGGTCGGTCTCGGAGAGTCCCTCGACGATGTCGGCGGCGTTGCGATAGGCCATCACCCGCCGCGGGTCTTCGCGCGCCCGGTCCTTGTAGTAGGCAATCTGGCGCAGTGCGATTACCGGATCCATGTCTCCAGTCTGCCCGGTCAGGGAGAAGCCCACGCCGGGTCGCGGCCACTGAGCGCAATGATGCGGTCCAGCTTCGGCGCATCCTCGGCGACGGCCACCGCGGGCCCGAACAACCCTTCGACAGGACCTTCGGCCGCGATTGCGGTCACGTGCGGCAGCACCGCGTCCAGAGTGGCCGGGTCGACGTCATAGTCCTGTCCGGTCGCGGCCGCCACGTCCCAGCCGTGGATGACCACTTCCGTCAGCGCGATGATCCCCCCAACCTCGCCAGGAAAATCGACGCCACCTGCACGCGACATGCCCTCCCAGGCCGCCGAGTCTCGCCACGCCCGTGCCAGTTCCGCGAGCCGCGCCGGGTAGGAGGTGCGCCAGTCCGCGTCCAGCGGCACGCCCTCGACGGGCGGGGTGTCCGTCAGCTCGCCGAACTCCTTGCGGGCGGCGGCGGTGAACGCCGGCGCCAGCCCTCCTACATGCGCCACGAGGTCTCTGAGGCCCAGCTTCTCGCACGGGGTCGGGCCATTGAGCTGCTGGTCGGTAACGTTCGTCAACACATCTGCTGTGCGTGTACACGCGGGGGTCAAGTCGATCATGTCTTTATCGACCAGAACCGCGGCCGCAACTCATCGGTCTCCAAGCGGTGTTATGGCGCCGCGGACAAGGGCCCTGGCCTGGCTCTCGACGGCATTGCCTGCGAAGAACACGATCTCATCGCCCGCCTCGAGCATGTCGTCCGGCTGGAGGATGACGATCCCGCCGTCACGAATCACGAAGGCCAGTGCGCTGTTCTCGGGCAAGTCCACGTCGCGCACCCGCTTACCGACGAGTGGGTTGTCCTCTGGCAGCGTGAGTTTGGCCAGGCTCACTTGGCCGTGGCGCAGTTCCATCAATCGCACGAGGTGGCCGATATCGATGGCGCCCTCGATTGCCGAAACCATGGCGCGTGGTGTGGACACCGCGACGTCGACCCCCCACGCCTCGGTAAACAGCCATTCGTTGCGGAGATCGTTGACCCTCGCCACCACCCTGGACACCCCGAACTCGGTCTTGGCCAACAGAGCCGCCGTCAGGTTCACCTTGTCGTCACCGGTCGCGGCGATCACAACATCGCATGTCTGCATTCCGGACTCTTCGAGCGAGGCCAGCTCGCACGCGTCGGCCAACAACCATTCGGCATCGGGAACCGTGTGCGGTTCGTAATGTCCGGCGTTGTGCTCGATCAACAAGACCTTGTGGCCATAGGCCAGTAGTTCCAGGGCAACGGATCGGCCGACCGCTCCGGCACCGGCGATACCGACGCGCATCATTGGCCGCTCGTCGGCGCGCTTGGCGTCCGCATCAACGGATCGCCCTCTGAACCGGAACACGAATTCATACTGACCCATGGGGCGTCGCACTGGTTAACTGCACGTCACACCGGCCGTGCGATTCTGGGGATGAAATGAGCTTGCAGCAGCTGTATCTGGTGCTGCTGGCCGGTGGGCTGGTACTGCTGGCCAGCATCATCGCCACGCGGGCGGCCACCCGAGTGGGCTTGCCAAGCCTGTTGCTGTTTCTCGGCGTCGGCGTCATCGTCGGCGAAGACGGGCTGGGACTGCAGTTCGACAACTACCTGCTGGCCGATCACCTCGGCACCGCGGCGTTGGCGATCATCCTGATCGAAGGCGGCCTCACGACGCGGTTCGGCGACGTGCGAAAGGTGTTGGCACCCGCAGCGGCGTTGGCCACCGTGGGCGTCGCGGTCTGCATGGTGGTCACGGCCGCGGGGGCACATCTGCTGCTCGGGATGGACTGGCAGCTGGCACTGCTACTGGGCGCCGTCTTGTCCGTCACCGATGCGGCCGCGGTGTTCTCGGTGCTGCGCGTCGTGCCGTTGCCGCGGCGCGTCGCGGGCCTCCTGGAGGCGGAGTCCGGATTCAACGACGCCCCTGCCGTCATCCTCGTCCTGATGTTCAGCGTGGTGCCGCTGGAGCTGTCCCCCGTGCACGGGTTGGCCGAGTTGGTCTACGAGTTGGTTGTCGGCGCCGCGATCGGGCTGGGCTGCGGACTTCTCGGCTCACTCGCGCTGCGCCGCATCGCCCTTCCGGCCTCGGGCCTGTATCCTCTCGCGACGTTCGGGCTCGGCATGGTGGCGTTCGCCGCGGCGGGCAGCGCCCACGCCAGTGGGTTCCTCGCCGCATATCTTGCTGCGGTCGTGCTCGCCAACACCGGACTGCCTCACCGCTCGGCGACCCGGTCCTTCGCGGAAGGACTCGGTTGGCTCGCACAGATCGGCCTGTTCGTGCTCCTCGGCCTGCTCGTCGACCCCAGCGACCTAACCGCCGAATTGCTGCCGGGAATCGTCATCGGGTTGGTCCTGCTGCTGGTCGCCCGGCCGCTTTCCGTCGTCGTCTCTCTGGCCGGATTCCGGGTGCCGTGGCGCGAACAGGTTTTCGTGTCCTGGGCCGGTCTGCGGGGCGCCGTGCCGATCGTGCTGGCGACCTTCCCGATCGTCGGGGGTGTCCCCGACAGCATGCGCCTGCTGAACATCGTGTTCATCCTGGTGGTGGTGTACACGCTGGTTCAGGGGCCCAGCCTGCGCCCGCTCGCTCACCGGTTGGGGTTGATCCCCAAGGACGCCACGCGTGAGATCCAGGTGGAGGCGGCCCCACTGGATGTGCTGGAGGCCGAGCTGTTGACGATGACCGTGCATCCGCCGTCCCGGCTGCACAACGTCACGGTTCTCGAACTGCGGCTACCCGATCCCAGCGTGATCACCCTGATCATTCGGGATGGTCACACGTTCGTCCCCCAGCCCGAGACGCGTATCGCGGCAGGCGACGAACTGCTCATCGTCACCACCACCAAGACCCGCGCGGCAGCCGAACGGAGGCTGCGTGCGGTGAGTCGGCGCGGGAAGCTCGCCTACTGGTTCGACGAGTACGGCGAAGCGGACTGACCTTGTCGCCTCACAGCTCATGTGTAGGAAAGCGGGACTAGGCTCAAAACAGTGAGATTCGCATTCAAGACTTCCCCGCAGAACACCACTTGGGCCGAGATGCTGCCGATCTGGCAGACGGCCGACGATATCGAGGCCTTCGAGTCGGGCTGGACGTTCGACCACTTCTATCCGATCTTCTCCGACTCCACCGGGCCATGCCTGGAGGGCTGGACGACACTGACGGCGCTCGCGCAGGCCACCAAGCGGCTACGGGTCGGCGTGCTGGTCACCGGCATTCACTACCGTCATCCCGCCGTCCTCGCGAACATGGCCGCGACATTGGACGTCATTTCCAACGGCCGGCTGGAGCTCGGTATCGGCGCGGGTTGGAACGAAGAGGAGTCCGGCGCGTACGGCATCGAACTGGGCAGCATCAAGGAGCGCTTCGACAGGTTCGAGGAGGCCTGCGAGGTGCTGACGAGCCTGCTGTCCAAAGAGACCACGACCTTCGACGGCAAGTACTACCAGTTGAAGGACGCGCGGAACGAACCGAAGGGGCCGCAACAGCCGCACCCGCCGATCTGCATCGGTGGCAGCGGGGAGAAGCGGACCCTGCCCATCACCGCCAAGTACGCCGACCACTGGAACTTCGTCGGCGGTCCACCGGAGGAATTCGCGCGCAAGCGGGACGTGCTTGCCGCTCGCTGCGCCGACATCGGCCGCGATCCCAGGGAAATCACGCTGTCGGCGCACGTCCGGCTGGGCGAGGACCGCGACTACGCGAAGGCCGTCGACGAAGCCGCGGCGCTCGGCAAGGAAGGTCTGGACCTTGCGATCATCTATCTACCGCCGCCCTACGACCCGGCCGTGCTCGAACCGCTCGCGAACGAGATCACCGCGTCCGGGCTGTTCACCAGCAAAGATAACTGACGGTAACGATAATATAACGGTTAGGCAAAGGGATGGTCACGCGCCGTCGAATCGGCGTAACCAACGTGGTGCAGCTTGGCTAGACCCCATAACGAAGTAGCTCGTCGGCCGTGATCAGCCGCTCGGCCCTGGCAGGGAATTCGCGGCTCTTGACCGGGTGACGGAACCATAACCAGGCGATTCGACTCACCCGAGACCGATATAGTGGGTTGAGGTACACGGTGCTCACTCCTGCGATATAGCAATAGCTGAACCGGGGGCCCACATTACCGCAGTGCCCTCATCAAGTCATTAGATACCCAGTATCTGGCAAACTCAAATAGGCGCGCCGGACAATCATCTGATGTTTTTGAAGTGACCCATGTGGTTATTGAGGCGTCTCACAGCAAGCCCAGCGAGAGCGCGTCACGCCGGCTCGGGTTTGGCGAAGACATCGTTGAGCGTGACGGTTTGCAGATTGCGGGACCGGATCACGTCGGCCAGCTGGTCGTAGACGTGCGTGACCGGCAGGTGGTTGAGGTGACCGATCACGATGGCCTGCGGGTTGAAGTACTTGTTGGCCATCTTGACGATCTCGCCCTCGGGGATGACGTTCTCGTCTCCAAGCGAGCCGGCCCACATCGTCGGCACCGCGTAGCCGAGGTCAGCGGCGACGCCATCGACAACAGGGTTGTGGCTGCCGTATGGCGGCCGAAAGTACGGCCGCGCGTCGACGCCATAATTCCCCATCAGAAATTGGTGGTTGTGCCGAAGTTGGTCGGCCACTTGTTCTTTGGGCAGTGTGGCCAAGTCGGGATGCGACCAGGTGTGGTTGCCGAGCTGAATCTGGCCGTCCTCCACCAGCGGCCGCAGCAGGTCACGGTTCTCCGTCCACGACGCGTACCTGCCGTTGACGAAATACGTCAGCCGGATGCCGGTGTCCTTGGCGAACTGCGTGTAGAGCCGCACCACATCGGTATTGACGCCGTCGTCCAGGGTCAGCGCCAGCAGGTCGCCGTCGCCGGGGATGCTGCTCAGCGCGCCGCCGCCGGGCAGCGGCATCCGCGACGCGAGCACCGGCGGCGGTCCGGCGGGTGCGGTTGCCGCCTGCGCGACTCTTGGTTGGCCACCGACGGTGCACCGAGCGAGGCCCACACCGACAAGAGTTGCTATGGACAGGCCCGCAAGGAAGTGCCGCCGGTTCAGCTCGGTCCCGGCGTAGGTGATCGGTTTGCGGCCAGTCATCGCGACTACTGTCTCGCGACCCGACGCAAAAGCCTCTGATTCGGCGGCGTGTCGCGGCCGTTTGCTACCTAACGCACAGGATTAGCGCTGCGGTACGGCAGTGGGCTTGATCGGCGCAGGAAGTGCGGTCTGGCCCATCAGATAACGGTCGACGCCGGCCGCGGCGGCACGGCCTTCGGCGATTGCCCACACGATCAGCGACTGCCCGCGGCCCATGTCACCGGCGACGAAAACGCCGGGCACCGTGGTGGCGAACTCCGGATCGCGCGCGACGTTGCCGCGGTCGGTGATCTCGACGCCGAGGTCGGTCAGCAGGCCTTCGCGCTCGGGGCCGACGAAGCCCATCGCCAGCAGCACGAGGTCGGCGTCCATCTCGAAGTCGCTGCCCTCGACCTTCTCGAACTTGCCCGCGTTCATGGCGACCTCGTGCCCGCGCAGGCCGGTGACGCGCCCGTCGCTTCCGGTGAACTCCTCCGTGTTGACCGAGTAGACGCGCTCGCCGCCTTCCTCGTGCGCCGAGGACACCCGGAACATCAGCGGGTAGACCGGCCACGGTGTCGAATCAGCACGGTCCGCCGGCGGCCGGGGCATGATCTCGAATTGGTGCACGCTTTCCGCGCCCTGCCGATGCACGGTGCCCAGGCAGTCCGCGCCAGTGTCACCGCCGCCGATGATGATGACCTTCTTGCCCCTGGCCGTGATCGGCGGGTCGCCGTCCTCGCCGAGCACCGGATCACCCTGCTGCACCCGGTTGGCCCACGGCAGGAACTCCATGGCCTGATGGATGCCGCCCAGGTCGCGCCCGGGAATCGGCAGATCACGCGATGCCGTGGCGCCGCCCGTCAGTACCACCGCGTCGAATTCGGCCCGCAGCTGTGCGGCTGTTAAGTCAATGCCGACGTTCACGCCCGCACGGAAGACGGTGCCCTCGGCCTCCATCTGCGCCAGCCGTCGGTCGATGTGGCGCTTCTCCATCTTGAATTCGGGGATGCCGTAACGCAGCAGGCCGCCGATGCGGTCGTCGCGCTCGAACACGGTCACCGTGTGCCCGGCACGGGTCAGCTGCTGGGCGGCCGCCAGGCCGGCGGGCCCCGATCCGACGACGGCGACGGTCTTACCGGTCAGCTTCTCGGGCGGCAAGGGGACGACCCAGCCCTCATCGAAGGCGTTGTCGATGATCTCGACCTCGACCTGCTTGATGGTCACCGGGTCCTGGTTGATGCCAAGTACGCACGAGCCCTCACATGGCGCGGGACACAGCCGACCGGTGAACTCAGGGAAATTGTTGGTGGCGTGCAGCCGCTCGATCGCGTCACGCCAACGGTCGGTGCGCACAAGGTCGTTCCACTCGGGAATCAGGTTGCCGAGGGGACACCCGTTGTGGCAGAACGGGATACCGCAGTCCATGCACCGCGTCGCCTGCTCGCGCAGGGTGTCGTGAGAGAAGTCCTCGTAGACCTCTTTCCAGTCGCGGAGCCGCAGCGGGATCGGCCGCCGTTGCGGCGTCTCGCGATGCGTGTACTTGAGGAAACCCTTCGGATCAGGCATTCGCCGCCGCCATGATCGCCGTGTCAACGTCTGAGCCGGAGGCCTTGGCCTCCGCGATCGCCTTCAGCACCTTCTTGAAGTCGCGCGGCATCACCTTGGTGAAGTTCTTCAGCTCGTTCTCCCAATCGGTGAGGATCCGTTGCCCCACGGCGGAATCCGTCGCGTCAACGTGGGCGACGATCATGCCGTGCAGCCAGTCGACATCCTCGCTGTCGAGGGCATCGAGGTCCACCATCTCGGCGTTGAGGTTCTCTTCGAACGAGCCGTCCGGGTTGTAGACGTATGCCACACCGCCCGACATGCCCGCCGCGAAGTTGCGTCCGGTCTGCCCGAGGATGACGACCTTGCCGCCGGTCATGTATTCACACCCGTGGTCGCCGACGCCCTCGACGACCGCGTGGGCGCCGGAGTTGCGGACCGCGAACCGCTCACCCACCACACCGCGCAGGAACACCTGGCCGCTGGTGGCGCCGAACAGGATCACGTTGCCTGCAATGATGTTCTCCTCGGCCACGTAATCCGCGGGCGCGTTGTCCGACGGACGCACCACGATGTGGCCGCCGGAGAGGCCCTTACCGACGTAGTCGTTGGCGTCGCCGTAGACCCTCAGCGTGATGCCCTTGGGCACGAACGCGCCGAAGCTGTTGCCCGCCGAGCCGTCGAACGTGATGTCGATAGTGCCGTCGGGAAGCCCCTGCCCGCCATAGGCTTTCGTCAGCTCATGGCCGAGCATGGTGCCGACGGTACGGTTGGTGTTGGCGATCGTGGTGGAGAACCTCACCGGCGTGCCCGAGTCGAGGGCCTCCCGGCTCATCACGATCAGCTGCTGATCCAGCGCCTTGTCCAGGCCGTGGTCCTGACGCGAGCTGCAGTACAGGTCCTGGTTCATGAACGCCGACTCGGGCTCGTAGAGCACCGGCGCCAGGTCCAGCTTGTAGGCCTTCCAGTGCTCGGCGGCCTGCGTGGTGTCCAGCGAGCCGACCTGGCCGACCATCTCGTTGACGGTCCGGAAGCCCAACTGGGCCATCATTTCCCGGCACTCCTCGGCGATGAACATGAAGAAGTTCTCGACGAACTCCGGCTTACCGTTGAACCGCTGCCGCAGCACCGGGTTCTGGGTGGCCACACCGACCGGGCAGGTGTCGAGGTGGCACACCCGCATCATGATGCAGCCCGACACGACCAGCGGCGCAGTCGCGAAACCGAACTCTTCGGCGCCCAGCAGCGCGGCCATCACCACGTCGCGGCCGGTCTTGAGCTGGCCGTCGACCTGAACGACGATCCGGTCGCGTAACCCGTTGAGCAGCAACGTCTGCTGCGTCTCGGCCAGGCCGAGCTCCCACGGGGCGCCCGCATGCTTCTGCGACGTCAGCGGGGTGGCGCCGGTGCCGCCGTCATGTCCGGAGATCAGCACCACGTCGGCATGCGCCTTCGACACACCCGCGGCGACCGTGCCAACGCCGTTCTCACTGACCAGCTTCACGTGCACGCGGGCCTGCGGGTTGGCGTTCTTCAGGTCGTGGATCAGCTGCGCCAGATCCTCAATCGAGTAGATATCGTGGTGTGGCGGCGGGGAGATCAGGCCGACGCCAGGGGTGGAGTGCCGCACCTCGGCGACCCACGGGTACACCTTGTTACCCGGAAGCTGCCCACCCTCACCGGGTTTCGCGCCCTGGGCCATCTTGATCTGGATGTCGGTGCAGTTGGTCAGGTAGTGGCTTGTGACGCCGAACCGCGCCGAGGCCACCTGCTTGATCGCGCTGCGCCGCCAGTCGCCGTTCTCGTCCCGGTCGAAGCGGCTGACATGCTCGCCGCCCTCGCCCGAATTCGACCGGCCGCCTATACGGTTCATCGCGATCGCCAGGGTCTCGTGCGCCTCGGCGGAGATCGAGCCGTAGCTCATCGCACCGGTGGAGAACCGCTTGACGATCTCGCTGGCCGGCTCCACCTCGTCCAGAGGCACCGGCGTGCGCACGCCCTCCTTGAACTTCAGCAGGCCACGCAGCGAGGCCATCCGCTCGCTCTGGTCGTCGACCAGCTGGGTGTACTCCTTGAAGACCGAGTACTGACCGGTGCGCGTCGAGTGCTGCAGCTTGAACACCGTGTCCGGGTTGAACAGGTGGTACTCGCCCTCGCGGCGCCACTGGTATTCGCCGCCGACCTCGAGCTCGCGGTGCGCCCATTCATCGGGCCGGTCCAGGTAGGCCAGTGCGTGACGGGCCGCGACGTCGTCGGCGATATCGTCGAGGTCGATGCCACCCGTCGGGCAGTTCAGCCCGGTGAAGTACTCGGCGAGCACCTGCTGGCTGATGCCGATCGCCTGGAACAACTGCGCGCCGGTGTAGGACGCGAGCGTGGAGATGCCCATCTTGGACATCACCTTCAGCACGCCCTTGCCTGCCGCCTTGACGTAGTTGGCCTTGGCCTTGTCGCGGTCGAGACCGTTGAGCCCGCTCCGGTCGATCATGTCCTCGATCGACTCGAACGCCATGTAGGGGTTGATCGCGGCCGCGCCGAAGCCGACCAGACATGCCATGTGGTGCACCTCGCGGGCGTCGCCGGACTCCACGACCAAGCCCACCTGGGTGCGGGTGCGGTCGCGGACCAGGTGGTGGTGCACCGCCGCCACGGCCAGCAGCGACGGGATCGGTGCCATCTGTTCGTTCGACTCCCGGTCGGACAGCACGATGATGCGTGCACCGTCACGGATCGCCGCCGACACTTTGGCGCGGACGTTGTCGAGCGCCTCCTTCAGCCCCTGGCCGCCCCGGTTCACCGGGTACAGGCACCGGACCACGGCAGTGCTCAGGCCGTGTTTGCGGCCGTCGATCTCCTGCTCGGGGTCGAGGTTGATCAGCCTGGCCAGCTCGTGATTGCGCAGGATCGGCGACGGCAGCACGATCTGACGACACGACTCCGGCGTCGGGTTGAGCAGATCGCCCTCGGGGCCGACAGTGCCCTGCAGGCTGGTCACCACCTCTTCGCGGATGGCGTCCAGCGGCGGGTTGGTCACCTGAGCGAACAGCTGCTGGAAGTAGTCGAACAACATCCGCGGCCGCTGCGACAGCACGGCGACCGGGGTGTCGGTGCCCATCGAGCCGAGAGGCTCGGCGCCGGTGCGCGCCATCGGCGAGACGAGCAGGTTCAATTCCTCGTACGTGTAACCGAATGCCTGCTGACGCAACACGACCCGGTGATGCGGCATGCGCACGTAGTCACCCTGAGGCAGCTCGTCGAGGTGGAAAATGCCTGCGTCGAGCCACTCCTGATACGGCTGCTCGGCGGCAAGCTCGGCCTTGATCTCCTCATCGGAGACGATGCGGCCCTGCGCGGTGTCGACCAGGAACATTCGGCCCGGCTGCAGCCGCATCTTCTTCACCACGGTGGACGGGTCGAGGTTGAGCACGCCGGCCTCGGACGCCATCACGACCAGGCCGTCGCTGGTGACCCAGATGCGGGACGGGCGAAGGCCGTTGCGGTCCAGCACCGCGCCGATGACGGTGCCGTCGGTGAAGGTCATCGACGCCGGGCCGTCCCACGGCTCCATCAGCGACGAGTGGTACTGGTAGAACGCCCGCCGCGCCGGATCCATCGAAGGATGGCGCTCCCACGCCTCTGGGATCATCATCAGCACGGCGTGCGGCAGGCTGCGCCCGCCGAGGTGCAGCAGCTCGAGCACCTCATCGAATCGAGCGGTGTCCGACGCGCCCGGCGTGCAGACAGGGACGATCTTGTCGAACGCCTCACCGGAGCCGAACACGTCGGTGTCGATCAGCGCCTCGCGCGCCCGCATCCAATTCTCGTTACCCGTGACGGTGTTGATCTCACCGTTGTGCGCGATCCGCCGGAACGGATGGGCCAGTGGCCACGACGGGAACGTGTTGGTGGAGAACCGCGAGTGCACGATGCCCAGCGCGCTGGTGAGCCGATCGTCTTGCAGGTCAAGGTAGAACGCCTTCAGCTGCGGCGTGGTCAGCATGCCCTTGTAGACGAACGTTTGACCGGAAAGGCTTGGGAAGTAGACGGTTTCGCGACCGGGACCGTCCTGGCCGGGCCCCTTCGTGCCGAGCTCGTGCTCGGCACGTTTACGCACCACGTATGCGCGACGCTCCAGGTCCATACCGGACGCGCCCGCGATGAACAGCTGCCGGAACGTCGGCATCGCGTCGCGGGCCAGCGCGCCGAGCGACGACTCGTCGGTGGGGACCTGGCGCCAGCCGAGCACCTCGAGGCCCTCGGCCTCGACGATCTTCTCCACCGCCTCGCACGCCGTTGCGGCGTCCTTGGAGGACTGCGGCAGGAACGCGATGCCGGTCGCATAGCTGCCGTATTCGGGCAGGTCGAATTCGACGACGGCGCGCAGAAACTCATCGGGAACCTGCAGTAGGACACCCGCGCCGTCCCCGGAGTGCGGTTCAGCGCCCTGGGCGCCGCGGTGCTCCAGGTTCACCAGGGCCGTGATGGCCTTGTCAACGATGTCGCGGCTGCGGCGACCGTGCATGTCGGCCACCATCGCCACACCGCACGCGTCGTGCTCGAACGCGGGGTTGTACAGCCCTTGACTGCTGGGCGCCATTCCCACCTACCCTTTTCTTCGCACGCCTCGTGAAGCTTCTGCAAGGCAGCCGTCAACGACGGCATTAGCCGGCTTGGCGATGGAGGTGCCTTCGTGCAGCACTGAACGACGGCCCTATCCCACTCGCCACAAGTGGAGAAAACGATATGACAAACACCGCCTGACATGCCAACTTAGTCATACCTAACTTTACTCGCCGCGTGGATTCGCGACGCTGACGATCTCGGCGACGATAACGAACGAATAACGTTGCCACTGTTGATGTTTCGACTATTGGCCGGCATTCCCGGCCCGGTGCGGGGTAGATCTCATTCTTCGCCCATTCATCCACAATGTTTGCTGTGATGGACGTCTAAGTGTGTGCGCTGCGGCGACTACGTCACAATAGTTTGCAGAAAGCCTAGTCAGATTCTTAGAGAATGGCCCGCACGCTGGCCTCGGGCCGCAAATCCAGGCGCCGGAGCAGCTGGGCATTCAGCGCCACCACCACGGTCGAGATGGACATCAAGATCGCGCCAACTGACATCGGCATCACAAAGCCGATAGGCGCAAGCACACCGGCAGCCAGCGGCACCGATATCAGGTTGTATCCGGCTGCCCACCAAAGGTTTTGCTTCATTTTCCGGTACGACGCTTTCGACAGCTGGATCACCGACAGCACCGAGCGCGGGTCCGAGCTGGCCAGGATGACGCCCGCCGAGGCGATCGCCACGTCGGTGCCCGCACCGATCGCGATGCCGACGTCCGCCTGGGCCAGCGCGGGGGCGTCGTTGACGCCGTCCCCGACCATCGCCACCCGCAGCCCCTCGTCCTGCAGCGACGCCACCTTGGCCGCCTTGTCCTCGGGCCGCACCCCGGCGAATACCCGGTCAATGCCCAGCTGGGCGGCCACCGATTCCGCCACCGTCTGCGCGTCGCCTGTGATCATCACCACCTGAATGCCGAGTTTGTGCAGGGCGTCGACGGCCTGTCGGGATTCCTCGCGGATCTCGTCGGCAAGGGCGAGCGCGCCCGCAACTGCACCGTCGACCAGGACATGCAGGATGATCGCGCCCTCGCCGCGCCAGCCTTCCGCCTCGGGCAGCTCGGCGTGGCCTGCTTCCTCGAGCAGGCGGGGCCCGCCGACCCGCACGGTCTTGCCGTCGACTCGCGCCGTCACGCCGACGGCAGGTGACGAGGTGAAGTCCGACGACGCGGGCACCGTCAGTCCCCTGCGGCGCGCGGCGTCGACGATGGCCCTTGCGAGCGGATGTTCGGAGTCAGACTCGGCGGCCGCCGCGATCGCCAGCAGCTCGTCCTCGGTGCGGTAGCCAGTGGCCGCGGTCACGGCCGTCACCGTTGGCTCAGCCTTGGTCAGCGTGCCGGTCTTGTCGAACAGCACCGCGCCGACAGTCCGCATGCTTTCCAGTGCCAGTCGGTCCTTGATCAGCACCCCGCCGCGTGCGGCGCGTTCGGTCGCGATGGACACCACCAGAGGGATCGCCAGGCCGAGGGCGTGCGGGCATGCGATCACCAGCACCGTGATGGTGCGGATCACGGCGTCTTCGGGCTGCCCGAGGATGCCCCACACCACCGCGGTCACGATGGCCGCTCCAAGCGCGAACCAGAACAGCCAGGCCGCCGCCCTGTCGGCGAGCCGCTGCGCCCGCGACGAGGAGTTCTGCGCTTCGGTCACCAGCCGCTGAATGCCTGCAAGCGCGGTATCGTCGCCGACCGCGGTCACCTTGACACGCAGCCCGGAGTCGGTGGCGACGGTGCCCGCGACCACCGCGTCACCGATGCCGCGGCGCACGGGCCGGGATTCGCCGGTCACCATCGACTCGTCCATCTCGGCGGCACCGTCGACGATGACTCCATCGGCAGGCACGCTGGCGCCGGGCCGCACGATCACGACGTCGTCGACCCGCAGGTCGGCGGGTGCCACGGTCTCTGAGCCCTCGCCGCCGTCTTCCACGACGCGCTCTGCCTCGTCGGGAAGCAGTGCAGCCAGCGAGTCCAGCGCCGACGTGGTCTGCGCCAGCGACCGCATCTCGATCCAGTGGCCCAGCAGCATGATCACGATCAGCAGCGCGAGCTCCCACCAGAAGTCGAGGTTGTGCGGCAGCACGCCCAGGCTCGCGCCCCACGACGAGACGAACGCAACCGTGATGGCCAGGCCGATCAACAGCATCATTCCCGGTGTGCGGGAACGGATTTCACTGATCGCTCCGGTGAGGAACGGCCGGCCACCCCAGAGGTACATCACGGTGCCAAGCACCGGCGACACCCATTGCGCTCCGGGGAAGTCGGGCACGGCGTAGCCGAGGATCATCGCGAACATCCCCGACAGCGCCACCGTCGGGATCGCCAGCACCAGCATGGTCCAGAACAGCCGGCGGAACTGCGCGACGTGGTCTCCGTGGCCCGCGTGACCGTGCTCGGCGGTGTGCTCCACATGGTCGGCGTGGGTCTGATGCTGCGAGTGGTTGACCTCCGTCATGCAGCTCACTATATACCCCCTAGGGGTATCAGTGCACTTGTGAGTCTTTAGCAGCTGCCCCGTCTTGTGGGCCAGCTCTAGACGAGCCGAACTTGTCGTACCTGTGAGGCAAGATCGGGTGCGTGTCGGAGGTGAGGTTGCGGGAGTGGCGTGGGGTGAAGCCGGTGGCTGGGCCGTGCGGGGTGGCGATCACCACCCGGTTGCGAACCACGCCCGCCGACGAGCGTGTGCTGGATCTGGTTGCTGAGCATCTGGGTGAGCTGCGGCGCGCGGATCTGGCTTCGGTCACCCGGCCCGACCGCGTTGACTCGGCGATCGGCGACGCGGCTAAGCGGCAGGTGCGCCGGACTCGGCTAAACACTCGTAAGAAGGCCTTGACTGCGGAGTCCAGTGCGCGGTGGGCCAACGCGATCATCGCCGGCAACGACGCCCAGTACCGGTTGGCGCGCGATGGGCAGTACCGCCACATCATCGGGTTGCGCGCGGCGATCGCCACCATCGAAAAGCGACTCGAGGCGCCGTCCGACAACACCCTCGCCCCGCAGCAACGTCGGGCGCGCCGCAAGGCCAAGTTGCCGAAGGGCTATGCGACACAGGCCGAGCGATTTCAGAAACAACGCCGCCTGCAGGTGCTGCGAGCCGAGTTGGGCCGGGTCAGCGCCGACTGGGATAACCATCGAGTGCATGTGGTCGAGGGCGGTAAGCGGCTCGCCAAGACTCGCCAGAACGTCGACGCGGCGAACCTGACCCTGCCCGAGTGGCGCGAGGAATGGGAGTGCGGCCGAGACCGCATCGAGGCCAAAGGTTCGGGTGATGAACCGTTCGGCAACCTCACCATCACCGTCACCCCGGACGGAGAGGTCAGCCTGCGGCTGCCCAAACCCTTAGAGCATCTGGCCAACGGCCCACGCGGCAGCTACATCCTGTCCGGGACAGCTGCGTTCGCTCATCGCGCTGACGAGTGGCGGGCCCGCATCACCGGCGGCCGGTCCATGTCGTACGCGATCACTCGCAAGCCTGGACGGGGCGGCCGCTACCTCACCGCCGCCTGGGCATGCCCGCCAACGACTTCCGAGGTCATCTCCGCGCAGAGCCAGACCGACGAGGTTCGCGCCGATGGTCCGGTGGTCGGTGTAGACCTCAACGACGGACACCTCGCCGTGCGCCGCCTCGATGAGCACGGCAATCCGGTCGGCCAGCCCGAGCGCATCGACTTTGACCTATCAGGGTCGTCGGCGCGTCGTGATGCCCAAGTGCGGCATGCGATCACCCGCCTCGTCCACTACACCGAGCGCCATTGTATCGACACCCTGGCGGTAGAAGACCTCGACTTCGCTGACGCCCGCGCCATTGGGCGGGAAACGATGGGCCGAGGATCGCGCGGCAAACGCTTCCGCAAGACGGTGGCGGGTATCCCCACGGCGGTGTTCCGTAACCGGCTCACCGCGCTAACCCATCGCCACGGCATCGCCTTGTTAGCGGTCAATCCTGCCTACAGCAGCGTGTGGGGAGACCAGCACTGGCGCACCCCCTATGAGAACGTCACTCGACACGAGGCAGCCGCCACCGTGATCGGCAGACGCGCCCAACGTTTCAAGGCGCGGCGACGGAAAGGTGTGACACGCACGCGACCAGAGGATCGCGTCGTGAGAGCTACCGACCAGGCCACGCCCGATGACCGACAGGTGAGTACCAGAAACCGCCACCGGCCAGGGACACGGGGAACCAAATCCCGCGCGCCCAACCGGGCAAGAACGCGGCACCTGGGCCGGGCAACCGTTACCCCGGCACCGGCCAACAACGGCCAACAACAAAAGTAACGGTTGTGCGAATTCACGCACCGTGACTCCGTGGTCGCAACAGCCACCGTGCGCTCGTCCTACATCCGGGCCCCTGGCGATCTCGCCAAATGGCCCGAAGGTCCGACAGGCCCGCTGCCTCCCGGTTCCCTCGCAGACAGGATGGCGATCCGGGTCGCCGAGAGCGGCGGTGCGGCGAAGGTCCTCGTGCAGGACCCGGACCCGGTGCTGAACAACAGCCTGCGCATCGTGCACGGCGGGATATCCGCGATGGCGCTGGAGCTGGTCGGCTCGGCCGCCGTCAACGCAAACCGGGATGATCGGCCGCTGAACACCGCATCGCTTCGCGTGAACTTTCTGCGCCAGTTCCGCAGCGGCCCCGAATCCCATTATGTCGGAACACCGTTGCGGGTTGGCCGCAGCAGCGGTGTCGCAGAGGCCCGAGCGGTCGACGCCAACGGCAAGCCTGCGATCATCGCCCGCGTAACCGCCTACCGATGAGCATAGGTCTGCGAGACTGTTGCTCGTGCCTGCGGCAGGTCCCGGTCAGCCCGACGATTCCATGCGGGGTTCGGTACACATCTGCGTGACGGCGATCGTCGCGGGCGTGGTGACCGGGTTCGTCGGCGGCGCGTTCCGCTGGTGTCTGCAAACAGCCGATGAGCTGCGGATCGACTTGGTCGACTGGGCACACAAGCTACCGGGGCCGGGCTGGCTGGTCCCCATGGCCGCCGCCGCGGCCGGCGCCACACTGGCAGCCCTGATCGTGCGGTGGGAGCCGCTGGCCGCCGGAAGCGGTATCCAGCACGTCGAGGCGGTTTTTCTGGGGGAGGCGCGGCCTCCGCTCATCCGTTTGGTTCCGGCGAAGTTCATCGGCGGTGTGTTGAGCATGGGATCGGGGCTCGTACTGGGCCGCGAGGGTCCGACCGTGCACATGGGTGCTGCGATCGGAGCCGAAGCGGCCCGGCGCGCCAGGCTGCCCGATTCCGAGGTCAGGATGATGCAGACGGCGTTGGGTGGCGCCGGCCTGGCGGTGGCGTTCAACGCACCGATCGGAGGCACTCTGTTCACCCTCGAAGAGGTCACGAAGTCGTTCCGGGTGAAAACGGTACTGGCAACGCTGTTTTCGGCCACCGCAGCTGTGGCTTGCTCACGACTGGTTCTGGGCAACCATGCCGACTTTCAGGTTGAACCCATCGGAGCTCCGGCCCTGGCATGGTTGCCGCTTTTCGTCGTCTTCGGATTGCTGACCGGATGTTTGGGTGCCGCCTACAACTGGTTGGTGTTGTGGTTCCTTGACCACGTCGCTGCGATACGCCGAATCCCGGCCCTGGCGAAGGCGGCCATCATCGGCGCGGTCATCGGGTTCGCGATGTTTGTGTACCCGCTCGCGGTGGGCGGTGGTGAGGACCTGACACAGCGGATCCTCGGCGGGCAGCACATTGTTCTTGCCGTCGTCGTCGGAATCCTTGCGGTGCGGTTCGTCGCCGGCCCCTTGTCGTACTCGGCGGCGGTGCCGGGCGGGCTGTTCGCGCCACTGCTGGCCGTGGGTGCGCTGTGGGGACTGCTGTTCGCCGGAGGCTTCAACGCGGTATGGCCCGAAAACGCATCGCAGTTGGCGGTTCCGATGGCGCTCGTCGGAATGGCGGCCTTCTTCGGGGCTACTGTGCGCGCGCCGATAACCGGGATGGTCGTCGTCACAGAGATGACGGCCACGACCGAGGCGCTCGTGCCAATGATGGCCGCGACCGCTGCTGCCGTGTTCGCCGCGTACGTCGTGGGAGCGCCACCGATCTACGAGTCTCTTCGAGCGCGGATGCCCGACGAAGCGTCCATCGAAGAACGCGGTCGCGGTTGACGGCCGGTTCTCCTCATTTCGCGTGCAATAAATCTGATCTCGGCGGAAGCTTCGGCCATGACATCTAGACACGCCACCTCACTGACCAACGGCGAGATCGTCGAGGAGAACGACCTCGGCTCGATCAGGCGAGTGACCGCGGACAGCCTCCCCATCCTGTCCGGCATGTCCATCAAGCGGATCGTCATCAACCCCGGCGCGATGCGCACCCCACATTGGCATGCCGACTGCAACGAACTCACCTACTGCGTGTCGGGCACATCGCTGGTCTCCGTCCTCGACACCTACAGCAAGTTCTCCAGCTTCACGGTCAGCGCAGGCGAGATGTTCCACATCGACTCCGGCTCCCTGCACCACATTGAGAACATCGGCGAGGATGCCGCCGAGTTCATTCTCGCGTTTCGCAGCGAGCGGCCCGAAGACTTCGGCCTGGCAGCGGCTTTCGGCGCCATGACCGATGCCGTGTTGGGCAACACCTACGACTTGCCCGCGTCGGACTTCGCGAAGATCCGACGCGACACCACCGACCGCAAGCTGGCCGCGCGTGCGGGCGATCCGGTCGTCCCGTCCGCTGCGCACTTCGATGACCCACACAAGTTCGCCGTCGAGGCGCAAAGCCCGCCGGTCGGGATCGCGGTCGGCTCGGCCCGGCTGGCCCGCCTGCAGTTCTGGCCCGCGCTCAAGGACTTGTCGATGTACTCGCTGCGCATCCGCGAAGACGGTATGCGCGAACCACATTGGCATCCGATAACCGCCGAACTGGGCTACGTGCATACGGGTTCGGCGCGCATGACGGTGATGGACCCCGACGGCACCCTTGACACCTGGCATCTGAAGGAGGGCGACGTCTACTTCATTCCGCGCGCCTACCCGCACCACATCGAGGTCGTTGACGCCCCCGATCTCCATTTCGCGATCTTCTTCGACCAGCCGACGCCGGGCGATATCGGCTACCGCGCGTCGGCCAGTGCCTACTCCCGCGAAGTGCTGGCCGCGACATTCAACGTGCACATCGACGACCTGCCGAACTTCCCGTTCACAAAGACCGACCCACTCATCGTCACCCGCTCCAACCCCGTCGACGAGTACGCAATGGGCGAACGATAGGTCTCGCTACAGTCGCGATGATTTCCATCTAGGAACGATTCGGATACGACGGGCGCGTAGTCCCCTCGCGCGTGACACTCTCGCTGAACAGCGTTTCGTCCGGACAAAGGAGTCGCGATGCGCGAGCCAACGATGCTGCACCGACTGGCAGCCGAGTTCATCGGAACGTTCTGGTTGGTCTTCGGCGGCTGCGGCAGCGCGGTGTTCGCCGCGAAGTTCATGTCCGACGGCACTTCGGTCGGAATCGGGTTCCTCGGTGTCGCGCTCGCATTCGGGCTGACGGTACTCACCGGTGTGTACGCGTTCGGCACCATCTCCGGCGGTCATTTCAATCCCGCGGTCACGCTTGGCGCGGCGCTGGCCCGCCGGGTGGAGTGGAAGGCGCTACCCGGGTATTGGATCACCCAGGTGATCGCCGGCCTGGCTGCGGGCATGGTGATCTACGTAATTGCCAAGGGCCAAGAGGGATGGACCGCGACAGGACACATGGCCGCCAACGGTTTTGGCGATCACTCTCCTGGCGGGTACACGTTGTGGGCGGTGATCGTCGCGGAGGTGGTCCTCACGGGTGTCTTCCTGTTGGTCATCCTCGGCTCGACCGATGACCGCGCACCAAAAGGGTTCGCGGGCTTGTCGATTGGTTTGACCTTGACGCTGATCCACCTGATCTCGATCCCGATCTCGAACACCTCGGTCAACCCGGCGCGGTCCACCGGCGTCGCGTTCTTCAACGGCGACGGCGCCCCGGCGCAGCTGTGGGTGTTCTGGCTGGCGCCGCTGTTGGGCGCGGCGATCGCGGGCATCGCCTACCCATACCTGTTCGGGCGCGACGAGGAACTCGCCGACCGTCCGGTGCGCGACGACTCCCTGGAGGAGCCCGCTACTACTTGACCGGCGCCTTCTTCTTGGCCCTGCTGGCGGCGCCCTGCTCGGTCCGCGCACCGCGGTTGGCGAGCTGCCCGCCGGCGGCAATCACGGCTAGATCGCGCGAAGGTTCGGTATCGCCTGCCGCGCCCCGAACCGAGGATTGAGCGCGAGCCCGCTGACCTCCAGCAGCCGCACCGCGCGGTGCCGGTGTGGCCGCAGTGGTTCGAACAACTCCACCATCGCCGGATCGTCGATCGGATGGCCCAGCAGGGTCCAGCCGATCATCTTGGCAAGGTGGTAGTCACCGACGGCCAACGCGTCGGCGTCGCCGAAGGCGCGCTGGGCGGTCTCCGCGGCGGTCCACTCCCCGACCCCCGGCAGCGACATCAGCGCCGTGCGTGCCTGCTCCGGCGGTCGGGTGGCCAGCCGCTCCAGCGAGTCGGCGCGCTGTGCGCACGCCACTATCGTGCGGGCCCGGCCGGGGTCGACGTTGGCGCGGTGGAACTCCCACGACGGGATGCGCCGCCACACCTCGCCCGAGGGCGGCACCCGCATGTGCGCTGGCGCGGGTCCAGGTGCCGGCGAGCCGAACTTGGTGACTAGCGCCCGCCATGCACGACGGGCGTCCATACCGGACACGCGCTGTTCCAGCACTGCCGGGATGAGCGCCTCAAGCACCCGATCGGTGCGGCCCAGCCGCAGGTGCGGCACCCGTTTGTGCGCGGCGGCGATGGTCGGCTCCTCGGGTGCGAACCCGGTCGCGTCGTCGTCGGCGCCCAGCTGCACCGACAACGTCTCGGCGAATTCGGTTGCGCCCGTTCCCCATGCCTCGCAGTCCACGATGTGGGGCGCCGACTTGGTGATGCGCGCTGTAACCGGTCCGCTGCGCATCAGGCTGGTGCGCCAGATCGCACCGTCAGGCGCGACGTGATAACACGGATCGCCTCGGCCGCGGCGCAGCGGCGAAAGCGTCAGGCCAGGACTGGCAGGTCCGGCCATCACAACGCTGGTTGTGCTGGGCACCGCACCAGGCTATGCGACCGTGATGTCCGCCTTGTCGGGATAGAACGCGACATGTCCGGCGATCGCGGCGACTGCGGGGTAGGGCTTCTCGTAGGTCCAGAGGGCGTCATCGACGGTCGCGCCGTCATCGGTGACGACGTGGTAGTAGCTGGCGTCGCCCTTGAACGGGCAGTACGTCTCAGTGGCGCTGGGCGTGAGCCTGGCGGCCGCGACGTCGCGCCTGGGGATGTACTGCACCGCGGGATAGGTGGCCTCTTGCAGCGTCAGAGCCTCGTCGGTGTCCGCCACCACTTCACCGTTGACGCGCACGGTCACGTGCTTGCCGGTCGGTTCGACGGTGATGGGATGGGAGGCGGTGGGCTCGAGTACGGGTCGGTCAGTCATGGCTGCTCTCCTGACGAAACGGTGTCTGGTAAGCGCAACATGTCCAGACCCGCTATTTCTTCCTGTCCGCCACATACGATCGCCGGCATGTGTGATTCGGAGACCGCCTCCGTACAGGCCGAGGTGAGTATCAATGCCGCTCCGGACAGGGTGTATGCGCTGGTCACCGACCTACCCACCCTGGCGTCGCTGGCTGAGGAGGCGCGGGCGATGGAGTGGCGCGAAGGCGACGCCGCCGGCCCCGGCGCCGTGTTCAAGGGACACAAACGCAACGGCATCTTCCGATGGAGCACGTCTTGCGTTCGACGTCCGCTACTTCGGTGTGCCTGTCGCGCGTTGGCGCTACGACATCGCGGGCGCCGACGGCGGGTGCCGCGTCACCAAGCGGACGTGGGACCGCCGTCCCGGTTTTTTGGTTCAGCAAGACGGCTTGACATCCTCCACCGCTTGAAAGCAGTGGAGTCCCTTGGCCGTTAGGCGGCGTTGGGTGGTTTGCGGTTCATCGCAGATGCCGCCGGCCCAGGGGCCGGACCCGTGTGGGGGTCGGTCTTACTCTTGCTCCCCGCCTGGCTGACGGGAGTGATCCCGCCCGGCTTTGCACCGGATGTCCCAGCCAGTTGTTCGGTGTGCGCCGCCCACCGTGTGAGGGCTTCCTCACGCACGTTGATGGCGGCGTTGGTGTCAGCATTGCCGGTCCAGGCGCACCGTCTGCAACGGAATGCCGCTTGGCTTTCGCGGTTTCCTTTGCATGTGTGCCCGCACCGATGGCAACGCTGACTGGTGTAGGCGGCGGGCACCTCGATGAAGGTCACCTCCGCCAGTTTGGCTTTGTACTCGATGCACTTGGCGAGTTTCCCGAGCGCGGCATGCTGCAGTGCCCGGTTGAGCCCCCGTTTCTGCGCGGTCCCGGCGCCTTTGCCCCGCCGGGTCATGCGGTCCAGGGACAGTTTCTCGATCCCGATGAAATCGTGCCCGCGCACCAGGCGGGTGCTGAGTTTGTGCGCGAAATCCTCACGGACACGCGCCTGCTTAGCGGCCAAGCCGGCCGCGGCAATCTTGTGCGCTTGGTAGCGTTTCGACTCCCAGAATCGGCGTCCCTGCCGGGCGGCGATCAGCTTGGACTTGGCCATCCGGCGCTGATGAAACTTCCGCTGTTTGTCCAACACACTGGTGTCGGGGGCGTCGTAGAACCCGCCGCGGTCATCAGCGGCGGTGTGCACCACGCCGCGATCAAGCCCGATGACCTCACCGCTGCGGGTCTTGTTCGCGACCGGCAGCGGCTCGTTGACGAACACCAGCTCGCGGCGGGTCCAGTTCACCCGCACCGACGTGTACGGGCGGATCGGCTGTGGCAGCCGCACATGCAGCGTGATCCGCCAGGTCAGCTTGTGCGGTTTGCCGTCGGGTCCCAACCCTGGTGCGCGGTGCGCCTTCGGGTTGGCCCCGCTGAGCGTCACCATGCCCGACCGGCGGCCCGTGCGGGTGAACACCGCGTTGCGGCCACCGTTGAACCAGCACACAAACCGCTGATCACCGTCACGGCGGCGGAACCCCGGCATCGCTCCGGGATTGCGCCCGTTAGCGGTGTTGGTCTTGCGGCGTTTGGCCGCCGAAAACCAGTCGGTGTTCTCGGTTTTCAGTGTCGCTTCCAACACGTAACCGGGCATCGCCGCCAGGAAACTGTGCCGGCGCCGCGCCTCGGCGTCACTGATATCGGTGACCGTGTTGCCGACCGGCACCAACACCGGCTGCCCCGACCGAGCGGTCACCACTGCCTGGTTGCCGCGGCGGTCCTGGCATGTCAGGTAACGGCAGCGTGTGGAGCGGCGTTGGTTGAATCTGAACCGGAACCCATCACACAGCCAGCCCAGCACCCGGGCTGGATCTGCTGACCAGACAGGCGCAACGGTCCCGTCGGGCTGCGTCACGTCCCCAAGATAAACCGGCGAGCCGTGCACCCGGGCACGGGTGATTCTCACCTTCTGACTCATGACGCCAGCACCGCGTCCCACTGGTGCTCGATGTGGCGGCGCACCGTCGTCTCCGACACATACCCGACCGAGGCGGCGAAATACGATGGCGGCCACACCACTTTCGCGTGGTTGCGCAGGTACGGGAACTCCTGGCGCAGTACCCGCGCGGTGCGGCCATTGACCGCCCGCACCACCGATGCTGGCGCATCGGCGGGGCCGACCCGCACAAACAGGTGCACATGATCGGGCATCACTTCGTGAGCCACGATCTGCCAGCCATGCTCAGCGGCGATCTGTCTCAGCAGCTCGTCGAGGCGGCGGGCGACCCGCCCGCCCACAACCCGGCGCCGATACTTCGGACACCACACCAGATGCAGCCCCAGCGAGCACGCGCCTCCCGGCGTGTGGCGGAACCGGCGCTCTGGCATACCAAAAACGGTACGAGACGACACCGACAAAACCCGCCATCACACGCTGTTCACCAGCCGCCCCAATTCCCCCCGGCGGCAAACGCCACCAGCCACCTCGGGCTCATCGGTGGATCGGCACGGGAGTGCGTGACCGCGACGCGGCCAACGCCGAGCACATCAAGCTGACGTTGCAGCGGCTCAAGGAGAAGGCCGAAGCGGGCTAGGGCCGCCCTGCGATCTTGTCGGCGACGACGGCGATCGGCGACGTCGTTCCCCTGCCACGTGCCTCATGCCAGTCGGCGGCCTTGTACGCCAGGTACATTCCGCGCACGCCGATCCAGCGCAGCGGCTCGGGTTCCCAGTTCCGTGACCGGTGGTCGACCCACGGCAACTCGGTCAGCGGGCTGCGCTGATCGAACACCAAGTCCGCCAGCGTGCGGCCTGCGAGGTTGGTGGCGGTGACGCCATGGCCGACGTATCCGCCTGCCCACCCCAAACCGGTCGACTTGTCGAGGACGACGCTGGCCTCCCAGTCGCGCGGCACGGCGAGCACACCGCACCAGCCATGGGCGATCGGGACGTCACGGACCTGCGGAAGGATCGAGTGCAGCGTCGTCGTCAGGTGCTTGATGGTGTGCTCGGGCACTCGGCCATCGACATCGGTGCGGGAGGCATACCGGTAGGGCACGCTGCGCCCGCCGATCGCGATCCTGTCGTCGACGGTGCGCTGAGCGTAGAAGAAGCCGTGCGCGGTATCGCCGACGGTTTCACGGCCCTCCCAGCCGATCGACGCCCAGACGCTCTCGGGAATCGGGTCGGTGGCGATCATCGAGCTGTTCATCGGCAGCCAGCGCCGTCGCAGCCCCCGCATCCGCGCGGTGAAGCCCTCGGTGGCGCGCAGCACGATCGGCGCGCTGACGGTGCCGAGCGACGTGACCGCGCGTCCCGACTCGATCGCGGTGACGGGTGAGTTCTCGTAGACGTCGACGCCGAGCCGTTCGACGGTATCGGCCAAACCGCGCGCCAGCCGGGCTGGTTGGATGCGCGCACAGTGCGGCGTGTGGTAGGCCGACACCACGCCGTCGAACTGAATCCGTTCGGCCGCTTCGGCTTTGGTCAACGGCGCAATGCCGTCGACCTTCCAGCTCAGTTCCTCGTCGATCTCGGCCGCCAGCCGCGACGCCTGCGCGGAGTTGCGGGCCATCTGCATGGTGCCGCCCTTGACGATGCCTGCGTCGATGCCTTCGGCCGCCGCGACGTCGATGACCTCGTCGACGGCTTCGTTGAGCGCCTGCTGCCACGCCAGCACGCGGTCGCGGCCGTACAGCTCGGCCATCCGGTTGCGGTCACCTGGCACCAGCCCCGACAGCCAGCCGCCGTTTCGTCCCGACGCGCCGAAGCCGGCGAAGCGGGCCTCGAGCACGACGATGCGCAGCGACGGGTCGGCCCGCTTGAGGTAGTACGCCGTCCACAGCCCGGTGTATCCGGCGCCGACGATGCACACGTCGGCGTCGCGGTCGCCGGGCAGCGACGGGCGCAGGGTCGGGTACTCGGTGAACCAGTTGGAGACGCGACCGTTGACGGGACCTGCAGTGGACACCGTCCGATTCTCGCAGGACGCCGTACTTGTCAGACCCGAGGGGAAAGCTGGCCCCACCGACGACAGAGAGAGGCGCCATGTGCTGGCAATGCGACAACCCCGATCTCACCATCGAGGACTACTTCGACGAGGTCCGCGAGACGATTCGTACGCACGGCTGGATGGTGCAGTACGTCGAAAGCGACCGGACCCCATTCGCCTACACCATCGGACTTCACGACTGGGGTTTCCCCGAACTGTCGATCACCGCCGTTTCCCCGCAGCGTGCCACCCGACTTCTGAACACGGTGGCCCGTGATGCCGTGGCAGGCAAGAACTTGACACCCGGCCAACAGATCAAGGTGCCGGCCGGACCACTCATCGAGATCGTCGAGATGAGCCACCCCGACGCGCACCTGAATTTCGCAGTCGCGTTCGGCGGCCCCGAGATTCGGGCGCTGCAGCTCGTGTGGGCCGACGGGCGGGGGCGCTGGCCGTGGTCTGCCGCGTTCTGCGACGGTCGGAGAACGCAACCGGTACTGGGCATCCGATCGAGAGTTACGCGAGCGAACCGGTAGTTGTCGGACCATCGGCGCAAGCTGGCCGTAACTACTACAGAAAGGTGCGGTCATGTGCTGGCAGTGCGACAACCCCAACGGCACGACCGAGGAGTATCTCGACGAACTTCGCGAGACGATCCGAGTATACGGGTGGGCGGTGCAGGGCGTCGAGGACGACCGGCGCCCGTATACGTACACGATCGGATTACACGACCGAGGTCTGCCGGAACTGTTGGTCACGGGCCTATCGCCGCAGCGAGCGGCGCGCGTCCTGAACGATGTCGCCGGGGCCGCAGTGGGCGGTCGCGTGCTTAAGCCCGGCGCGCACATCGCCGTCGGTGACGGACCGCTCCTCGAGATCGTCGAGGTAGACCATCCCGATGCGCACATGAATTTTGCGATTGCGCTCGGGGGCGCCGACATTCGGGCGCTGCAATTGGTGTGGGCAGATGACCGCGGCCGCTGGCCATGGGCCCCGGGGTGGAGTCACGGCCGTCGTCGACAACCCGTGCTGGGCGTGCGGGCTCAGAAGGCGTAGCGGTGGTACTGCGCCATGTAGCGCAGTACGGGCACCGGCCTCATTGCCATCAGCGTCAGCCCGTAATACCAGGGCACATGGGCGAACGCGTCGTCGTCGATCGCCGACACCCAGGACAGTAGCCGTACCCCGGGCACCGCATCGGTGATGTCGTCGGGTCCGTCGATGCCCCAGTGCAGTGTCGCTCCCGAGCGCCGCACCACGGTGTTGGTCCATTGCGATCTGATGCCCAGCCGGTTGAACGCGTCGAACTGCAATTCGCCTGATGGAAAGTGGTCGACGATCCGGCGCAGCAGTGCGACGCCGTCCTCCTTGGTGAGGTACATGGTCAGGCCCTCGCCGATCGCCAACACCGGACGGTCGCCGGGAATGTCGTTCAGCCACGCCGGGTCGGTGACCGATGCCGCGACGACGTGGTAGTGGTCGCGGGTCGGGTACAGCTGGCGGCGAAGGTCGGCGACGTCGGGGTAGTCGACGTCATACCACTCGACACCGGGGCCGGGGTCCAGCCGGAAGAAGCGGGCGTCCAGTCCGCAGCCCAAGTGCAGCACGACGGCCTCGGGATGGGCTGCGAGGAACTGGCGGGCCCAGTTGTCGAAGTGTGCGCTGCGGGTGGTCACCGCCGGCGAGTTCGCCGCCGTGATCGAGGTCTTCTTCCAGTCGTAGTCGATTCGGTCGACGATCTCCTTGGCGAAGCGGTCACCGAGGATCGGCTTCTCCAGGTCGGCGTCTACCGCCTTGGCGTATAACGTGGCCAGCATGGTCTGCGGCGCACCGGACAGGTCGACATGCAGTTTCTCGGTCACGTCACCCGAGGCTAGTCCTGGTCCGTTTGTGATGGGTATCCACTGAACACCCGTCGGCGTGGCGTTCAGCGAATACCGTTGATAGACATGCGGATCAACGTGCATGTTGAGTGGGAGGCGCCAGGAGACCAACGCCATGAGCTGTCCGGGATTCGCAACAAACTAGATGGCGACGAAGTTGGTCACTGCGAGCGAACCGAACGGCATCGACGCGAGCGGTCCGCCGACGTCCAGCGACCCTAGGTCTACTGGAAAGAAGCCGGCCACTTCGATGATCTTGCGGACTTCGGCTTTGGCTGCGGCGTCATCTCCCGAATAGAACAGCACGCGGTGACCTCCGGACACTTCTGGCTGTGACAGAACGTCAACGTCGAGATGGTTGAACGCCTTGACGACTCGCGCGCCAGGGACGAACTGACTTATGACCGCGCTGGAGTATGTGTCTCCCAGATCGACGGCCTTGATGCCGTATTGACCGACCGGATTATTCGGATCCTTCCCGTCAGCCGAATCGGGGTCGATGAACTCGACTGGATTGGTGCCATCGATGACGATGCGGCCGTTCCAGGCTGGCAGGCCGCTGAGCACCGCGCCCGCGTCAACCCAGCGCACGGCCACCAGGACGATATCGGCGCTCGCCGCCTCTTGCACGGTGCCGGCCGTGATGGACGAACCTAGCTCCTGGACCAGTGCCGCCAGCGACTCTGGGCCGCGGCTGTTGGAGATCGTGGCTGAAATGCCCTTGCCGCCAAGCGCCCTTGCAACACTGGAGCCCAGGCCGCCCGAACCAATTATCCCTATACTCATTCTTTCTCCTGTTTGATCTGAGGTTTCAAGAGGCGCGGCCATCGGCGCCTCATTGGTCAAGTCGATGCGTCTACTAAATCGAGTTGCGACAGTTGCCCTGTCTGCCTTCACATGTCACCGCGAATCCTAGGAATCGATAAGCACATAGAGGCTCGACACTTTGCCATCACGGATTATCAGAACGTCGTGACCAGAGACGATCGTCGGTCCACTTTCGGCGCCAACGGTCCACGGGTAGGTCACAAGATCCTGGACCTGCTGGAGCGGACCGCTGCGGGCGATCGCCAGACCCGCTAACTGCGCTTGCAGTGCCGCGATGGCCTGCTCCACACCGGCGTGGCCAGTCAGGCGCGCGCCTGGCTCGTTCACGAACACGTCAGAGGTGTACAACTGCGCGATCGACTCTTGCCGCGCGGGACCCGCAGGGGCGTTCCACGCCTCCATGTGGGCGTCGACGATGCTCTCGACAGACATACGAATCCTTTCTTGGTCAGCCGCAGCGCTTCTGAGGCCGAAAGTTGACATGTCCACGACACTAGACTTCAGATAGTGGACCTGTCAACTATCGTCGCCGCGGGGTGCGACTCATCTGTCGCGTTTGGGGTCCTTCGCGGCGGCCGAAGGCTCGAACTCACCTGACGTACGGCCGGTAGTTGTCACGTCAACGATTGCGCTAGCATTAGCGTATGGCGCGCAAGGTTCGGTGGCTCGACGATCGAGAGATGGCGGCATGGCGAGGCTTTATGACCATGCGGTTCAAGCTGATGTCCCATCTCGCCCGCGAGTTGCAACGCGAGACCGGGCTCTCGGAGGCCGATTACGATGTGCTGGTCGCGCTATCTGAGGCGCCGGGACAACGCTATCGACTCGGTGAACTCAGTGAGCAGCTCGACTGGGAGAAGAGCCGGTTATCCAAGCAGATCGGTCGGATGTCGACCCGTGGCTTGGTAACCCGCGACGACTGCACCACCGATTCACGCGGCGCATTCGCGGTGCTGACCAAGTCCGGCCGCAGAGCCATTGAAGCCGCTGCCCCTATTCACGTCGATCTAGTGCGCAAGTGGTTCATCGATGCGTTGACGCCCGCGCAACTCAAGGCCATGACTGCGATAGGCACCGCGGTCGTCGACCGGCTCACCGAAGAACAGGCCGCGCAGGTTACGGCGGCGACGTTGGCGACTGGCTAGCCCGCCTTGCTCTTGCGCTTGGCGTCGCGCAGCCCTACCCAGAACCGGGCGGCTTCACGAATCGATTCTTCGACAGGCCTTGGCTCCCAACCCAATTCGCGGGTCGCCTTGCTGTGGTCCACCGGCGCTTCCGCGCGCATCAGCCGCAGCGACCCCAGCGAGAGCTGCTCATCGGTGCCACGCAGCTTCGCCTTGGCACTGCCTGCGATGGCCAGTGCGTAGGACATCGGCAGCGGGATTGACTTGGTCGGCGCGGGCACACCCGCCGCCTCGGCGGCGATTCTCACGACCTCGGCGTTGCTGATCATCTTCTCCGAGACCAGGTATCGCTCTCCGACACGCCCGCGTTCGGCCGCAAGGACCATCGCGCTGGCCGCGTCGGTGACGCCGACCGCCTCGAGTTCGATCTTGTCCATCACGAACGGCAGCTTGCCGAACGCGGCCCCGGCGATGATCGCGCCGTGCGGGGTGCGGCCCCAGTCGCCGCTTCCGTAGGTCGTCGACACCCCCATCGCAACGGCGGGCAGGCCGTGCTCCTTCGCGTACTGCAACACGAGCTGCTCGGCCTGCACCCGCGACCGGACATATGGCGTCAACCCGCGGTCGACGATGATGTCGTCCTCGGTGGCGACATGTCCGCGCCGTCGACCGACCGTCACATAGCTGCTGGTGAAGACGAATTTGCGCAGGCCAGCATTCTTGGCCACGTCCAGGACGTTGCGGGTGCCGTCGACGTTCGTGCGGAAGAGCGGCGCGGGATCGCGCAGCCAGCCACGGGTGTCGACCACGCAGTAGTACACGTCGTCGACACCGCGCATCGCATCGCGCAGGGTGTCGTTGTCCCAAATGTCGCCGACGAACCGCGTCACCCTGAGGTCGTCGATGCCGATGGTGTTTGCGCCGTCGCGCACCATGACGCGCACGTCCTGGCCGTCCCCAGCGAGTTGGCGGGTGACGTGCGAGCCGAGGAACCCGTTGGCGCCGATGACCAGTTTCGCGCTCATTTGCGGTCTCCGAACTGGCGCATCCATGCCACCGCCTCGTCGGGAAGCGTGCCGAGTTCCTGTGCCTTGCGGCACCACTTCATCGTCGCCTTGACGAACCGCAGCGGGTTGTAGATGTCCTCCTGGCGGCACCACTGACCGTCGCCGGCGTAGGTGACGATCGAGATATTGGTGGCGCTGATGATCGTGCCGTCACCGGGGTCGCGCATCGGGTTGTCCAGCTCGCAGATGATCCGGCCGGTCGACTCGTCGATCACCGACCACAGCGACGGAAACGACGTCATGTGGCTGCCGGGAAAGCTCTCCATGGTCTTCCAGATCCACGCGCGCACCTCTTCGCGCCCATGCATGGTGCCCGCGGCGTGCTCGACGTAGACGACATCGGATGCGTACTGCTCGACCCAGGGATCCCAGTCCCGGGTCTGGGCGGCTCGGTCGACCGTCGCCTCGAAGTTCTCAAAGGCCGCGGCCAGCTCATCGCGGGTGAAGACCTTGCTCGTCACACCCAGAACTAGAACACGTTCTACCTACGTTTGTCGAGGCTCGGTTCTATCGTCAGGATGTGTGAGGGCCGTATTCGGCCTGGCCCTGGCCATCGCCGTTGTTGCAGGTTGTGCCTCGAAACCGCACGACCCCGACTTCGCCGGTCTGCTCGACGTCGGCGGGGGTCGCGCGCTGTACATGGACTGCCAGGGCACCGGATCGCCTGCGGTGTTCATCATTCCCGGTAAAGGCAGTTACGCCGAGGTGTGGAACGTCGTCGTGCCCGCCCGCGACCCGATCCGGTCGTCGCCGTACGACCTCGTCGGGCAGGCCGACCTTCACCCGAGTCCGACCGCTACCCAGCCGACCGTCGCGAAGACGACCCGCGTGTGCGCCTACGACCGGCCCAACACCCGCTCGGACGGGACCGACCGGTCCACCCCCGTCCCGCAGCCGCACTCGATCCAGCAGGACGTCGATGACGTGGTGAAACTGATTGCGGCGGCTCATCTTCCGACGCCGTTGGTCGTGGTCGCCCATTCCTACGGCGGACTCGTCGCCGATCTGCTGGCCCGCACCCACCCCGAGTTGGTCAGTGCTCTGGTCTTCGTGGACCCGACGTCAGAATTCCTACCGAGACTGGGCAGACCCGAACAAGACGTCGAGTTCAATCGCGCGGCGCGAGCGCCGATGCCCGGGCCTGACGGTGAAGGCTTCCTCGCCGTCGACGCGTACGCCCGTATCAAGGTCGCGCCACCGTTGCCGAAGGTACCTACGATCGTGCTGAGTTCGGACAAGCTCCCGCCACCGGCGGAGCTGCGGCCCGACACTTACACCAAGTTCCAGATTCATCAGGCGAACAGCCTCCTGGCCGAGACCCTCGCGACGGAGAATGTGATCGTTCCTGGCAGCGGCCACGACATCATGCTCTACGCGCCACAAGTCGTCGCCGACAAGATCGTCGCGATCGTGGACAAGGTGCGTAGGCGGTGACGGATGTGTGACGCCGGGTAACGCGAGGAACTAACCGAACCCAGCTCGAGGTTGTATCGGTAGCCAACTTAGGAGGGTCTGTGGCGAAGGACTACAACAAGAATCCGGCAGCGGTCGGCGCGCTGTCACCCGAGCAGTACCACGTGACGCAGAAGAACGGCACCGAGCGGCCGTTCACCGGCGAGTACTGGGACAACCACGAGCCCGGCATCTACGTCGACGTGGTGTCGGGCGAGCCGCTGTTCGCATCGGTCGACAAGTTCGACAGTGGCACCGGCTGGCCCAGCTTCACCAAGCCGATCGAGTCCGCCAACGTCATCGAGAAGCGCGACCGCTCCCTGCTGATGATGCGCACCGAGGTGCGGTCGGCGCACGGTGACAGCCATCTGGGGCACGTTTTCAATGACGGTCCGCGGTCCGAGGGCGGGTTGCGCTACTGCATCAACTCGGCTTCGCTGAGGTTCATCCACCTCGACGACCTCGAGGCCGAGGGATACGGCGAATTCAAGAGCCTGTTCACGAATCAGGAGGCACAGACGTGACCGAGTACAAGAAGGCGATCCTGGCCGGTGGCTGCTTCTGGGGCATGGAGGACCTGATCCGCAAGCAACCCGGTGTGGTGGCAACGCGCGTGGGCTACACCGGCGGGGAGAACGCGAACGCGACCTACCGCAATCACCCCGGCCACGCCGAGGCGATCGAGATCGTCTACGACCCGTCGCAGACCGACTTCCGCAACCTGCTGGAGTTCTTCTTCCAGATCCACGATCCGACCACGAAGAACCGCCAGGGCAACGACGTCGGCACCAGCTACAGGTCGGCGATCTTCTACGTTGACGATGAGCAGAAGAGCGTCGCGCTGGACACCATCGCCGACGTGGATGCGTCAGGCCTGTGGCCGGGCAAGGTGGTCACCGAGGTGACGCCTGCGAGCGACTTCTGGGAAGCCGAGCCCGAACACCAGGACTACCTCGAGCGCTACCCGAGCGGGTACACGTGCCACTTCCCGCGGCCGGGCTGGAAGCTGCCGAAGCGCGCCGGAGTCTAAGCGGCCGCCGTCTCGCGGCGGCGCACGATGATGCGGCCGCCATCCTTGGGCGTGAACGCGATGCCCCGGAAATGGATCTTCTCGTCCGGGGCGTCGTCGGTCTCGATCACGAAGTGTCGCAACACGGTTCGCAGTACGACATCCATTTCGACATTGGCGAACGCCGCCCCGATGCAACGGCGCGTTCCCCCGCCGAATGCAGCCCAGGCCGTCGGCGTCCTGGTGCCGACGAACCTGTACGGGTCGAAGCGCTCAGGGTTCGGAAAAGCATCGGGGTTGGCGTGCACGTTCGCGATCGCGATCATCACGGTGTACCCGTGCGGAATCCGCCAATCGCCGAGATCGAAATGCGGTGCCAACACATGGCGCCCGGAGAAGTCGATGACTGTCCGGTTCCGCTGCAGCTCGAGCATGGTGGCCTGGCGGAATTCGTTGCCGCCTTCTTCGTTCTCCTTGACGAGCTCGGCGAGGACGTCCGGATGGCGGCGCAGCCGCTCGAATGCCCAGCCCAGCGTCGACGCCGTCGTCTCATGCCCCGCGCCTAACAGTGTCAACAACTCGTCGGAAACATCCTGGCGCGACATCGGGGTGCCGTCCTCGTATCGGCTGCGCAGTAGGAGCGCCAGAATGTCGGTGCGCTCGTCAAGGCGCGGGTCGGCTTTGGCCTTGTCGATGAGTTCGAAAACGGTGCGGTCGAAGTTGCGGCGGAACTCCGCGAGCCGACCCCACGGGCTGTAGGGCCCCGTACTGAACGGCGGCTCCGGCAGGGTGGCCATCCGAGATCCCAACTTGGCCCACGGAGGAATGATCTTGCGCAGGTAGTCGAGTTCCGCGCCGTCAGCCCCGAACACCGTGCGCAGGATGACGTTCAGCGTGATCCTGTTCATGGGTTCGAGGGTCGGGAACTCGGCGCCTTCGGGCCAGGTCGCGCTCTCGCGCAGCGTCTCCTCTTCGATGACCTTTTCGTAGTTCTTGATGCTCTGACCATGGAACGGCGGGGCGAGCAGCTTGCGCCGAGCCCGGTGTTCCTTGCCGTCCAGCGCGAAGACCGAACCCGGTCCGAAGATCCTGCTGAGGTTGGGTTGCACGTTGATCAGGTCGTCGGTGCTCGCGAGGAACACCTGCCGCATCAAAGTGGGGTCGGTCACGACCACGCTTCGGCCGAAGAACGGAACGTTGATGGCGAAGACGGGACCGTAACGCTTTACCGCGTTTCGCAGGAACCAGCGGCGGAAGCCCGACAGGAGAACGCCCTGGACGGGCTTCGGCAGGCGCACAACCGGCGGCATCTTGCCGGCAGTCGTTGGGGTCTTCGTATTGACGCTCACTGCCGTGTCAGTCATGAGTGAACCACTCCCAGCCGTTTCCTTGGTACTACGATGTACCGTAGATTTGTGTAGTACGGTACCGCTTGGTACCAGACAAGCGCAAGGGTCTAGAGGAGGCGAAATGACGACAGCGCTCGACAAGGGTGCGTCCGTCGACGACGCCTTCCGCGACCGGTTGCTCGACGGGCTGGCCGAATCGATTGGTGAACGCGGGTACCGCGACACCACCGTCGCCGACATCGTCCGGCACGCGCGCACCTCGAAACGCACCTTCTACGAACAGTTCGCCAGCAAGGAAGATTGCCTGATCGAGGTGCTGCGCAGAAACAACGCGGACTTGATCGCCACCATCCAGGCGGCCGTCGACCCCGAGGCGGAGTGGCAGGAGCAGATCCGCCAGGCGTCGGATGCCTATGTCGGCCACATCGGGGCGCGGCCGGCGATCACGCTGAGCTGGATCAGGGAGGCGCCCGCGCTGGGCGTGGTGGCCCGGCCGCTGCATCGCCTCGCCATGGAGCAACTCACCGACATGCTTGTCGATCTCACCGACAGCCCCGGTTTCCGGCGTGCGCAACTGCCGCCGATCTCTCGGCCGCTGGCGCTCATCCTGCTGGGTGGGCTGCGCGAACTGACCGCACTGTTCGTGGAGGACGGCCGCGATGTGCGCGGCATCATCGAACCCGCGAACGCGGCGGCGCTCGCGATCCTTGGCCCGCGCTAACGCAGGATCAACCGCGCCGATTTCTCCAGCCGCGCAGCGATTTCCGCGTACGACGCGTAGCCCATTCCCGCACGCACCAACGCGCCCGAGTACAGCATCTCCAGCGAATCGATCACGTCGGGATCGGTGTCCGGCCCGAGCGCGGCGGCCAGTCGGTCCCTGATGTCGCGGCCGATGCGCTGCCGCAGCACCTCGACATCGGGTTCCTTGCCCAGCAGCGCGTTGGTGACCGCACCCGCGAATTCCGGCTCGTCGGCGACCAACAGTGCGATGTGGCGCAACACGTCGCAGACGCGCGCGGCCGGCTCGTCTGATTCGTGTGCCGCCGCAGGCGAGGCGGCCAGCCGGCGCCAGAAGACCTCTGCGACGAGGTGTTCCTTGGACGAGAAGTATGTGTAGGCGGTGGCCGCCCCGACGCCGGCCTCTGCGGCCACTCGTCGCACGGTCAGACCGGCAAATCCTTCACGACAGAGGAGCTCGACCGCGGCCCTGCCCAGGCGGTCGACGGTGTCGGCCTGTTTGGCGGTCAGACGGCGCCGAGTCGACTCCAGAGCCGGATCGGACACATGTCCGGACGCTACTACAACTGCGTTTCACCAGCAACGGTAAGTTGGACGGCGATGAGCAACACGGACGAACTTTTCGCCCTCGCCGAGCAGGTCACGGGCTTCATGCCCGCCGAAGAAGGGCGCGCACTCTACGACACCGCCGTGAAGTATCTCGGTGATGGTGCCGGCGTCGAAATCGGCACGTACTGCGGCAAATCCACAGTGCTGCTTGGCGCCGCGGCGCAACAGACCGGTGGCGTGGTCTACACGATCGATCACCATCACGGTTCCGAGGAACACCAGCCGGGCTGGGAGTACCACGACGAGTCGATGGTCGACGCGGTCACCGGACTGTTCGACACGCTGCCGACCCTGCGGCACACACTTGACGCTGCGGGGCTGGACGACCATGTGGTGGCGATCGTCGGCAAGTCACCGATCGTGGCACGCGGTTGGCGAATGCCGTTGCAGCTGTTGTTCATTGACGGCGGCCACACCGAGGAGGCCGCACAGCGCGACTTCGACGGCTGGGCCCGATGGGTCGACGTCGGCGGCGCATTGATCATTCACGACGTGTTCCCCAACCCCAACGACGGCGGGCAGGCGCCGTTTCACATCTACCAGCGTGCACTCGGCACCGGTGACTTCCGCGAGGTGTTGGCAACGGGTTCTATGCGCGTGCTGGAGCGGACGTCGGGAACGCCCGGCCAGGAGTTGTAGCAGCTCAAGAATTCTCCAAGGCGACTTTTGGATGCTGGGTTCATGGCGCACAGAACGGCACGGACCGTCGTCACCTGGTGTGTGGCTGTGCTGTGCATTGCGCTCGCCGGCTGCAGCAGAATTGTCGGTGGCGCCGCAGCGCCTGCGACGGGCGGTACGGCGGCTGCCGGTCTCATCCAGCCCGCGCAGCTGGCCGATCTGCTAACCCCTTCGGCGTCGCTTGCCGTGGTGCCGGGCGGCCCGCTTGTCGAACACGACCTGCAGGCCATTCTGTTCACAGGAGCCGATCCCGCCGGATGCCACGGCGTCGTGGGTTACGGCCACTATCCGCTGTTCCCGTCGAACTACACGGGCCGCGAGGCCCGCACCCAGCGCGACGATGCTACGAATCAGCACCAGCTGCTAGAGGTGACGGCCACCTATCCGAGTGACTTCAACGCCGCGCGCTTTCTCGACTCGGTCCGCAAGACCGTGTCCGGCTGCCAACGCACCGTCACAGCGTGGGCCCACGACGAGCGCAAGACGACTGTGACCCCGACCCCGCTGATCCCGGGTTCACCGGATGTCGCCCATTGGAGGACGAATCTAACTGGCCACCAATGGATTTGCGATTTCGCGGTCATCGTGAAGGCCAATGTGATTGCGCAGATCGAAACCTGCTCCCCGGACCGATCCATCGACATCGAGCCGTTGGTCGCCAAACGGCTGAAGGAGATTCAGGACCTACTCAGTTCCACGGCGTGAAGCCGACTATTGCGCGACGCTTTCCGTGCACTGACCCGACGTCTCGCCCGACTATCATCGCCGCGCCCTCTACGACTACATCCAGTTGGGACGTGCCATGACCACTATTGATCGCGAGGCGTCGACGGCTGTAATGAAGCTGCCGCCTGGCCCGCCTCTCCCCCGGGCCGTCCAAGGTGTGTTGGCCCTCGCCAACCGCAGGATCGCGCTGCAGATCGTCCGCCGCGTCTATGGGTCCGCCTTTTCGCTCGATCTGCCGATTTTCGGACCGATGGTTGTCATCAGCGATCCCAGCCATATTCGCCAGCTGTTCAAGACCGCCCCCGACATCGCGGATACGACCGATGCCAATCTCGGCCGAGTCATGGGGCCGAATTCGATGTTCGCGCTGTCTGGTGACCGGCATCGCTCGCAACGCAAGTTGTTGACAGCGTCGTTCAACGGACGGCGGCTGGCCGCCTATGAGGCGATCATCGAACGCGAAGCGACCGACGAGTTCGCCTCGTGGCCACAGGATCGAACATTCGCGACGATGCCCTCGATGATGCGGATCACCCTCAACGTCATACTGCGCGCGGTATTCGGAGCCGACGGGCAGGATTTGCAACGTCTGCGCGAAATACTGCCGCCTGGGATCAAACTTGGCTCGAAGCTCGCGCTGATTCCTGTGCCGCAATGGGATTGGGGACGGTGGAGTCCGTGGGGCCGATTCTTCCGTTACCGCCGCGATTACGACGCGATCGTCGACCGGCTGATCGACAAGGCTCAGGCCGACCCCGGCCTCGCTGCCCGTGACGATGTGCTGGCGCTGATGCTGCAGAGCCGCTACGAGGACGGTTCACCGATGACTCGCGCCGAGATCGCCGACGAGTTGATCACCATGCTCGCGGCCGGCCACGAAACGACCGCCACCACCCTTGCCTGGGCCGTCGAGCGGTTGCAGAGACACCCACAGCTCCTTGACCGCCTCGTCGCCGACCTCGATGCCGAGGACCTCTTGAACGCCACCATCTTCGAGATCCTGCGTACCCGTCCCGTCATCGACACCACGTTCCGACAGGTGAAGGTCCCGACACTGCAGATCGGGCCGTGGACGGTCCCGGAAGGCCACACGATCGTCGCCAGCATCGGGCTGCTGCACGCGGATGAATCCGTCTTCCACGACGCTCGCCGCTTCGATCCCGATCGCTTCATATCCCGACGCCCCGATCCCGCGGAATGGATCCCTTACGGTGGCGGGGTGCGCCGCTGCATCGGTGCGGCCTTCGCGACCATGGAGATACGCGTCGTTTTGCGAACCCTGTTGCGCGACTACGTCATCAGTCCTTCGAACGCCCGCGACGAAGGCTGGCAATCGCGAGGGGTGACTCTAGCACCTTCGCGCGGAGCGCTGGTGCGCGTTCGACGCCGTTAGCCAGTGCTGCCGGTCGCTCGCAAATGTTCACCCCGCTGCCCGGGTGTGACGCCTCAACGGAGTCGTTCATAGATTGATCCGAGGACGGCCAACCCGTTGCGGATGGCCGTCTCATTGGTTGCGCCGTAACCGAGTACGAGCGCCGGCGGTGGCGATGGATCCGACCACGCCCAGCGCGCTCCTCCGATGAGAAGCCCCTTCGTGCGCGCGGCCTCGATGAGTGCGGACTCGTCGCACCACACCGGAAGTTCCACGTACACGTGCAGGCCCGCGGCGATTCCTTTCGGTTGCGCATCCGGCAGCGCCGTCGCAAGCGATTCGAGAACGGTGTCGCGACGGCGGCGATAGATCGGCCGCACACGACGGAGATGGCGACCCAGTGCACCTGCATCGATGAACCGCGCCAGCGCCACTTGTTCGAGCATGCTTGTTCCCATGTCGTCGAACAACTTCTCCCGCATGACGTCATCAATCAGCCAGCGGGGCAAGGCCATCCAACCGAGCCGCAGAGCGGGCGTCAACGTCTTGCTAACGCAGCCCGCATACGCCACCTGCTCCGGTGCCAGACCTTGAAGCGCACCGATCGGCGCGCGGTCGTACCGGAACTCGGCGTCGTAGTCGTCCTCGATGACCAGTCCGTCGGTCACCTGCGCCCATTCGACCAGCGCTGCGCGCCGCGCCGCGCTGAGCACCGCGCCGGTCGGATAAGAGTGAGCCGGCGCCACCAACACGGCGCCCACACTCAGCTCTGCCAGCCGGGCGACGTCGAGGCCTGCGTCGTCAACCGGCACCGGCACCACCCGGAGACCGAGGTTTGAGATCGCCTCACGATGTAGTCCAAAACACGGGTCCTCCATGGCGATAGCCTCGACACCGCGACGCCGTAATGCCCTGCACAGCAATACAATCGCCTGTGTAAGACCCGTCGACACGAGCATTCGATCCGGGCTGACCACCACGCCGCGCACCCGCCCGAGGTAGTTGGTCAGCGCTTCGCGCAATGACAGCGCCCCAAGCGGGCCCGGGTACGCCAGGTCATGGTTGGGCAGGGCGCCAAGAGCCGCCCGGTAATGGCGCAGCCACTCGGCGCGCGGGAAGAGGGCCGGGTCGGGCAATCCACCGAGAAACCGGACCGTGTGGACGGGCGCGCTGACGGACTTCGGGCGGTCGGGTTCTTCCCGAGCAGTCGGCAGCACCCGCGTTCCCGATCCCTGCCGCCCCGCGAGATACCCGTCCGCCGCGAGCTGTTCGTACGCGTCGACAACCACGCTGCGGGCCACGCCGAGATCTCGGGCCAATGTCCGTGTCGGTGGCAGCGCCGTCCCTGCCGGCAACCTGCCCTGCTGGATAGCCGACCGCAACTGCTGCTGCAGCTGCTCCCGCAGCCCGCGTCGATCCGACGTATCGAGGGCCACCAAGATGTCCGTCGGAAACCCGGAATCGGAATTGGTCTGTTTAGATTCGATGTCATTGGATCGTGACACAGGCCAATCCTACAGGCACGCTGGCCAGCATGGTTCCGCTGTTGACCCCCTGGATGCCTGGCCCCGTCAACGCCACTGACGCCCCCGTTCTGGTGAGCGTCACCGACTTTCACGCAGACCGCCGACGGGAAGTTCCCGTCGTGGCCGTTGAGGGTATGCGGATGCGGATGGGCTGGTACGCGATGCCGGGCGCCGTCGGGCTGTGGCTCTGGTCCCTGCCGACGAGTTCGCGTAGCGGGTCGATATCGGTGTGGCTGACCGAGGACGCCTTGGAGCGGTTTATCGGCCTGCCGCACCATGTCGACATCATGAAGCGCTACGGCCCCCGCGGAACGGTTCGATCGACGAAGTGGCACGCCGACACATTCGATCGACATGCCGTCGTCGAACGGGCTCGCGAATGGATCGCAGAGGCGTCGTGATGGAGCGGATCAAGGTTCACTTCAGCAGCGGTGGCACTGAATGCGCAGCGTGGCACTACCCGGGACGCAACGGCGCATGCGTGATCATGGCCGCTGGCCTCGGCGTCATCAAGGAACCCGGCACGGATCGGTTCGCCGAACGATTCCACGATGCCGGGTACAGCGTGCTCGCCTTCGACTATCGCCACCTCGGCGAAAGCGGCGGCACGCCAAGGCAGCTGGTGCGCATGGGCGACCAGGTCGCCGACTGGCAGGCCGCCATCGCGTTCGCCCAGACCCTGCCCGGCGTCGACCCCGCCAAATTGGCAATCTGGGGTTTCTCGGCCTCGGGTGGACATGTATTCACGATCGCGTCCCGCGATCCGCACGTGGCTGCCGCGATCGCACACGCGCCCCTTGCCGACGGTCCCGCATACGCGCCAAACGCGTTTCGACACATGACACCGTTCGCGTTGGCACGGCTGTCGGTACGAGCCGTTGCCGACATCGTGAGTACGGCCGTTGGCCGCGACCCCCTGCTCGTGCCACTTGCCGGCCCGCGTGGCACCGTCTCGGCCCTCACGACTCCCGATTCACTTAACGGAGCCCGGGCGCTGAACCCGGACAACAAGTATCCGCACTGGCGTCAGGAGGTCAGCGCCCGCTCCGCGCTGCGCGTAGGGTTCTACCGACCAGGCCGACACGCGTCCCGTATTCGGTGTCCTCTACTGGTTGTCGCCTATGACGCCGACGGCGTGGCGCCCCCGAAGCCTGCGATCCGCGCGGCACAGCGAGCACCCCGCGGGCAACTAGCACTCTTACCCGGCGGCCATTACGAAGCGTTCCTGACCGGTCACGAACAGGCGGCCGAAGTGCTGCTGTCGTTCCTTGAACGTCACCTCGTCGTCGCCGCGCAGGCTACCGATCGCTGGTAGCGCAGGCGCAGTCGTACTCACCCTCCAGGCCGCGTGGCAGGTCCGCGCCGCGGAAGATGCCACTGGCGGCGGTCGTGGACGACAGTGCATCGGCCGCGAGGATCATCGCCGCCCCCGTCCATGTGGTGCGCTCCACCGGCCAACGCTTGCCGTCGGCGTACACCAGGCCGGTCCAGTAGGAGCCGTCCTCCTCACGGAGGTGGTGCATGGCCGCAAACTGCTCGTGCGCTCGGGCCGAGTCGCCGATCGCGTCCAATGCCATTACCAGTTCGCAGGTTTCGGCGCCGGTGACCCACGGCCGGTCGTCGACGCAGCGGGTGCCAAGGCCCGGAACGACGAAGTCGTCCCACCGCTCGTCGATGCGTGACCGCGCGGCGCCGCCTCGCAGCGCGCCACCGAGCACCGGGTAATACCACTCCATCGACCAACGGTCCTTGGATATGAATGCCTCCGGGTGGCGCGCGATCGCGTGACCCAGCTGGCCGACCGCAACCTCCCACTCCGGCTGCGGATCGTCGACATAATCGGCCAACGCGAGTGCACACCGGATGCTGTGGTAGATGCTGGCATTTCCGGTCAGCAAGGCTTCGGGTTCGGCGCCGGACGGGCTTCTGGCCCAGGAGATTTCACCGTTGCTGAATTGCAGGTCCACCACGAAGTCGATCGCCTTGGTGACGACGGGCCACATGGATTCGGCGAAGTGCCTGTCGCCGGTGACAAGAAGGTGGTGCCAGATCCCGGTGGCTATGTAGGCGCAGAAGTTGCTGTCGCTGTTGGCGTCTTCGATGACGCCGTTGCGCAGCTGGATGGGCCAGGACCCGTCGGCCCGCTGGGCAGTGCGGCACCAGTCAAACGCGCCGCGCGCCGGTTCCAGCAGACCTGCAGCGGTGAGCGCCATCGCATTCTCGACGTGATCCCACGGATCGGTGTGGCCACCGTCGAACCACGGGATGGCGCCAGAAGATTCCTGTGCCGCGGCGATCGACTGCGCGGTTCGGCGGCATTGCGCGGGGGTCAGCACTCCCCGCACCGCGGGCACGTCATACAGCGGCAACCGGCACCTCCGGCTTGCTGAAGTACAACGCGACGCTCTTGCCGATCAGTGGATTCAGCAGGGATTCGGCGGTCCGGGTGATCCATGGCTGGCTCATCATGTCCCACACCAGAAGCTTGTGGTAGGCGGCGACAGCCGGGTGGTCCGACTTCGAAGTTCCCACAGCGCATTTCAACCACCAGAACGGCGAGTGCAGCGCATGCGCGTGATGCGTGTGGGTGAGCCGCAGCCCGTGGCCGAGCACCTTGTCACGCAGCGCGTCGGCCCGATAGATCCGGATGTGGCCGCCCTCGTTGGCGTGGTACTCGTCGGACAGCGCCCAGCACACCCGCTCGGGCAGCCAGCGGGGAACCGTGATCGCCAGCGCTCCGCCGGGTTTCAACACCCGGACCAACTCGGCGATCGCCCGATCGTCCTCGGGAACATGTTCGAGGATCTCCGACGCGATGACACAATCGAAAGTGCCGTCGGCGTACGGCAAGTCGAGCGCATCGCCCTTGACCGCCTCGGCCCGCGCCGATTCGGGCACCTCGCCCTGGTCCTTCATCGCCTGCATGATCTCGTCGACATCGTTGAGATCGGCGGCGTTCTGGTCGAACGCGATGACGTCCGCGCCGCGACGGTAGGCCTCGAAACTGTGCCTGCCCGCACCGCAGCCCACGTCGATCACCTTCGTGCCTGCACCAATGGCGAGCCGGTCGAAGTCGACAGTCAGCATGTCGCGACTCGCTCGCAAGCCCGTTCGTAAACCGCGACAGTCTGCGCCGCAACGGATTCCCAGCTGAACACGTCAAGCGCACGCTGTCGGCCGTTGGCGCCAAGGCGCTGCAGTTCCAGTGGCGAGTCGAGGAGTTCGCCGAGCACCGTGGTCAGCTCGTCGACGTCGGCGGGGCGGACCAACCGTGCGCACTCGCCGTCGGCGCCGACCACCTCAGGCAACGCGCCGGCACGGCTCGCGACGATCGGCGTACCGCTGGCCATCGCCTCCACGGCCGGCAGCGAGAAACCTTCGTACAGCGAAGGAATACAAGCTATTTCGGCCGAAGCGAGCAGGTCCGCCAGCTCGGAGTCGGAGATCCCGCTCGAGCTGTGCACGATGTCGGAGATGCCGAGTTCGGCGATGAGCTTTTCGGTCGGTCCGTTCGGCTCGAGTTTGGCGACCAGTTGCAGTTCGAGGTCCCGTTCCACTCGAAGACGTGCAACGGCGTGCAGCAGGTGGCTCACACCCTTGAGCGGTACGTCGGCGCTGGCGATCGCGATGATCCGATTGCGGACTCGGTGCTCAGTGGGCGTGAACAATTCGGTGTCCACCCCCAGCGGCACCACATGCAGTTGGTCGGGCGACACCGCGAAGTCCTCTTTGATGTCGGCTGCCGACGTCGAGGAGACGGTGAGCAGCTCGGGGATCTGCTGGGCGACCTCCTGCTGCATCGCCGCAAACCCGTACCACCGGCGAACCAGCGGCTTCCTCCACCACCGCGCGGCCGCCACGTCGAGGATCCGGTCCCGGGTGATCGGGTGGTGCACGGTTGCCACGACCGGAAGGCCCAGCCCGGCGATCGTCAGCAGACCGGTGCCGAGGCACTGGTTGTCATGGACGACGTCGAAGTCGTCGCGCCGGTCGGCGAGGATGCGGGCTGCGCGCAGGCTGAACGTCTTCGGCTCGGGAAAACCGGCCGTCCACGTCGTCAGCAGTTCGAGCAGATCGATCCGCGTCTTGATCTCACTGGGCCACGGGATACGGAAAGGGTCGGGCTCCCGGTACAGATCGAGGCTGGGCACCTTGGTCAACCGCACCCGCGGGTCGAGCACCTCGGGGTAGGGCTGGCCGGAGAACACCTCGACCTCGTGGCCGAGTTCGACAAGCCCGCGGGACAGATGGCGGACGTAGACGCCCTGCCCTCCGCAATGGGTCTTGCTCCGGTAGGACAGCAAGGCGATGCGCATGGTCAACTCACGACACTGCGCAGTAGTCGGAACATCCCGGGCCGGTGAGCTGGACAAATCGTGTCACGCATGAACTCCGAACCCTCTGGACATGTGTCCAGACTATAGTTTGACGTGCTAGCGGACGCAACGCGGCCACCTGCTCTGACTATCACAGACGGCGCCAGGCGTGCCGCTCGGCCCTGTCGATTCCGAACCCGTCGTCCCGGGTACTCGCTCTTCGTTGGACGAGGAATCGAGGCGCAATGAGTAGACATATCGAGGCCCGTTTCGAGGTCGCCAGCTGGGACGAGACACCGTTCGAGGGTGGCGACGACGCGACGAAGCTGACCGAAGCGCTGGTATCGAAGCGCTACGACGGCGACATCAAGGGCACATCGACGACGAAATGGCTATTGGCCTATGCGCCGGACAAGAGTGCACTGTTTGTCGGCGTCGAACACATCAACGGCACGATCGGCGGCAAGAAGGGCGGCATCGTGCTGCTGCACGACGGCGAGTACCGCGACGGCGTCGCGTCGGCCGCGCTGCGTGTCGCGTCCGGTACGGACGAGGTGTCGGATGTGGCAGGCACAGGAAAGTTTCGCGCCGATCCTGCGGGCTCGATGACGCTCGATCTCGACGGGGCCTGGTAGCGCTATTGCGGAGGGAAGCCGCCGGTGGCAACCGGACCCCATCGGCGCGGCGTGATGCGGATCAGGCACTTGCCCTGGTCGACCATGGCCTGCCGGTACTCCGCCCAGTCGGGGTGTTCACCGGCGATGGACCGGTAGTAGTCGACCAACGGCTCAACGGCGTCCGGCAGGTCGATCACCTCGGCGTCGCCGTCGACCTGCACGTAGGCGTCATGGAATGCGTCGGAGAGCACCATGACGCTGGCGCGCGGCGTGCGACGGACATTGGCCGATTTGGCGCGCTGCGGATAGCTGGCGATCACGATGCGGCCGGCGTCGTCGACCCCACCCGACACCGGGGAGCTCTGCAACGAGCCGTCCGAGCGAAATGTGGTGAGCACCATGCGATGTCGCGGCCGGATGAACTCCAGCAGGTCGGGCAGGCTGACCACGTCGGCGGTCGCATACTTTCTGGCCATATGACAACCCTAGCGACGGAGCGATGACGGAAGCTTTCGGGAAGCTGGTTTCCCTGCTCGACTATCCGATGTTTGTGGTCACCACCAGCGTTGGCGATGAGTCGGCCGGCTGCCTGGTCGGGTTCACCAGCCAGGTGAGCATCGGGCCGCCGCGTTTCCTCGTCGGTCTCTCGAAACGCAACCACACCTACCGCGTCGCGCAACGCGCCGACCATCTCGCCGTGCACCTTGTGCCGCGGCAGCACCGTGAACTCGCGCGGCTGTTCGGCAGCGAGACCGGCAACCGGACCGACAAATTCGCGCGCTGCGCCTGGCACTCTGGCCCGGGCGGGATGCCGATCCTCGACGACGCCGCCGGATGGTTCGTCGGTGAGGTGGTGAGCTACTACGACGTGGGCGACCACGAGGGCTTCCTGCTCGCGCCCGTCGCGGGCAGCGCGCCGGACAAGTTCGAGCAGCTCGTCACGTTCTCCGATGTCCGCGATCTAGATCCGGGCCATGACGCGTAGCCAATTGAGTGGGTTACTGTAAGGTACACGGGTGGCCATGGACCCGGTCGGCGCATTGCGGCGCGAGCGCTCGGAACTACTGACGTTGTGTCGGCATCTCTCCGACGCCGACTGGCAGACACAGAGCGCGGCCGCCGGTTGGCGCGTGCAGGACGTCGTCGCCCACATGGGGTCCGCGTACCGCGCGCTGTTCGGGGTTGCGGCACTGGAGCTGATGCGCAGCAACGACATTGAACGCACCAACGACGTGCTCGTCGAGCAGCGTCGCGACTGGCAACCGTCCCGTGTCATCGCGGAGTACGAGCGGTGGAGTCAGGTGATGCTGCGCTTGATGGGCCCGGTGTCACGCACTCCCGTCGCTCGCGCTCCGATGCGGCTGGCCGAGCTGGGTCGCTTCCGGGTCGGCCAATTGCTGTGCGCGATTGTGTTCGACACGCACACCCATTTGCGTCACGACATCGCACCGGCGCTGGGCCGCGCCGTGCCCGCCACCGACGCCAACCGGATGGCCGTCGTCCTCGAGTGGATGATGGCGGTGCTGAGCAACCAACTGCGGGCAGCACAGCCGGAGTGGCTGGACCGACCGGTGTCGATCGCGTTGGCGGGCGCGGGTGGCGGGTGCTGGGTGGTGCGTCCCGACGGCAGTGTCCAACTCGGATCGCCCGCGGGTACTGCAGCGCAGATCGAGGGCGCCGCACTGGAATTCCCGGAGTGGGGCACGCAACGGGCGAGCTGGCGCGCCCGCGGGGTGACGGTCGGCGGCGACGCCGACTACGGCGCCCGCTTTCTCGATGCGGTGAATGTGGTGTGAGCGTCGCTGTCTACGACTACGTCGTGGTCGGCGCCGGTTCGGCAGGCTGCGCCGTGGCCGCACGACTGGCGGAGGCGTCGCACACGGTGCTGTTGATCGAGGCGGGCGGGTCGGACCGGCGGATACCGGTGCGGGCACCATTGGCCTACGGCGCGCAGATGGGCGGTCCGACGGACTGGGCATTCGAATCCGAGCCCGAGCCTGGATGCGACGGCAGGCGGATCCCGCAGCCGCGCGGCAAGGTCATCGGCGGCACCAGCGCGATGAACGCGATGGTGTGGGTGCGCGGCACACGCCTCGACTACGACGGCTGGCAGATGCCCGGATGGGGTTGGGACGAAGTCGAACCCGTATTCCGCAGGATCGAAGCGGGACCGATGCGGGTGACGAGAGTGGCCGAACCCGATGAAGTTTCGCGACGGTTCGTCGCCGCCGCACGGGCGGTGGGGGTGGCCGCCAACGACGACGTCAGCGGACCGGACCTCGACGGCGCGGCGATCTCGCCCGTGACGGTGTGGAAGGGGCAGCGGTGGAGCACCGCCCGTGCGTACCTGGATCCGGCACGCCGGCTCAGCACCTTCTCGATGGTGACCAGCGCGTTGGTGCGCCGCATCGTCATCCGCGACGGAACGGCCGCCGGCGTGGAGTACGAGCGGCGCGGGCGACCGTTTACGGCCATGGCGCGTCGCGAAATCATCCTGAGCGCAGGCGCATTCGGTACACCGCAGCTGCTGCAGCTGTCCGGCGTTGGGCCCGCCGTGCACTTGCGCTCGGTCGGGATCGATCCCGTGGTGGACAGCCCGCAGGTGGGTCACAACCTCACGGACCACCCCGCCACGTTCATGAACTGGGAGCTTGCGCCCGGCTTCCTCGGTCTGGCCAACGCCCGCAACCCGAAATGGTTGCTGCGCTGGCTGATTCGCCGCACCGGGAAACTGACAAGCAATCTGATGGAGGCGGTGGCGCACATTCGGTCGGCGCCGGATCTGGCGGCGCCGGACTTTCAGCTGATCCACGCACCGATCTACGCCCGGCTGGATGAGATCAGTTATCCACGGCCGGCGTTGTCGATCCTGCAGTCGTATTGGACGCCGGAGAGCCGCGGCAGCGTGATGGTTCGTTCGCCGGATGCCCGAGATGCGCCGGCGATCCAGTTGAACACCGTGACCGCACCAGCGGATCTGGACGCCTTCGTGCGGGCGATCCGGCACACCCGCGAGATCGTCTCGACGGAACCGTTGGCGTCCGCGACGGCACTGGAGATCCAACCCCGGCCCGACGTGAACACAGACGCGGAGTTGAAGGCCTGGATTCGCGCCACGGTCGCGACGACCGGCCATCCGGCGTGTTCGGCGGCGATGGGCACCGAGCCAGACAGCGTGCTCGACCCACACTTGCGGGTGCGCGGCGTTGCGGGCCTGCGGGTGGCCGACGCCTCGGCGCTGCCGCGGATCCCTCGCGCCAACACCAACGCCCCGGCGATCATGGTCGGCGAGCGCTGCGCGGACTTCATCCTCGCCTGCGGATAACTTTCGTCACGTGTCGGATTGTCATCTCCCAAGACATCGGTGACAGTTCTGTATCAGGACATCGGTGACAGTTCGGGTGGTCTTGGTGGTGACACTTGTGCCCCAAGGCTCGGGGGGTGGCTGTCAATGAACCCATCGATCCTGTCGTCCGCCTTGCGATCTCGCAGTGGCCCGATGGCGCGCCCCGCGGGGCGGTCTCGACGTTCTGCGCCGAGCACGGCATTTCCCGCAAGTCGTTCTACGAGTTGCGCAAGCGCGCGAAAACCGATGGACCGGCCGCGGTGCTCGAACCCAGGACCCGACGACCGAAGTCGAGCCCGTCGAAGTTGAGCGATGAGATCAAGGAACAGGCCGTGGCAGTGCGTGCCGCTCTGGAGGCTTCCGGCCTGGACCACGGGCCGATCAGTGTGCACGAGAAGATGCACGCGATGGGCCTAGAACAGGTCCCTTCCACGGCGTCGCTGGCACGCATCTTCCGTGAGGCTGGCGTGGCTCGTCTTGAGCCGAAGAAAAAGCCCCGCTCGGCATGGCGGCGGTTCGTCTACCCGGCCCCGAATGCGTGCTGGCAACTGGACGCGACCGAGTACGTGTTGAGCGGCGGGCGTAAGTGCGTGATCTTCCAGCTCATCGACGACCACTCCCGCTACGCGGTCGCCTCCCACGTCGCATCCAGGGAGACCGCCACGGACGCGATCACCGTGGTGGACAAGGCCATCGCCGCCCACGGGGTGCCTCAACGACTCCTGTCCGACAACGGGCTCGCACTGAACCCTTCCCGGCGCGGGTACGCCGGCCAACTCGTCGGCCACGTTGGCGCCCTGGGCGTGGAGGCGATCACCGGCAAGCCCTACAAGCCGACCACCCAGGGCAAGAACGAACGCTTCCACCAGACCCTGTTCCGCTACCTCGACAAGCAGCCGATCGCGCAGTCGCTGGCCGAACTCCAAGCCCAGGTCGACGCGTTCGATCACATCTACAACACCCAGCGTCCCCACCAAGGGCTGCCCGGGCGTGTCACGCCGCTGGCCGCGTGGGAAGCGACCCCCAAGGCTGATCCACCCCGCCCCAAACCTGACCGGCCGGTCTACCAGGTGCCCGTCCCGAGCCGATACCAGTTCCCCCGAGCGCAGCCGCCCACTGATCTGCCCGCCGACACGCGTGTCAGAACGGTGAGCACGGCGGGGACCATCAGCCTGGGCTCAGTCACCTACAGGGTCGACACGCAACGTGCCTTTCACCAGGTCCTCGTTATCCGCGACGGCGACAAGATCATCATCACCGACCTGCAGGGCGAGGTCCTCGCCGAGCACACCCGGCCCGCACCCGGCATCAACTACGTCGGCAACGGCCGGCCCCGCGGCCCACGCCCCAAGACTGGGCAACCGTCACCGAAGTCCTGACACACCAACCGTCACCAATGTCCTGATACAGAACCGTCACCGATGTCCCGAGACATCACACGTCACGTGTCGGATCACCGCGGTATGATTCGAACATGAGTTCGAGTAGAGACAAGATAATCGCCGCACTCGATGCCGCAGACGCCAGCTACCGGAAACTGGCCGCGCTGCCGTTGGATGCGCTGACACGCCCCGAAAAGCAGGCACTCCTCAATCGCCTTGAGGAGCTCGGCAAGAAGATGACGGCTCTAGATCGCAGACTGATCGGACAGCTGATCACGGAAGGCGACCCCGCGCTGTTCGGCGGGGCGGCGTGGGCAGATGTGCTGTCCAGGCGGCTGCGGATTTCACGCGGCGAAGCGCAGAGGCGAATAGCCGAGGCGCGTAGCGCCTAGTCCGTCTTTCGCTTGAGCATCCATGCCGGGATCCAGTGGGTCACGGACTTGCGTCGTGCCCCGTAGGCGATTTCGTAGGTGACCAGGCCCCACCAGTTGCCCTGCTCGCAGATGCCCCAGCAGGTGAGCCGACCGTCGACGACCGCGTGCATCTGCAGTCCGGCCGGGTTGTAGCCGCCGGCGCGATGCGGCTCGCGCGGAAACAGCGCGGCGAGATCGACGAGCACCGTGACCGGCGGATCCACCCGGCGGAACGCCCGTTGTACCGGCTGCCCGTTGTAGCCGATCGACTGCAGCTCACCCACCGTTCGATCATACGTTCGAACAGGCTGGTCGGTCACCGATCGTTCTACGCTGAGGTTGCCATGTACATACCGCAGAACTTCGCCCTATCCGATGAGGAAACCGAGGCGGCTCTGGCCCAGGCCGGCTTCGCTCAACTGGTCACCCACGACTCGTCGGGGTTGATGGTGACGCCACTGCCGCTTCTCTACGACGAGGCTCGACACTCGCTCATCGGTCACGTGTCACGGGCCAACCCGCATTGGCATGCCGACGGCCGCGAGTCGGTGGCCATCTTCTCCGGTCCGCAGGCTTACATCTCGCCCAGCTTCTACGCGACGAAAGCGGAAACGGGCAAGGTGGTGCCTACCTGGAACTACGAGGTGCTCAACGTCTACGGCCGGCTCGTCACGCACGACGATGCGGATTGGGTGCTCAACCTCGTCACGATGCTGACGAATCATCACGAGCAGCGCCGCACCGAGCCGTGGCAGATCACCGACGCGCCGGAAAACTACACGCGCGCGCAGCTGCGCGCGATCGTCGGTGTGGAGCTTGTGATCTCGAAAGTCGAAGGCAAGGCGAAGATGTCGCAGAACCAACCCGAACGGAACCGGACGGGAGTGGTCGCCGGCCTCAAGGCATCCGACGAACCGGACGATCAGCTCGTCGCCGACCGAGTCGACGCTCTCGGAAGCACGAACGCGAACGGCCGCGAATAACCTAACCCGCTCAGCCGCGACCGCCGCACGGCCGCCACGTCCACCGAGCGCACCTCCCCCGACGACGGTTCGTAGCACTGCCACTGGAGCCAGGTGGTGTCGACGATCAGCACCCAGTGCCGTGGGATGAACCGTCCGATCAACATCGCGACCGGCCAGTCCCCTTCCACCGCATGCCGCACGTCGGACAACCTGTCCCGCCGACCACGAAACAGCCGCCACCGGTAGCGGACGCCCGACGACGAGCTATGTGCGGTGAGGGCCCGCGCCATCCCCTTCGGCGTGGTGCCCAGTCGGCGCGGCCAGACGCGGTTCAGCTTGGCGTGCACCCGCACCTGTTCGTCTGCGAACCATGCCTGCCCCGAATCCGGACCCGACAGCGCGGCCCGGTATTTCGGGTCCATCAGTGCACCGGCGACCACCGCCACACTAGGTCCGCACGTGGCACCGTCGCGCTGCCGAAGATGAAGGGCCGCAAGTTTCATCGACCATCACGCTAGGCGCATAGGCTTCAGATCATGCGGCTATCGATTCGCAACCAGCTCACCGGGGTTATCACCGAAGTGAACCTCGGCGCCGTGATGGCGACCGTCAAGGTCCGCCTCGACGGCAGCGATCAGATCATCACATCGTCGATCACCAAGGACGCCGCGCAGGATCTCGGCCTTCAGGCCGGGATGCGCGCGACGGCATTCGTGAAGTCGACTGAGGTCGCCATCGGCGTCGATTAGCGCTCGGTGAAAGGGGTCTGCCATGGGCGTCAGGATGATGGATCTGCTGAGCGGCAGCCTCAACGCCCTGCGATACGAGCCCACCGCGAAACGGGTGAGGGTGTCCGTCGGCGGTGAACCGGTCGCCGACACCTGCGAGGCCCGGCTGGTCTGGGAGCCCCGCCGCGTCGTCCCGACCTACGCGGTGCCGATCGCCGCGCTGACGGCGCAGCTGGTGCCCGCCGGTGCCGAGACCGGAGCCGACGAGGACGTCGGAGTGCGCCTTCCGGCGATCAGTTCGCGGCCCATCCTCGACCCGACCGTGCCATTCGACGCCCACTCATGTGCGGGCACCGCGTTCGATGTCATTGCCGGCGAAGAAACGGGCGCCGCGGCGGCCTTCCGGCCCGACGACCCCGACCTGGCCGACTACGTAATCCTCGAGTTCGCCGCGTTCGAATGGCACGAGGAGGACGAACCGGTGGTCAGCCACCCTCACGACCCGTTCGGCCGCATCGATGTCCTGCGCAGCAGCCGCCACGTCCGCATCGAGCTGGACGGGCGGCCACTGGCAGAGTCGTCGCGGCCGATGCTGCTGTTCGAGACGCTGCTGCCGGTGCGGTTCTATCTGCCTCGCGAGGACGTCGCCGTCCGGCTCGAACCCAGCGACACGGCGACCTTCTGCTCATACAAGGGCCGGGCGTCCTACTACTCCGTGCCCGACGGGCCGCGCGATGTGGCGTGGACGTATCACGAACCGCTGCACGACGCCGAACAGGTGCGCGACCGGATCTGCTTCTTCGACGAACGCCTCGACGTGATCGTGGACGGCAAGCGCCGCGACCGGCCGGTCACGCCGTGGAGCGACGATCAATGACGTTCGCCGACCTACACCGCGGCGAGCTGCCGCTGCTGTTGCCCAACGCATGGGACGTGGCGTCGGCGCTGGCACTGCTGGAGTGCGGCTTCGCCGCGATCGGCACGACGAGCTTCGGCGTGGCGTCCAGCATCGGCAGACCCGACGGCGGCCGGTCGACCAAGGAGGCCAATCTCGGCTTGGCCGCCGGGCTGCGACCACTCGACTGCTACATCAGCATGGACATCGAGGACGGCTACGCCGACGATCCGGACCAGGTCGCCGACTACGTCGCCCGGCTTCCTGTCGACGGCATCAACATCGAGGACAGCACCGCCGAGACGCTCATCGAGCCGCAGCAACATGCGGCGAAAGTGCAAGCCATCAAACAACGTTCGCCCGATGTGTTCGTCAACGCCCGCGTCGACACCTACTGGCTCGGCCAGGATGCCACGGTGGCCGCCACGCTGGACCGGGCCGCGCAGTACGTCGAGGCGGGCGCCGACGGCATCTTCGTCCCCGGTGCCACCGACCCTGACGTGCTGCGGGAACTCACCGCAGCGATCCCGCTGCCGGTGAATGTCCTTGCCATCCCCGGACTCTCGCTCACGGACCTCGCCACGCTGGGCGTGCGGAGGGTGTCGACGGGCTCGCTGCCGTACCGTGCCGCAATCCACGCCGCCGCGCAGGCCGCAGTCGCTTTCCGCGATGGGACCGAATTGCCGGCCGCCGACCCGTACCCCGAGATGCAGGAACGCCTGACGCGCTACGCGAATCAAAAGTTCAGCGGGTAGCCGCCACTGACCTTGATCGTCTCACCGGTGATGAAGGACGCCTCGTCGGAACACAGGAACAACATCGCCGAGACAATGTCATCCATCGTGCCGAGCCGGTGCACAAGCTGGAGTCGATGGACGAACTCCTCGATCAACGGCTTTGGCAGATCGGCCAGCGCGTTCTCGGTGCTCATCAAGCCTGGTGCAATCGCGTTGACGCGAATGCGATCCGGCGCGAGTTCGGTCGCGAATGCGACGGTAAGGCCGCGGACCGTGAGTTTGGACACCGCGTACGGCGTGGCGCTCATGTAGCCGGCCATCGACGAGATGTTGAGTACCACCCCGCCGCCGCGATCCCGCATCGAATCCCGGCACGCCAGCGTCACAGTGATCACGCCCATCACGTTGATGTCGAACAAGCGGCGGATGTCGTTGCGCGACAGCACCCCGAACGGCTGGTTGTACTTCGTCAAGTGCAGACCGGCGTTGTTGATCACGATGTCGACCCCGCCGAACCGCTCGATCGTCGTCGCGACGGCGCCGTCCACCCGATCGGGATCGGCGACGTCGCAGTCCACTGCGATCGCCTGACCGCCGGCTGAAACAAGTTCGGCCGCAGTGCGTTCGGCCATTTCGACGTCGATGTCGGCGATCACCACACTGGCGCCCTCGGCGACCAGCGACCGTGCGAACGCCCTGCCGAAGCCGATCGCGCCGCCGGTGATGAAGGCCGTGCGGCTCTCGAATCTCATAACAGCTCTTTCGACGGGTAGGCCGCTTCGCTGGTGTCGGTCGTACTGCCTGCGGGCAACAGGACCGTCTCCAACATGCTCACCGCGTCACGGTACTCGGGACGCGTCCAGAACCCCGAGTGTCCGCAGATCGGTGGATAGGTCCCGTCTGCACGCGGTGTCAGGCTCTGCACGTCGAGCACCCGGTAGTCGACCTCCTGCAGCGCCTGCTGCAGGCTTCGGTCGCGGTCGTCGTTGATCCACGACCCGATCGGATCCGTCCGCGCCCACAGATTGATCCACCGCGGCTCCTGCCTGCGGCGCAATCTGGGCAGCGCATCAGTTCCGAAGTAGGCCGGGAAGTTTCGTGCATACAGACGGCGCAGCGGCGAACCGAATGTCATCAGTGCGACCCTATGCGCGGTGCTCTCGTCGTCCTGCAGCAGCGTCGCTGCGGCGATCACTGTGCCCTGGCTGTGCGCCACGAGCACCACTCGCGTGTCACCCGCTGCGGTCAGTGCCCGCAGCCGGTCGAGTAGTTCGGGCACCGTGCGTTCGGCGTAGCACGGCGGGGTCAACGGGTGGTTCGCCCGCGGCCAGAAGGTGATGACATCCCACAGCACCGCTACCGCCCGCCGCAGTTGGCGATCCCGAAACGCCTGCACGGCCAACAGCACCAGACCCGTCGCCAGCGAAACCGTGATGAACACACTGGCGTTGGTGAGGGCCGGGGAGTACGTGGGCAGCGAACCGAAGCCACCGCTGTCCGACAGATACCACGCCGCCAGGGCCAGCATCACCGCCACGGTGAACAGCGCCAACCCCGCCACGATCGTCGTGCCTATGTCGGTCAGCGATGCCCATGCGCGCGAGGTCGCGACCTGCTTGGCCCGGCTGTCGGTGTCGGCCGTACCTGGGTAGTCGGCCAGCACAGAACGCAGTTCGGCCCGTGCCTGCCTGCGCGTGATCCGCCACCACAGCCACACGCCTGTGATGATCGCAACGACGATGAGCAAGGCAAGGGCCACCGCCGCCCAGAAGTACGGCGGCGGCACGATCAGTGGCGCATCGGCCTTCAGCGCGGCGGCTTTGTCCGCAAAACTCGCGGTGTCGCTGGCGAGTGTCGCTGTTCTGCTGGCGGTTTCGCTGCGGGCGGCCGCCGTGGACAGCACCGCGTTGCCCAGCACCTGCGCGGTCCACAGGCCGACGCCGACGCTGAACGCGCCGCCGATGAGCCAGCCGATCAACGCGACGAACGGTGCGGTGAACCCGCCGAGCGTCGGCCGGTATCCGTCACCCTGCTCGCCGGACGGCGACATTCGCCTGCCCCGCACCGACAGCGCGGTGAAGACGAACAACCCGAGTAGCAACACCACCTGCGTACCGAGCACCACGTAGATCGCCCCTCGGAGGCCCGGAAAGTGCGTCGGCGCAGGCGGATACGCGATGTCGGCCGTCGCCACCCAGGCCAACGATCCGACGAGGAGAACCAGCGAGACCCATCGCAGCATCAACAACGGGCGGGTCAGCCAGGCGGCGCCAACGCCACCGCGCGCGGTGGCCCGGTTCCACGCGGTGGTCAGCACGGCGATCGCGAGGACAACGCCGTTGGCCGCCAGTAGCGCCAACCCCACCGCATGAACTCCCGGCGTCGCCGCGTAGCGCGCAGGCACGGCCAGGGTCAGCGCGCCCAGCCCCGCTGTCCACGCCATCACGTGGCAGGCTCGCAGCCGCAGCACCGACGGATCATTGCTCCAGAACGTGTCGGATTCCAGCGGAACCTCGTCGGCCATCACCGCGGGATTCGGCGGGGTGCCGACGAGGCGGGTGTTCTCCCGCCCCAGCCGCCACAACACCGCGATCACCACCACCAGCGGCACGGCGCTCAACGCCACCTGAACGCCGCGCGGTGCCGAGACCATGAACGACAGCGGGCCCAGCGTCGAACCGCAATAGTCCAAACCCATGCACTGCCAGACCATTACGTCCATCACCGCGACCGCAGCGGCCAGCATCAGTATCAATGTGAACGACAGCGCGATCAGTCGCAGCAGGCCCACCGAGACCGTGGAGGCGAACCGCTGCTTGGTGGCCGGCGGCAACATCCAGTGTGCGAGGTTGATGAAGATGAAGGGCAGAAAGAGCAGCCATACCGCGCGGCTGGCAGGGCCTGAGGTCAGCCCGCCCCATGAATACGCTTCCAGCACCTTGCGCCACGCGCCGGGCGGTCCGCTCGTCGCGTCCTCGATCCACGGTTGTCTTCGGTAGAAACCTGCGGACTTGTCGCCCGCGACTTCCTCGAGGAACTGGGTGGGGCAACTCAACAGCGCTTCGGGCGGTGTGCCAGACACTCCGTGTACCCGCAGCTCCACGACGGTTCCGCTGGCGGCCATCCACCCATCCTGACGCCAGGTTCGGCGATCCGGTGAGCGGGCACGCCCGTAGGGACGACGAATCTCGAGTGGGACGGTCGATACCCGATACCCCTGGTTTCACCCGGGGTGGTTCTGGCAACATTACTCATGAGTCAGTTCGTTCCGACGAAACTCAACGGGTGGGGATGACAATGGGGTTTTCACACAGCTCAGAGTCGGTTTCGGTGGTCGCCCAAGGCGGTGAGGGCGGTGGCGCCGCGCTCGACCAAGTGATCGGAATGTCGGCGGTCGCGTTCGTGGTCACCGCCGGGCTGCTGTGGATCGGCTACCTGCACCGGCAGCGCCGCATTACCTGGCTGAACAACCTCGCGGAGTGGGCAGGCCGCAGGTTCAAGCGGCCGCCGTGGGTCGCACTCCCGGTCGCGCTGTTCATCACGACGATCATTTGCGCGTTGTTCGGCTTCATCTGGGACGTCAGCCTGCACATCGGCAAGGGCCGCGATCCAGGGCCGCTGGCGAATCCGGCCCACTACTTCATCCTGTTCGGTCTATTCCTGCTGTTCATCGCCGGATGCCTGGCGTGCGTCCTGCCCTACGACAAGCCCGGTCCGTCCGCGGTGCGGATCACGCGCAATTGGTATGCACCCGTTGGTGGCTTGTTGATGGCCGGCTGCGGGTTGTACGCGCTGCTCGGCTTCCCGCTCGACGACATCTGGCACCGCATCTTCGGTCAGGACGTAACGCTGTGGGGTCCCACCCACCTGATGATGATTGGCGGAGCGGGGTTTTCGACGTTGTCGGCGCTGTATCTGGACCACGAGGGGCGCCGTGCGGCCGGCGAGGATGCACCACGCGACGGCATCGGCCTGAAGTCGATCCAGTACCTCGCGTTCGGCGGAATCGTCATCGGCATGTCGGTGTTCCAAGTCGAGTTCGACTTCGGTGTGCCCCAATTCCGGCTTGTTTTCCAACCGATGTTGATCGCGGCCGCTGGCGCTTTCGGTTTGGTTGCCGCGCGGATGATGATGGGTCGCGGAGCCGCGGTAATCGCCGCGTTGTTTGCCATCGCGCTGCGTGGCCTGGTGTCGCTGATCGTCGGTCCGGTCTTCGGCGCGCCGACCAACTGGTTTGCGCTCTATCTCGGGATCGCGATCGTCATCGAGGCGCTGGCCCTGACGCCATTGTTGAAGCGGCCCATCGTGTTCGGGTTGGTCAGCGGCCTTGGGGCCGCGACCGTCGGCTTGTGGCTGGAGTCGCTGTGGATAGGCGCGGTGTACCACTACCCGTGGCCGACCAGCATGTGGGTCGAGGCGCTCGCCATGGCGGTGCCGGTTGCCATCTTCACCGGTGGTTGTGGTGCGCTCGTCGGCATGGTGCTCACCGGTCAACGGCTGCCGCGGCGCGCCATCGGTATCGGCATGGTGGTGCTGGCGGTGCTGGCGATCGGTGGCGCAACCGCGAACGGACTGCGCTACACCGTGCCGGAAAGTGCCAGTGCCACAACGACATTGACCGACCTACCGAGTGACACCGGTCAGCGCATGGTCTCCGCCGACATCCAGATCACCCCGGCCAACCTGGTCAGCGACAACCCTGAGTGGGTGTCGATTCTCGCATGGCAAGGCGGTTTGGCGAACCACCGCGGACTCGTCATCGACAATCTCGAGCGGCTCGGACCCGGTCACTACCGCTCGACACAGCCCATCCCGGCGTGGGGATCGTGGAAGACGCTTCTGCGTATGCACGACGCCAGGATGCTGGCCGCCGTGCCGATCTACCTTGCCGCCGACCCCGGCATCGGCGCCAAGGAGGTTCCTGCGCTCACGTCGACGACACGGCCGTTCGTCCAGGAGGTCACCATCCTGCAGCGCGAACGCAATCCCGACACTTCAGAGGTGCTGTGGACCATCGGTGGCCTCGTGGTGCTGGCGTGCACGCTGATTCTCATCGGCGCGCTCACGTGGGGCGCAGGCAGGCTCAACAACCGCGAACCCACGGCGAGTGACATCGAGCCCAGGCCCACGGTGCAGGCGTGATGGGCGACGCCCACATCGAGATCCTCGCCCATCACGGGCTGCTCCTCGCGATACCCGCGTTCGCGCCCGCCATCGCGGTCGCCGGTGTGGTGATCTACGTCGCGCTGCGGGACCGCCGTCGCAAGAGCGATGCACCTCGAGGTGAGATCTCAGGCTCGCCCCGCCAAGATGATTCACCGTGACAACATCCAGGACTCTTCTGATTTTGACGGCTGCTGCACTGATCACCGCTGGATGCGGCGGATCTAACGGCTCTGATAACGCGTCGGGCAGCGCGTCGAGCTCTCAGCCATCGACCGTCAGCCCGTCGGACATGTCGAACGAGCAGGCGCCGCCGACCCGGCTCGTCATCGACGTCGACATCAAGGGCGGCAACGTGACCCCCACCAATGAGCAACTGCAGGCGGGTGCAAAGGAACAGATCGTGCACTCCACGCCCGAGCACAGCTTCAACGTCGAGGCCAAGCCGATGCAGTCCTTCCAGTTCACCGTCGACGTGCCCGGCAAGGTGGACGTCGAGCTGCACAAGCTGAACAAGACCATCGCGACCATCCAGGTGCAGTGATCACCGATCGGTCCGCCGCCGTTCTGGCCCACGGCCTTGGCGGCTCGACCGATCTGCCGATTCCTTTCACCTATGCGCTTATCGGCGCGGCGTGGGCGTTGACGTTCACCTTCGCGGTCGTCGCGCTCGCCTGGCGGCGTCCGCGGTTCGATCCCGACAGGCCGGGCCGTGCGCTGCCGCGGTCGGTCACCACGCTGGTCGACGCACCGGCTACCCGCTGGGTCGTGGCGATCGCGGCGCTGCTGTTCGCGCTCTGGGTGGCGATCGCCGCGTTCGTCGGCCCGCAGGATGCGGACAACCCGTTGCCCGGGGTGTTCTACGTGTTGTTGTGGGTTGGGCTGGTGGCCTTGTCGCTGGCCCTCGGACCAGTGTGGCGTGCGATCTCTCCGGTGCGCACCGTGCACCGGCTACTTGGCCGACGGTCGTTGGGTCTGCGCTACCCCGAATCGGTAGGGTACTGGCCCGCGGCCGCTGGCCTGTTTGCGTTCGTCTGGCTCGAGCTCGCCAGCCCCGACCCGGGATCCCTTGGGGCGATCAAAGATTTGGTTGCTGGTCTACGTCGCCGTCACGTTGGCAGGCGCACTTTGCCTCGGAGAACGCTGGTGCGCCCGTGCTGATCCGTTCGAGGTCTACAGCGTGGTGGTGTCGCGGCTGTCGGCGCTGCGGCGCAATCGCGACGGCCGAATCGCGATCGGCAACCCGTTCGACCACCTGCCGTCACTGCCGGTGCGCCCCGGCACCGTCGCGGTTCTGGCGGTACTGCTGGGGTCGACCGCGCTCGACGGCTTCTCGGCCACCCCGCAGTGGCGCACCTTCGTCGACGACCACGCGCACTCAACCCTCACCGCGACGCTGCCGAAGACCGTCGGCCTGCCGGGGTTCGCCGGAGTCGTGGCGGGCACGTTCTGGCTCGTGGCGCGCACCACGGGGGCGTTGACCGGCAGCGTCGCCGCGAACTGCCCGGCCTGATGGCGCATTCGCTGATCCCAATCGTCATCGGCTACGTATTCGCCCACTACCTGACGTATCTCGTCGAGCGCGGCCAGCAGACGGTCATCCTGCTTTTCGGTCTCGGCGACACCCAAGTGCACTACGTACTGTCAATGCATCCTTCGGTGTTGGCCAGCATCAAGGTGGGGTGCGTGCTGGCGGGCTACATCGCTGGCGTGGTCGCCGCGCATGACCGGGCATTGCGGTTGCTGCCCGCAGGCCACCAGCTGACTGGGCAGCTGGCGATGATGCTGGTGATGGTCGGCTACACGTTCACCGGGCTGTACCTGTTGTTCGGCGGATAACGTGGACGCATGCGGGCGCTGATCATCACCGACGTTCAGAACGACTTCTGCGAGGGAGGCTCACTAGCGGTGACCGGCGGCTCCGCGGTCGCCCGCGGAATCTCCGAGTTGCTTGCCAGCGGTCCCGGATACGCCCACGTGGTGGCGACCAAGGACTTCCATATCGACCCCGGCGAGCACTTCTCCGAAAACCCCGACTACGCGGCGTCCTGGCCCCGGCATTGCGTCGCAGGAACGGCAGGCGCGGACTTTCCTCCCGAATTCGACCCGGCAGGCGTCGAAGCCGTGTTCTTGAAGGGCCACCACTCGGCGGCCTACAGCGGCTTCGAAGGCACCGATGAGTCCGGCACGACACTGACGGACTGGCTGCGCCAGCGCGGCGTCGACGAGGTCGACATCGTGGGCATCGCCACCGACTACTGCGTGCGCGCCACCGCCGCCGACGCCGCCAAAGCGGGCTTTTCCACGCGGGTGCTGCTGGATCTGACCGCGGGAGTGGCGCCCGAGTCGACCGCCAAGGCCGTCGAGGACATGCGCGCCGTCGGCATCGAGGTCGCCTAGACCGTCGGGTCGCGCGGGGTCCCTGTCCACCTCGGCTGGCGACCCTGCAGATGGGCGCGCACCCCCTCACGGGCGTCCTCGTGGCCCATGACCCGAAGGTGAATGTCTGTCTCGCGGGCGCCGACGGCCTCGCGATCGAGATCGAACGAATCCCACAACAGTCGCTTGCTGGCCGCGACCGACATCGGCGCGGTGTTCTCGGCGATATCGTGTGCGAGTTCCAGCGCGGCGGGCAGAACATCGCCTGCGTCGAGCACCCTGCTCCCCAACCCCAGCTCCACCGCCCGCTGCCCGTCGAAAACCGCTCCGGTCAACAGGATTTCGGCCGCGTTGGCGATCCCGACCAGCCGAGGCAGGACCCAGTGCGAGTACGCGTCACCGACGACGCCCCGCCTGACCTGCACCACGCCGTAACGCGCGTCGGCGGCGAAGAACCGGACGTCGCATTGCAGGGCAAGCGTCAGGCCAAGACCGATGGCGTGGCCGTTGACCGCGGCGATCACCGGCTTGGCGAGCGACCACGCGGGCACCGCGATCCCCGCCGCAGAAAAGTCCGGCCCGGGTTCGGCGAAGGTCTGCTCACCGCCGCCGAGGTCGGCGCCTGCGCAGAACGCGGGCGGGGTGCCGGTCAGCACGATCACCCGCACGGAGTCGTCGCGGTCGCAGGTGCGGTAGGCGTCGGCAAGCTCGTCGCGCATTCCGTCACCGATTGCGTTGCGTTGCCGCGGCCGGTTGAGCGTGATGGTGGCCACGCCGTGGTCGACCTCGAACAACAGCGTGCGATAAACGGACATCGACCGACACCGTATCGTCGCCGTCGTGAGTGATGGCGGGGTGTCGGAAATCTGGCGAGGCAAGGCGTATCCGCTTGGCGCCACTTACGACGGCTCTGGCACCAATTTCGGGGTGTTCAGCGAGGCCGCCGAGAAGGTCGAGTTGTGCCTGTTCGACGCGGACGGCGCCGAAAGCAGGGTGACGCTGCCAGAGGTCGACGGCTTCGTCTGGCACGGATTCATCCCCAATATCGAGCCCGGCCAGCGATACGGCTACCGGGTGCACGGCCCGTACGATCCTGCGGCGGGCCAGCGCTGCAACCCGCACAAGCTGTTGATCGACCCGTACGCGAAGGCGATCGACGGCACCTTCGAGTGGAACCAGTCGCTGTTCGGCTACAACTTCGGCGACCCCGACAGCCGCAACGACGACGACTCGGCGGCCAGCATGCCCAAGTCGGTGGTGATCAACCCGTTCTTCGACTGGGGTGTGGATCGACCGCCTGGGCATGAGTACGCCGACACGGTCATATACGAGGCGCACGTCAAGGGGCTCACGCAGACGCACCCTGACATCCCTGAGAACATTCGCGGTACATATGCCGCCGTGGCGCACCCAGTGATCATCGAGCACCTGAAGTCGTTGGGCGTCAACGCGATCGAGTTGATGCCGGTGCATGACTTCGTCGACGATTCGACACTCATCGAGAAGGGCCTTACCAACTACTGGGGCTACAACACGATCGGCTTCTTGGCGCCGGAACCCAAGTACAGGAGCAGCTCGACCCCTGGCGGACAGGTCCAGGAGTTCAAGGCGATGGTTCGCGCGCTGCACGAGGCGGACATCGAGGTGATCCTCGATGTGGTCTACAACCACACCGCCGAGGGCAACCACCTCGGTCCGACGCTGTCGATGCGCGGGATCGACAACGCCGCCTACTACCGCTTAGTCGATAGTGATCTCAGGTACTACCTGGACTACACCGGTACCGGCAACAGCCTCAACGTGGGCCACCCGCACTCGCTTCAGCTGATCATGGATTCGTTGCGGTACTGGGTGACCGAGATGCACGTCGACGGATTCCGGTTCGACCTAGCGTCCACCCTTGCCCGCGAGTTCTACGACGTGGACAAGCTATCGACCTTCTTCGAACTCGTGCAACAGGATCCGACGGTCAGCCAGGTCAAGCTGATCGCCGAACCGTGGGACGTCGGCCCCGGCGGCTATCAGGTCGGCAACTTTCCGCCGCAGTGGACGGAGTGGAACGGCAAGTACCGCGACACGGTGCGCGACTACTGGCGCGGGGAGCCGGCCACCCTCGACGAGTTCGCCTCTCGCCTGACCGGATCTGCCGACCTCTACGAGCACACCGGCAGGCGCCCCGTCGCGTCCATCAACTTCGTCACCGCCCACGACGGATTCACGTTGCGGGATCTGGTGTCCTACAACGAAAAGCACAACGAAGCCAACAAAGAGGACAACCGGGACGGCGAGAGCCACAACCGATCCTGGAACTGCGGGGCCGAAGGGCCGACCGGCGATCAGGAGATCAACGCGTTGCGGGCCCGCCAGCAACGCAATTTCCTTACCACGCTTCTGCTTTCACAAGGTGTACCGATGATCTCGCACGGCGACGAACTCGGCCGTGCTCAACAGGGCAACAACAACGTCTACTGCCAGGACAACGAGCTTTCCTGGATCAACTGGGCACAGGCCGACAACGACCTCGTGGAGTTCACTCGCGCGGTGTCTGCGCTGCGCACGGCGCATCCGGTGTTCCGCAGGCGACGATTCTTCAGCGGTAAGCCGGTCGGCCGTCGCGGCGATGGCGGCATGCCCGACATCGCGTGGTTCGCGCCGGACGGCTCGGAGATGACGGAGGAGGACTGGGAGTCGGGTTTCGCCAAGTCAGTCGCGGTGTACCTCAACGGTCAAGGCATACCCGATCCGGACGTCCGCGGTCAGCGCGTCACCGACGACTCGTTCGTTCTGTGTTTCAACGCCCACCATGAGCCGATCGAATTCACGCTGCCACCAACGGAGTTCGGCGCAGCATGGGTCCCGGTGATCTACACGGCGGACATGACAGTCGCCGAGGAAGCCAAGCCGGTGACCGCAGGGGCCAAGGTGGCCATCGATGCAAGAGCGGTGATGGTGCTTCAGGCCGCGACGGGCTAATTCAGTCCACGACGACGAAGAACGAGTCGCCGTCCTCCGGCGTGCCGTCGATCTGGCCGCGGTCACGCCCGTGCTGCTCGGGGTCCAGGTGGTCGATGTCGTTGTCAGACATTGATTCGACGGCCGGTGAACCGTCGTCGGCGTCGCGAGGATCGATGCTGTCGGGGGACACCTCCGGGGTCTCCTCCGACAACCGTTCGTCGAGCGATTCGTGGTCCTTGGCCTCGATCCACTGGTCCGGCGGGTCGACCACCTCGTCGCCGTCGTCGTTGCGGATCTCGTCGGAGTCGAGTTGCTCCGCGGGTTCTAAGGGGATGTCGTCGAACTCGTCACCGGCCATGCAGCCATGTTGCCCGACGCGCGACACGGCTAAACGGCGCGGTCTACATTCAGCTCACCAACTGCGCCGAACGGGTCGCCGGCGACGTCGGCGGGGAGACGGTGAAGGCCGCAACGACGACTGCAAGGCAACGTGCCATGAAATCGCGGCAAACGCCGCCGAGCTGACCGCAAACTGCCGCGGCCGCGGTCACTGGACCCCAACTTCACCGATTGGGACCCCGAGGACATGGATACGTGGGATGGGCGAATTGTCATGGTCCCCGACGATGAGGATTTCCTCGGTTGGCAGCGTGACTGGCTGGCCGAGAATGGTCGCGGCTGACTCAGAAGTGTTGTGCGCCAGCACGCTTGCTGGTCGAGTTCGCGTGTCCGTACCTGGGCGTATGGTACGGTGAGCTGCTGTTGCAACCGTGGCCGCCGCCATGGCACTCGGGATTTCTCGGATTTCTCGCTGATGCCGCCGGCCGGGCGGGCCGGTAGTAGGAGCCGAAGAGCGGCGGCGACCTACCTGGGCGGCCACGGTTGCCAGCACCGCTCCTAAATGTAATTTTCCCTGGTGTCAGTAACGGTGCTCTTCGATCGTCGTACGATGCCCAGCATGACGCCGCGGCACGGTGGCCGTCGGCTATCGGCCGACGACTGGATCGAGGCCGGATTTGCTGTGCTTGCCGAAAGCGGTCCAAACGCACTTCGGATCGACGCGCTGTGCGAGCGGCTGAATGTCACGAAGGGCAGCTTTTACTGGCACTTCACCGACATGCCTGCGTACCGCAGTGCGGTGGTCGAGGCGTGGGGCAGCCTCCACGACCGCAACCGTCGGCCGTTTGAGAACATGCCGGACGTTGACCCGCCGGAACGCCTGGCCGTGATGATGCGGACGTTGGTCGAACCGCAGCACTGGGCGCTCGAGCGTTCGATGCGGGTATGGGCACTCACCGATGACGCGGTATCGGCCAGCGTGCAGCAAAGCGATGCGCGGGTATTGCGGGCCGTGCGGCAGGCCTTCATCGACTGCGGGTTCGAGCCCGAGGACGCCGCACTGCGGTCGCTTGTGGTGTTCGCGGCGGGCCTCGGGCTCCTGCACGCATCGGGCTCGACCCCGGCCGCGCCTGCCGGACTGCGCGACCGCTTCCTTGACTTCATGCTGCGGCCGTAGCCGGTTACGCCCTTTTCTGAGTCGGTTCCAGACCAGTCTTCTTGTCGAGGTACTGCAGCAGGTCGTGGGCGCCGAGCTCGATGTCCTTGTGCCGCCATTCGGACGCCCGGTACACGCAGGCGATCAAACCGGTGCGGTGTATGCGGCGAAAATCCCCGTACACGAAGGCATATCGCGCCTTCGTGTCGTCGTTCGCGCCATCGGTCAGTCCCAGGTGCCACTCGGCGTAGTCCTCCCAGGAATGCGATTCGAGGTAGGAGTTCTGCGCTTCGGCGCGCGGCTGCACCTCACCCCAGTCGCTGTCGAGGACGTACTGACGAGCGTCGATGAGCGTGCGCGCCTTTGCCACCGCGTCGTCGTTGAGGAGGTATTTGGCCATGGTCACATTGTCCGCTCTGCGAGGCCGCCGTCGATGGCCGAGACTGATCCGTATGTTCTCACTGGCGGGTAAATCGGTGGTGGTCACCGGTGGTAGCAAGGGAATCGGCCGCGGCATCGCCTCGGTGTTCGCTACGGCGGACGCGAACGTCGCGATCGGGGCGCGCTCGCAAGCCGACATCGACTCCGCCGTCGCCGCCCTCGACGGGCTTGGCTCAGGCAAGATCATGGGCGTCGCGGTCGACGTGTCCGACCGCGATTCCTGCACCGCGATGGCCAAGGGGGTCGTCGGGGCATTCGGCGGGCTGGATGTGTTGTGCGCCAACGCCGGCATCTTCCCCGACGCCCCGCTGCAGACCATGACCCCCGACCAACTGGCCGACGTGCTGGACGTCAATGTGAAGGGGACCGTCTACAGCGTGCAGGCCTGCCTCGACGCGCTGATCGCGTCGGGCCGGGGTCGCATCGTGCTGACGTCGTCGATCACCGGCCCGATCACCGGGTTTCCCGGCTGGTCGCACTACGGTGCATCCAAGGCCGCCCAACTGGGCTTCATGCGGACCGCCGCGATCGAACTCGCCCCGCACAGGATCACCGTCAACGCGGTGCTGCCTGGCAACATCCTCACCGAAGGGCTTGCCGATCTCGGCGACGACTACCTGGCCGGGATGGCGCGGGCGATCCCCGCGGGCGCGCTCGGCACGCCGGAAGACATCGGCTACGCCGCGGCGTTTCTGGCGAGCGACGAGGCCGGCTACATCACCGGTCAGGCGATCGTCGTCGACGGTGGCCAGGTACTGCCGGAGTCGCCGGAGGCCGTGGCGCCCTAGCCCGGGTGCATGTGGTCCGGGGCTGGCTCCCCGCCGCAAAAATAACTCTGTAGCAGAGGTAATATCGGCTTTGTGGACACCCGCACCGACCTGATCGCCGAGCTGTTCAATGTGGTGGGCCGGTTCCGCCGACAGCTGCGCCGGTCGACCGGGAAAGGGTTCGACGCCGCAGGTCTGACCCAATCGCAGGCCGAGATGCTGCGGTTGGTCGGCCGCCAACCGGGTATCTCGGTGCGGGAGGCCGCCACCGAGTTGGGGTTGGTACCCAATACGGCCTCGACGCTGGTGTCCAAGCTGTCGGCCGACGGCCTGCTGATCCGCACCGTCGACTCCGACGACCGTAGGGTGGGCCGGCTGCGGCTGACCGAGCCCGCCCAGCGCATCGCCGACGAGTCCCGCGCCGCGCGACGGGCCGCACTGTCGACGGTGCTCGACGAACTCGACACCGGCCAGCTCGACAGCCTCGAGCGCGGATTGGAGGTCCTCGCCGAGATGACCCGCATGCTGCACGAGAGGCAACCATGACAACACCGCTTGCGATCGACTGCCAGCGCCTGACCCACCGCTACGGCCATTTCACCGCGGTCGACGACCTCACCCTGCAGGTCCGATCCGGTGAGACGGTCGGCCTGCTCGGACCCAACGGTGCCGGCAAGACCACGGTGGTGCGCGTGCTCACCACGCTGACACCGGTCCAGGGCGGCGAGGTGTACATCTTCGGCCTCGACTCGCGCAGGCACACCATGGACATCCGGTACAACATCGGCTATGTGCCGCAACAGCTTTCGATCGAGTCCGCACTGACCGGCAGGCAGAACGTCGAGCTGTTCGCGCGGCTCTACGACGTTCCGCGTGGCCAACGGTCCGATCGAGTCGACGAAGCGCTGCACGCGATGCAGCTGCTCGACGTCGCCGACGGGCTGGCAGGCACCTACTCCGGCGGCATGGTCCGCAGGCTCGAGTTGGCGCAGGCGCTGGTGAACCGGCCGTCGCTGCTGATCCTCGACGAACCGACGGTGGGTCTGGATCCCATTGCCCGCGACAGTGTCTGGGCTCAGGTGAACCGCATGCAGAACGAGTTCGGCATGACGGTACTGCTCACCACCCACTACATGCAGGAGGCCGACGCGTTGTGCGACCGGGTGGCGCTGATGCACCACGGTCGGCTGCAGGCGGTCGGCTCGCCTGCCGAGTTGAAGCAGACGGTGTCGCCGGCAGCGACACTCGAGGACGTCTTCCGTCACTACGCAGACTCGGATCTGGCCGAGGACAGCTCACAGACCGGGTTCCGTGCGGTCCGGTCGAGCAGGAGGACGGCGCGCCGTGTCAGTTGAGCCGAAGGTGGCCGTAGAGATCGTCCGTGCGCCGCGGGGATGGCGGCGCATCCGCGGAATGGCCATGCGGGTGGGCGCTTTCGCGGTGGTGGAACTGCAGAAGCTGCGCCACGACCGCACCGAACTGTTCACCAGGATGGTGCAGCCCGCGCTGTGGCTGTTGATCTTCGGGCAGACGTTTTCCCGGCTGCACGTCATCGACACCGGCGGCGTGCCCTATCTGGCGTTCTTGGCTCCGGGGATCATCGCGCAGTCGGCGCTGTTCATCTCGATCTTCTATGGCATCCAGATCATCTGGGACCGCGACGCGGGCATCCTGGCGAAGCTGATGGTGACGCCTGCGCCCGCGTCGGCGCTCATCACCGGAAAGGCGTTCGCGGCCGGGGTGCGCTCGGTAGTGCAGGTGATCGGGGTGGTGGCGCTGGCCTACGTCATGGGTGTGCACATGACCGTCAACCCGCTGAGAATCCTTGGCGCGATGGGTGTTGTGGTATTGGGCTCGGCGTTCTTCGCGTGTCTGTCGATAACGCTGGCGGGGCTGGTGCGCAACAGGGACCGGCTGATGGGTATCGGGCAGGCAATCACCATGCCGCTGTTCTTCGCGTCGAACGCGCTGTACCCGGTCGACGTGATGCCGCAGTGGCTGCGCTGGCTGTCGGCCGTCAACCCGCTCAGCTACGAGGTAAACGCGTTGCGCGGACTGCTGATCGGCTCACCGACCAACGGCCTCGTCGACATCGCCGTACTGGTTGTCGCCGCGGTCGCAGGCATCGCCATGGCGTCGGCGTTGCTTCGCCGGCTGGTGCGCTAGTCCTATTTGGGCACCGACAGGTTGTACACCGTTGCATCCCCGACCGTGGACGACGGGAAGGTAGCCGCGACCCACTTCGCGATGTCGGCGTGGCCCCGGTTCCCCCAGCCCGGCCCGCGGCCACGGGTGTTCACGACGATGTAGTAGGCGACCTTGTGCTGTGCCACGTCGTCCTGGAACTGGCTCAGCGTAGGTGCCGGGTCATTGCCCGAGAACCCGCCGACCGCCATGACCGCTGTGCCGGTGGACAATTCGAGTCCCGCGGCGCTCGATGAGCGGAGGAGCGCGGCGGACCACTCGGTGTTCGTGTCCTTCAGCATCGCGTTCAGGTCGGCGTTGTCCGACATCTGGCCGAAACCGAAGTGGCCCTGGCTCGTCGCCTCCGCCGGACCGACGGACGGTCCTCCGCCCTCATGCGGCTGGCCGATCGTGACGATCGCATACGCCGCGGGTCCTGCCAGCGCGCTGACCAGTCCCACGCCGAGTGCGCCGAGCGCCACCCTGCGGCGGGCCCCCGCCGCCCAGGGCCCCAGTAGCGCAATCGCCGCCACGATCGCCAGCACCAGGATGGTCCACCGCAAGCCTGGCAGCCAGTCGCCGTTCCGCTCGAGGACCACCCAACTCCATACGCCGGTACCGCCCACCAGCACGGCCAAACCAGCCCGGTACAACCACTTTTCGCGGTGCTGCCACAGTTCGTGCACGGCAATGGCGAACATCGCGGCCACCGGCGGCGCGATGGACAGGCAGTAGTACGGGTGGATCGAGCCGTGCATGAAGCTCAGCACCACCCCGTCCACGACCAGCCAGCCGCCGAACAGGATTGCCGCAGCCCGCACCAGGTCCGTGCGCGGCGCTCGCCCGCGGGAGAGCACCACAAGCACGGTCGCCAGCAGCGCCGCGGGTACCAGCCAGCCGATCTCGAAGCCGAACTCGCCGCCGAACAACCGCGACCAGCCCTGCGATTGATTGCCGAATCCACCGAACCCGCCGTGCCGCCCGAGATTCAGCTGTGCGCCTGCCGCCTCCCCGACGACGGTCTGCGGCGGGGTGAACCCCATGTGGTTGTGACCGAGAACGCGGGCGAACCCGTTGTAGCCCAACACCAGATTCATGAAGTTGTTGTCGGTCGAACCCGCGATGTACGGCCGCGACGACGCTGGCCACAGCAGGGTCAGCACCACGAACCAGCCCGCCGAAACGACGAATGCGACGGCCGCCACCCCGACATGGCGCAGACGGGCACGCAGCGTTGTCGGCGCGGCAACAAGATATGCGGCGGCCAGCGCAGGGGCCACCATCAATCCCTCGAGCATCTTGGCGAGGAACGCGAAACCCAGTGCGACAGCGGCCCATGCCAACCACTTCGGGCTCACCTGCTGCAACGCATGCACCGTGCAGTACGCGGCGGCGGTCATCAGCAGCACCATGACCGCGTCGGGATTGTTGAACCGAAACATCAACGCGGCCACCGGTGTCAACGCGAGCACCACGCCTGCGAGCAACCCGGTGCGCGGGCCGCTGACGCGTGCCACCGCACCGTATAGCAGGGCGACCGCGGCAACCGCCATCAACGCCTGCGGGATCATCATGCTCGCACTGCTGAAGCCGAATATCTGCCCGGAGAGCCCCATCACCCACTGCGAGACCGGCGGCTTGTCGACGGTGATGAAGTTGTGCTGGTCGAGCGAGCCGAACAACAACGCTTCCCAGTTCGTCGAACCCGCTTGCGCCGCAGCGGCATAGAACTGGTTGCCCATGCCGTTGATGGTGATGTTCCACAGATACATCACCGCGGTGCCGGCCAGGAGCACGACCAGGCCCACCCGGTTCCGCGTGGCCGCGGTCAACCGGGTGGGCCGTGCGCTGTCGGTATCGGCGGGCGGCGTCTCTAACGTCGTTGTCACACCCGCCAGTGAGTCATCGCTAGGTTGCGTGAACCTGTGAGGAGTCGGCGAGACTGCTGCGGGTTGCCCGCAGGGCATCGGACAGCGTCCACGCCGAGATGCCCAGTAACGCCACGTCCTTGATGAGGAAACCGCCGGTCATCGAGAGCAGGGGAAAGCCTCCGACGGATTCCTCGAACACGCCAGGGGTGGTGAACAGGAAGCTGAACGTAGCGGTGAACAGCACGATGGCGAGTGCGCTGCCGAGGACCGACACCTTCGGCCACCACGGCTTGACGGCGATCAGGATTGCCGCGCCGACTTCGAAGACACCGAGCAGTACCGAGAACGTGTACACCGAAAAGATGTCGTAAAGCCAGCTCATGAACGGGCTTTCGGCGACCAGCGGCTGGATCCCCTGCGCCTCGTAGTTCGTGAACTTCATCACGCCGAACCACGCGATCACGATGGCCAGGCCGTAGCGGGCGAGCAGGCCTCCGACTGCATCAATAGTGTTCTGCTTCGAGGATTGAACTTGAGGGACTGTCATGTCCCATTGGTGCCGGGTTAGGCGGCGACCGTTACGCCACGCTGACCCTTTCGCGTTTCATCACCTCGTGATCAAGAGCCTCGGCTAGCTCACGATCCGGGCGATGGACTTCAGCGGGATCGGCAGCCAGCTGGGCCGGTGCCGGGCCTCGTAGGCGGCCTCGTATACGGCCTTGTCGAGTTCGTAGGCCTCGAGCAGATGCCCGGAGTCGCGCGGGTCGGCGCCGGACACCGCCGCATACCCTTCGCAGAACGCGGCGGCGTTGCGGTCCACCCATTCGCGTGCCCGCGCGGCCAGCTGCCGGTCCCGGTCCTCGGCTCGAGAGTCCGAGGCCTGCTCCATCAACCGTTGGTAGGCGGCGTACTCAAGTGACCGCAGCACGCCGGCCACGTCCCGCAGCGTGGAGTCGGGGCGGCGTCGCTCATCGAGCGGCTGGCCCGGTTCACCTTCGAAGTCGATCAGCAACCAGCTCTCGGGTGTCCGCAGCACCTGCCCGAGGTGTAGGTCGCCGTGAATCCGTTGGACAGTGATCGTCTCCTCCGCCAGCTTGCGGTAGCGCTCCTCGATCAGCGGCACGTACTGCTCCAGTTCGGGCACCGACGCGGACGCGGCCGACAGTCGCTCAAGCACGGTGTCGGTCGCGAAGAGGGCGCTCGACGTGCCGAGCTCGTCGGCGAGTGTGGCGTGCACCGACGCGACCGCCTCGCCGAGCCGATACGACTCGCCGGCGAAATCGCCGCCGACCTCGTCGGCGTACAGGTCGCCCTCGGCGAACAGGTCGCGGGTGCTGGCCATGGCCATGTCCCAGCCCTCGGCGGAGTTGGCGGCGAACTCGGTGACCATGCCGAGCGCGCACGGTTGCTCGTCGTACGTGGTCTCGTACGCGCCGAGTAACCGCGCAACGTGCGGGTTTTCGGCCCGTGCCAACACCCTGTTCAGTTCGATGTCTGGATGAACGCCCGGCGTGATCCGGCGGAACACCTTGAAGACGGCCTCTTCTTCGAAGATCACGCTGGTGTTGCTCTGCTCGGCGCTCGCCACCCGCGGCGCGGTATCCAGCGGCAGCGTGACGCCGGGTTCCTTGCCGAACCGCACGTCACCCACTGTCGCCGACGAATCGACAAGGGACAGCAGGAACTTCGCGGCGGCCGGGTCGTAAAGCGCGTCGTACGCGGTGCGGTCGTCGGCGGCACCGATGGTTGCGACCGTGCTGTATTCCTCGATAGGCCCGGTGTCCCATCGCACGATGACCTGATAGCGCTCCGACGGTCCGTCGGTGTAGGAGACATCGAGCAGCACGAGGTCGAGGTCGTCACGCAGCGAAACCACGACACCGGGCTCGGCCGAGGCCAGTTCACGGTTTCGTCCGGCATACCAACGCTGCTGGACGATCCACTCGTCGAACGGAAGGTTCATTGCTGCTCTCCTGGCTCTGGCGGCCGCAGCTGGAACCAGTAGAAACCGTGGCCCGGCAGGGTCAGAAGGTAGGGCAGCTGACCGATGCGTGGGAATTCAACGTACCCAGTCATCTCCACCGGGGTGTATGCGTTCCAGTTCTGCAGGTTCAACTCGATCGGCTGCGGGAACCGCGACAGGTTGTTCACACACAACAAGGTGTCATCGTCGGTCTCGCGCACGTAGGTGAGCACCGACGGGTTGGAGCCGCCCAACTCGCGGAAGGTGCCGATCGCGAAAGCGTTGTGGCGGCCCCGCACCGCGAGCATGGTGCGGGTCCAGTTCAACAGCGAGTTAGAGATGTCACGCTGCGCCTCCACGTTGACGGCGTGGTACCCGTAGATGGCGTCCTGGTTGGGCGGCAGATACAACCTGCCGGGGGTGGCGGTGGAGAAGCCGGCGTTGCGGTCGGGGGTCCACTGCATCGGCGTGCGCACGCCGTCGCGGTCGCCGAGCCAGATGATGTCCCCCATGCCGATTTCGTCGCCGTAGTACAGCACCGGCGAACCCGGCAGCGACAACAGCAGCGCGGTGAACAACTCGATCTGGTTGCGGTCGTTCTCCAGCAGGGGCGCCAACCGCCTGCGGATGCCGACGTTCGCCTTCATCCGCGGATCCTTGGCGTATTCGGAGTACATGTAGTCGCGCTCTTCGTCGGTGACCATCTCCAACGTCAACTCGTCGTGGTTGCGCAGGAAGATCCCCCACTGCGCCATGTCCGGTATCTCAGGTGTCTGCGCGAGGATCTCCGAGATCGGGAACCGCGACTCGCGGCGGACCGCCATGAAGATGCGCGGCATCAGCGGGAAGTGGAACGCCATGTGGCATTCGTCGCCACCGGTGTCGACATCACCGAAGTACGCGACGACGTCGGCGGGCCACTGGTTCGCCTCGGCAAGCAGCACCCGGCCGGGGAACTCGTCGTCGATCACCTTGCGGCAGTGTTTGAGGAACGCGTGCGTCTCGGGCAGGTTCTCGCAGTTGGTGCCCTCCCGCTCGAACAGATAGGGCACCGCGTCCAGCCGGAAACCGTCGATGCCGAGGTCGAGCCAGAACCTCAGAACATCAAGCATCGCGTTTTGCACGGCCGGGTTGTCGTAGTTGAGGTCGGGCTGGTGCGAGAAGAACCGGTGCCAATAGAACTGCCGGCGTACCGGGTCGAACGTCCAGTTCGACTCCTCGGTGTCGACGAAGATGATTCGCGCGTCGGTGTATTTCTCGCTGGTCTCGCTCCACACGTAGTAGTCGCCGTATGGCCCATCCGGATTTCGCCGCGATTCCTGGAACCACTCATGCGAGTCGGAGGTGTGGTTCATGACCAGGTCGGTGACGACTCTGATACCACGGCGGTGCGCCGCATCGAGCAGGTCGACGAAATCGTCGACGGTGCCGAACTCGGGCAGCACCTTGTAGAAATCCCGGATGTCGTAGCCGCCGTCGCGTAGCGGCGAGTCGTAGAACGGTGGCAACCAAAGACAATCGACGCCAAGCCACTTCAGGTAGTCGAGCTGTTCCGTCAGGCCGCGCAGGTCGCCAGCGCCGTCGGAGTTGGAGTCGTAGAACGCGCGCACCAGCACTTCGTAGAACACCGCGCGCTTGAACCAGGTGCGATCCTCCGGCAGGGCGCGGGCGTGCCCGAAGTCTTCGGCGGTGGGATGTTCGACCACGCCGTGCTCGACGTGGCTGCCTTCGGCCGGATCGTGTACCGCGGCTTCTCCGATGCTTTGGTCCATCAGCGTTCAAACCTACCCAAGTTGGCCGAATCTGAATCGCCGCCGACGGCGTCGGCAGCACTGTGCCGGGCACCGGCAAACTTGACTTCACCGCGGCGCCGCCGCGGGCCAACTGAGTCCTGCTGAGGAGCGGTTGAATCCGCAATCGAGTCGGGTTACGGTTTCGGCGTCCTAGATCTGTCAGCGTGGCGATCTGGCCATCACTGGCGACTTTTGTACGACAAAGAATCGAGTAGTCGTGGCTGATTCGACGCCGAATGATGGTGAAGCCCCAGTAATCGTTGGTATGTCCGATGCGGCGATGCACATGTACACCGCCGCCATCGACGCACTTCCCGACTCGGGCGACCCCGAGTTTCCGCACCGCGTCGGCATCATCCTGGCCGGGCTCCGCAAACTTCAGGGTTCTTTGTCGGAGGCTGCGGGCCGAAGCCGGGTCACCCCGTCGGTCATCGTCGCGCTCAGTGGTGTGCGGCACCGCTACGACGAGCTGATGGAGACGGCCGCAAACGGGCCGGGAGCGACGCTGGGTCAGCGGCTGTACGTCGCCCGCGGTCACGCCAAGCTGTCGACAAAGGAGGCGGCCAACGGTGTGGGTCTGCGCAAGGACCTCATTGAGGCGGTCGAGGCGGAGGAACCAGCCACCGAGGACGAGACCTCCCGGATCAAGGACCTGATCGCCTCACTCGGCGGCTAGCGTCACTAGCGCAGGAAGCGCTCAGCGCGCTGCATGCGGATGAACCGGACGCTGTTGGCTTGCCGGTAGCCGATGAACCCGCCGCTGAAGGTCAGGAACAACAGCCCGGTCACCCCCGGCAACGCGACAACGGCCATGTCGCTCACCTTGGCTGTGCGCAGATACTGCTGATACCCCAACCGGGTGGCCGGTACTTCGACCGGACCGGCACCAGCCGCGGGCGGCGGGACACTTTCGGGCGCAGGCCCCCGCATCCGGGGCGGAGCGCCGGCAACGATCGAGTTGGGCACATGTACCGGGCTACCCGGACGTCCCCCGGCCGGCGGCGGCGCAACAGCGACCGGCGGAATGACCGGCGGGGCGCCCGGTGGTACAACGGGGCGCGGCGGCGCAACCGGCGGCGGTGGCGCGATCACCAGCGGAGCCCTGACGGGCTGCAAGTCACCGGCCTGGGCGTAATCGGATCCGCCCTCCCCTGAGGAGTCGATGACCTCCACATTTGGTACCTCGGCCGGTACCTCGCCGGTGCGGAAGCTCGGCGACGGCGTCGGTTGAGGCTTCGGCTGTGACTGCCCGAACGCCCGCAGTATCGAACCGGTCGGCACGGAGATCACCACGGTGGTGAACGGAGATCGGGCGCGCGCGCCGGTTCCCGATAGCAGTCGCGGAACAGGGATGTAGATGGTCAACCGCTGGGCCACCGCGGCCCTGCCGACGCCCGGGTCCTCCGCGCGACCTTCGGACGCGTCACGCTCCTCGGGGCTGCCTTGGCCCGACGCGGGGACCTCCGCCTCCGATTCGACCCGAGTGCCGAACGGACTGAGTTCGGCGTCCGCTTGTTCCCCTTGTTTCCTGCTCGCACCCGAGCCACCGGACCCGTCGCGACCGAACGTCACACGGGAACCACTTGGCCCGAGGTTGAACGCTCCGCTGATTCCACGCTCACCGATCGTGAGTCGGGCGCCGTCGGGACCGATATCGAAGCCACCGCGGAATCCCGGTTGACGGCTGATCCGAATTCCGCCCGGTCCGACTTCAAAACCTCCGCGATCTTCGCGGGCACCGATTCGGACAATGGGGGGACTGACCGGCCTCTGCTCCGCGTCGCCGCGTGGCTGGTTGTCGTTATGCTTCTCGTCACCAAAGCCAAGTCCGCCAAATCCGGAATCGGCTGATGCGATCCCGCCGCCCATCAGCAGACCTGCAGCAACCATTCCGGCGCATGCGAGTAAACGCACAACCGGCTGCGGCACGACGGTCCACTCCCCAGAAAACAGTTGCTCCCCAGACACCTAAGTATGTGCGATTCTCGCATATTCGCGTCAACTTCGCCTCAACGCGTTGCCCGATTGAAGTTGCTAGCAATTGACAATTAATCGACGCATTCGTCATTTATTGTTGCGCACCCGGCAATCGCGCAGGTATTGGGTATTGTGCCGACGTGACGTCCCGTGATCACGGCGACCCTGGCGATGCCCCGTCGGTCCCTCCCCCGCTAACCGCTATCGCAAATTCCGTTCGCCCGTCGGCTGCCGAGGAAGCGCGCACGATCGCCGCGTCGACCAATACGGGCACGCTGGCGACGCTGACCACCGACGGCGATCCGTGGGCGTCCTTCGTCACCTACGGACTGCTCGGTGGTGCGCCGGTGCTGTGTGTGTCCAATCTCGCCGAACACGGCCGCAACCTCGCCGCCGACCCGCGCGCCAGCATCGCGATCGTTGCGCCGCAGCGTGAAGCCGATCCGCTGGCCAGCGGCCGCATCACACTGGCCGGTGTCGTCGATGAACCCACTGGCGACGAACGTGTGGCCGCCCGCGATGCGCACCTGTCCGCCGTCGCCGCGGCGAAGTACTACATCGACTACAGCGATTTCTCATTGTGGATCTTGCGGGTGCAGCGGGTGCGCTGGGTCGGCGGGTACGGCCGGATGGATTCGGCGACCGGCGAGGCATACGGCATCGCCGAACCCGACCGGGTTTCGCCGCGAGCCGACGGGGCGATCGCTCATCTCAACGCCGACCATGCCGACGCCCTCGTCACGATGGCACAGGTGCTGGGCGGATATCCCGACACCACCGCGGCCACCTGCACCGGCGCCGACCGATACGGACTCGACCTGCGGGTCGTCACGCAGCGCGGCGTGGCCTACACCCGCATCGGTTATGCCGCACCCATCGACTCGATCGACGAATTGCGTTCGGCCGCCGTCGAGTTGACGCGTCGGTCGCGGCAGACCTGAAATACCATTCTGATATGTCTTCGACCGACCGACCGGACACCTGGCAAGCGGCCTTCGATCTCATCCGCACCCGTGGTTATGAGCATCGCGCCGAGCCGTTCAAGTTGGCCAGCGGCCAGCTCAGCCATGACTACATCGACGGCAAGTTCGCCGTCGACACCGGGGAGCGGTTGACGATCGTCAGCCGCGCGGTGGCCGATCTCGCCGCCGCGCACGGGATCGAATTCGACGCGGTCGGCGGTCTCACCATGGGAGCGGACCCGCTGGCGCATGGCGTCGCGATGGTCACCGGCAAGGCCTGGTTCTCGGTGCGCAAGGAGCAGAAGCAGCGCGGCCGTGAGCAGTGGGTCGAAGGCACCAGGCTGCAGGCCGGCACTCGCGTGCTGCTCGTCGACGACGTGATCAGCACCGGCGGCTCCACCGAGAAGGCATACGAGCGCGTAACGGCGGTGGGCGCGGTGGTCACCGGCGTGATCCCGATGGTGGACCGCGGCGACATCGCCACCAAACGCTTCGCTGCGCGAGGCGTCCCGTTAGTCGCGCTGATCACCTACTCAGATCTCGGAATCGAGCCGGTTCAAGACGTGTGAGCCGTCTGGCCGCATCAATATTGACCGTCTGCGCGTCAAGACCCCGTCAAGACTCGTGCTATCCGGTCATGGCCGGCGCACCGTGGCCCTATGACCCTGCTGGACTATCTGCCGTCCGTGCACCACGCCGCCGCGACCCGAATAGACCCGGCGATCTGGCCGTTGACCGCGGGCGTCGACGACCTGGGTCGCCTCTGCGTCGGAGATGTGCCGTTGACGGACATCGCCGACGAGTTCCGCACACCGGCATACGTTCTCGACGAAGCCGACTTTCGGCACCGGCTGACCCGGTACCGCACCACGCTGCGTGACGTGGAAACCGTCTACGCCGCCAAGGCGCTGCTGACGACGACCGTCGCGCGCTGGGTGGCCGACGAGGGTGCAGGCGTTGACGTCAGCTCCGGCGGTGAGCTGGCGACCGCACTCGCGGGCGGCGTCGATCCAGCCCGAATCATCATGCACGGCAACGCCAAATCCCTCGACGAGCTCAACGATGCGGCCGAGGTGGGCGTCGGCCGAGTGATGGTCGACTCGCTGATGGAGATCGCGTATCTGGCCTGCGAAGTGCGACGGCCGCAACGACTACTGATCAGGGTGACACCAGACATCGACATCCACGGCCATGCCGCGGTGACGACCGGTGTCAACGACCAGAAGTTCGGCTTCACCCTCGCAGGCGGTCACGCCGCCGAGGCGGTGAAACGTATTCTGCACCAGCCACTTCTGGAGCTGGTCGGGTTGCACTGTCAGATCGGATCGCAGATCACCGATCCGGCGTTGTATGGCGAGGCCATCCGCAGGATGATCGCCGCCATGGCGGACATCCGGGCTCGGCACGGCGTCATCCTGCACGAACTCAACATCGGCGGTGGGCACGGCATCCCTTACGTCACAGGCGATCCCGAACTCGATCTGGCCGGGCTCGCCGACGTCAACGACGATGCCCTGGACTGGGCGTGCGCCTCGGAACGGTTCCCGCGACCACGGATCGTGGTCGAGCCGGGACGCGCGGTCAGCGCAAGGGCCGGGGTGACGCTGTACCGGGTGGCGTCGGTGAAGTCTCAATCCGGTGGACGTACGTTCGTCGCGGTGGACGGCGGCATGTCCGACAATCCACGCGTCGCGCTCTACGGCGCGAAATACACTGTAGCGCTGGCCAACCGCCATTCGCTTGGCCCGACGAACGTCGTCACGGTCGCAGGCCGCCATTGTGAATCGGGCGACGAGATCGCCCGCGATGTTGAGCTGCCCGCCGATATCCATCCCGGTGATCTGCTGGCCGTCGCGGTCACGGGCGCCTACCAGCACAGTATGGCGTCGAACTACAACATGGTGGGCAGGCCGCCGATCGTCGCCGTCCGGCAGGGGCAGGCGTGTGAACTCGTGCGCCGTGAGACGACCGCGGACCTGCTGGCGCGCGATCGCGGATGGTCAGGCGGTGTCCGCACCCTTCACGACTAGCACGCCGGTCGGTTCGACTCCGACGGAAACGGATGCCCCCGGCGTGAATCCTCGGGCCTGCGAGCTCGCCATCTCAGCACTGATGACCGAGCCGTCTTGCAGGGTGCAGTACACCCGCGAGATCGGCCCGAGGAACGCCACCGAGCTGACGGTCGACGTACCGGCCGGGTCGGATGAGACGGTGACCGACTCGGGGCGGACCATCGCCAGTCCCTGGCCTGCGGAGATAGAGCCGGCCAACGCAGGCACCGACGTTCCGAGTAGCTGTGCACGGCCGCCCGACACCTCGGCGGGGACCTTGTTGTTGAGGCCAACGAAGTCGGCGACGAATGGAGTCGCCGGATTGGCGTAGAGATCGGCGGGAGCGGCCAGCTGCTCGAGCCTGCCCTGGCTCATCACGCCGACTCGGTCCGCAACCGCCAGCGCCTCCTCCTGGTCGTGGGTGACGAACAGGGTCGTCGTGCCGACCTCGAGCTGGACGCGCCGGATCTCGTCGCGCAGCTGTGTGCGCACCTTGGCGTCCAGTGCGGACAGCGGCTCGTCCAGAAGCAGCACCCGCGGCTGGATCGCCAGCGCCCTCGCCAGCGCGACCCGCTGTTGCTGGCCACCCGAGAGCTCGCTGGCGTACTTGTGTTTATGCGCCGAAAGGCCCACCAAGTCCAGCATGTCGGCGGCCCGAGAAGTCCGGTCGCTCTTAGGTTTTCCGCGCATCTTCAAGCCGAACGCGACGTTGTCGAGCACGGTCAGATGGGGGAACAAGCTGTACGCCTGGAACACCATGCCCATGTCGCGCTTATTGGCAGGCACACCGCCGACGTCCTGGCCGCCGACTGACACGGTGCCCGACGTGGCTTCGTCGAGTCCTGCCAGAATCCGCAGGGCGGTGGTTTTTCCGCAGCCGGAAGGGCCGAGCAGCGCGACGAGTTCGCCGGGCGCCATGTGCAGGGTGAACCCGTCGAGCGCCTTCAGGCTTCCGTAAACCCGGGTCAGGTCGTTGAGTTCGACGGCAACGCCGTTCGTCATGCGGAGACTCCAGTGGGCGCGGGGGTGGGGACTGCGGGGTCGACGGCGCGGCGACGCCCACGCGTCACCAGCGAGAGAATCAGCAGCAGCACGAAACCGAACAACAGCACGGCCAATGATGCGGCGACGGATGTGGGGCCGTCGGTCTTGCCGATCTGGACGATCTGCACCTGCAGTGTCTGGTAGCCGGAAAGCGACGCGATGGTGTACTCGCCAAGCACAACCGCGATCGAAATGAATGCGGCCGACAGGATGCCGGACCAGATGTTGGGCACCACGACCCGCAGGATCGTCGTCGGCCAGCCCGCGCCCAGCGATCGTGCGGCCTCGGCGAGCGTCTGCAGGTCGATCGACGACAGCGCGGCGTCGATGGCCCGATACGCGAAGGGCAACACCAGCACGACGTAGATAAACGTCAGCGTCAATGCGGATTCCCCGAGGAAATACGTCACCCACAGATACACGTTGCGCAGCCCGACCACGATCACCAACGCCGGGATCGTCAGGGGAAGCAGGCACAGGAACTCCACCATGCCCTTGGCCCAAGGTGCCCGCAGCCGCACCCAGATCATCGTAGGGACCAGCACCAGCAGCATCGCCACCACCGTGAAAACAGCGAGCAGCAAGGAGATCACGATCGCCTGATAAAGCGCGTCGTCGGCGATCAGGTTCTTCCACGCTTGGAGGGTGCGGCCGCCTGCGATCAGGTTGCGGGTGGAGAAGTCGGCCATGGCGTACAGCGGGAACAAGAAAAACAGTCCGAATGCCACCCACAGCACCGCGCGAAAGATCTTGCCGCCCATCGTCGTGCGCCTCACCTCAGCCACCTTGCCGTGCGCTTCACCAGTGCGGCGTAGGCCGCCATCACCGCGGCCACGACGACGATCATCTCGAGGGCGAGCGCGTAGGCGAACCCGGACTGGCCGAGCACCACCTCGCTGGTGAGCGCGGACCGGATCAACAGCGGCACGATCGGGCTGCCCTGGCTGACCAGCGCGGCCGCCGTCGCATACGCCGCAAAGGCGTTGGCGAACAACAGAAGTGCCGATCCCAGAAAGGCAGGCGTCAGAAGCGGAACCGCGACTTCCCGCCAGTAGCGCCACGTCGACGCGCCGAGGCTGACCGCTGCTTCGCGCCACTGATCGCGCAGTCCTTCCAGAGCGGGCACGAAGACGATCACCATCAACGGGATCTGGAAGTAGGTGTAGACCAGGATCAGTCCGGTCAGGCTGTACAACCACCCGGAGCCGGCGAGGTTGAAGCCGAAGACCTGCTGCACCCACAACGTCAGCACGCCGTTAAGCCCGACGGTGGCCAGGAAGGCGAATGCCAGTGCGACGCCGCCGAACTGGGCCAGCACGCTGCACAACGAGATCACGGCACGGCGCACCATCGACGTGGGCGGGCTGCTCACGATCAGCCACGCCAACACCGCGCCGAGGACGGCCCCGATGATGGCGGTGCTGCCCGACAGCAGCACGCTCTTGCCAAGCGCGGCCAGCGCGGTGTCGCTGAACAGCGCCTGGATCCGCGCGAACGAGAACACGCCGTCGGCGTAGACCGAACTGACGATCACCGTCACGGTCGGGATGATCAGGAAGATCACCACAACGGCCAGGAACGGCAGCAGCGGCAGCCCCTCTTTCAGCCGTCGCACCAGCGTCAGCCGATCGCCTTGGCCCAGTTGTCCGACAGATACTTGGTGGCCTTCTCGGTCTGGTCCGGCGACGGGACGGTGACCGGACCGTCGATGATCGGCAACTGAGCCGCGACCGCCTTGTCGAGAGTGCCTGCGGCCATCATGTTGTCGGCCCGTACCGGCCGGACACCGCCCTGGGCGAACAGGTTCTGGCCCTCGTCGCTGTAGAGGAACTCTTGCCACAGGCGCGCGGCGGCGGGATGCGGGGCGTCCTTGTTGATGGCCTGGTAGTAGTAGCCGGCGACGGCGTTATCCGGCGGCACCATCACCTGCCACGAGGGCAGCTTCTTGGTCTCGGCGGCGTTCAGGTAGTTCCAGTCGATCACCACCGGTGTCTGGCCGGACTCGATGGTCGCGGGAGTCGGGTCGACGGGCAGGAAGTTGCCCGCCGCCTTGAGCTTGCGGAAGAACTCGACTCCCGGCGCGATGTCGTCGGCCGACCCACCCTGCGACAGTGCCACCATCAGCACGCCGGAGAACGCTGCGCCCGCCTGCGTGGGGTCGCCGTTCAGCGCGACCTTGCCGTTGTACTCGGGCTTGAGGAGATCGTCGACGCTCGTCACCGGCGGCACCTTCGCGGAGTCGAAGCCGATGGACATGTAGCCGCCGTAGTCGTTGACCCATGTGCCGTTGGGGTCCTTGTACGCGGCGGCGAGGTCGTCCCACGTCGCGACCTTGTACGGCGCGAACATCGACGTGTTGGCGAGCGCCACCGACTGGCCCAGATCGAAGACGTCGGGCGCGGTACTCTTGCCCTTCTGCTGATTGGCGGCGTTGATCTCGTCCTGGCTGGCGGCGTCGGGCTGCGCCGAGTTGACCTTGATGCCGTACTTGTCGGAGAACGCCTTGATGATGGCACCGTAATTGGCCCAATCCGGAGGCAGGGCAATCACATTGAGCTCGCCCTCCTTCTTGGCCGCCTCGACGAGGGCGTCCATCCCGCCGAAATCCGCGGCGGAGGTTGCTTCACTGACCTTGACGCCGGAGGACGTCTCGCCGCCCGTGTTGTCCTTCTGGGGCGGGGCGCACGCGATCAGGCCTGCCAGGACGAGCGCGGACGCAGCGGAGACTGCCACAAGAGACTTCTTCATTGCCGAACCTTCCGATGGGTGGGAGTCGGCGCGGTGGCGCAGAGGTTACGGCGCCGGATCGCCGCGGTGAATGAATCCAACGGAGCGACCGAACCCTACCGTGACCTCGACCGTGCCGGTGCGAGTTCTTATGACTCGGTCCGGTTTACGGCTGGCCGCGCATTTGCCCTGGTACCGGCGTTAGCATCTGTATGTGGTGGAACGCGAAGCCTCGGGGGACTTCGACTACCTCTGGGATGACCCGGCCGAGGCCGACGGGTTGACCAGCGACGACGCGGTCCCCGAGGTCCAGCCGGCGGAGGAGCTCGATGCCCCGCCGAAGGATCCTGGCGACGATCTGTGGGATGAACCGGACGACAACTTCTGGGATAACCGACCGGATTCCGATGACTTTCCCAACGACAGTGGCCACTTCGACGCGTTCAACGACAACACCTGGAGTTTCAAACCGGCACCGACGCAGTGGTATCGCACCAAGCCGGCGCTCACGGCGATCGTGGCGGCGTCCGCCGCCGTGGCCGCGATCGTGGTGTCGGGAGTGCTGCTGGTGTTCCGCGGTCCGGCCAGCACCGTCGACGATGTGACATCCTCGGTAACCCCGACCAGTGCCGAGCCGCCTCCGGTGGCGACCAGCGCGGAACCGCCAGCACCACTCCCGCCGCCACCACCGCCTGAGACGGCCTCGCCGGTGAACACGGCGCCGAGGCAAAACCCCGCGTACCAACCGCGGCCGACGAAGGCGCCGGAGATCGGTGTGACGCGCACCCCCGTCACCCGGGCACCGATCAGCGTTGCGCCGCAGCCGCGCACGGGGCAGCGCGGAACTCGTTAGCGCTACTGCGACGAGACGTTAGGCGGCGTTCTCGTCCGCGGTCCAGAGTCTGTCGATCGCAGCCAGTGCCCCGCTCAGGCTTTCGGCGGCGAGCGGTCTGAGGTCAGCCATCGCCGGATTCACGTCGGCCATGGTGAGCTCGGCGGTGATGAACCGCGGTTGCAGACCGGTCAGCGCAACGGCGTGCGGCAGCCAGGTCTCGGCGTGATCCCAGCCTTCGCGCGGGGTGCCGGGCCCGTATCCGCCTCCGCGGCTCTCGAGCACGATGAAATCGGTGTCGCCAAGGAGTCCGCTGCCGTTTTCGGCGTCGATCGACAAGCCGAAGGCAACATGTGGTCGACCCAGGCCTTGACGCTGCTCGGCGCGCTGAAGTTGTGCAAAGGCAGGCCCAGCAAGACGGTGTCGGCGTTCTTGATCTCGTCGATCAACGCGACGCTGAGCGCGAACGACGTTTCCTGCGCCGGCGTACGCGTCTCGGCGGGCACCAGTCGGGCCACCCCTGTCGTGGCGTCGAGGTGCGGAATCGGGTTCACGGCCAGGTCGCGATAGGTGGCCGTGCCGCCGGGATGGATGGCGCGCCAACGCTCCGCGGCGCGCGCGGTCAGACGCCGGCTGACGGACCGATCTCCCTGCACGGACGAGTCGATATGAAGCAAGTGAGCCATCTTTAGTCCTCCATAGATAGTTTGTTTGACACAAACTATCTATACCAAATGGACTCTTTGTTTATTCCAGTAGCCTGAACAGGTGGATGACCTGCCCATTGTCCGGCCCGCGGAGCACCTGTCCGCCCCGCTGCTCGTCCACCTCGCCCGCCGCATGCAGACCGAGGCCGAGGTCGAACTCGCGGCATTCGGCCTGCGCGCCCGCCACGTCATCGCCCTGACCCTGCTGCGCGATCTCGGCGAACAGAACCAGTCCGACCTGCCCGCAACGCTTGGGATGGACCCAACCAATGTGGTCGCATTGCTGAACGAGTTGGAGGCCGACGATCTGGTGGAGCGGCGGCGCTCGCCCCAGGACCGTCGCCGCCACACGGTATCGCTGACGCCCGTGGGCAAGGCCCGCCTCACGGAGGTCGAGCACCTTCTCACCGGAGTCGAACATCGGGTCCTTGACCCGCTGACCCGTGAGGAACAGCGGTTGTTGTACGCCCTGCTGGTGCGCGCCACGGAGAGCCCAACGTGCGCTACTTCTTCTCAGGCGTTGAACACCACCCGGGCTTGCATGGAGGACTAGCGCGCGGGGAATACTCTGGACCGATGGCCGAATTCGAGGCCGCGGCCATGTTCGCGGAATCGCCGGTGGCAATGCTCGCCACCGTTGGACCGGACGGCGTGCCACACGTGGTGCCCGTCGTGTTCGCGGTGCACGGCGACGTCGTGTACACCGCCGTCGACGCAAAGCGAAAGTCCACCAAGAAGCTTCGCCGGCTGGCCAATATCGAAGGCAACCCACAGGTGAGCCTGCTCGTCGATCACTACGACGATGACTGGTCACAACTGTGGTGGGTGCGCGCCGACGGCATCGCAGCGATCCACTACAGCGGCGAGGCGATGGCCGGCGGCTACGCGTGGCTGCGCCAGAAATATGTTCAGTACCAACGAATTGCGCTTGACGGGCCCGTCGTCACCGTCGACGTGAAGCGTTGGTCGTCCTGGCAGGCGTGAGCGCTCATGCCGTTGCGGGAACCTTGTCGAGGAACCCCAGCACGGTCTGGATGCGGCCTGACGTATCGCTGACCGCGACGTCGAATCCGACGATCGGTGCCGGTGATCCCGCAGGACCCAGTTCCCAGCCGAACCGAGCCTGGTTGTGGTGCCCGTCGACAGGGCCGGCCAACCGGAACCTGAAGTCAGGGAACTGCTCCTGCACCGCGCCGATCATCGACGCGATCGCCTCGCGGCCCTCTGCGGCGGCCATCGGATCCACGTAGCGGGCATCCTCGGTGTAGAGCTGATCCACGGCAGCGCGCCGGGCGCTCGGGTCGGTCTCGTTCCAGGTGTCGATGTAGCGCTGCGCCAGGTCGTCGTAGGTTGTCATGATTCCACCCTCATCGCGCGCAGACCCTGTGTCGATTACCTGCCGGGTAGGCGCAACGTCACGTGCACGACGTGCTCGGTGGGACGCACGTGACCGATGTCGAAAGTCAACCCAGGGACGCCGTCGAACACCCGCTCGCCTGCGCCGAGCGTGATTGGCACGACGTGCAGCCGGAGCTCGTCGATCGCGCCGAGTGACAGGTACTGGTTAAGCGTGGCCGCGCCGCCTGCGATCGACACCCGGCGCTCGCCCGCCGCCGCCTTCGCCTGCTCCAGCGCCGCCTCGGGCCCGTCGGTGACGAAGATGAACGTCGTGCCGCCGGCCAACTCGAGCGGCTCCCTGTGATGGTGGGTGAGCACGAACACCGGCGCGTGATACGGCGGCTCCGGTAACCACCACCCTTTCCAGTCGAGATCCCATTCGCCGCGGCCGGGACTGAACATGTTGCGCCCCATGATGTAGGCGCCCGCACCGAGGATCGCGTCGACCTCGTCGCGGTTCTGATCGACGTAGTCGAACATCCAGGTGTGCAGCTGCTCGTCCTCGAGGCCTTCACCGAACGGCAGCTCCTCGGATTGGTTCGGGCCTGCTGCGAACCCCTCCAGCGACACGGCGATGTCTGCGGTGACTGTGCTCATGCCGAAACTGACCGTCGTCGCCAGCGAAACTCATCGGATCCCTTGTGCTCGGTGTCGGTTCGGGGAATTGTGGAACAACGGCAGCAGAGTGGCTGCCGGGTCTCATTTGTCGGCGCTGCCGACGGGAGGGAACGTCATGGCTGACAAGACGACAACTTCCCAGGCCGGAGCCGCCCCCACCGCGGACAGTCCGGCCGCCATCCGCAACGTGGTGCTCGTGGGCCCATCGGGTGGCGGCAAGACCACACTCGTCGAGGCCCTCCTGGTCGCCTCCGGTGTCCTCACCAGACAGGGCTCCGTTGTCGACGGCACCACGGTCTGCGACAGCGACGAGGCGGAGATCGCCCAGCAGCGTTCGGTCGGCCTCGCGCTCGCGCCGCTCGAGCACGACGGGGTCAAGGTCAACCTGATCGACACTCCCGGCTATGCGGACTTCGTTGGCGAGCTGCGGGCGGGGCTGAGAGCCGCAGACTGCGCGCTCTTTGTGATCGCTGCCAACGAAGGTGTCGACGACCCCACCAAGTCGCTGTGGCTCGAGTGCGCTCAGGTGGGCATGCCGCGCGCCGTGGTCATCACGAAGCTCGACCACGCCCGCGCGAACTATGAGAGTGCACTCGCGGCGGCACAGCAAGCGTTCGGCGACAAGGTGTTGCCGCTGTATCTGGCCGCCGACTCCCCCTGTACCGGCCTGATCGGGCTGCTGTCCCAAACGCACTACGAGTACTCCGACGGCAAACGCACCACCACCCACGCACCCGACGCCTCGTACTCCGAACCGATCGAGGTACTCCGCGGCACTCTGATCGAGGGAATCATCGAGGAGTCCGAGGACGAGACGCTGATGGAGCGCTACCTCGGTGGCGAGGAGATCGACCAGTCGGTGCTGGTCGACGATCTGGAGAAGGCCGTCGCCTGCGCGTCCTTCTTCCCAGTGATCCCGGCATGCAGCGCTACCGGAGTCGGCACGCTGGAACTGCTCGAGATCATCACCAGCGCGTTTCCGTCACCCCCGGAACACCAGCTGCCCGAGGTCTTCACGCCACAAGGCAAAACGCGCGAAGGGCTGACATGCGATCCGAACGGGCCGCTGCTCGCCGAGGTGGTCAAGACGACGTCGGATCCCTACGTCGGCAGGGTCAGTCTGGTCCGGGTGTTCTCCGGGACCATCAGGCCCGACGCGACTGTTCACGTGTCGGGCCATTTCAGTTCATTCTTCGGTTCCGACGGTTTCAGCTCGTCATCCGGCCACGCCGACCATGACGAGGACGAACGGATCGGCACGCTGTCGTTCCCGCTCGGCAAGCAGCAGCGGCCGGCCCCGACCGTGGTGGCGGGCGACATCTGCGCGATCGGCCGGCTCTCCAAGGCCGAAACCGGCGACACGCTGTCCGAAAAGCCCGACCCGATGGTGCTCAAGCCGTGGACGATGCCCGAGCCGCTGCTACCGATGGCGGTGGAGCCGCGGGCCAAGACCGACGAGGACAAACTCTCGGTCGGCCTGCAGCGCCTGGCCGCCGAGGATCCCACGCTGCGGATCGAGCAGAATCCCGAGACCCATCAGATCGTGCTGTGGTGCATGGGTGAGGCCCATGCCGGTGTGGTGCTCGACGCGCTGGCCCGCCGGTACGGCGTGGCAGTGGACACCGTCGAATTGCGGGTGCCGCTGCGAGAAACGTTCGGTGGCAACGCCAAAGGCCACGGGCGCCACGTCAAGCAGTCCGGCGGGCACGGTCAGTACGCAGTGTGTGACATCGAGGTCGAGCCGCTGCCCGAGGGTTCGGGATTCGAGTTCGTTGACAAGGTGGTCGGCGGCTCTGTCCCGAGGAACTTCATTCCGAGCGTCGAGAAGGGCGTCAAAGCGCAGATGGAGAAGGGTGTCGGTCCCGGGTATCCGATGGTCGACATCCGGGTCACGCTGTTCGACGGCAAGGCGCACAGCGTGGACTCCTCGGACTTCGCGTTCCAAATGGCGGGCAGCTTGGCGCTACGCGAGGCGGCCGCCGCGACCCGGGTGAACCTGCTCGAGCCGGTGGACGTGGTGTCGGTGCTGGTGCCCGACGACATGGTCGGTTCGGTCATGAGCGACCTGGCCAGCCGTCGTGGGCGAGTGCTGGGCACCGAAAATGTCGGCGAGGACCGCACGATGGTGAAGGCCGAGATTCCCGAGGTCGAATTGACTCGGTACGCAATCGATTTGAGGTCGCTGTCGCATGGCGCCGGATCGTTCACGCGGTCGTTCGCGCGCTACGAGCCGATGCCCGAGTCGGCAGCGGCCAAAGTGAAGGCGTCTGCCTGACGCTTACCGGCTAGCGGGGGGCGCCTCTTTGGTGCCAACGCCGACGACGCATGCGCGCGTGCGGTCGAGTGTGGATCGTATGAACATCAAACGAGTCATCAGCAGTATCGCGATCGCCGGTCTGGTCGGTGCGTCCACGCTCGGCATCGGATCGGGAATCGCGGAAGCCAGCCCGGCCCATCCAAATTCCGGCACTACGACGGTGCAGCCCGTCGGCTGGCACGGAGGCGGCCACGGTGGCGGCCACGGCTACGGGCGCGGCGGGGGATTCGGCTACCGCGGCGGATGGCATGGCGATCCGTTCTGGCACCCGTGGGGCTGGCCCTGGCGCTGGTGAGCACTGTCGACCCCGACCTGGTCGTCCGCGTCATTCCAAGCGTCAACCTGATCGGCCAACTCGCGAAACCGCTCGCGTGCCGCCTCTCCGGTGACGAATTGGGCCATACCGCAACGCTATCGAACACCTGTGCCAAACACGCTCGGCCGGCCCACAGTCTGTGGACGAAAATCCGATCGGTGGATAACCAGCCGCCAGGACAGCAATATGTCGGAGGCACATGCTACGGCTACGCCGCGCACGGAATGGTCGCGGCAAGCGACGTGCCGATACCGGCCGGGCTGCTGACCGAAAGGTGACCGCCGACCGCTTCGACGCGGTCGACCAGACCGATCAAACCGGATCCGTTCGCCGGGTCGGCGCCACCGGCCCCGTCGTCGGAGATCATCAGGTCGAGGTGCCCGTTGGCGGCTTTCGCACTCACCTTGACCTCGGCCGCGCGCGCATGCCGAGCCGTGTTGGTAAGTGCTTCAGCCACAACGTAATAGGCGGCGACTTCCACCCGGTCGGGCAGCCGGCCTTCGACGTCGACGTCGAGTTCGACGGGGACCGCCGAGCGGCAGACCAGCGACCGCAGCGCGGGGCCAAGCCCGCCCTTGGACAGGATCGCTGGATGGATGCCGCGGGAGATCGCGCGCAGCTCCTCGGACACATCGCCGAGGCCTTGGACGATCTCGGCGAGCTGCTCCTTGATCGCGTCCTGCCCCACTGGCAAGGACACCTCGGTCATGCGGGCCTTGAGAGCAAGCGACACCAGGCGCTGCTGCGCCCCGTCATGCAGATCCCGCTCCAGACGCCTGCGGGCGTCGTCGGCAGCGGTGACGATCCGCGTCCGTGACGCGTTGAGGTCCGACCGGGCCTGCGCGTTCGCGATGGCCATCGCGACCAGTTCAGCGAAGTCCGTGAGGCGTGCCTCGGTATCGGCGGGAAACGGTTGGGCATGAGAGGAACTCACCACGGCCACACCCCATTCCTTGCCGTCGACGACGATCGGGGCGATCCGGCCCTCGCGCAACACTCTCGCCGCGACGTCGTCGCTCGCGAGCGAGAAGTGTTCGCCGACCGACATCGGCTGCTCGCCGGATTCGTCGTGGACCGCAACCAGCACGGCCGTGCCGTCGGGTTCGTACCGGAACAGCGCGGCGTGCCCGGCGCGAAGGGCATGTGCCAACTCCGTTGTCACCGTTGAGAACACGTCGCCAGGCGGCACCCCCTGTGCCACCGCGGTCGCGACGCGTCGCAGCGCAGCCTGCCGCTCGGCGCTGCGATCGGCTTCAGCCGCCCGCGCCCTGACCACCCCGGCCAGCGTGTTCGCCATCAACGTCACGACAAGGAACACGCCCATCACCACCCAGTTGCGCAAGTCGGTGGGATCGAACGAGTCATTGGGCCAGTCACGAAAGTAGCCGAACGCCAACGCGCTCACCAGAGAGGTCACCGCAGCAAGCCCGGTCCCCCACCCGATCGCGACGACCAAGGCTCCGAGGAGGTAGACCACGCCGAAGGTGTCCATCGGGGCGAGGCTCCTGAGCACGAACACCAGCAGCGTCTCCGCCGAGATCACCGCAGCCGCGACCACCAGGCCCAGCCACATCGGCGGCTCGGTCGGGCGTACCAGCAAGGACAACACCCGTCCGCCGGTGTGCTGCCACCGGTTCCGATCGACCCCGCCGGGCCCGCGCGCGGCCATACATCCTGGTTAGCTTCCTCGGCTGCCGTGCCGCTGTGCGCGCGCTGTGCGGCCGCTGAGATGGCCGCGAATGGCAGCTAGCGGTAATCACATATGGCGGCCAGCGTCGAAGACACACGCCACGAAAGGCGCGATCGTTGCACCCATGAAGACCACCGACACGCGCCTGCTCGGCCATGTCGTCACCACCGCCCTGCTGGCTGCTGCTGCGGTGGTGGTCGCCTGGCAGGTGCTGTTCACGGGTCCCGACATGGGGGCTAACCGGTATGCGCCGGGTCGGGTTTCCAGTACCGGCATTGGGGGGCCAGCCGTGCAGACAGACCATCGGCCGACCGTGAGAGTTGTGGGCATACAACAAGTTCCGTTGCCGTCAGGAGTGGCGCATGCACAGTAGCACCGCAACATTGCAGGCCGAGACCGATCGTGCGCTCATGGCGCGGTTCGAGCGTGACGCGATCCCGTTGCTCGATGGGTTCTACCCGCAGGCGATGAAGCTGACCCGCGACCGCACGGACGCGGAGGACCTGCTGCAGGAGACCGCGGCCAAGGCGTTTGCCGGGTTTCATGGGTTCAACGACGGCACCAACCTCAGCGGCTGGTTGTACCGGATTCTGGTCAACACTCACATCAGCGGTTACCGCAAACAGCAGCGGCGGCCGATGCAGTGGCTGACCGACGAGATCACCGACAGCCAACTGGTCGCCGAAGCCGGGCACTCGTCGAGCGGGCTGCGCTCCGCTGAGGATCAGGTGCTGGACCTGTTGGGCGACAACGACGTCAGGCAAGCGATGCAGAAGCTGCCCGAAAAGCTGCGCACCGCAGTCTATTACGCTGATATCGAGGGACGCCGATTCAAGGAGATCGCCGAGCTCACCGGCGCCCCGATAGGGACCGTGATGTCGCGGCTGCATCGCGCGCGGCATCGGCTGCGGTCCCTGCTGGCCGACGTCGCCAGGGACCGCGGCTACGGCTTGACCGAGGTCGCCTAGCGGGCGGGATCACCCCGCCAGGCAAAGCTGTTGACGTATTTGCCCATATCCAAAGCGATCTGGAGGCTGGCCCCCGACGGTTTACCGCTACCGGAGTCCGGTCCGAACGCGCGGAACGGGCCGACGGCGGCGGCGACGAGCGCCAGATCGTCCTTCACCGCGACCATCACCAACAACCGCATTTTCATGTAACTGCTGTTGGCGCCCTGTGGCCAGCAGTCGGCAGCCTCTCCGTATCCGGGGTGGTAGCCGACCATCGCGTTGGGGATCTTGTAGGCGGTGCGGGTGTCAGGGAAGGTCTGCTTGATCAAGTCCTTGGCGACCTGCTCAGGCGACCGGTTGGCGGCGGGCTGACTGAACAACTGCATCGTGCCACCGTCTCCGGCGAGCAGATCCGCCGTTATCCCGTTGGGTTTGGTGGTGATCTTGTACGCCGCGCCCTCGGCCGGATAGGACACCGAGAACGAGCCGTCGGGCGCCGTGAACCGCGGGTTGATCTCCACCGGTGTGCCCATCGGCGGACGCCCGCACTCGGGCGGGCACATATACCGCGCCGGGGGCTTGCTGATCATCATCGTCACACCGACCAGCGCCACGGCTACCACTGCGATCGCGCTGAACCAGATCAGCAACACGCGGGCACGCGATGTGCGCACCGGCGCAGCGCTGTACGTTCCTCGCGGCACTGCATAGCCAGGGAAGTAGGTCGGAGTCGGTGTGCTCATGACCCGTTGGGCTCCTGGTCGCTGCGCACCGGGCGCAAGTCACGTCGTGCCGACCGTGACGAACGCGACGACGCCCGCGTCGCGACGCCGCAGGCCGGGCAGAACGCCATATCGGGGACGACATGTCCGCAGTGCGGGCACAGCAGCGGCTCATCCGAACGGATCTCGTCGTGCGCTTCGTGCAGCAGCGCCAGGTGCAGCCCGACGCGCAGCAGAAACAGCGCCACCGCCGCCACGGCGAGGTACAGCACCAACATCAGTACCTGCGGGAAGTGGGCGACGTCGATCAGGCCCAGGCCCAGATACACCGCCAGCACTGCCACCGCGAACGACACCAGGAGTGCGCGCACGAAGCCGGGATGCTGCTTCTCCTTGCTGGGTGGACGCTTGAACCACAATGCGGCACCGATCAATCCGCCGGCCGCCGCCGCGGTGAGCGGCACCGCCACTCCCCTGATGCCTGCCTCGACGAGAAGGCTCTCCATCGGTCGCTTGCTCACCACACCGCTGCCGAACTGCGGGGCCAATCTCGTCAATGTCGCGGCCGCGGTGAAGGTGAGGGCGCCCAGCGACCCAATCATGAAGCCGTCCAACGCTTCCCGCGTGGGTGGTCCGAGAACCCGCACGATCACCGCTGGCATCAGCATGAGGATCACTCCGCCCAGCGGGATGCCGATGCCGTCACGCAACATGCGGGCCCCAACCACGCCTGCGCCCAACGCAATTCCGTACGACCGCGCCACCGCCGCACCCGTCAATAGCACCCATCCGACCCCCAGCCCGATGCCCAGCCCCGCGGCGAGCGCCCATGTGCGCGTTGGAACGTCGCGGAACCCGTCGGACTCACGCAGATAGAGCACGAACAGGAACGGGAAGCCCAGCGCGGCGACCGTGACGAGCGCGCCAGGCAACCGCAGCAGCGCGAACGCGACCAGCGCTGTGAGCACCACTGCCAGCCCGACCCGGAACACGTTGCGGGACCGTGGCGGCAGGTGGGGGAACAGCGAACTCGCCAACGACGGCTGAAGCAGGTGTTCGTCCGGCGCGGCACCGAAGTCGCGGATGCGCAGCCAGTCCGGCCCTTCTCCGCGCCGCGGCGTCAGGTGACAGCCACACAGGCCGCAATACTCGCCCGCTGGGACGTCTGTCTGACACACTCGGCATTCTGCGGTGGGAACTTGCTCGTCGTTCGTGCTCATCGGGTGACCTTCTGAAGGACGAGAACGTTGCGGACCAAGTTGTCCACGTCGGGCGTGCCAAGACCGGTGACCAGGTCGTAGCCCGGCCCGGCGTCGGCGACCGCATTGCCTCCGAGGGTGATGTCACGGAAGCCCGGCAGCGGCGCACCCGCGGCGATGCGGTACAGCACCGGGTTCAGATCGCCGAGTGCCCGGCCACCGTTGCTGATCAGGTATTGGTTCATCACGGCCGCCATCCCCGCCCAGATCGGGGCGGACTGGGAGGTGCCGCCACCCACCACCTCTTGCTGGTTCAACACGATCCGCACACCGGTGAACGGGTCGGCGACCGCGGCGACATCAGGGGTCAACCGTCGTCCCGGATCCTGGTCGGGCGCAACGCCCCGCTGCCAGTCGGGACGGTCAAACAAGGAGGACACCCCGCCGCCGGTGCCCTGCGACAACGGAACGTCGAACCACGTCTGCTCGGCCAGCCACACGCCGTTCGCATCGGTGGATAGCGTGGTGCCGCCGACATCGGTCATCTCCGGCAGCGAGGCGACCGAATCCAGCCCGACGTCCGCAGGGCCAGGCGGTGACGACCAATCTTGGCCGCCCCTGCATTCCAGTCCCGCGAGGTCGCCGCTGGCGTTGAAGGCCGACGTGCCGTGCGACTGGGCGGTCCTCAAGGCCGACCGGACCGGCGCCAGATCGGCTGCGGTGTGCAGTTTGTCGCAGCCCCAGCCGATCGAAAAGCTCCACACCGCACCGGGAAACTGACGGTCGGCCGAGTCGAACATCTGCGCAATCTTCTCGAAGGCGGCGTCGCCCTCGACTGTTGGACGCGCATTGATGACCACCTTCGCGGCGTCGGGCGCGATGGCGTGGGCGACCTCGAGATCCATCGTCGTCTCACCATGGGGCTCGCTCGGCTGGCCGCCAACCAGGGTCGGGGTGAACTTCGGCAATCGGTACGTGGTGGCGAACGTGTCGAGGTCGGCCTGGTCGAATCCGTCGAAGGCGAAGAACACGATCGTGGTGCCCTTGCCGGTGAAGCCGCCGTCGGCCAACTTTCCGAGGTTGTACGTGTTGCGCAGCGCGGCCGGCGTCAGGCCCTTGTCCGGCACGTCAAGCGGAATGAAGTCGGGACGATTCGTGCGATGCGGGGTGTAGCCGAGGATCCGGCCGAGCTCGGCGACCTCACCGCGCAGCGACTCAGGGATCTCCGGCTGCTGCGGTGACGCGTAAAACACCTGCCCGCGCATGCCCCGGTAGTCGTGCACCTCGACGCCGAACGCGCTGGCAACCTCCTCGGCGGCACCTTCGACGATCGCCCAGTCCTCGCCCGGCTTCCAGCGCACCACCAGCGAATTGTCGTCCGCCCACCCGAACAGCGCTTCCGGGCGAGCTGCACCTCGCAACGCGGCGGTCACCTGAGTGTCCGTGCGATGCGATGGCCCGAGATCGGTCGAACTCGCGAGCAGGTAGGAATACGGGCCCGCGATCGTGTCACCCCGGTCGGGATTCGATGCCGGATGCAGGTCGGAGACGAGCACAGCCAGCGCGGCGCCCACCAGCGCCAGCACGCTTAACTGCCGGGCTACCACACTCGCCAGCGTACGTCCGAGCTGGCCTGACGTGGTTCTAGTGATCGCCAGGGATCGCGGTCGGCGCAGGCGGCGCCTTCACCGGGGGCGTGAACAGGTTGCCGCCGGTCGGGTTGATCGACTTCTCCGTCGGCGCAACCGTTGGCGGCGGCGCTGGCGTGGCCGGCGACGTGGTCGTCGTCGTGGTCGTCGTCGATGTCTCCGGCGCCTTTTCTTGTTCCTTGGCGCAGGAGGCGGTCACGCCCACCATCGTCACCACCGCGGCACCACCGACAAGCGCCGCGACACGGCGAGCCATCCGACCCATATTTCTTCCTATCTTCCCGACCTGTGCCAGCAGTTTTGAAGATCAATCCGGCAAACCGGACTCTACTCAAATGTTTTAGCAGGTGCACAACGATTGCATAGGCACCCCTCAGTCGAGGGTTGAACCTCGCCCCTTCTGGCTATCCGCGATTGTCGTTTGTATCGCCGTGCCCGTGAGGTGGTCGCCGTGTACCAACAGATTCTCGATCCGGTTGCGCATTCCCTGGCGTGGAGCTCGCTGGTCGCGGCGCTGCCACTGCTGTCGCTGTTCGTGATGTTGGGCGTGCTGCGGGTGACGGCGTGGGTGGCGTCGCTGGTGTCGCTGGCACTCGCGGTCGTGATCGCGATCCTGGTGTACGGGATGCCGCTTGGTCAGTCTTTACTGGCCGGGACGGAAGGCGCCGCCTTCGGGTTCTTCCCGATCCTCTGGATCGTGATCAACGCGATCTGGGTCTATCAAATGACCGTCGAGACAGGGCATTTCGACGTGCTGCGGCGCTCGTTCGCGCGGGTCAGCGACGACCAGCGGGTACAGGCGATCATCATCGCGTTCTCGTTCGGCGCGTTGATCGAGGCACTGGCCGGGTTCGGCACTCCGGTCGCGGTGACGTCGGTGATGTTGATGGCGCTCGGGTTCAAACCGCTCAAGGCGGCTGTGCTCGCGCTGACCGCCAACACCGCGCCCGTCGCGTTCGGGGCGATGGCCACCCCGATCCTGACGCTGGGCAAGGTGACCGAGCTGCCGAGCGACACCCTCGGCGCGATGGTGGGCAGGCAGACCCCGATCCTGGCGCTGTTCGTGCCGCTGGCGCTGGTCGCGATCGTCGACGGTTGGCGCGGAGTCCGGGAAACCTGGCCGGTGGCGCTGGTCTGTGGCTTCGTCTTCGCGGTCGCGCAGTACGCCACCTCAAACTTCGTCTCGGTGCCGCTGGCCGACGTGGTCGCATCCCTGCTGTCGTCCGCCGCGGTGGTCGCGATGGTGCGCGTCTGGCATCCGCGCCGCGAGCAGGCGCCTGCGGTGATCGCGGGCGGCGCCGCGGACGAGCCAACACCAGAGTTCGCGCGACGGGTCGCCAATCCCGACGACCGAGCGGAGGTCGCACGCGCGTACGCCCCTTACGCGATCATCATCGTGGTCTTCGTGATCTGTCAGATCACTGCTGTGAAGAAGCTGCTCGACAAGGCGACTGTCAAGTTCCATTGGCCGGGGCTGCACGTCGTCAGCCCCACGGGAAAGCCGGTGTCGCTGACCGAGTTCACGCTGAACCTGCTCACCACGCCGGGCACTCAGATGCTCGTCGCCGGCGTGTTGACGATGGTCGTGCTCAAGTTGTCGGTGCCTCGCGCGCTCAAGGCGTACGGCACCACACTGTTCCAGCTGCGATTCGCGATCGTGACCGTGATGGTGGTGCTTGCGCTGGCGTTCGTGATGAACCTGTCGGGCCAGACGATCACGCTCGGTACGTGGATGGCCGGTGCAGGCGGGGCGTTCGCGCTGCTATCGCCGGTGCTGGGCTGGCTCGGCGTCGCCGTCACGGGTTCCGATACGTCGTCGAACTCGCTGTTCGGTGCCCTTCAGGTGACGGCTGCCAACCAGGCCGGGCTGTCCGATGTGCTGATGGCCGCGTCGAACAGTTCGGGCGGAGTGCTTGGCAAGATGATCTCGCCGCAGAACCTGGCTATCGCCGCGGCGGCGGTCGGCATGAACGGCAAGGAAGGCGACATCTTCCGCCGCGTCGTTGTGTGGAGCGTGGTGTTCCTGGCGCTGCTGTGCGTGCTGTCGGCCCTGCAGGCGTCTGTGCTGTCGTGGATGGTGCCCTGAGTGGTTTGCGGAACCGGTTGGCGGCCAGGCTATTTCGAGTTGGTCTTGACCGCAGTCAGCGCCTCGGCCAGCGTCGGATACAGCTCGAAGATCTGGTCGAGGCCGGTCAGCTCTATCGGTCGGCTGGTCGAGGCACTGTTCGCGACGACCGCGAAATGCGCGGACTGGCTGACGTTGGTGTGCGTCGACACCAAGGCCTGGAGACCCGCCGAGGCAAGGAACGCGACCTCGGACAGGTCGATCACCAATCCCGTCGGCTTGGGTATCAGCGCTTCATCGATGGCCGCTTCCAGTGCAGGCACCGTGGCCAGGTCGATATCACCACCGACCTTCAGCACCGCGATCCCGTCCTGGTAGGCGACTGCGGTGGCAATCGCATCCTGGTCTGACAAACCTCGTCCTTCGTCTGGCGCCCGAGCGGGCGTGCACCGAGCCTAGCCTTCAATGGCGGTTGGAGATTGCTTACTTCGACGCGTCCGCGCCGACGCTGGCGCTAATGTCTGCACAGGACTCGTGCCACCTCACCGAGCGCGAGTGGAGCCGGGAGGGGCCCATGTCTGAATCGGCGACAGATTTCGCCAGCACCGCCGCCGCACAGACCACCGAGACTTCGGGCGAAAGTCTACTGCCCCAACTCGTCAAGCATCTGCGACAGAACCGGACGGCGCTGCGGGAGGAGTGGGCCCGCCGGATCACCGAGGCTGAACTGCTGACGGCGATGACCCCAGAGGAGTTGTTCTCCGAGGCGACCGCGGTCTACGACAACTATGTCGAGGTGCTCGAGACCGGCAGCGTCGAGGCGTTGCAGGCCTACGCGCGTGACCTGTCCGAACGCATCATCCCCCGTGGGGTGGAGACCGACGAGGTCCTCGGCATCGTGCTGCTGCTGCGCGACGTGCTCGCCCGGTCGCTGTTCGAGAAGTACCAGACCGACTTCGACCTGCTGAACCGGGTGCTCGATGCCTACGAGCCTGCGGCCAACCGCATCGCCAATACCGTGGGCGTCAGCTTCGTGCAGGAACGCGAGCGCATCATTCGTCAGCAGCAGGAGGCCATCCGCGAGCTGTCCACGCCGGTGCTGCAGGTGCGCGAACAGCTTTTGATCCTGCCGATCATCGGCGTGCTGGACAGCCAGCGCGCCCGCCAAGTCACCGAGCAACTGCTGCGGGCGATTCGCGCCAACCGCGCCAAGGTGGTCGTCATCGACATCACGGGTGTGCCGACCATCGACTCCACCGTGGCCAACCACCTGGTGCAGACGGTTGACGCGTCGGGCCTGATGGGTGCAAGCGTGATCATCACCGGCCTGTCGTCGGACATCGCGCTGACCCTGGTGACCATCGGGCTTGACCTGTCGAAGATGAACGCCGTCGGCGACCTGCAGGGCGGCATCGAAGAGGCCGAACGGCTGCTCGGCTACGAAGTGACCCGCACCGGCGAACCAAATGGATGACAAGCGCTAGCGCAACCGTCTCATGCCAGTACCTATTCTGAAACAGGGCACTATCCTCATCGCCTCGGTGCAGGCCGCCCTCACGGACTCCGACGCCGATCGGTTGCGCCACGATCTGATGGAGCGGGTCAGCCGCTACCGCGCGCACGGGATCATCGTCGACGTCACCGCGATCGACGTGATGGATTCGTTCGCTGCCCGGTCGATACGAACGATCGCCCACATGACTCGGCTGCGCGGCGCGGACACCGTGATCGTTGGGCTGCAGCCCGAGGTGGCCTTCGCCATGGTCCAACTCGGACTGATGTTCGACGACATGCACACGGCGCTGGACCTCGAAGAAGGTCTTGCGCTGTTGAATCGGCAACTGGAATCGCGCAAGCCGACGATCGGTCGCGATGGTGGCGACTGATTTCGTGGTCGACGTCAACAACTCCGACGACATCGTCGCTGCCCGACAAGCGGGGCACGAACTGGCCCGACAGCTCGGCTTCTCGCTGACCGACGTCACGATGATCGCAACCGCGATCTCCGAGATCGCCCGCAACATCACGAGCTACGCCGGGCGGGGCGAGGTTCGGGTGGGACTGCAGTATCGCGACGGCCGACAGGCGCTGGTGGTCCGCGCAGAAGACGACGGCCCCGGCATCGCCGACGTCGAGCGCGCTCTCGAAGACGGCTATTCGACCGGCCGCGGGCTGGGCCTGGGACTGCCCGGCGCGCGGCGGTTGATGGATCGGTTGGTCGTGGAGTCGGCGCCCGGCAAAGGCACGGTCGTCGAGATGTGGAAATGGATCCCCTCCAATGCGTAGGCAGGGTTGGATCGGGCCGATCGAATGGGCCGCGGCGCGTCGCCCCCTACCCGGCGAGGAAGTGTGCGGCGACTTTCCGATCGCCGTCGCCGTAGGCGGGACCGCCGCGCTGTTCGGCGTGGCGGACGGCCTGGGCCACGGCACTGCGGCCGAAACCGCGGCCCTGCGCGCTGCTGAGGTGGTGGACCGTTCCCGCGCCGAGCCCCCCGACGTGCTGCTACAGCTGTGCCATCGCGGTCTGGCTGACACCAGGGGGGCCGCAATCACATTGGCCCGCATCGACTTCGAAACCGACACGCTGAGCTGGATCGGAATCGGCAACGTCACCGCCGACCTTGTCGCCAAGGGCCCGGGCGGCGTCCAGATCCGAGCGTCTGCCCTGCTGGCCGGCGGCATCGTGGGCTACCGCATCTCCCATGCACTGGCCACGCACCAGGTTTCGATCGGTCCCGGCGACCTCCTCGTCATCGCGACCGACGGCATCCTCGAAGACCACGTTGCCGGCATCGACTTCGCCGCACCTGCGATGGCGATCGCTGAACACATACTCAACGCCTACAGCAGGGAATCCGATGATGCGCTGGTGCTCGCCGCGCGTCACCGGGGCGCCTCGTCGTGACCACCCGAAGACGACCGCGAGTGAGGATCGCAGCGAGGCTCAGGCCGATGGGGCGAGCCGCAAGCTCCCGCCCGAAGCGAGGACCGGAGCGAGCGGGAGTCAAGGCATGACCCAAGCCGCGGAGTTCCACGCCCAGTACGCCACCGCGCTACGGGCCTACCTCGCGGCGCAGGGCGAGGACACCCTGGCCGTAGGTCACGAGCTGGGACGCAGGGCCCTGCAGGACCAGATCAGCATGCTGGAGATCGTCGAGAACCACTCCCGCCTGGTCGATGCGCCAGATTCCGGGATCGATACCGTCGTCGCATTGCGGTTTCTGCTGCAGACGCTGGCGGCGCTGGACGTGGTGACACGCGGATTCCTCGACGGCACAAAGCGATACGAACAACAGCGGGCCCGCGCCGAGGATCTCGCCGACCGTGACGAGTTCCGCACCGCGCTGGTGAATTCGCTTCAGGAGGGTTTCTTCGTCGCGGACCGCACCGGGGCGGTCATCGAGATCAACGATGCGTTCGCCGACATCACCGGCTACGGCGCCGACGGTGTCCCCTACGAATGGCCCCACCCGTGGATGGCCGGCGACAAAGCGACGAATGAGCGCTTGGCAGGGCTGCTCGCGCAGGGCACGCTGGCGGCGGAGACGCCGATCCGGCATCGAGACGGCCACCTCGTGTGGGTGGCGATGAGCGTCAACGCCGTCACGTCGCCGAGCACTGACGGGGACACCGAGGACACTGGAGACACTTTTGTCGGAACCATTCGCGACATCACCGCCGCACGGTCGGCCGCCGAGCGGGAGCGGGCGGTCGCCCAGCTCGCCACGGCTGTCAGCGTGGCCAAGAGCGTCGGGGAGGTGCTTTCGGCCATGCTCGACGAGTGCCGCACCACCCTCGGTGTGCGGCATGTCGCGGCCATCATGTGGCCGACGGGCGACCAGGACCCGACCGTCCACCAGGCGGGAACGTCGCGGGCGACGCAATGGCATGACCTCGACGCGCCGCTGCGCCGGTCACTCGAGGACGCCCTCTCATGGCTGCCGCTGACCGTCGAACCCGTTGGATGGGCGACCGGCACCGACATCTCACACGGCATCGTGGCCGTGCTGTCGCGGGACGTCACGCTGTGGCTCGAATTCGGTGAGTCCCGCAGGGTCAGCGCGGAGAACAGGCAGCTCGTCACCGCACTCGTCGGACACCTCAGCCTCGCGATGCAGCATGTCCGCCAGTTCGAGCTCGCCCGCGACACGTCGTTGACGTTGCAGCGATCGATGCTTGCGCCGGCCGAATTGCCTGCGGGCTTCGCCGCGCGCTACGAGCCCGCGGTGTCACCGCTGGAAATCGGCGGCGATTGGTACGACGTGTTGCCCGTCGGCGACCATCGCATCGGTGTCATCGTCGGCGACTGCGTCGGCCGTGGCCTGTCAGCGGCCGTGGTGATGGGTCAGCTCCGCGCCTCGGCCCGCGCGCTGCTTCTCACGGGCGCCGAGCCGGCCACCATGCTCCAACAGCTTGATTCTGTGGCGGCCTTGATTCCAGATGCGTTCTGCACCACGGTGTTTGTGGCCATCCTCGACACCCGGTCGGAAATACTGACCTACAGCAGCGCCGGACACGTCCCCGCGGTGCTCGTCGCGCCGGAATCGCGGCCGCAGCAGTTGACGGATGCGGGCTCGGTGCCTCTCGCGGTGCTCAGCGACGAGCCACGCCCACAGGCCGCCGTCGCACTGGCCGCCGGATCCACCGTGTTGCTCTACACCGACGGGCTCGTCGAGCGGCGAGACGAACCGATCGATGCCGGAATCGCGCGTGTCGTCGAGGTGATGGAGCAAACCATCGAATTGCCCGTCGACGCGGTTGCCGACGCGATGCTCGACAGACTGGCCCCCGCCCTCGGATACGACGACGATGTCGCGATCGTGCTGTATCGCCATCCAGGTTCCGCGCTTGTCATCGAAAGCGCCGCGATCCCAGCACGGTTGAGCGACATCCGACACCGGCTCGCCGATTGGCTTCGGTGCGCGAGTGTGCCGGACCAGCTCGCGGCAGACATCGTGCTTGTGGTCAACGAGGCGTGCAGCAACAGTGCCGAGCACGCGTATCGAGGGCGTAAGCCAGGGACGATGTGCGTGGAAGCCACACTCGGCGACCGTCACATTCACGTGCAGGTCAGCGACTCGGGTTCGTGGAAGACACCACCCGCTGACCCCGGCACCCGGGGCCGGGGGCTGCTGCTGATGCGGACTCTGAGCGAACGAGTGGATCTCGATGGAACGGCAAAGGGCACCACCGTCGGCATGCGCTTCGCATTCGGAGAAGGCGCGCCTCAGCGGAAGTTCGCGTGATATGACAACAACGGCAATTTGCGACTGTCGAGGAGAGGCAGGCAATGCGGGGGTTTTCGCATACGCTCAGGCGGCCATCCAGGTCGGCCTGCCGCTAGACATCCGGAGGTGCTGGTGACAAAGGTTCCCGGCGCCAACATCGGCGGTCCTGACCCGTTGCGGATACGGCTACCGGCGATACCAGCCAGCCTGGCCGTCATTCGCGCCCACCTACGCACCTGGCTGCCGACTGCCCGGGTCAACCCGTCGGCCGCCGCCGACGTCCTACTCGCCGTCGGAGAGGCGGCCTCCAACGCCGTTGAGCACGCCGTCCGCGGCGCCGCCCGCAACGTCGAGCTGGAGGTCACGGCGCGGGCGACGACCACCTGTCTAGCGTTGACCGTGAAGGACAACGGACGCTGGCATGCGCCGCGGCATAGTGCACAACGCGGGCACGGCAGCAGGTTGATGAGCGCCCTCGTCGACACGGTGACCATCACACCAACCCCGCAGGGAACAACGGTGGAAATGCGCAAGGAGCTGCATCCATGACCAATAGCCAGTTCCGGCTGTCCCCTGCCGAAGCCGAACAACCGCCGGTTGTCACCGCGTCCGGCGACATCGACCTGGCCAACGTCAACGAGTTCCAGGACGTGCTCAACAGTGCGGCCGCCGACAGCGACGCCATCACGGTCGACCTGTCGGACGTGTCCTACTGCGACAGTGCCGCCGTGCGTGCGTTGTTCGCTGTGGCCGCGACGACCAAACTCCGGCTGATCGTGCCCGCGACAGGGCCGATCATCACGTTGTTGAGCATCTCCGGGCTGGACCGCGTCGCGACCGTCGCGACCCGCGACTGATCATGGCTCCGTCGCACTTTCAACCGCGCCAACACCCGCAGTTGGTGGCACTCATGCACCGCATCCTCGAGCGCATGCAGTCCGATCTGCTCGAAGCGATCGGCCTGGCGATCACCGTCCACGACAAGCGCGACGACGAGCATCCATCGGTGCTGGCAGCGCTGGGCGTTGGCGCTGAACTCGTCGATGCCCAACTGGCGGGCATCGGCGGCCCCGTTCCCGACGCGCTCGCCCATCAGGTACCGGTCCTGAGCCTCGACCTATGGACCGACGACCGTTGGCCCGAGCTGACTTTGGCGGCCATGCGTGACCGCGCACCGCAGCACGAGTCGAGCTGGGAACAGGTCCATGGTGCCGCTGCCGTGCCAGGTGTCTGGGCCGACGACGCGACCGTCGTCGTCTGCTGCACGCTGAGCGAGCCGGCCAGTGCCGCGACGGTGGCGAGCCTGTTCAACTACGAACAGCTCGTCTCCGCGGCGCTGATCACCACTGCGGCGGAGAACGCGACCGCGATCGCGGACATCATCACGGTCCTGCAGTCCCGCGGCGCGATCGAACAGGCCAAGGGCGCGCTGATGGGCCTGGTCCGGTGCGACGCCGATCACGCATGGAAAATTCTGCGCCGCGCCAGCCAGGAGTTCAACGTGAAACTGCGCGAACTTGCGGTGGCGCTCGTCGAGCACATCAGCGGCGCCCCCGCCGAACAGCCCGCAACGGGTACGCCGATCACGCCGGACGAGCGCACGCGCGAGGCGGCCCGGTTGATGTGGGCGGCACTGTCGGAGACAGCGCTACCGCAGTAGTGCGGCTCCTTGGCCTGCCCACGTACGGCTGATCGTTGGCGGGTTGTAACCGGCGTCGGCGACCGCATTGCGAATCGCGTCCGCGATGCGTTCAGCCTTGTCCAACGGAGCCAAAGCGATGACACATCCGCCGAACCCGCCGCCGGTCATCCGGGCACCGAGTGCGCCCGCCTCAACGGCGGTGTCGGCGATCAGATCGATGTGGTCGGTGGTGATCTCGAAGTCGTGACGCATGGACGCCTGCGACGCGTTGAAGAGCCGGCCGATCGCGCCGAAATCTGACTCCTCCAGCGCCGCAACGACATCGAGGACCCGCTGGTTGTCCGTCAGGATGTGCCTGGCTCTGCGCGCATCGACCGGGTCGGCGACTGACGCGAGAACCGCAATGCCGGTGTCCTGCACTTCCCGCAGCGACGACACCCCGAGGTCGGCAGCCGCCCGTTCACACGACGCCCGACGCGACGCGTACTCCCCGCCCGCATGTTGGTGCGGCGCACGCGAATTGATAAGCAGCAAGGCGATATCGGAGGCATCCGGGTCGAACGCCACCGGCCGCACGGTCAGCTCCTGAAAGTCGATCATCAACGCCTTACCCGTCTCTCCGCACAGCGTGGCCAGTTGGTCCATCAACCCGGTCGGCGCACCGACATACTCGTTCTCGGCCCGCTGCGCGATACGTGCCAGCTCGATCCGATCGACGCGCAGGCCGATTGCGCTCTTGAGCGCGCCGAGCACCGCACACTCCAGTGCTGCCGAAGACGCCACGCCGGAGCCCATCTCGACGTCGCTTGTGATCGACATCGTCCCGCCCTGGATGCGGTGGCCTGCCGCGCGTAGCGCCCACATCACTCCGGCCACATAGCCGGCCCAGCCCGCCACGTCGCCGGGAGCGGTGTCGAGCGGTATCCGAACGTCGCCGTCCTCCCTATCGCTGTGCACGGCGACCTCGGGGATGTCGTCGGGCACATAGGTCACCACCGTGCGCTCGGGAAGGGCGATCGGCAGCGCGAAACCGAGGTTGTAGTCGGTGTGCTCGCCGATCAGGTTGATCCGGCCGGGTGCCGCGTATCTGATCGCGCTCATCCGAGCTCCCGCAGGCGCTCTGCCACGCTCTCCGGGGTGACGTCGCTGATGAACGCGTCCATCGCCGATTCGGAACCGGCCAAGAACTTCAGCTTGGTGGCGCTGCGCCGCACGGACATCAGCTCGACGTGGAAGTAGCCTTCACGCTGTTCGTGGGTGCTGGCGTACTGGTGCAGCGCGGAGATGTAGGGCAGCGCAGTCGGATACATGCGGTCAAACCGGCCAAGCACGTCGAGGTAGATCTGTGCGAACCCGTCGAGCTCCGCATCGGTCAGGTCAACGAGGTTGTGCACGAACCGGTTCGGATAGATGTGCACCTCGACCGGCCAGCGAGCGGCGAACGGTACGAATGCCGTGAACAGCCCGGTCTGCGTGACGATGCGGCTGCCGTCGGCTACCTCGTGGGCGAGGATGTCGGTGAACAGGTTGCCGCCCGTGCGGTCGGCATGGGCGCGCGCCTCACGCAGCATCAGCGCCGCGCGCGGCGGCAGGTACGGATAGCCGTAGATCTGGCCGTGCGGATGCGTCAACGTCACGCCGATCTCCTCGCCGCGATTCTCGAAGCAGAACACGTGCGCGATACCGGGGCGTGCCATCAGATCCGCGGTGCGGTGGCGCCATGCGTCGACGACGAGTCGCGCGTGGGGCAGTTCGAGCTGGCTGAACGAGCCGGTGTGGTCGCTGGAGAAACAGATCACCTCGCACCGGCCGTGGCCCGGCGCGGACGGGAACAGATCGCCGTTGACGGGCGGAAGGTGAAACGGCGCGCTGTCCGCACCGGACAGGCTGGGAAACCTGTTCTCGAAGACCGCGACATCGTAGTCGGGAGCGGGGATCTCACTGGTCAGCCCTGTTGGCCCGGGACACAGCGGGCACGCCTCGGCCGGCGGCTTGTAGGTGCGGTCCTGGCGCAGCGCCGCGATGATCACCCACTGTCCGGTCTGGCGGTCAAACCGCAACTGCGACTGGTCAGTTCCTCGCTCGGGCAGCGGACGCCGGTCGGGTACCGGCGCCGGGGTTCGCCCCGGCAGCGCGAACAACAACAGCTCGCGGCCGTCGGCCAGCGTCCACCGAGTCGCGGGGTCGTTCATGGTTGTCGCATCACCATGGCGATGGTCAGGCGTCCGACATGCTCCTCAATGATGCCGCGGTCGGCGATCGCCAGTCCGTCGTCGACGATCAGGTTGTCCACTCGGCGCATCCTGGCGAACACGTTGGTCCCCACTTCTCGGTACTTGGTGTGATCGGCCACCACGATCAGCTGCGCGCCGATCCCGATGAGTGTCCGATTCGTCTGCGCCTCGGCGATATTGGGCGTGGTCAGGCCGACCTGCGGATCGAAGCCATGTACGCCGAGATACGTGGCGTCCACCCGGAACGACGAGATTGCCGCGTCGGCGATCGGTCCGACGAGCGCATCGGACGGGGTGCGGACGCCACCGGACAGATACACCTGCGGCGCGTCGGCGGCATCCGCGCCGGGATCGGTCAGCACCTCGAAGACGCTGATGGAGTTCGTCACCACGGTGATCGATGACCGGTGCCGCAGCCGACGGGCGAGTTCGGTGGTGGTGGTGCCCGCGCTGATTGCGATCGTCATGCCGTCCTCGACGCTTTCGGCGGCGAGCGCCGCGATCGCCGACTTCTCGGCGCGCTGCTGACCGGCCTTCTCCGACGACCGTGGTTCTTCTCCACGGTTGTGCCGGCTCACCGCACCGCCGTGCACCTTGCGCAGCAGGTTCTGCGCATCAAGGGCGTCGAGGTCGCGGCGGACGGTCATCTCGGACACGTCGAGTTCGGCGGCCAGGTCGGCGACCCGGACCGCCCCGCCCGCGTTCAATGCGCGCAAGATCGCATGGCGACGTTCAGCGGCGAGCATGGGAACGCACATTATCAAACAAATTGTTTGAATCTTGTCAGAATAACCTGCAAATTCTGTTAGTTTCTGGTTGCTTCTGACCGAACTTGTGCTACCTCCGATGAAGGGGTTGATGACTGCGAGATGAGTGGGACCACCACGACACTGGCGGCAGAGAACGTATTGCGCCTCAACCTCGGTTGGCTCGACTACGTGCTCGTCGCGATCTACTTCGTCTTTGTTCTCGGCATCGGTTTCATCGCCCGAAGTCAGATCTCGACCAGCCTGGACTTCTTCCTGTCCGGCCGTCGGCTGCCGGCGTGGGTGACCGGGCTGGCGTTCATCTCGGCGAACCTCGGCGCTATCGAGATCATGGGCATGGCCGCGAATGGTGCCGAGGTCGGCATATCGACCATGCACTACTACTGGATCGGCGCCGTCCCGGCGATGCTGTTCCTCGGCGTCGTGATGATGCCGTTCTACTACGGCTCCAAGGTGCGCAGCGTCCCCGAGTTCATGCGCCGCCGCTTCGGCCCCGGCGCGCACCTGGTCAACGCCATCAGCTTTGCGCTCGCCCAGGTGCTCATCGCCGGCGTCAACCTGTTCCTGCTGGCGACGGTCATCAATGCGCTGCTCGGCTGGCCGCGGTGGATATCACTGATCGTGGCGGCCGTGGTGGTGCTCAGCTACATCACGCTCGGCGGGTTGTCGGCCGCCATCTACAACGAGGTGCTGCAGTTCTTCGTCATCCTCGCGGCGCTGGTCCCGCTGACCGTGTTCGGCCTCATCAGGGTTGGCGGTTGGAACGGCCTGAAGGACAAGGTGATTGACACCCTGTCCGACGGCAAGGTGACCGCGTCCACGCATGATCAGTTGACCACGTGGCCGGGTCAGGCGCTGTCCGGATTCGACAGCCCGGTGTGGTCGGTGATCGGGATCGTGTTCGGCCTTGGCTTCGTGCTGTCGTTCGGGTACTGGACGACCAACTTCGTCGAGGTTCAGCGGGCGATGGCCTCCAATTCAATGTCGGCGGCCCGTCGCTCCCCGATCATCGCGGCGTTTCCAAAGATGTTCATTCCGTTTGTGATCATCGTGCCCGGCATGATCGCTGCCGCCGCGATCGGCGACATGATCCGCTTGAAATCGACTGGCGAAGGCGACATTACGTACAACGACGCGATGTTGTTGATGATCCGCGACATCCTGCCCAACGGCTTGCTCGGTGTCGCCGTCGCCGGTCTGATGGCCTCCTTCATGGCCGGCATGGCGGCTAACATCTCCGCGTTCAACACCGTGTTCAGCTACGACATCTGGCAGGACTACGTTGTCAAGGACCGGCCCGACAACTACTACATCATGATCGGCCGGATCGCCACGGTCGCCGCGGCGATACTTGCGATCTTCACCGCGCTGATCGCTGCCGGCTACTCCAACCTGATGGACTATCTGCAGACGCTGTTCGGATTCTTCAACGCTCCACTGTTCGCCACGTTCATCCTCGGCATGTTCTGGAAGCGGATGACCTCGACCGCGGGCTGGGTCGGTCTGGTCTCCGGAACCCTTTCTGCTGTCTTCGTTTTCATCCTCGGCGAGGTTGGGGTGCTCAACCTTCCCGGCCAGGGTGTGCCGTTCATTGCGGCATCGGCCGCGTTCGTCGTCGACATCATTGTCAGTGTGGCGGTCACCATGGTCACCACTCCCAAGCCCGTGGCCGAGCTGGCGGGTTTGGTGTACTCGGAAACACCGAGAGAGGTTTTCCAGGATCCGGATAGCGCCGGAAAGGCTTGGTACTACAGACCCGTTCCGCTCGCAGCCGTTGCGCTCACCCTGACCATCATTCTCAACATCGTCTTCCACTGACCGCTGATAGGAGCAACCATGGCCAACAAGCTGTCCCGTCTGTTCGACATCCGCAACGTCATCGGCGCGCTCTTGGCGATCTACGGTGTCGTGCTGACCATCGCCGGCTTCGCCCCCGGACTCCTGAGGGAACGGGACAAAGGCGCAAACATCAACCCGGTGGACCTCTCCTTCGGCACCGACGCGAACTGGTGGGTCGGACTCGCCCTGATCGGAGTGGCGGTCGTGTTCTTCGCCTGGGCGTGGTTGCGTCCAGTGCGCGTCGAGGAGGCCCCTACTACGTCCGCCTCGCCATAGCCGCCTCGAGCTGTTCCTCGTAGGCACCCTCGTCGCGCCCCAACGCGACGGTGGCCGCCGCCATCGCGACCGCGCTCATCGCGATCAGCGCCGCGTCGAGTCGACTGACGTCGAGGTGTTCCCCGAGCACCACCGCGCCGAGCAGCACGGCGATAACGGGTTCGAGCACCAGCATCGTCGGCACCGACGTCTGCAGCGATCCCGCATGGAATGCGGACTGCTGAAGGAACACCGCGATCACACCCAACACGGCAAGTAGATACGGCACCGGTGTGGTGAGCACCGCGCGCACGCCGTCGTGGGTGAGCAGGTGCATGAGCAGCTTGGTGAGCACCGCCACGACGCCGAACAACACGCCGACCGCGACCGCGAGAAACACCGCGCGGCGCCAGCCCATGGTGCGGATGGCGACCACGACACACGCCGCCACCGCCGCCGTACAGATCACGGCGGCGAGCGCCGACGCCGAAACCGAAGCCTCGTAGTCACCGGGACGGGTCCGCCCCAGCACGACGAACACCGCCAGGGCGGCGGTCAGTAGCACCGCCCACGCCCATTCACCCCGGGTGACGCGGCGGTGGGCCAGCCGGGCGCTCATCGGCAACGCGAACAACAGGGCGGAAACCATGATGGGCTGCACCAACAACAGCGAGCCGTTCGCCAGCGCCAACGCCTGGAAGACGTATCCGGCGACCGCCGCCGCGGTGCCTGCCCACCACAGCGGTCGGCGGAGCAATGTCAAGAACATCACCGAGCTCACGCCGTGCTCCTGGGGAACGTCCATCGTGGCACGCTGGCGCACCACGATGCCGATCGCGAGGAACACCGCAGCGAGCACGGCCAGCAGCACCACAAGACCATGGCCTACCAAAGCGTCCAGCTCCTTTCGGGCCACAGCCACCACACCGAACAAGAAGAACATATGCGTCGCCGCGGCGCCCACACGGAGAGTTCTCAACATGGTTTCGAGCCGGACCGAGTGGGCATACCCAGCAGATGAATTTGCGGAGGTTGATCCTGCTGGTGGGAGCGGTCGCGTTGATCATAGGCGTCATCGGGCTGCTCGTACCGGTATCGGTGCCGGGCCCCGACAACGCCAGCATCGGCTGCGGCAACGGCGTCGTTTCCGATCTGTCGGCCGCGCGGGAGGCGAACAACAACAACCCCGCCAACCTGCCGATACTGAACGAAATCATCCCGCACAGCGACTACGTCGCCCAGTGTCAATCGGCGGTGTCCAGCCGGCGGGCGTGGACCATTCCGGTGGCCGTCGTTGGCCTGGTGGTGATCGCAGGCTCGTTCTTCGTCGGGGGCCGCGCCGACAGCGTGCGGATGCCCTAATTGGCTAGCTGGCCTCGCGCCCGGCAACCAGGTGAAGCCGCGGCGGCTGGGGTTCCTCGGCGCCAAGCCGGTCGTTGACCGTCGCGACGACCGAATCGACCCGGTCGACCGCCCTGTCGCACAGGTCGCGCACCTTGTCACCGGCGACGTCGACATCGTCGGCGGCGCTCAGCAGATACGCCCTGACGTTGACGCGCAGCCGTTCGCCGGCGCGGCGCAACCGACGGCGCAGGCGATCGTCGATCTCGACGGTGACATAGGGCAACACCTGCAGCTTCATAGCTCGCGCCTCCCCTTCGTGGATGCCTGACCTCACCTTAATGGGCTTCGGCACCGGAGGGCGATCGGCCAGTTACCCGCCAGAGTCGCCGGACGCTGCTGCGTCCTTCGCTGCCTTTTCCTGCGCTGCCTGGATGGCGGCCCTGCCCTCAGGGCTGCCCGCCGAGTTCCCGGGTTCCTTGGCGGACGCCACGGTCGCGTTGCAGTTCAGGTTGACCATCACCGTGTCGGTGACGGGCGCGAAGTCGTCGCCCTTGATCCACGGCGCCGACTGCGAATGCGTCACGATGCAGTCGTCGTCGGACAAGGTGTCACCCGCCCGGCTCGCGATGACGGCCTTCTTGCCCGCATCGCTGATGGACTTCGATGCGTCGCCATACGTCTGGCCCGCGTAGTCATCGGCGGCGGCGATACCGGTTCCGAAGACCGCCATCGACACGGCCGTCGCACCGACGGCGGTGGTGGCGTAAACGCCGAACTTCCTCACTTGTGACCTCCGTTTGGCTGACCTGTGGGTGTGCTTCGCAGACACTGGGTGTCTCGTGCACAGGAGACTAGATTCGCGACCTGCCAGGACACTGGGAAGAACAGTGGCGCTTCCTGCGAATCGGGGCAGGCCTCTTGACGACCCCCTCGCAGTTGGACTCCATCGTCTGTAGCGTGACACAGCAAATACCGATAATGCACGCGGTGTCGTGCGGTTTGCGCATTGACGATGCACTTTTCTGGACGATATAGTTCACTTCTCGACACAGATAGGACTCAACATGAAGTCAGGCCGACTGGCTCGTCGCCTCACTGCTACCGCCGGCATGGGCGCGATCATCGCCATGGGCGCGCTCACCGCCTGCGGAGAAGGCGAAAAGGCACCGGAAACCACCACGCCCACCACCACAACCACGACTCCCACGACGCCGTCCGCTCCGCCCGTGGCGCCGACGGAGAAGTCGATCAATCCCACCGGCGGCAACCTGTTCACGCCTCCGGTCAAGGCACCGCCGGCACCGACCGCCATCCCCGGCGACAACTAACGCCGGACTGGTCGATCAGGTCCAGATCGCGGCCGCCGTCACCGCACTGCTGTGCCGGCGGTCGCGAAGGACGCCACATGACCGATGGCCATGTTCAGCGCCGACTGCATGAGCCTCGGGTCGCGTCCCGTCTGCGACAACAGGTAGCCGCCTTCCACCGCCGCAAGTAGCCCTGTCGCAAGGGCTTTCACGTCGACGTCCGCGACAAGCGCGCCGCCCTCGCGCATCCGATCGAGCGCCGCGCTCAGTAGGCCCTGCCATTCGGTGAAATGCTCGGACAGCGAGGCCCTGGCTTTGTCATCGGTATCGGACAATTCGGCGGCCAGAGAACCGAGTTCGCAACCCCACAGCCCGCGCCGCAACGCGCACCGCTGCACCATCGCGTCGCGCCACTGGTAGAGCCCGCGGAACGAATCCACCTTCTCCAGCCGCAGGCGCTGCCACGACAGAATCTCGTCGGCGCGCATGGTGATGACCTCGTACACCAATTCTGATTTGTCGTCGAAGTGCTGGTAGAACTGGGATTTACTCGTCGCGCTGGCCGCGAGCACGTCGTCGATGGTCGTTGCGGCGACACCCTGGACATGCATCAGCTCGGCGGCGGCAAGGACGATGCGGTGGCGGGTTGCTGCGCCGCGTGAAGTCAACTTGGGCCGCGTCGCGTGGCTTGATTGCGGCGGCACGCCCTAACTGTAACTCCGTCACGACCCGGCGGTCGCAGCCCCGCGAACATCGGCTTCGGATTGGAACAATTCGTCCGCTACGCCCTGAGGAAGCGGGCGCCCCGCAGTCTCCCTGACGGTCAGGATGGTGAGAAGCGAGACCACCGCGGCGGCGGCGACGTAGTAGGCGGGCGCCACGTTGTTGGCAGTCTGCGCGGTGAGCCAGGTGACCACGTAGGGCGTGGTACCGCCGAACGTGGCGACGCAGATGTTGTAGCCGACGGAGAACCCGCTGTAGCGCACCCGGGTGGCGAACAGTTCGACGCCGGCGGCGACCGCAGCGGAGACGTAGACGGCCTCGATGGCCGCGAGCCCGCAGTGCGCCGCGATCGCGGCCGCCAGCGAGCCCGAGTTCAGCAGCAGAAACAGCGGGTAGCCGCCGATCGCGAAGGCAAGCGAGCCGGCGATGAGCATGGGCCGTCGGCCGATGCGGTCCGACAGCGCGGCCAGCGGCAGGATCACGAGCAGCGCCACCAGGCTGGCCAGGGTGATGGAGACGAATGCGTTGGTCTTGGTGAAGTGCAGCGTCTTGATGAAGTAGGTGGGCAGGAAGGTGAACACGACGTAGTAGCCGATGTTGAAGATGATCATCAGGCCGATCACTTGCAGGATCGGGCGCCAGGCGGTGCGCACGGCCTCCCGCAGCGGCGACTTGGCGACCTGCTGGGTCTTGGTCAGTTCGGCGAACTGTGGGGTGTCGTCCAGGCGCAAGCGGATGTAGAGGCCGACGAGGCCCAGCGGGCCTGCGAGCAGGAACGGGATGCGCCAGCCGTAGCTCTCCATCGCGTCGGTTGGCAGCAGTGCCTGCAGAAGCGTCACCGTCACCGAGCCGATCAGGAAGCCGAGCACCCCCGACCACACCATGAATGTGACGGTGAGGCCACGACGCTTCTCGGACGCGAATTCGGCCAGATAGACGGCGCCCCCGCCGTATTCGCCGCCCGCAGAGAAGCCCTGGAGACACCGCATAAACAGCAGAAGCAGCGGCGCGGCGACGCCGATCGAGGCGTACGTCGGCAGCAGCCCGATGGCGAGCGTCGAGCCGGCCATCAGCAGGATGACGAGCGCCAGGATGCGTTGCCTCCCGATCCGGTCGCCGAGTGGCCCGAAGACGAACCCGCCGAGGGGTCGCATGAAGAACGCGGCCGCGAAGATCGCGAAGGTGTTCAGCAGCGCCGCGGTCTCGTTTCCGGACGGGAAGAAGTTGGCGGCGATGAAGGTGGCCAAGAAGCCGTAGATCGCGAAGTCGAACCATTCCACGGCGTTGCCGATCGACGCGCCGGTCACGGCCTTTCGCACATCATTCGGCACGACGACTCTCCCGAAAATAAGCGTCCCGCTGAGCATTTCGCTTACCGGAAGCGCAGGTCACCTCCCTCAAGAAGATAGCGGCGATGACTTTCGCCCGTTGCGTGTGTCTACATATCGAACCGATTCGAAGGAGATGCCCCGATGGATTTGCCACCTGTCGTCTCACCGCAGGAGTGGGACGCCGCCCGCCAGGAGTTGCTGGTGAAAGAGAAAGAACTCACGCGCGCCCGCGATGCGCTGGCCGCGCAGCGCCGGAGGATGCCGAGAATGGCGGTCGGGAAGGACTACCGGTTCGACGGGCCACACGGCAAGGCCGGCCTGGTCGATCTATTCGACGGCCGGCGCCAGCTCATCGTCTACCGCTTCTTCTTCCAGCCCGATGTGGACGGCTGGCCCGACCGCGGTTGCCCTGGTTGTTCGATGCTCGCCGATCAGGTCGGCCATCTGGCGCACCTCAACGCCCGCGACACCACGCTGGTTTTCGTTTCCCGGGCACCTCAGGACGCCATCGCGAAACTGAAGAAGGAGATGGGTTGGGACATCCCCTGGTACACCATCACCGATTCGTTCGACGCCGACTTCGGTGTCGACGATTGGCATGGCACCAACGCCTTCCTGCGCTCGACCGATGAGACTGGCGACCAGATTTTCCGCACCTACTTCATCGACAACCGCGGCGATGAAGCGATGGGCAGCACATGGGCCTACCTCGACATCACCGCGCTCGGTCGTCAGGAGGAGTGGGAGGATTCACCCGACGGATATCCGCAGACGCCGCCGTATATGTGGTGGCACCGGCACGACGAGTACCCGTCCGCTGGCGGTTGACAGCACACTCGCAGGCAGACTGGAATGGCTTCACAGAGGCGACTACGTCGCCCAGAACGGGCGAGTGACCAGAACGAAGAGCGCCAGCACGACCAGCGGGGCCAGTAGCGGCACCCACGGCAGCTGAATCGGAAGCGATGCCGCGGCCAGCCCCGCCGCGGTAAACCCCACGGCGCCAACCACTGTCGGTGAGGTCACCGCAGCGGTGTGCCGCAACACCAGATACGCCGCGGCACACAGCCCAGACGTCGCGGTCAAAACTGGTGGCGCGTCGGTAAGCACGATCACGGACACCGTGAGGAGCACGGCGACCGTAGCGGCAGGTCGAAACATGCTGCCCGCCAACACCGCGGCCGATGCCGCAACGGCCGCGATCAAACCCGGCCCGTCGGCCTGCACCGCAGCCGAAGCCACCATCACCAGCCCGAACGCCGTAGAGAGAGCGCGGGTGACGGCTGCAGCGGCGGTGCTCATATGAACGCCGCTCGCCGCCGCACCGTGCGCCGATGGTCCGGCACCAGTTGCATTGCCTGATCGAGCGAAACATCGCCGCGCCAGGACACCACGTCGACGCCGATCGTGCCCATGTCCCGGTACATGAACGACCGTTGCAGTGACCACATTCGGGCGACCAGCCGGTCGCGCTCCTCCTCGAACGGCGCGCCCTCCAGTACGTCGATGGCGACCACGGTGTGGCCGCGCTTGCGCAGATCGATCAGCGCCAGCGCGAATTCGGTGTCGAGCATGGTGGAGAAGGCGATGACGATCGCGCCCGGCGGAACGGCCGCCTGCGGCGCCAACGTGCCAGGCGTGTTCTCGAAACCGTCGCCTGCGGTGAGCACGACGTCGAGTATCCGATAGAACTGGCGCCGCCCGATGTCTGCGCCAAGCCAGCGCGGGTGGCGGTCTCCGAGAGCGACGACGCCTGCACGATCGCCGCTGCGCAGCGCGCTCTGCACGACCTGCACTGCGCCGCGAACGATGCGGTCGGTCGCTTCGGTGGCGGGGCCCGGCGGCTGCGGGTACCCGTCGATCAGCACCACCACGTCGGCGGCGCGATCGGTCAACCGCTCTGTGACGTGCAGGCTGCCGCGCCGCGCACTGACCGGCCAGTTGACCGTGCGCAAGTGGTCGCCCGGCACGTACCGGCGGATATCGGCGTACTCAACGCCAGGCCCGATGTGTCGAGTCAGGTGGGTGCCGAGTCGGTCGAGCAGTTCGGTGCGCGGGATCGCGGTGGATTGCGGTGGCGCCACCGGAAACACGAAAACGTCGGCCGCGTCGGCCAAGCCTGTTCCCTGCACAAGCCCGCCGCGCGCAACGACATTCACGCGGGCCATGATCGGATACCGGCCCCACTTATCGGCGGCGACGACCACCGTCTGGCCCTGGCGCGGAGCCGGCTCGGCGGTCTCGAGCCGCATGCCGTCGACGGTCTCGACCGTGAGGTCCACTGCCGCATCACCGGTTTCGACGACCGCCCACACGCTCAGGCGCGTCTTCTCGGACTCGAAGCACCGATGCGAGCCCGGTTCGGCGTGCACGTGAACCTTCGGTACGGCGCGCTGCCACCCGATCGACACCAGCACGCCGATCAGTGGGGCCGCGAAGGCAACAAGCTGCCAGTAGCCGCCGATCAGGGCGACGGCGAGCGCGGCCGCGGCACACGTGACGATGGCCCGTGTCAAAGGTGATGGGCGCCAGTGCAACTCGACTTCGGTGGTGCGGGTCTCGATCACTCCGTCAGCCCTTGGTCCGCGGCACCGGCAATCGCCGCAACAGTTCCTCCACGACGTCGGACCCGTGTACGCGCCGCACCCACATCTCCGGTCGCAGGCTGATGCGGTGTGACATGGTGGGAACGGCCAGCGACTTGACGTCCTCGGGTATGACGTAGTCCCTGCCGAGCAACAGCGCACGGGCGCGGGCGAGTTGCACCAGGTCGAGTTCCGCGCGTGGGCTGGCACCGACGGCGACCTGCGGGTGTTGGCGCGTCGCGGTCGCGAGCGACACCACGTATCGCAGCACGTCGTCGTGCACGGTCACCTGTTCGACCGATTCGCGCATGGCGAGAACTTCGTGCGCATCGACGACCTGATTCACGATCGGCTGGGCCGAACCGCGTTCGAGGCGTCGCCGTAGCATCGATTCCTCTTCCGGCTCCGACAGGTACCGCAGTTCGAGTCTGATCGTGAACCGGTCGAGCTGCGCCTCGGGTAACGGATAGGTGCCCTCGTATTCGATCGGGTTGTCGGTGGCCAGCACGATGAACGGAGCGGGGAGTTTGTGGGTGACGCCGTCGATGCTCACCTGGCCTTCGGCCATCGCCTCGAGCAGCGCCGCCTGGGTCTTGGGCGGCGTCCGGTTGATCTCGTCGGCGAGTAGCAAATTGGTGAAGATCGGCCCACGGCGGAACTCGAAGCGGCCCGACTGCATGTCGTACACCGTCGAGCCGAGCAGATCGGCGGGCAGCAGGTCGGGCGTGAATTGCACGCGCGTGAACTCCAGGCCCAGCGCCGCGGCGAAGGACCGGGCGATCAACGTCTTGCCAAGGCCGGGCAGGTCCTCGATCAACACGTGGCCACCGGCGAGGACGGTCGTGAGGATCAGTGTCAGCGCTGCACGCTTGCCGACCACCGCGTGCCCTATCTCGTCGAGCACCGCCTCACAGTGCGCCGTCGTCGTCGCCGCCGGCAGTCCCATATTCGCCGTCATACCTGCTCCAACCGTCGCAGAATTTGGTCGAGGGCCTCGCGCCCCGGGCCCGGTTCGCTGCCACCGGTGCGGGATACATTCTGCGGGTCCACCCACGCCCACAGCTCCGCGCCGAAAAGCATGCTGCCGGTGGCGTGAAACGCCACACGGTCCTTGGCCTGCCGTTGACCGGTGGCCATCTCGAACTGCCGGGCCAACATCGGTCGCAGGTGCCGGTCCCAGTCCCTTCGCGTTGACTCCGACCGGCTGATCAACGTCTCCGTCCGAGACAGCCAGCGGCGCAACGACTCCGCCGGGTCGTTCGCAGGCGCATCGCCGGAATCGTACCCGGGCTCGCGCACCAGATAGAACCGCAACGTCAACAACACCAGGGCAACCATGATGCCAACGACAACAAGCACGACCTCCCGGTCGAGCACCGCGAACGCCATCAGCTCGACGAGCGCAACGAGGAAAACCCCGGCAGCCACAAGCTTTTTCATGCCATGCTCCGCAAATCCGCGAGCACCAGCCGCAGCGCGTCGACGGCGACATCGCGATGGCCCTCGTTCATCACGTGCGGGCTGAAGCGTGCCTCCTCGAACAGCTCAACGAGCTGTGACGCGCTCTCGGCGCGCAGCGCATGGTGGTCGACGGCGCGTGCCAACACCTCCGACGGGGTGTCACAGTCCTGCGGAACCGCACCGGGCACATGCGTCAGTTCGCGCTCCATCGCCGCGTAACACGCGATGATCGCCTCGCGCGGTTCGCGGCTCAGATCACCGATTTCCGCCAGCCCGACTTCGGCTGCCCGTGCGAGTGATTCAGCCGCCCCTGGCTGAGCGGGTGCTTCGGGGTCATCGCCTGCGACAGCCCACGATGTCGCGGCGCGCCGCTGCCTGCGCGAGGCGATGGCCGCGCCAACGACGATCAGCGCCATCAGGATCAACATCGGCGGGACGAGGTAGCCGATGATGTTGGTGCCCGGATCGTCTGGCGAATCCGGTTGCCGCGGTACCGGATTGGTGGGAGTCTGCGCGCTGCCCGGGTCCGGCACCGTCGCAAAACCCGACGGCGGCTGATCGCCGGGGCTCCCCACGCCCATGCGCATCAACACCAGCACCATCACCAGCCACACGATGATCAGACCGAGGGCGATCAGAGAGAAGCGCCACGTCGGGCGGCCCATAGTGCCCGGACTCTCGGGCAATCCCCCCGCCGCTGGGCGGCGCGCCTGACGATTGCGCAACCGCGAGATGATCGCGAAGCCGATGATCGCCACCGAAGCGGCAAGCAAGACCACGTCGACAACCAGCGCCGCGGGACTGCTGGCCGGCCGCTCCCGATCGGCTACGGGTTCACTGCCGGGAAGGTAGCCGCGCAATGCCCACGCGGCGACGAACAACAGCGCGACCACCGCGATCGCACGCGCTGTCGACTTGTCGATACCCGCCATCGGCACACCAATCGGCTGGTAACCCCCACCGCTTTCGCGGTGGGCTTATTTCCATCCTGGCATGTCTACACACTCCGTCGACGTTGCATCGCGATACGTTGCGATATATCGGTAGGCGGACTATCTTTGGCGCAGTGACAACAACACTTCAGGACGCCAGAGTCGCGACCGCCCTCGACCGGATGTACGCCGAATCCACGGCACAGTTCGCACGGCTTCGCGAGAACCGCGACGTGTTCGAGCGGGTAGCCAATGCAAGCGCACAGGAGCGCGCCGACGCGCTCAGCGAGATCTACATGCCGGTGACGGCCGAGGCGGGCCGGCTGCTGTACGCGCTGGTACGGGCGACGCGGCCCAGCACGGTCGTCGAATTCGGCATGTCCTTGGGGATCTCGGCGATCCATCTCGCGTCGGCGGTGCGGGACAACGGCAGCGGTCGCGTCGTCACCACCGAGCTGAGCGCGGCGAAGGTGGCCGCGGCGAAAAAGACGTTCGCCGAGACAGGGCTCGACGATCTCATCACCGTGCTGGAAGGGGATGCGCTGACCACGTTGGCAGACGTCGCCGCCCCGGTCGAGTTCGTGCTGCTCGACGGCTGGAAGGAGCTGTACCTCCCGGTGACCAAGCTGCTCGAGCCCCGGCTGCCTGCGGGTGCGCTGATCATCGCGGACAACACGTCGATGGACGACACCAAGCCGTACCTGGATCACGTGCGTGATCCGGGCAATGGCTATGTGAGCGTGAACTTCCCGGTCCGCGACGGTGACAGCATGGAAATCAGTTGCCGCGCAGTCACTTGAGCGCGTCGAGGAACGCGGAGATACGGGCGTGCGTCTCTTCAGACTTCCAGATTGCCTGCACGTTCGCATCCAGCTCGGCGCCGGTGTCGATCGCTTCGTGCGCCGGTCGGTGCAGTTGCTCCTTCATCGCCGCATAGGCGGTGGGTGAGTGCTGTCCCAGTGCGCGGGCGATCGCGACGGCTCGGGTCATGAGGTCATCTGGTGCGACCACCTCGTCGATCCAGCCGCGTTCGGCCGCTGACTGCACATCGATGTTGTCCGCCTCCAGTACCGCGCGTGTCACGGACGGGCCCATCGCGTATCGGCAGATCTCGAGCGCCGCCACCGGGAACGGCACGCCGACCGCGACTTCACTGAGGCCGATCAGTCCCGAAGACATCAATCGGATGTCGGCGGCCATCGCCAGTACGCAGCCGCCTGCGATGGCATGCCCATTGACAGCAGCGACCACCGGTGCCGGGTGGTCGAAGACGGCGAGGAACGCCGCGGATACCGTGGCAAGGAAGCGGTCGTTGTAGTCGGCTCCCCCGTCGATGATCGCGCGCAGGTCGACACCTGCGGAGAAACACGCACCCGCGCCCGTGAGGACGATCGGCCCTTGGATACCGCGGACGGTGGCGACCGCATCGTCGACCAGCCCGAGATCGAAGGCGTTCACGGGCGGATGGTCGATTCCGACGGTTGTGACGCCGTCGGCCAGTTCCACTTGCATCGTCCGCTACCTACCTCAGCTGTGCCTTAGCTTGCTTCACTACTGCCGCGGCGTCGCGGCCGGCCTGCTTGCCTTTGTCATAGGCGTCTTGGGCTGCGGTCAACGCGATTTCGGCGTCCTTAAGTCGTCTGCGCGCATCGTCGCGGCGCAGCCGCGCGGTGGCGAGATCGGATTGCAGCTCGGTCAGCGCCGCGTCGGCGTCGGCCTTGGCGCGCTCGGCGGCGGCCAAGGCCGCCCGCGCCGTCTCGCGTTCGCGGCGGGCGGCGTCGCGTTTGTCGTCGCGTTTGTCGTCGCGCTGCGGCTCCTCGGCGGGCTTCTCGCGGGCGGGGGCAGCCTTGCGTGACGAGGTGAAAACCATTGCGGTGTCGCCGAACTCGCCGAATCCGGACCATTGCTCGGCCTTGGTCAACCGGCCAAGCCGCGACGCGACGTCCGGGTCGGCGATCGCGGCCTGCAGGGTGCCGGTGACGTCGTCGCGCAGCGCGGCGGACGGATCGGCCAGTTCCGCTTCTTCGAATGCGGCGCGGGCCAAGTCGTCGACCAGTCGGCGTTGCTCGGCGGACAACGCCCGGATCCGGTCGCCGTCCATCGCGGCATGGGCGTCCTTCAGCCGCTCGCCGAGCCCGGCGAGGCGCGTCCTGACGTCCTGGTCCCGCAGCGCGAGCCGGTTCACGACCCACGCCGCCGTCGTGGGCTTGCGTGCGGCGGAGATCAGTTTGGCGGTGTCCGCGTCGCCGCGCTGTTTGGCCGCCGCGGCGAGCTTGGTGCGCAGGGCGGTGAACTCGTCCTGCTTGACCTCGTACAGCTCGTCGAGTTCGTCGGCCATGGCTCCCATGATCCGCTACGGGTTACGCGCCTGCCCGTGATCGCGAAGCCAGCGGCCGGTCAGCTGGCGATAGGCCTGCTACGTCGACTCCGGCCGCCAGGGCCTGTTCGGCGAAGCGGTAGGCGAACACGTGTGCACTCGGCGACGATGTGAACCGTGGAGGGTCAACAGACGCTGCGAGTGGGGATAGTGGTCGGCGCGCTGGGCGTGGTCTTCGGTGACATCGGTACCAGCCCGATCTACACGATCCAGACCGTCTTCAATCCTGGCGACCCGCATCCCGTGCCGATCTCCGCAGACAACGTGTACGGCGTCGTCTCAACCATCTTCTGGTCCGTGATGATCATCGTCACCCTGACCTACGTCATGCTGGTGATGCGCGCCGACAACAACGGCGAAGGCGGGATCATGGCACTGATCACGCTGCTGCGGCGATGGACCGGCAAGCGTGGCCGCCGCGCAACGATGTTCCTGGCCGGCTTGGGCCTGTTCGGGGCCGCGCTCTTCTTCGGCGACAGCATGATCACGCCCGCGATCTCGGTGCTGTCCGCCGTCGAGGGTCTCAAGGTCATCGAGCCCGACTTCGAAGATTTCATAGTGCCGATCACCGCTGTGATCATCGTTGGGTTGTTCTCCGTCCAGCGACACGGCACCGCGACCGTCGGACGGTTCTTCGGGCCGGTGATGATTGCCTGGTTCGTGGCCATCGCCTCGTGCGGAGTGAACGGGATCGTCGACAATCCCGAGATCTTGAAGGCGCTGTCCCCGACCTACGCGCTGACGTTCTTGGTGGAGCACTTCCACATCGCGTTCTTCGCCCTCGCCGCGATCGTGCTGTCCGTCACCGGCGCCGAAGCGCTGTATGCCGACATGGGCCACTTCGGCAGGCGGGCAATCACGTATGGATGGCTCGGGCTCGTGCTTCCGGCCTGCACACTGAGCTACTTCGGTCAGGGTGCACTGGTGCTCGCCGACGAAACCACGGTGAGCGCGCCGTTCTTCTTGCTCACCCCGGAGTGGGCGCGGATTCCGATGGTGGTGCTCGCGACGGCGGCAACGGTCATTGCCTCGCAGGCGGTGATCACCGGGGCGTTCTCGGTGGCGTCGCAGGCCGCTCAGCTGGGCTACCTCCCGCGGCTGCGGATCCACCACACCTCGGCGTCGACGATTGGCCAGATCTACGTGCCGTGGATCAACGGGGTGCTCATGGTCGCCGTGCTCATCCTCGTCTTCGCGTTCCGCAGTTCGGCCGCACTGGCGTACGCGTTCGGCATGGCGGTGACGGGAACGATCACCATCACCACCACACTGTTCCTCTACTACGCCCACACCCGGTGGGGATGGCGACTGTGGCTGGTACTCACCGGCGGCGGCCTGCTCCTGCTGGTGGATCTGATGTTCTTCGCGGCGAATCTGACCAAGCTCGTGCACGGCGCATGGCTACCGCTGCTCATCGCCATCAGCGCGTTCACGGTGATGACGACGTGGGAGAAGGGCCGCGGAATCGTCACGCGCGCAAGGGCAAAGGCGGAAGGCCCGCTCCGCGAATTCGTCGACGGCCTCCGGGATCGCAAGCCGCGACTCGTGCGCATACCGGGCACAGCCGTGTTCCTCAACCGTGGAGTCGAGACTGCGCCACTGGCCATGCGTGCCAACGTCGATCACAACCACGTGCTGGCCAAACACGTGGTGATCATGTCGCTGGAGACCGAGCCGGTCCCACGAATACCGGACTCGGAACGGATCACCGTCGACGATCTTGGCTTTGCCAGGGACGGCATATTCCACGTGGTCGCTCGGTTCGGCTACATGGAACGGCCGAATGTGCCACGCACACTTGGGCTTCTCGATTCGTCGCAGACGGAGGGTCTGATCGATGTCGAAAGCGCGCGCTACTTTCTGTCAAAGCTGGAACTCTGCGCCGGCGACGCCCCGACGATGGCGCCGTGGCGCAAGCGCCTGTTCATCGCGACGTCCTACATCACCGCCGATGCCGCGGGGCACTTCAACCTGCCGCTCGGCCGCACAGTGATCATCGGTTCCCGCATCGAGATCTGAGCCTCAATCGTCGTCGGTGTCGTCCTTGCCGTCGTCGTCGTCCTTGTCCTTCTCGTCTTTGTCGTCCTTCTTCTGTTTCGTGTCCTTGGCAATCTCGATCGTGGCCCAGTGACCAGGGGAGACGAAAACCGTCCACTCCCCGTCCTCGCGGCCCAGCTTGAGAACACCCCCGTCGACGTCCCACTTGGTGCCGTCGTCGTAGTCGGACTCTTGTCCGTCGATGTATGTGAGTTTGAACGCCATGTCCCGTGCATACCCACATTTGCTCGTGCTCACTCCAGCGGCGAAAGTCCCGCCGCGGTCAGCATGTGGGCGCGAGGGCCGCGTTGCTGGCCAATGGCGATGTCCAGCACGGACTTTCCGACTTGCTCCGCGGTGAGCGCGGGCCGCAGGGACTGGATGAACGTGTCCACGTCGACGCCTTGGCGCTCGGCATAGGCCGCCACCGCTTTCGCACCGAGGTCGGTCGCCGGCGTCAACGCGGGCAGCACCGAGACAAAGTCGATGCCCAGCTCGGCCCGTTCCGACTCGAGCGCGGCGTAGCCGGTGATGAGCCTGACGGTGGCCTTGGCACCTGCATAGCCGCCGCTGAGGGGCGAGCCGTTGATCGCCGCGCCGCTGGAGACCGCGATCACGGTGCTGCCGGGGAGCAACGGGCGCTGCAGCGCATGGCGGATCCAGTGGAATGCCTGGGCGACGTCGACATTCCAGTTCTGGCTGAAGGATTCCCACGTCTGCTCCTGGAGCGGGCTCATCTGTGGTGCCGCCCCGGCGCACAGCACCACCGTGCGCGGTTGGTACTCGTCGATGAGCCGGCCCGCGGTAGCCGGGTCGGCGGCATCGGCTGCGACCGCGGTGAAGCCTGCGACTTCGTCGCGCAACGTGTCGAGCTGGGCACCGCCGCGGGCGACGCCGACGACGCGCGCCCCGGCCGCCGCAAGCGCGGCGGCGATGCCGCGGCCGAATCCGCGGCTGGCGCCGGTGACGATCGCTGTGGAGCCGGCCAGATCGGTTGGTGAGGGGTTGATTGGTTGGTTCATATCAAGTCAGATACGAAGCACTGGCGAGATTCATCGGCTCACCCTCGATGAATTCGAGCGACCGGGCGTATCTGTATTGAGGGAAGCATCCTCACAAATGGGAGAACAGCCGTGCCAGCCCAGCAGGATTTCATCGACCAAGCGACACCGTTTCGCGCCGAGTTGATCGCGCATTGTTACCGCATGCTCGGCTCCGTGCAGGACGCCGAGGACCTGGTCCAGGAGACCTACCTGCGCGGCTGGCGCGGCTACGAGGCGTTCGAGGAGCGCGCGGCGCTTCGGACCTGGCTGTACCGCATCGCGACCACCGCGTGCCTGCGCGCACTGCAGAACCGTGCCCGCCGGGTGCTGCCCGCCGGACTCGGCGCCGCGTCGGTCGATCCCGAGGTGGACATAGACGCCAGCAAGGCCGGATATCCGTGGCTGGAACCGATTCCCGACACGTTCACGCCCGAGGCGGCGGTCACCGCCAGGCAGAGCATCCGGCTGGCCGTCGTCACCGCGCTGCAGGAACTGCCGGCCCGGCAGCGGGCGGTGTTGATCCTGCGTGATGTCGTGCAGTTCAGCGCCGCCGAAGTGGCCGAACTGCTCGAGACCACACCGGCAGCGGTCAACAGTGCCCTGCAGCGAGCCAGGGCACATCTCGCCGATGTCGCGCCCAGCGATGACGACATCGCCGAGCCCGACGATCGCGAGGTCCTTGCGCTCGTCGAACGTTATTGCGCGGCATTCGAAAACGGCGATATGGCCGCGCTCACCGCGCTGCTGCAAGCCGACGTCAAGCTGGAAATGCCGCCGTTCGCCGTCTGGTTCACCGGCCGAGATGCGGTGACGCGATTTCTCGCCGCACGTGCCTTCGCCGAGCCCGGCGCCGTGCTCATGATCCCCACGTCCGCGAACGGGCAACCCGCCGTGGCGGATTACCGGCGCGATGAAGACGGCGTGATGCGGGCCCACGCGATACATGTCCTCACCGCCGGGGAGGGATGCATCACGGCGATCACGGTGTTTCTCGAGCCGGCCCTGTTTGCGGTGTTCGGCATGCCATCGAGCCGATGAGCGGTCAGCGCCGGAACACCACCCAGCGCATCGCGCTGTACATGTAGACGGCTTCGCAGGCGCCGGCCACGATCCGTGCGACGTGGTATTCGACGCCCAGGGCCGTCAGCGCACTGGAGACGCCGAGGATGAACGCGAGGTAGTTCACCACGACCACGACCACGTACACCGCGAATTGCGGCCCGACCGCGCCGTGTGAGCGGAAGTTCAGAATGCGGTTGAGGACGTAGCTCACCGTGAAGGCGCACGCGTAGGCCACCGTCACCGCGACAGGAAGCGCAACACCCAGCCCGCCGTGCAGGAGAGTGAGGAGCACTAGATCGAGGGCGAACGTGCAGCTGTTGATCACGACAAAGCCCAGAAATGTCGGCGCAACAATGGAATCCAGCCCGAACGGCAGGCGGGCGACGACGACCTCACAGAGTCGGTGGAAGCGCTCGACCGGCTTCTGGCGACGCCTGGGACTCCACGCTCATACCGCCACGCTGACATGGCCAGGTAGCTAGTCGCTGAGCAGCGGGCAAACGTCAGGCGATGCCGAACCGCGTCAGCAGTTCGCTTGTCCGCCACCAGACCAGCAACACGAAGACCACCAGGATCGCAACCGTCACCGAAACCTGGATCAGGGTGCGTCGCTCGCGCGGTGCGTACGCGTAGGCGGCGGCCACCAGTGCGCCGGTGACCAGCCCGCCGATGTGCCCCTGCCAGCTGATGTTCTGTGAACTGATGAGCGGGATCACGAACGTGAAGACCAGGTTGATCGCGATGAGCCCGATCACCCAGCCGACGTCGAGGTTGAGCCGCTTGCCGATCACGAATGTCGCGCCGAAGAGGCCAAAGATCGCACCGGAGGCACCGGCCGTCGCGGCGCCTAGTGACGACAGCAGATAGACCAGGACGGAACCGCCGAGCGCGCTAAGCACATACAGGGCGCTGAATCTCAGGCGGCCCAACGAGGCCTCGAGCGGCGGGCCCACGACGTAAAGCGCCCACATGTTGAACAGCAGGTGCGTCACTCCGTAGTGCAGGAACGCGGAGGTCAGTAGGCGATACAGGTCCCCGTCGGCGACGGCGGGCGAGAACAGCACCAGCTCGCTCTGCAGGTCCGCCGACACGGTCTGAAGGCCGAACATCAGCACGTTGAGAGCGATCAGCGCGTACGTGAGGACCGGGCGCGCCCCATACTCCCGCCCGCCGAACGCGGTCCGCGGCTGCCGCACCGTTTTCGCCCCAGCCCCCACGCACTCCGTGCATTGATGACCGACGGCCGCGTCACGCATGCACTCCGGGCAGATGGGACGGTCACAGCGGGTGCAGCGGATGTACGTCGCGCGGTCGGGATGCCGGTAACACGTCGGCGTGGCCTGCGGCGTGCTCGGGACGCTCACAACGTTCCGAACAATTCGATCCAGTTGCCGTCGGGGTCGGCGACGAACATCCAGCCCATGCCTGGCACCGGCGCGAACTCGGTCACCGGCTCGACCACCTCGTATCCGGAGCCGTCGAACGCTTCCGCCACCGCTCGCAGGTTGTTCACCCCGATCGTGAAGTACCTGACGCCCGCTTGTGCGCGGCCACCACCTGGAGTGGCAGGCATGGGCGGCGCAGGCTCGTACGTGACGAGCTTGACCACGCCGCTGCCGAGCGAGTAGCGCCGCTGCGATCCGCCGGGGAACTCGACTTCGCCTTGGAGTTGCAGTTCGAGGAAGCCCTCGTAGAAGGCGACCATCGCGTCGAGGTTGGTGGTGACGAGACCAACTTCGATGCCGGGGGTCAGCAGGTCGAGCCGCACGGCCACCTCATCTCTTGTTTGACGATGTCGACTACGAGTATGCCGATCGGTCCCAACGATCGAAGTTCACCGCCGTTGCAAATGGGCGGCGGCGCACGGGCGGCTGCCCTCCCGCACACTCCGCCAGGATGTGGCCGGCGACCTGTCATCCAGCTGTCGTGGGCACACCGCGACGAGCTCTATCGCCCGTTCAACCGGGCAGCTTCATCCGGCGATGGTGCCGAGACACCACAGAGAAGATCCTGGCGAGCCTTACACAATCGGTTCTTATCAGCCCGCGAGAGGAAAACATGTAGGGCCAACAAATGGCTCAGCCGAAGATGTCGCTGTCGCTGTCGCTGTTGAGAGATCATGAGAGACTCCGCACCTATGGGTGACACAACTCTTCAAGACATGCGCGCGTTGCGGCGTCGTGTATTCGGTTCCCTACTGCTACGCGGACGTGTCGCATGGAAAGGCACGAGTTCGGCAGCCGAATTGCTCTACCTCAACCAAACCGCCAGCCGGGTCAACGCCCGCCACATCGCGGAAATAGGCTTCAACACAGGATTATCGCGCAGCCTTGTTCGCCGCCGTAGGACGCCCAGCTGGTCATCGCACCAGACCCTGTGCGCGGGCGGCGAGCAGAAAGTTCTGCATCGCCGGGAAGATCGATCCGCCGAGCAACAGCTCGGAGGCCTCGGAAATGTGGGCACGATGATCTGCGCGAACAATACCGACGTGAATTCGCCTGCGCGGTCGTGCAATTCGTAGGTGGCGCGGTTGTTGCGGGCGCGGGCACTGTGATCGTCTTCGGCCGGCCGGGTCATCCCGTAGACCGGCTCGATCACCTCGAGTGCGTGGGCGGCGGCCTTGGCGACGACGGCCCGCTGCTCGGGTGAGCGCAGCACGACGAATCGCCATGCCTGTGCGTTGGCGCCCGACGGCGCCCAGGTGGCCGCCTCCAGGCAGCGCGTCAGGGTCGCGTCGTCGACGGGTTCGTCCGTGAAGCGCCTGATCGTCCTGGCGGTGGACATGACCTCCCAGATGTCGCTGCTTGCCGCCGCCATGCGTGTTCCTCCCGGTTGTCGTTCGGAGGAGAACCTACGCGTTGCCGAATCCGGTGTGGCTGCGAACCAGGGGCAGTGACGCCGTCGTCGCGAACCCGGGCGCAGCGTCGCACACCGCCGGCACCGCGTTGAGGACCTGCATTGCGGTCGCCACATTCGCCGAGCGCACGTGCTCCTCCATGCTCGCCGGGCGGGTGAAGCTCGCCAGCGAGAAGAAGTGCGTGCGCATGGACGGGTCACCCTCGATGGTCAACGTCCAGCCGTCCTTCGGACGCGGCCAGTGCTCGGGATACTCGCCGCCCACGGTCCACAGCGTTTCGATCTCGATCATCGGTTCGCCATCGCGACGGCCGATCCAGTTCCACCGCTGCCCCGCCGTCGTGCCTGCCCGCAGCACGTGGTCGAAGACCTGGTGATCCTCGTGGGCGGCAACGGCTTCCACCGTCGCGGTCACCTCGTCGATACCGGCGTTCAGCGCATCGGATAGGAACCACACCTGCTCGGTGAAGATCGAACTGTTGAACGCCAGGAACTCGTTGGTCGTCGCGCTGATGTGCTCCACGGGCTGACCGAAAGCCATGTTGTCGAATGTGATGCCGGTGCTCTCGTACATCGACCAGTCCGCGCGCTCCTGCAGGGTGATCTTGTCGATGGTGCGGCTCATCCCGGACAGCGCCAATGGCAGCACGCCCGAAAGGTTGCCGGGGTTCAGGCCGCTGCCGTGCACACTGGTGCCGCCCTGCTCGCAGGCTGCCAGTAGGCGATCGCGGTCGGGCGCGGGCAGGCGGCGCGGGTGGAACAGGAACGCCGTCGTGGCGACGTTCTTGCCACTGGCCAGGATCGCGCATACCTCGTCGAGGTCGGTGGTGCGGGGTGTGTAGAGCACGCAGTCCGCCTGCATCGCGATGACCTCGGCGGTGTCAGCCGTGGCGAGCACGCCGACCGGATCGCGTCCAACGAGTGTGCCGACGTCCTTGCCGTGCTTCGTTTTGGAGTACACCTTGGCCCCGACCAAGTCGAGGCCGGACCGGTGGTCGAGGATCGCGGTGATCATCTCGGTGCCAACCGCGCCCGTGCCCCACTGGATGACTCGCGGGCGCGTCGGCGTCACACCGAGGGACGCTACCGCGTAAATCGCGAGTGAGACGCCACCTCATCGATCAGGATCACCGTGTGAAGCATCGCAATTTCCGGTTGATCAACACCAACGGCATCACCTTGAGGGTGGTCGTTGAGGGTGATGGTCCCCTACTGCTCTTGCTGCACGGCTTTCCGCAGTGCTGGTATCTGTGGCGTCATCAGATCGACGGACTGGTCGCCGCCGGCTATCAGGTCGCCGTGCCGGATCAGCGTGGTTACGGCGGCAGCGACAAACCGGCAAATGTCGAGGCCTACGACGTCATGCAGCTGGCCGCCGACGCCGTCGGCATCGCAGACGCGCTGGGTCACGAGACGTTCACACTGGTCACCCACGACTGGGGTGCGGTTCTCGGTTGGGACATCGTGATGCTCTATCCACAGCGGATCAACGCTGTGTTCGCGCTGAGCGTGCCGCCTCTGCGGCCCTCCAAGGGCGCTGTCACCCGTCAAGAGAACTTCGACGACAACTTCTTCTACGTCGTCTACTTCCAGCAGCCCGGCGTCGCCGAGTCCGAACTGGACGCCGAAGTGCGAAAGTCGCTGCGCATGCTCCACTACGCCACGTCGGGCGACGCGCCACTCGGTCTCTGGCTGCAGCCCAAACCGGCGACATCGAAGATGCTGGACGGCCTGATCGATCCGGACCCGCTGCCAAGCTGGCTCACCGAGGACGATCTCGACGTGTACTGCGAGGCTTACCGCGACGGATTCCGCGGTCCGATCAACTGGTATCGCAATGATCGCACCGCCGAGTTCAGTCGCCGTCTTGAGCAGACCAAGATCACTCAGCCTTGCCACTTCATGGTCGGCACCCGGGACCCAGCCTTCGCGATGTTTGAAGACTCCGTTGCCAACCTCGAGCAAAACCTGCCCGATCTGCGGGGCAAGGTGCTACTCGAAGGGGCCGGACATTGGCTTCCCCTGGAGCGAACTCCAAGTCGTCCTCCTTGTTGCAGTTTCTCGGAAGGCTCGGATAACAATTCGATCACCATCGAAATCACGATCAATTAAGGGACACCGGCTAGTTCTGAGAGTTTTCAAGATCTCGGCGTCGATCTGGCCGATGGCTTAGCGGAATTGGGCCATTTTGAGGGCCATCTCACGCTGCGGAGCTGTAACGCTTCGCGCAGTGATGTCCACTCGATCGCGTGGTGGGTTTGCACGACTTTCTCTTGGGTACCTTTGTTTTTGGGGACGGGGAAATCAGCGAACAAATCGCAATTCAAAGGAAGAAACGATCATGAAATTCAGTGGTATCACGGCGCGCCGGCCCATCGCCGGTATCGCTGCCGGTTGCCTGCTCGGGGGCGTGGCTGCAGCAACCATCGCCGCGCCCACCGCGGCGGCAGCGCCCGAGGCGTGCACGGCCAGCGGGGTGTCCAACACGGTCAGCACGACGCTGGGCTCCGCGCGCGCTTACCTCGACGCTCACCCTGGCGCGAATCAGGCGGTGGGGGCGGCGTTTAGTCAGCCACGTCCGCAGGCGGCCGCTACTCTGCGCGGCTACTTCACCGCCAATCCGCAGGAGTACTACGACCTGCGGGGCATCCTGGCGCCGATCGGTGACACCCAGCGCCAGTGCAATGTGTCGGTGCTGCCGCCGGATCTGGCCGCGGCCTATGGCGAGTTCATGGCCGGCTAGTTCAACCCGTGATGACCCGCCGCCGCAGCCACTCGCTGCGGCGGCGGGTTTTTCATTAGCCGGTCTAACGCCTACTCTGGTAGTCGTGAGGTCGACAAGAACAGCCGCCGTGGCGGCAGCGATCGTTCTCGTCGGCGCCGCCGCGTCCGCCGCGACCGCCCAGGCCGATCCCGAGCCAGCACCACCACCCGCGCCCGCGCCCGCGCCACCACCCGAGCCCAAGACGAGCATCGACGCCGACGGCACGTACGCGGTCGGCGTCGACATCCAGCCAGGCACCTACAGTTCGGCAGGCCCCGTCGGCGACGGCGCCTGCTACTGGAAACGCCTCAACGGGACCAATATCGTCGACAATGCGCTGTCCAAAAAGGCGCAGATCGTCCAGATCGATGCGACCGATACGTCGTTCACGACGAACGAGTGCCAGCCGTGGCAGCTGACCGACGCCCCCGTGCCGGTCCAGGGCCCTGCTGACCTGCTCGGCCAATTGGCTCAACTGGGGCCGATCATTGCCCGCAACCCCGGAACGGGCCGGCCCGCCAATCCCTAGCCTTCAGCGGATCTTTTCGCCGTAAACGCGGTCGACCGTCATCGCCATCAACACCCTGCGATCGGACACCATTACGGCCCGGTATTCGTCCCAGTCCGGGTGTTCCCCTGCGGCGCTGCGGTAGTAGTCGACGAGTGCTTCGACCTCGGGACCATGTGGGTCGGTTCCAGGCCCGGTGAGGGTCACGGCGCCCTCGGCCGTCGCCCACGCCCATCCATCGGAACTGGTGACCTCGAGCGCGGCGCGTGGATCACGGCGTAGGTTCGCCGTCTTCGCGCGCCCCTCGGTCATCGAGACGTAGATGACGCCGGCGTCCTGGTCGTAGAAGGCTGTGACCGGGGAAAGCTGCGGCAAGCCGTTCGACTTGATGGTGGCGAGCACGCCGAGTCGGCTCTCGGCGATCAGCGTATGCGGGTCGAATGTGGTGGCGGTCATGTCAACGGGCAACCCCGGACCGCATACCAGCCATTCCGTGGTGCCGCCGTAGGGTGACGGACGTGGCCGATCTCCACCCCGGCATCGCTGTCCTGACTCCCCTGCTTGGCACCTGGTCAGGCCAGGGCGCTGGCGAGTACCCCACGATCGAGTCGTTCGGCTACGTCGAGGAAGTGACGTTCGGACATATCGGCAAGCCGTTTCTGGTGTACGGGCAGCGGACGAAGGCCAGTGACGACGGCCGCCCCCTGCACGCGGAGACCGGATACCTGCGGCTGCCGTCGCCGGAGCGGGTCGAGCTTGTGCTGGCCCATCCGACGGGCATCACGGAGATCCAGGAGGGAACGCTGTCGGTCGATGGAACGACGCTGCAGATGGAGCTGACCGCGACGGTGATCGGGCGTACCTCCTCAGCCAAACAAGTAACGGCACTGAGTCGTTCGATTCGGGTCGACGGTGACGAACTGACATACACGCTGCGGTTGGGCGCCGTGGGTCAGCCGTTACAACACCATCTGGCCGCGACCCTGCACAGGACACTGACATGACGGCTGACGGCAGGATCCGCGTTCCCGCCGACCTCGACGCCGTCACTGCGGTCGGTGATGAAGACCACTCCTCGATCGATTCGGCGGCCGTCGAGCGCATCTGGCAGGCCGCGCGGCAGTGGTACCAGGCTGGCATGCATCCGGCGCTTCAGCTGTGCCTGCGACACAACGGCAGGGTCGTGCTCAACAGGGCCATCGGGCACGGTTGGGGCAACGGCCCCGACGACCCGCCCGATGCCGAAAAGGTCGCTGTCACAACGCAAACCCCGTTCTGCGTGTACTCCGCGGCCAAGGCGATGACCACGACCGTCGTGCACATGCTCGTTGATCGCGGCGCCTTCTCCCTCGACGACCGAGTCTGTGACTACCTGCCCAGCTACACCAGTCATGGCAAGGACCGCACCACGATCCGGCATGTGATGACGCACAGCGCGGGCGTGCCGTTCGCCACCGGGCCGCGGCCCGACCTCAAGCGCATGGACGACACCGCGTACGCCCGCGAGATGCTCGGCAACCTCAAGCCGATCTATCGGCCGGGATTGGTGCACATTTACCACGCGCTGACATGGGGCCCGCTTGTGCGCGAAATCGTTTCGGCCGCCACTGGCAAGAACATTCGCGACATTCTCGCCGACGAGATTCTCGACCCGCTCGGTTTCAGGTGGACGAACTACGGCGTGGCTGAGCAGGACGTCGCGCTGGTGGCCCCCAGTCACCCCACGGGTAAGCCGTTGCCCGCACCGATCGCGGCGGCGTTCCGCACCGCGGTCGGTGGCACGATGCACCAGATCATCCCGTACTCAAACACGCCACAGTTCCTCACGGGCGTGGTGCCGTCCTCCAACACGGTTTCGACCGCCGACGAGCTGTCCCGTTTCGCCGAGATCCTGTGCCGTGGAGGCGAACTCGACGGGGTGCGCATCATGCGGCCGGAGACCCTGTACGCGGCGACTAGGGAGTGCCGGCGGCTGCGACCCGACATCGCGACCGGGCTGGTGCCGCTGCGGTGGGGCACCGGATACATGCTGGGCTCCAACCGATTCGGGCCGTTCGGGCGCAATGCGCCCGCCGCATTCGGCCACACCGGGTTGGTGAACATCGCGGTCTGGGCCGACCCCGAACGTAGGCTCTCGGCCGGCCTGATCAGCAGTGGCAAGCCCGGCAGGCACCGTGAGGCCAATCGCTACCCCGCACTGCTGGACCGCATCACCGCAGAGATCCCCCGGGTCGGCGGCTAACGGTTAGACCTCCGACAGCGGACGGTTTTCCCGCACTCCGCGATAGATGCCCCACCGGACGATGAGCGGCATCAGCACGCGGTCGAACGACCATGCGGGGAAGCGGAAGGCCCGACCGTTCGGCGCGAACACCTCAAGACCGTCGCGCTGCGGACCGAGCACTGAACCCCATCGCCGCTTCGGCGGGCGGTAGCTGCGCAGCGGTCGTCCTTCGAACTCGGCGCGGACGTTATGGGCCAGCAGCCCGTCGGCCCTATTGCGAGCCGAGGTCCGCAGCGGATCGGTCGCCGCGACGTCGCCGACCGCGAATACGCCCGGGTGACCGGGCACCTGTAGTTCGGGAGTAACCCGGACGAAGCCGTGTTCGTCGAGCAGCCCCGTAGGCAACCAGTCGGTGTTGGGCCGCACCCGTCCGATCGCCCAGAGCACGGCGTCGGCGGCTGTCGAGGGCTGTCCGGTGCTCCAGTGGACCGGTTCGCTGGTGATCTGATCGCAGGCGAACCCGTCTGGTATCTCTGCACGGTGGCCAGGATGAAGCTCCACCCCGACTTCGCCGAGGCGCTGCTCGACGCGTTCCCACGCCCGAGGGTGATGTTGGAGAAGGGCACGCTCTCCTGGGAAGTAGAGGCCGACGCGCTTCTGCGGCCACGTCCTGGCCACATTGGCGGCGCTGCTGACGGCCGCCGCACCGCCGCCGACGACGATCACCGAACTCGCGCCAGCAAGGCGGTCGTGGGCGGCGCGAAGAGCGGTGCCGATGTCGTCTGCCGACTCGAAGCTCGGCTGGCGCCAGAATCCGTTGGTCACTCCCGTCGAGATCACCAGCGCGTCGTAGCCTTCGGCCGAGGTCGATCCATCGTCATGCCGGACGAGGACGGTGCGGGCCTGAAGGTCGAGCCCCGTCAATGTGCCGTGGACGGTGCGCACCCGGTCCAGGCCGCGGAACTTGTCGAACGGGATCCAGTTGGCGCGCGCCCACTCGTGCGGGCGGGATAGCCGCCAGCCCAGCTCCTGCCCGCTCACCAGCGCCGGTTTGGCCGAGATTCCGACTACCTCGGCGTGGCGGGCCAGCCTGATCGCGGTGAGCACGCCGCTGTCGCCGAGTCCCGCGATCACGACGCGGCGGGCATCCATTAGCGCTCCTCAAGGGGGCCGGCTGCTTTGAGTCGTCGGGGGATCGGGGCCGGTGAACAGTGTGTGGGCGTGAGGTTGTCGGTCCCGCTTCGTAACGTTTGCGGCATGTCCGAGCGCCGGTTTCGCCCCACACCTGGCGGGGTGGGCTGGCTCGGCTTGCGCGTGGTGTGGTGCCCGAAGTGCCGGAGCCGGATTCGGGGCGGGCGAGTCGCCCGGCGGCTGGGCGAGCTGTTGGAGCAGATCGCCGTCAAGCCTGGCTGGCCGATCGTGGTCAAGGAAGTGATGCCCGATCATATGCACCTGTATGTGCGGGTCGGACCCCTCGACGCGCGCGCGGTGCTGCGGGCGTTTCAGGGCCGCGCAGCACGGGTGTTGCGCCGGGAGTTCGCGTGCCTGCGACGGTTCGCGAGAGCGTTGTGGTCACCGTCGTATTTCGCCGCCTCGATCGGGTATGTGTCGGACTTGACGGTGCACTGCGGCATCAAGCACCAGTGGGATGCGGTGGCATCGTGAGACGCGCGTATGTGTTTCCGCTGCGCCCCTCAGCGCGCCAGTACATCGCGCTGGCGACGTGCGTAGAAGCCCACCGCGAGTTGTATAACGCGGCGTTGCAGGAGCGTCGGGATGCTTGGTCACACAGCAAGACCCGCATCGGCTACGGGGATCAGTCGGCGCAGTTGACCGACATCCGGTCGGCGCGCCCCGATCAGGCGGTGTGGTCGTTTTCCAGTCAGCAGGCCACGCTGCGCCGGCTGAACAAGGCGTTCGCCGGGTTCTTCCGCCGCGTCAAACGCGGCGAGAAGGCGGGTTATCCGCGATTCAAGGGCAAGGCCCGGTTCGACAGTGTCGAATGGCCCAAAGATGGTGACGGTGCCCGCTGGCTGCCCGAGCGCCGGCGGGTGTATCTGCAGGGCATCGGCGAGGTCAAGGTCCACCTGCACCGCCAGGTCCAAGGCCAAGTGAAGACGATCCAGATCAAACGTCAAGGCCGGCGCTGGCTACTGGTGCTCTCCTGTGATGACGTGCCGACCAATCCGCTGCCGGCCACCGGTCGCCAGGCCGGCATCGACGTCGGGATCGTCAGTTTCGCCACCACCAGCGACGGGACGCACATCGATAATCCGCGCTGGGGCCGTGCCGCCGCGGGCCGGTTGACCAGCGCGCAGCAGCGACTGCAGCGCGCCAAACGCCGATCTAAGAACCGCGAACGCAAGCGCGAAACCGTCGCGGCCCGGCATCGCAAGATCGCCAACCAGCGCAAGGACTTTCATCACAAGCAGGCCCGCCACCTCGTGCGCCGCTACGACCTGCTGGTGGTTGAGGACCTGCAGATCGCCAACATGCTGCGGCGGGCAAAACCCATGCCCGACCCCGCCAACCCCGGCCAGTATCTGACCAACGGCGCCCGGGCGAAATCCGGGCTTTCCCGAAGCATCAGTGACGCCGGCTGGGGCGGGTTCATCTCGATACTGCGCGCCAAAGCGGAAGAGGCTGGGCGCACCTGGATTGAGGTCGACCCCCGGCACACCTCCGACCGCTGCGAAAACTGTGGGCACGCAGCACCGGAGAACCGCGTCACCCAAGCGGAATTTCGTTGCACGGCCTGTGGACACACCACACAGGCAGACGAACACGCCGCACGTAACCTACTCCGGGCCGGACTGGCCCTTCACGCGCAGGCCGCGTGAGAACAAGCCGGCGGCATCCAGCCGCCGGCGAAGTCACGACGACACGCTGACATACGAAACGAACGAACGAACGAAGTGACGAAAACGAACGAACGAAGAGGGGCACCCGCTACGGGGGTGCCCCTCTTGTTGAGATGCGCTTGTCAGCGGCTCTGTTGCACGCTCGTGTCGACCTGCGGCACGTTCACTTGCTGCTGGATGTCATGGACCCAGTCGTGGTGAACTGAATCGGCCTGGGCCGGTCCTGCGAAACCGAGTACGGCGGCGGCCAGTCCGCTGGCGATCATGGTGGCAAATCCGAACTTCTTCATCTTGGTGCCTTCTCTGTGTCTGTCTTGTGGATGTCCTGTCGGCCGGTTTGGTGCTTCCTCTTCGCCGGTCTGATTGCTTAAACCAAGAGGTCAGAGCTTTAATTCCGATGGCAGAAATTGATCGCCGGTTGGCAGGAATCGACTACATATCCACCCCGCGGCGGGCCATCGAGGGGCGTTAGGGGGTCGCGCCGGTGTGGGGTGGGCCACAGTTCGGCAAACGCCAGATGTGGACCACCTACCGGGATCGCACCGGTTTCAACTGCTGGGCGAGTTGGCGCAGATCGGCTGCGACGAGCGTCGGCTGTGGCAGGCCGTCGAGCGGCAATGGCGCGTTGCCCGGCCGGGTGATCAGCGCCGCGCTGTAGCCGGCGCTCTGCGCGCCGATGGTGTCCCACACGTGCGCGGCGGTCATCATGCATTCTGCGGGAGCGACCTCAAGTTCGCGGCAGACGTGGTCGTAGACATCCCGAGCGGGTTTGAAGGTGCGGCATGCGTCAACGCTGAACTGGCGCTCGAAGTACCCGCCGAGTCCGGCGCTCTCCAGCGGGCTGGGGCCGTCGGGGTTGGGCGGTGAGTTCGTGAGGGTCACCAGCCGAAACCCGTTATCGCGCAGCGTTGCGAGGCCGTCGGCGACGTCGGGGTGCGCGGGCATCGTCATCATTGCTTGCTTGATGCGGTCCAGGTCGTCGTTGGAGATCGGCGTGCCGTGGATTTCGCCGAGCATCCGCAACACGCCTTGGCCGAGGGTGAAGAAGTCGACGTAACAGCCCGACAGCGCAGTGGTCATCGAATACATGATGAGCTGGCCAAACCATTCACGCATCGCCCCCCCGTCGCCGAGGATCTGCTCGAAAAGCGGTGACAGGGCCTCGATATCGATCAGGGTTTCGTTCACGTCGAAAACAAGCACGGACGGGGCTGCGGTCATCGACTGATTATCTGATCAGCGGTGGCCACGCTCTTGAAGCACCCAGGCGTTTCCGTCGGGATCACGGAAGTCGGCGAAGGTAGCGTAATCGGCGCGCCCTGGATGAAGTCCAGGAAGGAATCGGCCGCGCCAGTCGCCGCTCTCGGTGTCCTTGTGCCGGATTTCGCCGACGTCCACCCCTCGGTCCATCAGCTCCCGGCGGCACGTCGCGATGTCAGGCACCACCAGGTACAGACCACATACCGACCCGGCCGCAGCGTCGGTCAAGCCGAAGCCGAATTGGATTGAGCTACTTGCACCTTCCGGCGTCAGCTGGATGACGCGGAACGCGGGCGTCGGCGCGTAGTCGACGTCCAGGTCGAAACCGACCTGATCGCGGTAGAACCGCAGTGAGCTGTCAGGGTCGGACACCGGCAGAATGACGACCTCGAACAACGCCTTCATCGCCGGTCCTCAGGCCGAGGTCTTCTGCAAGATTTCGTCCGTATCGAGGCCACGGTCGACACCGTGCGGGACCACCGTTTGGCCCGGCTCGAGGTGGAGCTGCCTGTCGTCCAGGTAGACGTCGATCTTGTCGGGTTCGAAGGAGAGCAGGTTGTTCACCCGCGCCACCTCCGGCCATGCGTCCGTATAGGACCAGGCGGCTCGCTTGTGTTCACCAATCGTGTAGTAACTAGCCAATCCCTTGTAGGGACAGAACGTCTGCCCGTCGACTGGCTGCAGCACCGATTCGTCCACATCGTCGCGCAGCACATACCAGCGGGGCGCGAATCCGGATTCGTAAAGGGCGATGGGCCGGTGAGTGTCGGCGACTACCCGTTCACCGTCGCGCACCACGAGATGGCGTGAGGTGGACCGGATGTCGATGCGATGGTAGAAGTCCGCCGCGTGTCCGACGATGCGTTCGCCCTCCTCATAGAAGGCATCCATAGCCCGCCACGCGAATGCCACCCGTCCGTCCAACACAGTGGCGTGCGCAGGCAGCCCGGAGTACTCCCACGCGGCGTGAGTGGCCTCGCGTCCGTCGGCGCCGACGGTGAACCAGCGCGTCTCGCCGAGGTCGCGGTGTTGCGTGACTCGCTCTTCTGCAGTCAGGACGCCGGGTTGCACATCGCCGCGCGGAAAGTACGCGACCGGATAGCGGCCCGGCTCATGGAGCAGCACGACGTCCTCACTGTCGGCAACGTACTGATCGCCGAACCTGACGCGCATTCGCCTGCGAAGCGGCTCCGCATACAGGAGCCGCTCCGGCATCGGTTGTGGCGTGAGGAAGTGCCCGACCGAAGCCGCACCCAGTGGTCCTTGCTGCCATGCCAGTCCCATCTTTTCTGTCCTTCCTTCTCGAAGCGGTGGACGGAGTGCAGTCCAGGGCGGCCGCGTGGTGGTGTTGGGCCCCTTGGTTCAGGGAATGCCGTTGAGCCCCGGGTGTTGTCCCGGCGGAACCGTTGGCGCCGGTGGGGCTTTGATCGCGGGCGTGAAGACGTTACCGCCTGTGGGACTGATGCTTTTCTCAGTCGGAGGAGGCGCCGCTGTGCTGGATTGTGGTGATGTCTTGGTGGTCGTCGTCGTCAATGGTGTCTGGTTACTGCTGCTGCCGCATCCTGCGGTCACTGCCCCCACCATGATGAGGGCAATCCCAGCGGCAGCCGCGATTGCGCGGCGATCAATGGGGCTAGAGTTCATGGTCAACGTCTTGTCTCTTCCGTGACGTAATAGTTCAAGATTGCTTGGGGCCGTGATAATTTCGCGTCCGACTAGCCCTTGCGGTGGCGGTGAACGCCGGGCGGTTCTGTCGGTGCCGGTGGGGCCAAGATCTGGGGTGCGAACGAATTTCCTCCGGTGGGAGTGATTCCCTTTTCTGTCGGAGAAACCGGCGCTGCTGAGCTTGGTGACGGCGACGTTGTGGTGGTGGTTGTCGGGGTTGTCGTTGGTGACGGTGTTTGGTTGCTGCTGTTGGTGCATCCGGCACTCATCACGCCCACTGCGATGAAGACGGCGCCTCCAACGACGGCCACCACGCGACGGGTGTTGCGGCTCGAATTCACTGTGTTCGTTCGGATCTGCGAGCTATTCACTTGGCGACGTGCCCCTCGCCTCGTGCTTCTTGCATATCGCGGTTTGCTTCCAATAGCCGCAGCCAGACTTCGCTGATGGTCGGGAAGCACGGAACCGCGTGCCAAAGCCGGTCGATGCGAACCCGAGCAGCCACAGCGATGGTTGCTGAGTGCAGCAACTCGGAAATTCCTGGCCCGACAAAGGTGGCACCGAGCAGATAGCCATCGTCGATATCGACCACGATGCGGGCGCGGCCGGTGTAGCCGTCTGCGTAAAGGTTTGCGCCCGGCACACTTTCGCCCATGTTGACGTCGACGACCCGCACTCGATGGCCAGCTCGTTCGGCCTGCTTGGCGGTGAGCCCGACGGCGGCGGCTTCAGGGTCGGTGAAGAATACCTGCGGCAAGGCGTGTGAGTCGGCGGTGGCCACGTGCGGGCTCCAGGGTGTGCGGTCGATCGGCTTGCCCGACGCCGCGGCCGCGATGACGGCGCCGGCGATGCGCGCCTGGTACTTGCCTTGATGGGTCAGCAGTGCCCGGTGGTTGGCATCGCCGATGGCGTAGAGCCAGGCGTTGTTAGCGCCGGTCACGCGACAGGTGTCGTCAACTTCTAGCCACGTCCCGGGCGCTACGCCAACTGTTTCCAGGCCGACGTCTGCGGTGTTCGGTGTGCGGCCGGTCGCGAACAGCGCCTCGTCGACGTCCAGTTCGCTGTTGTCGTCGAGGATCACGGTCACCGGTCCCCCGCTGCGCTCCCGGCGCAGCTCGGTGACTGTGACACCAGTGCGCACGTCGACGCCGGCATCGGTAAGGCCGCGAGTGACGATTTCGCCGACAAATGGTTCCATCCGGGGCAGAAGGCCCCGGCCGCGGGCGAGCAACGTGACGCGCGAACCGAGACCCTGCCATGCCGTGGCCATCTCGACGCCGACGCCGCCGGCGCCCACGACAGCTAGGCGGGCCGGTACGTCGCTGCTGTCGGTGGCCTTGCGGTTGGTCCATGGCCGCGCCTCGCTGATGCCGGGGATATCGGGCAGCGCGGCGGTGCTGCCAGTGCAGATCGCTACGGCGTGACGAGCGGTCAGAACGATCAGTTCATCGTCGGCGGTTGCGACCGCTACACGGCGGGGACCGTCGATCCGCGCGTGCCCGCGGATGAGGTCGGCGCCAATTTCCTTGACGTCGTTCGCTTGTCCAGTGTCGTCCCACAGCGTGACGTAACGGTCACGGCGCCCGAAGACTCCCTGCGCCGAAATGGGATCGCTCACAGCTTCGCGCGCACCATCTACGCGGTGCGCGTCCGCCACGGCGATCACCGGACGGAGCAGGGCCTTACTGGGGACGCAGCCCCAGTAAGAGCATTCACCGCCCACCAGCTCTCGCTCGACCACCGCGACGGAATGGCCGGCGGCGCGCGCACGGCTCGCGACGTTCTGACCGACCGGCCCGGCTCCCAGCACGATCACGTCGTAGGCCTCGTCGGCTTGCGTGCGCTCACGCCCCGACTGCTCACCCTGCCGCGTGAATACCTCCATGGTCGGCCCTTTCGTCTCTTCGTCGGGTCGGCAGTCTGCCCTCGACTAATTTTTCCCGACTGCGGGTCCATCCAGCGGTGGTTGGGTGCTCATCCGATGGATTGGGTCATACAGCCCACTATTCTGGGCCATACGACCCACTCTTGTCTAGGCTGCAATCCTGGGAGTTGGCTGTTGGTCTACTGGTGCCAGCACTTCGCCAAACCGGCTCAACTGGATCTGCGTGTGCGCGTCCGGGTGTTTCGCGTCTGACGCGATTTGCGGGTTGGCGTGAACGAGCGCACATAATCAACCGCGGCGGTTACCGCTGCGCGCAACGGTTCTGAGCTACCGGTGGCGTAGGTGATCATCGTGCCGCCCTGATGAGCGGTCACCAGTGCAGCCGCAAGGTGGCGGGGGTCCGCATCCGGTCGCAGCTCGCCACGCTCGCACATGATCCCGAGGCCGTCGCGAAACAGTTCCAGCCATTCGTCATAACCGGCAGCCAGCTCGTCGAGCACCTCGTCGTCGGCTTCGAGCAGCTCACCGGCTAGTGAGCCGTAGACGCAGCCACCCCGTCGATAGATCTCGATGTCGGCCACGCAGGCATCGGCCCACGCCTGCAGGGCATCAAGGCTGTCGAGGGAGCCGAGCTGCGGCTGCCTGTGAAATGCCATTACGTCGTTGCGGCGCGCTGCGATGACGTGGCGTGTCAGGTCCCGCTTGTCCTGAAAGTAGTGTGCGAGCTGTGACCCGCTGATGGCCGCCGAGTCACGGAGGTCTTTCAGGCTGGTTGCGGCGACGCCGTGCTCGAACATCAGCTCGGCGGCGACGGCGACGATGCGGGCACGAATCTCCAGCCCCTTCTCGGTAAATCGTCGCGTGTCGTCGTTCGAAACGGAGTGCGTCGTGCGCCCGCGGCGGCGTCGAGGCGGTCGAGCGGGCCGTTCCGCCGGGTCTGTGGCGAACAGGCGCAGGTAATTGACCGCAAAACGCACGGCGTCGGCATGTGGCCACTCCTGCCGATAGGCGAAGGTCACCGTGCCACCGCCCTGGTGGGCGCTGACGATCACCAGCGCCAGGTGTCGTGCGTCAGCGTCGTCAGCCAGAGCGCCGCCGTCTTTCATCCGCTTGATGGAATGTTCGATTAGCTCAACCCATTTCCAATAGCCCGCCGCGAGTGTCCTGCGCGTCTCGTCGTCGGACTTGGCAAGTTGCCCGGCCAACGCGTGGTATGTGGGTGTGCCGGCGAAGCCGATGCGCCGCAGATAGCGCATGTTCAAATCGATCCAGCGTTCGAAGTCGTCGAATGTCTCCAGTCCGTGCAATTTGGGTTGGCGATGAAAGTCCAGCACCACGTCGATCTGACGAGTGATTACTGCTCTGATCAGCGCCTGCTTGTCGGCGAAATAGTGCGACAGCTGCGAACCGCTCACCGATGCGGCGTTGCGCACTTTGACCATGTTGAACGCCGAAAGTCCCTCCGCCAGTATCAATCCGGCGGCCGCCTTCACAATCCGCTCGCGGGTGGCCTGGCCCTTGACGGTCAGCCGCTGTTCATCCGACCCCGCGGCGGTAGCCATGGCGCCAGGCTAACGCCCAGTCTCATATTTTGGGATATTTAACCCAGAATGTCAGGCATGTTTATCGAGGAAGGCTCGAACGAGGCCTGCCACCTCATCGACTGCGGACTCCAATAGGAAGTGCCCCCCGTCGAGAAGGTGGATCTCGGCATCGGGTGCATCGGCTGCGAACGCTTGTGCACCGTCGGGACTGAAGATTTCGTCACCGCGGCCCCACACCGCCAGCAGCGGCACGCCGCTGGTACGGAAGTACTCGTGCAGGAGTGGGTACATCGGCGGGTTGGTGGCGTAGTCCAACAGCAGCTTCAGCTGCACCTTGTCGTTGCCAGGCCGCGATAGCAGCGCGTAGTCGTGATACCACGACTCCGGATCGACCAACGTCTCATCGGGCACGCCTGTGACGTACTGCCACCGCGTGGCCTCCAGGGTGAGAAATTGCCGCACTCCCGCCTCAGTATTGGTCGTCTGTGCATCGTGATATGCCCACACTGTTTTCCAGAAGCTCGGCACGAACCCAGCGTCATAGCCATTGCCGTTCTGGGTGATGATTGCCGTGATCGAGTCTGGATAGCGCACTGCCAGCCGCCAACCGATGGGTGCGCCGTAGTCCTGCACGTACATGGCGTAGCGATCGATTCCAAGCGTGCGCAACAAGCCGACGGTCAATGCGGCCAGGGCGTCGAACGTGTAGTCGAAATCCTCAACAGCGGGCGCGTCAGACAGCCCAAAGCCCAGATGATCCGGGGCAACGACGTGGCAGCGGTCAGCAAGCGCGGGGATCAAGTGCCGAAACATGTATGAGCTTGTGGGGAATCCGTGCAGTAGGACCACCGTCGGCGCCAACGGGTCCCCCGCCTCGCGGAAGAACAGCCGGCGACCATCTACGGTCCCATAACGGTGATGAACGACAGACATAACCAATCTTTCCACCGGGTGGCCGCCTTCGGCGAGGACAGCGGCGGCACAGGATTTTGGGTTGTGTGACCCAGTATGCATCATCCGGGACCGCCGCAATAGTCCGAAATGCCTGGCCCATTCCTGTGAATTCCGTGCCTGCGCATTGACCCGGCCGGGCACTCATGCGATTCTGGGTTGGACATCCCAATTTGTCGTGGAGGCTCGGAGGGGAATCCCGATGGGTAATGCGTTGCAGGACAAAACCGTTGTCGTGGTCGGGCGGGGCAGCGGCATTGCCCGTGCTGTAGCGCTGCTCGCGCACGACGAAGGTGCACAGGTCATCGTCGCCGGCCGCGACAAAGTCAAGCTCGCCGACGCGTACGTTGGCCTCGACGTCACCGCCGAGTCCGTCGACGTCACCGACGACACGTCCATCAGCGCGCTTGCCGGCCGCGTGGGTCCCGTCGACCATGTCGTGTCGACGGCGTCGGCCCGCGCCAGGGGGAAGCTCGCCGATCTCGAGCGCAAGAATCTGCAGTTGTCCTTCGACACCAAGGTGATCGGGCCGACGATGCTCGCTAAACACTTTGCGCAACAGATGAATCCGGGTGGCTCGTTCGTGTTGTTCTCCGGTGTGAACGCATTCAAGGTCAACGTCGGCTACCTCGGAGTTGCCATCACCAACGGGGCCGTCGACTTCCTCACCCGCTCGCTGGCGGTCGAATTCGCACCGATCCGGGTCAACACCATCTCCCCCGGCGTCATCGACACCGGGGCGTGGGACGCATTCGGCAAGGACGGGAAGCAGAACTACTTCGAGCACATCAGTTCAAGCAATCCCGCCCGCCGCATCGGGACGAGTGAGGACGTGGCCGGCGCCGTGCTGTTCGCGATGACGAACAGCTTCCTGACGGGTGTTACGTTGAAGATCGACGGTGGCGAACCGCTGACTTGAGGAGGCGGCATGGCTGCCACGCTGGTGTCCGTGAACGTCGGCATGCCGAAGGATGTGCCGTGGCACGGCAAGACAGTTCATACAGGAATCTGGAAGGCCCCGGTCGAGGGGCCAGTGATGGTGCGCCGGCTGAACATCGACGGCGACGGCCAGGGTGACCTTGCCGGGCACGGCGGGGAGCAACGCGCCGTCATGGTCTACCAGACCGAATCGTATGACTATTGGCGGGACTACCTGGGCCGCGACGACCTACAACCTGGCCAGTTCGGGGAGAACTTCACCGTCACCGGCCTGGATGATCGCAACGTCTGTATCGGCGACCGCTATCAGATCGGCGATGCCGAGTTCGAAGTGACCCAGCCGCGCGTCACCTGCTTTCGGGTCGGCATGCGTTTGGGCGTGCCCGAGATGCCCAACCTGCTTGTCTCCCAACACCGCCCGGGCTTCTACTTCAGGGTCATCACGGAAGGCATGGTGCGGGCCGGCGACGACATCGTGCTGACCCGACGCGGTCGCCACGAGCTCAGCGTCGCCGACGTCGACGCGCTGCTCTACCTGCCCGACCGCAACACGGACCAACTGCGCAAGGTCGTCGAGGTGCCCGCGCTGAGCCCCGGCTGGCAGCAGTCGTTCCGCGACATGCTCGTCGCCCCGACACAACTGCCGATTGGCGTCGAGCCAGGATGGACCGGGTTCCGGCGGTTACGCGTGACGGCCACCCATCCGGAAAGCCCAACAGTGATGTCGATCCGGCTCGAGCCCGACGATGGCAGCTCCCTTCCAACGCCGCTTCCCGGGCAGTACCTCACCGTCAAGATCCCCGACGCGGGCGATCCGCCGCCGATGCGCAGCTACTCGCTGTCCGGAGACCCCGCCGAGGGGTACTACCGAATAAGCGTCAAACGCGAGGACCACGGGCAGGTCAGCCAATGGCTGCATAGCCATGCCAAGACCGGCACGGCCATCGAATCCGCAGCGCCACGAGGCGATTTCTACCTCGTCGACGACAGTAGCCCCGTCATCCTGGTGTCCGCAGGCATCGGTGCCACGCCCGTCATGGCCATGGCGTACGCGTTGGCCGCGGCGAAGAGCTCGCGCCAGATCTGGTGGCTGCATACGACGCAAAACGTCGCCACGGACGCATTCGCCACAGAGGTCAGCGCCCTGCTCGACTCCCTGCCCGACGCTCACCAGCGTGTCTTCTACACCCGTGGCGAGGACGCGCCAAGGCGTCTCGATCGGCTGTCGATCGCGGCGCTGGGTCTGCCGACCGACGCCACTGCATATCTCTGCGGCCCCACTGCGTTCATGGACGACATACGCGACGCCCTCACTGCGGCCGGGGTCGACCCCGCCCACATCCATACCGAACTGTTCGGCGCCCTGCCTCCGATCAACCCCGGCGTCGTCGGCGAGCCACCCAAGCGACCACACCCTCCCGAAGGCGTGCCGGGGCCGGGGCCGCGAATCACCTTCGCCCGCAGCGGACTCAGCGCCAATTGGGCGCCCGGCTTCCACACCCTCCTCGAACTTGCGGAAGCGTGCGACGTGCCAACCCGGTATTCCTGCCGAAGCGGCGTGTGCCACACATGCGTGACCCCGGTCATCGAGGGAACGACCGACTACAGCCAGCCCCCGCTGGAAGAACCCGCCGACGGCACCGTGCTTCTCTGCACGGCCACACCGCACAGCGATCTCGTCCTGGATCTCTGAGTAGCGCGGCGCCGTCATCCTCCGATCGCTGCGCGGCGCAACTCGACATGGGAATCTTCGATTGCGTCGGCCAGTCGCGTCACCTCGGGCAGGGCCGTCGGATCGACGCACAGTCCGATCCCGATGTCCCCCGCACAGGAGATCGCGGAGATTCGCAGAGCGTGATGCAACGCCGGCTCCGAGGACGAGAACAGGTTCAGCACCCGACGTCCCGCGACGCCGACAGGAATGGCGGGGCCGGGCACATTCGAGACGGACACGCTGAATTCCTTTGCACTGCCTGCGAATCGCTTGACGACGTTGTCGACGTGCTTGACCCGACCAAGGGCATGGAACAGGTCGTAGAGCTCCTCAGCATCGCCGAGTTGTTTGCGCTGGCCGGTCTCGGCGCTGATCCGGTCGAGCCGCGCCAGCGGATCCGCCTCGCCCAGCGGCAGGTCGACGTTCATGAACGAATCGCGGTTGCCCAGATCGCCCGCCACCTCATCGCGGAGGTGAAGGCTGACCGGAATCTGTGCGCGCAGGTGCCGGCTGGCGGTGTCGCCGAGCCATTCCCGGAGGCCGCCCGCAACGATCGCGAGGAGGACGTCGTTAACCGTGGCGTGTGCAGGGCGCGAGCCGCCGATCGCCTTCAGGTCTGCCAACGGTGCGACCGCGAAAGCCAATTCACGCGAGCCGGTGATCGTGCGGTCGAAGGGCGAGCGTGAGCCGCGGTGGCCGAGCTCGCGGAGCACCGCGCCTGGCATTCGCACCGCCCCGATGAACGCTCCCCGCTCGGTCGGCCCGCGAAGGCCCGGCCGGGGCCGCTCCGTGGGTTCGGGGTGCGGATCCCACAGGACGGCGTGCAGGAAGCGAACGCCGGCGATGCCATCGGCCATCGCGTGATGGATTCGGACGGCGATCGCTTCGCGGCCGTCGGCAAGCGGCCCAATCACATCGAATGTCCACAGCGGTCGTCCGCGATCGAGGTGCTCGGACATCAGTTCGCTGACCGCCTTCCACAGGTCGGCCCGCGAAACGCAGTTCGGCGTCGTGCGCCGCCGGACGTGGTCGCCGATGTCGAATTCGCCGGCCTGGACCCACCGCGGCTCGGGCCCCGAGGTGTCGACGCGCTGGGTCGCGCGCGGTTGCGTCGGCAGCCGCTTCGCCACTGCCTCCTGGAGGGAGTCGGTGTCGAGTGGGCCCGCACCCGGCTCGAGGACGACGAGCTTCAGGGTGTGGCCGGTGATGACCGCCGATTCGACCCCGAGAATGTGGGCGTCGTCAGCCGAGAGTCGATCGGGGTCGTCCTCGCGTGGCATTGCGCCCAGTGTAGGAGGCGCCGACCTGAGCGCGGCCGCTTTCGGCTGAGTGGCAACGGGTTTGATGCTCAGGTAACCGGCACTACCGTGAATGGGTGCAACGTCGACGCCTGGACCCGCCTGCGGGACCCGTGCTGGCCGAGGACGACGGCGCACTGCTGCGCGCTCGCGGGATTCGATACGGGCGGGCCGCCCGCTTCGGCGCGCCACAGCCCATCGGGCCGTGGTTAGACGCCCTCGACGCCACCACGCGTGGCCCCGCCTGCCCGCAGCTACCGTCCCGGCTGGAGTGGGTCACCGGCCCGGTGATCGACGGGCTCGCGATGAGCGAGGACTGCCAGGTGCTTTCGGTGACGGCGCCCAGCGAAGCGAACGGGCTGCCCGTCATGGTCTGGTTGCACGGCGGAGCGTACGTGTCGGGCGGCGGTGAAGCGCCGAAGTACGACGCCGACGAGCTCGCACGCCGCGGCCGGGTCGCCGTCGTCAGGGTCACCTACCGGCTTGGCGTCTTGGGATATCTCAGCCCGAGCGGCGTGGACAACCTCGGTCTTCGCGACCAGATCCAGGCGCTGCGATGGGTGCACGACAACATCGGTGCCTTCGGCGGCGATCCCGACCGGGTGACCGTCTTCGGACAGTCGGCCGGCGCGGATTCGGTGCTCTCGCTGATGCTGTGCGAACAGACGGCCGGGCTGTTCCAGCGCGCCATCATGCAGAGCGCGCCGCTCGGGGTGCGCGACGGTCGCGACGCGATGACGGCTGCGATGCGGTCGGCGGCGAACGCAACCACGACACGCGAACTGCTGGACGCCCAGACCGCAGCCGTGGCAGCCGCGGCAACGTTCGGATTGATCGGCCGTCTGCCGTTCGGCCCAATCATGGGACTTGATCCCCTTCCCGCAGCGCCAGACGCCGACAAGCGCTTGGCCGACGCGGCGCAGCGCGTCGAGTTGCTCGTCGGCTACACCCGTAACGACGGCGCACCGTTCGTCGCCATGGATCCCCGCATTGCGCGGCTGAAGCGCCTCGGCCCGGTGGGCGCAGTCATCGAGCGGGCCGCCTCGGCTGCGTTGACGCGGCGGGTGTTCGGCATGCCCGCCCAACGACTCGCTGAAACCTGGCGCGGGCATGGCGGCCGCTCCGCGACATATCGGGTGGACTGGTCGCCGCCGCGTGCGCCACTGGGGGCCTGCCACTGCATCGAACTGCCGCTGCTGTTCGACGCGCCCGCGTGGGCCGATGCGCCGATGCTGGGTGGCGGCCCGGTCGACGAGCGTCTCGCCGAGACCATGCGCCGCAACTGGAGCGGCTTCGCTCACCACGGCGTCGAAGGACTCGACTCGCCGACCCTGCGTTTCGGGTAGCCGGCTCACACCATTCGTTCGTCATGACTCGTAGGAGTCGTGGAATTGGATCTGGGTGATGTGGGTCTGTCGGCCGAGTGGCGTGAGGTCGAGGTAGTTGTAGGTGTTGACCAACGCCTCGATTCCGCGTTCATACGCCGAATAGGTGTGGCACACCTCGTCGCCGTCTCGGAGGAAGACGCTGAGGCCCTGCCACTCGCCGCTGACATACCAGGGCGTGCCCTTCTCGATGAGCGTGGCCTTGTCCTTGTAGTTGTACTGCACCGGAGCGATGGACTCGTCGTTGGTGACGTGGAAGTCGTAATTGAAGTCACTACCAACGGACGAGTACCACGGAATCGTCCAGCCCATTCGTGCCTTGAACGCCAAGAGCTTGCTCAGTGGGGCGCGAGAGACGAGTGCGATCGTGGTGTCGAGAGCGTGCAAGTGCTCCTCGTGGCTGATGTTGTCCACCATTAGCGAGCAACTGTTGTGACCCTCGTTGTCGTCGGGCCCGAACATGAAGTGGTAGACGATGAGTTGGCGACGGCCCTCGAAAGCATCGAGCAGACTGGCTTTCCCGTCGATTCCTTCGAAGACGTACTCTTTGTCCAACTTGACCATGGGCAGTTCGCGGCGCCGCGCATTGAGCGCTTCACGCCGGAGCGTGACCTCCTTTTCCTCCTTGAGAAGGTCCTTGCGGGCCGTCAGCCACTCATCTCGCGAGGCGCGCCGGGGCAGATTCATTCTTGCCTGCTTTCTTGTTCCTTGATTCTCGGTTGGTTTACCGGCCAGCCTCAGTCCGAACAGTTCAGGCCCGTTGCCTAGACTCGGCCCCCACTGCTTCGAGGAGCACCGCGTACTGCCGCTCGAGGTCCTTCGCCGCGCCACCGCGCCAACTCTCGGCCATCGAATGTGAAAATTCATCGGGGAAGATTTCCTCTTCGCCCTTCTCCACTCCGTCGAAAATCCCGCGCGCAACGGATTCCGGTGCAGCCTTTGGTATGTCGAGGCCCCGGGTCATGTCGGTATCCACCGGCCCGATCAGTACGGCATGAACTCGCACGCCTTGTGCCGCCAATAGGACCCGCAGCGATTGCGTCAGATTGAACGCGGCCGCCTTGGAGACCGAGTAGGCCGGTATGACGGGCAACGGGGCGAGGGCATTCACCGACAGGTTGTTGACGATGGCTCCGCCAGAGTGAATCAACGACGGAAGGAAGGCCTGGATCATGCGGTAGGCGCCGAAGAGATTGACGGCGAGGTGCTGTTCTAGCATCGAAGGATCGCTCAGGTCGTCGTACATCGCCAGGCCAGCGTTGTTGATGAGGACATCAACGGAGTCGACTTGCTCGACCGCTCGTTGGATGTCATCTGGCTTGGTCACGTCCAGAATCAGCGGTATAACACGCCCATCCGAGTGTGTGATGGGCTTGCGTGTACCTGCGTACACCCGCTTCGCTCCCCTACTCAGGGCTTCCTCGACCAACGCCTGTCCGATACCGCGATTGGCCCCTGTGATCAGAATTGCTCTGTCTGCGATCGTCAACGTCATATTCGCTTTCGGTGTTGAAGTGCTCGACGCTGCCGTTGCATCGTCGGCGCGGCTCGGTGCCCGCACAAATTCAGATACCGTGGGCCGCCGCGATTCATCGGTGCGGCAGCCATCGATTGGTCCGTGACGCCCGGCTCAGGGCGCGACGGCGTCGATCGCCCGATAGATGCGTTGCTCGCTGACCGGCCGCGCGGTACCGAGCTGTTGGGCCCACAGGCTGACGCGCAGCTCCTCGATCATCCGCGCGATGTCGCGGACATCGTCGGCGGCCGCGCGTGCCGGTGAAAGAGCTTGCCGCAGTTCGTCGTACGCGTCCTGCACGGCTTGCACGCGTACCATTCTGTCGCGGTCGGCGTTGACGCCCTGTGGCAACCGCTCGAGTCGCCTACCAACGGCGGTGAGATAGCGGGCAAGGTCGCCGAGATACGCTGCGCCGGTGGAGGTGACGAAGCCTTGCGGCAGGAGCCGGTCGAGCTGTACCCGGATGTCGGCGATCGCATCGGCCTGTGTCGGGGGTGGCGCAGCGGGCAGCGCAACCTGCACCTCATGTGCGGCGGCGAGCGCCTTCTCGACCCGGCCGACGACGTCGAGCGTCGCCGACGCCAGCGTGTCCGCCACCCGCTGACGCAACGCGGCGAACTCGGAGTGGCTCCACACCGGAGCTGGAGCCAACACCGTGACCGCGGCGTCGGCGCAGTCGTCGAGCAGAGCGGGCAACGAACCATCAGGATTGGCGCCGAGAACCAGACGGGTGCGGGGATTCAGCTGGCGTTCAATCGTTTTGACTGGCGACGCCACGGACAGCCGCAGCAGCCGACGGATGCCGGGTCCGATCGCGGCATCCTGCTCGGCTGTCGTTGCGAACACCCGGATGTCCACATCGCCGCCCGCGTCCACGTATGCCGGAAAACCACGCACGGTGTGGCCGCCGCTGACGCGCTCGACGGTGCGCGGCAGCTCGTCGATGTCGTCGGGCCAGCTGCGCAGCCCGCTTCGTTCCAGCCCCTCGGCGACCACCTCCGCGACGGCTTGCCTGGCCGGTGCGGCCAGTTGCACCTTTAGCGCCTCGAGGTCCTTGCCGCGCGCCACCTCGGTACCGTCCGCCGACTCCACGGCGAACGTGACCCGCAGGTGGGACGGGAGCTTGCCGAGGTCGAACGCATCAATCGGGACGAGCACACCGGTGCGCTGCCGCAACGCGCGCTGCAATGACTGCAGCAGCGGTTCGGTTCCCGGTTCCAGGGTGGCAAGCACCGCGCGGGCGGTGTCGGGCGCAGGAACGAAGTTGCGGCGCAGGTCCTTTGGAAGTGATCGGATCAGCGCGGTGACCAGGTCCTCCCGCAGCGCGGGCACATGCCAGGCGAACTCCTCGCCGCCAATACGCGCGAGCACCTCGACCGGCACGTGCACCGTGATGCCATCGTCGTCGGCACCCGGCTCGAACCGGTACGTCACCGGCAGCGACAGGTCTCCCGCGTGCCATGTGTCCGGCTGGTCGGCGGCGGCCTCTTCGGTGCGCAGCAGGTCGTCGCGGGTGAACGTCAACAGGCCCGGCGTGCGGTGCCGCTCCTTCTTCCACCACGTGTCGAAGTGCTGGGCTGAGACGACCTCGGCCGGGATGCGCGCATCGTAGAAGTCGTAGATCTCGTCGTCGCCGACGATCAGGTCGCGGCGGCGCGCGCGCTCTTCGATCTCTTCCAGTTCGTCACGCAACCGCGCGTTGTCGCGGAAGAAGTGGTGTCGGGTCTGCCAGTCGCCCTCGACGAGCGCGTGCCGGATGAACAGCTCGCGGGCGAGCTCGGGTTCGATCTGCGCGTAGTTGACGCGTCGACGCGGCACCACCGGGAGGCCGTACAGCGTCACCCGCTCGTAGGCCATGACGGCTCCGCGCTGGGCATCCCAGTGTTGCTCGCTATAGGAGCGCTGGACGAGATGCGCGCCAACACGTTCCAAAGATTCTGGCTCGATGCGCGCCGCGGTCCTGCCGTACAACCGGCTGGTTTCGACGAGCTCGGCCACGACGACCCAGCGCGGCGGCCGCTTGGTGAGAACGGAGCCGGGCGCGAGGACGAACTTCGTGTTGCGCGCTCCGGTGTATTCACGGGCATCGCCTTCGCGCAGCCCGACGTGCGAGAGCAGGCCGGCGGTCAGCGCGGCGTGGATACGGGTGGGGGAGGCTTCCTCTTGAGAAGGATGGGCTTCGCGGATTCCTATCTCCCCAGCGATGCTGCGCAGCTGACCGGTGAGATCCTGCCACTCACGGATACGTAGGTAGTGCAGGAACTCTTCGCGACACATCCGCCGGAACGCGTTGCCTGAGCGCTCTTTTCGTTGCTCGCGCAGGTAACGCCACAGGTTGAGGTACGAGATGAAGTCCGAGCGCTCGTCGGCGAACCGGGCGTGCTTTTGGCGTGCGGCCTCCTCGCGGTCGGCGGGCCGCTCCCGCGGGTCGGGAATCGACAGTGCCGCGGCGAGCACCAGCACTTCCCGCACGCAACCCTCGGCGTCGGCCTGCAGGATCATCCGGCCCACCCGCGGATCGAGGGGCAACCGCGCGAGGCGGCGGCCGAGCTCGGTGATCGCGCCGTCGCGGTCGAAGGCGCCGAGTTCCTGCAGCAGCAGCACGCCGTCGTGGATGCTGCGCTTCTCGGGCGGGTCGAGGAACGGGAAGTCTTCGATGTCGCCGAGTTGCAGGGCGGCCATCTGCAGGATGACCGCGGCGAGGTTCGTCCGCAGAATCTCGGGGTCGGTGAAACGCGGCCGCGAGGCGAAGTCCTCCTCCGAGTAGAGGCGGATGCACACGCCGGGCGCAGTGCGGCCGGAGCGGCCCGCCCGCTGGGCTGCCGACGCCTGGGAGATCGGCTCGATGGGAAGCCGCTGCACCTTCGTCCTGCGGCTATAGCGCGAGATCCGTGCGGTGCCGGGGTCGACGACGTATCGGATGCCGGGCACGGTCAGCGACGTCTCGGCGACGTTGGTGGCGAGCACGACGCGGCGGCCGGTGTGCGGCGCGAAGATCTTCTGCTGCTCCGCTGTTGGCAGCCGGGCGTACAGCGGCAGCACTTCCGTGTGCTTCAGATCTTTGAGGACTTCTGCGGTGTCGCGGATTTCGCGTTCGCCGGAGAGGAACACCAGCACGTCGCCTGGCGGTTCGGTTTCCAGTTCAGTGATGGCGTCGATGATCGCTTCGGTCTGATCGCGCATCTCTGTGCGGACGATGTCGTGGTCGGGGTCATCGGGATCGTCGTCACCATCCGCCGCCACGGCGACTTCGAGTGGCCGGTACCGGATTTCGACCGGGTACGTCCGCCCGGACACCTCGACGATCGGTACACCGCCGAAGTGCGCGGCGAACCGTTGGGGCTCGATGGTCGCCGATGTAACGATCACCTTGAGGTCGGGCCTGCGGGGCAAGAGCTCACGCAGATACCCGAGCAGGAAGTCGATGTTGAGGCTGCGCTCGTGGGCCTCGTCGAGAATCAGGGTGTCGTAGCGCAGCAGGCGTCGGTCGCGCTGGATGTCGGCGAGCAGGATGCCGTCGGTCATCAGCTTCACAAGCGTGCGGTCGCTGGCCTGATCGGTGAAGCGCACGGTGTAGCCCACGGCGTCACCGAGCGGGGTGCCTAGTTCGTCGGCGATGCGCTGGGCGACCGTGCGGGCGGCGAGCCGGCGCGGCTGCGTGTGCCCGATGGTGCCGCGAATGCCGCGGCCCAGCTCCAAGCAGATCTTCGGCAGCTGGGTGGTCTTGCCCGAACCGGTCTCGCCGGCGACGACGACGACCTGATGCTTGGCGATGGCCCCGGCGATCTCGTCACGCCGATCGCTGACCGGCAGGTCGGGATAGGTGATCGTGGGGACGGTGGCTTCGCGGGTCGCGACGAGCGCCTCCGCCGCGACGAACTGTTCGGCGATCTGCAGGAGCTTCTCAGAACCGGCGTTGCCGCGCAGGTTCTTGAGGCGGCGGCCGAGCCGGGCGGCGTCGCGGATTGTCAGGCCGTCGAGGCGGTTTCGTAACTCCCTCAACTCGCGCACTTGCTCGCTGGACGGCTCGGACACTAACTCTCGTCGGGCGACCAGTAGTCGAGCATCTCCGCGAACGTTTCGAAGGCAGGCGCCGACGCGCCGTACGCCGCCTCGAGATGGATGCTCAGCGGGAAACCGAGGTCGGCGACGCCGTCGATCACTCGCTTGTAGAGTTCGATCGTCAGCTTCCGCTTCTGTGCGGGCTCGGTTTCCGCCAGCCTCTTGACGAACGCCTGCTCGTCGGCGACAGCGGCATTGCCGGGGTCCTGGATCAGCCAGTTGATCAGACCGATGCGCGCCTCGACCTTCGGTACGAAGCCGAACGACAGCAGTATCTCGGGGCGATGGTCGGTGGTCTTGGCGAATTCGCTCAGGAAGCCGACGATCGCGTCGGAGTACAACAGCTGGGTCATGCCGTACGTCGCACCCTGGTTGCACTTGAAGTTGAACCGGCCGTGTTCACCGTCTCGGGTCGGGATCAGGATCGCACCGCGGTTGGGCACCAGCCCCTCGTAAATCGACAGCGCGTCGGTGGGCGCAACGCCGGAACCCTCACCGTCGTTCATGGTGCGCGGTACGCCGACGAATGCGATGCCCTCGATACCGGCATCGCGCAGATCGGTCAGCCGTTGGCGCAGTGACGGCTCATCCATGAAGGCGGTGACCTGCGTGCACAGCCCCCTCACCCCGCGCAGCTCCGGCTCGATGATCTTCCAGAAGTCCAACACGTCCAGCCGGGGTTTCATCTCGAGGGGACGGTCGTCGTCCTCCTCGATCATCCCCGGCATCATGACGTGCCGGATCAGGCCGTCGATGCCGGTTTCCTTGGAGAAACGCACCACCTTGCGCGCTTCCTCCAAGGCCTGCTCACGACCGAGCTCCGCGTTGGGCGGTACGAGCTCGAACGCGACGGTGCTGAGGGTCAAAAGGTTGCTCCTCATTGCATGACTGTCGGCTCCGTCCGGAAGGTCGACGATGACCACCCGGGGGAGGATCAGATCTCATCTCTTCTCTTGCGATCGAGATTAGCGACTGCGGCGCGGTCGCTAGGCGGCGCCCACGGCTGGCGCGTGGCAGTTATTGATTTAGCGTTGCGATTCTGCCACCCCCGGTAAACATCCTGCCACCGGGAACAGCGGCATCGACCTGCATGTTTTCCACAACAGGAGGATTTGAAAATGAAGAAGTTCAGGTTTGCCACCGTGGTGTTGAGTGCCTTCGCGGCGCTGGCCATCGGATTCGCAGGCCCCGCCCTGGCCGACGCAGGGAGCGGTTCGAATGTGGCGCCCCCCGGCGTCCCCGTCCCCGTCTACCCGCAGATGCCCACCGCCGGGGCGAATCCGTACACACCCATCGGGGTCAACCCCTACGTCCCGTACGGCGTGTGGGCCCAGCACTAGACGACGCCCGCCGAGTTCTTCGGTTTCGCTGGGAACGCCCACTCCGTCGCGAGTCTGGGCGGATAGGTTGCCCGGGTACGTGTGTATGAAGGCGTCGCCGCTGCCTGATTTGAGTTGGCCCGCAAGCACTCTGAGAATCGGATTCCCGTTCTGGCTCACGAGGCCCGCGGCGAGGCCGTCGAACTCCTGACTGGCGAATGTCGGATCGAGGCGGCCGATACGGTTGTCGTCGACCCGCATCCGGCACACATCACCGCGACGAGCGCTGCGCGCGTCGCTGCCTTGATTCGGGTGGTATCAGGCACATGAGGCACAATCGATCTCACTCTGGGGACGGGGCTATGGGTTCGGCAAAGCATCCGATGTGTGCCTTCGGAGATTCTTGTCGCTGTCTTGGCGTGTCTCTGGCCGCGCTGGCGCTGCTGACGGCATGCGATGGGGGCGCGGGCAGTTCAGACGCGACTTCGAAGCGTCCAGCGTCGACGTCCTCCGCGCAGGCCGCCGTCACCTCGACGACGACCGTCGCTGCCCCGCGCACTGCGCAGGGCCCCAGGACGGAAAAGTGGATCGAACTCCAAGTCGGCGATTGCCTTGCGGATCCGCCGCCTAGCGATCCCAGCGTGGTGACCGTGTCTGTCGTCGACTGCGCGATCGCGCACGCGGCGGAGGTTTACCTGCGCGCGGACGTGGAGGTCAATGCCGCCATCGCCGACGTTGCCGATCGAGAGTGTGACGCGGGATTCACGCGGTATAGCGGGCAAGCCGTCGGCGGCAGTCCGTTCGTGGTGACGTACCTGATCGACTCCAATCAAGATCGGACGTCGGCCAATCCGTTGCCGAGTACCGTCATCTGCGTACTTCAAGCCTCGAACGGCGGGCCGCTGACGGGCTCCGCGCGCCGCTGACACGGCTACATCGAGACAGATTGCGGCACAAAGCCATTCGGCGGCGGCGGTGGTGGATCCGGGAGGCACAAGCCGGTGTGGTCGTAGTCGAAGTATCTGCCCGGCAGGCAGAACGGGGTGCACCCGTAGATGACTCCGGTTTCACCAGGTATGCAAGCCGTGTTGACGGCACGCGGGACAATAAAGACGGGTGCCATCGCTGCCGTCAGCGCCACCGCGGACGGCGCCGCGATCAAGAGCCGTCGCATCGGCCCAGTGTAGGTGTGACGACAGGTCCTCATCCGTACTCTCTGTGAAGTGAGCGTTGCATCGGATGCCGCCGTCGTCCTTGACGACCGGTTCTCGCGCGAGCTACCGGAGATGGCTGTGCGCTGGCAGGCCGAGGTAGCTCCCGACCCGCGGCTGCTGGTGCTCAATGAGCGGTTGGCCGCCGACCTGGGCCTGGACGCGGCCTGGCTGCAAAGCCACGACGGGATGAGATTCTTGGTCGGAAACCTGGTGCCGGACGGTGCCACACCGGTGGCACAGGCCTACGCCGGCCACCAGTTCGGCGGGTTCGTCCCGCGGCTGGGTGACGGACGCGCGCTGTTGCTCGGCGAAATCGCCTCCGACCGGACGGTTCGTGACCTTCACCTCAAGGGTTCGGGAGCGACGCCCTTCGCGCGAGGCGGCGATGGCCTGGCCGCGATCGGCCCGATGTTGCGCGAATACATCGTCAGCGAGTCGATGCACGCGCTGGGCATCCCCACGACCCGGTCCCTGGCGGTGGTCGGCACGGGGCGCCAGGTGCATCGAGAGACGATGCTTCCGGGAGCCGTGCTCGCGAGGGTGGCGAGCAGCCATCTGCGGGTGGGTAGCTTCCAGTACGCCGCGACGACCGGCGACATCGAATTGGTGCGGCGGCTCGCCGACCACGCCATTTCCCGGCACCACCCGCAGGCCGCCGAGGCGGACAACCCGTACCGCGCGCTGTTGGACGCGGTGGTCAGCGCCCAGGCGTCGCTCGTGGCGCAATGGATGCTCGTCGGGTTCGTGCACGGGGTGATGAACACCGACAACATGGCGATCTCGGGTGAGACCATCGACTACGGGCCATGCGCCTTCATGGAGGCATACGACCCGGCGACGGTCTTCAGCTCGATCGATGCCTGGGGCCGATACGCCTTTGGCGAGCAACCTGCCGTGGCGGCGTGGAACCTTGCCCGGTTCGCCGAGACGTTACTTCCGGTCTTCGCCGACGATCTCGACCAGGCAGTCGCCCTCGCACAGGAGTCGCTCGACGGTTTCCGCCGTCAGTACGACGCCGCATGGTCGGCAGGCATGCGGGCGAAGCTCGGCCTTGGCGACGTCGATGACAACGTTGTGACGCCGTTGATCTCCGAACTCCTCGAGCAGCTTCTGCAGAGCCGTGTCGACCACACGTCGTTCTACAGTCTCCTCGGCCGGGCTGGGCGCGGCGACGTCGAACCGGCGCGCGGGCTGTTCGTTGACCTTGCCGCGTTCGACGGTTGGTTGGCGCGCTGGCGGGGACTTGCTCCCGACGCGGACGCGATGGACCGGGTCAATCCGGTGTACATCCCACGAAACCACTTGGTCGAGGAGGCCCTGACCGCGGCAACCACGGACGATCTCGATCCGCTATCCCGGCTGCTCGCGGCCGTGACCGCGCCCTATAACGAACGGCCCGGCCTTGAGCGCTACGCCAAACCGGCGCCGGAGGATTTCGGCGCCTATCGAACCTTCTGCGGCACCTGACTCAGTAGTGGTAGGTGTCCGACGGGGCGGGCATATGGACCTGTTCGTCGTCGAATTCGGACACCTGGATGCCGTAGGAACGAGCCAGCTCAAGGATCTTGGTGGCCCTGGCGATGCGCGGCAGGTCGGACCCGTTGCGAACCTCGCCCCCGTCGCGCTCGAACTCGGCGAAAAACTCCTTCGCCCAAGCAATTTCGTCCTGCGACGGGGATAGCCCTTCGTTGACGACGGAACACTGGTCGGGGGAAAGACAGATCTTGCCGGTCATCCCGAACTCGGTCGAGACGGCCGTGGCCTCGATGAGCTTGAGCGCATTGGAGCCGATGGTCGGCCCGTCGATCGCGCTGGGCAGATGGGCTGCCTTTGCGGCGATGGTGAAGCGGGAGCGTGCGTACGCGAGGGTGGCTGGGTCTTCCCCGAAACCGGTGTCGCGGCGGAAGTCGCCGATGCCGAAGGCGAGCCGGAAGGTCCCCTTGGTCGCGGCGATCTCGGTGATGCGTTCCAGACCCCGTGCCGTTTCGACGAGCGCCACAATCGGCACGTTCGGCAGTCGTTTCGCGGTCTCGGTCACGTGGTCCACGGATTCGACCATGGCCAGCATCACGCCGCCGATGGAGGTGGGGGCAAGAGCCCTCAGGTCGTCGGCCCACCAGGCGGTGCCGAAACCGTTGATGCGCACCCAGTCGGAGTTTCCGGCCTCAAGCCAGCGCACGACGTTGTCGCGGGCGGCGACCTTGTCCTTCGGCGCGACCGCATCCTCGATGTCGAGGACGACGATGTCGGCGCGGGAGTGCACGGCGGCCTGGAACCGGTCGTCGTGCGCACCGTTGACCAAAAGCCAACTCCTGGCGAGCACCGGATCGATGCGTGAGCCGACGTCGGCCGGATCGGACGCGTTGGTGGTGACCTGTTCGGACATGGGGTGCTCTGCCGTCTCTCGGTGGTGCGTGTTCTGCTGCCTAAACGGTAGCGACATGGCAAAAGGGTGGTGCAGGGTGGTAAACCTCCGGCATGGCTGAGCGCGTCACGTTTCCGAGCTCAACGGGGCCGAAACTGGCAGGGATCATCGACCGGCCGGCCGGGGAGCCCCGCGGCTGGGGCGTCTTTTCGCACGGGTTCACGCTTGGCAAGGACTCGCCTGCTGCCGCTCGGATGTGCAAGCAGCTCGCCGAGGACGGCATCGGCATGCTGCGCTTCGACGCGCTCGGTTTGGGTGGCTCGGAGGGTGACTGGGGCGACGGCTCGTTCACCGTCAAGGTCAATGACGTCGTCCGGGCATGCGAGTTCATGGCCGAGCAAGGAACGCCTGCCGACATCCTCGTCGGTCATTCATTCGGGGGTGCAGCGGTGATCGCCGCGGCCCGCCAGTCGCCGGGCGTGCGGGCGGTCGCCACGGTCGAGGCGCCGATGGACCCTGCGCATGCTGAGCATCAGTACGACGCGGTGGTCGACCGCGTGCTGTCCGAAGGCAGTGCCGAGTGGATGGTCGGCGGTCGAACGCTCACCCTGAAGCGGGCGTTCGTCGAGGATGTCCGCGCGGCCGCCCTGCATGAAAAGATCCGCGGACTGCGGTTGCCGCTGCTGATCCTGCACTCGCCTACCGACAACACCGTCGGCATCGCGAACGCCAGTGAAATCTTCCGCACCGCACGTCACCCGCGCAGCTTCGTTTCTCTCGAGGGGTCAGACCATTTGCTCACCGGCCCTGGCCAGGCTCGTCGCGCAGGTCGAATCATCGGGGCATGGGCGGACGCCTACCTCGATGCCGAGTAGTAACCGGACCGGCGACGGGGAATGGAAATCGGTTCGAATTGCGCTTGTTTGGTTGAGTGCAAGGATGGGTACACCCGCGTCGTCCTCGGAGCGGCATCGGGGCCTGCGCCGGGTCAGAACTACATGGGACGGTGAGGTTGGATGAAGGTCTTCAATCGATTTCTCGGTGCTGCGGCGGTGGCAACCTCGGCGTTGCTGAGCCCTCCGATCAGCATTCCTTCGGCGTCCGCTGAGCCATGCCCCGATGTCCAGGTGGTGTTCGCTCGCGGCACGTTCGAGCCGGCTGGCGTCGGCGGGACCGGGCAGGCGTTCGTCGACGCGCTGCGCGCGAAGGTCGGCGGGAAATCGGTCGATGTGTACCCGGTGGACTATCCGGCGTCGCTCGATTTCTCCACCGCCGCCGTCGGATTCACCGACGCGACCAACAAGATCCGCGACGTGGCGGCGACCTGCCCGAAAACCAAGATGGTGCTCGGGGGGTACTCGCAAGGGGCGGCCGTGATGGCCTACACCACCGAAGACGCGATACCTGTCGGCTACACCCTTCCACCGGGCATCGGCCCCATGCCGCCCGAGGTGGCCAACCACGTCGCCGCGGTGGCGCTGTTCGGCAAACCATCCAGCGGGTTCCTGCAAATGATCTACACCGGAGCGCCGCCGATCACCGTCGGCCACCTATATGCGGACAAGACCACCGACTTGTGCATTCCCGAAGACTCGGTCTGCGCGCCGGGTGGCAATGACAACGCCGCACACAACCTCTACCCGGTGAATGGCATGGCGGACCAGGCCGCGGACTTCGCAGCGCGTCGCCTCTCATCGAATGGGTCGGTCACGTAGCTAATTCATGGGCGGCTCGACCAGTACCCCAATCTGCGCCATGGTCCTCATGCCGCACCTCGCGCGTCGGAGGATTTCAGTGAAAGCTGGTCGCAGAGGGCAGTGAGGAGCCGACGTTTTCGCGTGGTGGGGTCGAACGGTATACCGCTACCGATACATCGTGATCGGGGTGATGGTCGCGCTGTGCCTGGGTGGCGGCGCGTACGGGCTGACCCTGGGCCCGCATCTCACGCAGAGCGGCTTCTACGACGACAACAGCGAGTCTGCGAAGGCGTCACGCCTCGCCGACCAAGCGTACGGTCGCGACACCTCAGGCCACATCGTGGCGATCTACACCGCCCCGGACGGCAAGACCGTCGACGACCGGGAATTCCGCAACAAGATCCTCGAGAACCTCGCGCAGGTCGAAAAGGATCATCCCAACCAGATCCTCCGGTCGGTTGGCTACTTCAAGAGCCCCGACTTGCTGCGCAACATGGCCGATGCGTCAAAGAAGCACGCGTTCATGTCGATTCAGCTCAAAGGCAACGACGACGACACCATCCTCAACAACTTCAAAGTGGTCCAGAGCGACTTCGCCGTCCCGGGCGTCGACGTGAAACTGGCAGGTTTGCAGCCGTTGGCCAACGAGCTGATGGGGACCATCGCCGAGGACCAGCTGCGGGCTGAAGTGCTGGCCGTGCCGCTGGTAGCGGTGGTGCTCTTCTTCGTGTTCGGCGGTGTGGTCGCGGCGTGCCTGCCGGCAATGGTCGGCGCGCTGTCCATCGCCGGCTCATTGGGCATCATGCGGTTGGTCGCGATATCCGGGCCGGTGCATTACTTCGCGCAGCCTGTAGTGACGCTGATCGGCCTTGGCATCGCGATCGACTATGGGCTCTTCGTGGTCAGCCGCTTCCGTGAGGAGATCGCCGAGGGCTACGACACCGAAACCGCGGTACGCCGCGCGGTGACGACGGCCGGGCGAACCGTGGTGTTCTCGTCGGTGCTCATCGTGGCATCCGCGGCCGGCTTGCTCTTGTTCCCACAGGGCTTCCTCAAATCGCTCACCTACGCAATGATCGCCTCGGTCATGTTGTCGGCGATCCTGTCGATCACCGTGCTGCCCGCTTGCCTGGGGCTACTGGGCCGCCACGTCGACGACCTCGGGGTGTACTCATTCCTGCGGGTTCCGTTCTTCCGCAACTGGAAGCCGACCAACTGGTGGCTGCACTGGCTCGGCGCCCGAGTGCAGAAGAACATGACCCGCGAAGAGGTCGAGAACGGCTTCTGGGGCAGGCTCGCCAACCGCGTGATGAAGCGGCCGATCGTGTTTGCCGCCACGATCGTCATCGTCATGATCTGGCTGATCGTTCCGCTGGGCAACATGTCCCTTGGCGGCATCAGCGAAAAGTACCTGCCGCCAACGAACTCGGTGCGCCAGGCGCAGCAGGACTTCGACCGGATCTTTCCCAGGTTTCGCACCGAGCCGCTGACGCTGGTGATTCACAGCGACGACCACCGGCCGGTCACCGACAGCCAGGTCGCGCAGGTCCGCAGCGAGGCGATGACCATTTCGGGCTTCATCGATCCGGACAACAACCCGGCCAACATGTGGAGGGAACGCCCCTACCTCGACGGCGCATCGAAAGATCCATCGGTCCGGGTGATCCAAAACGGCCTGGTGAACCGGAATGACGCCGCCACGAAGGTCGACGAGTTGCGGTCGATCTCGCCGCCGCGCGGCCTGACCGTGTGGGTGGGCGGCACACCCGCGCTCGAACAGGACAGCATCCAGAGCATATTTGCCAACCTGCCGCTGATGACCGTCATTTTGATCAGCACGACCACGCTGCTGATGTTCTTGGCGTTCGGATCACTGGTGCTGCCGATCAAGGCCGCAATCATGAGCGCCTTGACGCTGGGTTCGACGCTGGGCGTGCTTACGTGGATATTCGTCGACGGCCACTTCGCAACGTGGCTGAATTTCACACCCACCCCGCTGACTGCCCCGGTGATCGGCCTCGTCATCGCGGTGATCTACGGCCTGTCGACCGACTACGAGGTCTTCCTTGTGTCCCGGATGGTCGAGGCTCGCGACTCTGGCACGTCGACCGCGGACGCTATCCGCATCGGCACAGCGACCACCGGCCGCCTCATCACCGCGGCGGCGTTGGTCCTCGTCGTGGTCGCGGGCGCATTCGTCTTCTCCGACCTGGTGATGATGAAGTACCTGGCGTTCGGCCTGGTCACAGCCCTGCTGCTGGACGCGACGGTGGTCCGGATGTTTCTCGTGCCGTCGGTCATGAAGCTGCTCGGCGACGAATGCTGGTGGGCGCCAACGTGGTTGAAACGGCTGCATACGCGGATCGGGTTCGGCGAGATCGGTCTACCAGACGAGCGTAAACCGCGGGCGGAACCAGAGACGGAACCGGAGTCGGAGGACGCTCTCGTCGGGGCCGTCGCGCCATTGACGCAGTGGCCGCCGCATGACCCGACCCGTCCGGCCGTTGAGGGTTTCGCGCGGGCTGATGCCGCTGCGCAGCCGGCGAGCACACCGTCGATCGCGACCACCGCCCCGATGCAAAACACCAGCATCGCTCGCGACGACGAGCCGACGGTCGCGCAAATCTCGATGGCCGGCGATCCGGCGACCAACGGCAACGGCGAGGTGAAGGCGGCGATGCAGCGCACCGACGGCGACGATCCGGCCGCGGCGCGCGCGATTCCCACTCAGCTTCAACAGGATCCGGATGCCACCTGACGTCTCGCGTTCCGCGATGGGGGCGGCTCAAGGTGGTCGCGACCTCCGCGTAGCCGAACAGGTGATGGTGGTTGAAGTTGCCAGGCTCTCAGATACCGATCGGCCCTCTGGGCTCCAGCACCATCACGGGAATCTCGCGCTCGCCGTCGGTGGCCTCATAGACCGCCACCTGCTCGTGCACAAGGTCACTGGTGGGCCGGTATGCGTTCGTCATGGTGGTCAGACCCTGTGCTCGTCGCGGGTTGCAGCCACGTCGCGATGTTGCGGACGTAGTCCTTGAAGATCGCCAAGCGTGACGGGTCAGCCTTGATTTCGGTGCCCGGCGGCTCGGTGACGAATGAGGGCGCCCCGCAATCGAGATCCCAGTTGTAGTCGGCGAAGTGATGGAACGTCGACTCGGCGACCGCTCGGCCCATCGAGCGGCCATCCGGCGTGAGCTCGCCATCCAGCACGACGGCGAGGTTGAAGTGGCGGCCGGTCGCTGTGCTCCTGCCCTGCGCAAGCGCCTTGGCGAAGGGCCCGTTGGCCGACACCAAGCCCTCGTGTGGGTGGGCGGGGAACCACTCGATCCGTCCGCTGGCCGAGCGCGTGGTGCGGAGCAGGTCGTGCACCGGTTCTGCTGCCAGTACCGGCTGATAGTCGCCGTTGGCGCCGGAGTGGTAGTTGGGCCACGAGATGGTCGGGGTGTCCTGGTCGTCGCACATCGTGGCCGGGTCAACGTTCTTGTCGTGGAACTCGTTAACCACGCCGAGCGACCCGAGCCGGCTCAGGCAGCAACCCAAGTCTTGGTGATCGCGCGCAGTCAGCACCCCACCACCGTTCTCGCGGAACCTCCGGATGGCGTAGGCGTCGGCGGCCGTGAGGCCCTCACCCACGTCCACCGCCATCAGCCACAACTGGTCGTAACCGAAGTCTTGTCTCAAGAGTCTTCCGGATGGTGGGGTGGGTCCAGGCAATCGTAAGGGAGCGGTTGGGTGGATGACGTTGAGGCGTTCGCGGAGCATCTGGTGGTGCTGGGGCGCAGCAGCTATACGGTCCGGTCGTATCGGCTCGGTGTTGAGCACTTCCGGCGGTGGCTTCATCCGCGATCGTTGGACGACGTGACGCGCTCGATGGTCGGTGACTACATCGGTGGGTTTGCGGCAGGAGCCGGTCGTGAATCGGTTGCCGACGGACGCGCAGCACGGACGGTCAACCATCGCCTCGCCGCGATTGCAGCGTTCTACGCCTACCTGATCGAGCGGGATACGCGCTGCGGTAGCGGACCGTGGGCGGGGTGTGGAAACCCTATACCGACCGGGGCCGCGGGACCGGCGCACGGGATGTCGGGCCGAGACCTGCCGCGCCGTGGGCGGCTGGAGTTACGCCGTCGTGAACCACGGCTGCTGCCGCGAGACCTGGACCCTGCCGTCGCGGAACGCATTGCGGTGGAACAGGGTTCGGCTCGTGATCGCGCGATCGTGACTCTGTTGCTGCGCACCGGGCAGCGGATCGGCGACTGGAGCGATCAACACGGCCGGCACGGCGTGCTGGGCATGCGGTGCGCCGATGTCGATCGGCGACGCCGCACGATCACGGTGCGGCTGAAGGGCGCCCGCGACGAGCATCGCGTGCCAGTGACCGACGACTGGTGGCCGATGCTGGATGAGTACCTGAAAGACGAACGCGGCCAGGCGGACACACCTGCCTTATGGGTCGGTCGGCGACAGGCCACCGGGCGCCCGCTGCGGTATGCGGCGTTCGAGGCGTCGTTTCGGGCGACTACGCAGCGGATGGGTGTGCGCGCGACACCGCACATGTTGCGACACACGGTGGCGCAGCTGCTAGTCGACACCGCGGGTGTGCATGTGGCGCAACAGGTTCTCGGGCATCGTCATGTGTCCACCACGGTCGAGGAGTACGTGTATGTCGACGAGGCGGCGATGCTGACCGCGCTGGCCGAGGTCGCGCGCCGACAGCGCCGCGCACGGCTGGCCGTCGTCGATCCGCCACAACGGTACGCGTTCGCCTATTCCGCAGAGACAATCGCCGCTCTCGACGATCTCGGCCCAGGGGCGGCGAAATGACCGACCGAGCCGCCCGACTGCGAGCCGCGCGGCAGAATCGTCACGCACCGTTGGTCGCGGAGTCGTTGTTGGCGGCCCTGCGTGCGGAGATCCAGTCGTGGACGTGCGATCCGCGTCGGCGTCGCGAGGCCTGGGCCGCCACCACCAGCTTCGTCACCGAATCGCTTGTCGGTGAACGGGTGTCGGTGCAGCAGTGGTGGGAGGCCGTCGAATCGGAGTGTCTGCGAACCGGCGTACGTGGCGGTCGCGCGCTGGTGACGGGCCGGTTCGTGCAACCGAGCTGGGTGCTCGTCGCCGCGGCACCAATTGAACGCTGGGTGCGGGTGCTTCCCGCCGACGACCCGCTGCCGCTGGCAGACGACCGGCTCACCGAAGCGTGCGCGCGGATCTCGTGGGCCTCCCCGACCGGCCGCACCCGCGCGGTGCGCACCGGCATCGGGTTGATGGTCGCCGGCGACTACGATCAGCTGTCACAACTGCGCGAGGACGACCTCCGAACACCCGCGCGGGGCGCGAACGGCACCGACATCCTCGATGCCGCCCTATGCGATCTCGGCGTGTTCACCCGCTCGCCACGCCGGGGCACGACCCGTCACCAGGCACGTCCCCCGAAGACGATCGAGGAACTTGTCGATGCCCGCGTGCCAGAGCCGTTCCGGCCGGTGACGATCCTCTACATGACCATGTATTCGCAGCGAATCAGCAACAACTACAGCACGATTCGCACCAAGATCCGGTCGCTGGCCTACTTCTGGACCTACCTCGCACAGCAACACCCCGAGATCGCGTTGTGCCAGCAGATCCTGCCGCATCACGCACGCGGGTTCGTGCCATGGGCGCTGTCGACCGCCCGCAGCTTGCAGCGCAGTACTGCGACCAAGGGCACCGAGGACCGCACCACCACCTACGACTGGATGGTCGACGTCCGCTCGTTCTTCACCGATCTGTGCACCTGGGGTACTGAACCGGGATCGCCTCTGGCCCAACACATGCCGGTCGCAGTCCCGTTGACCAGCCACGATCTCAACCGCGAGGGGTTCGCCAGCGCACGCGCCCGCACCGCCGCGCGGATGACCGCCACCGTGATGGACCTCAACCGCGAGCTCCCCAACATCCGCGCGTTCGCCCTGCGCCGCTGGCACGAAGCATCCGAACGCCTTGCCACCGACCAAGACGATCCGGGACACATCCGCGCCGAACGAGACACGTTCTGGGACTGGGCACTGCTGGAGTTGCTGCTCACCAGCGGTCTGCGGGTGGAGGAGGCCAGCGAACTGACCACACTCGACGTCCTCAAACGCCAACTGCCGGACGGACGGATCTACTACCTGCTGCACATCAAACCGTCGAAATACGATCGCGCCCGGGTGATTCCGATCGGCGACGGGCTTGGTCGGGTGATCGCCGAGATCATCGCGCACGTCAAGGCTTTCTACCGATCCGACGCTGTCCCGGCGTGCGATCGGCGAGACAACACCGCGAAGACACCGCTGCCGAGCGCGCCTTACCTGCTGCAGGGCGCGGGGCATCCGAGCGCGATGTCGATCCAGACGATCCGCGGGCGTCTGCAGGAGATGTCGGTCGCCGCAGGCGCCCGCCACGTCGATGGCACCCCGCTGCGGCTGTCGCCGCACGACTGCCGACGCGTGTTCGCCACCGAGCACCTCAACAACAACACTCCCGTACACGTGATCGCCGCGTTGCTCGGCCACGCCGGTTTGGACACCGTGATGATCTACGCCAAGCTCTACCCCGACAGCCTCGTCGACGGCTACCGGGCTGCCATGCGAGGCCGCTATAGCGACGTCTACGACGTCGACGCGCTGCGGGCACCCACCGCAGAGGAGTGGGCCGCGTTCGCGGCCAGCTGCAGCCTGCGCGACATGGGCACCCACGTTTGCGCGCTGCCCACCGGCGAGCACTGCAGCCGCGGCCTGGTCTGCCTCGGCTGCGTCCATGCACAACCGAAAAAGACTGCGGCACCGGTGTTTCGGCGGATGATCGCCAGCCACACCCGCGCGCTTGCTAAGGCTTGTGACCTGGGTGAGCCGGCCGGACAGCTCGCCGCCCGCGAGCTCGAACTCGACCGCCTTCGCAGCGCCTTGCGCCGCGCCGAGGAACTCGACGACGACGTCGCGATCGCGCTCGAATCGGCCTGCTGATGCAACCCGACGACCCGGAGACCATCATCGGCGAAGGCGCCGGCACTCGGCGGCGAGTGGTGCGGATGCAGGCAACCACGGGCCACACCGACCTTCTCTGCTCAGCCTTGCGAGCCACCGTCCCCGATTATCGCCACGCTCAGCCAGGGCACCAACGGCCGATCTCGACCTCCTCGAACAGACTCTTGAGACAAGAGCTCGTCGACATGGCTGAGCACCGGGTCGTCGTCGCCCCGGTTGGCCCGGTTGCGCGCGATCACGTCGTGACCGGCTGCCCTCAGCTCGTCGGCGAGCAACGAGAAGCGGGCAATGTCCCAGTCGTCGGGATGCTCAGGGATGGTCGTTTGCAGCAATATTCGGGACATCGGAACTCACTCCTTGACAAGGGAATTCGCCGCGTCTGACTCGGCGGGCACTCGCAGGTGCGCGCGTGCGGCAAGCTCCTCTTCGTCCACGAGGACCAACATCGGCTGGCCAGGATCGCAGATCATCGTGACGACGAACCGGCACTTGATGTCGTCGCGGTTGTTGCCGTCCGAGTAGTGGATGACGTCGCCGCCGGGCTCCCAGAACGCTTCTCCGGCGCGGATGACTCGCGGCGGCTCGCTTTCGAGTTCGAACAACATCTCGCCTTCAACCACGTAGCCGAACGCCGGGCCGCCCGGATGCCGGTGTGGCGGAGCGCCCGCACTGCCCGGCGGCTGCTCGACAACGACGGTCATAGCGTGGGCACCCTGCGGGATGAAAGGTGGCTGAACTTCCTGCACCACGGTCAATGCGTTTTCCCATGAGGCGTCATATTTCTTGGACATCGGTCATTCCTCCTTGGTTGTGATTTCAGATGGCGGTGCCGCCACCGTCGGCGTGCAGTGTTGAGCCGGTGATAAAACTCGCGCGGGGCGAGGCAAGAAAGAGCACGGCGTGCGCAATCTCTTCAGGTTCGGCGGTGCGGCCCAGCGGCAACGCGCGCCCGAGTTCCTCGTTGGTGTCACCCCACTCCGCCTCGACGCCTTCGGTTTTGGTGGGACCGGGGGCGACGCTGTTGACCCGGACACCGTGCACGCCGAACTCGGCGGCCCAGGTGCGGGTGAGGGATTCCACAGCGGCCTTGGAGGCACTGTAGGCGGATGCACCGGGCACGCCCTTTGACGCGACCATCGAGGTGACGTTGATGATGCTGCCGCGGCCTCGCTTCAGCATTCCCTTCCCAAGGCCGGCGGCCAGGAAGTAGGTGCCGCGGACGTTGGTGTCGAACGTCTTCTCGAACGAGGCGACTTCCTGATTGACGGTCAGCGCTGCCGGAAAGCTGGCCGCGTTGTTGACCAGAATGTCGACCTCTCCTGCGTCCGCTACAAGCGATTTCACCGACTCGATATCTGACAAATCAGCCTGAATGAAGCGGACCTTCCCGTTGATTCCCGCAGCTGCGGCCTTGCCGCGCTGTGCGTCTCGACCGGTGATGATGACCGAGGTGCCTTCACGGGCCAGCAGCCGGGCGCACGCCAACCCGATGCCAGCGGTTCCGCCGGTGATCAACGCTGTCTGATCGATCAATTCCATTGTCTGCTCCCTGGCTTAGGCGATGCGCTGTTCGGCTGCGGCGAAATCGGCTCGGCCATCGGCGACATGAGTCAGTGCGATGCGCAGCCGTTGTCGGCCGCGGGAAACCCGCGACATGACAGTTCCGTGCGGGATGCCCAGAATGGCGGCGGTTTCCGCGTAGGTGTATCCCTGAACGTCGGCGTAATACACCGCTGTCCGGAAACCCTCCGGCAACGCGTCCATCGCCGCTTTGATCTTGTGGTCAGGCAACGCATCGAGAACCTCGGTCTCAGCACTATCTGCCAGGTTGCGCTCGGTGATCCCCTCGTCCGAAACTTCCAGTGGGCGGCGCTGTTTGGCACGGTACGTACTGACCCACCGGTTGTAGAGAATCCGGAAGAGCCACGCCTTGAGGTTGCTGCCCTCGTCGAATGTGCCGAAGCCCGCGTATGCGTGCAGAAGCGTGTCTTGCAGCAGATCTTCGGCGTCTGCACTGCTGCGAGTCAGCCGCCGAGCGCCCCGCATCAGGACATCGAACAGGGGCTCCGTTTCGCGGGCGAAGCGCGCGGCGAGATCCGCGTCCGACTCGGACGTGCCGCGCACGGCAGTCATTGACATGGTCGATCTCCTCGATTGCATTGCGCGGGCGCTATCGGACCGCGGCGGGCGCATTGTCGACGAGCCAGTCCTCGAAGCGGGTGGCGAACACCATTGCGTCGGGGCCGGGCACCAGGGTGTGGTCGTCGAGTACGACGCCGAAGTAGCGCGACTGCGGATCCGTGACGACCCGGCGGGTGTCGTTGCTCGCGCGCAGCCGGGCACGGACGAGGTCGTCGAGCGGATACCGCTTGGGGCCTGCGACTTCGAGGATGCCGCCGACTGGCTGACCGACCGCGGTGCGAGCGACAGCGGTTGCGACGTCATCGGCTGCCATCGGTTGGATGAGCGCGGACGAGATCCGCACCGTGTCGCCGTCAGTCGCCGAATCTGCGATGCGCCCGACGAACTCGAAGAATTGGGTCGCGTGCACGATCGAGAATGGGATCGCGGCTGCGGAGATGAGTTGTTCTTGCGCGTTCTTGGCGCGGAAGTAACCGCTGGCGAGCAGGCGGTCGGTTCCCACCACGGACAGTGCGACTAGGTGAGACACACCGACCGACTCTGCTGTGGTGAGCACGTTGCCGGTAGCAGTGGTGAAGAAGTCCCACGCGGGCCCATCCTCGAAAGACGGCGAGTTGGCGACGTCGACCACGACCTGAGCGCCCGCGAGAGCTTCTGCCAGACCCTCACCGGTGAGGGTGTTGACTCCCGTGTTCGGCGCAGCCGCGACCACCTCGTGACCGTGCTGGTTGAGCTTGTCGACGACCTTCGAGCCGATGAGCCCGGTGCCGCCGATGACTACGATTTTCATGGTGAACCTTCCGTGGTCGCGGTCGCCTCTGCGCTGGTGAGAGCCTGTGCGAGCTGTCCAATTCAGCCTGGCCGTCATCGACGGTGAGCGAACCCTTGGAAGTCCGTAGTCAGTGGTCCGTAGTCCGTAGTGCCGCGCGCCACGTGCGCAGCAGCCGGTAGCCGCCGTAGAGGACGGCGGCCACGAGAAGGTTCACGAAATACGCGATGTCGGCGCCATGCCACGCCTTGGCAATCGGGCCCTCGATCAACGTCGTGTTCATGAACGGAATCGCCGCGGCGTAGGCGAGCACGAACGCGATCGCCGCGGCCACCGCGTCGGCGCGGCCCGTGGGTTCTCCGGCGGGATTGACGGTCGCGCGACCGCGGGCGCGGAACTGCCAATCGATGATGACGATGGCGACAAACGCGGGGATCCAATAGCTCACCAGGAGCAGCACATCCTGAAAACGTGCTGCTCTGTCGGCGGCATGAAGCCACAGGATCAGCGCGAACGCCAGGACTGTGACGATGACGGCGGACACCGTCCGACGCACCCTGACCCCGATGGTCTGCAGGGCCAGCGATCCGCTGTAGACGGTCATCGCGCCCGCGCCGATCGCCGCCACCGTGATCACGACAAGGGCCAGCCCACCGAGCAGCCCCCACCCATCACAGAGCGGACGCCCTCCGCGGTGTGGTCAGCGAGGATGTCTCCCGCTGCGATCCCGATGCCCTGTACGAAGATGTAACCGACGAGAGTTCCTGCGAATGTGAAGCCGAAGACCCGAGCGCGCGATGAGTCGACAGGCAGGTAGCGGGAGAAGTCGGCGGCGTAGCTCGCCCACGACACCGCAGCACTGAACGCGATCGTCACCTCGAGGACGAATGCGCCGACAAGGTCGGCGCCGACAACGCTGGCGGGCGCGATGACGTCGTGTCCGCCAACGAGTTTCGCCGCGAACACGACGAACGTTGTGAACGGCACCACGGTCAGCACCGCCTGCACCCGGTGGATCAGCTCGTAGCCGAAGAATCCCACCACGCCCTGCATAACCAGCACGATCAGAACGGCGAGCCAGAAGGGGATGTCGAGCAAGACGGCAAGGGCCTCCGCGCCGAACAACCCGGCCATCGCGCCCCATGCGATCGATGACAGCCACTGCAGCGTGGCGGGCACCACGACACCACCGCCGAATGCCATCCGTGAATTCGGCAGCTGACCGGTACCCGTGCGCGGACCCCATGTCGACAGGTAGGCGACGATCAGCGCGCCCAACATTGAGCCGATCACCAATGCCAGCAGGCCAAGCCAGAAGCCCAGTCCGAGGACTATCGCCAGCGTGCCCGTGAAAACCCCGGTCATGTTGATCTGCGGTGCAAACCACACCGTGAAGAGCCGGCCAGGTGTGCCGTATCGCTGATCATCGGGGATGGGCGCGATGCCGTGGGTCTCGACCGACAGGTCGCCGGCCCCGGCCGGTCGGCGACCGCTGAAGATCGATCGGGTCAGTGGATTCGGCACCGGGTTCGGCACCCTTTGCGACATCCGCCTAGCTCGCCCAGGAAATGGCGCGGAGCTGCCTGCGTGAAGTGATACCGAGCTTCACGAAGACCTTCCTCAGGTGCCATTCGACGGTGTGCGTGCTGATGAACAGTTGCGCGCCGATCTCCTGATTCGTCAGGCCGTCGCCGGCCAGCCGCGCGATCTGCGCCTCCTGGGCCGTCAGCTCGTCACCTGAGCTGACCGGCTGTTTGCGCACCTTTTCGCCAGTAGCGACCAGCTCTCGACGAGCGCGCTCGGCGTACGCCTGTGCACCCATTCGCGTGAGCATCTCGTAGGCGTCGCTGAGGTGTTGTCGGGCGTCGTGGCGCCGATGCACGCGACGCAGCCATTCGCCGTAACGCAACCGGGCGCGAGCCACATGCACAACCATCCGCGTGCGCTCGAGGCGCTCGACGGCTTCGATGTACAGGCTCTCGGCGTGGTCGTCGTCGGCAACCAACGCCCGCGCACTCGCCACGAAACCAAGCCCGAAGTCGGTTCCGCTGGGGAGCACGCGCTCTTCGAGCCGCCGCGCGGCAAGCACAGCCGCTTCGTGTTCGCCGGTGTGTACAGCGGCTTCAGTCAGTTCAAGCAGGCTCCACCAGGCAAATCCGAGGTCGTCGTACTCTATGCCGTCCCGGGCGGCAGTGAATGCCTCGTCGTACCGGGCGAGCCCGTTGTAGAGCACGGCGGTGAGGTAGGCGGCGGCGCCGAGCAGCCGGCCTTCGCCCCTGGCGGTTCCGGCCGCGGCTGCCGCCTCCAACACCTCGAGCGCGTCGGCCGGATTCCCCAGCCAGGCAGGCAACGACAGCGAGTGGTACCTCATCTGCGCGTAGCCCGTGGCGACGGCGATCGAATCTGCCTCTTCGATAAGCGTTGCCGCCGTGGCGAATTCGCCCGCCAGCAGGTGGACTCCGGCCCGGAAAGCGAGCGCCGCGGGAAGCGCAGCCAGTGCACCGGCGTCGCGGGCTTGCCTGACCAAGATGGCGGCCAGCTGATGCCAAAGCTCGTCGTCCCACAGCTCGCCTGCCCCACATTCCAGCGCAATGACCAGTCCCAGCGACATCCAGCGCAGGGCCTGGCCCTCGTTCTGCTCCGCCGTCGAGCACATGAGCTCCAACGCTGTGCGTATCGCGGAGGAACCGGAGCTTCCGTCACCCATGATCCGGTCCGCCAAGCCACTCAGAAGAAAGTCGATAGGTCGTTGGAGCTCGGCCACCTTGCCTATTGCGGCGCGTGCCGCGTCGGCTACATCCGCCCGTGCGCCAGGCTCACCCAGTCGCCCCGCGTACATGACGGCGGCGAGCGCCTCCAGATACGTCTCGCGGGCCAACGCGTCGTCGAGAGTCTCCAATTGCTGTGCAGCACTGAGCAACTGTGCGGTGGAATCGATCAGTTGCGAGGCATTGGGACCGCCTCCTCGGCTGCGGGCGAATTCCATCTGGGCCCGCAGTCGCGCCGCTTTCGCTCGTTGGAGATCGGTTAACGGTGCGAGTTCGGCGATCGCGAGAAGCTCATACGCCGCCTCGGGCGCCGCCGCATCCCGTTTGGCCTGTGCGGCCGCGAGCGCTCTGGCGCCGCGTTCGGCCGGATCCGACGTCAACGTGGCGGCGCGCTCCAAAAATGCTGCCGCTGCGGCGATTCCACCCCTGCCCTGGGCCCGGCCAGCCGAGGCTTCCAATTCCGCCGCTACCTCATCGTCCGGTCCCGCCGCGGCATTGGCTGCGTGCCACGCCCGACGGTCGGGGTCTGCTTCCGGATCGGTTGCATCCGCCAACGCCCGATGAATTGCCCTGCGTTCGCTCAGATCGGCTGCCCGGTAGGCAGCTGAGCGCATCAACGGATGGTGAAAGCGCATGCGCGGACCGAACTCGATCACCCCCGCACCTTCGGCAGGCCCGAGCGCATCAACCGGAACGTCCAGCTGCGCCGCCGCCCGCAGAAACAGCGCGGCGTCGCCTACCGGTTCGGCCGCCGCGACGAGTAATAACCGCCGGGTCTGCTCGGGGAGGGACTGGATGCGCCGCACAAAGCCTTCCTCGATCTGTCCCGCCGAGGTGCGCGTACCCGTGTTGGCGAAACCGCCTGCCAGCTCCGCCGGTGAGACGTTTCGCGGCACCTCGAGCAGAGCCAACGGAATGCCGCGCGTCTCTGCGACGATTCGGTCGCGCACCCGCTCGTCGATCAGCCCCAAGACCACGGAGTCCAACAGGTCTCGCGCGTCGATATCAGATAGGCCGCCGATCACCAGATCGGGAAGGCCGGTCAACACCTGATCGCCGGTCGTGCGTACCGCGAAGACCAACGCGACGGGATCGGCCAAGAGTCGCCGCGCGACGAAGCCGAGCGTTTGCACCGACACCTGGTCGAGCCATTGTGCGTCGTCGACAAGACACAGCAGAGGTTGGTCGGTGGCAGCGGCGGCCATCAGGCTCAGCACGGCCAACCCGACCAAGAACCGGTCCGGCGTCGGCCCGACCCCGCGGCCGAAAGCTACGTTCAGGGCTTCGCGCTGGGGTTCCGGTAGCTCATCGACATGGTCGAGCAGCGGCGCGCACAGCTGCTGTAGGCCGGCGAAGGCGAGCTCCATGTCGGACTCCACGCCTGCCACCTCGACGCAGCGAAACCCCGACGCAAGCTCCGAGACACAGTCAAGCAACGCCGTCTTGCCGACACCCGCCTCGCCGCGGAGCACCAGCACGCGGCTGCTGCCCGATCGGACATCGGCCACCAGGTTCTGAAACGTGTCTAATTCACCGGCGCGACCACGCAGACCTTGTCCCCGACCTTCGTCCGGCATAGTCTCCACCGCGTCTGTTCCAGTGGCCCCGCAGGATCACCGTCCTTGGATAGGGCCTGGTGCGATCTTGATCGTAGCGGCGCCAACCCCGGTGCGCGGGCGGTCACAGGCGATGCACAGGGCGTCACGCACCCATGCGATTCCACGGCTATTGCTCCACAAACGTGACCGTCTCGTCGAGCGCAACCCGGCCGGTGCGCATGTAGTCCACCGTCGGATCCTCGTACCCGATCGACATGCCGCAGAACAGCATGAGTTCATCCGGAGGTGACACGATCTCGGCGACGGTCTTGCGAACCTGCGACCATGCCATCTGCGGGCAACTGTGCAGGCCTTCGGCGCGGAGCAGCAGCATCACGGTCTGTAGATACATGCCGAGGTCGGACCACTGCGGGAGGCCGAGGTCGCGGTCGATGTAACAGAACAGGGCGGCGGGCGCACCGAAGCAATCCCAGTTCGCGATGGCTGCCCTCATGCGCGCCTCCCAGTCCTCGCGCGCAATGCTGAGCGCGCTGTACCTCTCCTTGCCGAACGCGACTCGGCGCTGACCGTACGGGGATTTCATTTCTGACGGATACATCACGTACTCCCGCTCGTCCCAATCGGCGCCTGCGGCGACACGCTCGGTGGCGAGCTTCTTCAGCTGCGCCAGCGGTGCGCCGGTCACCACGTAGATGTGCCATGGTTGGACGTTCGATCCGGACGGTGCCCAGGCAGCGGCGGACAGCACGCGCTCCAGTACCTCTCTCGGGACCTCCCGGTCGGTGAATCCGCGCACCGCCCGTCGACTCGTCACTGCCTCATAAACGTCCATGCATTCAGCCTGGACGCCGGGGCGGGCGAGCGAACCCTTGGAAGTTCGTAGTCACCGATGGACTACGAAATGAGTCGAGAGTCTCTGCGGCGGGATGAGTTCGTCGTCATCCATCCGTTCTGGCCGTCAGGGCGCGGACAGAGGAGTGGACATGACCAACGTTGAGCAGCAGATCGCAACCTCAGTCCTTGTCATCGGGACCGGAGGTTCCGGACTGCGCGCGGCGATCGAACTAGCCGAACGAGGAATAGGCGTCCTTATCGTTGGCAAACGGCCGAAGACCGACGCGCACACCACTTTGGCCGCCGGTGGCATCAACGCAGCGTTGGCCACAATGGACGCGGATGACACCTGGCAGCAGCACGCGGCCGACACGCTCACCGAGAGCTACCTGCTTGCCGACCCCGTGACCGTGCAGGTAGTGACCGAGGGCGCGGCGGAGTCGATCAGGGACCTGGAGCGCTACGGGATGGCCTTCGCCCGTGAACAGGATGGCCGAATATCGCAACGCTTCTTCGGCGCACACACGTTCCGCCGCACCGCATTCGCCGGCGACTACACCGGCCTGGAACTGCAGCGCACGCTCATCCGATTGACGGCACAACTCGCCATTCCGGTCCTCGACTCGGTTTACAGCAACAAGCTGCTCGTCCGCGACAATGTCGTCTTCGGTGCGTACGGCTTCAACCTTCTGGACGGCACCCGCTACACCATCCACTCAGATGCCGTCATCCTCGCTACTGGTGGACACACTCGGATCTGGCGACGCACATCGTCACGTCGTGACGAAAACACCGGCGACTCTTTCCGTTTGGCGCTCGAAGCGGGCGGGCGGATCCGCGATCCGGAGCTAGTCCAATTCCATCCCTCCGGGCTGATCGAACCCGAGGACTCCGCGGGCACGCTGGTGTCCGAGGCGGCTCGCGGCGAGGGCGGAATCCTGCGAAACGACCTCGGTGAACGCTTCATGAAACGCTATGACCCCGACCGGATGGAACTGTCCACCCGTGACAGGGTCGCACTCGCCGCCTACACCGAGATCAAGGAGGGCCGCGGCACACCTCGGGGCGGTGTATGGCTGGACGTGTCGCATCTGCCGCGAACACAAATCATGGAGCGCCTCCCGCGCGTCTATCAAACCTTGATGGACCTGCAGCTGCTCGACATCACGACCACGCCCATCGAGATCGCCCCCACGGCGCACTACTCGATGGGCGGCGTATGGGTTCGGCCAGAAGATCACAGCACCGACGTCGAGGGTCTCTACGCGATCGGCGAGGCATCGAGCGGGCTGCACGGAGCCAACCGCCTCGGCGGAAACTCTCTGATCGAACTGCTCGTCTACGGCAAGATCGTCGGTCAAGCAGCCGCCGCTTACTCGGCACGGCTCAACGCCCAACAGCGTTCCCATGCCGCGGTTTCCGCTGCCCGTGACGAGATCGACAAGATCTTGACCACCGATGGTCCGGAGAACGTCCGATCCCTCCAACGAGCGCTCCGCAACGCCATGACCGAGCACGCCGGCGTCGCCGTCCGATAGGCCTTTAATCACCATTTCCGGCAGACCGGCCAACACCTCGGCGCCGCCATCGCGTACGGCGAAGACCAACGCAACGGGATCGGCCAGCAGGCGGCGGGCGACGAAAGCGAGGGTCTGCACCGAAACTTGGTCAAGCCACTGGGCGTCGTCGACGACACACAGCAACGGTTGGCCATCAGCGGCGGCAGCCATCAGGCTCAGCACTGCCAGCCCGACCAGGAAGCGGTCAGGGGTAGGTCCGACCCCGCGGCCGAAAGCTACTGCCAGGGCCTCGCGCTGCGGTACCGGCAATTCATCGACGTGCTCCATCAGCGGGGCGCATAGCTGGTGCAGGCCAGCGAACGCGAGCTCCATATCGGACTGAACGCCTGCCAGGTGGATTGAGCGGAAACCCGACGCAAGCTCTGCTAGGTAGCCGAGCAACGCGGTTTTGCCGACACCCGCCTCTCCGCGAAGCACTAGCACCTGGCAGTTACCCGATCGGACGGTCGAGATCAGACCCCGAAGCGTCTCGCACTCGCTAGCGCGACCGCGAAGACTTCGCCCCCGACCGTGGCTCGCCATCGATCTTGATCGTAGCGAGCGCGCACGTCGGCGGTCCATTCAGTTGTCTGCAGGGACAGCGTGCCCATGCCGGTCCGGTGGCAGGTGGGACCAGCCACGCTCTGCTTGGCGCATACCCCGCAGGGCCGCCTGAAACCCAGTGCTCCCGCTCTTAGCTCGCGACTTGACCGGACCGTGACGGGTAGTTCGGTTACGCCTTGGCGGCCGCCTCGAGAATCCAGTCCTCGAACCGGGTCTCAAACAGAGTCGCACCGTCACCGGGGCAGAGGGTGCGTTCGTCGATCTCGATGCCCCAGTACTGCGCTTTGGGGTCGGCCACGACCTGGCGGGCATCTCCGCGGGCGGTCAGCGCGGTCCTGATGAGGTCGGGAAGTAGAAACGCCTCTGGGCCACCGATCTCGGTGATGCCGTTCACCGGGTCACCGACCGCGGCGATCGCGAGCCCTTCCGCGACATCGGCAGCTGCCATCGGCTGGAAATAGGCGGGTGGCATGCGCACCGTGCCGTCGACGGTCGCGGAGTCCGCGAGAGTCTTGACGAACTCGAAGAACTGCGTCGCGTGCACGATGGAGTAGGGAATGGGACCGTCGCCGATGAGCTTCTCCTGCAGGAGCTTCGCCTCGAAGTACCCGCTCTGTAGGGCCAGTTGATCGGTGCCCACGACTGACAGCGCGACATGATGACCAACCCCGGCATCTTTCTCGGCCGTGAGCAGGTTCGTGGTCGCCGTGCGGAAGAACTCGATCGCCGCGTCGTCGAGCGTTGGCGAGTTCGACACGTCGACGACCACCGAGGCACCCGCGAGAACCTCGGGCAGTCCCTCGCCGGTAAACGTGTTCACACCGGTTGAGGGCGCAGCGGCGATGGCGTCATGACCGTGTTCAGTCAAGGTGTGGACCAACTTTGAGCCGATGAGGCCCGTTCCTCCGATGACGACGATTCTCATGATGAGCCTTTCTAGGTGGTGACTGGTTCCTGACGCCCAGAACGGATGGCCGGCCGAGAACTCATCCCGATGCCAAAAGATTTCTCGTGGGCGGCAGGATTGCGTCGGAATGACCAACCCCGACGCCTCCCCCACAGCCCGCTGGCGCCATGTCGTGCGGCTCGCCGCATTCGCCGCGTTCTTGGTCGGGCTGTTCTATCTGGTTGCTGTCACGCGAGTCGTCGACGTCGAGGAAGTCCGGCGCACGGTGGCGGCGACTGGTCCGGCTGCGCCTTTGGCCTACGTCGTGGTGTCAGCGGTGCTCGGCGCCGTATTCGTCCCCGGCCCGATCCTCGCCGCGGGAAGCGGCATGCTGTTTGGGCCCGTGCTCGGCACGTTCGTGACGCTGGGCGCGACGGTTGGCACCGCGATAATCGTCAGCCTCGCTGGCCGGCGGGCAGGCCGAGACAGCGCACGCGCGCTGCTCGGCATGGAACGCGCCGACCGCATCGACGCACTGATCGACCGGGGAGGGTTGTGGGCGGTCGTCGGGCAGCGTTTCATCCCAGGCATCTCCGACGCGCTGGCCTCCTATGCGTTCGGTGCATTCGGAGTTCCGTTGTGGCAGATGGCCGTCGGAGCGTTCATCGGATCGGCACCGCGCGCATTCGTCTACACGGCGCTGGGAGCATCGATCGGAGATCTGTCGGCACCGTTGGCGTACGCCGCGATCGCCGTATGGTGCGTGACCGCAATCGTCGGTGCCTTCGCCGCGCGGAGCGGATACCGACGATGGCGTGGTCATGCTAGCCGGCGAGAAGGCGAGGCCAGTTGATCAGAATGGGCTGCTGTTCGCCTGCCACTTGGCCTCTACCGGGCGCGGTCCGTAGCGCCGGATGTAGTCCTCGTGGATGTGTGCGTCTCGCTTGAGCTTGATGACGTCGACCAGGTTCGGATCGAGGTCGTGCTGCGCCAACCGATATCGGCGCCAGATCTTGTTCAGCGCAACCGACATGAGCAGCGCCCAAATGTAGATCGGTGCTGTCATCTCGAGGTGCACGTACAACGAGGCCGGGAGAAGCCAGAGCGGGCCGAGAATTAGAAGCGGCGGGATGGCCATCCGGATCATGTGGCGGCGGACCGCCCCTTGTCCGGCCAGATCATTGGCAACCCAATGGCGCATCGAGTCGGGCAGGCGTAGTCCGTACGCGTATGCGACGTACTGCAAGGGGGTAGGTCTGGTGGTTTCCATGCGGGGGGGCCTCCTACGGGCGAGGGTCTAGACGTCGAGAGCGCCTGCCGCGAGGGCGGCGGAGTTGATGTGGGTCAGCACTCGGCGCAGTTCTTCGAGCTCGGCCAGCTCGACGCCGAGTCGGGCGACCACGGCGGGAGGGATTGCAAGTGCCCGATCGCGCAACGCGCGCCCGTTGTCGGTGAGCTCGATATGAGTGGTGCGCTCGTCGGCGGTGCTGCGACTGCGGGCGATGTAGCCCAGTGCTTCCAAGCGTTTCAGCATCGGCGAGAGCGTGGCCGATTCCAATTGCAACGCCGTGGCGATCTGCTTGACCGACAACGGTGCGCTGTCATGCGTGGACGTCTTCTGGTGATCCCACAATGCAAGCATCACGAGGTACTGCGGATGCGTCAGGCTCAGTGGCTCGAGCAGCGGACGATAGATGGAGAGCACCGCCCGGTTGGTGACCGCCAGCGCGAAGCACACCTGCTGTTCGAGAGCTAGCGGGTCGACGTCAGCCGTAATTGATGTGGACACGATTTGATCGTACCCTAAGTATTAGGGTACGAGCAAAGTTAGTCCCGTCACATCCAGACGGTGCCGTGGACTCAGCGCAGCAGCTGCATGCTCTGCACGACGGCGTCGTTGAACTCCGTGGCTCGCTGTTCGTAAATCGCGATGTCCGAATCCGGCAGTAACCAGGCCTGATGAATCTGCGGCCGCATTTCATTCGGGCAATTCGCCTGCCACACGCGGTACTCGGCGGTGCGATCGCCCATTTTCCGGAAGCCCGTGCCATCACCGGTTTGCGCGGTGATGTCCTCGACGCTGGCCGCAGGATAGGGCGGATCGCTGTGGTGGTAGCAGCCCTTCTCGGTCGGCGGCTTCATATCGTCGATCGCGCCGTCGAATGCGACGTCAAACCTGAGCGGTATATCGAGGTCACCGCCGGCGGCATAGCCAATCAGGCCCCGCGTCGCCGGAGACTGCGAGTCCTCGATGACGGACCACTGATGGGGCAGTGTCGCCCGGAGAATTGCCTCGCCACCAGTGAATTCCGGATTCGGGACGATGGCCGTGTATGTCAGGGGCCCGCCGGGATATTGAATGGCTTGCCGTCTTCGTCGGAGCGGGGGACGCCGTCGTCGCGGAGCCGATGGTCGGCGTGGGCGTGGCCGGCGCCGTGCTGTCGGAGTCCCGTCCGTTCGCACATGCCGGCGCGACGATCGCCAGGACCACAACCACCGCGGCGCCGACCCTCACGCGCTCTCCCGCCGATGCCACACGGACCTCCTCAGCTCAGTGTTGCCCTCAAGGATGTACCCGAGTCGGACACTCGGGAAGAGCCGAGCCGAGCTCCGGCAGGACCGACGGAACCTCGGCAACGGTGCCGACTGACACGAATAGGGTCGGCAGCATGAGTCTTGCGGAAGCACACAGATGTGAAGTCGTGCGGCAAGTGGAGCCTCACATCGCCGGAGGCGCCCTGACCTACGCCTGGCTGGCTCTGCTCTTCGTCACCACGCGCTTCCAACGGTCGGCCCCGCGCCAGAAGCGCCAGCGGTTACTGCGCGAGCAGTCGACCAATATCGCTCAGCTACAGCGAAAACCGCTGCAAGTGCTGCTCACAAGTCTGCTATGGGTTGACGGTCGCCGCTGGTGGCCGTACGTGCCGGTGTTCGCGACGATGCTTGCGCCTGCCGAGCGACTGCTCGGACGATCACGGTACGTGATCACTGGCCTGACCGCCCATGTCATCGCGACGCTCGTCAGCCAGTGGCTGCTGTCGCTGTCGATCAAACGTGCCAGCGAACCGCGGAGGTCACTGAATGCACGCGATGTCGGGGTCAGTTACTTCACGTTGGGTATCGGTGGCGCGCTGTGCCGATATCTCGACCGGCCATGGCGCGTCGCGGTGCAGTTTGCGGCGGCCGGTTCGGTCGCCGTAGCCGTTCTCTCGCGCGCGAATTTCACCGCGACCGGTCACTGCGTCGCATTCCTGGCGGGGGTTCTTGTTCCGCGGCGGCACCCAACGCCAGGCGCGACGCGTCAGTGAGAATGCACGGCGTGCATAGCGTTCTCGAGCGGCTACGTAGGCAGCTCACGCCTCGCAGGCGCGACGTTCCTGTCACGTCGTTCGACGCGGTGGCCGGTCAATGGCGATCTACCGATGCATCCGGCACGGACGCTCGTGACGAGCTGACGGTCATGACCTTCAACATCTGGAACGACCCGTATTTGGCCGCCGAACGCCATCTCGCGATCGTCGAGCTGACGTCGAGAAGCGAACCCGACATCACGGTGTTTCAAGAGGTGACGCTGGACGCGCTGGAGATTCTGCTCGCCCATCCGTGGGTACGGGAGCACTGTTTCTGCGCTGCCGTCACCGATCAGAACGTGGGCAACTACGGCATGCTTCTGCTGTCCCGAATGCCGCTGCGCTGCGTCGGCTACACCCCGCTGCGCAGCAGGATGTCACGCGGCTTCCTACAAGCCGAAGTGATCGTCGGAGGCACGCGGACGGTCGTCTGCTCGTTACATCTCGACAGTGGCAAGGCGGCCGCCCGATTACGCAGGGGCCAACTTCGTCGGGTGTACCGCGCGCTTCGCTCGGTCGACGACGGAGTTGTGCTTGGCGACTTCAACATGCGTGACGCCGAGAACGAACAGATCGTCCCACCCTTCGTCGACGTCTGGCCGGCGCTGCGCCCACACGAGCCCGGGTTCACCGAGGACACGTCCATCAACTTGATGCGGCTGGACAGCAGGAATAAGCACAGGCATGTCCGCTTCGATCGAGTGCTTCTGAAAGGTCCTACCTGTGCTGCCGCAAGCATCGATCTGTTGGGCACGGAGCCGCTGTCCGGCGCACATGCGCGCGTCTTTCCCTCCGACCACTTCGGGGTGCGGTGCCGCCTCGTCCGCCGCCGTTGAACTTCACCGCCACATTCCGTTGACGTACGCGGCACGGCAGGCGCCCCGAGCCAGTTTGCCGCTGGTCGTGCGCGGAATGGCACCGGCTGCCACGAATCTGACGTCGGAGGTGGCGATTCCATGCCGGTCCAACACGGCCTCTCGGATGGCTTCAACCGCGGGCGCCGGATCGGCACGGCCGGTGCCTGGCGCACGTTCAGTGATGATGACCAGACGTTCGCCGGCGTCAGCGTTGTCCGCAGCAGGCACAATGAACGCCGTGACGTGCCCCCGCCGCACCATGGGTGAGGCCTCTTCGGCTGTGGCCTCGATGTCCTGCGGATAGTGATGGCTGCCGCCGATGACGACGAGGTCGGCGCGTCGGCCGGTGACATAGAGCTCGCCGTCGAGATAGACAGCCAGGTCCCCGGTGCGCAACCAATTACATTGAACCGGTGCACCTTCCGCATGACTGCCCGCAGCGAGCCGTGACGTGAGTGTGGCACCGAACGCTTGATGCGATTCGTCAGGCCGTCCGTGATAACCGCGGCCGACGTTGTCGCCGTGCAACCAGATTTCACCAACTCGGCCGTCCGGTAACTCCGCGCCGGTATCCGGGTTGACGATGACCGCCCACTGGCTGCGGGCCACCTGCCCGCACGATACGTGCGCCACCGCACTCGGGGCATCCGCCGTGACGGGCACTGCGCGGCCGGAGGCCAGTTGGTCGCGATCGAGGTGCATGACCGTCGCCGAAGCATCGGGGGCGATGGTCGACACGAACAGCGTCGCCTCTGCGATGCCATACGAGGGTTTGAACGCGGTCGGCGGCAAACCGTGTGGCGCGAACGCGCCGTTGAATTTGTCGATCGCTTCGATGCTTACCGGTTCAGACCCGACGATGAGCACTGCCTTGCTCAGATCGATACCGTCGCCGGCCGCCGGCACGCCCCGCTGTGCGGTGTACTCGTAGGCGAAGTTCGGCGCCGCTGTCACCACACGGCCGTCACGCGATTCGTCCGACAGTGCCTTGATCCACCGCTGCGGGCGACGTATGAAAGCCGTAGGCGACATTAGGGTGGAGTGTCCGCCGTACACCGCCGGAAATCCGATCATGGACAAGCCCATGTCGTGAAAGAGCGGTAACCAACTCACGCCGTGTACTTTTCGGTCCAGCAAGTCGATGGCGAGGATCATCTGAATCAGATTCGTGCCGACCGCACGGTGTGTGATCTCCACCCCCACCGGCGGTCGCGTCGCCCCCGACGTGTACTGCAGATGCGAGACATCATCGATGCGGACGTCGATGGGTACGAACTCATCACCGGCGGTGTCCGGGATCTCGTCGATGACGACGACGCGCGGCCTGCCTACACCTTGCAGCTCGGATAGGAACGTGTGAACATTCTCAGCCGCTGCTGAGGTGGTCAACACAACCGAGGGTTGCGCATCACGAAGCGCAACCTCGAGACGTTCTGCATGGCCCTGTAATTCGGGCGCGAACAACGGAACCGCGATGGCCCCTGCCTTGATCGCGGCGAAGAATCCGGCGACGTAGTCCAGACCCTGAGGCGCGAGAATCGCCACCCGGTCACCCCGATTGGCGAGTCGCTGCACACGCGCTGCGATCGCCTGCAAGCGCACGCCGAGTTGCTTCCACGTGAGCTCGACGACCCGGCCTTCGTGATGGCCGGTGTAGTCGAGGTAGCGGTAGGCCGCTGAGTCGCCGACGTTCGCGATGTTGCGGTCGATGAGGGAGATCAGCGTCACACCGGGCGGCAAAAGTATCCCGCCCTCGGCATCCAGGCAGTCCTCGATCCGCAGCAGGCCGTCGTGGGTCACGGAGTGCAAGTTCGAACGAAAGCCATGCGCGACAGTCTAGGTAGGGCCGACATCGTTCCTGGTACGTACGTACCGCGCGGATGTTCGCCGCGTGATTTGCGCGAGGGCCTACTTCCAAGCGAACACGGGTTGCTCGAGCTCATCGACCGGGTCATGCCGACCTTCCAGGCAAAGCCAGCGCAGCTGCAGCAGCACGGCACCTGTCGGCGCGTGGATGAGGTCGTTCCCCAACGGGATCTGTACGACCGGACGCGGGCTCTCCGGGATGCTGATGAAGCGCGGCGAATCGTCGCGCTGCAGTTGGTGTAACCCCACCCGGTAGACCGCCACCACCTCATCGGGCGCAGGGCGGGGATCGAGCCGGCCGCCGCCCCAGATCACCACCGGGGTGATGACGTATCCCGACCGTGTCGGGTAGTCGTCGAGTAAGCCCAGCACGGTCGGGTCGGACAGTCTGATGCCGACCTCTTCGTCCAGTTCCCGCAACGCGGCGTCGAACACGGTTTCGCCCGGATCGACCCTGCCACCTGGTAGCGCCCACTGCGCCGCATGTGAAGAGAGGCGAGATGCCCTGCGGCACAGCAGGAAGGCAGCACCTCCCGAGACTTCGACCATGCGGCCGTCGAGACCTGCCTCTATCGCCCGCCCATCGATCCAGTCGTCCACAGGCGCCGGATCCACTCTGTCGTCGCCGACCTCGGAGTCGACAAGTACCACCGCGACGGCCGCGTGCCGCTTCGTCGGGTCGGTCACGGCGCGGCGATCGTGACCCGCCAAATGGGCCCGGATCTGTTCGCGCAGCGTCTCGTCATAGGTGATCGTCACCGCTCGACCATAGGCAGACGCGGATCAGTAGCCCCTACCAGGCGCCCGTCCTCCTAAGAAATGGCGTCTAAGCACGCGTGTGGAGCTCGCTATTAGGGAATGCCGTCGCGTCTGCGAATCTTCCAGTCGCGCTGGAACTACGCCGAACTGCCGCACGCACTGGGCTGCGATGACTGGTTCACAGCGCGTGTGACCACCTGCGGTGAACTCGACGCCGCCCTGGCCACCGCGACGCAGGGCGGGCGAGCCGCCTACATCGAGGTGATCACCGATCCCTACGAAGCCCGGCGCTGCCCAACAAACTGCACGACAGCGTCAAAACCCTGTACAGCATGGCGTGACACGGATACGGAGAGTTCCGCGTCAGTCGCTAGCTGTCGAGCTCACCTGCGATTCCGCGCTCGATCGCGACGCGGGTGCGCTCGGGCAGCACGATCAGGCCGTCGAGTTCCCCGCGCGCGACGTCGAAGGCGCGCTCACGTTCCTGCGCTGTCGCCGCGGAGTCCGACGCGATCCGAAGCGCGCGTTTCGCGCGGCCGAGTCGCTGTTGATCGTGCCGCGAGAAATCGCTTTGCCGTCGTCGGATTGCTTCGGCCTCCGCCACGTTGAACGCGGTCACGTACTCCTCCACTGCGTCGCGATACTGCCGAGCGACGTCGGCGTCGCTTAGCAAGTCGGCCGCGTCGGCGGGACGGAGGAAGTCCGCCCGCAACTTGGCGCGATGGAAGCGCTCCGTCAGCGGATCGCGCATGTCGGTCATGAGCGGATAGTCGAGGAGCTTGCCGACGTCGAGTTCATAATCCAACCAGCGGGTCTCCGTCCGATCGTGCTCTCTTGTCGTCCGCTTGATCGCCCCCCACTGGGCTGTCTGATCACTTCCGCGTCTCGGCAGGTCGTCGGTCGGGGCATCGTCCTGACGTGCACGCGCCCTCGATACCGCCCTCAGACCGGCAATGACCACCCCGACCAACGGCACGATCACGATCAGCAACTCGACGAGACGAATCAGCAAGCCCACCCAGCCAGAATGCCTGTCGTCTCACCGAAATACGATGACCAGCATGGCCGAGGATTCCACGTTCGCCGACGTACCCTTCACCCACGACCCATGGGTCGCGTCGCGTGAGCGCTACGACACGATGCCGTACCGGCGCGTGGGCTCGTCCGGGCTTCTGCTGCCAGCGATCTCGCTGGGCCTCTGGTACAACTTCGGCGACAACCGGCCCTTCGACGGGCAGCGGGAGGTGCTTCGCCACGCCTTCGATCGCGGGATCACCCACTTCGACCTGGCCAACAACTACGGGCCGCCGTACGGCTCGGCCGAGGAGAACTTCGGCCGGATGCTGCGGCGCGACTTCAAGCCGTACCGCAACGAGCTGATCATCTCCACCAAGGCGGGGTGGGACATGTGGCCGGGACCCTACGGTCAGCTCGGTGGCCGCACGTATCTGCTTGCCAGCCTTGACGAGTCTCTCGACCGCCTCGGACTCGACCACGTCGACATCTTCTATTCGCACCGCATCGACCCGGTGACGCCGCTCGAGGAGACTATCGGCGCGCTCGACACCGCGGTCCGCGCGGGAAAGGCGCGCTACGTTGGCATTTCGTCGTATTCGGCGGCCAAGACCGCGGAAGCGGCGGCCATCGCGCGGCGCCTCGGCACCCCGCTGGTGATTCACCAGCCGTCGTACTCATTGCTCAACCGGTGGATCGAGGGCGGGCTCATCGGCGAACTCGGCAACGCGGATATGGGAGCCATCGCGTTCACCGCATTGGGCCAGGGCCTGCTGACGGACCGCTACCTGCAGCGGCCGGCGGCCGACATCGAGCGCGCGACGGCGCGTCCGACCTTCGACGACGACCTGGTGACCGAGGAGGTGCGCGAACGGCTTCGCGGACTCGCCGGCATCGCGATCCGCCGTGGTCAGTCGCTGGCGCAGCTCGCGTTGGCCTGGGTGCTGCGCGACCCTACGGTGGCCTCGACGCTCATCGGCGCGTCGAGCGTCGCCCAGCTGGACGAGAATCTCGGCGCCCTGGCGAACCTCCACTTCACGCAGGACGAGCTCAGCGAAATCGACCAGTATGCATCGGATTCCGGTATCGACCTCTGGCGGGAGAGCTCCGACATCTAACCCGCGGCTCAGCGGTCGGCGCCTTCGTGGCCCGATCGGACCAGCGCATTGCTGGGCCGCAGGAAGCCGGGCTGCTGGAACTTGCGGATTGCCCGCAGCGTCCCCGACGGGATGACCCGCTTGAAGAACACACTGGCGTCGAAGGCGGCGCGCACTTCCTTGACGTAGGAACTCGGGATACCGAACCGGATCAGGCCCTGGCTGACGTCGATGAGGTCGGCTCGCCGAACCGCCTCCACCAGGGGTGCGAAGGGGCGGGTCGAACCGTATCCCGACAGCCGATGATGCTCGGCGACGACTAGCGCCAGCTCGTCGGACGATTCGCGGCCGGTCTGCTGCAGCCATGCGTCCTGCGCCTCGATCGACGGCACGAGGTAGTCAAGCGTGTCGAACGCGGCGATGTCATGAAACGCCGCGGCGATCGCGAGCTTGTCGTCGCGGTCGGGACCGTCCGGCGTCAGCGCGCGGCCGAAATTCACCCACGCGGTACACGTGGGCCTTGTAGGCGTCGTAGCCGGCGTCGTCGCCGTGGGCTCGGTGGCGGTGGGACTCGAGGATCTCCTCGGCCAGCGGAATGCTCCGGACAATCTCGGGCGTCGTCACGGCACGATCGTACGATCGGCGGTCTTAAGGCACGCTGTTGCTCACCATGACCAACACAGCGCCTCCTCTGCTGGACGACCCCAGCGACCTGTCCGCGCTGCGCGCGAAGGGCGCTGACCCCGACGAATTGTTCGCCTCCTTCGCCGCCTGGGCCGAGGCGCAGGGCACCGTGCTCTACCCGGCGCAGGAGGAAGCGCTGATCGAGGTGGTCAGCGGCGCGAACGTGGTCTTGGCGACGCCGACCGGCTCGGGCAAGTCGCTGGTGGCCACCGGCGCGCTGTACGGGGCGCTGGCAGCGGGACGGCGTAGCTACTACACGGCGCCGATCAAGGCACTGGTCAGCGAGAAGTTCTTCGCCCTTTGCGACGTGTTCGGCGCGGCCAACGTCGGCATGCTCACCGGCGACGCCGCGGTCAACGCGGGGGCGCCGATCATCACCTGCACCGCAGAGGTACTGGCGAACATCTCGCTGCGCGAGGGTGGCCAATCGGAATCGGCCGCTGACCTTTTTGTCGTCATGGACGAGTTCCACTTCTACGGCGACCCCGACCGCGGCTGGGCGTGGCAGGTGCCGCTGCTGGAGCTGCCGAACGCCCAGTTCCTGCTGATGTCGGCGACTCTCGGCGACGTCACGTTCCTCCGCGAGGATTTGACCCGTCGCACCGGCCGGCCGACGGCACTGGTCGCCAACGCCGAACGCCCGGTTCCGCTGTTCCACAGCTACGCGACGACACCGACGCACGAGACGATTCAGGACCTGCTCGACACAAAGCAGGCGCCGATCTACGTCGTCCACTTCACCCAGGCCTCGGCGCTGGAGCGGGCGCAGGCGCTCATGAGCGTCAACGTGTGCACCAAGGAGGAGAAGAAGGCGATCGCAGACCTGATCGGCGGGTTCCGGTTCACGTCGGCCTTCGGGGCGACGCTGTCGCGACTGGTCCGGCATGGGATCGGTGTGCACCACGCCGGGATGCTGCCCAAGTACCGGCGGCTGGTGGAACAGCTGGCCCAGGCCGGCCTGCTCAAGGTCATCTGCGGCACCGACACCCTCGGCGTCGGTATCAACGTGCCGATCCGGACCGTCGTCTTCTCGGCTTTGTCGAAGTACGACGGCACGCGCACCCGGTTGCTCAGTGCCCGCGAGTTCCACCAGATCGCGGGGCGGGCCGGGCGGGCCGGCTACGACACCGCAGGCACCGTCGTCGTCCAGGCCCCCGAACACGAGGTGGAGAACCTCAAACAGTTCGCCAAGGTCGCCGACGACCCGAAGAAGCGCCGAAAGCTGGTGCGCCGCAAGGTTCCCGAGGGCATGGTGCCGTGGAGCGAGTCGACCATGACGCGGCTGGTCGAGGCCGCCCCTGAGCCACTGACCAGCAACATGCGGGTGTCGACGGCGATGATCCTCGACGTCGTCGACCGTCCCGGTGACCCATTCGTCGCGATGCGCCGGCTGCTCACCGAGAACCACGAGCCGCGCAAGCGGCAGCTGCAACACATCCGCGAGGCCGTCGGCATCGCCCGCTCGCTACTGCAGGCCGGCGTGCTGGAGCGGCTCGACGAACCCGACACCGACGGACGGCGTTACCGACTGACCGTAGACCTGCCGCCCGACTTCGCCCTCAACCAGCCGCTGTCGACGTTCGCGCTCGCCGCCGTCGAGGTGCTCGACCCGGCGTCGGAAGCCTATGTGCTAGACGTCGTTTCGGTCATCGAGGCGACGCTCGAGGACCCCCGCCAGATCCTGGCGGCCCAGCTGAAGAAGGCCAGGGGCGAGGCCATCGCCCACATGAAGGCCGACGGCATCGAGTACGACGAGCGGATGGAGTTGCTGGACGAGGTCACCTATCCCCGCCCGCTCGACGAGCTGCTCGGGCACACCTTCGAGGTGTACCTGCGGAGTAACCCGTGGGCCGCTGATGCGCAGCTGTCGCCGAAGTCCGTCGTGCGCGAGATGTGGGAACGGGCGTTCACCTTTCGGGAGTTCGTCAGCGTCTACGGGCTGATCCGCTCCGAGGGTGCGGTGCTGCGCTACCTCTCCGACGCCTTCAAGGCACTGCGGTCCGGAGTGCCCGCCGCCGCGCGGACCGAAGAACTGACCGACGTCGTCGAGTGGCTGGGTGAGCTAGTGCGCCAAGTTGATTCAAGTCTGCTCGACGAATGGGAGCAGCTCACCAGCCCGGACCAGCCGCTCGACGCGCCCGTGCCGGTACCGGCTCGGCCACGTCCGCTGACCGGGAACGAGCGGGCGTTCACCGCAATGGTCCGCAATGCGCTCTTCCGGCGCGTGGAGTTGTTCGCACGACGTCGCTGGCACGACCTCGGCGAGCTGGACTCCGATTCCGGATGGACGTCCGAGCGCTGGGAGGACGTCATCCGCGCGTACTTCGCCGAGCACGATGACGTGGGCACCGGCGCCGACGCCAGGGGACCTAGGCTGCTGATCATCGACCAGCAGCCGGGCGCGTGGCGGGTGCGGCAGATCCTCGACGACCCGGCCGGCGACCACGACTGGGGTTTCGACGTGGAGGTGGACCTGGAGGCCTCCGACGAGGAGGGCACGGTGGCTCTCCGCCTGGTCGACGCCGGCCGCATGGACTAAGGGCTCGGTTCGAGCGCAGAATTGCCGACCAGGCGAGACGGTAGCGTCGTTGCGATGCAGTTCCAGCTCGTCGATGTGTTCAGTTCGACGCCCTATCGCGGCAACAGCCTGAGCGTCTTTCCCGACGCGGGCGACCTCAGCACCGGCCAGATGGCTCAGATCACGAGGGAGCTGCGCCAGTTCGAGTCCATCTTTCTCAACCCTGCTGGGCCGCAACACCATTGGCAAGCACACATCTTCGACCTGTTCGAAGAGCTCGACTTCGCGGGGCACCCGGTGATCGGCGCGGCGGCCGTCCTTCACCATCAGCACGGCGGCGACAAAGTTCGCGGACGCTGGACGCTGGAGCTGGCCTCCGGTGCGCTGACCATCGAGACCGAGCGGCGCGGACCGGGCGCCTTTCACGCCGCCCTGCCCGACATGCAGGCCCACTTTCTCGGCGAGCCGTCTGGTGTCTCACGCGTGCAGGTGGCGTCGTGGTTCTCGTTGCTCATCGGCGACCTCGACACTCGACTGCCCCTCGAAGTGGTCTCTACCGGTCTGGGCTATCTCATCGTGCCGGTTCGGAACGGAGCGCTCGCTCGCGCCGGCATCTCTCACCGCGAACTCGACGGGGCGCTGGCCGAGGTCGGCGCGGAATACGCCTATCTGCTGGACGCCGAGGCCGGAGAGGGGCGGCACTGGAACAATGACGGTGTCGTCGAGGACGCGGCAACGGGCAGCGCCGCAGGCTGCGTCGCCGCCTACCTTCATCGACACGGCCAGCTCGGCGACGATGAGGACGCCGAGCTACGTCAGGGCCGTTTCATCGACCGGCCATCCCGGATCAGCATCTCGGCACGGAGCACCGACGGCGGGGTTCGGGTCAGAGTGGGCGGCGAGGTTGTACTGGTCGGATCGGGTCGGCTGGACGTGCTTCCCTCGTGACCGGCGCGGCGAGCAGAGTTCGTAGTTGCTTCGCGCGGTTTGCACCTGGCGGGCATACCGGCTTTCCTGTTGAGGTGCAAAACATGAATCGTCGCCATGCGATGTCGCTGGCCGGCATCGCCGCCCTGGCTGCCGCCATGCCCATCCCGACCGCCGGTGCCTCCCCGTCCAGACTGGTGCCGCCGCCCACGGCGCCGCCCCCTGGCGGCTACATCTTCCAGGACGAGTTCGATGGCCCGGCCGGCTCAGCCCCCAATTACTCCAAATGGGAGCCGGCGCTAGCCCGCGAGGACATGGAAGACCCAACGTATTGGGAGTTACCCCAGAACGTCGGCCAGTACCGAGACGACCGGCGAAACGTGTTCCTCGACGGCAAGTCCAACCTTGTCCTTCGCGCCGCAAAGGACGGCAGCACCTATTACAGCGGCAAGCTCTTCGGGAAGTGGAGAGGCGGCATCGGCCACAACTGGGAAGCCCGGATGAAGCTGAACTGCCTCACCCCGGGTTGTTGGCCCGCGTGGTACATGGCCAACAACAGCCCGGTCAACGGCGGCGAAGTCGACGTCATGGAGTGGTACGGCAACGGCCACTGGGCCGCGGGAACCGCGGTCCACGCAAAGTTGAACGGCGGCGAACACGTGAGCCAGGGGATCACGGTGGACAGTGGTTGGCACACGTGGCGCGTCCAATGGGATGACGCCGGTATGCGCTTCTGGAAGGACTACGTCGACGGCGCGCAACCGTACTTCGACGTGCCGGCGAACTCGCTGCCGGACTGGCAGTTCAACGAGCCCGGGTATCAGATGTTTCCGATCTTGGGCCTTGCGGTCGCGGGTTCCGGAGGCGGCGATCCCGGACCGGGGACTTACCCGGCGGACATGCTCGTCGACTACGTCCGCGTCTGGTAGGGCACCTCGCTTCGCCATCAGTGAGGGCTACGCGGTGTATCGCGGCCCGACGACGGTGGACGATCGGTGAAACAGTACTTGCGAGGCTGCTGGAATGAGCGTCACGGAGCCGGCCTGCCTGATCATCCGGTTCATACCGTAGGCCTTCCGGCCCCACAGTTCTGGCATTGTCAGCGGCTTGCTTCGACGCCTGCGCTGGATAAGCGCGTTATCGGGCGTTTCTCGCATTCAGGCCCAATGTCTCATGGTTTTGACGTCTATTCCGCATGATTGGATTCTGCGAAACCATGCGGTCATATCCATCGACTCGATCAGCACGCTGCGGCGCTGGTCGATGCTTGTCATCGCCCTCACGGCAACGTTGTGCGCCAACGTATTCATCAACGGCGCCGCGTTCCTGATCCCCACGCTGCACATCGACCGCGGTCTCCATCTTGCGCAGGCCGGTCTCCTATCCTCGATGCCCAGCTTCGGCGTGGCGGCGACGATGTTCGGCTGGGGCTACGTGGTGGACCGCGTAGGCGAGCGAATTGTGCTCACAGTGGGTATGACACTCACCGCTGCGGCAACGTTCGCAGCAGCGTCGGTCGATTCGCTTGTGGCGACTGGTGCCTTTCTGCTTCTGGGCGGGATGGCGGCTGCGAGCAACACTGCGGCCAGCGGCAGGCTCGTGGTCGGTTGGTTTCCCCCGGGGCGGCGCGGCCTGGCGATGGGGCTTCGCCACACAGCATCCCCGCTGGGCGTTGCGCTGGGGGCCTTGGTCATTCCCCAGCTCGCCCAGCACCACGGTGTAGCCGCGGCGCTGTTGTTCCCCGCGATGTTGTGCGCAGTGTCGGCGCTGATCAGTGCAATCGGCGTGCTCGACCCGCCGCGGCCACCGCGCGCCGAGGCTCCCACCGAGCATCTGGCGAATCCCTACCGTGGTCCCAAGGTGCTGTTGCGTATCCACGCCGTCTCGATGCTGTTGGTTGTGCCGCAGAGTGTGGTGTGGACGTTCACCTTGGTCTGGTTGATGGTCGACCGCGGATGGTCCGCCGCGTCGGCCGGTGTCGTGGTGACCGTCGCGCAACTGCTCGGTGCGCTCGGACGCGTCGCAGCCGGACATTGGTCGGACCGTGTCGGTGCGCGGCTCCGACCGATCCGGATCATCAGCGTCGCGGCCGCGCTCGCCATGCTGGTGCTGGCGCTGACCGATCGCCTGAACTCACCGTTGAGCGTCGCGGTCATAGTGGTCGCATCGGTGATCACCGTGACAGACAACGGGTTGGCATACACCGCGATCGCCGAGCTCGCCGGTCCGTTTTGGAGCGGCCGCGCGCTCGGCATCCAGTACACCGGCCAGATGTTGGCGATGGGCAGTACTCCGCCGCTGTTCGGCGCACTGATCGCCGGCGTCGGCTATCCGCTGGCTTTCGCGGCGTCGGCACTCTTCCCGCTGGCCGCGCCGCTCCTGGTTCCCGTCGATGCCGACCGGTTGATCGTGGACCGGGTCTGACCGCTACAGGTAGGCCGCGGCCTCCTCGCCCACATGCGCCAGAACAGGGTGACCGCTTCGGCGTCGACGGGGACGCACGCATTCAATTCGAGATGTGTTGCGCTGACTGTAGATCGGCGTTCTCATTGGACGGCGCTCGAATGGTGAGCATCGTGTGTAGCCCCTGAAGTCATTCGCGGTAGGCGCACGAAAGACAACCGCCTTTCTTGCTCGTCGATTGATGCCAGGCGACCGGCGATGAGCGCCCCTCTACAACGGTCCGGCAACGTCGATGCCGCGGTCTCGGCGATGGAGGCGACTCGCCGAAGCCGACATCCCACGTACAAATACGTCGAATCCGGATACTTGCTGGCCACCGCCTGGGTGAGCGCGGTGCGCGGCCGCATCGCACAGGCGCGCGAGATCACCTCGGGTGCAACCGAATTCGCCCGAACCCACGGGCAGCCGGCACGGGAGGTACTGAACCTGCAGACGGCGGTTCAGTTCGGGGACGTCAGCGGAGCCAACAGGCTGGCCGAACTTTCCGAACTGGTGGAAGGGCCCCGGGCGCCGCTGTCGGCCCGTTACGCACGTGCCCTGGCCGATGACGACGCCGTCGGTCTGGATGCGGTGTCGCGCGATTTCGAGGAGATGGGCGACGCATTGGCCGCGGCCGATGCTGCGGCACAGGCAGCCACCTCCCACCGACTGGCCGGACGACGCGGTAGCGCGCTCACCGCAACTGCGCGCGCCCAGATGCTTGCCAAGCAGTGCGGGGGCGCGGTCAGCCCCGCGCTGGCCGCGGCCCGGGTGCCGCTTCCGTTCACGCGACGCGAGCACGAGATCACCAAACTGCTGTCGCATGGTTTGTCCAACAGGCATATCGCGGAGGCGACGTCACTGTCGATCCGCACCGTCGAGGGACGCATCTACCAGGCCAGCGCCAAGGCCGGCGTTTCTTCACGGTCGGACTTATCCGCATTGGTCCAACGGTTCAACGAGTTCGTGACCTCGCTGAACGGCTGACTCAAGGCCTGGATCGCCTCAGGGGGTTGCCGGCACACTTCACGACCTCGGTTATCACAACATCGTCGAACTTCGCGGCGGCATGCGCGCGTGGCAACCCGACGGCCGCCCGTTGATCGGCGCGTGAGCAGAGATGACTCAGCATCTCCGACGCGGGGGTTAATCGCTTTCCCACATACGATTACGGCGAGTCCGCCGTCATCGATACGTCTCCCCCTGACGGTGAGGGTGACGGCAGAGTCTCGGTCAGGTTGAGATGTGGTGTCACATCATCGGTGTTTCGGCCGGAGATGACATCATCGGACGAGTGTCACCGAGAGCAGCGACGAAAACCGACAGCGGGCTGGCTGCTCGCCTCGCAGCGATCGCCTCACTCGGCGCAGCGGTTATCCACTTTGCCGTCGTACCAACTCACTGGAAAGAGTGGATACCGTCAGGGCTGTTCTTCGTCTCAATTGCTCTGTTCCAACTGATTTGGGCGAGAGTGCTGCTGGCTCGGACAACTACGGCAGTGCTCGCCGCTGGGATCGTGGGCAATGTCGGTGCCGCCGCTCTTTGGGCCCTGTCCCGGACCGCGGGAGCACCGTTCGGCCCACACGCCGGAGAACCCGAATTCGTGCAAGCCGCCGGCCTCAGCGCTCTGTTGCTCGAGGTCTACGTCGTGATGGGAGCCGGCTGGGTATGGTACCGAGGCCGCCAACCACAGCCGATATCGGCCTTCGCAAACGCGATCGTGCTCCTCGGCGTCGGCGCCGTAATCGCCTCCGCGGCAACGGTAGGAGTGGCTTCGGGCCTGCACCACGACCACGGACCGGCTGGCGCAGGACCCGAACACCACACGTCGACTATCGGACACGGAGATGGCCACCACGATCATCCGGAGCCGGCCACGCCCCCGATTGCCGAGTCAACCCGCCCGCCAAACACGCCGGCACATGGCGAAGCCCCGCCGCACGCGGTGGATCCGTCACATGACACCGACGGTGATCACCACCTTGATGAGTGAAACCACACTCTGCTGCTGACTCGACTGGAAGTTTAACCGCGGCTCTCGATAGTGGTAGCGATCTACGCCGCCTCCAAACACGCGATCGAGGGCTACTCCTGGTCCCTGGATCACGGTTACGGTCCGAATCATTGGTGCCTGCCCGGCCGCCGCGGCCGCTCTCCGCGGTGCTCTGGCCTCAGGGTGGGCGACCCGCTCCGGCGAGCTGTCGGATGACACGTATCTCGTTGTCGTTATGGGGCCGTCCGTCGGGATGTAGCAGATCGCTGAACCACGTTTCTGGAGGCGAGGTGTAGGGCCGCTTCCACGAATCCCACGGCAGATACGTCTGCGTTCTCCCAGCAATAAAGCCCCAGTTATATGCGCCGACGTGGCGCCTCTTGGCAACCGGAAGGATTCCTTCCACGGTGCTGCCTAGGCCCCGCGCCAGGTACTCGGTGCAGAGGATCGGTCGTCCCAGCTTAGCGAGTTCGTCGATGCGAGCTTCGAACTCGGGGGGATCCCCGTAGCTGTGGAAGCTGATGACGTCCGAGTGCTCGAGCTGCAGGCTGCAGATCGCGCTGCGGCGTCCGGGATCTCCCCAGTGCCCCTGCCAGACGCCACTGGTCAACGGCTGTACGGGCTTGACGGCACGCGTCCACTGGAACACGTGCGGTAGGAACGCGGCGACCAGTTCCTGCTTGTCCTCATGTTCAACCGTGCGGTAGTCCCGCGCGGGATTATCCGGCTCATTCCACACGTCCCAACCGAGGACGCGAGGGTCGTTGCGGAACAGGCTCACCACTCCGGTGACATAGCTCTGCAGCACGCGGGTATAGGCCGGATCCTGCAGACGATGGGCCCCCGGGCCCTGCACCCAACCGGAGTTGTGCACTCCGGCTATCGGCGCCCGCTGACGGCCCGCTCTGGGCCGAGGGTCCCAGCAGGAGTCGAACAGAACGAAGAGCGGCTTGATGTTGTGACTCGCCGCAATGCCCACGAACTGGGTCAGCCGCTGGCTGAATCCGGCCCGGTCGGTTGCCCAGAGTTGATCGTGGAGGAACACCCGAACGGTGTTGAACCCGATCTGCTGGGCCAGGCGAAGTTCGGCGTCGATGCGGCGCGGGTCGTAGGTGCCTGCCTGGAACATCTCGATCTGGTTCACGGCGGTCGAGGTGACGTAGTTCGCGCCGAGCAGCCACCCCTGTGCTGCATACCAGGCGTTGGCGCGGTCAGCTGACCATCGGCCCGTCTCAGCAGAGCCGAGAGGCAACTTGGTCAGTGTCGCGGCTGCTGCCAGGTACAGCGGGAGCTTGAGGGCGGTTCGCCGGTGCACCACGTGACCATAGTGTTCGCGGCCGAACTGACGGTGCTGATGTTTCATGCTGCAACGCAACAGGTTTCGAATTGTTATCCATCGGGCCGATCGCGGTCAGGACAGGGCTACCGATAGAGACCGAGCGAGGCGACAGTAGCGTGGCGACCGTGAACGTCTTTCGTACGTCTTCTGCCGCGGTCGTGGCCTGCGCCGCGTTGTCTGTCATGATGCTCGCCGCATGTGGCTCCGATACGGATACTCCGTCGGCGGGCACGTCGTCGTCACCTGTCTCCGATGTGTTCACGCCGCCCTCCATCCCTGACACGCCAACCGGAAATAGCCCGTGCCCAATGGCGGCGCCGGCCAACGCCAGCGCACCCGAGTGGACTCTGCCCGGGGCCACCGGCAGCGTCGCGGTCACCGGATCCACGGATACGGCGGCGCCGCAGATTGATGTGGAACCACCATTCAGCGTGACCGACACCCAGGTCCACACACTGCGCGCCGGAGACGGACCGATCGTCGCAGAGACCGCGACGGTGTCGGTCTGCTACATGGGGGTCAATGGACGTGACGGCTCTGTGTTCGACAGCAGTTACCAACAAGGCGCTCCGGTTGACTTTGCGCTTGACAGAGTCGTACCGGGCTTTCAAAAGGCGATCGCGGGGCAGAAGGTCGGCTCCACGGTCGCCGTCGCTATGACCTCCGCCGACGGCTACCCGGACGGTCAGCCCAGCGCTGGAATCCAGCCGGGCGACACGCTGATCTTCGCGATCAAGATCCTCGACGCCTCGAGCTGAACGACGACGACTGAGCCGCACGGCCTGAATCCTGCCTCGCCATGAGGTACTCCGTTGTGTGGCTTGGCGCGCTGTGTGTGGCGTTGGCATAGACGAAAGGCGGTCGCGCACCAGCACGTGCTCGGCAGCGCAAACCTCACCTTTGGCGAGCCGCAGCGGCGTCACCTACGGGATGACAAACGGAATCGCCTCAACGGCAGCGGTTTTGCGTGGTCGCCTTAGCTATATGGCCCCAGGCGTGCCGGGGGGCTGAGCGTGCCGTCGACGTTCGGCACCATCGCCGGGGCCGGTATCCCCCCTACCGCCGCGTTGTCTCCCGGTATCCCATCGTCCGGCGGCGACTCGAACGCGCCTCCGGCGCAGAGCGGATGCCGCCACCCGAACATCGCGCATCCCGGATCATCCTGGACGGCGAAAGGACGGAGAGGCACGGGTACGCCGGGCAGGCCTGCCCCGGCGGGCGTTGCGTTGCACTCCGGGCGGATGCAACGCGGGTGCCGGCCCCGAAGGCCAGCGCCCCGCGCCACGTGTGGTCGTGACTGCCGTCGTCCACGCAGACGACATGGTTAAGGACAGTGCGAAGATCAGCGATCACGTCGCGATGACGGGTGCCTCGTTGAAGGCGGAGACGATGATCAAGATGTCGTGATAGCGCGTGACGAGCGGTAGAAGGTCACGCGGACACAAACCGGCGAAGCGTATCGGCGTGTATTGCGACAGTGCCCGCGCGTTAGTGTGCTTCGGTCGGCCTCAGCGAACAAGCCGACAGAAAAGTTGAGCAAATTCATGACCGCAGCAGCAGAAGCGTCGGCGCTCGAATCGCGGGTCGGACACTACTACCAGATGGACGACACCTACCGGGTCGGTCGCGAGAAGGTGCGCGAATTCGCCCGTGCAGTGCAGGACTATCAGCCCGCGCACTGGGATGTCGCCGCCGCCGCGGAGCTGGGCTACTCAGGTCTGGTGGCGCCGCTGACGTTCACGTCGATCCCGGCCATGGCGGCCAATCGGCACCTATTCGAATCGGTGGTCGTCGGTTACGACATGTACCTGCAGACCGAAGAAGTCTTCGAGCAGCACCGCCCGATCGTGGCCGGCGACGAACTCCATACCGACGTCGAACTGTCGTCGGTGCGCAGGATCGCCGGCAGAGACCTGATCACCGTGACCAACACCTTCACCGACACCACCGGCGAGCGGGTGCACACCCTGCACACCACCGTCGTCGGCGTCACCGCCGAGGATGTCGATCCGGCGATCAGGTCGGCCGTGCAGAACGTGATGATGCACGACGTGAACATGCTCGGAGTCGACGAATCCGATGCCGCCTACCAGAAGACGGTGCGCCCCGAGGGCGCGGTCCGGATCGCCGAGGCAGGCACGACCCGCACACCACGGACGCCGTCCTTCGATGATGTAAAGGTCGGCGACGAGCTACCTGTGCACCACGCGCGACTGTCCCGCGGCGACCTGGTGAACTACTCCGGCGTGGCCGGTGACGCCAACCCGCTTCACTGGGACGAGGACATCGCCAAGCTGGCAGGGCAGCCCGATGTGATCGCCCACGGAATGCTAACCATGGGCTTGGGTGCCGGTTTCGCCTCAGCGTGGTCGGGCGACCCCGGCGCGGTTACCCGCTACGCGGTGCGGCTGTCTGCGCCCGCGATCGTGTCGGCCACCGAGGGCGCAGACATCGAGTACAGCGGCCGGATCAAGTCGCTGGACCCGGCGACTCGCACCGGTGTCGTCATCGTCGCCGCTAAGTCCGGTGGCCGGAAGATCTTCGGCCTGGCGACGTTGAACATGCGCTTTAGCTGACCTGGCGGCCCCGGTAACAGCGGCGGTCGATGACGACGAAGAGCGGCTTCACTCCTACTCCTGTCACGTTCCTGTGAGAACCTGCAAAATTACTTAGATCAGGTAGCGTTTCAAGAGATGCGCGCACATTGGCGACGCGGGAGCAGAGGAGCGGCAGGGTGAGTCTCGGTCCGTGGGGTGATCTCACGATCCTCGCTGCAGTGATGGAAATAGTCTTCGCCACTGGTGTATTCGTGTACATCAGTCGGCTGGAAAGGCGGACATCCCATCCGCTAGGTGAGAAGGTCGGCGCCCATAAAGCGGTCCTGGCCAAACTCCGCAAGCGCGAACCGATGTCGCAAGACGAAGTGGATTATGCGAGCGAGCTGGTTGCTGACGCTCGATCACCGCTCGCGTACGCGATACCCGCGGCGCTGTTCACGATCGGACTCTTCTACGTGGTCGGCTGTCTTTTCGTGCTTCATATAGATGGCGGCCATCCCTCCTTCCGAACGTTCATCGGAGGCATCCCGATGTTGACCTCCATGAACATGGCCGCTCAGCTGCGCAGGGTCGCAAGTTTGAAAGGGCGACTGCAGGACGCTTCGGTGAGAGAGCCTGAATCGGCTGGCGAGCTCACCCCTGCCGGTAGGACGTAACGCTTCTCTAGCGTCACTTTTGAGAGCGCTGCGGTGATCCGGAGATTGGGTCGCCGTCTTCCCACAGCAGTAGTTGACGAACTGCTTGGCGTGATCCGTAGGGCTGAAGCATTTGGCTGGCGGGGCGGGGACGCACCTTCAGCGGCCACCAGAACCAGCGGCCGAGCAGCGCTGCGACGGCCGGGGTCATGAACGAACGCACGATCAGCGTGTCGAACAGCAGACCGAGGGCGATCGTGGTCCCGATCTGACCGAGGATCCGCAAGTCGGCGAATATGAAGGACGCCATCGTGGCCGCGAACACCAGACCGGCGGCTGTCACCACCGCGCCGGAGCCCGCCATCGCCCGGATGATGCCGGTATTCAAGCCGGCGCCGATCTCCTCTTTGAACCGGGAGATCAGCAGCAGGTTGTAGTCCGACCCCACGGCCAACAGCAGGATGACGGCCAGCGCCAGCACGATCCAGATACAACTCGATACCGAAGATGTCCTGCCAAATCAGCACAGAAAGCCCGAAAGAGGCGCCCAACGACAGCGCCACGGTGCCCACGATGACGACCGCGGCGACGATGCTTCGGGTGATGAACATCATGACGAGCAGAATCAGGCTGAGCGCAGCGATTCCGGCGATCATGAGGTCGTATTTGGCGCCGTCCTGGATGTCCTTATAGGTGGCCGCAGTGCCGGCGATGATAGATCTTGGACCCGGCCAGCGGCGTGCCCTTGACGGCTTCCTGCGCGGAATGCCTGATGGCGTCGATGTGCGAAATACCTTCAGGCGTAGCGGGATCGCCGTCGTGGGTGATGATCATGCGGGCGGCCTTACCGTCCGGTGACAGGAACAGCTTGAGCCCGCGCTGGAATTCCGGGTTGGTGAACGCCTCCGGCGGTAGGTAGAACGAGTCATCGGTTTTCGACGCGTCGTACGCCTGGCCCAGGGCGGTCGAGTTCTGCAGTGCCGCCGCAGTCTGGTCGTTGATACCCGAGGTGGTGGCGTAGTTGGTCAGTGTCAGGTCGCGGTTGGTCTGCTGGCTCGCGATCTGCGGCGGAATCAGCGCCAGCAGCTTCGGTTGCAGCTCATCCAATTTGGCGATGCTCCCCGAGACGTTGCCCAGTTGATCGGTCAGCGCATCGATACCGTCGAGTGCGTCGAAGAGCGACCGCAGCGCAGCACAGATCGGGATGTCGAAACAGTGTGGCTCCCAATAGAAGTAGTTGCGCAGCGGCCGGAAGAAGTCGTCGAAGTTGGCGATCTTGTCGCGCAGGTCCTGGGTCGTGGCGACCGTCTGCTGGAATGCCTTGGTCTGCTCGTCGGTGGCGGCGCTGGACTGTTGTTGCAGCGCATACTGCTGCCGCAGAATGTCGATCGAGTTGTTGATCACGTCGACCTGTTTGAGCAGGTCGGCGCCGCGGGCCTGCTGGATAGGGCAGGTTGTTGATCTGCGCGGCGCTGCCCGCGCTGATCTGGAACGGTATCGACGTGTGGTCCAGGGGCGTGCCCAGCGGCCGGGTGATCGACTGCACCTGTGCGATGCCGTCGGTGTGGAAGACCGCCTTGGCGACGCGCTCCAGCAGGATCATGTCGGTGGAATTGCGTAGATCGTGGTCGGCTTCGATCATCAGCAGTTCGGGATTCAGCCGCGCCTGCGAAAAGTGGCGCTCCGCGGCCGCGTAACCGACATTGGCCGGGGCACTGGCGGGCATGTAGGGCCGGGCGTCGTAGCTCGTCGTGTATCGCGGCAGGGCGAGCAGACCGATGAGGGCGATGGCGATCGTCGCCACCAGGATGGGCCCGGGCCAGCGGACGATGGCCGTGCCGATGCGCCGCCAGCCCCGGGTGCGCATCGGGCGGGCGGGTTCGAACAGGCCGAAATGGCGGCCGATGATCAGTAACGCCGGTGCCAGGGTCAACGCCGCCACCACCGCGACGAGGACGCCGATACCGGCGGGAACGCCCAGGCTCTGGAAATACGGGAGCCGGGTGAAGGTCAGACACAACACCGCGCCGGCAATCGTCAGGCCCGAACCCAAGATGATGTGCGCGGTTCCGCGGTACATCGTGTTGAACGCCGAGACGCGATCCTGCCCGGCGTAGCGCGCTTCGTGAAAACGGCCGAGAAGGAAGATCGCATAGTCGGTTCCCGCGGCGATGACCAGGAGCGTCAGCAGATTGGTCGAGTACGTCGACAGCTTGATGATGCCGGCGTTCGCGAGTACGGCGACGACGCCGCGGGACGCGGTCAACTCGATCATCACCGTGAAAATCACGAGAAACACTGTGGTGAGACGCCGATAGAGCCAAAACAGCATCAGTGCGATCACCCCGATGGTGATCAGCGTGGTTTTCAGGGTGCCGTGGCGGCCCACCTCGAACTGATCGGTGACCAGAGGCGCGGCGCCGGTGACATAGGCCTTGACGCCCGGCGGCGGCGGCGTGTGATCGACGATGTTCGCGGACCGAATCGACGGACTCATTGGCTAACGACTCGCCCTGGTTGCCGGCGAGGTACACCTGCACCAACGCCGCCTTGCCGTCGGAGCTCTGCGAGCCGGCCGCCGTCAGCGGATCCCCCAGAAATCCTGAATGTGCTGTACGTGCTTGGTGTCCTGGGAGAGCTTCTGAATCAAGCCGTCGTAGTAGTGGTGCGCGTCGGCGCCGAGCGGCTGATCACCCTCCAGGACGATCATCGCCGAACTGTCGGAATCGAACTCGCCGAACACCTTGCCGATACGTTTACTGGCCTGCAACGACGGCGAATCCTGCGGGCTCAGCGATACGTTGTGCGATTCGGCAACGGTCTCCAACTGCGGCACGAAGACATTCGTCAGCACCGCCAGGGCCAGCCAGAACAGCGCGATGAGCACGGCGAACCGCCGGATGAGGTCCGGAACCCGCTGGGTGCTCATCCGGACTTGTCCAGGCAGTAGGTGAAGGCGTTCGAGGTGTTCACCGATCTCTCGTCCTTGACCACGTCGTCGATCTTGATTCGGCAGCCGATCGAGTCGCTGTCGCCCTGGGCGGCGACGTTGACGAAGACCGCCGGTTGGGTGGTGGTCGTGTCGTAGGCCCAGGGCAGCGCGACGGCGTCGGCGCGCTGGGGTTGGGCGTTCACGTCCAGGTAGGTGATGGTTGCCACCGTGCCCGGCGGGCCGAAGACCTCCAAGACCACGTGCTTCGGGTTGAACGGAACGATGTCGTTCCCGGAGCCGCTGGGTGTGGACGTGACGTCCTGAGAGGCGAAGATGCCGTGCAGCCGATACACAGCGAATCCAGCCACCGCGATCACAGTCACCGCCACCAGGACCATCCAGCGGTGGCTGAGTCGCCGACTGATCGAAACCCGCTGCATCCGTGACCCTTTCATGAGCGGCGACAGGCGCGGACGGTAGGGACTTTGGAACTTCCTCTAGGATGGCTAATCAATTAGGTTGACGGTACGACACGGGACCGGACTCCACAACACTGGCTGCAGAAGTTGCCCGTTCCTGGCGACGTGGTCGAATGCCGAACCCGCGATATTCACAGTCACCTCGGCGCCCGGCCCACTGGCGCGGCAAATACACCTTTGGTAGGCGCTGGCTTGGCGCCGGCCCTATAGTCGGCAATCGACCGCCCCTCTCCCCGTATCACTACCACTACGCGACAGTGACGAATTACCTCGGAGCGCAGGGCTATTGGTATATCGCATCGACTTGGCCGCCCATCGCCGGGCGGGCTTGGAGGCGTCGGCTTGGCATCCGACAACCCCTGCCGGAGCCAGAGCGAAAAGGGGGTTAACCCCTACTTCTCCAGAGTGAACTGATTGACATCGAGGTACCCGCCGCGGAACAGGTCCGCGCAACCGGTGAGGTACTTCATGTAGCGGTCGTAGACCTCCTGCGACTGGACCGCGATGGCGTCGTCTCGATGGGCCTCCAACGCGGCTGCCCACTGGTCGAGCGTCTTTGCATAGTGTGCTTGCAGCGACTGCACGCGGCTTACCCGGAACCCGGCATTACTGGCATGCGTTTCGACCATCGACACGGTCGGCAGTCTGCCGCCGGGGAAGATCTCGGTCATGATGAACTTGACGAACCGGACAATCCTAAGTGTGAGCGGAATACCCAGTCGCACGCAGTCGTCCTGGGTTATCCCGCAAATCGTGTGCAGAAGCATCGAACCGTCGTCGGGCAGCGCGCTGTAGGCCATGTCGAAGAAGGCGTCGTAGCGCTCGTGGCCGAAATGTTCGAATGCGCCAATACAGACGATCCTGTCGACCTTGCCCTCGAATTCCTCCCAGCCCTGCAACCGCACCTCGACGTGGCGGTGCGTCGGGACCTTGGCCAGCTTGGCCTCGGCGTAGTCGCGCTGAGAACGGCTGAGGGTCAAGCCGATGACGTTGACGTCATGAGCTTCGATCGCCCGTTGCATACCGCCGCCCCAGCCGCAGCCGATGTCGAGCAGCGTCATACCCGGCTGGAGGTTCAGCTTGCCCAGGGCCAGATCGAACTTGGCGTTTTGAGCCTCGTCGAGGGTCATATCGTCGCGCTCGAAGTATGCGCAGGTGTACCCGAATGTGGGGCCTAAGAACAGTTCAAAGAATTCGTCCGAGATGTCGTAGATCGACTGCAAAATCTCGTAATGCGGACGTAGCTCACCCATCCATGCGATGTTAGGCCGCCATTCGAGTTTGAGAACCTATACCGCTGCTTGCAGACGGTATGGGGGCTAGCTGAGGCCGAAGGCCTCGTGCTGCAAAACGATTCGTGGGTTGCCGGCGCGGGTGAACACTCGCGCTGGTAGAGCCACATTTGCAGATCAGGAGGCCTCCGGTGATTGTTCAGGGTAGGAGTGTCGGATTGGACGTGCACGCACTTTCGGTGGTCGCGCACGCCGTTGACGAGGAAACAGGCAAGATCGCGCGGGCACGGTTGTGCCCGGACCACGGCGAGGTCCTGGGGTGGTTGCATCAACTACGCGCCCCGGTGCGGGTGGTCTACGAAGCCGGTCCAACCGGCGCTTCGAGCACGAGGACACGCCGGCAACCGGCGCCTCAACACGCGGTGGCGCAGCTTCACCGAACGCGGTAAGAACCCGCTAGTCGCCAACGTCGCCGTCGCCCGCGAACTCGCCGGCTGGTGCTGGTCACTGGCGACCATGCGATAAGCCAATCGCACCCAAACTTGGCTGATCCAGGTGACCATGCGTCGGCGCGGTGAGCGAACCAACCTGTCAAGAACCTATGAGCCACAACGCGATTCAACGAAGATCGTGCGTGACGCTCGCCTGTAGACAGCAGTAACGTTCGCATCCGAATCATCGTCCTGCGGTAACCAACCCGCGCATATCAGTCTGACACCACCGTCGTGAGCAACGACCGCCAACACCCTCACCAGGCCAGCCAAACGAAAGCCGCCCCGGCTACTGGCTGGGGCGGCTTTCACCTACCTCGTGACAAAATCGCCTACATATCAGGTTCTCAAATTCGATGTCATCTTGCGAGCTACTGACCTGCAGTGATACGGGTTGTCTCATGTGATGTCATCTGGGTTTGTCTCAGACTCGTGTCACTTTTTCGGAGCGGCCGGTTACCGGTCGGGGCGCATCTCCGGCGCTGACGTAGCCAACACTTGCCTGGCAGGCTGATTTCGTCACGGTGACGCCGCTGGATGCAATCCGAACAGTGCCTGGTAGAGGGCTGCGAATATCCAGCGCTACCAGTACGGACGTGAGGCGAAGCTGCAGCCTTCCCCGCTCCCACCACCCGTCGACTGCTCGATGTCACATCTGAGGACCGTGCACCCGTCTTAGGGAATGAACCCAGAAACATCAGCATCACGATGAACGGAGATTGGCATGAATGCCGCGTTATGGACAGCCCAAGTGATTCTGGCTGTCGTGTTTGCACTGTCAGGAAGTGCCAAGCTGACGATGAGCCGACAACGCCTTTTGGACACCGGCCAGACCGGGATAGCGGAGTTCCCGATGCCAGTGGTGCGATTCACCGCAGCCATGGAATTGCTCGCCGCTGTCGGGCTAATTGCGCCGCCATTGACCGGTCTCGCGCCCGCACTCGCCCCGGTGGCGGCGATGGGGCTCTGCGTAGTCATGATCGGTGCGGCGTGGGCGCACAGCCGTCTGCACGAGCCGCGGAGCATCGCCCTCAACGCGGTGCTGTTCGGCCTGGCCCTGTTTGTTGCGTTGGGCCGGCTGAGCTGAGGTGCCGCGCGAAATGAACACTGACTACAAGACGGTCCGCTACCAAAGTCATGCAGGTGTCGGCACGCTGATGCTGTCGCGGCCCGAAAAGCGCAACGCCATGAATCCCGAGATGCGAAGGGAGCTGGTTCAGCTCGGCGACTTACTCGCCACGGATGACACGCTTCGGTGCCTGATCGTGACTGGCGACGGTCTATCCTTCTGCGCCGGAATCGATTTGACCGAAGACATGGCCGGCACGTTGGCGCAGTTCTCCGAGCGACCCATCGACGACGAAACCGTCGACCTCGGGCTCGTCGTAGCGGGCGCACTGGAGTGGCTGCCCCGGCTCCCCTGCCCAAGTATCGCGGCCGTAGCGGGCCACGCGTACGGCGCTGGGCTTCAGCTGGCCATCGCCTGCGACTTCCGGATCTTCGCGGACAACGCACGGGTCGGACTCACGGAGATGCGCTACGGCCTCCTGCCCGACATGGGTGCCACATTCCGCCTTCCACGCATCATCGGCGACAGCCGAGCACGGGAGTTGATTCTGTTCGGCGAAGTCATCGACGCCAATGAGGCTTTGAGGATCGGACTGGCGAATCGCGTCGCACCAACCGCTCAACTCGAAACTTCGGTCAGTCAGCTTGCCGAGCGCCTCGCGTCTCAGCCGCCTGTGGCGATTCGCGAAGCGCGGCGCGCAATTGATGCGGGCTGGCGTCTTGACCCTTCATCGGCGTTGCGGCACGCTGTCAAGGCGCAAGCTGCTTGTCTTGCCTCTGCCGACTTCAAAGAAGCCCGGCAGGCGCTCGGCGACAATCGCCGACCTGAATGGCGCGGATGTTGATGGCTCGAATCGGCGAGAAGGTCGCCGTCGTCGGCGCGCGGTTACTACGGCGCGCCTGCTGAGCCGTGGCTTGCCGGACGCCACGCGCCACACTCGTCGTGTTCACGGCGACGGCGCTGCTGCTCCAGTCGACGTGGTTCTCCGCGACCGCGGTGATACCGCAGGTGCGCGCGGAGTGGCAGCTCTCAGCGGAGGCCGTCGCGCGGCTGACGATCGCGGTGCAGTGGGGCTTCGTCACCGGCGCGCTGCTATCGGCAGCGTTCACCGTTGCCGACGCGATCGCCCCGACCCGGCTGATCTTCCTCTGTTCGCTAGGGGCGGCCGGCGCCAACCTGCTGCTCCTGGTCACGCACGGCGTCGGCCTCGGCGTCACGGCCCGGTTCGCCACCGGCTTCTTCATCGCGGGGGTCTACCCGCCCGCGCTCAAGCTGATCTCTACCTGGTACCGGCACGGCCGGGGCGCGGCGCTGGGCCTTCTTGTGGGCGCGTTGAGCGTCAGCCAAGGCGTGCCGCACCTGGTGAACGGCCTCGGCGGGCTGGACTGGCGGCACGTCATCGTGACCACGTCGGTCCTCACCGTCGTCGGCGGTGTGATCACCCTGACCGTCGTGGCGGAGGGTCCGTTCCCGTTCCCGGCAGCGGTGTTCGACCCGCGGCAGGTCTGGGCGGTGTTGCGCGACCGCGGAACCCGCCTCGCCGTGATCGGCTACCTGTGCCATATGTGGGAGCTGTACGCCGCGTGGGCCTGGTTCCTCGTCTTCTTCACCGCGGCGCTGCACCGGCGCGGAGTGGAAGACCCGGTCTTCGCCGCGTACGTCACGTTCGCGTTCTTCGCCGTCGGCGGCCTCGCCAACTGGAGCGGCGGCGCGCTGGGCGACCGGATCGGCCGGGAGCGCACTGCGATTGCCATGCTGGCCGTGTCTGGCACGTGTGCCGCCACGATCGGACTGCTGATGACGGCCCCCTTGTGGCTTCTGGTCGGGGTGAGCCTTGTGTGGGGCTACAGCGTCGTCGGTGACTCCACGCAGTTCTCCACGCTCGTCACGGAGCTGGCCGACCAGAGCTACGTCGGCACCGCGCTCACCGTGCAGATGGCGCTCGGGTTCCTGCTGACGGGCACGACGATCTGGCTCGTACCCGCCGTCGAACAGGCGGTCGGCTGGCGCTGGGCGTTCGCCGTGCTGGCGGTCGGGCCGCTCGCCGGCATCGTCGCGATGCGCCGTCTGCTCGCTGCACGGGCCGCCTGAGCAGTCGCTGGAACGCCGAGGACGAGACGCACGCGATCACGGCGGCGAAGGCGTTCGACGCCGACTACGGCGCGAAGTTCCCCAAGGCGGTCGCCAAAATCACCGACGACTTGGACCAGCCGATCGCCTTCTACGATTACCCGGCTCATCACTGGATCCATTTGCGCACGACGAATCCGATCGAGTCGACCTTTGCGACTGTGTGCAACAGGAGCAAGATCACCAAGGGGCCGGGCTGGCGCCCGGCCGGAATCGCCATGGCGTTCAAGCTGATCGAGGCAGCCCAGTCACACTGGCGTGCCGTGAACGCACCACACCTGGTCGCGCTCGTACACGCGGGCGCTTGATTCGAGAACGGCAAACTCGTCGAACGGCCCAGGAGGTGGCCGCATGAGACGTCCAGATCCTCGGACCCGACAACTGGCGGCTCTGGCGCCAGTTGCGCCTGGAAGTGCTCGCCGAGTCCGCGACACTCTTCACGCGCAGGGGAGCGGCCCCGGCGACACGGAAGAACGTTGGCGAGTTAGCTCACGCGTAGTCCAGCGTTGGTGGGAGATGAGGACCCGGGAGCACGGCGTCCGAACATCGGTGGGCGCGATTCGAGGAAACCTAACGCCGCCGGTGTTTGCCCCGTCCTTGTCATGAGCTCATATCGGGTAGTTGGGCAACTCGAAGTCGTCGCGCACGCTTCGGGTGAGGAGCAGCTCGGCAAGAGGACGGAAGTTCATCGTCCGCATTGCCAGGTTGCGAAACCAGATGCCCAGCCGCGTCTGCGTCGCGAAGACCGGGACAAACTTCCGCCCGGCAGCCTGTTTGCCTTCGACGAACGGGCGCAATCGGGCCTCGTAGGCGTCGAAGGCCCGCCGGTAATCGCCACGAGCACAGGCGAGTTCGCCGGCCAGTACGTAGGCCTCGGTCATCGCCAGACCGGTGCCCTCCCCCGCCATCAGTGAGACACAGGCCGCCGCGTCGCCGACGAGCGCCGTTCGGCCCCGCGACCAGCGATCCAGCCGGATCTGGCTTACGACATCGAAGTACAGATCATCGACACCGTCGAGCGCGGCCAGGATTTGCGAGCATTCCCAGCCCGCGTCACCAAACTCGCGGCGCAACAGCGCCTTACGCGCGGCCAGCTCGCCGGGATCGGCGGCTTGGTGCGAGCGGAACACGAACAGGAACATGACGCGATCCCCCCGCAGCGAAAACCGCCCGACCGATCGACCCGGCTCGCCGTGGGTCACGTAGGCCAGTTCATCGCGGGGCCGATAACCCTCGACGACACACGCCGCGACCAGACACCCCAAATAATGCTCGACGTCTGACTCGGGACCGAACGTCAGCCGGCGCACATTGGAGTGCAATCCGTCGGCGCCGATGACGAGGTCAAAATCACGGGTCTTGGCCTGCACGAAGCTCACACAAACGCCATCGGGGTGTTCGTTGATCGCGGTAATGGAATCACCGAAGATCGTTTCGACGTCGTGCTCAATCGTGGCGTAGATGGCGGCGGCAAGGTCGCCGCGCGGCAGGCTGGTGAATCTGCCGCCCGCCGCGCGCCGGAACGCCTCGACGCCAAGGCTGGCCCGGATCTGGCCGTCGGGTCCGACCGAGCGGATCGACTGCACCTGATAGCCGGCATCCCGCACGGCCGCCTCGATTCCCATCAGTTGCGCGACGCGGTAGCCCACCCCCCAGAAATCGATCACGTAGCCGCCGGTGCGAAATTGCGGCGCCCGCTCGATCAATGTCGGCTCGTGGCCGGTGCGGTGCAGCCAGTGCGCGAGCGCTGGGCCCGCCACACCGGCTCCGCTGATCGCGATTTTCATGCTGTCAACCCCTCCGACCGCGCAGACAGCGATGTTGTCGTCGACTGCTGAAATGTCCGCAACACCAACCGCTGACACCTGCCATGTCGGGATGGCCCACCCGAGTCAGACACGGCCGACTTCAATCCCGGGTAGCCAACCGGACGAACGGCATTCGTTGCCCAACCGCCCGGAAGTCGGCCTCCGACCCGTCGATTGAGAATCCCATCAGCCGAGGGAGCAGGTATGTCGCCGCGGCGCGGTGTCGGGACGCGTACCGGGCGAAGATTTCGGCCCCTTCCTCCGCGGTGAGCGGTACCGCCGTCACCGGGATCGTGTGTCTTCCGACCTGGACGCTGACCTGCGGTCTGTGAATAATGTTCCGGTACCAGGCGGCGGTGGGTCCCCATCCGGAGGCGACCACGAAGCTTCCGTTGGTGGGATCGTGCTCAACGACTTCCAAAATCACTTGGCGCTGCGTGCCGGAGACTCGCCCGATGTGATTGAGCAGCAGGATGCGCTTACCGAACAGCCAGCCCAGGCCCAGCCGATACAGGTAAATCGGCGCGCGGAACAATGCCCGGCTCACCCCCGACGGTGGTCGCACGTTCTTCACGATCTTCATCGTTTGCCTCCTCCAATGCGGCGACGCCCCGAAAAGGCTTGCCCCTCAACGGGTGAACCGCCAACCACATGCCTCAGACACACGCGACGGGCGTGGGGCCGGTGTGGTCCGCCCGGGCCGGGTCTGACCAGTGACATCCAGCGGACTGCGGCCCGGGATCACGCCGTCTCGTTCCACGCTACGCCCATCGTTGCACCATGCACACTATCCAATTCGCATTTAATGCAGGGTGCATATAGTGCCGGGCGGATGTATTCTCCGGAACAGAGGGGGGCCGCACATGACCACGACGAGAAACCACAGCCGGGCCAAAGGGTCGACGGAAGCCGAGGAATACTCCGTCAGGCTCGAACGAGCCACCCGAGGACTGCTCGCGCTGAACGTGTCCGTCCTCGAACAGATGGAAGACAGCGTCGGTCTGGAACCACTGCGGGCCCTTCAATCGCTCGACCGTCGCGGCCCGAGCATGGTGGGCGAACTCGGCGACGACCTCGGCCTGGTGCCCTCCACCGCGAGCCGGCTCAGCGACCGCCTCGCCGAGGCCGGCCTGATCACGCGCCGCCCCGCACCGAGCAACCGGCGATCCACCCTGCTGGAACTCACCGACGCCGGCCGCGCCATTCTCGACGAACTGGTCGCGCTACGCATCCGCGCGTTCGGCGAGGTCGCCGACCAGATGAGCAACCAAGACCGCGCCGCGCTCATTCAGGGCGCCCACGCATTCACCGCCGCGCAACAACGATTATCCGACAAGAGCACCAAGCAGCGCGCCGAATCCCGCCGAGCCATCGACAAGCCCTGAACGTCGACTCCAACAAGGGCATTGTTCATGCGGATCGGCCAACCGACGATCACGGCCGACGGGTGCCCAGCCGGCTCGTAGCTTGCCTATTGCCGATCAGGGTGATCCGCCGTTAGGTTTTGCGACGCCACCACCGCATCTACGGAAACCGCGGCACAATTAATCGTGACGGCGATCGTCAAGGAGTACTGGCGATGCACGACTTAATTCGCGGGATGGCCACCCTAGGGCATCACCATGTCGACGACTCGCTGCAGAACACCTTCACCGAGGCGTCGATTGTTGCGCGGGTGATCGCGAAGCTGTTCGCGACCCGGTTCGACAAGCAGCTCGTGGCCGGCGTGGCACCCGAGCCCGGCAGCGTCCTCGCCGCGCACGTGTCACGATTGGCGTCGGCGTGCGAGCGATGCAAGCTCACGGAAGCGCTGCACCACAGGGTCTGCGAGGCCCACTCGCGCCGTACCCGGATGTCGGCAACAATCCCCGTCGACCGGTCAGCCGTCGTAGCCGCGGTGGGTTTGATCGACCAAGTCGTGCTGCGCCTGACCGGTCCGCGCCCGGTGAGCGCGCGCGGTGTCGCGCGGCTGCGCCTGCTGCTGTCCGACGGCGCCGGGCCGATGTACTGGCCCGGAGGTGGCGACCTGGGCGCCGAACTGCGCGCCGTGCTCGCCCAGCTGTGACGACACCAATCGCACCATTGCTGGTTTAGATGCCTGGCGACGCCGGCATGGACTGGTGATGCCAGCGGTTGAGCAGCGCGGGGATTTCGCTGAGGAGGAAGGCGCAAAAGTCGCGCATCTGGGTGAGGCGCCGCCCGGCCAGGCTGTCGTGTCCGGTGGCGGCGATCCCCGCTTCGGCGGCTGCCAGCATGGCTGAGATGACGGCGTTCTGGTTGGTGGATAAGAGCGCCCAGGCGTCGTCGCGCAGCCGGTAGTGGTCGCGGCGGCTGGCCGGGGCGTGCACCCGCTCGGCCAGGCCGACGGAGGTG
>CAWJDL010000005.1:0-681877 GCA_963841555.1 uncultured Actinomycetota bacterium
GGCCGGTTCATTCAGTTGTCGATGTTGCAGCCGACCCGCTATTGGCCAGGTTGTACCGCCTCTTCGGCCTCGACGATGCCGCGGCAGACGTAGAAGCCGCGTCCCTCAGTCGTTGGCGACCCACGCTGAGGAAGCGATAGCACTGGTTGCCCGCGCGATCGGCTCCCGAACCCTCGATGAATGCAGAAGGCTGCTCAACCGGGCAGGCGGCCCGTGGGCGCAGGTGCAAGATGCCTGGGAGGTCGCCAACGACGAATCGCTGATTGCCAACGGCCGTATCGCCGAAGTCGTTGACGCGCGCGGCAACACACAGAAGCTGGTGGCCAGTCCTGCGCAGTTCGACGAAGCTTCGAGCGACCTCCGCCGGGCACCAATGTTCGCCGAACACACCGACGAGGTACTGCGCGAACTCGGCATCGGCGAGGAAGAACTGCTCGACCTCAAGTTTGATGGCGCCATCGCCTGACGCATGTTCACCGCCGCAGGCGACAACGCTCGATCAAGATCTGGGCCAGGCGTTCCGGATGGCTGACCATCACGTCGTGGCAGGCGTCGATGGGAATCACCGTTTGGACGCCGCCAAGCGCAGCGATGCTGGCCTGCTGAGACTTGCTCGACAGTGCCCGGTCGCGGGTGGTCAATATCCACGTGCGCGGCACGTCGTCGGGAAGAGCGCTGCGATCCACGGGTTCGCCTGGGATGCGGGCAGATTCGGCGTACAACCGCGACAACGCGAACGCGCGCTGCTGTGACGACATGCCGTTGCAGAACGCGTACCGCGCCGCCAGCCGTGGAACCTTTATGGGCTTTTTGGCACCCGCACCACGTCGCGCGAACCAGGCAAGGGGACCGTCGAGCGTGTCCACGATCGCTTGTCCCTGCGGCGGGACGAACGCGGCGGCGAAGATCATCTCCCGCACCCGCGGAAAACCGAGCTTGGCGACGACGCCGGGCACCGTCACCCCGGCCATGGAGTGGCCGACAATCACGATGTCACCGAGGCCCTCGCGCTCGATGTCGGTGACTACGGAGTCCACCCACTCGCCGATCGTGGCGGTCGTAAGGTCGCCGGGTGTGCGACCGCGACCCGGAAGGTCCACCGCGAGGACTCGCAGTTGCGGTTCCTGACATCGCAACTCGGCGACGACGAGATCCCAGCAGTCGCCGGCATGTTCGCCACCGTGGACGAGAACGAGGCCGGGCAGGGCCATCAGCGGGCTCCAGGGTTGTCGCTCAACGCGTTCGCGGCTTCTTCTTGTTGCCCAGCGAGTCGGGGGTGGCACCGGCATTGCCCAAATCTGTGTAGAACTTGCCGTGTCGTGCCGCGATCGTCGGCGGCAAATCGCGTGCCTCCCACATCGCGCGCACCGTGCCTTGAATGCCTTCAGGTCGGCGGGCCGCGATCTCGCCAGCCAACTCGGCGGCACGGGCGCGCAGCTGATCGTCTGGGACGATCTCGGTGACTAGACCGATCCGCAGCGCGGTCTGTGCCGTCAGCCGTTCCTCGCTGCCGAGCAGAGCCCACCGCATGACCTCGCCATAGGGCACGCCGAGTGCCAGCATGCCCATCGGTTCCAGTGCTGAGACGATGCCTGCGTTCGGATGGGGGTCGAAGAATGTGGCGGTTTCGGTGCAGATCGAGAAGTCGCATTCGTTGACGAAGTACATCGCGCCGCCGGCCACGATGCCGTTCAGCGCCGCGATCACGGGCTTCCACACCTTGTGTGCCTTCGGTCCCAGAATCCCGCCGGGATCCTCCTGATTGAAGATCGGCTTGTGAGTCCACCAGGTGCCCTCGGATACGTCGATCCCGGTGCAGAAGGCCCGTTCTCCGTTGGCCTGCAGGATCGCAACCCGGATGTCGTCGTCGTCGCGGACCCGGGCCCACACCGCGGCAAGCTCGCCGGCCATCTCCTCGGTGAAGCTGTTCATCTTGTCTGGCCTGTTAAGCGTCACCGTTGCAACGTGGTCGGACACGGCGAACTCGATGGTGTTCCACTCGGTCACATCGGTCATAGGCGCTCCTTTGTCGATCTCGGCAACCTAGTTTACCTGGTTAGCGATCTTCGCTTTGGGTGAGCCACCCCGGGAGGAGCCTCGAGAGCTCCCGCGACCATTCAGACAACCGTCGGAACCCACGCCGCGATTCGATCCCATAGCTGAGCGCGGTGACTCCCGAAGTTGTGGCAATGCCCGGCCTTTGGCACCAAATGCAAGGTGACATCCCAGGAACCGGTGTAGTTGGCCGGTTCGGCGTACGGGTTGGGTGAGACGTCGATGGCCGCACCGAACGCCAGGAACACCGGCACTTCCAGGCAAGTGGTGTACTGCTCGACGAACCCGGGTGTCGTGACTTCAGCGGCTGCGCGCAGCGGAACTCGACTCTGCACTTCCGTGTCCGCATCCATTACTTCTTGAGGAACCTCGCCACCATAGAACATGGGGGCGAGGTTCTCCCGAGGAGCGATGGTGTGGCTGTCGTCGGGCCGGGCGCCGGAGAACTGACAGGCGATCGCGATGTTCTCCTGGACGCGTGTTTCCAAATCGTCGGCGTCGGCGTCGTGCTCGAAGACATTGGTGATCTGAACGCCATACCCGAGGAGCGCGACGGCGTCGTACCCGCCCTCGCGGGCCTGAACCATCGTCGTCAGGCAGGATCCCATTGAGTGGCCGACACCGACGACCGGCAGCGTCATCGGTGGAAGGCTGCCGATCAGGCTGCCGACCGAACTCTTGGCGCGGATTTGGCGGACCACCTCGGCGTCACCGGTGGCGAGCAGGGCGAGCCCGAGTGGACCGGAGCTGACGGGATCGGTGCTGTCGCCGACGCCCAAGTGGTCCACTGCAATCACGATGTAACCGGCGTCGGCCAGATGCTCCCCGAAGCTGTAGCCGGGATGCCCGGGGATGTCGAGGTGCCAGTAGTGCTTGTCGTACAGGCCGCCAGCGAGGCACACGAGGATGGCCGGTGCCTCGGCCGGGCGCTGAGGAAGAAATCCCCATGCAACCTGCGTGAGTCGCTCGCCGCTTGCGACGGCGGCGGTGACGTCGAAAGTCATCGGTATGGGCATCGGTTTCCAATCCTTTGCGGTCGTTCAGTCGTCTTCCAGCAGCCGGATCAATGCCTCGGTGTCGGCGATGCTGCGCAGCAGGTCGTTGAGGTGGGTGCAGGTGGACGTGCCCGAGAGTTCCTGGCGGACTCGGAGATGCAGATCGGCCAGCCTCTTGCCGGTGATTCGTGTTGCGCTCTCGACGGCGCCGGGGCATTCCTGCCAGGGGAGCACCCGGGGCACTGCCGCAGAGCGCAGGATAATTCCGGTGTCGGGGTTCACCGCCGCCGACAGCGTGTATTCGTGGACGATCGTTTCGTTGCCGTCGAGCCGCACGTAGGTGTCACGAAACATCGCGTCGATCAACACCTCTCGGCCGTCTGCACTGTTCCGCACATCGAGTCGACGTCGCCGGCGCATGCCGTGAATCGGCAGCGCCGGCATGTCGTGCCAGCCAATCGGGTCGGCGCGGTCGTCAAGATCCGGCACCACCGGTCCGGTCACGACGGCGGGGTCCCCAGCTTCGAACGACGACATCAGCAGCCCGCCGCTGACGAATCCGGCGCATTGGTCGGCGACAGGTAAGTAACCCGACCTTGAGACTTCTCCCAATGCGCCGGATGCCGACAGGGCGTGCCCGGAAATCAGCGTGGCGACCGGGACGTCGTCGAGCAAGGTATAGCGCAGATCGCGGTGCTTTCGTAGGTGCGGGACGGCCTTGTCGACGGCGGCGCGGAAACCGCTCATGGCAGGAGCACCCTCCAAGTGCATGCCCCCAGGAATCATGGGTTCGACGCCCACATGCCGGATGACGCGCGCGACCATCTCGACCGTCGCCTGCAAGCGCGCGCTGCCGAGTTCAATTGCAGTGCCGTCGCCGGCTGTCTTGAGGTCCCGAGCGCGTCCGTCGAGATGAAGCGGATCCAGCGAGCCTTCATCCCGGGTCATGTCGATGGAGCTGGTTCGCCGAACGGAGCCCGGCCGCCGTGGCGGCGTGCGTTGAGTAGGTTCGTGGATGCCGTGCAACGGGTGCAATCCGAAATCCGCTGCGCCTAAGTCGGTTTGGATCACGGCGAGTTCAACTAATCGGCTCAGGCAATGCACACGCTCTTGGTTCGCAAGAATTCGTCGAGGCCCTGCCTGCCCCCCTCTTTGCCCATCCCGCTGATACCGATGCCGCCGAACGGCCGGTGGACGGTCAAGGGTGCAGCGCCGTTGATCAGCACCTCGCCGGTCTCCATCTCCTCGGCGACGCGGTGCGCACGTTTGAGGTCGTTGGTCAACACGTACCCGGATAGTCCGTACGGGGTGCTGTTGGCGATCTCGATTGCCTCCTGCTCGGTGTCGAACGGGATGATCGACAACACGGGGCCGAACACCTCCTTCTGCGCCAGCTCAGACTGAGGATCGACGTCGGCGAATACCGTCGGCTGCAGGAAATACCCGTCCGCGAAATCACCTCCGATCCGTTCGCCGCCGGTGATCAACCGGGCACCGTCCTTCTTGGCGCTTTCGATCATCCCGGTGATCCGTTGCAGTGCGGCCTTATTCACGACAGGGCCAGCCACTGTGTCGGTTTCGAAGGGGTCACCCACCTTGATCATCGACGCCATGCCCGACACGCGTGCGAGGACGTCGTCGTAGATGGGGCGGGCCACGATCATTCGCGTGGGCAAGGCGCAACCCTGACCGCTCATCAGGCCGACCGACATCATGGTGCCGACGCTGCAGGCGAGATCGAGGTTCGCGTCCTCGAAAACGATGTTGCCGGACTTGCCGCCGAGTTCCATGACCGAGGGCTTGATGTGGTCGGCACACGCGTGCAGGATCTTGTGCGCGGTATCCGGGCCACCGGTGAAGCTGACCTTCTTGATCAGCGGATGTTCGACGAGCGCAGCGCCGGCTTCCGCCGAGCCGGGCACCACGTTGATCACTCCGTCGGGAATCCCGGCTTCGGCGGCCAGGTCGGCGAACAGGGTGGCGCTGAACGGGGTGAGTTCTGACGGCTTGATGACCACCGTGTTGCCTGCGGCAAGGGCCGCAGGCACTTTCATGGCAAGTGAAATGAGTGGGCCGTTCCAGGTGATGATCACGCCGATGACCCCGTACGGCTGGCTGAGTGTATAGCTGAACTCACCGTGGGCGCGGTAGGAGCCCGACACCTCGCTGGTGATCTTGTCGGCCCAGCCCGCGTAGTAGCGCGTCCACTCCACCGACATCGCCACAAGCCTGCCCACCAGGCTCGTCGGCGTGCCGTTGTCGAACGTACCGAGGCGGACGAAGTCGTCGGCATGCAGCTCGATCAGCTCTGCCAGGCGCATCAACACGCGTCTGCGCTCGGTGGGATTCGTCTGCCGCCAGGTCAGGAACGCCTCTTGTGCCACCTTGGCGGCCTCGTCGATCTCTATAGGGCCGGCCAGCGGGACCTCTGCGTCGGGTGTTCCGTTGCACGGGTTGACGTGTTGGAAGGTGCCCCCAGATGCGGTCCGTCTCTTCTCACCGCCGATCCTCAGCGAAGCCTCCGGGCTGGTGATGTCCAGTGTCGTGGTGGTCATTAGCTTTCGTCCTCTGCTATCGGACCGCGAAGCCGGCGTCGAGCGGCCAGGCGGTGCCCGTGATGAATCTGCCTTCGTCGGAAACCAGCCAGGCAACGGCACCGGCGACGTCTTCGGGCTGCAAGATCTGAATCGGCAGGACGTTCTGCATGGCCGACAGCGCCTCATCGTTGGCCTCGAACAGTTTGGCCATCGTCTCGTTCATCACCATGCCCGTCGCCACACCTGTCGGGTGTATGGTGTTGACCCGGATCGAATGCGGCCCAAGCTGATTGGCCCACACCTGCATCAACCCGACCAGTCCACGCTTGGCGGCGGCATAGGCCTGGCCACCCGCGCGGTCGGTGCCGGTGGCCTTCAAACCGGCGCTGGAACTCGTGATAACTATAGAGCCGCCGCGGGCGCCTTCGATGAGGTGAGGAATCGCCGACTCCACGGTGTTCCACACGCCGACCAGATTCACGTCGACGATGTCGCGGAAGATCTGACGTCGGTCCGAGCCCTCGGTGAGCCGCACGATGCCGGCGTTGGCCACGACGATGTCCAGACGGCCGAACTCGTCCACGCCCTCCCGAACGACGCGTTCCACGGCGTCGGCGTCCCGCACATCGGCTTGGCGGGCGACGATCCGACGACCTTCTTTCTCGACGAGGTTGACCGTCTCCTCGAGTTCCGCGGGCGTCGCGTTCGGGTAGTCCATCGAATCAATGTCGGCACAGATGTCCAGCGCGACGATGTCGGCACCCCCACTGGCGAGGCGTACCGCATGGGCACGGCCCTGCCCGCGAGCGGCACCGGTGATAAACGCGACCATGCCTTCCAGTTTTCCCACGAGAACTCTCCCTTGTTGTCAGTCGGACGCGTTATCAGTCGGACGCGTTTGCGGTGTGGAGCCGCGCCAATCTCAGGCCTTCGTCGGAGTCGTCGACCTCGACGCTCCAGTTGCCGCACGTACAGGAGGCGCGAAAGTGCCCATCCTCCGGGAGGATTGATTGGCCGTCGCAGTCGCCGCGGGTATTGGCGATGCTGGAGAGGAATTCCAGCGGCTTTTCATGGAGTGCACTGTCGTCGTCAGCCATGTCGGAACACCGGAAGCATCCAGCCGTCGGCGATTGGTGAAAAGTCAACGCGCAAGGGCATTCCGATCGACACGTCGGCCGGCGCGATGTCAATGATGTTGCTAATCAGCCGCGCGCCCGGCGCATCAGGAAGATCAACAACGGCCGCTACCAAAATCAGATCCGGCACACCGGGGATGCCGTGCACAACCGCGAAGCTGTAGACGGTGGCGTCACCGCTGAGTTCCACCCAGTTGACGGCCTTGGACTGACAGCTAGGGCAGAACGGCGTGGGCGGCAGCCGGAAGGTGCCGCAGTCGGCGCACTGCGGCGCGATCAGCCGTCGGTCTTTCGCTGCCTGCCAGAAGGGTTCGGTGTCTTTGTTGACCGCGATCCGCACGTGCTCACCGGGCAGGGTGGTCGCCATTGTGGCGGGAGGTGCGCTCATGCTGCACGCCCCAGGATCAGGCCGCTGACCGGCAGGCTGGCAGGCCCCCCGGTGACGAGCGCGTGTTCGGCGCCGGTCACCTGGTTGATGGCCGTACCGCGCATCTGCTCCACTCCTTCCATGATGTGAGTCATGCCGATGATGTATGCCTCCGAGAGCTGACCGCCGTGGGTGTTGACGGGTATCGAACCGCCGTCGTAGCGGATGGCTCCGCTTTCCACGAACGCGCCGCCCTCGCCTTTGGCGCAGAAGCCGTAGTCCTCGAGTTGCATCAGCACCATCGGGGTGAAGTGGTCGTACAGCAGCGCCACGTTGATGTCGTCGGCGGTGATGCCTGCCTGCCGGTAGAGCCGTTCGGCGATCGGTTTGTTGCCTGAGGAGGCGAAGTATTCGTCGGGCATCCCCATCCAGGCGAATGCGCGACCCCAGTCCTTGACGCCGCCGTGCGCGGCTGCCACCACGGGGACCGGCGGCTGGCGAAGGTCTGGGGCGCGGTCCATGCTGGTGGTGATGATTGCCACGGCGCCGTCGGTCTCTTGGCAGAAGTCGTAGAGACACAACGGTTCTGCGATCATCCGTGCATTGAAGTAGTCCTCCAGCGTGAGCGGCCCGCGATGCATTGCCTTCGGGCGGTTCATCGCATTTGCGCGGGTGGACATCGCGATCTCGGCGAAGGCTTCACGGCGGGTCCCGTAGAGGTGCATGTGCCTGCGGGCCAAAACAGACATGAGCTGGCCGGGGCCGAATAGGCCGGACGGCTGCAGAAACGAGTTGATGGGGTCGGGCTCCAGTGCCGAAAACACCGATCCCAGACGCTGTTTGGACTGCTGCAGCGCCATGACAGTGACGACGACGGAGGCATCGCCGGCCACAATGGCGGCGCGGGCCAGCCCGATCGCCCCTGCGGAACCGCCGCCTCCGGAAGTCAGTGCCGCGGTGAAACGGACCTCCGGAATACCGAGGGTCTCCATGAAGTCCGCGGTGTCCATTTTCTCGGTGTATCCGGCGCTGGCGCCTGAGTAGTATGCGAAACCGTCGATGTCGCGAACCGACAATCCGGCATCATCGCAGGCCGCGAGGATCGCCTCGCCGGCGAGTTCGGTGATGGACTTCGGCAGCGATTCGCCGCGCTTGTAATAGGGGGTCGCGCCGATTCCGACGATCCCGACGTCACGCAGGCCGGTGGGATTCTGCACTGGCTCAGAACGTTTCGGCCGGCACGGGCGGGACATCAGGGAACAGTTCGTAGAACGTCCCCTGCGTGATGCGCAGCCGGGTCTCGTCGCTGACCCCGTCGAACAACCCCTTCAGCGTGTCCTGGGTGTGGCCGAACGTGCCTTCCATGTGTGGGTAGTCGCTGCCGAACATCACGTTGTGGTAGCCCATGTGGTCGAAGGCGGCGACCGCGGTCTCGTCATGCTGGAACGACGCATACACCTGGCTGAAGAGGATCTCCTTCGGGTTTCGGGTGAGTTTCGGCCGCACCGCAAGGTGGTGTTGGCGGTACCCCTCGAGCAGCCGGTCACCCAGGAACGGAACCCACGTCGCGCCACCTTCGGAAATCAGCACCTTCAGATTCGGATGGCGGTCGAGGGCTCCGGAGGCCACCATCTTCATCGCGGCGCGCTGACCGGAGAACGTCGTCTCGGCGTAGTTCATGATCGCCCCACCCGGACCGCGGTACACCTGACCTGCACCGCCAGTAGCGCTATTACCTGCCTCCACGTCCACCGGATCGGTGCCGATGTGGAAGGCGATCACCATGCCCGCCTCCTCGGCGGCGGCCCAGAACGGCTCCCACTCCTTGCGGTGCCAGTCCGGGGCGCTCGGGTGCGGAGTCGTCGGAAGGAAGACTGCCTTGAAGCCATGCTCCGCAGCCCAGTTCAACTCTTCGACGGCGTCTTCGACCACCAACGTGGACACCTGTGCGGTCACCACGTACCGCGGTGACACCGCGCAGATCTCCTCGAGGGCCCACTCGTTGCTCGCTCGCATGCAGGCCTTGAGCAACTCCGGCGTACGGAAAGTGGAGGCCCACATTCCCAACGACGGGAAAATGACCTCGCCCCACACACCCTCTTTGTCCAGATCACCGAGTCGTGCTCGGGCATCACGAATGCCCTGCGGCTTGGAACTCAGCTCAGCGAAGTGCACCATCGCCGACGACGGCAGCTTGCGCCGAAAGATCTGGCCGTCGACGTGAACGGTCTCGTACTCGCCGTCGGGATCCTTTTCCGCCCGCGGCGTCAGATCGGCCAGTCGCTTGGGCAGCCGGGACTGCCAGAGATCGTCCGGCTCCAGGAAGTGGGAATCTCCGGAGTTCGTCCAGATCTTCGTCATACGGTCCTCCGGAATGAAAATACGTTTTTCAGAGGCTATGCGTCGTTCGTGCAAGGTGTCAAGCGTCGCGCAGTTCGAATTCGCCCTAGAATTGGTCAACTGGCTGCGATAGCATGCGATCGCACTCACATTTGTGGCTCGGATCGAAAATTGTCTTTTCACGCAGGAGAGTTCGGATGTCAACCTCAGCCGGCGCCAAGGGCGCGCCAGAGTCAGTCGAGCCCTTGGCCGGAATCCGCGTCGTCGACCTATCCACCACACTGCCTGGTGCTATCTGCACCCAATTCCTCGCCGATGCCGGCGCAGATGTCGTGATGCTCGAGCGGCCCGGCGGCAGCCCGGTGCGCGCGCTGCGTGGTTGGCCGGCGTTAGGACGCGGCAAACGCAGCCGAATCGCCGATTTGAAGACCGAGAGCGGCACCGCGTTACTCGACGAGGTGCTCGGAGCCGCCGATGTCTTGGTCACCACATTCAGCCCCGCCGCGCTTGCCGACATCGGCATCGATTCCGAGAAGTTGCTCGCCCGTCATCCGAAGCTTGTGATCGCTCACATCACCGGGTGGGGCCGAAGTGGTCCCTGGCAGGATTTCAAGGGATACGAGGGTCTGGTGTTCGCGAAGGCTGGCCTCTCGCACGCCGTGCGCCGCATGGCGAATCCGCCGCAGCCGTCGTTTGTCACAGTTCCCTACGCCAGTTATGCCGCGGGACACATTGCCATCCATGGCATCTTGGCCGCACTGCACGAAAGGCGCGGCAGCGGCATCGGGCAGATCATCGATGCCGATCTGGTTCGCGGGGCTCACGCCGTCGATGCGTGGAATTGGTTCGGGGAGATGGTCGGCATTCGGTGGCCCGAGGCCTACAACACCGTGGAGGCGTGGACCCCGGAGGGCGATCCGCAGAGCCCGATGCTGTTGGCACTTCTGGCCGGCCCTACCAAGGATGGCCATTGGCTGCAGTTCGCCCAGGTATCTCCGCACTTGTTCCAGGCGATGCTTACCGAGTTCGGGGTGCTTCCCCTTCTCGCTGATCTGAAGTTCAAAGGCTTTCCCGCACTGGAAGATCCGGCGGTGTACAGGGAAATCTGGGGCATCCTGCTTTCGAAGATCTCAGAGCGCACGCTGGACGAGTGGCAGCAATGCTTCGATGCAAATCCGAACCTTTGCGCCGAGCTGTTCCGATCTGGGCCACAGGTCTTCGACCATCCGCAGTTGATTCACGACGGGCGTTCGGTCGTCGTGAGCGACCCCGACGTCGGCCCGGTCCGGCAACCGACCACGCTCATCCACACACCGCAGGGGCCATTGCGCCAACCGGCTCCGGCCCCACGGATCGGTGACGCAACGGGCGGTTGGCCGCATCCCGAGCCCGCCCCGCGGCAGCCCAACACCGGCGCCGAGGATCCGCCGCTGGCGGGAATCACCATCCTCGAGTTCGGCGAGATGTTTGCCGCCCCCTACGCATCGAGTGTCCTGGCCGACCTCGGGGCGCGCGTCATCAAGTTCGAGGCCATGAGCGGCGACAACATCCGATCCCTTCTGCCGTTCCCGGAAGCCGCCGGCGCCAAGGTGATGCAGGGCAAGGAAAGCATCCAGGTGGATTTGCACTCTGAGGAAGGTCGCCACATCGCTCACCGGCTGGTCGCCTCCGCCGACGTCGTCCTGCAGTCGATGCGGGCCGGAGCCGCTGACCGGCTTGGAATCGGCGCGGACACGCTGCTCGCGATCAACCCGGATCTCATCTACGTGTCTGCGCCTGGATACGGAAACGATGGCCCCTATGGCGATCGGCCTGCCTACGCCCCGAGCATCGCCGCCGCCGGCGGTGTTGCGCTGACCAATACTCCGGATGCCATCTGCGCGACGGCGGGTCTCGACGACACCATGTATCACGTGCCGCGGGTGCTGACCGCCGGGACGGCCCCGGAGCTGCAGTGCGATGGCCTGGCGGCGCTCGCCGTTGCCTCTGCAATTCTCACTGCGCTCGTTGGCCGCGACCGGGGGCACGCGCTCAGAGACGTGCGCACCTCGATGCTTGCCACTGCTACCCACGTGCTCACTGACTGGGTCGTCGACTATCCGAACGCCGCTGAGCCGTTAACACCGGTGCATGGGGGCAGAGGGCTGTCGGCGCTGTACCGGATGTACGACGCCGGCAACGGACGCGTATTCCTGGCAGCGCCGCAGGAGACCGAATGGCAGGCGCTCGTCGCTTCTCTTAGCGACTTCACCGACCTGGGTGACGACGAACGGTTTTCGACACCGGACGGGCGGAGGGAGTTCGATGAGCAGCTTGCCGAGCGGTTGGCCACGGTGTTCGTCAAGGAATCGGCTGAGATGTGGGAGAAGCACCTCATCGCTGCCGGCGTCGGATGCGTAGAAGTCTATGAGGGCGCCCCCGCGCGGCTCATGCAGGTCGACGCGCAACTCGCGGCGGAATACACGGTGCAGGCCTCGAGCCCAGTCTTCGACGAGCACCTCCGACTATCGCCGTTAGTTGGAATGAGTAGGTCATCCGCCCGAGCGGCCGGTGGGTGCCTCGCCGGTCAGCACACCTCTTCGGTGCTTCGGGAGTTCGGTTACGATGACGCGACTATCTCGAAATGGCAGGACACCGGTGTAATCCACTGTGGCTGAGACAAAGACGGTCGATCGCTCGCTGGAACGACAGCACATCATCGATGCCGCATACCGGTGCCTGGACCGCAATTCCGGTTCTTCGGCGTCCATTACCGAGATTCTCGACGAGGCCGGACTGGGCACCCGGGCGTTTTATCGGAACTTCGGCACCAAACACGATCTCCTGTTGGAGATGTTCCGGCGGGATCGGGAGGCGGTGCTCGCGCAGCTTCGTGAGATCGTCGCGCGCGCAGAAACTCCGATCGAGGCGCTTCGGCTCTGGATGACCCACATGTTCGGCCTCGTCTCGGATCCGCGCAAACGCAAGCGAGTGGCCACCTTCTATTCCGAGGAAATGCGCCGCACGCCTGGGTATCAACGCGAACTCGAGCTTTTCGCGACTGCAGAAGAGGCGGCACTCGCCGCCATCCTGCACAAGGGCCGGGCCGACGGAACGTTTACTGCGTGCACGCCGGAATCGGACGCCAGGTCGATACGCGCCGCGTTCGAGGCCGCATTTCTCGACCGGTTTCAGCAGAAGTCGACCACGGACGCGGCCGATGACGTGGAGCAGCTGCTGGGATTTGTCTTACGCGGTCTTGGGACCGTAAACGCCGGTGCGCCATAGCCTTGCCGTCACGCGAGGCTCAGGTTTCGTCGTCTACGGGGATGGGAGTGCACATGGCCAACGTCATAGGTTTCATCGGTGCGGGCCAACTCGGTGAACCGATGGTGGCTCGTCTGCTCGGCGCCGGCCACGACGTGCTGGTGTACGCCCGCCGTCCCGAGGTGCGCGAATCGGTGACATCGCAAGGCGCGACCGTGGCCGATTCCGTGGCCGACCTGGCCCGGCAGAGTGACGTCGTGATCTCCTGCCTATTCTCCGACGCCCAACTCAATGAGGCCGGCCTCGGACCCGACGGCTTCATCGCCAACGCGAAGCCAGGCTCGATATTCGTTTCACACACCACCGGCACCGTGGCCACCCTGACTGCGTTGCGGGACAGCCACCCCTCGCCGCCGGCCATCCTCGACGCTCCGGTCAGCGGCACCGTCGACAACATCGTCGCCGGTACCTTGACGGTGTTGCTCGGCGGCCCGAGCGATGCGGTGCAGCTGGTCACGCCCGTGCTGGCCGCGTATGCAGATCCCATCGTGCCGACGGGCGAATTGGGTAGCGCGCTGGCCATCAAACTCGTCAACAACGTGTTGTTCTCCTGCAACGCTCAACTTCTCGCTGCGGCAATACAATTGGGTCAAGCACTTGGCGTCGACCGCGCCTCACTACTCTCGGCGTTGCAGGTGTGTAGCAGCGCAAGCCACGCGGCTGCACAGGCCCATCGCGTTGGCGGCATCGAGAACTTCACCGAGCGAGCGACGCCGTTTCTACGCAAGGACATCGCCGCCGCATCGGAGGCGGCCGGCGAGGCAGGCGTGGACCTCGGTCTGCTGGGCATGGTCGTGGCAGCGGGCCCTTTGGACCTGTGACGCGGTTGGCGCGCAACAACATTCGCGTCAACGCGACCGCGCCGACCCCGGTCGTGACCACGATGATCGTCGAAAATCCAGCGTTGTTCGAAGTGATCGAGAAACGCGTTGAACGTCGCGTGATCGTTAGTCAATCAATGGTTGACTAACGACGGGAGCGCGGCTTACGGTGACGGACGTCCCACCACTGCGAGGGTAGGAGCACGTCCATGCACGTGAAGGTGGAGAAAGCCTCTATCTGGCTCGGATTGGGCATGACGGCTGCATTCATGGTCATGTTCTGGTTCATCGCGGGGGTCATTCCGCCGCTGAACCCCAACGACACCGCCGAGCAGACTGCGCAGATCTACACCGACAGACACCTGCGCATGCAGATCGGCTTTGCGCTGATGATCTTCTTCGCGTATCTCTACGCGCCGTTCTTCGCGGTGTTGTCGCGTCAGGTGCGGCGAATCGAAGGCTATTGGGGTGCCATGTCGGTCACCCAGATCCTGCTGAGCGTGACGTTCCCGTTCGGCTTCTCGCTGTGTTCGGTCTTCGCCGCTCTCGCCGCCTACCGCCCGGAGCGCGATCCGGATGTGACTCAGGCACTCAACGACATCTTCTGGTTCATCTTCGTCGGACTGGTCGGGCCGCTCATCACCCAGGTGATCATCGTGGCCCTCGCCACGTTCATCGACAAGCGCGAAGTGCCCAGTTTCCCGCGGTGGTTCGGTTACTTCAACATCTGGTACGCCGTGCTCGGCGTGCCCGGCTGCGCGATCTACCTGTTCAAGACTGGACCGCTGGCCTGGAACGGGATATTCGCCTTCTGGATTCCGCTGACTGTCTTCCTCATCTGGATCATCGTTACGGCTGTGGTGCTCTTGAAAGCGACCGACATCGAAGCCGCCGAACGCGAAAAGGCTGTAGCAGAACGGACGTGGGAACCCGCGGCGTGAACCAGATGACTTTGGGGTCGGCGGTCACTAGCGGCGGTCCGACAGCGAAGGCGACTCGCCACGTGCCGGGCGAGCCCGGCGTGTGGATCTTCCTGTTCGGCGACATGGTGGTGTTCGGGGTTTTCTTCGCGACCTTCATGTACCAGCGATCCTTGGCGCCAGAGCTTTTCGATCAGTCGCGTCACACCCTCAGCATCGGCATCGGCCTGACCAACACGCTGATCCTGCTGACCAGTTCCCTTTTCGTCGTGACGGCGGTGCGGGCGATTCGCATGTCCCAGCGGCGGTTGGCGCAGGTGCTACTCGTCGGCGCCCTTGCATGCGGGCTGGCATTCGTCGGGTTGAAGGCCATCGAGTACACGGCCAAGGTGTCGCAGGGTCATGTCCCGACGCAGAACAACTTCTATTTGTATTTCTTCATCCTGACCGGCCTACACCTGTTTCATGTGCTGATCGGTGTGGCTGTGCTCATCGTGCTGTTGACCCAGGCCCGTCACACCGAACTCAGCGCCACCAGGATGGCCTTCGTCGAGGGTGGGGCCTGCTTCTGGCACCTTGTCGACCTCTTGTGGATCGTCCTATTCCCATTGCTATATCTGGTGAGTTGACTCATGACCCTTTCACTTCTGCGCGCCCGGTCCACATTCGTATGGTTGGCGCTCGTCGCCTTCACGATCCTGTCGTGGGCGTTGGGCGCCGACCACGAGGTCGGCTCGGGCGTCGCCGTCGTTGTCCTCGCTCTCGCGGTGATCAAGGTCCGGTTCGTCGGCCTGGATTTCATGGAGTTGCGCAACGCACCCCTGTTGTTGCGCGGCGTCTTCGAGGCATACTGCGTGATCCTGTGGATTGTTCTCGCTGGTATGTACCTCTGGCTTTAAGGACTTCGCCATGGCTGGTCAGAGCCAACGCGTTCGGCGCGGCAGCGCTCCCGGACTGCTCGAGGACGCTGCTCGTGAGGTGTTCGCTGAGCGTGGCTATGAGGCCACGACGCGCGAGATCGCGTCGCGCGCAGGTGTATCACACGATCTGATCTTTCGATACTTCGACACCAAGGAGAAGCTCTTCTTCGATGCTGTGGTGACACCACTGCTGGACGCGGTTGGGGGGTTGCACCAACAGTGGCTCGATGACCCTGCACTGACGACGATGGACCACGACCGACTCGTCCGGCGCTTCACCACCGGCTTCTACGAGTTCATGTCGGCGAATCAGCCCATCGCAAGGGCGATGGTGCACCTGTTCGTCAGTACTTCGACTGAAGGCGCGATGGAGCACTTGCGCGGGCAAATCACTGAAACGCTGGCGCCCATGATTGCGCCCGTCGACGGATACCTGGCAGCGGAAGGTCTTCGGCACTCGTCGACTGCGTTGCAGTTGCGGCTCATGATGCTGTTCGTCGGCGTGGCAGCGACTTTCCTTCGGGGCACCTACCCCACCGATGACGACGTGCCGGACACCGAGGAGATCATCGACGAACTGTCGCGCTTCATCTCGAATGGACTGCGCAACTGATAGACGACTCAGGGCGTGACCGGGCGGAACAAGGGAAGCCACACCCGGCTGTCCTCTTCACCGGACATCGCCGTCCAGTCTTCGAAGAACACCTCGACCGGCAGGCCCACGTGAATGTCGTCCGCCGACACATCGACGACGTTTGTGATGAGCCGGACGTCGGGCTCGTCGGCGAGCTCCACCATCGCGATGATGTACGGAGGGTCGAGCCCGGGAATCCACGGTTGCCGATTGATGGTGTACGCGGCAACTGTGGCCCTGCCGGACACCGGCTCGGGTGCGACGTCGGTGCTACGGCAGCGCCAGCACGCCGGGCCCGGTGGATGGAAGAAGTGTCCGCAACCATGACAGCGGTTGATCAATAATTGCCCGTTGCGCCCACCCGTCCAGAACGCCGTCGATTCCGGTGTCGGGCTGGGTGCCAGCCGCATCTGGGGCCTGTGGTATGCGGAATCGGTCGTCATGAGCTAGCTCTCCTGCCAATCGCAGCGGGTCAGTTCCGCGGACAGTTCCCAGAGCCTGCGGGCGCTCTGGTGATCGCTTGCCTTGGCGACGAGCTTCGTCGGTTTCGGCTTACCCCACTGATGGAAAAGGCCGCGCGGTGCGATGTACGTTCCGCTGGGCAGGCCCGTCGTCACAGCCTGAATGGTGGAGCGGGCACCGTCGGCGGGGCGTTGGGCGATGCGAGGTGACAGCGCCCGGCCGGCCCACTGCAATGCGCCGGAACCGTCACGGGTGATCTCGGTGGCCGTCATGCCGGGATCGGACGCGTACGCGGTCCGGCCGCGTCTGGCCAGCTCCTGCACGAAGAGGATGTTCGCCAGCTTCGACTCTCCGTACGCTGACCAGGGGTGGTAGCGGCGACGGTGCCAGTTGAGGTCGTCGAAGTGCATCCGGGCGAGCGCATGGTTGCTGCTCGCAACCACGACCACGCGATTGCGGACTCGATTCCCCAGTAGGCAAGTCAAGGCGAAATGGCCGAGGTGATTAGTGCCCATGTGGGCTTCGAAGCCGTCGGCGGTCCGGGTCAACGGGAGGCCGAGTACGCCGGCGTTGTTGACCAGGACATCCACGAAGTCGACCGAATCCGCGAATTTGTGAACGCTGGTCAGGTCAGCGAGGTCCAGCTCGGCCACCTCGACGTTGCCGCTCATCGAGGCAGCCGCTTCACGGGCCTTGCCCAGCGTTCGGCAGGCGATCATCACGTCGTGGCCTGCGCAGGCCAATGCGGTTGCCGTCGCCTTGCCGACGCCGCTGTTTCCGCCTGTGACGATGATGCGCACCCGCTAGGGCTCCCTCCGGCTTCCGTGCCGCACTCAAACAGTAAACTATTTATCGCTTTGATAAAACAGGCCGGTGGTGCGCGTGGCACGGCCAGGTAGCGGGGCTATCGTGTCCTGCACGTAAGTTGGAGCCGACCTGTGTACTGACCCGACCTGGCCCATAGGGCCGTAGAGGAACCGTGATGGCAGACGATACAACTCCCGCTGAGGGGGAAGAGAGCGATTCGACGCCCGCCGTCGATGGTGCGCTGGAAGACGGTGAGTCCGCGGTAGCCGAACCGGACGCGTCCGCTGGCGACGACATTTCTGAAGACGCAGAAGGTGACGCCGACGACGACGTCGCTGACTACGACGAAGCCGCCTCGGCCAAGCCGCGGATGTCACACGTGCGGTTGGCGACGATCGTCGGGCTGGTCCTGGTGGTGGCGCTCGCCGGTCTCACCGGCTGGCTGGGGTTCCGCACCTACCAGTCGCATCAGGCCGATGAACAACGCAAGCTGTTCCTCCAAGTCGGTCGGCAGGGTGCGCTGAACCTGACCACGATCGACTGGCAGCAGGCCGACGCGAACGTGCAGCGCATTCTGGACTCGGCGACGGGAACCTTCTACGACGACTTCCAGAAGCGTGCGCAGCCGTTCGTCGAGGTCGTCAAGCAGGCGCAGTCGAAGTCGGTCGGCACCATTGCCGAGGCGGGGTTGGAGTCCGAATCCGACAACGGCGCTCAAGTGCTTGTCGCGGTGACCGTCAAGACGTCCAATGCCGGTGCGCCCGACCAAGCTCCACGCGCCTGGCGGATGCGTATCTCTGTGCAGAAGGTCGGCGACGAGGCCAAGGTGTCCAACGTGGAGTTCGTGCCGTGAGCAAGCACAACCAAGACCAGACGGCGGAGGAAGAGACGACCGTGGCGGCCAACACCGATACCGAGCAGGCCGAGGAGACGGCGACAGAGGAGTCGGTCGACGAGACCGAAGAGGCCGACGCCGTTGACAAGGCCGATGAGCCAACCGAAACCGCCGATGAGCCATCGGAGTCCGCTGAACCGGAGAAGCCCAAGCGGCACATCCAATGGGCGCGGGTGTTCGCGTTGGGTGTGCTGCCCGCCGTGGCGCTGCTGCTGGCGTTGGGTGCCGGATACCTGAAGTGGATGGACAATTCGGTGCGCAACAGCGAGACCGCGCGCATCGAGTCGATGCAGGCGGCCAAGGACAGCACGATCGCGCTGCTGTCGTACAAGCCCGACTCCGTCGAGCAACAGCTTGGCGCGGCGCGCGACCTGCTGACCGGCGACTTCCGCGACTCCTACACCTCGCTGATCAACGACGTCGTGATCCCGGGTGCCAAGCAGAAGCAGATCGCTGCGGTAGCAACGGTTCCCGCCGCTGCGTCGGTGTCAGCCAAGCCCGACCACGCCGTGGTGCTGGTGTTCGTCAACCAGACCGTGATCGTCGGTCAGGATGCGCCGACCGACACCGCGTCCAGCGTGCGGGTCACTCTGGACAGGAGCGGCGACCGCTGGCTGATCTCCAAATTCGACCCGGTATAGCGTGACCGAACCACAATGGCTCGACGTTACGACGCCGGCCGGGCAGCTGCGTGCGTTGACCTGGGGCCCGGCCGACGCGCCAGTCGCGTTGTGCCTGCATGGTTTCCCTGACACCGCCTACGGATGGCGCAAGGTAGCGCCGCAGCTGGTGAACGCGGGCTGGCGGGTGGTGGCGCCGTTCATGCGTGGCTATGCGCCATCGTCGCTCGCGTCGGACGGCAGTTACCACGTCGGCGCGCTGATGGACGACGCGCTGCGGGTACTGGACGCGACAGGCCCGACGGGACGCGATGTGTTCATCGGGCACGACTGGGGAGCCATCGCTGGAGCCGGCCTTGCGGCGATGCCGGACAGCCCGTTCACCAAGGCCGTCATCATGTCGGTACCGCCATCTGCGGCGTTTCGGCCGCTGCGCAAGGTGCCAGAAGTCGGACGGCTCGCCGCGCTCCTGCCACGTCAGGTGCGGCGCAGCTGGTACATCATGTACTTCCAATTACCTTGGCTGCCAGAGCGTTCTTCAGCGTCGGTGGTGCCGCGACTTTGGCGTGATTGGTCGCCCGGATACCGCGCGGACGAGGACTTGCGACACGTCGACGACGCGATCGGTGCACCAGAGCGGTGGCGTGCCGCGCTCGGGTATTACCGCGCGATGGTGCGCAACAGCCGCCCGCCCGCGCAGTACGCCGAACTGCACCAACACTGGCTGTCGGCGCCCCGGCTGCCCACCCTTTATTTGCATGGCACCGACGATGGTTGCGCGACACCGCAATACGCGCACTGGGTGGAACGGGTGCTGCCCGACGGCAGCGAGTCGGCGATTGTCGAAGGCGCAGGCCACTTCCTGCAGCTCGACCAGCCCGATGTCGTCGCGCGTCACATCGTCGACTTCATCGGCAAGGCGGCCTAGGGCTTCTTCAGGCCGGGATGGTTGCGAGCGATCAGCGGTAGCAGCAGCCGGCGCGGCGTGAGGTGATTGATCACCGTCGCGATGCGGTTGGGCATTCCGGGAACGATCACACCCTTGCCCGACGCCAGGCCTTCGACCGCGGCCTTGGCCACGGCATCGGCGTGCTGCCATAGAAACTTCGGCAGCACCTTCTCGCTTTCTTCGTCTGGAATGCCTTCGGCCTCGAGGAAGCCGGTGTACACCGGCCCGGGGCACAACGCCGCGGCCGTGACTCCGGTGCCCTTGAGCTCTTCGCGCATCGCCAGGGTGTAGGACAGTACGAAGGCCTTGGCCGCGCCGTACGACGCCTGCCCCGGTACGGGTCCGAACGCGCCGACCGATGCGACGTTGAGCACCGCGCCCCGTCCGCGCTTGACCATGCTGGGAACGAATCGGCTGCACAGGTCGACCACGGCGGCGACGTCGACCTCGATCAGGTTGAGTTCGGCGGCTGGACTCGATTCAGCGACTGGGCCCAGCGTGGCGAGCCCGGCGTTGTTGACGAGGATGTCCGCTACGACACCGAGCGCAGCCACTTGGTCGAACAGGGTCGCGCGCTCGTCGCGGTTCGAGAGATCGGCGGGTAGCACGTGTGCCCGGCCGCCGAATTCTTCCGCAAGGGCCGTGAGCCGGTCGGCCCGGCGGGCCACGAGTACCAAACGGTAACCGCGACGGGCGAATTCCCGGGCGATCTCCTCGCCGATTCCCGACGACGCACCGGTGACGACGGCGACGCCGTCGCCACTTGTAGGCGGAAGCATGGGGCAGACAATAGCGTCTACCGGTCTCTGATACTTGCTGACACTTGTGATGTGTCGCGGGTGTCAGAGATGGGTTGCGCAGAGGTGCGTTCCGCGGGTGCGGTGGGCTGGTCTCTGTCCCACACGGACGCTTGGCGTGCAGGATGGCTCCGTTGATTGGTGGTGGGGAGTGTTGCGGTGTGTCGGGTTCGTTTGTGCCGGCGTTGTTTTGGGGTGGTGGTGGTCTTCTGGCGAGTCTTGGCGACGGGCCGGTGCGCGACGGCGGTGACGCATTTCGGATTGTTTTTGGGGCGATTGATTTTGGTCTTGGCCAGTAGGACGCGTTTGGCGATGTTCTGGGCGCCGATTTGGTCGCGATCGGCGCTGTTGATGCCGCACCGGTCACAGCTGGCGCTGTGATACCCGTTGGGCCGGGCCAGTTCACGATCACAACTGGGGCAGCGCGCGGAGGTGCCCCGTGGCGGGCACATGACGACTTCCAGGCCAGCGCGGGAGGCGGTGTGTTCAAGCGCCCGGTATGCCTGACGGCGCGCGGATTGGGCGGCGCGGTTGTTGTTGGCCTTACCGCGCCCGCGCGCTTGCAGGTCGCGTAGGTCTTCTACGGCGATCACCCCGGCCCCGGAGGCGGAGGCCATGGTGGTCATGGTTTTCGCGAAGTCGAATGCGAGCTCACGGTTGATGCGCCGGCGTTTGGCGCCCAGCGCGGTGCGGTGCTGGGTGAGTACGGCGATTTTCGCGTTCAACACGGTTTGGGTGGGATCGGGGGCCGTGGTCGCGAGTTGGGTGAGCCGGTCAATCTTGGCGCTCAACTGTTGGCCCTCGGTCTGTAGCCGGGCCAGCCGCACTCCCAGCCCGCGGTCGTTGTAGACGTGGGTACGCGCGTCGCTGACCAGCTGCCCGCCACGCTCGGCGACCACACTGGCCGCGCCCATGCTGGCCGGCGACCAGTCAATACCCAGGGCGGCCACCGCGTTCGCGGTGTCGGGGTCGGGAACTACCTCGGTGATAGTGAACCGCAGCAGCGGCGCGCCGCCGTGTTTCGAGATGGTGGGCTGATGCCACATCCGGATATCGCGGCCATTCAGGTGGGGTGGGATGGGGCACCACATCCGATACCAACGCCAGTCCGTGCGCCGCGCTGGGGCCGGGCCGGTGGGCAGTTTGATCCGCAGCCACACTCCACCTTCATCGACTGCGGCCAGTTGCGTGAGTTGGGCGTCCGCGGCGCCGAGCCGCGCGATTTTGGGCATGGTGGGCGGCCCCTGGATTTGCGTGATTGAGGTGATCGGCCCGCCGGCGTGGCAGCGCAGTTGACGGGTCAGGTTCTGCAGGAACGCCGCACTGACATACCGGCACTGTTCGTCATCGAGGCGATCGCGATCGAGGTGCCCGTGCTCGTCGAGCGCGGCCACGATGTGGGGGATGAGTCGGTCGCGATGCGCCAGGGATTTGAGGATCGGTACCACATTGGCCTGGGCCAGCCGCACCACCCGCGAGGGCACATACACGCCGGCCGGTGGGTGTGGCACCCAGCCCAACCGCGCCGCGACGACCGCCGCTGTTGGTGGCAGCTTGCGGCCGGCCGAATCAACTCCGGCGTGCAAGGTGGTGAAGGTGGCCGGCTGCCAGCAGCGGTCCGTCAACTCCGACGACAGCTCAGCCACAAGATCAAGCAGCCAGCCGATCAGCGGCGCGGCGTCGACGACCTCACCGGTGGTCTCATCGATCGCGGTGCCGATGCGCATGGGCACCGTCGCGAGCATCATCGTGATCGGTCACCGTCGATGTCGAGATGCAGGATGTCGATCCAGGCGGTGCGGGGCTTCCCAGATGCCAGCTGGTAGCCCACCTGCAGCAGCGGTCCGTCGGTCTCTAGGACTTCGCCAGTGCGTTTTCGGCCGCCCCAGTCGGTGAACTCGATCCGCTGGTCGACTGCTATCGCGCCCATCGCCTGTATCAGCCTGGCAGGCAGGTCGTGCAGATAGGCCGGGGAATAGTTTCGTTCCACTAACTCGTATCCGTTGGACTTCCAACCGATGTGGCGGACCTTGACGGTCACCTTGTTCACCTTCACCACTACCGCGGCGCGGCTGTCGTAGTAGGCCAGCACGGGCTGGCCGAGGACGAATGCACCGGAGGCGTTGCGTTCGGCGTCGCGGCGGGAACGCTCCCGGCGCTTAAGGCGGTCCGTTTCGAGCTCCTCGAACCGCTGCGCGGCCATCTCGGCGGCGCGTTCCTCGCAGTTGTCACCGCCCAGCCCGTCGCAGCCGCCGCAATGAAACGGCCACGTCGTGTGGTCGTCGGTGTCGATGCCGACGGCCCGCAGCACGGCGGTTTCCAGCTCGCCGACGTCGCCGTCGTTGTAGATCAGGTCCTTGGCCGCGTAAACCGCCCACTCCTCAATCACCTCAAGCTCCACCCCATGGAAGCGGCGTTTGCCTGCCAGCAGCTTGCGCTGGACGCGTTCCTCAACCAGCAGCCGACGGTGTTCGGCCTCCACCGCTTCGGCCTGGGCACGGGTTTGCTGCTCGGCGGCGTCCGCCGCGTGCTGCGCCAACAGCTGCGACAGCCAATCTGGCATTGGCCTGGCGCACGACGACAGCCAGCTAGTCACCGTGGGCTCATCCAGCGGCGTGCCCACTCCGGCGGTGCGCATGGCCGCCGCTATCCGCTTATAGGACAGTCCCAGCAGTTGGGCCACCGCTGGCGGACATAGCCTCTGGTCGTCCGCGCTCCGTTTACGCCGGGCCGCCGCCTGCCGCCGGCGCCCTTCGCGGCGAGCCACCGACCGCCGCTTCTTCGCTTGGGCCTTAAGTAGCCAACCCGGCGGCTGCGCCTGCCATTCCTCGATCTGCGCCATCGGCACCTGCTTGACATGGACGACCTGGGTGATGACCCCACCGTTGACGCCAAGCAGTTTCCCGGCTTGGCGCACATCCACCAGCTGGGCGTTCGGAATCACCCGGTGAGCCGTTCGCCGGCGGCATCGAGCAGCCGCTGCTGATTGCGCTCGGACCGCAACTGATCAAGCTGCCCAGAAAACGATGCCAACAATGCCATGCAGTCGTCCATAACTCCCCTCCAACAACGACTTATCCCCCGGGTCGCGCAACGCCTCAACGCTAACCCCGCACACCGACAGACAGCGTTCATCGACGCCACCCCGAAACGCGCCAACCTATCCCGCCACACCAGCCGCACCACGGTGAACCGACCCTGCCCGCATCGTTAAGTAGCCGGTTCAGGGCGGCCCGCGACTCCCGCAATCCCGACCCACGGTCGCGATACACCCCAAAACACCGTGCCTGACGATGGATCCCTAAGCATCCATTCCTGATTGGCTAGCGACGACTCCTGGCCAATGGACTCCGGCATCCGGCAATACTGGGCCTCCACCGACTCCCGTCCACCCGCATCGTCACCGGGCACTGGTCGAGCCAAGTACCCGTCCAAATTCACGCGATCAAACAACCGCTGCCCCTAAGCCGACCGACCGCCCCTCCTCGGCGGCGTTACGCACCCCAGCTCCGAAATCCCCAAGTACTCGGCCGTCTCACCAATACACATACAAGCAAAGATCAGAGAGCATAAAGAACAATGTCAACAGCAGGAAACCCTGAGCACATGTTGGTGCGTCGGCTCTCGGCTGTCGATGCGCAAATGCATTGGATGTCCGCCAAGATCCCCAACGATCAATTTCTGCTGTACGGCTTCGCCGGGATGACGACGGATCTGGAGCAGGTGCTCGAGCGGATCCGCCTGCGGGCGCAGAACTGCCCCGAGTTGAGACTGCGGGTAGAGGAGCGCAACGGCCTCAGCTACCCCGCATGGGTGACCGGCGACGTCGAGCCCGACCAGTTCGTCGTGCACGACCTCAACGAAAGCAGCTGGGCGGGGTGTCTGGCGGCGGTTGCGGGGTTGGCCGAACACCAGCTCGACGCTCGCCTGACCTGGCGGTTGCACGTGTTCACACCCGTCGACGCGCTGCCCGGTGTCGGTGTCGGCACGGTGGTGGTGCTGCAGGCCACCCATGCGCTGGCAGACGGCATCCGGTGGTCGGCGCTGACGGCGTGGCTGTTCGGCCGCGCGGGGGAGGTGCCGCCGGTGCCGTCGCCTCCGCCGTTTCGGGGCGCATCGCTGCCGTGGAACAGCATCCTGGCTGCGCGCGCGCATCGACAGTTGGTTCGCGACACCGAGGCGGGACTGGTTCCCCCGCAGGCGGATTCGCGGCCGGCCCTGCACAGCAATGTGCGGCCCGACGGCGTGCGCGGCATTCGCACGGTGATCCGGAACCGCACCCAGCTGTCCGGCCGGACCGTGACGGTCGGCGTGCTGGCCGCGGTGTCCACCGCATTGGCCGGCCACCTGCGTGAGTTCGGCGACGACCCATCGACACTTGGCGCGGAGGTGCCGATGGCGAAGGCCGGTGTTCGCAAGGCGCACAACCACTTCGGCAACGTCGGCGTGGGACTGTATCCGGAGTTGGACTTCGGTGAGCGGACCGAACGGATCGCCGGGGATCTTGCGCAGCGGCGTCGCAGGGCGGCACATCCGGGGATGCTTGCGTCAAGTCGGGCGTTCGCTGCGGTTCCCGCACCGCTATTGCGCTGGGGCGTCGAGCAGTTCGACCCGACCGTGTGGTCACCCACCGTCACCGGTAACACCGTCGTGTCCAGTGTCAACCGCGGACCGGCCGATCTGCACTTCGGCGAGTTGCCCGTCGTGCTGACCGCCGGCTACCCGGGTCTGTCTCCGATGATGGGCCTGACGCACGGTGTGCACGGCATCGGCGACACCATCGCGATCAGCGTCCATGCCGCCGAGTCGGCGATCGGTGACGTCGACGCCTATGTCGAGCGACTAGAGGCCGCGCTGGGGTAGTCGATGCCACGCAGCGACTCGATCCCGACGTCGAGCGCGGCTTCGAGATAACTGAGATCGCCGGTGGCCAGCATGACGCCGACGCCGCCCTGGATTCCGGCCAGCAGTGCGGCCCCGACCCGGTCCGCGTCGAGCCTGGCCGCGACCTTGTTCTGCGCTTGCATATGCCGCACACCGGCCGCGATCTCGTCGTGCCACCTACGCATGAGCGCCGAAGTGACCGCTTGAGCGCCCGGTGTGCTGCGGCCGATCTCCGACATCAGCACGGCGAGCGGGCAGTGTTGGCCCTGCCGGCGGTACCGGTCGACCACGGTGTCGCGCCACCGCTGCCACGCCGCCCAGGACGTCAAGGCGCCGAGGTATGGCTGCTGGTCGTCCAGCACCATCTGGGCTTCGTGCTCGGCGACCGCGAGCAGCAGTTGCTCCTTGCCGTCCGGGAAATAGTGAAACAGTTGGCTTTTGGACGTGTGGGTGCGCGCGCGAATGTCGTCGAGAGTGGCGACGGCGACACCGCGGTCGCGGATCTCGGCGGCGGCACCCTCGATGATGCGCTGCCGAGTCGCCTGGCCCTTCGCCGTCAGCTTCTGGACTTGCAGGTCCATTTTCGACAGCGTACCAGTGGACGCATGAGTTCAAACAACACGCGGCTGGCAGGCCGCACAGCACTGGTCACGGGTTCGACGGGCGGTCTCGGGGTCGCCATCGCCTCGGCACTGTCCGCCGAGGGCGCCTTCGTCATCGTCAGCGGTCGCGACAAGGCCCGCGGTGATGCCGTCGTCGCCGACATCCGGTCCGAGGGTGGCACAGCCGAGTTCGTCGCCGCCGACCTCGGGGCAGGGGAAGACGGGGTGCGTCGCCTGGCCGAACAGGCCACCGCCGCGGCGGACGGGCGGATCGACATCCTGGTCAACAACGCTGCGATGCTGCTCATGCCGACGCCGACGGCAGAGATCTCCGAGGTACGGCTGCGGGATGCGTTCTCGGTCAACGTGTTCGCGCCGTTCTTGTTGACCGGTGCGGTGGCGCCCGCGATGGTGCAGCGGGGCGAGGGAGTGATCGTCAACATCGGGTCGATCACCGGGCTTCGCGGCAGCGCGGGGTCGGCGATCTATTCCGCCAACAAGGCGGCGATCCATTCGTTCACCCAGTCGTGGGCCGACGAGTACGGGCCGTTCGGTGTTCGGGTCAACGCTGTCGCGCCGGGACCGATCGCGACCGAACGCCAGGAGCAGTTCGCCGACCACGTCGCTCCGATGCTGGCCCGCATTCCGTCGCGGCGGATGAGCACCCCGGCCGAGGTCGCAGCCGCGGTGGTGTTCCTGGCCAGCGATGACGCGGCAAACATCCACGGGATCGTGCTGGGTGTGGACGGGGGCTGGGCGGCGGTTTAACACATGGCCTAGATTTTGTTGCATGACTGACCACACGGCCATCGACACCGGGCTGCTGATACTGCGGGTGGTGCTGGGCCTGACCATGGCCGCACACGGCTACAACAAGTTCTTCGGCAAGGGCGGCTTGGCCGGCACCGCGGGCTGGTTCGACAGCATGGGGATGAAGCCGGGCATGTTCCACGCCCGGATCGCGGCCACCACAGAGATGTCGGCGGGCATCGGTTTGGCGGCCGGCTTGCTGACCCCGATCCCCGCGGCAGGGTTCGTCGCGCTGATGTTTGTGGCGGCCTGGACCGTGCACCGGCCCAACGGCTTCTTCATCGTCAAGGAGGGCTGGGAGTACAACCTAATCCTTGCTGTTTCGGCGGTGGCCGTGGCCACAATCGGTCCCGGCAAGTTCAGCCTGGACTACGCGCTCTTCCACACCTCCGGCCTCTACGACTTCCTGCACGGCTGGTGGGGACTATTGATCTCGGCCGGGCTGGGGCTCGCCGGCGGCATCGGCCAGCTGGTGATCTTCTGGCGGCCACCGGCGAAGGCCGACGCCTAGTTCACCAATCCGAGCAGAACGTCCGCGAGCGCGGATGGCCGTGAGTAGAACGGCGAGTGGTCCCCGGGCAGCTCGATGAGTTCGGCGCCCAGCCGCGCGCGAGCGGTTTGCCTTGACCAATCGGGACGCAGGATCTGATCCTCGCAGCAAACGATGTATGTCGTTTTCACAGCGGGGAATTCAGCCAGTGAGGACGGAAGGATCGCCGGGTAAGCCGACTGAGGCCGAAGACGGTCGAGGGCAGCCTTGGTGGTTGGCTCATCACAGTCGCCGTAGAACATCGCGCACGCGATGTCGAGGTCGGTCCACACCTGCCGTAACTGTTCATCGGGCACGCTCAATCCTTGTTCGTACGCCACTGGGTTCAGCATCTCCAGTTCGTCGCTCATCTGATCGAACACGCTGCGGCCGATGTCGGGGACCATGGCGCACAGGTACACCAGGTGCCGGACGGGCCGACGGGCGGCCACCAACGGAATCGTGTTTCCGTTGTAGGAGTGTCCGACCAGCACCACATCGTCTCCGCGGTCTTCTAGCGCCGCGCACACCACGTCGGCGTAGGTGTCGAAGGTCGCCGTCCCATCCTCGCTGGGCATGTCCATCGTCACCACGTCATGGCCCGCCTGGTGCAGTAGTGGGGTTAACCGCTCCCAACACCACGCGCCGTGCCACGCGCCATGCACCAGGACAAAGGTGGTCATCGGGTAAGGCTAAACCGATTCCACACCGTTGGAACACGTTCTAGTCTTGCGGCCATGGGTTTTCTCAAGCAGGACGCGCCCGTCGTCGACTACGAAGAGTGGAGCAAGGGCACACGTGCCGAGAAGATCGTGCCGATGGCCCGGCACTGGGCCGAAGTCGGCTTCGGGACGCCCGTCGTGCTGCACCTCTTCTACGTCGTCAAGATCCTGCTGTACGTCCTCGCGGCCTGGCTGATCGTCCTGACTACCAGGGGCATCGATGGCTTCACCAACGTCGCGTCCTGGTACGCAGAGCCGATCGTGTTCGAAAAGGTCGTGCTCTACACCTTGTTCTTCGAGGTTGTCGGCCTCGGATGCGGATTCGGGCCACTGAACAATAGGTTCTTCCCGCCATTGGGATCGATCCTGTACTGGTTGCGGCCCAAGACCATTCGGCTTCCACCATGGCCCAACCGGATACCGCTGACCAAAGGCACGGCTCGCACGCCAGTCGACGCGCTGCTGTACGCGGCACTGCTGGTGATGCTTGTCGTCGCATTGGTCTCCGACGGCACCGGCCCCATCCCGGCGCTCGGTACAACGGTCGGTGTGCTGCCGCTGTGGCAGATCTGGACGATCCTCGGCCTGCTGGCGGTACTCGGGCTGCGCGACAAGGTGATCTTCCTGGCTGCCCGCGGCGAGGTGTACGCATCGTTCACGGTGGCGTTCCTGTTTACCGGCTACGGGGTGGACATGATCATCGCCGCCAAGTTGGTCTGCCTGGTGATCTGGCTCGGCGCCGCGACGTCGAAACTCAACAAGCACTTCCCGTTCGTTATCTCGACGATGATGAGCAACAATCCGGTGTTCCGGCCGCGGTGGATCAAGCGCAGGTTCTTCGAGCACTTCCCCGACGATCTGCGGCCAGGCCGGCTGTCGCGGTGGCTTGCGCACTTCAGTACTGCCATTGAAGGGCTGGTGCCGTTGGTGTTGTTCTTCTCCCACGGCGGCTGGCCGACGGCGATCGCCGCGTTCGTGATGCTGTGCTTCCACTTCGGCATCCTGTCGTCGATCCCGATGGGGGTGCCGCTGGAGTGGAACGTCTTCATGATGTTCAGCGTGCTTGCGTTGTTCGTCGGCCACGCCGAAGTCGGGCTCACTGACATGACGACGCCGCTGCCGATCGTGTTGTTCGTTGTGGTGGCGGGCACCGTCCTGATCGGAAACCTGTTCCCGCGCAAGGTGTCCTTCCTCCCTGGCATGCGGTATTACGCAGGCAACTGGGACACCGGGTTGTGGTGCATCAAGCCGTCGGCCGAGCAGAAGATCGCAGACAACATCGTGTCGATCGCGAGCATGCCCGCCGCACAGATGGAGAAGTTCTACGGCAGTAAGGAAACCGCGGAGATGTATCTCTACATGGGATACGCGTTCCGCTCCTTCAACACTCACGGTCGAGCCATGTTCACCCTCGCGCACCGGGCGATGGTGGGACAGAACGAGGACGAGTACATGCTCACCGACGGCGAGCGAATCTGTTCCACCGCAATCGGATGGAACTTCGGCGATGGGCACATGCACAACGAGCAGCTGATCGAGGCCCTGCAGGAGCGGTGCAACTTCGAACCCGGTGAAGTTAGGATCCTGCTGCTCGACGCTCAGCCCATCCATAAGCAGACCCAGCAGTACCGGCTCGTCGACGCCGCCACCGGCGAATTCGAAAGGGGCTACGTGCAAGTCGCCGATATGGTGACGCGTCAGCCGTGGGATGACACCGTGCCGGTGCACGTGACGTGGGAGAAGGACGGCGCTGACGCCCCTTGATCCGGTGGCTGTCTGGTTCGACGAGACCGGACAGTTGATGAGCGACCTTGGTCCCGTCGACCGCCACTGTGTCGTGCGGGTGATCAGCGGTCACTGCTCCGACCGACATCAGTGTGTGCTGCTGTACCGGGCGCCGGGTCCGCGGCTGCTCTATGGCAGCGAGCTGATGTCAGAACTTGACGACGAAAGGGGGATCTACCTGGAGACCCATGCCAAACAGCTTGCACCGGACCTTATTTCAATCACCGTTGATCATGTCGGGGCCGACGGGCATGCGGGGGGCTGGCGGTACCGGTTGTTGCCGATGCAGTGGAAGACGGAGGACGGATTGGTGGACACCGTCACGCGCCTAGCGGTTTGGCCCGACTAGGGCACACCAGCATCGAGACTGCGGGGAGATCGCAATTTCCGCCGAAATCGCGATCTCCCCGCAGTCTCGGCGAAGGGGCTAGCGCATCACGTCGCGGACCTTGACGGTCTCGAGACCCTCCAGCATCAGGGCCCGTGCGACGTCGAGGTGCTTGCGCCAATGCGCCTCGGCCGCCGCGCCGTCGCCCGAGCGCAACAACCTCATCAGCCGCGCATAGGACCGCATTAGCTTGTCGTAGTCGGCCTTCGACACCGGGCGGTTTTCCTTGAAGACGAACGCGGTGTGCCGCACGGTGATCTCGTGCAGCATGCCGGCCATAATGGTTAGCGTCGCGTTTCCCGACAGCTCCACCATGCGGCGGTGGAAGTCACCGGTCGTTTCGGCCAGCCGATCCGTCTGCCAGCCGTTGGGGATGTGGTCAGCCAGCATTTTGTCCAACTCGTCGAACGCGTCCGCCGTGCCGGATTCGGCAAGCAGCCGCGCGGCCATCGGTTCGATGCCTGCACGCGCGACCATGACGTCGGCGATGGTGGCGCCCGACAACTCAAGCAGCAGACCGGCGGGCCGCGCCACGATCTCCGGCCCGGGTACTCGGACGCGGGCGCCGGTGCGCGACCCGCGTCGCACCTCGACGAGCCGTTCAGACTCCAGCACTCGCACTGCCTCGCGCAGCGTCGGACGACTCACGGCGAAGTGGGCCATCAGCTCGGCTTCGTTGGGCAGGAAGTCGCCGTCCTTGAGCTGACCGTCGACGACCATCCGGCGCAGCGTTCCCGCGACGAGCTCGGCCGTCTTCGGTGACCGGACCGCCGTACTCGCCGGGACGGCGTCAGGGCCGATCATCGGCGCGAGCGGTGTGCTTTGCGTCACAACATCTCCCAAACAGTGTTTCCCCGAGCTATGCAACTCAGTAAACCATGTCGGGCGTACTCGAGACCGGCACGAACGTGCGGCGTCAGCCTACCAACCAGTAGGTTGACCTAGTAAACCTTGTTCCTCTACCTTCGGGGGAACATCACATTCAAAGGAGAATTGTCATGGCTGAAGCCGTCATCGTCGAGGCCGTGCGGTCGCCGGTCGGCAAGCGCAACGGCGGGCTGTCGGGTGTGCATCCCGGCGAGCTGTCTGCGCAGGTACTCAATGGGCTCGCCGAGCGGGCAGGCATCGATCCGGAGATCGTCGACGACGTCATCTGGGGATGCGTCATGCAGGCAGGCGAGCAGGCGCTGGACATCGCCCGCACCGCGGTCCTGGCGGCGGGCTGGCCCGAGAGCGTCCCCGGTGTGACCGTGGACCGGCAGTGCGGCTCTAGCCAGCAGTCGGTGCATTTCGCTGCCGCGGGTGTGGTGGCCGGGCATTACGACGTCGTCGTCGCGGGCGGTGTGGAGTCGATGTCGCGTACGCCGATGGGCTCGTCGCTGGCCAACGGCGGCCACCCGTACCCGGAGGCCTTCCGCAACCGCTACAGCCAGACCCCGAACCAGGGCATCGGCGCCGAGATGATCGCGGAGCAGTGGGGACTTTCTCGCACGATGCTCGACGAGTTCTCGCTCGGCTCGCACGAGAAGGCGGCGGCTGCACAGGATTCCGGCGCGTTCGACGACCAGATCGTGGGCATCAAGGACCAGGACGGAAATCCGGTGCTGAAGGATGAGGGCATCCGGCGCGGCACGCCCATCGAGAAGATGGCTCAGCTCAAGCCGGCGTTCAAAGAGGACGGCGTGATCCACGCGGGTAATTCCTCGCAGATCTCCGACGGCTCGGCTGCACTGCTGTTCATGTCGGCGGAGAAGGCGAAGTCGTTGGGCCTCAAGCCGATCGCCAGGGTGCACACCGCTACGCTGGCCGGTGCCGATCCGGTGATCATGCTGACCGCGCCAATCCCGGCCACCCAGAAGGCGCTCAAGCGCTCGGGCCTTAAGGTCGAGGACATCGGCGTGTTCGAGGTCAACGAGGCATTCGCGCCGGTTCCGCTGGCGTGGCTGAAGGACATCGGGGCCGACGAGAAGAAGCTCAACCCGAACGGCGGTGCGATCGCGCTTGGCCACCCGCTCGGTGGCTCGGGTGCCCGCATCATGACGACGATGCTGTATCACATGCGGGACAAGGGAATTAAGTACGGCCTGCAGACCATGTGCGAGGGTGGCGGCCAGGCCAACGCCACCATCCTCGAACTGCTGTGACCGAGGCCGTGACAGCCCCCGCCGCTCTCACCGAGCGGCGGGGCAACGTCCTGCTCATCACGATCAACCGCCCCGAGGCGCGCAACGCGGTCAACAGCGCGGTGAGCATCGCGGTGGGCGACGCGCTGCAGGAGGCGCAGGACGACGCAGACGTACGCGCAGTGGTGATCACCGGTGCCGGTGAATCATTCTGTGCCGGAGCCGATCTGAAGGCGATCTCGCGGCGGGAGAATCTGTTCCATCCTGACCATGGCGAGTGGGGCTTCGCGGGTTATGTGCATCACTACATCGACAAGCCGACCATCGCCGCCGTCAATGGCACCGCGCTTGGCGGTGGTTCCGAGCTGGCGCTTGCGAGTGATCTGGTGGTGGCCGAGGAACGAGCGAAGTTCGGGCTGCCCGAGGTCAAGCGCGGGCTGATCGCCGCCGCCGGCGGGGTGTTCCGGATCGTCGACCACCTGCCGCGCAAGGTTGCGATGGAGCTGCTGTTCACCGGCGAGCCGATGAGCTCTGTCGACGCGCTGAAGTGGGGCTTGATCAATCAGGTCGTGCCCGACGGCACCGCCGTGGACGCGGCGCTGGCGCTCGCCGAGCGGATCACCGTCAACGCACCGCTGGCGGTATGGGCCAGCAAGCGGGTGGCCAACGGCGTCGACGACGGCGTGATCACAGGTGACGAACCCGGCTGGGCAAGGACCATGCGCGAGATCGGGACGCTGATCAGATCCGAGGACGCAAAGGAAGGGCCGCTGGCGTTCGCCGAGAAACGCCAGCCGGTCTGGAAAGCCAAGTAGGAGAGAAACGTGAAACGACTGGTATTCGAACCCGAGCACGAGCAGTTGCGCGAGACCGCGCGCCAGTTCCTGGAAAAGGAGTGCGCGCCGCACGTCGAGAAGTGGGAGAGCGAGCGGCTGGTCGACCGCGAATCTTATGTGGCCGCAGGCAAATACGGACTCATCGGGTTCAACATGCCCGAGGAGTTCGGCGGCGGCGGTGTTGACGACTTCCGGTTCAACGCCGTGATCGTCGAGGAGTTCGCAAAGTTCGGCCCCGCCACCCCCGGCCTGAGCCTGCAGAACGACATACTCGGGCCCTACTTCGCGTCACTTTCCACCGACGAGCAGAAGGCGCGCTGGCTTCCCGGCTTCATCACCGGCGAGCTGATCGCCGCCATCGCTATGACAGAGCCCGGCGCGGGCAGCGATTTGGCCGGCATCAAGACGTCGGCCGTTCGCGATGGTGACGACTGGATCCTCAACGGCTCGAAGACTTTCATCTCCGCGGGCATCAACTCCGACCTCGTCATCGTCGTCGCGCGCACCGACCCCGAGGCCGGGCACAAGGGCTTCTCGCTGCTGGTCGTCGAGCGCGGCATGGAGGGCTTCGAGCGGGGACGCAAGCTCGACAAGATGGGCCTGCACGCCGCCGACACCGCCGAGCTGCACTTCGAGAACGTGCGTGTGCCCGGCAACAACCTGCTCGGCAAGGAGGGGCAGGGCTTCTATCACCTGATGGCCAATCTGCCGTCGGAGCGACTCTCCATCGCGATCGGCGCGATCGCCGGTGCCCGCGCGACGTTCAACGACACCCTGCAATACGTCAAGGACCGCAAGGCGTTCGGCCAGCCGATCGGCAGCTTCCAGCACAACCGGTTCCTGATGGCCGAGATGGACACCGAGCTCGAGATCGCCGAGCAGTACATCGACCGCTGCCTGCGCGCCGCGGTCGACAAGGAGCTGACCGCAGTGCAGGCGTCGAAGGCCAAGTGGTGGTGCACCGAGCTCGGCAAGAGGGTCGTCGACAACTGCGTTCAGCTGCACGGCGGGTACGGCTACATGAACGAGTACAAGGTCGCGCGTGACTACGTCGACGTGCGGATCCAGACGATCTTCGGCGGCACGACCGAGATCATGAAAGAGATCATCGGCCGCGACCTCGGCCTCTAGGCGGCCGCAGGCGGTGCCGGGGGCGCCGCCGCCGACGTGGTGGTCGTCGTCGTGGTCGTGGAGCTGGTGCTCGTCGGCGTAATCGGCTCCGGGCCCAGTGCGGGGTCCAGCACCGTGTCGATGATGTAGATCCGCGCATTGCTGGCTTGGATGCCGCCGCAGACGACCTTGGCGGTGTCGTTGACCTTGATGTCGCCGCCCTTGCCGGTCACCTTGATCTCGGCGCCCTGCTGCGTGGGCCGCTGGCCCTTCACGTCATCGGGTCCGAGCAGGCCGAGGAACACGTGGTAGTAGTCGAGCTTGTACAGCGCCGCGGGGTCGGCCTTGATGGCGTCGAGCTGGCCGGGCTCCATCGCCGCGAACGCGTCGTTGGTCGGCGCGAACACCACGTAGGGGCCGTTGTTGAGTACATCGACGATGTTGACGGCGGGGTTGGCCTGCCCGGAGACCAGCGAGTTGAACGTGGAGATGTCCGGGATGCTGGCGAGCACGGTGCCGACCGGCTGGTTGTTGAAGCCCTTCCAGTCGGGCAGCGCAGTCTTGAACGCGTCACAGCCTGACCCCTGAGGATCAGGGATCGGGGCAACCGGCGTCGTCGGCGTTGGATCGTCGGCATTGGCGGTGATCGCCAGCGGCAGCGATGCCACGATCGCGGCGATGCCCGCGGCAGCGCCCAAGGTCTTGCTTGTGCGAGTCTTCAACTCCGGCTCCTAGGCTCGTCAGGTCCCTCAACCCGCATCGCATGTTAAAGGCAGCGAACGGTCAACGGCAAAGTGAGAGTTACCTGAAACTCACGCCGCAGGCGCGTTGACCTGCACTTTCCGCACATTCGCGCAAAGGATCACAGCGACGAAACACAGCCCCGCCGCCAGGTAGAACGCCATGTCGTAGTTGCCCTGCAGATCGCGCAGCCGGCCCGCGCCAGCGGCGGCGATCGCCGCGCCCAGCTGGTGAGACGCGAACACCCAGCCGAACACGACGGGGGTGCGCGCGCCGAAGTAGTTGCGGCACAGCATGATCGTCGGCGGAACGGTGGCCACCCAGTCCAGGCCGTAGAAGATGACGAACACCCACGTGCTCGGTTCGGCCTGCGGCGACAGCAGCGACGGCAACAGCAGCAGCGACAGCCCGCGACCTGCGTAGTAGACCACCAGCAGCAGCCGGGGGTCGACGCGGTCGGTGAGCCAGCCGGAGAACACCGTGCCTGCAACGTCGAGGATGCCGATGGTTGCGAGCAGGCCCGCCGCCACCGTGGTCGGCATGCCGTGGTCGTTGGCGGCCGGGATGAAGTGCGTGCCGATCAACCCGTTCGTCGTCATCCCGCAGATCGCAAAGCTCGCCGCCAGCAGCCAGAACGCCGGCACGCGTGCACCGATCCGCAACCCGTCGAACGCGGCGGCAAAGCTGGAGGCGGGGACGACGGCCGTCTCAGTCGCGGTCGTCGCACCGTACGGCGTTAAACCCTTGTCCTGCGGGTAGTTCCGCATGAACACGAGCACCAGCGGCACCACACTGAGCGCGGCCGCCGCGACGATCAGCGACGCCCAGCGCCAGCCGTGCCGGGTGGTCACCTCGGCGACGATGGGCAGGAAGATCAGCTGCCCGGTCGCGCTCGCCGCGGTCAGCACGCCGGTGACGAGGCCGCGCTTCGCCTCGAACCAACGGGTCGCGATGGTGGCGACGAAGCCCATCGAGATCGAGCCGGTGCCCACACCGACCAGCACGCCCCACAGCAGCACCAGCTGCCAGCTGGCGCTCATCGTGACGCTCAGCGCCGACCCTGCCGCGATCAGCAGCAGCGCCGCCGACAGCACCGGTCGCACACCGAACCGGTCCATCAGGGCCGCGGCGAAGGGCGCTGTCAGCCCGAACAACGTCATGTTGACCGACATCGCCAGCCCCACGACCCCGTGTGACCAGCCGAACTCGTGGTGCAGCGGGTTCATCATGACGCCAGGCACCGAGCGGAAGCCCGCCGCGCCGAGGATCGCGATGAAGCTGACGGCGGCCACCACCCAGGCCCAGTGAATGCGAGCCAGGGGCGTGCTCTTCTGTGCGGCGGTGAGCGTCACCGACTCACTGTCGCGGATCCGTCGGGCCGCGACTAGTGGCATGAATGACACCATTCGTTAAAAACGTGCCAGAATGTCGGCATGCATCGCATCGCCGTCCTGCTGCTGCCGCCGGTGGTGGGTTTCGACGCCGCGATCGCGCCGACGCTGTTCTCCAACGCGACCGACGCCGACGGCAACGCGCTCTATGACGTGGTGATGTGCGCGATCGTGCCGGGGCCTGTCGCGGCGACGACAGGCTTCGACATAGTGCCCGCAGCGGGGCCGGAGGCGCTGGCGACCGCCGACACCGTCGTGATCCCTGGCACGCGCTACCCGCCCGCCCGCGTAGACGGCGTGCTGGCGCCAGAGGCGTCTGCGGCATTGGCGCGGATTCGGCCGGGCACGCGGCTGGTGTCGATCTGCACCGGCGCGTTCGTGCTCGCCGCGGCCGGCCTGCTCGACGGTCGACCGGCGACCACGCATTGGAAGTTCGCCGATTCGATGCGCCGACTGCATCCGCAGGTGTTGCTCGACGAGAACGTGTTGTTCGTCGACGACGGCGACGTGCTCACCTCGGCGGGACTTGCCGCCGGAATCGACCTGTGCCTGCACATCATTCGCTCGGATCACGGCGCGCAGGTCGCCAACGCCGTCGCCAGGTATTGCGTGGTGCCGCCCTGGCGAGAGGGTGGACAGGCGCAGTTCATCGACCGGCAGGTGCCTGCGCCGGATCACTTCTCCACCGCCGCGACGCGGGAGTGGGCGCTGCAGCACCTCGACGAAGAGCTCACGGTGCAACGGCTGGCCCGGCACGCGAGAATGAGCGCCCGTACCTTCAACCGTCGATTCCGCGAGGAGACCGGGCAGTCGCCCGGCGTGTGGGTGCGCAGCCGCCGAGTCGACCGCGCCCGCGAGCTACTGGAGTCGCGCGATCTGCCCGTCGACGAGGTCGCCAGGCTGGCCGGCCTTGGGTCGGGCGGCAACCTGCGCCACCACCTGCGCCGCGGCGTCGGGATGTCGCCGTCGAGCTATCGCAAGGTGTACCAGGGCGTTTGACGCGCCGAGATCGACGTTTTGGCGGCTTTCACCGCTTGAAACCGCCTCGCACTTTCCCGCCCAAACGTGAGTTTCGGCGCCCGAGGCCCGATGTGAATACCTGGTAGCGGGGGACGCTGACGGGTGGCAGCGGGGACGACACGACCCTGCTCGAGGGTGACTGTTGAAGAGGTGCCGGCCCTACTTCCGAGTCACTCGCCCGTGTCACAGGATCCGGGCAGTGCTCGGTTCCGCAACGAAGTAGCCATGCCGGAGGGCGCCGATATGCCCGAGCCCTTCGATCTGCAGGACACAAGTGCCACCATCGACCGGCTGATGGTCAGGCACGCGCTGGCTCAGTTGTCCGCGGAGCACCGCACCGTGCTCTGGCGGTCGTATTACCTGGGCTGGTCGGTGGCGCGCATCGCCGAGGACCTCCAGATCGCCGAAGGCACCGTGAAGTCGAGGCTGCACTATGCGCTCCGGGCGCTCCGGCGGACTTTTCAGGACGGCCGAGAACCGGACGGCGGATGAACGAGAGGTAACGGGCGTCAATACGATGACCCGCATGCCCGAGCCGCTGATTCTGCCCATTCGCGGTCACGCACCCTCGCTTCATGCCGAAAGCTGGGTCGCGCCGAACGCAAGCGTGATCGGTCAGGTGACGCTCGCCGCCAGGGCCAGCGTCTGGTACGGCGCTACGCTGCGCGCCGAGGCCGAGCCGATCGAGATCGGATTCGGCACGAATATCCAGGACGGGGTCACCATCCACGTCGACTCCGAATTCCCGGTCAGCATCGGCGCCGGGGTCAGCGTCGGCCACAACGCGGTGCTGCACGGCTGTGTTGTCGAGGACGACGCACTGATCGGCATGGGGGCGGTCATCCTCAACGGCGCCACGATCGGCAACGGCTGTCTGATCGCGGCGGGCGCGTTGGTCCCACAGGGCATCGCGGTGCCGCCACGGTGCCTGGTGACCGGCGTGCCGGGCAGTGTCCGGCGCGAGCTCAGCGATGCCGAGATCGCCAACAACCGCCACAACGCGCAGGTGTATCAGCGGCTCATCGACCTGCACCGCGACGCCATCGGCTAGGCCCGTACTACCAATTCCTCACCAGCACAAGGTCTCTCACCGCATAGGATGCTGGACGTGTGGTCGAAGCGGCGATTGCGGCGATAATCACGATTCCGATCTGGTGTGTTCGGGTACCTCCGTACGGTGAGTACCGTGCGAATCCTGGTTACCGGCGCCACCGGCTATGTCGGCTCGCGGCTCGTCAGTGCGCTGCTCGATGAGGGCCACGACGTCGTCGCCTCCACCCGGGACCCTGACCGGCTGGCCGACTTCGGCTGGCATGACCAAGTCACCGGAGTCGCGTTGGACGCGGGCGACGAAGCCTCGGCCAAGAAGGCGTTCGCCGACGCCGGGCCGATCGACGTCGTGTACTACCTGGTGCACGGCATTGGCCAACCGGACTTCCGCGACGCCGACAACCGCGCTGCCGCCAATGTCGCCAACGCCGCAAAGGACGCCGGGGTCCGGCGGATCGTGTATCTGGGCGGGTTCGTCCCCGACGTCGACGAACTCTCGGAACACCTGACCAGCCGCGCCGAGGTCGCCCACTCTTTGATTATCGACGGCGGTCCGGATGTGGTGTGGCTGGGCGCGGCGATGATCATCGGCTCGGGGTCGACGTCGTTCGAGATGCTGCGCTATGTCGGCGACCGGTTCTGGTTGATGCCCATGCCGGCGTGGTCGGCGAATCCGATCGATCCGATCTCGATTCGCGACGTGCTGTACTACCTCGGCGCCGCCTCCGATATCGACCGCGTTCCGCCGGGCGCGTATGACATCTTCGGTTCGGACACCACGTCGTACGGAGACCTGCTGCGGGCCTACGCCCGGGTATCGGGTAAGTGGCGTGCGGAGCTGCCCGTCAACGGGGTGGACGCCAGCGTGGTGTCGTGGATGGCGGCCGCGGTGCTGCCCGTCCCCGGCGGCCTGGCCGCCGATCTGGTGGAGTCCCTTGACCATCCGATGATGGCCTCGGAGGCGCGGCTGCGCGATGTCGTGCCGGACCCACCCGGCGGGCTGCTGGGCATCGACACCGCGATATCCCGTGCGCTATCGAGTGATCGGCCGCGGCCGGTCAACGCGCTGGCCGATCCGCATCATCTGGCCGATACCGATCCGACGTGGGCCGGGGGAGACGCCGTGCGCATCCAACAATTGGCGCGCGCGGTCACCCCTTCGATCGCGCGGCCGGCGCTTGGCCTGCTCGAGCTGGTGCCCGGACCCGTCGCGGCCGCGCTGCGAACCGGGCTCGACACGCTTATCAACCTGGCGCCGAAGGCCACCCCGGCATGACGCAGCCGACGGCGGCGCGCACGCGTTATCTGGACGAACTGCGGAACATCGTCAGCACCGTCGCTGTGCCCCACCACGAACCGCCCGCGATGATACTGCGGCGGCGGATCATCGTCGCGGTGGTGCTCGTGATCGGCGGTGCGCTGCTTGGGTATTCGTTGACCCGCCGGCCAGGCGACGAGTCGTTCTACTGGCTCATGCTGGCGCTTGCGGCGGTCTGGGGGCTCGGCGCCTTCGCGTCCGGCCCGTTGCATCTCGGCAGTGTGCGATTCCGCGGCCGCAACCAGCGTCCGGTGATCACCGGGACCATGGTCGGGTTGGCGCTCGGCGGCGTTTTTCTGGTTGGCGGCCTGGTCGCGCGCGAAATCCCCGGCGTGCGCGAATTCGTGGTCCGTGTCCTCGATTTCGCCAACCACGGTCCGCTGGTGCTGGTGGTGTTCATTACGGTGATCAACGGGATCGCGGAGGAGCTGTTCTTCCGCGGCGCGTTCTACACCGCCCTGGGCAAGGCCTACCCGGCGGTGGTGTCAACGGTCATTTATGTGATTGTCACGTCGGCGACTACCGGAAACCCGATACTGGGTGTCGCCGCGGTGATTGTGGGCGCGGCGTGTGCCTTGGAGCGCCGTGCCACCGGCGGCGTGCTGGCACCGACGCTGACCCACTTCTTCTGGGGACTGGTCATGGTGCTGGCACTGCCGCCGGTGTTCGGCGTCTAGCGCAACGGATTCGCCAGCTCGTCGTGTCGCATCCGGGCCGCATACATGGCGACCGCTGCGAACAACACGGGCGCGATGCCTGCCACGAGGAAAATCGTCTGCATCGAAACGACTTTCGAGAGTGGGCCGACGATCGCGAACGACACCGGCATGAACGCCAGCGAGACGAAGAAGTCCAGGCTCGACACCCGTCCCAACATCTCCGTCGGGACCCGCCGCTGCAGCAGCGTGCCCCAGATCACCATTCCCGCGCCGTCGGTAAAGCCGATGACGAACGTCGCCGCGGCCATCAACGGGAACGACGACGTGACGCCGACGACCACCAGCGGTATCGAGCCGACGCTCCACATCACCATCATCACCGTGAGGTAGCGACGTGGCAGCCGACCCGACGACACGGTCAGTGCGCCGAGCGCGCTGCCGACGCCGAAGAACGCCAGGATGAAGCCGAACGTCTGCGCGCCGTCTTCGAAGCGTTGCTTGGCGATGAACGGCAGCAGCACCTCAATCGGTCCCAGCACCACGAGCACGAACATGCTCGCGAACAGCAGCGTCCACAACAACCATGGGGTGCGCAGCATGAACACGAAGCCTTCACGGAGGTCGCGCAGCAGATGCGGTCGCTCTTGATCCGGCTGGTGCACGGGCGTTTTCATCGCAGGCGTGGTCGCCACCAGCAGTAGCAGGCCAACGGCGAACAACACCGCAACCACGACCGCGCCCAGGGACGGGAACGTCGCACCCACCACGACACCGGCGATGGCCGGGCCGACGGCGCGCTGAAAGACCGGACGCACCACGCCTTCGACACCGTTGGCAGCAAGCAACTGGTCGGCAGGCAGAATCCGGGGCAGGATCGCGCTGTAGGCGGGGAAGAAGAACGCCGCGGCGATGCCGAGTGCGGCGGCGGCCACCGCCATATGCCAGATCTGCAGGGCGCCAATGAGTCCCAGCGCAGCGATTGCCGAAACCGCGATCACGTTGACCGTCTCGACGGCGATGATGATCGCGCGCTGGCTGATGCGGTCTGCGGCCAGTCCGCCCACCAAGACGAAGGCGACCAGGCCTGCGCCCAGGCACGTGGCGACCAGCGACAGCGACGCGGGGTCGTTGTCGAGTTCGATTACCTGAAGCGCCATCACGACGGCCCACATGCCTTCGGCGAAGATCGACAGCGACACCGCGGCGATCAGCAAGCGGTACTCGCGGAATTTGAAGGGTGCGAGCACGCGCCAACCGCCGGCGTCGACCACCGGCTGCTCAATGTCGAATTGCGTACTCACCAATCGATGGTCGCGGAACGACGCGTCCATAGTCCACTGATTTTCTGTCTAGAACAGGTCGTCAAGGGTCGGGATCGTCTTGCGGTCGGCCAGCTTCTGAACCACCCATTGGTTCAACGAGACGCCTTGCTCATAGGCCTCGACCGCGAGTCGTGAGTGCAGCGAAGGCGACGTCCGCACCCTGAGGTTGCCGCTGTATTGCCGGTCGGTCAGTGAGGCTGGGGGCGTCGCGCCGGCAGCCGTCATCTCGGTGACGACCTCGTCGATCATTCGCTCGACACCCTCGATCGCCTCGTGGGCGGTTGGTGCCCGCGAATACCGGTACGGATACTCGAGGCACACACCTACATACTCGTGGTATTCCGGCGACCACTCGGCGCGGTATGTGTACTGGGTCATGCCTTGATCGTGGCAAGGCGGTCCGACAATTAGCGTCCTTCAAAACGTGGTGCCGTATGTGGCACCACGTTTTGAGCTAGGCATATGGTCCGGCCGACTCAAGAGTCGGTGAACTTCGCGTCCCGACGCTGTTGGAAGGCCTTGGTGCCCTCATGGAAGTCGTGCGACGAGATCAGCACCAACTGGCCCTGTTTCTCACGCTCCAGCGCGGTCTCCAACTCCGTTAGCGTCGCGGCATTGATCGCGTCCTTGGTCTTGCGCAACGCCACCGCAGGCCCCGAGACCAGCGTGGCCACCACCTTGTCGACCTCGGCATCAAACTGGTCGGCCGGATACACCGCCGTCACCAGGCCCCACTCGTGCGCCTCAGCGGCCGGAATTCGCTCGGCCAGCAGCGCCATCCGCATGGCGCGGTGACGGCCGACCGAAGCGGCGATCAACGCCGACGCCCCACCGTCGGGCATCAGCCCGATCTTCGTGAACGCCAGCATGAAAAACGCCTTCTCCGAAGCCAACACGACGTCACACGCCAACGCCAAAGACGCGCCAACACCGGCCGCCGGTCCGTGTACGACCGCGACGACAGGCCGCGGCAGGTTCACGATCGACCGGACGGCCCGGTTGGCGGCGTCGATCACCGATGCTGGTCCGTCGATGGCCTTTGTGGTTTGGTCCTCTTCGCTGATTCCGGCACCGGAGCTGAAGCCGCGTCCGGCTCCGCCGAGTCGCACCACCTTGACCCGCGGATCACCCGCGGCCTGCTCCAGCGCGTCGGCGATCCCCTTGAGCATCGCCGCCGTCAGCGAATTCAAGCTGTCCGGACGGTTCAGCGTCACCGACAGCACACCGTCGGCAAGCTCGACCGACAGGTCGTCCATACCGGTGTAGGCCTGCGCGCTCGAATCGATGGTTGTCATGGCTGCACCCTAGATCCGGGCCACTTGGTTATACAAGTAAGCTATGTCGGCGTCGACAGCGTTTGTCGGATGAAGGGGCGGTAGAGCATGGCTGGACCACTGCAAGGGCTGCGAGTCGTCGAGCTGGCCGGCATCGGCCCAGGGCCACACGCCGCGATGCTCCTCGGTGACCTTGGCGCCGACGTCGTCCGGGTCGAGCGGCCGGGCAAGGGGCCAGGGCCCGCGACCCAACCCGGCCGCGACTATCTGCTGCGCAACCGGCGATCGGTTGCGGCGAACCTCAAGAGCGAAGAGGACCGCGACCTGGTGTTGCGATTGATCGCCAAGGCCGACGTTCTCATCGAGGGCTTCCGCCCCGGTGTCACCGAGCGGCTCGGCCTTGGCCCGCAGGACTGCGCCAAGGTGAACGAGCGGCTGATCTATGCGCGCATGACCGGCTGGGGCCAGACCGGCCCGCGCAGCCAGCAGGCCGGCCATGACATCAACTACATCTCGCTCAACGGTGTGTTGCACGCCATCGGACGCGCCGGTGAACGTCCCGTTCCGCCGCTGAACCTGGTCGGCGACTTCGGCGGTGGCTCAATGTTTCTCGTGGTCGGCATCCTGTCCGCACTGTGGGAACGCGAGCGGTCCGGCAAGGGCCAGATCATCGACGCGGCCATGGTCGACGGCTCCAGCGCACTCTCGGCGATGATCTGGGCGTTCCGGGCGATGGGCATGTGGAGTGACGAGCAGGGTGTGAACATGCTCGACACCGGCGCGCCGTATTACGACACCTACACCTGCGCAGACGGTCGCTTCGTCGCGGTCGGCGCGATCGAGCCGCAGTTCTTCGCCGAGCTGCTGGAAAAATTGGGACTCGACGGCTTACCTCCTGAAGACCTACCTGACCAGAATGACGTGAGCCGCTGGCCCGAACTTAGGGCGAAGCTGACGGAGGTCTTCGCCTCGCAAGACCGCGACCACTGGGCCAAGGTGTTCGCCGACAGCGACGCCTGCTGCACTCCCGTGTTGTCGTTTGGCGAGGTCGAAACCGAACCTCATATCACCGACCGCGACACGTTCTATCGCGAAAACGACTACTTGTTCCCCGCTCCCGCGCCTCGGTTCTCCAGAACCGTGGCGGAGGCGCCGAAGGCGCCCGGTGTGCCAGGGGCGGACACCGAAGCTGTATTGAACGACTGGGTATAGGAAGGAACGTAATCAGTGGAGATCAAAGACGCCGTAGCCGTTGTCACCGGTGGTGCCTCCGGGTTGGGCCTGGCCACCACGAAACGGCTGCTCGACGCCGGCGCGCAGGTGGTCGTTCTCGACCTCAGGGGTAAGGACGCCGTCGACGAGCTCGGTGACCGCGCCGTGTTCGTCCAAACCGACGTCACCGACGAAGCCGCCGTGACCGCCGCCCTGGACGCCGCCGAGAAGCTCGGTCCACTCCGCATCGCGGTGAACTGTGCAGGCACCGGCAACGCGATGAAGACGTTGAGCAAGGACGGCCCGTTCCCGCTGGACGCGTTCCGAAAGATCGTTGAGATCAACCTGATCGGCACATTCAACGTGATCCGGCTTGCCGCCGAGCGGATGGCCAAGACCGAGCCGGTCGGCGAGGAGCGCGGCGTCATCGTCAACACCGCCTCGGTCGCGGCGTTCGACGGGCAGATCGGCCAGGCCGCGTACTCGGCTTCCAAGGGCGGTGTGGTCGGCATGACGCTGCCCATCGCCCGCGACCTCTCGCGCGAGCTGATCCGCGTCGTCACCATCGCGCCGGGCCTGTTCGACACCCCGCTGCTGGCCGGGCTGCCCGAGCCGGCCAGGGAGTCGCTGGGTAAACAGGTGCCGCATCCGAGCCGACTGGGCAAGCCCGACGAGTACGGCGCGCTGGCCGTGCACATCGTGGAGAACCCGATGCTCAACGGCGAGGTGATCCGCCTCGACGGCGCGATCCGGATGGCGCCGAGGTAACCCCGATGACACTCACCACGAAATTCACCGAGATATTCGGGGTCGAGCACCCCGTCGTGCAGGGCGGCATGCAGTGGGTCGGTCGCGCGGAACTGGTTGCCGCCGTGGCCAACTCGGGTGCGCTTGGTTTCATCACCGCGCTGACTCAGCCGACGCCTGGCGATCTCGCGAAAGAGATCGACAGGTGCCGGGAGCTGACCGACCAGCCGTTCGGGGTGAACCTGACGATCCTGCCGACCATCAACCCGCCGCCGTATGACGAGTACCGCCAGGTGATCGTCGACGCCGGCATCAAGATCGTCGAGACCGCGGGGTCCAACCCTGCACCGCACCTGCCGATGTTTCACGACAACGGGATCAAGGTGCTGCACAAGTGCACATCGGTGCGGCATGCGGTGAAGGCGCAGAGCCTGGGTGTGGACGGCATCAGCATCGACGGGTTCGAGTGCGCCGGGCATCCCGGCGAGGATGACATCCCCGGCCTGGTGCTGATCCCGGCGGCCGCGGCCAAGATCGACATCCCGATGATCGCCTCAGGCGGCTTCGCCGACGCCCGCGGTCTGGTGGCCGCCCTCGCGTTGGGTGCCGACGGCATCAACATGGGCTCACGGTTCATGTGCACCGTGGAGTCCTCGATCCACCAGAACGTCAAGGAAGCGATCGTTGCAGGCAGCGAGCTAGACACCGAGATGATTTTCCGGCCGTTGCGCAATACCGCGCGGGTGGCCAGCAATGCGGTCTCGCGTGAGGTGGTCGAAATCCTCAACCGAGGCGGCGAGTTCTCCGACGTGAAGGACCTGGTCGCCGGCGTACGCGGGGTCAAGGTGTTCGAGAACGGCGACCTGGACGCGGGCATCTGGTCCGTGGGCACCGCGATGGGCCTGATCAACGACATCCCGACGGTCGGCGAGCTGGTGGCGCGCATCATCGAGGAGGCCGAGGAGCTGATCACCGGCCGGCTGGCCGACATGGTCGCGGCCGAGGCAGAAGAGAATGTGGCTTAGGAAATAGGGATATCGACGAAGGCCCGTGCAGGGCAGTTGTCGCAGGTGAACACGCGCCGCAAGGGCGCGCGCTTACTCAGACGGCGGTGCGCAGGGGGTGCTCGTCGTCGAGCTGCTCCGAGGTGTCGCCCTCAACCAGGAAATCCCCGTGGTAGAGAGCCTCGAAGTCAACCTTGATGACATCAGCACTGGTGTCGTCGATCCACATGTACTGGACAGTAACCATCACCATTAAGAGTTCTTTGAGTCACGATTCGGAAAATGGTGGCAATTCTTACCGCTGGGTAGGTTCACGAGCTACCCGCCAGTAGCCCAAATCGTGCCGAGCAGACGCAAAAGCCCCTCGACACGGCGATGAAGAGGGGCTTTTGCGTCTGCTCGCGGGGTCTTAGGCAGCCATTTGGCTAGCCTGCCGGGGCGGTGAAGTGGATCGGGTTTGTCCCGTTCAGCAATATCCAGGTCAGCAGCGCCGCGGCGATCGCGAGGATCAGCAGCCCCATCGCCACCCGGACGCTGAACCGCCAGCGTCCGAAGTTCCTGGCGTCGACGGAGTAGCTGCCTGCGCCGGTGAAGAGGAGTGCAGCGGCGCCGACCGCGACCAGGAACGGGACGTTGAACGGTTCCGACCAGAACGCGGCCGCGGAGACGTTGACCGCCCAGGCGTCGATCATCGCCGCGATTACGGCGCACGCGGCCAGTGGCGTCAGCAATCCCAGTAGCAGGCCTATGCCACCCGCCGTCTCTGCCGCGGTCACCATGAAAGCGGCGAACTTAGGCAGCCGCCAGCCTCCGGCCTCCATGAAACCGACGGTGGTGTTGAAGTCGAAGGCTTTCCGCAGGCCGGCCTGAATCATCGTTGCGCCGACGCCGATACGCAGGATGAGCAGGCCGGCATCGGTCAACGAGGTGGTGGCCGGGGTACTCAGTTGGGTGGTCGCCATCTTCGGCAGCCTATGCGGCTGTGAGAACGCTGTGAACCGATCCCTGGTGAACACCAGGCCGTGTCGCACCGTAGTTACGTTCAAGGGGAGACGCGTTGACCATCCTAAGTTATCGCTGATAAGTTAGCGGCGGTATCTCAAACGTGATGAGTGGAAGGGCGCTACGTGCTGCAACGAATCGCACTGCTGGCGATTGCCGCACCGCGACGAATCATTGCGGTCGCGGTCCTTGTCATGGTGGCCTGCGGCATCTTCGGCATCCCGGTCGCCAAGCACCTGTCAGCCGGTGGCTTCCAGGACCCGACTTCGGAGTCGGCGCAGGCGACCAAGACGCTGGTCGACAAATTCGGCCAGGGCGACATGCAGCTGTTGATCAGCGTGACATCCGACGACGGCACGCAGGGAGCGGCGGCCCGCTCCGTCGGAACCGATATCGCCTCGCAGCTGAAGGCGTCGCCGTACGTCGCCGATGTGACGTCCGCGTGGACCGCGCCCCCGCCCGCGGCACCCGCGCTGATCAGTAAGGACGGCAGGACCGGTCTGATCGTCGCCGGCATCACCGGCGGCGAGAGCGGGGCCCAGAAACACGCCAAGACACTGACCGACGAACTCGTGCACGACCGCGACGGCGTCACCGTGCGTGCGGGTGGCGAGGCCATGACGTATGTGCAGATCAACGGGCAGAGCGAAAAAGACCTGTTGACGATGGAATCGATCGCCATCCCGCTGAGCTTCCTGGTGCTGGTCTGGGTGTTCGGCGGGCTGATGGCTGCGGCGCTGCCGCTGGCCGTCGGCGGGTTCGCGATTCTCGGGTCGATGGCGGTGCTGCGGGCCATCACGTTGGTCACCGACGTGTCGATCTTCGCGATGAACCTGACCGTCGCCATGGGCCTGGCGCTCGCGATCGACTACACACTGCTGATCATCAGCAGGTTCCGTGATGAGATCGCCGACGGTGCTGATCGCGACCGCGCGCTGGTGCGGACCATGGCGACCGCGGGTCGCACCGTGCTGTTCTCGGCGATGACGGTTGCGCTGTCGATGGTCGCGATGGTGCTGTTCCCGATGTACTTCCTGAAGTCGTTCGCGTATGCCGGCATCGCGGTGGTGGCATTCGCGGCCGTCGCAGCGGTCGTGGTGGCGCCTGCGGCGATCGTGCTGCTCGGCGACCGGCTCGACTCGCTCGACGTGCGCCGGTTGGCTCGACGGATTCTCGGCAGGCCCGAGCCGGTGCGCAAGCCGATCGAGCAGACGTTCTGGTACCGAACGACGAAATTCGTTATGCGCCGGGCGATTCCGATCGGTGTCGCGGTCGTCGCACTGCTGTTGGTGCTCGGCGCCCCGTTCCTGGGCATCAAGTGGGGCTTCCCCGACGACCGTGTGCTGCCGACGTCGTTGTCGACGCGGCAGGTCGGCGATGACATGCGCAACAACTTCGCGGTCGACTCCGCGCGCAACGTCACCGTCGTCATCCCGGACACTGCGGGGAGCACACCCGCAGATCTGGACCGCTACGCGTCGGAGCTGTCGCAAGTGCCCGACGTGTCGTCGGTGTCGTCGCCAGGCGGCACCTTCGCAGGCGGCAGGCCGGTAGGACCGCCGTCGGCGGCCACCGGGCTCAAGGACGGCAGCGCGTTCCTCACGGTCGGCAGCACCGCGCCGCTGTTCACCGACGCCTCCGAGACGCAGCTCGACCGGCTGCGCGCCGTGAACACCCCGGAAGGCAAGCCGGTGCAGTTGACCGGCGTCGCGCAGATCAACAGGGACAGCTCCGAATCGATCACTTCCCGCCTGCCGCTGGTGCTTGGCATCATCGCCGCGATCACCTTCGTGTTGCTGTTCCTGCTAAGCGGCAGCGTGATATTGCCCCTGAAAGCGTTGGTGCTCAACGTCTTATCGTTGACCGCCGCATTCGGCGCACTGGTGTGGATCTTCCAGGACGGCCACCTAGGCGCGTTGGGCACGACACCCACCGGAACCCTGGTGGCCAACATGCCGGTGCTGCTGTTCTGCATCGCATTCGGGCTGTCGATGGACTACGAGGTGTTCCTTGTCTCGCGGATTCGGGAGTACTGGCTGAAGTCCGGCAAGACCCGTGCGGACAACGACGAAAGCGTCGCGCTCGGCCTGGCGCGGACCGCCCGTGTCGTCACCGCCGCGGCGCTGATCATGTCGATCTCATTCGCCGCGCTGATCGCCGCCCAGGTGTCGTTCATGCGAATGATGGGCGTCGGGATGACTCTTGCGGTGCTCGCCGACGCGACGCTGGTCCGCATGCTGCTGGTGCCGTCGTTCATGCACGTGCTCGGCCGGTGGAACTGGTGGGCACCCAAACCACTTGCGCGGCTGCACGAACGCATCGGCATCAGCGAGGCGCACGACGAAGAGCCGGCCCCGGTGAACGAGCCTGTCGGATCTCGATGAAGCGACGCCGTGCCCCCCGCGGTTCAGGCGAGCAGCTGCGCGAGGAGATCCTCGACGCGACGACCGAACTGCTGCTGGACACCGGTCACGCCAAGGCGGTGTCCATCCGGTCGGTGGCGCAGCGGGTCGGGGTGACGCCGCCGTCGATCTATCTGCACTTCGCCGACAAGGACACGCTGCTGGACGCGGTGTGCGCGCGGTACTTCGAGAAGCTCGACGAGGAGATGCAACGGCTCGCGGCCGATCAGCCGTCGATGATCGACGTGCTGCGCGCGCAGGGCCTGGCCTACATCCGCTTCGCATTGAAAAACTCTGAGCTGTACCGCATCGCGATGATGGGTGAGAGCAGGCCCGGCAGCGATGTGGACATGGCGTTGAACAGTTCGGCGTTCGTGCACATGCGCACCGCGGTCGAGGCGCTGATCGCCGAAGGCACCTACCCGCCGGGCGATGCGACCACCCTGGCGCTGGAATTGTGGACGGTGGCCCACGGGATTTCCGCGCTACTCATCTCGCGGCCGTATCTGCCGTGGGGCGACGCCGAGGCGTTGGCGGACCGGGTTATGAGATCGGTGTGCATCGGCCAGATCGTATCGGGCACCATTGGACCGGATATGCCGCCGCGGGAGGGGATCGCCATGTTGAAGGGAATGCTCGATGAGCAGCAACACCGTGGATAACCCGTTCTTCGCACGGGTCTGGATATTCATCTCAACCCATGAGCCCGAAATAGTGGCAACATGGCGACGCGAGAATCTGGCCGGCCTTACGGGCAGGGTCCTGGAGGTGGGAGCGGGTACCGGTTCAAACTTCCCGCTGTATCCCGACACCGTCACGGAGGTCGTTGCGGTGGAACCGGAGCGAAGATTGACCGAAATCGCTCAGAGGGCGGCGGTGTCGGCGCCGGTACCGGTGACGGTGACTGCCAGCACAATTGAATCGCTCGATGCGAGCGAGCCTTTCGATGCGGTGGTGTGCTCGCTAGTGCTGTGCTCGGTCGACAATCCGGATGATGTTCTGCAACAACTACTTTCGTTGCTGCGTACCGGCGGCGAGTTGCGCTATCTCGAGCACATTGCCGGCAGCGGTTGGCGCGCTCGGCTGCAGCGCCTAGCCGACGCAACGGTGTGGCCGCGGTTGGCCGGCAACTGCCATACGCACCGGCACACCGAGCGCACGATCGCCAATGCGGGGTTTCGGATCGAGACGGCCCGGCGCGACTGGCAGCTGCCCCCGTGGGTGCCGATACCGTCGACGGAGGTCGCCATAGGCCGCGCGGTCAAGCCGGCCTAGCCGAGCAGTGCAGGCAATCGCTGCAACAGCCCAGGCAGGGCACCCGCGGCGGTTTCCCGCAGCGATACGGTGGCGGCGTCGGACAGCGGCGTGCGCTCCGGGTTCACCTCGATGACGACGGTGCCGTTGGCCAGCGCCAGCTCGGGCAGCCCTGCCGCGGGGTAGACGATCGACGAGGTACCCACCACGATCACCACGTCGGCGGCGGTCACCGCCTCGACCGAGCGCTGCCACGCCTCATCGGGCAGCGGTTCGCCGAACCACACCACGTTGGGACGGATGAATCCGCCGCACGCATGCCGCGGCGGGTCGACAGACGCGGCGGGTTCAGGCATATCGGGTAGCTCGTCGTGATACTCGCGTTGGCAACGGTCGCAACGGAATTCGAACAGGCTGCCGTGCAGGTGGTAGACGTGTTTGCTACCGGCGCGCTCGTGCAGATTGTCGACGTTCTGGGTGACGACGTGCACGTCGGCGTAGTCCTGCCAGGCCGCGACGGCGAGGTGGCCGTTGTTGGGCTGAACCGCCCCCATCATGTGATGCCGCCACAGGTACCACGCCCAGACCTTGTCCGGGTGGGCGCGCCAGCCCTCGGCGCTGGAGATCTCGTATGGGTCGACCTTCGCCCACAGGCCCGTCTCGACGTCACGGAACGTCGGCACGCCGCTCTCGGCGGAAATGCCAGCTCCGCTGAGCACCGTCACTTGCACATCACCAAACTAGCCGGTTTGGGTGATACTGAGCACGTGGCCGAGTTGGGGGATTGGGTACGCGTCGATCCGCACGCTGCCAAGCCGCTCTTCGACCAGCTCAGGACGCAGATCATCGACGGGATCCGGGACGGCAAGTTGCCGCCGGGCACTCGGTTGCCGACGGTCCGCGAACTGGCGGGGAAGATGGGCCTGGCAGTCAATACGGTTGCGCGCGCATATCGGGAGTTGGAGTCGGCTGGCGTACTTGAAACCCGAGGCCGTTTCGGCACTTTCGTTGCACGGGTAGATCCAGCCGATACCGCAATGGCGACGGCGGCGCATGCGTTTGTGTCGGCGGCGCGCGCGCTGGGGATCGACAAGGCCGAGGCGATGCGATACGTCGAGGCGGCGTTCGGCTAGCCGCGGTTACCGCGCCAGCGTAGGACGTCGAGCGCGACGGCCACGTTGACACTGGACTCGGCGAGTGGCCGGGGCAGGAGCCCCTCGGCGCGGGCAAGCCGGCGCAGCAGCGTGTTGCGGTGTGTGTAGAGCAGCGTCGCGGCGCGGGAGGCGTTGCATTGTTCTGCAACGAATGTCCGCACTGTGTCTTGTAACTCGGCACTGGCCGACTCGAGGTCGCCGAGCGTGTGCGTGACGAACTCAGCGGCGCGGTCGGCGTCGGCAGTGATGAGTGCGACGAGTTGGACGTCGGTGAACAGCGCGATCTGCTGTTGTGAACGCAACCGCGCCATCAGCTGCTGGGTGGTGATCGCGTCGAAGTGGCTGCGTCGAAATCCGTCGATACCGCTGGCTGTCGGTCCAATCGCGATGCGGACATCGGGTATCTCGCTGACCGATTGCAGCAATACGTTGGTGTCGACGATGACGGTGCCCGGCACCCAGACCCATCGGGTCGCCGTACTGGCCAGCACGCTCAGCGGCCGCGCCCCACCGACGGCGTGCCCGAGCGCCTCGGCTGCCCCATCGAGCCGGGCCAGGTCGCCTTTCGGGTCGTCGCTCCAGATGACCGCCGCGGTGTGAAGTCCGGTCAACGCGTAGCCGAGACGACCCTCGGCGCGATGTCGGGGAATTGGCGCTCCGTCGAGAATCAGCGCGACTGTCTCGCGACGTTCGGCGTGCGTACCGCGTGTGAGTTCGTCGCGCTCCAGGTCGATCTGGGCTGCGATGGCAGACAGAGTGGTGTCGACGAACGCACTGATCGACCGGGAGCACACGTCGAGGAATTCGTGCAATTCCGCCGGGTCGGAGGTCAGTTCGAACGCGATCTGCATGAGGCGCCGCCAGGCCACTCCTTCGCCGACGCGGTACGCGTCCAGCGAAAATGCGTCGAGTCCCCTGCGGACCAGTTCCCTGGCGACGCTCATCGGCTCGGGTCCGGGATTCGGAGGCACGGGCGCCCCGGGGTCGCGGACGTTGGCTGTGGCCCAGAAGTACAGGTTGGCCTGGTTGCTGCGGCTCACGGCCCCCGCGAGTTCCGGGTCCGCCGCGATCGACGGGTTGGCTCCGAGCACGGCGCTGTCGAGCTCGGCGAGCCACTCCGGGGGTGCATTGACGATGATCTGCGCACTCTGCCGAATCAGGTCCCTGACCCGCGCCGGCGGGCGTTGCCACGTCATCGGACCAGGTTAAGCGGGTGGTGCAAAGTGCACCACCATTGACTCAGATTGAGACGATTTGTTCTTGGATGAGCCCTGCCGGGACGGGACGATAAGCACATCGCATTTAGCCATCGTCAGGAGTCACCGTCATGGTCCACACCGCCACCCGCACCGAGCATGTAGACGTCTTGATCGTCGGCGCAGGCATCTCCGGCATCGGCGCCGCCTACTACCTGCAGAAGGAACACCCAGGCCGGTCCTACGCCATCCTTGAGGCACGCGGCGCAACCGGTGGCACGTGGGATCTGTTCCGATATCCCGGGATTCGGTCGGACTCCGATCTGCACACGTTTGGGTACGAGTTCAAGCCGTGGCGCGACGAGGACGCCATCGCGTCGGCGGACAAGATTCTGGCCTACCTGCGCGAGACCGTCTCGGAGAACGGCATCGACGCCAAAATCCGGTTCCACCACAAGGTTTTGGGCGCGGCGTGGTCGAGTGATGACGCGCGCTGGACGGTCGATGTCGAGCGCTTCGGTGCCACGGAGGACACCGAGGAACTCGTCCAGTTCAGTGCGAACTGGATCTTCTGCGCCGGCGGGTACTACCGCTACGACCAGGGCTACACTCCGGAATTCCCGGGTCGTGACCGATTCCGCGGTCAGGTCGTGCACCCGCAGCACTGGCCCGAGGACCTCGACTACACCGACAAGAAGGTCGTCGTCATCGGCAGCGGGGCGACAGCGGTCACCCTGATCCCGGCGATGGCAGGCACCGCCGCCCACGTCACCATGCTGCAGCGCTCACCGACCTATGTGTTGCCGGTGCCGTCGAAGGACACCTTCGCCAACGTGGCGCAGAAGGTGCTCGGCTCCAAGCGCGGGTACGCACTGGCGCGCCGCAAGAACATCGTCAAGCAGCGTGCCGTTTACCAGTTCAGTCAGAAGTACCCCGGTGCGGCGCGGCGGCTGATCCGTCACCTCAACGCCAAGGAGCTGCCGACCGGCTATCCGGTCGACGAGCATTTCAACCCGACCTACAACCCGTGGGATCAGCGGCTGTGCGCGGTGCCCGATGCCGATCTGTTCAAGGCGATCAGCAGCGGCGCCGCTTCGGTCGTCACCGATCGCATCGCGACCTTCACCGAGACCGGTATCCAGCTGGAGTCCGGCAAGCATCTCGACGCCGACATCATCGTCACCGCAACAGGTTTGAACGTCCAGTTGCTCGGCGGTATGTCCCTGACCGTGGACGGCACGCCCGTGCACGCCGGTGACACCGTCGCCTACAAGAGCATGATGCTGTCGGGCGTGCCCAACTTCGCGTTCGCATTCGGGTACACGAACTCGTCCTGGACGCTGAAGGTCGGCTTGCTATGCGAGCACTTCTGCCGCCTGCTGAGCCACATGGACGCGCAGGGCTACGACATCGCACGTCCCGAGATCGGCGACAACGGTATCGAGACCCGGCCAATGCTGGACTTCGCCGCCGGATACGTGCAGCGTGCCCTTGATCGGATACCGAAGCAGGGCTCGGGGGAGCCGTGGCAGGTGTCGATGAACTACTACTACGACGTCGAACAGCTACGCGAAGGCTCCGTCGACAACGCGAACCTGCACTTCTCTTCTAGCCGAATTCCAGCAGTATCAGCAGTGGTCGCACTGGATCGAACAGCGGCAGCCGTTGGACGGTCCACAGCGCGGCGTTGAACACCTTGCCGCGCCCCTCGGCATGGGGCAGATCGTGCACGGCCCTGATCCCTGGCACCGTGTTCACGAGGTTCGCCGCATCGGACACCGACAGGCTGAACGGCATCGGGGGCACCCGGTAACGCAGCGAGGTCCGCATGCCGCGACGCGACAACGCCGCAAATCCTGACGGCGGGAGATCGAACATCATCTGTCCACCGGGAAACCGTTTGGCGCATTCGGTGATCAGGGCCAGCGCCTCGTCGGGCTGCAGGTACATCAGCAGACCCTCGGCGGTGATGAACACGCCGCGGTCGGTGTCGACCCGGTCCATCCAGCTGAAGTCGAGCGCCGACTGCGCGCACATCTCCACTCGGTCCGATGGCGGCAGAAGTTTGCGGCGCAGATCGACCATCGGGGGTAGATCAACTGTGAACCAACGGAATTGATCGCCGACGCCAGATGCGTCGAGGCGGTAGAAGCTGGTCTGCAATCCCTCGGCCAGTGCGACGACGGTGGCTTTCGGGTGGTCGATGAGGTAGCGGCGGGTTTGCCGGTCATAGCCCAACGCGCGCACCGCCATGTCCTGGCGGCGGGCAAAGCCGAACTTCGCGAAGTCGTAGTCGATGGAATCGGCAAGCAGGATGGCCATCGGATCGTCGATGATCGAATCCGGCCTGCGCGCCTCGCTCGCCCGCACCTGCAGGGTCAGCAGCGCGGTCTCGGATACGCCCGTCAACACCGTGCGATCGGCCTTCACCGTCGGAGTGGAGGTCATCGCAGCACCTTGTCGATAGTGCGTAGATTGCGGGTCGTCGTCGAGGACTTGTAGCGCTTCTTGCCCATGGTCTTGCCGATCGTGGTGTCCAGCGTGCCGGTCTTGGGCACCTGCCAGTAGATGACACCCTTGCCGCGCTTGATTTTCTCGTCGGCCCCGGCCTCTTTGCCGAGCGCGGCGAGTTCGTCGAGCGCCTTCTCGTCGGTGACGAACGTGACGTAGGAGTGGTGGCCCTCGACGTCGCGCGCGAACGGGAATGCTTTGGATATCGCTGCCACCGTTTTGATGTCGTAGGCAAGCACCCACGCGTCGTAACCGAACGCGTCACGCAACGCCGTTTCGGCCTTCTTTCTCACCGCGTCCACCCCGGAACTGCTCTCCAATAGGACGTTGCCGCTCGCCAAAATTGTTCGTACGTTTGTGAATCCGGCCTCTTCGAACGCCTTGGCGACCTCGGCCATCTTGAGATTCACGCCGCCGACATTCACTCCGCGCAGGAAAGCCGCATAGCGAGTCATGACCCGAACTCCAGCAGCGTCATGCTGGGCCGGATGCGGCGCAGAGGGCCAACCCGGTCAAGCGGCGGCCACGCCGCCAGCTTGAACATGCCACGCCCCTGTGCCAGCGGGATATCCCGTGCCGCGCGCACCCCAGGGATGCTGTCGGCCAGCGCAAGCCCCTCATCGGCGGTCAGTCCGAACGGCATGGGCGGGGCGGTATAGCGGTCGGACAGCTTGAGACCCTTCAGCGTGCGTCGGCTGAACCAGTGCGGGATCGAGTCGAACATCATCTGGCCGCCAGGGAAGCGCGTCGCGCAGTCACGGATCAGGCTCAGCGCATCGCCCGGCTCCAGGTACATCAACAGCCCCTCCGCGGTGATGAACACCCCGTGCGAGTCGTCGACACGGTCCATCCAGCTGCGGTCCAGCGCGGACTGCGCCAACGCGACGATTCGGTCGTCATGCGGCAGCAGCCGTTCACGTAACGCAATGACCGGTGGTAAATCCACTGAGTACCAAGTCAGTTCGTTGGTAACGCCGGTGCGCTCAAGTCGCCAGAAGCTGGACTGCAGGCCCTCGGCGAGCGCGACCACCGAGGCCGTTGGGTGAGCGGTCAGGTAGTCCCGTGCCGCGGCATCGAAAGCGCGCGCCCGCAGCGCGTGCGACTGGTTGGGCTTGCCGAACTTGCGGTAGTCGTAGGAGATCGCGTCGAACAGCGTGACAGCCCACGGGTCGCGGATCACCCCATTGGAGCGCTTGGCCTCGGTGCCGCGGTTGCGGAGCGTCCACAGCGTGGTGGCGGAGACGCCTTCAAGAACGTTGCCGTCGATCGCAGTCACTGCTCCGATACTAGCGACGTAGGCTCTCGATATGGGACGCCAAGTATTCGACGACAAGCTGTTGGCCCTGCTCAGCGGCAACTCGCTCGGAGTGCTGGCCACCATCAAGGGTGACGGCAGGCCGCAGTTGTCGAATGTGTCCTACTACTTCGACAAGGCCCACCTCACCATCCAGGTGTCCATCACCGAGCCGCGGGCCAAGACCCGCAACCTGCGTCGTGACCGTCGGGCGTCGATTCATGTCAGCTCCGACGACGGCTGGGCGTACGCCGTCGCCGAGGGCGAGGCGACCCTGACCCCTCCTGCGGCGGCTCCCGACGACGACACCGTCGAGGCCCTGATCGCGTTGTACCGCAATATCGCCGGTGAGCATCCGGACTGGGACGACTATCGGCGGGCCATGGTCGACGACCGGCGGGTGGTGCTGACGCTTCCGATCGCGCACGTGTACGGGATGCCGCCGGGCATGCGGTAAAGGACACGACGGCTGTGGGTCGGCCGCGCTACGCTGCGGTCATGGCATCGGAGGGCAGGAGCGAAGCGACCCGGGAATCGGCAGAGCCACCGGAAGACGACACCAAGCGCAAGTTCCGGGAAGCGCTGGAGCGGAAGAAGGCCAAGGCAGCGGGCGGTTCCGACCACAAAGACAGGGGAGCCAAGCAGCCGAAGGGGCACGGACCCCTCGAACATCGCCGGGAGTTCCGCCGCAAGAGCGGTTAGCCGCGCACGCAAGGAGCGGAGAGACGACGGTGACACCCGAGTTCCTGCTGACGACGCTCATCGTGGTGGCGACGCCGGGCGCAGGCGTGCTGTACACCGTCGCCGCCGGGATTTCGCGCGGCTGGCGGGCCAGCCTGGTGGCGGCGTTCGCCTGCACGCTCGGCATCGTGCCGCACATGATCGCCGCGGTGACGGGGCTGGCGGCCATCATGCATGCGAGTGCGATGGCGTTCTCGATCATCAAGCTGCTCGGCGTGGCCTACCTGCTTTACCTGGCGTGGAAGACATTTCGCGATAAATCGGTATTCGACGAAGTCGTGCAGACCGGTCCTGCGAAGGTGTCGCCGTGGCGGGTGATCGTGTCGGGCATTCTGGTCAACACCCTGAACCCGAAGCTCACCATCTTCCTCTTCGCGTTCCTGCCGCAGTTCGTCGCGCCTGACCGCGACGGTGCCGTGCTGCTGATGGTGTGGCTGAGCGCGATCTTCATGGCGGTCACCCTGGTGGTGTTCAGCGTCTATGGCGTGTTCGCCGCGGCTGTGCGGCGCGAGGTGATCTCGCGGCCAAGGATCGTGGCGTGGATGCGGCGTAGCTTCGCGGCGACCTACGTCATCCTGGCAGGCAGGCTCGCTGCGCAGACGCGCTGAGGGTCGCTGGCCAGCCGGCGGGCGGAGACCAGCGCAATCAACATCACCGCTACGCAGTACAGGCCCTGATCCTTGAGTCCCCAGCCGACGGATGCCAGCGTGGCCGCACCCGCGATACACAGCAGCGCACCGACCGCCGCGCTGCGGTTACCGGGCGTCGCGACGAAACCGCCGTCCCACAGCGGCAGCGGGGCGTTCTCCAACGGCCGCAGCGTCACGAACACCACCGCGACCAGCGCCCCCATGATCAGCAGTTGCACCACCGACAGCGCGATGAACCCCGGCGAGCTCGGGTCGAACCGCGGATAGCCGATGTAGTCGAACACCAGATGCATGGCCAGCAGCGGTGGGATGTGCCAGAGGTAGAGCGTCATCGCGCCCGAGTTGCCGATCGCCGCCAGCCACCACACCCGCGGTCGCTGCGCCCAGCGCCCGATGGCCGGCGCGGCGGCAATCGCGAACGCGCACATCATGATTGCGTGACCCGCCAGCAGCAGCGACGGCGGTGTCATGTTCTTCAGCTGCTGCGTATCGATGCCGACCAGGCTCAGTTCGTACGGTCCCAGCACGAGCAGCGCCACGTTGATTGCGAGCATCACGGCGCCGAGTGTCAGTGCCGCCCGCCCGCCGAGCAGGCGGCGGCGGTAGGCGACGCCGAACATGCCGGGAATCACCCACGCGACCATGTTCAGGTAGCCAAGGGCGGAGGCGCCCTCGACGTTGATCCGGATTGCGTCGACCGCGGCGACGAACGCGTACGTGGCCGCGACGGCGACGATGAACCGGCCGGTGGTGGTGATGTGGGCCAGCAGCGGCACCGTCGCCAGCACAAGGACATACGCACCCAAGAACCACAGCAGTTGAATGGAAATCCCCGCGACGGGTTCGTAGACATGCTCGGGCAGAACGGCGCTGAGCACTGCGAGCGCGACCCACCAGAACGCCAGGTAGTAGAACACCGGCCGGTAGAGCCGGGTGCAGCGCCGCATCAACCAGTTGCCCCAGCTGGTCCCGGGTGTCCAACTGTCGATGCAGGCCGCGACGCCTGCGAAGAAGAACAGGGGCATGATCTGAAACACCCACGTCAGCACCTGGAACACCGGCGACGCGGTGAGCAGGTTGCTCCAGATGAACACGCCGTCACGCAGCGTGCTGGTGGCCATGACGGTGTGTCCGACAACGACGCCCACCAACGACACGATGCGGATGACGTCGATGGCCCGGTCACGGGTCGGCGGCGTGCTCACCTCGACTTCGGCCGGGCTCGGGAAAAGCGCCATGCTGCAACGGTAAGCCCGCGATGCGTAGGTAGATGTACTCAATTTCTCGGCCTCAGCGGAAACTACCGGTTCCGCCGTCCACGTGGATCGTCTGCGCGGTGATGTAGGTGGCGTCGTCGCCGAGCAGAAAGGCCACCAGGGCGCCGACGTCGGCGCGGGGGTCGCCGATTCGTTGCAGCGGAACCTTTTTCACGGCGTTCTCGTAGTCCTCGGGAGCGAACTCGCGCCACAGCTTGACGCCGTCGGACTCGGCGAACGGGCACACGACGTTCACCCGGATCCCGTGACGCCCCCACTCCAGGGCAGCGACCTTAGACATGCCCCGGATGGCTTCCTTGGCGCGCCTGCGTACGCTCCCCAGCCCGGCTCGCCGCCGGTTCCCGAACCCGAGCCGAAGTTGACGATGGACCCCCCGCCGGCCTCGACCAGCCGTGGATACGCCGCCTGCATCAGCTGGAAGGTGGCGCGAGGGCCGACGTCATAGTCGAGGTTGAAGTCCTTGCTGGTGATGTCCTTGAACGGCTTGGGCTCCTTGGTGGCCATGGCGTCGTTGACCAAGCCCGTGACACCGCCGAGTCGCTCAACTGCAGTTGCCACGATCAGTTGCGCGCTGTCGGGGTCCCGCAGGTCGGCTACCAGCTGTTCGGGCCAATGCCCCGCCTCGTTGAATTCGGCTGTGGTGGCGGCGAGTTGGTCACCGAGGATGTCGACGAGCAGGGCCGCCGCGCCGCGTTCCAGCAACGCCGCCGCGACGCCCTTGCCGATTCCGCGCGCCGCCCCTGTGACGATCACCGCGTGTCCGCTAAGCCGAAGTTCCCCCTGTTGTGTTGACGGGTTGGGGTGTTGAACTGGGGTTTTGTGGTGTGGTGGTGTGGTTTTACTGACTACGCCAGGCCGTGGCGGTGGGAGACGCCGAGGAGTTCGAAGGCCCGCCGTTGCAGTTGGGTGGGGGTGGTGGTGATGGTGAAGGCTGGCATGTCGTCGGCGGGTCGGATGTGGTTGGTGCAGATGGTGGCCAGGTCGGCGAGCAGGCTGGTGAAGCTGTGCACCGGGGTGTTGTCGGTGGTGCGTTTGCGCGCAGCCTTGGCCAGTGCGGTGTTGGAGCGTTGAGCTGCGGCAACGGGATTGGCGCGTTTGGCGGCCGCGGCGGGTTTGTCGTTGTCGACGAACAGGATTGGGGCCAGGGCCTGTTTCATGTGCCAGCCGATGTAATAGGACAGCATGCGAAAGAACATGTGGGCGCGGACCCGGTCGGCCAGCCGATGCCGGATGGGGCGAACGTCGAGTTCGGTGTTGAGGGTGCGGAAGAACCGTTCGACGTCTTCGAGTCCCTTGTAGCGCAGCACCACATCGTTGGTGACCAGGGTGTCCTCGGGCAGGCTGGTGCGCAGCACGTAGATGCCGTCGAGGGCGGCCTCGGCGGCGATGCGGTCCTGGTTGCGGGAGAAGGTCAATGAGTCTTCGTCGATGGTGATGGTGAAGTGTTTGGCCATGTTGTAGTGGTTGACCACCTTGCCGACTCGTAGCGCGATCTGGTCCTTGCCGCGCAGCGGGCGCTTGTCGCGGCGGGTGGCGGCCGCGATGGGGGTGAGTTCTTTTTCGGTGGCGGCCAGCAGCTCGCCGCGTTTGCGGGCCCGTTCCTCGGCCAGGACGGGGTTGTGGCAGCACACCAGCCGCTCACCGGGAAACTCCGGGGAGGTGATCTCGAGGAGGTCCTGCTCATCGAACAGCGACAGCTGGAGCGCACCGGTGTCGACGAGGGCCTTGATCTGGGGGGCGCGCAACGCGCTGATCCAATCCAGCTGCGCGGGGCGTAGCTCCTCGCGGATGCGCGCATTGGTGAGCATGCCCCGATCCCCGACCAAACACACCCGCGACAGTCCGAACCGGTCTTTGAGCTTGCTGATCTGGGCGGCCAGGGTTTTCGGGTCGGCGGTGTTGCCCTCAAACACCTCGATGGCCACCGGGATCCCGGCGGTCGAGCACAGCAGCCCGTAGACGATCTGCAGCCGGCCTTTCACCCCGTCTTTGGGGTGCCCGATCGCCCCCAGCGGACAGGTGCGGCCCTCAAACGCCGCCGAGGACACGTCATAGAGCACCAGCGTGCCGTTGGCCAAATGTCGTGCGGCGAGCACGTTTTCGATGGCATCTTTGCGCTGCAGCGCCCAATCCATCGCCGCATACAGGTCGTCCTCATCACAGCCGGCCACCCCCAACACCTGCCCCAGCGAGCTGGTGGCGGTCTCGGTGCGCAGCCCGCGCGCGGTGGCCAGCTTGGAGCCAGGGCCGATCACTTGGGCCACCAGCATCGCGGTCACCAGATCGCGTTTGCGCGAGGGCGCGGCATCGATGAGCTCCTGCATGCCTAGTCGCTGCGCGCTGCCCAGCACCGCCGCGACATGCCCGTGCGGCAGGCTACGCGTGATCTCAAACGCCTCGGACAGATCTATCGCTGGCGGCAGGCCCTTCAACGCACGTTTCAGGGTCTGCACCTTGTCCTCGGGCCAGTGTGACAAGTTGGCCAGGGTGCGGGATTTCACCTTGCCCTCGTCGCGGTAGCTTTCGCGCAGCAACACCGCCGGTGGTGACCCCCGGTTCGGCACCGACGTCACATACATGCTTACTTTCTAGCACAGTTAGCGCCTGACAATCACTGAAACAAATGATGACACGCCGACACAATCCAGACGCTACATGAGTACACACACCGCCACACGAGAACGCGAAACACCTGCTCACAAACCACATCGTGATTCAGGCCCACCCCACAGGGGGGAACTTCGGGCTAAGCGAACCCGGATGCGAATAGGTCACGATCGGTACATTTCGTACGTGCTGCGCGCGCCGCCGGGTAGCTCGATGAATTCGACAGGAGTGCCATCCGGATCCTTGACGAAGAACATTCGTACCCCGCCGATCTCGAACGGCTCCTGGTCCGGCTCGTATCCGGCGTCGGTGATCCTGCGGCACGTGTCGTCCAAATCGGTCACCGATAACGAGATGTTCTGGATTCCGACGACGCCGCGGCGCTTCGGGGTTTCGGCGGGTTTCGACCCACCCAGGGATAGCAACTCGATCATCAACCCGCCGATGACGCCGCCGACGACCCGGCCCTCCTGCTTACGGGACGCGTGCAGCGCCGCGTCGAACGACTCGCCGGAGATCAACTGGTCGAACACGACGTCCATGCCGAGCAGACCGCGGTAGAACGCCATCGCTCGATCCATATCGGTGACGCCGACGACCAGATGGCAGAACCGCAGATCGCTCAACTCGCCGCTCATATCGTCAGTCCACACTCGTCGGCGCGTCGGACACCTTTACCAATTGCACATCCGGTCGGGCGGGAACCTGGTCGGCGAGGAACCATCTGAAGGCCAGGTTGCCGAGCGGATAGTCCAGTGTGGTCAGGGAATTCGGGTGCGCCGTCATCCCACGCGAAACGACGATCGTCACCGAGCCGTCGGCGTTCGGCACTGCGGTGTGGCCGTTGACCGAGCTGCGCGCATCGGCGACGCCTGGGGTCGCCATGAACTGGTTCCACACCACCAGGTTCCAGAACCTGCAGTTCGGCGGCCGATGGGTGATCACGAGTGCCTCGTCGTCCTCGAGCACGAAACTGCCGTACGCATAGCAGGCGTCGCGTGCCGACCAGCCGAAGTTTGCGTCCGGCACCTGATAGGGATCGGCGAATTGATTTGCAGCTTGGGAGATTTCGTGCCCGAGGGTGTGCGCGTCTTCGACTCGCGCGCCGACTGCCAGCGGCAGGATCGCGAACATCGTGCGCATCCAGGCGGCGCTGGCCCGCAGGGCCGCCGCGGTCTCGGCATCGCCGTGCCGGAACGGGTTCGGTTCGTCGAGAGCCTCGATGCGCCACGCCACAGGGCGACCCGTTTGCGGGTCGGCTTGGTAGTCGCGAGTCATCAGCACGGCCGCCTCCGCCGTCGGCCCAAGGTCGAACGAGAAGTTGCCGTCGGCATCAATAGCACCGGAGCTGTCGAGATCGTCGTCGCGCACGATCGCCACGACCTTGTCGGACCACGCGCCGGGCGACGGTTCGTTGTAGGCGGTCACCGAGAAGTAGACGCTGTCACCGCGGTTTCCGCTGATGCGGTAGCGCCGCTTGGGATCGACCGGGCACATGAAGTAATAGGCGTCGGTGTTGTCTCCACCCCATCGGCGGTCGGGCCGGAACGGCGAGTTGACCTCGACCCACAGCGGTCGGCTGGGATCGGCGAAGAGGTAGGTGTCGAACGCCACGCCAAGCGTCGTCGCGAGCATGCGGTAACCGTCGGCGATGTGGCGGTCGTCAGTGACCGCGCGGTCGCCCTCGAGAAATGAACTATCAAGGCCGCCGAGGGTTTCGAGCAGTTCGCGCCACGCGACGCTCGATTCGTGGGTCATGTACTGATTCCTCTCAATATCAGGGTGGCCGTGCGCTCGACCCAGGCGTCGTCGAGTGCCGCGCCGCGGGTGAGCAGCGCAAGGAAGGTGATGCCCGCGAGGGCCTCGGTCAGTTCCGCGGCCGTGACGTCGGGCCGAACCTCATTGCGCGCCAACGCCTCGTTCAGGCGTTCGGTCAGACCGCGCGACAGTATGTCGCCGAATCGCGCCAGGAGTGCGGCGTGCAGGGTTAGGTCCGCGGACATCTCGCCGACCAGTCCTGGCAGCGCCGCCCGCGCGGCCGGGGTGGTCAGCACCGCGACCGTGCGGCGCACCATCTCGCGGACGTCGCCGACCAACGATCCGGTGTCGGGCAGCTCCGTCCCGCTGCCGATCGGGAACACCGCCTCGTGCACAAGGTGCGCCTTGCTAGGCCAGCGCCGGTAGATCGCCGGCTTACTGGTGCCTGCTCGCCGGGCGATCGCGTCCACCGAGAGCTCGGCATACCCGGTCTCGCCGAGCAGGTCGACGGTCGCGCTGAGCACCGCACTGTCGATGCGCGGATCGCGGGGGCGGCCAAGGTCTGTTGTCATTACGAAACTCAGAGTAACATAAGTCGCCATGACCGACGCCACGACGGACCTCGTCCACCTCGACGACCTCGCCGAGCCCCGCTTTTCCCCCGAGGCCGAGCAGATCCGCGACATGATGGCCGCGCTGGCCGCCGACTGCCCGCTCGACTCGGATGCGCTGCACGCCAGAGCAATTGCGGACACCGGCCTCCACGACTTCGGGCCTGACGACTACCGGGAACGACTCGACGTGTACCTCGCGGCGCTGCACGATATCGACGGCATGCACGGGCCGGGCTTCGTGAACTTCTTCGGCCAGCTGTCGCAGTGGCTGAAGAACCGTCTACTGCTGACCGACCTGGTGACGCGCCACCCCGAGATCCACGACATCGAACTGCTGTCCCCTGTGGTCATCGCGGGACTACCTCGCACGGGCACGACTCATCTGCACAACCTGCTCGCAGCGGCTCCGGCCTTCCGCACGCTGCCCTACTGGGAGAGCTTCGAGCCGTTCCCCCTTCCCGCCGAGGTGGGCGTCGAGCCGGACCCCCGCGCCGCACGCATGGATGTCGCGGTCATGGTGATGAACACGCTCATGCCGCACTTCGCGCTCATGCACGAAATGACCACCGAGCACGTCCACGAAGAGATCCAACTGCTGGCCAACGACTTCTCCACGATGTTCATGGAGACACTCGCTTACGTGCCGCGGTGGCGCGAGTACTACCTGGCCCACGATCAAACATCGACCTACGAGTACCTGGCGACGCAGCTCAAGGCGCTGCAGTTCCTGCGGGGCGGCAGGCGATGGCTGCTCAAGTCTCCTCAGCACCTCGAGCAGCTTCCGGTGCTCGAACGCGTCTTCCCCGGCGTGGCCGTTGTGTGTACCCATCGCGACCCGGTGCCGGTAGCCCTCTCGATGGTCGCGATGCTCACCTATTCGGCGCGCATGCACCGCTCTCCGGTACCGGTCGAGCAGATTGCCGCCGAATGGATCGACCGCCTCGAATTGATGCTCGCTGCGCTCGCCCGCGACCGCGACGTCATCGCACCCGAGCGATCGATCGATGTGACCTTCGACGACTTCATGGCCGACGAGCTCGGCGTCGCCGAACAGGTTTTCGGCCTCGTCGGCGAGCCGGTGACCGACGACGCGCGCACCGGGATGGCCGACTACCTGGCCGGCCACCAGCGTGGTCGGCTCGGCCGGGTCGTGACGTCGTGCGAAATGTTCGGACTCAACGAAGGCGATCTGCGCGCGCGATTCGCGCCGTACGTCACCCGCTTCCTGTCGTAACGGCCGCAATTGCGCGGCGGGACTCGCGCGCCTCCTCCACCAGGATCGCCACCAGACAGATGGCCGACAGGACCGCGACGGCAACCGCGAAAGTCTCACCGGCCGTTTGCAATCCCCACCGCTGGCCCGCCAGACCCACGCCGACCACCGGCAACGAGATCGCCACGTAGGCGATCACGAAGTAGCTGGAGCTGATTTCGGCGCGGCGATCAGCGGGCGCGCGTTCGGCGACGGCGGCCAGACCGCGGCTGAAGCTGATGCCCTGACCGATTCCTGCCACCACCGCCGCTGCGACGATCCCGACCAACGACGAAAGGTCCAGTGCCACAGCGAGAATCACCATTCCGACCACAAGAATCGCGCAGCCGATCGCGACCGCGCGGTGCGGGTTCATCTTGCCGGCAGCCACCTGCGCGACCGCCGAGGCCGCGAAGATCGAGCTGGCGATCAACCCGGCGACCGCGTGATTGTCGATGCCGACGACTTCGGAAAGAAACGACGGCGCCACCGCGGCGAAGAGCCCCGTTACCGCGAAGCCCGCGAACGCGGCCAGGCTGGCGATGATGAACACCGCGCGGACCTCGACTGGCACCGACAGCCGCTGCACGCCGATGCGACCGGTGCGTTCGGAGGTTTCCGGGACGATCAGCACCGCAACGCCGGCCAACACGGCTAGGACGATGTGCACGATGAAACTCAGATGCAGCGGCGCGGGCGCGTATTCGACCAACAGTCCCGCCAGCAGCGGCCCCATGCCAAGCCCGCCGATGTTGGCGACAGTCGCGACAGCTGCGGCCCGCGTGCGCCAGCTCGGCGGCGCAGCCTCGATGACGGCCGCGGTGGCCGTTCCGGTGAAGACGCCTGCCGACAGCCCCGACAGCACCCGGCCAACCAGAAGCGTCGGCACGGTATCGGCGACCAGGAAGACCGCAGCGCTCGCCACCGCGAACACCACGCCTGCCAGCAGCACCGGGCGGCGTCCGATGGCGTCGGACCAGCGGCCGAACGCCAGCAGCGCGAACAGGACGGCGCCCGCGTACGTCGCGTAGATCACCGTGGTGGTCAATACCGCGAAGTGCATGTGGTCGGCGTATAGCGCGTACATCGGCGTTGGCAGCGTGGTGCCGACCATGATCGCCGCGAACGCATACGCCAGCAGACCGAAGGCCAGGCGTGTCTTCGTCGAGGTTTGGGGCACGTTAAAGACTATCGATCCCGGCTGGTCGCCTTATTCCGTTTGTCAGTGCGCGGCGACCGCCCTCTCCGCGCCGACCCCGGTCAGGGCCCGCACCTCGAATTCGGCGGCAATTTCCGGATCTTCGTTGTCCGGCGAGGTCAGCGTGCCGAGGATGCCCAGCAGGAACGCCAGCGGAATCGACACGATGCCCGGGTTGGCCAGCGGGAACCAGGCGAAGTCCACGTTGGGCAGCATCGCGGTCTTCGCACCCGACACCGCGGGGGAGAAGATAATCAGCACGATTGTCGAGATCAGGCCGCCATGGTTAGGCCCGCGACCACCGCGAGGATCGTCGCGAACGCGACGGCCGAGATGACGCCCAGCAACACGACCCCGCCGAGTTCGAAGGCGAGCAGCGGCGCGGCCGAGTTCTGGGCGCCGGGTTCCGCCAGGATGACGTCGGGACCGACGAGGGCTGCGGCACCGTAGCCCAGCGCCAGCGTGAACACGTAGAAGGCGCCGATGAGGACGATCGCCCACACCACCGACCGGCGGGCCTCCTTAGCAGTCTGAACGGTGTAGAAGCGCATCAGCACGTGCGGCAGGCCTGCCGTGCATTCGGCTGCGGTGGCGTTCTTCTTGCTGGCGCGGATCACGATGTAGAGCGTGACTGCAACGAACAGCGCGAAGATGCCGATGTTGGCGGCTGGGTTTCCGATTGTTGCGCCGTCGGCGGCGAGGAGATTCATGCGACACCGCCTTCCAGCTTGGAGCGGATTGCTTCGGCCCGTGGATCGAGCTCGCGGTTGGCGAACCAGACGTAGATACCGGTGATGATGAAGGTGGACAGGAACTGGCCGAGGCCGATGAGCAGGCCGACGTTAATGTTGCCCCAGACCTTGATTGCCATGAAGTCGTGGGCGAATGCGCCGAGCATCACATAGGCGGTGTACCAGATGAGGAACAGCGCGCTCATCGGGAAGATGTCCAATTGGACATCTATTTGAGACGGGCTGGGTTCACTCCTCGCGCCAAAGGCACGCAGGCGATGGCGTCGGCCCTGCAAAGGCGACCGGTGCAAAGCCCTGCCGACCAGCTGGCGGTGGTTGGTGGTTAGCAGGAGCCGCCCGCCGCGCAGGTGTTGAATTGCCAACGTTGATGCAACGTTCTGTGACTACGCTCACAAACATGTCCGAGACGCACACCGAGGTTCCGTCATCGTATCCGCCGCCCGCGGAGTTCGCCGCGAACGCCAATGCGACCGCAGAGTTGTACGAAGCCGCCGAGAAAGACCGGCTGGCGTTCTGGGCGGAGCAGGCCGACCGGTTGTCCTGGGAGACGCCGTTCACCGACGTGCTGGACTGGTCGGAGGCGCCGTTCGCCAAGTGGTTCGTCGGCGGCAAACTCAATGTCGCGTACAACTGCGTGGACCGACACGTCGAGGCCGGAAACGGCGACCGGGTGGCCATCCAGTGGGAGGGCGAGCCGGTCGGCGAGAGCCGCAGCCTGACCTACTCCGACCTGCTGGCCGAGGTGTCGCGGGCCGCCAACGCGCTCACCGACCTCGGTGTGGTCGCCGGTGACCGCGTCGCCATCTATATGCCGATGGTCCCAGAGGCCATCGTGGCGATGCTGGCCTGCGCCCGGCTTGGGATCATGCACAGCGTCGTCTTCGCCGGTTTCTCGGCGTCGGCGCTGAAGGCCCGGATCGAGGACGCCGAAGCCAAGCTGGTGATCACCACCGACGGGCAGTACCGGCGCGGTAAGGCGGTGTCGCTGAAGGAGGCGGTGGACGAGGCGATAGGGACCGCTGACGGCACCGAAAGCACCGTGCAGCGTGTGCTGGTGGTGCGGCGCACCGGCATCGATGTCGCGTGGACCGAGGGCCGAGACCTGTGGTGGCACGACACCGTCGAGAAGGCTTCACCCGAGCACACCCCCGAGGCGTTCGACGCCGAGCATCCGCTGTTTCTGCTCTACACCTCGGGCACCACCGGTGCGGCGAAGGGCATCGTGCACACCACCGGTGGCTACCTCACCCAGGCGTCGTACACGCACCACAGCATCTTCGACATCAAGCCGGAGACCGATGTGTTCTGGTGCACCGCCGACATCGGCTGGGTCACCGGGCACACCTACATCACCTACGGCCCGCTGTCCAACGGCGTCACCCAGGTGCTCTACGAGGGCACACCCAACTCTCCGAACGAGCATCGGCATTTCGAGGTCATCGAAAAGTACGGCGTCACCGTCTATTACACCGCGCCGACGCTGATCCGCACGTTCATGAAGTGGGGCCGCGAGATCCCCGACGCCCACGACCTGTCCAGCCTGCGGCTGCTGGGCACCGTGGGTGAGTCGATCAATCCCGAGGCGTGGCGCTGGTACCGCGACGTCATCGGCGCCAACCGAACTCCGATCGTCGACACCTGGTGGCAGACCGAGACCGGTGCGGCGATGATCTCGCCGCTGCCCGGCGTCACCGCGGCCAAGCCGGGCTCGGCGATGGCGCCGCTGCCCGGCATCTCCGCCCGCATTGTCGACGACCACGGCAATCTGATCGAGCACAGCCCCGAGCTCGGCGAGCACGTGCAGGGTTATCTGGTGCTGGACCAGCCGTGGCCGGCGATGCTGCGCGGCATCTGGGGAGATCCGGACCGGTTCAAAGAGACCTACTGGTCCCGGTTCGCCGAGCAGGGCTGGTACTTCGCCGGCGACGGCGCACGCTACGACCTGGACGGCAACATCTGGGTGCTGGGCCGCATCGACGACGTGATGAACGTGTCCGGGCACCGGCTCTCCACCGCCGAAGTGGAGTCGGCACTGGTCGGCCACTCGGGGGTAGCCGAGGCGGCCGTCGTCGGCGCCACCGACGACACCACCGGGCAGGCGATCGTCGCGTTCGTCATCCTGTTGGCCCACCACGCCGACACCCCGCGCAAACAGATGATCGACGAGCTGCGGGCCGAGGTGGCCCGCGAGATCTCGCCGATCGCGCGGCCGCGGGAGATTCACGTGGTGCCGGAGCTGCCGAAAACCCGCAGCGGCAAGATCATGCGGCGGCTTCTGCGTGACGTCGCCGAAGGCCGTGAACTCGGTGACACTTCGGGGTTGTTGGATCCGAGCGTGTTCGAGGCGATCAGGGCCAGCAAGTAGCGGCGATTGTTCTGCCCGGCGGCGCGGTCCGAATAGCGGGTGAAGTCGGCGAGCTCGGCAACGGACGAGGGAGTCCCGCATGCCGCTGTTCCGGCGCAAGCCGCCAAGGCTGCCCCTTCGGATGCCTCGGATCGACGGTTCCTCGTGGCCCCATCGACGCGATGCCGAGCGGCTCTCCTTCGCCGCGCTGACGCTGTACGAGATGGGGTACCGCGAGGCGTTCGAGCCGGAGGCGGCCACCATCGCGGATCGGCTGGTCGAGGAGGTGCTGCCGATGTTCCCCATCGACTCCGCGCCCGGAGATGCGCCGTACCTGCGCCAGGTATTCCTCTCGGCCGCGCAGATCGGCGCCGGAATCGGGATCGTGGATCGGCAGACCGCAAACCCCGATGAGCGGAGCATCGACCGAGACGTCGGACGGGCACTGTGGACAGCCGTCAGCGAACTCCCGGCGATGCCTCCGGAGCAGCGACGGATCGCGCGCTACCTGCTTGCGGCAGGGCATTACGTCGCGCGAACCGGATTCGGGACGATCCCTCGGATGCTGGCCTCCCTCGCTGACGACGACCCGAGCGGAAGCCAAGGGAACCGCGGGTAACGGCCCCGCGCCGTCGGACGGCACGACGGCGCATCCCGGTCCCGGGGCCGCACCGACGACGTAGTCTGATCGTCGACGCAGAATGTGAGCCCGACTCGCGCCGGAGCGAGGTGACGCGATGGAGACGCCGCACAACGCCTGCCCGGTTCGCGTCATCGAGGAGGTCGAAGGGATCGACCGGTTGGAGCCCCTCGGCGCCTACCAGAGCCAGTTGGTCGACCTCGTCCGCGCTCGCCTCGCGGCCGGGGTCAACGCGCTCGACGTCACCGGCGCCGTTGCCGACGCCAACGACTCCCTCACCCGGCGTCTGCTCGGCCTCGCCGAGTCGCACCTCGGCCCGCCGCCGTGCTCCTACGTGTGGCTCGCGCTGGGCTCGCACGGGCGCCGCGAGCAGGTGCTCTCCAGTGACCAGGACAGCGCGATCGCCTACGAGGCAACCTCGCCGCACGAAGCGGCCGCGACCGACGAATACTTCGCCGCCCTCGCGGCGCTGGTGGTCGACGCCCTGGCCCGGGCCGGGATCCCGCTGTGCGGAGGCGGCTACATGGCCACGAACTGGCACCGCCCACTCGACGAGTTCGGGAGATTGTTCCGGGGCTGGGTCGAGCAGCCCGATCCGGAGGCCCTGCTCAAGGCGGAGGTCTTTCTCGACGTCCGAGCCTGCCACGGTGAACTCTCACCGGACGAGCTGATCCGCATCCTGCTCGTCGGCGGGAGCAGGGGGCCGTTCCGCACGCAGATGGCCCGCGCCGCGGTGACCTTCCGGCCGCCGATCAGCTTGTTCGGCCGACTGCGCATCCGCGGCTCCACCCTGGACGTCAAACGCGGCGGGACGGCGGCCATCGTGCTGCTGGCCAGGCTCTATGCGCTGATCGCGGGCTCGGCCGAGCACAGCACCATGCTGCGGCTACAGGCCGCCGCGGCCGCCGGCACACTGAGCTCGGCCACCGCCGGGGACCTGATCGACGCCTACCGCTTCCTCACCGACCTGCGGCTGCACCACCAGATCCAGCAGGTGGACGAGAACGTGCCCGCGGACAACCGGGTGTCCCCCGACCGGTTGACGACCGACCAACGGACGATGCTGCGCACTGCCATGCGCACCGTGCATGCCATCCAGGAGGTCACCGCTCAGCGTTTCGCAACCTATACGGTGACGTGAAGGAGATGCGGCCGTGAGCGACCGGTTGAAGACCGCCCGCCTGGTGGCCGTCGGGCTGTTGGGACTGGCGCTATTCAACTTTCCGCTCCTCGCCGTCTTCGACACGGACGCGGTCGTCGTTGGCGTGCCGGCATTGTGGGCGTACCTGTTCGTCGCATGGGCCCTTGTCATCGCCCTCCTCGCGTGGATCGCGCGGTCACGATGATCGACACGCGGGTGATCGTGGTCGCGTCCGTGGCCTACCTCGCACTGCTGTTCGCCATCGCCTACTTCGGCGACCGCCGCGCCGACCGGGGCCGCAGCATCATCAGCAACGGCTACATCTACGCGCTCTCGATCGGCGTCTACGCGTCGTCCTGGACGTATTACGGCAGCGTCGGCCGGGCCGCGACCACCGGCGTCGGTTTCCTGCCGATATACCTCGGCGCGACGGTCATGGCGGCCGGGTGGTGGCTCGTACTGCGCAAGATCATCAGGATCTGCAAGCAGAACCGGATCACCTCCCTCGCCGACTTCATCTCCTCGCGATACGGCAAGAGCGCCCTGCTCGGCGGACTTGTCACCGTGATCGCCGTGGTCGGGATCGTCCCGTACATCGCGCTGCAGCTCAAGGCCATCTCCAACTCGTTCACGATCCTGCGCGGCGAGCCCGGGCTGGCCACGACGGTCGCGGCCGACCCGCCGATCCTGACCGACACGGCGCTCTACGTCGCGCTGCTGCTCGCCGCCTTCACGATCGTCTTCGGCACCCGCCACCTGGACGCCACCGAGCGGCACGAGGGCATGGTCGCGGCCATTGCCTTCGAGTCGCTGGTCAAGCTGGTCGCGTTCCTCGCCGTCGGCTTCTACGTCACGTACGTGAGCTTCCGTGGGTTCGGCGACCTCTTCGGCCGTGCCCGCTCCGATCCCGACCTGGCCCACTTGCTCAGGCTCGGTGAAACCCAGAGCTACGGCTCGTGGCTCTGGCTGATCGTGCTGTCGATGCTCGCGATCCTCTTCCTCCCGCGCCAATGGCAGGTGGCGGTGGTGGAGAACGTCGACGAGCGCCACATCAAGACGGCGACGTGGGTGTTTCCGCTGTACCTGCTCCTCATCAACATCTTCGTGCTCCCCATCGCCATCGCCGGCCTCGTCACGTTCGGCTCCGGCGGTGTCAGCGCGGACGCGTTCGTCCTGGCGCTCCCGATGGCCGACCAGCAGGCCATGCTCACGCTCTTCGTGTTCATCGGCGGACTGTCCGCGGCCACCGGCATGGTCATCGTCGAGACCATCGCGCTGTCCACCATGGTGTCGAACTCGCTCGTCCTGCCCATCCTGTTGCGTCGCCGCAGCGCGCTGGCCGACGGTCGCGACCTGGGTCGGGCGATTCTGCGAATCCGCCGGTTGACGATCGTCGCGGTGCTGCTGCTGGGCTTCGCGTACTTCCGTGTGGCAGGTGACGCGCTCGCGCTGGTGTCCATCGGCCTCATCTCGTTCGCTGCCGTGGCGCAGTTCGCGCCGGCGATCCTCGGCGGCATGTACTGGCGGGGCGCGACCAGGCGGGGCGCGACCTGGGGTCTGCTGGCCGGCTTCGTGGTGTGGGCCTACACGCTGCCGTTGCCGTCACTGGCCGCGACCGGCCTGGTCCCCGAGTCGTTCGTCGAGGACGGCCCCTTCGGGGTGGGACTGCTCGCCCCCCACGCGTTGTTCGGGCTGGACGGGCTGGACGAGGTCAGCCATTCCATGCTGTGGAGCATGCTGGTCAACGTGGGCCTCTTCGTGGGACTGTCCCTGACCGGCCGGCGCGCGCCCGCCGAGCACGTGCAAGCCTCGACGTTCGTCGACGCGTTCACCCATGTCGGAGGCGGCGCGGACGCCCGGCTCTGGCGTGGCTCGGCCACCGTCGGGAAACTCCAGGTGCTCCTCGCGCGCTTCCTCGGCGAAGACGGCGCCGGGGCAGCGCTCGCGTCCTATGCCGCGAGCACCGGCACCGACATCTCGCCCGACGCCGCCGCGGAGCCCGGACTCGTCCAGCATGTCGAGTCGGTGCTGGCCGGTGCGGTGGGTTCCGCTTCCGCGCGGTTCATCGTTGGCTCCGTCGTGGAGGAGGAACCACTGGCGGTCGACGAGGTATTGCAGATCCTCGACGAGACCTCCGAGGTCCTCGCCTACAGCCGGGCGCTGGAACGCAAGTCGCAGCAGTTGCAGGCGGCGACAACGGAATTGCGCCACGCCAACGAACGGCTCCAGGAGCTCGACCGGCTCAAGGACGATTTCGTGTCCACCATCACCCACGAGTTGCGCACGCCGCTGACGTCGATCCGCGCGTTCTCCGAGATCCTGGCCGACAATCCCGACCTCGACGCCGCCGAACGCGCGGAGTACTTGCAGATCGTGGTGCAGGAGACCGAGCGGTTGACCCGCCTGATCAACCAGGTGCTCGACCTTTCCAAGCTCGAGTCCGGCGGCGCGCAGTGGCACATCGAGCCGGTCGACCTCGGCGAGGTCCTCACAATGTCGGCGCAGGCCACCGCGCAGATCTTCCGCGACTGGCGGGTCGCCCTCGAGGTGGACGTGCCCGAGCCCGCGCCGATCGTGCGGGCCGACCGGGATCGGCTCGTGCAGGTCCTGCTCAACTTGCTCTCGAACGCCGTGAAATTCTGTCCACGCGAGACCGGACGGGTGCGGATCGGGGTCTTGGCGCATGGCGGCGTCGTGCGAGTCAACGTGCGGGACAACGGACCCGGCGTCGCCGGCGAGGACCGCGAGGTCATCTTCGAGAAGTTCCGTCAGGGCGGTGACATCCGCACCAACCGGCCCGCGGGGACGGGACTGGGCCTCCCGATCAGCCGCCAGATCGTGGAGCACCTCGGCGGGCGGCTGTGGGTAGAGGGCCCCCCGGGGGAGGGCGCCACGTTCTCGTTCACACTCCCGGTCGCGGTCGCCGCCGCCGCTGCGGCCCGCGCGGAAGCCACAGAAGGGGACACCTGATGCCGAGGAAGGTGCTCATTGTCGACGATGAGCCGAACATCGTTGTCTCGCTGCAGTTCCTGATGAAGAAGGCCGGCTTCGACACCGCCGTCGCCCGCGACGGCGACGAGGCGCTGACCGAGGTGGAGCGGTTCCGGCCTGACCTCGTGCTCCTCGACGTGATGATGCCCCGTCGTGACGGCTACGAGGTCTGCCAGCAGTTGCGCGACTCCGGCTGGACGGACCTCAAGATTGTCATGCTCACCGCCAAGGGACGCGAGTCGGAGGTGACCAAGGGCCTTGCGCTCGGCGCGGACGCGTACGTGACCAAACCGTTCTCGACCTCCGAACTGGTCGACACGGTCACCCGACTTCTGACCGGCGGCGGTTGAGGTGCGCGCTCGACGGCCGGAGGCTCGATGGCTGCTCGCTGCGGCCGTCGCGGCCTATGTGATCGTCGCGGTCGTCGTGATCTCGCTTCTGCTGTGGAGCGGCATCCCCGCTGATCGGCGCGAGGCCGTGATCGACGCCGTGGCCGGCCAGATCGCCACGCTGCTGATCGGCGGTGCGCTGGTTGTCGCCGGACTCGTCGCGACGGTGGCGCATCTGGTGGGTCGCTACACCATGACGGCGCGGCGGCTGACCGCCGAGACCCGGCTGCTCCTCGAGGCCAACCCCGAACACCGGCTGGACCGGTCGGGACCCGCAGAACTCACGGAGTTGGCCACCGCGGTGGACGACCTGGCCGAGCGGCGCAGGATCGCCGAACGGGAAGTCGACGCGCAGATTCGCGCCGCGCAGGCGAGCCTCGCGCAGGAGCGGAACCGGCTGGCCGCGCTGATGGCCGAACTCGCCGCGGCGGTCATCGTGTGCAACGTCGACGGGCAGATCCTGCTCTGCAACGCCGCCGCGCGGTCGGTGCTGGGCGACGACGCGGCCGTCGGCCTGGGCCGTTCGGTTTTCGGCATCATCGATCGAGACCTGCTCGCGCACGCCCTGGACCACATCGAGCACGATTCCGCCACCTCCTCGCACGTGGCCACGACCGTGCGCGGCGAGCAACTGTTGCAGGTGCGAGTGGCGCCCGCCCGTGGGCCCGACGGCGGCATCACCGGCTTCGTGCTGCTGCTCGAGGACCTGACCGACCGGATGAACCGCAGCAGCCGGCGTGACGACCTGCTGCGCGAGCTGACCGAGGGGACGCGCTCCTCCCTCGGGAGCATTCAGGCGGCGATCGAGGCGGTCATTGACTATCCGGACATGGACGTCGAGGAGCGCCGGCAGTTTCTCGGCATCGTGCGCGAGGAGGCCCACGTGTTGGGCCGTCGGGTGGAAACGTGGGTCGCCGAGTCGGGCACCGATCTCGGCGCCGAGTGGCTGCGAGCCGAGATGAGTGTGGCGGACCTCCTGGCGGTCGTGTCCCGCGCGCTCGGGCGCGAGGGCACGGTCGAGGTATCCGTGCAGCACGCGGCAGCCGACGCGCTTTGGGTCAGGGTGGACAGCCATGCGCTGGCCCGGGCACTCGCGCAGCTGGCGGGTCGGCTGCACGACGAGGTCGGTGTCGATGAATTGACGTTGGCCGCGACTCCGGTCGGCGGCCACGCTCAACTCGAGGTGAACTGGTCCGGACCGCCGGCCCAACCTGCCAGATTCCAGGCCTGGCTGGACGAGCCGCTCACCGGCCTCGCGGCGACGAGTGTGCGCGACGTCGTCGCTCGTCACGGCGGCGAGATCTGGTCGGGTGGAGCGGCCGGGGCCGCGCCGGATTTGCGGCTCCTGCTCCCGTTGACGGAGGCCGAGCCGGAAGCGGCCGCAAGAAGCCCCCTCGACCTCGCCAGCCGACCGGAGTTCTACGATTTCGACCTCTTCGACCGGCAGGAGCAATCCCTGGCGTGGGCCGATCGCGACCTCGGCGATCTCTCGTACACGGTCTTCGATACGGAGACCACCGGCCTGGATCCGACCGGCGGTGACGAGATCATCTCGGTGGGCGCCGTGCGAGTGGTGAACCGGCGGTTGTTGCGCAACGAGTCTTTCGAGCGGCTGGTCGACCCGCAGCGTCGGGTGCCGGCCGGCTCGACCGCCGTGCACGGGATCACGTCGGCGATGCTCGCGGGCCAGCCGACCATCGACGTCGTGCTGCCCGCGTTCGCCCGCTACGCCGCGGACACCGTTCTCGTCGGTCACAACGTCGGGTTCGACATGCAGTTCCTGACGCTCGCGGAGCCGCGCACCGGCGTGCGATTCACTCAGCCGGTGCTGGACACGCTGCTGCTCGACGCAGTGTTGCATCCCGACCACGACGAGCACTCGCTCGAGGCGATCGCCGGACGTCTAGGTGTGACCGTGCTGGGCCGGCACACCGCGCTCGGCGACGCCCTGGTGACCGGCGAGGTCTTCTTGGGCATGATCACGCTGCTGCAACAGCGCGGAATCGGGACACTGGGCGCGGCCGTGGCGGCCTCACGCGCCACACTGAGCGCCCGGCTGGACCGGTCGCTCTACAACTCCTGACCGGCTCGGACATCCTTTGCGCGTTCGGGAACGGCTGCGCGTCCAACGGCGTAACTTTCACTTCTGTGACTACCGTCACATTTTGTCTCCCATGCCGGCAGGCGACGCACCGGAGGAACCGTGAGCAGACCAGATGAGCAACGCAGTCCGTTGCCTCCACCCACACCGACCGAGGCGAAGTACCTCGCCGTATTGGCGTCCCCCGAATTCCAGGATCTCCGCCATCGCTACCGGCGGTGGGTCCTGCCGGTCACCGTGGCGTCCCTGCTGTGGTACTTCGTGTACGTCATCCTCGCCGCCTACGCCACCGATTTCATGAGCCAGCGGATTGTCGGCAACATCAACGTCGGGTTGGTGCTGGGTCTCCTGCAGTTCGTGACGACCTTCGCGGTCACCTGGGCCTACGTGAGATACGCGGACCGGGTGCTCGATCCGCGCTCGGCGCGCATCCGCGACGAGATGGAAGCCGAGGGTCTGCTGTGAACACGCTGCTGGCCCAGACCGAACAGGTCGGCAACACTGGGCTCAACCTCGCCATCTTTGGGGCGTTCGTCGCGGTGACCATGATCTTCGTTTTGCGCGCGGCCAAGACGACCAAGACCGCCTCCGACATGTACACGGCGGGAGCGGGCTTCTCCGGCCGGCAGAACGGTATCGCGATCTCCGGCGACTACCTGTCCGCCGCTTCGTTTCTCGGTATCGCCGGCGCGATCGCGCTCACCGGTTACGACGGCTTCCTCTACAGCGTCGGCTTCCTCGTCGCCTGGGTGATCGCCCTGCTCCTGGTCGCCGAGCTGCTCCGCAACACCGGCCGCTACACGATGGCGGACGTCTTGGCGTTCCGGATGCGTGAGCGTCCGGTGCGCACCGCGGCGGCGACGTCCACGCTGATCGTGTCGTTCTTCTATCTGCTCGCGCAGATGGCGGGCGCCGGTGGGCTGGTGGCGCTGCTGATGAACATCAACGACCGCGCCGGCCAGAGCCTTGTCATCGCGGCCGTCGGGGCGCTCATGATCACCTACGTGCTGATCGGCGGTATGAGAGGCACCACCTACGTGCAGATCTTCAAGGCGATCCTGCTCATCGGCGGGGCATTGCTGATGACCGTGTGGGTGCTTGCGAAGTACGGCATGAACTTCTCGGATCTGCTCGGCGCCGGAGCCGAGAAGGGCGCGCCGCTCGAGCCGGGGGCGAAGTACGGCAAGTCGAACCTGACGAAGCTCGACTTCATCTCGCTCGCGCTCGCGTTGGTACTGGGCACGGCCGGCCTGCCGCACATCCTGATGCGGTTCTACACTGTGCCGACGGCGAAGGAGGCGCGCAAGTCGGTCGTGTGGGCGATCTGGCTAATCGGGCTGTTCTATCTCTTTACGCTGATCCTTGGCTACGGCGCCTCCGCGATGGTCGGGCCGGACCGGATCGCCGCAGCGCCGGGCGCGGCCAACTCGGCGGCTCCGCTGCTCGCATACGAGCTCGGCGGCACCCTGCTGCTCGGGCTGATCTCGGCGGTCGCCTTCGCCACGATCCTCGCCGTCGTCGCGGGGCTCACGATCACCGCCTCGGCGTCGTTCGCCCACGACATCTACGCGAGTGTGATCCACAAGGGGGACGCCCCGGCGGGCTCGGAGGTCCGCGTCGCCCGGATCTCCGCCGTGGTGGTCGGCGTGATCGCCATCCTCGGCGGGATCGCGGCCAACGGGCAGAACATCGCGTTCCTGGTCGCTCTCGCCTTCGCCGTCGCCGCATCGGCGAACCTCCCGACGATCCTCTACTCGCTGTTCTGGAAGCGGTTCAACACCCGTGGCTGCCTGTGGAGCATCTACGGCGGTCTGACCATCACCGTTGTGCTCATCGCATTCTCGCCGGCGGTGTCGGGCAACAAGACGGCGATGTTCCCCGACGCCGACTGGTCCTGGTTCCCGCTGGCCAACCCCGGTCTCGTCGCGATCCCGGCATCGTTCCTGCTCGGCTTCCTCGGTACGATCACCAGCTCGGAGCACCTCGAGTACAAGGCCGCCGAGATGGAGGTCCGGTCGCTGACCGGTGCCGGCGCGGAAGGGAAGGCCCTGGAGCACTGACCGGTGCGCGCCGTCGAGGGTCGCACTGTGGTGCGCAAAACACCACGAGCTGAGTAGGAGGGCTCAATTCCGTTGTGGCAGACAACAAATCGTGGGACGTCGACGAGCAACCCCACTTGCCGCAATGCGACTCGATGAATCTAAGAAGGAGCCCAGTTCCTCTTGTGCAACCGTGCTGCAACCCTCCTGCAACGACGGGACGAGGCCACAGCTACTTAAGGTCGTTCGACTCTTTCCGCGGCGCCGAGGGAGGCGTTTAATCAAGTTCGCGAGCCTTTACCTTTCGCGCCCTCGGTGGTGAGTAACTCGTACCGACACATTTTTGTCGTCCCTGATGGCAGGAGAAGAAGCCATGACTGTTTACGCTCGACCGGGTGCTGAGGGTTCGTTGATGTCCTTTCAGCCCCGCTATGGCAATTACATCGGCGGCGAGTGGGTCGCGCCCGTGCAGGGCCGCTACTTCGAGAACCCGAGCCCGGTGACCGGGCAGACGTTCTGCGAGGTGGCCCGTTCCGATGAGGCCGATATCGAGAAGGCGCTGGACGCGGCGCACGCGGCGGCGCCCGCGTGGGGTAAGACCTCCCCGGCCGAGCGGGCGGTGATCCTCAACAAGGTCGCCGACCGGGTCGAGGAGAACCTCGAGTCGATCGCGGTGGCCGCATCCTGGGATAACGGTAAACCGGTGCGGGAAACGCTGAATGCCGATATCCCGTTGGTGGTGGATCATTTCCGGTATTTCGCCGGGGCGATCCGTGCCCAGGAGGGGTCGCTGTCGCAGATCGACGAGGACACCGTGGCCTATCATTTCCACGAGCCGTTGGGTGTGGTGGGGCTGATCGTCCCGTGGAATTTCCCGATCCTGATGGCCACCTGGAAGCTCGCCCCGGCGCTGGCGGCCGGCAACGCGGTGGTCCTCAAGCCCGCCGAGCAGACCCCGGTGTCGATCCTGTACGTGATGTCGCTGATCGGTGACCTGCTGCCCGCCGGGGTGCTCAATGTGGTCAACGGGTTCGGGGTGGAGGCGGGCAAGCCGTTGGCGTCCAGCAACCGGATCGCCAAGATCGCGTTCACCGGGGAGACCACCACCGGGCGGCTGATCATGCAGTACGCGTCGCAGAACCTGATCCCGGTGACGTTGGAGTTGGGCGGCAAGAGCCCGAACATCTTCTTCTCCGATGTGCTGGCGGCCCATGACGACTATCAGGACAAGGCGCTGGAGGGGTTCACCATGTTCGCCCTGAACCAGGGCGAGGTGTGCACCAGTCCGTCGCGCAGCCTGATTCAGGCCGACATCTACGATGAGTTCCTCGCCCTGGCCGCGATCCGCACCAAGGCGGTGCGCCAAGGGGATCCGCTGGACACCGAGACGATGATTGGCGCCCAGGCCTCCAACGACCAACTCGAGAAGATCTTGTCCTACATCGAAATCGGCAAGGACGAGGGCGCGCACGTCGTGACCGGCGGGGAGCGTGCCGAACTGGGTGGCGACCTGTCCGGCGGCTTCTACGTGCAGCCCACGATCTTCACCGGCAACAACAAGATGCGGATCTTCCAGGAGGAGATCTTCGGCCCGGTGGTGTCGGTGACCTCGTTCACCGATTACGACGACGCCATCTCGATCGCCAACGACACCCTCTACGGGCTGGGTGCCGGGGTGTGGAGCCGCGACGGCAACACCGCTTACCGGGCCGGGCGGGACATCCAGGCCGGCCGGGTGTGGACCAACTGCTACCACGCCTACCCCGCGCACGCGGCGTTCGGCGGCTACAAGCAGTCGGGCATCGGCCGGGAGAACCACAAGATGATGCTCGACCACTACCAGCAGACCAAGAACCTGCTGGTGTCCTACAGCGATAAGGCCCAAGGGTTCTTCTGAGCACCGCCCAGTAACCCGGTCCCTCAGGCACAACAAGATGGCACAGGATGGTCCTCCCACGGCGGTAGGAAGTGTGATCGCAAAATGTCCGAAACTCTCCCGGCCGAGCCCACCCAGCTCCTTTCGGCCGAGTCGAAGAAGATAGTCGCGGCGACCGCCCAGGTCGTCGGCGAGCATGCCGAGCAGATCACCGCGGTGTTCTACCCCCGCATGTTCGCCGAGAACCCGGAGCTGTTGCGGGTGTTCAACCAGGGCAATCAGGCCACCGGCGAGCAGAGCCGGGCGCTGGCGGCGTCGGTAGTCGCCTTCGCCGTCCAGCTGGTCGATCCGGGGGCGCCGTCCTTCGCGCACGTCCTGCGCCGGATCGCCTACAAGCATGTGTCTCTGGGAATCCGGCCCGAGCAGTACACGATAGTCGGCCGCAACCTCTTGGCCGCGGTTGGGGAGGTGCTCGGTGACGCCGTGACCCCCGAAGTCGCGGCGGCGTGGGACGAGGTGTACTGGCTCTTCGCAACCCAGCTCATAGCCGAGGAAGCTCGGCTGTACCAGCAGGCGCAGATCGACGCGGCCCATCCGTTGCGGCCGTACCGGTTGGTCCGCCGGATCGAGGAGACCGCGGATGTGGCCTCGTTCGTCCTGGAGCCGGCCGACGGCCTGCCGTTGCCGGAGATCGCGGCCGGTCAGTACGTGTCGGTGTTCGTCGACCTGCCCGACGGGCGTCGCCAGCCCCGCCAGTACACGGTCTCCTCGACCGCGTTCGGACATCGGCTGCAGATCACGGTGCTCCGGGTGCGCGGCGTGAACGGGGCTCCGGACGGAATGGTGTCGTCGTACCTGCACGATCATCTCCAGCCCGGCGACACGGTCGAGCTCAGCGCACCGGCGGGCGACTTCGTGGTGCAGCCGTCGGACATTCCGCTCCTGCTGGCGAGCGCGGGTGCCGGGATCACCACCGTGCTCCCGATCGTCGAGGAAATCGCCCGCACCCAGCCCCAGCGCAAGATCATCGTTGCGCACGCCGACCGCGCCGCCAAGGATCACGCATTGCGCGAGACCGTGCTGCACATCGGCCGTCAGATCGACGACTTCACTGCCTACTCCTGGTACGAGAAGGTCGAAGACGGCGACACGCGCGCTCGTCAGGGCTACATGGATCTCAAGGAGGTGCCGCTACCCGACGACGTCCAGGTCTTCACGTGCGGCCCGCTGCCATTTATGCGCCACGTCCGCACCTCGCTGGTCGAACGGGGGGTGCCGGCGAATCGGATCCGGTACGAGGTGTTCGGCCCGGATTTGTGGGCCGCGCAGATCCCGGCGTGAGGACCAACCGCCGCCGCAGTGTCGGACGCCTCCATCGTTTTCCGGGTGCCAGTGCGCGGACCATCGCGCGCAGGCCGTCCTCGGCGCTGGCCGAACCCGCGCCGTTTAGCGTGCGCCAGGGCGATACATGACAAGCGAGCGCGCGCGCCCGTTCAATCTCCGGGCCGGTTCTTCCATGGCTACCCGTGGTCACAAATAGCGGTCTCACGAGCCACTCTCACCAAAGGATCACGATCATGGTCGACCCATTCGCCCCAGCGGAGGCGGGCTCATTCAGTGCTTCCGGGGTGCGGGTGCGCCGTCGCGTCGGATCCCACCGCGCTCACCGGCACCGGCACTCGGTGTGCACACCGCGGTTCTGCACACGCCGACACGGAGGTGTGCTCGACGTCGTGCACGACCTGCGTCCCGAGGAGCTTTCCGACGAGCTCGCGGTCCTGCTCGCGGAGGAACTCGACGACATCGGCGTGCTCAACGGCCAACCCGAGTTCGAGCTCGTTTTCACCGGCATCGTGCGCTCCACCGTGGACGGCATCATGCCGGCATGGCTGCGGTTCTACCGCAACTCGCTCGACCGGCTCGAGGACGGAGTCGCTGCGTTTGCCCCGGTGCACGAGCATGCCGCGTCGCTCCTCGTCGGTTCCCGGCTCGACGACCTGGGGTCCTGCTTCGGGTTCTTACCGCTACGGCTGGCCGCTCGCGGGATGGACGTGGTGGCAACCGATTTGAGCGCACCCACCATGAAGCTGCTGGCCCGTGTCAGCCGAACGCTGCGCCGGCCCGTGCAGACGATCTGCTGCGACGCGGCCAGCGTCCCCCTTCCGGATCGCGACGCCGATACAGTCACCGCCGTGCACCTTCTGGAGCACCTGACCCCGGCCATGGCCGGAGATGTGATCGACGAGGCTCTGCGGCTCGCGCGCCGCCGCGTGGTGGTCGCTGTCCCGTTCGAAGACGAACCGCGTGCGTGCTACGGGCACATCCAGCGGTTCGATACCGCCGCCCTGCGCGGCCTGGCCGCCCAGGTTCAGCGAAGACACCCGGGCGTGCGCGCGGGAGTGCACGACTATTATGGCGGCTGGCTGATTCTGGACCGCTAACTTTCGATCTTCGCCGAAATGGAATTCCCGGTCGTTACCGCGCGGGCATTGTCAAGTGGTTAGTGCTCCAGCCGTAGATCGTGATCATGTCTCTGGGCGGCGCCTGTAGTGGCTGGTGCGTGCCCGATACTCGTAGCGGCCTCGCCAGTTTGCCCAGGTGAGGCCCGTAAGGACCTGCTCACCCACCGGTCGGGCTCTTCCGCGGCAACTCCGCGAGCTGCACGGTGGCCGGTGAGTGAGTCGGGGATCAGCGGACGGAGTCGAGCGCGGTCGGTGCGTAGGGTATCGGTCATGACGAACGCGTCGAATCGGTAATCCTTGCCGTAGCGGCCGCGAAGGCTGTGCACCTGGTTGGGGCTGATCATCACCTCCTGGACGTGTGCGCGGCGGAGTCGGCGGACGAGCTCGCGCAGCCCGGAACCGGTCGCGTCGACGAGCTTGTCATGGCCGCCCACCGTCAAAGTGGTCGCGAACATCATGCCGCCCTGCGGGCTGCTCCGCGGGGCCTGCGGCCCGGCCATGATCTTCGCGCCTCGTCCCTTGATGGTGAGCCTCCGCGGCCGTGCCTGACGCAGGGGATCACCCCGTCCGGTCTGCTGACCCGGCTGACCGCCCGGATGATGTCCGTCCACGGCACACCAGCGCACGCAGCGAGTCGGTGAGAACCGTGACGTTGCTCGCCGAGTGGACCGTCCGCGCCCGCGCGCGTGTCCTCCGCCGCCCAGTACGCCGCCGACCAGGTCGCCTCGGTGCGGTTCAAGTCACAGCTCGATCTGGAATGAACGTCCCAGTGAAATCGCTGAACACACTGCTAAGGCTCATTCCACTATTTCAGGGAGCCACAATGAGTACGTCATTGAACGGATTAACCGCCTTGGTCACGGGTTCAACCAGTGGCATCGGGCGCGCCACCGCGGACGTGCTCGCCCAGCGGGGCGCCTACGTCATCCTGTCCGGCCGCAACGCCGCGCGGGGGGAAGCTGCCGTGGCGGAGATCCGCGCGGCCGGCGGAAAGGCCGAGTTCGTGCAAGCTGATCTGACCGACGCCGCGAGTGCGCGGGAGCTGGCGGGGCGGGCAGTGTCTTTTACCGGTTCGATTGACATCTTGGTCAACAATGCCGGCATTTACCCATTCCAGAGCACTGTCGAGACCGCTGAGGAGCTGTTCGACGCGGTCCACAACCTGAACGTCAAGGTGCCGTTCTTCCTTACCGCCGAACTAGCGCCGGCGATGCTCGAGCGTGGTCACGGATCGATCATCAACCTGTCCACGATTGCCGCGCGCAAAGGCCTGCCCGGAGCCGCCGCCTACGGCTCCAGTAAAGCCGCGGTGGACCAACTGACCAGGACCTGGGCCAGTGAGTACGGCCCTTCCGGGGTGCGGGTCAACGCCGTCGTGCCCGGCATCATCGAGACCGAGGGCGTCCAGGCGGGACTCGGCGAGGACCGGTCGGCCTTCGTGGCCATGACCCCCCTGGGTCGCGTCGGCCGCCCCGAGGAGGTCGCGAACGCCGTGGCCTTCCTCGCCTCTGACGAAGCGTCCTTCGTCAACGGCGCGCTGCTGACTGTCGACGGCGGCACCCTCGCCGCCTGACTCCAGACCCCCACCAAGGGCCCAATACGCGGCCAAGCCACAGCCGCCGGGCGCCTCGTAGCGCATCGACAACGATGCACCCAAGGCCGTCTGGCCAGAGCGACGGGGCGGCCATTCCTCCGGAGCCACCGTGCAGCAGACACGCCATCAGCCGCACCTGCTTCGCCCTGGGCATCCGGGGCACCAACCCAGAACAACATCAACCTTAGGGAACACCGCCTCGCAAATGTGACCCAGACAATATTCCCGGCCCGACACGACGGCGTCGGCATCACTGGTCCAATACGCGGCCAGGCAGCCGATCGGGCAGGTCGGCGAGGAGGCTCACCTGCCGACCATCTCACCCGCCAGCTCGTGTGCCGCCCGTTCCAGCCCGCTCAGGTCGCGCACGACCCGTACCCGGTCGCAGAACTCCGCGTAGGCGGGCAGGTCGCAGCTGCCGAGGCACCAGGAGTACCTCGGCTCCGGTGTCAGCCAGATCGTCTCGCGCGCCCTGCGTGTGATCTCTTCGAAAGCGCCGAGGTTCGGATCGTTGCCGTTGTTGCGCGCGTCCCCGAGCACCAACACGGTCGTGCGCCTGGTCACGGCCGAGGCGTGCTCGGCGATGAAATCCCCGAAAACGGTGCCGTAGTCGGAGTTGGCATCCACGTCGAGCACGTCGCCGCCGAAGATCAAGCCGAGCGCGCGCTCAGCGGGATGGTCCCGAAACAGTTCCGTAGTCTCGGCGATCCGCGCCACAAAGGCAAACGAGCGCACCTGGGTGAACAGATCCTGCAGCCCATGCACCAGGTGCAGGGTGAAGCGCGCGGTCGCGCGCACGGAGAGGCTCACGTCAGCGAGTACGACCAGCCGTGGCCGGTCCTCGGCGCGCCGCACCGTGACCGGCACGAACGGCACTCCGTCGAACCGCATGTTGCGCCGCATGGTGCGGCCGGGGTCGACCCGGCCGGCGGCGGCGATTCGGCGCCGGTGCGTGAGCGCGCCGTGCAGCGTCCGCGCCAGCCGGCGCAGGGACTCTTCCAGCTCGGCACGCTCGATTTCGGCGATCCGGTCCACCTGGGCGGCCCGCCCCCCGCGCGTCTCGACGATCCGGTTTTCCAGCTGTAGCAGGGCCTCGAGGTGGCGCTTGAGCGCCTCCGGCAGATTCGCCAGTACACCAGCGAGCCGCCTTCGCAGCGCCGCCGCGTCGTCTTCGTCCCCCGCCTGGTCCTCCACATCGGCCAGCCATCCGAGCAGCGCCTCCTGCTCGGCGATCGTGAGCTCAGCGTCGACGCTTGTGTCGGAGGCCGTGGACAGCGTTCCCGGCGCCCCCGCACCGTGCAGCCGCTCGGTCTCGAGCTGCACGCGATAGCTCTCACCGCCGACTGTGTCGGTCTCCTTTGAGAACGCGATCTCGTCCGTCAGCGCCGCGAGGTCGATTTTGTTCGCCTCCTGGTGCAGGTTGTACCGCTGGGCGAGGTTCTGCTGATCGAAATACTGCCGGATATCCCCTGGCTTGCCGTGCTCGTGGCCCTGCCGCGGGGTCTCGCTGGGCTCCTCGGACATCGTGTACGCCTCTAGTTCGCCCGTATCGGTGAGATCCTCGTGACCGTGCCCATGGCCATGGCCGCGGCCCGCGCCGCCGACCCGCACCAGCGAGAAGAATGCGTCGAAGATCTCGTCGAAGACCGGTTCGTCCCGCTTGTCCTTGATAAGCGCGACCCGCAGCGCGGTACGCAGGACCTCCCTGTCCGCCAGTACTCCCGGCTGGCTTGCGCATCGCATCGCGTCGAGCGCCTCGGGGATCGAGACGCGCACGCCGCCGAGGCGCAGCAGCCGCACGAACCGGTGCAGGGTGGCTTCCACGACGAGGCCTAGAGCACCCTGCGTCGGCCGAGTGAACTCTTGATGGGGGTGCCGTAATAGCCGTCGGTGAACCGGCCGGGCCGATCCTTGGCCGCCCGTATCGCCGGGCCGTCCACTGCGGGCTCACCTTCGTGCCCATGCACATGCTCATGTCCGTGCCCATGCTCATGTCCGTGGCCGTTACTGATGGACTCGGGCACCTCGGCATTGGGATCGACCAGCCGAGGGATGGCATCAAGCGCTTTGCGGACGTCCTTGTCGTACTTCACCACCACCGAGACCGTGTCGGAGAGTACCTGGGCGGATAGCTCGTGCACCCCGAGCACGGCGAGTGTCCTCGCCCAGTCGATCGTCTCCGCGATGCTCGGCGCTTTGCGCAGATCCAGCTCGCGCAGGCCACGCACGATGCCGACGAGTTGCTCGGCGAGGACCTCCGCAAGGCCGGTGTTCTTGGCACGCACGATCTCCAGCTCGCGCTGCGCCGATGGATAGTCGAGGAAAAGGTGCAGGCACCGGCGCTTCAACGCGGCCGCCAGATCACGGGTGTTGTTGGACGTCAGGACCACATACGGCGGATGCGTGGCGCTGAACGTGCCGATCTCCGGAACGGAAACCTGAAATTCGCCCAGCAACTCCAGCAGTACCGCTTCGAGCGCCTCGTCGGCGCGGTCGATCTCGTCGACGAGCAGCACCACCGGTTCCGGCGAGCGCACGGCCTCAAGCAGCGGGCGTGACGCGAGAAAGCGCTCCGAGAAGAAGACGCTCTCCTGCGCGCCGATGCGCTCCACCGCCTCCTCCAGGCTGCTGGCGTCGGCGACGATCTGGCCGATCTTTTCGCGCAGGATCTGGGTGTAGAGCAACTGCTTGCCGTAGTCCCACTCGTAGAGTGCCTTCGTCTCGTCCTGGCCCTCGTAGCACTGCAGTCGCAGCAGCCGCCGCCCCGTCGCCGCTGCCAGTGCCTTGGCCAGCTCCGTCTTGCCGACGCCCGCCGGCCCCTCAACGAGCAACGGCTTGTCGAGCCTCGTCAGCAAGAAAACCGTCGTGGCGAGGCGCTCGTCGGGGATGTAGCCCTGGCCGGCGAGCGCCTCACGCACTTGTCCAACGGAATCGAACATGCTCAGCCGAGCAGGTCGTCGAGGTCGCCGTTCATGCAGTGATCGACGACGGGACGGACCGTGTCGAAGGTGCACTCCTTGGCGTTGCCCGGGGTGCAGGCGTCACCGAGCACGTGGTTGGTGATCCGGTCGACGTCGGCGGCGTCACCCTTGATCACCTTGGCGGTCTCGTAGTACTTCGTCGGCCCTTTGCCGAGGCGGTTCTTCGAGTAGCTGTCCTGGTGGACGTCGGTGAACTTCTCGATGGTGATCACGTCGCGGAGCAACCGGATCGCGGCGGCCAGTGCCGCGTCGGCGGCCTGCACGTCGGTCATACCGTGGGTGTCCACACCCATCGCCCCCGCGATGTCGGCGAACCGCTTGTAGGCCACCGGCATGTTGAACGCCCACACCCGCGGCAGTGCGATCGCGTTGTTGAGGCCGTGGTGCGTGTCGTAGAACGCGCTTATCGCGTGCGAGATGGAGTGGATGATCCCCAGCCCGCCGGAGTTGAACGCCTGCGCGGCGATGTACTGCGCGTACATCATGCCCTCGCGACCCTTGAGATCCTGGCCGTTCCAGGTGGCCTCGCGCAGGTTTTCGGCGGTCAGCTTAATCGCATGCAAAGCGTTGCCGAGCGAGGTCTCGAAGTTCAGCCGCGACACGTACGGCTCCGAGGCGTGCGCGAGCACGTCGAAGCCGCATTGCGCGGTGTAGTCCAGCGGGCAGTCGAAGTAGAGCACTGGATCGTCGATGGCCAGCGTCGCCACGCAGGCGTCGTCGAAGGCAACGTACTTGTGCGGCTGGTCCGGGTCGGTGGTGGTGTCGGTGATGACGTAGGCCCAGGACGTCTCCGAACCCGTGCCCGCGGTGGTGGACACCGCGATGTGTGGCGGGTTCTTGGGGTTCTCCGACTTGTTGAAGCCCTCGAAGTCGTTGACGTTACGGCCGTCGTGCGCGACCGAGATGCGAGCGCCCTTGCAGGCGTCGTGGGCGGACCCACCGCCGATCGACACGAAGCTGTCGCAGCCGTTCTCCTGGTACATCGTGACCGAGTCCATCACGTTGTAGTCCTTGGGATTCGACTCCACCTGGTCGTAGAGCACGACCTCAAGTCCGTGGTACTTCATTGACTCGACGATCTTGTGGACGGTGCCGGATCCGCGCAGCCCGGTTGTCATCACGAGCACCTTTTTGAATCCGAGCTTTAGCGCCTCCGGGCCGATCATCTCGTGCGCGCCCGGCCCGAGCATTCCGCGGGGGAACGGGTGGAACTCCTTGATGGGGAATGGTTTGAGTAGCTCGTCGACCTGCATGGCTTCGCTGTCCTCTCTAGTGCTGATCGGATACCGGCCATGAAGTTAGGCGCGCGGTGTGATGTTGGGAACACCACACGGCCAAGACCCATCGATTAGCAGCACAATTCGGCACGACCGGGTAGGGCCAACCTATCCCTTCGGAGAGGCTGACCGTCCGGATTTCGCAGTAATTACAACAGTAGTTCCGTCGCCTCCGCCAGCGCCTCGGCACAGGCCTCCAAGTCCTCGGTGGCGCTGCCGACGTGCGGCGATACCCGCAGCACCGGCGCGTGCAGCTCGAACGGTGCGCGCTGCACCTCGGCGTATGTGGTGACGATCCCCCGCTCGGCGATCAGCCACGACCGCACCTTCTGCGGGTCGGCGCCGTCGAGCGGGGTCAACGTCGTGATGGCCGTCGGCTCTCCGACCGGCTCGACGACCTGCCAGCCGGCCACATCGGCCAGCGCGGTGCGGGTCGCGTGGCCCAGCTCCGCCAGCCGCGCGCGGATCCGATCCGGGCCGGCTGCCAGGTGTTCGCCGATCGCGACCGAATACCCCACGCGCGCAGCGACATTGGCTTCGCCGTTCTCCGGCCGCTGCAACACGGTCAACGGCAGATCCCAGTCCGGCGGCGGCAGCCGTGCGGCGCAGCGTTGTCCGACACCGTCGATGCAGTCCGCCCCGGCGGCCACCGCCGCAGCCAGATCGGCGAACAGCGCGCCAGGGGCATACGTCCACGGCCCCCGATACGTATCGGCCAACACCGCGGTGACCCGCGCCGACAAGCCGGTCAGCTCCGCCAGCTCCCGCAGCATCCCTGTCCCGGCATGCGACACCACACCGCGGACACTTTCACCCGAGCAACCGCTGCGATACCCTTCACCTGCGAAGCGGCTTTCCCGCCAGCCATACGGAACCTTAGAGAAGTCCCATTATGACGAAAGGCAGCCCTCATGGAACCGAATCAGCAGAGCGAAGCCGACACCGAACTCGTCACCGAGACGCTGGTCGAAGAGGTATCGATCGACGGCATGTGCGGGGTCTACTGACCGTGCCGGTCCCCGCCACGGACGCCGCCGTGCCCGCCGCTACCGGCGGCGGGGCGGCTTTCGACCCGGGCCTGCGCTGGCGACTGCACCCCCAGGTGGCTGTCCGGCCCGAGCCGTTCGGGGCCCTGCTCTATCACTTCGGAACACGCAAGCTGTCGTTTCTGAAGAATCGCACCATCGTCGCGGTGGTCGAGTCGCTTGATCAACACACCGATGCCCGATCGGCTTGCCGCGCCGCCGGAATCGACGATGCGCAGCAGGCGCCCTATCTGCACGCCCTCGGCGTGCTGGTCCAATCAAAGATGCTGGTGCCAGGGGAGACCCGATGACAACCGCAGCGCCCGTACCCCGGCTGATCGAGCAGTTCGAGCGCGGCCTGGATGCACCGATCTGCCTCACCTGGGAGCTCACCTACGCCTGCAACCTGGCCTGCGTGCACTGTCTGTCGTCCTCAGGCAAACGCGATCCACGTGAGCTCTCAACGCGGCAGTGCAAGGACATCATCGACGAGCTGGAACGTATGCAGGTGTTCTACGTCAACATCGGCGGTGGCGAACCCACGGTGCGACCGGACTTTTGGGAGGTGGTCGACTACGCGACCGAGCATCACGTGGGCGTGAAGTTCTCCACCAACGGCGTACGCATCACCCCGGAGGTCGCCGGACGCCTCGCCGCCAGCGACTACGTCGACGTGCAGATCTCACTCGACGGCGCAACGGCAGAGGTCAACGACGCCGTCCGCGGGCCCGGCTCGTTCGCGATGGCGATTCGTGCGCTGGAGAATCTGGCCGAGGCGGGCTTCTCCGACGCCAAGATCTCCGTCGTGGTCACCCGTCACAACGTCGATCAGCTCGACGAATTCGCGGCGCTGGCAGCACGTTACGGCGCCACGCTGCGGATAACGAGGCTGCGCCCGTCCGGCCGGGGTGCCGACGTCTGGGACGAACTCCATCCGACCGCCGAGCAACAGGTGCAGCTATACGACTGGCTGGTCGACCACGGCGACGGCGTGCTCACTGGCGACTCCTTCTTCCATCTCTCCGGGCTGGGCGAGCCGGGGGCGCTGGCCGGCCTGAACCTGTGCGGCGCCGGCCGGGTGGTCTGCCTCATCGACCCGGTGGGTGATGTCTACGCGTGCCCGTTCGCCATCCACGACCGGTTCCTCGCCGGAAACATCGTGTCTGACGGCGGCTTCGACAACGTATGGAAGAACGCCCCGCTGTTCGTCGAGCTGCGGGAGCCGCAGTCGGCCGGAGCGTGCGGCAGCTGCGGACACTTCGACAGCTGCCGCGGCGGCTGCATGGCGGCCAAGTTTTTCACCGGGCTGCCGCTGGACGGCCCCGACCCCGAATGCGTGCAGGGTTACGGCGTGCCCGCGCTGGCTCGGGAACGCCAGAAGCCCCGCCCCAGCGGCGACCATTCGCGCGGCTCCCGTCTTTCCTCGGCAGGTCCGGTGCCCCTCACGCTGACGACGCGCCCGCCTGCGCGGCCCTGCAATGAAAGTCCGGTCTAGTCATGGCACGCGATACCTGGTTCGAGACGGTGGCCATTGCCCAGCAACGTGCCAAGAAGCGGCTGCCCAAGTCGGTCTACTCATCGCTGATCTCGGCCAGCGAGAAGGGCGTGACCGTCTCCGACAATGTCGAGGCGTTCAGTGAACTGGGATTCGCCCCGCACGTGGTGGGTGCCCCCGAGAAGCGCGACTTGTCGACAACGGTGATGGGACAAGATCTTTCGCTGCCGGTGCTGATTTCACCGACGGGGGTCCAGGCGGTGCACCCGGACGGCGAGGTCGCCGTCGCCCGCGCCGCCGCGGCCCGGGGAACGGCGATGGGCCTATCTTCGTTTGCCAGCAAGCCGATCGAGGACGTCGTCGCCGCGAACCCCAAGGTGTTCTTCCAGCTCTACTGGCTCGGTGACCGGGAAGCCATCGCGCAACGGGTGCAGCGCGCCCGTGAAGCCGGGGCCGTCGGGCTGATCGTCACCACGGACTGGAGCTTCTCGCACGGCCGGGACTGGGGCAGCCCGAAGGTACCGGAGCAGATGAACCTGGGCACGATCCTGCGGTTTTCGCCCGAGGTCCTCACCAAGCCGCGCTGGTTGTGGGACTTCGGCAAGACCGCGCAACCGCCCAACCTGCGGGTGCCCAACCAGGGCCGCCGCGGGGAGCCGGGGCCGTCGTTCTTCGCCGTCTATGGCCAGTGGATGGGTACCCCGCCGCCCACCTGGGAGGACATCGCCTGGGTGCGCGAGCTGTGGGGCGGACCGTTCATGCTCAAGGGCGTGATGCGGGTGGACGACGCCAAACGCGCGGTTGACGCCGGGGTTTCGGCCATCTCGGTATCCAATCACGGCGGCAACAACCTGGACGGGACCCCCGCCGCGATCCGCGCTCTGCCGGCCATTGCCGCCGCCGTCGGCCATGAGGTCGAGGTGTTGCTGGACGGCGGTATCCGCCGAGGCAGTGACGTGGTGAAGTCGCTCGCGCTCGGTGCCCGTGCCGTGATGATCGGCAGGGCCTACCTGTGGGGCCTGGCGGCCGCCGGCCAAGCTGGCGTCGAGAACGTGCTCGACATCCTCCGCGGCGGCATCGACTCGGCACTGATGGGCCTCGGCCGCGCGTCCGTCCACGACCTGGTTGCCGAGGACATCCTCGTCCCCGCCGGCTTCACCCGTGCGCTCGGCGTCCCGCCGAGCCAAGACGCCTGAGGCCGCGCACCCCACGTCCCTGGCAACTGTTGATGCTGGTGGGGGAGGGGAGGCTGACGCGGCCCGGACGGCGGCGCTGAGGAACTCGGCCAGGTTTGGGCAGGTGAAGGCCTGCCGCTGTGACGGCGTCCTGCGCATGGTCGATGGCCATCCCGACCCGGACGGCGTCGCCGGCGAGGTAGTAGTTGGACGCCGCCACGGTGAGAACGTGCGCGCGGGCCGATCCGCGCAGTTGTGCGGCGAGCCTCGTCCACATCCGGGCGGTGGCCAGGTTCGTGGCCGAGCCCGATGCGCCACGTTGGGCCAGCAGTCGTCGAGATCGTCCCTCGTGGGGTGCGGTGGGGTGCGGGTCAGGCCTCGGCGCCGACGAGGTCCGCGGCGCGCCAGGCCAGCGCCATCGTCGGCGCGGCGGTGTTGCCGGATGGAATAGCCGGGAATACCGAGGCGTCCACCACGCGCAATCCACGCACGCCACGTACCCGCAGGCGGGCGTCGACGACATCGTTGTCGTTAGGGCCCATCGCGCAGGACCCCACGGCGTGGTAGATGCCGATCCCGGTCGCGCGGGCATACTCGACGGCCTGCTCCGGGGTGACGACGTCCGGGCCCGGGGCCTCCTCGCCGATCACCAGATCCGCGAGCGGTCCCTCGGCCATCATCCCCCGCAGCCGAGCCAGGATTCGCCCGGTGACCGTTCGGTCGAGCTCGGTCTCGAGGTAGCGGGCCTCGATGACCGGCGAGTCCGCGGGATCGGCCGAGCGGACGTGGACGGCGCTCGGCGTCGTCGGCCGGAGCTGGTACCCCTGGATCATCATCCCGGCGTGCCTGGCGAGCCGAAGCCGGGTCCGCCCCAGGTCGAGGGACATCTGAGTGAGGAGGATCTGGACGTCGGGGCGAGGCTCCCCGGGGGCCGACCGCAGCTGGCCGACGAGGTCGAAGGGCCCCGTGGCGACGGGCCCCCGACGTGTGAGGACGTACCCTGCCCCGGCTAACAACTGCCGAGGCAGGGTGTTGAGGCGCCGGTTGAGGCCCAGTCCCGGCCGGAGCCGTGCCTGCACGGTCATCCCCCGGTGCTCCAGCAGCCGCTCCCCGACGTGCGGGCTCTCCACCCGAGGCTCCACGCCCGCTCGAGTGAGCACGACGGGGTCGCCGATGCCCGAACGTTCGAGCAGCTGGGGGCTCTCGATCGACCCGGCGGCGAGGATCACCTCGCGTCGTGCCCGGACGGCGAGCCGTTCTCCGCAGCGCCTGGCCACGACGCCGACGGCCCGACCCCCCTCGAGCGTCACGTGGCCGACGTGGGTGCGGTCGAGCACGGTGAGGTTGCGGCGGCGGCGGGCAGGGCGCAGGAATGCCGTCGCGGCCGAGATCCGCACGCCGCGGTGGATCGTCACCGGTGTGCGGCCGATCCGCTCGGCGTCGGAGGCGTTGAAGTCGTCTACGTCGGCCAGCCCGGCGGCCGTCGCGGATTGCAGCATCGCGGCGACCACCGGGTCGGCTACCGCCGTGACGGACACGTGCAACGGGCCGCCGACGCCCCGCAGCAGCGAGGCCCCCAGCTCGTGGTTCTCCATGGCGCGGAACACCGGCAGCATGCCGGCCCACCCCCACCCGGGATCACCCGCGGCCGCGAGCCGGTCGTAGTCCGCGGCCCATCCACGGATGTACATCATCCCGTTGACGGCCGTGGAGCCACCGAGGCCCTTGCCGCGCAGCCACACCTCGTCGGGCCCGCCGGGAGAGACGGATCCGGTGGGGTAGAAGTAGGCATACTCCGGATGCTGCATCGTCAGGTAGAACGCCTTGGGAATCCGTAGTAGCGGGTGGCGGCCACGACCACCCGACTCCAAGAGGAGCACGCTGATCGTGGGGTCCTCGGAGAGCCGGGCGGCGAGCACGCAGCCCGCGGCGCCGGCACCGACGATCACGTAGTCAGCCTCCATCGCCGGCCGATTCTCCCCCACCGGTGATGCACCGGCACAGGGGGGGTGCGCAGCACCCGCCAGTGCTGCAGCGGCATCCATGCCAGCTCGCCCTTGTGCGCGCCGGTGCGCACCCGCACCGGGAACAACAGTCCCGCGGCGTTGAATTGCTGCACCGTGGCCCGCGCGGAGCCGGTGCGGGCGAACAGGGCGAACACGTGCCAAACGGCTTGTTGCACGGCGACGGCCCGGTCACGTCAGTCAAGAGTTCGGCCACGACCGCGCCCGATGCGGCTTGTTCGGGGCGTGCGCGCCGAGCTCAAGAAAATTTGACTAGGCGACTGCTGCGCCATCCCACCGGATGGTGATAGGATGGTCGGTAGATGGTAGAGGGAGGGGACGATGGCCGAGGTCGACAGGAGCGAGAAGATCACCATCAACGTGGGTCTGGTCGACCTCGGCCAGATCGATCTGCTCGTCGATGAGGGCTTCTACGCCAACCGCACGGACTTCATCCGCACAGCGATCCGACGTCAGCTCGAAAGCCGGGCGGACGCGGTAAACGACACGGTGGCGCGCCGAACGCTGATACTCGGCACACAGCACCTCAGCCGCCGTGACCTCGAGGAACTCCGCGACGCGGGGCAGACGGTCAAGCTACACGTCCTCGGGCTGGCGACGATCGCCAACGACGTGAGCCCCGAGCTCGCGCTGGCGACGATCGCCTCGGTCGAGGTCCTCGGCGCCTTCCGAGCGCCGCGGGCGGTCAAGGCAGCCCTCGCCACCCGCACCACCACCTGAGCCGTCACACGGCGCCGACCGACCGGTCGACGTCAACATCACACCCCGAAGGGGCTCCCATGGACGACCACCGCACCGCCGGCATGTCCGAAGCACTGAGGCTCACCCGCGCAGGACAGCTGACGGAGGCGTTCGCCGTCCTGCAGCGCACGCTGGGGGCCGCACCTCCGGCTGGGTCAGGCGGCACCGGCCCGGAAATCCCCGGGCTCCCCCCCGGCGGCCACCACATCCCGCCCGCGGGATGGCGCACCACGCCGGGCGCCGGCGGGCTGCTCGACAAGCTCCGGGCCACGCTGACCTCGAATCCCGGCGCAGGCCTGCCCAGTGGATTGACCAACCTGCTCGGCGACCTGCCCACCGCCAGCGGCGGCCCCACGCAGCCCGGCGCGGCGGCGGCCGCCGCCGCACCCGGCGGACAGATCCGCCACCTGGACCACACCGACCCAGCCGGGACCAGAAGCTATGACCTGTATATCCCCACCGGCTACACCGGTGCGCCGGTACCCCTGGTCGTCATGCTGCACGGCGGCAACGAGGACGCCACCGACTTCGCCGCCGGCACCCGGATGAACGACCTCGCCGAGCAGCACACGTTCCTCGTCGCCTACCCACAGCAGTCTGTCGCGGCCAACAGCGGCGGCTACTGGAACTGGTTCTCCCCCGCCCACCAGCAGGCCGGCGCGGGCGAGCCGGCGATCATCGCCGGCATCACCCGCCAGATCATGGCCGACCACCAGGTCGACTCCGCCCGAGTGTTTGTCGCCGGACTCTCCGCTGGCGGCGCCATGGCGGCGGTGATGGCCGCGACCTACCCGCAGCTCTACGCCGGGGTCGGAGTGCATTCCGGCATCGCCTACGGCGCGGCACGTGACGTCGCGGCGGCGTTCGCCGCCATGCGCACGGGCGGCTCACCGGCGCCGGGCGGGCCAGTGCCGTTGATCGTGTTCCACGGCGACCGCGACGCGATCGTGGCCCCGGTGAACGCCGAGAACCTCGTCGCCGCCCGGCTGGCCACCGCCGACACCTCGGTGTCAGACACGACGCACCTCGACGAGCAGACCACCCGCCACGCCTGCACCCGCACCGTGCACACCGACGTCGACGGCGTCGTCCTCGCTGAGTCCTGGACGGTGCATGGCGGCGGGCACGCGTGGTACGGAGGGAGCCCGGTCGGGTCCTACACCGACCCGACGGGCCCCGACGCGTCCGCCGAGATGGTCCGGTTCTTCCTCGCACAGCGCCACAGGACCTAAGCGACGGTGCGGCGCCCGGGCAGCGTGGCCCGGGAATTGTTTGGCTAGCAGTGCCGTCAGTGTGGATGATCCGCACGGACGGTGGCGGCACCTTTCGCGTTGTTGTCGGCCGCCCGATGGGGCGGCCGGCCACCCCTCTGAGAGACTGATCAGGCCGGTGCGTCGATGGGGACGACGTTGATGAGCTTCTTGTTCACGAACTCCTGAATACCGAAGCCAGCGAGCTCGTGCCCGTAGCCCGACATTTTGACCCCGCCGAACGGCAGGTCTGCCCTGGTCCAGGTCGGGTGGTTGATGAACACCATGCCGGTGTCGATGCGCTCGGCGACCTCGACGCCGTGCGCGACGTCCTGCGTGAACACCGATCCGCCGAGCCCGTAGTGGGAGTCGTTGGCCAGCCGGACGGCTTCGTCCTCACTGTCCACTCCGAAGAACAGCGCCACCGGCCCGAAGAACTCCTGGTAGTAGGCCGGGTTGTCCGGGGTGATGTCGGTGAGGATGGTCGGCTGCACGAACGCGCCGCTTGTGGGCACCGGCTCACCGAGTGGGATCGCCGTCGCGCCGGCCTCGACCGCGGCCTTGATCTGTGCGTTCAATTGGTCGGCGGCGGCCTGACTCGACATCGGGGGCAGCGTGGTCGCCTTGTCGAACGGATCGCCGGCCTCGAGGTCGGCAAGCGCCACCTGGAATCGCTCGAGGAACTTGTCGGCGATCTCGTCGACCACGATGATTCGCTTGGAGGCCACGCAGCACTGTCCGCCGTTGTTCATCCGACCCCACACCGCCCACTGCACGGTCTTGTCCAGATCGGCATCGGCCAACGCGATGAGTGCGTCCGTGCCGCCGAGTTCCATGGTGGACTTCTTGAGGTTGCGTCCGGCGCGGGATGCCACGATCGCGCCGGCCCCCTCGCTGCCGGTCAGCGCGACACCACGAACACGCGGGTCGTCGATCAGGGTCGAGATCTGGTCCTTGGTGGCGTAGAGGTTGGTGTAGGCGCCCTCAGGTGCACCCGCTTCCAGGAGCAGCCGCTCGAAGGCGGCCGCCGCCTGCGGCACGTTCGAGGCATGTTTGACCATGACTACGTTCCCGGCCATCAGGTTGGGGGCTGCGACCCGGGCCAGCTGGTAGTACGGGAAGTTCCACGGCTGTATCCCGAGGATCACTCCGAGCGGGGTGCTGACCACGACCGCGTCGCCCTCGTCCGGGTTGGTGGTGGGGATGGGTTCGGGCGCCAGGAAGGTCTCGGCGTTCTCGGCGTAGTAGGCGAGTATCTGCGCGGTCAGCGCCACTTCTCCCAAACTCTCGGCGTACAGCTTGCCCATTTCCAGGGTGAGCAGGCGGGCGAACTCGTCGGGCCGTTCGGTGAGGATGGCCGCGGCTCGCCCGCACACGGCGGCGCGTTCCGCGAACGATTTCTGGCTCCATGACTCAAATGTTCTCTGCGCCTGCGTAATAAGCGTCGTCAGCTGCTCGTCGGTGAGGTCGTCGAAGGTGGCGACTGTCTGGTTGTCGTACGGGTTGACGGTCTGGTATGCCATCGTGTTTCTTCCTTTCTGTTCGCGGCGGTTCTTCGCCACCGCTTGAACGTCGTGCTTCTCAGCCGACGAGGGTCTTGATCGCGCAGATGATTTGCGCTGAGTGCCTGCTTGGCGTCAGCGAAGTACATGCGGGTCTTGGGATTGGTGTGCAGCTCGTTTTCGATGCCGGAGCCGTGGCGCATGGAACGCTTGATGACGACGATGGTCTTGGCGCGATCCACATCGAGAATGGGCATGCCCGCGATCGGCGAGCCACGCTGGCGCGCGGCGGGTGTTGGTCACGTCGTTCGCCTTCTACCCGGCGACGTTTGCCTGCGAGGTGAGTGTATCCATCGACTGGGCGCTGCTGAGCGTGTAGAGCAGCATGTCCCAAACTCACCGCGATGACGCCGGCATCGTCGAGTGCGGCGACGAGCTCGATTGTTGTGCAAGCTTGCAGCAGTCCGCAGAGGAGCTGGCCCCGACGCAGCTGTGCGCGTCGCGGGGCATCTGGTGCGTGAATTGCGAGGACGGCGTCGGCGCGTCGGATCAGCTGCTCCGCATCGTCGACGCGCACGCCGACGTCGGTGTACGTCCGTGCCGGGAGCAGAGCACCCGCACCCGCGTCGCGTTCCACCAAGACATCGATTTCACTGGCCCTCAGTCGCTGCACACTGGCGGGAGTCACGGCCACCCGCGTCTCGCCGGGCGCAGTCTCCTTGAGGGCGTCGACTGTGACCGTCATATCGCCCATATCGCCGGGCTCCCCAACTCTCCTTGTGCTCCGCCTGGGCATGCGACGCTTTCGCGTCGGCAAGGTTCGGTTGTTCGCTACCTGCGGCGCTGCACGTGTTCAACGCTAGGAAGGTCGCGGTTAAACCGCAAGGGTCGGAGTGAACCGCCCGGCAGGGCTAAGGTCCCGCTTCACCGGGACGGATGGCCGCGAAGCGGCGCGCTTGCAGGCTAGCGGCGCGCGAGTCGTGAAGTGCGAGGATCGTGATCCGGATGTAGTGAATGATGGCGTCGCCCTCCCGCGAGAACCACAAGATGATGCTCGACCACTACCAGCAGACCAAGAACCTGCTCGTCTCCTACAGCGATAAGGCCCAAGGGTTCTTCTGAGCACCGCCCAGTAACCCAGCCCCTCAACCACATTCACGATTGGAAAGAAGCCATCACCCACACCCTTGATTCGACCACCAAACGGGACACCACGTCCGACACCATGCGCGCCGCGGTGGTCACCGAATTCGGCGCCCCGCTGTAGGTTTCCGACGTTGCCCTGCCCACCCCGGGCTACGGTGAGGCCCTGGTGAAGCTGGAGACCTCCGGGGTGTGCCACACCGATCTGCATGCCGCACACGGCGATTGGCCGGTCAAGCCGCAGCCCCGTTCATCCCCGGCCACGAGGGCTAAGGCACCGTCGTCGCGCTCGGTGAGGGTGTGGACGACCTCAAGATCGGTGACAAGGTCGGCAACGCGTGGCTGTGGTCGGCGTGCGGCAGCTGCGAATACTGCCGCACCGACCGACCCCCGGCCCGGCCAGTGGGTGGCGGTCTCCGGCATCGGCGGTCTGGGCCACATCGCCGTGCAGTACGCGCGGGCCATGGGACTGCGGGTGGTCGCCATCGACATCGACGACTCCAAGCTCGCCCTGGCCACCCGCCTCGGCGCGGAAGTCGCCGTCAACGCCCGCACCAGCGACGTGGTCGCCGAGGTGCAGAAGGCCACCGGCGGGGTACACGGCGTGCTGGTCACCGCCGTTCACCCGCAGGCCTTATCGACGGCCGCATCGTCATCGACTACCGAAAGGGCTAACGACACGGGGTTGACTCGGGTCGGTGTAACTCTTCGTGGGGTCGTCATTCGCGGGCGATGCGAATGTCGTTGATGCGGAGCGTGCTTGGCTGCGTCGGGCGTGATCTTGGGCGCGCGGCCTGCTGTCGTCGTTGACAACGCTCGTCGAATCCGAGGTGAGTTCGTGGACATTTCCAGTCACGCAGATGCTTAGTCACGACCAGTTTCCTCAATCAGCAGTCGGCACAGATTTCGGAGGACAAGAATGGCCTCTACGAGTAGAGCGACGGCAAGGGGATCACTATGACGGCCACGACGACGGTTGAGGAGATCGGTGAGTCCCGGTCGGTGGAGGCTCGGGGAGCTAAGCTCCGTGGGCGCGTTGCTTTCGTGACCGGTGGTACCCGCGGAATCGGCGCGGCGATCAGTTTGAGCCTAGTCAGTCAGGGAGCAACGGTAGCCGCGGGGTACGGCAGGAACGCTGAGCATGCGCAGAAGTTCCTCGCCGAGTTGTCGGCAGCCAGTGACGGCGCCGAGGTCAGCGTCCATCAGGGCGATGTCGCCAGCGCGGATGACTGTCAACGAACTATCCGCGAGGTCATCGACCTCCACGGCCGCCTGGACATCCTGATCAACAACGCCGGCATCACGATTGACAAGACGGTGGCCAAGATGACCGAAGACGAATGGAACAAGGTCATCGGAGTCAACCTGTCCGGGGCGTTCTTTCTTGCCCAGGCCGCGTTGGCGCATATGCTCGAGCGCGGCAGCGGCCGGATCGTTATGGTCTCCTCGGTGATCGGTGAGACGGGCGCCATCGGCCAGGCGAATTATGCGGCTTCCAAGGCCGGGCTGTTCGGCCTGACGAAGACACTCGCGCGCGAGGCGTGTTTCCAGATGGGGCGCGCGGGCAAGTTGACGGAAGACGGTATCGGCGTCACGGTCAACGCGATCACACCCGGGTACGTGTCGACAGAGATGGTCGAGGCCATCCCCGAGAAGGTCCTAGACCGCATCAAGGGCAGCATCCCCATGCGCCGGCTGGCCCGACCGTGGGAGGTCGCACGAGTGGTGCACTTCCTGGCTGCGGACGCCTCGGGCTACATCACTGGACAGGTTTGGGGGGTAAACGGCGGTCTGGACATGTGATAACTGTACGGTCCGCTCCCTCATCGTCTCGCGTTACTTCAAACCCGTAAACGTCTTACCGAACAGGTGATCGCCAATGCAGTCTTTCGAAATCAACAAGCATGGCAAGATCGTCTTTCCGTCCAATTGCTTTCCTGATCTCGACTTCTCGACCTTCGAAAGCCTCGAGCAGCTCGATGCCGTTGTCCGGCGGGACTTCGATTCCAAGGCGCCAACCGGGACCGACATCCTTGAGAAGATCAAGACCGGCGCCTACCAAAGCAAGTTCGAGCTAATGCGAGATATGGCGCTAAACCTGTTCTGGGCCAACCGCTTCAAAATGACGATGTACGACGTCCGGCCAACCCGCTGGGCCGACGTGCCGCGTAGCCGCGACGACATCTTCACACCCATCCAGACGCCGTGGGAAGATCGCGAAACAAAGGTGACCGCGGTGCAGTCTGCCTATCCGGGTCTTCCGGCGCAGTGGGACGCCGGGGTCGAGGACAGCATCTTCGAAATCCTCTTCGACGTGTTCGGCCATCGTAGGAACCATGCGACCAAGCTGTCGGCCGTCGTACCCACTGTTACCGAATTGCTGTCTGACCCCGGTAATCAAACTCTGCGGCTGAATCGATATGACCCCGACTTCCGCCGGTACAGCTACGCCGAGATCATTGACTGCAACGAGGATGTGGCCGAGCTGGAGGCGCTACGCCGCTGGTCAATGGTCTTACACAATCAGTATCCGTGGTCTCGTAGCGACGCCGCCCTGACCGCGGTCAAAGAATTGCGAGACGACGACTACGTGGTGGTGTTCCATCCGCGTGATCCCGAGGTCCAACACTTCCTGTCCCGCATCTCTTCGGGGCACGCCCCGAAGAAGGCTGCGCCGGCCGCCCCCGAGGTATTCGCGCCCATCCGCCCGTACCCTGCTATCGACGTGCGCAACGACCTGGCGGTGCAACCTCGCATTCAGGCCATCGCCGCAGCCCACGGCGATCAGGTGTGCACCAACGAGGACCTAATCCGCAACAGCGCCTACAACTGGTCCCCGATGTCAGCAGACGAGATCAGTGCCAAGACCGGCATCGAGCAGCGTCGTTACACCTCGGGCAGCCTCGAGGACCTGTCGTTGCGGGCCGCCCGGTCGGCGCTGGCTCACGCTCAGGTGGGTCCAGATCAGATCGGGGCGGTTTTGGTGTGCACCTGCACCAGCGATCGGCTGATCCCGTCGGTCGCGGCCTGGCTCTCCGGCCAGTTGGGCATCCAGCAGACGCACTGCTCGTTCGACCTCGTCGCCGCGTGCGCCGGCCTCAGCTACGGGCTGGCCGAGGCTACGAGAATTCTCCAACTGGTTCGGCGCCCGGTGCTCGTGGTGTGCGCGGAAAAGTTCTCCAACAAGATCGGGAACGTCCGGCCATCCCGGATGATCTTCGGCGACGGCGCGGCCGCCATTGTCCTCGGCGTTGCACCCGAGGGTTCGCCGCCGGATATCGAGTACATGCAGACTTATGCCAGCGGTCCGATAAGTCAGGTCAACTCGATCTTGTGGCCTAACCCCGCGTTCGCCAACAACGTCACGGTCTTCGGCCCCGAGGTGAAGGCGCTCGCCGGGCGCTACCTCATGCAGATGCTCGACGACATCAGGGCCCTGCCGGATCCGGATGGGGTCGCGGAGTCGCTTCTGGCCAGCATCGAACTGATCGTCCCGCACCAGGCCAACAAGACCATGGTGATCGACCTGGCGAAGGCCGCCGGTCTCTCCTCGGATCAGCTGTATTTCAACATCGAACGGGTGGGGAACGCCTCCTCGGCGAGCATTCCGCTGGCAATCCACGATGCGGTCCGCGACCAAGTGATCACCAGGCCGATCCGGGTTTTCGCCCCGGGTTTCGGTGCCGGCGCAGTCGCGGGCTACGCGGTTCTCCGAATCGATCCTGCCGTCATCGCGCCCGACGATCAGGCGGCAGCAGCTGGCGAATGGGCCGCGGTTGCCGAGTCGGTCGACATGCCCGCCGGGGCCGAGACGGCGGCCGTCGCGTTCGGATAACGGCACCTCATTCTGTTGGTGGCGTCGGTCGTCCGTTCAGGGTTGGGCCAACGCGATCGCCGTGAGTTCGTATCCGGTTTGGAACCCGGGTCGTCCTCGCCGGGGCAGGGTTATCCCGTCAACGGATTTTCCGAATCGAGAAACCGCTCCACCAGCTCGGCCACAATGGCCGCCGGGCCGGGCTTTTGCAGATCGTGTCCGGCCTGGATCGTGACAAGGCGGGCGTCGCGGATGCGCGCCGCAAGTAGCCTGCTGTTCGCCGGCGCGACGGCCCTATCGTGGTCGCCGCAGATCACCAGGGTGGGTGCATCGATGCAGCCGAGAACGGGGATGCTGGACCAGGTCGAGATGGCCAGGAGCTGCCAGAGCAAGCCCACCGGATCCGGGCGCGGCCACCGCGTTGCGCGATTTGGCGTCAGCAAGGTGCGGGTGACATCGCGGGGGTGGCCCGGAACCGCGCCGACCCCACAAGCGGTCGCAAGCAGCACGAGTCGGTTCACCCGGGTGCGATGGCCGATCGCGATCTGCTGGGCGACTGCGCCGCCGTGGGAGTATCCGACGACATCCGCTTTCTCGATGCCGACTGCATCGAGGACCCGTGCAGCGATATCCGACAACATGGGCATCGAGTACGGAACCACCGGAGTTTCGCTCGCGCCAACCCCGGGGCCGTCAAATGCAATGACAGTCCTGCCTCGAAGCGCGCCGGCGAAAAACGCCCAACTCTCCATCGGGCGCGACATGCCGTTGAGCAACAACACCGGATCACCCGATCCGGTGGTCCGCGCCGCAATGCGCAGACCGCCAATTGAAAGCATGAACGTGTCCGAGTCGACGATCCCCGGCGAGAGGGTCATGCGGTGGCCCTGACGTAACTACCCGGGGCTTCCTCGATGGGTGGATAGTCGTCGCTGCCCTGGTGATCGGGCGCGGCAGTCATTTCCCCGCCCCGTTCGGCGATCCACGCAGTCCAGTCCTGCCACCAGGTGGCGTTCACTAATTCTGCGTTCGCTTTCCATTCATGCGGGTCGGCGGGAAGACTGTCGTTTACCCAGTGCTTGGCCTTGGGGTGGGGAGGATTGACGATCCCGGCGATGTGGCCGGACGAACTCAGGACAAACCTGCTTTTGCCACCGAGAAGCTGTGTGGTCTTGTAGCCCGATGTCCACGGCACTATATGGTCGTCCACAGCCGCCAACACGTAAGTGTCGATGTCGACAAGGCCCGGGTCGAGACGCTTGCCGTCGATTTCGAATTCACCTCGGGCAAATTCGTTGCGCAGATAGCATGAGCGCAAGTACTCCGAATGCATGCGGGCGGGCATATGGGTCGAGTCGTCGTTCCAGGCCAGCAGGTCGAACGCCGGTGGTTTGTTTCCTTGCAGCCAATTGTTCGACACGTATTGGAAGATCAGGTCGTTTGACCGCAACGCACTAAAGGTCCGTGCCATATCCGACGCGTCCAGGAAACCCTTCTTCTGCATCTGCTTCTCAAGTCCCGCGATCGTTGCCTCATCGGTGAACGTGCCGAGCAGGCCCGGTTCGGTGAAATCGGTATGCGTATTGAGGAATGTCGCGGACTTGATGGAGTCGTCACCTCGTGCCGCGTTGTGGGCCAGCCCCAGCGCGGTCAGCGTTCCACCCAGGCACACCGACACCGTGTTAACCGCGGGTGCACCGGTGATGTCACGAACGACTCGCACGGCGTCCAGCGGTCCTTGGAACAGGTAGTCGCGGAATCCAAGCTCGCTCATCGACTTATCCGGATTGCGGTAACTGATCGCAAAACATGTATGTCCGTGTTGGACGGCCCACTCGATAAGACTTTTGCCCGGTGCCAGATCCATGATGTAAAACTTGTTGATCCACGGCGGGCAAAACAGCAGCGGAACCGCGTACGTATCCGGAGTCTGCGGCGAGTATTGGATCAACTCGATGAGGTCGCTGCGGTAGACCACGCTTCCCGGCGTGGCAGCCATGTTGACGCCGACCTCGAATCCGGAGCTGTCGACTTGCGACGGCCATCCACCGTTGTGGCGAAGATCATGCACCCAGTTCTTGAGCCCCCTGGCGATGCTCTTGCCGCCCGTATCGAACGCCTTGCGGACAGCCGCGGGATTGCCGGCCAAGACGTTCGTCGGTGCGAGCGCATCGACAAAAAACTTAGCGGCGAAGCGCGCCTTTGCTTCCCGCGTTCCACTCACTCCAGCAGTGTCGAGGAGTTCCTCGACAAGCCGGCTGAACAACAAATACTGCTGAGCCAGCAGGAAGTACGCCGGATTCTCCTGATAGGCCGGATCGGCGAACCGCTTGTCGCCACGGGCGATCGCGATGGGACCGGGATTGTCACGGCCGATCGCGCGTTCGGCGGCAGCTCGAAGCGCCCCCGCAGAACCCCAGACCAGACGCGTGTTGGCAGCGATGATCCCGGCCGGATTCTTCAGCGTCATCACCGCGGCGGCTAGCAGCTCACGGAATAGGGCGGCCGAATCGGCCGAGAAGGTGGCATTCTCAGCGATCCCAATCAGATCTTGGACTGAACGCGAAGTCGAGCGTTCGGGCGCGTCTGACGACGTCATGGGCCTCCTTCGGTTCGGTCGGGAGAAGGAATCCCCTGCTGCCTCAGACAGTATGCGGTGGCGGAGGCCTTGCCCACATGGAAACGTAGAACCCCGTCGGGCACAGCGGCCTCCATCGTTAGCTGAAGGGCTCAGGCGGCGCCCGCGCCCACGAATCGCTCAACGGTGCTGATCGCCGATGGGCTGATCAAAATGGAGTAATGATCGGCGTCGACGTCGACCACTATGGTGTCGCGGGTCTCGGCGGCGAACCGTTCGGCGTCAGCCTCCGAGACCACCAAGCCGCCGCCTGGTGCCATGGACGTGCTGGCCCGGACCAACAGGACCGGACAACGCAGCCGCGGCCAAAGCCCATAAACATCGTGCGTCGATGCGTAGGCGCTGTCCTCGCTCACAGCAGCCAAGTCGGTCCGAATCCGGACGGTGTCGTCGACCGGTTCCAGCTCCCACGCGAAGTAGCTGTCCCAGAACTGATCCCACGGAGCAATGGTGCCGGCGGCCTGCATATGTGCCAGCGCAGCCGGCACCGACTGATATCTTCGGCCCAGCCTGCTGATGGATTTCCTGATGGGCAGCAAAGCGCTGGGCTCAGGCTCGCCCACGGCATCGAGGAGGACCAGACGGCTGCACCGGCGAGGAAATTCGGCTGCCAGCGACATTCCGATGAAACCACCCATCGAGTGCCCGATCACGTCGAACGAATCGGCCCCGTAGAGTTCGGCGATCTCGACGAGATCCCGGACGTGGCTGTCCCAACCGTACGAACCGGGTGGGGTGATCTCGCTGCGGCCACGACCACGCAAATCCATGGTCACGATGTGGTGGCCCGCCTCGGCCAGTACCGGCACGAATCGATCGAACGATCGGCAATTGGCCGATAAGCCATGCACGCACAGGATGAGATACCCGAGCGGGTCGCCATTCGATTCCACATGCAGGGCGCCGGATGTCAGCTGGATCCGCTTGGTAGGCGCCATTTCTGGTACGCGGTAACCGGCTGACTAGGCCGTGGACGGGAGCTCGTCGTCATATATCACGACGCCCATCCCGTTGATCCACTCGTAGATCGGCTCGTAGGAGAGGGTTGTGAACAGGCGCGCACGCATGGAACCCGCCAACGCAACCCACGCCCCAAGCTGACCGGTGCCGTTACCTGCCTGCGTCAGTTCGTCATTCGGCATGTCGAGCAGATTACCCAACTCCGTCTGCTCCAGTTGCGTGACAAACCAGCGGTCGAATTCCTAATCGAGGTCGCCGACACGCGGTTCCCCAACGAAATGCGACACACCTGGCTAGCTGCGATGGCGTGCCGGTCACCCGCTTGCTGGAAGATTCGAACATCAAGCGGTCGACGGTCTGGCGCTTCCGCGATTGACCCGCGTCACAACCGAGCGCTTTGCAGATCGAGCGTGCCGCGCACCCCGATCGCTCCGTAATGGGCCGCGAGCCAGGATCGAGCGGTCCGCCGCCCGGCATCGCGAAGCTGCACGAAGTAATCCCATTCCCGCGATGCGCCGCGAAGAGGCCTCGTGATCGTCGAGCACGCCGCTCGCATCGATCCGGTGCAAGTGGACATTCTTGTATTCGTCGGGCGAGAGTTTTCCCTCTTCGATCAGCTGTTTGACGAACGCCACGGCCCGCAATTCGCGCAGGAGAGTGCCGTTGAAGGTGATCTCGTTCAGCCGGTTGTGGATTTCGCGCACCGTGCGGGGCGTCTGCTGGCGCTCCAGCGGGTTGATCTGCACGAGCACGATGTCTTCGGTCATCGTCTCGTCGAAGAGCGGGAACAGGGCCGGATTGGCCATATAGCCGCCGTCCCAATAGGGCACGCCGTCGATTTCCACCGCCTGAAAGACCGTGGGCAGGCAGCCGGAGGCCATGAGGTGATCGGCCGTGAGCTCCTGTGTCTTGAAGATCGCAACCTTGCCGGTCCAGACATTGGTCGCGCTGATGAAGATCTCGACATCCGTGCAGGCGCGCACGCGAGCGAAGTCGATGAGCGCATCGATCGCGTCCCGCAAAGGATTGATGTTGAGCGGGTTCGTCTGGTACGGACTGAAGCTTGGGGCGACGACGTCCGTCCAGGCCTTGCTCCAGAAGCCGAGCATCAGGCCGAGAAGCGCGCGCTGGGCGGGGGAAAAGGATCCGTCGATGCTGGCCCGGCGCCAGAAGGTTTCCAAGTGGCTCCGCGCCCCGTCGATCCCGCTCTCGAGCCAGCCCTCCACCATCACGACGGCGTTCATGGCGCCGGCGCTCGCACCGGTCATCGCTTCGACGGCGAGGCGCCCGTCTTCGAGGAGGGCGTCGAGCACGCCCCACGTGAAGGCGCCGTGGGCCCCGCCGCCCTGGAGGGCGAGCGACACCGTCTTCTGGGCGCGCGGCCCGGCGAGGCCGCGGGTCTCGCCGGGACGGCGTCGAGCGCCGCCAGTCATCGCGCCGTCCCGTTGGAAGTTTCGGCGATGAACCATGCCTTGGTCATCGATGCTCCTGAGGTCGGGAATGTACAAACGTAGCTGGTGTTGCTGTCACCATTGCTGTTCCGCGCACGTCAGGGAGCCGCACCGGAACAGAAGTTCAAAAGGGACAGCGGACGTCGGGGCGGCAATGAAATCGGGTTCGAAGATTCGGCGATCGGGTTCCTCACCATCTAGTGCGGGCAGCTACTATCAACCCGCATCACGCACTATGCCGGGGTTTTCCTAACAATGGAATCGCTGTAACAGCACGGCGGGCCGCGACTCCCAGTCGATCTACCATCGATAGATAGTTAAGACACCAGCAGGCAGGGCAGGCGTTGGGGTACCGATCGGTCACATCCGTTGACGGGACCCGTCTGCGGGCGTGGAGCAATGAAGGCCGCGGGGTTCCCGTGGTGATCTCCAACGGACTGGGCACCCCGCACGATGCCTGGCCGGATCTCAACCGGCGGACCGAAACCTATCGAGTTGTGACGTGGGACCATCGTGGTCTCGGCGGGTCGGATCGCCCGTCCGACGAGTCGCGGATCACCATCTCCGACCACACCGATGATCTTTTCGCGGTGATGGACTCCTACGGCATCGATCGAGCCGTGGTCATCGGCTGGTCGGCCGGCGTCAACATCGCCTTTGAGGCCGCACTGCGCGATCAACGGCGGATCGCCGGCGTGCTCGCCGTCGGCGGCGTCCCGGGAGGAAGCTTCGAAGCCTTGCTTCACCCCCTGCCACGCATCCTGCGCACGCGGGCCGGACGGGTGGGATCACACCTGATGCGTTACCTCGGGCCAGTCCTCAATCGGCTGGGTGACGGCTTGCCCGGTTCACCCGAGCATGGGTTCGACCCACGGGGAGTGGGTACGTTCGGGCTCGACCTCGTTCACGGACAGGCTCTCGTCCGAGTACTGCGACGATTCGCTGATCACGATTGGCCCTGGTACTCCCGCCTCGTCCGCGCGGTAGGCGACCACCCCCCGATGGATCTGAGCGTGATCGACATGCCAGTCACCTTTCTCGCCGGTACGTGGGATTTGGTCACATCAGCCGAACGAATGCGCGCGGCCAGCGCGCAGACACCACACAGTCGATACGTCGAACTCGCTGCCACGCATTTTATGCCGTTGCAGTTTCCCCAGCGCATGTCAACGGAGCTCGACCGCCTCGTTGATCGCTGTCACCTCTAGCCGGCGCAGGAACGTGGCAGAAGCCGGACTGACCTGACCATGTTGCAGCGCCAGCCTTTACGCGAGACTGCCAACCTTTCGTCGCTTACCTGACGAAGTCAGATATTCGCCGAATCGTCCGCTGTCCCATGATCGTTCGCTTCGATATAGCTTCGGTACACGGCGAGCAGCGCCCGCTTCTGTGGCTCGGTGAGTCGGGGGTCCACGCGCAGCGCGGTTTCCGTTGCATCGTCGTCGCGTTGGGTCGACTCGGGAATAAAGCCGGCCTGTGCGAACAGTGCTTCGGCCGAGAGGTTGAGTGCCTGGGCGATCGACTTCAGCACGCGGGCCGAGGGCTCGGACAACCCCCGCTCGACCTGACTCAGATAGGGGTTGGACACCTCAGTCATCGCGGACAGCTCGCGCAGCGACAGATTCGCCATCTGCCGCTGCGCGCGGATGAACGAACCCAGAAGATTGCTACTCGCCGACTCTTCTGTCATCGCCGCTCTCCTGCTCGTCGCTGCGCGCGGTATCTAGCGCTGATTATGACTCAGGCAGTTTTGCCCGGAGTCAACGTCGCCGCCAGCGTCAAAGCGAAATCCTTCTGCGCGGCAAGCAGTTCGGCGGCGAGGTCGAAGCCGTAGGCCGTGACCGTCGGCGCGTCGGGCAACGCAACCACATTGGGGATCTCGGACAGATTCGAGGGCACCGACGACCACGCCCCTGCGAAAGCACGAGCCGCGTCCAATGCCAGGTTCTGACTCTGCTTTACCGCCGAAACCAGCTGCTCACCGAGCTTCTGGGCGGCGTCGGGCATATCGGTCGGGGTGGTTGTGGACTTGTTAGTCATATTTTCTCCTTGAGTTTGTGAATTGAACCAACGCTGCTCACTATAACAGGCATGCGCTAGATTTACGAATCAAGTTGCTCAGTGGGCGCTGATACCCGGACGGGCCCGGTGGCGAAGAGCAGAGCGTCGACCGTGACCGCGCTGGCGACCTGCGCGGTCGTCAACACCAGTCGGCAGCACCGTCGCCGGTTCCATCCTTGGGCCCCGGTCGTGGCGCATAGACTAAGCGAATGGTCGACGCCGATCCGTTGGCAGTCACGTTTCCCAGACGAATTGCAGTGGTCAACAGGGGTGAGGCCGCGGTACGCCTGATTCGGGCTGTACGAGAATTGAATGCCGAGCACGGGTGCGGCATAACGACCATCGCTCTTCACACCGACGCCGAGCGCCGGGCCATGTTCGTACGCCAAGCTGACGAAGCCGTGACGCTCCGCAGAACATCGTCGGGCATCGCGTACCTCGACCACGCCGAGCTCGAACGCGCTCTGCTGGAATCCAAGGCCGACGCGGTCTGGGTGGGCTGGGGTTTCGTGGCCGAAGACATCGCGTTCGCAGAGCTCTGCGCGCACCTGAAGCTCACGTTCATTGGGCCGAGCCCCGCCGCGATGCGGACACTGGGCGACAAGGTCGAGGCCAAACTTCTGGCCGAGAAGGTGGGTGTTCCGCTCGCACCGTGGAGCGGTGGCCCCGTCGAGACCCGCGAGGACGCCCGCCGCCACGCGGAGGCCATCGGTTACCCGCTGATCATCAAAGCCCGTAGTGGTGGCGGCGGCCGCGGCATCCGCAAGGTGTTCTCCCCCGACGAACTCGAAGTTTCACTCGAGCGCACGCAGGGCGAAGCCGAGCGCTCGTTCGGCGACCCGGTCGTGTTCCTCGAACGCCTTGTCACCGACGCGCGCCATGTCGAGGTCCAGATCATCGCCGACAACTACGGCAACGTCTGGGCGCCGGGAGTGCGCGACTGCTCCATCCAACGCCGAAACCAGAAGGTGATCGAGGAGTCCAGCTCTCCGCTACTCACCAAGGAGCAGGCCGACCACCTTCGAAGAGTATCGGCCGAACTCGTCCGCGCTGCCGGATACCGCGGCGCCGGCACCGTCGAGTACCTCTATCAGCCGGAGCAGAACGTCTTCACGTTCCTCGAGGTCAACACCCGGCTGCAGGTCGAGCACCCGATCACCGAGGTCACCACCGGCCTCGACCTGGTCAAGCTGCAGATCTTCGTCGCGAGCGGCGGTTCTCTCGTCGGCGAATGCCCACCCGAGTTTGGCCACGCCGTCGAGGCCCGGCTCAACGCCGAGGATGCCGACAATGGGTTTGCGCCCGCGCCGGGCACCGTGCGGCTGCTGAAGTTCCCGCTCGGCTCCGGTATCCGCGTCGACACCGGAATTGCGCAAGGCGACGTCATCCCGCCCGACTACGACTCGATGGTCGCCAAGGTCATCGCCTGGGGCCGCGACCGCAACGAAGCACTTGCACGGCTACGCACCGCCCTGCGTGAGACCACCGTCGTCATCGACGGAGGCACCACCAACAAGTCCTTCCTTCTCGACCTCCTCAGCCGTGACGAGGTCGTCTCCGCCTCGGCCGACACCGGCTGGCTGGACCGCACCGACGCCGGAACGGCGACCGGCCCTACGCCGACGGCCGATATCGCGCTCATCGCCGCCGCGGTCGACGCGTACGAAGCCGAAGAAAGCCTCGAACGTGCCGGTTTCCTGGCCTCGGCACGCGGTGGTCGACCGCGCGCCACCCACGCCATCGGCCGGACCATAGAACTCAACTACCAGGGCCAGCCCTACAACCTCACCGTCGGACAGATTGGTCCACACAGCTACCGGGTCGACGGTGACAGCGGCGAACTCGTCGTCGACGTCGAACGGCTCGGCGAATTCGAGAGTCGACTCACGCTTGGCAATCAGCGCTTCCACATCGTCACCGTCGCGGGACCCACTGGGTTCCTGGTTGAGGTGGACGGCATAAGTCACCGCATCAGCCAGGACGAAGCCGGCCTGGTCCGCGCCTCGGCCCCGGCCGTGGTCGTCGCTCTGCCGGTGGCCGTCGGCGACGAGGTCGAGGCCGGTGCCACTCTTGTGGTCCTGGAAAGTATGAAGATGGAAACCGCCCTGCGTGCAGCATCCGCGGGACGCGTTCGTGAGGTGTTCGCCATCGTCAACAGTCAGGTCGACGCCGGCGCCGCACTGCTGCGCATCGACCAGGTCGGCGAGGATGCGACGGCTGATGCCGCACCGCGAGTTCAGTTCCGCACCCAAACGAGGCGCGAAGACGCGAACCCGCGCACCGAGGCCCTCGCCCGGCTCGGCGAACTCCGCGCCTTGATCACCGGTCACGACGTGAGCGCCGGTCGCGCACGCGTCCTGCTCGCGGAGTACGACGACCTTCGTGGCCGCCTGCCGCGCGACGACCAGGAGCTCGTCGAGGCCGAACTCGGACTGCTGGACACCTTCGCCGACATCTGCGAGCTTTCGCGCAACCGTCCGACTCTGGACGAAGAGAGTTCCGATGAGAGCGTCCACAGCCCACGCGAGTACTTCCATTCGTTCCTGCATTCCCTCGACGCCGAGGTGGAGGGGCTGCCACAGGCGTTTCGCACCAAAATCGCTCGCGCGCTGCGCAACTACGACCTCACTGATCTGGAGCCCGGTCCAGAGTTGGAAGAAGCGGTCTACCGGCTATTCCTCGCGTTGCAGCGCATGGAGAACCAGGTACCAGTGATCACCGCGCTGCTCGGGCGCTGGCTCACCGCCGACGATGTTCCATCCGCTTCGACTAGTGCTGTGGCCGAGGTACTGGAGCGGCTGATAGTTGCGACGCAGGTGCGCTACCCGGTCATCGGCGACATCGCGCGTAACCTGCGGTTCCGCCTGTTCGACGAGCCGCAGATACGCAAGGCACGCGAGCACATCTACGACGGCGTGCGAGAAGGCCTGCAATACCTCGCCGACAATCCCGACGCGCCGGACTACGCGTCACGCATCGACGCCCTTGTCGACACTCCGGAGCCATTGATCGACCTTCTGGCAGAACGCATTTCCAATCCCGGCGCACTGCTCGAGGCAGTCACCCGTCAGTACTACGAGATCCGCGCGCTCGAAGACGTCAAGACCTTCGAACAGGCGGGTGGCCAGTTCGTCACCGGCAGTTACGAATTGGCCGGAGACCAGTTGCACCTGGTATCGACTGTGACAGATCGCCCGCGGTTGTCGGCAACGCTCGACGCCGTCGACGAAATCGCCGGACCCAAGCCTGACAACCTCGTTGTCGACATCTACTTGTCTTGGCCGGACGCGCCCACCGACGGCGACGAACTGTCCGCCGCGTTGGGTGATGTGCTTGCCGCGCACCCCAGCGCGAACGGTTGGCGCCGCGTGACCGTGACGGTGGTCGGCCGCGACCTGCATCAGGTGACGTTCCGTCCGACACACGACGGTGGCGTGGAAGACCGGACCATCCGCGACATGCACCCGCTCACCGGACAACGCCTCGATTTGTGGCGGCTCAAGAACTTCGACGGCACTCGCTTACCCGCCGCGGCAGGCACGTACCTCTTCCACGTGGTGGCCAAAGAGAATCCGTCCGATGAGCGCCTCATCGCGCTGGCCGAGGTTCGTGATGTGACGACCCAGCTGAATGAGGCCGGCGAGGTGGTCGGGGTCCCGGCCATTGAGCGCACCCTCGCAGCGTGTCTCGACGGCATTCGCCGCGCGCAGGCCCAGCGGGGCAAGAAGCGGCTCGACGCCAACCGCGTCGCCCTTTACGTGTGGCCGGTGCTCGACATCCCCGCAGACCGCCTCCCTGCGATCGCGCGACGCATAGCACCGCTGGCGCTCAATGCAGGGCTAGAAGACATCACGATCCTGGCAAGCATCAAGGACGCCCAGACATCGCAGCCCAGCCGAGTGGCGATTCGCTTCTCTTACAGCCCGGGCGCCGGAATCGTCGCGAATGTGGCGGCGCCCCCGACCGAGGCGTTGCGCCCACTCGACGAGTACGCACAGAAGGTGCAGCGCTCACAAGCTCGCGGCACGGTTTACCCCTACGAGCTGATCCCACTTCTCACAGGCAGCGAGGGCAGGTTCGTCGAATATGACTTCGACCCGTCCGGCACGCTTGTACCTGTCGACCGTCCGTATGGACGCAACACAGCCGGCATCATCGTCGGCATGGTGTCGCGACCGACAACCCGCTACCCCGAGGGAATGACACGCATCGCCCTGTTCGGTGACCCGACGAAAGCGCTGGGCACGGTGGCCGAAGCCGAATGCGCTCGCGTGGTCGCGGCGATCGATCTCGCTGAGAAGCTGTCGGTACCGGTCGAGTGGTTCGCGTTGTCTTCCGGCGCAACCATTTCGATGGAGAGCGGCACCGAGAACATGGACTGGGTGTCGCGCGCGCTTCGCCGAATTATCACGTTTACCCAGAACGGCGGTGAGATCAACGTCATCGTCACGGGAATCAACGTCGGCGCGCAGCCGTATTGGAATGCCGAGGCGACGATGCTGATGCACACCAAGGGCATTCTGGTCATGACGCCCGACAGCGCGATGGTCCTCACCGGCAAGCAATCCCTCGACTACTCCGGTGGAGTTTCGGCGGAGGACAACTTCGGTATCGGCGGCTACGACCGCGTGATGGGACCCAACGGTCAAGCTCAGTACTGGGCGCCGAACCTTCAGGCCGCCTGCGAGATACTGTTCGCGCACTACGACCACGCGTATGTCACTCCGGGAGAACGCTTCCCGCGCCGCGCCGAGACTTCCGACCCGGTGGACCGCGACGTTCGCGACTTCCCGCACGTACATCCGTCCAGTGAATTCACGACCGTCGGCGACATCTTCTCCGCGAGCACCAACAAAGACCGCAAGAAGCCGTTCGACATTCGGACGGTCATGCGTTCGGTGGTCGACCAGGACCATGTGGTGCTCGAGCGGTGGGCGGACATGGCCGACGCCGATACCTCGGTGGTGTTCGACGCTCATATCGCCGGAATTCCGTTGTCCGTCATCGGCATCGAATCGCGGGTCATCCCGCGTAAGGGGTGGGTCGCCGCCGACGGGCCGGACCAGTGGACGTCGGGAACTCTCTTCCCGCAGTCCTCGAAGAAAACTGCTCGCGCGATTAACGCCGCAAGCGGAAACCGACCCCTGGTGGTGTTGGCAAACCTTTCGGGCTTCGACGGTTCACCCGAGTCTCTCCGGAACATCCAGCTCGAGAACGGCGCCGAAATCGGCCGAGCCATCGTCAACTTCGACGGACCGATCGTGTTCTGCGTGGTCTCGCGCTATCACGGCGGAGCTTTCGTGGTGTTCTCCAACGCGCTGAACGAGAACATGGAAGTGCTCGCAGTCGAGGGATCGTTCTCCTCGGTTATCGGCGGTGCACCCGCGGCAGCGGTGGTGTTCACCCGAGACGTGAACGCACGTACCGCAGCAGACCCGGCCGTGCGCGAGCTCGAAGCGCAGCTTGCCGCTTGCACGGACGACGCTGACAGTGCCAGCCTGCGGGTAAAGATCTCCGCCACCCGGGCGGCAGTACGTTCGGACAAGCTCGGCGAGGTGGCAGCGGAATTTGAAGCTGTACACAACGTCGAGCGGGCCCGCCAGATGGGTTCGGTCCACTCGATCATTCCGGCGGCTGAGTTGCGCCCAAGCATCGTCGCGGCTGTGGAGCGTGGGATGGCCCGAACAGCGGATGCGCTCGGTCACTGAGTCCGTTGAGCGTTGGGGATCGACGCCTCCACCCGCTGGTATTCCTCACGGCTGAGCAGCTCGCGTAGCCGGTCACGCTCGGCGGTGAACCGGACGTCGCGGCAGTCGAACGCCTCGGGCACGGCACCCCAACCGGACCATGCCGCCAGCACCCGCGCGTCTGACGGCGCGCAGCCGGCCGAGCAGTTCGATCGCGGCGACGTTGGCGCGCGCCTTGGCTCCCGACGGCACCATGGTTTGGGCGCTGGTCGGGAAATCGGTTGCGCTGTAAAGCGCTTTCGAGCGCGACCTCGGATTTGAGACCGGGAACGGGTCGTCGACGGCAAACGCCGAAATCGGCACCTGGATGAGCACCAACGCACTCGGACATGAGATTGACTGTCTGCGCGACGCGATGGGCTGCGGAGGCTCCGCGCTAGGCTTGCACGGGTGCGGCGTGCCCTCCGGGTACCGGGCAGGCGTCAACGGCTTCCGCCACGATCTGCGTGCCGGTCTGGGGGGGCCGCGCACCGCGGGCGTAGTCGGCGCCGGAGACCGGTGGATGGTTCGCCAGCAACTGGTTCTCAGCGTCGGTGAACGCGCGACCGCGGCTCAGGAACCGCATTCCTTCGGGTGCCTCGAGGCTGAACCCGCCGCCTCGTCCCGGCACGACGTCGATAACCAGTTGGGTGTGTTTCCACGCCTCGAACTGCGGGCCGGAGATCCAGACCGGGACGCCGTCGGTTCCGACGTCGAGGATGCTCAGCAGGACGTCACGGTCGCCGACCAGGAACTCGCCGTCGGGGAAACACATCGGCGACGAGCCGTCGCAGCAGCCGCCGGACTGGTGGAACATCAACGCGCCGTGCCGCGCTTGCAGCTGGCGCAGCAACTCGGCGGCGGCCTCGGTGATCAGCGCCCGCGACGGCGGCGTTTCGCTCATCAGAAGAACCCCAGGGCCTTGTCGGAGTAGGAGACCAGCAGGTTCTTGGTCTGCTGGTAGTGGTCCAGCATCATCTTGTGGTTCTCCCGTGCGACGCCGTGGCGTGAGCGGCGTCGAGCGTCTTCTCAATGTCGGCCTCGTCGGAACGGGGCACCTCGCAGAACGTCTGCCCGGTCACCGGCGTCGGATTGTCGAAGTACAGGCCCTTAACTGGGGGCACCCACTCACTCACCGCCGATGTAGTTGCCATACCGGGATTCGTACGACATCAACGAGCCCGCGGTACCCGGACGTGTGTAGACGGTCATGAGTCACCCCTGTCTTCGTCGACGGTGTAATACAGCACACTACCGCTGCCGTGACGATGGCTTCCATGACGGACGACCCGTACCTCTGGCTCGAAGACATCACTTGTGAGAACGCGCTGGACTGGGTGTGGCAGCACAACGAACCCACGCTCGAAGAACTGTGTGACGACCGGTTCGAGCGTCCCGCTATGCAGTCGCACCTAATCGTGACAGCAGCATCTCGATCCGCTGTTGTCTCACCAAGAATGGCAGATTCGCCAGCATTCGCCATCTCGCGTGAGATTTCGCCACAAACTTTGAGACCCCGACAGGCACGGTGTCTCCTGACCTCGATGTGTAGTTGTGCGTGCGTCAGCCTCGTGAGACCTGCGTCACACTCAGCTAGTTCCCAGGCGACTCTAGGCTCAAACCCGCGATCTAGACTGGCCGAGTGGCGAAACTGCAGCTAGTTCAAGACCCAGCAGCCGACGCACTGCTGGAGTCCAACCCCTTCGCGCTGCTGGTCGGGATGCTCTTGGATCAGCAGTACCCGATGGAGGCGGCATTCGCAGGCCCGAAGAAGATCGCCGACCGCATCGGCGGGGTGGACCCACGCGAGATTGCCGACTACAACCCGGAGGAATTCGCGGCGTTGTGTTCGAAAACCCCTGCAATACACCGCTTTCCGGGGTCGATGGCCAAGCGGATCCAGGCATTGTCGCAAATCATCGTTGACCAGTACGGCGGTGATGCCTCGGCGCTGTGGACGGTCGGCGACCCCGACGGGCCCGAGGTGCTGCGGCGGATCAAGGGACTTCCGGGGTTCGGCGAACAGAAGGCGAAGATTTTCGTTGCGCTGCTGGGCAAGCAGTACGGCGTCACGCCGAAGGGCTGGCGCGAAGCGGCCGGGGACTACGGCAAGGCCGGATCATTCATGTCGGTTGCCGACGTGAAGGACGCCGGATCGCTGGAGAGGGTGCGGTCGTACAAGAAACAGGCGAAGGCGGCAGCAAAGGCCGCGAAGGCCTAAGCAATCCCCGTCGAGACTGCGGGGAGATCGCGAATCTGCGCGATTTCGCGATCTGTCCGCAGCTTCCTGTGTCCTTGTGGGACGCCTTGTAGGCGTGAAAAGTGGGGTTGGGTCGCCTCGCCGACGCCGACGAAACTATGGGCGTGTTTAGCCCGTGCCGCAGCTTGGCGCCGGGGCCCGACCTTGCAGGGTCACGTACTGTTGCTTCGAGCACGCCGGTCAGAATTTCGGTTCCCCTTGACCGAGGCCCCCGAGGCGATCCACCCGATGTAGCGGGATGGATTCGATTGGAGGGCAAGCGAAGTGGCGACGCGACGTAAGCACAAGCAGAAACCGGCGACGGCGGTGCCCGGCCCGGTGGAGATTCCCGACGCCGAGCACGAATTGGTCATCGAACGGGTCGCGGCCATCGATGTGGCCAAGGCGGCGGGCAAGGTGTGCGTGCGGCTGCCCGGCAAGACGGGGCGGCGGTTCAGCCGGGTATGGGACGTGCCCGCACGCACCGGCGCGGTCACCGCGCTGGGTGAGCAGCTACTCGAGCTGGGCATCGAGAAGGTCACCGTGGAATCCACCTCGGACTACTGGCGAATCTTCTACTACCTACTGGAGGCGGCCGGGCTGAAGGTGGACCTAGTCAACGCCCGGGATGTGAAGAACGTGCCGGGCCGGCCCAAAACCGACAAACTCGACGCGGTATGGCTGGCAAAGCTGACCGAAAAGGGTCTGCTGCGGCCATCGTTCGTGCCGCCGGCCGAGATCCGGCGGCTGCGCGACTACACCCGGATGCGTGAGGACTTGACCCGCGACCGCACTCGCTACTGGCAGCGGCTGGAGAAGCTGCTCGAGGACGCGCTCATCAAGATCTCGTCGGTGGCCTCCACGATGGTCACGCTGTCCACCCGGGACATGGTCGAGGCGCTGATTGCCGGCGAGCGCGACCCGTACCGGTTGGCCGAGCTGGCCCGCGGAAAGATGAAGGCCAAGCGTTCGGAGCTAATCACCGCGCTCGACGGGCGCTTCGATGAGCATCACGCCGAGCTGGCGCGCATGCTGCTGGGCCAGATCGATGCGCTCGACACCCAGATCAACACCCTCTCGAGGCGCATCGAGGAATTGATCGCCGCGCTGCCCGACGACAAGGGGCCGATCGATCCGCCCGACAACGACCCCGACCCCGGTAGCGGCGCGGGCGCGGACGGCGTTGCCGAGGCCGATCCCAGTTCTGCCACCGGCGGCACGACCCCGATCCGGGTCGATCCCGCGATCGAGGCCGACTGCGCGGTCGGGGCTGACCGCGCACTGAGCACCGTAGAGCGCCTCGATGAGATCCCGGGTATCAGCGCGCTCAACGCGCAAGACATCCTGGCCGAGATCGGGCTGGACATGAGCCGCTTCCCCACCCCCGAGCACCTGGTGTCGTGGGCCAAGCTGTGCCCGCGCACCATCCAGTCCGGGCCGGTGACCCGCGCCGGCAAGACCGGTAAGGGGCAACCCGTATCTGAAAGGTGCACTCGGTGAGGCCGCCGCCGCAGCCGCCAAGACCGACACCTTCCTCGGCCAACGCTACCGGCGCATCGCTAAACGTCGCGGCAAGCTCAAAGCCCTGGTCGCGGTCGCCCGCTCGATCCTGGTCATCATCTGGCATCTGCTGGCCAACCCGGCCGCCCGCTTCTGCGACCTGGGCCCCGACTATCACACCAACCGCATCGCCATCGAACGCAGGCTGCGCAACCACATCGCCCAACTCACCGCCATGGGCTTCCGGGTCAGCATCGAACCCGCCGCCTGACCACCAACAACCAGCCTCACAACGACACCCGGCTCCGCAAGCTCCGCCGGGTCGCAAACGCCTACCCACTCACTCTGGGTATTTTCCGGTCAGTTTCGGCGCGGCTAGATTTTTTGGTGGCCGTGTTCGAGGTCGAGCTGGGCCAGCGAGGTGATGATGCCGGCGACGACGCGTCCCACCGACGTGCCGGTGTCCAGACCTTCCTTTAGCGTGCGCAGCCTGATGCCGCGGTCGTTGAGGTCGGCGATGGTTCGTGTCACTTCCGCGGTCGACCGGCCGAGCCTGTCGAGCCCGACGACGATGACCGTGTCGCCCGAACGGGCATAACTCAGCATCGCGTGCAGACCCGCGCGCGCCCGCTCGGCGGAGTCGGACAACTTGTCGGTGAACACCCTGTGCGGGTCGACACCTGCGGCGTTCAGTGCCGCGAGCTGACCCTCAAGGTTCTGCTCGACGGTGCTGGCTGTGGCATAGCCCAGCGTGCAGGTCACGAACCCAAGGTCTCATGACACCCATCGTCTGGGGAAGAGACACGGCCCATTGAGTCTGGCTAACTGCCGAACTGTTATCCAACGTCAACATGCTGGCGGTACGCGGCGAGCGTCGAGTGGCCGCTAGGCGCTGAACGGCTCGCCGTCGAACCGCTCGCTGCTGGCGATCTCCGCGACGGGCTTGCGGGTGAGCTTGTTGACCTGCTTGACCGGTTTGCCGATCGGAAGGATGGCGGCGATCGCATAGTCATCCGGTATGCCGAGCAACTCCTTGACGCGAGGCTCCTCGGCCACCGCCATCGTGGTCAGAACGCCGCCATAGCCCTCGTTGCGCGCGGCCAGCAGGATGTTCCAGACGAACGGGTACACCGACGCGCCCGGAATGACGCCGATGCGGTCGAGGTACTGGTCGAACGCCGCGACGACGTTGAGGTCCACGCAGACCACGAGCACGGCGCCCGCGCCGAGCAAGGGCGCGCCTAGGTATGGCGGTACCTCGGTGGCGGCGACTTCTTCGGCCGTAACCTTCATGGGCTGCACGGGATTCCACGGGCCTTCGCCATTTTTGGTTTGCGCGATGTAACGCCGCGCACCCGTGACGCTCAAGTCGACGATCGCCTCTCGGGTCTGCTCGGTCCCGGACCACGATCACCCGTACGCCCTGGCGGTTGCCGCCGCTGGGCGCGAACCGGGCGTTGTCGAGGATGCGTTCGAGCACCTCGTCGGGCAGCGGGTCATCGGTGAATCGGCGGACCGCACCCGTTGTGCGCATGACGTCGTATAGATCCATGCGGACATCTTGCTGGCGGCCTGTGGGATGGTGAAGATATGAAGACACACCTGAATTGCCCGTGCGGCGAGGCGATCAAAGGCGAGGACGAGGACGACCTCGTCGAGAAGGCCCAGGCTCACCTGTCCGAGGCGCATCCCGGCCGCGAGTACGACCGGGACGCCATCCTCTTCATGGCCTACTGATCTCCGCGAGCGTGCGCGTTTGTACGTAATTCACGGCGTGTCGCCGTGCAGACACGCACGCTCGCGGTGGCGAACTACGGGACGACGGTCGAGCCGATCGTCGGCATGAACTGGCACTGCTTCTCGGTCGTGGTGACCTGGCCGAAGATCGTCGAGATGATGCTGCCCGAGCCGGTGTCGACGACGGCAGTCAGCGTCGTCGGCCCTTCGGGGTTGATGTCTGACCGCGGCTTGAGCGTGGCGCTGCCCGACTTGCCGGTGGTCAGGTTGACCCACGTGACGTTCAGCGGCAGCTTCTGCTCGGTCGCCGGTGCGGGCGTGCCGACAGCGGTGAACACGTAGGCGGTCTGGCCGGCCGCCGGTCCGGGTGCCGGAATCCTCGCCGGACCGGCAACCGAGATCGCGGTCGCCAGGACATTGCCGCCGTCCGTCAGGCATCCGTTGCTGATCGACGGGTACATGAAGTCCTGCGTGGGCGGCGCATCCGAACCGAACGCGGGCGCCGCTGCGGACGCCGGGGCCGCTGCGGCATCGGGTGCCGGGGCAGGTGCCGGAGCGGGTGCGGGAACAGCGGCCGGGTCGGCTGCCGGCACCGCTTCCGGAGCCGGGGCGGCCACCGGGGCGGCCTCCGGCATGGGTCCCACGGCGTGAGCGGGATCGACGCCCGCAGGCAGATGCGCCTCCGCACCCGGCACTGCGCCGGCCGCCGGAACATGCGCGACGAACTGGTTCACCGCGGTCGCCACGTTCTTCGAATCCGGCGGGACCGTGGCATCGCCCGCGAACACCGCTGCGGCGGCCATCAGCGTCGAGGCGGCGTTGGTCGGATCGGCGGCCGCCCGCTGGATGGCCGGGCCGATGCTTTGCACCGCCGACAAACCCGGTGCCTGCAACGCATCGATCGGCAGCGGTGGCGCCGGGTCGGCGTTGGCCACCGGCGTCACACCGCCCAGCAGGAGTGCGGTCGACGAGCCGACCGCAGCTGCGGCGCCTGCGAACGTCGTCCGGATCGATGACATGGTTCCCCTAATTCGTGGTTGTTGTTGTCGACGCGCGCAGGCCGCCGCCGTCACGGCAGGGCGGACAGCGGCATCAGCGCGAGGGGTGCGCTGGGCGCCGCCGCGGGAGCGGCTGCAGCGGGTGCGGCTGCGGCGGGTGCGGCTGCGGCGGGTGCGGCCGCTGCGGCCGGCGCGGTTGCCGCTGTCGGTAGCAGACCGGCCAGCGGTGTTCCGGCGGGCATCAACGATGCCAACGCACCCGGGACCGACGTCAGCAGGTTCTGCGGCGCGACCGCCGGTGCGGTCGTCGTGGCGAGCGTGTTCAGCGGGGCCGCGGCGCCGGGAAGGGCTGCCGGAGTCTCCGGAAGAGTGACCGACGCGGTTGCGGTCTGAGGCGTCGCGGGTGCGGCGGCTGCTGCCGGTGTGGTGGCGCTGCTGAGCAGCGACGTGAACCCCTGCATGAGCGAAGTCGCGGCGGCCGGATTGGTTGCGAGCTGCTGGAGGAACGGCAGACCGGGCACGCCTGGTGTCGGTGCGGGCGCCGCCGGCTCGGCTGCGGCCGTCGCGCTGAGCCCCAGCGCAACTGCTGTCGTACCTGCGGCAGCGATCATGCTGGTGGCAAGCATTTTCCTGGTGAATTTCATGGGTTTTCCAATCCGTTGACGGCACGTCTGTTCCCGAAGCTACGTAGTTACTGGTGTTACTCAAGTGACACGTGTGGCGGAGATCTAAACGTTACGGATGCGACGGCTTACCGTGACCGCTCGCTAGAGTCGGCGGGATAGACGCCACTGAATCCGCTGTAACAACGCCATCTCCGTGGACGCCGAACCGATTGGCGATCGCGGCGGCGGCGTTGTTGGCGATCAGCATCGCCGCGCGCCTCGCATGGACCTACCTGGTGCCCAATGGCGCCAACTTCGTCGATCTCCATGTGTACGTCGGCGGCGCTGGTGCGCTCGATCACCGGGGCACGCTCTACGACTACGTCTATGCCGACCAGACGCCCGACTTCCCGCTGCCGTTCACGTATCCACCGTTCGCCGCGGTGGTCTTCTATCCCCTGCACCTGATTCCGTTCGGAATTCTTTCGTTCGCTTGGCAACTCGGCACCATTGCGGCGCTCTACGGAGTGGTGCGCGTCAGTCAGCGGCTGCTGCCAGGACCCGGCGGCGATCGGCGCATCGCAATGCTGTGGACCGCGGTCGGCATCTGGATCGAACCGTTGCGAAGCAATTTCGACTACGGGCAGATCAACGTGCTGCTGGTGCTCGCGGTGCTCTATGCGGTCTACAGCACGCGGTGGTGGTTGTCCGGGCTGCTCGTCGGACTCGCCGCGGGGGTGAAGCTGACGCCTGCGGTGTCGGGCCTGTACTTCGTCGGTGCGCGGCGATGGGCGGCCGCAGCGTTCTCGGCGGTGGTGTTCTTCGGAACTATCGCGGTCTCGGCGCTAGTCGTCGGCGACCAAACCCGTTACTACTTCACCGAATTGCTCGGCGACGCCGCCCGGGTGGGTCCGATCGGAACATCGTTCAACCAGTCGTGGCGCGGCGGGATCTCGAGGATTCTCGGGCACGACGCGGGCTATGGTCCGCTCGTGTTGGCCGCGATCGCGGTCACCGCGGTGCTCGCCGTGTTGGCCTGGCGCGCCGTCGGCGGCGCAACCGACCGGCTCGGCGCCATCGTCATCGTGCAGTTGTTCGGCCTGCTGCTGTCGCCGATCTCGTGGACGCATCACTGGGTGTGGTTGATCCCGCTGATGCTCTGGTTGCTGCACGGCCCGCTGCGCGACCGGCTCGGCGCGCGGATTCTCGGCTGGGGCTGGCTGGCACTGACGCTGATCGGGGTCCCGTGGCTGTTGAGCTTCGCCCAGCCGACCATCTGGGTGATCAGCCGCCCGTGGTACCTGGCCTGGGCCGGTCTGATCTACGGCGTCGCCACGCTGGCGACACTGGGGTGGATCGCCGCTAGCCGTCGACGAGCTGGTTGATCTCCCGCGCCATATCCAGGTCATTCTGAGTGATGCCGCCGGCGGAGTGCGTGACGAGCACGAAAGTCACTGTCCGCCAGCGGATATCGATGTCTGGATGGTGGTCCTTTTCCTCGGCGCGCTCGCCGACACGGCGCACCGCGTCGATACCGTCGAGGAAGGCGGGAAACTTGATCGATCGGCGCAGGGCGCCGTCGGCGCGCTCCCAGCCGGGTAGGTCGGGCAGTGCGGCGTCTACTTGGTCGTCCGTTAACACAGCCATGCCCTCAACGTACCGCTGCGAGGTTGGTCGGCGGACTCGGTCGCCTAACAGGCAGCCAACAGTCTTCTCCAGCAAGATGGTGGGTGTGCGAGATCCCGTAGGGGTCGACCCAACAGACGACGGACCAACGTCGCCGCAATCCGCCGCCGCGACGGGAACCGACGCGCGCGTTGCGGCCCGTGCGCTGGAGTCCAGGGGTGTCGGGCCGACCGTCGTGCGCCGGCGCGATTCCGCACAAGTAGTGGTCGGCGGTGGCCTGCTTGTCGCCCTTCTCGTCGTTCTCGCAGTGTCGGTCGTTTGGGTCTCCGCCGATTCGAAACATCCGCTTGTCCAACCGAATCCGTCTCCGCCGACGACCTCGGCACCAACGTCCACCATGACTGCTGGGCCGATACCGCTGCCAGCCACCGCGACTCAACAGGCGCCCCCTGCCGACACCCCCACGGCGCCGGTAGAGGCGCTGTCGCCTTCGCAGGTGACTGCCGAGACGATGACGCCTGCCGCGCCCCCGACGCCGCGACACCCGCGGCTGCGCGAGTTGTTCCCCCAACTGTTTCCAAGCGGATAGAGCGCCGTATACCGTCGCGGCAGTGTCAAACCAGATCGTCGTTGCCGGTGCAGTGATCTCGGGTTCCTTGCTGCTGGTGGCACAGCGTGCGCGTCCGCCGGAGCTGGCGGGCCGTTGGGAGCTGCCTGGCGGCAAGGTGGCGGCGGGGGAGAGCGACGCCACCGCCCTGGCCCGCGAACTGCGCGAGGAACTCGGCATCGAGGTGACGGTCGGGCCGCGTATCGGCGCCGACGTGTCGTTGAACGAGACGACGACGCTGCGCGCCTACCGCGTCACGCAGACCGGCGGCGCGTTGCACCCCAACGATCACAGTGCGCTGCGGTGGATCGGCGCCGACGAGCTCGACGGTCTGGCGTGGGTACCCGCCGACCGTGCCTGGGTTGGTGAGCTGACCATCGCTCTTCAGACGGGCCTCGCGGTGCGCCGCGCGGTCGAGGCCGACCGGGCGGGCATCGCTGCGGTCATCGTCGAGGCCTATCGGCACGAGTTCTCCACACTGTCGCGCAACTTGGACAACATCACGGCCGTGCTCACGACCGCCGGTGAGGTCGACAGGTTCTTCGTCGCGGACCGTGGCGGCGACCTCATCGGGGCCATCGCCTGCACCGACCGCAGCGGCCGTGCGATGCGCGTGCGAGCCGCGGACTGGCGCCGCCACCTTGGCCTCGTGCGCGGCGAGGTGGCCGCACGAATTCTGGCTCCGCAGTGGACATCTCAGCTCGACTATCCGGACGACACGGGCTACATCGAGTTCGTCGCCGTCGCCAAGCGGGCCCGACGCCAAGGCGTCGCTACCAATCTCGTCGAGGGGGTGATCGCGCAGACCCACTACACCGACTTCGAGCTCGAAGTCACCGACGTCAACGTCGCCGCCCGCGACTGCTACCGCAAGATCGGGTTCGTCGACGTGCAACGGAAGAAAGAGAAGTTCAGTCGCATCAAGGGATTTCGCGAGCGCATCTACATGCACTACACGCGCTAGCCGACCCGCCAGCTGTCGCGGAACTCCATCGTCACCCGCGTGCCGTCGATCTCGAACTTGGTGGGGCGCTCACGCAGCACCGCGCCCGCGGCGATCCTGACCTAGCGTCCGCTCAGTAATGCAGCCGGTCGTCCGCCATCCGCACACCGGAGTGGCGCAGAGAGTAGATGGGATGCATCAAAACGGGGTGTCGGCAGTGCGGGCAGGATTCCTGTGGCCGATTCGCCGACGAGAACGTCAGATGGTGGCACGCCGCACACCGGACTATGTAGAAGGCGCCGATCCAATTGAGCAGTCCAAGGTAGATCGCCGCGGTCGCGGCGGTCGCCAAAACGGCGATGACTCCGATGGTGAAAACCTCTTCGAGCGTCATAAACGCCACCCTCCAACCCACTTTTGACGGTTAGTACAACGCTAGGCGAGATCCCTGTGAGCGGCCTGTATGCCGAGTCTGAACCTTTGTGCGAGATCTGGGCGAACCGTCGGACACAGGCTCAAGTTCGGCGGGCCTGCCGCGCACGACAGCATTTCTTCTTGGGTTTGAGGTCCAACGACTCGCTGGGCTTCAAGTGACGGGCATCTCTCGTTTTCGTGATTGGCCGACCGCACTGCGACAATCTCTGACGTGGACTTTCGCAACGTCGCCATCGTGGCACACGTCGACCATGGGAAGACGACCCTCGTCGACGCGATGCTGCGGCAGTCCGGCGCGCTGACCCATCGTGGTGACGACACCGTTGAGCGCTTGATGGACTCCGGTGACCTGGAGAAAGAAAAGGGCATCACGATCCTGGCCAAGAACACCGCCGTGCACCGGCAACACCCCGACGGCAGCATGACGGTGATCAATGTCATCGATACGCCGGGTCACGCCGACTTCGGCGGCGAGGTCGAGCGCGGGCTGTCCATGGTGGACGGGGTGCTGCTGCTGGTCGACGCCTCCGAGGGGCCGTTGCCGCAGACCCGCTTCGTGCTGCGCAAGGCGCTGACCGCACACCTGCCCGTCCTCCTCGTGGTCAACAAGACCGACCGCCCGGACGCCCGGATCGCCGAGGTCGTCGAGGAGAGCCACGATCTGCTGCTCGACGTCGCGTCCGACCTGGACGACGAAGCGGCCAAAGCCGCCGAACACGCGCTGGGACTGCCGACCCTCTACGCATCCGGTCGCGCCGGGGTGGTCAGCACGACCGAACCCGCCAACGGCGAGATCCCCGACGGCGACAACCTGGATCCCCTGTTCGACGTGCTGCTCGAGCACATCCCGCCGCCGAAGGGCGACCCCGAGGCCCCGCTGCAGGCCCTGGTGACCAACCTCGACGCGTCGGCGTTCCTCGGCCGGCTGGCGCTGGTCCGGATCTACAAGGGCAAGCTTCGCAAGGGTCAGCAGGTCGCATGGATGCGCGAGGTCGACGGGATCCCAGTAGTCACGAACGCCAAGATCACCGAACTGCTGACCACCGAGGGCGTCGACCGCACACCCACCGATGAGGCGATCGCCGGGGACATCGTCGCGGTGGCGGGAATGCCCGAGATCATGATCGGCGACACGCTGGCCGACCCCGACCACGCGCATGCGCTGCCGCGGATCACCGTCGACGAGCCCGCGATCTCAGTGACGGTCGGGACCAACACATCGCCGCTGGCCGGCAAGGTGTCCGGGCACAAGCTCACCGCGCGCATGGTCCGCAACCGGCTCGACCAGGAGTTGGTCGGCAACGTGTCGATCCGCGTCGTCGATATCGGAAGGCCGGACGCTTGGGAGGTACAGGGCCGCGGCGAGCTGGCGCTGGCGGTGCTCGTCGAGCAGATGCGACGTGAAGGCTTCGAGCTGACCGTCGGCAAGCCGCAGGTGGTGACCCGCACCATCGACGGCAAGCTGCACGAGCCGTTCGAAGCGATGACCATCGACTGCCCCGAGGAGTTCGTCGGCGCGATCACCCAGCTGATGGCCGCCCGCAAGGGCCGCATGGAGGAGATGACCAACCACGCCGCGGGGTGGGTGCGGATGGACTTCATCGTGCCCAGCCGCGGGCTGATCGGTTTCCGGACCGACTTCCTGACGCTGACGCGGGGCACCGGCATCGCCAACGCAGTGTTCGACGGCTACCGCCCGTGGGCGGGGGAGATCCGGGCCCGCCACACCGGGTCGCTGGTGTCGGACCGGGCGGGCTCCATCACACCGTTCGCGATGATCCAGCTGTCCGACCGCGGGCAGTTCTTCGTCGAGCCCGGTGAGGACACCTATGAGGGTCAGGTCGTCGGCATCAACCCCCGGGCCGAGGACCTCGACGTCAACGTGACTCGCGAGAAGAAGCTGACCAACATGCGCTCATCGACGGCCGATGTGATGGAGACGCTGGCCCGTCCGCTGGAGCTGGGCCTCGAACAGGCGATGGAGTTCTGCGCTGAAGACGAGTGCGTGGAGGTGACGCCCGAGGTGGTCCGGGTGCGCAAGGCCGAACTCGACGCAACCACCCGGGCCCGCAGCCGCTCAAGGGCCAAGGCCCGCACTTAGGCCTGCCGATACCCTGAACAGCGTGCCGGGACCTCGTTTGTCGCGCTTCGCGCAAGCGGCTCATCGCCCGCGCATCGTTCTCGCGCTATCCGCGCTGATGATGGTGGTTTCCAGCTGCACCGTCAGCCCCCCGCCCGCACCCCAGAGCACCGACACGTCGAAGACCACGACCCCGCCCCCACCCAAGGCAACGCAGATCATCATGGCCATCGACTCCATCGGCCCGGGCTTCAACTCGCATCTGCTGTCCGATCAGTCACCGGTGAACGCGGCGATCAGTTCGCTGGTGCTGCCCAATTCGTTCCGCCCCGTCCCGGATCCCGCGTCGCCGACGGGGTCGCGGTGGGAGCTCGACACCACGCTGCTGGAGTCGGCCGTGGTGACCAACGAGAACCCGTTCACCGTCACCTACAAGATCAGGCCGGAGGCGCAATGGACGGACAACGCCCCGATAGGCGCCGACGACTTCTGGTATCTGTGGCGCCAGATGGTCAGCCACCCGGGTGTCGTGGATCCCGCCGGCTATGACCTGATCACCGGCGTCCAGTCGGTGGAGGGCGGCAAGACCGCGGTGGTGACGTTCTCGCAGCCCTATCCCGCGTGGCGCGAGCTGTTCAACGACATCCTGCCCGCGCACATCGTCAAGGACGTGCCCGGCGGATTCGCGGCCGGACTGGCTCGTGCGCTGCCCGTCACCGGTGGCCAGTTCCGGGTGGAAAACATCGACCCGCAGCGCGACGAGATCCTGCTGGCCCGCAACGACCGGTACTGGAGCGCGCCCGCCAAGCCCGATCAGGTGCTGTTCCGCCGCGGGGGCGCGACGGCCGCGCTTGCCGACTCGATCCGCAACGGCGACACGCAAGTTGCTCAGGTGCACGGCGGCGCGGCGGCTTTCGCGCAACTGTCCGCGATTCCCGACGTGCGGACCGCGCGCATCGTCACGCCGCGGGTCATGCAGCTGACGTTGCGGGCTCAGCAACCCGCACTTGCGGATTCCCAAGTGCGCAAAGCGATCCTGGGCCTAGTCGACGTGGACTTGCTCGCGTCGGTGGGTGCAGGCGACGACAACACCGTCACCCTGGCGCAGGCTCAGGTGCGGTCACCGTCCGACCCGGGTTACGTGCCGACCGCGCCGCCGGCGTTGACGAAGGAGGCCGCGCTCACCCTATTGGCGAACGCGGGCTATCAGGTTGAGCCGGTGGAGACGACGCCGCCGGCAACGCCGGGCACGCCCGCGCCGGAGAACAACCGCGGCCGCGTCACCAAGGACGGCGTTCCGCTGACGCTGGTGCTCGGGGTGGCGGCCAACGACCCGACAGCGGTCGCGGTCGCCAACACCGCCGCCGACCAACTGCGCAACGTCGGCATCGCGGCGTCGGTGACGGCGCTGGACCCGGTGGCACTCTACGGCGATGCGCTGATCAACAACAAAGTCGACGCCGTCGTCGGCTGGCATCAGGCCGGCGGCGATCTCGCGACCGCGCTGGCGTCGCGATACGGCTGCCCGGCACTGGAGGCGACGGCGGTCTCGACCGCAACGTCAGGCCCGACGTCGTCGCCGTCGCCGTCGCCGACAAGCAATGCGCCGGTGCTGCCGCGGCCGACCACCACCGCGACGCCGACCACCCCGAGCCCGGCACCGGAATCCGGTCAGCTCGTCCAGGCGCCCAGCAATATCACCGGCATCTGCGACCGCAGCATTCAGCCGAAGATCGACGCAGCGCTCGACGGCACCGAAGACATCGGTGAGGTGATCAACGCGGTCGAACCCCGGCTGTGGAACATGTCGACCGTGTTGCCGATCCTGCAGGACACCACGATCGTCGCGGCGGGTCCGAGCGTGCAGAACGTCAGCCTGTCCGGCGCCGTGCCGGTCGGCATTGTCGGCGACGCGGGTATGTGGGTCAAGACTGCGCAGTGATCGAAAGGCCCTTCCGCCAGCAGAGGGGGCCGATCGATATCTCGCGAACGTGGGTGGGTCGGGTGTGGTCGATCAACTCGACCGATGTTCGCGAAGCACACGAAGACCGTGGGCTGAGGAAGCCGCCACGAGGAACACGACGAGCAGCCACCACGGTGGCCGGGCCAACTCCCAGACGAAGATCGCGGCCCAAACCGGCGCCCGCTGTGTTATCGCCAGCACACCGGCCGCACATGTCAGCGACACCGCGGGGACGCTGACGGTGTGCTCTGTCCATGTGTTGATCGCAATTGCGACAACCGATCCCATTGCTCCACCGGTGGCCAATGCGGGCGTGAGCATGCCGCCGACCGCGCCCGCCCGCAGGAACACCGCAGTGAGAAGCGGTTTGAGGAAGAGGATCACGACCGCCGAGCCGAGCGTCAGACCGCTGGCCAAGCTCACCGTGAGGATGCTCTTACCGTTTCCCGGCAGCTCCGGCCACCACACGGAGCAGATGCCGATCAACAACCCGGCGGCAGCGATCGCCGGTATCAACAACCATGACTTGATGGTGGTTGAGGGGCGAGCAAGCGCCATGATTCGGTTGAAGAGCAGCCCCACTCCGAAGGCGAGTGGTGACAACAACAGCGCGAAACCTGTTAGAAGATAGGACAATTGCGGGTCAGGCCAGGTCAACGGCGGGACCTCATGGGTGACCGGTGATGCGACGGTGACGGCAAGGCTCGAGGTGATCAGCGCAGTGCCGACCGCTCGAGGATGCCAGGTGTTGAGCATGATTCGGATCGCGAACAACGCGCCGCCGACGGGAACGCTGTAGACCGCCGCCAGGCCCGCTCCTGCAGCGCAGGCGAGCAATATCTCTCGGTCGCGGGCCGTGATCGACCATCGCGATGTCCCGAGATCGCCTAGCGCTGCGGCGAATTGACGTGGCGCGCCTTCACGGCCGAGCGACGCTCCTGAGCCGACGAGTAGCACCTGCAGTGCCGCGTCCAGTGATAACGGAAGGCGCGCCAGTCGCCGATGGTTCGCGATGGTGTCGGCCAGCGGCGGGACCTCGGTGCGGCGCCGCAGCATCCACCAGCCGAAGCCGGCGAGCGCGCCGCCGACCATCGGGCCGAGGGCCCGTCGCACGGGACTGCTGTCCGTGACGCCGCTGAGCAGAGTCCCGTAAGAGTAGTGGTAGGTGAGGTGTTCGACGGCGCGCAACAGCAGCGTCGTCGACAGACCAGCGACACCCGCGAGAAGTCCGATGACGACGATCGCAGATCCGAACTCAACGTTGCGCCGCGTCACCGGGTGAATCTATGCCAGCAAGCAGGCAAGCTGGTGCGAATGGAGACCCCTCGGCTGCTGTTCGTCCATGCACATCCGGACGACGAGACCCTGACGACCGGTGCGACCATTGCGCATTACGTCGCCCGCGGCGCGCGGGTCCAGGTCGTGACATGCACCCTCGGCGAGGAGGGTGAAGTGATTGGCGAGCGCTGGGCACGGCTGGCGGTCGATCAAGCCGACCAGCTGGGCGGCTTCCGCATCGGCGAGCTGACTGCGGCACTGAACGCGCTGGGAATCGAGGAACCGATATTTCTCGGCGGTGCGGGACGGTGGCGCGACTCCGGGATGGATGGCACACCGGCGCGTCACCTGCAGAGATTCATCGACGCCGATCCGCGCGAGGCCGTTGGCGCGCTGGTGGGCATCATCCGTGAGCTACGCCCGCACGTCGTCGTCACCTACGACGCCGACGGGGGCTACGGCCATCCCGACCACATCCACGCACACGAGGTCACGATGGCTGCCGTCGCCGCATCCGCCGGTGCCGACTATCCCGGCGAACCATGGACCGTGCCGAAGATGTACTGGACCGTGCTCGCGAAGTCCGCGATGGCGGCGGGGTTCGACGCGTTCGAGGACGTGCCGCAGGGCTGGATCCGGGTCTCGATCGACGACGTGCCCTTCGGCTACCCCGACGACGCGATTGACGCCGTAATAGAGGTGGCCGAGCAGTTGCCCGCCAAGGTCGCAGCGCTGCGTGCGCACGCGACTCAGGTGACCGTCGCCCCGGACGGCCGGTCTTGCGCCCTGTCGAACAGCATCGCGCTGCCGATCGGGGCGATCGAGCACTACATCCTTGCCGCGGGCACCCCCGGCGACCGCGACGACCGCGGGTGGGAAACCGATCTTCTGGCCGGGCTGAACCTGGAATAACTCAACCGGCACGCGGTAAGCTGCCCGGACAGTCGACCGCGTGTGGAAGGGATGGCGATGGACCCGGACATGGATCCCAACCTGCAGCACTGGCAGGACCGCGGTGACAGCTTTCAGTGGGTGATCGGGTCGCTTGTCTCATTGCTAGACAGCATCCCGACCTGACACCGCTTCGTCCCGTCGTTCTGACGCTGCTTGCGATTAGCGGAGTGCTCTCGGCCGTGGCGGCGGCGTTCTTCCTTCCGCTCCGAATCGGTTCGGTGCCGTTTCCGATCAGCGCGCTGCTGAGTGGTCTGGTCAATGCGGCGCTGGTGTGGGCCGCATTGCAGTGGACGTCTTCGCCGCGGGTGGCCGCGCTGCCGTTGTGGTGCTGGCTGCTCACCGTCGCGGGGCTGACGTTCGGCGGGCCCGGCGACGACATCGTGTTCGGTGGCGTCGGAATCATGGAGTACGCGCCGCTGCTGCTGATCGTCTTGGGCGCGCTGCCGCCGGCGTGGTTGTTGTGGCGCCATGTCCGCGCGGCCGCCTGACGGTTACTCCTTCTTGCCAGTCCCGTCCTTCTTGGCGCGCTTCGTGCCGCTGTCGTCGTTCGTCGCCGCGGAGGCGGACGCCCCAGACGTCGCTTCAGCCGTCTGGCCCTCTTCGCCCTTCTTGCCGGTCTTGTCGCCGTTGTTGACCTTCGCGGACTCGGCCTTCTTCTCATTCGGCGCGCCGCGGACCTCACCCTGAGCAGCAACTCCCGTCGATGACGACGTCGTCGCCTCGGCCTCCTCGGCCGCCTTGGGCTCCCTAGCCTCCTTGACCGCTTCGACCTCTGATTTCTTTTCGCTCTCTTCCGTGGCCTCACCGACCACGTCGGCCTCGGCTCCGCGGCCATTCTTGTTGAGCTTCGGAGCGTCCGACATTGCGTCCTCGGTCACGCCCGCGGTCGTGGTCAACTCGGCCGTCGCCGCCGCTGTCGCACCCGGGAAAATCGGTGGAAGCGGCGGAAGCGGCCACAGCCAGAAGTTCCATTGGTCGATGCCGAGTTGGATGAACGCGTTGACCGTGTCGACGCCGACATTGACCAACCCCTGCCCAAAGCTGATGTTCCCGTCAAGCCAGTTGGCGATGTTGTACGTGATGCTGCGCGCGATGCGTTCGCCGAAGTTGTAGAAGATCGGGATCTGCGGCGCCAGCCATCCGACATACGGAATCCAGCCGACCGCGTAGGCGGCCACGTCGGCGATCCATTGCGCCCACGGCTCGACCGCGTTGTAAACCCATATGATGCTGCTGCCGATCGACGTGGGTGCGACGACGGGCGGGAACTGGGGCGTCGGGAAGGGCTGGCCCGCGCTCGGCGGCACCACGTAGTGCTGGACGATCAACGCAAGGATGTCGGTCACTGAAGCCGCTGCCAGCGGTTGAACCCCCGCAGTCAGCGTGATCGACGGCGCGGCGACGTGAACGACTTGTGGGCGTGCCGCAGGGGCGCGGGTTCCTTCACCGACGGCACGAACGCAATGTTCGCGCGGTGATCGTGGCAACGCCGACGGTCAGATATGAGCGGAATGAATTGCCCACGGGAACCCCTCCTAATATCTGCGACCCTCCCCGTAGGTGAACTTACGCGGGGGTAAATGCCGTTGCGCGACATTGAGCAAAGGATGCGGGGACGGGCCAACAACACGACGGCCGACTGGGACTACTGTGGCCGATATGCCCGGCGCAGTGGTTTCAGAATGTGAGACATGCGGATGATTCTCGACGACCGTGGGGTTACACGGGAGTGGCTCTGAACCCCCAGCGCGGCGCCGATCTGCCCAGCCCGGTGGTCCCCCCGAAGTCCGGTGTGCCCAGCTCCGCCGCGGTGCGGCGGGTATTGCGGCGGGCCCGCGACGGGGTGGCGCTCAACGTCGACGAGGCCGCGATCGCGATGACGGCCCGTGGTGAGGACCTGGCCGATCTGTGCGTGAGCGCGGCGCGGGTGCGTGATGCGGGTCTGGAGTCCGCGAGCCGGCGTGGACCCAACGGCCGGTTGCCGGTGTCCTACTCGCGCAAGGTGTTCATCCCCGTCACTCACCTTTGCCGCGACACCTGCCACTACTGCACGTTCGTCACGGTGCCTGGCAAGCTGCGCGCCGCGGGTATGGGCATGTACATGGAGCCCGACGAGATTCTCGAGGTAGCCCGCCGGGGTGCCGAATTGGGTTGCAAGGAAGCCCTGTTCACGCTCGGCGACCGGCCGGAGACGCGCTGGGACGAGGCCAGGCAGTGGCTCGACGAGCGCGGGTACGACTCGACGCTGGATTACGTGCGCGCGATGGCCATCCGGGTGCTGGAGGAGACCGGGCTGCTGCCCCATCTGAACCCGGGCGTCATGTCGTGGTCGGAGCTATCGCGGCTAAAGCCCGTGGCGCCGTCGATGGGCATGATGCTGGAGACCACGTCGCGACGGCTGTTCGAGACCAAGGGCGAGGCTCACTACGGCAGCCCGGACAAGGATCCCGAGGTACGTCTGCGCACACTGGCCGACGCCGGTCGATTGTCGATTCCGTTCACCACCGGGCTGCTGGTCGGCATAGGGGAGACGCTGGTCGAGCGGGCCGAGACCATCCACGCAATTCGCCAGTCGCATAAGGAATTCGGGCACGTTCAGGAAGTGATCGTGCAGAACTTCCGCGCCAAGGATCACACCGCGATGGCGGCGGTGCCCGACACGGGTTTCGAGGACTTCGTGGCGACGGTGGCGGTCACCCGGTTGGTGATGGGGCCCAAGATGCGCATTCAGGCGCCGCCGAACCTGGTGTCGCGCGCTGAGTGCCTGGCGTTGATCGGCGCCGGTGTCGACGATTGGGGCGGGGTCTCGCCGCTGACTCCGGATCACGTGAATCCGGAGCGGCCCTGGCCTGCGCTGGACGAGCTCGAGGCCGTCACCGCCGAGGCCGGCTACGACATGGTGCAGCGGCTGACCGCGCAGCCGGCCTACGTGCAGGCCGGCGCGGCGTGGATCGATCCCCGGGTGCGCGGACACGTCGACGCGCTGGCCGACCCCGACACCGGACTGGCTGCCGACGTGAATCCGGTTGGGCGGCCGTGGCAGGAGCCCGACGAGGCGAGCGAGTCGTTGGGCCGTACCGACCTGCACGCGACGATCGATTCCGAGGGTAGGCGCACCGACACCCGCAGCGACTTGGGTAGCGCGTTTGGCGACTGGGAGTCGATCCGCGAGAAGGTGCACGAGTTGGCGGCGCGGGCGCCTGAGCGCATTGGCACCGACGTGTTGGCGGCACTGCGCTCGGCCGAGCGCGATCCGGGCGGCTGCAGCGACGACGAGTATCTGGCGTTGGCAACCGCTGACGGCCCAGCGCTGGACGCCGTTGCGGCGCTGGCTGATTCGCTGCGCCGCGACGTCGTGGGCGACGACGTGACGTTCGTGGTCAACCGCAACATCAACTTCACCAACATCTGCTACACGGGGTGCCGGTTCTGCGCGTTCGCCCAGCGCAAGGGCGACGCCGACGCGTACTCGCTGTCGACGGCCGAGGTGGCCGAGCGGGCGTGGGAAGCGCATGTCGCGGGCGCGACCGAAGTGTGCATGCAGGGTGGCATCGACCCCGAATTGCCGGTGACGGGCTACGCGGATCTGGTGCGTGCGGTCAAGGCGAGGGTGCCGTCGATGCATGTGCACGCGTTTTCTCCGATGGAGATCGCCAACGGGGTCACCAAGGCCGGACTCTCGATTCGGGAGTGGCTGACCAGCCTGCGGGAGGCCGGTCTGGGGTCGATTCCCGGGACCGCCGCAGAGATCCTCGACGACGAGGTGCGCTGGGTGTTGACCAAGGGCAAGCTGCCGACGTCGATGTGGATCGAGGTCGTCACCACCGCCCATGAGGTCGGGCTGCGGTCGTCGTCGACGATGATGTACGGCCACGTGGACCAGCCGCATCACTGGGTCGGGCATCTCAACGTGCTGCGCCGCATCCAGGATCAAACCGGCGGGTTCACCGAGTTCGTGCCGCTGCCGTTCGTGCACCAGAGCAGCCCGCTGTATCTGGCCGGCGGCGCGCGCCCGGGGCCGACGCACCGCGACAATCGCGCGGTGCATGCGCTGGCGCGGATCATGTTGCACGGCAGGATTTCCAACATCCAGACCAGCTGGGTCAAGCTCGGTGTCGAGCGCACACAGGTGATGCTCACCGGCGGCGCCAACGACCTCGGCGGAACCTTGATGGAAGAGACGATCTCGCGGATGGCTGGCTCGGAGTTCGGCTCGGCCAAGAGCGTCGAAGAACTGGTTGCCATCGCTGAGGGCATCGGCCGCCCGGCCCGCCAACGCTCCACGACATACGCGCCACTTGCCGCGTAAATCGAGCACGATCGTGAACTAGCTGCCACGCTCGGCACGTGTAATTGACGAGCCGACGTTCAGGAGAGCCATGACCACGATCACCGGTATTCCCGCGCACGCTCTGCTTGTCCACGCCATCGTGGTGCTCGCTCCGCTGGTGGCGCTGCTAGAGATTTTGTGTGCTGTCTGGCCAGCGGCCCGTCGGCGGTTGGTGTGGCTGGTGGTGGCGCTCGCGGCAGTGAATTTGGCGCTGACGCCGCTGACCACCGAGGCCGGCGAGTGGCTGTACAACCAGCAGACACAGCCAAGCCCAGTACTTCAAACGCATGCCGAACGCGGAGACTGGATGATCTACTTCTCGGCCGGTCTGCTGGCGGTCGCGCTCGCGCTGGTAGTGCTGCATTGGCTCACCAGCAGGTCGGACAAACCGAGAATGGCCACCACCGTCTTCGTGGCGGTCCTGGCATTGGCGGTGGGCGTCTCATCGATCATCACAGTTGTGCGGATCGGCGACTCTGGCGCACACGCGGTGTGGGGCGGGGGAGGCTGACGCCTCCGCCGAACGTGAAGCCTCTGCGAATTTCCGATCGATTTTTCGCAGTGGCTTCACGTTCGCGATGTCACGCCTGCTTGAGGGCCTCGATCTCCAGGGTGATGGTGACCTTGTCACCGACGACCGTTCCACCAGTTTCCAGCGGCAGGTCGATGTCGATGCTGAAATCCTTGCGGTTCAAGACGACTGACGCCTCGAAGCCGGCCACCTCACCGTGACCCATGCCGGGGTTGACGCCGTTGAATTCAAGGTCCAGGCTGACCGGCTTGGTGACGCCCTTGAGCGTGAACTCGCCGTCGAGCACGTAGTTGTCGCCGTTGGCCCGCACGCTGGTGGACCGGAACGTCGCGGTGGGGTAGTTGTCGACATCGAAGAAGTCGGCCGACTTGATGTGCGCCTCGCGCTGCTCGTTGTTGGTGTTGATCGAGTCGACCGCGATCTCGGCCGTCACCGATGGGGTGCCGTCTTCGGCGACGACGATCGCGCCGCTGAAGTTCTGGAACGTCCCGCGCACCTTGCTCACCATCAGGTGGCGTACTGAAAAGCCGATCGACGAGTGAACCGGGTCGATCGCCCAGGTGCCTGTGCTGAGCTGACTGGTTGCGGTCGCATCGAAGGTTGAAGTCATGTGTATCCCTCTGGTCGGGGAGTCGGCCAACCCGGCTCCTTCGAATGAACCAAACGGACCGCAGTCCGAATCCATTCCCCTCTGGCCGAGATAGGCGGGCACACTGCAATTGACGTAGTCGTTAAATCAGAGTTAACCTCGTATTCACCGTGAGTTCAGCTTGACTTCAAAGGAGAACTCCAATGGTCGTAAAGGCGCTTTTCGCGGTATCCGTCACAGTCGGCGGGTTGCTCGTGCCTGGGGTGGCACACGCCGAGAACATCATGAATCTCGGCACCTACGCCGGCGACGTTATAAGGCAGTTGCAGGACTGGGGATACAACGTCATGCTCAACGGCCTCGATCGGGACATTGCCTACATGGATGAGACCCACAAGAGGCATTGCCAGGTGCTCGGGATCCATCCGGTGGTGAGTGAACCGCTCAAATCCGGTGAGTTCCAAACGGTTTACGTTGACCTGTCCTGTCCGGGGAACCCCAGCAGCTCGACACCGTCGAACTAGAGCTTGGCGGCCAACTCGGTGCCTTGGCGGATCGCTCGCTTGGCGTCGAGTTCGGCCGCCAGCGCCGCGCCGCCGATGACGTGCGGGTCGAGACCGCTGCGGCGCAATCCGTCTTCGAGGTCACGCACCGACTCTTGTCCAGCGCAGATCACCACGTTGTCGACCTCGAGCAGACGCGGGTCGGAGCGATCCTGGCCGAAGCTGATGTGCAAGCCGTCGTCGTCGATGCGTTCGTAGTTCACGCCCGACAACTGCTGCACTCCCTTGGCTTTCAGCGAGGCCCGGTGCACCCAACCCGACGTCTTACCTAACCCCTTACCCTGGGAGCCCTTGGTCCGCTGCAGCAGATACACCTCACGCGCGGGTGGCGCAGGGATCGGCGTCGTCAGCGCGCCGCGCACTTCCTGCGGATCGGCCACCCCCCACTCCGCCTTCCACTCCTTGAGATTCAGCGTCGGCGACTCGTCGGTCACCAGAAACTCGCTCACATCGAAGCCGACGCCGCCCGCGCCGACCACCGCCACCGTCTTGCCGACCGGCTTGCCCGTGATCGCCTCCGCGTAGGACAGCACCATCGGATGGTCGATGCCCGGAATGTCAGGCATCCGCGGCGATACGCCCGTGGCCAGTACCACCTCGTCGAAGCCGGCGAGCTCGTCGACCGTAGCCCGTGTCCGAAGCCGAACATCGACACGGTGCTTATCGAGCATCCGCGTGTAATAGCGGATCGTCTCGGCGAACTCCTCCTTGCCGGGAATTCTTCGCGCCAAATCGAATTGACCGCCGATCGCATCACCCGCCTCGAAAAGCGTGACGGCGTGCCCGCGCTGTGCGGCGGTGACCGCAGTGGCCAGCCCGGCCGGTCCCGCACCGACCACGGCCACGCGTTTGGTGCGGCGTGTCGGCCCGAGCACCAACTTCGTCTCATGGCCTGCCCGCGGATTCAGCAGGCACGACACCGTCTTGTGTACGAACGCGTGGTCCAGACACGCCTGGTTGCAGGCAATGCAGGTGTTGATCTCGTCGGCGGCGTCGGCCTCCGCTTTGCGCACCCAGTCCGGGTCGGACAGCAGCGGGCGCGCCATCGAGATCAGCTGCACGTTGCCGTCGGCGAGAATCTGCTCGGCCGCTTCGGGCATGTTGATCCGATTGGATGCCACCACCGGAATGCTCACGTGTTCGGCCACCGCGTTGCTGATGTCGACGAACGCGCTGTTGGGCACCGAGGTGACGATGGTCGGAACCCGCGCCTCGTGCCAGCCGATGCCACTATTGATGATCGTTGCGCCCGCCGCCTCGACTTCGGTTGCCAACGCGATGATTTCGTCCCAGCTCTGGCCGTCGTCGACGTAATCGGCCATCGACATGCGATAGCAGATGATGAAGTCGTCGCCGACCGCGGCGCGGGTACGGCGCACGATCTCAACCGGCATCCGTCGCCGCTTCTCCGGCGTCCCTCCCCAGGCGTCGCTGCGCTTGTTGGTACGTGGTGCGAGGAACTGGTTGAGCAGGTAGCCCTCGCTGCCCATGACCTCCACGCCGTCGTAGCCGGCCTCGCGGGCCAGCTCGGCGCAACGGGCGAAGTCGTCGATGGTGCTGTCGACCCCTCGCGACGACAGCTTGCGCGGACGGAACGGATTGATCGGCGCCTTGATCGACGATGCGCTCACCGAAAACGGGTGATACGCATAGCGTCCGGCATGCAGTACCTGCAGCAGGATCTTGCCGCCTGCGTCGTGGACGGGCTGTGTAATCCGGCGATGCCGCTTCGCTTCGGAGGTGGAGATCATCTGCGCGGCGAACGGCAACAGCCAGCCGGCGCGGTTCGGCGCATACCCGCCGGTGATGATCAGGCCGACTCCACCGCGGGCGCGCTCAGCGAAGTACTCGGCGAGCCGATCAGTGTCGCGGGCGCGGTCCTCCAGCCCGGTATGCATCGAACCCATCACCACGCGGTTGCGCAGCGTGGTGAAGCCAAGGTCCAACGGCGACAACAACTTCGGATACGTCACTGGTTCCCCTTCAGGGCTGCGGCCACTTCGTCGAGCCAGTCGATGGCGCTTTCCTCAGCGCGGATACCGCCACGCAGCACCAGGTACTGATGCAATGCGCTGCCACTCAGGCCGCTCGGATCGGGAAACTGCCGCTTCTCGAATCCGCGGTAGGTGTCCAGCAATTCGGCGCGCTCGGCCCTCAGCGCGGCCGCCTGAGCGCGCACCGCGTCGACGTCGCCGTACGCCGCGCCGCGAACCTTGATCGCAATGTCGCGGGTGCGGTTGTCGGCCACCGAGCTGCCGCGCCCCGACAGCGGTTCGGCGATCCAGCGGGCCATCTCGGCACGACCGGCGTCGGAGACGGTGTAGACCTTCTTGTCCGGCCTGCCCTGTTGCACGACGGGCGTGACGCGCACCCAGCCGTCGTCCTCCATCGATCTCAGCGTGCGGTAGATCTGCTGATGGGTGGCCGCCCAGAAGTAGCCGATGGACCGGTCGAAGCGGCGGGCCAGCTCGTAACCGGAGCCGGACTGTTCGCACAGCGACACCAGGATCGCGTGGGGAAGCGCCACGCGGGCAGCATATGGCGATCCCACCGCGCTATGCAACTTGTTGCACTGCAACCAAGCGCATAGGCGGCGGGGTTCGTCAGGTCAGCACCAGTTCACACTGACGTCGGTGCCTCCGTTGTTGACGTGCACCGAGCAGTCCGCCATGGCAGGGCTGGCCACCCCGATGGACATCACGGCGAATGTGGCGACAGTGGCTAGGCCGAGGGCGATTTTCTTCATTTCGACTCCCGAAAATTGAGCTTAGCTAAGCTAAGCGATTGCTATTCAGAAGAACGGCACCGTCGCGGCGGATCTTCCCGAGGACAAGGGTTTTCCACCGGCTCGCACGCCTTCACAACCCCGGTGTAGATGTGGGCGGAGTCACACACGCCGAAGAGCAGCGGGAAGGCCGAGTCTGATAGATGTGTCTCTAGGCGACTTGTATGTGCAACGTCTAGTATCAGTAACCACGCGCAACCCCTAACCGGGCGGCGTAAAGTTAGGGCACACTGAGACAGGCGTCCAAGTAGCCGCAACGGATACTTGCAGCGACTTTTCGGCGGGCCTGAGCATGACTGCAGCCCCACTGACAGGAGATCGAGGAGACCTCAGTGACGTACACGATTGCCGAACCCTGCGTCGACATCAAAGACAAGGCATGTATCGAGGAGTGCCCTGTCGATTGCATCTACGAGGGCGCACGCATGCTGTACATCCACCCGGACGAGTGCGTCGACTGCGGCGCATGCGAGCCGGTCTGCCCGGTCGAGGCCATCTACTACGAAGATGATGTGCCCGATCAGTGGAGCGGATACACACAGATCAACGCCGACTTCTTCGCGGAGCTGGGATCGCCCGGCGGCGCATCCAAGGTCGGCCTGACCGAGAACGACCCGCAGTCGGTCAAGGATCTGCCGCCTCAAGGTGAGGACTAATAACGGCTCGCCCAGAGCTTCGTAAGCGCGTCTCGGCGTTATTGCCGGTGTTCCCCTGGGACACCCTGGTCGACGTCACCGCGCTCGCGCGTTCGCATTCCGACGGCATCGTCGACCTGTCGGTGGGTACCCCGGTCGATCCGGTGGCGCCGCTGATCCGTGAGGCGCTGGCCGCGGCCAGCGGAGCGCCCGGATATCCGACCACCGCGGGCACCCCAGCGTTGCGGGCGTCGGCGGCCGCAGCCCTGCAGCGTCGGTACGGCATCACGGGGCTGGCCGATGACGCCGTGCTTCCGGTGATCGGCACCAAGGAACTCATCGCGTGGCTGCCCACGCTGCTCGGTCTGGGTCCCGACGACCTCATCGCGGTACCCGAACTGGCCTATCCCACTTACGAAGTCGGCGCTCAACTGGCCGGCGCTCAGATGGTGCGTGCGGACTCGCTGACCCAGCTCGGCCCACAGTCGCCGGCGCTGGTGTATCTGAATTCGCCAAGCAACCCCACCGGAAAGGTGCTCGGTATCGAGCATCTACGCAAGGTGGTGGGTTGGGCGCGCGAGCGCGGCGTATTGATCGCGTCCGACGAGTGCTATCTGGGGCTCGGTTGGGACGCCAAGCCGGTTTCGGTGCTGCATCCGTCGGTCTGCGACGGCGACCACACCGGATTGTTGGCCGTGCATTCACTGTCGAAGACGTCGTCGCTGGCCGGCTACCGCGCCGGGTTCGTTGCCGGCGACCCTGCGGTGATCGCCGAGCTCCTTGCGGTGCGCAAGCACGCGGGCATGATGGTGCCGACGCCGGTGCAGGCCGCGATGGTGGCCGCGCTTGATGACGACGCCCACGAACGCGAGCAGCGTGACCGGTATGCGCGACGACGGGCCGCGCTTCTGCCGGCGCTGCAATCGGCCGGGCTGACGGTCGACGACTCCGAGGCCGGGCTGTACATCTGGGCGACCCGCGGCGAGCCGTGCCGCGACACCGTCGCATGGCTGGCTCAGCGCGGAATCCTGGTGGCGCCTGGCGAGTTCTACGGTCCGCGCGGGTCACAGTACGTCCGGGTGGCGTTGACCGCCACCGATGAGCGAATCGACGCTGCCGTGGCCAGGTTGCGCGGCTGACATCACCGACGCCGAAAGGTGTTCACCCGCCTGCGTACTCGATGTCGTTGAAAGGCCAAGACTCCGTCAGCCAGTCACGAACGGCCTTACGCAACGGAGCGTCGAGGTCGGCCACATCGGCACGAACCCAGGACCGAACGCTGGCGTCGCCATCCCGGTCGCCGGGGTCGATATAGACGCAGCCGATGACCTCGTCCGAATCGGGATCGAGCACCGAGTAGGCGAACGCGACGCGCCGCTCGAACTCGTCGGCGTGCTCCTCCAGATCGGTGAGGTTCCGCTCCGCCGAGAATCCCTCGTCGGGCGGCCAGCCCCGACCCTCGAAACCCGGTGTGGTCTGCAGGTGGGCGATGCTCGACATCCACGCCTCGTGATCTCGAGCGTTGTGGTGTGGGCCGAGCGGTTCGAGCCGGAAGCGCGTGTATCGAAGTTCCGTCGGGACGACGAAGTGATCGGGCACGAGTGGGGTGCTTCTCGGCTCTTCTGCCATGCCTTCACCTTTGCACCTTGTTGCCGAGACTGCGACCGACGAGCGGATATCGGCTGCCGTGCAACGGCTTATGGCCTGATTGGCCCGCTTACTCCACGCAGAAATGGACCGGCACGTTCCTATGCGGCGGCGCTAGCGTCGATGACATGCTGCCGATTGGGCCCTCGCCGACCAACACGCTGGACGTTCTGCTGCACGAGAATCCTGCGATCGCCGCGAACTCCGGCGCGATGGTCGCCACCGTCACCATCCCGCCCGGTGACCCCGGCACCGGTCCGCATCGGCACTCCGGGCCGGTGTTCGGTTATGTGCTCGAAGGCGAGATCCTTTTCGAACTCGAAGGCGACGAGCCCTATCCCGTGAAGGCCGGTCAGGCGTTCTGGGAGCCTGGTTTCGATGTGGTCCACTACCAGGCGGCGAATCTGCGCGACGACATCGCCAGCAGGTTCGTGGTCTTCATGCTTTGCGCGCCAGACGTGCCGATGATGACGTTCCTCGACGAGGAGGAGATCACCGCCAGAGCACACCTGCGCCACGCCCGGCGAACGTGAGGATCAGCCCAACAGGCCGAGCGACATCGCGGTCGTCACCGCCGCGGTGCGATCCGAGACGCCGAGCTTGTTGAACGCCCGAAGCAGATGGGTTTTCACCGTCGCCTCGCTGATGTGCAGCAGGCGGCCGATGTCGGCGTTGGTGTTGCCCTTGGCGACCTCGGCGAGCACTTCGACTTCGCGTGTCGACAGTGTGATCGAGTTGGGTTGGCGGACAAAGTGAACAAGGCGGTCGGCTACCGTCGGCGCCAGCACCGTCTTGCCGAGTGCGGCATCGCGTACCGCAGCGGCCAACTCGGCACGCGAGGCGTCTTTGAGCAGGTACCCCGCTGCGCCCGCTTCCACCGCGCGCAGGATGTCAGTATCGGACTCATACGTGGTGACGACGACAATCCGCGTTCGCGGCAGCGCCGCCAGGATCCGCTCGGTCGCCGTCACGCCGTCGACATCTGGCATCCGCAGATCCATGAGAATGACGTCGGGGCAGAGGGATTCGGCCAATGCAATCGCCTCGGCGCCCGAACCCGCCTCCCCGACAACCGCGAGGTCATGTTCTGCGTCGATCATCAGGCGCAAGCCCTCGCGGACGACGGGGTGATCGTCGGCCAACAGCACCGTGGTCGTCACGCCGGAACCTCGATGTTCACCGTCGTCCCACCACCGGGCGTGGGCGTCACCGACATGATGCCGCCCACCTGCGCGGCACGGGTGCGCATGCCGCGCAGCCCGAATCCTTCGGTGTGCTCATCGCCAAGACCAATGCCATTGTCCGCCACGCACAGTCGGACACAGCCGTCGGTCCTCGACAGTTCAACCGACACCGTGCTGGCTTGCGCGTGCCTGCGAATGTTGGCGAACGCCTCCTGTGCTGCGCGCAGTAACACCACATCGGTGGCCATGCCCAGGAGCGGCAGTTCGTCGTCGCTGCGCATGGTCACGGCGACACCGGTTTCCGCCGACAGCCTTTCGCATTGCCGTCCGATCACGGCGGGCAGTGAGCCCTCATCGAGTGCGGCCGGGGTCAGCTCAGCGACCATCGCCCGTGCCTCGGCGAGGTTTTCCCGTGCGGTGCTGCGGATCAGCTCGACGTGCCGCTTGGCCGCCGCGGTGTCGCTGTCCAGTTCGGGTTCGACGGCCTGCGCGAGCGCGACGATGCTGGTGAATCCTTGTGCGAGCGTGTCGTGGATCTCCCGAGCCAGCCTTTCCCGCTCCGCCGCGGCGCCGGCCTCCCGCGACAGGCGTGCGCTTTCGGCGCGGGTCGCCGCGAGCTCCGCGACGAGCGCGGCCAGCTTCTCGCGTTGCCGCATCGACGTGATAATCACCGTCCCGATGACGGGTGCAGCGATTACACCGATCAGCGTAACGGCCACCGCCAGAGGCAGATTGGGCCAGGCGGGACCCGGGAAGAGCAGGGCGAAGGTCAGCGGCGTGAGATTGACTGCCGTGGTGACCACGAGCGCAGCCGGCAGCGGCAAGGTGGCGAAGACCAGGGGATAGATCGCCGGGATTGCCGCTACGGCAACCGACGACGCCGACAGGGCGACGACCCAAAGCCCGATCACTGCGACAAGGAACACTGCGGTGCGCCAACTCGGTTCGCCGGTACGAATGATGCGCCGCCCGAAAACCAGCACGCATAAAGCCATGCCGATCAACGCCGCGACAGCCACTGGCACATTTCCCGGGAAACGGTGATTGAGCATCACGACACCCACACAGGCCGCGGCGCATAGACCCCCGACGTACGTCTCCCAGAGCCAGTGCCAGTCGTCGGCCTGCCGCCCGCCCGCGCTCATTCGGCGATGCTAACCCTCGGTCGGCACCCAATTGCCGTGAAAACCGTGCGGCACACGCACCGGAAGGTGCACGGTCGCGACGGTTTCTAGCGTCTGCCCATCGAGCAACACCAAATCGCTCCTGTCGGTGGACCGGTCGTAGACGAAACCCATCGCTACACCGTCGTCCTCGGCGGCATCCGCCGTGGACGGGACGAAGACGAATTCGCCGGGTTCGCGGCCGCGCCCGAACACGACCGACTGGCTGCGTCGCATGGCCACGTCGTGCTTGAGGATGGCGTCGGGCGCTGAGATGCCCGTCGTTCCAGGGGAGAAACCGACGGCGTATCCGTATCGGTGGGGCCGGCCTACCAGTCGCTCGTCGACGCGCGGGAATTCCTGCCCCGTTTCATCGAGTCGCTCCTCGGTGACCTTGCGGGCAGTCAGGTCGACCGTCCATCGATCCAGCGTCGGGTTGCCCGGCACGATGGAATGGCCTGCGGTGAACACCGAGGGGTGCCTCACGACGTCCAGCACGATGCGATCGGCCTCGTCATAGGCGTTGAGTGGGTGGAACACGTAGCACGCATTCACGTCGAACCAGCGGATGTCGTTTGCGGTGCCCTCGCGCGGCATCACGCCGATGCGGGCTTGGCGCTCCGGGGCCCAGCGGTAGGGCATCCCGGACCCCGGCCCACCTCCGCGCTCGGATCCACGCATCGCCGCGCGCAGGAAGAAATCCGGTGCGGCGTGACGCGCCGCGAACCGGGTCAGCATTCCAGCGACGGCCTTCGCGGGTCTGTTGCTCAGGGTCGTGCCGAAATCGAGTGCCACCGGCAGGTCGTAGAGGACCACGTATTTCTCGGTCAGCGAGAAGTCATGCATCATCGTCTGCGCCCGCAGGCGGATGTTGACCGTGCGGCGGACCTTTCCGTCTACTCCGGTCACGGTGTACTGCACGATGTTTCCGCGCATCGGGTTGTACGACACGGCATGCAGTTCACCGCTCACGGGGTCACGCTTGGGGTGGGCGGTGTACCCGCCGAACAACGTGCCGCAGAAATCAGACGGCCCAACGGTTTCCAGTTCGTCGGTCAGTTCGTACGGCCGCGCGCCTGCCTCGACGATGGCCAGTGTCTTGCCGCCCTGTCCGATGATGTTGGTGTTGGCGGCGAAGTCGAAGCCGCCGTTGGTCGGCCCACCGGGCCACGTCTCGCCGAGCTTCCGAGAGACGTCTGCCGACCGCACCCACCGGTTGCGGTACCAATGCGCCTTTCCGTCCCGCAATCGCAGGCCATGGGCCATGCCCGCGCCGAGGAACCAGTGATATCGAGCGGGGTCCGGGTCGCCGATGGGGTTGGGCCCAATCCGCAGATAGCGGCCGTCGAGGTACTCGGGAAGCGTTCCGGTGACGTCGAGGTCGATCGCGGTGATCTCCTCACGCACGGGCGCGTAGTTGCCGTTCAGGTACGGGTTCTCAGTCTCACGCGATGGTGCGGCAGTGGTCATGTGTTGATCGTGCGCCGCGCGACGCGGTCGCGCGACCCCCTCACGGTTGAATTCGGTGTCCATCGACCGGTTGACAGCGGCTAGCGCTCGGTCGCCCGTAGGCCCAGGGCGAGGACCAGGCGGTCGTCGGGGTCGTCCAGCGACGTCGACAGGAGTTTTTCGATTCGGCGGACGCGATAGCGCACGGTATTCGGGTGGACATGCAGTCGCTGCGCCACCGCCGCGATATCGCCGAACCCGTCGAGATACGCCTGCAACGTGTCGGCCAGCATCGGGTCCTGCTCGCGCAGCTGCCGCACCCGTGGGTCGACCAGCCGGGGCTGCCCCGCGACCTGCGAGACGATCTCGTCGAGCAGCACGGTGGTGCGGGCCTCGTCGAGCGAGCTGACCTGTCCGATGGCGCCGGGGTGACGCTCGGCGCTGTCGAACACCCGGTCCACTTCGGCGCGGGCCGCCGCGGCGCCGGCCAGCCCGGCCAGCGGGGCGGCGATCACCGCGCGCAGCGTCAGGCCGAGCTCGCGGCGCAGCGCCGCAACCACACCGCGCACCCACGACGTCACCGACGACGCCCCACCCGTCTTGGGCAGAAGCACGTATACCCGCTCGCCCGTCGACGCGATCTGGGAGTCGGCCCGAAATGCGCTGGCGCTCAACGCAATCACGTCGGCTGGTACCGAGGTTTCGACGCCGACGAACCCGATCAGCGCGGCGCGGCCGTCGGCCGTGATGCCCAGCTCGCGGGCGATCGCGCCGACATCCGCGTCATCTCCGACCAGACCGAGCAGTTCCTGTACTCGCACAGTGTGCGTCGACGGCGCGGCCGCCAGCCGCGACATGATGCGGGCCGCCAGCACCGCGCCGCCGCGCAGGATCTCCTCGACGTCGTCGGCCAGAGGTGCCGATCCCTGCTGCAGCCATATCGTTCCGGCGAAACCGGGCCTGCGGCGCGCATCGGTCGGCGGCAGATGGATGCCGGCCGCGAGGCGCGGTCGTAGCCCCAACTCCGGGCGCTCGGCGACGCGGACGACGTCGCCGCTGGCGCGCAACGCGTCGAAGATGCCCCACTGGCCGATCCACTCCAGGTGTTCGGGCGGGCCCGCGCGCCCCAGAATCGTCAGCCGACGGAGTTCGTCGGCCTCGTCGCTGGATGCCGAGTACGCCAGCACGTGGGACGCCTCGTCCTCGATGCTGATCATGCCGCGGGTGCGGTCGGCGATGGATTGCGCGAGACCGAACAGGTCGGTGCCGGAGTCGTACATCGGGTCGCCGCGGTCGCCGTGGTGCTCGAACGCGTGGTTGACCAGTTTGTAGAGCAGCTCCCACCGCGCCTGCGGTTCGACGGCCACGATTGCGATGCCGAGTGCGACCGCACGCTTGACCGCGGCGGCCGACGGTTCCTTGACGAAGATGGCGGCGGGCACCCTCCCGGCCTGCTGCTCGATCCAGCGCACGGCCTCGGCGTCGGACACGCCGAGCAGGAAGAACAGGTCGGCAGAGCCGGGACCGACCGCGAGACCGAGCCGTACGTCGTCGGCGTCGACGAGAGCGACAGAACCCACCGGCATGTCCAATCCGCGGGGCGCCTCGACCAACGTCACCATCGTGCGGTCGAGCGCGAGCAACAGTTGTCCAAGCCCCAGCCCGGTCGTCTGCTCCGCCATCAGGCGCTCCTTTGTCCGATTCGACTATAAGCGCAGGATCACGTTGTCGGATCAGCCATCGGTTGCGCGCCGCAATCAGGGGATCCTTGCTGCATGGACGCCATCACCGACGTGCCCCTACCGGCCAACGAGCCGATCCACGACTACGCACCTGGTTCGGGTGAACGCACCCGGCTCATCGAAGCCCTCAAAACGGTCGCCGCCGACCCGATCGACCTGCCGCACGTCATCGGCGGCACCCACCGCATGGGCGGCGGCGAACGCGTCGACGTGGTGCAGCCGCACCGGCACTCCGCCCGGCTGGGGACCTTCACCAACGCCGAGCACTCCGACGCATCCGCCGCGATCGAGGCGGCGATGGCTGCCAAGGCCGAATGGGAGGCCACCCCGTTTGACGAACGCGCGGCCGTGTTCCTGCGCGCCGCCGACCTGATGGCCGGCCCGTGGCGGGAGAAGATAGCCGCGGCCACCATGCTGGGACAGTCCAAGACCGCCTACCAGGCCGAGATCGACTCACCGTGCGAGCTCGTCGACTTCTGGCGATTCAATGTCGCGTTCGCGCGGCAGATCTTGGCACAGCAGCCGATCAGCAGCCGCGGTGTGTGGAACCGCACCGACTACCGGCCGCTGGAGGGCTTCGTCTACGCGATCACTCCGTTCAACTTCACCGCGATCGCCGGCAACCTACCGACTGCGCCCGCCTTGATGGGCAACACGGTGGTGTGGAAGCCGTCGCCGACGCAGACCTTTGCCGCGTACCTGACCATGCAGCTGCTGGAGGCCGCGGGTCTGCCGCCGGGTGTGATCAATCTGCTCACGGGCGACGGCATCGCGGTTTCCGATGTGGCCCTTGCGGATCCGCGTCTGGCCGGGATCCACTTCACCGGGTCGACGGGCACGTTCCAGCACCTGTGGCGCGAGGTGGGCAACAACATCGACCGCTATCGCACTTATCCGCGGCTGGTCGGCGAGACGGGTGGCAAGGACTTCGTGGTCGCGCACTCGTCCGCGCGTCCGGATGTGCTGCGCACGGCGCTGATTCGCGGCGCATTCGACTACCAGGGCCAGAAGTGCTCGGCGGCGTCGCGGGCATTCATCCCGCGGTCGGTGTGGCAGCAGATGGGCGACGAATTCCTCGCAGCCACCGACGCGTTGCGCTACGGCGACGTCACCGACCTGACCAATTACGGTGGCGCGCTGATCGACGAGCGGTCGTTCGCGAAGAACGTCAAGGCTATCGAACGCGCCAAGAGCGCCGCAGGGGTGACCATCGCCGCCGGAGGCGAATATGACGACAGCGAAGGCTATTTCGTCCGGCCGACGGTGTTGCTCTCCGACGATCCGGGCGACGAGTCGTTCTGCACCGAGTACTTCGGGCCGATCTTGTCGGTGCACGTCTATCCCGATTCGGAGTACGACCAGATCCTCGACGTCGTCGATCGCGGTGCGAAGTACGCGCTGACGGGCGCCGTGATCGGCGATGACCGCGCAGCAGTTCTGAAGGCCCAACAGCGGCTGCGGCATACGGCAGGCAACTTCTACGTCAATGACAAGCCCACCGGGGCCGTGGTCGGCCAGCAGCCATTTGGTGGATCGCGGGCGTCGGGTACCAACGACAAAGCCGGCTCGCCGCTGAACCTGCTGCGCTGGACTTCGGCCCGGTCGATCAAGGAGACGTTCGTCCCGCCGACCGACCACAACTACCCACACATGGAGGGTTGACCATGGCCGACGTGTTTAGCCGGGTGGTGCGCCCGGCGATCCTAGCCGCCAGCCGGGCTGACGGGTTGCGGCGCGCGGCAGAGCGGCTGCCGGTCACGCGCAAGGTGGTGCAGCGCTTCGTGCCTGGTGAAACAGCCGGCGACGCGCTGAATGCCGTTGAGCAGTTGCGGCATTCGGGGCGGATGATCTCGATCGATTATCTCGGCGAGGATGTCACCGACATCGACACGGCGAACGCCACCGTGGATGCGTACCTTGCACTGCTCGACGGGCTCGGTACCCGCGACGAGCCGTTGGCAGCGGTGCGGCCGCTGGAGGTATCGCTGAAGCTGTCGGCGTTGGGCCAGGCGCTGCCCCGCGACGGCGAGAAGATCGCGTTGGAGAACGCCCACACCATCTGTGAGCGTGCGCAGCGCGTAGGGGCGTGGGTGACGGTGGATGCCGAAGACCACACCACGACGGACTCGACACTCTCGATCGTGCGGGACCTACGCACCGAGTTCGATTGGCTGGGTACGGTTTTGCAGGCCTATCTGAAGCGCACCCGTGCCGACTGTGCCGAGTTTGCGGCGTCGGGTGCACGGATCCGGTTGTGCAAGGGGGCCTACGATGAACCCGCGTCGGTGGCCTTCCGCGACCGTGATGACGTCACCGACTCGTATCTGACCTGCCTGCGGGTGCTGATGGCGGGTAGGGGCTATCCGATGGTGGCCTCGCACGACCCGGAAATCATCGAGGCGGTGCCCGCGCTGGCCCGTGAGAGTGGCCGCGGCGTGGACGATTTCGAATATCAGATGCTCTACGGCATCCGCGACGCCGAGCAGCGGCGGCTGGCAGACGAGGGCAATCAGGTCCGTGTCTACGTCCCGTTCGGCACGCAGTGGTACGGCTACTTCGTGCGCCGCCTGGCCGAGCGCCCGGCCAACCTGACGTTCTTCCTGCGGGCACTGGCCGAGCGCAGGCACTGATCCTTTGCGCCGAGACTGCGCACAGATCGCGAATTTCCGCGAAATCGCGATCTCCCCGCAGTCTCGGCGAGTTGGTAGTCCTTAGTCGACCATCGGGAACGAATGGTGTTCGTGGGTGACGACCCAGCGGCCGTCGCGTTTGCGCAAGCCAATCGTCATACGCAGCCGGTTGTCGGGGTTCGCCGCAAACTCCTCGGGCGTACCGCAGCGCACCAGCGCGTACGCGAACGCCACGTCGGCGCCGGCCGTGACGTCGAGCTCGCAGATCTCGAAACAGGCACCCTGGCGCTGCCATTCGAAGAACGGCGGCCAGGACTCGCGATAGGCGTCGATGCCGCGAATTCCGTCGTAGGGAGGTGGCACGTCGAACATCACGATGTTCGGATCGTGGCCGGCGAGAACGGTTTCGAGATCGCCGGTGTGCACGGCGTCTGCCCAGCGGAGGAGGAGTTCGCGGATCACTTCCTCGTCACTCATCGGCCTTGTGGCTCCTATACTCGGCGGTGCCACCGGATGACACGAGGACGTAGCCGGCGCTGGCGAACAGGACGGGCATCATCGCCATCATTCCGTATATCGCGGTCATCGTGTCACCCCTCTCGAAATTGTATTTACCTGGTTAGTTTGTTCAACGGTGTAGACCGTTACGCGGTTCAAATCTCATCGCGTGAGGTCGAATCTCGTGGCGCCGTATGGCTCGGCGGTGCCGAACGCGAACACGGTGGCGGGCGTGATCCGGTAGACGTGCCACGGCGGTGGACCCGCCGACGGCGCGCTGTACTCGGCGGTCAAGGCGTCTCCTTCGACCTGCGCGGGCCAACCCACCCTGTTGTATTCATCAGCGACGGAACGCAGTTCGTCGGCTCCGGTGACGCGCGCGGCACTGCCCTCGATCACCAGATCGAATGGATGCGTCGCGACGCTGACCACGCAGCGCGGGTCCGCGGCGATGTTGCGTGACTTGCGGGTCCCAGGTCCGGACGTGAAATACCAGACACCGTCGAGCTGCACGAAGCCGACCGGCGTCAGGTGCGGTGAGCCGTCGGGATTGATCGTCGACAGCCACGGCGTATGCCGGTTCGGTCCGCCGGTGTCGGGTGCCTGCGTGATCTCGCTGGACAGCACGTCGCGGACCCGCTCCCAGTCGATGGGCGGCGTCCCGTAACCGTCGAGGTTCTTTGATTTGGCGTTCATGTCTGTATAGACCGGGCGCGCCGGGAGAACTCATCATGAGTTATGGCATCCAATCAACCCCGGGTATGGCTGATCACAGGCGCGAGTTCGGGCTTCGGGCGCGCGATCGCCGAGGCCGCGCTGGCCACCGGCGATATCGTCGTCGCAGCGGCGCGACACACGGATGCGCTCGCGGAGCTGGTCGCTTCGGCACCCGAGCGCGTCACCGCACTGGCGCTCGACGTCACCGACGCAGACCGCATCCGCGCCGCGGTCGGCGAGGTGCTCGACCGCCACGGCCGCGTCGACGTGCTGGTGAACAACGCCGGCCGCGGCGCGATCGGCGCCGCGGAGGAGACCAGCGACAGCGAGTTGCGCGACCTGATGGATCTGCATTTCTTCGGCCCGGCCGCGCTGACCCGAGCCCTGCTGCCCGGTATGCGTGAGCGCGGCAGCGGCGCGATCGTCCAAATGAGCAGCATGGGTGGACGGTTCACGTTCGCAGGCGTCGGCGCCTACTCGGCGACGAAATTCGCGCTCGAGGGCTGGTCCGAGGCGCTGGCCAAAGAGGTCGACCGGTTCGGCATCCAGGTGCTTATCGTCGAGCCAGGGGCATTCCGAACGTCGTTCAACGGGCCCGGCGCGCTGCTGCTGTCCGAACCCATCCCGGCCTACGACGACCAGATCAACCCGTTGCGCACCGGGATGCCCGACGACGACGGCAAACAGCCCGGCGATCCGGCCAAGGCCGCCGCGGCGATCCTGTTGGCGCTGGATTCCGCGGACCCGCCGCTGCGGCTGGCCCTTGGCAACGACGCCGTCGACGCGATCGCGGAGTCGCTCGACAGCGCGAAGGCCGAACTGGCCGCGTGGGAGCGGGTGGGCAGGTCCGCGGTATTTGACTAGCGCCCGGCGAGCAACAGCAGCGCCCACGCGGCGATGGACTGTGCGTCGGTGATGTCGCCGTCGCGGATCATCCGTTCCAGCTGCGCGCGGGCGAACCACTCGCTGTGCATGTCCTGCTCCTCGTGTTCGCGGTCGTGCTCGCCCTCGGTGATGTCCGTCGCGAGAAACACCCAGCCGCGCTGGCTGCTCATCCCGGGCGCGACGTCGAGCGTGCCGAGGTAATCCATGGCGCCGGCCCGCAATCCCGTCTCCTCGCGCAATTCCCGGGCGGCCAGCTCGGTCGGATCGAGATGCTCCTGGTCTGGCGCGGTGCCCTGCGGAAACTCCCAGCGCCGCATGCCCAGCGGATAGCGGAACTGCTCGACCAGATGGAAGCGGTCGCGGTCACGCGGGATCACCAGCGCATACGTGGGTTTGTCGACTACGGCGTAGATGCCGGGGCTGCCGTCGGGACGTCGGATGTCGTCCTCGCGCAGCGTCAGCCAGTTGTTCCGGTACACCTCGCGTGACGCCACCCGATGGATCTGGTTCACGCGCCAAGTATCGCTGAGCGCCCCTATGGGTAACCTCGGATCGTGCTGCTGGCCTCGCTGAACCCCGCGACGGTCGCCGCTGGTGTCGATATCGGCGACGCGGTGCGCATCGGCGGCGCGGTCCTGAGCCGCAGCGATCTCGTCGGCGCGGCGACGTCGGTGGCCGAGCGGGTCGCGGCCGCTGACCGGGTGGCCGTCCTGGCGACCCCGACTCCCGCGACCGTGCTGGCCATTACCGGGTGCCTGATCGCCGGGGTGCCCGTCGTGCCGGTGCCCGCCGATGTCGGCGCCGCCGAACGCCGTCACATCCTCACCGACTCCGGCGCGCAGGCGTGGCTGGGGGACAAGCCGGAGGAGGCCGACGACCTTCCCCACATCCCCGTGCGCCTGCACGCGCGGTCGTGGCATCGCTACGCCGAGCCGCCGCCCGACGCGACCGCGTTGATCATCTACACCTCGGGCACCACCGGTCCGCCCAAAGGCGTGGTGGTGAGCCGGCGCGCCATTGCCGCCGACATCGACTTGCTCGCCGAGGCCTGGCAATGGACGCCCGACGACACCCTGGTGCACGGGCTTCCGCTGTACCACGTCCATGGCCTGGTGCTGGGGCTGCTCGGGTCGCTGCGGATCGGAAATCGGTTCGTGCACACCGGAAAACCGGCGCCCGAAGCGTATGCGGCGGCGGGGGGCTCGATGTATTTCGGGGTGCCGACGGTGTGGTCACGAGTCGTCGATGACGCCGACGCGGCGCGGGCACTCGCGTCGGCCCGGCTGCTGGTGTCGGGCAGCGCGCCGCTTCCTGTGCCGGTCTTCGACGGGCTGGCCCGTTTGACCGGACACCAGCCGGTTGAACGCTACGGCAGCACCGAATCGCTCATCACGGTGTCCACCCGCGCCGACGGTGAACGCAGGCCCGGCTCTGTGGGACTGCCATTGATCGGCGTGCAGACGCGACTGGTTGGCGAGGATGGCGCCACCGTGCCGCATGACGGCGAATCCATTGGGCGCCTTCAGATTCAGAGCCCGACGATGTTTGATGGCTACCTCAACAGGCCGGAAGCCACCGCCGACGCTTTCGACGCCGACGGCTGGTACCGCACCGGCGACGTCGCGGTGATCGACGGCGCAGGCATGCATCGCATCGTCGGCCGCGAGTCGGTCGACCTGATCAAGACCGGCGGCTTCCGCGTCGGCGCAGGAGAGATCGAGACCGCACTGCTCGGCCACCCCGGCGTCGCGGAGGTCGCGGTGATCGGCGCGCCGGACGACGACCTCGGTCAGCGGATCGTCGCCTTCGTCGTCGGTGACGCTGAACCGCAGGCGTTGATCGATTTTGTCGCGCAACAACTTTCGGCGCACAAGCGGCCACGCGAGGTGCGACTGGTGGAGAGCCTGCCGCGCAATGCGATGGGCAAGGTGCTCAAGAAGGAGTTGACTGGATGGCTCTGACTTTCGACGAAATCTGCATCGACGCGCACGACGCCTCCGCGCTGGGCGCCTGGTGGTCGAAGGTACTGGGCTGGCCATCGGATATCGACGACGACGGAGATGTCGTGCTGCACGCGCCGCCCGGCGCCGGGCCAAAGTGGCTGTTCATCGCCGTGCCCGACGACAAAGTCGTCAAGAACCGCATCCATCTCGACTTCCGTCCCGACGACCAGCAAGCCGAGGTGGATCGCGTCGTCGGGCTTGGAGCCAGGCATGTCGACATCGGTCAGGGCGAGCAGAGCTGGGTGGTGCTGGCCGACCCGGAGGGCAACGAGTTCTGCATTCTCGCCCCGGACGACTGAGGACGCTCGTCGCCCGCGAACTGCGATTCGTCCACGGAGCGGCTGGGCGATAGGGTGAGATCCAGTCCTCGTCGGTCATGCGACTGTGCGGGTTTGGACACGATCGCAGCTTCGGGCAGGGTGTCGGACTTGATTACTGATCTATGCAGGCCGTTGGCTGTTGCCGCTGCGGCATTGGTTGCCGCAGGGTGCGCCACGCCAATGCGGATAGAGTCCGTATCCACCACCGCGCCGACCCCCGCGCCGACGCCCCCTCCGGAGCCTCTCACTATCGGTCCGGCGGCCACCGACGCCTACGGCGGATGGATCCCCGAAGGCCAGACGCTGAGCCCGTTCGATGTCTCGAATCCTGCGTTGGCTCAACTCGATCCGCCGTTGCTCAACGCTATTCAGGACGCGGCCCGCGCGGCGGCAGCGGAGGGCGTCGACCTGAGGATCACGTCGGGGTGGCGGTCAAAGGGATTTCAGCAGCGCCTGTTCGATGACGCCGTCCTCAAGTACGGCAGCGTGGACATCGCGAAGCAGTTTGTCGCGTCGCCGGACGTCTCGAAACACGTTGTCGGCCAAGCGGTGGACGTGGCACCCGTCAATGCCGACAACTGGTTGATCAGCAACGGCGCCCAGTTCGGCCTGTGCCAGATCTACGCGAACGAGCTCTGGCACTTCGAATTGGCGGTCGATCAGCAGGGTAACTGCCCGCCGCTGCGGCCGAACGCAGCAGGCTGAGCACTCATTGCTCCTACGCTTGTGCCGGAAATGCCTTGCGAGACAGTACGACTACAGCAAGGCCGAGACTCATGAGCGACGCGCCTGCCCACGGTAATGACGACAGGCCCGCTGTTTGAAGCAGGCCGGCGCCGATGGCCGCCCCACCAGCAATGCCGGCGTTGGCCGTGGCGTTCACCCACGCACCGGCCAGTTCAGGCGACAGCGCATGCGTGCGCACAGCACACGCCTGGTAGATCGACGGCAAACCGCCGAATGCCCCGTTCCAGACGGCTGTCGCGACAATCACCGCCACGAGAGTCGGCCACGTGCTGCCGAGCATTACGACCGCGCCGATGACTACCGCGAGCACGACCACGGTGGTTCGTCTCGGACTTCGGTCGAGATTCCGGCCGACCCACCACAGAGCGAGCAGCCCACAGGCACCGCACGCGAAGAGAATTGGGCCGACGAACGCCGCGCTGACTCCACTGGACAGCAACAACACGCTGACAAAGGTGTACACAGTGAACTGCCCGAGAAACGAAAGCAGATTCGACGCGGATATCGCGGCGAGTGCGCCGCGGCCGGTCCCCACGGAATCGCCTGACACCCGTTCGTGGTCCACACTCGGCAACAACCTGCTAACGAGGACGAACGTGAGGATCGACGCCGCGGCCAGAAGTGTGAATGACGCCCGCCATCCAGCCGCGGTACCCAGCGACGTCGTCAGCGGCACACCGAGGACCATCCCGACTGAGGCGCCGCCGCCGGCGACGGCGAGCGCCCGTCCGACATCTGCCCGAGACACCAGTCGTGGGGCGTATCCGATCATCAACGAGAAGAACAGGGCGTGCGTGATCCCGCCGACCGTCCGGCCGATTGCGACGACGGCGAACACCGGCGCGGCGGCGACGAGTGCGTTGCTCAATGCATAGCCCAGCACGGTCGTCAGCAGCAGCGGCTTGCGGGCGAAACGGGAGGTCGCGACGGTTAGCGGCACTGCTAGCGCTGCGACCATCACCGCATACAAGCTGACCAAGAGGCCGGTGACCGAATCGGACAACGCGAACGTTGCGCCGATATCCGGTAGCAGCCCCACAGGCAACACCTCGGTCGTCACCGCGAGGAACGAGGCCAACGCGAGCGAGAGCAATCCTGGCAGGCTCTCGCGAAGTCCTTGTCCCGTAACGCGATCGGCGGCGAGGGCCATGTGATTTGAATATACTCGACGGTCGAGTATATTCAAGTGGGATACTACCGACGATGGCACAGGATCCGCGGCAAGCAGCACAGATGCGCTGGTCGAGCGCCGCTCAACTCATCGGGGTGGTGCGATCCGAGCCGGGCATCACTCGGGCGGCGGCAGCGCAGCGGCTTGGTATCGGCAGCGGTGGGGCCGCCGAGCTTGTTGCGCGCATGCGGCAAGCTCGACTGATCGACGAGACGCCGGCACCGGCGCAGGGACGGGGCAGGCCGACGACGGTGCTTGGGGCCCACGCTGACGGGCCTCTCGTGCTTGCGGCTGACTTGCGGGCGGCGGACTGGCGCCTGGCTCTGGCGGGCATCGACGGCTTGCCGCAGGTGGTGGCCCAGGCTGCATATGCTGGCGAAGAGTTGGACCCCGTCCTCACCCAGCTGTCGAATGCGATCGGCACGGTGTATCGGCGGAAGTCCAGGCGGCTCAGGGCAATAGCGGTTTCGGTCGCGGGCACCATCAGCGGCGCCAAGCTGGTCCAGTTCACTTCCCGCGGTTGGAATGACGTCGACCTTTCGGTGCTGACTGCAAAGATGCCGGACCGCGCCGGTATCCGCCTGCTCCTCGGGAACGACGCCACGCTGGCTGGACTGGCCGAAGCCCGTACAGGCGCGGCCCGCTCGGCGGAGACCGCGCTGTACTTGATTGTCGCGCAGGGCATCGGCGGCACATTAGTGGTGAACGGCGAGCCGCTTACCGGCGCGAACGGTGCGGCGGGCGAATACGGCCACATCCCGTTCGGCGACCCGACGCTCGTCTGCCCGTGCGGTGCGCACGGCTGCTGGGATCTCACCGTCGACGGCCGCGCGTTGGCCCGTCATCGAGGCGATCCGCCACCCGCCGACCCCGTCGGCTACGTACACGACCTAGTCGCTCGCCCCAAGCGGGACGCCGCGACGCGTCGTGCGTTTGAAGCCGTGGCGGCATCGCTGGGCCGCGGCACCGGTGGTCTGGTGAATCTGCACGACCCCGAGGTCGTCACCCTGGGCGGGGTTGCGGCCCTACTGAGAGCCGCCGCGCCCGACGTCTTCGAAAATGCCTACCGCGACGGCCTGATGGCTTTTCGCAAGAATTCCCCGCCGCCGGTGCGCGACGCCGAGCACGGTGGGGATGGGCCGCTTCACGGTGCCGTCGCGCTGGCGCTGGACAACGTCACCACGGCCACCGGACTGGCGGATTGGGTTGAGCGGCAGCGTGTTTGATGGTTCAGGCGCGGGCGAAATTTTCGATCAGGTCCGCAGCCAGCACCCGTCCCGGTGAGGCCTGCAACCGCTTCGAGGCCGCGTCGAGGCGCGCCGCCAGCTGTTGATCACCGCTGAGCCGCTCGATCGTGCTGTGCAGTTCGTCGTCGGTGAACTCATAGGTGGAAAGCCGTACACCGTAACCACATTCGTCGATCCGCTGCGCGTTGTCGTACTGGTCCCAGAACAGCGGCAATACGATCGTCGGCACCCCGAACGTGAACGCCTCGCCAACGGTGTTGTTGCCGCCGTGGGTGATCATCACGTCGCACTGCGGCACGATCGCGGTCTGCGGCACGAACTGCTCACCCCACATCCGGTCGCCGAGCGTGAGCTGCTCATGCAGGGGACCCATCGAGACGATCACCCGGTGCGGGGTTTGGTCGAGCGAGTCGATCACCCGCTGCATCAACGGCACATCCATGCAGCCGAGGCTGCCCAGTGACAGGTACACCAGCTTGCCCTCGGTGCCGACCTTGTCGGCGATGTCGAAGCGGGCATCGGAGTTGCGGGTGGACGTGTCGATGCGGTGCCACGTAGAGCCGAGCGGCCGGGACCGCTCGTAATCGAGCTCGGCCGGATACATGTAGAGGTTCAGATACGGTGATTGGTAGTGGAATTCGCCGTCCGGCAACGGCGGTGCGCCGCACTGCTGGTGAAACGCCGATGACCGTTCGACAAGGGGATCGGTCAGCCGGCGATACTCGACCCGGAAGTCGTCCCACCCGCTGCGGTCGCGTGACGGATAGCCGGAGAACACCGGCGGGATGTCGGGATCGGTGATCTCGAGGGGATTGGCGGACACCACACGAATCCACGGGCAGCCAGCAAGCGACACGGACGGGAAGCTGGCCACGCAGTCATGCACGATCGCATCGGGCCGCAGTTCGGACCAGATCTCCGTCAGCCGGTCGTGCGAATACTCGGCACCGTCGACGAATTCGGCCCAGATTGGCGCCGTCACGGTCTCTTGCTGCTCGATGGTCGGCCGACGGAACTGCGGCGACGTCTCCCGCACGAACTCGGCCCAACCGCCGCCGACCGTCTCCTCGCCCTCGGGAGGCGGCGTCATCCGCATCAGCCGCTCTTCGAAGCCACGCTTCGCCAGTTCGCCCTCGAACGACTCCTCGATGACGAAGACCGTGCGGATACCCCGCTCGCGCAGATGATTTCCGAGGGCGACGAGGTTGTTGGTAGGCCCCCACGCGCCGGGTTCTGGAAAGAGTGCGACCGTCGGCTGGCTGCTCATACCGGCCGAATCTACGCCGTCAATGCCGCGCTCAGTACCGCGCGAGCGACCGCAAAATGTACGTCATTTACGGCGTGTCGGCGTGCAAACACTGTCGCTCGCGGCAGTTGGGGAAAGCTAGTTCTGGTGCAGGGCCTCGTTGAGCGTGATGCCGGTGCCGTCCCGCTTGACGACCTCGACCGCCCCGGACAGCGAGTTACGCCGGAACAGCAGGTTGTTGGCGCCTGACAGCTCGCGCGCCTTGATCGTCTTACCGTCGGCGGTCTGCACCTTCGTCCCGGCGGTCACATACAGGCCGGCCTCGACGACGCAGTCGTCGCCGAGTGAGATGCCCAGCCCGGCGTTGGCGCCGAGCAGGCAGCGCTTGCCCACCGAGATGACCTGGGTGCCACCGCCCGACAGCGTGCCCATGATCGACGCGCCGCCGCCGACATCGGAGCCGTCGCCGACGACCACACCCGCAGAGATCCGGCCCTCGACCATCGAGCTGCCAAGGGTCCCGGCGTTGAAGTTGACGAAGCCCTCGTGCATGACGGTCGTGCCCGACGCCAGGTGCGCACCCAGCCGGACCCGGTCGGCGTCGGCGATGCGCACCCCGGACGGCACCACGTAGTCGACCATCCGCGGGAACTTGTCGATGCCGTAGACGGTCACCGGCCCGCGGCGGCGCAGCCGAGCCCGAACCATCTCGAAGCCCTCCACCGCGCAGGGCCCGTGGTTGGTCCACACCACATTGGTGAGCACGCCGAAGAAGCCGTCGGCGTTGAGCGCGTGCGGCGCGACCAGCCGGTGCGAGAGCAGGTGCAGCCGCAGATACGCGTCGTAGGCGTCGGCCGCTTTGTCCTCCAGCGATGCGATGGTGGTGCGCACCGCCACCGTCTCGACGTCGCGGTCCTCGTCGCGGCCGGTCAGCTCCGCCAGCTCGTCGGGCACCTCGGCGACCGACAGGCGCACAGTGCCGGTCGGGCCGTCGGCGCTGAGTGCGGGTTGCGGGAACCACGTGTCGAGGACGGATCCGTCGGCGGCGATGGTCGCCAGGCCGACGCCTGAAGCAGAAGTCACGGTCCAAAACCGTACTCGACTAGCCTCAAGCAGTGTGGGCCTGGACTTACGCGGCGACCCGATCGCCCTGACCGCGGCGCTGGTGGACATCCCCAGCGAGTCGCGTCATGAGCAGCGCATCGCCGACGAGATCGAGGCTGCGCTGCGCGAACAGACCACCGGCTTCGAGGTCGTCCGCAACGGCGACGCCGTGCTGGCCCGCACGAACCTGGGCCGTCCATCGCGGGTGCTGCTGGCCGGGCACACCGACACCGTCCCTGCCGCGGACAATCTGCCAAGCCGGCTCGACGGCGACGAGCTTCACGGCTGCGGCACCTCGGACATGAAGTCCGGCGATGCGGTGTTCCTTCATCTGGCCGCGACGGTCGCCGACCCGAAGCACGACCTCACGCTGGTGATGTACGACTGCGAGGAGATCGAATCCGCCGCCAACGGGCTGGGCCGCATCGAACGTGAGCTGCCCGACTGGCTGCACGCCGACGTCGCGATTCTCGGCGAGCCGTCGGGAGGGTTCATCGAGGCCGGCTGTCAGGGCACGGTGCGCGTCGTCGTCAGCGCCGCGGGCACCCGCGCACACTCCGCGCGATCGTGGTTGGGCGACAACGCGATTCACAAGCTCGGCGACGTGCTGGCCCGGCTGTCGGCGTATCAGCCCCGCAGCGTCGACATCGACGGCTGCACGTATCGCGAAGGGCTGTCCGCGGTGCGTATCGACGGCGGCATGGCGGGCAACGTCATCCCCGACGCGGCGTCGGTCACGGTGAACTTCCGGTTCGCCCCCGACCGGACCGTCGAGCAAGCACTCGCGCATGTGCGGGAGGTGCTCGACGGGCTGGACGTGGAGATCGAAATGACCGACTCCGCGGCCGGTGCGTTGCCCGGGCTGGCCAAGCCGGCCGCCGCCGCGCTCGTGGACGCGGCAGGCGGGCAGGTGCGCGCAAAGTACGGCTGGACCGACGTCGCGCGGTTCGCGGCGCTGGGCATCCCGGCGGTCAACTACGGTCCGGGCGACCCCAACCTCGCGCACCGGGCCGACGAGCGCGTCGAGGTCGCTCAGATCACGGCAGCGACCGAGATGCTCCGGCGATATTTGACGGGTTGAAACCCTCACTTAGCGGGCTTCAACAGCGACTCGAAATCGCTGACCTCTTCCCCGTAGCGGCCGTTGAAACCGCCGAGCACCGCAGTCTTCAAGACGTCGAAATCGACCTCTTCGAGTCGGCGTGGTCGCGGAGCCAATTCCTCGTAGTTGTATGCGATGACATCGATGGCCACCGGGCGCTGCAGACGAGAGTTGCCGAGCAGATCGACGAGCGCCTCAGCCAAGCTCGGATACGGGGTGTGGGCGTTATTCAGCCACCTGACCAGCTGACCCCTCGGCACGGTGTAGTCCACCCCTACATCGGCGAGTTGCTGGATCACCGCGTCGGTATCGGTCGAACCGACGGGTGCGGCGGTGCGCGAGGTGAACGTAGGCGGCGGCGCGGCGCTTCGGTTGGGCTCTGAGGAAACGACATTCACCAGCACGGCCACCACGATCGCGACCACTGCGGCCGCGATGCCGCCGATTACAGCAAGAGCCGTCTTGCTGAGGCCCTTTCGGGCCGGTGGAGCTGGCTCTGCCAGTTGAGCGGGTGGGGGCGCGGCAGGGCGAGGTGGCGACGTAATCCGGAACAAAGTGGCGGCGTCGTCGCGGACGTAGAGCACCGGTGTGACCCACTCCAGTGAACCCGGCGTGCCTCGGAGGCCGACGCGTCCGGCGCCGATCGCGTCCCCGATGCCGCGACCGTTGGCGAGTGCGCTGTAAAACGCGCGGGCGAATTTGATCGCGCCCGCGTCGCTGACGGTGAACTGCATCGCTGCGACCGCGTTGATGCCGCGCTTCACGAGCGTTGCGGCGGCGCTCGAGAACAGGTCACTCGCGCCGCTCCTCCCGGAACTGCACGAGTTCAGCACCACGAGCCTGGGAGTCGGCGTGGCCTGGTTGAGGAGGTCGGCGAGTCGGTCGGCTTCGACGAGGTGCGCGCCGCCGTCGTCACCGACGAGCGCGATCCTTCCCTGCTCGCTGGTGCTGTCGTAGTCTCCGTGGCCGATGAAGTGCAGCACATGCCATGTGCCGGAGAGCATTTCGTCTTGCACCTCGTCCCAGCTGGCCTGCATCAACCATTTGAGGTGAATGCGGCCGTCGGCGATGGGTTCGGCCAGCGCATCGGACAACTTCTTCCGCTCCGCCTCTACATCGAGGCTCGCGAGGCCGTCGGGGGACGCCACCAGGGCAAGCACCTCAAGCGACGAAGTGACCTCAACAGGTTCGGCGGTCGTGGAGGGGATGTGTCGTATCAACGGGTCATTGAGGCAGATGTACTGTTCGTTCTCGGTGTCGTACATCGCCTCCCACGGAATGGCGGCCAGTTCGGGTACGTCGAGCCGCAGCACCACCTGCAACCGTTCACCACGTTGATCTGCCGCCGAAACGCTGGCGCGATATGCCTCGTGCACGGCCCCGGAAAACAGTGCGTCAAACAGTTGTCGACCGACGTCGCGCAGGCGCTGCTCACCCGGTGACAGAATTCTGCGACCGGCCGCTGCCGACGCCAGCACGACCGTCTCCAAGTCCTCGAGCGCACCGAGATACGCACCGGCGTCCAGCTGCATCGTCGCTGTGGGCTCGCCGTCGCCGGCGGGGCGCACTACCCGAACAGTGAACTGGCCATCTGCCGGGCTGGCAGCGACTTCCAGTTCAATGACGCTGGCCATTTCGTTGCTGAGCTTTACGGCGTTTCGTCGCTCAGCGGTATCTGCGGAAGCATTTGTCGCACGTTCAGGCCGTAGGAAAACAGGCCGGGCGTCTGATCGGAGTGCGACGAAATTTGGGCGACCACATCGTTTCTCAGATCCGAGTAGCTGCGCCGGTAGTTGCCGCTATCCCACACGTGAAGGAACGCCTCGGTGAATGCGCCGTTGTTGGCGCCGTCCAACGACGTCTGATCGTCGCGGCATCCCGAAATCAGCACAACTTTGGCTTTGGCATCGGCAGGCCGCGACCGAGGCTCCCACCACTTCCTCTGGGCTTCGTAGGCCGCCCTATTGGCTTTGAACTCGGCTTCGGTTACCTCAAGCGGCGCCTGCTTTGAGTTCGGTCCAGGGGCCTGGATCGCTCGCTCGCGGCCTACGTCGCGTCGGCGGACGATGTCTCGGGTCACGGTTTCGCTGTGACAACTGTCGGACATGACGAAGATGCGTACGCCCGCGGCGAACGTGCACAGGGCCCCGTACAGGGAGTCGTCGACCAGCTCGGTGTCGTAGAGGCACCAGGTCTCGTCGAGCCGGTCGGGTTCGTCGTTGTTCTCGTCGGGCACCTGCCCGCCGTGGCCTGAGTAGGTCAGGAAGAAGAAGTCGCCTTCGCCGAGTTCGCCGGCGGCCGCATCCAGGTGGGCGCGCACAGCCTCGGCGGTCGCGTCCGCGTCGAGCAACATTTGCGGCTCGAACCCACGACTGACGGCCACTTCCTGCATCGCATTGGCGTCGTTCACGCAACCCGATAGTGCGCCGTCCCATCCGCCGTATTGGTTCGGATCGACAACGTTCAGGCCGATGTGAAGTGATCGGCGTTTGGTCATGATTTCCCCTCCCGTGTGCAGACTTGTTCACTCCATATGCTGCGCCCCGGCGTGCGATACGTCGTGAGTATCGGACTACTCGAATTTCGGCACATAATTTCGGCACATAAATGGGTTGAGTGCGCCGCTACCATGGATAACCGAAAGCGTTGAGATACGAGGTGGGCCGAAGCATGCTGGGAGACGACGTCATCTCCGGGTGATTTCCGGAGCTCGAGCCGTCCCTTTTCCGCAGCTCTACGAGAGATCTCTCGCATGTTTTCCATTGTTTGTTCAAACCTGTCGTTCGCGTGGCCCGACGACACGCCGCTATTCACCGGCTTGTCATTCACAGTCGGCGACGGCCGCACCGGGCTGGTCGCCCCCAACGGCGCCGGAAAGAGCACGCTGCTGCGGCTGATCGCCGGCGAGTACCTGCCTACCGCGGGCGCGATCACCGTCGACGGCGCCGTCGGCTACCTGCCGCAGACGCTGCCGTTCGTCGCGGAGCGCAGCGTGGCCGACGTATTGGGCGTGGCGCCGGTGCTCGACGCGCTCGAGGCGTTGGCCGCCGGCGACGCCGGCCAGGACGTCTTCACGGCGATCGGCGACGACTGGGACATCGAGGAGCGCACCCGCGCGCAGCTCGACCGTCTCGGTCTCGGCCACATCGCCTTTGATCGACGGCTGGGCTCGTTATCGGGCGGAGAGGTGGTGTCGCTCGGGTTGGCAGCCCAGTTGCTCAGGCGACCCGATGTGTTGCTGCTCGACGAGCCCACCAACAATCTCGACGTCGACGCGCGCCGACGGCTCTACGACGTGTTGGACGACTATCCGGGATGCCTGCTGCTGGTCAGCCACGACCGCGTACTGCTCGACCGCATGGACCGCATCGCCGAGCTGCACCACGGCGAAATGCTGTTCTACGGAGGCGATTTCAGCATGTACCAAGAGGCGGTGCAGGAGTCGCAACACGCCGCGCACGCAAGCCTGCGCAATGCCGAGCAACAGCTGAAACGCGAGAAGCGCCAGCGACAGGAGGCCCGCGAGCGGGCCGCCCGCCGGTCGAGCACCGCGGCCCGCAACGTGAAAGACGCCGGACTGGCAAAGATCGTCGCGGGAGCGATGAAGCGCAGTGCTCAGGAGTCGGCGGGCCGCTCCGACGATGTGCACGCCAAACGTGTGAACGAGGCTAGGGCCCAGCTCGACGACGCCGAACGCGCGATTCGCGACGACGACACGATCGTGCTGGAACTGCCCGACACCAACGTGCCCGCGGGACGCACCCTGTTTCGGGGCGAGGGCCTGCAGGTCGGTCGTGGTGGCCGAAAGCTCTTCGTTGACAACGGTATTGACTTGAGCATTCGCGGGCCCGAACGAATCGCCTTGACGGGGCCCAATGGGGCAGGCAAGTCGACGCTACTGCGCGTTATCGATGGCGACCTGCAGTTGGACGCGGGCACGGTTGCGCGGGCCGACGGCCGCATCGCCTACCTGTCGCAGCGCCTGGATCTGCTGGATCCAAACCGCACCGTCGCGGAAAGCCTTGCCGCGTTCGCGCCCAGCCTGTCGCTGACGCGTCGCATGCATCTGCTGGCCCGATTTCTGTTCCGTGGCAGCGGGATTCACCTACCGGTCGGCGCACTGTCCGGTGGCGAGCGACTGCGCGCCACCCTGGCGTGTGTGCTCTACGCCGAGCCCGCGCCCCAGTTGCTGCTGCTCGACGAGCCGACCAACAACCTCGACCTGGTCAGCGTCGGTCAGCTCGAGGCGGCGCTCAATGCATACGAAGGCGCGTTCGTCGTCGTCAGCCACGACGAGCGGTTCCTTGCCGAGATCGGGATACAGCGCCGGCTCCGGCTATCGGAGGGCCAGTTGGAGTCGCAATAGTCTGCCCTGATCGGCGACGCGATTAGCGCACCGACAGCTATCACCAACACGGTAAATTCGTATGTCATGGCCATACCTGCCGATTCGAGCCCGTACGGGTCGCAGACGGTGACCGGCCCTGGCTGGCCGAACGTTGACGAGGAGATGCTGGCTGCCGCGGCGGCGACCTACGAGGCGCTCGCGGCGAAAATCACCGGATCGATCGTGCCCCAGCAGCAGGGGCAGCTGATGAAGCTCGCGGATGTGTGGGAGGGTGCCGGGTCGCTGGCGGCCACCGGCGAGGCCACCACGATCATCGGCGGCCACGAGGCCAACGCCGCACACGCAGCCGCGATCGCGGGCAAGCTGCGCGCCATGGAGGCCACCGTCGTCAAGGCCAAGATGTTGGCGAACACCATTGCGCAGGAGGTCCAGCACGAGTGCGAGGCGCTGTCGGCGATGCCCTTCAGTAACGCCCAGGAACTGGTGCAGAGCCGCATCAAGATGGGGCTGTCCCAGAACATGGCCAACGTGACAGCCCACACGACGGAACTTGCCAACACTCTCGGCGTGCCCCCGAGCATCCCTTTTCCCGGTGCTGCCCCCTCCGTGCCCGGCGGGAAAGAGGCGAAAGACACCACGGAGGAGGCCGCGAAACAAGCTGGTGGCGGATCGCAGCAGGCGATGCAGATGATGAGCCAGATGGGGTCCATGGCCGCGCAGATCCCCATGCAGCTCGGCCAGGCGGTGATGGTTGTGCCTCAGCAGATGGGCCAGCAGCTGTCGCAGCCGCTGCAACAGCTGACCTCGATGTTCGGTTCGGGAGGCAAGGCGGATTCACTGGGTGCCGCCGGTCTGCCGTTCTCCTCGTTCTCCAACCATCCGCTGGCGGGTGGCTCGGGCGCGGGAGGTGGCTCGGGCATGGTGCGGGCGGCGTCGCTGCCCGGCTCCGGCGGAAGCCCGCTGCAGACGCCACAGATGGCGAATCTGGTGGGCACCAAGTCCGTCAGCACCGCGCCTGCGGAGGGGGCCGCGGCCGGATCCACCGCAACCGGCGGGGCCGCCCCGATGGCCGCGGGCGGCGGCATGGGCGGCATGGCGCCGATGATGGGTCAGCGCGGTGACGGCGGTGGCACCAGTGCAAGCCTGGCGGTGCCCGCGCCCCTCGACTATGACCTCGACGAAGGCGACGACGATGATGACTGGTGACGGGGGAGCCGAATGATTGATCCGCTGAAGAAGCCCGAGGGCATCAGCTGGGACGCGGCATCGCTGGAACTGCCGGACATACCGATGCTTCCCGCCGGCCAGGACGCGTTGAGCGCGACCATCTCGGCAGTGCTTCCGACACTGGCCGCCCCGCTTGCCGCCAACGTCGCGACCCTGCAGGCGAAGGAGAACATGTTCTCCGGCAAGTTGGGTGCTGCACAGGCGGCGTACCAGAACTCTGACGACGCCGGCTCGCAGTCCGTCGGCCAAATCGTCGGCATGCTCGGACAGGTAGGCCAGCAAGCCGGGCAGATGGGGCAGATGGCCGGTGCACCCGCCCAGGCGATAGGTGGGCAGACCGGAATGTTCGGTTCACTCATGCAGCAGGCCATGCAGGGAGCCAAAGGCGGTGGGGCAGAGCAGTCATCCGGCGGTCAGGGTGCCGGTGGCGCGGCCGGGATGACGAGTATCGCGGCCCCCGGTCAGGTCGCCGCCGGTCAACCGCAGCCACCGCGCGACGCCGGACTCGCCCCCGAGGAGCGAACCACCGAGCAGCACCAAGAACCTCAGCAGCATGAACGTGAGCCGTTGCACCGCGCCGAAACAAATGACCGCACCGCGGCCGGACCGGCTGAGGGCGGGCACGGACCAGCCCCGGTGAAATCGCCCGAGCATCACCGCGCCGACGAGGATCTCGGCCGCAGGATGTAAATGGCGCGCAGCTCTTTTTGGGCGACGTCCGTTGTGCCCGCCTCCTAGCGACAACTCGCTGACCTGCGGTGCAAGCGCTGCATTGTCGCTACCAATCGACGGTTTGTCAGGCCCGTGACCTGGGTAAAGGCCGTTGTCGCTGAGAGGCGGGCACAACAGACGCCCCGCGGCGTGGCGATTCAGTCCGATTGCGGACGCGTCTGGGCCGGCTCGGCGCGCTCGGTGCGGGGTAGGTCGGGCGCCCTGCCGGCATCGGCGGTCTCACCCGCCGCGGCTCCATCGCTTTGCTCCTCGTGGAATCGCCCTTCGGGCACGACGCCGGGCCCGGCATCGTCGTCGTCGCCGGCAGTGCCCGATTCGCCGGGTGTCTTCCCGCCCGCCGGACCGGCGGCCTGTGAGACTTGTTGGGCGATCTGCTGCGCGCCCTGCATGACTTGTTGTGGAACCTGTTGCAGCCCTTGGGCTAAACCCTGCAACGGCTGCGCGATGGACTGCGCCATCTGACCGACCTGCTGCCCGACCTGGCTGACCATCTGGCCCATCATGTCGGCGCCACCCACGCCTGCACCCGACCCCCCAGACGCGCCGGCGCCTGACGTCGGGGCCGAGGCCTCAGCCGAACCCTGAGACCCCTCCAGCGCCTCGGCCGCGGCTCGCAGGGTGGCCGCACCCTTTTGGTCACCCTGCTCGTACATCTGAGCGGCAGTCTGCAGTAACTCGGAGATTGTGCTGCCGGACGTCGACGTCGTCTGCATGGCGCCCTGGCGACCTACTAGGACCGCGCTCAATGCGGTGCTCACCGGCGAAGCGATTGCCCCATGGCTGATCTGCACACCACCAGCCTCGGGCGCAGCCGCACCTATCAGCTGTGACAAACCGGCCACGACCTCATCGTGAATCTGCGAGTAGGACCGCACGCTGTCGGGCTGTACGTACAGCGGGTCACCACTCATGGCAAATAATTCTAGGGGCCTTCAGCAGCAGTCACGGTCGGCAATCCTGACGTGAATCGGACCGTTAAGTGCTTTTTGCCTGCGCCGCGGCATCGGCGGCTGAGCGCTTCATTCCCACCGCGTCGAACCGCGCCGACACATCGTTCAGCGCGGCAGCGTCCCGCGCAACCACCGCGCGGGCGTGATCGAGCGCCAATTGGCCAAAGACACAACCGATCTCGGAGCCGAGTCGCGCAATCCCGTCGGCCGCCCGGATGTCGCCCAACCGTGCCGCGTCATGCAATGCGCGCAGTGCTACCGCTGACTGGCCGCCTCGCTCGGCTGCCTTCGCGCCGTCGCGCGCCGCAGCGACCGCCCCGTGCTCGTCTCCTCGTGCCGACATCGTCCACGCGCGCGCCAGCGCAAGCTCCGGCGCGAACAGCATCGACTTGAGCCCGTGCCGAGATTCCGCCCGGGACAAGATCTTTCCGGCGTCAACTGTCTCACCCAGCTGTCCAAGCGCCTGGGCCAACAGCATCCACGCGAGCGGCCCCCACGAATACCCGGTCGGCGCCAGCGCGGCCGCCGCGCCCCGCAGCAGCGACACCGCCGACTCGAGTTCGCCCTTGGCGATCAGCACGTCGGCCATCAACACCTCACCGATCGCGCGGCCCGGCTGCTGCATCTGCGCAAAGTCGGTGAGCTGCTGGCCAAGCGCCTGGGCACGGTCCAGCTCGCCGGCCATCAGCAGCGTCGTCGTCTGACCGAACCCGCTGGTGAATCGCAACAGCCCAGGATGCCCCGCGGTGATCGCCCGCTCGGCCAGTGCGTCGACCTCATCGAACCGGCCCATCCGGGCCGCGCTCAGCGCCGCTGCGGCCGCCGCCCAGCCAATCGCGGTGTCGTCGGCAGCCGGCGACGCCAGCACTTCGTCAGCGATCTGCTTGGCGCGGCTGGGATTGCCTGCGTTCATCGCGAACGTCGCCGACAGTGCGTCCAGCGTGGTTTGGGCGGCCGGGGAGGACACCCTGCCACGCGTTGTCAGCAGGAATGCGGTCGCCCGCTCCGGTTCGCTCAGCATCCAGAACTGGTTGGCCGCGCGCGGCAGCGCCCACGCCATCAGCTCGGTCTCGGACAGTGTCGACGGATCCACGTCGGCGAGCACGGCGTCGGCCTCCCGGCCACGGCCCTGCCACGCCAGCGCGTAGGCCAAGGTCAGCCGCGTCTCCAGGTCTGGCGACCGATCGACCGCGGCCCGGCCCAACCGGTCGCTGAGTTCGAGGTCGCCGAGCCGCAGCGATTCCGCGGCCGCCGCGGCCAGGTCCGCCACTGGCTGCGGACTGTCGCTGTCCAGGGAAAGCACCGCAAGCCGCAGCCGGTCCACCACGCCGCGGCGCGACGAGGCGGCCAAGCGATCCACCAGCTCGGTGCGCAGCCGGCGCATCTCGGGTCCGCCCAGCGCGTCGCGAACCGCGTCGACGAACAGCGGATGCGCCGGGCGGATGCGGTCCTCGTCAATGACGATGGCGCCCGCCGCTTCCGCGTCGGTGACGGTGTCACGCCCCGCCAACGCCGCCACGTCGTCGAGCGCCAGCGGATCCCCGACGGCCAGATACTCCAGCACGCGGTGCGCAGGGCCCGGCAGCGCCGCGACGAACTCCTCGACCAGGGTGGCCAGCCTGCTGTCGTCGTGGCCGGGCGGCTGGATGTCGATCCGCGTCAGCAGGTGATCACGCCACAGCGCTGAAATCTCGTCGGCCACAGGACCGTTCGCTGAAACCGTGACGATCAGCTTGGCCGTGCCACTGACCGCCAATTGGTAGACCAGCGCCGCGGACAGCTTGTCCAGCAGATGCGCGTCGTCGACAATCAGCAGCCTGCCGTCGCCAAGCGACTCCCGCGCGTTGCACAGCACGGCCGCCGTCTTACCGGTGCTCGGCACATCCATAAGGTGGCTGAAGGCGGAGAAAGGGACCGCAGGCGCCGTCGCTGTCACCCAGTCGACCCGATCGAACTGCGATGCCAACCGGTCTGCCGCAGTGCGCGCCAGCCACGTCTTGCCGACACCGGCGGAACCAATCAGCACTGTTCCGGTCCGCTCGCGGACGCCGGTTTCGAGCAGCTCAAGTGCCGGTTCGTGCGGCGCGGTCACCCACTCAACAGGCACCGCCGGAGTCTAAACCGCGTCGAACTACCCGTGAGGGTGACTTCGTAGTGTCGGTAGAGGCGCGGCTCGGAGTGTTGTCGGTGGGTGGTGAAATGCTGGCCGGGATGGCACGGCACACGACCTTCCGGTTCTGCCTCGACCCGACGGTCGAGCAGGAACAGGCTTTGGCCCGGCACGCCGGCGCAGCCCGTTTCGCGTTCAACCAGTGTCTGCGGACGGTGAAGACCGCTATTGGCGCGCACCACGCCGATCCTGACGTCGAAGTTCCGTGGACGGGGTTCGACCTGATCAACACCTTCAACGGGTGGAAGAAAACCGAGGCCGCTGGAAGGTTGATCGCTGTTAACGCAGGTGGCGTGGCCGAGATCGTGGTGACTGGCTTGCTGTGGCGAGGTGAGGTGTGCCAGCAGGTGTTCGAGGAAGCCGCCGTCGATCTGAGTAAGGGACTCAAATCCTGGTCGGATTCTCGGTCGGGCAAGCGCAAGGGTGAGCGAATCGGGTTTCCGAAGTTCAAAAAGAAAACTGGCGGGCCGCCGTCGTTTCGGTTGCGCAACAAGCACACCAATGGCCGCCCGTCGGCGGTCCGGGTCGGCGACGGTAACCGGCCGCGTTCGGTCACCCTGCCGGGCATCGGCCAGATCGCAGTGCATGACGACACCCGCCGGCTGAGGCGCATGCTGAACAAGAACCGGTGCAAGATCCTATTCGCCACCGTCACCTGTTACGGCGGGCGTTGGTGGGTTTCACTCAATGTCGAGGCCGCCGACCTGCACCCCAATCACCGCCATCCACCGCGCGACGGCGGTGATCAGGGCGGCTGGGTCGGTGTGGATCGCGGCCTGTCGGCGTTTGTGGTCGCCGCCACCGCCGACGGTGCCGAGGTGGCGCGCTTCGCCGATGCGCCCAAGCCTCTCGGCGGTGGAATGAAGCGACAGAAGCGGTTGGCCAAATCGGTGTCACGTAAGAAGGGAGGATCACGCAACCGTCGCGCCGCCGTGGCCAAGCTGGGGCGGCATCACCGCCGGATCGCCAACGTGCGACGGCATTTCCTGCACCATGTCTCTGGCGTGCTGGTCAAGACCCACGACCGGCTCGTGATCGAGAACCTGAATGTGAAGGGGATGCTGGCCAATCACCGGCTCGCTCAGGCGATCTCGGATGCCGGGTGGGCGGACTTCGCCCGTATGCTGCGCTACAAGCAGACCTGGCGCCGTGGCCAGGTGGTCATTGCCGACCGTTGGTACCCGTCGAGCAAATTGTGCGCGGAATGCGGGACCGTTCGCGGCGAGCTGAAACTGACCGATCGGGTGTTCACTTGTGCCTGCGGGCATTCCGCGGACCGCGACGCCAACGCGGCGGTAAACCTAGCTCGCTGGCCACAGCAGCATCACGACCCTTCACGATCCCCGGACCGCCAAGCAGGAGGCCGGGCCACTAACGCCCGCCGACGGGACGGCGCTGACCAGCATCCTGCGTGTGCTGGCGAAACCAGCCCGATTGAAGCGGGAACTGACGTTCATACCGCACCCGCGGTCTGAACCGACGACGCCCGAGGAGGGCGGTGCCGAACACTCATCAGAGTTGTTCGACACGCTTTATGGCTACGTTGTCCATGTGTCGTCCCCAGAACTCGACCGCGAATGGGCGGTCTGTGTGTACTGCGCTTCCGGGCCAACGCATCCCGAGCTGTTGTCGTTGGCCGTCCGTGTCGGAGAAGCGATCGCCGAGCGTGGCTGGACGCTGGTGTCCGGCGGCGGAAACGTCTCGGCGATGGGCGCGCTGGCCGTTGCGGCGCGCACCCGCGGCGGCCGAACCGTTGGCGTCATCCCCAAGGCGCTGGTGCACCGGGAAGTGGCCGATACCGAGGCCGACGAGCTTGTCGTCACCGCCACCATGCGCGAGCGCAAGCAGGTGATGGAGGACCGCGCCGACGCGTTCATAGCGCTGCCCGGCGGCATCGGCACCCTCGAGGAGTTCTTCGAAGCCTGGACAGCGGGTTATTTGGGTATGCATGACAAGCCGGTGGTCATGCTCGACCCATTCGGGCACTACGACGGCCTGCTGGCCTGGTTGGACGGGCTGGTGGACAGCGGTTACGTCGCCCAGGGTGCGCTGGACCGGTTGGTCGTGGTCGACGATGTCGATGTTGCGATGGCGGTGTGCGCACCGGCCCAGTGACAGCGGTCACTAGGGTGTTGCGCACATACGAACTTCGGAGGGGACGCATCGCATGAGCGACGAGAAGTCGGGGACTCGCAGCAGCGTCGGGCTGCTCGACATCGCTAGCCACGTGCCCGGGCTGCTGCTCGATGCGCCGACCATCCTGCGCGGCGTGATCACCGGCTTCGGGGCCAGGCCGTCGGGCAAGACCTCCATTGGCAAGGTGTTCCAGGAGCGCGCCGCCCGCCACGCCGACAAGGTGTTCATCAAGTTCGGCGACGAGAAGATCTCCTACCGCGACGCCAACGAGACGGTCAACCGCTACGCCGCGGTGCTGGCCGCGCGGGGCGTTGGGCATGGCGATGTCGTCGGCATCATGCTGCGCAATTCGCCGCAGTCGGTGCTGCTCATGCTGGCCACGGTCAAATGCGGCGCGATCGCCGGAATGCTCAACTACCACCAGCGTGGCGACGTGCTCAAGCACAGCCTCGGGCTGCTGAGCGCGAAGGCCGTCATCGCCGAGACGGACTTCATCGAACCGGTCAACGACAGCGGCGCGGACACCACCGGGCTGATGACCGTCGACGAACTGCAGCGGCTGGCCGCGACCGCTCCGACCGGAAATCCGGCGACGACGGCGGCGGTGCTGGCCAAGGACAAGGCCTTCTACATCTTCACGTCGGGCACCACCGGCATGCCGAAAGCCAGCGTGATGACGCACTACCGATGGCTGCGGGCGCTCGCCGGGTTCGGCGGCCTCGGCATGCGGTTGACCAGCAACGACACCCTGTACTGCTGCCTGCCGCTGTACCACAACAACGCGCTGACGGTCGCGCTGTCATCGGTGCTGAACTCGGGTGCGGCGCTGGCATTGGGCAAGTCGTTCTCAGCGTCGAAGTACTGGGACGAGGCCATCCGCTACGACGCCACCGCGTTCATCTACATCGGCGAGATCTGCGCTTACCTGCTCAACCAGCCGCCCAAGTCGACCGACCGTCAGCACAAGGTCCGGGTGATCGGCGGTAACGGGCTGCGCCCGGCGATCTGGGACGACTTCACCCAGCGGTTCGGCATCGAACGCGTCTGTGAGTTCTACGCGGCCAGTGAGGGCAACACCGCGTTCGTCAACTTCCTGAACCTCGACAAGACCACCGGGATCTGCCCGACGCCGGTGGCGTTCGTCGAGTACGACCCCGACAGCGGCGAGCCGGTACGCGGCGAGGACGGCCACGTGCGCAAGGTGCGCAACGGCGAGCCAGGGCTGCTGTTGTCCAAGGTCAGCAACTTCCAGCCGTTCGACGGCTACACCGACAAGAAAGCCAGCGAAAAGAAGTTGGTGCGCAACGCTTTTCGTGACGGCGATGTCTGGTTCAACACCGGCGACTTGATGCGTTCGCAGGGCTTCGGACATGCCGCGTTCACCGATCGGCTCGGCGATACGTTCCGGTGGAAGGGCGAGAACGTCGCCACCACCGAGGTCGAGGCGGCGGTTGCTACCGATTCGCAGGTCGAAGAGTGCACGGTCTTCGGCGTCGAGGTGGAGGGCACCGGGGGCCGCGCAGGCATGGCCGCCATCCAGCTCAAGGAGGGCGAAGAGTTCGACGGTAAGGCGCTGGCCAAGGCGGCCTACGACAAGCTGCCCGGTTATGCCGTGCCGCTGTTCGCCCGCGTCGTCGGGGAGCTGGCGCACACATCGACTTTCAAGAGCCAGAAGGTCGACCTGCGCAAGGAGGGCTACAGCGCGGACGTCGATGACCCGATCTATGTGCTGGCCGGCCGCGAGGAGGGCTACGTTGAGTTCTACGACGAGTACCCCGCCGAGGTGAAGGACGGCAAGCGCCCGAAGAACTAGGCGGGCGTCAGTTGGAGGGAGTATCGACTCCCTTCCACTTCCAACATATAGCGCACCGGGGGGCTTGCGGCAAGACCCGGGGCATGCCCCAGAATCACTGGCCTAAGCCAGAACTCGCGGCAATAGGGGGCATGTGTCAACCCAGGGTTACGAAGACGAACTGCATTCCGAGCGGAGCTACGTGACCGGGCTCTACGCGCGCCTCGACGCCGAGCGCGCGCGAGTGAAGGGGAGCCACCGCGCTGCGCTGCGGGGCCCCATCGATCTCCAGGATGGCGGGACACTCGTCCATCGCGATGCCGAGGTGCGCACACTGGCCAGACAGTTGCAGCGGCTGTATGTGTCGGACGACGGGTTGTGTTTCGGTCGGTTGGACACCATTTCGGGCGACCACCTGTACATCGGCCGCATCGGCCTATCCGACGAAGAGAACAACCACGAAACGCTGTTGCTCGATTGGCGGGCGCCTGCAGCGCGAGCGTTCTACGTGGCTACTGCGGCCAGCCCGGAAAACATGCGCCGGCGCCGCCAGTTCCACACCCGCGGGCGCCAAATTGTCGATTTCACTGACGAGGTCCTCGGCAGGCCCGGTGTTGGCGAGCGAGGGGATGACGCTCTGCTCGCGGCGGTGAACGCGCCGCGCGGTGACGGCATGCGCGACATCGTCGCGACGATCCAGGCCGAACAGGACGAGATCATCCGGCTCGATCACCCAGGGGTGCTGGTGATCGAGGGTGGCCCCGGCACCGGGAAGACCGTGGTGGCGTTGCACCGCGTCGCGTACCTGCTCTACACCCAGCGGGAGCGGATGGAACGCCATGGTGTGCTCGTGATCGGACCCAACCCGGCGTTCCTGACCTACATCGGCCGCGTTCTGCCGTCGTTGGGCGAGTCCAACGTGGTGTTCATGACCACGGGCGACCTCGTACCCGATTTGAGCGTTACCGCCGAGGACACCCCGGACGTCGCCCGGCTCAAGGGCTCGCTGAAGATCCTGGACGTGCTCGCGGCGGCGGTCGCCGATCGGCAGCGGCTGCCGGAGAGTCCGCTGACGATCGCTCTGGCGGACGTCACAGTGCGGATCGACGCCGAGACCGCGGAGTGGGCCATCCAGGAGGCGCGCGCCAGCGGCCTGCCGCACAACGAGGCTCGCGCGGTGTTCAGTGAGATCGTCACGTACGTGCTCACCGAAAGGGCGATAGCGCGGATCGGCCGGGGCTGGCTGACCCGGGACAACCGCCAAGCATGGGAGCAGCTGCGCGCGAACCTGATCGCGGAGCTCGCGGACAACGACAAGTTCACCGCCGCGCTCAACGATCTCTGGCCGATCCTGACGCCGGACACGCTGCTGACACAGCTGTACACGTCCCCCGAACGGCTGCGCGCGGCGGGCGCGGACCCGGCGCTGTGGCGCGTCGACGGCGACGCCTGGACCGTTTCGGACGTGCCGCTGCTCGACGAACTCGTCGACCTGCTTGGCCGCGACAAGGCCGCCGACCAGACCGCCGAACGGGAACGAAAGAAGGAAACGGAGTACGCGGCCAGCGTGCTGGAAAACATGATCAGCCGCGAGGACCTGATGGACGACGAGGACCACCTGCTCGCCCAGGACATGCTCTACGCCGAGGACCTAGCGGAACGCTTCCTCGAGCGCGACACCCGGGAACTGTCCGAACGCGCCGCCGCAGATCGGGACTGGACCTACCGGCACATCGTGGTCGACGAAGCCCAAGAACTGTCCGAAATGGACTGGCGGGTGCTGATGCGGCGCTGCCCAAGCCGATCCTTCACAGTGGTCGGCGATCTCGCCCAACGCCGGTCGGAGGCCGGAGCGACCTCGTGGGACACGGTGATGGAGCCGTACGTACCCAGCCGCTGGGTCTACCGGTCGCTGTCGGTGAACTACCGCACCCCGGCGGAGATCATGACCGTCGCCGCCGCGCTTCTTGCCGACTTCGCGCCAGGGGTGCAGCCACCGGAGTCGGTCCGCGCGTGCGGCGTCCAGCCATGGTCACGACGGGTCACCGAGGACGAACTGCCCGCCGCGATCGAGGAATTCGTCAGGGACGAAGCGGGCCGCGAAGGCACCAGCGTTGTGATCGGGCCACCGGGCGTGCCTGGCGCGGTACCGGCGTCGGAGACGAAGGGGCTGGAGTTCGACGCCGTCTTGGTGGTTGAGCCGGAACGGATCATCGCCGACGGCCCACGCGGCGCTGCCGAGCTCTACGTCGCCCTCACCCGTGCCACCCAACGCCTCGGAGTCCTGCACCGAGGCCCGTTGCCGCAGGCCCTGAGTGATTTGTGTGCAATCGAGAGCGGTCAGCGCTCCTAAACGCGCCGAAATCGCACGCCCGTAGCCTGGAGGGCGTGAAGTCCACCTTCTGCGGCCGCCCGGTAGCCGGCGATCGAGCGCTGATCATGGCGATCGTGAACCGGACGCCGGACTCGTTCTACGACCGCGGCGCCACCTTCACCGATGAGTCCGCGAAGGCGGCGGCCCACCGGGTGATCGAAGAGGGGGCCGACGTCGTCGACGTGGGTGGCGTCAAGGCCGGGCCGGGCGACAGCGTCGGTGTCGACGAGGAGATCGCCCGCGTCGTGCCGTTCATCGAGTGGCTGCGCGACACCTACCCCGACCAGCTGATCAGTGTCGACACCTGGCGCTCGGAGGTGGCCAAGCAGGCCTGCGCGGCAGGTGCCGACCTCATCAACGACACCTGGGGCGGTCATGACCCGGCCCTTGCCGAAGTCGCCGCCGAGTTCGGGGCAGGCCTGGTGTGCTCACACACCGGCGGCGCGGAGCCGCGCACACGCCCGTTTCGCGTCAACTACGGCACCTCTGAGCGTGGCGTCGTCGACGACGTGATCGCGGAGGTGACCGCCGCCGCCGAGCGCGCCGTCGCCGTCGGAGTGGCTCGTGACGCGGTGTTAATCGACCCGACGCACGATTTCGGCAAGAACACTTACCACGGTCTTAGTTTGTTGCGCCACGTAAAAGACCTTGTTAACACTGGATGGCCCGTCCTGATGGCACTGAGCAACAAAGACTTCGTCGGGGAAACTCTGGGTGTGGGTCTGACCGAACGCCTGGATGGCACCTTGGCCGCGACCGCCTTGGCGGCCGCGGACGGGGCCGCGATGTTCCGGGTGCACGAGGTGGGACCCACACGACGCGTGCTGGAAATGGTCGCGTCGATCCAGGGCGTGCGTCCGCCGACGCGCACGGTGAGGGGACTGGCATGACACTGACACCAGAGCTACCCGGAACGGACGTCGTCACCGGGAGATGGCTGACCGATCACAGCTGGAGCCGGCCGACGTGGACCGTCGCCGAACTGGTGGCCGCCAAGGCCGGACGCACCATTTCGGTGGTGCTGCCCGCCCTCAACGAGGAAGAAACCGTCGGCAGCGTCGTGGAGACCATCACGCCGCTGCTCGGCGGACTCGTCGACGAGCTCATCGTGCTCGACTCCGGCTCCACCGATGAGACTGAGATCCGCGCGATCGCCGCGGGTGCCAGGGTGATCAGCCGCGAGGTCGCGCTGCCCGAGGTCGAACCGCAACCCGGCAAGGGCGAGGTGCTGTGGCGGTCGCTGGCAGCCGCTACCGGCGACATCATCGTGTTCGTCGACTCCGACCTGCTCGACCCCGACCCGATGTTCGTGCCCAAGCTGGTCGGCCCGCTGCTCACCACCGAGGGCGTGCACCTGGTCAAGGGCTTTTACCGGCGGCCGCTGAAGATCAGCGGCAGCGAGGACGCCAACGGCGGCGGCCGGGTCACAGAGCTGGTCGCGCGGCCACTGCTCGCGTCGCTGCGACCCGAACTGAGCGCCCTTATGCAGCCGCTGGGCGGCGAATACGCCGGCACCCGCGAGCTGCTGACCTCGCTGCCGTTCGCGCCGGGGTACGGCGTGGAGATCGGGCTGTTGATCGACACGTACGACCGGCTGGGTCTGGACGCCATCGCCCAGGTGAACCTCGGCGTGCGCACGCACCGCAACCGGCCGCTGACCGAACTCGCGTCGATGAGCCGCCAGGTCATCGCCACCCTGCTGTCGCGCTGCGGCGTTCCTGACTCCGGAGTGGCGCTGACGCAGTTCTTCGCCGACGGCGACGACTACACCCCGCGCGCCTCCTCGGTGTCGCTGGACGACCGCCCGCCGATGATCACGCTGCGCGGATAGCACCGTCCGCCCCTGACGCGGAATGTCGGGGCCGTCGGGCAGTATCGAGGGCGTGACCTTGGTTCTGCTGTACCTGGTAGTGCTGATCCTGGTGGCTGTCGTGCTGTTCGGGCTCGGCAGCGTGCTGTTCGGCCGCGGTGAGCCGTTACCGCCGCTGCCGCGCGCCACCACCGCCACCGTGTTGCCGGCCTCCGGCGTCACCGGCGACGACGTCGACTCCGTCAAATTCACCCAAACGCTGCGCGGCTACAAGACCAGCGAGGTCGACTGGGTGCTCGACAGGCTAGGCCAGGAGCTCGACCTGCTTCGTGGCCAGCTCGCCGCGGTGCGCGCGGCCCACGGTATCGACGACGACACCGAGGATGCCGACGAACCGGTCGAAGGCGGCGCCCATGCGCTGCACGCCGATGGCAACGGCGACTCGTGACCGTCGAAGGCGACGGTCGAACCCGTTGCGGTTGGATCGACCAAACACGTTTGGCGCCAGCTGATTTCGTTCTGTACCGGGACTACCACGACACCGAGTGGGGGCAGCCGCTGCGGGAATCCGCGGCGCTGTTCGAGCGAATCAGCCTTGAGGCGTTCCAGAGTGGCCTGTCGTGGCTGATCATCCTGCGCAAGCGGGAGAACTTCCGCCGCGCGTTCCACGGGTTCGACGTCGACCGCATCGCCCGCTACACCAAACGCGACATCGACCGGCTGATGGCCGACACCGGCATCGTGCGCAACCGCGCGAAGGTCGAGGCCACCATCGCCAACGCGCGTGCCGCTGCCGACCTCGACGTCGATCTCGGTGAGTTGCTGTGGTCGTTCGCGCCGCCGCCGCGACCGCGGCCCGCCAAGCTGTCCCAGGTTCCCGCGGTGACCCCCGAATCGACCGCGATGGCCAAGGAATTGAAGCGCCGCGGCTTCCGATTCGTCGGACCGACGACGGCGTACGCGTTGATGCAGGCCACCGGAATGGTCGATGACCACACCGCGGACTGCTGGGTTCCGCTGGTCGCTGACGTGCCGTCGCGGCGGTCATAGCCGGGTCTTTGCACACCGACCGCCGCGGATAGGGAACAATAGGGAGCGATCTGTACGCCCGCCAACGCGGGCCGGCTCATGTGGAGGGAGCACTCGATGGCGGCGATGAAGCCCCGGACCGGCGACGGTCCGTTGGAAGCAACCAAGGAGGGGCGCGGCATCGTGATGCGGGTACCACTGGAAGGCGGAGGACGACTCGTGGTCGAACTCACCCCCGAAGAAGCCGCCGCCCTCGGCGACGAACTCAAGGGCGTCACGAGCTAGCGACTTCGGCGCGCTTACGTGCGCTCGGCGCATGTTTCGCGCCGAAATCTATGAAGACACCTTTCGATAGATCTCCAAGGTCTGCTCGGCGATGTGCGCCCAGGAAAATTCTTGGATACACCGCTGCCGCCCGGCCTCGCCGTACTGGCGCGCCCGCAACGGATCGGCCACCAGCGAGTTGACGGCCTCGGCCAGCCGCTGCTCGAAGAACGCCGCGTCGCTCGCGTCGTAGTGCACCAGCAGACCCGTCTGACGGTCCGCCACCACCTCCGGTATGCCGCCGACATCGGAGGCCACCACGGCCGTCGCGCACGCCATCGCCTCCAGGTTCACGATCCCCAACGGTTCGTACACCGATGGGCACACGAAAACTGTTGCTGTTGAGAGTATTTCGCGGATCTTGCCGATCGGCAGCATCTCGCGAACCCAGAACACGCCGCTGCGGGCACGGGCCAGGTCCTGGACGGCCGACGTCACCTCGGCGGCGATCTCCGGGGTGTCCGGTGCGCCCGCGCACAGCACGAGCTGGATCTCGGGCGCGAAGTGGTGGGCCGCCGCGATCAGATGCGCGACACCCTTCTGCCGGGTGATCCGCCCGACGAAGGCAACGATCGGGCGATTCAGGTCGACGCCGAGTTCTTCGAGCACCGAGTCCTGTGCTTGTCCTGTGGTGCTCCTCTCGTCCGCGCTTTGCGGCGCGACCGGAAACCAGACGTCGGTATCGATCCCGTTTTTCACCACGTGCACCCGGTTGGGGTCGAGCGCGGGGTAGGTGTGTAGCACGTCGTCGCGCATGCCGGAGCTGACCGCGATCACCGCGTCGGCCGCCTCGACTGCGGTCTTCTCCACCCACGACGACACCCGGTAGCCCCCGCCGAGTTGTTCGGCCTTCCACGGCCGCATCGGTTCGAGCGAATGCGCGGTCAGTACGTGAGGAATGCCGTACAGCAGCGCGGCCAAATGCCCGGCCAGGCCTGTGTACCAGGTGTGTGAATGCACGACGGTGGCGTTCGACGCGCCGTTGACCATGTTGAGGTCCGCCGACAGCGTCGACAGTGCCGGGTTGGCGCCCTTGAGAGCCGGATCGGGCTGATGCACGAACACGCCCGGACGCGGCGCCCCCATGCAATGCACGTCGACCTCGCAGAGATGGCGAAGCTGCGCGACAAGCTCGGTGACGTGGACCCCCGCCCCGCCGTACACCTCGGGTGGATACTCCCGAGTCATCATCGCGACCCGCATGATGACGACGGTATCCAAAAAAGTGGGTCGTGGCGTCGGCATGAACTTCGTTTTTATCGCGAAGACGCCAAATACCTTGACCGACAGAAGCGATCAATAGCCCCAATGGCTAGCCGCGGCGTGAACGTGCAGATAGGTTTGGGTCATGAGGGAGTTGCCACACGTCCTCGGCATCGTCCTGGCGGGCGGGGAGGGCAAGAGGCTCTACCCATTGACGGCCGACCGCGCCAAACCCGCGGTTCCTTTCGGCGGCGCCTACCGGCTCATCGACTTTGTGCTGTCCAATCTGGTCAATGCGCGATACCTGCGGATCTGCGTGCTGACCCAATACAAGTCGCATTCGCTGGATCGCCACATTTCGCAGAACTGGCGGTTGTCGGGGCTTGCCGGCGAGTACATCACGCCGGTGCCGGCCCAGCAGCGGCTCGGCCCGCGCTGGTACACCGGCTCCGCCGACGCGATCTATCAGTCGCTGAACCTGATCTACGACGAGGATCCCGACTACATCGTCGTGTTCGGCGCCGATCACGTGTACCGCATGGATCCCGAGCAGATGGTCCACTTCCACATCGAGAGCGGCGCCGGGGCGACGGTCGCCGGAATCCGGGTGCCGCGCGCCGAGGCGACAGCGTTCGGCTGCATCGACGCCGACGACTCGGGCCGCATCCGGGAGTTCATCGAGAAGCCGGCCGACCCGCCCGGCACGCCCGACGACCCGGAGCAGACGTTCGCGTCGATGGGCAACTACATCTTCACGACGAAGGTGCTCATCGACGCCATCCGCGCCGACGCCGATGAGGACCGCTCCGATCACGACATGGGCGGCGACATCATTCCGCGGCTGGTGTCCGACGGCATGGCCGCCGTCTACGACTTCTCCAATAACGAGGTGCCGGGTGCGACCGAACGCGACCACGGCTATTGGCGCGACGTCGGGACACTCGACGCGTTCTACGACGCGCACATGGATCTGGTGTCGGTGCACCCGGTGTTCAACCTCTACAACAAGCGCTGGCCGATCCGGGGTGAGTCGGAGATGCTGGCGCCGGCGAAGTTCGTCAACGGAGGCTCGGCGCAGGAGTCCGTGGTCGGGGCGGGAAGCATCGTTTCGGCTGCATCAGTACGCAATTCGGTGCTGTCGTCCAACGTCGTGGTCGACGACGGCGCGATCGTGGAGGGCAGTGTGCTCATGCCGGGAACCCGGGTGGGACGCGGTGCCGTGGTCCGCCACGCGATCCTGGACAAGAACGTCGTCGTGGGGCCGGGCGAGATGGTCGGCGTGGATCTGGAGAAGGACCGCGACCGGTTTGCGATCAGCGCCGGGGGAGTGGTCGCCGTCGGTAAGGGCGTCTGGATCTAACCGCTTTGCGCCGCGTCCTTGCGTCGTCGCCGACGCACGATCCGAAGCACCGCCCACACCAGCGTGAGCACGGCCACCAGCACCAGTACCGGCACCAGGATCGCCAGGAAGACCAGTCCGACGCTGGCGATGTCCTCGACGGTAGACAGCACCGGTGCGGCCATCCCCGCGGTGGCGACATTGGCCGCGGGCCGCACCGTCGACTTGGTCAGCGACACCACCAGCGCGGTGACCACGCCGATGGCGACGGGAATCCACTGCCCCGATTGCGCGAACGCGCCGGGGTCGGTGACCGCGGACGTCTGCGCCGCCGTGCCCGACCCGAACACGATGCCGCCTGCCGTCGGGCGGACGAACGTCTGGACCGCGTCGTTGATGCTGTCGAGCGCCGGGATCTTGTCGGCGACGATCTCGACGACCAGCAGCGCGCCGACGATCGACATGACCCAGCCGTTCTCCAGCCAGGCCCAGCCGTGCGGCAGCGTCACCAGGTCGGTGAACCGCGACAACAGGCCAAGCGCCAGCAGCGGGATGTAGGCGTTCAATCCCGCGGCAGTGGCCAGCCCGAACCCGGTCAGCAGTTCCACATACGCATTATGAGCGCAGGTCAGTCGAGGACGGCCAATCTGAGGCGGCTTAGGCGTTCCGGATCGGCGTCGATGTTGATCTCGCTGATCTTGTCGCCGACGACACTGAAGCGCAGCACCAGCGCCAGCTTTCCCTTGGGGGCGACGACGATGCCGACCGCGCCGTCCACCAATGCGGGCTCGGCGAACCGTGCGTTGGCCGAGAACGCGCGGGCATTGGTGGCCACTGCCTGCGCCCCGCGGATCGTCGTCGGGGTACCGGCCGCGGTGGCATCGACGTGCAATACCACGTCGCCGTCGAGCACCGCCAGCAGCGCATCGAAGTCACCGTCGCGGGCCGCGGCGAGGAACGCGTCGACGAGTCGGCGTTGGCGCACCAAATCTGTTGCAGGATCGGGAGTCTTGCCGCGCACGCGGCGTCGTGCCCGCGAGGCGAGTTGGGCGGCGGTGTTCTCCGAGCGGCCCACGATCGGCGCGATCTCGGCGTACGGCAGGTCGAACATGTCATGCAGCACGAACGCGAGCCGCTCGGCCGGCGACAGGGTCTGGAGGATGACGAGCAGCGCCACGCCGATCGAATCGGCCAGCACCGCTTCCTGTTCTGGGTCGACGGCATCGGGTGCGGCGATGGCGTTCGCCTCGTCGAGCGGCTCCTCTGGCCGCGCGCTGCGCCCACGCAGCATGTCCAGGCAGATACGCGCGACGACCGTCGTCAACCAGCCGCGCGGATTGCGGACGTCGCCCATGTCGGTGCGGTCCATCCGCAACCACGCTTCCTGCACGGCGTCGTCGGCCTCGGTCAGCGAACCCAGCATGCGGTGGGCGACCGCCCGCAGATGCGGACGGTGCTGTTCAAATGCTTCCGCGTGCACCTCGCCTCCTCCCGTCATACTCCGCTCTTTCGAGCCGTCATCTCTATGACGGATGGCTGCGCGTTGGCATGACAGGAACGGATGACACGAGGATACTGCGGGTCGTGTTCGCGGTACACGGTGCGATAACGCTGGCCGGTGCGGTCGTGTTGATCGTGTTTCCCACCGCGATCCCGTCGGCTGTGGGCATCACGCTGGAGCGATCGGACTAACTGCTCGTCTATCTCGTCGCCGCGGCTGAACTCGCCGTCGCGGTGCTGTCGTTCGGTGCTATCCGCATCACCGACCGTCTACATGGCATTAAGGGAGCCGAACGCCGTCACCAGACGCCGGGCACCAGCCGGTAGTGCACCTGCTGCGTGTACTCGTCGTATCCGCCGAGTTCCTGCCGAAGCATCTTCTCCTCGTCGGCGATTCGGAGAGCGAGAACCGCCACACCCGGCACGAGAGTGATCAGACCCCAATACGAGTCGAGCGCAAGGGGCATGCCCACCATCATGATCACCGCGCCGGTGTACATCGGGTGTCGGACAATGCCATACAGGCCCGTGGAGATCACCGGCTGATCCGCCTCGACCCTGATGGTGGCGGCAGCGTAGCTGTTCTGACTGACGACCAACATCGCCAAACCAAGCCCGACGGCGACCAACACGTCGCCCACCACGACGATCGGGCGTCGGCACCTGCGACCAACCGAAACGATGATCGAAGGCACTGACGATAAGCAACGCCACCACCATGACGTATACGCCGTACGTGGCGATCTTCTGGACCGGCCTCGTTTCGGCTAGCGGCCTCGCGTGCATGCGGCGCCGCAGAACGTCGGGTCTGCGCAGCGCCCAGTACACGCTGGGACCGAACGACATCGCAAAGAAGACCGCGATGAAAACCCATGCCTGCCAGTAGTTGAACGTGCCCGCCGGCCAGAACAGCAGCACACCGAAGAAGACAAGTCCAGATAGACTTGCGCCACGGCCTGAATCAACAGCTTCATGATTTCTCCGTCACCAGACGCCAGGCACCAGCCGGTAGTGCACCCGCTGCTCGTATTCGCGGTAGCCGGCGAGCTCTAGTGCGAGCACCTTCTCCTCGTCGAGGATTCGGGTGGCGAGCACGGCCAAGCCCGGGATCACGAACAGAAGTCCCCAGTACGAGCCGAGCGCCAGCGGCACGCCGATCATCAACACGACATTGCCGAAGTACATCGGGTGGCGGACAACGGAGTACACGCCCGTCGACACCACCTTCTGATCGGACTCGACATTGATATTCGCGGCTGCGTATCCGTTTTGGATCGTCGTGATCATCGCGATGAGAAGCCCGACACCGACCAATACGTCGCCAACCACGGAGACCGCCGCCGGCACCGACGACCAGCCGAACCGAAAGTCCAATGCGCTCACCACGATCATCGCGCCCATCGAGAGAAACGCAAACGTGATGATGATCTTCTGCAGTGGTCGCGTCTCCGCGGCAGGCCCCGCCTGCATCCGCCGTTTGAGTGCCGCCGGATTCGTCACGGCCAGGTAGATGCTGGGGATCATCGTCGCGGCCGCGAACACCGCGATGAACGCCCAGCCCCGCCAGTAGTCGAACGTCCCTGCCGGCCAGAACACCATCAGCAGAAATGCGGCGAAGCCGATGATGCTCGTTGTTGCTGCTTGAAACGCTGTCTTCATGTCCTCACCTTCTCGATGGTGTCACCACACATGTGGCACGAGCCGGTACTGCACTTCCCGGGTGTAGTCGATGTAGCCACTGAGCTCTTCTTCAAGCAGCTTTTCCTCGTCGACGATGCGGAAGGCGAACACGATCAGGACGGGGATGATGCCGAAGAGTCCCCAATAGGAGTCGAGCGCAAGGGGGATGCCCACCATGAAGATCAGCGATCCGAAGTACATCGGGTGCCGCACAAGCCGATAGAGGCCGGTGGATATGACTTTCTGGTCGGCCTCGACCTTGATGTTGGCGGCCGCGTAGCTGTTCTGTAGAACAACCAGGCTGCCGATACCAAGTCCAATCACTACCAGAGCATCGCCGGCCAACGTGACCACCGTCGGCACCGCCGACCAGCCAAAGCGATGGTCGAGAGCGCTGAACACCATCACCGCTGCGATGACCAAGAACAGGGCAGAGCTGGCGAACTTCCGCGTCGTTCTGGTTTCCGCCGCAGGGCCCGCATGCATTCGCCCCTCGAGGACTGCGGGGTTCGTCAGAAGCAGGTAGATGGCGAGCACGGTCGTTGAGACTGCGAATGCGGCGATGAAAACCCATGCCTGCCAGTAATCGAACGTGCCCGCGGGCAGGAACAACAACAAGCCAAACAGGACAAGCCCGATAAGTGATGTTCCTGCTGCTTGAATGGCAGTTTTCATGATTCCTTCCTTCTCGGGTTCACAGCGCGTCGCGGCTGCGATAGATCCAGCCGGCGACCAACGTCAGTGCGGCGGCGATGACCGCCATGACCGTCAGCACGATGACGGGGTAGTTCATTGGGGCTGTGGTGCGGCCCACCGGCGACAGGTCGATCAGCCATCGCGGCAACCGAAGCAGGGCACCGAGATACAGCGACACCACGACGAAGGTGACTGCCAGCCAGCCGATCCACGAACGTCGCAGGGCGACGGCCAACGCGGCGACTCCTGCGACGACCGCCATGGCAGGCACATATGCGAGTCCGGCCAGCGTCAGGCGCGCGATGGTCTGCGGTTCGCCGAGCGTGATGCCCGCGCCGAGGCCGTTGCCCAGACCGGCGAAGAACATCAGCACGGTCGACCCCACCAGCGCCGAGGCCACCGCGCTCAGTAGCCACCGCCAGCGCGAAACCGCACGAGCCAGCACCGCCTCGCCAAGCCCCGATTCCTCGTCGCTGTACACGCGCAATACGGCGCCGACGACGTAGGCGGTGGCGGCGGCAGCGAGGAATTGGGTCATGGTGGTGTACACCCCGTCGTTGCCCTGCGCCGCAAGCACCCGTGCGAGCAGCGGGTTGTCCTTCGCCGCGTCGAGCAGCGACTTGGTCATCGAGCCGAAGGCCAAGCCGCCCAGGAACAATCCGACGGTCCAGCCGATCGTCTGGCCGCGCTGCAGCGTGAGGTGCAGGCCGAACACGTCGGTGATTGGTCGCGCGTTCGGGCGCTCGCCGGATGACGGGATGTTGCCGTCGTCGTACTGCCGCCTGCTTTCCAGCCAAGCAGCGAGCACCATCAGTGCGATCGCGAGTGCCACCAGTGGCGCGAACGGCCACCAGCGCAGGTCGACGAACGCGCGCATCTGCTGGGCCCATGCGATGGGGGAGAACCAGCTCAGGGCGCTTCCTGAGTTATTGATGACGTCACCGATGCCGCGCACCAGCGCGGCCAACGCCAGCGCGGCCATCGCCGCTCCGGTCGCGGTCCGCGCCTGACGCCACAGCTGGGCGGTGACTGCGGCCACCGCGCCGAACACCATGGCCACGCCGGTGATGCCGAGGCACATCGCCGCGGTGTCGACGATCGCGAAGCCGATCGCCGACATCGCCAGCGTCATCGTCACGGCAAGAACGGCGTTCACCCCGCCGACGAGTATCAGCGCGGCATACGTGCGGGCATACCTGCCGACGACCGACGACAGCACCAATTCCGCCGCGCCGCTTTCCTCCTGGGCGCGGGTGTGCCGAATCACCGTGAGGATCGAAAGGATCGACGTGGCGATAATCAACGTGAGCATCAGCTCGTTGGCCATCATCGCGCCGAGGTCGGTCTCGTTGCCGCCAAACATGGGCCCGCCCAATATCATTCCGGCGGGAGTCTTGAGCAGGTTCACTCGGGCCAGTCGTTGCGCCTCTTCGGGGTAGGCCAGTTTGATCGCGTTCGGGGCGTAGACCATCATCAGCGTCAGGACCGCGATCCACACGGACAGGCGGACCCTGTCGCGGCGCAGCGCGAGCCGCAGCAGGCTTCCAACACCGGTGAACGGCGATCCTGGCTGGGCCGCCTCGTGCCGCCCGGCGCGTGGCGCGACGGTAGCGGCGGTCATCGGTTCGCCACCTGGTATTCGCGCAGGAACAGATCCTCCAGCGACGCCGGTGTCACGGTGAGCTCGTCGATGCCGAGTTCCGTGAGGTGCTCCATGGTGAAGTCCAGGTCGTTGCGGTCCACAGAGAACCGGGCATAACCGTCATGGGTATTGAAGTCGTGCACATACGGAACCTGTTGCAGTGCACGGGCGCCATCGCGGGTACGCACAGCGATGGTGGTGCGCATCAGGTGGCGCAGCTCCTCGAGCGTGCCCGACTTAACCGCACGGCCTGCGCGGATGATGGTGACGTTGTCGCAGAGCTTCTCCACCTCGGCGAGGATGTGGCTGGAGAGCAGCACCGCGGCACCGCGGTCGGCCACCTCTTCGACACAGGTCTGAAACGCCTTCTCCATCAACGGGTCAAGGCCCGAGGTCGGCTCGTCGAGGATGTAGAGCTCGGCGTTGGTGGAGAAGGCGGCCACGATGGCCACCTTCTGCCGATTGCCCTTCGAATAGGTGCGCGCCTTCTTGTGCGGGTCGAGTTCGAACCGCTCGATCAGCTCGTCGCGGCGTCGGGTGTCGACTCCGTTGCCACGCAGGCGGGCCAGAAAGTCGATGGCCTGAAGGCCGGTCAGGTTGGGCCACAGCGTCACATCGCCGGGCACGTAGGCGATGCGTCGGTGCAACGCCACCGCGTCGCGCCAGGGGTCGCCGCCGAGCAGCCGGACGGTTCCGCCGTCGGCGCGAAGCAGACCGAGCAGAACTCGAATGGTGGTGGACTTGCCCGCGCCGTTCGGCCCGAGAAAACCGGTGATATCACCGGGGGCGACGGTCAGGTCGAGGCCGTCGAGTGCCTTGGTACGGCCGAAAGACTTGGACAGACCCCGGATTTCGACAGCGAGCTGCTCTGTGGAGCTAGCCCGCCGCAGGGGCCCGGTTGCCTGAGCCGTCATCGTGTTCTCCTTCGTTGGATGTGAACGGGATGCCCTTTTCGCGCGCTTCAAGGAAGGCCTCGTACATGGTCGAGTCGGTCATCAATCCCTCGGTGTAGACCTCGAGGGCCGGCAGCACCATCTCTTCGCCGTAGTCGCGAAGGACGGCGCGCAGATCGCTTGGGTTGTCGTGCATTTGCAGGTACATCAAGAAGCCGCCGCCGCTGGACATACCCAGATACTTGGCACGGGCTCGCGGGTCGCGGCTGGGCTTGAGGGTGCCGGCCCGCACGCCTTCTTCCAGGTACTCCTCGGCGTTGTCAATCATCCTCTGCCACATCATCTTTGCGAGGTCGCTGCCGGACTGCATGCTGCGCACGAGGTAGGCCATCATCGGGGCAAAAGACTCGATCTCGGCCATCTGGGCGAACCACGCCGCCGGATCGGTGGTTCGGACGGACTCGGATTTCGCTTCGCGGATCTCCTCGGCGATGTAGTCGTCGCACGTCTTCCGCAGGCCTTCTTTGGAACCGAAGTGATGGATCACCAGCGCGGCGGACACTCCCGCGGCCTCGGCGATGCTCCGAAGCCCGACGTTGAACCCCTGCTCACCCCACTGCTCGATCGCGGCATCGCGGATCCGGGCGATGGCCGTTCGATCGTCTGACGCTGAACGCATGTTTAGTACACTAAACACGCGTTCAGCGGATGGTCAAGCAGCCACCCCGTCAGGAATCCGTAAATTTCTCGCGATAAAAAGGTCAGTCCCGGGCGGCGACGAGCAGGCCGTCACCCAGCGGGACGAGCACCGGGGTCAGCCGCTCGTCCTCGGCAATCAGCCGCGCGGCCTCACGCACGGCGCTGACCTCGTCGTCGTTGGCGTTCGCATCGCCGGCACGCCCGCCGAGTGCAGCCCGATGCACGATGATCGCGCCACCGGGCCGTAGCAGCCGCACCCCTTCGACGACGTACTGCGGCTGGTCGATCGGATCGCCGTCGATGAACACCAGGTCGTAGGACTCGTCGGCCAACCGGGTGAGCACTTCCTGCGCCCGCCCGCTGATCAACCGGGTCCGCGACTGCCCGACGCCAGCCTCGGTGAACGCCTGCTTGGCCAGGCGCTGATGCTCGGGTTCGACATCGATCGTGGTGAGCACGCCGTCCTCGCGCATGCCTGAGAGCAACCACAACCCGCTGACACCCGCGCCCGTGCCGACCTCGACGACCGACTTGGCGCCGGTCAGCTTGGCCAGCACACACAGCAGGGCGCCGACGGCAGGAGTGACCGCCCCCGCGCCGATGTCGACGGCACGCTCACGGGCGCCCGCGACGATCGCGTCTTCGGAAATCGAACCCTCGGCGTGCGTGACGATCGCCTCGGCGCGGCTCCGCGGCGCACCCGTCGGGTCGTCGATGCTGGCCATGCCCGCAGCGTAGAGCTAACCGATGTGGGCCGCCGCGACGACACGCCCGTGCTCGAGTGCGAGAATCACACCCCTAACAAAGCCGTTTCCGCTGGTCGGAAAATGGGTACCGATCATTCTCAGGAAATGTTCAGTTTGCTCATATGTCAACCACACCCGCATCGGAGAGCGTATCTCGCATGGAACACGGCGGAGGCTGGCGTTACGGGAATAACCACGTGGACCAACGTGTTGCCGTCGACATCGAGCCGTCGATGCGTGCTGGCGGCTGTGACCAGGAGGATCTGACGACCACAACGAAGCTGGCTCCCGTCTCGATGGCACACATCGAGCAGTACACCGACGGGGATTGGGTAGAGCCGTCCGACGAGTTGACCGGCACCGCGGTGTTCGATGCCACCGGCGACAAGACCACGATGCCGTCCTGGGACGAGCTGGTGCGTCAGCATGCCGACCGGGTGTACCGGCTGGCCTACCGGCTGTCCGGCAATCAGCACGACGCCGAGGATCTGACGCAGGAGACGTTCATCCGCGTCTTTCGCTCGGTGCAGAACTATCAGCCCGGCACATTCGAGGGCTGGCTGCACCGCATCACCACGAACTTGTTCCTCGACATGGTCCGCCGGCGTGGCCGCATCCGTATGGAGGCGCTGCCCGAGGACTACGACCGGGTGCCTGCCGACGAACCGAACCCCGAGCAGATCTACCACGATTCGCGGCTGGGCCCTGACCTGCAGGCCGCGCTGGACTCACTGCCGCCGGAATTCCGCGCCGCAGTGGTCTTGTGTGACATCGAAGGTCTGTCCTACGAGGAAATCGGCGCCACGCTGGGCGTCAAGCTCGGCACCGTGCGCAGCCGGATCCACCGCGGACGCCAGGCGCTGCGCGACTACCTGGCTAGCCACGCCGACGACACGGCCAAATCAGCCTGACGGTTCGCGGGTGTAGGCCACAGGCTCCCGCGCTACATTCGATTTAGCACAGTCGATGCGACGTGACGAAACGAGAGGAGCTGGGTGATGGTCGACCCGGGACACGTGTTCCGCCGAGCGTTTTCCTGGCTGCCTGCTCAGTTCGCCTCGCAGAGCGATGAGCCGGTCGGGCCGCGGCAGTTCGGATCCACTGAGCACCTGTCGACCGAAGCCGTCGCGGCATTCGTCGACGGCGAGCTGCGGATGACCGCGCACCTGCGCGCGGCGCACCACCTTTCGTTGTGCCCACAGTGCGCGACCGAGGTGGAGGCCCAGCGCCAGGCGCGCACCGCGTTGCGGGATTCGTGCCCGATCGTCGTCCCGAGCTCCCTGCTCGGCATGTTGTCCCAGATCCCGCACGACGCTCCGCAGCAGCCGCCCGAGCAGACGGATCAGCCGCAGTTAGCTGATGGCACACCGCGCTCCCGGCGTAAGCGCCGGTAGGGTGGATGCGAAGTCGAGCAGCGAACTGCGCCGGCCATTGCAGGCGCTCCAGTAGAGGGTGATGAACGGGTGACCAATCTGGACCAATCCGGGCGCGAGCGCCTCGAGCCGCGCCCTGTGTCGCGTCCACCCGTCGATCCGGCTTCGCGTCGCGCGTTCGGCCGGCCCGACGGCGTCGACGGATCCTTCGTGGGTCTGGACCGCTATCGCGATCAGGGCGAGTACACACCCAAGGACCAGGCGCCAGACCGGGTGCTGGCAGAGGCGTTCGGTCGGCCCTACGCGGCTGGCGACTCACTGCAGCGGCACCCCTCCGATGCTGGCGCGCTGGAAGCCGAACGCGACCACAGCGCCGACGCACCGGACGATCCGTGGCGCGATCCCGGCGCCGCCGCGGCGCTGGGCACGCCTGCGTTGCCCCAGTACGCGCCGGCCCCGTCGACCGCCGCAATGGGCAAGCTCGGTGTGCGCGACGTGCTGTTCGGTGGCAGGGTCTCGTACGTCGCGCTGGCGGTCCTTGCCATCAGCGCGTTGGTGATCGGCGTCGCAGGCGGCTGGGTGGGCCGCAAGACGGCCGAGGTCGTGGAGGCGTTCACCACGTCGAAGGTGACGCTGGAAACCAACAACAACTCCGAGCCACCGCAGGGTCAGTTCGCGAAAGTCGCTGCGGCGATCGCTGATTCGGTGGTGACGGTGGAGGCCGTTAGCGATTCGGAAGGGTCGCAGGGTTCGGGCGTTGTGGTCGACGGCCGCGGCTACATCGTCACGAACAACCACGTCATCTCCGAGGCCGCCGCCAACCCCAGCCAGTACAAGACGACGGTGGTGTTCAACGACGGCAAGGAAGTGCCTGCCAACCTCGTCGGCCGCGACCCGAAGACCGACTTGGCCGTGCTCAAGGTCGACAACGTCGACAACCTGACGGTGGCCCGTTTGGGTGATTCCGAAAAGCTCAAGGTCGGTGACCAGGTGATCGCCGCGGGCGCCCCGCTGGGTCTGCGCAGCACCGTCACGCACGGCATCATCAGCGCGCTGCACCGCCCGGTGCCGCTATCCGGTGACGGCTCGGATACCGACACCGTCATCGACGGCGTGCAGACCGACGCGTCGATCAACCACGGCAACTCCGGCGGCCCGCTGATCAACATGAACTCCGACGTGATCGGCATCAACACCGCGGGCAAGTCGCTGTCCGACAGCGCCAGCGGCCTCGGCTTCGCGATCCCGGTCAACGAGGTCAAGCAGACGATCGAGGCCCTGATCAAGGACGGCAAGATCGCCCACCCGACGCTGGGCCTGACTGCTCGCTCGGTGAGCAACGACATCGCCTCCGGCGCGCAGGTCGCCAACGTGAAGGCCGGTGGCCCCGCCGAAAAGGGCGGAATCCTGGAGAACGACGTCGTCGTCAAGGTCGGCAACCGCATGGTCGCCGACGCCGACGAGTTCGTTGTTGCGGTGCGCCAGTTGGCCATTGGTCAAGAGGCGCCGATCGAGGTGGTCCGCGACGGCCGCCACGTCACGCTCACCGTCACACCCGGCGCCGACAACAGCGCGTAACCATGTTCGCCAACGTCGGCTGGGGCGAGATGCTGGTCCTGGTGATCGCCGGTCTGGTGATCCTGGGGCCCGAGCGCCTGCCCGGCGCCATCCGCTGGACGTCGGGCGCGCTGCGGCAGGCCCGCGACTACATCAGCGGCGCCACCAGCCAGCTGCGCGACGACCTCGGCCCGGAATTCGAGGATCTGCGCGAGCCGCTGAGTGAACTCAGCAAGTTGCGCGGCATGACGCCGCGGGCCGCGCTCACCAAACATCTACTCGACGGCGACGATTCGATCTTCACTGGCAAGTTCGACAAGCCGGAAGAGAAGCCACTGTCCTCCCCGGCGCCGCAGCCCGTCGCTTCTCCCGAGCCGGCACCGCCCGCCGTCACGCCGTTCGACACCGACGCGACCTAAATTTCCGCGAAACTGTATTCCAGCAGCGAAAGTTCGAGAAGGGGCCTGCTGGAATACAGTTTCGGCGAATCCCTAGCGGCCGGCGGGATCCAAGCCCAGCGACATGCCGGCCAGTCCACGCTTACGGCTCGACAGCGCGTCGGCGATGCTGCGCAGCTCCTTGCCTGCGGCCGAATCCGGCGCTGACAGCACCAGCGGCACACCGGAGTCGCCCGCAGTCACCAGCGCGGGGTCCAGTGGCACCTGGCCGAGCAGCGGCACGTCGGCGCCCACCATTCGGGACAGGCTCTCGGCGACCTGGCGTCCGCCGCCCTCACCGAAGATCTGCATGGTCGTGCCGTCGGGCAGCAGCAGCCCGGACATGTTCTCCACCACGCCGACGATGCGCTGCTTGGTCTGCAGCGCGATCGCACCGGCCCGTTCGGCGACCTCGGCAGCGGCCAGCTGCGGCGTCGTCACCACCAGAATGTCGGCGCCGGGGATCAGCTGGGCCACCGAGATCGCGATGTCGCCGGTGCCGGGCGGCAGGTCGAGCAGCAGCACGTCGAGGTCGCCCCAGTACACGTCGGCCAGGAACTGCTGCAGCGCCCGGTGCAGCATCGGCCCGCGCCACACCACCGGGGTGTTGCCCTGGGTGAACATCGCGATCGAGATCACCCGCACGTCATGAGCGACCGGCGGCAGGATCATCGACTCCACCTGCGTGGGCCGGTCGGTGGTGCCCATCATCCGCGGCACCGAGTGGCCGTAGATGTCGGCGTCGAGCACGCCGACCGACAGCCCGCGTGCGGCCATCGCGGCGGCCAGGTTGACCGTGACGCTGGACTTGCCGACGCCGCCCTTTCCGGAGGCGACGGCGTAGACGCGGGTCAGCGAGCCGGGCTGGGCGAACGGAATCACCGGCTCGCGGGCGTCGCCGCGCAGCTGTTTGCGCAGCTCGGTGCGCTGCTCGTCGTTCATCACGTCGAGGCTGACCTTGACGGCGCCGGTGCCCGGCACGTCGGCGACCGCATGGCTGACCATGTCGGAGATCTCAGTCTTCTTCGGGCAGGCCGAGGTGGTCAGATACACCTCGACGTGAACGCCGGCGTCGGCGTCGACGGTGACGTTCTTGACCATGCCGAGCTCGGTGATCGGCCGCCGGAGTTCGGGGTCGATCACCTTGGTCAGCGCGGCGCGGACCGCGGATTGCAGCTCAGTGGGAGTTTGGGACATCTGCGACATTTGAAGTCGAGTCTAGGCCGACTCGACGCGTGTTATTTACCGGCCGTCAGGCAGGCGGGCCGGGCGCCGGACCCGGAGCTGGGCCGGGCGCAGGCGGCAGCACGCCGACGGGCTGTTCGGCCGGTGCTGGTGCAGGCGGCATCAGCATCTGCGCATCGCCCGGGGGGGCAGGCAGCGCTTCAGGAGCCGGCGCGGCGGGAGGAGTCGTGATGCAGAACACCGCGCATTCGGGTGGCCGCTGCTGCGCGGGTGCCGGCTGCTGCATCCACGGCGGCAGCCACGGCGGAGCCGCAGGCTGTTCCGTTTGGGGCGCCATAGGCACAATCGCCGAGGCGGGGCCAGGCAGCGGGCCGAGGGCCTGACCTGGGTAGACGGGGATCTGGCTGGCGACACCGCCGTTCACCATCATCGGCATCAACGCCAGCGGGTCGGTGGCGGGCAGCCCCAGCGCGTTCAGCGGTAGTCCGGGCCCAAGGCCCTCGTAGTTGTCCAAGTGAAAATCGCCGATCGGCGGAACCGACCCGACAATCGGCGGCAGATCCATCGGCACCACACCGGTCGCATATGCGGCTGCCCAGCCAAGCACGTTGCGGGCGTAGGCGACGGAGTTGTTGTATCGCAGGATCGCGGCCATCACCTGGCCGGGATCGCGCAGGTTGAGCCCGCCGCTGCAAAGGTAACGGGCGGTCGCAAGCGAAGCGTCGTACACGTTCTGCACATCGGCTTTGCCGTCGCCATCGCCATCGCTGGCGTATCGGGACCATGTGCCGGGCAGGAACTGCATCGGACCCATCGCGCGGGCATACATCACTCGGTCGGCGCTGCGGCTCTGCACGATGACCTCGTTGCCCGGCAACGTGCCGTCCAGCGCGGGCCCGTAGATCGGCCGCACCGCGGTGCCGCGCGCGTCGGTCGCGCCACCGTTGGCGTGCAACGATTCGATGCGCCCGATGCCTGCCAGAAGATTCCAGCTCACGCCGCAGCCAGGAGCGGCCGCCGCCATCATCCGTTCCGTGTTTCGGTAGGCCGACAGCACTATCGCTGGAATGCGAAGCGTCCCAGGTGAATTCACTACCACTGATGGCGGGGGAGCGGAGGTCGTCGCGGCGGCGATGTGAAACGGGGTCGGTGTCTTGGTGACCGCTACCACGGACGCACCCGAGCGGCTGCCGGGCGACGGCTCGACGGCCGCCAGTGGCGTCACGGCCGAGTCGCGAATCGGCGCGACGGTTGATGGTGCGGACGCGCCGACAGCGCCGGCGAGGATGAGGGGGGCAATGATTGCAACGCCAAACGCGGGCTTGCGTATGGCTCGCCCTGCTCGGCGCCGCGCTGCCTTGAGGGCGGCTCGTCCCCCTATGTGCACTCAACCGTCCTTGGTGTGGGGTCACTTGTGAACCAAGTCACCATACCTAGTCTCGAATCGGCCGTTGCAGCAATGGCGATAGCCGGTTCAACCCGGCTTTTTGGCCCGCCGCTCTGAACCGTCCGACTTGCTCGCCGCGTCCCGGTCGGTCGGCCTTTGCGGCTGCTGCAGCTCGGTCAGCTTTTCGCGCAATTCTTCGAGTTCGCGCCGGAGGTAGTCACGGGTGGCGACTTCGCCGACGGCCAGGCGCAATGCCGCCAGTTCGCGGGCCAGGTACTCGGTGTCGGCCTTGGTCCGTTCGGCGCGGCGACGGTCTTCTTCCAGCGACACCCGGTCGCGGTTTTCCTGCCGGTTCTGCGCAAGCAGGATCAGCGGAGCCGCGTACGCCGCCTGGGTGGAAAACGCGAGGTTAAGCAGGATGAACGGATACGGATCCCACTGCCATTTCACCGCGAACAGGTTCAGCGCGATCCAAATGATCACGAAAATGGTCTGAATGGCCAGATAGCGGCCGGTGCCAAGGAACCGCGCGAAGGACTCGCTGAGCCGACCGACCGCCTCGACGTCGAAGTTGACCGCCAACCGGCGCGACGTGCGCGGGGTGTCCAGCCGCTGCCGCGCCGACAGGTCGCTCATGTCGCCCCTTCAGCTCCGGACAGTTCGGGTTCCTCGCGCTCCCGCCAGTCGTCGGGCAGGAGGTGGTCGAGGACGTCGTCGACCGACACCGCGCCCAGCAGGTGATTTTCCTCGTCGACAACTGGACCGCAGACCAGATTGTAGGCAGCGAAGTAGCGAGTCACTACAGACAGCGAGTCCTCGGGACTCAGGTTCGGCAGGTCCTTGTCGAGGATGCCGCTGACCAGCTCGGCGGGTGGTTCGCGCAGCAGCCGCTGCAGGTGCACGCAGCCCAGGTAACGCCCGGTGGGCGTCGCGGTGGGCGGGCGCGCCACGAACACCAGCGAGGCGAGTGCCGGCGTCAGGTCCGGATCGCGGACCCTGGCCAGCGCCTCGGCGACCGTGGTGTCGGGGGCCAACACCACGGGCTCGGACGTCATCAACCCGCCCGCGGTGTCGGGGGAGTGGCTCAGCAACCGGCGTACGTCCTCGGAGTCCTCGGGATCCATCCGGCGCAGGAACTGCTCGGCGTCGGCGGGCGTCATCGTGCCCAACAGGTCGGCGGCGTCGTCGGGATCCATCGCCTCGAGCACATCGGCCGCGCGTTCGGTCTCCAACTGCATCAGCACGTCGGCCTGCTCGTCTTCGGGCAGCTCCTGCAGCACGTCGGCGAGCCGCTCGTCATCGAGCGCCTTGACCAGCTCGTAGCGGCGTTTGGTGGGCAGCTCGCGAATCGCTTCGGCGACTTCGATCGGGCGTTGGCCCTCGAACTGTTCGAGCAACTGAGCCACGCCCTGGTCGGGCATCGCCAGTCCGGACGGGGTCAGGCCCTGCACCCGATTCCAGTCGGCGATGGAGACGTTGCTGCGGCGGCCGAGCCGGCGCTGCGGCCGCACGGCGACCTTCGTGACAACCCAGTCGCGGGTGCGGGTCAGCTCGATGCCCAGATCGACCACGACGACATCGATTCCGGCCAGCTCCGGCAGATCGGGATCGTCGACCCGGACCCGAGTTTCGATCACCTCGCCGAGCACCAGCACCTCGTTGGGGCGCTGGGAGAACCGGCGCAGCGATACATTGCCCGTCGCGAGTGTGACGGCGCTGGGCTCGATGGCTGTCACGCGCAGGATCGGAACGAAAATCCTTCGGCGGGTGAGCAATTCGACGACAAGGCCCAACACCCGCGGCTGATGGCCCGCGACGCTGATGCTGATCACGACATCGCGGACACGGCCGATGGACTCCCCGTCGGGACCCAGCACCACCATCCCCGCGAGTCGGGCCGCGTAGACCCTGTTCACCGCCGCCATGTCTGTAGAGGGTAGAGAGTCTCCTTGTGGAAAACTCGTATCGACCCCGTCGAACTTGCCTTTCGGTTCCTGGCAGCAACGCCAGGATGATCGAGAAGGCAAAGAACCTGCCCGCCGATCAGGTGTTCCTCGACCTCGAGGACGCCGTCGCGGCCGACGCGAAGGCCGAGGCCCGCACGCAGGTCGCCGTCGCGCTCGCCGAGCCGGGCTGGATGGGCCAGCTGCGTGGGGTACGGGTCAACGACTGGACGACGCCATGGACCTACTCCGACGTCATCGAAGTGGTTTCGACCGCGGGGGCATCGCTGGACATTGTCGTGCTGCCCAAGGTGACTGACGTCTCGCACATCCACGCGCTGGACCTACTGCTGAGCCAGCTCGAGGCCACGCACGGACTACCGTTGGGCCGCATCGGGATTGAGGTGCAGATCGAAAATGCGCAGGGCCTGACCAACATCGACGGGATCGCGGCGGGGCCTCGAGTGCAGGCACTGGTGCTGGGGCCGGCGGACATGGCGGCCAGTCTCAACATGCGCACCCTGGAGGTGGGCGAGCAGCCGGAGGGCTACGACGTCGGCGACGCGCATCACCATGTGCTGATGCGGATCCTGATCGCCGCCCGCACGCGCGGCGTCCTCGCGATCGACGGACCGTATCTGAAGATCCGTGACGTCGACGGTTTCCGGCGGGTCGCCGGTCGGTCGGCCGCGCTGGGCTATGACGGCAAATGGGTACTACATCCCGACCAGATCGAGGCGGGCAACGAGGTCTTCAGCCCGCGGCAGCAGGACTACGACCACGCCGAGCTGATCCTGGAGGCCTACGAGTGGCACACGTCACGCGCCGGCGGGGCGCGCGGAGCGGTGATGCTCGGCGACGAGATGATCGACGAGGCCAGCCGCAAGATGGCGTTGGTGATCGCGGGCAAGGGCCGCGCCGCGGGCATGGACCGCACGGCCGAACCGTTCCAGCCGCCGACTTAAACAAGGGTGAAGCTGCTGAGGGTGCCGATCGCATACAGCACCAGCATGAGGGCCCAGAAGGCCGTGCAGATTCCGCCGATGATGACGCCGGTCAACGCGATCCCGTAGCCCTCCTGGCCGGTGCGGTTTGACTCTCTCATCCCCACGATGCCGAGGATCACGCCGATGAAACCAGTCGCGCCGCAGCAGAAGATCAAGCTGCACAACGAGATCACCAGCGAGGCGATCGCCATGCCATTCGTGCCGGGCGGCTTGGTCGGCCGGTACGGGTCGTAGGCACCCGGGTAAAAACCGGGGGCGCCCGGATAGCCCGGGTAACCCGCCGCACCGGGATACGGCGGCGGATACACGGGCGGAGGCAACCCGGCGTCCATCGGGTAATCGACCGGCGGATTCGGATCGGGCTGCGCTCCCGAGTTCTCCAGCGACGGGTACTCGGTGGCGCCGAAGGGCTGCGACGGCTGCTCGGGGTCGCCGGTGGTCATCGTCAACTACTAAAGGCGATGACCGTCCACAGCACGTTGAGCAGCAGCGTCACCCCGCCCACGGCGATGCCGGCGATGGCCAGCCCGTGGCCGCCTTCGCGGGTCTGCTTGATCTGGTTCATCGCCACGATGCCGAGCGCGATGCCGACGATCGAACCGATGCCGCACAGCACGCCGATGGCAGAGGCGACGATCGACGCGATCGCCAACTGGTTCGTCTTCTGGCCCGGCTGCCCATAGGCCGAGTAGTCGGGTGCCGGATAGCCGGTCGGCGGCGGGCCGTAGCCGGGAGTAGGCGGTGCCCCGTAGCCGGGAGGCGGCGGCGTCCCGTATTGCGGCGGCGGGTACGACGGCGCGCCGTAGCCGGGCGGGCCTGGGTAGGGCGGCGGCGGGTAGCCGGGTTGTGCACCGCCGGGCGCGGAATAGTCGGTCGGCGGCGGGTAGTTGGGCGGCGGAAAATTCGGGGGCGGATAGCCCGACGCCTGCTGGTAGCCGGGCGTCTCGTATCCGGGCGGTGGGGTGTATGCCGGGGGCGGGCTGTAGGCGGGCTGCTCGGCTGGCTGCGTCGCCTCGGGCCCGCTCGACTGCTCCTGTGACCGCTCGATCGACGGTGCCTCGTAGCCGCCCGATGATGGCTCCGACCCCCCGCCACCGGAGTCGGATGACGCCGTTTGGCCTGCGTCCTCGCCGGGATTTGTCATGCTGATCAACCTAGCGCAAGAGCAGGGCACCATTGCGGCCGTCGGAGCGTTGGTCCGGATGACAGCAGCTACGAAATTCAGGCGCGCATAGAGGAGATGGAAGACCGATGACCAGCCCGTTTCAGCCCGGACAGGCCCCCGGCGTGACGCCGGGTGCGCCGACTTCTGGACGTGGTCGCCCTGCCGCCCTGCCGACCCCGCCGAAGGGCTGGCCTATCGGCTCGTACCCGACCTATGCCGAGGCGCAACGCGCCGTCGATTACCTGTCCGATCAACAGTTCCCTGTGCAGCAGGTGACCATCGTCGGCGTCGACCTGATGCAGGTGGAACGGGTCACCGGCAGGCTGACCTGGCCCAAGGTGCTCGGCGGTGGCGTGCTGACCGGAGCGTGGCTGGGCCTGTTCATCGGCCTGATCCTCGGATTCTTCAGCCCCAGTCCGTGGGGCGCGCTGGTCACGGGTCTGATCGCCGGTGTGTTCTTCGGCCTGATCACCTCGGCGATCCCTTATGCGATGGCGCGCGGCACAAGAGATTTCAGTTCGACGATGCAGCTCGTCGCCGGCCGCTACGACGTGCTGTGCGACCCGCAGAGCGCAGAACGCGGCCGGGATCTGCTGGCGCGCTTGACGATCTGACTCGTTCCGCCGCGAGCGACCGTGTCTGTCCCTGGACACGCCGGTAGTAGCTGGCACTTTGCGGTCGCTCGCGATTGAGTAACGGTGTGCGACGCGCGCACCGGAAGTGTTGCAAATCACGCGTATCTGGCTCTACGGTTTGCCCGCGGGAGGTTCCCGGCAGACGGGAGGCGATCTGTGCGCGCTCGGCGGCTAGGTGCTGCGGCATTGGCCGCGCTGACGACGGCGTCAACGCTAACGGCGTGTGGTTCGGGTGGCGGCGGAATCGTCATCAACTACTACACGCCGGCTAACGAGATGGCCACATTCACAGCAGTGGCCAAGCGCTGCAACGAAGAACTGGGCGGCCGCTTCAAAATCCAACAGATCAGCTTGCCGAAGGGCGCCGACGACCAGCGACTGCAGCTGGCTCGACGGCTCACCGGAAACGACAAGACGCTGGACGTGATGGCACTGGACGTGGTGTGGACCGCCGAGTTCGCCGAAGCGGGTTGGGCTTTGCCACTTTCGGACGATCCGTCTGGCCAGGCCGAAGCCGACGCCACCAGCAACACCCTTCCCGGGCCGCTCGAGACGGCCAAATGGCAGGACAAGCTGTACGCAGCGCCCATTACGACGAACACCCAATTGCTTTGGTACCGAGCCGATTTGATGGACGATCCACCGAAGACGTGGGACGGCATGGTCGCCGAGGCGACGCGGTTGCACGACGCGGGCAAGCCAAGCTGGATCGCCGTTCAGGCCAAGCAATACGAGGGTCTGGTGGTGTGGTTCAACACCTTGCTGGAAAGTGCTGGCGGTCAAGTGCTTTCCGACGACGGCAAGAGCGTCACGCTCACCGACACGCCTGAGCACCGCGCCGCGACAGTCAAGGCGCTGCAGATCATGAAGGCCGTTGCTACCGCGCCCGGCGCCGACCCGTCGATCACCCAGACCGACGAGGGCACCGCGCGGCTCGCACTCGAGCAGGGCAAAGCGGCCCTCGAGGTGAATTGGCCGTTCGTGCTCCCGTCGATGCTGGAGAACGCCGTCAAGGGCGGTGTGAGTTACCTGCCGCTGGACAAACACCCCGACCTGGCAGGCAGCATCAACGACGCCGGGACGTTCTCGCCGACCGACGAACAGTTCAAGACCGCGTTCGAAGCCAGCAAGGAAGTTTTCGGGTTCGCGCCCTACCCGGGCGTTGAGCCCGGTGAGTCCGCCAAGGTGACGCTTGGCGGGCTCAACCTCGCGGTCGCCAAGACCAGTCAGCACCGCAAGGAGGCGTTCGAGGCGATCCGCTGCCTGCGCAATGTCGAGAACCAGCGGTACACGTCGGTGGAGGGCGGCCTGCCTGCGGTGCGGGCCTCGCTGTACGACGACCCGACGTTCCAGGCGAAGTACCCGCAGTACGCAATCATCCGCCAGCAGCTCACCAACGCCGCGGTGCGACCCGCAACCCCGGTGTATCAGGCGGTGTCGACGAGAATGTCGGTCACGCTCGCGCCGATCACCGCCATCGATCCGGAGCGCACGGCCGATGAGCTCACCGTGCAAGTCCAGAAGGCCATCGACGGTAAGGGGCTGATTCCATGACCGCGCCGCCGATCACTGAAGCGCAAGCGCCTGCCGCGCCGACCGGCGGCACCGACGACAAGAAGTCGGAGCGGCGGCTGGCGTTCCTGTTGATCACCCCGGCGGTCCTGCTGATGCTTGCGGTCACCGCCTACCCGATCGGGTATGCGGTGTGGCTGAGCCTGCAGCGATACAACCTCGCCACCCCGGACGACACATCGTTTGTCGGGTTGCAGAACTACATCACCGTGCTGTCCGACCGGTATTGGTGGACGGCTTTCGTGGTGACGCTGGCGATCACCGTGGTCTCGGTGGCGATCGAGTTCGTTCTCGGCATGGTGCTCGCGCTGGTCATGCACCGGACGATCTTCGGCAGGGGCGTCGTGCGCACCGCGGTCCTGATCCCGTACGGCATCGTCACCGTCGCCGCGTCGTACAGCTGGTACTACGCGTGGACGCCGGGCACCGGCTATCTGGCCAACCTGCTACCCGAAGGCAGCGCGCCACTAACCGAACAGATTCCGTCGCTGGCGATCGTGGTCCTCGCCGAGGTGTGGAAGACGACGCCGTTCATGGCGCTGCTGCTGCTCGCCGGGTTGGCGCTGGTGCCTCAGGATCTGCTGAACGCCGCCCAGGTCGACGGTGCCGGCTCGTGGAAGCGGTTGGTCAAAGTCATTGTGCCGCTGATCAAACCGGCGATTCTGGTGGCGTTGCTGTTCCGTACGCTGGATGCGTTTCGTATCTTCGACAACATCTATGTGCTCACCGGCGGTGCCAACAACACCGGTTCGGTGTCAATCCTGGGCTACGACAACCTCTTCAAGGCCTTCAATCTCGGTCTGGGCTCTGCGATCAGCGTGCTGATCTTCCTTTCGGTAGCGATCATCGCGTTCATCTACATCAAGCTCTTCGGCGCATCGGCGCCCGGATCGGACGAGGAGAGGCGCTGACGTGGCCGACCAGGTGAGTGCCGGGCGTGCGACACGATGGACCGTCGTCAACATCCTGGTCGTCCTCTACGCCCTGTTCCCAGTCCTATGGATCCTGAGCCTGTCGCTGAAGCCGTCGTCAAGCGTCAAGGACGGCAAGCTGATTCCGTCGCAGATCACCTTCGACAACTACAAGGGGATATTCCAGGGTGGCATCTTCACCTCGGCCCTGATCAACTCGATCGGCATCGGGTTGATCACCACTGTGATCGCGGTCGTCGTCGGTGGCATGGCGGCCTACGCGGTTGCGCGACTGGCGTTTCCCGGTAAGCGGCTGCTGATAGGGGTCGCGCTGCTGATCGCGATGTTCCCGCAGATCTCGCTGGTGACGCCGATGTTCAACTTGTGGCGCACCATCGGGCTGTTCAATACCTGGCCGGGCTTGATCATCCCGTACATCACGTTCGCGCTGCCTCTGGCGATCTACACGCTCTCGGCGTTCTTCCGCGAGATCCCCTGGGATCTGGAGAAAGCGGCGAAGATGGACGGCGCCACACCCGCTCAGGCGTTCCGCAAGGTGATTGCGCCGCTGGCCGCGCCTGGCATCGTCACCGCCGCGATCCTGGTGTTCATCTTCGCGTGGAACGACCTGCTGCTGGCCTTGTCACTGACGGCCACCCAGCGTGCCATCACCGCGCCGGTGGCGATCGCGAACTTCACCGGCAGCTCGCAATTCGAGGAGCCGACCGGATCCATCGCGGCAGGCGCGATGGTCATCACCATCCCCATCATTATCTTTGTTCTAATCTTCCAACGACGGATCGTCGCCGGCCTGACGTCCGGTGCGGTGAAGGGATAGTTCCATGGCCGAAATAGTGTTGGACCGGGTGACCAAGAGTTACCCCAACGGCGCGACGGCCGTCAAAGACCTGTCGATCACCATCGCCGACGGCGAGTTCATCATTCTGGTCGGCCCGTCCGGCTGCGGAAAGTCCACCACGCTGAACATGATTGCCGGCCTCGAGGACATCTCATCGGGCGAGCTGCGCATCGGCGGAAACCGGGTCAACGAGAAGGCACCCAAGGACCGCGACATCGCGATGGTGTTCCAGTCCTATGCGCTCTACCCGCATATGACCGTCCGGCAGAACATCGCCTTCCCCCTCACGCTGGCCAAGGTGAAGAAGGCCGAGATCGCGGAGAAGGTCGAGGAGACCGCGAAAATTCTTGACCTGACCGACTTTCTGGATCGCAAGCCCGCCCAGCTGTCCGGCGGTCAGCGGCAGCGGGTGGCGATGGGTCGCGCCATCGTGCGCAATCCCAAGGCATTCCTGATGGACGAGCCACTGTCGAACTTGGACGCCAAGCTGCGGGTGCAGATGCGCGCGGAGATCGCCCGGCTGCAGAACCGGTTGGGCGCCACCACCGTTTACGTCACACATGACCAGACCGAGGCCATGACACTGGGGGATCGGGTGGTGGTGCTGCTGGCGGGCGTAGCCCAGCAGATCGGCACGCCGGAGGAGCTGTACAACAGCCCGGCCAACCTGTTCGTCGCGGGGTTCATCGGCTCACCGGCAATGAACTTCTTCCCTGCCACGATGACGGACGTGGGGGTGCGGCTGCCGTTCGGCGAGATCACATTGACCCAGGAGGTGCACGACCTACTCGCGCAGCACCCCAAGGCCAACAACGTGGTCGTCGGCATCCGGCCGGAACATCTCGAGGACGCCGCCCTTATCGACACTTATGCGCGGATCCGGGCACTGACCTTCGAGGTGACGGTCGACTTCGTCGAATCGCTCGGTGCCGACAAGTACGTGCATTTCAGGACCGAAGGTGGCGGTGCCCACGCGGCACAGCTGGCCGAGCTGGCCGCCGATTCAGGGGTCGGCGAGAACGAGTTCGTGGCAAGGGTTTCCACGGAGTCGACGGCGAAACAGGGTCAGAAAATGCAGCTGGCCTTCGACACCTCCAAGATCACGATCTTCGACGCGGACACCGGCGCCAACCTCACCCTTGCGCCGAGCGGCCCCGACGGTCAGTCGCCCCAACCGCCCGCTGCGCCGCCGCCACCGGCCGAGCAGACGCCGCCGCCGCCGGCTAGCGAGCAGGCGCCACCGCCGCCGGCCGAGTGATCGACGTCCTGGCGGAGGTCGGCGCACACCTGCGCGAGCACTTCGCCCGGGCAGGGATCACCACGGAACCCGACGAAGCCAGCGTGACGTTCCTGGGCACCGAACGCATCGATGTGCTGCGTTTTGGCCCTGATGACAACGACGTCAGTCACTATGTGTCGCTTGGCTGTTCGCGCCATCCGATGTTCGACCCGACTGAGATGGTGACCGACGCGCTGCACGGTCCGCGCGCCGAGGTTGTTGTCGCACTGCGCGGGCAATCGCCAAAGGGCCTGGCGCGATCACTGGCGATTGTGGCCGCGGCGCCCGCCGTCGAAGGTCTGATCCTGGAGCCGGACGCGCTGATCGATCTCGAGGCACCACTGTGGGATACCGCGCCGTTCACCGCGTTTCTGTTGGACCGCAGCGATATAGACGACGTTCCATTGACGGCACCGCTGCCACCGGTCACGGTGCTGTCCGCGACACCGATCACCGCCACCGAGGCGGCGTGGGTACGACTCAAAGGGGCCGACGCGATGCGCGATGCGTGGCTGCAGGACGGGGTCGACGTGCTCGATCCCTCGCGTCCTGCTGCGCGGCCGAACTGATTCCGCGAAGCGGTATTTCAGCAGCGAAAGTTCGAGAACGCGCCTGCTGGAACACAGTTTCGGCGATATGCCCGACCAACTTAGAGCCAGTGGTTGCGCCGGAACGTCCGGTACAACAACGTGCAGACGACGGCCATCAAACCGAGGGCCGCCGGATACCCCCACACCTGGTGCAATTCGGGCATGTGGTCGAAGTTCATCCCGTAGATGCCCGCCACCGCGGTCGGCACGGCAGCGATTGCCACCCACGCGGAGATCTTGCGCATGTCGATGTTCTGCTGCATCGCGACCTTGCCGAGTGCGGCCTGCACCAGTGAGCTGAGCATGTCGTCGTAGCTGGCGATGCGGTCGGACGCCTGGATGTTGTGGTCGAGGACGTCGCGCAAGTACCGCCGAACCTCGATCGAGATTACGTCGTTGTGGTCGGTGCCCATGCGCTGCAGCGCCAGCGTCAACGGCGCGACCGCCCTCCGCAGCTCGACGACCTCGCGCTTGAGCAGATAGATGCACTCGATGTTCGTGTGCGCCAGCGGCGAGAAGATGTCCTCTTCCATCGCGTCGATGTCGGTCTCGATCAGATCGGTGATGTCCAGGTAGCTGTCCACGACGTGATCGGCGATCGCGTGCATGATTGCGTACGGGCCGAGCTTGAGTATCGCCGGGGAGGCGTCGAGCTGCCTGCGCACCCCGGCCAGACCGCCGTGCTCGCCGTGGCGAACCGTTACCACGAAGTCGGGGCCGACGAAGATCATGATCTCGCCGGTCTCCACGATCTCGCGAGCGTTGACCATTGATACGTGTTCGACGTAGTTCACGGTCTTGAGCACCAGGAACAGCGTCTTGTCGTAGCGCTCCAGCTTGGGCCGCTGGTGGGCGTGCACGGCGTCCTCGACGGCCAGCTCGTGCAGACCGAATACGTCCGCCACCGCTTGCATCTGATGCTCATCGGGTTCATGCAGGCCGATCCAGACAAACGCCTCTTTGCCTTCGCGTTCCAGCTCGTGCACTTTGTTCAGCGCGGCGGCGTGGGTGTACTTACCGGGCGAACGCTGGCCGTCGACGTAGATGCCGCAGTCGACCATCGCCCGCGCCACGGGAACGTGAATGGACTTCGCGTCCGGGCTGGCGCCCTTGGCGCGTGCGACTGGTCGAAGTGATGGAGGCAATGCGCGAAACGATGGCATCTCGAACCTCCCGTCAGGGCCGGGCGTTCGTGAGAAGGCCCTGGTAAATGCTACGCGTCGGACCGGAGATTCACCGCGCGGCCTGGTGCGCTAGTTTCGTCCCGAACCCAACTCTGTCCAAGGAGCGTCCGACGTGAGCACAACACCCCTCAAGGTCGCCGTCACCGGTGCCGCCGGCCAGATCGGCTACAGTCTGCTGTTCCGCCTCGCGAGTGGCTCGCTGCTGGGCCCCAATCGCCCGATCGAGCTGCGGCTGCTCGAGATCGAGCCGGCTCTGAAGGCGCTCGAGGGTGTCGTGATGGAACTCGACGACTGTGCGTTCCCGCTGCTGGCGGGCGTCGAGATCGGCGCGGACGCCACCAAGATCTTCAACGGCGTGAACTTGGCCCTGCTCGTCGGCGCGCGTCCGCGCGGCCCGGGTATGGAGCGCGGCGACCTGCTCGAGGCCAACGGCGCGATCTTCACCGCCCAGGGCAAGGCTCTCAACGAGGTCGCCGCCGACGACGTCCGCATCGGCGTGACCGGTAACCCCGCCAACACCAACGCGCTGATCGCGATGAGCAACGCGCCCGACATCCCGAACGAGCGGTTCTCCGCGCTGACCCGCCTCGACCACAACCGGGCGATCTCGCAGCTGGCCAAGAAGACCGGCGCGGCGGTCACTGACATCAAGAAGATCACGATCTGGGGCAACCACTCGGCCACCCAGTACCCCGACATCTTCCACGCCGAGGTCGGCGGCAAGAACGCGGCCGAGGTCGTCAACGACCAGGCGTGGATCGAGAACGACTTCATCCCGACCGTCGCCAAGCGCGGCGCGGCGATCATCGATGCGCGCGGCGCCTCCTCGGCCGCATCGGCCGCGTCGGCGACCACCGACGCCGCCAGGGATTGGCTGCTCGGCTCTCCGAAGGACGACTGGGTCTCGATGGCCGTCCTCTCCGACGGCAGCTACGGCGTGCCGGAGGGCCTGATCTCCTCGTTCCCGGTGACCACGAAGGACGGCAACTGGTCGATCGTTCAGGGCTTGGAGATCGACGAGTTCTCCCGCGGCCGCATCGACAAGTCGACCGCCGAGCTCGCCGACGAGCGCAAAGCCGTCACCGACCTGGGACTTATCTGAAATAAAGTCGATTAGGTTACCTACGAGTTCGTCAGTAACGTGATTCGCGTGACGGATATTGCAGAAAACCCGCAGGTCGTCATCTCGGATGAAGAGATCTTCGAGGCCCACGTAGCCGGCAAGTTGTCCGTCGAGCTGAAGTCCCCAATGGACACCCAGCGCGCGTTGTCGATCGCCTACACGCCTGGCGTTGCGCAGGTCAGTCGTGCGATCGCCGCCGATCACACCCTGGCCGCCCGATACACCTGGGCGAACCGGCTAGTCGCCGTCGTCAGCGACGGCAGTGCGGTGCTCGGCCTCGGCGACATCGGTCCGGCGGCATCGCTGCCCGTGATGGAGGGCAAGTGCGCCCTGTTCAAGGCGTACGGCGAGCTGGACGCGATCCCGATCGTGTTGGACACCAAGGATCCCGACGAGATCGTCGAGACACTGATGCGGTTGCGGCCGACGTTCGGCGCGGTGAATCTCGAAGACATCTCGGCACCGCGGTGCTTCGAGATCGAGCGGCGCCTGATCGAGGCGCTCGACTGCCCGGTGATGCATGACGACCAGCACGGCACCGCGATCGTCGTGCTCGCCGCGATGATGGGCGCCACCAAGGTGCTCGACCGCGACATGGCATCGCTGCGCGTGGTGATCTCGGGTGTCGGCGCGGCAGGCATGGCGTGCGCGAATATCCTTCTGGCCGCTGGCGTTTCGGACATGACGGTGCTGGACTCCCGCGGTATCCTGCACCCGCACCGCGAGGATCTGACCCCGGTGAAGTTCGATCTGGCGCAGCGCACCAACCCCGACGGCCTATCTGGCGGCATGATCGAGGCCCTCAAGGGCGCCGATGTGTTCCTCGGGCTTTCCGGCGGCATCGTGCCAGAAGAGCTGATCGCAACAATGGCGCCGGATGGCATCGTGTTCGCGCTGTCCAACCCCGATCCGGAGATTCATCCGGAGATCGCGGCCCGGCACGCCGCTGTCGTCGCGACAGGGCGCAGCGATTATCTGAATCAGATCAACAACGTGCTGGCGTTCCCGGGTGTGTTCCGCGGTGCGCTGGACGCCGGTGCCCGCCGTATCACCGAGAAGATGAAGGTGGCTGCCGCCGAGGCGATCTTCGGGGTTGCGGGCGATGACCTCTCGGCCGAATACATCGTGCCAAGCCCCCTGGATCCGCGGGTCGGCCCTGCGGTCGCGTCGGCAGTGGCCGCGGCGGCGGCTGAGATCTGATCGGCCCAATGCGCGTCCGCCGCGCGAGCGGTGCAACTGGCTTGGGTCGGTTGTCCTTGATATTCCTCGCGCTGATCGCAATAGTTGTGGCCGGCTGCGGTGAGCGTGCCGGCGCGCCGTCGGTGGCCGTCGGGTCTGCATCCGATCCCGAGTCGACGTTGGTCGCGCACCTGTATGCGGCGGCGCTGCGGTTCTACGGCAGCCCCGCACATGTGAAGTCCGTGCCGGATCCGGTGAGCGAGTTGGATTCCGGAACGGTCCGCGTCGCGCCAGGGTTCACCGGCCGACTGCTGGAGAGGTTCGAGCCCAACGCCACCGCCCGGTCGGACACGCAGGTGTACCGCGCGATGGTGTCCGCGCTGCCCGAAGGTGTCGCCGCAGGCGACTACACGACATCCGCGGAAGACAAACCCGCGATCGCGGTAACCGAGCGGACCGCCGACGCGTGGGGTGGGCGTGACGTGACCGCGGCGGCCCGCAACTGCGCCAAGGTCATGGCCGGAGCATTGGCAGGCGCGTCCCCGCCGCCGAAGATGGGATCGTGTGCGATGCCCAAGCCGCGCGAATTCCCGGACAACGCAACGCTTTTCGCCGCGCTCCGGGCGGGGCAGATCAATGCGGCGTGGACGACGGCCGCGACGCCGAACATCCCGTCCGAGCTGGTGGTGCTCTCCGATAAGACTGCGTTGATCCGGGCCGAGAACCTCGCTCCGCTGTACCGGCGCAACGAGCTGAATGAGCAGCAGGTGCTGGCTCTCAACGAGGTGGCCGGCGTGCTCGACACCGGGTCACTGGCCGACATGCGCAGGCAAGTCGCCGAGGGCAAGGAACCAGGACTGGTGGCCGACGCGTGGCTCGACGCCCACCCGCTTGGCCGCTAGTGCATGTCGGGTAGCGCCCGCGACATCACCGATGAGAACAGCCGCTGGTATCCCGACCCGGTCACGCGGACGATGAGGTCCAGCGCCTTCGCGTCGGGGCCAACCAGCACCCGGGCCCTGTTCTTGCGGACGGCGTCGAGGATGATCTGCGCCGCCTTCTGCGGCGATGTGTTGGCGAGCTTCTTGTCGAAGGTGCGCGCCAGCTCGTCCTTGTCGAAGCCCTCGACGGCGGTCATGTTGCGCGCGATCGCGGTCTTGATTCCGCCGGGGTGGACCGTCGTCACCTTGACCGGATGACCGGCCGCGATCATCTCTTGGCGCAGCGCCTCAGTGAATCCGCGCACGGCGAACTTCGCGGCGTTGTAGGCGGCCTGGCCGGGCACGGAGAACAGCCCGAACACGCTGGAGATGTTGATGACGTGGCCGTCGCCCGATTCGATCAGGTGGGGGAGGAACACCTTCGTGCCGTTGACGACGCCCCAGAAGTCGACGTCCATCACCTTTTCGATGTCCTTGAACTGGCTGCACTCGATGTCGCCGACGAAGGCGATCCCCGCGTTGTTGTAGATCTGGTTGACCTTGCCGAAGTGCTCTTTGACCGCGTCGGCGTACAACTCGAACGCCTCGCGCTCGGTGACGTCGAGCCGGTCGGCCTTCACGGGCGCGCCGATGGCCTTCAACTGTTCCTCGGTGGCCGCCAGGCCCTCGGTGTCGACGTCGCTGATCGCCACGCTGGCGCCCGAGCGGGCCAGCTCGATGGCCAGCGCCTGCCCGATGCCCGAGCCGGCGCCCGTCACCGCCGCGACCTTTCCGGCGAAGCCCTCCATAACCACACTCCCTCGTGTCAGTTGACTCGGGTCGAGGTTAGTCGGTACCCGCGGTCCCGCTTTGAGTGGCCTAGGACGGCTTGGTGGCGGTGACGAGGTGGGTGCCCATGCCCGGGCCCCACCACATCCGCCAGCCGAGACCGCGTCGACGGGCGTCGGTCCAGCCGAGTTCGTGAAGCTGCCGGACGTGCCTTCGGGTCGCCCAGATGTCGGCGAGGACGAGGCGGCCGCCGGGGCGGAGCACCCGTGCCGCCTCGCTGATGGCCTTGGCGCGATTGGCTGCGCTCTGAATGTTGTGCACGACAAGGCTGCTGACGATCACGTCGACGCTGTCGTTGTCGAACGGCAGGTCGGTGATGTCGGCGGTGCGCACCTCGACCCGGTCGGCGACGCCCTCGAGCTCGGCGTTGCGCAAAGTGTTCTGCTGCGAGTTATCGGTTTGGTCGGCCCGCCAGATGTCCACGCCGATCGCGCGACCGTTCGGAAGGAGCTTCGCCGCGGCGAGCAGAACCGCGCCACGGCCGCAGCCGAGGTCGAGCAGCGTTTCGTCGCCGCGCAACCGCAGACCATCAAGGATCTCCGCCCAGACTTCGAACTTGCCCACGCGCGTGGTGCGAATGAACAGCGCCGCCGTCGTCACAATCGACGCGCCCGTTCCGCCGGTCACCGCCGCGGCGCCGGGCTTACCTCGCGCAAGACTTCTGGCCGCCGACGCGAGCAGCGCTGCACTGACGGTCCCGACGATGGTCGCCACGGTCGGTGCGGACACCGCGCGGTAATCCCCATCGAACCCATAATCGGCGTTGTGATGGCGAAGATCTACGACAGTCATCCACTCACGGTAGAGCGACCCAGACGACGATAGGGCGCTACGTCTTTCGCTGTCAGAAGGCTGAAAGCCGGCTGGGATCGGCCACAACCTGTCGGGGGTGAATCCTCAAGGGGCAGATCGTGAAAGACCGGCGTCCCTGCTGCCGAACTTGTCGCGCAGAACGGGAATCCCGGTCAGGGCTCGCTTGCGACCGGGCTGACGGCGGCCGCGACTGCGGACGCAACCTTGCTGTCGAACACGCTGGGCACGATGAAGCTCGGGTTGAGCTCCTGCGCGGTGACGACATCCGCAATCGCCTTCGCCGCAGCGATCATCATGTCGTCGGTGATTTCGTGCGCCCCGGCGTCGAGCAGACCGCGGAAGAAGCCGGGGAACACGAGCACGTTGTTGATCTGGTTGGGGAAGTCGCTGCGCCCTGTGGCCACCACCGCGGCGTGTTTACGCGCCTCGAGCGGATCCACCTCGGGGTCGGGATTGGAGAGGGCGAACACAATCGCCCGGTCGGCCATCGTCGCGATATCGTCGCCGTCCAACAACTGGGGCGCGCTGACTCCGATGAAAACATCGGCGTCGGCGAGCGCCTGCCTGAGGGTGCCGGTGACGCCGCGGGGATTGGAGTTCTGCGCGATCCACCGGCGGGTCGGATCGGGGTAATCTTCGTCGCGAGACAGGACGCCTTTTCGACCGGCGGCGACGATGTCCCGAACGCCCTGGGCCTGCAGCAGCCGGATGATCGCCGACCCTGCGGCACCGACGCCGGAGATGACGATACGGAGGTCGGGCAGTCTCTTGTCGACCACTCGGACCGCGTTCATGAGTGCCGCGAGCACTACGATCGCGGTGCCGTGCTGGTCGTCGTGAAACACCGGGATGTCCAGTCGCTCCCGCAGGCGCCGTTCGATCTCGAAACACCTGGGTGCGGCGATGTCCTCAAGGTTGATCCCGCCATAGACCGGCGCCAGCGCGCAGACGATCTCAACGATCTGGTCGGTGTCCTGCGTGTCCAAGCAGACCGGCCACGCATCGACGTCGGCGAACCGCTTGAACAGCGCCGCCTTGCCTTCCATCACGGGCAGCGCGGCCGCTGGCCCCAGATTGCCCAGACCGAGCACCGCCGAGCCGTCGGTCACCACCGCCACAGTGTTGCGCTTGATCGTCAGCCGGCGGGCATCCTCTGGGTTGGCGGCGATCGCCAGGCAGATCCGGGCCACGCCCGGGGTGTACGCCCGGGAGAGGTCATCGCGATGGCGTAGCGGCACCTTCGGCACCACCTCGAGCTTGCCACCCAAGTGCATCAAGAACGTCCGGTCACTGACCTTGCGGACATGAAAGCCAGGTAGCGCGTCGATCGCCTGGGTGATTGCGTCGCCGTGCGCGACGTCCGCGACGTCGCAGGTGACGTCGACGACGATCGAGTCATGGTGCGACTCAACCACGTCCAGCGCGGTCAGCGCGCCGCCAGCGGCGCCGATCGTCGCGGTGAGCTCACCAGTGGCCCTCGACGAAGCCGGCGCCTCGACTCGGACTGTGATGGAGTATCCAGGACTCGGTGCTGCCATGCTCGCGGTCTCCCTGTTCGTGCGAATCTGCGGCTGTCCCGGCATAACACCGCTCCCGTGACGTAGGAGCAACGCAAGCAGTGAACTAGCTGCCGAACGCCTCGTCGATGATCTCCTGCTGCTCGACGGCGTGCACCTTCGACGAGCCCGACGACGGCGCCGACATCGCCCGGCGCGAAATCCGTTTGATGCCGGTCAACTTCTCCGGCAGCAGCTCCGGCAGAGTCAGACCGAATGTCGGCCACGCGCCCTGGTTCGCCGGCTCCTCCTGCACCCAGAAGAACTGCTCGGCGTTCGGATACTCATCGAGCGTGTTGTTCAGCCGCCGCCTCGGCAGCGGGGCCAACTGCTCGATGCGCACGATCGCGACGTCGTCGCGGTTGTCCTTGGCCTTGCGCGCGACGAGCTCGTAGTAGATCTTGCCGCTGGTCAGCAGGATCCGCTTGACCTTGCTGCGGTCGCCGGTGCCCTCCTCGTAGGTAGGCTCCTCGAGCACCGAGCGGAACTTCTGCTCGGTGAACTCCTTGAGGTCGCTGACCGCAGCCTTGTTGCGCAGCATCGACTTCGGGGTCGCCACGATCAGTGGTCGGTGAATGCCATCCAGGCCGTGCCTGCGCAGTAGATGGAAGTAGTTCGCCGGCGTCGACGGCATCGCGATCGTCATCGAGCCCTCCGCCCACAGCAGCAGGAAGCGCTCGATCCGCGCCGAGGTGTGGTCCGGCCCCTGGCCCTCGTGGCCGTGGGGCAGCAGCAGCACCACGTCGGACAGCTGACCCCATTTGGCCTCGCCCGACGAAATGAATTCGTCGATAATCGACTGCGCCCCGTTGACGAAGTCGCCGAACTGGGCCTCCCACAACACAAGTGCGTCGGGGTTGCCGACCGAGTAGCCGTACTCGAAGCCCACCGCGGCGAACTCGGACAACGCCGAGTCGTACACCATGAACTTGCCGCCCGTTGGCGTGCCGTCGGCGCTCGTCGTCAGCAGTTGCAATGGAGTGAACTCGGCACCCGTCTTGCGGTCGATGATCACCGAGTGGCGCTGGGTGAAGGTGCCGCGGCGGGTGTCCTGGCCGGACAGCCGGATCGTCTTGCCTTCGGCGACAAAGGATCCCAGCGCCAGCAGCTCGGCGAATGCCCAGTCGACCTTGCCTTCGTAGGCCATCTCGCGGCGCCTCTCCAGCACCGGCTTGACGCGCGGATGCACGTTGAACCCATCGGGAAACGCCAAGTGCGCGTCACCGATACGGGCCAGCAGCGACTTCTCCACCGCGGTGGTCATCCCTGCGGGCAGCATCTGGTCTTCTTCCACCGACTCACTCGGCTCGATCGGGTGCTTCTCGAGTTCGCGAACCTCGTTGAACACCCGCTCCAGCTGCCCCTGGTAGTCGCGCAGGGCGTCTTCGGCCTCTTTCATCGAGATGTCGCCGCGGCCGATCAACGCTTCGGTGTAGGTCTTGCGGATCCGCGCTTGGTGTCGATGACGTCGTACATGTACGGCTGCGTCATCGACGGGTCGTCACCCTCGTTGTGCCCGCGCCTGCGGTAGCACAGCATGTCGATGACGACGTCCTTCTTGAACTGCTGCCGGAAGTCCATGGCCAGCCGCGCCACCCAGACACACGCCTCCGGGTCGTCGCCGTTGACGTGGAAGATCGGCGCACCGATCATCTTCGCGACGTCGGTGCAGTATTCGGACGACCGGGAGTCGCCAGGCGATGTGGTGAAGCCGATCTGGTTGTTGGCGATGATGTGGATCGTGCCGCCGGTGCGGTACCCGCGCAGCAGCGCGAGGTTCAGCGTTTCGGCCACCACGCCCTGGCCGGCGAATGCCGCGTCGCCGTGCAGCATCATCGGCACGACGGGGAAGCCGTCCGGCCCGTCGCCCTTGTCGAGCAGGTCCTGCTTGGCGCGGACCAGGCCCTCCAGTACCGGGTCGACGGCCTCCAGGTGCGACGGGTTGGCGACCAGCGAAACCTGGATGTCGTTGTCGCCGAACATCTGGATGTAGTTGCCGGTCGCGCCGAGGTGGTACTTGACGTCGCCGGAGCCGTGCGCCTGCGACGGGTTCAGGTTGCCCTCGAACTCAGAGAAGATCTGCGAGTACGGCTTGCCGACGATGTTGGCCAGCACGTTGAGCCGTCCGCGGTGGGGCATGCCGATCACGACCTCGTCGAGCGCGTGCTCGGCGGCCTGGTCGATCGCAGCGTCCATCATCGGGATGATGGTCTCCGCGCCTTCGAGCGAGAATCGTTTCTGCCCAACGTATTTGGTCTGCAGGAACGTCTCGAACGCCTCGGCCGCATTCATCTTGGACAGGATGTACTTCTGCTGCGCGACGGTCGGCTTGTCGTGCTTGACCTCGATCCGCTCCTGCAGCCACTTCTGCTGTTCGGGCTCGAGGATGTGCGTGTACTCGACGCCGACGTGGCGGCAGTACGCGTCGCGCAGCAGCCCGAGCACGTCGCGCAGCTTCTTGTGCTCGGCGCCCGCGAAGCCGTTGACCTTGAACTCGCGGTCCAGATCCCACAGCGTCAGGCCGTGGGTGTTCACATCGAGGTCGGGGTGGCTGCGGAAGCGGGTCTTGTCAAGCCGCAGCGGGTCGATGTCGGCCATCAGGTGGCCGCGGTTGCGGTAGGCCGCGATCAACTCGAGGACGCGGCCGTTCTTGTCCTCGATCGAGTCGGGATTGTCGGTGCGCCACCGCACCGGCTCGTACGGGATGCCCAGCTCGCGGAAGATCTCGTCGAAAAAGTCGTCGGACAGCAGCAATTCGTGGATCGTGCGCAGGAAGTCGCCCGACTCCGCGCCCTGGATGATGCGGTGGTCGTAGGTGGAGGTGAACGTGACCAGCTTGCCGACACCGAGTTCGGAGATGCGTTCCTCGCTGGCGCCCTGGAACTCCGCGGGGTACTCCATCGCGCCGACGCCGAGGATCGCGCCCTGACCGCGCATCAGCCGCGGCACCGAGTGCACCGTGCCGATCGTGCCCGGATTGGTGAGCGAGATCGTCACGCCGCTGAAGTCCTCGGCGGTCAGCTTGCCGTCGCGGGCACGCCGGACGATGTCCTCGTAGGCCGCGATGAACTGGCCGAAAGCCATTGTCTCGCAACCCTTGATGGCGGCGACCACGAGCTGGCGGTTGCCGTCCTTGCCCTGCAGGTCGATCGCCAGGCCGAGGTTGATGTGCGCGGGTGTGATCGCGTTGGGCTTGCCGTCGACCTCGGCGAAGTGGCGGTTCATGTTCGGGAACTTCTTGACCGCCTGCACCATCGCGTACCCGATCAGGTGCGTGAAGGAGATCTTGCCGCCGCGGGTGCGCTTGAGGTGGTTGTTGATGACGATCCGGTTGTCGATCATCAACTTCGCCGGGATGGCCCGCACGCTGGTCGCGGTCGGCACCTCAAGCGACGCCGACATGTTCTTCACGACGGCGGCCGCAGCGCCGCGCAGCACCAGCACCTCTTCGCCTTCGACGGGCGCTCGCGCGGCGGGAGGCTTCGGCGTGACGGCGGCCTTCTCCGGTTCCGGTGCCTTAGCGGGGGCGGCGACGTCCGCCTTCGACGCAGGGGCGGGCGCCGGTTCCGGTGCCGCGGCAGGGGCGGCCGCCTGGGCTGGTTGCCCGTTGCCTGCAGTGGATGGCGCTTCGGTGGTTGGCTCGGGGGAGTAGTCGACTAAGAATTCATGCCAACTCGGGTCTACCGACGAGGGATCCTCGCGAAATTTGCGATACATCTCCTCGACCAACCACTCGTTCTGTCCGAATGGTGATGGTGAGCTCACGGCAGCTACTCGCCTCGATTCCTTCGCTTCAGGCAAGCGGTTTGGTAGACGCTCGCCACCCGTATTCCCGCGGTCCGCGATTACTCGCTTTCCGCCGTCTAAAGGCTAACGCCTCTGCCGTGGGCCCAACTATCCGAACGGCAGTTATCGTCATCGCTCGCTAGGGGCGGGCAGCACGTGCAGCGACGCCGGCCACCGCGCCGGCGGGTTGCCGAACGCCATGCGGGCGTTGGCGACGATCTTCTTGCCCATCATCCGGTTTCCCACGCCGCCGACGACCGCGCCAATGCCGACTGGCAGCAACTTGCCGAACGCGATCGCCCCGCGCTTGAGCGTGTAGCGCTTGACGAAGTAGCGCAGCAGGCGCGAATTCAGTTGGGACACCGCAGGCAGCGGCAACGTCGCCGCGCCGTCGGACAGCCAGGCGCCGCTGGTGCGGCCCGGCCCGATCAGGTCGGCGACGGCGTGCTTGCTGTCCTCGCCGACCAGCACCGCCAGCACGAGGGCGCGCCTGCGCTCCCGGTGTTCGGCCGGGATGCCGTACACCTCGGCCACGGCCAGCACGTAGACCGATGTCGCCTCCAGGAACACCACGGTCTCGCCGGCGACCGCAGACAGCGCCGCAAGGGTCCCGATCCCCGGAAAGGCCGCAGCGGAGCCGACGGCGGCGCCGCTGGCCATCACCGCGGCGAGGTAGTGCTTCTCCAGTTTCTTGACCACTTCGGCCGGCGTCGCGTTCGGGTCGTGCTGGCGCAGGCGGTCGACGTAGGCCTTCACGGCCGGGGCCTGCACACGCGCGCCGCGTTCGATGATCTGGGAGAGCACCTTGGCTGCGGCGCTGGGACTGTCGTCAGTAGTGGCGGGCAGCTGGCTCTTGGTGGTTGACCGAGCGCTCATTTTGCGGCTTCCCCTATGTCGATCATGTTCGACGTGTCCGGACCTTCAGGCTAACGCTTGTTGAACGAACGGAGGCGCACCGCGGGTGCCCGATCGTGATCGCGCTCACTGTCTGTGATGCGGGGAACAAAATATTGAGAAGCGGCGCTAACCACTCTCATGGCAACATCGACCGACGTGGACGTGACCATTGCGGAATCCTCGATCCCAGCAGGGGAATCGAAGCCGCCCAGTCGCGCCCGCATGATCGTGGTGCTGGGTGCTTTGGTCGCGCTGGGCCCGCTGACCATCGACATGTATCTGCCTGCGCTGCCGAAGATCGCTGACGACCTGTCGGTCTCCTCGTCGGTCGCGCAACTGACGCTGACCGGCACCCTCGCCGGTTTGGCGCTCGGCCAGCTGATCGTCGGGCCGCTTTCGGACTCGCTTGGCCGCCGCAGGCCGCTGATGGCCGGCATCGTTCTGCACATGCTGGCGTCGCTGCTGTGCCTGTTCGCGCCGAACATCGCCGTGCTCGGCGTGGCACGGGGATTGCAGGGCATGGGCGCCGCCGCCGCGATGGTGGTGGCCATCGCCGTGGTCGGTGACCTCTTCGACGAGTCCGTCGCGGCGACGGTGCTGTCGCGACTGATGCTGGTGCTGGGTGTGGCGCCCGTGGTGGCACCCTCGCTGGGCGCCGCCGTGCTGCTGAAGGCGTCGTGGCACTGGGTGTTCGCCGCGCTGGTGATTTTGGCGGGCGGGCTGCTTCTACTGGCGGCGCTGGCGCTGCCAGAAACCCTGCCTGCGTCGCATCGGCGGCCGCTGAAGGTGCGCGGCATCGCAGCCACCTACGTCGAGCTGCTGGGCGATGCTCGCTTCGTCATCCTGGTGCTGGTCGCCGCGCTCGGCATGTCCGGCCTGTTCGCCTACATCGCCGGTGCCTCGTTCGTGCTGCAGGGCCACTACGGCCTTGACCAGCAGGCCTTCGCGCTGGTGTTCGGCGCGGGGGCGGTCGCCCTGATCGGCGCCACACAGTTAAACGTGGTGCTGCTGCGGCGGTTCGGTCCTCAGACCATCGTGGTGTGGGCGCTGGTCGCGGCGTCGCTGGCCGGTGTGGTGTTCGTGGGCGTCTCCTTCGCCCACGTCGGCGGTCTGCCCGGCTTCGTGCTGCCCGTCTGGGCGATCCTCGCCGCGATGGGCCTGGTCATTCCCAACGCCCCGGCGGTGGCGCTGTCGCGGCATCCCGACGCCGCGGGCACGGCGGCCGCATTGCTCGGGGCGGCGCAGTTCGGACTCGGCGCCGCGGTAGCGCCCCTGGTAGGCGTTCTCGGCAACGGCGAGATCGCGTTAGCCTTGGTGATGACGGCCGGCATGGTGATTGCCCTGCTGGCGTTGTTGGCGGTCGGCGTGCCGGCCACCGAAACCGAGGACGACGTCACCGGCGACGCCGTCGCAGAACCAGCCTGACGCTCACCACTGGTTGACCCCAGACTTGTCGGGGCATATCTAGGTCCGTACCGTCGGCTCAATCGTTGTTTACCTGGTCGACCCGAGATGTTCCAAACGCTGACTACCCGGCAAGACGGCCGCGCCCGAGGCGGGGTGCGGTGGCAAGTCGACCCCACTAACCCGTGGAACGCCTTGTGGGCGATGCTGGTCGGCTTCTTCATGATCCTGGTCGACGCGACCATCGTCGCGGTCGCCAACCCGTCGATCATGGACAAGCTGGGCGCCAGCTACGACTCCGTCATCTGGGTGACCAGTGCCTACCTGCTCGCGTACGCGGTGCCGCTGCTGGTCGCCGGTCGTCTCGGCGACCGATATCGGGCCGAAGAACCTCTACCTGGTCGGCTTGACGGTGTTCACCGCTGCGTCGCTGTGGTGCGGCCTGGCAGGCAGTATCGAGATGCTGATCGCCGCGCGCGTCGTGCAGGGCATCGGCGCTGCGCTGCTCACCCCGCAGACTCTGTCGACCATCACCCGAATCTTCCCGGCCGACCGCCGCGGTGTGGCGATGAGCATGTGGGGTGCCACCGCGGGCGTTGCGACGCTGGTCGGCCCGCTCGCCGGCGGTGTGCTGGTCGACCGGCTCGGCTGGCAATGGATCTTCTTCGTCAACGTGCCGATCGGCATCATCGGGCTGGCGCTGGCGGTCTGGTTGATCCCGGTGCTGCCTACCCAGAAGCACCGCTTCGACCTGCTCGGTGTGCTGCTGTCCGGGATCGGCATGTTCATGATCGTGTTCGCACTGCAGGAGGGCCAGTCGCACCACTGGGCGCCGTGGATCTGGGGCACGCTCGCAGGTGGCGTCGGGTTTATCGCCGCGTTCCTCATCTGGCAGTCGGTCAACCGCAACGAACCGCTGATCCCGTTGGTCATCTTCCGCGACCGAGACTTCTCGCTGTCCAACCTCGGGGTCGCGACCATTGGTTTCGTCGTGACGGCGACGTTCTTGCCGTTGATGTTCTACGCGCAAGCGGTGTGCGGCCTGTCTCCGACTCGGTCGGCGCTGCTGACGGCGCCGATGGCGATCGCGACCGGCGTGCTGGCGCCATTCGTCGGCAAGATCGTCGACCGGTCGCACCCACGGCCGGTGATCGGTTTCGGGTTCTCCGTATTGGCGATCGCGATGACGTGGCTGTCCATCGAGATGACCCCGACCACGCCGATCTGGCGGCTGGTACTGCCGCTCACGGCCATGGGCATCGGTTCGGCGTTCATCTGGGCGCCGCTGGCCGCGACGGCGCACCCGCAACCTGCCGCCGCAGCTGGCCGGCGCTGGTTCCGGCGTCTACAACACCACCCGACAGGTGGGTTCGGTGTTGGGCAGCGCAGGCATGGCAGCGTTCATGACGACACGGATCAGTGCCGAGATGCCGCCCATGATGACGGAGGCGTCTGGCGAAGGCTCGGTGGCCCAGCTGCCCGCGTTCCTGCACGAACCATTCGCCGCCGCGATGTCGCAGTCGCTGCTGCTGCCCGCGTTCTTCGCGCTGTTCGGTGTGGTGGCAGCGATCTTCCTGCTCGGCTTCGGCGACCCCGACCGGCTGGTCGAGGACGACGACCTGGACGACGCCGACCGCAACGCCGGCTATGCGGTCGAGTACGGCGGCGACGAGACGTTCGGTGATGACGACGACTACCTCGAGTACACGGTGTCGTGGGACGAGTCAGAACCGGTGACGGAGGCCGAACCCGTCGTGCAGGCCGAACCTGTCGTGCTGGCCGACGACAGCGTCACCGAGCCGATGCGGTCGCACGCCGACCACGTGCTGCATGCCCCTGCCGAGGTCTGGCACGGTGCCCCCGTCGAGTCGTGGCACTCGCTGCTCGAGGACGAACCCGAGCCGCAGGCTCCACTACCGCCCGCGCCTGAGCCGCCGGTGCCTGAGCCGCCGGCGCTCGAGCCGGCGCCCGAGCCGCCGCGAGAACCGTGGCGCAGCATTCTCGACGAGCTGCTCAGTGACGTTCCCGCTAAACCCAAGGTCGAACCAATCGGCTTCGCGCACAACGGTTTTCATGTCGACGAGGAGCAACGGTTCCAGCCGTTGCCCCCGGCCGCCCCTGAGGAGACGACACCAGCACGCCACGGACGGGCGGCTCGCCACCACCTGCGTGAGGAACAACCCGAGAAGCGGCCATTCTGGTTCGATTCCAACGGAAGGCATTCCCGCGAGGACCCCGACGACGCGTCGAGCTACGGCAGACACTCGACGCCGGGGCGCGATTAGCCGAAAAGCACTGCGGGGTTGAGGTATCCGGACGGGTCGAAGGCGGCCTTGACCGCGCGCATCGCCGCGATATCGGCCTCGGTGCGCGACATCGACACGTAGTCGCGCTTGCGGGTGCCGACGCCGTGTTCGGAGCTGACGTTGCCCCCGCAGCGGGCAATCAACTCCATCATCGCCGAGTACAGCGCCCGCTCCGCTTCGGGCCCGCAGCGCACCACATTGAGGTGCAGGTTGCCCTCGCCGATGTGACCGAACAACACGGGAATGGCGTCGGGGGCATGCTTGGCGACCAGCCCGGCCGACTCAGCCGCAAACCCATCTATCGCCGACAACGGCAGGGACACATCGAATTTCAGCGGCGGTCCGTACACGCCGAGCACCTCGGCGACCGACTCGCGGACCTGCCAGAGCCGCTGCTGCGCGCCGACGTCGACGCCGACGGCCGGCTCACCCGACATGTGCGCATCTTCGAGCGCGTCGGCAAGCCGCTCGGTTTGGTCTGTGTCGCCTGCCAATTCGATGAGCAGCTGCCAGGCGCCGTCGACGGGCGCCGCCACCCCGACATGCTCGGCGGTCAGTGCGCTCGCGCGGGCGTCGATCAACTCCAACGCCGCGATGCCCTCCATATCCCGGAAAGCACGGCCGGTTTCGACAAGGGCGTCGAGGTCGTCGAACCCGCAGATCGCGGTGACCCGGTGCGTCGGGCGTCGGGTGCAGCCGCAGATCCAGCCCTGTGATGACGCCCAACGTGCCCTCAGCGCCGATGAAGAGCGACGCGAGGTCGTATCCGGTGTTGTCGCGGCGAACCTGGCTGTGCCGGTGCACCACTGACCCGTCGGGCAATGCCACATCAAGGCCGAGGACCTGCTCGCCCATGTTCCCGTAGCGAACCGTGCGCAGCCCGCCCGCGTTCGTCGACGCCATCCCGCCAACGGTCGCCGAATCGCGCGCGGCCAGGTCGACCCCGAACACCAGACCGGCGGTTGCGGCGGCGCGTTGCACCTCGGCCAGTGTCGCGCCTGCGCCCACATGTATCCGCCGCTCGACGACGTCGACCTCACCGACGTCGCGCAGCCGCTCGGTCGAAAGCAGCACATCGTCGTGTTCGGGGACGGTCCCCGCGACCAGCGATGTCCTCCCGCCCTGGACAGTGACGTACGCGGCCGCGTCGCGGCAGGCCCGCAGCACCCCGGCTACCTCGTCGGCCGATCCCGGCCGCACCAGCGCGCTGGCGTGCCCGCGGTAGCGCCCGGTGTGGTCGACACTGCGGCCGTCAAGCACGTCGGGATCGGTGATGACGTGTGCGGCACCCACGATCCCGGTCAGCGTGTCGGTCAGGCTCACCTCGTCGGTTTATCACACGGGGCGAGCGACAAGAACGCGCCCAGCTCCACCAGGCGGTCCGGCGTTGCCGGCAGATACTCGGTCAGCGCCGCCGAGCGGACGATGACGCTCGCGTACTTGGCGCGACTGACCGCGACGTTGAGGCGGTTCCGGTTGAGCAGGAAGGAGATGCCGCGCGGAACGTCGTCAATCGATGACGCTGTCATCGAAACGAACACGACCGGCGCCTGGCGGCCCTGGAACTTGTCGACGGTCCCGACGTCGACCTCGGGCAGCCCGGCGGCGTCGAAATGCTCCTGCAGCAACAGAACCTGGGCGTTGTACGGGGCGACCACCAGCACGTCGTCGGGACCCAGCGGTCGGGTGCCATCCTCGTCGGTCCACGAAGAGCCGAGCAGTCGCTGCGTTTCCGCGACGATCACGGCCGCCTCTTCCGGGCTACTGGTGGAGTTGCCGTCATGATCGACGGTCAGTACCCGCACACCCGGCGGATGCCCGTCGAGCCTGCGCGCCGCCGTTCGACTCTCCTCGGAATGAAGACGCCCCTCGTAGGACAGCCGCGACACCGGCTCGCACACCGCGGGGTGCATCCGATGCGAGCGGTCGAGGAAGTAGCCGAGCTCTTCGGGCAGGGTCCGGTGGCCGTCGACGAGCCAGCCGAGCGCGGACGCGTCGACCGGCTCGGGGTGATGTCCCTTGCTCACCTGAGGCAACTGCTGCGGGTCGCCAAGCAGCATCAGGTTGCGAGCCGCGCGGGCCACCGCGATGGTGTTGGCGAGGCAGAACTGGCCGGCCTCCTCGATCACCAACAGGTCGAGGCTTCGCGCGTCGACTCGGGTGTTGTTGGCGAAATCCCATGCGGTGCCGCCGATTACGCAGCCGGCATTGGTAGCGATGAACGCGGCGTAGTCGTCCTTGTCGACGTCCTGCCACCCGGCGTCCTGCGGCGAATCCTTCTTGCCGATCCGCGCCGGATCGACGTCGGCCCCGATCAGGTCGCGGAACAGGTTCTCCACCACCGCATGTGACTGCGCGACGACCCCGACCCGCCACTGGTGGTCGTTGACCAGCCTCGCGATGATTCTGGCCGCCGTGTAGGTCTTGCCGGTACCCGGCGGCCCGTGCACCGCAAGGTAGGACGAGTCGAGGTCGAGTAGTGCGGCCGTGATGTCCGTGGCGGTATCGCCGTTGTGCGGCAGCGGTGCTCCGCTACGGGTGCGCGGGGTGCATCGCAGCAGGATGTCGACGATCGCGCTGTGGGGCAGGTCCGGCAGGCCTGCGCCAACCTCCGCGGCAGCGGCCTCGATGGACTCGCGCAGCTTCCCGGTCGGGAAGGGCCTGCCCGGCGTCAGCGCGAACGGCAGCTGCGCGAATGTCCCGCCGTCCTTGGGCTCCCGCTCACAGATGATGACCTCAACAGGCACGTTTGGGTCGTCGACGCCGGTGATCTCGGCGTTGCCCGCGGCGCGCCGGTCCGGGTTGTCGGCAAGTCCGGCCGGTGCGGGCGGCTCGTAGAGCGCGAACACACTGCTGTCCAGCCCGCCGGCGGCCAGCGTGCCGGTGAGCTTCACCCAGCGCTGCTGCTTTCGGGCGCGCGACGACGGCAGGTGCCAGTCCTGGACCACTTCGGCCGCATCGGCCAGGAACACGTCGCTGGTGTCGCCCCACTCGTCGACGGGGTTGTTCAGCCGGTCGAAATGCGCCCACCAGAACGGCTTGTCCTCGCGGCGGTGGTAGCCGCGCGCGGCCGCGAACATCGCGACGGCCGTCTGCTGCGGGCTGCGTTCCTCGACGCCGTCACCGGCGAACGTCATCAACGTGCGGGCGAGCTCGTCGGTGTCCTCGACGGCGGTGCCTTCAGCGACCGGCTGCGGGCCGAGCGGCGGCACGCTCGATTCGATCGCGATCTTGATCAACCAGTCGCGAAGCTTGTGTGTCGAGCGGCAGTCGTAGCGGTTGTAATCCTCGATCTCCTTGAGCACGTTGGCGGCTTCATCAGATCGGCCGTCCGCGCGCAGCTCGCAATATCGCGCGTACATAGTGATCGACTCTGCCGCGGTGGTGACATCGCCGGTGCGCAGCTCGGACCCCATGTAGAGCGGCTCGAGGGATTTGAGGCTGTAGTTCTCGGCGCCAACCCGAATGCTCTTGCGCACCAACGGGAAAAGGTCGACGAGCACACCGCTTCGCAGCAGGTCGTCGACCTCGTCCTCGCCGACGCCGTAGCGGCCTGCGAGCCGCAGCAGCGCGGTCTTCTCGTAGGCCGCGTAATGGTAGATGTGCATTTTCGGGTAGCGCTTGCGACGCTTGCGGACCATTGCAAGGAAGTCGACGAGCGCCTTGCGCTCGCTGGCGCGGTCGTGGGCCCACAGTGGCCGGAAGGCGCCCCCGGCGTCGAGCACGCCCCACATGTACTCCAGGCCCCACTCGCGGCCGTCGACGGTCCACAGCGGATCGCCCTCGAAATCGAAGAACAGGTCGCCCTTGTCGGGATCGGGCAGCAGGGTGAGCGGCTGCGCGTCGGCGACTTCGAACGGAGGCTTGCCGTCTACTCGCGGCGCGATCTGCAGGCGGGCCTGCGCGGTCAACGATCCGACGGTCCTGCCCGACAGCTCGGGCACCGGGCCGTCATGCCGCGCGAGCGCAGACAACGTGGTGATGTCGGCTTCGATCAGCCGGGCGCGCTGGCTGACCCGCATGCCTGCCACCAGCAGCAGGTCGTCGGTGGCGCGGACCTGGATCGCGCACTCGGGGCAGCGGAAGCATGCCCGCACCTCGCCGTCCTCCCACGTGACCGCGGTGCCGCCGGCCAGATGGTCGTCGAGCAGGCGCTGCAGTGCGGCGCGGCGGGGCAGATAGACCGGCAGTAGCTCGTCGACGCGGTAACTCGCGGTGGCGCCGTCGCCGAGCACCAACTCGACTTCGGGTGCGACGGGTACACCCGCCGTGGCGAGTGTGTCGGCGTAGGCCGCGAGTTGTAGGAGGGCCTCGACCTTCACCGACCGGGCCAGCTTCGTATCGCGCAGCCGGTATCGCGTGCCAGCCTCAGAGTGCGACAACACCAGGAAGTCGGCGAATCCGACGAACCGGCCGTCGAACATCGCGGCCTGATAGATCACGGGCGCGCGACGCTCGACTGCGCGCATGGTCTGCTCCGCGGCGGCGGTCAGCCCGGCGACGGTGTAGTTCGGCCTGCCGATGATCGCGACGGTGTCATCGGCGCGCTCCCGAAGCTCGTCGAGGTGACGTTGTTCGTGCTCGCCGCCGAGTTTGGCTGTCCGCGCGAGCAGTTCGTCCTCGACGGCCACCCGCGGTCCCCAGCCGAGCTGCGCGTCGAACGAGCGCAGCAGCGCGTACTCGCAGCGCGCAGCGGCGGCGAGATCGGATGCGCTGTAGATGACGCGATCGTCGGCGACGAACACGCTGCCACTGTATGTGAGCCGGCCGACACCAAACCGCCGCGGAAGGTCAGCTCAGCCTGGCGTGTTCCCGATCAGCTCGACACCGTTGCCGTTCCACCGGAACTTCACCACGCTGTCGAGGCCCTCGATGCCGCCGGAGTAGCGCAGTGCGATGGTGTCGCCGGTGGTGGCCGAGTCCTCGATGCCGTTGAACCCGTAGGTGTCCGGCACGCCGGCGGGGATGAACTTGCCGAGGTGGAACAGCACGGCTCGGGTGTTCGGGTTCTCGGAGTTGGTGTTGGCCCTGACGATCACCGCCGACAATTGCGCGCATTCGTTGTAGTTGCCTGCCAGCGGCTCGGGGTTCCAGGCCTGATTGCTGCGCGGGTCGCGGGGTAACTCCGAGACGGCCTTGATGATCTCGGGCGCGGCGAGGTTGACCGCGCACGGGTCGGCCGCTGTGGTCGTGGTGGGAGCCGCAATCGACGGCATCGGCGACGACGGGCGCGCGGTCGCCGGGGCAGGGGAGGTGACCGTCGGCTCCGGTGTCTTGGACGCGGTCGAGTCGCTCGAACCACATCCGGCGACCACAAGCGCCGCCGCGCCGATCACCACCGCCCACTTCACAGATGCGGACCGTACCGTCATCGCGATCGCAGGTCGAACAGGCGCGCGGCCGGGAATCGCCCCACCAGCCATTAGACTCAGACCCCGATGACCTCCCTTGACACAGATTCGGCCAACGCCGCGCTGACCTTCGCTGACCTGCAGATTCACCCGTCGGTGCTGCAGGCCGTCGCCGACGTCGGATATGAGTCGCCGTCGGCCATCCAGGCGGCGGTCATCCCGGCGATGATGGCCGGCTCTGATGTCGTCGGCCTGGCCCAGACCGGCACCGGCAAGACCGCCGCGTTCGCGATGCCGATCTTGTCCAAGATCGACCCCGCCAACAAGGTGACCCAGGCTCTGGTGCTGGCGCCCACCCGGGAGCTCGCGCTGCAGGTGGCCGAGGCGTTCAGCCGCTACGGCGCCCATCTGCCAGCGGTGAAGGTGCTGCCGATCTACGGCGGGTCCTCCTACACCGTGCAGCTGTCCGGGCTGCGGCGCGGGGCCCAGGTGGTCGTCGGAACGCCGGGCCGGGTGATTGACCACCTCGAGCGCGGGACTCTGGACCTGTCGCGCCTCGACTACCTGGTGCTCGACGAGGCCGACGAGATGCTTCAGATGGGCTTCGCCGAGGACGTCGAGCGCATCCTCTCCGGCACGCCCGAGTACAAACAGGTCGCACTGTTCTCGGCGACTATGCCGCCTGCCATCCGCAAGATCACCAAGAAGTATCTGCACGACGCCGTTGAGGTCGCGGTCACGGCGAAAACCACCACGGCGGAGAACATAACGCAGCGCTACATCCAGGTGGCGGGGCCGCGCAAGATGGACGCGTTGACCCGTCTTCTCGAGGTCGAGCCGTTCGAGGCGATGATCGTGTTCGTCCGCACCAAGCAGGCCACCGAGGAGGTCGCCGAGAAACTGCGGGCGCGTGGTTTCTCCGCAGCGGCGATCAACGGTGACATCCCACAGGCACAGCGCGAGCGCACCATCGCTTCGCTCAAGAACGGCAGCGTCGACATTCTGGTCGCCACTGATGTGGCGGCTCGTGGCCTTGACGTCGAGCGCATCTCGCACGTACTGAACTACGACATCCCCCACGACACCGAGTCCTACGTACACCGGATCGGACGCACTGGCCGCGCCGGTCGATCCGGACAGGCGCTGCTGTTCGTGTCACCACGCGAGCGGCACATGCTCAAGTCCATAGAAAAGGCGACCCGCCAACAACTCACCGAGGCAGAACTGCCCAGCGTCGACCACGTCAACGCGCAACGCGTCGCGAAGTTCCGCGACTCGATCACCGACGCGCTCGGCGCTCCTGGCTTCGAACTATTCCGGCGCATGATCGAGGACTACGAGCGGGAGAGCGATGTCCCGATGGTGGACATCGCGGCTGCGCTGGCGGCGCAGGCACGCGATGGCGAGCAGTTCCTGATGTCGGAACCGCCGCCGGAGAAGCGTCGCCGCGACGACCGGCCCGAGCGGTCCGACCGGGGCGACAAGCGACCGCGCAAACCAGGCCAGGGCTTCGCGACCTACCGCATCGCGGTGGGCAAGCGGCACAAGGTGAGTCCGGGTGCGATTGTGGGCGCCATCGCCAATGAGGGCGGTCTGCATCGCAGCGATTTCGGGCACATCTCCATCCGGCCAGATCACTCGTTGGTGGAGTTGCCCGTCAAGCTGTCCCACGAGACCGTGAAAGCCTTGGAGCGCACCCGCATTCAGGGCATCCTGATCAATCTGCAACCCGACCGTCCGCCACATAAGGGCGGGAAAAACAGCCGCAAATCGAAATGACCCTGTCGAAGAGCGTCGACGCGCAGGGCGGCCTGGAATCGGTCAGCAAGGCCGAGCGCGTTGCATCGCTCACTGGAATCCGCGCGGTCGCCGCGCTGCTGGTGGTGCTCACCCACGCCGCCTACACCACGGGCAACTACACCCATGGCTACGTCGGACTGGTGTACTCGCGGATGGAGATCGGCGTGCCGATCTTCTTTGTGCTGTCCGGTTTTCTGTTGTTCGGACCTTGGGTCAAGGCCGCCGCATCGAATGGGCTGCCGCCGTCGGTGCGCCGCTACGCCTGGCATCGGGTGCGACGCATCATGCCCGCGTATGCGGTGACCGTCATCGCGGCGTACGTGCTGTACCACTTCCGCATGGCCGGGCCGAATCCCGGGCACACGGTGATGGGGTTCTTGCGCAATCTGTCGCTGACGCAGATCTACACCGACAACTACCTGTATTCGTATCTGCACCAAGGCCTTACCCAGATGTGGAGCCTGGCCGTCGAGGTCGCGTTCTACGTGGCGTTGCCGCTGCTGGCCTACCTGCTGTTGGTGGTGCTGTGCCGACGACAGTGGCGGCCGGTGCTGGTGTTGACCGGGCTCGCGGGCTTGGCGTTGATCACCCCAGCGTGGCTGATCCTGGTGCACACCACCGATTTTCTGCCCGACGGCGCACGACTGTGGTTACCGACGTACCTCTCCTGGTTCATCGGCGGGATGATGCTCGCTGTCCTGCAACAGATGGGCGTTCGGGCGTACGCCATGGCCTGTGTGCCGCTCGCACTGGCGTGTTACTTCATCGTCTCCACGCCGATCGCAGGGGAGCCAACCACCTCGCCCAACGCGCTGCGCGAGGCGCTGTTCAAGGCGGCGTTCTATGCCGTGATCGCCGCGCTGATGGTCGCGCCGCTGGCGCTCGGCGATCACGGTTTGTACGCACGATTTCTGGCGTCGCGCCCGATGGTGTTCCTCGGCGAGATCTCCTACGAGATCTTCCTGATCCACCTGCTCACGATGGAGCTGGTGATGGTGGAGATCGTCCGCTATCCGATCTACACCGGCTCGATCGCCATCGTGTTCGTGGTGACGGTGCTGGTGACGATCCCGGCCGCCTGGCTGCTGCACCGGTTCACTCGCGTCCGCCCGGACTAGTAGACCCGCCGAGACTGCGGGGAGATCGCGAAATCTTCCGAAATCGTGATCTCCCCGCAGTCTCGCGTCGTGGACGCCGCGTCAGGTGCGGCGTCGCCAGGCGGTGAGAGCGAGTGCCACCACACCGAGTGCGATGCCCGCGCCTGCCAGCCATCGTGCGGTGTCATCGGGAGCCGACGCCGCGCCGGCATTGCTTGGCGCGGGCGCGGCCGCCATGGTTGCGCCATGTTCGTCGGCGGGTGCTTCTCCCGTCAAGGCCAGTGTGGGGGAGGGATGTTCGGGTTCGGCCCCGCCAGGCGGCGTCGGCTGGTCCCATGCCACGACGGTTCCGTCGCTGTAGGTCTGGGTGGCGGGGAAGCTGACGGTGTCGGTCTTCGGCAGCAGCACCGCGACGCGGAACAGCGCGAACTGGTCGGGTGCAATACCGGCCGAAGGCGCGGCGGTCCAAGTGATCGAGTTCACGGTGCCTGCGGCGGCGTCGCGGTCGAGTCGAACGGTCCACCCGGGCATCTGTTGAGTGCTGACCGACGTGAGGTTTGGCAGCGCGACGGTGAGTTCTGTTGTCGCCGCGCCTTTCTCGGATTCGTTGGGCACCTTGAAGGTCAGCGTCGCCTTGGCGCCCGGTTGGGCGTGGTCGGCCTCGACGTGCACGTGTGCCAAAGCCGGTGCGGCCGTGAGAACGGTGAGCGCAGCCAGCGCTGCGGTGGCCATCGCCACCCGCCGGACACGAGTCGTGGTGCTGGAATTGGGATTGGTGTTGTTCGTCATGTCAATTCGACTTTCCGGTGATTGGGGGGCGCTTACGGTGCGCAGCGCAACTGAAGGGCCGCCATCGCCGACCGGCGAAGCGGGCCATACAAGCGATCGGAGCGTTAGGCGCTCACGAAGGACACCTGTGGCGGTGCCCGCATCCCCAACCCGGTGCGCAGCAGAACAGGCCGCGCGACAATGACATTGGTGGGTCGCCACGCTTGCCTGGCCGCTGGGCGGATGTGGCCTGCGGCGAAGATCCGAAGCCAGCACAGCACGGACCCACACACCGCATAGAGATGTTCCACCGCGTTGATCAACAGACCGAGTCCCACCGCGGCGAGTGTGTGCAGCATCAGCATCGTCGGCGTCAACAACCAACCGGAGTGCTCGTGGTGGCCGCCAACGGTCAGCATCACGTGGCCCAAGACCTGAGCCGCTGCCAGCGCGCCAACCACCAGCGCAGCGCGCGAACGTCGGCCCTCGAGCGTGATTCCACCGACCACCGCGCCAACCGTCGCGCACACCACCAGCAGGAGGATCAATGCACCGCCCGCCGGCGCGCCACCACCGGCGCCGACATGCGCTGTCGCGGTCACCAGCGCCGCGCACAAGCCGACCAAACCGCCGCGCACATACCCGGCGCGGGAAGTCGGCGTGCTCACCCGCGAAACCTTACCGACGCGGCTACTACAGCGCCTAGTAGACCAAGAGCCGGCGCCACGCTATGCAAGTTAGGTTATGCTGCCCTAAGTAATCGACACGAGGGGCGACGCATGTCCGACAAGATGCCATCGCGCGGGTTCCAGGGCGCCGTGCTCAAGCTGTTTCGCGCGGGCGACTACCAGCTGACCGTGACCGGCCGGCGCGAGCTTACCCCGCACTACCTGCGGCTGAGCTTTGATGGTGGCGGCCTGCTGACCGATCGGCCGCTGCACCCGACGATGTGGATCCGCATGTGGTTCGCCGATGGCGACAAGCAGCATCAGCGCGGCTACACGCTGGTGGACCCGAACCCGGTCGACGACACCGTCGACATCGAGTTCGCGCTGCACGACGGTGTGGCGTCGCGGTGGGCCCAAGATGCGCAGCCCGGCGACACCATCGAGGTGACGGTGCTTGGCAGCAACTTCACGCTGCCCGAGCCTGCCCCCGGGGGCTATGTCATCGTCGGCGACACCGCATCGTTGCCCGCGATCAACTCACTGCTGACGGCCATCGGCGACGCGCCGGCCCGGTGTTCCTGGAGGCAGGCCACGACGACGACAAGCAACTGCCGGTGGCGCGTAGCGCGGATGTCGTGTGGGTGGACCGCAAGAACGGCGGCGAGGCACTGGTGCAGGCGGTCAGCTCAGCGGCGTTCGACGCCGCCGACCACTTCGGCTGGGTGGCGTGTGACAACCGAACCACCCGCGAGGTGGCCAAGGTCTTCCGCGAGGACTACAAGATCCGGCGCAAATCGATTAAGGCGCAAGCATATTGGGTGGCCTGATCGGCCACGACGCTATTTGGTAGCTTGCCGGCTCGGCAGCACGATCGGCACGACGAACTCCTCGAGCATCGCCCGCTCATCGTCATCGTCGTGTCCCGGGAACAAGAACAGTGAGGTCATCACCCGCACTAGCCAGCGGGCCCGGTGCGCCACCAATTCGGGGTCGTCGGGTCCCAGCGAGATGACGAAGGCCTCCGTCAGTGCGTTGATCACCTCGGACTGTTCGGCCATCTCCGCGCCGATCGGCCGCTGCGAAGTGGCGAACCACGATGCCAAGGCGGGGCTTTCGCGGACGTTACGCAATGATGCGAGCATGCCCTCGATGAGGCGATCACGCGGATCCACCACTGAGTTGATCTGTTCGGTCATTTCGCGGTAGAGGCGGTAGCTCTCACGGTGCACGTAGGCGGTATACAGAGCTTCCCGGTTTTCGAAATACCGGTACAGCGTGGCGCGGGAACAGCCTGCGGCCGAGGCGATTTCGTGCATCCCGACGGCCGCCGCCTCCTTGTGTGCGAACAGCTCGCCCGCGGCGTCTAGGATTCGGTCCGCGGCCACCTCGGTGCGTCGCGCCGCGAGCCAATCGCCTGCCATCAGGACGTCACCCGGAACGGCACCGACAGCGGCCGTCGCACGTAACTGCCACCGGCCCAGACGATTCCGGACTCGTCGACCTCGAAGTCCGGGCAGCGCGCGAGCAGTTCCGTGAGCGCGACCCGCGACTGCATGCGCGCTGCCGCCGCGCCGAGGCAGTGGTGCGCGCCGTGGCTGAACGTCAGGATGTTGCGCGGCTTACGTGTCACGTCCAGCTCACCAGCATCGTCTCCGTACTGCCGCTCGTCGCGGTTGCCCGAACCGTACAGGAACATCACGCGGCGACCCTCGGGGATGGTGACGTCGCCAACCTTCACCTCGCGCGTCACGGTGCGGCCGAGCATCTGCACTGGCGAAGTCAGGCGCAGGAACTCGTCGACGGAATCAGGGATCAGATCTGGGTTTTGGGCGAGCAACTTACGCTGGTCGGGCCGCTGGTGGAGCAGCTGCACCGAGCCGCCGAGCATGCCGGTGGTGGTGTCGTTGCCGCCGGTCACCATCGTGAACGTGAACGCGAGAATCGATAGCACTCCGGCGATGTCACCATCGGCGCCCACGCCGGCGGCCACCAGATGCGAAACGGTGTCGTCCTCGGGTTCGACGCGGCGCCGCTCGATCAACGCGGTGAAGTACGCCATCATCTCGCCGAGCGCTTCGCCGAGCGTGCCCAAAGCTCCCGCGACCCCGCCCTCGACGGTGTTGGCCGCGACGATCGCCTCGGTCCAGCCGTCGAACTTCTTGCGATCCTCCTCGGGCACGCCGAGATAATGCGCGACCACCATGGACGGAAGTGGCTTGAACAGCTCGGCGACGATGTCGCCGCCACCGTTGGCGCGAAGGCGTTCGATGCGCTCGACAACGTATTCGCGCACCTTGGGCTCGACGGCCTCAACCTGACGCGGGGTGAAACCGCGGGATACCAGCTTGCGGAACTCGGTGTGTACCGGCGGGTCCTGCATCACCATCGGCGGATTGTCGGCCAGGCCGATCAGCTCGAGTTCGCCGTAGATCACCGTCAGCCCGAGAGCTGACGAGAAGGTCTCGTGGTCGCGGGCGGCCGCCCAGATGTCGGCGTGCCTGGTCATCACGTAGTAGTCGTGGTCGGGCCTGTCCTCAGGCACGACGTGGTGCACTGGATCGTGGTCGCGAAGAGCGCGGTACATCTGCCACGGGTTGGGCCAGGTATTCGCGTCAGCGAGCTGGAATCGGACGGGCGAACCATGAGACAGAGTAGCTGTCATGTCTCATTGGTACGACAGATGGCCACAGCGTGTCAATAGCAGCGCTCAGATTGCCGCGCCGGGGTTCAGGATTCCGTCGGGGTCGAGCGCCTTTTTGATCCGCTGGTTGAGCTCCATCGCTTCAGGCCCGAGTTGGCCCGCAAGCCAGGGCCGTTTCAGCCTGCCGACCCCGTGTTCGCCGGTGATGGTGCCGCCGAGCCCGACCGCCAGATCCATGATGTCGCCGAACGCCTTCTGGGCACGCTGAGCCATCGCAGCGTCGGCGGGGTCGTACACGATCAGCGGGTGGGTGTTGCCGTCGCCGGCGTGGGCGATCACCGAGATCATCACGTCTTGGTTGGCGGCGATCTTCGCCACCCCGGCGACCAGATCGGCCAGCGCGGGCAGCGGCACGCCGACGTCCTCGAGCAGCAGTGAGCCCTTCGCCTCGACTGCGGGAATTGCGAACCGCCGCGCCGCCACGAACGCTTCGCCCTCGTCCGGATCGGACGTCGAAAAGACTTCTTTCGCACCCTGTTCGGTGAACACCTTGGCCATGAACTCCGCGTCCTCAACGCCTGAGGGTCCCCGGTCGTCGGTGGCGGCCACCATCATCGCGGCGGCGTTTCGGTCGAGGCCCATACGCAGCTTGTCCTCGACGGCGTTGATTGCCGCCGAGTCCATGAACTCCAGCATCGACGGCCGGATCTTGCCGGTGATCGTGACGACGGCGTTGGCGGCGGCCTCCACAGAATCGAACGTGGCGACCACCGTGCTCGCGACGTGCTGCGGCGGGAGGAGTCGCAGCGTCACCTCTGTGATGACCCCGAGCGTGCCCTCGCTGCCGACAAAGAGCTTCGTCAGCGAAAGCCCGGCGACATCCTTGAGGCGTGGGCCGCCAAGGCGCACCACGGTCCCGTCGGCCAGCACCACCTGAAGGCCCAGCACGTAGTCGGTGGTGACGCCGTATTTCACGCAGCACAACCCGCCGGCATTGGTGGCGATGTTGCCGCCGATGCTGCAGATCTCGAACGACGACGGATCCGGTGGATACCACAGCCCGTACTCGGCGACCGTCTTCTTCACCTCGGCGTTGAGCAATCCGGGCTGCGTGACGGCGGTGCGCGTCACTGGGTCGACGGTGATGTCCCGCATCTTCTCCGTGCTCAGCACGATGCCGCCGTTCAGGGCCGTTGCCCCGCCGGACAGCCCGGTGCCCATGCCGCGGGGCACGACGGCGATCTTGTTGGCGGTCGCCCAGCGCATCACCGATTGCACCTCTTCGGTGCGGTGGGGCCGGACCACGGCCAACGGCGTACCCGCGCTGGGATCGGCGGCGCGGTCTTGCCGGTAGGACTCCAGGATGTCGGGGTCGGTGACGACGACACCCTCGGGCAATTCGGCGATCAGGGCCGCCAGTGCCTCCGCGCTCATAACTCGATGCTACGAGGCACTCAGGTTCACCGGTCGGGGTATAGCAAGCGGATCAGTTCGTCGCGGGTGGTCGTTCCGGTCTTGGTCATGGCCCGGTAAATGTGGCCTTCGACGGTGCGGGCCGAGAGACAGAGCCGCTCGGCGACGTCGCGGGTGGAAGACCCCGACCCGAGGAGCCGGACGATCTCGCGCTCGCGCGCGGTCAGCGGCAGCGGTTCGCTGACCTCGCGCAGGGCCGGCGTGCTGACGCCGCCGCATCGTTTCGCCAGCGCCTCAGCGCGCGCGGAGCATCCCAGCGCTGAGCCCCGCTTCTCGTTGTGGCGGAAGGCGGTGCAGGCGTGTGCGGCAGCGTCCACCGCCGCGACGAGGTCGCCCATTTGCTCGAATTCGACAGATATTTCCTCTAGTTCGGGCGCGTCGGCGCCAGCGAGCGCGGCCGCGAAACGGGCGGCCAGTTTCACGCGCGGACCCTCGACCATTGATTCGAGTTCGGTCAGCCGAGGCGCAGCCGAGTGATCCCCGAACTGGACGGCGGTCTGCAGGCAGAGCACCTCGGCGGCGAATTGTCCCTCGGCCGCAGCAGTTTCGGCAGCCGACAGCATCGTGGTGATCGCCTCGGTGATGGCGCCCTGCCCGGCCACCAGCCATGCACGGGCCAGGCTGCGCTCGTAGTCCAGCTTGCGAAATGGCCGCCGGGCTTCGTCGAGCGCGGCGAGCACCGCCGCGGCCTCCTCCGTCGCCCCACGCATCGCCAGCGCGGTGGCGTACGGGATGTGGTAGCGGAACCCCCAGCCCATCGCATTCCCCGACGCCGACAGAGCGGGCGCTGCGGTTCCCAACAGCGCGCAGGCCGAGTCAAGCCGGCCGGCGAAGAGCGCGGCTCGACCCACGATCGCGTTGCCGACCAGTTGTGGCGCCCCCGGCACCTCGGCAGCTTCCCCGCGGACTTGTTCTGCCCTCTCGAGCCCGTCCTCGATTTGGCCCGCCAACAGCAGCGCGCTTACGTGCGCGTCGGCGATGTTGAATCGCATCTGCGGTGAGTCGAAGAACCGGGAGGCAACGTCGTAGCCGGTGTTCGCGACGGACACCGCCTTGTCGATTTGGCCCGTGTCCGCCAACATCACGGCAAGCACCCACGCGGTCTCGGCGCCCGCAACCGCCGGCAAATCTTCCAGCACAAGGCTTTCCGACGCCTGTAATGCTTCCTGCGGTTGGTCCAGCGCAAACCAATACACCGCGAGGAAGGCGTCGATCCAGAAGCGAGGCACAGCGCTACGGGCGGCGTCATCGATGATTTCCTTCGCGCGCCGGGCGTCGCCGAGGGCCCACAAGGTGTTGAGGGCGCGGAGGTAAGCGAGCCGGCCGCGGTCGTCGTCGGTGAGCTCGGAAACGGGTACTGCGGCCAGCACCTCGTCGGCTTCCTTGCCGGCGGGCAGCCACGACAACGCATGCGCACGAAGGAAGTACGCGCGTGGCGACGCGCCGGCTCGGATCGCCGCTTTCGCAAGCCGATCCGCCAGTCGCAAGTCTCCCAGCCAGATAGCGCCACGTGCTGCCGTGAGGAGCAGATCGGTGTCAGGCGTCAGGTCGGAGTCCAGACTCAATGATGCGCGGCGCACCACGCTGCGTATGTCGTCACTACCTGCGGCTGACGCCAGCTCCGTCGCTACCCTTCCGCGCAGCCGTCGCAACCTGGTTTCGGCCGACCGCGACCGTCGCACCTCGCCGTAGAGCGGGTGCGCCAGTCGCACCTCGATCCCGCCGTCGCCTCCGTCGACGGTGATCAGGCCGCGCAGATTGGCGTCTTCGATGGCGTCGGCGTCCGCGATCCTCCGCAATGTCGTCATCTCGAGCGGCTCCCCGACGGCTAGTGCGTCGATCACTTCAACTACGGGCTGTGACAGTGCACCGAAGCGGGATTCGATCAGCTCGACCAAACCCCTCGGGATGCTCGGTTCGCCGATCCACTGCCAGTAGCCGTTCTTCTGCGTGATTCGGCCGTCTGCGACTTCCTGCTCGACGATGTTGCGGAGATAGAGAGCGTTCCCGCGCGTCAGCTTCCACAGCCGGGTGGCGGCATCGGGTTCCACAGGCCCGCCCAACGTGGCCGACAACAGCTCGGCCACGTCGCCGTCCGAAAGCGGCTGCAGGTCCAATCGGTCGAATTGGCCGCCCTTCCATACCTCGTATATGTCGGTTGGAACGCGTTCGCCCTCACGCACGGTGAGGACGACCTTGGCGGCCTCGCGCTGCACGATCTGGTGCAGGACGAACGTCGATAGTTCGTCGATCAGATGCACGTCGTCGATACCGAGCACCACAGTGGCACCGGGCGGCGCGGATGTCACCGAATCGATCACTCCGCGCACCAGTTGCAGACGATCAGTGCTGCCCGACCCTGCCCATGACGCGAACGCACCGAGAGGTAACTTGCGCGCCGACGTCGTGCCGACGGCCCAGCGCGCTTCAAAGCCACGGGACGCGACCGACGACAGCGCCTCTCGCACTATCCGGCTCTTCCCGACCCCCGCGGGTCCGCTAACCAGAATCCCGGCGACGCCCGGATCCGATATCGCGGCCACGATGGTCCGCATCTCTTCCTTGCGGCCGGTCAACGGCCACGTCAACCCCACATCGAGAGCCTAGAACCCCGGCGGCGTCAGCCATGGCGAACGCTGCACATTCTCCAGCGCAGCTAGACCGGCGCTGTCAGCGATGCCACGCTCAGCAGTTTCTCCGCCACCCATTCGGGCTCGGTGAGCATCATGTCGTGGCCGGTGTCGAGGTCCCACACTCGCCCGTTCGACACCTGTCGCAGGTGATCCACGTCGCGAGAGTCGAGGAAGAACGTTGTATTGATGTGCGTCTGGGGGATTCTCCCCAGGGCATCTTCATTCGTGAGGCCGATGGGCTGCTCGAAGCATCTCCATGGGTGCGGTGTCAGTCGGGCCTTCATCCACGCGATCTGCTCGGGATCGATGACGCCGTAGAACTGGATGGTCTCGTCGCTCGGGTAGAGGCAGAGTTCCACGCCGTCAACGATGCGGCTGTCGGCACGGGCGGCGGCCATGTAGGGGCCCGCCATGTCGACGAGCGACTGCCCGTCGGCTGGAGTTGCGGCGTCCAAGTAGACGAGATGGCCGACACGGTCGGTCGCGCGGTCCGCGGCGCCGGTGATCACCATGCCGCCATAGCTGTGCCCGAAGAGAATGGCGCGGCGCAAAAGCCGCTGTCTACCACCAGTTCAAGACCAAGGACGAGATCATCATCGCCGTCACCGAGATGCAGCTCGCCCGACTGGAGCACGCGGTCGAGGATGCGGAGACCGCCGAAGATCGCCCGCAGGCAAGGGAATTGCTGCTGAATCGGGTGATCGAGATGGCCGTCGATCAGCGCCGCATGGTGGGCGTCATGCAGTCCGACCCAGTCATCATCCGGTTTCTCGCCGAGCACAAGCCGTTTCAGTTGTTCCTCGAGCGGTTGTACGCCGCGCTGATCGGTGATGACACCGGTCCCGAGACGCTGGTGCAAGCCGCGATGTTGTCGGGGGCAATCGGAAGTGCCGTCAAGCATCCGCTCGTCGCACACCTCGATGACGCCACGCTGCGGTCACACCTACTCCGGCTGACCCGGCGCCTGGTCGATCTGCCCGCCTGAGTCCAATTCGCGTAACGCCGGCAGGAAGATGGCGACCAGGCCGAGCACGAGCATCGGCAGCGACAGCGCTAGGAACGTGGCGTGGAGGCCGGAGGCGTCGGCGAGCGGGCCCGCCACGATCAACCCGAGTGGTCCGGCAGCGTAGGCGAGCGATCCCATGACGCCGACGACCCGGCCACGCAGATGTTGGGGCGCGCGGGTTTGCATGACGTAGTTGTAGATCGGCGCGATCGGCCCGTACACCAGTCCGACCACTGCGCACAGCCCGAGTATCAGGGGCAGCGGCGGCAGGAACGCGATGATCGTCATCGCGACCCCGAGCGTCAGCACCGCGGTCAGCATGATGCCCCGCTTGCTCGAGTACTTCGACAACAGCGCATAGCCCAGCGCCCCGATCAGGCCGCCCACGCTTAACGCCATCAGCACCCAACCGAGCTGCGCTGGTTCGTTACGGTCGGTGAAGTACTTGGGAAAAAGAACGCTCTCCATCGGCATGTACAGGCCGGTGGCCGCCAGGTCGACAAACGCAAGGGTGCGCAACACCTTGTTGTTCCAGACGAAATGCAGGCCTTCCATGATGCCCGCCCACACCCCCTCCGGCAGGGCCGCACGGTCGGGCCTGCCCGCGCCCTCCAGCCGAAGCACCGTAATTGCGACGATCGACAACCCGAAGGCAGATGCGGTCACCCACATGGTGTTGATGCCGCCGAGAGTGGCGATCAGCAGGCCGCCGATGCCCGGCCCGACGATGTAGGACAGGTTGAAGACCGCCTCGTAGACGCTGTTGGCGTGGTCCAGCGTCCAGCCGGCGCGGGTGGCCGCCTCGGGCAGCATCGTCTCGCGCGCCGTCATCCCGGCCGGGTCGAAGAAGGCGCCGAGCGCGGCCAGCCCGGCGAGCACCGCGACGTTGATGGCATCCACGCCAAATGCGAGTGCCAGGAGCGGGACGGCGGCCACGGACAGTGCCGACAACGCGTCGGAGATCATGGAAACCCGCCTGCGGCCGAGGTAGTCGACCGCGGCGCCCGCGATCAGAGTCGCGGCGAGCAACGGCAGCGTGCCCGCCATCGCCACGATCGAGGCGTCCAGCGCTGAGCCGTTGCGCTGCAACACAAGCCAGGGAAACGCGACGATCGAGATGCCATTGCCGGCGCCGGCCATCAGCGCGGCGAACAGGATCAAGAACAGGGGGCCGCGCTTGGTATCGGTCATGGGGTCTCGCGGCCGAATCTAACAGCGGCTGGGGTCGCTCGGTACGCGAATTTGCCGCGCATGCACAGTGGTCATGTGAAGCTGGCCCATCCGCGTACCGGGGTGATGTTCGATTCCCCCGTGCCTCCCGGCACCGGCTGGCCAGGCGATCCGGCCACGTCGCACACCACGGTGGCCGAGACGCCGGCGCGCGTCGCATCGATGGCGGCGGCCGTCAGGAGTGTCGAGGAACTCGACGCGGAGGTGTCGGTGTGCCGCGCGTGCCCGCGGCTGGTCGAGTGGCGCGAAGAGGTCGCCGTCGTCAAGCGCAAGTCGTTCGCCGACCAGCCGTACTGGGGTCGACCGATTCCGGGTTGGGGGTCGGCGAGCCCGCGGGTGGTCATCGTCGGTTTGGCACCAGCTGCGCACGGCGGCAACCGCACCGGCCGCGTGTTCACCGGCGACCGTTCGGGCGACTTTCTGTTCGCGGCGCTGCATCGCGCCGGACTGGCCAATCAAGCGGCGTGTGTCGACGCCGCGGATGGGTTGGCGCTCAACGACACTCGGGTGGCCGCAGCTGTGCGCTGCGCCCCGCCGGGCAATGCGCCGACACCGGCAGAACGCGCGACGTGCGCACCGTGGCTGGATGCCGAGTGGCGGCTGGTTGGTTCCGATGTGCGGGTGATCGTTGCGCTCGGCGCGTTCGCGTGGCGGGCGGCGCTGCAGATGGTCGGCGACGTCGCATCGCCTGCGCCGAAGTTCGGCCACGGCGCGACCGCCACAGTGGGTGACGTGACGCTGATCGGGTGCTACCACCCGAGCCAGCAGAACACCTTCACCGGCAGGCTCACCCCTGAGATGCTGGACGACATCTTCCGGCAGGCCCGGGAACGATCGCAGATTTGATTGTGTTGACTAAGTTATGCGTCTTTCTGTCCTAGACCTGGTGCCCGTGCGCACCGACCAGTCGACGTCCGATGCGCTGGCTGCGACGACGCGCCTCGCACAGACGGCCGATCGGCTCGGCTACACCCGCTACTGGCTGGCCGAACACCACAACATGCCGGCCGTCGCGGCCACCAGCCCGCCGGTGTTGATCGCGCATCTGGCGGCTCACACGTCGCAGGTGCGGCTGGGATCGGGCGGGGTGATGCTGCCCAACCATGCGCCGCTGGCGGTGGCCGAGCAGTTCGCGCTGCTGGAGGCCGCGCACCCCGGCCGCATCGATCTCGGCATCGGTCGTGCACCCGGCTCCGACCCGGTCACGTCGCTGGCGTTGCGCGGAGCGGCTGGCCGCGACGACCGCGACATCGAGGAGTTTCCGCAGTATCTCGACGACGTCGTGGCGCTGATGAGCGCGCGCGGCGTGCGGGTGCCGCTGCCGCGGGATCTGATGCGCGAGAACTACATCCTCAAGGCCACCCCGGCGGCGGTGACCGAGCCGACGCTGTGGCTGCTTGGGTCGTCGATGTATTCCGCTCATCTGGCCGCCGCCAAGGGCCTGCCGTACGTGTTCGCCCACCACTTTTCGGGGCAGGGCACCGCCGAGGCGCTCGAGGTGTACCGGTCGGAGTTCCGGCCGAGCGACCTGGCGTCCGAACCGGTGACGTTCTTGACTGTTAACGCTGTGGTCGCCGAAACCCGTGATGAGGCAATGGCTTTGCTGCTGCCGAACCTACAGATGATGGGACGACTGCGGACCGGTCAGCCGCTGGGCGCGCTCGATCTCGTCGAGGACGCCGAACAACAGGAGCTGAGCCCGCAGGCACTGCGGGTGGTCGAATCGGGGTTGCGGCGCGCGGTCGTCGGCACCCCCACCGAGGCCGCCGATCAGGCGCGCGCGCTTGCGGAGGAATTCGGGGTCGACGAGGTGATGGTCAACCCGGTCGCATCGGCGCGGCGCGGAACGGATCCTGCGACCGCGCCCGCACGCGATACCACGCTGGAACTGCTCGCCAAGGAACTGTTCTAGGGCGCGAGACTGCTGACAGATCGCGATTGCCCACCAAATTGCGATCTGGCCGCAGTTTCGAGGGCCTCTAGGGCGTCAGCACAACCACCGGTATCGGCCGCGACGTCCGCTTCTGGTATCCGATATAGCGGTTCTTGTTGCCCCTCATGTTGTTGGCGATCTGCCACAGCCGTGCATAGTCGGGATCGTCCGGCGTGACTGGTTTCGCAGTGACGCCGAATCGCTTTGGGCCGACGTTGATTTCGACGTTGGGGTTGGCTTTCAGATTGTGGTACCAGCCCGGCGCCTTGGGGTCGCCGCCCTTCGACGCGACGACCAGGTAGTTGTCACCGTCACGGGCGTAGCTGAGTGAGTTGGCGCGTTTCTGACCGGTTTTTGCGCCGGTGGTGTGGAGGATCAGTTGCGACGGGCCGCCCGGGATCGTGTGGCCGATCCGGCCGTTGGTGCCCTTGTAGATCTTGTCGTGCAGCATCAGCAGCGGGGCGCCGACGTTTTGCTCGAGCCATCGGGAGATGTCCATGGCATCAGTCTTGTTGAGCCGCGTCCAATTGCGCCAGGGCATCACGCAAGATGCGGCCGGACTCTTCGCGGTCGGGATCCCGTCGCAGCAGCATGCCCTTGGCGAACGAAAGCTTGTCGCCGTCCTGCCGAGGCAGAACGTGCAGGTGGATGTGGAAGACCGACTGGAAGGCGGCCTTGCCGTCGTTGATGACGACGTGGTTTCCGTCGGCGTGCAGGCCGGACTGGCGGGCGGCCCGGGCAATGCGCTGACCGATGCGCACCAGGTCGGTGACCGTGTCAGGCGGCGTGTCGGTCAGGTCGACGGTGTGGCGCTTGGGAATGACCAGGGTGTGGCCGCGGGTGAACGGGCGGATGTCGAGGATGGCCAGGTAGTCGTCGTCCTCGAAGATCCGGATGGCCGGAGCCTCACCGGAGACGATGGCGCAGAACACACAGGGCATTCCGCCACGTTAGCGGCTCAACTGCCGACGTTTTCCTTCGCCCACTCGGCCATGCGGCGGTCACGTTCCTCGGGGGAGACGTCCTCGACGCGGGTCATCACGGTCCATCGCTGACCGAACGGGTCGAGGATCGATGCGAAGCGATCGCCGGTGACGAAAGTCTGGGCCGGTTCGCGAATGGTGGCGCCGGCCTGCTCGGCCTTGGTGACGATCCTGTCGACGTCCTCGCAGTAGAACGCGACCGAGTGGGTGGCCGGCGCGGTCGGATCGGGGGCGGCGATTTGATAGGCCTCGGCGGGGTCCCCAAGTTGGAGACGTCCGTTGCCGAAGTCCAGCTCGGCGTGCGCCACAGTCCCGCTTGGACCGTCCATCCGGTCGACGAGCTTGGCGCCGAAAACGGAAACGTAGAAGTCGATCGCGGCGGCGGCGCCGTCGATGCACAGGAACGGGGTCAGGCTGGTGTAGCCCTCCGGGATTGGTTTGACGCTCATGTGCGCCAGTTTCGTAGACCGTGCGACATGCGTATTGGAGAAACGCGACACGGTGTAGTGGCGTGCGTGCCGCACCATCAAAAGCCTTGATATGACTAGCAGTTGATGAGAATGCGGTGAACTGCAAAGGAAGAGGGAATGACCGGAAGCGACCCTCGATAGCGCCGCTATGCTGACCCGCATGCACGACGACGACGTAGACCCGAACGAAGAGCTTGCGCGGCTGGTCACTGACGAGTTGGAAGAGGACGAAGCGGAGATAGACGAACAAGACCAAAACGCCCATACGCTCTCAATCCGCCGCGCCGACGGCGAAGAGGTCGTGACGATCTACTCACCGAACGAAGAGTGGAGCGTTTACCTACAGCCGGGTGGCGGCACGCAGAACGCGTTCGTTGGCACACCTAGCGACCCAGCTGTCTGGGTCGATGCGATGGACCAACGCGTTGAGCGCGATGAAGACGGAACGTACGTCATCCGCATCGACTAGCCCCACCTTCGATCCCGGGGCGCCCGGTTCACGAACCCTGCATTTCCTCAGAAGTCGGCCGCAGCAACGCGGCTCTGGCTGAACTGTCGCGCGCATCCATCCCCAGGCTGACCAGTGTTTCGACGGCGAAGCTGCCGCGTCGATCGGCGGCGGAAAGTTTACCGCCAGGCAACAGCCGCCCCTTGCCGTTCACCTCCAACCGTGGCAACCTTCAGATTGTCAACAAAACTACGACCTGATTCTTGCGGTGTTGGTCACAACCCGCTCGCTCGTGAGGTGACCGGCGGGATTCAGAGTCAATGGACGACGAGGAGGATCCCGTGGGCTCCGAACAGGCTCATCCGCCCACCGTCGAGACCGAGCCGCCCCCGGGTGTCGTGAGGAAAGCCGTCGCCGCATCCGCGATCGGCAATGCGACCGAATGGTTCGACTACGGCATCTACGCCTACGGCGTGACCTATATATCGGCGGCGATCTTCCCAGGCGACACCGCGACCGCGACCCTTCTGGCGTTGATGACGTTCGCCGTCTCGTTCCTGGTCCGGCCGCTCGGCGGATTCATCTGGGGTCCGCTGGGTGACCGGCTCGGCCGCAAGCGCGTGCTGGCGATCACCATCTTGATGATGGCCGGCGCGACCCTGTGCGTCGGGCTCGTGCCGACGTACGCCGCGATCGGGCTGTGGGCGCCGATACTGCTGGTGCTGCTGCGGATGGTTCAGGGCTTCTCCACCGGCGGCGAATACGGCGGCGCCGCGACGTTCATGGCCGAATACGCGCCATGCCGCAGGCGCGGTTTCCTCGGCAGCTTCCTCGAATTCGGCACGTTGGCCGGATTCTCGCTCGGTGCGCTGCTGATGCTCGGATTCTCGACGGTGCTCGGTGACGATCAGATGCACGCGTGGGGCTGGCGGCTGCCGTTCTTGGTCGCTGCGCCGCTCGGCCTCGTCGGGATCTACCTGCGCACACGGCTGGAGGACACTCCGATTTTCCGTGAGCTGGAAGCGAAGGGCGAGAAGGAGGAGGAGACCACGACCCAGTTCAGGGACCTGCTCGCCGGTTACTGGCGGCCGATCCTGCAGCTGGCCGGCTTGGTCGTCGCGCTGAACGTAGTGAACTACACCCTGCTCAGCTATATGCCGACATACCTGCAGGGTGAGATCGGCCTGTCGGCCAACTTCTCCCTGATCGTTCCGATCATCGGCATGCTCACGATGATGGTGTTCCTGCCGTTCGCCGGTCTGCTCTCGGATCGGATAGGACGCAAGCCGATGTGGTGGTTCTCGCTGGCCGGCCTCTTCATTGCCGGCGTGCCCATGTTCCTGCTGATGGGCACGAACGTGGCCGGCGCGGTGATCGGCTTCGCCGTCCTGGGTCTGCTCTATGTGCCCCAGCTGGCGACGATCTCGGCGACCTTCCCGGCGATGTTCCCCACCCATGTGCGATATGCCGGTTTCGCGATCGCCTACAACGTGTCCACCTCTCTCTTCGGTGGCACCGCGCCCGCGGTCAACGAATGGCTCATCGGCAAAACGGGCGACGGCCTCGTTCCGGCCTACTACATGATGGCCGCCTGCGTGGTCGGCGCGATTGCCCTGATCACGGTGCCCGAGACGACCAGATGCCCGATCAACGGCAGGACCGTCCCGGGCACGGCGGGCGCTCCGCCGCAGATGGACTACGACCTCCATCCCGCGCCCGCCTAAGACCTGGTCTCAGAATTCAGCCAGCGAGTATCTGTTCGCGCAGGATGTCGGCGTGACCGCAGTGGTGGGCCAGTTCGCGCAGAACCTGCAAGTACACCCAGTGCAATGTGCGGGGCCCGGCGCGATGGCCCGTCACGACAGCGTCCAGCGGGAGGTCGGCCACGGCCGCCCGGGCCGTCGCGCAGGCCTGCCTGTGGGCCGCCTTAACGCTGGTAACGGTGTCGTCGTCAGCGAGTTGGAAGGACTCCTCTGGACTGTGCACCAGGCCGAGTTCCAGACGGGGTCTACCTCCGATGCACTCCTCGAACCACACTCGCTGCATCCATGTGACGTGCTTGAGCAGCCCGAGCAGCGTCGTCGCTGACGGCACGAGCCGGCTGCGGGCTTGCTCGTCGGTGAGGCCATCGAGTGTGCTCTCGAGGGCGCTGCGGTACTCCTCGACAAACGCCTCGAGCTGGGTGCGCTCGTCGTTCAGAAGCACGTCGAACGAGCCCATCAGAACCTCCCTGCAGCCGGTGTTGAGCACGAACAAGATGCCCTCGAGCGCGGCCCGATCATCGACCAGCCGTTGCTGCCTCGGCTTCGCCATGAGCGGCGATTAGATCTTGCTCTCCTCGCCGGACCGCCTAGCGACACACCCTAAGTTCTGAGACCGCGCCTGAGCGCCAGGGGCCGCGGGCGTCGTCAGGAGACGACGGCGCCCACGGCGTCGGCCCAGACGCCCGCCGCCTCGTCGATCTCGTCAGCGGACACGACGAGCGCCGGGATGAAGCGGACCACCTGACTCCAGGCCCCGCATGTCAGCAGCAGCAGCCCGCGCCGGGCCGCCTCCTGCTGGACGGCGGCGGCCGTGTTCGGGTCGGGTTTGCCCTCGGCGTCCCGAAACTCGTTGCCGATCATCAGGCCGAGGCCACGGACGTCGGTGATCGACTCGTGCTTGTCCGCGACGGTCTGCAGCGCCTGCTTGAGCTGGGCGCCCCGCTCGGCCGAGTTCTCGACAAGGCGTTCATCCTGGATCACGTCGAGAGTGGCCAGGGCGGCGGCGCAGGCCACCGCGTTCGCGCCGTACGTGCCACCTTGTGAACCCGGCCAGGCCTTCTCCATCAGCGCCGACGACGCCGCGATGCCGGACAGCGGGAAGCCGGACGCCAGTCCCTTCGCGGTGACCACGATGTCGGGTCGGGCGTTGAAATGGTCACCGCCCCAAAACTTTCCGGTGCGGCCGAAGCCGGTCTGCACCTCATCGAGCACCAGCAGGATGCCGTGTGCGTCGGCGCGCTCGCGAAGGCCGGCGAGGAACCGCTCGTTCGCCGGCACGTACCCGCCCTCACCCAGCACCGGCTCGACGAGGAACGCAGCCGTGTCGGCCGGCGCGCTCAGCGTCTGCAGCACGTAGTCGAGCTGGGCGAGCGCGAAATCGGTCACCTGCTCGACCGGCCAGCCGAAATGGCCGGGGTCGGGGAACGGTGCCACGTGCACGCCGCCCATCAGTGGGCTGAACCCGGCCCGGAATTTGGTGCCCGAGGTGGTGAGCGACGCCGCGGCCACCGTGCGGCCGTGGAAGCCGCCATGGAAGACGATGACGTTCGGGCGGCCCGTCGCCTGGCGGCTGAGCCGAAGCGCTGCCTCGATCGCCTCGCTGCCGGAATTGGCGAAGAACATCCGGTCCAGGCCGGGCGGGAGCACGTCTCCTAGTCGCTCCACCAGCGTGAGCAGCGGGCGGTGCATCACGGTCGTGTACTGCGCGTGGATCAGCGTCGCCACCTGCCGCTGCGCCGCTTCGACCACCCGAGGGTGGCAGTGACCGGTGCTCGTGACGCCGATCCCGGCGGTGAAGTCGAGGTACCTGCGGTCCTCTTCGTCGTAGAGGAGAACGCCCTCACCTCGGGCGGCGAGCACGCCGGTCGCCTGTTTCAGGATCTGCGAGAGCTCGGCCACGGCCTCCCCTTGCTGTCGATGGGTAGATTGTCAACAATCAGAGTATCGAAGGACGCGGCGTCGGTGGAAGGGGTTACGGATGAGCAAGCAGGCCCAAGAGACCCAAGTGGTCGGCGCCGTCGAGAAGCGGCTGTTCATCGACGGCAAGTGGGTCGACGCGACGGACGGACGCACCTTCGACGTCGTCGACCCCTCAACCGGGGCGATGCTATGCGCGGTGGCCGATGCCACCCCCGCGGACGGCAGGACAGCGCTGGATGCCGCCGTCGCCGCCCAGCCGGCTTTCGCCGCGACCTCACCGCGCGAGCGGGCCGACATGCTCACAAGGGCGTTCGAGCTGCTGCACGAGCGGATCGACGACCTGGCTCTGCTGATGACACTGGAGATGGGCAAGCCGATCGCCGAGGCCCGCGGCGAGATCGCTTACGCGGCAGAGTTTTTCCGCCACTTCGCCGAGGAGGCCGTACGGATTGACGGCGGCTACCAAACCGCGCCGGCCGGGGGCGCGCGCTTCTTGATCACCCGCCAGCCGGTCGGTCCGTGCTTGTTGATCACGCCGTGGAACTTCCCGATGGCGATGGGCACCCGCAAACTCGGCCCCGCGATCGCGGCCGGCTGCACCAGCGTGATCAAACCGGCCCACCAGACGCCGCTCTCGATGCTCGCGCTGATGGACATCCTGACCGAGGCCGGTGTGCCTGTCGGCGCGGTCAACTGCGTCACAGCCATGGACGCGGGCGGGGTAATGGAGCCGCTGATCCGGTCCGGCCTGGCCCGCAAGCTGTCCTTCACCGGCTCCACCCGGACCGGCCGACTGCTGCTCGAGCAGTGCGCGGAGAAGATCCTGCGGACCTCGCTAGAGCTCGGCGGCAATGCGCCGTTGATCGTGTTCGAGGATGCGGACCTCGACGAAGCCGTCGCCGGCGCGATGGCGGCCAAGATGCGCAACATGGGCGAGGCCTGCACCGCGGCCAACCGGGTGTTTGTGCACTCGTCGGTCATCGACGAGTTCGGACGTCGCCTGGCCGAGCGAATGGCGGCGATGCCAGTCGGCCGGGGGACGGAAGACGGGGTCCAGGTCGGACCGTTGATCGATGAAGCCGCGCTGACGAAAGTGGAAAAACTGGTCGCCGACGCGGTGGCGCGGGGCGCCACCGTGTTGACCGGGGGATCGGCCGTCGCCGGCGGCGGATACTTCTACCCGCCAACGGTTCTCACCGGTGTGCCGCGGGACGCAGAGATGGCCGACCAGGAGATCTTCGGCCCGGTCGCTCCGCTCACAGCGTTCGACACGGAGGCCGAGGTAGTCGCGGCGGCCAACGACACTGAATACGGGCTTGTCTCTTACGTTTTCACCAACGACCTGCGCCGCGCACTCCGCGTCGCCGAGGCCCTCGAGACCGGCATGGTCGGACTCAACCAGGGCGTCGTGTCCAACCCCGCCGCGCCCTTCGGAGGCATCAAACAGTCCGGCCTCGGCCGCGAGGGCGGCGCAGTCGGCATCGACGAGTTCCTCGAGACCAAATACGTTGGGATCGCGATGAACTAAGCACCGGCGGCGTCGGTGGCGCCAGGGGCGTTCAATCGATTGATGGCGTCGTCCATGTGCGCGATCAGCAGTTCGTCGGCGAGTTTGAGGTCGCCGGACCTGATCGCGGTGGCCACGGCGCGGTGCTCCTCGCCGCGCACCTCCGAGACGGAGTACGACTCCTCGAGCGCGTGAATGCACATCCGCGTCTCGGTGATAAAGGTTCGGTGCATTCGGGTCAGGCGTGGGCTATCGGCCAGCTCGACCAAGCGGACGTGGAAGGCGATGTCCAGCTCGCTGACCTCGGCCGGCGTGGTCGCAGCCATCATCTGCTCGACGATCTCGAGCAGCGAGTCGCCGGCGGCAACATAGTCGCCTTCGAGGATCTTGTGTGCGGCGGCGCGTTCGATCGCCTCGCGCGCCAGGTACATGTCGCGGACGTCGTTCGGCGTCATCTCGACCACGAACAGGCCCCGGTGGCGGATCGAGACAAGCAGGCCTTCCTGGGTGAGGCGCTGCATGCCCTCGCGCAGCGGGCCACGGCTGACGCCGAGCTTGCGGGCCAGCTCGGCCTCGCTGAGCTGGGCGCCGGGCTTGAGCTCGCCGTGGCCGATCGCCTGGCGCAGCTTGTCCGCGATGATGCTCGGCGTCGACTGCTGCATGAGCGGCTCGATGAAGTTCGTCACCGTCGCTCCCCGAAGAGCGCGCCCAACCCCGGCAGGGCAGGTACCGGTCCGAGAAGCTGAAGACCTTTCCAAACAGTCACCTGATTCGCGGTGAGGACCGGCTTGCCGATCGCCGCTTCCAGCTCTCCGATGATCGCCAGGGTGTGCATCGCGGTGTCCGGGACCAACACGGCCTCTGCGTCCGGGTGGTCGGCCGCCGTGACCATCGCGACCACCTGCTCCGGCTCCAGGGTGCCGACCTCGGCCGCGGTGACGATCCCGTGACTGCCCATCGCCACCACCTCGACGCCGCCTGCCCGGAGGAACCGGACGAAGTGCTGGGCCACATCCTCGGGGTACGACGCGGCGACGGCAACCTGGCGCACGCCGAGGTGCCTCGCCGCGTCGACAAAGGCGATCGAGGTGGACGACGCCGGGACACCGGCGACGGCGGCGACTCCGGACGCCTGGTCCTTCGCGCCCTCGGGGCCGAAGACGAAGCTGCCCGAGGTGCACGCCCACATCACCGCGTCCGGTTTCTCGGCGGCCAGCTGCGCGGCGCCGTCGGCCAGCCGCTCTGCGCCGCCGAGGTCAAGCAGGGCGTCCACCCGGTGCGCGTCCTCGCCGACGGAGGTGATGACGACCGGAAGCCGGACCGCGCCGTCGACCCGGGACTCGAGCGCGGGGAAGTCGTCCTCCGCGCTGTGACCGGGGTAGAGGAGGCCGACTGTGACCATGCTGTCTCCCTGGCTGCTCGTCATCGAGATAGGTAGATTGTCGACAATGATAACCTCCGCGGCGTACGACGTCCGCGAGCTCGCCCGGGCACTCGAGGCGGAACTTCGCGGTTCGGTCGGCGGCGACGCTCTGGCTCGGGCCCTGTACGCGGCCGACGCTTCGAACTACCGCGCCGTGCCCGATCTGGTCGTTGTCCCGGCCGATGCCGAGGACCTGGCCACCGCGGTGATGCTGACCGCGGCGGCGGGTGCGCCCGTGACCCTGCGCGGCGGCGGCACGTCGATGGCCGGCAATGCGATCGGCGGCGTGGTCATCGACGCCTCGCGGCACGTCAACCGGATTCTCGCCATCGATGGCGAAGCCCGGACGGCGGTCGTCGAGCCGGGCGTGGTGCTCACCGACCTGCTGGCCGCTGCCTTGCCGCTCGGGTTGGCATTCGGGGCCGACCCGTCATCGGCCAGCCGGGCGACGCTCGGCGGGATGATCGCGAACAACGCGTGCGGCGCGCATTCCCTTGCCTGGGGCACGACCGCCGACAACGTCCGGTCGCTCGACGTGCTGCTTGCCGACGGCACCCGATGCACTGTGGACGCTGTCGGGAACCGCGAGGAGCTTGCCCGCAGACCGGGCCGGGAGGGCGAACTGCACCATCAGTTGCAGGGCTTCGTCGACCGGCACGAACTGGTGATCCGGCGGCGGTTCGGCCAGTTCACCCGGCAGATCTCGGGGTACGCATTGCACCGGCTGCTGCCGGACAACTCCTACGACGTCGCCGGGTTGCTGTGCGGCAGCGAGGGTGGTTTCGCGACGACGCTGCAGGCGACGGTTTCGCTGACGCCGTTGCCTGCGGCAAAAGTGTTGTGTGTGTTGGGGTTTGGCGACTCGATCACGTCCGCTGAGTGCGTGCCGGTGGTGCTGAGGCACGATCCGCTGACGATGGAGTCGATCAACATCGACCTGGTCGACCGGCTCCCGGCCGAGGTCCGCGCCGCCGCGATCGAGGCAGGACTTCCGGCGGGACGAGCGTGGCTGCTGGTGGAAATGGGCGGGCAAGTCCACGCGTCGGCCCTGGTGGCCGCCGAGAAGATGCTCGAGGAGCTGCGCGACTCCGGCTCGCCAGCCACCGCCTCGCTCGTCACCGATCCCGGGGCGCAGCGCGTGTTGTGGCGGTGCCGAACGGACGCGGCCGGACTCGCAACCCGCAGGGCCGATGGCGCCGAGGCCTGGGGCGGCTGGGAGGACGCCGCCGTGCCGCCCGCGCGCCTGAGCGACTACCTGCGCGGGCTCGACGAACTGCTGCGCCGGTACGGATTCTCCGGAGCGTCCTATGGGCACTTCGGCGAGGGCTGTATGCACATGCGGATCGATTTCGACCTCCTCAGCCGGTCCGGCCTCGCGACCTACCGCGAATTCGTCGAGCAGGCAACCGATCTGGTGGTGTCGTTAGGCGGCTCCGTTTCCGGCGAGCACGGCGACGGGCGGGCGCGCTCGGAACTGCTCGGCCGGATGTACGGCGCGGACGGGCTGCGGCTGCTCACCGAGATGAAGGACATCTGGGATCCGGGCCGGATGATGAATCCCGGCGTCATCGTCGACCCGCCCGCGCTGGACGCCGGGATCCGACACGACGGACCAGCCAAGGACCGAAAGCCGTTGACGCTCTTCGCCTATGCCGACGACAACCACGACTTCGCTCAGGCGCAGCGCCGGTGTGTCGGGATCGGCAAGTGCCGGCAGAACTCCGGCGGGGTGATGTGCCCGAGCTATCAGGTGACGCGCGAGGAGCTGCACTCAACGCGCGGTCGCGCCCATCTGCTGTGGGAGATGCTGCAGGGCGATCTGGTGACTGACGGCTGGCGGTCGACCGAAGTGCGGGACGCGCTGGACCTGTGCCTGTCCTGCAAGGGATGCCTGTCGGACTGCCCAGTCAACGTCGACATGGCAACGTACAAAGCCGAATTCACTCAACACCATTACGCCTACCGGCCGTGGGCCCGGCCCCTGTCGCACTGGTCAATGGGCTGGTTGCCGCTGTCGTCGCGGTTCGCCTCCCGGGCGCCGCGGCTGGTCAACTGGTTGGCGCGACTCCCGCTCACGAAGCGATTGGGCGGGATCGCGCCGGAGCGAGAGATCCCCGCCTTCGCCGAGCAGACATTCACCTCATGGTTTGCCGGCCACAGCCCGGCGGAAGGTGTGAAGGGCAAGGTCCTGCTGTGGCCCGACACCTTCACCAACCACCTGGCACCTGAGGTCGGCAAGGCGGCGGTCGAGGTGCTGGAAGCCGCCGGGTACCAGGTCGTGCTGCCGAAGAAGGCAGTGTGCTGCGGACTGACGTGGATCTCCACCGGCCAGCTGAGCAGGGCCAAAAAGGTGATCACGCGATCGCTAGCGACCTTGGCGCCGTCGATGTGCGCCGGAACACCCATCGTCGGGCTGGAGCCGAGTTGCACCGCTGCCTTGCGGCACGATGCTCCCGCGCTGCTGCCGGACAACCCCCTTGCCGCTGCGACGGCGGCCGCGACGCACACCTTCGCCGAGTTCCTGAACCAGTCGGGTTGGGAACCGCCCCATGTCGGCGGAGAGGCGCTGGTGCAGACGCACTGCCACCAGCACGCCGTCGTCGGCTTCGACGCCGATCGCTCGGTAATGGCGGCCGCCGGCATCAATGCGACGGTTCCCGACTCCGGATGTTGCGGGCTCGCAGGCAACTTCGGCTTCGAACGCGGCCACTACGAGGTGTCGAAGGCCGCCGGAGAGCGTGTCCTCCTGCCTTCCGTGCGCGACGCCGACTCCACCACGGCGATCGTCGCCGACGGGTTCAGCTGCCGCACCCAGATCACTCACGGCACCTCTCGGCAGCCGGTGCACCTCGCCCAGCTGCTGGCCGGCGCGCTGCGTCAGGGGCGCTGACTCAGCAAGCGCAGTGCTGTCAGCGCATAGGTGCGGGCCGCAACGAGCAACTCGTCGATCGCGACCGATTCGTCGGCGCGGTGGGCCTGGCGGGTGGCCGAGCCTGGGCCGAGCACGACCACCGGGATGCCGAGATCGCGGGCCACGAATCCGCCGTCACAGGCGGCCGTCCAACCTCCCACCGGCAGGCCGGGTCCGCCCGCGTCGGCCAGCGCGGCATCGGTTGTCCGGGCCAGCTCGGAATCGGCGGGAGTCTGGAACGCAGGCATCTCCATCGGCATCGCCACGTCGACCGTCAAACCACGGTCGGCCAGCCGCAGACCCTCCACACGCTCGCGAAGACCGTCGAGCACGGACTCGGTTGACTCGCCCGGCAGTAACCTGCGGTCGGCGACCACCACACATTCCGCGGGGACGATAGAACCGCCGGCACCGCCACGGATCTGCCCGACGCTCCAGGTGGCGGGCCCCAGCAGCGGGTGGGGCCGCTGCGCGAGCTCGGAGTGCATGCGCTCGATCTCGGCGACCACCGCGGCCGCGCCGTAGATCGCGTTCGCGCCGTCATCGGGATTGCCTGCGTGACAGGCCTTTCCGTGCACTTCGATCGCGTGCGTAGGACGCGCCACGAGCGCCGATGATGGTCTGCAGGTCGGTTGGCTCCGCGGTGAGGCAGCCCAGGAAGGGCGGCTGCGCGCGACTCGACATAGTCGCGGATGCCCTTGCCGGTCTCCTCCTCGTCGACCAGGGCGGCCAGCTCGACCGGGCCGCTCAGCCCCACGCCGCGAAGCGCCGCCAAGGCGGCGAGCGATGCCGCGAGACCGCCTTTCATGTCGGAGGCGCCGCGGCCGTAGATGCGGCCGTTGTGCACTGCACCGCCGAACGGGTCCGTGGTCCAGCCCTCGCCGACCGGGACGACGTCGGTGTGCCCGAGCAGCAGAACGCCGGGCCCGGCGCCGCCCTCCAGCGTGATGCGCAGGTTGTTGCGGCCCGGCTCGACCGCTGTCTCGACCACGTCCAGACCCAGCTCGACGGCTGCCACGTGCAGCACGTTCACCGTCGCCGCCTCACCGCCGGGCGGATTCTGCCCGGCCGCCCGCACCAGCGCCGTGGTCAGGTCCACCAGCGATGCTTCGTCGATCCTGTCCAGCACGGCCTGCTCTGCGGCTGACACGCCCATCCAGTCAGCCCTTCGCGAGCAGGTTGACCGCCCGTCGCAGCCGGGCGACTCCTTGGTGGATCCGGTCGGGTGGGGTGGAGGCGAAGCAGAGACGCAGGGCGTCGGTGAACCGCCCGGAGGGGGAGAAGGCCGCGCCGGGGATGAACGCCACACCCTCGGCCAGTGCCCTGTCGAACAGTTCGGTCGCGTGAACGCCGTTGGCGAGCGTCACCCAACAGAAGAACCCGCCCTCGGGATCGGTCCAACGGGCGATGTCGCCGAAGTGCTCGCGTAGCGCCGCGTGCATCGCCTCCTTGCGCCGCTTGTATTCCGCCCGCTGGGTGATGAGGTGCTTCTCCAGGTGTCCGCCGGTGAGGAATCCCGTCAGCAGGCGCTGTGCCGGGAGGTTGGTGCACGTGTCCATCGCTTGCTTGGCGTTGATCAGCAGCGGTTGCAGTTCGGGCACGGTGTCCACCCAGCCGACGCGCAGGCCGGGCGCCACGATCTTGGAGAACGTGCGCACCGAGAACACGAGCGGGCCGCCGCCACCGAGTTCCCGCAGCGTCGGCAGCGGTTCGCCTGCGAATCGCAACAGACCGTACGGGTCGTCGTCGACCACCATCGATCCCCAGGCTCGCGCGAGGTCGAGCAGCCGGTGCCTGCGCTCCAGCGAGAGCGTCACGCCGGACGGGTTCTGGAAGGTTGGGATCGTGTAGATGGCCTTGGGGGTGCGGCCCGCCGCCGCGACCAGTTCCTCCAGTGCGTCGACGTCCATGCCGTCGTCGTCGACGGGGACCTCCAACAAGGTGGCGCCGTACGAGAGTGCGGTCGCGCTGCCGTTGGTATAGGTCGGGGACTCGACCACGACGAGGTCGCCAGGGTCCACAAAGATCTTGAAGAACAGGTCGAGGCCCTGCATGCCACCCGCGGTGATGGTCAACCGGTCGGCGGTGGTCTCGTCGCTGGTGCCGCTCAACATCTGCAGCAGGGCCGCGTGCAGCGGCGGATCGCCCTCGGTGGCCGCGTAATCGTAGGCGTGCGGCTCGGCCAGCTCGACCGCCGCGATCGCGGCCAGGATCTCCGACGGGACCGCCTCGGCAGCGGGACTGCCCATCGCGAACCGGACTATGTCGTGCGTCTGTTTGTGCAGCAGCGACGTGCTCGAGTCGATCACCGACCCGACCAACCCGGCGGCGCGTGCCGCGTACGGAAGGGTTACGGATCTCACGTGCTATCTCCTAATCGTGAGTTCGTGCGGGAGGTCGGTCAGGCGTTCAACCCCATTGGGGGCGACCACGATTGGCTCTGACAGTTCGTATCCCCAGTCGTCCATCCACATCCCGAGGATGATGTGGAAAGCCATGCCCGCGGCCAATTCGGTGGTCTCCCCGTGCCGCAGGCTTACGGTCCGCTCGCCCCAGTCGGGCGGGTAGCCGATGCCGATCGAGTACCCGATCCGCGAATCCTTGGTCAACCCGTGGGGCCGGATCACATCGTCGAACGCCTGGTGCACGGCGCTGCCGGTGACGCCGGGGCGAATCGTCTCCAGCGTCGCACCCATGGCCTCGGCAATGATTTTCGCGGTCTCGGTGAGCCGTGGCGGAGGATCGCCGAGCATCACGGTCCGGGCCAGCGGCGCGTGGTAGCGGCCGAACGCCCCGGCCAGCTCGATGGTGGTGGCTTCGCCGGTACGGAAGGTCCGGTCGGTCCAGGTGAGGTGCGGGGTGCCGGCCGCTTCACCGGTCGGCAGCAGCGGCCATAGGGCGGGGTAGTCGCCGCCGTGTTCGGGGGTGCCGGTCGCCTGCGCGGCAACGATCTCGGCGACCAGGTCGCATTGGCGCCGGCCCGGCCGGAGCCCGTCGCAGGCGATCCGCATCGCCCGTTCGGCGATTGCGCCGGCGACCCGCATCTGCCCTATTTCGTAGGGCGACTTGACCAATCGGACCCAGTTCACCAGCTCGGCGGAATCAACCAGCCGGTTCGTCGGCAGACCGTTATCGAGGGCGAGATAGCCGCGCGGTGAGAAGAAATGCGCGTCGCCCTCGACGCCTACCTGTTCTCCGGCTGGCACCAGCTCGCGGGCGGCGGCGGCGATCCAGTCGAATGGATGAACGTCGGGCCGGTGCACGAGCTCCTCGGGGTAGCCGTGGATCTGTTCGGCGGGCAGGTTGGCTGTGAAGGTGGCGCCATTCGCGTCCTGCGCGCGGGCGAACAGATGGGGTTCGCCTTCGGCAGGGACGACGAGGCATTGCGGCGTGTAGAAGGACCAGGCGTTGTACCCGGTCAGGTAGAAGAGGTTCGCGGGGTCGCACACCACCAGCGCGCCCAGGTCGCGCTGCCGCATGTTCTCGCGGACCTTGCGCAGTCGCTCCGTGTACTCCGCGGTGTCGACCGTCATCGCGCCAGCAGCTGCTGGCCGGGCCCGACGGCCTTGCGGCCGGCCATTGTTAGGGACGACCACATGGTCACCTGGTTGGCGGTCAGCACCGGCTTGCCGAGCTCCGCCTCCAGCCGCGCGATCACGTCGTACGTCGGCAGGTTGGTGCAACTGATGAAGACGGCTTCGGCGTCGGCGCGGTCGGTGTCACGGACGAGTTGGGCGGTGACGTCGTAGGGCACCGTCCAGATCTCGGAGGTCAGCCCGAGCCCGGCTGCCGCGACCACGTCGATACCGGCCTCGCGGAGGTAGCCGGTCAGCCCGGCGGTGAGGTCCGCTGTGTACGGCGTGGCCGTGGCGAGCTTGTTGATGTCGAGGTGCCTCAGCGCGGTCAGCAGAGCACCGCTGGTGGTGACGGCGGCTCCGGCGCCGGCCTCCTTCATTGCGGCCACCAGCGCGGCCTCCCCCGCAAGGCCCCCGACGAAGCTGCCCGACGTGCACGCGTAGGCGGTGACCAGCGGGAAGACGGCATGCACTTCGGTTGCGCCGCGGGCGACCAGCTCAGGATCAGAGATGTGGATGGCCATCTCCATGGTCGCGGCCAGCGGGACGTACGGCATCCGGGTCACGTGGAGGCTGATGTCGTCGGGCACCCAGCGCCACAGTTCCCGGTCGAGGGCGAAGTCGTACGGTACGACGACACCGATCCCGGTCTGTTCCAGCGGCGGGGACTGGTCCATAGCCCCAGTCTGGGGGGACGCCTCGCGCATCGCAACCGATTGTTGACAATCGGACAGTTGCGTTCCTAGCCTCAAACGGTGCCGACGCCCCGCGAGTCAGGTGCGGCCGCAGGTCGCACGGTCAGTGATGGGCGCCCGGTTGTTGCGGTGCTCTGTGAGCGGGCAGATGAGCGGCCGCCGGGACTTGAGAGCCTGGACGTGGACTTCCGGTACTGCACCGCCGATGGGCTCGCCGAGGCTGTTCGCGGGGCCCGCGGAATGTTGCTTTGGGACTTCTTCTCCACGGCGGTCCGGGACGTCTGGTCCGAGGCCGGCACCGTCGAGTGGATCCACGTCACCGCGGCCGGTGTCGACACCCTGCTCTTCGACGAGCTGCGGGACTCCGACGTCGTGGTGACGAACGCGCGCGGGGTCTTCGACCGGCCGATCGCGGAGTACGTGCTTGGCGCGGTGATCGCACACGCCAAGGACAGCCGCCACAGTTTGGACCTACAGCGGCGGCATCAATGGCAGCACCGTGAGACGCGCGAAATCGCTGGCGCCAGGGCCCTCGTGGTCGGCACCGGTGGAATCGGCCGGGAGATCGCGCGGCTACTGCGCACGGCCGGAATGGAGGTCCGGGGCGCGGGGCGTAGGGCGCGCGCCGACGATCCCGACTTCGGCGAAGTGGTTGCCAGCGGCGACCTTTCGGCCGAGGTCGGCTGGTGCGACCATCTGATCCTGGCCGCACCGCTGACCGAAGCGACCCGCGGCCTCGTCGACGCGGACGTGCTGAGCGCGATGAAGCCGGAGGCACACGTGGTCAACATCGCCCGCGGCCCGCTCGTCGACGAGTCCGCCCTGCTCGCGGCACTGACCGACGCCCGGATCGGTGGTGCCACACTAGACGTGTTCACGGTCGAGCCGTTGCCTTCCGACCACCCGCTGTGGGACGCGCCGAACGTGACGATCACCGCGCACATGTCGGGGGATGTGGTCGGCTGGCGTGACACCCTGGCCGCGCAGTACGCGGCGAACGTCCGGCGTTGGCTTGCCGGCGAGCCGCTGCTCAACGTGGTGGACAAGAAACTCGGCTACATCCCCGGAGGGTCGGACCGATGATTCCGTTGGCGGTCGACCTCGTCGAGGCGTACCGGCAAAAGGTGCTCTCCCCGGTGGAGACCACGCAAGCCGCGCTCGAGGCGATCGACCGCTACGACGGCCAGGTAAACGCCTTTGTGCTGGTGGACGCCGACGGTGCGCTTGCCGCCGCGAAAGAGTCGGAGGCCCGGTGGCACGCTGGTGAGCCGCTGGGCCCCGGCGACGGCGTCCCGACGTCGATCAAGGATGCGCTCTGGACGCGTGGCTGGCCGACCCTGCGCGGCAGCACGCTGATCGACGAAGCGGGTCCATGGGAGGAGGACGCGCCGAGTGTCGCGAGACTGCGGGAGACGGGTGCGGTCATCCTCGGCAAGACCACCACTCCGGAGTACTCGTGGAAGGGCGTGACTGACTCGTTCCGGCACGGCGTGACCCGCAACCCCTGGAATCTCGGCACGACGGCGGGTGGGTCGAGCGGCGGCAGCGCAGCCGCCATCGCCCTGGGCATGGGGGCGTGGTCGGTCGGCACGGACGGCGGTGGCTCGGTTCGGATCCCCGCGGGGTTCACCGGCACGGTCGCGCTGAAGCCGACCTACGGGCTGGTCGCGCACTACCCGGCGAGCGCGTTCGGCAGCTTGTCACACGTCGGACCGATGACGAGATCAGTGCGGGATTGCGCCGCGCTGCTCGACCTGATCTCCGGCTTCGACGCTCGCGATTGCACGGCCATGCCGACGCCGACGAACTCCTTCCTTGACGGCATCGATGACGGTGTCGCGGGCCTGCGGATCGCCTTCTCGCCCGACTTCGGCTTCGTCCGCAACGACCCCGAGGTCGAGGTAGCGGTGCGGGCCGCCGTCGATGTACTCGCCACTGCTGGAGCCGAAGTGGACGAGGTCGATCCGGGATTCGCCGATCCGGTCGAGGCGTTTCACGTGCTCTGGTACTCCGGGGAGGCTCACGTGCTGCGGGCCTACGGCACGGCAGTCGACGACCGGGTCGACCCGGGACTACGACGGACCGCGGCGACCGGGGCGGCATACTCCGCGGCGGACTACCTGGACGCGACAGCCGTGCGGATGGAACTCGGCGTGCGGATGGCCAGATTCCACCAGACCTACGACGTGCTGCTCACCCCGACGCTTCCGCTGCCCGCGTTCCCCGCCGGACAGGATGTGCCGGACGGCTGGGGCTCGCCGGACTGGACGAGCTGGACGCCGTACAGCTATCCGTTCAACCTGACCCAGCAGCCCGCGCTGAGTGTGCCGTGCGGGTTCACCTCCACCGGGCTGCCGATCGGCCTGCAGGTCGTGGCTCCCCGGCACGCCGACGCGTTGGTCCTGCGGGTCGGCCAGGCGTACCAGTCCGCCACCGACTGGCATCTGAAGACTCCGGCACTTCTGACCGAGGAGGTTCGATGAGCAGGTTCATCACGGTGTCGCTGGATAAGCGCGGCGTGAGTTGCGTCGCCCGGTTGCTCGACAACGAGGCACCCCGGACCTGCGCAGCCGTCTGGGATGCGCTACCGCTGTCGGCAGCCGTATTCCACGGCAAGTACGCGCGCAACGAGATCTACACGTTGCTACCGGCATTCGCGCCCAGCGACCCGGGCAAGGAGAACACCACAATCACACCAATCCCTGGCGACCTGTGCTGGTTCTCGTTCGACTCCGACGACCTCGGCAACCCGGCATACGGGTATGAGAACACTACGGGGACCGGGACGACGGGCGCGATCGTCGACCTCGCCCTGTTCTACGGGCGGAACAACCTGCTGATCAACGGTGACCAGGGTTGGGTGCCGGGCAACGTCTTCGGTGCCATCGTCGAGGGACTCGACGAGATGGCCGCGGCGTGCCAGGACCTCTGGATGGGCGGCGTCCGCGGCGAGACCCTGAGCTTCAGTCGCCGCCACTGACCACGAGTTTCGTAGTCTGGTCTCGTGCGCGGTTGGAAGGACATGACGCAACCAGCGCCTGTGCGCGGTGTCGTCGGCAGGTCCGGCAGCACGTCAATGTTCGACCTCGATCGATGGGCACCGTCAGAAGCGGCCGCGCGCTTCGTCGAACACTTCTGGTCGGTCAGCTGGGACCTGCGCGAACAGGGCCCGTTCGACAGCACCGTCATCACTTTCCCGTCGTTGCACATCACCCACGAGTGGGGCGATGACAGCCCGCGCCACGGCTTCCCGCTGCCGAACACACTGGTGCACGGCGTCGTCGAGCGTGTCTTTCACACGACGATCAGCGAGCGGGGCCGGGTCGTCGGTGCCCGATTCCGGCCGGGCGGGTTCGCCGCACGGTTCGACCGCGACGCCGCGGCGATGACTGGTCGTGTGCAGCCTGTCGACGACGAGTTATTCGGCGGGCCAATCTATCTCGACGACGACGTCGACTGCGGCCTCCGCCCGGCTCGACGAGCTCATCGGCGCGTATTCCGGCTCGCTCGATCCAACCTATGTGTCCCTGACGGCACTGGTTGACCGGATCCGCGACGACGATCGGCTGCATCGGGTGGAACAGGTGATGCGGCATTCGCCGTGGAGTGCGCGCACCACGCAGCGGATATTCCGCCGCTACGTCGGCGTGCCGGTCAAGTGGGTGCTGTGCCGCTATCGGTTGCAGCAGGCCGCCCTGGAGATCGAGAGCCACTCCGGCGTCGATCACGCCGACCTCGCAGTTCGCCTCGGTTGGTACGACCAGGCCCATTTCATCAACGACTTCCGCACAATGCTTGGCAGTACCCCGGGCGAATATGCCGCCGCGCACGGAAGTTAGGAATCGATGTGGATAGTCGTGAGCTTGCCTTCGCAGGAGCCGCGCAGCAGGCCCGGATGCTTGCCGACGGCACCATCACTGCACCCGAGGTGCTGGACGTCTACCTCGACCGCATCGCCCGCCTGGACCCCGAGCTGAGGTCGTTTCGGATCGTGCTCACCGACAGCGCCCGGGCGGAGGCGACGGCCGCGCAGGCCCGGCTGGACGCGGGGGAGCGGCTGCCGCTGCTGGGCGTGCCCATCGCCATCAAGGACGATGTCGATGTCGCCGGCGAGGTGACGACATACGGAACCGCCGCGCACGGCCCGGCGCCAATCGAGGACGCCGAGGTGGTGCAACGGCTGCGCGAGGCGGGCGCGGTCATCCTCGGCAAGACCGCGGTGCCGGAGTTGATGATCTGGCCGTTCACCGAGACCGTCACGTTCGGGGCGACGCGCAATCCGTGGAACACCGACTACACGCCGGGCGGCAGCAGCGGTGGCAGCGGCGCAGCGGTGGCGGCGGGTTTGACTCCGATGGCGCTGGGTTCGGACGGCATGGGTTCGATTCGGATTCCGTCGACGTGGTGCGGGCTGTTTGGAATCAAGCCGCAGCGGGACCGGGTGCCGCTCGCGCCGCACGACGACGCGTGGAACGGCCTGAGTGTGAATGGCCCGCTTGCGAGGTCGGTGGAAGATGCCGCGCTGTTCTTGGACGTGACAGCTCCAGGCAATGATTTCGTGGCTGCGGCCAAACGGCCGCCGGGGCGACTGCGGATTGCGTTGAGCACCAAGGCGCCTCCGGGTTTGACAGCGCGCGTCGGCCGGGCGCAGCGGACTGCGGTCGACGAGGCGGGGGCGCTGCTGCGCGAGCTGGGCCACGACGTCGTAGCGCGCGATCCTGACTACCCGCCATCGGCGGTATACGGGCATGCTCTGCCGCGGTACTTCCGCGGGGCCTATGACGACGTGAAGACGCTGCCGCACCCTGAGCGCCTCGAGCGCCGCACGCGCGCTTTCGCCCGGATCGGCGGGTTCTTCTCAGACCGAAGGATGAACGCGATCCGCGGTTCGGAAAGCGAAGTAGCCGAGCGGATTCAGTCGATCTACGACGATGTCGACGTGGTGATCACACCGGGCACTGCAATGGGGCCGTCGCGGATCGGGGCATACCAACGGCGAGGAGCGATCTCGACGCTGACGTTGGTGGCCGCCCGCGTGCCGTTTCAGGCGTTATTCAATGTGACGGGCCAGCCGGCGGCGGTAGTGCCGTGGGACTTGGACGGCAAAGGTGTGCCGACGTCAATTCAGTTAGTGGGCAAGCCGTTCGACGAGGCGACACTGCTGTCGCTGGCGGCGCAGATCGAGCAGGCGCGGCCGTGGGCGCATCGCCGTCCGCCGGTGTCATGACTCACCAATGATCCGCCAGGCCGCCAGCTTGTCCTCGTAGCGCATGGTTTGTGCCGGGCTGGTCGACGGCAGTCGCCGGTACTGAAGATCCGGCGCGACGCGGACCAAGTCGGTTGAAGTTCTTCTCGGCCGCGGCTCCGTTGAAAAACACCCGGGTGATCTGTGGATGACGTTCGAACAGCTCGCCGAAGTCGTTGGCCACCATGCTGTCTGGCTCCACCGCGGAGTCCAGACTTCCGACGCGACGGCATGACCGAAGTACGTCCCACACCGCAATGCCGTGGGCCGTCAGCGCCGCAGTGCGGGTGTCGTACGGCTGTGAAGCATCGAACCCGACGATCTCGCCCATGATCCTCCAGAACGCGTTTCGCGGATTCGCGTAATACGCCTGCTCGCCCAGTGACTTCACGCTCGGCATGTTGCCGAGAATCAGGGACTGTGCATCCTCGCCGATGATCGGCGGCAGCCCGTGCAGCAGCGGCGAGGTCACGAAAGCAAATACTGCCCCTTGGTGGCGGTATACGTTGGGGCCGTGGCCGAAGACGCCGACATCGATGGCCTGCTCGAAGGCCTCGAAGGACAGGCGCGCACCGAACGAGCAGAACTCATCCAGTGGCTGCTCGAGCAGGGGTTCACCCTCGACCAGATTCGAAACGAGGTCTCGCCGATGCTGCTGCCTGCGGGTCGCATCGTCGGCAATGACGGCCAGTATGTGTCCGCCCGCCAGATCTGCGATGAAACCGGCATCGATCTCGAACTGCTCCAGGCGATCCAGCGGGCTCTCGGCATGCCGAGGGCCGACGATCCCGATGCGGTCATCCTCCTGCGGTCCGACAGTGAGGCGGCTGCCCGCGCGAAGGTCTTCGTCGACATGGGTCTGAGCCGCGAGCAGGTGATCGCAGTGACCCGGGTGCTCGGACACGGTCTTGCGCAGACTGCGGAAGCCATGCGCCAAGTCGTCCTCGAGGCCGTTATCCAACCCGGCGCCACGGAACTACAGATCGCGCACGCCTACGAGGGCTTGGTGCAGCAGGTGTCGCCGCTGCTCGGTCCCTTGTGTGAGGACGTGTTGCGCATACAGCTGCGGCACACGTTGGAGACGGAGGCGATGAGCGTCGCCGAGCGCGCCGCAGGCACCGTTCCCGGCGCACGCAATGTCACCGTGGCGTTTGCCGACCTCGTCGGGTTCACCCGCCTTGGCGAGGCCGTCCCGCCGGAGGAGTTGGAAAACCTGGCCAGCCGGCTGTCTAACCTCGCTCACGACGTCGTCTCGCCACCGGTGCGGTTCATCAAGACGATCGGCGACGCGGTGATGTTGGTCAGCACGGACTCGGTTGCATTAATGCGCACGGCGCTGGAACTTCTCGCAGTCGCGGAGAAATACGACGACTTTCCCCAACTGCGGATTGGACTCGCATCCGGATGCGCCGTCAGCCGCGCCGGCGACTGGTTCGGCAGCCCGGTGAACGTGGCCAGTCGGGTGACCGGCGTCGCGCGCCCGGGCACGGTGCTGGTCTCCGAATCCGTCCGGGAGACGATTGGATCGGCCGACGGATTTTCGTGGTCCTTCGCGGGCGGGCGCCACCTCAAAGGCGTCAAGGGCGAAGTGAAACTGTTCCGCGCCCGCGTGGCCAAGCCGAGGATTAGGTTGACGCTGTGGCGGACCTCGATATCGAGGCGTTGGGCCTGCTTGACGGCCTCGAAGGCGAGGCGCGCGAGGAGCGCGCGAGCTGATCGCTTGGCTGCTCGATCGCGGCTTTTCCATCGACCACATCCGTGCTTCCGTCGCCGCACCGCTGATGTTGCCTGCCTACCGGGTGCTCGGCGACGACGGAGAGCTGGTGTCCGCACGTGAGGTCTGCGAATCGACCGGGGTCGAACTGGAGTTGCTTCAGCGTCTGCAACGCGCCGTCGGCTTGCCTTGCATCGAAGACCCCGACGCGGCCGTGTTGTTGCGCGCCGATGGAGAGGCCGCGGCGCGCGCGAAGATCTTCCTCGAGATGGGCATCGCCCCAGAGGACGCGGTCGCGGTCATGCGGGTCGTCATTGAGAGTCTCAGTCATGCAGCGGCGATCATGCGCGAGGCGGCGCTGAAGGCCATCCTCCGACCGGGGGCCACGGAGATCGAGCTTGCCGAGGGATCCGAACAGCTGGCCCTTCAAGCCACTCCGATGCTCGGGCCGATGATGGACGATCTACTGCGGATGGTGCTGCGGCATTCGTTCGAGATGGAGGCCGTGAACGCCGCGGAACGGGCCGCCGGCACGCTACCGGGTTCGCGGCCGGTGACCATCGCGTTCGCCGACCTTGCCGGGTTCACCCGCCTCGGCGAGGCGCTGCCCGCCGAGGAGCTTGAGCACGTGGCTAGTCGGCTGGCCGAACTCGCCCACGACGTGGCTTTCACACCGGTGCGGTTCGTCAAGTCGATCGGCGATGCGGTGATGCTGGTGTCGTTCGACTCCGCGCCGCTGTTGTCGGCGATGCTCGACTTGGCCGATGCCGCCGTGGCAAACGACATGCCGCGCCTTCGGATTGGCCTCGCCTCGGGGTGCGCGGTCACCCGAGCAGGGGACTGGTTCGGCAGTCCCGTCAATCTCGCAAGCCGAGTTGACCGGCGCAGCGCGTCCCGGAACGGTGCTCGTCGCGGAGTCCACGCGGGATGCCGTCGCGAATGCAGGGGGTTTCGACTGGTCGCCGGCGGGCACGCGGCGTCTCAAGGGTATGAGCGGTGATGTGAAACTCTTCCGCGTGACGCGGGGCGGCTCTCCGAGTAGTTGACGACGAATTCACTTGCGTCACTTTAGTTTCACTGGTTTTGGATGCTAATTCTTGTCGGTGGTTCGAACTAGTGTTCGATGTATGAGTTCGGATCGCGAGGCCGTCCTCGCGGCCTACGACAATCTCGACGCCGCGTTCGACAAGGTGCTCGAGTTGTCGTTCGATGCGCTGACCGAACCCGAGAAGCTCAACCTCGAGAGCCGCATGGAACGCAACTTGCGGCGCGCGCCTGTCGTGGAGCATCGGCTGATCAACTCGCTCGCCGATGTCGACCCCAAAGCGCTGGGCGGCACATCGCTGGTCGACGTGCTGGCCACCCGGTTACAGATCAGCAAGAAGGAGGCCCGTCGGCGCATCAAAGAGGCCGAAGAGCTCGGGCCGCGACGGGCGTTGACAGGTGAGCCGTTGGCTCCGTTGCGGCCCAACGTGGCTGCAGCGCTGGCCCGCGGTCAGATCGGGTCGGAGCATGTGCGGATCATCGAGAAGTTCTTCGATGATCTGCCCGGCGATATCGACTGCCAGACCCGTGAACTCGCCGAGGCCGACCTCGCGCGTATCGCGAGCGGGTTGGGGCCCGCGCAGTTCCGGCAGGCTGCCGACCGGTTGGCGTTCCTGCTCAACCAGGACGGTGATATGCCCGACGATGCCGAGCGGGCAAGGCGGCGGCATCTCACCATCGAGAAGCAGGGTGTCGATGGGATGAGCCGCATCCACGGCCTGCTCGACCCCGAAGCTCGCGCGACGATCGAGGCGGTGTTCGCTAAATGGGCCGCCCCAGGCATGTGCAATCCCGATGATGAAGCTCCGTGCGTGGACGGTGACCCCACTGACGAAGCGGCGCACGGTGATCACCGCACGCAGGGCCAGCGTAACCACGACGCCCTGAAAGCCATGGGCCGCAGCGTCTTAGCGTCGGGTGAGCTCGGCAAGCACAACGGGCTGCCTGCCACGATCATCGTGTCCACCACCCTGCAGGACCTACAGTCTGCAGCTGGGGTGGCCGTCACCGCCGGGGGCACTCTGCTGCCGATGCGCGAGGTGATCAAGCAGGCTTCCCAGGCCCATCACTATTTGGTGATCTACGACAAACACACCCGCGAACCGCTCTACTGTGGCCGCGCGAAACGCTTCGCCACTCCCGGGCAACGCATCGTTCTGCATGCGCTCGACCGCGGCTGCACCCGCCCGGGCTGCACCGCATCGGGCTACCGGTGCCAGGTCCATCACGTCGACGGCTGGGCCGCCGCCAATGGCGAAACCAACATCACCAAACTCACCCTGGCCTGCGGCCCCGACAACCGCCTCGTCGAAGAGGGTGGCTGGACCACCCGAAAACGCAAAGACGGCCGCACCGAATGGATCCCACCACCACACCTCGACACCGGGCAGGCCCGGGTCAACAACTACCACCACCCAGAGAAATACCTTCTGCCCGAAGATGACGACGAATAGATGGCGTCTTTATCGAATCTTCATCGAACGACTAGCCGAGCCACATCGGCGGTCGGGACGCTCGGAAGTGTGATGTGGAAACGAACACTTGTAACCGGCACGGCTGCCCTGGCCGCGCTCGTCATCGCCGCGGGCTGTAGCAACAACGATTCCGGCGGTGGGTCGCAGACGAGACAGGGCACGACGCCGGCGACCGCGACGGGCCAGGCCACCACCACGCCGAGCGGCGAAGCGCATAACCAGGCGGACGTCATGTTCGCTCAGCACATGATCCCCCACCACCAGCAGGCCATCGAGATGAGCGACATCCTGTTGTCCAAACAGGGCATCGATCCACGCGTGATCGAGTTGGCCAATCAGATCAAGGCTGCGCAGGGACCCGAGATCCAGCAGATGCAGGGGTGGCTGGACCAGTGGGGTAGCCCGCAGATGCCGATGCCATCGGGCATGCCGGGCCACGGGAATATGCCCGGCATGTCGGAAATGCCTGGCCAAAGCAACATGCCAACTACTTCAGGCATGCCGGGTATGTCGGGCATGCCGGGTATGCCGGGAATGTCGGGCATGATGTCCGAACAGGACATGGCGGCGTTGCAGAACGCTCAGGGTGTCGAAGCCAGCAAGCTGTTCCTGACTCAAATGATCACGCACCACGAAGGCGCAATCACCATGGCGCAGACGGAAATAAAGAACGGTCAGTATCCCGCCACGGTCGAATTGGCGCGGTCCATCGTCACCGCCCAGCAGAAGGAAATTGACACCATGAAAGGCATCCTGGCCACGCTGTAGGCCCGGCTAATCGGCTCCGCGGACCGGCAACGTGATAGTGAATGTCGCGCCGGTCCCCGGGCCGCGGCTATCCGCGCTGACTTGACCCTGGTGCGCTTCGACGAGAGCTTTCGCGATCGCCAGACCGATACCGGCACCGCCGTGTTCGCGAGTCCGCGCGGCATCTGCCCGGTAGAAGCGATCGAACACGTGTGGCAGGTGCTCGACGGGGATTCCTTCACCGTCGTCCGTCACCGTGATCGTGAGCGCGCCATCGTCCGTGTCCGCCGTGACGGCGACCCGACCGCCGCGAGGGGTGTGCCGCAATGCATTGTCGAGCAGGTTGGCAAGCACTTGGCCGAGCCGCTGCCGATCCGCCCATAGCGGGGGCAGATCGCCGTCGACGTGGGTAGTCAGCGTCACGCCCTTGGCGGAGAAGCGGTCCGCCGCCGCGGCGACTGCTGTTTCGATCAGTGTGCCGGGTGCAAACGAAGTGGGCGCGATGGAAGCGTGGCTCTCTTCTGCCTGGGCGAGCGCCGCGACATCCTCGGAGAATCGCACCAGCCTGCGGGTCTGGTCGCGCAGCATTGTGATGGTCTCGCGGTCAAGGGTTTTCACGCCGTCCTCGACAGCCTCGAAGTACGCCTCTAGTACCGAGACGGGCGTGCGGATCTCATGGGCAAGGTCACCGAACAGTCGGCGCCGCGTCGTCTCGACCGACTCGAGTCGGCTGGCCATCTGGTTGAAAGCCGTTGCCAGGGAATCGAAGTCGTCACCCAGCTGCGGGGATGAAACGCGGAAATCGTAACGTCCATCGGCGACGGCGGCCGCCGCCAACGACACTTCGGCCAACGACCGTTGGACGCGCCTGCTGAAGTACCACGTCACCACCAGCGCCGCAAGTGCGGAGACGCCAAGGGCCACCGCAATGGATATCGCGGTGGCGTAGGTGTACGCCTCCTCGGCGTGCATCTGTTCGCCCGACATCGCCGCCACTCCCGCGCGGTGCAGATGCTCCCGAAACAGCGGCGGACCGACCACGGCAGCGACGATCCAGGTGGTCGCGGCGCCCGCGACAAGCACCAGGGTCTGCGCCAGCAGCAGCCGTACTCCGATCCCCGGGCGGCGTGACGGGCTCACTTCCCGCTCCCCATCCGGTATCCGACGCCCCGCACCGTGATCACGTAGCGCGGAGCAGCCGGATCGTCGCCCAGCTTGCGGCGCAGATGCCCGATGTGAACATCGACGAGGTGCTCGTTGCCACCCCACGACTCTGCCCATACGGCATCGAGAAGCTGTCTGCGGCTGAACACCACGCCCGGTCGCGCCGACAGCGCGGCAAGGACATCGAACTCGGTGCGGGTCAGCGTAATCGGCTGGTCGTCGATGAGCACCTCGCGGCCGGCGACGTCAATCCGCAACTCGCCGAACACCCGCGGCGGGGGTTGATCGGGCGCCACACCGGCCTCGGCCGCCGCCACGGTCCGCGGCCTGCGCAACATCGCGCGAATCCGCGCCACGAGTTCGCGGGGGCTGAACGGCTTGGTCACATAGTCGTCTGCGCCGACCGACAACCCGATGATGGTGTCCATCTCGGTATCGCGCGCGGTGAGCATCACCACGTAGGCGTCGGAGAACGTCCGCAACTGCCGGCATGCCTCCAGTCCGTCGATGCCAGGAAGCGCCAGGTCGAGCACCACGACGTCGGGATCGATCTCGCGGGCCAGTGCGACGGCTTCGCGCCCGTTGTGGGCGATGCTGACCTCGAAATGCTCACGCTCGAGGTAGCTGGCGATGACGCTGGCCAGCGGCACCTCGTCGTCGACGACCAATGCCCGGTACCCCGCTGTGTCGCCACCGGGAATTCGCTCCATGCCTCTCATCGTGCCCCGGCGCTGGCCGATCAGGGCCAGCCTCATCACAACACGGCGCGGTCTTGAGCGAATCTTCACAAAACCCACACCGATTCCCTCGGACGCGCACAGCATCGTGGATACCGCAGGAAGGAGGTGGCGGTGATGTGCATCGGCTGGCTGGTCGTGACCTTCTTGGTCGTCGCGTTCTGGGTGGTACCGATCGCAGCAACGCTGGCGTTGTTCCCCGCCGGGTCCCGCACTCGCCGCCATCGCAGAACCGATCATGACTGAAAGCCCCTCGTTCCCAGCGAGAATCAGCCGGCGGGCATTCATCGGCGGGACCGTGGCCGCGGGCTTGGCGGTCGCCGCATGTGCGCGCGAGACAACTGTCAGTATTCCCACTGACCGGATTGATGCCGTGGAGGCCGCTCGGCCACACACCGGGCGGACCGTCCCCGTGAAGCTCTCTCCGGGACGGGCAGAGATCGACCTCGGCGGCACGCGAGCCGCAACATTCGCGTACGGCGACGCCGTCCCGGGCCCGCTGATCCGGGCCAATGTGGGCGATGAGCTAGCGGTTACCGTCAAGAACCGCCTGAACCACTCGGCGTCGATACATTGGCATGGCATCGCGTTGCGCAACGATATGGACGGCGCCTCGCCGGCCAGCCCCGATATCGATGCGGGCGCCGACTTCGTCTATCGGTTCTCGGTGCCGCACCCTGGGACCTACTGGGCCCATCCACACACCGGACTAGACGCCGATACCGGACTGTATCTGCCGATCGTTGTCGACGACCCTGCCGAGCCGGCCGCATACGACACCGAATGGGTTGTGGCACTGGATGATTGGACCGACGGTATCGGCTCGAGCCCGCAACAGATCTACGACGGCCTGCACAGAGGCTCCATGCCGGGCATGGGTGGCATGCCAGGTATGCGCGGTATGCACGGCATGGGGGGCGTGGGCGGGAGCACACTGCTGGGCGGCGACGCCGGTGATGTCAGTTACCCGTACTACCTGATCAACGGGCGTATTCCGGCCGCACCCACCACATTCGGTGCGAAGCCAGGACAGCGGGTGCGCATCCGGATCATCAATGCCGGCTCCGATACCGCTTTCCGGGTGGCGCTCGCCGGGCACCGCATGACCGTCACCCATACGGACGGCTTCCCGGTCAAGCCGACCGATGTTGATGCCGTCCTCCTCGGTATGGGCGAACGGTACGACGTGCTGGTCACCGTCGGCGACGGAGTGTTCCCGCTGGTGGCGCTGGCGGAGGGAAAGGATGCGCTGGCGCGGGCCTTGCTGTCCACGGGTGTCGGCACCGCCCCAGGCGCCGGGTATCGACCGCCCGAACTCGACCGGCAAGTGGGAACCGTCGATATGTTCACTGCCGCAACAGAAGTCGATCTGGGTTCGGCGAAGCCGGACATCACACTGTCGGCCGATTTGTCGGGCGGCATGATGAGCTACAACTGGACTATCAATGGGCGGCCGTTCGCCGAAACCGAACCGTTGACGGTTACGCAAGGCCAGCGGGCGACGCTGACTTTCAACAACATGTCGATGATGTGGCATCCGATGCATCTGCACGGTCACACGTTCCAGGTCCTTAAGTCCGGCGGCAGTCGAGGTCCGCGCAAGGACACGGTCATCGTTCAGCCGATGCGGCGGCTCACGGTTGAGTTGGTCGCGGACAACCCGGGGGAGTGGATGCTGCATTGCCACAACACGTACCACCAGGAAGCGGGAATGATGACGAGTCTGAACTACACCGCCTAAATGTCGCGTCTCGCGGTGTATCGCCATTCTGACGGACATCGCCTTCATAAAATCTTCATCGAATGACTAGCCGAGTCATACGGCGTGGGGCGAGGCTCTAGCCATGGCCGAGAGCACGGTTGTGCTTCATGTGGGCGGACTGCATTGGGCGACGTCCGCCCCATCCGTCGAGGTCACACTGATGCGGCGGCCCGGGGTGGTGTCGGTCGCCGCGAATGCGGCCAACCAAACTGCCACCGTGACCTATGACCCCGCCACGACATCGGTTGCCAAGTTGTCGGACTGGGTGCGTGATTGCGGGCTGCATTGCGCGGGTCGCTCGGTGCCCAACCACGTGTGCGATCCGATGTCCGAGCCCGCCGAGCACGAGGCCCACGGTGCCGCGACACCGCAGGAGATGATGGGTCACGGCGGTCACGCGGGAATGTCGATGGATCAGATGGTCCGTGACATGCGCAACCGCTTCCTCGTCGCTTTGGTGCTGTCGATCCCGATCATGTTGTGGTCACCGATGGGCCGCGACATGTTCGGCTTCGCAATGCCGGCGCCGTTCGGATTGCGCGACGACGTCTTCACCTTCCTGCTCAGCCTGCCGGTGGTCTTCTACTCGGCGTGGATCTTCTTCGACGGGGCCTGGCGGGCGCTGCGGGCGCACACGTTGGACATGATGGTGCTCGTCGCCGTGGCTGTCGGTGCAGGCTGGCTCTACAGCGTCGGCGTGACGCTCACCGGCGGGGGAGAAGTCTTCTACGAAGCCGCGTCGGTCCTGACGACCTTCGTGCTGCTCGGGCACTGGTTCGAGATGCGCGCCCGCGGCGGCGCGAACGACGCCATCCGCACACTGCTTGAGCTGGCGCCTCCGATGGCGGTGGTGTTGCGCGACGGCGAACCCGTGGAGATTCCGACGGCTGAGGTGACGGTCGGCGACCTGCTGTTGATTCGCCCCGGCGCCAAGATCCCGGTGGACGGCAGCGTGGAGGACGGCCACTCCGAGGTCGACGAATCCATGGTCACCGGCGAAAGCCTTCCGGTGACAAAGGATCCCGGTTCGACGGTGATCGGCGCGTCCATCAACACGACCGGCACCCTGCGGATACGCGCGACGAAGGTGGGTTCCGACACCGTCCTCGCCCAGATCGTCCAGATGGTGCAGGAGGCGCAGAACTCGAAGGCACCCGGCCAGCGACTGGCCGACCGGGCCGCATTCTGGTTGGTGCTCGTCGCACTCGTCGGCGGCACGGCCACGTTCCTGGTCTGGTGGGCCGCCGGGGCAGGCGTTCAGACGGCGTTGCTGTTCGCGATCACGGTCGTCGTGATCACCTGCCCTGACGCGCTTGGGTTGGCGACGCCTACAGCGATCATGGTCGGCACCGGACTCGGAGCCAAGCGGGGAGTGCTGTTCAAGAACGCCACCGCACTGGAAGTCTCGGCCCGCATCGACACCGTCGTGATGGACAAGACGGGCACGTTGACCAAGGGTCAGCCCGAAGTCACCGACGTGGTGGTCGATGGTATCGACGAAAGCGAGCTGCTCGGCCTGGTGGCGGCCGTCGAATCGGCGTCCGAACATCCGCTGGCCGCCGCGATCGTGACCTATGCCGCCGATCGTGGAATAAAGCCGTTGTCTCTGAAGGATTTTCGCAACGTACCCGGCCACGGCGCAACCGCCGTGGCGCAGGGCCGCCGTGTTGCGGTGGGCAACCGCAAGCTGATGGTCGAGGAGAATGTCGACTTCGGCGCACTGATGGAACGGCGTGACGAGTTCGCCTCCAGTGGCCGCACCGCGGTGCTGGTGGCCGTTGATGGACGTGGGGTCGGGGTGATCGCCCTGGCTGACGCGGCAAGGGAGACCTCTGCCGACGCCGTCGCGGCGCTGCACGAACTCGGCGTCCAGGTGGTGATGCTGAGCGGAGACAACGAGGCCACCGCGAAACGCATCGCCGCGCAGCTGGGGATCGACACCGTGATCGCCGAGGTGTTGCCCGGCGACAAGGCCTCCGAGATCTCCGCATTGCAGCGCGCGGGCAAGAAGGTCGCGATGGTCGGCGACGGCGTCAACGATGCCCCCGCCTTGGCGCAGGCCGACCTGGGCATCGCGATCGGCGCGGGTACGGATGTCGCGATCGAGACGGCCGATCTGGTGCTGATGCGATCGGATCCGCTCGACGTGCCGATCGCTCTGCGCATCGGAAGGGGCACCCTGCGCAAGATGCGGCAAAACCTCGGCTGGGCAGTCGGTTACAACGTCATCGCCTTGCCGATCGCCGCCGGCGTGTTCGAGCCCGCGTTTGGTCTAGTGCTGCGGCCGGAGATCGCCGCCCTTTCGATGTCGGGCTCCAGTTTCATCGTCGCGGTCAACGCGCTGACGCTGAAACGGCTCAAGCTGCCGAGCGGTCGTGAGGTGCAGTCGTGAGCATCAGCTTCGACGCAGTCGAAAGAGCGTTGCGCCAACGAACATTCGGCACGCTGTCCACCCTGACCGAGCGCGGCGCACCGCATGCGACCGGGGTGGTCTACGCCGTGTCTGCGCGCGATGCGCCTCTGGCCTTGTACGTGACGACGAGGACAACCACCCGCAAGGTCCGCAACCTTCGCGCACGTCCCGATGTAGCCTTTGTCGTTCCGGTGCCGCATCGCTTCGTTCCAGTGTTTCCGCCTCGCGCTATCCAATTCCTAGGCACCGCCACGGTGGTCCCCGCGGATGACGAAGGGGCGAACCGAGCCTTTGAGTCGTCGTGGTTCCTGCGCAGGATCCTTGCCACGGAGCGGCGCATCGTGACCGAGGGTGGCGACCTCTGCTTCATCCGGATTCGTCCCGGAGGGCGGCTGTTCACATATGGGATGGGGATGTCCGTCGTAGACAACGTGAGACGGCCCCGCGGGGCGATCGGTCGGGTGGCGATTCCCGCCGACCGGTAGTGTGCGCACGCAGAAACAGCCGATGATGGATAACGCGCGAGCGGGCACGATTGATGCCGCAGTGGCTTTCGCCGATCTGGCCGGGTTCACCGCACTCACCGAGGCGCACGGAGACACCGCCGCCGCCGACACTGCCGAGCGGCTGGTCGCGGTGGCGAAGTTGGTGCTCGGCGCCGGAGATCGTTTGGTCAACACCCTTGGCGATGCTGTGCTGCTCACGTCGGCCGATGCGTTGTCGGGAATCACGTTGGTGCAGCGCCTGTTCGACGCTTGCGAGGCCGACGCGCGATTCCCTGATGTTCGCGTGGGCCTCCATTACGGCCCGGTCATCCGGCGGCGGTGACGTGTTCGGCACAACTGTGAACATCGCGGCGCGGATCGCCGCACGAGCCGGTGGCGGAGAAATCCTCTGTACTCGTCCAGTTGCGGATGCCGCCGCCGCGGCCGAAATCCGGACACGGAGACTAGGCCTGATTCCCCTGCGCAAACCTCACCGAGCCGGTCGAGTTGTTCGAGCTGGTGCGGTCCGCGGCAGCCGACCGAGCCGTGGATCCGGTGTGTCGCATGGTGGTCCACCCTGCTACCGCTGCCGGACGGCTCGGCTATCAGGGCGCGGACTATTTGTTCTGTTCACTCGACTGTGCGGCCAAATTCGCAGCACATCCGGACCGGTTTGGCTATTCGGGGCCTCGGGAGTAGACACGTGGGCGGCAGCAGCGAGCGGAGATCGTTCATGAGTGCGAAGAGTTGGGCCGCCGCGGGTATCGCGGTCGTCGTGGCCCTGATCGTGGTGACTGTCATCGCGATAAAGAGGGACCGTCCCGAGTCCGAGGCCGATGCGGTGAATATGGAGAACTCACCAGTGACGACCGCCGTCGGAGCGGACAGTCTTCCGCCGTGGCCCGCTCCTGCGGACGCAACCGCCGCGGCGCGCGACGCGGGTCTCCCGATGTTGAGCAGCGAGGGCATGGTGGAGCACATTCACGTGCATCTCGACGTCTTGGCGGACGGACAAGCAATTCCGGTTCCCGCGGACATCGGTATCGACGCGGCGCGTGGCGCTATCAGTCCGCTGCATACTCACGATGACAGCGGCGTCATCCACATCGAATCGCCGGTGAAGCGCCAGTTCAGCCTCGGCGAGTTCTTCACCGAATGGGGAGTGAGCCTGTCGTCGGACAACATCGGCGGCCTGCGCGCGGCCGACGGGAAGTCTGTGCGCGCCTATGTCAACGGCCGGCCGCGCTCCGGTAACCCCGCAGCGATCATGTTCGCCCAACACGACGAGATCGCACTCGCCTACGGCCAGCCTCAGCCGGGCGAGAAGATCCCGGCCACATTTGAATTTCCGCCCGGGGACTGACGCACCGTCACACCGAACGACCGGCACGCACAATCACGAGCGCCGCGGCGATGGACAGCCCCGTGATGGTCAATGCGGCTACGTTGATCACCACTACCGCGGCCGCGACGACACCGAGCCTGGCCGCCACGACCATGCGGGCCGGATAGCCGGCCAGCCGCAGGCGAGCAGCGCGCGAGCCGATCGGCCGACCGAGATCTGGGCAGACCGCCGGCTCGTGACGTCACGTTTGATCTACGAAACTACCTTGGTAATACCCTAGGGGGGTATAGTATGAATCGTGAGGATAAGGATTGGAACAGAAGGGAGTGGCATGAGCACTGTCATCGTCACGGTTGCCGGGATGACCTGCGGACATTGCGCGTCCTCGGTGCGAGAAGAGGTCGCAGGCATTCCTGGCGTGACCGCCGTCGACGTCGACGTGGCCAGCGGCAAGGTCACCATCAACAGCGAGCAACAGGTCGAGCCGGAAGCAATCAAGGGTGCCGTTGAAGAGGCCGGCTACGAGCTGGCCAGCTGAGACACGAGCAAGGGGATACGTCGTGAACGCACCGCAGAAGATCGCGGGGTTCGCCCTCGGTCTAGCTGTGGTGTTCGCCGTCGCATTCGGTGTCGGGGCAATGCTCGGCCCGGAAAACTTCGCCGGCGCCACCGAACAACCGCAGTCACATGAGGAGCCCGCGGCCACCGCCGACCTTCCGGCGGGACTGTCGTCCACCGAGGACGGTTACACCCTCGAACTCGAGAAGACGCGGGTCGACGCCGCTGAGCAAGTGCCCCTGCGGTTTCGGATCACCGACGCGACCGGCGTCGCGGTGACGCGATATGTCGACAACCATGAGAAGCAGTTGCACCTGATCGTGGTCCGCCGCGACATGGCCGGTTACCAGCATGTGCATCCGGTCATGGCCAGCGATGGAACCTGGAGCGTCCCCGTCGATCTGAGCGCCGGCGACTACCGCGTGTTCGCCGACTTCACACCCGAAGGGGGCAATGCCCTCACCCTTGGGGCCGACCTTCACGTGGCCGGCCGCTACGACCCTCGATCGTTGCCGCCAGAAGCGACCACGGCCACCGTCGACGGATACACCGTCACGCTCAGCGGTAACTCCACGGCCAACGATCCCTCGACGCTGACCTTCTCGGTCAGCCGAAACGGCAAGCCGGTCACTAACCTGCAGCCCTACCTCGGTGCCTACGGTCATCTCGTTGCGCTGCGCGCCTCCGACCTGGCCTACTTACATGTCCACCCGATGGGTGAACCTGGTGACGGAAAGACGCCCGCCGGACCCGAGATCGCCTTCGGCGCCACGATCCCAAGCAACGGCGACTACCGGCTGTTCGTCGACTTCAAGCACGAGAACGTGGTGCGGACCGCCGAATTCACGCTGTCTGTCGATGGAGCGCCGCAATCTGCCAAGCCAGGAGCGCCATCGGCCGAACCCGGCCACGGCCACTGAACCGAGTTACGGAAAGGAGCGCACCATGAATCCTGCCACTGCAACATCACCGGGCGGACACGTTGAACTGCAGATCGGCGGAATGACGTGCGCCTCTTGCGCCGCCCGGATTGAGAAGAAGCTCAACAAGATCGACGGCGTCACCGCGACGGTCAACTTCGCCACGGAGAAGGCACGCGTCGACTACGTCGGCGACGTCTCGCCCGATCAGTTCGTGGAGGCGATCGAACAGGCCGGTTATACCGCGGAACTGCCCAAGCTGGATACCGCACAGACGCAAGGCGCGTCGTCCGAAGCGGATCCCACCGCGTCGCTGCGGCGACGGCTGCTGATCTCGCTGGCGCTGACCGTCCCGGTGATCGTGATGGCGATGATCCCGGCGCTGCAGTTCACCAATTGGCAGTGGTTATCGCTCACGCTCGCGGCGCCAGTCATCGTGTGGGGGGCCTGGCCGTTCCACCAGGCCGCATGGGCAAACCTGCGGCACGGCACGGCCACCATGGACACGCTGATCTCGATGGGCACGATCGCCGCCTTCGGCTGGTCCATCTACGCTCTGTTCTGGGGCACAGCCGGAATGCCCGGCATGACACACCCGTTCGAGCTGACGATCTCCCGGACCGATGGCACGGACAACATCTACTTCGAGGTCGCGGCAGGCGTCACGACGTTCATCCTGGCCGGCAGGTTCTTCGAGGCCCGCGCTAAGCGTCGCGCCGGTGCCGCGCTGCGCGCGCTTCTCGAACTGGGCGCCAAGGACGTTGCGGTCCGCAGACATGGTGTAGAGCAACGTATTCCGATCGATCAACTTGCGGTTGGTGACGAGTTTTTGGTCCGTCCCGGTGAGAAGATCGCCACCGACGGCGTCGTGGTCGAGGGCAGCTCGGCGGTGGACGCGTCGATGCTCACTGGGGAGTCCGTGCCCGTGGAGGTCGGGCCTGATGATCAAGTCGTCGGCGCCACCGTCAACGCTGGCGGTCGACTTGTGGTGCGCGCCACCCGGATCGGCTCGGACACGCAGCTGGCGCAGATCGCCAAACTTGTCGACGAAGCGCAGACCGGTAAGGCGCAGGCACAACGGCTGGCCGATAAGATCTCCGGGATCTTCGTGCCGATCGTCATCGCATTGTCTGTCGCGGCGCTGGGATTCTGGCTCGGCACAGGCGGGTCGGTCGCCGCGGCATTGACGGCGGCCGTGGCGGTGCTGATCATCGCGTGCCCGTGTGCGCTGGGCTTGGCCACGCCGACCGCGCTGATGGTCGGCACCGGTCGCGGCGCCCAACTCGGCATCTTGATCAAGGGACCCGAGGTGCTTGAAGATGCGCGGCGAATCGACACGATCGTGCTCGACAAGACCGGCACCGTCACCACCGGCACCATGACGTTGCTCGACGTGATCGCGGCCGACGGCGACCGCCCCGAAGACGTACTGAGACTGGCAGGCGCGCTTGAGGATTCCTCCGAGCATCCGATCGCCAAGGCGATCGCGAAGGGCGCCCGCGAGAAGGTCGGCGACCTGCCTGCCGTCGAGAATTTCACCAACGTCGAGGGATTGGGTGTGCAGGGCGTCGTGGACGGCCACGCAGTCGTTGTGGGCCGGCAGCGGTTCCTCGCCGACTGGTCGCAGAACCTACCGGAGAAACTTGTGGAGTTGACGCGTCAGGCCGAATCCGAAGGCAAGACTGCTGTTGCAGTCGGCTGGGACGGTAAGGCTCGCGCGGTGCTCGTCGTCGCCGATGCTGTCAAACCGACCTCTGCAGAAGCCGTGCGGCGGATGCGGGCGCTCGGCCTTACACCGATCATGCTGACTGGCGACAACGAGGCGGCGGCGCGCTCCATCGCCGGTGAGGTGGGCATTGACGACGTGATTGCGGAGGTGCTGCCGCAGGAGAAGCTCGAAACCGTGAAGCGGCTGCAGGGCGAGGGCAAAGTCGTTGCCATGGTCGGCGACGGGATCAACGATGCCGCCGCGTTGGCGCAGGCCGATCTCGGCCTGGCGATGGGCACCGGCACCGATGTCGCGATTGAGGCCAGTGACCTGACGCTGGTGCGCGGTGACTTGCGCCTGGTGCCCGACGCGATTCGCCTTTCTCGCAAGACGCTGGCCACGATCAAGGGCAATCTGTTCTGGGCATTCGCCTACAACGTTGCCGCGTTACCGCTGGCGGCCGCCGGGCTGCTCAACCCGATGCTGGCCGGTGCGGCGATGGCGTTCTCCTCGGTGTTCGTGGTGAGCAACAGCTTGCGTCTACGGCGGTTCAAGCCGCAGGCAAGCTGACGCGATCAGATCTTGCGGGCCGCGCCGACGAACAGCGCGCCGCCGAAGTGCTGCTCGATCGTGCCGGTGCCGTGCAATCCGTGCCGCGCCAGTTCGGCGGCGAACTCGTCTGCCTCGAAACGGTTTTCGCGCGGATGCACGGTGAACGTGCGGAACACCCAGGTGTCCAACATGTGGCGGGGGATTTCCTCGAACAGCAGCAGACCGCCCGGCCGCAGTACGCGGGCGATCTCGCCGATCGACTCCTGCCAGTTGGGTACGTGGTGAATGATCCCGAAGTCGACGACCGTGTCGACGCCCCCGGACGGTTGCTCGATGTCGCAGACATCGCCGACGGATAACGACACCGGCCGTGCGTGCAGTCGCCGTTGGGCCAGCTCGACCATCGACTCGTCGAGATCGAAGGCCGTCACGCTGGCGGCGCCGAGGCGGTCCAAGATCACTTCGGCGCCGACCCCCTGCCCGCAACCGACCTCCAACACGTGCTGGCCAGCCAAATCGCCGCCGGCCAGTCGCTTGAACCACGCCGCTTCGCGGTGGTGCTGATGTGCGGCCCGCACGGGGTTGTTCACAAGAGCGCGTTCAATCGAATTGAGCTTCATGTCGGGGACGGTACCCCGGTGGGGTATGGCCCGAAAGGCCTACGTCCGGCGCCCGTGGCAGCATCTGCGGTCATGCGCATCCTCGTGCAACGCGTGACCTCGGCGTCGGTGACGGTAAGCGGTGACGTCGTCAGCTCCATTAGACCGGACGGTCAGGGACTGCTCGCCCTGGTCGGTGTCACCCATACCGACGACGCGGCGAAGGCGCAGCGGTTGGCCGAAAAGCTTTGGCAACTACGGATTCTCGACGAGGAGAACTCCGCCAGTGACGTCGGCGCACCGATTCTGGTGGTCAGCCAATTCACGCTGTACGCCAACACCGCCAAGGGGCGACGGCCGACCTGGAACGCCGCCGCGCCGGGCGCGGTCGCGGAGCCGCTGGTAACCGTCTTCGCCGATGCGCTGCGACAACTCGGTGCGCACGTCGCGACAGGCGTGTTCGGCGCCGATATGCAGGTCGAACTGGTCAACGACGGGCCGGTGACCGTGCTGCTGGAACTCTGACCTAGGCCGTCGTCGTGACCTGGATGCCCTCGGAGGGCTGGACGATGACGAAGCCCTGCCCGTAGAACGACACCTGAATCGCCTCGCCGGAACCGCGACCGATCAGCGCGCCCGCCTTGAAACTCGTCTTCAACTGCGTCTGCAGGTTCGCCGACCACGCCACGACCGCGTTGGTGTCGGCAAAGGTTGGCGCCTCCGCCGCGTTGAGTACGACCGGCGGGCCGTCAGTCGTCAACGCCACCCAACCGGTGCCGCGCAACGTCGTGTTGAACAGCCCGCCCGTCGCGATGCTGCCACCCTTCACCCGCTCGATGTTCCAGTCGAGGCTCGAGGAGAACGCGAGCACGTTCTTGCCGCTGATCGACAAGCCGGCGTTGTTCAGGTTCAGCAGATGCACGTCGTAGGCGCGCTCGGCGAGAAAGACATCGCCCCGCCCTTGGCACCGCATCAGCGGCAGACCCTCGCCGGTGAGCGCCTTCTTGATGAATTTCGAGGCGCCGCCGCCCTCGAAGGCGAAGTCAACGTTGCCCTGATAGGCGACCATCGCTCCCTGCCGTGCCATGAACGGTTCGCCGAGCCGCACCCGCAGCAGCTTCGAGTTCTGGTTTGCGATCGGCTTGGCCTCTTTTTCGCTGAACCGCCCGTCGACGAGATCCCCGGTGATGCCTGCGAATCCGTCCCCACCGGGAGCGCCCACCGGGGCGGCCTGAGGTGGGGCGCCTTGAGGTTGGGCGTAGCCGCTAGGCGCAGCGGGGGCGCCCATCGGCGCGCGGCTGACCTGGCCTCGATTGGACACCTGGTCGGTCCACCGCTGGCCGTCCCACCAGCGGTGCTCGTGGCGGCCTTCGGGGTCGGGTTGCCAGCTTCCGGGTCCACCAGTTCCTGTCATGAAAACCAAAGTAGGCCAATCGCTGGCATTCTTAAGGCATGGCAAAGGAAATCGACCGGGTTCGGGCGCAGAGCGCTCTCGCGGTCATCAAGCAGCATCCCGGCATGGTGCTGTTCGCCGTCTCGCCGGTGATCATCGCGCTGGGTCTCGTCTGGTGGTTGGTCAGCCCGACCCTGGCTGTGCTGCTGCTGATCGGGGCGGTGGTCGGCGGTGGCGCCGTTCTGCTCATGAAGCGCTAGGTACCGGCAGGCCCTGTTCGGCGGCGAGCTCCTCGATGGTGAGTCCGTCGAGGCGCTTGTCGAGCGCCTCGATCATGTGGGGGCATTCGTCGACCGGATGATCGGCTGGGCACGCCAGCGCGTGTTCGAGGAAGTCGCGTGCGCCGTTCGCCCTGACGATGAGCTCCTCAATGGCCGCGATCTGCTGGCGGACCACGTCTCGCCATTGGTCGCTGGGCTCGTCGAGCACGGCGGATGCCGCGTCCAGGCGGATGCCGAGGCGCTGCATCAGCTGGATGAACGCCAGCCGGCGCAGATGTTCACGGCTGTACATGCGCTTTCCGCCGCGGCGTTCGGGTGTCACCAACCCCCTGTCCTCGTAGTAGCGCAGCGCCGAAGTATTGAGCGCGAGCACCTGGGCGGCCTCACCGATCGTCACGAGCTCCATGTCTCCATTTGACTTCAACCTCGCTTGAAGTGCCACCGTGGTGTCATGGCACCGCAACCACGACCGGGGATCCTCGATCCCTCAACCAACAACCCGTTCGCCTATCCGAGCGGCTGGCTCGGCAGGCTGGCGGGCTGGCTCATGCTCTGGACGAACAAGCAGGACGACGTGGTCGGCGTTCTCGGCGTAAAACCGGGGGACGACATCCTCGAGATCGGCTACGGGCCAGGCGGTCTCATCCGGCTGCTTGCCGAACGCACCGACGCCGCGAGCATCCGAGGAGTCGACCCGTCTCCGGAGATGCGCGACCAAGCTACCCGCCGTAACCGGAAGGCCGTCCGCGCCGGCCGGGTTCGGCTCGAGCTCGGCACGGCCGACACCACCGGTCTTCCCGACGCCAGCGTCGACCGTGTGGTCTCGGTGAGAAACGTGGCGATGTGGCCCGACCTAGACGCCGCGGTGGGCGAGCTGCACCGGATCGTCCGTCCAGGAGGCACCGTCGTCATCGCCTGGCACGGCGGCACCAAACCGTCTCGAGTCGTCAAGGCTCTGAGCCTGCCGGAGGACGAGCTCGGCCGCATCGAACAAGTGCTGCGGGATCGCTTCGTCGACGTCAGCCGCGGCCAGCTGGCGACCCTTGACGTATTCACGGCCGTTCGCTCGCGGTGAAAGCCGTTCCATCAGGTCTGTAACGGTGTAATCATGTAATCATGAGACACCATCACATCCATGGCCGACGGTCCGGCCGCGCAGGCGGTTGGCAGCAGGCCGAGCAACCCGACGCAAGCGACGCCGCCGACTGGTTCGCCGGCCGGCTTCCCGACGACTGGTTCGCCGGCGACCCGACGGTCGTCGTCGACCGCGAAGAAATCACCGTCATCGGCCGCCTGAAGGAACCCGAGGGCGCCGACGGCTCCGAAAGCGAAGCCCACGCCTCGGGACGCGTTGCCCGCTTCCGTGAGGAGACCCGCTCCGAGCGGATGGGCATCGCCGACGAAGCCGAGGCCCGTTACGGCCGCAAGGTCGCGTGGGGAGTGCAGGTCGGCGATCCCAACTCGCCCGAGCGGATCCTGTTCACCCACATCGCCGTACCGGTGATGACCCGGCTCAAGCAGCCGGAACGCCAGGTGCTTGACACCCTCGTCGACGCCGGGGTGGCCCGGTCCCGGTCCGACGCGCTGGCCTGGTCGGTGCGGCTCGTCGGTGAGCACGCCGACGAATGGCTGGGAAAGCTACGCGACGCCATGAAGAACGTGGACGACCTGCGTGCCGAGGGCCCGGAGCTCTAGACCTGTGTCATATCCCAATAAGCGCCATGCTTAGCCAGCAGTTCGTCATGGCTGCCGCGCTCGACGATCCTGCCCGCCTCCATCACCAGGATGACGTCCGCATCGCGGATCGTCGAAAGCCGGTGCGCAATGATGAAACTCGTGCGATCGCGGCGCAGCTCGCCCATGGCGTGTTGAATCAACAGCTCGGTACGGGTGTCCACGGAGCTGGTGGCCTCGTCGAGGACGAGCAGCTGCGGACGGGCCAGGAATGCTCGGGCGATGGTAATCAGCTGCTTTTCGCCTGCGCTGATGTTGCCGCCGTCGTCGCTGACGATCGTCTGGTAGCCGTCGGGCAGCATGTGAACGAAGCGATCGACATAGGCGGCCTTGGCGGCGTCGATCACGTCGTCCTCGCTGGCGTGCGGGCGACCGTAGGCGATGTTGTCGTAGATGGTGCCGCCCAACAGCCAGGTGTCCTGCAGCACCATCCCGATCCGGGATCGCAGCGACTGGCGGCTGACCGACGAGATGTCCACCCCGTCAACGAGAATGCGTCCGGAGTCGACGTCATAGAACCGCATCAGCAGATTCACCAATGTCGTCTTACCCGCACCGGTCGGGCCGACGATCGCCACGGTGCTGCCCGGTTCGGCCACCAGCGACAGGTCTTCGATCACCGGTGTGCCGGTTCGGTAACTGAAGTTGACGTGCTGGAACTCGACCCGGCCGCGCGGACCCCCGTCAAGGGACGGCAGCGTCAGATCCAGTTCCGGCGACTCTTCCTCGGCGTCGAGCAGATCGAAAACCCGCTCCGCGCTTGCCACTCCGGACTGCAGCGTGTTGTACATCCCGGCGACCTGAGTGAGCGGCTGGTTGAATTGGCGAACGTATTGGATGAAGGCCTGGATGCTGCCCAGCGTGATCTGGCCCGTCGCGACCTGGATGCCGCCGACTACCGCCACCGCCACATAGCTGAGGTTGCCGACGAACGTCGTCGCGGGCCCGACGAGGCCCGAAAAGAACTGTGCGCCAAAGCTCGAGTGGAACACGTCGTCGTTGCACTCTCGGAACTGGTCCATCGCCCTGGCTCGGTGGCCGAAGGTCTTGACCACCGTGAAGCCGCTGTAGGTCTCCTCGATGTGGGCGTTGAGCTTGCCGGTGTTGGCCCACTGCGCGACGAACAACCGCTGTGAGCGCCGTGCGATTGCCCGGGTTATCCACAGCGACAGTGGCACCGTGACGACGGTGAGCAGCGTCAGCAGCGGCGAGATGGTCAGCATCATCACCAGCACCGCCACCACGGTCAGCATCGAGGTCAGCAGCTGGCTGATCGTCATCGACAACGACGTCTGAATGTTGTCAACGTCATTGGTGACCCGGCTCAGCACTTCGCCGCGTCGCCGCGAGTCGAAATACGAGAGCGGAAGCCGGTGCACCTTGTCCTCGACATCCGACCGCAACGCCACCATCGTGCGCTGAATCGTGACATTGAGGATGCGGGCCTGCAGCCAAATCAATAGTGCAGCAATCAGATACAGCCCGAGAGCCAGGAGTAGCGTGCGGCCGACGGCGCCGAAGTCCACCCCGCGACCCGGCACCACATTCATGCCCGACAGCAGATCGGCGAACGTGTTGTCGCCGCGCGCGCGTGCGGCCGCGATAGCCTGCTCCTTCGTCAGCCCCGCGGGCAGCTGGCGCCCGATCACTCCGTTGAACAGCAGGTCGGTGGCGTGGCCGAGGATTCGCGGGCCGATCACCCCGATCGCGATCCCGGCGACGCCCAGCAGGATCACCAGGGAGGTCGGCCCGCGCTCCGGCGTGAGTCGTTTGACCAACCGGATGGCTGAGCCCTTGAAGTCGCGGGACCTCTCGGTCGGCGCTTGCTGAAGTCTGCCGAGTGGTCGCGTCATCGGACGCCCAGCGACTGCGAGTCGGCGAACTCGGCGTAGGTCGGACACGTGGTCAACAGGGTCTCGTGGGTGCCGACACCCACCACCTGACCGTCGTCGATGACCACGATCTGATCGGCCTCAGCCACCGTCGAAATACGCTGCGACACAATCACCACCGTCGATTCCGCATCGATATCGCGCAGCGAGGCGCGGACCCGGGCGTCGGTGTGCACATCGAGTGCGGAGAACGCATCGTCGAACAGATAGATCGCAGGCCGGCGGATCACCGCACGCGCGATCGCCAAGCGTTGCCGCTGCCCGCCCGAGAAGTTGATGCCGCCCTGCGCGACCGGCATCGCCAGCCCGTCGGCGTGGGCGCGGACGAAATCGTCGGCCGCCGCCACCCGCAGCGCATCCCACATCTCCTCGTCGGTCGCATCGGCCTTGCCGTAGCGCAGGTTGTCGGCGACCGTGCCGGAGAACAGGTAACCGCGCTGCGGCACCAGGCCGATTGCCGACCACAACTGCTCGGTGTCGTAATCACGAACGTCGACGCCGTCGACGTGCACCGAGCCGTCGGTGACGTCGTAGAGCCGGCAGATCAGCGAAATCAGTGTCGACTTGCCCGAGCCGGTCGACCCGACGATGGCCGTGGTGTTGCCAGGTTCAGCCGCCAGCGAAACATCCTGCAGCACTGGGCGGTCAGCGCCGGGATAGCTGAACGTCGCGCTGTCCAAGCGGATCTCGCCGCGGATGGCGTCCGGCCGCACCGGGTCCTGCGGGCTGGCGATCCCCGGCGTGGTGGACAGCACCTCGGTGATCCGTTCGGCGCACACCGACGCGCGTGGCAACAACACCAGCATGAACGTCGCCAGCAACACGGCCATCAGGATTTGCATGAAGTAGGAGAGGAATGCGATCAACGAGCCGACCTGCATCTGGCCGTCGTCAATCCGCAAGCCGCCGAACCAGATCAGCGCGACGCTGGAAATGTTGATCACCAGCGTCGTCACCGGCAGCATCAGCGCCTGCAGGCGGCCGGCTTCCAGCGCGGTGTCCGACAGCGCCTGGCTCGCGACCCCGAATCGATTGCGTTCGAAGGGTTCTCGAGCGAATGCTCGGATCACTCGGATGCCGGAGAGCTGCTCGCGCATCACTCGGTTGATGCCGTCGATCTGCCGCTGCAGCCACCGGAAGATCGGCATCAGACGCGAAATGATCAAGTAGTTGGCCAGTGCCAGCACCGGCACGCTGATCAGCAGCAGCCACGACAGGCCCGCGTTCTGATGCACCGCCATGAAGATGCCGCCGATCGACATGATCGGTGCGGTGATCAACATCGTGCAGGTCAGCTGCACAAATAATTGGACCTGCTGGACGTCGTTGGTCGTGCGGGTCAGCAGCGACGGGGCGCCGAACCGTGCCGTCTCCTCCGCCGAGAAGCCGGTGACGTGGCCGAAGATCGCCGAGCGCAGATCGCGTCCGACGCTCATGCTGGCCCGCGACCCGAAGTACACGGCGCCCACGGCGCAGACCACTTGCAGGCCGGTGACCGCGAGCATGATGCCGCCGAGCTCCACGATGGTTCGCAGATCGCCCTTGGCCACGCCATCGTCGATGATCGCGGCGTTGACTGTGGGCAGATACAGCGACGCCAGCGTGCTGATCAGCTGGAGCCCGGCGACGATCGCGAGCAGCGATCGGTACGGACCCGCGTACCGTCGCAGCAACGCCCAGAGCATCCCGTTACTTTCGCACACCATCTCCGGCGTAGTTGTGTTCGGCAGGGCCACCTGAGAATTGGATAAATGAGCAGGTCAATCGGCATGTCGGTGGTTGAGGTATTCGGCTGCCGCTACAGTGCATGGCGTGACCCCCAGCAAGTGCGCGACCGGTAAGTCGCGGTCCGCGAAGGCGCTGGCCGTGGCTGCCGCGGCCATGATTCCGGTGTTTGCGGCATGCTCGGACAGCTCGGGGTCGAACTCCCCTGGCGAGCCGCAGTCGCCCGCACCCACCCAGAACGCCTCGCACGGCCCGATGTTTCCGGAGTGCGGCGGTGTCAGCGACCAGACGCTGGCCGAACAGACTCGGGTCACCGGCCTGGTGAACACCGCGCGCAACTCGGTCGGCTGCCAGTGGCTACAGGGTGGCGGCATCCTTGGGCCGCACTTCTCGTTCACCTGGTATCGCGGCAGCCCGATCGGGCGGGAACGCAAGACCGAGGAGCTTTCCCGCGCCAGCGTCGAGGACATCAACATCGAGGGCCACAGCGGTTTCATCGCCCTCGGCGAGGACCCGACGATCGGCAACAATCTGTGCGAGGTCGGCATCCAGTTCCAGGACGACTTCATCGAGTGGTCCATCAGCTTCAACGAGCAGCCCTACCCGGACCCGTGCGACGTCGCCAAGGAGCTCACACGCCAATCGATTGTGAATGCCAAATGAGCCGCATCCACGGCCGCAGGACGCTGGCCGGCCTGGTCGCCGCGGTGTCCGTGCTCACGATGCTGACCGGCTGCACCAAGACCGTCGAGGGCACGGCGGCCAAGTCCGGATCCGGCGACGTTCCCCGCAATGACGACTCGGCCAAGCAGTACCCGAACCTCCTGAAGGAATGCGAGGTGCTCACCGAGGACATCCTCGCCAAGACCGTCGGCGCCGATCCGCTCGACATTCAGAGCACGTTCGTCGGTGCAGTGTGCCGATGGCAGGCGGCCAACCCGGCCGGCCTGATCGACATCACCCGGTTCTGGTATGAGCAGGGCAGCCTGGACAATGAGAAGAAGGTTGCGCAGAACCTGAAGTATCAGATCGAGAACCGCTCGATCGCGGGCGTTCCGTCGATCGTCATGAAGCCCAATGATCCGAACGGCTCGTGCGGCGTGGCCAGCGACGCCGGTGGTGTCGTCGGCTGGTGGGTGAACCCGCAGACGCCGGGCATCGATGCGTGCGGGATGGCGATCAAGCTGATGGAGCTGACGCTCGCGACCAGCTCCTAGCGGGGCACGTGGAAGCTGACCAGGGCCGCGCCGCTGAGCGCCAACTGGTCCCACGGCTCGCCGGTGCGCAGCACCGCGATGGCAGAAGTCGGGAACTTCGCCGAAATGCGTTCGGCCGCGGTGGTATTGCTGCCGTCCGCGGTCGCCAGGCCAAGAGCTGCCGACGACATCGCCGGCTCGTGGCCGATCACCAACACGGTTTCGACACCGGGGCCGAAGCGTGACTCGACGCCGTTGATCTCCTCGATCACCGCGCCCGGCGTCGCGTCGTAGAGCCGGTCGACGTAGTTCACCGGCGCGTCGATGCGGGTCCGCGCCAGGGTCTCGCGGGTGCGGGTGGCCGTCGAGCACAGCACCGCATCCACTGCGGGTGCGTGCGCCCGCAGCCAATCACCTGCGAGCGCGGCTTCCCGCACGCCCCGGGGGGCCAGCGGGCGCTCATGGTCGGCCACTCCCGGCGGATAGTCCGATTTGGCGTGCCGGAGCAACAGCAGCGTGCGGTACCGATCGGTCACCCCGATAACGGTAAGGCATGCCGATCCGCCTCCCGGGACTTGTCGGCGCCCGGACCTACACTCGCGATGCCTGGCAAAGATGCGAGAAGGAAGGCGGGCCGACATGCGTTTCGTGCACACCGCCGACTGGCAGCTCGGCATGACCCGTTACTTCCTGAACGGCGAGGCCCAGCCACGGTATTCGGCCGCCCGCCGCGACGTCGTCGCCGGCATCGGGACGCTGGCCGGGGACGCCGAGTTCGTCGTCGTCGCGGGCGATGTCTTCGAAGACAACCAACTTGCGCCGCGCGACGTCAGCCAGTCACTGGAAGCCATGCGCGCCATCGGCATTCCGGTCTACCTGCTGCCGGGCAACCACGATCCGCTCGATGCGGCGTCGGTTTACACCAGCGCGCTGTTCACCGCCGAATGCCCGGACAACGTCACCGTTCTCGACCGGGCAGGCGTGCAAGACGTGCGCCCCGGCCTGCAGATCGTGGCCGCGCCGTGGCGGTCCAAGAAGCCGACCAGCGACCTGGTTTCCGATGTGCTCGACGGGTTGCCGGCCGACGGGGTCACTCGCATCGTCGTCGGACACGGTGGCGTCGACATCTTCGAACCCGACAAGGACAAGCCGTCGCTGATCCGGCTCGCCGCACTCGAGGCCGCGATCGAACGCGGCGCCGTGCACTATATCGCGTTGGGGGACAAGCACTCTCGCACCCAGGTCGGTTCGACGGGTCGCATCTGGTACTCCGGCTCACCCGAGGTCACCAACTACGACGACATCGAACCCGACCCCGGTCATGTGCTGCTGGTCGACATCGACGAAGACGACCCCCTCCGGCCGGTGCGGGTCGACGCGCAACACGTCGGCCGTTGGCGCTTCGTCACGCTCTGCCGCACCGTGGACAGCAGTCGCGACGTCGCCGACCTCGACATCAACCTCGACCTGATGCCGGACAAGGAGCGCACTGTGGTGCGGCTGGGGCTCAACGGGTCGCTGACCGTGACCGACAAGGCCGCGCTGGATGCCTGCCTCGACAAATACGTCCGGCTGTTCGCCGCCCTGGTGCCGTGGGACAAGCAGACCGACATCGCGGTGATCCCCGCCGACGGTGAGTTCGACGACCTCGGCATCGGCGGGTTCGCCGCGGCTGCAGTCGACGAGCTGGTCAGCACCGCGCGGTCCGACGGTGAGGATGCCGACGATGCCCGCGCGGCGCTGGCGCTGCTGCTGCGGCTGGTGGACAACGGCGATGAGCCGCTTGCGCGGAGTGGGGGTACCACCCGCGCGAAGCGCAGGGGGACAAAGGGCAGCGTCGCATGAAACTGCACCGCCTCGTCCTGACGAACTACCGCGGTATCACCCACCGCGAGATCGAATTCCCCGACCGCGGTGTGGTGGTGGTCAGCGGTGCCAACGAAGTCGGGAAGTCTTCGATGATCGAGGCGCTCGACCTGCTCGTGAACTCCAAGGACCGATCGAACAAGAAGGATGTCAAGCAGGTCAAGCCGACTCACGCCGACGTTGGCGCCGAGATCACCGCCGAGATCTCCACTGGCCCTTATCGATTCATCTACCACAAGCGGTTCCACAAGCGCTGCGAGACACGGCTGACGGTGCTGGCGCCACGGCGTGAGCAGCTCACCGGAGACGAGGCGCACGAGCGGGTCCTTGCGCTGCTCGACGAGACCGTCGACATGGATCTCTGGCAGGCGCAGCGGGTGCTGCAGGCGACATCCACCGCCGCGGTCGATCTGTCAGGGTGCGACGCGCTGTCGCGCGCACTGGATGTGGCGGCAGGCGAAGCCGCCGCGCTGTCCGGGGCCGAACCGCTGCTGATCGACCGCATCGACGCCGAATACCTGCGCTACAACACGCCCACGGGCCGCCCGACCGGCGAGTGGGCGGCCGCCGTCAAGCGGCTACGCGATGCCGACGACGAGGTGGCCCGGTGTGCGGCCGCGGTGGCGGAGGTCGACGACGCGGTGCGCAGGCATGCCGGGCTCACCGACAACCTGTCCGCGCTCGCCGAGGAGAGTGCCGATGCGGCCAAGCGTCTCGCCGCGGCCCGCGCTGCGGCCGATGCCGTCGCCGCGCTGACCCTGCAGCTCAAACAGGCCGAGGTGGTCGCCGCCGCCGTGGACGCCACCCACTCGGCATCGGTCGCCGCACTCACCGAACGGCGACGGTTGCGTGCCGACATCGACGAACGGACCGCCGCGATCGCCGAGCTGGAGGCCGCAGCGGCCCACGCCCTCGACGAACTCAGCACCGCAACCGAAGTGCAGGAGGCGGCCGAGGCTGCGGCCGGCGAGGCGCGCGACGGGGTGGAGGCCGGCCAGGCCCGCGTCGACGCCGCTCGCCGCGCGGTCGAGCAGCTGTCCGACCGTGACGAGGCCAACCGGCTCGAGACCCGCATCGCCAAGCTCGACGCGGCGCGGCGTGAGCTCGACCGCGTGGACCGCGAGCTCGCAGGTATCGCGCTGACCGATGACATCATGCGTGGCATCGAGACCGCCGCCATCGCTGTCGAGCGGGCGGCCGGCCAAGCCGAACTCGCCTCCGCCCACATCGAACTCGTCGCGATCGCCGATGTCGAGGTGCGTCTCGACGGTGATGTCGTGGCCATCGAGGCCGCCGGCACGTGGGCCTCGAGTGTGAGCTCGCCGATCGATATCGAACTGCCCGGACTGCTGCGTGCGCGGGTGGTGCCAGGAACTCCGGCGTCGGATACGCACGCCAAACTCGAAGCGGCCCAAGAGGTTTTGGCGGCGGCGCTGGCGAAAGCGCGGGTCGCAGATGTCGCCGCGGCACGGCTGTTAGACGAACGTCGTCGCGAGTTGATCGCCTCCCGCGAGAAGCTGAACGCCACGTCCGAGGCGCTGGTCGGCGACGACATCGTCGACGTATTGCGAACGCGCCTGGCCGAATTGCGCGACGTCGAGCCAGCTGAGCCGAGCCTGTGGGATGCTGCCGACCCGGCCGCCGCCCGCGCCGAACTGGACGCCGCGGTGGCCGCACACAAGCAGGCCATGGCGGACTGTGAGACGCATCGCAAGGTTGCAGAAGCCGCGGCCAAGCGGCTGGGGGACAGGGCGACACGCGCCAACGTCACCCGCGAGAAATTGACCGCGGCTCAGGCCGAACTGACCACCGCACGCGAGAGGTTGACGGCCCAGCGGTCGACGGCCACCGACGACGAGCTCGCGGTCAAGGCGGAGGCCGACGGTGAGGAGGCGCGGCGAGCGACGGGACTCGTCGCCGAACTGGGCGCCGAGTTGGCGCGGAGCGCACCCGACACCGTCAGCGCCGCGCTCAACGATGCCGTCCGTCGGGCCGACTCGCTGGAAAGCCGCCACGATGAGGCCGCCGAGGCGCTGCGCGAGGTGACTACGCAGCTCAAGGTCTACGGCACCGAGGGACGCAAGGGACGACTCGATGCCGCCCAAACCGAACGCGAGCATGCGGAAGCGGAGTACCTGCGCATGCATCGACGTGCCCGCGCTGCGCAGCTACTGCGCGCGGTGATGGTCCGCCATCGCGATGCCACCCGGCTGCGCTATGTCGACCCGTTCCGCAGCCAGGTAGAGCGATTGGGCCGCATTGTGTTCGGCGACAGCTTCGAAGTCGAGATCGACAGCGGGCTACGAATCTGCAGCCGGACGCTGGCGGGTCGCACCGTTCCGTACGAATCGCTGTCGGGCGGTGCGAAGGAGCAAATGGGCATCGTTGCGCGGTTGGCGGGCGCAGTCTTGGTGTCCAAAGAGGACAGCGTCCCGGTCGTCATCGACGACGCACTCGGCTTCACCGACGCCGACCGGCTCACCAAGATGGGGGCGATGTTCAATGCCGTGGGCGGCGACGGCCAGGTGATCGTGTTGACGTGCAGCCCGCAGCGCTACGCCAGCGTGGCCGGTGCCCACCACATCGAGCTGACCGCCTAGGTCGCCCTTTCTCGCGAACAGACGCAAGAGTCCCCATTTCCTCGGCGTGTCGGGGTCATTTGTGTCTGGTGGGCAATGCACATCCGCGCATTTATCCACAGATGGGCGTTGACGCCTGTATCTGCCGCCTTGCCGCGAACACTCTCGACACCGTGTTCATCGACGAGGTCTTCGCTTCAACTGGCGGCCTGACTACGCGGGAGCAGCTGCTATCGGTGATGTCGCGGAAGACGCTTGCCGCCCATATGAAGGCGGGCGCAATCTTCCGCGTGTGGCATGGCGTCTATTCGTTGAGTCCGCCCGACGCGGTTGGTCGACTCGCCGGGCTGGATCTGATGACTGGCAAGACGATCGTCGCCTGCATGGGCACGGCTGCAGGGTTTTACGGCTTTGACACCGAGCGTGATGACCGGATCCACATCCTCGATCCCGGCGTCCGCATGCGGCCGACGTCGGGCCTCGCGGTGCATCAACGAATCGGAGCGCCGTTGCGACGCGTCGAAGGGCGGTTGGTGACCGCACCGGCATGGACCGCGGTGGAAATCGCGCGCACATTGCGGCGTCCTCGAGCGCTGGGGACGCTCGACGCCGCACTCCACTGCGAAGCGTGCACTGCTGCAGAACTGGACGCAGCCGTGCGCGAACAGAAAGGACGGAGGGGCATCGTCAAAGTGCGGGAGCTCCTAAAGCATGCGGACGGGCGCGCCGAGTCCCCGATGGAAAGCGAAGCGCGACTGGCGTTCATCTACGGCGGATTACCGACTCCGGAGCTGCAGTACGAGATTGTCGATCGCTGCGGCGACCTGTGGCGGGTCGACTTCGCTTGGCCGGAGGCGATGGTCGTCGCCGAGTACGAAAGCATGGAGTGGCATACCAGCCCGGCCGCTCTCAAGCATGACCGCACCAAGACATCGCGGCTCCAGGAATGTGGCTACACCGTGATACCGATCGTTGTCGACGACGTCCGCCACAGACCGTTTGATCTCGTCGGACGGATCTTCTACCACTTGGACCGCGCTGAATTGGCGGGCTGAACAGACGCAAAGTGCTCCATTTCCTCGGCGTGTCGGGGACCTTTGCGTCTGGTCGCGCCTAGGACGCCGGCAGACCGGGATCGCCCGACAGCGCGAACACGCGCCGCATCGTTTCGATCGCGACCGGGTCGCCATCGAACTTCACGCGGCGCAAGGCGGTCTTGCGCTCGGCGGCCGTGGCGCCCATGCGAGCGGCGATCAGGTCGGCCGCCGTCGCCGAAACCGTTACGGCGGGCGGGCCCTGCGCACCGGTCAGGCCTCCGTTGTCGACGGCGAATTCGAAGCGGCGATCGTCGATGTTGATGCGGTACGAGGCGCTCAGGTCGCCGGCGACGGCGGGATCGAATGCCAGCAGGATGCCGGCGAGGAACCCGTTCAGCGGCGTCAGCGCGCTTTCGTCCGGCACGACCATGTCGAGTCCGAACGTCGCGATGGCCTTCACCACCGGCAGCACCTTGCGCCACCCCGTCTCGCTGAGGGTGTAGACGGTCCGCGCAACGGGTGGTGGCAGCTCCTCGCGATCGACGAGCCCCGCCTCCTCCAGCTCGCGAAGCCGGTCGGCCAGCAGGTTCGTGGCGATGCCGGGCAGCCGAGCGCGCAGGTCACCGTATCGGCGGGCGCCGCCGATCAGTTCCCGCAGGATCAGCAGCGTCCATCGCTCGCCGAGCACGTCGAGGCCCTTGGCGATCGGGCAATTCTGCTGGTAGCTCCTTGGCACGGAATAATTCTAGCACTCAGACAAGTATCTAGTCATATCGCTTGAAAAACTTGTTTGAAAGGTTTACGGTCCTGTCCATGAGTACACGAGCACCAGTCTTCCGCGATCATCCGATCGCCGCGCTTGCCTTCATCTGCCTCAGCGTCTTCGTGATTAGCGTCGACGCCACCATCGTCAACGTCGCGCTGCCCACGCTGTCACGCGAACTCGACGCCGACACCGCACAACTGCAGTGGATTGTCGATGCCTACACGCTGGTCATGGCCGGCCTGATGCTGTCGATGGGCAGCCTGAGCGACCGCTTCGGCCGACGGGGCTGGCTCAGCGCCGGGCTCGCGATCTTCGCGATCACGTCCGCCGTCGCGTCGCAGGTGAACTCGGCCGACGCGCTCATCTGGGCGCGCGCCGCAATGGGCGTCGGCGCCGCCGTGATCTTCCCGACGACCCTGTCGCTGATCACCAACATCTTCGCCGATCCGGTGAAGCGAGCGAAGGCGATAGGACTGTGGGCCGCGATGGTGGGCGTTGGAGTGGCCGCTGGGCCGATCTCCGGTGGCTGGCTGCTCGAACACTTCTCCTGGGGCTCGGTGTTCATGGTCAACGTGCCGATAGCCCTGGTAGCCATCTTCGGCGGCATCCTGTTCGTCCCGACCTCCCGCGACCCGTCGGCGCCGCCGATCGATCTGCCCGGCCTGGTCCTGTCCTCGATCGGCATCACCGCGCTGGTCTACACCGTCATCGAGGCGCCCAATTGGGGATGGGGCAGCCTTCACACCGCGGCGGGATTCGCGGCAGCGGTCGTCGTCCTCGCGGCCTTCGCGTTGTGGGAGCGGCACACACCGCACCCGATGCTCGACGTGTCGGTGTTCGCCGACCGCCGATTCTCGGGCGGCAGCCTGGCGGTGACCGCCGGCTTCTTGACCTTGTTCGGCTTCATCTTCGTGATCACCCAGTACTTCCAATTCATCAAGTCCTACAGCGCATTTGAAACCGGAGTGCGGCTGCTGCCGGTCGCCATCTCGATCGCGGTCGCCAGCATCGTTGGGCCGCGAATCGTGGAGCGGATCGGCACCACGGCGGTTGTCGTCGCGGGCCTGGGCATCTTCGCGGCCGGCCTGGCATGGGCGTCCACTGCCGACGCCGCAACGCCGTACCTGGAGATCGCCACCCAGATGCTGATGCTCGGCGGTGGTCTCGGCCTGACGACGGCGCCGGCCACCGAGTCGATCATGGGCTCACTGTCCGCCGACAAGGCCGGCGTTGGCTCCGCTGTCAACGACACCACTCGCGAACTCGGTGGCACCCTCGGTGTCGCGATCGTCGGCAGCGTCTTCGCCTCCATCTATTCGAGCCGGCTGGGCAGCGACGCGGCGGTGTCCGCGCTGCCGGAGCAGGTTCGGGCCACGATGGAACGGTCGATGGCCGCCGCGCAGCAGGTCATCGGCCAGCTGCCGCCGCCGGTAATTCCCGACGTCCGCGCGGCCGTCAACACCGCGTTCCTTGACGGTCTTCAGATCGGATCTCTGGTGAGCGCCGGCATCGCGGCCGTGGCCGCTGTCGTGGTCGCCGTCCTGCTGCCGGCCCGGGCAAAGCAACCCGTGCCCGTCACCGCCGAGCGGGCCGAATCTGAGGAGGTGTGTGCATGAGCACTTACACCGACGCGTGGACCGACGGCCACGGCACTGTCCGGTACTTCACCCGATCCGACGGCTCGCGCCTGCGGTACTTCACCGCAGGCAGCGGCCCGGCACTGGTGCTGATGCACACCATCCGCACGCAGCTGGACTACTTCTACCGCGTCATCCCGCAGCTGTGGGACTCCTTCACCGTCTACGCGGTGGACCTGCCAGGCATGGGCTGGTCGGACATCGTGCCGGGCGCGCGCTATGAAGAGCCCGACCTGCGGGCCGCGGTGGTCGAGTTCGTCACCGCGCTCGACCTGCACGACGTCACCCTGGCCGGGGAGTCGCTCGGCGGCGCGCTCGCGCTGCAGGCCTCCATCGACCTCAAGGACAGGGTGAGCCGGGTTGTCGCTTTCAACAGCTACGACTACCCGAGCGGGTTGGAGAGAGGGAACTTGTTCGCCCGATTCATCATCTCCTCCGTTCGAGCGCCTGTCGTTGGTCCGCTCTTCGCGCTGATGGAGAGCCGGCCGATTATGAAGGGCGTGATGCGCGGCGGCGTCGTCGAGAACAGCTCGCTGCCGGACGACTTCATCGCCGAGCTCCGAAAGAGTGGACGCCGCAAGGGCTACTCGAGGGTGTCCCGGGCGATCTATCGCAGCCTCAAGGGATTCGCCAAGGCACGGGATCGCTATCGGGACGTGTCGGTTCCGGTGACGCTCGTGTACAGCGAACAGGACTGGGCCCGGCCGGCGGAATGCGACTACGTGGCGGGCCTGCTAGCCGAGGTCGAGCGGATCACCCTGCCCAACACCGGCCACTTCTCCGCCCTGGAAAGGCCGAACGAGGTGGTCAGGATTCTGCGGCGGTCGAACTGACCTTGAGACGTCGGACGGCCTCATAGACTCCGGCAGATGGACGCCGACTACATCGTGGTGGGAACGGGCTCTGCAGGATCGGTGGTGGCCAACCGGCTGAGCGCGGATCCGTCCGTCGAGGTTGTGGTACTGGAGGCGGGCCCGCGGGACAAGGACAAGTTCATCCACATCCCCGCGGGCTTCGCCAAACTGTTCCGCAGCGAAATGGATTGGGACTACCTGACCGAACCACAGAAGGAACTCGACGGGCGCGAAATCTATTGGCCGCGAGGCAAGATGCTGGGCGGATCATCGTCGATGAACGCGATGATGTGGGTTCGTGGATTCGCCGCACGACTACGACGAGTGGGCCGAGCACGCCGGCGAGCAGTGGAGCTACGCCAACGTCGAGGAATACTTCAACCGCATCGAGAACGGCCCGCTGGTCATCTCGCCCCAACGCAGTCCCAGGAGTTCGACGGCAGCCTGGCTGACTGCCGCGCAGGAGTGCATCGATGTACCGGAGGGGTTCTGCGAGACCCGCGTCACTCAGCGCAAGGGTGCCCGCTGGAGCACCGCCGACGCGTACCTCAAACCGGCGTTGCGGCGGCGCAATCTGACATTGCACACCGGCGCCACCGCGACACGGGTGATCTTCGACGGAAAGCGTGCCACCGGTGTGGAATTCGAGCAGCTTGGTGCCCGCCGTGTCGTTACGGCCCGCCGTGAGGTGGTGTTGTGTGGGGGCGCGATCAACAGCCCACAGCTGTTGATGCTCTCGGGCATCGGCGATCGCGACCAGCTTGCCGAGCACGGTATTGACATAGTGCAGGAGGCGCCCGACGTCGGCAACAACCTGCTCGACCACCTGATTGTCCCAATGGGGTTCGATGTGCCGCACGACACGCTGTTCACCGCGGAGAAGCCGTTGCAGCTGGTGAACTATCTGGTGCGACGGCGCGGCATGCTGACCTCGAACGTGGGGGAGGCGTACGGATTCGTCAGGAGCCGCCCAGAGCTCGAACTGCCCGATCTGGAGCTGATATTCGCGCCCGCCCCGTACTTCGAGGAGGGCATCGGCGACCCGTATGACCGCCACGCCGTGGTGATGGGGCCAATACTGCTGAAGCCGCACAGCCGCGGCACCATCACCCTACGGTCGGCCGACCCGAAGGACAAGCCGGTCATCGATCTGCGGTATCTGGACCGACGACGCGGGCGCCGATCGTGCGGCGCTGATGGCCGGCCTGCGGATGTGCGCGGACATCGCCAAGTCGCCCGCGCTCAACGGCATCATCGGCAAGATCGCCCGGCCGCTCGGCGCAACGGACCTCGGCGACGAGACACTCGAGCGCGCACTGAACTCGTTGTCGCACACGCTCTATCACCCGGTCAGCACGTGCCGGATGGGCAGCGACGACGCCAGTGTGGTCGACCCGGAGCTGCGGGTGCGCGGCGTGGACGGGCTGCGTGTCGCCGACGCGTCGGTGATGCCGACGATCATTCGAGGCCACACCCACGCGCCGAGCGTGCTGATCGGAGAGAAGGCCGCGGATCTGATCCGTGGCGCCTAGGGCCTACGGTCGGGTGTCCGCCGGCACGAGTCGTCCGATGTCGTCCAGGAGCGATTCCGCCATCGCGATATCCCCACGGAGGTCGCGATCGTCGATGTCGCGCGGGAGAACGTCGGCCAGCGCGAGCGCGTCGCCCACGGCGCCGCTGAACTGGTCATCGAGCCCACGCTGACGCAAGAGCCTCACCGCGCCAACAAGTTCGCAGCAGAGCAACACCCGATACGCGGCGATGGACCGCTCGAGTTGTTGTGCTCCCTGGGAGGCGAAGGTCGCGTCCTCCTCAGCCCCCCGCGACAGCACGAGCGTGGCGGCGGAGGCAGGGTGCGCGGCGTTGCGAATTTCCGCGATCGCGCCTGCGGCCACGTATTCGACCATCATCAGCCCGGATGACCCGGCTGCTTCGGCGGCGAGGAAAGCGTTGCCGCCGTTGGTATCCGGGTCGTTGATCATTCTGATCCGCGAATGGGTGATGGGCGCGGTAAGCGCGAGCGCCAGCGTGGTGCCGTCCAATTCGAGTGACAGCGATGCTTGGTAGAAGGCGCCGTGATGGACTACGGCTTCGTTTTCGAGGTCGAAGAGGGGATTCTCCTGCGCGGTGTTGAGTGTCCGCTCGAGTTGTGCCTGCAGCGAGTGCAACGACGCCAGCGCGGTTGCCTGCGCTACCGGGTACACCCGCAGCCCATAGGGATCCTGTATGCGAGCGGGCCTGCGATCCGGCCTGCCTTTCGTCGCCAGCAGTGAGCGTAGGCGACCCGCAACGGTGTCGACGTAGGGGGCCGCCGACGCCTGCGCCGCCACCGATGACAGCGCTTCGGGATTGCCGTCGAGCGCGAGAAAACTCAGCATGTAAATCACACTCGACGCCATTTCTAGGCGCGAAAGCTCGTCCAGTGCAAGGCATCCGCGCCCAACAGTGAGTGCGCCGCTGCTCATGAACGGCAGCGCGCTGTCGGCACCCCACGGCTCCATAGGCGTCAACGGATTGGACGCGGGCCGTTCGCCGATCAGGGTCAATGCCGTGCCCGCGAGTGCGGCGAGGTCCCCTGTCCCGATCGACGCGTATCGACGAAGCTCGGGTAGGGCATCCTCGTTGAGCATCGTCTCGAGGCCGGACAAGATCTTGGGGTCGAGTCCGGCGCCGGGCACGCACAGCTGGGCGAGCCGCACCGCGAGCATCGCTCGCACCGTTCTGTCGTCCAGGGGGTCCCCGGCGTCGACCGCGTGGCTGCGCAGCAGTCGCATGCCGTATTCGGTGTCGGTCGGCGATACGGACGTGGTTCGATTCGCGCCGACACCGGTCGTTCGCCCGTAGATGGCTAATCGGGTGCTGAGGTCCGCAGCGACCCGGTGCGCATGGTCGACGGCCTCGACTACCCGCGGCGAGACCGAGACCTGCTCGCGGCGATCCGCGAGCGCCACCACGTCGGCGATACTCGCGGATCCGTTAAGTACAAGCATGGAATTCTCCTCGTTCCCTATCGCGGACGCGCGACGAGACCTATCATCACCGAAACCACACATTGCCGCTAGATGGAATTTGAATTTTACGTAGCGGAAATCAACGATGGGTTGATTGCAACAAACCCCTCGTAGATTCCATCCCGGCGAGAGGAGGTCACAGTGGCGGAACCGTCCACGCGGACCGTGGAACGCGCACTTGCGCTGCTGGCCACCATCTGCGACAGGGGCGGCGCGAATCTGGCCGACAGTGCCCGGGAGTGCGATCTCGCGCCCAGTACCGCACTTCGGCTCCTCCGGACGCTGGAGAGCACCGGGTTCGTCGCCAAGGAAGAGGTCGGCGGTACATACCGTCCCGGCAGCCGCCTGATCCAACTCGGCGCGCAAGCGCTGTCCAACGAGTCGCTGATCGACTTCGCCAAGCCTGGGATGGAGAAGCTGGTCGCCGAGACGGGAGAGTCCGCGTATCTCAGCGTCGAAGGACACGCAGGCACGGCGGTCTACATCAGCATTGTCGAGGGCACCCATTCGGTCCGGCACGCGAGCTGGGTCGGTCGCACCGTTCCGCTCGACATCTCCGCGGCGGGACACGCGCTGCGCGGGCGCGTGCCCGATGAGGGATACGTGATCGTCGAACGCGGCGTCGAGGCCGACGTCACCGCGATCGCGTCCCCGGTCTATTCCGAAGCGCGCATCGTCGCAGCCCTGAGCCTGGTCATTCCGAGCTACCGACTCAGCACACCCCAAGCGGCCCGATATGGCCAAATGCTCGGCTCAGCAGCGGACTCGCTGTCGGCCGGACTAAGTCGTCGCCCGAATTCCACTCTGCCAGAAAGACAGTCATGATCACATTCGAAGATGTCTCCAAGGTCTATCCCGACGGCACCGTCGCCGTCGACAGTCTGACGATCACCGCGCCGAACGGCAAGATCACCACCCTGGTCGGTCCGTCTGGATGCGGGAAGACCACCTCGATGCGGATGATCAACCGGCTGATCGAGCCGACCTCGGGCAGCATCACTCTCGACGGAACCGACACGCAGACACTCGACAAGGTCGCCCTGCGCCGCAGAATCGGCTACGTCATCCAGAACGCCGGACTGTTTCCCCACCGCACCGTCGTCGACAATGTGGCCGCGCTACCGCGTCTGCTCGGCGGCGGCAAGAAGGAAACCCGTTCGGCGGCAATGGAACTCCTCGAGCGTGTCGGGCTGGATGCAAAGTTCGCCCGCCGCTACCCTTGGCAGCTCTCGGGCGGTCAACAGCAGCGGGTCGGGGTGGCGCGGGCGCTGGCGACGGATCCACCGTTCCTATTGATGGACGAGCCGTTCAGTGCGGTCGACCCCATCGTGCGGAGCCAGCTTCAGGATGAATTCCTTCGGCTGCAGGCGGATATCTCCAAGACCATCGTCATGGTCACCCACGACATCGACGAGGCCCTCAAGCTGGGCGACCAGGTCGTCGTGCTTCGGCAGGGCGGAACCCTGGCGCAGGCTGCGACTCCGGCCGAGCTGCTGGCCGCGCCAAACGATGCCTTCGTGGCCGACTTCGTTGGAAAAGCACGTGGCTACCGGGCGCTCGGGTTCCACAACTCCGACGACCTCCTCAAACTGAACGACGAGCCCACCATCACCGTGGGGCAGCCGGTGTCCACGATCCCCTCGAGAGGGCGCTGGGTGCTAGTCGTCGACGACAAGCGGGCGCCGATCGGCTGGGTCGACACCGAATGTGTCCGCGGCGACTGCGTGCAGGACAGCGACGTCAACCTCAGCGCCACCTCGGCGTCGCGAACCGATCCGCTGCGCGACCTGCTGAACTCGGCCCTGTCCAGCCCGAGCAGCCGCTGTGTTGTCACCGACGAGTCGGGGGTGCTGCTCGGCACGGCATCCGATCACGACGTCATGGACGCTATCCGCCGCGCGAAGGAAGCGAGGACGGCGGCATGAACTGGATCTCGTCCAACATCGACCGGATTGTCTCGCTGACCCTCAGCCATGTCTGGCTCACGCTCGCACCGACGATAATCGGGCTCATCATTGCACTCCCGCTCGGCTGGTGGGCGCATCGATTCAAGCGCGGGCAGGCCGCCATCGTCGGAACTGCCGGCCTGCTCTACACCATTCCCTCGCTCGCGTTGTTCATCATCCTTCCGACCATCCTCGGGACGAAGATCCTCGATCCGTTGAACATCGTTGTCGCGCTGACGCTTTACACGTTGGCGTTGCTGGTACGCGTCGTCACTGACGGGCTCGATTCTGTGCCACACGACACGGTGGCGGCGGCTGAGGCCATGGGCTACCGAGGCTGGCAGCGACTTCTGCTCGTCGAACTGCCCGTCGCCGTCCCTGTCATAGCCGCGGGCTTGCGCGTTGCGGTCGTGTCAAACGTCAGCATCGTGACCATGGCCGCGCTGCTGGGGATCCCGCAGCTAGGGTCGCTGTTCACTCAGGGATTTCAGCTACGCCTCTTCGTTCCCCTGGTCACCGGCATCGTGCTGTGCGTCGTGCTCGCCGTCATCTTCGACGGCCTGATCATCTGGCTGAACAAACTCTTGACCCCCTGGCGGCAAAGGACGGTGACGTCGTGAACATCATCGGATGGCTCACCGACCCGACGAACTGGACTGGGTCAGGCGGTATCCCGGCTCAGATCGGCTACCACCTCCTCTACTCCGCGATCGCGCTGCTGGCCGCTCTCGTCATCGCGGTGCCGCTCGGAATTCTCATCGGCTACACCGGACGGGGCGAGGCGTTGGTGGCCGGGTCGGCCAACGCATTGCGCGCGCTTCCGTCGCTGGGGCTGCTCGTGTTGCTCTTCCTGCTGATCTCGCCGATCGTCGGCGGGAAGCTTGTCTACGTGCTGCCAACCATCGTTGTGCTTGTCCTGCTTGCGGTTCCACCGATCCTCACGGGAACGTATGCCGGCATTCAGACCGCCGACCCCGACGCCGTCGGAGCGGCCCGCGGAATGGGCTTCACAAAGCGCCAGATCCTGATGCGGGTGCAGCTGCCGTGCGCCTTACCGCTCATGGTCTCCGGAGTAAGAAGCTCCACACTGCAAATCATTTCCACGGCCACTATCGCCGCGTATCTCGGTCTGCAGGGCCTCGGGCGGTTCATCCTCGATGGCAGAGCGCAGGCCAGCTTCAGCGAAATGGCAGGTGGGGCAATTCTTGTCGCGGTCCTGGCGCTCGTTCTCGAGTTCACGTTCGCCTGGCTTGGCCGTGTCATCATCTCGCCCGGTCTGCGCCGCACCGCATCGAAATCCAGCTCACCCATATCCACGACCGTCCTCGAGCCGGCCACCACCTAGGTGCCACCCGGTGCCGACCCTCACATCAGGAGAATCACTATGAAGAAACGCACGTTACTGTCGGCCCTGGCCATCACCTCCGTCCTCGCGCTGTCCGCATGCGGCGGTGGCGGCGAAGATCCGCTATCCGGCGGCGGGGACAACAAAGGGTCCTCGGGTTCGGAGGTGATCGTCGGTTCGGCCGACTTCACCGAAAGCCAGCTGATCGCCAGCATTTACTCGCAGGCGCTGCAAGGAGCAGGCGTTCCTACGAAGGAGCAGTTCAACATCGGAAGCCGCGAGGTCTACATCCAGGCACTCAAGGACGGCTCCATCGATCTGGTGCCGGAGTACTCCGGAGCCCTTCTGAGCTACCTCGATCCGAAGTCGACGGCCGCGACGACCGAAGCGGTGACGACCGAACTCAAGAGCAAGTTGCCGTCCGGGATCTCGATGCTGACGCCGTCGGCCGCCGAGGACAAGGACGTCGTGGCCGTGACCAAGGCCACCGCCGACCAGTACAAGCTGAAGACGGTTTCCGACCTGAAGCCAGTCGCCGGTGAACTAGTACTGGGTGGGCCGCCGGAGTGGAAGACGCGCACCCAGGGCGTGGTCGGCCTGCGCGACGTGTATGGGCTGAACTTCAAGGACTTTGTCAGTCTCGACGCAGGTGGCACCCTGACGATGACAGCGCTGACCAATGGTCAGATCCAGGCCGGTGACCTCTTCAGCACCGACCCCGGCCTTGTCACGAACAACCTTGTCGCCCTTGACGATGACAAGTCGTTGTTCGCCGCGGAGAACGTTGTTCCGCTGATCAAGTCCGCCAAGCAGAACGACACCATCACCAAGACGCTTGATGCCGTATCGGCGAAGCTCACCACCGACGACCTGATCTCGATGAACGCCGAGGCGGCGAAGGGCACCAACTTGTCGGATATCGCCAAGAAGTGGCTCGCCGACGCAGGCATATCGAAGAGCTGACGTCAGCTTACTGACTGCAGCCGCTGCGGCGCCTCGAACCGCACCGGGTCGAGCCCTAGGTGGTCACGAAGCGTGTTGCCGGTGTACTCGGCGCGGAACAACCCGCGACGTTGTAGCTCCGGCACCGTTGGTGAACTCCGAGGTGCCTGTCCCGGTGCGGCGCTGGCCAAAGCCGTCCCAGTCGTCGATCAGCCGCACGCCATCGCGGTCCGCGGGCACCACCACGGTGGCGACCGAGTCGTGGTCAGTGGTGGTGGCGACGGTCAGGTAGTCGGAGAACAGCGTGCCGGTGCTGTAGAACTTCTCACCGTCCAGCCGGTAGCCGCGCCCAGCAGAGTTGGGGTCGGGGAGCAGCCGGGTGTTGAAGACCAGGCTTCCGACGGCCAGCGGACCCTTCTCGCTGAACGCGTTGCCGAAGATATTGCCCTCCGCCACCTTGCGCAGCCAGCGCGCGGACGACGGGTCATCGGAGGTGCGCAGTCGCTCCTCCACGAACCAGAAGTGGGTCCGGAAGATGTGGGCCACAATGGGATCGGCGTGCGCAACGTCGATTATCGAGGAGAACAGCTGCGGGACAGTGAATCCGGCGCCGCCCAGATGCTCGGGCAGCCGCAGGGTACCGAAGCCGGCGCGCGTGAGCGCCGCAACTTGGTCAAATGGGTTCTCGTCGTTGAGGTCTCGGTCCTTTGCCCCGGCTCCGATCTGGGTCAGCAGCTCAGCCCATTCGGGCGAACCGGGGAGGATGCGCGTCACGTGATCCACGGAGGTCATGTCATCGTTCTACCGACACCGCGCGGCGGCGTGCACTGCTTTGGATCACCCCGAACCTAAGAACGATCGACGGGGCACAATGAGTGGTGATGACGATGAACGCCAAGCGTCGCCGCGCGCACGACAAGCTGGCTGCCTTGCCAGGGGTGCGCGCAGTGCGCCGGCCGATCCGGCCGGCCGGTGATCAGGAGTTCGACCTGTTCTACGTGCGTGCCGGCCGCAAATCAGCACATCCGCTGGTCCTGATCCCCGGCGGACCTGGCGCCGCCTCCATCGCGCTGTATCGGGGGTTTCGGCGACGCGCGGCGTCCGATGGCCTTGACGTGATCATGGTGGAGCACCGCGGCGTCGGGATGTCGCGCCATGACGACAGCGGCAACGACCTGCCCCCGGAGGCGCTGACCATCGACCAGGTGGTCGACGATGTGGCCGCCGTCCTCGACGACGCCCATGTGGACAAGGCCGTCATCTATGGCACCTCGTATGGCACGTATGTCGCTGCAGGAGTCGGTGCGCGGCACCCGGATCGCGTGCACGGGATGATTCTCGACTCACCCGTGTTGTCGGCCCACGACATCGACGCTGTCCGCGACGCGACCCGCAGGCTGCTGTGGGACGGCGACACCCCCGAGACCTCGGACCTAGCGCCCAAGGTCCGCCAACTCGTCGACCGGGACATGTTGAGCCCGGCCGCCACGCAGTTGGCCGCGGCCGTGTACGGCTTGGCCGGGCCTGCGGTATTGCGGCGTCAACTCGACCTCTTGCTGGCAGGGCGCCGGTCGTTGTGGTGGGTGCTGGGTCAGGCCGCCCGGTTCCTGCTCGAACGCAAGGCGCCCTACCGTAACGAGCCCGACCTGGTCGGCCGGATCGGGTACCGCGAATTGAACTATGGCGCGGTGCCCGACGGAAAGCCGCTGGACCCCGCCGTCGCGTTCCGCGAGTTCGCAATCGACACAACAGAGTTCGAAGCCGAACCGTTCGACCTCGTCGATGAGATGCCAAAGTTCAGCTGGCCGGCAGTCGTCATCTCTGGTGGCCGCGACCTGATCACCCCGCCGGCGGTGGCGCGCAGGATCGCGTCGCTGATCCCCGGCGCTGTGCTGGTCAATCTCGCCACGGCCGGGCATTCCGCCATCGACCTTCGCGAGCGTGCTGCGCTGGACATCGTGAAGGCCACCTGCGAAGGAGTGAGCTCGGATCTGCCTGCGCGCGCCGACAAGCTGGACTCGACGCCGGGCGGCCTTGGGGTCCGGCTGCTGATCTGGGGCATCGCCGCCGCTGCCGTCGCCGAACAGGCATTGCCTGCCGCGATTCCCCGCACCGTGCAACGCGTCACCGCTTCATGAAGCCAATCTTGGTGTAGTCCGCATCGGCCAGGCCGAATGCGCCGAAGTTCGCCAAAGTGCTTCGCACCGCGACATTCCCGGGCGACTGCGTCAGCGGCAGGCTGAAACCCTCGGCCCAGATCAGCTTGTCGACCTCGTTGGCCAAATCGCGCGCCTTGGCCGGGTCGAGCTCTTCGAGCGTCTGCTCGATCTTGGCGTCAATCTCCGGGCTGCCGATCTTGCCGAAGTTGCTTTCGCCTCCCGACGCATAGATCTGGGGCAGCCCCGACAGCGGGAATGCGTCTCCCACCCAGGAGAATTGCGCGATATCGAAATCGCCGACGTTGATGTGGTTCGAGAAGAATCCAGCGCCGCCCTTGGCGTCGAGGTCTAGCTTGACTCCGACCTGGGCCAGGTTGTTCTGCGCGATCTGGCCGAACTGACGGGTGGACAGCGAGTCGTACAGCACATCGCGGATGACGAGCTGGCGGCCGTCCTTCTCGCGGAACTGCCCGTTGAGTCGCCAGCCCAGCGCGTCCAGTTCCTGCTTGGCCTTTTCGGGGTCAAACGCGACCACGGCGCTGTTGTCCTGGTAGCCCTCCTGCCCGGCGACGTAGACGTGGTTGTTCAGCGGGACGGGATTGTCCGCGAGCCCACGCTGGGTGACGTTGGCGATCGTTTGGCGGTCGATGGCCTTGCCGATCGCCAGCCGCAGCGCCTTGTCAGCCAGGATCGAACCGGGCGCACCGTTGAACGTGAAGTGATACCAACTGTTTCCGGGCGCCCGCCGAATCGAGACTCCTTCGGTACGTCGCGCGACGGTCAGCTCGTCGAGGGTGGCCGTGCCAGTGGCATCGATGGTGTTGTTTTGCAGGGCGGGGATTCGCGCGGCGTCGTCGAGCACCAGATAGGTGACGCTGTCCAGCAGCGCGGGGGTTCCCCACCATTTCGGGTTGCGGGTCAGCACAATTCGCTGCGCGGTGCGGTCGAGACTGGAGACGATGAACGGCCCTGCTGACGGCCCGGGCCCACTGAGCTGACCCTTGTTGAACGCCTCGGGCGTCGCGGTCATGCTCTTCGGCAGCAGCATGGTGTTGCCGGAGAGCATGCCGCGCCACTCCGCGTACGGTTTGGCGAACTTCACGATCGCCTGGCGGTCGTCGACGCCACGCGTCACCGATTCGACACGGTCGGCCCCGTTGGGGCTCGCGCTCGCAAAAGCCTTGTCTTTGCCGCTGGTGGCGTGGAACTGGGAGGCGATGTCCTCCCACGTGATCGGGGTGCCGTCGCTCCAGACCGCCTTCGGGTTGATGGTCCAGGTGACCACCTGCGGGTTGGTGCCAGTCAGTTCTGCGCCGGTGAAGAAGTCGGTGTTCAGCGTCATCGTGCCGTCGGCGGCGACCCGGAACGCCCGAGGCATGCTGGCCTTGAGCATGCCAGCGGAATCGGCGGAGTTGCCGTCGATGTGCAGCGGGTTGAAGTTCTCAGGAAACGCGGTCAGCGCCAACCGCAGGTTGCCGCCCTGCTGCAGCTTGGATACGTCCTGGGGGTTGACGTCGTTCGTCGACCCGACCTCCGCGGACCCGCCCGCCGACGGCGTCTCCTGCTTGCCGCCGGAGCACGCGGTGAGAGTGAGACCTGCGACGAGGGCAACCACGGCGAAGCGTCGGATCTTCATGGCGACAGACGTTACCTGCGATTCGGTTCCGGTTGAGGAACTGCGGCAAGCAACCGGCGGGTGTAATCGTGCTGCGGATTGGTGAACACCTGATCGCCCTGTTCGACGATCTTGCCCTTGTGCATCACGGCGACCCGGTGGGCGAGATGTTTGACGACCGACAGGTCGTGTGAGACGAACAGGTAGGACAGACCGAACCGCTCCTGCAGTTCCAGAAGCAGGTTGATGATTCCGGCCTGGATCGACACGTCCAGTGCCGACACCGGTTCGTCGAGAGCCAGGATCTTCGGCTGCAGCGCCAATGCCCGCGCGATGCCGATGCGCTGCTTCTGCCCGCCGGAGAATTCGGCAGGATAGCGGCTGGCGTCCTCGCGGCGAAGTCCGACGATGCCGAGCAGCTCGGCGACCCTCTCGTCGGTGCGGCTCTTGTCAAAACCATTGGCCTGCAACGGTTCCGCCAGAACATCGAACACCGGGAGCCGCGGATCAAGCGACGCGACGGGGTCCTGGAACACCACCTGGAGATCCCCGCGCAGCGCACGCCGGGAATGCCGATCAAGTGTGGCGACGTCGGCGCCCAGCACCTCGATCGAACCCGACTGCGGTGCGGACAGTTCCAGTATCTGGTGCAGTGTCGTGGACTTGCCCGAGCCGGATTCGCCGACGATGCCGAGTGTGCGGCCCTGCGGCAGTTCGAAGCTGACACCGTCGACCGCCCGCACCTCGCCGACCTGGCGGCGGAACACCACGCCCTTGGTCAGCCTGTACGTCTGCGCCAGATCGCGCACCCGCAGCACTACCGGGACGTCGGCAACCGGCGCCGCGGCGGGCGGCTCGGTGGATACGCCGTAGATCTCCGCCGCGCTCCGGCCGGCCACGTGGTCGGTGCGGATGCACGCCGCACGATGTGCGGGGCCGATCTCGAGAAGTTCCGGTTCGGCGGCGCGGCAGTGATCGATGGCCAGCGGGCAGCGGGGTTCGAACGGGCAGCCCGGCGGCAGCGCGGCCGCTGACGGCGGGGCACCTGGGATCGGCACCAGCCGAGCGCCCTGCGGGGCGTCCAGCCGCGGCACCGAACCGAGTAGCCCTGCGGTGTAAGGCATTCGGCGGTCGCGGTACAGCACATCGACGTCAGCCGTTTCGACGGCGCGGCCCGCGTACATCACCAGTGCGCGGTCGGCGAATTCGGCGACCACCCCGAGATCGTGGGTGATGATGAGCACGCCCGCCCCGGTCACGTCGCGTGCGGTCCGTAGGACCTCGAGGATCTGTGCCTGCACCGTCACATCCAGCGCGGTGGTCGGCTCGTCGCAGATCAACAGGTCGGGGTCGTTGGCGATGGCGATCGCGATCACCACGCGTTGGCGTTCCCCACCGGAGAGTTCGTGCGGGAAGGAGCTGGCCCGGCGCTCGGGCTGGGAGATGCCGACCAGGTCGAGCAGTTCGACGGCGCGGGTGCGGGCGGCACGCTTGCCGATGTCGCGGCGGTGAACTTCGAGCACCTCGGCGATCTGGTCACCCACGGTATAGACAGGGGTGAGGGCCGACATCGGGTCCTGAAACACCGTTCCGATGGTCTTGCCGCGGATCTGCGACATTTGGTTGTCGGACAACCCGAGCAAATCGTCGCCGTGCAGCCGGACCGACCCCGACACTTCCGCGTATTCCGGCAGCAGCCCGATGACGGCCATCGCGCTGGCCGACTTGCCCGAACCGGATTCCCCGACGAGTGCGACCACTTCACCGGGATCGACGTGAAAGCTCATGCCGCGCACCGCGTTCACGCGTTCAACATCAGTCGGGAACGTAACGGTCAGGTCGGTTACCTGCAGCAGGCTCATTTGCGACGCCTCCGGAGCGGCCGGGCGCTGGGATCCAGCGCGTCGCGCAGGCCGTCACCAACAAGGTTGGCGCACAACACGATCAGCACCAGCACGCCAGCCGGGAACAGAAACACCCACGGGAATGTCGTCACCGATGTCCTGCCGTCGTCGATCAGCGTGCCCAGCGATACATCCGGTGCCTGTACGCCGAAACCCAAGAAGCTCAACCCGGTTTCGGCCATGATCGCCAACCCGACGTTCAGCGCGGTGTCGATGATCAGGAACGACGCGACGTTCGGCACAATGTGGCGCACGATGATCCGCGTGGTGCTTACACCCATATATCGTGCGGCGGTAACGAATTCGCGTTCGCGCAGGCTCATCGTCATGCCGCGCACGATGCGTGAGCTGATCATCCAGCCGAACACTGACAGCAGCAGGATCAACCAGAGCACGGTGCCGGACTGTTTGGTGCGCGGTGTGACGATCGCGATCAGGAAGAAACTCGGCACCACCAGCATCAGGTCGACGATCCACATCAGCGTGCGGTCGCGCCAGCCTCCGAAGTAGCCGGCGATCGATCCGACGGTTGCGGCGATGATCGAGGAGATGAACGCCACGCATACCCCGATCAGCATGGATTTCTGCATGCCGCGCAGGGTTTGGGCCAGCAGGTCTTGGCCGGATGAGGTCGTGCCGAACCAGTGGTCGAGCGTGGGCGGCTGCTGCAAGGCGGTGAAATCCATGTCGGTGTAGCGGTACGGTAGAACCGGCGGCAGCGCATAGCAGCCGATGAACAGCAGGACCAGCAGCACGAGCGACACCACGGCGGGCTTGTTGCGGAGGAATCGGCGCCACACGAGCGTGCGCCGGGAGGCGAACCGGGCCATGTCGACGCCCGACTTGGCGGTGGTGGCCGTCTCCGTAGTGATGGGTTCGGTCATGTCACCCGAACCCTCGGGTCGAGCGCGGCGTAGACGACGTCGGACAGCAGCCCGGCAATCAGGATCAAGGCGCCGGAAAAGAACGTGATCGCTACGACGATGTTGGTGTCCTGGGTGGCAATGCCCTTCACCGCCCATTCACCCATGCCGTGCCAGCCGAAGATCGTCTCGACGAAAAGTGCGCCGGTGAACAACCCGGCGACGCTATAGGCGAATAGCGTCGCCATCGGGATCAACGCTGTGCGCAAGCCGTGTTTGAACAGCGCGCGACGACGGGTCAGGCCCTTGGCCCTTGCGGTGCGAATGAAATCCTGGCCGAGCACGTCGAGCATGGCGTTGCGTTGATACCGGCTGTAACCCGCGATCGCCCCCAGTGCCAGCGTGAAGGTCGGCAGCACCAGATGCTGCACCCGATCGACAAACTGATTCCAGGCTCCACCGACCGCGTCCGGCGACGTCTCGCCGGTGTACTCGAACAGCTGGACGCCGAGCACCGAGTTGACCTGCAGCGCGACAAGGATCAGAAGGTTTGCGATGACGAACGTGGGCGCGCTGAGCACCAACAGGGATAGCACCGTGATGACGCGATCTGACAGGTGGTACTGCCGGATCGCACCCCACGCGCCGACCACGACGCCGATCACCGTGCCCATGACCGCGCCGATGACGACCAGTCGCAGGCTTACCCCGATGCGCCGCCACAGTTCGTCTGTCACGGGCTGCCCGCCGATGGTGGTCCCGAAGTCGCCGTGTACCGCGCCGGCCACCCAGTGCGCGTATCGCTGTGGGATCGGCTTGTCGAGGTCGAGCTCGTGGGCTTTCGCGTCGATGACGACTTGAGAGGGCCGTGGATTGCGCTGCAACAGGCTGTCCAGCGGTCGGAACGTGAGGGACGCCAGCGAGAAGGTCAGAAACGAGGCCACCGCCAACAGCACGATGTAGTTCAGCAGCCGCCGCGCGAGGAAGCGCGTCATAGGTGACGTCCCGTGGCGGCCTGCATGACGCACAGGGTATGAGATGGGTCTGGCCAGGGCTGGTTGTTGCAGCTCGGGCGTGGCTAGAGAATTCGCACCGCTACTTAAGGCCGTTTCCAGTTTGGGGGAGTTGAGTGGCTTTCACCTGCAGGTTTACCGGTCGCTGCACTGTCGCGGCGGCCAGGACAAACACCAGGAAGGTGAGGGGTTCCAAGAATGGTTTCTGCTAAGCGCAACAACGTGAAACTACTCGTCGCGCTGATCGGCGGCAGCGGTGTGATTGCCATGGGCGCGCTGTTCGTGGCGATCGCTCAAGAACAGGCGGGCCAGGAGTCCGCAGCCAAGTCGACGACCATGACCATCGGCTCGACAAGCACCGAGACAACGCCGCCCACGGTGGAGGCCACCACGATGGCCGCGCCAGCAATGCGGGGTCCGGCGGCGCTTCCGGCCGAAGAGCAGGGGCCCGCCGCGCCGTAGCCAATCCGCACCGATTTCACGGGTGAGCGCCTGCTGCAGCGCGCACTTAGGTAGTTCGCACCCCTGATCCAGGGTCTTCACAGGTTCGTCGCATTCACTAGCTCCCACCTGCACGTTTGCCGGTCCGTCGCATCGATGGGGCAGACCGGCTTATGACGAGATTCGGAGCAAAGACAATGAATGCGAACAAGCGAACCAATGTGAAGATGCTGGCGGCTGTGATCGGCGGCAGCGCTGTCGTGGCGATGGGCGCCCTGACCATGGCGATCAACCAGGAACAGGCCGCGCCCGCGACCGTAACCAGCTCGGGCATGACCATGGGCGCCACGAGCACACAGGAAACACCGCCGTCCGCGCCCGAGACCACGGTTGCGGTACCCGCAGTCAAGGCCCAACCGTTCGGAGGCTCCGGCTCGTAGCGGCCGACGTTTCACCTCCGACCGCATCGGTTACCCAGAACTTCGGAGGGTCGACCGTCGACCCGCCAGGGAGCGAATGGAGTGGTCAGAGGTGAAATCGAGTCAGCTCAAACTTGTCGCGGCGGGTTTCGGCGCCGGCGCACTCGTTGCGATGGGCACGCTCACAGTCGTATTGAGTGACGCACCGGGAACCGTCAGCGAGGGGCCCGAAGTAACGCTGGGTGAGACCACCACGGACTCTGCCGCACCTACCGAACTCGCGACCACGTTTGTAACGCCGCCGGTGACGGCCGAACGGCCCGACGGCTTCGACATGGGAGGGTAAGCACTAATTCCGGTGTGGCGGCGCGCCCGGTCCGCCCGGGCCTAGAGGTCCGCCCTGTTGCGGATTGCCGATGTTGGTGACCGTCGCGGTCTGGCCGTTGCGTGTCGCGTGGACGGTCACCTGGTCAGCCACCGCGAACGGCGGCGCTGCGGCGTTGCCTGCCGTGCTCGGAATGACATAGGTCTGGCTGAAGCCGTCCTCGCTTCGCACGGTGATCGACGTCGGCGAAATCGCGGTGACCGTGCCGGTCTGGGTCAGTTGCGTGGTGTAGCCGCCGGCGCCGTCGGGTACCACGAACTCGCCGTGCAACGTCGTCGAGCCCACCGTGGCCGGGCCGGGGCCGCCGATGGCGCCGTGCTGGCCTCCCGGGCCGCCCGGCATGCCGCCACCTGGTCCGAACGCTTGGTGGGGGCCGCCGAAGGAATGCGAATTGCTCTCGGTGGCGGCGTAGATCGCGGCACCGCCGAGGGCGGCGATGACGGCGGCGACACCGACAGCCGCGGCGGTTTCGCGCAGGCCCCAGCGTCGGGGTGAGGGCTGCGGCGCACCCCATACCTCGTGCTCGGCCGCAATCTGTTCGGTGGTCATGCGACCACAGTGCAAGCCGTTCATGTGAGTCGGCTGTGCGTCTTTTCAGCATCGGCTATGTCTGCGCGCCTTCACAGCTGACGCATAGACAAGGCACAGTCTGGACTCATGGGCGCCGCGAATAATGAGCCCGTGTCCACTCGCAGCGGAACCACGGTCAGCGAGAACGACCCCGCACGTGTTGTCATGCGGCGCGCCGATGGCAAGCCAATCCACGTGTTGGTCGTCGACGACGAGCCTGTACTGGCTGAACTCGTGTCGATGGCCTTGCGGTACGAGGGGTGGGAAATCGCGACGGCGGGCGACGGTGCGTCGGCCATTGCGTCGGCCAAAGAGACTCCGCCCGACGTCGTAGTGCTCGACGTGATGCTGCCAGACATGAGCGGGCTGGACGTCCTGCACAAGCTGCGCGAGCAGATTCCGGGACTGCCGCTGCTGTTGCTGACCGCGAAGGACTCCGTGGAAGACCGCATCGCCGGTCTGACCGCCGGCGGTGACGACTACGTCACCAAACCGTTCAGCCTCGAAGAGGTGGTGCTGCGGCTGCGCGCGCTGCTGCGGCGCACCGGGGTGACCAGCGAAACGGGTGGAGCCAAGATCGTGGTAGGCGATCTGGTGCTCGACGAGGACAGCCACGAAGTCACCCGCGCCGGCGACGTCATCTCGCTGACCGCGACGGAGTTCGAGCTGCTGCGGTTCATGATGCGCAATTCCAAACGCGTATTGAGCAAGGCGCAGATCCTGGACCGGGTGTGGAGTTATGACTTCGGAGGGCGGTCCAACATCGTCGAGCTGTACGTGTCGTATCTGCGCAAGAAGATCGACATCGGGCGGGATCCGATGATCCACACGTTGCGCGGTGCCGGCTATGTCCTCAAGCCCCCGCGCTGACGCGGGACGCAGCCGCTTCCGCCCGCCGCGGACCTGGTCGCTGCGGGCCCGGCTGCTGGCCTCCCAGATCGTGCTGCTTGCCCTGGTGTGCGCGGCGATCGGCGCGGGCACCGAGTTTGCGCTGCAACGCTTTTTGACGAATCAGCTCGATGACCGGTTGGCTGAGACCGGCCGCCGGTCTGTCGGGCTGTTCGAATTCGGACCGCCACTGCCACCGCCCGGAATCGGCCCGATGCCCGGCTACCCCGATCCGCCCGGGTTTCCCCCACACGTCATCATTCGCGACGACTACGGCCCCGGCCCCGCCTTCCTCAACGCTCCCGGCCAGGCGGCCCGCACCGTCGGTGCGGTGATATCGCGCGGCACGCCAGTCGACGCCGGTATCATCACCGCCGACGGCACCCGCACCGGAATCAGTGCAACCGCAGCGCAACAACTGGCAGGCATCCGGCCGAACCGCAAGCCGACAACCCTGGAACTCGACGGGCTGGGCCGCTACCGCGTCACCGCGATGCACGCGCGAGGCCCGGGCGAGACGATCGTGACTGGGTTGCCCACCTCGGACGTCGATGACACGTTGTTGACCGTGCTCGTCATCTTCGGTGTCGTGGGAGCGATCGCGCTGATCGGTGGCACCACGGCGGGCATTGTGATCATCCGCCGCCAACTCGCGCCGCTGTCAAGGGTTTCCGAAGCTGCCAGGCAAGTAGCCGACCTCGAACTCGATCGCGGCGAGGTGCGGCTGCCCACGCCGATCGTGAAGGTCGATCCGGCCAGCGCGGACACCGAGATCGGACAGCTCGGCTCTGCACTGAACCGAATGCTGGACACCATTTCAGGCGCATTGTCCGCGCGGCACGCCAGCGAGACGCGCGTACGCCAGTTCGTCGCCGACGCAAGCCACGAACTGCGCACACCGCTGGCTGCGATTCGCGGCTATACCGAACTGGCGCAACGCAAACGAGACGACCTGCCCGAGGACGTCGCCCACGCGATGAGCCGCGTCGAATCCGAAACCGAACGGATGACGCAGCTCGTCGCGGACATGTTGCTGTTGGCGCGGCTGGACACCGGACGGCCGCTGGAACGTGAGCAGGTCGATTTGTCCCGGCTCGTCGTCGACGCCGCCAGTGACGCCCACATCGCGGGTCCCGATCACGAATGGTCGCTGGATCTGCCCGACGAGCCCGTCATCGTTATCGGCGACGAGGCGCGGCTGCATCAGGTGCTGGCCAATCTCCTCGCAAACGCCAGGACCCACACACCGCCCGGCACTTCGGTCACCACATCGTTGGTCGTCGACGATTGCGGTGGCGCCGTCCTGACGGTCGCCGACGACGGTCCCGGGATACCGGCGTGGCTGCAGCCGGAGATCTTCGAGCGGTTCGCCCGTGGTGATTCGTCGCGCTCTCGGCGGGGCGGCAGCACAGGGCTGGGCCTGGCCATCGTCGCCGCGGTCGTCAGGGCTCACGGCGGCACGATCGACGTGCGCAGTGTGTCGGGCAAGACAGAATTCGTGGTGAAGCTTCCTGCCGATTCACAGGCAAGCCACAGCGCGTCCAAAACCAGCGCCTAGCGGGCTCAACGAAAATCGCCTTAGTGACGGCCCTGGTTCTCGACGCCGAGCAGACGCAAAAGTCCCCGACACGCCGCGAAAAACGGGACCTTTCCGTCTGGTCGCGCGTGGGACTGGGCGTGCTGCTGGCCGCCACCGCGGCGCTGTATCTGTGGAATCTCTCGGCGAGCGGTTGGGCCAACGCGTTCTACTCGGCGGCGGCGCAGGCCGGGGCCAGCGACTGGACCGCGATGTTGTTCGGGTCCAGCGACGCCGCCAACGCCATCACCGTCGACAAGACGCCCGCCGCACTGTGGGTCATCGACGTGTCGGTGCGCCTATTCGGGCTGAACTCGTGGAGCGTGCTGGTGCCGCAGGCGCTCGAAGGCGTCGGCGCCGTGGCGCTGTTGTACGCCGCGGTGCGGCGGGTCAGCGGCGATGGTGCCGCATTGCTCGCGGGCGCGGTGTTGGCGCTGACACCGGTGGCGGCCTTGATATTCCGATTCAACAATCCCGACGCCCTGCTGGTGCTGCTGCTGGTCGCGGCCGCATACTGCGTGCAACGCGCCTGCGAAAAGGACAGCAGCCGTTGGTGGTTGGTGGCCGCGGGCACCCTCGTCGGTTTCGGGTTTCTGGCCAAGATGCTGCAGGCGTTCTTGGTGCTGCCCGGTTTCGCCGCGGCGTACCTGGTTGCCGGTCAACGCCGGATGCGGCGCCGGGTCGTCGATCTGCTTACCGCCGCCGCTGCCCTCGTGGTGTCCGGGGGCTGGTATCTGTTGCTTGTCGAGTTGTGGCCTGCGGATGCGCGGCCCTACATCGGAGGATCGCAGCACAACAGCATCGTCGAATTGGCCTTGGGATACAACGGTTTGGGCCGCCTTACCGGTAACGAGCCCGGCGGGCTGGGCAACCTCAACTTCGACGTCGGCTGGGGCCGGCTGTTCGGCAGCTCCATGGGTCTGGACATCGCATGGTTGCTGCCCGCCGCGGTGATCTGCCTCGCTTCGGGGTTCGTCATCACCAGGCGCGCGCCGAGGACTGATCTCACGCGGGCGGCGTTGATCCTCTGGGGTGGCTGGCTGGCCGTCACCGCGGTGGTTTTCAGCTTCGCCAATGGCATTCTGCATCCCTACTACACCGTCGCGCTCGCGCCGGCGACTCGGCGCCTCGATCGGCATCGGGGCGACGCTGTTGTGGCGTAATCGCTCCGATATCCGTGCCTCGACCGCGTTGTCCGGCACAGTGTTGGTGACCACCATCCTCGCGGCGGTGCTGCTGTCCCGGCACAGCGACTGGCTGCCGTGGCTGCGGGCGACAGTCGCGGTCGGGGGAGTGGGAGCGGCCGCGCTGCTGCTGGCCGCCGGGCACTTGCCCCGGCCCTTCGCCCGTTCGGTGGCGGCATTGGCCGTTGCGGCATGTCTCGCGGCGCCCGCGGTGTATTCGGTCGCAACGGCGGCAACACCGCACAGCGGCGCGATCCCGTCGGTCGGGCCGGCACGCCAGGGCTTTGCAGGCTTCGCCGGGCCCGGCGGGCTGCTCGACTCGCCCAGTCCAGGGCCCGCGCTGTCGGCCACGCTGTCAGCTGATGCACACGACTTCACCTGGGCCGCGGCCGTGGTCGGCTCGAACAACGCCGCGGGCTACCAATTGGCCAGTGGCGCACCGATTATGGCGATCGGCGGCTTCAACGGCACCGACCCGTCGCCGACGCTCGAGGAGTTCCAGGCCTACGTCGCCGACCGGCAGATCCACTACTTCATCCGCGGCAAGATGATGATCGGGCACTGGGGCGGAGGCACGACAGGTAGCCGCGAGTCCGCCGACATCGCCGAGTGGGTGGAAACGCACTACACCCCGAAGACCGTCGACCGCGTGATCGTCTACGACCTCACACAGCCGCCGAGGAATTCATAGCGCAGGCATAGCTTCAGCCAACGGGGCACACACGCTGCTGCTCAACCATGGGTTTCATGACAGACATCGCTCTCGAACCCGACGCCGCCTTGGATCACCGCATCCACTTCGGATCGCGGCCGAACGCCGCCCTTGCGGCGCGCGCCGCCGGCGTGCCGGTGCTCGACCTTGTGGTCCCGGTGTACAACGAGCAAGCCGCCCTCGCCGAGTCGATCCACCGGTTGCATCACCACCTTCGGGAGGATTTCCCCTTCCCGACGCGGATCACGATCGCCGACAACGCCAGCGTCGACGACACACCCCGGATCGCCGCTGAACTCGCCGCTGGGCTGACCGACGTTCGCGTCGTGCGGCTGGAGCAGAAGGGTCGCGGGCGTGCGCTGCATGCGGTGTGGTCCACCTCGGACGCACCGGTCCTGGCCTATATGGACGTCGACCTGTCCACCGACCTCGCTGCGCTCGCCCCGTTGGTCGCGCCGCTCATCTCCGGCCACTCGGACCTGGCGATCGGTACCCGGCTGGGCCGGGGCGCGCGGGTCGTGCGCGGCCCAAAGCGTGAGATCATCTCGCGCTGCTACAACCTGATTCTGAAATCGACACTGTCCGCGGGCTTCTCCGACGCACAATGCGGATTCAAGGCCATCCGAGCCGACGTCGCCGAGCGCCTGCTGCCGCATGTCGCCGACACCGGATGGTTCTTCGACACCGAGCTTCTTGTGCTCGCGGAGCGCAGCGGCCTGCGTATCCATGAGGTCCCCGTGGATTGGGTGGACGACCCGGACAGCCGCGTCGATATCGTCGCCACCGCGACCGCCGACCTCAAGGGCATCGGCCGGATGTTGCGCGGCTTCGCAGACGGCTCGATCCCCGTGAACACCATTGCCGCGCAGCTCGGCTCGTCGCGGCTGTCGGCCGCACCGGGATCCCTGTTCCGCCAGGCGATCCGGTTCGGCGCCATCGGCGTCGCGTCGACCGCCGCATACATGCTGCTGTTCATGCTGATGCAGGGATGGGCGGGCGCGCAGGCGGCGAATCTGCTCGCGTTGCTGATCACCGCGATCGGCAATACCGCCGCCAACCGACGCTTTACATTCGGGGTCGGCGGTCGCAGCAATGCCAGCCGCCACCACATCGAGGGTCTCGTGGTGTTCGGGATCGCACTCGCGATCACCAGCGGCGCTCTTGCCGGGCTGCACACCGTGGTCGCCCAGCCGCACCACTTGGTCGAACTCTCGGTCTTGGTGCTGGCCAACCTGGTGGCCACCGCCGTGCGCTTCGTACTCCTGCGCGGCTGGGTGTTTCACCCTGGCCGGTCGCACTGACTCATCCAACGACAGACAGAAGGAATCCATTGATGACTATCACCTCCGATGTACGAGCCGTGCCGCCGCAGACAACGGCGGCACCGCTCGATCCGCCACGACGAGAACCTCAGCCGCGCTGGGTCCGCCCCGCAGTGTTGGCGCTGCTCGCCGCGACAGCCGTGCTGTATCTATGGGGGCTGAGCTCCTCCGGCTGGGCCAACAACTACTACGCAGCCGCGGCGCAGGCCGGCACGCAGGACTGGAAGGCCTTGCTGTTCGGTTCACTGGACGCAGGCAACGCGATCACGGTCGACAAGCCACCCGCCGCGCTGTGGGTAATGGGCTTGTCCGGCCGCCTGTTCGGGTTCAACGCGTTCACGATGCTGTTGCCGCAGGCGCTGATGGGCGTCGCGGCCGTCGCACTGTTGTATGCGACCGTGCGGCGAACCAGCGGACCCGCCGCGGGTCTGATCGCGGGCGCGGTGCTGGCGCTTACCCCGGTGGCGGCGCTGATGTTCCGGTTCAACAACCCCGACGCGCTGCTGGTACTGCTGCTGGTGGCGGCCGCGTACTGCATGATGCGGGCGATCGAGACGGCCAGCACCCGCTGGATGGCGTTGGTGGGCTGCGCCATCGGTTTCGCGTTCCTGACGAAGATGTTGCAGGCGTTCCTGATCGTGCCCGGTCTCGCGCTGGCGTTCCTCGTCGCGGCGCCGGTCGGGATGTGGACGCGGATCGGGAAGCTACTTGTCGGCGCCGCCACGATGGTCGTGTCGGCGGGGTGGTACATCGCGCTTGTCAGTCTGTGGCCGGCCGACTCGCGCCCGTACATCGGCGGCTCCACCGATAACAGCCTGCTGCAGCTGGCATTGGGCTACAACGGGATTCAACGCATCGCCGGAGGTGAGGGAGGTCCCGGCGGCGGCCCCGGTGGCGGGGGCTCCGGCGGCGCCAACCTGTTCTTCGGCGGTGAAGCGGGTATCGGCCGACTGTTCGGCCAGTCGATGGGCGTCGAAGCGTCCTGGCTGTTGCCCGCGGCGCTGATCGGACTTGCGGCGGGTATCTGGTTCACCCGGCGTACGACACGCACCGGATCCGTCCGCGCCGGACTGCTGCTGTGGGGCGGCTGGCTGCTGGTGACCGGCGCGGTGTTCAGCTTCATGGACGGCACGGTGCACCCGTATTACACGGTGGCGCTGGCGCCCGCGATCGCGGCGCTGGTCGGGATCTCGGTGCGCGAGTTGTGGCAGGGCCGGGAGTTTCTGGTGCCGCGCATCGTGCTGGCGATCATGGCTGCGGGCACCGGTGTGTGGGCGTTCATTCTGCTGGATCGCACGCCGGATTGGTTGCCTGCGCTGCGCTGGATCGTGCTCGCCGGATCTGTCGTCGTTGCGGCCATCGTTGCTGTGGGTGCACACCGACTGGGCCGTGCCGTGGTCGTACTCATCGCCGCCGCAGCGATTTTCGGACTGGCAGCGCCTACCGCGTTTTCGATCTACAACGTCGCGCATGAGCACAGCGGGCCGGGCACGATGTCCGGGCCAAGCCGTGACTCCGGCTTCGGCGGCCCAGGCGGTGGCGGGTCCGGCGCGCCTTTCGGCGGACCTGGCGGAGGAGGTCCCGGTGGGGCCGAAGCCGACAACACCGCGCTCGCCCAGCTCGTCGAGGGCGCCGATAGCCGTTGGGCGGCAGCAAGTGTCGGGTCAATGGGGGTGAGCGGCATCGAGCTCAAGACGGGCGCATCGATCATGGCGATCGGCGGGTTCACCGGTTCGGACAATTCTCCGACGCTCGCGCAGTTCCAGGCCTACGTAGCCGACCATCAGGTGCGGTACTTCATCGGCAGCGACCGCGGAGGTCCGTCTCACGGCAAGTCGGGGTCTGGGCAAGAGATCACGGCATGGGTGCAGCAGAACTTCACCCCGATCGACGTCGGCGGCACGACCGTCTACGACCTCAGCCAAGCCCGCTGATGCCAGACGGCCGCCCTGCCTACCCCCGAGCAGGGCGGTCGTCGCCATCGATTCGCTGTGATTTTCACTAGTGTCACTGCGCCGCCGCGTTGTTATGGTCGCGATACGGCGATGCAGGAGGTCCCAATGTCCGTGACCGACGACTATCTGAAGAACAACGAGGCGTACGCGAGGACGTTCACCGGCCCGCTTCCGCTGCCGCCGAGCAAGCACGTCGCGGTGCTGGCGTGCATGGACGCGCGCCTCGACGTCTACCGGCTCCTCGGCCTCGGTGACGGCGAGGCACACGTCATCCGCAATGCCGGCGGCGTCGTCACCGACGACGAGATCCGCTCGTTGGCTATCAGCCAGAGGCTGCTCGGCACCAAAGAGATCATCCTGATCCACCACACCGATTGCGGCATGCTGACTTTCACCGATGACGAGTTCAAGCGCGCCATCCAGGACGAGACCGGCATCAAACCGGAATGGGCCGCGGAATCGTTTCCCGATGTCGAAGAAGACGTGCGTCAGTCATTGCGCCGCATCGAGGCCAGCCCGTTCGTCACCAAACACGAATCCCTGCGGGGGTTCATCTTCGACGTCGCCACGGGCCGGCTCAACGAGGTCACCCTCTAGGCGGTACCGCGCAAACGCCTACGCCGGTCAGGTCGGCGGTCGATGATGTGCACATGGTCCTGCAGCATGCGACGCCCGCCGACGAGAGCGGCGCCGCCGTGCAGCTCACAGCGACCGCCCCGGTGCCACATGCGTCGAGCGGTTTGCGGAACCCCTTTCCGCCGATCGCCGACTACGCGTTTCTCTCCGACTGCGAGAACACCTGCCTGATCTCCTCGAGCGGATCGGTGGAGTGGCTGTGCGTGCCACGACCCGATTCGCCCAGCGTATTCGGGGCGATCCTGGATCGCGGTGCCGGGCACTTCCGGCTGAGCCCCTACGGCGTCTCGGTGCCTGCCGCAAGGCGTTACTTGCCGGGCAGCCTGATCCTGGAGACCACCTGGCAGACCCACACCGGCTGGATGATCGTCCGCGACACGATGGTGATGGGGCGATGGCGCGACGTCGAGACGCGGTCAGGAACGCATCGGCGCGTACCGATGGATTGGGACGCCGAGCACACTCTGCTGCGCACCGTGCGCTGCGTGAGCGGAACGGTCGAGCTGGTGGTGGACTGCGAGCCGTCCTTCGACTACCACCGGGCCAGCGCGAATTGGGAGTACTCGGCCAGTGGCTATGGGGAAGCTGTTGCGCGTGCCAACCACGATCCGGACGCGCACCCGACGCTGCGGCTGACGAGCAACCTGCGCATCGGGCTGGAGGGCCGCCAGGCGCGGGCGCGGACGAGGCTGAAAGAGGGCGACAATGTCTTCGTTGCGTTGAGTTTTTCGAAGAATCCCGCGCCCCAGACCTATAGCGAGGCCGTCGACCAGATGTGGACGACCAGTGAGTGCTGGCGGCAATGGATCACCATCGGCAACTTCCCGGATCACCCGTGGCGGTCGTACCTGCAGCGCAGCGCATTGACGCTGAAGGGGCTGATGTACGCGCCGACCGGAGCGATGCTGGCGGCGAGCACCACGTCGCTGCCGGAAACCCCTCAGGGCGAACGTAATTGGGACTACCGCTACGCCTGGATCCGGGACTCGACGTTCGCTCTGTGGGGCCTGTACACACTCGGCCTGGATCGCGAGGCCGACGATTTCTTCTCGTTCATAACCGATGTATCCGGGGCGAACGACGTGCAGCGCCATGAACTTCAGGTGATGTATGGCGTTGGCGGGGAGCGCAGCCTGGTTGAGGGCGAGCTGCACCACCTATCCGGCTATGACAATGCGCGCCCGGTGCGGATCGGCAACGGCGCCTACGACCAGAAGCAGCACGACGTCTGGGGTTCGATGCTGGACTCGGTGTATCTGCACGCCAGATCTCGCGAGCAGATTCCGGAGACGTTGTGGCCGGTGCTCAAGCAACAGGTCGAGGAGGCCATTAAGCACTGGCGCGAGCCCGACCGCGGGATATGGGAGGTGCGCGGCGAGCCGCAACATTTCACCTCGAGCAAGATCATGTGCTGGGTGGCGCTGGACCGCGGGGCCAAGCTGGCCGAGCTTCATGGCTGGACGAAGCACACCCAGGAGTGGCGGGCCATCGCCGAAGAGATCAAGGCCGACGTTCTGGCCCACGGTGTGGACTCCCGTGGGGTGCTGACCCAGCGCTACGGGGACGGCGCGCTGGACGCCTCGCTGCTGCTGGCGGTGCTGACCCGCTTCCTGCCCGCCGACGACCCGCGGCTACGCGCGACGGTGCTGGCCATCGCCGACGAGCTCACCGACGAGGGGCTGGTGTTGCGGTACCGCGTCGAGGAGACCGACGACGGCCTGTCCGGCGAGGAAGGCACGTTCACCATCTGCTCGTTCTGGCTGGTGTCGGCGCTGGTCGAGATCGGTGAGATTCACCGGGCCAAGCATCTGTGCGAGCGGCTGCTGTCGTTCGCAAGCCCGCTGCACCTGTACGCCGAGGAGATCGAGCCGCGCACCGGGCGGCATCTGGGCAACTTCCCGCAGGCGTTCACCCACCTTGCCTTGATCAACGCGGTCGTGCACATCATTCGAGCCGAAGAAGACGCGGACGGGTCCGGGGTGTTCCAGCCCGGCGAACCCGCCGACCTAACGGTGTGGCCGTCGAGGACTCGGGCAACGTCTAAAGAGGAGTCGAAGCATGCGCATTGTTGTTGACCTCAACCGGTGTCTGGGATACGCGCAATGCGTCCCGCTGGCGCCGGAAGTGCTCCAACTGCAGGGGGAGGAAGCGCTGGCCTACGACCCGAATCCCGACGACTCGCAACGCCAACGGGTTGCGCGGGCGGTGGCGTCCTGCCCGGTGCAGGCGATCATTGCGGAGATGGATCCTCCGGCCGACCGGACCACGAAATGACCACGGCGTCACTGGTTTCGGATCTGGTTTCGACGTTCAAGGCGCAGGGCCGGATCGTCATCGTCGGCGCATCCCTGGCGGGGTTGCGCGCCGCGGAAGCGTTGCGGGACGAGGGCTTCTCCGGATCGCTGACGCTCATCGGTGACGAGGTGCACGAGCCGTATGACCGCCCGCCGCTGTCCAAGCAGGTGCTCAAGGGGTGGGTGCCTGCCGGTAACACCAAGCTGCCACGGATGCGTGCGATCGACGCCGACTGGCGCCTGGGGGTTGCGGCGACCGGCCTGGATCGTGACAACCGGGAAGTGTTGCTGGCCAACGGCGACAAGGTGCCCTATGACCGGTTGCTGATCGCCACCGGCGTCCGGTCCCGGCAGTGGTTCAATCCGGAAGAGGCCAAGCTGAAGGGCCTTTTCACGTTGCGCACCAGCGATGACGCGGCCGAGTTGCAGGCGGCGCTGAAGGCCAGGCCAAAGCGGGTGCTGATCGTCGGGGCCGGCTTCATCGGCTCCGAGATGGCGTCGGTCTGTCGTGATCTGGGACTGGAGGTGACGGTCGCGGAGCGATCAAGCGCACCGCTGGTCGGTGCGCTCGGGGGAGTGATCGGCGACATCGCCGCCAAGATGCAGCTGGACGCCGGAGTCGACCTGCGGACCGGTGTGGCGGTGGAGGCCCTCGAAGGCGACGCAGACGGACACGTCCGGCGCGCAAAGCTCTCCGATGGAACCACGCTCGATGTCGACGTGGTGGTCGCATCGCTGGGCTCCATCCGAAACATCGAATGGCTCGAAGGCGCTCAACTCGCCACCGGGTTCTGGGGTGTGGCCTGCGATGCCGGGTGTCGCGCCTTCGACATCAACGGCGTGGTGACCGACAACATCTTCGTCGCCGGCGACATCGCACGGGCGCCACACGTGCTCTACGAGTATCAGTTCATGTCCATCGAGCATGTGGACGCCGCGGTACTGGGTGCCCAGACCGCCGCTCACAACATGGTCAACCTCGAGACCGGCCGCCGTCCGCACCTGCCGCTGCCGCAGTTCTGGTCCGGCCAGTTCGGCGTGAACATCAAGGGCTGCGGGGTGTGCTCGTTCGGCGATGAGATCGTGTTCACCCAGGGCTCCGTCGAGGATCTCCGCTTCGCCGCCGCCTTCGGCAAGAACGGCCGCATCGTGGGAGCCATCACCTTCAACCACGGCAAGTGGCTGGAGTACTACGGCGCGATGATCGAACGCTCGGCGCCGTTCCCGCCGCCGCCGCCCGGCTATGACGCGCCAGGAGACATGGAGCCGATGTCGGCCCGCTTCCCCGATCCGCGGGAACCGACGGGGATTCCGGATGTTGTTCTCACCGGCCATGATCCGACGTCGCGTGGCGCCGAATTCCGCCCCAAAGCCCGCTAGAACGGAGCCGTCATGACAACCGCAGAGACCGCCTGGACCGAGGCGATGAGGTACGAGAACCGTCACGACCCGTACCGGTTCTTCGACGAGCTTCGCAAGACTCCCGTGGTGCAGGTCGCCGACAAGGTCTACGTCGTCACCGGCTACCGCGAGCTACTCACCTTGCCCACGATCCCCACGTCAGCTCGGACATCACGAGGAGTCCGATCTCGGCCCAGCCGGCGGCTCATGCGCAGCCCGACGTCGGCGCCGAACACATGCAGGCGTACGGCCGCGAGCCGAGCCTGATCGTGTCCGATCCGGCCAAGCACGACAAGCAGCGCAGGCAGGTAATGCGGCACTTCGCGCCGCCGCATTCCCCGAACGTCATCCCCGGTATGGAGGCCGACATCCAGGCGCTGTGCAACGAACTACTCGATAAGGCGAAGGCCAAGAGCGGCAACACCATCGACGTCGTTGACGACTACGCCTATCCGGTGCCGGTGGCGGTGATCTGCAAGATCCTTGGCGTGCCGCTGAAGGACGAACCCACCTTTCACGGCTGGATCTTCGACTTCATGGCGGGCGCAGACATGGGCCCGGACGCCGCAACCGAAGAAGGGCGGGCCCGCGCGCAGAAGGGCAAGGAAAGCACGGCTGCACTCACCGCATACATGGCCGACCTGATCCAGGGATTCCTGACGCAACCGCAGGACAATGTGCTGTCCAAGCTCGTGAACGACAAGGACGGTCCGGACGGGCCGATGACGCCGAAGGAGGCCGCGGCCAACGCGATGCTGCTGCTGATCGCCGGGCACGACTCGACCGTCAACACGATCGCCCACTGTGTGCTGATGCTGCTGCGCAACCCCGAGTCGATCGATCTGCTCCGCGAGGAACCAGAACTGATTCCCAAGGCGATCGAGGAGGTCCTGCGGCTGCAGTCGGCCGTCCAGTTCTTCCCCAGCCGCAGCGTTACCGCCGACATCGAGGTCGGCGGGACGGTCATCCCCGCGGGCTCAGCGGTGCATCTGCTGTACGGCGCGGCCAACCGCGACCCCAGGCGATTCCCCGATCCGGAGAGGTTCGACGTCCAGCGCCCGGACAACCAGCACGTGGGTTGGGGCCGCGGAGTACACAGTTGCGTCGGCGGTCCGCTGGCGCGCCTGGAGGTCAACATCGCGTTGGAGACGTTCCTGCGGCGGGTCGATAACCCGCGACTGGTCGTCGACCCACCGCCCTACCGGGTGAACCAGGTGTTCCGCGGCCCGCTGCATCTGGAGGTCGAGTTCGACCGGATCACGGACTGAAGCCCGGCCACTGGCGCGACCAGGTCTCCTACAGCGAAGGCTGTCGCCGCCAGCAATGGAGTCAGGTAATACAGCTGACGCATGACTTGTTCCCCCTTGAGCCGGAGAGGCCGCGTGACCAGCCTCCAAGGTGGTCATGCCCCAGCGCCGCCGGCGTCCGAGCATTCCGGGATACCTCGCCGATCCACATGCCGACTGTTGCGTTTGTTGCGGCGAAACCCAGGAATTCGCCGCAACAAACGCCACACTCGGCGCTGCCTAGCCCACCGTGTAAGTCGCGATCGCCTTGGCGACCGCGTCGCCCTCCGGGGTGACGACGTCGACCTCTACGTTCACCAGCGTCTTGCCGCGCCGTAGCACCCGGCCGATCGCGATGAGGTCGGTCGCGCGGGCCGGCGCCAGAAACTGCATCGACATCGACGTGGTCACGCCGCGCAGCGAGTCCGGAACCTCCGCACCCGCCCAGGCGGCAGCCATGACCGCGACGTCGGCCAGCGCAGCGATCGCGCCGCCGTGCACCATGTCGGCGATCGTGACGTTGGTCGGGTCCCAGGGCAGGCGCAGCCGCACCTCATCGGCGTCGAGGACGTCGGAAACGATGCCGAGCTTGGCGACGAACGGCGAGGACGGGATGAACTGGGCCATGACGTCCGCGCCGGTCTGAGGGTGGGTGGGAGTAGACATGGCTCCAGTATCGGTGGCGGATCAATTACCTCCGGGGTAAGCGAGACCGCCCGAATCTGCCCGCACATGCGCTGGGGGCTTTGACAACGCAGGCCAGAGCTGGTTTCATACTGGGTTATGCAGATAAAGCTGGTCATCTCTACCAACTTAACGGGGAATCGATGACCGTCACCCAGGAGCTCAACCAAGCAGGCCGCTACGAGCTGAGCCATCTGCGCTCGCTGGAGGCCGAGGCCATCCACATCATTCGGGAGGTGGCCGCGGAGTTCGAGCGGCCGGTGCTGCTGTTCTCCGGCGGCAAGGACTCCATCGTCATGCTGCATCTGGCGCTCAAGGCGTTCCGTCCGGGCCGACTGCCGTTCCCAGTGATGCACGTCGACACCGGCCACAACTTCGACGAGGTCCTCGAGACGCGCGATCGGCTCGTCAAGGAATCCGGTGTGCGGCTGATCGTCGCCAAGGTGCAGGACGACATCGACGCCGGCCGCGTGGTCGAGACCATCCCGTCGCGCAACCCGCTGCAGACCGTGACGCTGCTGCGCGCCATCCGCGAGAACAAGTTCGACGCCGCGTTCGGCGGAGCGCGCCGCGACGAGGAGAAGGCCCGCGCCAAGGAGCGGGTGTTCAGCTTCCGCGACGAGTTCGGCCAATGGGACCCCAAGGCGCAGCGGCCGGAACTGTGGAACCTGTACAACGGCCGCCACCACAAAGGTGAGCACATCCGGGTGTTCCCGCTGTCCAACTGGACCGAATTCGACATCTGGTCCTACATCGGCGCCGAGAAGATCACGCTGCCGTCGATCTATTACGCGCACTGCGCGCAAGGTGTTTGAGCGTGACGGCATGCTGCTCGCGGTGCACAAGTTCCTGCAGCCGCGCAAGGACGAAGAGGTCGTCGAGAAGACCGTACGGTTCCGCACCGTCGGCGACGTCACCTGCACCGGCTGCGTCGAGTCCCTCGCGGGCACGGTGTCCGAGGTGATCGCCGAGACCGCGGTGTCGCGGCTCACCGAACGCGGCGCCACCCGCGCCGACGACCGCATCTCCGAGGCCGGCATGGAAGACCGCAAACGAGAGGGCTACTTCTGATGACCACGCTGCTGCGATTGGCCACCGCCGGATCCGTCGACGACGGCAAGTCCACCCTCATCGGGCGGCTGCTGTACGACTCCAAGGCCGTCATGGAAGACCAGTTGGCCTCGGTCGAGCGCACTTCCAAGGAGCGCGGGCACGACTACACCGACCTGGCTTTGGTGACCGACGGTCTGCGCGCCGAGCGCGAACAGGGCATCACCATCGACGTCGCGTACCGCTATTTCGCAACGCCGAAGCGCAAATTCATCATCGCGGACACACCAGGTCACATTCAGTACACCAGGAACATGGTCACCGGCACCTCGACCGCGCAGCTGGCGATCGTGTTGGTAGACGCCCGCCACGGCCTGCTGGAGCAGTCCCGCCGCCACGCGTTCCTGGCGTCGCTGCTTGGCATCCGGCACATCGTGCTGGCGGTCAACAAGATGGACCTCATCGGCTGGGACCGTGAGCAATTCGAGAAGATCCGCGATGACTTTCACGATTTCGCGGCCCGGCTCGACATCCACGACGTGACGACGATTCCGCTGTCGGCGCTTAAGGGCGACAACGTGGTGACGAAGTCGGACAAGACCCCGTGGTACGACGGTCCGGCACTGCTGTCACATCTGGAGGATGTCTACATCGCGGGCGACCGCAACCTCGTCGACGTCCGGTTCCCCGTTCAGTACGTGATCCGGCCGCAGTCCCACGACCATCACGACCACCGCAGCTACGCAGGCACCGTTGCCAGTGGAGTGATGCGAGTCGGGGACGACGTTGTCGTGCTGCCTGCCGGAAAGTCCTCCCGTATCACCGCGATCGAGGGCCCGAGCGGACCGGTTGACGAGGCGTTCCCGCCCATGGCGGTGTCGGTCAGCCTGGCCGACGATATCGACATCTCGCGTGGCGACACGATCGCCCGGCCCAACAATCAGCCGCGCGTGGCGCAGGAATTCGACGCAACCGTGTGCTGGATGGCCGATGGATCGTCGCTGGAGCCGGGACGGGATTACCTGATCAAACACACCACCCGCACGACACGGGTCAAAGTCACGGCGTTGGACTACCGGCTCGACGTCAACTCCCTGCATCGCGACAAGTCGGCCACCGCGCTCAAACTCAATGAGCTGGGCCGTGTCTCACTGCGCACCCAGGTGCCGCTGCTGCTCGACGAGTACAGCCGCAACTCGGCCACCGGCTCGTTCATACTCATCGACCCGGCCACCAACGGTACGGTCGCCGCGGGGATGATCGTGCCGTTCGTCTCGGCGCGTACCTCCAGCCCGAATACCGTCCGCCACGAGTCTCTGTGCAACGCCGAGGACCGGCTGTCACAAGGGCGGACCGTGTGGTTCACCGGGCTGTCCGGATCGGGCAAGTCGTCCGTGGCGGTGCTCGTCGAGCAGAAACTACTCGAAAAAGGGTTGCCCTGCCTACGTTCTGGACGGGGACAACCTACGACACGGGCTGAACGCAGATCTGGGTTTCTCCATGGCAGATCGCGCCGAGAACCAGCGCCGGCTGGCTCATATCGCCGCCATTCTCGCCGATTCGGGCCAAGTCGTACTGGTTCCCGCCATCAGCCCGCTCGAGGAGCACCGCGCGCTGGCGCGGCGGCTGACCACCGAAGCCGGCCTCGACTTCTTCGAGGTGTTCTGCGACACCCCGCTCGAGGACTGCGAGAGCCGCGACCCGAAGGGGCTGTACGCCAAGGCGCGAGCCGGTGAGATCACTCACTTCACCGGGATCGACAGCCCGTATCAGCGGCCCAAGAATCCCGACCTGCAGCTGACGCCGGACCGCACGCCGGATGAGCTGGCGGACATGGTGATCGAGCTGCTGGAATCCAGGCGATGAGTGACCATGACGTTGCCGCCCGGTTGGCGACGGCGGCAGGCGAGCTGCTGCTCGGCGTGCGTGCCGAGCTCGCTGACGCCACCGGGGCGGAACGGAAAGCCGCGGGGGACAAGCGATCCCACGACTTTCTGATGGAGGCGCTGGCCGCCGAGCGGCCAGCCGACGCAGTGCTGTCCGAGGAAGGCGCCGACAACCCCGTGCGGCTCACCGCGGAGCGGGTATGGATCGTCGACCCACTTGACGGCACACGGGAGTTCTCCGAACTTGGCCGTGACGACTGGGCAGTGCACGTCGCGCTGTGGCAATCCGGCGAACTCATCGCGGGCGCGGTCGCCCTTCCGGCGCAAGGCATTACGCTCGCGACGCCGACTGTCACTCCGCCGCCCGCCAAAGCGGACAAGCCGCGCATCGTGGTGTCGCGCACCCGTCCGCCTGCAATCGCATTGGCCGTGCGTGACGCGCTGGACGGCACGCTGGTGGAAATGGGTTCGGCCGGCGCCAAGGTCGCGTCTGTGGTCCAGGGGCTCGCCGATATCTACGTGCATGCGGGTGGTCAGTACGAATGGGACTCGGCCGCACCAGTCGCGGTGGCACGTGCCGCAGGACTGCACACATCGCGTATCGACGGCTCGCCGCTTGCCTACAACCGGCCCGACCCGCTGCTGCCCGACTTGGTGGTGTGCCGTCCGGAGTTCGCGGCCGCGGTCCTCGCCGTCACCTCAACGTAGGATCGAACGCGCTACACGCCTGCCTCGGTCACGCCGATCGGCAGGAAGGCCGGCAGCACAAAGGTTTTCAATAGCCTGCGGTGGCCAGGGTCGTCGGGGCGAGCGAAGTCCAGCCGGCCGACGAGTATGAACTGGATCAACGCCAGCCACTCGGCGACCTCGGTCAGATCTAGGTCGGCCCGTAGCTCGCCGCGCTCCATCGCGCCCCTGAAGATCGGGTCCCACATCTCCGCGGTCAGCTGGGTTGCGAGGCTGGACGCACCCACCAACGGGGTGGCCAGCTCCATGTGTTCGGGGCTGACCAGAACCCGCACGATCGGATCATTGCGGCCGTGGTCGACGAGATAGATGAGTCCCTCGATCAACTGCTCGGCGAACGTGTCGAACTTGAGCATGAACGACCGCGCACGCGCGAAAAGCATCCTTGACCGTCGTTCGATCAAGGCGGCCAGCAATGCATCGCGGTCACTGAAGTACCGGTAGACGGTGGGTCGCGACACCCCGGCTTCCTTGCCGATGTCGTCCATCGTGGTTTTCGAAACGCCGTAGCGCTGAATCATCCGCTCCGCGGCCGCAAGGATCTGGCTCCGCGCTTCGTCGGCATCGGCGCTGAGCACCGTGCCGGTCTTACGCCGCGCCATTCTTCTCTCCGTCCGTCGGTCCCAGCTGTGATGCTACAAGGCGATTCACCGCACCCGGGCGAACCGTTGGGCCAGGTCACGGTATTCATCGCGGATCGCCCGCTTGGCGATCTTCCCGCTGGGCAGCCGCGGCAGCGGTGCACTGCGCAGCACCACATACCGCGGCACCTTGTAGTCGGCGAGCACGCGTTCGCAATGCTCGATCACCTGTTTCTCCTCGATGTCTTCGAAACCGGGCGCCGTAGCGACGATGGCTGCGGGCGTCTCGCCGAAGCGATCGTCCGCCGCCGGGATCACCGCGACCTCCGCTACACCGTCGAGCGTCGCGATGGCCGCCTCGATCTCCGCCGGTGAGATGTTGATGCCGCCCGAGATGATCAGGTCCTTGAGCCGGTCGACGAACGTGATCCGGCCGTCCTCATCGCAGACACCAAGGTCGCCGCTGTGCAGCCAGCCGTCACGGATCGCCACAGCGGTCGTCTGCGGATCGCGCCAATAACCCGGTGTGACACCTGGGCCGCGCACCACCAGTTCGCCCGCAACCCCGGGCGGCGCGAACGTCGCATCGGGCGTCATCACCCGCACCTCGGTGAAGATCGATCCGCTACCGCATGAATTCGGGTGGTCCAGCGCATCGGACTTTGGCGTCGCGGTCGCCACCCCGCCCGCCTCGGTCATGCCGTAGATCTGGCGCAGCAGGACGCCCTTATCGGCCCATCGGCGTAGGAGGTCCGCCGGAACCGCCGCGCCGCCGACGATCGCGGTCTGCAGCGAGCTCAGGTCCGCCTCGGCGAACTCGGGCGCCCGTGAGAGTGCCTCGAAGATCAGCGGAACCCCGAAAAGCACTCGAACACTGTGTGTTTCGATCAGTTGCACAGCGCGGGAGGGGTCCAGCTTCGGCTCGACGACCAGTGTCCCGCCCAGCACTGTGGTGACGAGTAACCCGTAGACCAGGCCGGGGGTGAAGGCCAGCGGCAACACCATCAGGGAGATGGTGCCCGGTCGAAAACCTTCCTCTGTCAACGTGTTTTGCAGCACGATGTCCAACAGCGTGCGGCTGGTGAGGACGACGCCCTTGGATGCCCCGGTCGTGCCGCTGGTGAAGATCACCGCGACCGGCTCCTCGGGCGCCGGGTCCATGCGGAAGTCGTCGGAGCTGCCGAGCTTTTCGTCGTCGACGGCGTCGAAGCCGACAATCGGAACCCGCGGCCCAACCGCGTCGTCGACGCTCTGGCGGTGCCCCGCTGCGGTGATCACCGCGCTCAGCTCGGCATCCTCGGCGGTCTTGCGGACCTCTGCCGCCGTGAACCGGGCATTCAGCGGAACGAGCACTGCGCCGCTTTTGAGCACCGCCAGCGCCGCCACCGGCCACTGCAGCGCGTTCGGCCCGATCAGTCCGACGCGGTCGCCGGGTGCAATCCCTCGCTCCACGAGTCGTCTCGCCAGTCGCGACGACCAGTCGTGCAGCTGGCGATACGTCAGGCGCTCGTCGCCGACGATTATTGCCGGGGTGTCGCCCTTGGTCTTGGACCACCATTGCAGGGCGGATCCAACTGTCGCGGCCATACCTCGTTACCTCTCTTTTCACACCGTCGACGGGGTGCCGAACACCGTCGAACTGACCAATGGTGCCATCGGGCCGCCGATCAACAGCGAAACATCCGCGTTCGCAACGGGGTTCGGCGAGCCGCCGCGAATCTGTCGAACCGCCTCCACCACGAGGCCGATGCCATGAACAAATCCCTCCGCGATGTTGCCGCCCGCGGTGTTGATCGGCAGCCGACCCCGCTCGACGGTCAAGTTGTCGACGGTCATGAATTCACCGGCCCCTGGTCCGCGGGGGCACAGCCCGTGATCGATCATCGCCGCGACCGCCGGGCCGGTGAAATTCTCGTAGACCTGGGCGACGTCGACGTCCTGGGGACTCACGCGGGCACCCTCCCACAGCCGCCCGACCAGTTGGGGATGAAACCCTGCGCTGGTGTAGTCGTCCTCGTTCTCGGCAGATTCGGTCCACCCCGCGGCGGCACCCTGGACGCCGGACAGGATGTGGGCCGGTCGTCCGCTGTAGTCGCCGCCGCGCCGGCTGTTGACGACCAGAATCGCTGCGGCGCCGTCATTCTCGCGAGAGCAGTCGTAGAGTCGCAGCGGTTCCGAAATCATCCGGCAGTCCCGATACTGCTGTAGGTCCAACGGGTGGCCGTATGCCACCGCGCGCGGATTGCGTTGCGCGTGATGGTAACCGGCCAGCGCGACCGCCTCCAGAGCCGACGGGGGCACACCGTCGACTTCGAGCATCCGCTGCGTGCGAAGCGCACACACCTGGGCTGGCGCGATCATCCCGTGCGCCGTATACAGGTGTCCCATGTGGCCGCGGTTGAACGCGCGCCGCCCATCGGTGGCCTCCGACAGGCCGCGGTAGACGACGACACATTCGGCCTGACCGGCATGGACCGCTGCCGCCGCACAGTTGACCGCGGCGGCCACCCCGCCGCCACCGCCACCCCACACCTCGCTGCACCAGCGCACCTCCCGCACCCCGAGTGCGGCGGCGATTGCCAATCCTTCGCTGGAATCTCCTGAATACGATACGAAGCCATCGATCGACCGCGGATCGGCGCCGGCGTCGTCGCAGGCCCGCAGAATCGCTTGCAGCACCAACTGCGCCGACGACAACGGGCTGGCGCCGCGCTTGTAGTAGTCGGTTGCGCCGACACCGACGACGGCCGCCGATCCGCGGAACCCGCTCATGTCGCGTCCGGACTGTGCCACCGCATCAGGGGCCAGAGCCCATCGCCGGGTGGCTCCTCGATCTTGCCGCGGACCCGGTCACCGATCCGGACCGTGCGCCCGTCGGCGTGCGCGAGCACTCCTATCACGCGGCGGCGATCGGCGGCCGGAAGCTCCACCAGGACAACGACATAGGGTAGGTGTCCGGTGGCTTCGGGTGTGAACGGCTGCCACGTGCGGGTCCACGAGTACACGTTGCCGACGGGCTCGACCTCTTCCCACGTCACGTCGAAGGAATGACAGGCAGGGCAGATCGGGCGTGGTGCCCATATCCACGCGCTGCAGTCGCGGCAGCGTTGCAGCATCAGCTTGCCCGCCAGTAGCCCGTCCCAGTGACTCGCGTCGAGCCCATCAGGGGATGGGCCGGTCTGAGCTATCCACGGCGGGGTGTCCGGGATGTTGCGCACACTGAAAACCCGCCAGCGGCGGTCATATTCAACCCAGCGGGACCGCAGGTCGAACCAGCTGCCGTCGAGCCGGGTGTACCGGATTTCGGCATCGAAGAACCCGCCTGTCACCGCGGCGATGTTGCGAACCTCAGCGGACATCACATCGGCGGGCACGTCGGCCGACGCCATCAGCTGTCCGACGCGGTCGGGCATGAAGTCATCCAGAACGGTGCTGTTGTCGCCTGCCGCAACCGCTTTGCCGTGCGCTTGGACCGTTGCGTGAAGGCCGGCAGGGACCTCGGTCACGTGTGCTCACCGAGTTGGTAGCGCCCATCGGTCCGGTCGTGCTGAAACCCGGTGAGCCGGCAGGCGTTGACCAATCCGGGGTCCTGCGAATCGACGTAGATCGTGACACCCTCCAGGCCTGCGTCGTGTGCGGCTGCAGCTGCGCCGGCCAAGAGTCGCCGGATGGGATCGATGTCCGCGTGTCGTGCATAGGCGACGCACGCGATGGTCCCGCATGCGCCGAACTCGGGTGAATGGCTGGCCGTTAGGTCCAGCGAGGCGAGTCCAACCACGCTGCCGGACTCCCGAAGCGCCAAGACTTGACCGCCGGGTGCGATCCGCTTCTGCCAGCCGATGTCGGCCAGCGCCTCGGATTCGAGCCGCTCCAACACCGGTGCCGCGGCCCCGTTTTCGGCAGGCCTTGTGGACCGGATCAGTTTCCACGTCCGGTCGGTACGGGGGATCAGGAACCTGTCGCTGATGCGGCCTGTGGCCGGGTGATTCCCTCGCGCCCACCCCGTGACGGTGTGCGCTCCGGTGCCGGCCCATCCGTCGGGAGCGGTCGCGTCGACGCCGAGGAGCTCGAGTAACTGGGTGACGATGCCGATCGAGCGCAGCTCGGGGTCGATCACCACCGTTGCCTCGGCTGCCTGGGTGGAGGTGAACACCAGACGCAGCAGCCCGGCGATCCGCTCGCCTTCATGGCGCCCCGTCAGCGCCACAGATTGCGGGAGCATCCAGATCAGAAGATGCCGACTGTCGATTTGTCCGAGGCTCCCCGCCACATCGGCGTAGTCAATTGTGTTGTACTCCGGTTCGGCGTCGTACTTGGCTGCCCGGGACAGCATGTCGGCAAGCTCGGCCGACTCGTCTGGACTGAGATGGTTGCGCCACTCGTATTTGATCACGGCCGATCACCTCGTCCTTCGGCGATAAGCCTGCTGACCTCACGGCGGAAAACCTGGTTGGCAACCTCATTGCGGCCCAGCAACATATCGCCTGCATCGGCGCTCGCCATGCCGATCTGAGAACGCCGGAGGAGCGGGAAGTCCTCGTTGTGCAGCACCGCGAGCAGGATGTCCCAGTTCTTGTCCCACAGAGTGGTCCAGTGCTCCTCGGGCATCTCTGAGTCCTCGAGCCGGGGCACCATGAGGCGCTGTTCCATCCGCGATTGCGTCGGATCGCTCGGATGGGGGCGGAATGTCAACAGCTGGAAGTGATCCGGCTGTCGCAACAGCGTGCTGTTGGGCAATAGGAAGTGGGTCTCGGTGACGTACCGATCGAGGTTGCGCTCGCCGGGATCCTCCGCGAGCCAGCGGTCGATCGACTTGCGTGGCGCGATGAACCTGCAGTGCCTGCCGAAATCCTCGAACGCCATCACGTTGGTGTGGACGATCTTGCCCGCCGTGTTGGGGTGGGCGTACTGGATGTGGTACCCGTCCAGGAACGCGTCCTGCATGATCTTCCAGTTGGTCGGTTCGTCGAAACCCGCCGAGCGGTAACAGGTCAGTCCGTCGAGGTGGTATCCGGCCAGGATCGCGTCCATCTCCGGGCCCAGCCAGTCTGCGACGTCGATCGATGCATGTGCGTTGTCGACCATCCAGATGAAACCGTGTCGCTCTTCGCACGGCAGCTCGATCAGCCCGTATTGTTTGCGATCGATGTCGCCGAACGTCGGTTCCCGTGTGACTGTGCGCAGGGACCCGTCCGGGTCGTACGACCAGCGGTGGTACTCGCAGGAGAACAGCCGGCAGCGCCCCTTTTCGGCGCTCTCCAGCAGCGCGCCCCGATGTCGGCACAAGTTCACGAATGCCTTAACCGCGCCGTCGCGTTGGCGGACCACGATGACGTTGTTGCGCGGCATCTGTACCGTCAGGAAGTCATGCGGCCGAGCGATTTCCGACCCGTGCGCGACGATCGACGGCACTCGCCCAAAGATGTAGTCACGCTCCGCGTTGGCGACGTCGGGGTCGGTGAACTCGCTAGCCCGGAAACCCGCGATGCTGTCGAATTTGTCCGTCGTCTCATTGCGCAGCAGATCCAAGGCGCGGCGGATCCGGTCCTGGCGGGGAAGCGATGTAGTCACGGCGCCTCGATTTCCGACGGCGTGAATGTGATCGACATCCGGTGACAGCCGCGAACCTGCGTGGAATGGAAGACCGGTGGATCTGATTCGACGAGTTGATAGTCGGGGATCCGGCGGTGCAGTTCTTCGAGCGCGACGCCGAGCTCGACCCGGGCCAGATGCGCACCGATGCAGTGGTGCGGGCCGGAGCCGAACGACAGGTGCCGGTTCGGATAGCGGGCGACGTCGAAGTCGTCGGGCGCAGGGAACTCATCGGCGTCGCGGTTGGCCGAACACAGCATCAGGATGAGCTGGTCGTCCTTGGCGATCCGGACGCCGCCGAGTTCGACGTCGCGGGTGGCGCGGCGCCCTGGCACGACCGCCGCCTCGATTCGCAGGATCTCGTCAACGGCCCTGGGAATCGTCGTCGGGTCCGCGATGATCTCGGCGCGCTTACCGGGGTTGTTGACGAGGTGCACGATCGCCCATGCCAACGAGCCCTGCACGGTGTGCAGGCCGCCCATCAGCAGCAGGAAGAACATCCGGTTGAGTTCCTCGTCATTGAGCAGCCTTGTCCCATCGGGGAGTTTGACCTCGGTGTGGATGAGCGCCGACGTCGCGTCGTCACCCGGGTTGGCGCGCCGCTCCTCAATGACCTTCTGGAAATAGCCTGCGATGTTCAGACCGGCCATGATCATGGCCTGGTCGGATTCCTCCTGGGTGCCGCCGGGCTCGCCGAACAGCACCGCATCGGTGGCCTCTGTGAACATAGGGGCGTCCTCCAGCGGCCAATCCATCAGCGCCAGAAAGACTCTCGCGGGCAGTTCATGGGCGAACTCGGAGACGAATTCCGCCTTGCCTCTTGGTGCGAACTTGTCGATCAGCTCGTTGGCCACGGTGCGAATGTCGTCGGACAGCCTCTTCATCCGCTGCGGGCTGAACAGTGGTTGCAGCGCCCGGCGATACACGGTGTGTTGCGGCGGATCCAGCTCCAGCGGGATGAATTTGCCGAAATCTGCCGGTGTCACCAAGTTGTTGGGGAAACTTGAAAATGTCTCGGTGTCGGTCAGCACCCGGCGAATTTCGTTGTACCGGGTGACGATCCAGTGGCCGCCGTAGGCGGGGGAGTACAGCACCGGACCCTTGGCTGCGAGCTCGGCGGTGCGCTGTTGCATCACATCCACCGGCGTGGCGAGGTCGGGATCGTAGACGTCGAAATCCACGACGAGTTCTGCCGGCACGTGCGTCGCTGCGGTCATGTCGTATGTCTCCGTTCGTGTTTGGGCGAGTCGGGTGTCAGTTGACCGGTGCTGGCTTCAGGTCCTCGTCGAACCACATGCCGACGCGGGACAAGGTGCCGCCGTCGGTGGCGCCGATCGTCGCGCCGGAGAGGTAGGCCGCGTCATCAGAGACCAGGAACAACGCGACCTTCGCGTTATCCGATAGCGACGGTGGCCGGGCGAGCTTGAGTGGAATCGGGGACACGGTTGGGTCCCACGGACCTGCGACTTCTTCGTAGGACTGCCCGACGACGGGAGCATCGGGCGGCATCAGGAAGTTCGGCGACATCCCGTGTGTGGGTGCGATCGCGTTGACCCGGATGCCGAACCGGCCGAGGTCCAGGCTCAGTCCGCGGACCAACCCGTTCACGCCGGCCTTGGTGGCGCAGTACATGGCGATGCTGTGGTACGCCACGAACGAGGCCGCAGACGAGGTGGCCAGAATTACGCCGCCGCCATTGGCCTTGAGCGCGGGAACGGCCGCCTGCGCGGTATAGACCACACCGCTGAGGTTCACCCCCAAGACGTGCTGCCAGTCCGCCTCGGTCAGGTCTTCGAACGCGACGAACTCCCCGCCTGCGACCGTCGGAACCCCACCACGCGAGACGATGCCGGCGTTGGCCCATGCGATGTCAAGCTTGCCGTAATGCTCGACGGTTTGGTCGAACGCCGTGCCTATCTGGTCCTTCTCCGCGACGTCGGCGGTGATGGCGATCCCATCGCCGCCCTCCTGCTCGACCAACTTGAGAGTTTGCTCGGCGCGATCACCATCGATGTCGACGATTGCGACGCTGGCACCTTCTGCCGCGAATAGCTGCGCGCTTTCCCGCCCCAGGCCGGAACCGGCACCGGTGATCAAGGCGACTTTGCCCTCGAGTCTCATCGAGCTTCCTCTCATCTGTCCGTTGTGCATCAGCTGTGGTGGTGACGTCATTGCTGGCCTTATGTGATCTGGCCCACCCAATGTCGGAGAACATACCGCCAGAGCTGTGATACGTCAATCAAAAAATGTCAGATGTTGTTTGTTAGCAGCTCGGCCGACTTGGACGCGCCAAGCGCGCAGCGCAATGGCTGTTTGCTGAATGAAACGATGCGCCGCGCGCGGAGGGCTGGCAACTACCGGGTTTCGTCCCGGACGGCTTTCTTGACGATCGCGTTGGCCTCGTCGGGCGGCAACCCTAATGCTGCAAGGACATGACGTGCGAATGCTTCGTGAGCATGCTCGCCATGCCGGCCGTCGAGGATCTCGCGGATCAACGCGAACGCCCCCCCGATCACAGCGGTCAACAGCACCTCGATGTCCGCGACGACGAAGCGTCCGCTTTCGAGGCCCCGCTCGACCGCGATCCGCGCGGGGGCGTGCACCGCATCGCCGAACAAGGCTTCGGAATGGCCGATGTTGACGATCAGCCGAGCGAAGTCGGGCTCGTCGTAGGCCAGGCGGATGACACGGAGATTCGCCAGCGCCACCACCTCGGCGGGGTCCGTGTCCTCGTCGACGTCGGTGATGACCGCCGACGCCAGGTCGGAAAGGCTCTCGGTGATGACCGCCTCGAGTAGCTCTTCCTTGGAGCCGAAGTAGTTGTAGAACGACCCGAGGGCGATGTCGGCCTGCTCGGTGATCTCCTGAATGCGCAGGCCCGCAACACCTTTCGAAGCGATCAGCGTACGGCCGGCGTCCAGCAGCAAGCGCCGGGTGCGCAGCCGCTGCCGCTCGGTGCGCGTGGGCGTCGTGCCCGCCAAGCCAGGTTCCACAAGCTTGATCCTCTCACAGATGAACGAATTTTCATGGTTGAAAATACGTTCATTATGCGTTAGTTTAATCCACATTAAGTGAACTGGCTCACAGAGGACAGGTGATGGTGACGATTCTGGCGGCGATTCCCCAGCCCCCGGTTGATGCGGTCATGCCCAAGATGGCGGAGACGATCTTCAACGTCTTCATCTTCATCCCGCTGGGCATCGCACTGGCATTGGCGATTCGCAAGCTGATCAAGGGGCAGGGCCCGCTGCTGCTGTACTGCATCATCGGCGGCGCGCTGGCGGCCAGCTTCGAACCCGTCGTGGACGTGCTCGGGCTGGTCTACCTGAAGGAACAGGGCGCGCTCGGCACGTTCACGATCCTCGACCGGACGATGCCGCTCTACATCTGCTTCGTCTACCCGTGGTACGTCGGCGGGCTCGGCTACCTGGCCTACAAACTCTTCAAGCGCGGCGTCACCATGCGCGATTTATTTCTGCTGTGGGCCGTCGACTTCCTGGTCGACATCGTCCTGGAAAGTCCCGGCATCCTGGCCGGCACCTACCTCTATTACGGCCACCAGCCGTTCAACATCTGGGGCTTCCCGCTGTGGTGGGGCTTCGTCAACCCGGTGATGCCAATGGTGGCCGGCGCGCTGATCTTCCACATCCGGCCGCACCTGGACAGACCGTGGAAGCTGCCCGCGGTGATCGCGTGCATCCCGATGGCCGACGGCATCGCCAACGGAGCCACCGCGTGGCCCATGTGGGCCGCGCTGAACCAGGAGAACGTCTCGTACGTGTGGACTTACCTGGCATCCTTCGCGACCCTCGGGCTCGCGTTGTTCTCGGTGTGGATCATCGGCCTGTCGGTCGTGGGTCGCGGTGATCGGCCCAACCCGGAGTCCGAAACATTGTGGCAGAAGCTCAAGGCCATCTCCGGGTCGTCGTCACCAGCACCCGTCGCCGCGAGCGTGGGCGCCTAGGAACCACGATGACACTTCAAACACATTCCGGTGCAACCGATCTACTGGTGCCGCTGCCCGCGGCCGACGAGGTCTGGGATCCGCACCTGATTCACACGCACTACTTCGGGTTCTCGATTCCCGAGGCTGCGATCGGCGCGTTCCTGTACATCCGCTACCAGCCGGCGTTTCCGCTGTCGCAAGGCGGGGTGTGCATATTCCAGGGCACCGACAACGTCGAGTACACCGACATGGCCTTCCTCGACTACGAGATCACAATGCCGTGGCCGCGGATCGAGGGCAACGCCATCACCACCGACAACGGCCTGACGGTCGACTTCGTCGAGCCGGGCAAGACTGCGCGGATCACCTACCGCAGCGGTGACGGGCGGATGTCGCTCGACGTGCTCGCCGACGCCGTGACTCCGCTGCTGGCCCGCGGACACGTGATGCCGGGGGAGGAGGACCATCACGACGCCGCCCGCGAGCCAGGTGGCACGGAACAGTTCATGCGGATGAGCGGCGAGCTGGTCCTCGACGGCACAAGCCATACGGTCGACTGTTACGCGCCACGGGACCGTTCGTGGCGGCAGATCCGCGTCGAAAAGCGCGGCGCGGTACCGGTTCCGCCTGTCGGCTGGTCGCCGATGTACTTCGGCCCCGACCTGATCTTCAACCAGATCAGCTTCGAACCGCTGGACACCGACCCGGCCTGGGCGGGTCTCTACAACGTCGGCGATCGGCCGTCGCATCACTTCGCATGGGTGCTGCGCGGTGACGACCCCCGACAGATCAAATGGGTGCGCCGAAATGTGCTGGAGTACCACCCGCGCATCCACCTGCCGATGCGGCAGGAGATCACCGCCGAAGACGACCGCGGCGAGCGCTACCGCTTTCATGGCGAGGCGATTGCGTGCGCGTCGCTGCCGGCTTGGCCCAACACGTCGTTTCACGACAGCGTCTACCGCTGGACCGACGAGCAGGGCCGCACAACCCACGCGACGTACCAGGAACTCTGGTTCGACGACTATCAGCGGGCGATGAAGCGGCGTGCCCTTGCCGCGGCGACTTGAGGAGTGAAAAGCATTGATGGCCAAGAATCCCGACTACGACGTCATCGTCATCGGCGCCGGCCATAACGGCCTCACCGCCGCGGCGTATCTCGCCCGTGCTGGACTGCGGGTGATCGTGCTGGAGGCATCGCCAACATCGGGCGGCATGCTGGGCACCAACGCGATCTTCGACAGCGCCCCGAACCACTTGATCAACGAGGGAGGCATTCAGGCGTCGCTGTTCCGGTCGAGCACCATCGAGGCCGACCTCGAACTGCAGCGCTATGGGCTCAAACAGATCATCGCCGACCCGTTCCACGTCCATCTCGATTCCGACGGCGCCTCGTTGGCGTTCTGGAAGGATCCCGCCCGCACCGCCGACGAGCTGAAGTACTTCTCGCAGAAGGACGCTCGCGCATGGCTGGAGTTCGCCCGTCAGCTCGATGCGGCGATGGATCTCGCGCTGCCCTTCATGAACGGGCACCCGACGCGTCCTTCGGGCCGGGCGATTCTCAACGCGATCCCGGTGGCGGCGCGTCGCCGCAAGGATCTGCAGCCGCTACTGAGTTTTCTGACGCGGTCGCACGCCGAGATCATCACCGAACGCTTCGACACGCCGCTGCTGCGCGGGGCGCTGGCCTCGATGCCGCCGTTCTGCTGGATGACTCAGGACGGCACCGGGTGGGCGTTGATCTACATCGCGATGTGCATGCGCACCAACTCCGCGCGGATGGCGGGCGGATCGGGTGCGATGCCGGCGGCCATGCAGCGGTCGTTCGAAGCGCACGGCGGCACGGTTCGGCTGTCGGCCAGGGTGGAAGAACTGCTGCTGCGCGGCGGCCGGATCGACGGCGTGCGGCTGGAGTCCGGTGAGGAGCTACGCGCGCCGTACGTTCTCGCGTCGTGCAGTCCGAAACTCACACTGTGCGAACTACTTCCGCGCGGTGTACTCGACGACGTCATGCAGCGGCGGGCCGACGCGATACCGATCGACATCGTCGAGGCCGCCACGCTGAAGATCGACGTCGCGATCGACGGTCGACTCACACTCCCACGGCACCAAGCCTGGCGTGACGACGGCCTGGACCTGCGTGAGCCGATCGTGGCATGGCAGACGTTCGAGGAACACATTCGCGCGTGGGAGGACACCGTCGCCGGACGGTGGCCCGACCCGATCTGCGGCATCGGAATCATCCCCACTGCACTGGATCCCAGTCAGGCACCGGAGGGCAAGGACACCTTCTGGTACTGGTCGGGTGTCACACCGGCACATCCGAAGGAACCGTGGGAGGACGTGCGGGAGAAGATCGGCGATCGTGCGCTCAACGCTGCTGCAGATATCTACAAGGGCCTCGATTCGATGGTGATCGAGCGCCGGGTGTTCAACATCCCCGACCTTGCCACCAGGTTCAACGTTCCCGGCGGCAACGTCTACCACGTCGACCCGGCCGGCATGCGGTTCGGGCCTCTGCGTCCGGCAACGGGTTTCGGCAGTTACGACACACCGGTGCCGGGTCTGTTCCTCAGCGGCGCCGGCACCCATCCCACCGGTGGCATCAGCGGTATTCCCGGCCAGCAGTCGGCCAAGTGGCTGCTCAAGAAGATGAAGCGGTCCGAAGGTCTGCTCAGCCGCGTGCAGCGACGCATCCCAACCTCGCGATAAGGAGAAACCCGTGGCCCTGAAGAACATCATCGACACCGAACTGGCCGCCAAGCGGCTGGCCGATTGGCTCGGCGCGAAACTACCTGAGGCCCAAGACGTCATCGTGACCGACGTTCAGGTACCCGGTGCGGGCGGACTCTCGAACGAGACCGTCCTGTTCACGGCGAGCTGGCGAGAAGGCGGCGTCGAGCAGACCCGCGGCATGGTGGCCCGCGTCCAACCAGACGGGCCGGGCGTATTCCCCGAATACAACCTGCGCAAGGAGGCGGCCGTGATCAAGGCGCTCGCTGAGAAGTCGGACGTGCCTGTGCCGGATGTGTACTTCTTCGAAGACGACCCCGCGGTGTTCGGCTCGCCGTTCCTGGTGATGCAGCGTATCGACGGGCGCATCCCCGCCGACGACCCGCCGTTCACCGCGACGGGATGGGTGCTCGACCTCACGTCGGAGCAGCGGCGGCAGATGTGGCACAACGCCATTGACGTGATGGCCGGGATTCACGGAGTCGACTGGGATGGCATCGGCCTGGGCTTTCTCGACGCGCCGGACAATCACAGCGGACTGGACGCGGGCTTGGCGCAGTGGCGCCAAACCTTCGAATGGGCGACCGAGGGCGAACCGAACCCCACTGTTGAGGCGGCGCTGGCTTGGCTAGACGCGAACCGGCCCGACGGCGAGGAACTCAAGGTGCTCAACTGGGGGGACGCCCGCGTCGGCAACATCATCTTCTCCGACGACCTCGCCGCGGCGGGCGTCCTCGACTGGGAGATGGTGGCTCTGGCCAGCCGGGAACAAGAGCTGGGATGGTGGCTCTTCCTGATGCGCCACCACACCGAGGGTGTCGGGCTGCCGCTGCCCGAGGGGATTCCGGACCGCGACGAAACCGTCGACTACTACGAACGGATCACCGGCCATCGCCTTCGGAACCTGGACTACTACGAGGTGCTGGCCGGCACTCGGCTGGCCATCCTGATGGTCCGGGCGGCACATCTGATGATTGCCGGAGGACTGTTGCCGTCCGATTCGCCGATGGCGCAGAGCAATCCGGCCAGTCAGCTCGTCGCCAAACTTCTGGGGCTGGCGGCGCCGACCGGCGCCACCACCAGTTTCATCGGCAACCGGGGGCAGTGAAATGAATGCGCAGATGACGTTCCAGCGGATCTGTGCCGTCAGCGGGATAATCTGCCTGCTGTTGTTCTTCGGTGGCTTCGTCGCGGCGGGTTTCCTGCCGCCGCTGTCGCCGGGAATGTCGGCGGCCGAAGTCGCGGCGCATTATCGGGACCACACCACCGGAATCCGGTTCGGCGCCGGGCTGATCTTCCTCAGTTCGATGTTCTATGCCTGGTTTACCGCGGTGACCTCCGGGCAGATGCGCCGCATCCCTGGTGTGCACCCGACGGTCGTCAACGCTCAGCTGGCGGCGGGCGCTTTCGGCTGCGTGACGTTCTTGGTGCCGGCGCTGCTGTTCGCGGTCACCGCGTTCCGGCCGGACCGATCGCCCGATGCGACGCTGTGGCTCAACGACATGAGCTGGATCATCCTGGTGATGCCATGGCCGCCGTTCATGGCGCAGTACTTCGCCTTCGCCTTCGCGATCTTCGCGGACACCAGGCCGAAGCCGGTGTTTCCAAGGTGGCTCGCCTACTTCAACATCTGGGCGGAGCTCATGTTCACCCCGGCAATCATCTTGCCGTTCTTCAAATCCGGGCCATTCGCCTGGAACGGGGTGTTCGTCTTCTGGATACCGGCCACGGTGTTCGGCGCGTTATTCATCGTCAACACCGTCTGTCTGCTCAAGGCGATCAATTCCGAAGCGCGCGAATCGATCACCGACGGCGCGTCCGCAAGGGCGTTGGTGGAACAGCCGTGAGCGTGGCGACTCAATCACCTGAGACCGATCTGCTGATTCCGAGACCGGCGCCTGGCGAGCAGTGGGACCCGCACACCGTCCACACCCACTACTTCGGGTTCAACATCCCCGACCACGCGATCGGCACGTTTGCGTATATCCGCTACATGCCGGCGCTGGGCGTCTGCCATGCGGGATTCCAGGCGTATCAGGGCATCGACAACGTGGTCGTCGCGGACTGTCTGCACCACGACTACCAGATCGGCTGCGAATACCCGGACGACGACGGCGCGCGGTTCACCGCCAACGGCTTGACGTTCGAATTCGTCAACCCGGGCAAGACGGCGCAGATCACCTATCGCAGCGCCGACGGCCGGTGCCGTGTCGACGTGTGCGCTGAAGCGATCACGCCGCTGGCGGCGCGCGGGCACGTGATTCCCGGTGAAGAACTGCACATCGCACAGGCTCCCGGCGGCTCAGAGCAGTTCATGCACTACACCGGCGAACTAGAGCTCCACGGCCGGACCTACCCCATCGACTGCAACGCAGCCCGCGACCGGTCGTGGCGGCAGGTGCGCGCGGAGACGCTTGAAGCGAACGCGCACCCGCCGGTGATGTGGACGCCGGTGTACTTCGGCCCCGACCTCGCGTTCAACCAAGTTGGCTTCGCGGCGCCGGACAGCAAGCCACTCTGGTTGGACGCGCACCACGTTCCCAACGGCGCCCCCACGCATCACTTTGGCTGGGTCAGTGTCGACGGCGAGATTCGCGACGTCGTGCGCGTGCACCGCCAAGACCTCGAACTGCATCCGTTGACGTTCGCGCCGCTGAGAACCCTCATTGACGCGGAGGATGAGACGGGCCGGGAGTACACGTTCCTCGGTGAGGCGATCGGTCACGCTCCACTGTCGGCGTGGCCCAACATAGTCGCCTTCGAGTCACTGTTCCGCTGGGAGGATGATCAGGGTCGGGTGGCCTACGGTCCGGGGCAGAGCATCTGGAACCATGTCTCCCAGAAGGCAATGCGAGCCAAGGCTGCAGAGAGACTGCGTTCGGTCTAGCCGACGATCGCGGGCTCTGACGCCGCGTGTGAGGCCACGCTTCGCCGGGTAACGCGCGCCTGTTCACGCTCGTCGTCGTTGATCGCGCGCAACAGGAGCACGACGGTGATGACGAACCAGCTGAAGTACACGCTGAGCGGGATCCACCAGGCGAACACGCCGTTCCACGCCAGCGGACCGCTCTTGAAGAAGGGGATCACCCCTGCGGGGACCCACATCATCGAGACCCAGATGTTGTAGTAGCCGAACCAGCGCGGGAACACCGGCTTGGCCCCCTTGTCGAGAAGGACCGCAACACCGAGCGATGCGACCTGCACACACGCGGAGGAGATGATGCCGAGGAACATGAGCCACGACATGTCGTTGAGCATCTGGACGATCTGCGGGTCCCACTCGTCGATGCGGTACAGCGCAGTCTGCCAGATCGCAAAGGGGAGTAGGAATTCGACGCACAACAAGCCACCGGAGACGAGTTGCGCCTGGGCCAGCACGGAGCGCATGCCTTCGATGCGCCGCATCTGGGCGGCGATCACCGCACTGAACGGCACCAGCAGTGAGCAGGCGAAGACGCTGATCACCAAACCGAGACGGATGAGCCCGGTGTGCTCGCTGAACTGGGCGACCAGCTCGGCGCGCGACTTGGCGGGATTGGGCGGCGGGATGAATCGGCACAGGAAGATGAATGCCAAGGCCCAGGTGGCGATCATGATCGGGCCACACCACACGCATAGCCGCTGAGCCGTGAGGTTCATGTCGCGCATCGAGGTCAGCCTTCCGACTTGATTGCTTGTTGGGCGGCGAGGCGTCCACACCAGCCGGTGACGGTCCCGCCGGGATGCGAGCCGGCACCTGCCAGGTACAGGCCCTCGAACGGGGTGGTGTAGCCGCCGAGCCCGCGGGCCGGGCGGTTGGTGCCGAGGCGCAGCGGCGTCATGTCGACGTGGAAGTAGCAGCCCTTCGGTGTCGAGAAGCGGTCCTCGAAATCCTTGGGGGTGTGCACGATCCGGCCGATCTCGGCACCGAGTCCGTCGAGGAACCGTCCCGCGGACTTGACGATCGTCTGGGTGTACAAGTCCTTGTTGGCCTGCCAGCCGCCGACTGGGTCCGCCGGAACGTTGGAGTGCAGGTAGAGCACGTCCTGCCCGGCCGGTGCGATGGTCGGGTCGCTGGCGGACAGCACTGCCATGTAAACCGGTGGCACCTGGACGATCTCACCGCGCTTCATCGATTGCAGGTGAGCCATGTGCTCCTCGAGCGTGCCCGTCATCAGCGTGGTGCGCCGCACGTCGAACCCGTCGCGGCGTTTCGCTGCCGCCTTGGGGTAGTCGACGCGGCCGCCGACGGCGACGTCGATCTTGAATGCTGCTGAGTTCACCGAGTTGGCCGGAATCATCGCCACTTTGTTGGTGAGTTGGCGATCCAATGCGCCCGCGGGCAGCAGCTTGCCCAGGGTTACCTGGGGCGCGCAGCTGGCCAGCACGCCGTGTCCGGCACGCAGCTCGGTGCCGTCGGCCAGCCGCACCCCGGACGCGTGGTTGCCGTCGAGCAGGATCTGCTCCACGCCGACCCCGAGGCGGATCTGCCCGCCGCGGGAGCGGATCTTGGCGGCGAAGGCGTCCATCAACCCGGTCATGCCGCCGCGGGGACGCAGCACCCCCTGCTTGCGGTGCGTGGCGTGATAACCCATCAGGTACGCGCCGGTGCCCTCGAGGTCGGCTGGTCCGAGCATCGACGTCCAGTAGCCCCACAGGCCACGCATCGCGTCGCTTTCGAACGTCTCCGAGATCATCTCGAATACGCTGAGTGCCATCATCTTTCCGAGTAACGCTCGCGACCGCCGGTCCGGCAGGAGCTTGACCACCAAGCGCCCGACATCGCCCTTGGTGAGCGACGGATGCCGTGTCACTAAGCGTTCGACCAGGTCCATGATGAGGTCGAGCGTCGGGCGGATTTCGGTGTACGTCTTGGCATCCCGCGGCGAGAAGCGCCAAATCTCACCGAGCGTCCTGTTGAAGTCGCGGAACAAGAGCAGGGTGTCCCCGTCCTCGTTGATCCACCCGTACGGCGCGTCGAGCGCTATCGGGTGGTACCCATGCTTGCGCAGCCCAAGTTCCTCTGTCAGCGAGGTCTGCGCCATCAGCATGTCGTCCATCGCGCCGACGCTGAGTAGGTGATCGGGAGCTTCCGGCACCCAGGCGCGGCTGGCCGACAACCCGCCGAGGAACGGCAGCTGATCCACCACCACCACGGACCGGCCCTGCTCGCCAAGGGTGCAGGCGGCGCTGAGTCCGTTGTGCCCGGCGCCGACCACGATGTAGTCAAATGTTGTTGTGCTCAACTGCTTGTCCTCTCGCTAAGTGCGCTGGTGGCCATCAAAGGGTTCGGCTCGGCGACGTGGCTGGCCCGCAACATCAGCCAGGTCATGACCGCCATCCACGTGATGAACGCAACGCAGAGCAGCCAAAAGGCGATGATGCCGTTCCACGCAACAGGTCCGGTGTGGGTGAACACGACCAGGCTCCCGGGAGCGATGCCCAAGGCTGCCCAGATGTTCAGGTAGGCCGACCAGCGTGGCAGCAGAGGTTCCTCGCGGGGGTCTTGCAGCACCACGATGGCCATGATCAGCATCTGCACCATTGTGGTGCCCACAACTCCGATATAGGGCAGCCAGGCTAGGTCGTTGAGCGTCTGAACGATCTCGGCGCTGCGTTCTGCCCGAAAAGCGGCGGTCTGCCAGACCAGCTGCGGGAAGATGAACTCCAATATCAGACAGGCGCCTGCGACAACTTGCACTGTCGCAAACGGCGAATCGGCGCCCGCGATCCGCCGGATTTGGTGGGTGAGGGCGGCGACAAAGAAGGCCAGCAATGGGGCGGCGGCCGTCACGATCCAAATGCCGACGCGAATACGATCCCTGTCCTGGGTGAACATGCGGGCCACTTCGTCGGCCGTCATGCTCGGCGCAGGGGGTGGAATGAAGCCCGCGACAAGGCCCAAACCGATCAGGAACACGGGCGCGAAGGTGATTCCCGCCCAAACGCATAGACGCTGCTGTTTCTCGGTCATGCCGTCACTCCCACTCGGTTCGCGAACAGCGCGGAGACCCGTGCTGCGGCTTCCTTGCCGCTGACGAGGCCGCCGTTGAGGCCCGGGATGCGGTCGAGGTCGCTGGCGAACTGGACCCGCGAGGTGCGGTCGATCTTCTTGCGGAAGTCGGCGATTCGCTTGAAGCGGCCCTTGTCGATCACCGGTACCGACTCCGGCCACCGGACGACGGCATGCTGCTCCAGCGTTCCCGGCAGCTTGCCGTAGTAGTAGGCCACCCGATCGAGCGCATGCTCAACGACGTAGTCGTCGGTCTTGTTGTCGGTGCGATCGAGATATGTGGGCGACAGGAGCACGGAGATCAGGCCCTTTCCCGCCGGAGCCCGTCCCGGCGCCTTGTTGTGATCGGCGATCACGGCGATTGTGTCGGGATCGTCGTACGGCGAGACCATCGAGAACGTCCCGCGGTCGTCGGGCCGCGCCGAGAAGCCGAGCGACACGTTGCCCAGCCGGTGGTAGCGCGCGGATTCGTAGAGCCCGCGGTGGTTCTCGTCCATCTGCGGATACATGGCGACCGCCGGCTGCGCGGTGGTGGCGATGACCGCGGTGTCGAAGGTCTCGGTCTGCTCACCCTTGGATGCGGGGGAGCTGTAGGTCACTTCCACGGTCGAGCCGTCGTCCGTCACGTTGGTGACAGTGTGCTCCAGCTTGGTGTTGACCAGAGTCGCCAACTTGTTCGGCAGCCCGACCACGCCGGACGTCAGGTTGAATACCGACTTGACCACCATGTTGCGGACCGTCCAGTGCAACAAGGCGACCGAGGTGTCGTGGTCCTCGTGCACCCAGGTGCCGCTGACCAGTGGCGCGGCCACGTAGCGGGAGAGCTCCTCGTTGAGCGCCCGGTGGCAGTAGTCGTAGACGGTCTCGTTGTCGATCTGCGCCAATTCGTCGTAGGTGTCGTAGCCGAGGCTGGCCCGATGCTTGAACACGTCGGCGAAGAGCCTCAGTGCCTTGAACTTGGCAGGCCACGAAATGACCTGCGTGGCAAGGCTGGACCTGATGGGCTTGGCCAGGTCGAGGTAGTGCGATTTGCCTTGCCGCGGCATGCCGAAGATGACGGGCGTCTCCACGAACTCACTGCTCAATCCGACCTCATGGATCATCGCGACGGCCTCGCGATAGGTGCCGAGGTACACCGCGGTGCCGAGGTCCATCAGGAAGTCGCCCTTGCGGACGGTCCAGATTCGGCCACCGACCCGGTCGCGGGTCTCGAAGACGGTGACGTCGAAGCCCTTCTTCTTCAGCTCGTAGGCGGCGGCCATGCCGGCGATGCCGCCGCCGATGACGGCCGCCGTGCTGTGCTCTGTCATCGATGCCTCTCTGGTAGGAGTTCGGGACGGTCGGGCGCCGATCCACGGGAGATCGGCCTACTCGGATCGGGGCAGTCGAAAGCGGTTGTCGGACCGCATACTCCGCCGTTGCGCCATTCGCGCTCGATGTGCGGTTGGGGCATCGGACCGGAGTGCAGCGCGTAGAAGGAGTAGGGGATGTTGAACGCGATGAGGATGGCTAGCTGACACGCACCCGCGATCGCGCAGAACCGGGCGAACGTCCTGGTGCCCTCGCGCTTGAACTTGATCCTGTCGATGCCACGCTCCGGCCACGACCGGCCCTTGTCGTCGCGGAAGAAGTGCAGGCAGCTCAGGATGATGAACGTGCCGGGCCAGCTCAGCGGCTCGTAGAGCGGGAATTGATGGTCGGTACCGGCGAACAGGGTCAGCGCCGGGATGGTCGACGAGTAACTGATCAGCCCGGTTCGGGTCATGATGAGCTCAACGATGATGTCGCCGACGATCATGACCAGGTACGTCTGCACGATGAGCCGGAACACGCTGCGCGACGGGTCTTTCCGCCGCTGGTAGGCCATGTACTTGGAGCCGCCGTATCCCGCCATCGCACACATCCACAGATAGGCGGTGAAGTACACCATCGGGACTGGGATCAACTGCCCGTTGCCCGAGCACCATCCCGGGATGTGCGGCAGCCAGCTGCCGAAGTTGACGAACGTGGTGGCGTACTGGAATTGGTAGGAGATCCAGTTGATCCACGGCTCCTGGAAGAACATCAGCCAGCCACCGAGGAAGAACAGACCGTCGAAGCTGAATCGTCCGGTGCGCAGCTTCGGCCCGATGACGAAGTGCCACAGGATCCAGCCGGTGATGAAGATCCCGAAGACCACCTCGATGAAGTGGACCAGGATCACGTACCAGGTGGGCTCCTGCCCGCGCCCCAGCGTGTTGGGGGTGAAATCACCGCTGAGGACCCACATCGTCCAGCAGTAGGCGATGAGCGACAGCCACAGAAACCCGTGAAAGATCCACACCTTCGCCCACGTGCGCTGGGCCTGGGCGGGATTGGGGCCCGGGTCGTCGACCGTCATCGTGGTGGTGGCTGTGAACGAGCGTTCATCAGGCATGTGACGACGGTAACAAACACATCTGTCCGTGTACATATATCTGTCTGTTTTCAGACAGGAGCGCGTACACTTCTGCTATGACGACGGTGACCAAGCGTCGGCCCAGGACCAATCAGGAGAGGGTCGAGGAGTCCACGGTGGCCCTGCTCGCGTCGGCCATCGAGCTGTTCGCACGACAGGGCTACGAACGGACCACCGCGGCCGAGATCGGTACCAATGCCGGCTTCAGCCGCAACATGGTCCGCGACCGCTACGGTTCGAAAGAGGCTCTCCTGCAGTCGGTTTTCGAAGCATTCGCCGAGCTGCTGCTCCCGGCGATGCGTGGCGAGCGCACCGGCACGGGACTGGATCATGTGCTCGGTCAGCTCGACGATCTCCTGCACGCCGTTGAGCAGGAGCCCGAGACGATCCGCGCGATGATCGTGCTGACCTTCGAGACGCCGGGCCCGCTACAGAACTTCGCGGGCTGGTTCGATCGCCTCATCGCGGGCTATGAGGCGGAGCTGGCGCACCACCTCGCTGCCGGGCAGGCCGACGGATCCGTTCGGAAGGACCTTGACCCGGCGCGTGAGGCCGAGGTGTTCGTTTCCTATGCCATCGGTCTGTGCTTCCGGTCCGCCCTGCGACGGGACGCCTACGACTTCGCTGGGGAGATCAGGAAGTGGCGCGGCCGGATGGCAACCCATTACGCGGCCTGACGTCAGGGCGTTCGTACCGGCGGTCTGCGTTCGGCGAAGCTCGGAGCCCGCTTCTGGGTGAACGCCTGTGTCGCCTCGGCGAAGTCGGGTTGCTCCTGTAACCAGCCCTGGGTGTGGGCCTCGTGGTCCAACTGGCTGACAAGGTCGACCTGCAGGGCCCGCTGATGGCCTTCTTTGATGGACGCCACACTTACCGACAGCTCGTCGAAACGGCGTGCCATCGCAACGGCGTCCGATACCGATCGGCCGTCTTCGCTCAGCTGGTTCACCAGGCCCCACTCGTGCGCCTCTTGTGCCGAGAGGCGGCGGCCCAGCAGGGCGAGTTCGTTGGCGCGGCCGAGGCCGACGATGCGGGGGAGCAGCCAGGTCGCGCCCGCGTCGGGTATGAGCCCAATCTTGGCGAACGACAACTCGAATCGCGCTGAGGCGGCGGCGACACGAAGGTCACATGCCAGCGCCAATGAGACGCCGGCGCCTGCCGCGACGCCGTTGACCGCGGCGATGATCGGCAGCTGTAGCGCCCTCATGGTCCGCACCAGAGGATTCCACGCTTCGAGCAACACCTCCCGCGCATTGCCGACGTCGCCGGCGATGTCCGCACCCGCGCAGAATCCGCGTCCGGCCCCGGTGAGCACGACGGCGCGTATGCGGCTCTCCGCCTCCAGATCGAGGAACGCCGACTCCAGCACGCCGCCGACCTCCGGAGTCACGGCGTTGAGTCGGGCCGGGCGGTTGATCGTGATGATGCCGACGGATCCGTCACGGTCGATGAGCACATTGCCTTCGGTCATCGCGACAATCTAACACGCATTGTGAACGAGCGTTAGCGCTCAGTCGCCGTTGCCAGCGTCGGCGTAACGTCGGGCGCGTCTGGGCTCGACGCCGGCCATGCGGAGCAGCATCTCCGCACATGTCACATCGGCACGGTGTCCCAGTCGTCCGTCCAGGACCCCGCGGATCACCTCGAAGGAGGCGGCGATCGACATCGTCAGGGTTGTCTCGAGATCGTCGATGGCGAAGACGCCTTCGGCGACCCCGCGCTCCAGTAAGGCCCCCGCCCGGGGGCGGATTATCCGTTCGAACCGTGCCTCGGCCTGTTCCAGATTGACCAGCAGCCGCGCCAGCGATGGATCCTCGTATGCGACGCGGACGATCGCGCGGGTCGAGGCGACGAGTGCCTCTGCAGGATCGGTAAAGGCGGGGGATTCCTCGATCGACGCCGCCAGTCCGACGATCGTCTCGGCCACCACCGCCTCGACGATGTCGTCTTTCGTCTCGAACTGGTTGTAGAACGTCCCGAAGGCGACGTCGGCACGGTCGGTCACGTCGCTGATCCGCAGCCCGTTCAGTCCGCGTTCCGCGATGATCTCGCGCGCCGCGTTGATCAGATCGGCGCGCGTCTTCGCCTGGCGACGTGTGGTGCGCGACAGCCCGGTCGCTGGTTCAGTCACGATCCGAAGTCTAGATCTGATTTATGAATCAGTATTGATTTGATGATCAGTCCCTGCGTACGGTGTGACGATGGCGATGGAAATGAGAACGGCCGTTATCGGTGCGGGCATCGCAGGCCTCGCCGCGGCCCGCCGGATACAGCAGGCCGGTGGTGCGCCTGTGGTATTCGAGGCCGACGAGCGAGTCGGTGGGCGGATCAAAACGATTCGGCGCGACGACTTCGTCTTCGACGTCGGCGCCTTCATCTATCTCGGAAGCTATGCGGAGGCGACGCAGGAGATGCGCGACGTCGGCCTCGGGCCGCAGATGCACAAGTTCGACGCCTTCGGGGCCATGCCTCGCGACGGCAAGCTCAACTTCCTCGACTTGAGCAAGCCCCTGAGCGTGTTACGGACGCCGTATCTCTCGGTGCGCAGCAAGGTGAAGCTGGCCAAGCTGTTGACGTTTTTGGCCAGGCATTGGAAAGACCTCAATTACACCGACGCCTCCGGCGTTGCCGCCATTGACACCGATACGGTCGCCACCTACTCCCGCCGTGAACTCAACGAGGAACTCCTCGACTATGTCGCGTCAGTCGTCGTCCGCGGCCCGTGGCTCAGCGATCCGTCGTATGCCTCGGTTGGTCAACTGCTGTGGACGTTGAAGAACTTCTTCAAGCCGTACTTCTATGGTCTGGACGACGGCATGGATGCGCTGCCACGGGCGATCGCCGCACGGCTCGACGACGTGCGCATCGCCACTCCAGTCGTCAATGTCACCAACGCGGGCGGCCGCGTCGAGGTGACATTCGTCGGGGGTGGCCGAGAGCGAACCGAGGAGTTCGCCAACGCGGTGATCACGACGACCACAGGCGCGGCGCTCAATATCTACCCGCAGATATCGGGTTTTGCGCGTGAGTATTACGAGAGCACCGAGTACATCTGCAGCGTCAACTGCCATATCGCGCTGACGGAGCGGCCGTCGAATCCGGCGACCTACATCATGTGCTCGCCGCGTGAGCAGCCCGACCTGTGCGGCGTCATCGTTGACCACCTCAAGGCCAACAACCGCTGCCCGGGCGACAAGGGGATGATCACGACGTTCTGTCGCCACGAGTGGTGCCTGGACAATCTCGACACCTCCGACGAGAAGGTGATCGACGCGGTCTTGGGCTTCGTGAAGCGCTACTACGGCGACCTGAGCTCCAAGGTCGAGGACTACGAGATTGGCCGCTGGCGCGATGTCGTGCCGATCATGCACAAGGGCCGCTTCAAGGCCGTCGACCGGTTCATGCGCGAGACCGATCCCGACGCGCGTGTCCAGCTAGCCGGCGACATCGGCCCCATCCCTGGCATCAACGGTGCCCTGGTCTCCGGTCAGGCAGCGGGGGATCGGATAGTCGGACAGCTGACAGCGCGCAAGGTTCCGGCGTGACCGCCATCACGGCCCACAGCGAGGCTCGGCCGGCAGTCGCGGCCGAGCGTGCACCGCTACCGGTGAAATGGTGGGCCGCCGTCGGGGCAGCGGTATTGGCGTTCCAGGTGATTGTGTTGACCCGCTGGGTAACTGGACCCTACTTCGAACACGTCGACCCCGGTCCCACACCACTGCCCGGGTGGATGAAGGTGGCTCTCGTCGTTCTGCAGATCGTGCTGCCGATCGCCGGCCTCGCGGTTCTGTACTGGTTCGTCGTCCGGCCGTGGCGGCGTGAACGCCGGGTCGGTATCGACGGCTTGATGGCGATCGCCTTCCTGGTCCTGGCGTTCCACGACCCGCTCAGCGCCTATGTCGGCCACTGGTACACCTACAACGCCTGGCAAGTGAACATGGGCTCGTGGGTGAACAGCCTGCCCGGTGCACTGGCGCCTGGAACGCCGACCCATCAGGTGGCCTATCCGCTGCTGATCGTGCCCGGCGCCTACGTCGTGATCTTCATGTTGGTGACAATGATGGGTGCGGCCATCATGCGGCGCGCGAAGGCGCGCTGGCCCCGGATACCCTGGATCGGTTTGGTGGCAATCTGTTTCGCCGTCATGGTGCCGTTCGACGTCGTCTTCGAGGGCATCGTCTTCATGCCGTTGGGCTCATGGGAGTACCCCGGCGGACACATCAAGATCTTCGCCGACACGTTCCACGCTTATCCACTCAACGAAGCGCTGACGACCGGCGTGATCTTCACGATGTTCGCCTGCATCAAGTACTTCGCCAACGACCGCGGACAGTCCCTGGCCGAACGCGGTGCCGAACAGCTGGGCGGCGGTCCCGTGCGGATCACCATCGTGCGGATGCTGGCCGTCACTGGTCTGGTCACGCTCGCAATGACGATCGGCTACACGTTGCCCAACACGTGGTTCGGCGCCCATTCGGCGGAGTGGAACGAAGACATCCAGACCCGGTCGTATCTGACGTACACGTGCGGCGAGGGTCCCGGCATCGCATGCCCGGCGCCCGACGTTCCGTTGCTGCGCAACGAGAATCGCAACGGCGGCGCCAACGGCGCCGACTTCGGGGAGATGTACCCGCCGCATTACCCGTACACGCGCGGCTAGCGGCTAGAGGAAGCGAGGATCTCGTGAGCGACAAACGCGTGCAGCTTTGGTGCCTCTACTCGGTATTCGTGTTCATCGCGCTGTTCCTGATCGATTGGGTGTTCCTGGCGCGAATGGTTCCTCCTCCGTCGCCCATGGACACGCCCGAGGAGATCGCGCGGTTCTACGGCGACAACATCATCGGTATCCGGGTCGGGATGGTTATCGCGATATTCGCCTCGGCGCTCCTGCTGCCCTGGGGCGGCGCGATCTGCGCACAGATGTTGCGTATCGAGGGTCCACGCGCACCGCTGATGTGGGCCTGGATCGCCGCGCAGGGATGCGTGGTCATCGAGTTCGTCTACCCGTGCACGTTCTGGCTCCTCGCGGCCTTCCGGCCAGAGGATGCCTCGCGGGTGCAAACGTTCAACGATCTGGGATGGCTGCCCTTCCTCGGGATCGTCTGCACCGGAATGTTCCAGATGGTCGCGCTTGCAGTGCTGACACTGTGTGACCGTCGCCCCGAACCGGTCTACCCCCGCTGGTTCGGCTACTTCCAGCTCTGGTGTGCGTTGGGCGTCGGCTTCACGTTCGGGGTCTGGATCTTCAAGACCGGGCCACTGGCGTGGGACGGGCTGCTCGGGTTCTGGGTGCCTGTCAGTGTCTATTTCGTGTGGGTGATCGTAACGACGACCATGACCGCCAGGGCGATCAAGAACGACGACGAATCGCCGCCGAACGAGGCGGCCATCGCGGAACGGGTTGCGGCGCTTGAAGCAGAGATCATCGCCATGAGGTCAACGCCGTCAGTTCGCGAGATCAGCCGAACATAACTACCCAAACTTCTCGACGGCGAATGGAGCTGCAGCCGTGAATGTTTCGTCTAGTACCGCCACCGCGTCCCAGTCGGACGCCCCGGTCGGTCGAGCTGCCGCGTCCCGGCGCGGTTTGGGCAGCCGAGATTTGTCGTACCCGGCTGCGATGATGGCGTTATGTCCTCGACCGCAGCGCCTCCCGCGGCGGTGAGCCCTGCCGAGCGTCTCGAGGGGTTGTTCGAGGAGTTGGCTGAGTTGGCCGGTCAGCGTAACGCGATTGATGGGCGCATCGTGGAGATCATCGCCGAGCTGGATCGCGACGAGCTGTGCGGCATGACGGGCGCGCGGTCGGTGGCGGCGCTGGTGGCCTGGAAGACCGGCACGTCATCGGCAAACGCCCACACGATCGCCACCGTGGCGCGTCGGCTGGAGGAGTTCCCAAGCTGCGCCCAAGGCATGCGGGAGGGCCGACTGTCACTGGATCAGGTCGGCGTCATCGCGGCGAAGGCGGGCCAGGGATCTGATGAGCACTACGCGGAGCTGGCGCGCTGCGCAACGGTCAACCAGCTGCGCACCGCGGTCAAGCTGGAACCGCGACCCGAACCCGGTCCTCGGCCCGAACCGCAGCCCTCGATCACCCAGAGCTCCGACGAGGAGTTCACCTGTTGGCGGATCAAACTTCCCCATCTGGACGCGGCGAAGTTCGATGCGGCATTGGCGTCTCATCACGATGCGCTGATCGCCGAGTGGAAACTCGACCGCGAAGACCGCGGGCGGGCACCAGATGTCGCGCCGCCGTTTCCGGGCACCACCGAGGCGTTTATGCGCCTGGTCGAGGCCGGGTGGGACGCCGAGGCGGCCCGCCGGCCGCACGGGCATCACACCACTGTGGTGGCGCACGTCGACGTTGAGCAGCGCGCCGCGGCGCTGCACCTGGGTCCGCTGCTCACCGATGCCGAGCGCCGATACCTGACCTGTGATGCCACCTGTGAAGTCTGGTTCGAACGCGACGGGCAGGTGATCGGCGCCGGCCGGGCGACCCGGCTGATCAACCGGCGGCTTCGCCGCGCACTCGAGCACCGCCACCCTACGTGCGCGGTTCCCGGCTGTGGTGCCACCCGCGGTCTGCACGCACACCACATCCGGCACTGGGAAGACGGCGGTCTGACCGAGTTGTTCAACCTGGTGCTGGTGTGCCCGTATCACCACCGGCTGCACCATCGAGGCGTCATCACCATCACCGGACCCGCACACGATCTCATCGTCACCGACAGCTCCGGTCAGCGACTCAGTGCTGGATCGCTCGCGCGTGCGCCGAACCGTCCCCCGCCCGCCGTCCCACCCTGCCCCGGACCCACCGGCGAGCGCGCCGACTGGTGGTGGTATGAACCCTTCCAGCCCCAACCACCACCAACAAACAACTGATATGTAGGTACTTGTTGTCAAGGGGCAGGTGAAAGCCGCCCCGGGTTTGATGCCGGGGCGGCTTTCGTTTGATCGGAATCAGTCGGTGCTGCGGCGGTCGTTGGTCAACGACGGTGGTGTCAGACTGATATACGCGGGTTGGCTACCGCAAGACGATGGTTCGGCGCGAACGGTGGCTGCTCTCTAGGCGCGGGCGTCACACCAGTACTCGATGAATTCTGGTGCTGCTCATAGTTGTTCCGCAGGTCCAGTTCGCTTACCTCGCCGCCGACCGGCTGGCTCCGATCAAGTCTGGTTGGCCGCTTTCAGGTCAACGTGGCCAGTGACCAGCACCAGCCGCGAGCTGACGGGCGATGGCGACGTTGGCCACGGCAGGAGGCTTCTTGCGTTGGTTGAAGCGGCACCACTGTTGATGCAGTCGCCGATTGCCGGCATGGCCTCGCGCTTTGAGTGCCGGATCAACCTTGGCCCAACGCGCCCGCATCGTCGGCCCGGAGGTGCGGTAGGACGGGCGATGGTGCCAAGCCGCTTCGATCAACAACCGTCGCACGTGGGCGTTTCCGGCTTTGGTGATCGATCCCTGCATCCGAGTGGCACCTGAGGAGGACTCCGTGGGAACCAGGCCAACGTAGGCCCCGATCGACGAGCCGGTGAACCGGGTCCAGTCACCGATCTCCACGCTCAACGCCAACCCCGTCAGCGCAGCGATCCCCCGCAGACATCCCAATCGATCGACCTGATCGGCCCACCGCGGCGAGGCTGCCGCCCCGACGATCTGCTCATCGAGACGGTCCCGAGCGGCAGTGGCGCTCAGTACCGCGTCGAAATGATGATCAAAGGCCGCCCTGACATGAACATCAGCGAAACGCTGCCGCCGCAACCAGGTTTCGTGCACTGCGGTCCAAGCCTGCCCACCCGAATACACCTGGCCTTGGCGCAACAACAGTTTGGACAATCGGTGGCGCACCCGCATCAGGTCGGCGCGGGCATCTTCGCGGGCGCGCACCAGATCACGCACCGCCTCCACGTCAGCCTCGGGCACAGTCACCGCGGTGATCTCACCCAGGCGCAGCAGCCGGGTCAGATGCGCGGCGTCACGGGCATCGGTCTTGACCCGATCTCCAGCCGGACGGATCAACTTCGACGGCGCAGCGACCACGCAGTCGATATCGGCACCAGCCAACGCCCGCGCCAGCCCGAACCCCGTCGGCCCAGCTTCATAGGCCACCCGCACCGGAGCTCGCAGGCGGTGCAACCAGGCCAGGATCTCGCCGTGATCGGGACACAACCGTGCCCGCTCGACCTGACCCGTTTCCTCATCGACGGCATGCGCAACCACCGAAAGCGCGTGCACGTCCAACCCGACACTCGTACCGTTGAAACTCACCGGAGGCCTCCTGATCTGCAACTGTGGCTCTACCAGTGCGAGTGTTCACTCGACACCGGCAACCCACGTCCGATTGCAGCCCGAGGCCTTCGGCCCCAAGTCGCCTCCATACCGTCTAGGCCGGTTACCGGCGCCGGTCATTACCGGCACCACGTCGACGCTCAAACAGGTTGGCGCTTAGAGAAATTCGTTCGCGATATGCGCAGCTACCGCATCGTGAAAATCAAAGCTGACAACCAGACCTGCACCGCGCGACCGACGACCTCCGCAAGGCCCTCTTCATGATCCGCGCCGCCGACGTGCGCTCTAACGTGAGCCAAGTGGGCTTAAACCACGATCGGGCGAGTGGACATCAGCGCAGCCCTAGCGATCCGCTGATGATCTCCCGCTGAATCTCGTTGGTGCCGGCGTAGATCGGCAGAACCAGCGAATGGCGGACGTGGCTTTCCATGTCGTATTCGGTGGCGTATCCGTATCCGCCCATCATCTGCATGCCCTCCAGTGCGATGCGCTTGGCGACCTCGGACGTCTTGATCTTGGCCATCGACGTCATGCGCGTCGTGACCGTATCGGCACCGCGCTCGAGTCGCTCGGCGACCTCATACGTCATCAGCCGAGCACATTCCAGTTCCGTTGCCAGGTCGGCGATCCGGTGACGCAACGCCTGGAACGAACCAATCGCCCGGCCGAATTGCTTGCGCTCCTTGACATAGGCAATGGTGTCGTCGAGCGCGCGCTGGCCGATGCCAAGACCGACGGCTGCGCCGAGCAGGCGTTCACCATCCAGGCCCGCCATGATCTGCGGGAAGCCGCGCCCGATCTCGCCGACGACATTCTCCGACGGCACGAAGCAGTCGGTGAAGAACACATCGTTGACCTCGCGCCCGCCCAGCGTCGAGATGCGTCGCGTCTCAACACCGTCGGCATCTCGCGGGACCTCGAAGATGGTCAGTCCCGTATGCGGCTTGTCGTCACGGCTGGTCCGTGCCACCAGCAGAATGCGGTCGGCCCGGTGGGCGTAGGAGCACCACGTCTTCTGCCCGTTCAGCACGTAACCGTCGCTGACCGCCTTCGCCGAACAGGCGATCGCGGCCACATCCGACCCCGCGCCGGGTTCGGAGATGGAGATCGACATGATCTCCCCGTCGGCGATCGCTGAAAGCGCTTCGTGTTTCTGTTCTTCCGAGCCGAATCGTTTGTAACAGCCAGCCACCGTCGTCGTCGGGCCGAGTGCCTTCACTGGTGCCAGGCCGCGCCACAACTCCTCGAACAGGATCGTCTGCTCGACATATGTTCCACCGGACCCTCCGTATTCCTCGGGGATTGCCACCCCCAGCCATCCGAGTTCGGCGAGCTTCTTGTACAGCACCGACGACTGGTCTTCTTCGTCCGCATCGACGAGGGCCTCACGCTGTTCGCGCGTCGGGAACTCCCGAGCACAGAAATCGCGAACCGCGTCCTGGAAGTCGCGCTGTTCGGTGGACAGACTCATGCCTGCGGAAACCTCCTGTGCGGGAACAAGCCTGCGGCCACCCCGTTGCGCAGGACCGCCGGCGCGCCGCCGGCCACCACGTTGGTCACGCAGTCGCGATGCAGCCTCTGGATGGGGTAATCCGTTGTGACGCCGTACCCGCCGTGCAGCTCCATGGCCTTGAGCGTGATCTGTGGCCCGACAGTTGCTCCGAAGAGCTTGGCCTGGGTGACCTCCGCGAGTTTCGGGAAGCGACCTTCGATCGCCGACGCTGCGGCGCGGTACGCGAGCAGTCGCAGCGCCTCGATCTGAACCCACATGTCGGTAAGCGTGTGGTACACCGCCTGAAAGTCGATGATGGGCTTGCCGAAGGCCTCGCGTTGCTGCGTGTACGCGGCGGCTTCGTCGTAGGCCGCCTGGCTGAAGCCGAGCCAGAAGCCGCAGTTGTGCAGGCGCTCGAGGTTGAAAGCCGTCATCAACCGCGCGAACTGACCCGGCCCGACGATGACGTTCTCCGCTGGCACCCGGACGTCGGTAAGAACCATGTCGCCGTGATGGATTCCGCGGTCACCGATGTAGACGGGCCCGCGACGGATGTCCACACCCTCCATCGAAGTCTCCACCACCACAGCGCCGATGCCCTTGGCGCCCGGTACGTCGTCGAACCGCACGAACGTGGCGTTCAGGTCGTTGACATTTGAACCGGTTAGAAAGCTCTTGGTGCCGTTGAGGATGAACGCGTCGCCGTCCCGCTTGGCGGTCGTCGTGAGATGTGTGAGCGCCGAGCCGGCATCGGGCTCGGTCAGCGCGATATTGCACGCGCGGCGCCCTGCGACGATGTCGTATAGGTACTTCTCTTTCACTGCCTCGTCGCCGAGCAGGAACATCGACGATCCCGGGCCGCTCGTGCAGAACACGGGCTCGGGCGGCAGCCACGACTGCGCGTAGCGGAACAGCGCCTCGACCACGATGAGGTACTCGATTGCACCGCCGCCCTGACCCCCGTACTCCTTGGGCATCGCGACGCCGAACAGACCTTCGGCGCCGACGCGGTCGAAGATCTCGCGGTAGGGCGCCTCGTCTGATTCGTCCCACCTGCGGGCTTCGTCGGCGAACGAGCGGCCGAGTTTCTCGGCGCGTGCCTGTAAGTCCTGTTGCTCGGGGGTCAGGGTGAAGTCCATCGTCATCGGGGCTCCTGGGGTGCCTAAATTATTGTCACTGCCTATCTCAAAAATCCACTATAGCTGTCAAAGGTTGATGAGCGATAGCGATCGTTATCAGCCATCTGGCGCATAAAGCGCAGGTAAATATCACTCACCCAACGATCGTTAACCGACTGTCGTGACCCACGTCGGCCGTAACTGCGCCAATCGCTGTCCAACAACTGACGCAGGGGCTAATAATGAACGGCACACACTTAAGGCGGAAGGTCGTGCCATATGACGACAGTTGACTTGCCGGCAAGCTTCTACGACGACGCCCCGATGGTGGATGGCAGAGCGGCGGTGTGCGACTACTGGCGCCAGGCCGGCGACGTCTATCGGGCGGGGGACATCTGGTATATCACGAGTTTTGAGGGCGTCAGGTACGCGCAGAAGCACCCCGAGCTCTTCTCGTCGGCACACGCGTTCGACGCGATCAGCGCAGCCATCAAGCTGATCCCGATCGCCGTCGATCCGCCGCAGCACGTCAACTACCGGCGCATCCTCGATCCGATGCTAGGCCCGAAGCGAATGGATCAACTCGAGGACGACCTGCGGGCGCAGGTCCGCGCCCACATAGACGCGTTCGCGGACAAAGGTAAGTGCGACGTGGTGTCCGACCTGGCGGTGAAGTTCCCCACTCAGGCGATCCTCACGCTGTTCGGTCTGCCGCAGGAAGACCTGCCGCAGTTTCTGGACTGGGTCGCCGGTCTCATCAAGAACACCAGCGTCAACAGCATTGCCGACGTGCCGACTGAGCGCCAGATTGAGTGCTCACTGCAGCTTTTCGGCTATCTGCAAGATCAGATCACCCGCAAGCGTGCGCGGCCCAGTGACGACATGCTCAGCAACATTCTCGCGTTGAGCGGTGACGACGCGTGGACCGACGCCGAACTCCTGGGATTGTGCTTTCTGTTTGTGTTGGCCGGACTCGACACCGTCACCGGCGCCATTGGCTTCTGCATGCTGAACCTGGCCTTAGACCGTGCCCAACGTGCTCGACTCATCGAAAATCCCGCGCTGATATCACCTTTTGTCGACGAGGTGTTGCGCCTGGAGGGTCCGGTGCCAGTAGTGCCCCGCGTCACGACCGCTGACGTCGAAGTCGCGGGAACCGTCATTCCGGCCGGCGCGCGCGTCTTGCTTGTGCTGGCGACCGCGAACCGGGAGGTGCCGCGATCGAGCGACCCCCACCAGATTGATCTTGCGGAGAAGGCCGGACATCTGGCCTTCGGAGGTGGCATTCACCGCTGCCTAGGATCCCATCTTGCTCGTCGTGAGCTGCGGTTGACCATCGAGGAGTTCCATTCCCGGATTCCGGAATACCGGATCGCGGGAACGCCAACGGTGGCGTGGCCTGCGGGCACGATTCATCTGAAGTCATTGCCTCTGGAATTCCCGACGGGCTCATGACTTCGACCAGTCGCCTAGTGCGTCGGACCTGAACTGCTGGATCGTCTTCCCGGTGTGGGCTTTGAAGAAGCGGCGCAGACTGCGTACGTCGGAGAATCCGACACGGTCGGCGATCCGGCCGGTCTCCAGATTTGTTGTCGCGAGCATGTTCTCGATTGCCTCCAGCCGTGTGGCGACATACAGCTGACTGAAGTTCAGTGATTCCTTCTCGAGTCTGCGGTTCAAGGTGCGCGCCGTGCAGTGCAACCGTCCCGCGACCTCGTCAACGGTCAACTGATGCTGCAGGTTCTCGTGCAGAATCGCCTTCATCGCATGCGACGTCGTGGCGCCGGCATTGACGCTGTTGGATACGTCGGTGAGCAGCTTCAGGCAGTGTCGGTGCGTTTCCGGGTCATGGCCCTGCAGTGGGATTTTCAGCGCGCCGCTTGACAGCAGCATCGTGTTGCGCGGAGCGCAGAACTCGATCGGGCACCGGATGAGTTTGCGATATCGGTCGATGTGAGCCGGCTCGGGATAGGTCAGCGTTAGCCGCTCGATCGGGTACTCCGGCATGCCGATCAACCGCTGCAGGGCCATCTCGCAGCAGATCTTCTCCTCGATCAGGAACTGAAGGAGCTCGCCGCGGATATCGGCGTACGGCAGGTACGTCAGCAGAAGCTGATCGCCGATGTTGTCGCACGCGAAGTCGATCAGATTGCCGAAGAAGACCGGGATGTACCGCAGCCACAGCCGTGTCGCTTCATCGGAAGTCTCGCAGGTCATCACGCTGTAACCCAGGATGCCGAGGTCGCCGAGGGTCAGGTGGTCGCCGAGCGTGAAGGCCAACGAACGGAATTCGGAGAGCCTGTGCATGTTGGCGACGATTCGGACGTACTTCGCCACCTCGACCAGGTACAGCGGGTCGGCAAGGTCCTTCCGGCTGATGCCTGTGCCCGAGAGCACCTGGTCGCTGTCGAACCCCAGTCGGCGCGCGACCTTGAGATAGAAGTTGACCTTCGTCGGGCGTAACCGCACCAAGGGGCCGTGAGGGTTAGCGATCGTTCTCGTCTGGTGAGACGCCGGTGACAGCACGCCGGGGCTCGGGAAGCAGCCGATGTCCTGCTCGGTCCTCATTATGACCGGATTCGCCATTATCCCGACTTCACAGGGCTTTTACGCTTCCTTTTACGGCACCCGGCGCGGCGAAAGCAAACCCGTCTCGCGCCGATTTCCCGCCTGATTTCTGGAGGATATATGAACAGTCGCTCCCAATGACTGAATCGGTGATTCGCAGAACGAACCTGGCAGGCGCGTGGTGCGGTGTCGCGTACGTCGTGATGCTGCTCGTCGGCTGGTGGGTGGTTGGGGGATTCTTCCCGCTACACCGGCCGTCGGCAGGCGCCGACGAGATCGCGACGTTCTTCCGGGATGACGTGGTGAGCATCCGTCTGGGCATGGTCATCGTCATGTGGGGGGCCGCGGTGTTCATTCCCTTCACCGCGACGATGGCCGACTACGTGGCCCGTTACGAAGGCCGCACCGGTCCGCTCACCCGCACGATGACGATGGCCGGTTACGCGAACGCCATGCTCACCTTCTATCCGCCGTTGTGGTGGATCGCCAATACCTGGCGTTCCAACGAGCGCTCGGCGGACGTCATCTACCTCCTCAACGACATCGCGTGGCTGCAGTTCATCGGAGGCCTTGCGCTCATCATGCCGATGTTCGTCGTCGTGGCGGTGGTCGCGTTGACCGATATGAGTCCCGACCCGGTGTTTCCGAGATGGGTTGGCTACCAAAGCATTATGACGTTCATGTTGTTCCTGCCCGACCAGGCGCTGTTCTTCTTCAAGACCGGGCCGTTCGCTTGGAACGGCGTGCTCGGGTTCTGGATTCCGCTCACCGTGTTCTGCAGCTGGTTTCTGGCGATGGTCTATCTGATCCGGCGCGCGGTGTTGCGGGAGATGCAGTCGACCGCGCACTCCGTGCAGGATGCCGAACTCAGGACGACGGGACACCGATGACAGCCCACCTTCCTGTCGATGCGCCGGTCGACATACAGCGGCAGGAGTCGCGACCGGTGTTGTTGTGGGCGGTCATCGGTGCCGCCTTCATCACCTTCGAGGTGGTGGTCCTGGCGCGGTGGGTCTTCGGGCCGAACTTCAAGTCGACGCCCGCTGGTCCTGACGCGGTGTCGAGCGGTCAGCAGGCGCTGTACATCGCGATCCAGATCGCGGTGCCAATCGCAGCCGTTGCGTGCCTGTATTTCTGGGTCGTCCGGCCCTGGCGGCGCGAAGGCCGCCTGACCACTGACGGCATGCTGGCGATCAGCGGCGCGATGGTCTTTTTCTGGGACATGTCGATGAACTACACGTCGGTGTCGCTGCTGTACAACTCACATCTGGTGAACCGCGGCGCGTGGGCCAACGGCGCCTGGCCGACGTGGATCAGCCCGAACGCGAGCAATCTGCCCGAGCCGCTGTTTGTCTCCATCCCCGGATACACCGCGCTGGTCTTCTCCCAAGTGGTGTTCATCCTGTGGCTCCTCCGCAAAGCGAAGGCGCGTTGGCCGAATCTGGGCGTGTTCGGGACTATCGCCACGATCCTCGTCGGTCTGACGATCGTGGACACGATCATCGAGACTCTGCTGCTGCGCACCGGACTGTATGCGTATCCGGGCGGAATCAGGGGCATCACGCTTTTTGCGGGGCACACGTATCAACTGCCGCTGTCGGAGACTGTGCTGTTCGGCGGTCTGGGGCTCGGCGCGGTCGCAGTGCTCAGTTACTTCCGCGACGACAGAGGGCACACGTTCGTCGAACGGGGCATCGACACGGTCAAGCTCAGTGCCAAGGGCAAGCAACTCGTCAGGTTCTGCGCCATCTTCGGCGCCGTCCACGGTGCGTTCCTGGTGCTCTACATGATTCCTCAACAGTGGTTCGCGGTTCAGTCCGACCCGTTTCCGCCGGGATACAAGTCCTACATGATCAACGACATGTGCGCCTCGGGTAGCGACGGGACCACATGTCCCGGTCCGGGCGTCCCGATGCCACGGCCGTAAAAGGACACCGAACGATGACGACGACAGATTCGGCCCCGGCGATCGATCAGAATGTCGCCCAACGAAACCGTGCAACCCTGTGGGTGATCCACGGCGGCGTGTGGCTCGCGCTGATTGCCTACTGCTGGACCGCCTGGGTGGTCAGCGGCGACTTCAAGCCGAACACCATTGGCAGGGGACAGGAGCCCAGTGCCTACGTGGTGCTGATGCGGGGCTGGGAGATCTTCGCCCTCGTCTGCACGGTGGCCATCATGTGGGTCTTCGTGATCCGGCCCAAGTTGCGCACGGGTCGGTTTTCCTTCGACGGCCTGTTCGTCATCGCGTGCGGGCTGATGTTCTTCCAGGAGCCATGGATCAACTGGACGAACTATCAGTTCCTGTACAGCACGACATCGATCAACTTCGGCAGCTGGCTGAGCCACATCCCGGGGTGGAGCTATCCGCACGGCGAACTGGTGCCGGTGTCGATGTGGGCGGCCACCGCCTACTTCTGGCTGGTCGCCATCCCCGCGATGGCGGGGTCGAAATTCATGGGCTGGGTGACCCGCAGGCAACCAGGGATCAGCAAGTTGAAGTTGATCGCACTGACGTACATGGCGTTTTGCGTCTTCGACCTCGTCCTCGAAAGCTTCATCACCAGAACGAACCTGTTCAGCTACGCGAGCGTGATTCCCAGCCTGAGCCTGTTCGCCGGTACCGATCACCAGTTCCCGGTCTACGAGACCATCAGCTGGGCCGGCACCTACGTGTTCCTGTCCTGCCTGCATTTCTTCCGTGACGACCGCGGCCGCTCACTGCCCGAACGCGGGATCGACACGTTCCGCATCGGCGGTGAACGGGTCAGAACCTTCTTCCGCTTCCTGGCGATCGCCGGGATGTGCCAGCTGTCGATCCTGCTGACCTACAACATCCCCTACCAGCTGTACGCGCTGCATTCGCAGATGTCAGCGGTGTATCTGGAGCAGCCATGGCGACTTGGCGGCGTATGCGGTCCCGGGACCAACTACGACTGCCCCGGGCCCGGCGTACCGATCCCGCGGCGGGACAGCGAAACCAACAGGTTCGGCCCCTGATCTCAGCGGCGTAGCCAGTTTATTGAGTTTGATAGACTCAATAATGTCCCGCCGAGGGCGCGCAGGGCCCACCATCGTTGCAGTGTTCCGCGACGTCAAGGCTCTAAACTCGGTGGTGACGGAGTAACAGACTGTGCTGGAGGGCGTCATGGCATCGGAGCGGGCAACGGCCGTCAACGGGCGTCCGCGTGGCAGGCCCCGGCTGACCATCGACCGGGATGCTGTCGCGGACGCCGTCGCTGAACTGTTCTCTGAGGGCGGCTACGAGGCGGTTTCGATCGTTGACACCGCCGAGAAGCTGTCGGTATCGCGCGCCACGCTTTACCGGACGGTGCCCACCAAGGAAGATCTTCTCGGAATCCTCTTCGAGCGCAGTACGCGCGAGCTCACCGAGCGCGTCAAGGCAGCGATCGCCGAGTTCGACGACTCTCGCGAGCAGCTCATCGAGATGATCAAGCTGCAGGCCGACGGCGCCGTTCAAATGCGCAGCTACATGCCCGTTTTCTTCGGCGGTGGCGACTTGCCGCCAGATGTCTTTGCGCGCTGGCACACGTGGAGCCGTCAATACGAGAAATTGTGGAACGGCGTGGTCTCGTCCAATATGCGCGACGGTTACCTGGACGAGGGTGATCCGCGGGTTTCGACTCGGCTGATTCTCGGCATGATCATCTGGGTCTCGCGGTGGTATCGACCCACCGAGAAGATCACTCCCGCACAGATTGCCGACGCCGCAATCGACCTGCTCGGTTTGCGGAAAGGGTCCAAGCGTTCCAACGGCCGGAAAGCCGCTATTCGGCGTGGCCGTTCAGCCGGAAGCGGCGCCCGCTAGGGCGGTCTTCGAATCCGCCCATCGCGGGTGCTCATTTCGTCTGTAGTGCTGTCAATAAGCCGGCGGGAACGCGTTCGATAGTCGCGCGCTGAGCCGAACTGCGTACTGCGGTGCATGGCCGTTCACGTTGCGTCGCACTCGGACGCGCATCGGAAAGTTGAGGCTTTCGATTGCGTCAATATGCTGCCATAGGTATATTGAGACTGTAGAGTTCAAAAAGGTGAGGCCTTAGTGCGCGAACGGACGTTTGCGCTCAGCGCTGGGCCACGCCTAGGGGTTTCGAGGTCGAAGGGATGTTCATGACCGATACGGCACGGGTGCTGTCCGAAGGTCTCACGGGCTGGTCGGAACGGCTTCGGGAAGCCCTCGAGGACGCGAATATCCCGACACTGCTGCTGGTTCTGCAGCATCTGACCGGTGATACGAAGTGGGCCAGTCCGCAATATCGGCCTGGCCGCGGTAAACCGTTGGACGACAACGACTCCGCAGGGCTTCCGCCTGGCGTACAGGAGGAAGTCCGAGCAGCTGCGTTCGATGCGGTAATGGCCTTCAGAGATGGGCAAATCGAACCGGTTGCTCCCTCGCCTGAGCAGGTTGCGGAGATGCTTGGCTGGGCTCTTGGGGAGGATGTGCCGCCCGAGTATGGCGAATTGCTCTCGGAGGAAATGGGTTTCACGTCACGCGACGTGGAGATACCCCGAGACGCGATCGGCGAGGACTTCCGCGTGGTCGTAATCGGCGCTGGATTGTCGGGTCTTTGCATGGCGGTAAAGCTTGCCGCGGCCGGCATCGATTTCGTGGTCCTGGAGAAGGACGAAGACCTGGGCGGTACCTGGCTGGAGAACGTCTATCCCGGTTGTGGCGTTGACACCCCAGGCCATCTGTACAACTTCTCGTTTGCGCCGAACCCGGACATCACCCGGTATTTCGCCAGGCGCGCTGAAGTGCACCAGTACCTCCGGCGCCTTGCCTCCGACCACGACCTGACGCGCTACATCCGCTTCGGCACCGAGGTTGCGTCCGCCCGGTATCACCGGGCAGACGCAAACTGGCGCATCGACATTCGCAACGCAGACGGTGACCATGAATCGCTCACGGCCAACGTGCTGGTCAGCGCTATCGGGATGGTCAACCGGCCGTCTATACCGCCGCTGCCGGGCCTTGACGAGTTTGCAGGACCTGTCATGCACACCGCGCAGTGGGACACCTCGGTCGACCTGACCGGCAAGCGGGTCGCCGTGATCGGAACCGGTGCCAGTGCAATGCAATTGGTGCCGTCCATCGCGGACGACGCTGAGCACGTGACTGTCTTCCAACGCTCCAAGCAGTGGGCGCTCCCTCACCCCAACTACCATCGCGAAGTCAAGGAATCCGTTCGTCTCGTGATGAGGGACGTGCCGTTCTACCTGCAGTGGTATCGCCTGAGATCGTTCTGGAATTTCAGCGACCGGCTGCATTCCTCGCTGCAGATCGATCCGGACTGGCCTTACCCCGACCGTGCGGTCAACGAGACCAATGATCGCCACCGGCTGTTCCTGACGAAATACATCAAGGAGCAACTGGGGGATCGTACTGATCTGCTCGATGCCTGCCTTCCGGAATACCCGCCGTACGGCAAGCGGCCGTTGCTGGACAACAAGTGGTACCAGACGATGCGGCGAGACGATGTCACGTTGATCACCGAGCCCGTGGAGTATGTCAACGGCGACAAGGTCGTCGCGCGGACCGGAGTCGAGGTGGAGGCCGACGTGATCGCGTTGGCAACCGGATTCAAGGTGCTGCAGTTCTTGTGGCCGATGGACATCGTCGGTCTGTCAGGAAAGACGTTGCGCGAACAGTGGGGTGTCGACGACGCCCGCGCATATCTAGGTATCTCCGTACCTGACTTCCCCAACTTCTTCATCGTGAACGGCCCCAACACAAACGCCGGCCACGGTGGCAGCGCGATCCATGCGACCGAGTTTCAGGTCCGCTACATCATGCAGACAATCCGCCGCATGCTGGTCACCAAGACGCCGGCGCTCGAGGTCGATCGCGACGTGTTCCTCCGGTATAACGCTGAGCTGGATGAGGCTCTGGCGCATTGCATTTGGTCTCACAAGGGGATGACGACCTACTACCGCAACGGTGCCGGGCGCATCGTGGTCAGCAGTCCGTGGAAGTACGTCGATTATTGGAATCGCCTGCGCGAGTTCGAGCCGGGCGATTACCACGAGGTCGACGCACACTCCGAGGCCGCCGAACTGGCGGTGTGAGTTACTGCCACCAACAGGTCGCGAATCTCGCAATCCCAGGCTGTCAAGGGACTCGGGGCCAACGTCGCCGGGCCGTGCGGGCGACGTTGGCCTCGGCGACGGACCGCATCTGCGTCTGGGGCTGTATCCGCCCCGATACAATCGTGTAGAGCCAGACGGCCAGCCGTAGAAAACCTGCTGGCGGTAGCGGAGCCACGCTTCGTCGAATAAGGGCGCGACGTCGGAGTCCTCGCCGCCACGACCATCGGTCGTCAGCTTCGATATCACCGGTTCGCTTGAGGCGGTGCCGAATCCGCGTCGACTAGTGTTGTTACGTGGATACCGCTTCTCGCGCCGCGGATTCTGCAACTCTTGCGCGCATCGTTCAGTCCGCCCGGGAATGCTTCCTGCGTCAAGGGGTCAGGAAGACAAGGATCGTTGACATCGCCGCCGGAGCGGGCATGGTGCGTCAGACGGTCTACGACTCTGTGTCAGGCCGAGGCGAGCTAGTCGAGTTGGCGATGAGGGCGCGGAGTCGGGAAATGGCAGATGCGGTGCGCCGTACGCCGCCCGACCCCGAAGCGACCGTGGGCGACCAGCTGGTCGCGGTGTTGGCCGCGATGATCGAGATGGCGCGCGGCGACGTCGAGTTCCAGCTCCTTGCCAACGCCTTGGCGCCCGAACACGCTTTTCGGTACATGGCGGGCCCCTCTCCGTTGACCGAAGTAGTAGTGGACGTGCTGGCGCCGCATTTCGACCGGGCACGAGCGGAAGGCCAACTCCGCGAGGATGTCGAACCCGCAGAATTGGTCGAGTGGATCCAAACAATGCTGGCGCCTTTGATGTCGCGCGACGACTTGACCCCGCAGGCATTGCGCCGCACCTTGCGGCTATTCGTTCTGCCGGCGTTGTTGCGCCCAGGCGCGTGAAGTTGGTAGCGCCGCAATCTTGACCGCTGGGGTGACGCGGAATATCGTGAGACACGACATCTCATAAAAAATGTCGTCAGACTCGACGAGGCGAGGTCTCATGAGCGTTGTTCATCCCGCGACCAGCCCTTCGCTGGAATCCGGTGCGGTCTCTGCGAAGCCGGTAGCCCAAGAATCGCGGCGCATCGTCGCCGTGAAGTGGTGGGCGGCGCTGGGCACGGTCATCGTCGCTTTCATCGCCTACGTGCTGATCCATTGGGCCTCTGGGCCGTTCTTCGAGCGAGTTCCCACGGGGCCCATGGACCCGCCGGCCTACATGAAGGTCGCGATGGTCGTCTTTCAGGCGGTGTCGATTCCGATCGGGCTTGGCCTGATCTACTGGTTCGCGGTGCGGCCGATCATCCGGGATCGCCGGCTGTCCCTGGACGGCATGCTCGTCATCGCCTTCTCGACGCTGTGGTTCCAGGACCCATTATCGGCGTACGGCGGGCACTGGTTCACCTACAACTCGTGGGCTATCAATTACGGCTCGTGGGTGCACAGCGTGCCCGGCTGGTTATCCAACGGCAAACCGGGCGCGATGCTGGTCGAGCCGATCCTGATCATGCCGGGCCTGTACGTGTACGTCTTCGTGATCACGATGTTCCTCGGCTGCGCGGTGATGCGACGTGCGAAGGCGAAATGGCCACAGATCGGCACGCTCGGACTGATCGGGTTGTGTTTCGCCTCGATGGTTGTGTTCGACATCATCCTTGAGGGCGTCATCTTCATGCCGCTCGGTATCTGGGAATACCCGGGCGGTCGTGGCCCCGCCATCTTCTCCGGGACCTATCACGCGTTCCCGCTGAACGAAGTCGTCACAGTATCAATGACATTCACCGCGGTCGCGTGCCTGAGGTACTTCCGCAACGACAGAGGGCAGACCCTGGTCGAACGCGGCTCGGAGCACCTGCGGATGTCCGGACGCAATCAGGCCATCGTCCGCGCGCTCGCGGTTCTTGCCGGCGTGCACGTGGCGCTGTTCATCACCTACAACGTGCCGAACTACTGGATCGGAACCCATTCGAAGGAATGGCAGCAAGATCTCGTTGAGCGCTCGTACTTCACCGACGGACTCTGCGGAGCCCAAACCGATCGGGCTTGCCCCGGCCCGGGCGTTCCTTTGAGCCGGAACGACAACACCGACTCCGGACAAGGCTCCGTGTACATCACACCCGATGGCACGGCCGTCATTCCCCCGAGTACTGACCTGCCCGAGACTTACCCATTCAAATGAGCGTTGGCGCGGTGACCGCCAACGCAACCAGTTATCTGCGGGAAGGCCGACGGCCGAACTCCGGTGCGGGACTTAGTTTGCAGGACGGTGTGCGCGCAGGGACACACGATGGCGAGGCTGATCAGCGAGCGCCATTTCGTCGCGCGATAGACAGTCCGAGCCGACGCTCAGTAGTGGCACTAACCTGCCCGCAGACCGATGTCAGTGGCACTAACACATCCGTTGACAAGGGCGTTCCCCGCGGATTAACGTTTTGTTTCGAGACAGCTGATCTCAGTATCTCGTTTGTCCAGTCGACAACGTAGGGAGCACGCCGTGCGCACCGATGGCTTCCATCCGCAGATCCTCAAGTTCTGCGCGTTCACCGGGTTCGCTTTCGCCTTCTTCTGGCCGTTCGCGGCCATTGTCGTCGCGAATTGCCAGTACATCCTGCCGCCCTCGGCGGCCGACCCGGCAGGCAAGGTCGTCTCCGACTACTTGGCGAATATGACCGGAATCCGCGTCGCGACAGTCATCTTCATCTTTTCCAGCATCTTGTACACGACCTGGAGTGTGGGCATCATCCAGATGGTTCGTCGTCGTGAGCGTGAATGGCCGATCTTGTTCAACATTATGATGGTTGCGGTGGCGTGTGAGGTCGTCGTCGTGATGTTCATCGGGTTCTTCTTCGGCGCAGCGGCATGGCGGCCGGGTGAGACCAGCCCCGATGTCACTCAGGCGTTCAACGACCTTGGCTGGCTGGGTGTGTTGTTCACCGGCGCGCCGTTTGCGTTGTTCCAGCTCGCACTCGCGGCCAGCATCCTGCTGGACACCGGCCCATGCCCGGTGTTCCCCCGTTGGTCGGCGTATTTCAACATCTTCACTAGCTTCTTCATGTGTGAGGCATGCCTGCTGCTCTTCTTCAAGACCGGCCCCTTCTCCCAGAACGGCGTGCTCGTCTTCTATGTGCCGATGATCGTGTTCTTCGCATGGATCGTCGTGTTTTCGGTGCTGACGCTGCGTGCGATCAACGCCGAAGCCGCCGCCGGCGAGTCACTGTTCGACGGGCAGGCGCCAAGCGGAACCGCTATCGCGGCACATTGACCTGTATTTCAGAACATGTTGGTATGCAACGTGTTTCGCCGCTACCGTGCGCGTCGGATTGGGATGACGGGTGTTGCGCGTCTAACCAGCTGACCAACTCGTCGGTGGTCTGACGAGCGGTCCGATAATTGTTTGCTGGATGTGCTTCATCGGGGTAGTCAAATGAGATGCCCAGCAGCACGAGCCGGTCGGGGGGCAACCCTAGGTATTTCCGGACGAACGGTGCCTGTCCTGCGATGGCTGCCTGGGGAACCGCGGCGACGCCGAGGCTCTGGGCGGCGAGCAAAAAGCTCTGCACGAAACGGCCGCAGTCCACAGCGCCATACACGCCGAGCTTCGCGTCCGTCGTGACGATCGCCGCGTGCGGCGCGCCGAACAGTTCATAATTTCTCAGCATCTGCCGGCCCGAGGCCAGCCGGTCGCCTTTGGCGATGCCAAGACTCTCGTAGAGCTGCCACCCGCTGGCCCGGCGGCGTTCAAGATGGACGCCTTCATAGGCCAGTGGGAAGGGCAGATCCGGCTCCTGCACCGGATGGGCCTGGACGTGCTCCGACAGCGCCTTGCGGAAGCGGTCCGTCGCCTCACTCTCGGTGACATGCACATGCCATGGCTGCGTGTTGCACCATGACGGTGTATGTCTGGCGGCGTCCAGTATCCGCTCGATGATGTCTCGCGGAACCTGACCCTGCGTGTAAGCACGACAGCTCCACCGTTGTTCAAGGAGCTTACAAAGAATTTGTTTCGTCGTTGGTCATCGAAATGTCCATATTCACGTCTGGGGGCCTTCGGCCCACTCCGCCAATACCTCGGAGGGGTCTGCTGCTCGCATCGGCCCGGGTACCGGTCGTGGTTCACCGACCGAGAATCTCGGCGCCGGGCCGGCCTGGGTCGATGGGGCACCTGCGACGAACGTTTCGCGCGCCACCAGGTGGGGGTGCCGCGCCGCCTCCTCGAAATCAAGCACCGGCGTGACACAGGCGTCGATGTCCGCAAACACCCGCGCCCATGCATCGCGCGGCTCGCTGCGAAAGGCCTCTGTCAGCGCTTTTCGCAGCTCGGGCCAGCGCTGCACCTCGGATTGCGCGGGAACCACCGTGGAGTCAAGGCCCAGCCCGCGCAACAGATGGGCGAAAAACTCGGGTTCGAGCGCACCCACAGCCACCCATCGACCGTCCTCGCAGGCATAGGTGTCGTAAAACGGGGCGCCACCGTCGATGAGGTTAGATCCGCGCCGGTCGTCCCACATCCCCGTCTCACGCATCGAGAGGATCGCTTGCTCGAGCACGGCCACCCCGTCGACCATGGCCACGTCGAGCACTCGACCAGATCCTGTGGACTGACGTTCGTGCAGAGCGGCGAGAATCCCGGTGACGAGGAACATCGAGCCGCCGCCGAAATCACCGATGAGGTTGAGAGGCACGACCGGTGGACCATCGACGGGACCGATGGCATGCAGCGCGCCGGTCACTGAGACGTAATTGATGTCGTGGCCAGCGCGCAGCGCCAGGGGGCCCGACTGCCCCCATCCCGTCATGCGCGCATAAATTAGTCGTGGATTGTCTCTGGCGCAGTCGGCCGGGCCGATTCCCAGTCGCTCGCAGACGCCGGGCCGGAACCCCTCAACCAGCACGTCGGCATAGGCCACCAAGTCGAGCACCAGCTGGCGTCCTTCGCTGGTCTTGAGGTCGACCGTGAACTGGCGCCGTCCGCGCAGGGTCGTGTCCTGGATATCCGCGAAGAGGGCATCGGCGGTGCCTGCCGGTCGTGCGACGCGAACGACGTCGGCACCCAGGTCGGCCAGCATCATCATGGCATGGGTCACGGGTCCGATGGCTCCGATCTCCAGCACCTTGAGGCCGTTCAGGGGAGCCGCCGCGGTCATCGTCGTTCCGCCCGTCCCACGGTCAGGCCCAGGGCTTCAAGGTCGACCGTGTGCACGGTGTGGGGCGCCTCACGAAGGACGTGTTTCATAACCCTCCCGACGGCGTTTCGGGGAAGCGCAGGGACGACCTCGATGTAGCGCGGGATCGCGAAGTAGGGCAACACCGACCTGGCGAACGCGAAGAACTCGATCGGATCGAAGTCGGCCTCGTCGGCAAGTACTAGGCAGACCTTGATGTCATCGTCGGCCATCTCCGAGGGCACCGCGTGTGTGGCGCACTCGACCACGTCGGGATGGGTGTTGATTGCCGCTTCCAGCTCGACGCTGGAGACGTTCTCCCCGCGGCGGCGCATCGAGTCCTTCTTGCGGTCCACGAACGCGATCGAGCTGCTCGGCAAGCGGCGTCCCGAGTCGCCCGTGTGATGCCAACCATCGTCGAACGGCGCGGCCACCTGCTCCTGGTGTGTCCAGTAGCGGTCGAACAGCGAGTAACGGTCGTGTAGGGGTCGTACGCAGATCTCTCCGACCGCGCCATCCGGTACCGGGTCGCCCGCGTCGTCGAGCAGCGCGAACTCGAGGTCGGGCGCCGGGAGACCGCAGCCAGCGGCGTCACGCGCCGCGGACGACAGGGGCGTCATCGTGATGGGCATGCACTCGGTCTGACCGAACACCTCGGTCCAGGGCTCTATGCCGAACCGGTCACGGAACCGGTTCTGGGCCTCACTTGCCATGGGGGCCACCATCATCGTGCGTAGGCGATGTCCGCGGTCCGCGGTGCTCAACGGGGAGGCAAGCAGGGCCGCCCCCATGGCGCCGACGCCGATGGCGACGGTGGCCTCCGTCGCCCGAGCGCGGTCGAAGAATGCGCTCGCACTGAACGATGACTCGAATCGGGCCGGCACCCCACGGTAGAGCGCGCCCATCAGCACGATCAGGAGCCCACCCCCATGGAACAGGGGAAGGCTTGTGAACAGGACGTCGTCGTCGGTGAGCTCGAGGGCAGCGGCGTTTAGCTCGCCGCAACGGCAGTAGTAGCCGTGGCTGAGCACGCAGCCCTTGGGCAGCCCGGTCGTGCCGGAGGTGTAGATGATCGCCATGGTGTCGCCGGGCGATACGTCGGCCGCAGCGCGACGCGCTCCCGCCGACGTCACTTCGGAGTATTGAATCTCGCGTCGTCCACTGTGGGCGACGAGCTCACGGTCGGGTTCGTCGAGGTGGATGATCGTCTCCAGGTCCGGCAGCTCGGCCAGCAGTGGCTCGATCGCGGCCCGCCCCGAGCGGTCCACGACGAGCACCCGAGACCGGGATTGGCCCAGCTGGTGACGAAGGAACGTGCCCTTGAGATACGCGTTGAGCGGCACCTGAATGACGCCGGCGCGCGCGAGTCCGGCGAAGAGCTCCAGAAGCTCGATCCGGTTGGGGACCAGCGTGGCCACCCGATCACCGGGACGGATTCCGAACACCGCCATACCCGCGTGGAGTCGATCGGCAATCCCATCCAGCTCCGCGAAGGTGTATTCGCGATCGTCCATCGCTGCGCACACGCGATCAGGTCGCCGCGCGGCCCATGACGCCAACAGATCTCCGACGGCCACCCGATGCCGCGTGGTCTCGCTCACGCCCGAGGCACTCATCAGTAGGACCGCGGGAGTCCGAGCACGTGCTCGGACACGTAGTTGAGGATCATCTCCCGCGATACCGGTGCGACGAGCTGTAGGCGAGCCAGAAACCAGTAGTTGGCAAGCTGGTACTCACGCGAAAAACCGTTTCCGCCATGGGTCTGGATGGCCCGGTCGAGGCAGAACGCTCCCGCCTCGGCGGCCGCCAGCTTGGCGACGTTGCTGGCTTCCCCGGCGTCGAGTCCGGCGTCGTAGAGACCCGCGGCGCGCTGCATCATCAGTTGGGCGAGGTCGAGCTTGATCTTGCCCTCGGCCAACGGGTGGGCGATCGCCTGGTGGGAGCCGATCGGCGCCGACCACACGACGCGGTCTTTGGCGTAGGCGGTGGCTTTCGCGATGGCAAAGCGGGCGATTCCCACCGAGACCGCCGCCGAGAGAATGCGCTCCGGATTGAGTCCGTCAAACGCCACCAGTAGACCTTTGTTCTCTTCGCCCACCAAGTTCTCGACAGGCACGCGGACCTCGTTGAAGAACAGGGTGAATTGCTTCTCGGGCTCCTCAAGGGCCGTCTCGATCGGCTGGCGCGTCAACCCCGGCGAGTCCGGGTCAACCATGAGCAGCGATAGTTGGCCGCGACCGGTCGCCGACCGGCCGGTCCGGGTGACGACCAGGATGTGGTCGCATTCGTCGACGCCTGAGATGTAGTACTTCTGGCCGGTGATGACGTAGGAGTCACCGTCTCGCCGGGCCACCGTGTCGAGGTTGTGGGAGTTGGTGCCGGCGTTCGGCTCGGTCAGGGCGAAGGAGAACTTTTTCGAGCCGTCCGCAATACCTCGCAGCCACCTGTCTTTCTGTTCGGCGGTGCCGTGACGCGCGAGGATCGTTCCGATGATGCCTGGCGACACCAACAGTTTGAGCAGCGGACAGCCGGCTGCTCCGGTTTCCTCAAGGACGGCGGTGAGTTCCTGCAGGCCCATGCCGCCGCCGCCGTGCTCCTGCGGAAGATGCACGCCGAGGAAGCCCCGCTCCCCCAGGGCATCCCACAGTTCATGCGGGGAACGGCCCTCCGCATTCACCTTGGCGTAGTAGTCCGGGCCGAAGGTTGCGGTGAGTGCGTAGACGGTTTCCCGCAGTGACCGTTCCTCATCGGAGGGGACGAGCGCAAGGGCAGGTCCACTAAGCGTGGAGGTCATGACACGTTCTCCTTGAATTGTGCTGATGGGGTGTGCGGAACGCTAAGTCGTCCGTCGGCGACCGTTACGGTCTCGAGGATTCGGCGCAGCGACGGGTACCGGCCGTACAGGGCTGCGTGTGCGGCCTGGTAGTCCTCGATCAGGCCCCAGTTGATCGGGAAGTTCTCGGAGAGGTTCCACGACTTCACGACGGTCTTGTCACGCGAGATCTCCCCGACGGTGCCGAGTGTGTGGATCGGCCAGTCCGTGGAGCTGTGCTGGTCGAACCGGACGGTGAGGTCGTCACCGAGTCTGAGCGTGATCGTTTCCATCGTCCCGTGATCGGTCCGTCCGATGTCCAGACGGGCATCGGTGCGTGCGTGGCTCACGCCGTCGACCACGTGGTGTGCGGCGCTGAAGTCGGTTCCCGGTTGACCGCGCCAGCTGAAGCCACCCTCCAGCGAGCCGTCGTCGTATTCGACGAGCCAATTCATCCAATAGTGGTGCAGGCGGGTCGTGAATCGGGTCTCCCGGAACGACAACTCCGGACGGCTGTAGATGTGGTCGACCATGAAGATGCCTTCGACCGGATCTCCGTTCACCGTGCCGGTGACCTTGCCCAAGTGGCTGCGGGAGAGCACGGGATGTGGGAACCCCGGCTGCTGGGGTACCCAGAATGTGCACGCCTGGCCAAGACGGATGGCCGTCAGGTCGACGCCGCCGCCCGCCTCGGTCCACCGGTAGTCGCTGACGCCTTCCTCGAACCGGAAGCAGGCACTTTCATACACCACCGAGTCCGGCGTGTGGCTGGTACGGAATCGCTCCACGGCAGGGAAGTCGCGGAACGAGTACACGAGCTCACCCGGCTCGTCGAGCCGCCCCGTGGCGCGGTACGTCCCGAAGTTGATTGTCGTCTGCTTGTCGGGCAGGGGCAGCGCGCGCATCGAGTGGTAGATCGTGCCGGATGCACCGGTCATGACGACCCACGGGCAGATGAGGACTGTGCCCAGCTGGTCACGTGGGCAGTAGTCGAGTCGGTACGACTCCAGCGTCGGCTCCTCGAGATAGGTGTAGTGACGCACTGATCAACCTCCTAGAAAGTCACGAACGAAACGCCAGCGAGACCAGGTCGCGTCCGCGTTCGCGCGCACCGTTATCGGAGATGAGCTCGGCAGCCCACTGGTGCAAGATTCCGATCAGGCCGGCGCCAACCAGCTCGGCGGTCCGCCGCGGTTGCGGGTCACCGACCTGTGCGAAGCAGTCGGTCAGCGCCGCCGTCGGGTCATGCTCGATGAACAACGCGCTCTGCGCCCAGTGCGCGAGCAGGTGACGGAACACCGGCGCGTCGGCGCAGACCATGTCGATGACCCCGCCCACGATCGCGGTCCCACGGGCCTGCGGTTCACGGATAGCAGCGAACCGCGGCAGGTCCAGGCCGTCGAGAGCGTCGTCTGCCAGTGCGCCCCAGATGTGTTCACGGCGACCGATCAAGTTGTAGACGGTTTGCGTAGCGAGCTCGGCGCGGACCGCGATGCGCTCAACAGTCAGCTCCTCGGAAGGAGCTTCCCGCAGAAGAACCCGCGCGGCGTCGAGGATCTGCTTGCTGCGGCGGCGCTTCCCGCGCTCGCGCAGACCGCCGGCAGCGGGCGAAGCGTCGTCAATCTTTGATGGCATACCAAAAATATAGTGGACACCAAGTTCTTTGGCGAGTACTTTCTGAGACTATTCATTTCTTTTATTTTTGACCGGCTCGTCCCCCGAATTCCGTCGGGCACTCGGGTGGCGTGTGGCGTGTCGGCCCGTGGGCGACGGTCGGGTGTCGACCGGAATCACAGCGGAAAGGCGTGACGACCATGTACGACCCCGCCGATGTCCTGGCTCGCATCAACGAGCCCTACGTTCCGCTGCTGTTCTTCACACTCGTGGGCTGGGCCACGGGGTTTGTCCAGATCGTGCAGGCTTTCCGGCTGGGGCGCCGCGACTCAATCCCGGCCGCGCCGATCGGCATGACGGCGTTCCTGCTCGCGCACGACGGATCGTTTGCACTGCATGCGCAGTACTGGCTGCGCGACGTCGGGAACTGGTACTTCACCGCGTTCTGGGCGGGCATGGTCGTCTCTGTGGTCATCGAGCTGATGCTCGTGCGCCAGTTTCTGATGTATGGCCAACCCGGCATCGCCCCAGACCTACCGCGATGGATGTTCGTCGGCTCGTACCTGGTATTGCAGGCGTTCGCGTTCGTCGGACTGTGGTGGATGCAGTCGGTTCTGGACGACCCTCTCCACCTGATCAGCTTGGTCGCAACCCAGATCGTGGCCACCGTGTTCCTCGTACCGTGGATCCTGACCCGGGGCAACGCGCGCGGCCAGTCGCGCGCCTTCGCGTGGGCCACGCTGCTGGGTCCGGGCGGACTCGGTCTGGGGCTGTTTCCCGCCCTTTCGCCCAGCGCCTTCAACAACTGGCACTTCTATGCGTTGGTGGTCTCACTCATATCGGTGTCGGTGACCTACCTGCTCCTGCTCGAACGGCACCTGAGGGCACCGGCCATGGCACCGCGCTCCGCGACCGCTTCAGGGAGCAGTCGCATCAAGTGACATGAACAGCCGTCGATACCGACGCGGACTGGGCGCGAAGGACTGGTGTGGCTGAATGCCAACTTCGTCGACGTGTCGATCATCGCCCATATTCGGGACCGCGGCGATGAGGTTCCGCAGGTGCGCGACGGCGCGGTCTATCACGACGGCGGCGGAATCGCCACGATCGTGGGCTTCGAGCACGACCTGAAGTTCGACTACGAAACCCGTCAATGCGACGGTGGCACGATAGTTCTCACCGACGCTGGCGGTGACGTGTGGCCGATAGAGATCGATCCCGCCTTGCGCATCTACCTTTCAGGCGGCGGCTACACCGCACACTCCGAGGCCGCCGAACTGGCCGTGTGAGCCGTCGCATGGTTTAGTACCAGATTCGGGGCCGCCTGGATCTTGCGTGCGATGTTGGGTTCGGCGCGGACTCCTTTGCCCACGCCCGGTCGAATGGGACATGGGAATCGCTAATGCTAAGCGGACGGTCCCGGTGTTGAATCACTACCGGTGCCAGGTCGCTATCTCCGCCGTGGTCTGTCGCGTGGTGCGGTATCCATTGGCCGGATGTGACTCATCGGCGTATCCAAAAGATATGCCCAGCAGCACTCTTCGATCGTCGGCAAGTCCGAAGTAGTTCCGTATAAACGGACCCTGGCTTGCGATCGCCGCTTGCGCGACGGTGGCCACTCCCAGGCTGTGGGCCGCCAGCAAGAACGTTTGTACGAAAAGGCCGCAGTCCACCGCTCCGTAGAGCCCTAGCTTGGCATCGGTGGTGATCACAGCCACGTGGGGGGCGCCGAAGAGCTCAAAGTTCTTCAGCATCTGTTTGCCCGATGCGACGCGGTCACCCTTGGCGATCCCGAGGCTCTCGTAGAGCTGCCATCCGCTGGCTCGCCTGCGATCAAGGTACTTCCCTTCATAGGCTTCGGGGAATGGAAACTCCGGCTCCTCGGTGAATGACGAACCGACGTGCGCCTGCAATGCCGCGCGGAATCGGTCTGTCTCATCATCTTCGGTGATGTGTACGTGCCAGGGTTGCGTATTGCACCACGAAGGAGCCGATCGCGCGATGTCGAGTATCTGCTCGATGACTTCGCGCGGCACCTGATCAGGCAGGAATCCCCGGCAGCTCCAACGCTCCTTGACGATCTTTTCCAGCGTGCCTGCGTCGCCGCTCGGTTGTTGGTCCATCGACACCCCTATTCGTGCTGATCGTCCGACACCGTGTCGACGCCAGGAGGATTCACTGCTCTGTCGCGCTGTCCGCGGGCCGGCCTACGACGACGCCATAATAATGGACGGATGATCTCAATAATAGAGCATCGGGCCTGACGGCGGATCGATCCGGCTGCTCAGAAAAATTGAGGCTTCTAAAAGTTTATGTTTGGCTATACGATAGGCGGAACCAGGCGCGGACGAGGCTGGTCGAGCGATTGAAGGGGTGTGCATGGTCGGTGACAGCACGATGACGATGGCGCCGCACGGTGCCTCGTGGGAGCAATGGGCGCAATGGGTGTCGGACATGTCGGTGTCCCAGCACCTCGGCGTGCGGTGTACGGAAGTCGACAAGGGCAGGGTCAAGCTGGTGCTCGATGGTTCAGACTGGTGCATCAATCCGACCGGGGCCGTCCATGGCGGAATAGTGATCGCATGCGCAGACCAAGTCTTTGGGGCAGTGGTGTCGACGGTTCTTCAACCCGGCGTAATACCAGCGACCTCGACTTTCACCAGTGACTTCCTGCGGCCGGCCTTTCCACCGCTGGAGTTCGACGCCGTCGTCGACCGCGTCGGAAGGACCTTGGCTTTTGTGTCCGTCACCGTCACGGACCGCTTCGGCAAGGTGTGTAACGAGGTCCGCGGCACGCAGGTAGTCGATGGCTCTTCGCGGTTGTCAAACGGAACCGCCGCGACGGTAGAAGGAGTACGCGCGTGATCACGGAAACCGACGACTTCTTCTGTCATCAGACCATCCAGCCGCATGCCTATGTGGCACTTAACGACCTGAGTTGGGGCGAGCGCGCGTACCACACGCTTTCGGACCCCGATCGGTTCGGGTTAGACATCGGCGTGGCGACCTTTCCGAATCGCGGCATGTTCCACACGTACGCGATCGCGGCGGTCCCTGGCCGGCAGTGGTCGTTGCGCGCGACGCGCGACTACAGCGAGGGGCGGTGGGAGCTGCGAGCCGGCCCGATCGAAGCGAAGATCGTCGAGCCGATGCGCCGATGGACGTACACGTGCAGGCCGAACGAGTCGGGTATCGCCTTCGATCTGGAGTTCGAGGCACGCACCGGCCCATACATGATCAACCAGCCTCCGATCCGTAAGGGCGGCAGGCTGATTCACGAGGACGTATACGTGTTCCAAACCGGATTCTATTCGGGGACAGTGACATTGGACGGCACGACATTCGACGTCGACCGAGTGCCTGGCGCCAGGGACAGGACGTGGGGCATTCGGGCCGCGGGCGAGGGTCAATTGCCCCACGGTGTACTGGCGTGGCTGAACGCCAACTTCGACGATGTGTCGATCATTGCCCATATTCGGGACCGCGGTGATGAGGTGCCGCAGGTACGTGACGGCGCGGTCTATCACGACGGTGGCGAAATTGTCCCCATTGTGGGCTTCGAGCACGACCTGAAGTTCGACTACGAAACCCGTCAATGCGAAGGTGGCACGATTATTCTCACCGACGCGGGCGGCGACGTGTGGCCGATAGAGATCGACCCCACGTTGCGCATCTACCTTTCAGGCGGCGGCTATACCTCGACCAACACCCGACGAGATCGGTTCACCGAGCCGATATGGCACGAGAGCTGGGATCTCACTGACCCCGATCTCGTTGCCCGCGTTGAGGGTTTGAACGACAACGTGTCGCATATGCGCTGCAATGGGCGCGTCGGCCACGGTGTGCTGGAGACCTCGATCGGTGAGCACAGCCGGTACAAGGTGCGGGAGCCGGTCGAATGGGCCTAGCAGACGAGCCGTCGATCCCTGCGGTATTCCAGGCGACGGTCGCACGTTGCCCGGACCGGGTGGCGCTGCGAACGATTGACGACAGTGAACGGCTGACGTGGGGTGAATACGCCACTGAGGTCGCTCGCGTCGGCCGCGGGCTGGCGGGTTTGGGCGTAGGCCGCGGGAGCACTGTTGCAATGCTGCTGAGCAATCGCCCTGCGTTTCATATCGTGGACGCCGCCGTCCTGCACCTGGGTGCGATCTGCCTGTCGATCTACGCCACGCTGCCGTCAGAGGACATCGCGTGGGTGATGCGTGATGCCGGCGCCGACGTCGTGGTTACTGAATCTGCGCTGCTGCAGCGGGTGTTCGCCGCCGATGTTGCCGCCGAGGTTGTGTTGGTCGACGGCGAGGCGCCAGGCACTATCCCGCTCGCGCATCTGGACGGTAGCCCGGACGTCGACAGTGCGTGGCGTCAAATCGAGCCGGATGACGTCGCGGTGATCGTGTACACCTCGGGGACGACGGGCACACCGAAAGGTGTCGAGCTGAGCCACCGCGCGGTGCTCGGGAATACCCAGGGACTCAATCACGCGATCGGCACGATGGACGGCGCCAGGGTGGTGTCATATCTGCCCATGGCACACATTGCGGAACGCCAGCTCTCGCACTACCGCGCGATGGCGCTCGGCTTCGAAGTCACGACGTGCCCGGAGCCTCGGGCCATGCCCGAGCACCTGCTTGCCGTGCGACCGCACTATTTCTTTGGACCGCCGCGGATGCTGGCGAAGTTCCGCTCCGCCGCCAGCGGGCTGGAGGGGCCGCTGCTCAAGCATTTTGGGCTCGACGAGGTTGCCGTCGCGATGACCGGCAGCGCCCCGGTCCCTCCCGAGCTCACGCAGTTCTGGCTGGACGCGGGTCTTTCCCTCGTCGAGGCGTGGGGCATCACGGAGTGTGGGGCGTTCGGAGCATTCGGTCGGCGGGGCAGCTATCGGGTGGGGACGTGCGGTCCGGCGCTTCCCGGTATCGAGCTTCGTCTCGCCACCGATGGTGAGATCTTGATGCGCAGCCCCTGGTTGATGAGTGGATACCGCAACCGACCCGATGCGACCGCCGAGGCGATCGACCCGCAGGGGTGGTTACACACCGGTGATGTCGGCGAATTCGACGACGGTCACTTGCGGATCATCGACCGTAAGAAGGAAATCATCATCAATGCCGGCGGGAAAAACATGTCACCGGCTCACATCGAGGCGCGGATCAAGGAGTCCGATCCGTTGATCGGCGAGGTCTGTGTGATCGGCAACGATCGGCCCTACATCGTGGCGCTCGTTGTGCCGGATCCCGAGGCCGCGGCGAAATTCACCGGCGACGTAAGAACCGCAATCGCCACGGCGGTCGACCGTGCCAACGGACGACTGGCCCGTGTCGAACAGATCAAGCGGTTCCACATCGTCGAATCGCCGTGGCTGCCCGGGGGCGATGAGGTCACCCCGACGATGAAGTTGAAGCGAAGAGTGATCGACCGGAAGTACGCCGCCACAATCGATGCTCTCTATGCAGACAAGGAATAGCGAAGCGATGACACTTCGGACCGGTACCGTGCTCGCGACCTCCGACGAGGAACGGGCCATCCGAGATGCAGTCGGCGGTATCGCCCGTTCGTTCGGGCCCGACTACTACCAGCAACAGGTTGACGACGGCGGGAATTGCGCAGAGCTATGGAATGCGCTGGGCGCCAAGGGTTATCTCGGTGTGCACCTACCCGACAGATATGGGGGCGGGGGACTCGGACTGCGGGAACTGGCCATCGTGGTGCAGGAAAGTGCCGTCGCCGGATGCCCGATGCAGTCGATGTTGTTCTCACCCGGTGTCGTCGGAACAATCCTCGAACGCAGCGCCGACGAAGCACAGAAGGCGCGTTGGTTGCCCGCAGTGGCCACCGGTGAGACGCGATTGTCGTTCGCCATCACCGAACCCGACGCCGGATCGAATGCCCATCGCATCGCGACGACGGCTACGCGCGAAGGCGACCACTATGTGCTCAAGGGCCAGAAGGTATTCATCACCGGAATGGAGTCGGCAGATTGGGTGATGGTTGTCGCGCGAACTAGCGTGGACGAGGTCACCGGACGGGGTCGGCTGTCGGTGTTCATGGTCAAGACTGATTCACCCGGGCTCTCGTGGACGCCGATCCGGACTGTGATGAACCAACCGGACAAGAGCCATCAGGTCTTCTTCGACAATGTCGAAGTGCCCGCCGACAACCTGATCGGCCAGGAAGGCAAAGGGCTCAGAGTCGCGTTCACCGGACTGAACACCGAGCGGATCCTGACCAGCTCGCTGTGCACCGGCATCGGCCAGTACGCCTTGAACAAGGCGACGACCTACGTGAACGAACGGCGCGTGTGGGGACAGCCGATCGGTGCGCATCAGGCGGTGGCCCATCCGCTTGCGGCCGCCCATATTCATCTGCAAGCCGCCCAGCTGGTCACCGATCGTGCCTGCGAGCTCTACGACACCGGCGCCGAAGTCGGCGAACTTGCGAACTTGGCGAAATACCTGGGTGCCGGCGCCGGTCTCGAGGCGGTCGACGCAGCTGTTGCCGTCCACGGTGGCAATGGCGTGACATTCGAATACCAACTGGCGACCTACTTTTGGGTAGTCCGCATGCTCAACATGGGGCCCGTCTCCAAGGAGATGATTCTCAATTTCGTCGCCGAGCATTCCCTCGGACTGCCGCGCTCGTATTGATGGGGGTGCTCTGCCATGACGACATATGTACTAGTCCACGGTGGGCTTCATGGATCGTGGTGCTGGCAGCGTGTTGTAGGCCCGTTGCGCGACGCGGGTCATGCAGTAGACACCGTCGATCTCCCCGGGCGCGGTGGGATGGTCGGGGCTGACATCGAGGCGTGTGCACGGGTTGTGGCCGCGGCAGTCGACCGCGCGGAGTCGCCGGTCATTCTCGTCGGTCACAGCCTCGGGGGTGTGACGGTGAGCCAGTTTGTGGAGAGCAGACCAGACGCGGTCGCCGGGCTGGTATTGGTCAATGCGCTTCTTGTCGAAGACGGCGAGGCCGCGTTATCAAAGCTCCTCACCGCCGGCGGGGAGTGCGCGTTCATGCAGCCTGGTGCGCTTGTCTTCTCTGACGATGGAAGCACGGTTTCGGTCGCGCGGAGTTTCGTCGTCGGCGGCTTCTACAACTGCTGTTCCGCCGCCGACGCTGAGTGGGCGTCCACGCAACTGTGTCCCGAGCCCGTTGCCCCACTAATGGTGCCGCTGCAGATCACTGTCGACGGATTCGGCTCCGTACCAAAGGTTTATCTTGGTTCCCGTGATGATCACGTGTTGCCGTGGTGGTTCCAGGTGAAGATGAGCAAGGCCGCAGGGGCGCAGTTTGTCGAGCTGCAGGGTGACCATTCGCCATTTCTCTCGGTACCCGACGATCTGGTCGCTTACTTGCTCAATGTTGATCTGAACGGTAACTGACATGATCACTGGCGCTGACAACGAGCAGTTCGTACAAGACTTCTTCGCGGCGATGGGCCCAACGATCGAGGACTTCAAGGACAATTACCGCGAACGCATGGCCGACGACGTGGTGTGGGAGACGGTGGGCCTGCCGGCGCACCGAGGCAGGGATGCGTGCCTGGCCTATTTGGATGACCTGCACGCGCGCACCGGGATGGAGTACTGCACGATCGAGGCCTTGAACATCGCGTCTGTTGGCGATGTCGTCCTTACCGAGCGGGTCGACACGATGTACCGTGCTGACGGTACGGAGATCATGGAGTTTCGTTTGATGGGTGCGATCGAGCTGCGGGGCGGTCTGATCGTGCGCTACACCGATTACCTTGACACCGCGCCGATCACAGTTGTGGCGCATCTGTGAGTGCGAAGGCGGCGCGGGCACAGGGGACAGAGCCGGGCTTGCGCGAGCGAGGCAAGCGTCGACGCACGGAGCGTATTCTCGATGCCGCCCTGGAGATTTTGAGGGAGGACCCCGAGGGAAACCTCACGGTCGAGCGCATCGCGGATCGTGCCGAGGTATCGCCGATGACGGTGTTCAACCTCGTGGGCAACCGCGAGCAGCTGTGGAGTGCGATGGCGGACAGGGCACTTGAAGGTTTGGACGTTCAGTCGATTACGGCTGATAACCCACAGGAGCGTGCCCGACGGATCGTCGATGCTGTTGTGCGCGTCCTCCGCTCAGACGCTGCGGTGTTTCGCGCATTGCTCTCTGGCTGGAGCAAGGGCGGGCACGTGCTGGCGCACGACCCGACCAATGCGCTGATCCAGTGTCTCCAGGACGCCGCGGACGCCGGGCATATCAGGGCCGATGTCAATCTGCGTCGCCATGGCGAGGTCATGTCGGCGGGACTCATTGGAACCATCCAACAATGGACGGCGGGCCTGCTCGGCGACAGGGCCTTCGGGACCCGGGCACGTGCGGTGGTCGATGTCGTGTTCTCCGCGGCTCAATCTTGAACAGGACGAGAAACACACCGGTCAGCTGCCCAGCACGCCGTAGAGCAGCATCTGCGTAGCCTCATCGATCTGCCTGACCTTGCCGGGACGCCGCTGATGCGGAGGAAAGAGCCAGTCATCGAGCAGCACCAGTGATAGAACCGAACCGACAGCCATCGCGACGGATACCGGGGTGTCGAGAGCGCGCAATTGACGCGCTTCGCCGTGGTGTAGCAGGACGTTCTGTACGGTCCGTAGATGATCGGCGAGTCTGTCGCTGACCCTGCCTGCTACCTCGGCGAGCGCACGGTCACCGCCCTTCAAGCGGGCCGCCATCAGTGTGTGCAACAAGTCGCGATGTTCGTCGGCCAGAGCATAGAAGCCCTTGACGAACGAGCGAGTGATCTCGATTGGGTCCGAGTCGGCCGCAACACCGACATCCCATCTGGCGGCCCACTCGTCAACGAAGTCGGTGAACGGCCGGGCAATCGCGGTCTCGAAGAGTTCGGCCTTGGACCCGAAATTCCGGAAGATCACCGACTCGCCGACGCCGGCCTCATTGGCGATCTGCAGCGTTGTAGTGCCGTGATAACCATGGGCGGTGAAGAGTCGATGTGCCGCCTGAAACACCAGGTCTTTTACTTCGATCGGCGCGCGACGCTGTCGCCGGTTCTTTGGTGGACGGCTGGTGGACGGCATCCGATCAGCGTAGCCAGGGCAATCTCAAAAACACCCACCAGCCTCTTTTGAACCGCCCGGTCGTGCAGGATCGCGGGCCCTTTCCCTTTTTTGATACTGCTCCTATCATAAATATGGCGCCGGTTCTAAGCGAGTGCCACTTAGTAGACGAACCCAGGGCGATAGGTGTGGGGCTGATGAAACACAAGTTGTGGCTTGCCAGGCGTGCGTTGGAGATCGGCGCGCACATGGCTGGTGAACGAACTCGACCGCCCACGCTGCGGACGCGGGCAGACATTCCGCGCAATGGCACCGATCTCAACGAGCAGTGGTTGACCGACGTTCTCTGCCATGAGCATCCGGGAGCGCGCGTCATCTCCTTCTCAACGCCCGGAGGCAGCGTCGGCACCTCCACCCGAACCGCATTACGTGTGACCTACAACGAGGTCGGACATGCGGCAGGCCTGCCGACCGAGTTGTACACCAAAACTTCCGCGCAGTTCAGTCAGCGTCTCCTCCTCGGCGGCGCCGACGTCCTTCATGGCGAATCCCACTTCTTCCTGACGTTCCGCCCGAACGTCGAGATGGAGGCGCCGAAGGGATACTGGGGTGGGGTAGACGAGTCCTCCTGGCGCAGCATGATTCTCATGGAGGACATCGCTGCCACCAAGGGCGCGACCTTCATCAAGCCGACAACGCCGCTCACCCGGGGTCAGGTCGAGGACATCCTCCTGAACATGGCCGCCTACCACGGTGTGTGGTGGGAGGCTCCCGAGCTGGGCATCTTGAAGAGTCCGGCCGACCACTGCAACAACGTGGCCAACTTGTTGGATTTCGCCGGCCGCTGTGCCGTCGGGATGGAGCGGGCCAAGAGTGTCATCCCTGCGGGTTTGCACGGTCAGGCCGACCGGCTGTGGCTGGGCACTCAGAAGGGCCTGGAGATCGCGACTGACGTCATGCCGCGCACGCTGCTACACGGTGACAGTCACGTCGGCCAGACCTACATCACCAGCGACGGCCGGATGGGCCTCACCGACTGGCAGGTGACGATGCAGGGCGGCTGGGCCTACGACTTCGCCTACTTCGTTGGATCGGCGTGCGAGCCCGAAGACCGCCGCGAGTGGGAGAGGGAACTGCTCGAGCTCTACCTCGAGGCGCTGGATCGAGCCGGCGGCAAAGCGCCCAGCTTCGATGAGGCCTGGCTCAGATACCGACAGACTCTTTTTTACCCTTACGCCGCTTGGGTATTCACGATCGGGCGCGCGTTCTACCAGCCGAAGATGCAGCCCGAGGACGTCTGCCTCGCCATCATCAAGCGGCTCGCGACGGCCATCGACGACCTCGACAGCTTTGAAGCGGTCGGCATTTAGCGGCCTGTAGATTCTTTTTGATACCAGCTCTATCATAAGCGTCACTCATGTTCTAAGCTAGTGTCACTCATTAAGCAATCCAGGAGTGGGGCATATGTCGAAACGAATTGAGCTGGACGCCGGTCTGGCCAAGGCGGCGGTTTGGTCGGGTATCGCGCTGATCGTGGCGATGATCATCGCGCAGGGCTTCCTGATGCACTTCATTCCGCCACCGTCACCATCGCTGTCGGCCCAAGAGCTCGCCCAGAGGTTCATCGACCGTCGCGACCAGATCCGGCTGGGCTGCCTGATCCAGTGCATATTCTGGTCATTCTGGGCGACATGGGGCATCGCGATCACGCTGTTCATCCGCAAGATGGAGCGCAGCTACCCGATCCTGACCTACTCGTCGATCGCGCTGGTCGGCGGCGGCTACGTCTTCTTTATCCTGATCCCGATGACGTGGGCCGTGATCGCGTTCCGCCCGGAGAGCCTTGACCCATCGATCATGCAGATCATGAACGACTGGGTGTGGTTCGACTTCTTGTTCACCTGGCCGCCGTTCGCACTGTGGATGGTCGTCATCGGGCTGGCAGTCATCAAGGACCACAACGTCCCGACGCTGTACCCGCGATGGGTTGCGTACCTGAACTTCTGGTGCGCGATTCTGATCTTCCCGGCCGGGCTGATCGCGTTCTTCCGCGATGGATTGTTCGCCTACAACGGAGTTGGCGCATTCTGGATACCGTTTGCGATCTTCTTCGGCTGGATGATCACCATGTCGGTGGTCACTCTGCAGACCATCAACCGGCAGAAGGAAAGACTGACCACCGTCGGGGAACCGGTGTTGTCGGGCTCCTGAGTGCCGGATGCACGGCTGAACCGGTCGACATTTCCAAACCACAGAGAGCCGAAACTGCGTGTCTGCCATTACCGAAGCGGCGCCCGAGACCCTGAAGAAGAAGGTCCCCGGCGAAGCGGGGGTCTGGATCTTCATCCTCGGCGATATCAGCGTGTTCGCCGTGTTCTTCACTTATTACCTGGTCCAACGCAGCAAGCAGGTCGACCTGTTCATTGCGTCGCAGGCCACGCTGAACAAGAACCTCGGTGCTGTCAACACCGTGTTCCTCTTGATCAGTTCATTGTTCGTCGTGCTGGCCGTGCGGGCGATGCGAGCGACACAACAGATTCTCGCGCAACGGTTTATCGTTGGCGCCTTCCTCTGCGGCGTCGCGTTCATCATCGTGAAGTTCTTCGAGTACCACGAGAAGATCGCCGCGCATGAAATCCCGACGACGAACAGTTATTACCTGCTGTACTTCGTACTCACCGGGCTGCACCTGTTCCACCTCGTGATCGGTCTGGCGGTGCTCACCGCCTTGTGGTTCCTGGCCCGCCGCCCAGAGGTCTCCAAGAACCAATGGGCTTTCTTCGAAGGCGGCGCCTGCTTCTGGCACATGGTTGATCTGCTCTGGCTCGTACTGTTCCCATTGATCTTTCTGGTCAGGTGATATCGATGACGACATTGCTTCCGTTATTGCGTACACCCGCCACCGCGGTCTGGGCAGTTCTCATCGCGGCCACCGTGGTGTCGTGGACTCTCGGCACCCAGCACGGGTTCGACAGTTACACACTGGCAAGTGTGGTAATCCTGCTCATCGCGTTCATCAAGGTCCGATTGGTCGGGCTGTACTTCATGGAATTGCGCGACGCACCGACGGTGCTGCGTGGATTGTTCGAGGCGTACTGCATCATCGTCTGCTCTGTAGTCGTCGGCGTATTTCTGCTGGCCTGACACCTCAAGCGCATCAATGGATCTGCCGCACAACCTCGGTTGTGGGGACTACCGGCATCTCTGCGGCAAAGGCCGTGAGTGGCGTTCGTTTGAACCACGTCGAGCGGTCGCTCACCAGGTATGTCATGGCAAGCCCGCCAGCGATGGACACGATCCCGCCGGCGATCACCTGCCAGGAGCGGAAGGGTTCGCCGTACCAAGTCCAAATAGTGATGAACCACACCACGCACATGGCAGTGAACGCCCACCACATGGTGACGTTCTGGCCGATCGTCGAGCGGCGCCGAAACATCAGCGCGGCACCGAACAGAGGATAGGAGAGCATCGTCAAGGTCGGGCTCGCCTGATAGAGCGGATCGCCCATGACCTTCTCGAGGTACTCCCACGTCACCGTGGCAGCGACCTGGAACGCCACCAGGCCGGCCACGAATGTGGTTGTGCTGATACCGGGTACGAGTTCGTCCTTGCCGTATTTGATCACTTGGCTGAAGAAGATCAGCTCGAGGATCACCGCGGTGCACAGTCCCGCCCAGAACAGTTTCACGAACCAGTGGTCGTACACGTTGAACCAATCATTGAACCGGACAACGCATCCGGTGTCGTGCGCGAACCAGGAGAACGTGCAGAACAGTGGCATCGAATAGACGCGCTCACGCCCAGCAACCCGGACGCACTCGATGAGCCAGACCCACTGGAAGACCATGGCGATGCCGAACCCGCCGAGAATCCACCACTTGTTCGCATCGATGAGGTTAAGCAACTCCTGTGGGTCATACATTCACCCATCACCTCCGTTGGTGTGGACAACTCCGGCGGCAATGAGAGCATCGACGTCGTCAACGCCCCAGTCGCGCAACACGTCAGCGGTATCGGCACCCACCGCAGGGGGAGGCGTCGGCCGCGGGGCGACGGTTCTGCTGAACCGCGGTGCGGGACCAGGCTGAACCACTCCGGCGACGTCGACGAACGTCTCCCTCGCCGCGAGATGCGGATGCCCGGTGGCCTCGGTCAGCGACAGCACCGGTGCCACGCACGCGTCGGTTCCGTCGAACACAGCCGTCCATTCGGACCGGGTCCGGGAGGCGAACGCATCGGCGATGGCCTCACGCAGCCGAGGCCATTCCGATGAGTCGGCTCGGAGTGCCGCGACATCGTCGGAAAGCCCCAGCAGGCGAGCGAATTCGGCGTAGAACTTCGGTTCGAGCGCGCCGACCGCCATCCACTGACCGTCAGCGGTTTGGTATGTGTCGTACCACGGCACACCGGTGTCGAGGAAGTTGACGCCCCTGCCGTCGATCCACTGTCCGGCCGCCATCAGACCGTGCAGAAGCGCGGTGAGCGAGCTGGCTCCGTCGACGATGGCGGCATCGACGACCTGTCCTCGACCGGATCGTGCCGCCTCCCACAGCGCAGCAAGCACGCCGATGACGAGAAATGTTGAGCCACCGCCGAAATCACCGACGAGGTTGACCGGGGGCACCGGCGCCTCACCGGCCCGTCCGATCGCACCGAGGGCACCCGTCACGGCGATGTAGCCGATGTCGTGTCCGGCCGCAGCGGCATGCGGCCCGGTCTGGCCCCAGCCCGTCATCCGGCCGTACACCAGCCGGGGATTTACCGCCCAGCAGTCTGCCGGACCCAGCCCGAGGCGTTCGGTGACACCGGGCCGGAACCCTTCGAGCAGCACGTCGGCGCGACCGGCCATCGACAGCACCGTGCGCACGCCGTCGGGATGACGAAGATCCACGACGATCGAGCGGCGGTTGCGGCGCAACACATCTAGTTCCGGCGGCACCGCGCTCACCGATGGACCTGGCCGTTCCACGCGGACGACTTCCGCACCCATATCGGCCAGCAGCATCGCCGCGTACGGCCCCGGCCCGATGCCGGCGAGCTCGATGACCCTGACCCCGTGAAGCGGTCCGTTGCCGGTCACGCGTAGAGACTTTCGATCTCCTGTGCGTACTTGGCATGAATCGCACGACGTTTGAGCTTGGCGGTCGGGGTGAGTTCTTCGCTGTCGGGCAGCCAGACCGACGGCAGCACTGCGAACTTCTTGATCTGTTCGTTGCTGTTGAGCCGCCGGTTTCCGCGTTCCACCGCGGCCGTAACCTCGTCGTGGATCTCCGGGGCGGCCAGAAGTTGATCCAACGGCCGATCGCGTAATCCCAGCCGCTGGCCAATCGTCGCCAGCGCCTCCGGATCCAGGGTGATCAGTGCGGTTACGTAATTGCGCCGGTCGCCGATCGCGATGACCTGTCCGATGAGCGAGCTTTCGCCCTTGACGGCGGATTCGATGGTGACAGGTGACATATTCTTGCCGGCGGAGTTGATGATCAACTCCTTCTTGCGGTCAACGATGCTGATGAAGCCATCCTCATCGACGCTCGCCACATCGCCGGTGTGCAGCCAGCCGTCGGCATCCAGCGTTTCGGCTGTCTCCTGCGGTTGATGACGGTAGTTGACGAAGTTGAGGTCGGACCGCACCAGCAGCTCGCCGTCGTCGGCGAGCCGGATTTCCACACCCGGCAACGGTTTTCCAGCCGTACCCGATTTGAACATCTCCACGCGGTTGAAGACGTTCAGAGACCCCTCGGTCAGGCCGTAGGCCTCCAGCATCGGCACGCCGACAGCTCGGAAGAACTGCGACAGTTCGGGCGTCGACGGAGCACCCCCGACGAACGCCGACTTGACCCGATCCAGGCCTACTCGCGCCAGGATCGGCCGCAGCGCCGCGGTCGCTTCGGCGTAGCCGGTATCGAGGGCAGCGACATCGGCCGTGGTGGCCGACGAACCATGCTCGGCGGCCTTGGTGCGATGCAGGCCCACCTCGACGGCGTGCTCCAGCAGTGCGCGCGTGTCCTCGGGCTCGCTCTGGATCATCGCCTCGATCGCGACCTGAAGCTTCTCCCAAAATCGCGGTACCGAGAAGAAGGTGTCCGGCCGCACCGCAGGCAGTGCGTGAAGCAGTTGCTTGACGTCCGGGCAAACCGTGATGGTGGCCCCGTACGCCAATGCCATGTAGTGCACGGTGATCCGGCCGCCCGAGTGCGCCATCGGCATGAACGAGATGATGTTGTCCGTCGGCAGCGGGAGCGCCGCATCGAGTGCTCGCTGCTGCGACATGACGGTCCGGTGCGACCACTGGGCGGCCTTCGGGGGACCGGTCGTACCAGAGGTGAAGATCAGTGCCGCGAGATCGTCGGCGGTGATCGCCTGCCACGCACCGTCGAAGTCGAAGCCCGGTTCACCGGCCTCCTCGAGATCCGCCAACGTCGAAACACCCTGCGATGCATCGCCGTCGACGACAATCACGTTCCGGATCTGCTGCCCGAGAGCGCTGACCGCCTCGGACACCTTATCGAGAAACGCCTGTTGCGTCACCACCAACGTCGCGTCGGCCCTGCGCAGCTGGTGCTCGATCTGCTCGGCGGGTGCACTGTTGAAGATCGCGAAAGGAACGGCGCCGAGGTGGGTGGCGGCATAGTCCACCACGTGACAGTCGACGGTGTTGGGCAGGACGATCGCGACGGTATCGCCATGGGCGATGTCAGATGCCGCGAGACCCGCGGCGGTGCGGCGGACCCGGTCTGCGACTTCGGACCAGCTGTATCGCTCACTGCCGTCCAGCGTTTGAATCGCAATCTTGTCGGGGTAGCGCGCGACGGTTCGCTGGAATGCGGCCGCAACGGTCTGCGCGTCCAGCGGATCACCGTCGACGAGCGTGCGTTCGGGTGTGGCCTGACTCATTTCGCCTTCGGGGTGAAGCCAAGCCGGCGGCGCCAGTCGTGCATCTCGACCAGTCGAAGTACCCGTGCCGTGATTCCCGCCTTGCGTTTCGAATAGGGATACCAATGCGTTTCGCTCTTGAGGTTGACTATCTCGCTGACGAAAGCTTGCTGGCGGCAGTACTTGCGGATGCCGTCGGGGCCGCCCATACGATGACCCATTCCGGATTCCTTCCAGCCGCCCATCGGCAGCGGGAACTGGAATACGTGGATCATCGCGTTGTTGACGTTGACGCCGCCGGCCTCGATGCGTCTGCCGACCCGCTCCGCGCGCTCTTTCGACGAAGTCCAGATGCTGGCAGCGAGGCCGTAGGTACTGTCGTTCGCCAGCGCGACGGCCTCGCCCTCGTCCGCCACCTTCATGATCGGCAGCAAGGGGCCGAAGGTCTCTTCGCGCATGCAGCTCATGCTGTGGTCGACGTCCACCAGAACTGTTGGGGGATAAAACAGTCCGGGTTCAACGCGCTTCCCGCCGGTGAGCACCCGAGCGCCCTTAGCGACGGCATCGGCGACATGGCGCTCCACGATGGCCATTTGGTTCTCGTTGGCGAGGGCACCGATGTCGGACGAGAAACTGCCTTGCACGTCGTGGCCCTGGCGCAGCTTGTTCACCTCGCTGACCAAACTCGCGGTGAACTCGTCGTAGAGGGGCGCTTCGACGTAGATGCGTTCGACGGCGACGCAGGACTGTCCGGAGTTGAACAGACCGCCCCAAATAGCTCCGCCAACGGTGCGCTGCAGCGGCGCGTCGGACAGCACGATCATCGCGTCCTTGCCGCCGAGCTCAAGGCTGCACGGGATCAGCCGCTCCGCGCACCGAACGCCGATTCGGCGGCCGGTCTCGGTGGAGCCGGTGAATTGCACCATGTCCGACGCGTCGACGACGGCGGCGCCCGTCCCACCACGCCCCGTCGCGCAGCCAAGGACCGGGGGAGCGCCGATCTCCTCGTTCCACCCGCGGACGACCTCCGCCCATGCCAACGGCGTTTCCTCCGACGGCTTGGTGAGGACGGCCGCGCCCGCCATCAGCGCCTGTGGCACGTCCAGCATCGGCATGCCGAGCGGGTAGTTCCACGGGGTGATGATGCCCGCGAGTTGGTAAGGGCGGTAACGGATTCGCAGATCCTTGGTGATCGAGGCCGGTCCATGCGGGCGGCGGGTCTCGTCGGCGAGGAACTCCGCGCCGTGCTTGGTGTAGTAGTTGACGACCTCCATGCAGACCAGCAGTTCGATCTGGGCGTCGCCCCACGACTTGCCGGCCTCGCGGTGGACCAGGCCGAGGATGTTGTCCTGGTTGTCGACGATCCAGTCCAGCCAGTCACGAAGATGGCGGGCCCGCACGTTCGGACCCAGCGCCTCCCACGCCGGCTGGGCCGCCCTGAGCTCGGCCGCCATCTTTGCCACCTCGTCGGCGGACATGACCGGCACGACACCGGCCACCGAGCCGTCGGCCGGGTTGCGTACTTCGAGTTTCGAAGTGCCATCGGCCGTTTCGTGGTTGTCCATCTTGGTTTTGCCTACAGCAGTCAATGTCAGTCCTCGATGCGGATTGCGGCGACCGGACACATGAGCGCAGCCTCTTCGACGGCGTTGCGCAGCTTCTCGCCCGGTTCTGGGTTGAGTACAGTCACGGATTCGACGTCGTCCTCACCGATCTCGAACACGTCTGACGCTGCCATGACGCATTCGCCGTGGAGCTCACACTTGGTGGCGTCGACAAGGACCTTCATCATGCGGCCGTGATCGTGACCGGCAGCTGATACACACCGCGCGAGTACGCGTCGCGGATGTAGTCGATGTCGCCTGCCGGTGTGATGTCCTTGGTGCGCTGAAGCAGTTCCTCGAGCAGGATCTTCATCTCGAGTGACGCGACATGCTTGCCCAGACACTGGTGCGGGCCGCGGCCGAAACTCACGTGCGGGTTCTTCTCCCGCGACAGATCGAAGCGGTTGGGGTCGTCGATGGCCCGTTCGTCGAAATTGCCCGCGGCGAAAAGCATCAGCACCTTGTCGTTCTCCTTGATCTCCTTGCCATGCAGCTCGTGATCGGCCGTCGCGGTGCGGCACAGGTGCGTGAACGGCGTGGCGATGCGGACGATCTCCTGGATTGCCGTGGCCGGGATGTCGTCGGCGTGCTCGCGCAGATAGGCCATTTGCTCGGGGTTGCGCATCAGCTCGTGCATGCCGTGCGACAGCGCAGTCCTGGTGCTCTCGGCGGCGCCGCTGGCCAGCAGCGCGACATTGCCCATCAGCTCGTCTTCAGAGATCACCTCGGCGCCTGCCTGCACCAGTTGGGTGATCACGTCGTCACCGGGTTCGCGCCGCTTGAGCTCGCCGAGTTCCAGCGAGTAGTTGAACAAGCCCATGATCGCGTTGAACACGTACTCGAACGACGGCGTGATGCGGGTGTCGAACGGGGCGGCGAACTGATCAACCCACTCGAAGAACTGCGGACGATCGCCCTCGGGCACACCCAGCACGTCGCCGAGCGCCTCCATCGGCATCGCGTGCCCGATGTCAGTGACGAAGTTGAACGTGCCTTTCTCCAGCGCCGCATCCACAATGTTGACGGCGTACTCGCGGAACTTCTCCTCGAGCTTCTTGACCATGCCCGGCGTGAACGCCTTGCTCATCACACCGCGCTGCTCGCGGTGCTTGGCGCCCTCCATCGTCAGCATCGCCGGCTTGCCACCGGCGTCCGCGTCAAGAGGGGTGACCCGCCACATGTTCACGCCGCCCCGGGCGGTCGAGTACAGCTCCGCGTTTCGGTCGACGGCCCAGATATCGGCGTTGCGGCTGATGATCCACGCCCGGTCGATCAGCATCGGGTCGTTGAACTCATGGAGGTAGCAGGGTTCGTTGTCACGCAGCCAGGCGTACTGATCCAGCGGAAGGCCGAACGTAGTGGGATCGCCGTTGGCGTAGGTGTCAGCCTGCAGAACGCGGATGTCGGGCTTCGTCGCGGTCATGTCGGTTCCTAACGGTTGAATCGCTCACCTGGGAATTCACCCCCGCGTGACCGGGCGTGGGCAAGGCCAGAAACATTATGAGTCACGTGGTCTCAATTATTGTTGGGTGTGACGGCCAGTGTCAAGCGTCACATGCCCGGTTAGGTCGTTCGTGGCGTTTACCGGGATCCCTTCGCGGCGGCCGACCGCAGTCCGAAGGTGGACGAGATGATGTCGCGCTGGATCTCGTTCGTGCCGGCGTAGATGGTCGGTGCGATGCTCATCCGTAGGTGGCGCTCCATGTCGAACTCGGTGGAGTACCCGTAGCCGCCCATCATCTGGACACCTTCCAGGGCAACCTTTTTCGCCGTCTCGGTGACCTTCACCTTGCACATCGACGTAGCGCGCACCCACTCCTCGGGCGTCCCGATCCCGTGCTCGATGTTGTGCACGGTCGCGTACGTGAGCGCCCGCGCCGCCTCGATCTCGATCGCCATGTCGGCGATGCGATGCCGCAGCGCCTGGAACGACCCGATCGGCGCACCGAACTGCTCGCGCCCACCCACGTAGGCGAGCAAATCGTCGAACGTGCGTTGGGCCATGCCGAGGCCCTGCGCTGCGCACACCAGGCGCTCGCCGTTGAGACCGGCCATAACCTGCTTCCACCCGTTCCCCTCGGCGCCAACCAATGCCGACTCGGGCACGAAGACATCGCTGAAGTACAGGTCATTGACCTCGCTGCCGCCCATCGTCGAGATCGGGTGAATTTTCAGCCCCTCGGCGTCGGCGGGCACTTCCAGAGTGGACATGCCGTCATGGGGCCGAACGCCATGCGAGGTGCGCACGAGCACGAGGATCGCGGTGGCGAACTGCGCGTCGGAGCACCACGTCTTCTGCCCCGTGAGGCGCCACCCGCCGTCGACCTTCTCCGCCTTGCAGCTGATCGCCGCGGCGTCGGAGCCTGCGCCGGGTTCGGAGATGCTGATGGACATCACCCGCCCCGAGCAGATCGCGCCGAGTGCCGTCTTCTTCTGCTCTTCGGTGGCGTAGCGCTTGTAGATGCCTGCCACGGTGTGCGAGCTACCCGCACCGTGGACGGGTGCGAGCCCTCGCCATAGTTCCTCGAACAGGATGACCTGTTCGGTGAGCCCCCCGCCGCTGCCGCCGTACTCCTCGGGGATCGAGACCCCCAGGTAGCCCAGGCCGGCCAGCTTCTCGATCACGCCCGGGTTGTGCTGTTCGGCGCCGTGATCGGTCAACGCGTCGCGTTGCTCGCGGGTGCCGCACTCCTTGCGGCAGAATTCGCGGACCGCCATGGCGAACTCTCGCTGCTCTTCGGTGAGTCCCATCGGCTCCATCGAGGCCTCCTTTCGAGAACGATCACTCGCCTCGCTCATGATCCCCTGGACGAGGACCCGACTCAGTGATTATGAGTACTACGATCTCAAATAGTAAGGTGCGTCGGTAATGACCGTCAACCAGCGGTGATGGGCCGTGCTGCGTGGGTGGTGGCACTCGGCAGGTGACCGGCACAATCGCGTGGCGACTTGGCATTCGTGATAACGATCGTTTACACTCGTGACAACACACTGCCTGAGGAGGACGTCATGGGATACCCGTTGCCGAAGGAGACGGCGCTGAAGGGGCCTTTTGCCCCGATGCGCTTCGAGGCCACGGTGGATGAGTGCATCGTCAGCCAGGGCGAGATCCCGAAGGACCTGGCGGGCGGCTACTACCGCGTCGGTCCGACGTGGAAGCGTCCCACCAAACAGGGCACGAACCCGCTGTTGAGCATGGATGGCATGGTCCAGGCCATCACGTTCGAGGACGGCCGCGCCAACTTCCGCAACCGCTGGGTTCGCACGCCGAAGTACCAGCTCGAGGAGAAGCACCATCGGGGCATGTTCTCGTGGAGCGACGGCGGGTTCCATGACTGGCGCGACTTCGCCTACGGTGACGTCGAGCGTGACGACTACAACCGTCGCACTCCTCAGGGCGTGAACAACATCAACGTGTTTCCGTTCAACGGTGAGATGGTCGTGTCCGGTGAGCAGGGCGGAGCGCCCATCGCGCTCGACCCGATCACACTGGAAACGAAGGGCATCGTCGACTGGTCGCCGGAATTGTCGCCGGGTATCCACGAGCCAGTGGTCTTCGGAGACAACGGCTTTGCCGCTCACCCGAAGTGGGATCATGACACCGGTGTGCTGTACGGCTGGACCTATCGCGATACCGCGCCGTTCGTGACACTGCATACCGTCCATCCCGACGGCAAGGTCATCTCTCGTGAGCTGTGGGATGCGCCGTACAACACAGTGGCCCACGACATCTGGCTGACCCCGGAGTGGATGGTGATGCCGTTCCAGCCGTTCGTCATCAGCAAGGAACGCATCGCCAAGGGTCTGGGCATCTGGGGCTGGGAGACCGAACTGCCGATCGTGCTCGCGTTGATCCCGCGCGACGACCCGGAAGCCGAGATCCGCTGGATCACCACCGAACTGCCGGCGCAGTACGTGATGCACACGATGTCGGCGAACGTGAAGGACGGCAAGCTGACTCTGGACGCCCCGATCTTCAACCGGCCGCCGTTCCCGTTCGAGCAGGATTTCGCCGAAGGTGACGACATCGCGCTGTTCTTCTCCATCGCGGCGAGCACTCTCGGGCGCTGGACAGTGGACCTGACGACGGGAGCCACCACGAGCGAACAACTTTCGGATCGCCCCAGTGAATTGCCGAAGGTCGACGAGCGGTTCTACGGCAAGGGCTACCGATGGGGCTTCCAGGTCGGTGGCGTGGTCAAGCGCAACGGCATGTCAATGAACAGCCTTGTGGTGACCGACATGGAGACGCTGTCCGACCAGGTGTACCAGCTCCGGGCGGGGGAGCCGGCGGCCGTGCTGGAGTCGAGTTTCGCGCCGCGCAAAATCGATTCACCCGAGGGGGACGGCTACATCATCGTCCCGGTGTCGTGGTATGCCGAAAAGCGGGGCGAGTACCAGATTTTCGACACTCAGGACATCACGCAGGGGCCGATCGCGACGATCGAGCTGCCCTTCGCGTTCGGGTGGACGCCGCACGGTCACTGGATGGATTTCCGGGATAAGTGACGATCGCATCGGACCGGACCGTCTTCACCGCGGAGCACGAGCGGTTCCGGGAGACGGTCCGGGACTTCCTCAACGACCACGTCGTCCCCGAGTATCCGGAATGGAAGCGCAACGGTAAGCCGTCGCGACGATTCTGGGAGGGCGCGGCCCGGCTCGGCATCCTCGGCATCGGTGTGCCCGCAGAGTACGGCGGCCTCGCGGGTTCCGACTTTCGGCACAGCGCCGTGGTCACCGAGGAGATCCAGGCCCTGGGCCTCGCCATCGGCGGGTTGAGAGTGCAGACCGACATCTGCCTGCCCTACCTGCTTCACCACGGCTCGGCGGCCCAACGCGCCACGTGGTTGCCGCGCCTGGCGTCCGGCCAGGCGATCGCCGCGCTCGCTCTGTCGGAGCCCGGAGCGGGTTCGGACCTCAAGGCGATGTCGACACGTGCTCAGCGGCGCGGCGATCGCTACGTGGTGAACGGCGCCAAGACGTTCATCTCCAACGGCGCCGAGGCCGACCTGGTGATACTCGCCGTCAAGACCGATCCCGATGCCGGCCGCCGCGGCATCAGCCTGCTGCTGGTCGACACGTCCACGCCCGGCTTTGCGCGGGGGCGAAAACTCGACAAGCTCGGACTGGCCGCCCAGGACCTGGCCGAGATGTCGTTCACCGACATGGAAGTTCCCATCGAGAACGTGCTCGGCGAAGAGAACGACGGTTTCACCTACCTGACGTCCAATCTGGCCCAGGAGCGGCTGTCGATCGCGGTGAACTCGCAGGCGGCCGCGACGGCCGTCGTCTCGTGGACCGCGGAGATGTTGCACGGCAACGAGATGGGACAGGACGCCAAGTTCACGCTGGCGCAGTGCGCCGCCGAGGTCGCGGCGGGTCAGGCGCTGATCGACCAGGCATTGCTGCGGCATGTTTCCGACCGGCTCAGCGGCAGCGACGCCGCGGTGGCCAAGCTCTACTGCACGGAGCTGCAGGGCCGCGTCGTCGACCGGTGCCTGACGTTGTGGGAGCCCTCGACGGCGCTGCGTGCCGACTCCCGCATAGGCAACGCCTATCTCGACGGCAGGGTCAGCCGAATCTATGGCGGGTCGAGCGAGATCATGAAGGTCATCATCGGCCAAGCCCTCGGCGTGTAAGCCGCGCCGTAAGCTCTTCGGATGACCCGCGACGAACAGATACTCGGCGCCGCGGAGCGGCTGTTCTTCGAACGCAGCTTCGACGGTGTCGGCGTCGACGAAATCGGCAAGGCGGCCGGGACCAGCGGTTCGGCCATCTACCGCCACTTTCCCAGCAAGGACGCGATTCTCGCGGCGCTGTTCGACAAGGTGCTCGACACCCTGCTGGTCCGGATCGGTGAACCCGACGACGACCCCGTCGCCGACGTCGAAAAGCTGCTGCGCGCCTTCGCCACCCTGGTCAAGAGTCACGAGCGGCTCGTCGCGATCTGGCTACGGGAACAGCGGTCGCTCGCGGAGCGGTACCGACGCGAACACGACCGACGACAACGACGGGTGACCGAGCGTTGGGTCGACTGCCTGCAACGGTGCTACCCGGAGGCATCGACCGACGAGATCATCACGGCGACGCGCGGCGTGCAGCTGCTGCTCCTGTCCGAGGCGATGCGCCCGCCCGGTGGGCGACATGCCAGGCACGCCGAGGAACTGCTTGTCCAGATGGGATTGGCCGGCCTGACGGCACTCGAGCCCGCGCGCTCTATTCCGCGCTGACAAACTTGACCAGCGCCGAGTCGAACGCGTTGGGCGCTTCTAGCATCGGGTAATGCCCGCAGTCCGGAATCTCCAGAAGGGTGGCGTTCGACAGCTGTTGCTGCAACCAGCGGGCTCCCTTCGCCGAATGGACCGGATCAGTGCTGCCGATGATCTGCAGCACCGGCTGCGTGACGCAGGGGATCTCGGCCACCAGATCGGTCGTCAGCATCGATCGGTAACAGGCGATCGCCGACCACGACGGCATGAGCAGCGAGCAGCGGACCAGCCAGTCGACAAGCCGCGGATCGGGTTCGTCGCCGAAACCTGACAGGATTGTCTTGTACCTGGCCGCAATTCGGTCCTCGTGCTCGTCGGCGACCAGCGCGTCCAAGATCGCCTCCGGGGGAGCGCCGAACGGAAAGCCGTCACTCCGGCTGGCACGGACGGCGTTCGAGCCGACCAGCACGAGCTTCGAAACAACTTGCGGCGCAGTCGCGCCGGCATGAAACGCGACCTGCCCGCCGAACGAGTGCCCGACAACCGTGGCATCGGAGACGCCGAGCCGGTCGAGAGCCGTGAGCAGGTCCGTGGCAAGTCGTTCGATGCTGTAGCCGTGTAGTGGTTTGTCGGATAGTCCATGGCCTCGCTGGCTCACGCACAACACCCGGTGACCGAACTCGGCGAGTACCCGCACCTGCCTATCCCAGAGCTGATGGTCTAGGCCGAATCCCGACACCAGTACGACTGCGGGACCGGCGCCCAGATCCTGGACGTGTAGGCGGACGCCGTCGTCCACATCGATGTACGTCACTCGGCGCCACCCTCCGGCTGATGATTTATGATTCAGTATGTCTTAATAATACGGGAGAGGACCGAATGCGCACCAATTTCCAAGGGTTGTCTATGACTTTCGCCGACCGCGGGTTGTGCGAAATCGTGTTGACGCGACCGGAGTTGCACAACAGGTTCGACAATCTCTTGCAGGTCGAACTCGCCTCGGCGCTGGACCACGTCGCCGGCGACGACACTGTGCGAGCCGTTCTGCTGGGCTCGACAGGCAAGACATTCTCGGCGGGCGGGGACTTCGCGTTGATGCAGGCCGCCCATGACGACGAAGAGGTGCGACGAGAAACCGTGACCGCAGGGCGAAATCTGTTGCGGGCGTTCCTGGGTCTGCGCCAGCCGATCGTCGCGGCGGTGCAGGGTGCCGCGATCGGCCTCGGCGCGACAGTCGCACTGATGTGTGACGTCGTGGTGGCTGCGCGCCGCGCGAAGCTGGCCGACACCCACGTGCAACTGGGCCTGGTGGCCGGCGATGGCGGGTGCCTGGTGTGGCCGCAAGCCGTCGGCATGCTTCGGGCCCGCCGGCATCTGCTGACCGGGGACGCCCTCGACGCCGCCACCGCGTTTCAGCTCGGCATCGTGACCGACCTTGTCGACGAGCCCGATGACGTGATGCCGTATGCACGCGACATCGCCGCTCGCATCGCAGCGCTGCCGCCTCTGGCGGTGCAGGGCACCAAACGGGCTCTGAATCGAGTGTTGACGCTCCGAGCCGACGAGGTGGTCGACCTGGCGTTCGAGCTCGAGGAGACCACTCTGGTTAGCGCCGATCTGCTGGAGGGCATCGCCGCCTTCCAGGAAGGCAGGGCACCCGCCTTCACCGGTCGCTGACTCTCGCGAAGGGGCGCTAACCGCCGAGATCGTCGGCCAGCGCCCCGTGGGGGTCGGAATAGCACTGCGCCGCGAGCCGGAGGAAGCGCGCGTCGGCGAAGGCCTGTGCGATCGGGTATTCGCGCATGTAGCCGTAACCACCGTGCAACTGCATACTCTCGTCAACCGCGCGGTCGTACAGCGCAGCGGTGACCAGCCGCGCGGCGGCGGCGTCCGCGGCGCGGGCCATCGTGCTGCTACGTAGTGAAACGCATTGGTCCACAAAGGTTGTCGCCGCGAGTATCTCGGCGGATAGCTCGGCCAGCCGGAATCGGGTGTTCTCGAACTCCGCGAGCGGTCTGCCGAACACCTTGCGGCTTCGGACATAGTCGACGGCCAGCGCGACGGCGGCGCGGGCACCGGCCAGCGCCAGTACTGCGAACCACAGGTCGAGATCGCGGCGAAGCGCCGCGGGCGGCACCGTCGTCGCCAGCGGCACCGCGTCGAATTCGACATCGGCGACGCCGGCATCCGGTGCGCCCAGATTCCCCTGGCCCGGCGTCACGCGTACCCCGATATGCGCGGTTTCCACGAAGGCCACACCGGCAGGCGAGTCGACGACCAGAACATCGGCTATGCGCGCACACGGAACGCTGGAGAGCGTGCCGGTCAACAGCCCATCGCGCACGGCCAGCGACGCGCCAGGAACTGGCACGGCGATGAGCTCACCGCTGGCTAGGCCGGGCAGCCAGCGCTGTTTGTCGGCATCGCTTCCCTGCTCGACCAGGCACGGAATTGCGACCCCGGCGTGGAGTGCCCACATGAGCGCCGCGCCAGTGGCGCCCACGGCAACAGTCTCCTCGATCAGTACCGCGAGGAATCCCAAATCATCGGTGCCGCCACCGCAGAACTCCTCGGGAACCGTCGTCCCGAGAAATCCTGCCTGTCCGGCAGCGGCCACCAGGGACCGGGGAATTCCGTCATCGCGACGCCAATCCTCAAGATATGGGCCGATTTCCGCCGTCACGAAGCGCCGCACGCTGTCGCGGAACGCTTCGTGGTCGTCGGCGAAGATCGATCGCCGGCTCTGCAGTGTCAGCACCGGGTCATACGCGTTCGATGATGGTGGCGTTGGCCATTCCGCCTGCCTCGCACATGGTCTGCAGACCGAAGCGCCCGCCGCCGGCTTCCAGGGCGTACAACATCGTCGTCAGCAAGCGTGCGCCGGACGCGCCGAGCGGATGGCCGAGCGCGATAGCACCGCCGCGCGGGTTCAGCTTGCCCGGATCGGCGCCGAAGTGCTGGGCCCAGGCCATGGGCACAGGCGCGAACGCCTCGTTGACCTCGTAGTGGTCGATCTCGTCGATCGAGAGACCGGACCGCCGCAGCACTTTCTCCGTGGCGGGTAGCGGGCCGGTCAGCATGGTGATCGGATCGTCACCGGCCAGCGCAAACGAATGAAAGCGTGCCCGCGGCGTGAGCCCTAGCTCTTCTGCGATGTCCTCACCCATAATCAGCACCGCGGAGGCACCGTCGGCGAGTTGCGACGAATTACCCGGCGTGATGTGCCAGTCGCCGATCTCGGGGAATCGGGCGGCCATCTCCTCGGAGTAGAACGACGACTTCAACGAGGCGAGCCCCTCGACGGTCGTCGACGGGCGGATGGTCTCGTCGGCGACGACGATGCCGCCGTCCGGGGTGGTGATCGGCACAATTTCGGCGCTGAAGTCGGCGGCGGCCGCGTTGCGATGTGAGCGTGCGGAGAACTCGTCGATCGACTCGCGGTCGAGTTTCCAGCGTGCCGCGACCAATTCGGCCGAGACCCCCTGCGGAACCAGCCCGGGGGAGTAGCGCTCGCGCACCGACGGTCCGTGCGGATCCTGACCGATACGCGCCGTGAACATCGGGATCCGGCTCATCGACTCCACACCTGCGGCGACAACGATGTCGCAGGCTCCGGCGATCACCGCTTGGGCGGCGAAATCGGCGGCCTGCTGGCTGGAGCCGCATGCTCGATTCACGGCCACCGACGGGACGCTTTCCGGCATGCCCGCAGCCAGCCAGGCATAACGACCGATCGGTCCGGACTGTTCGCCGACCTGGCTGACGCATCCGGCGACGACGTCGTCGACACGCGCCGGGTCGACGTCGTTGCGGGCCATCAACGCGCTGATGACCTGACTCAGCAGCTCGACGGGATGTACACCGCTCAGCGCACCGCCGGGCCGGCCGTCCTTGGGCGCCTTGCCCTTTGCCATCGGGGAGCGGATCCCATCGACGATCACTGCACTGCGAGACATTTCTTTCCTTTCTGTGTCCCTTAAATCGTGTTTTTTCTTTTTCCCGTGGGGCGGTGCCCAGCACCCCCCCCCTTCCCAAAAGCCCCCCAATGCCTACTGCGGCGAAGCGATCGACGCGGTGTCCCAGTAGTACGCCCGGATGTCGCGCAATTCTCCTTCGGAGAAGTTCCACAGTTCCAGTGCGCCGTTCGGGGTGCCGACGTCGGAGCCGGGGTGCTTCCAATCGAAGGTGATCCAGGCGACGACGTCGTCGCCCTCACCGATGGCGCGGACGAGTTGCAGGTTGGTGGCTCCTGCGGCCGCGCCCGGCTTGGCGATCGCGGAGAAGATCGCGCGCAGCTTGCGACTGCCTTCCACGCGACCGCCGTGCGGAAGCGACGGCGGCCATTCGATCGCGGCATCCTCGGCGAAGTGGGCGTCGATCGTCGACGCGACCGTGTCGGCGTCTCCTGTGCTGATCGCGGTGTAGAAGTCGGTGACGATGTCGACGGGGCGCTGCGGCATTGGGGCACCTCACTGGTGAGTTGGTCGTACTCGGTGATTTTAGAACCTTAGCGTCTCACTAAGTCGTGCGGCAACGCGGCCGTCAGTCGGCGTGTGGGAGTTTCGCCTTCGAACCGCCTGCGATCATGGTGCCCTGACTCGTGGCGCACCGATTGCCGAACCTGTCCTCGACGACGACTTCGATGAACTTCGTACGCTGCCCACCGCCAAGTGAACTGGCGCGCAAGGTGATCGGCGCTAGCGCCGGCCGGTGGAACTGGATGTGCAGCGACCCGGTGGCAGGCAACATGCCCTGCCGGCTCATCCGGAGGGTCACCGCGCCCATGACCTGATCCGCGGCTGCCGCCACGATACCGCCATTGATCGCCCCATTTGGGTTCGGCGTGAGTGCGGGCCGTTCCATGACGAACACGGCCGACGTGTCGTCGAACTCGACGCATCGCAGGCCCAAGTCTCGGCAGAGCGGCAGATCGTTTGCCCAGGTCATCCATTGGGCGGCGTCACTACCCCAGGGGTGCAGCCAGCATTCGCTCACCCCTGCGGAATCTGCCGACGCGGTCATGACCAGGCAGCTTACCTTCCCAATGTGAACGATCGTTCTGCCTTGTGATCATTGACACGAGCCGACGCCCCGGGTAATTATGAGACTCAAAGACTTAAAAAGTATCGCCTGGACACGAAGTAAGGGAGTAGGGCTATGGGTCTCGCCGACAACAAGGTCGCCTTCATCTCTGGTGTTGCCCGCGGGCAGGGCCGTTCACACGCGGTTCGGCTGGCCGAGGAGGGCGCCGACATCATCGGTTTCGATATCTGCGCCAACGACGACGCGGTCGAGTATCCCCTGGCCACGCCGGAGGACCTCGAAGAGACCGCGGAGTTGATCGGCAAGTTCGGCCGCAAGGCCGTCCTTCGGGTTGCCGATGTTCGCGACTACGACGCCGTCAAGCAGGTGGTCGACGGAGGCGTCGCCGAGCTGGGCCGCCTGGACATCGTGCTGGCCAACGCCGGTGTCATGGCGATCACCGGACAGCAGCGGCTGCAGCGGAAGGCTTATCTCGCCGGGATCGACATCATGCTCAACGGTGTGTTCAACACCGTCGACGTCGCCATCCCGCACCTGCGGGCGGGCGGGCGCGGCGGATCGATCGTGATCACCAGTTCCACCGCGGGGCTTGTCGGCGGGTTGGCCGACGGCACGCCCGGCGTCATGGGGTACATCGCCTCCAAGCACGGCGTCATCGGCCTGATGCGGGCATGGGCGAATGTGCTTGCGCCGGAAAACATCCGGGTCAACACTATTCACCCGACGGGGGTCAACTCGCCGATGATCGCCAACGAGGCGTTCGCTCGGTTCGTCCAGGAGCAACCGACGATCGCCGAGAACCTGCAGAATCCACTGCCGGTGCCCAACGGCCTGCTGGAGCCCGAGGACGTCACCGACTCGATCCTGCACCTGGTGTCCGACTCCGGTCGCTTCATCACCGGCAGCACCTTCATGGTGGACGCCGGATTCACCAACCGGCGCTGATCACAGGCCGACACGCCGGCCCGGAGACCCCTGCCCGGGCCGGCGTCGTCATGTTCAGACGATTGCCGCGGCGGTCTTCGATTTCAGGTGGGATGCCAGCTCGATCATCCGGGTCATCGCACCCGGCTGCTCGTCGACCTCGAGCACCGCGGGCGCGAGGTCGCTCGGTGCAATGTAATTGGCACCGGCGAGGACCCACTGGTGTAGTTCGGCCGCAACCTCGGCCGGAGTACCTATCAACCACGATTTCTCGATCATCTTCGGTGTGACGGCGGCGACTACATCGTCTACTTCGGCCTGACTCATCTGATGCGGCAGCAGCTTCAGCGCGTACATCCAGTCCTCGGGGAAGATGAGGTCTACACCCTCGGCCAGCCAGTCGCCATGATGCAGCCGGCCGAAGACGGCGGTCATCCACTTGACGATGGGGCTGGCCATCAGCCTGTCGCGTTGCTCTTCGGTGTCATAAACCAGGACGAAGGGCCAGAAGCCGAATGTGAACTGGTCGGGGTCACGATCCTTACGCTCCAGGTCCCGCCGGAGTCCCTCCACCTGTTCTGCCCAGCGCGCGGGCTCGGACACGGCGCTGGGAACCATGCTGATGAAGCCGTCGGCATAGGTGGTGGCCAGGTCCACCAGAAGCGGTCCGCCGCCCAGTGCCCAAAACTCGGGCTTCTTGGGAAAGTGCGCCCCGATCCAGGCTCTGTCGTATGTCCAGTGGTTGCCTTCGTGGCTGACCAGGCCGTCGGTGCTGAGCAATTTCGAGACGATCGCGTAGATATCCGCCATTCGCGAAAGCCCTTGGGAACGTTTGTAACCGAAAGGCCGGCACTGTTTGACTTCGCCGGCCCCCAGCTGGAGCGCTACCGGTGCCTCGGTCGCCGAGGCCAGCGTCACCATCTTCTGCAGTAATTCGGCCGGCCCGTTGCGGACCGCGTCCAGGGTTGTCGTGATGTTGAGTGTCGTGGTCGCGTTGGCGGCCAGCATTGCGATCATGGCGGCGTCGTAATACGAATCGCAGTCGGTCGTGTAACGCGCCATCGGCGTCACGTCCGGACGCCACAGGGCCTGCGGCATGAAACTGACCAGCTGATCCCACGTCTGGAACCAGTCGACGACGCCGGACGCTTCCATTTGCGCAGCGCGTTGCGCCGCGGCTTGCGGGGGTTCGAATCGACTGGGCCAGTGGTTGATTGCTACTTCAACGGTCTTGGACATCCGCGCTCCCTTCGGGTTATCCGGCCACTATGTCACTTTTAGGAACTGAGTGTCGCAAAATATTCAGATCGCGATGGAACCGGGCGGCGGAGCGTTGACACGGCACGCAAACATCCCATACATTTATTATGAGACGAAAGCACTCAAAAAGGTTGAGTGGTGAGAATCGGAAGGCAATTCAATGAAACTCGACGGTGCGTCGGCTGTGGTGACCGGAGGAGCTTCCGGTTTGGGCCTGGCTACCGCTCGCCGACTGCTCAAGGAAGGTGCGGCCGCGGTTGTCATCGCCGATCTTCCGACGTCGGCCGGGGCAGAGGTCGCGGCCGAGTTGGGAGAGCGCGCACATTTCGTCGCAGCCGACGTGCGCAGCGCCGACGAGTTCACCGCGGTATTCGATCTCGCCGAGGCGCACGGCGATCTGCGCGCAGTCGTGCACTGTGCCGGTCGCGGGGGACCCGTGCGGGTGGTGGACAAGAACGGTGACCCCGGGTCGCTCGAGCTCTACACCGAGATCGTGACCACCAATCTGATCGGCTCGTTCAACGTGCTGCGGCTGGCCGCCGCGCGCATGGCGCGCAATGAACCGGTGAACGGTGACCGCGGCGTCGTCATCCTGACCGCGTCGGTGGCGGCCTTCGAAGGGCAGATCGGCCAGATTCCCTACGCGTCGTCGAAGGCGGGCATCGTCGGAATGACGATCGTCGCCGCCCGTGACCTCGCGAGGCGGCAGATCCGGGTCAACACGATCGCGCCGGGGACTTTCGACACGCCACTTCTCGCGCGGGTGTCCGAGGACGTCCGCGCCTCGCTGGCGGCGTCGGTACCGCACCCGAGCAGGCTGGGCGATCCGGATGAATTCGCGCTGCTTGCGCTGGCGATCATCGAGAACGGGATGCTGAACGGAGAGACGATCCGGCTCGACGGCGCCATTCGAATGGCGCCCCGGTGACGGGGATCGATGTCGAGCTCGACGGCAACGTCGGCCTTATCGCGATCAACCGTCCCGCGGTCCGCAATGCTATCGACTTCGACACCGCGAACCAGATCGCCGAAGCACTGGACGATTTCGAGTCCCGGGTCGCCGTACGCGCGATCATCATCACCGGTCGTGGCGACTTCTTCTGTGCGGGTATGGATCTCAAGGCGTTGACCGCAACCGGTCAGCGACCCATCACCGCGAGACGAGGCGCTTTCGGCATCGTGGAGCGGCCACCCGCTAAACCGCTCATCGCCGCGATCGAGGGTGCGGCGCTGGGTGGTGGCCTCGAGATCGCGCTTGTCGCCGACATCATCGTCGTGGCCGACAACGCCAAACTCGGCCTGCCGGAGGTTGCGCGCGGGCTGGTGGCGGCCGCCGGTGGCGTGATCCGGCTGCCAAACCGGATACCGCGCGGCGTAGCGCTGGAGATGATCATGACCGGCATGCCGATCACGGCCGAACGTGCCCGCGATATCGGTCTCGTCAACCACGTCGTCCCCACAGGGGAGGCCGTTGCCGAGGCGCGCAAGCTCGCCGAGGTCATCGCTGGAAATGCACCGATGGCGGTTCGGGCCGCCAAGGCCATCACGACCGAATCCGCGCGTTGGTGTGACGGCGATGCGTTCACCCTTCAGCGCAAGTACACCGACGCCGTGCGGGAATCGGCTGATGCCAAGGAGGGCGCAGCGGCATTCGTCGAGAAGCGTTCGCCGGTGTGGCGTGATGCGTGAGTGCAGCCGTTCGGGGCTTGCCGCGAACCGGATGCCGTATTCTGAGTCTGTGAGTCTCACATATGGAGGCTCTCCGATGACGGCGCCAGCCCTTCTCTAGCGCCGCAATTGCGCAACGGGTGAGGAGGTTGTGCAATGCCACCACGCAAGGCGGTCGCTCATGATGGCTCGCCACCTGCGGCCGATGGCCCGCGCCCGCGGGGCCGACCGCGGGCCGAGATCGACCTCGATGCCGTCGCCGACGCGGTGGCGGGGCTGTTCGTCGAAGGCGGTGCGAACGCGGTCTCCATCGTCAACGCAGCGCAGAAGCTCGACGTATCGCGTGCGACCCTCTACCGCACGGTGCCCAGCAGGGAAGACTTGGTCGGAGTCCTTTTTGAGCGAACGACGCGCCAGCAGAGCGAACTGCTTTCCGCCGTGGCGGACGCTGAACTTCCCGTGCGCGACAAGCTGATTCGGCTGATCGAACTGCAGGTCGAAGCCGCGGTGCACATGCGCGGGTACATGCCGGTGTTCTTCGGTGGCGCCGGATTGCCTGCCGACGTGTACGAGCGCTGGCATTCGTGGAGTCGCGAGTACGAGGAAACCTGGACCCGATGCGTCGAGCAGGCCATGGAACAGGGTGTGCTCGTGGGCTCGGACGCCGTCGCCGCGACGCGCCTGATTCTGGGCATGTGTATGTGGGTGTCGCGGTGGTATCGGCCAGACGAGGGAATCGCCACAGCGGACATCGCACGGTCCGCGGTTCGCCTGTTACTGCCTGAGGAAGGCAGCGAAGAACCTGACCCGAACGAGTTTTAGCGCCTAAATCGTCTGGAGCCGCGTTGACTCGGCGTCACCGAATCCCTACTATTTGAGACAGCTAGGCTCAAATAGTAGAGGATGTGCAGATACCGATGTCATCTGAGGCGCCAGTGCAACCACTGACCGTGGGATCCGACGATGTCGCCGTCGAGCTGCTGACCAACGGCGTCGCCGTGCTCGAGATCCGGCGACCGCCGAACAACTTCTTCGACGTGGCACTGATCGAGGGCATCGTCGGCGTCATGCACACACTGGAGGACCAGGGTGACGTCCGATCGGTGGTGCTGGCCTCGGACGGAAAGCACTTCTGTGCCGGAGCGGACTTTGCGGGCACGAGCGGCGCTGCCGAGGTGTCGGCGGACGAAGGGGCACGGGCCCTCTACACCGCGGCGGTGAAGCTGTTCGAGTGCAAGCTTCCCTTGGTGGCGGCAGTCCAGGGTGCCGCGATTGGAGGCGGTCTCGGTCTGGCTTTGGCCGCGGACTTCCGTGTCGCCAGCGAAGAATCGCTGTTCTCGGCCAACTTCTCCCGGCTCGGTTTACATCACGGATTCGGCCTGACGGTCAGCCTTCCCCGGGTGGTGGGACACCAGCATGCCGCCGATCTGCTCATGACCGGTCGCCGCGTCAATGGTCGCGAGGCATTTCGGATCGGGTTGGTCGATCGGCTCGTCGACCGCGATTCCATCCGCCCGTTCGCAATCTCATTTGCCGAAGAGCTCGCCGCCGCAGCCCCGTTGGCGCTGCAGAGCATCCGCAAGACTCTGCGCACCGAACTCGCCGAAGATGTCGCGCGAGCCACCGAGCATGAGCGATCCGAACAAGCGTGGTTGCGCAGAACCGACGATTTCGCCGAGGGAGTCCGGGCTTCAGCTGAACGCCGCAACCCCGTGTTCACGGGACGATGAGTACCGTCGCAGAGGGGTCGAAGCGCCAAGGCGTCGAGGATGTCCCTGGAAAACCCAGCCTTGGCGCGCTTCGTCGGCAGGTGCGGGAGCTGACTGACTCGTGGTTGGCCGAGGGCCGATACACACCGCGTAGCGACTGCTGGCTGCGCTCCTTCGATCTGGACTTCTCGCGCGAACTCGCGGCCCGCGGGCTGATCGGATTGACCTGGCCGGAAGAGTTCGGCGGCGGCGGTCTCGATGCCCGATCCCGCCTGGTGGTGACCGAGGAACTGTTGCGGGCCGGTGCGCCCGTCGCGGCCCATTGGATCGGGGACCGGCAGATCGGGCCGACGATCCTGCGGCACGGCAGCCATGAGCTCCAGAGGGAACTCTTGCCCGGTGTCATCCGGGCGGACTTTGTGTTCTGCCTCGGCATGAGCGAGCCGGAAGCGGGCTCTGACCTGGCGGCCGTGCGCACCGTGGCCAGGGAGGTGGACGGCGGCTGGATGGTCAACGGTCGCAAGACGTGGACCAGCCAGGCCCACCGGGCGACGCACGCTTACCTGCTGGCGCGCACCGACTCCACCGGTCGTAAGCACGAAGGCCTTTCGGAGTTCGTCGTCGACATGTCCGCGCCTGGAGTGGAGGTGTCGCCGATTCCGGACATGTCGGGCGAGCACCATTTCAACGAGGTCACTTTCACGGACGTCTTCGTCCCGAACCACCGGCTCATCGGCGAAGCCGGCAACGGCTGGAAACAGGTGATCGAGCAGCTGTCCTTCGAGCGCGGCGGACCGGAACGGGTGTTGAGCACCTACCCGCTGTTGAAGGACGTGCTCAAGCAGCTGCGAGCGACCCGTGACGATCGTTTCGACACGGAGCTGGGCGAACTCGTGGCGCGGCTGTCCACGCTTCGCCGCCAGTGCTGGGAGATCGCAGAAGCTCTCGATGAGGGACGCGCGCCGATCATCGAAGCGGCGAGCCTGAAGTATTTGGGCACCGCGTTCGAAGTGGACGTCATCGAGTTCGCGCGTCGGGTCGGGTTGTCCGCCTCCTTCGATGATGCACTCGCACAGGCACTTCTGGCCTCGCCGGGGTTCAGTATCCGGGGTGGGGCCTCCGATGTACTGCTGTCCATCGTCGCCAAGAGTGAGGCCCGCGCGTGAGCGAGTTCGCGAACGAACTGATCGAGCTGATCCGCAATCTGGCTAAGGATGCGGACGATCCGTCCGGCCAGATACCGTCGCAGTGGCGCACCGTACAAGAACTCGGCCTTGTGACGATCGGCATCGCCGAGAACGCCGGGGGATCGGGTGGGGGACTCGACGACCTGTTGGTGGTGATCCGTGAGCTCGCGCACGCAGGGATCGGCACGCCGATCGTGGAAGCCTCCACCGCCGCGTTCGCCATCGGTCCGCCTAAGCACGACACGTTCGACACGATCGTCGTCGAACCATTTGGTGAACCTGGCAGCCACGACGCTCACTGCCCGCCTTGGCTCGGTCCCGTTCGCCGGACAGGCGGATCGGCTTGTCGTTGTGGGCGATTCAGACATCGTCGCGGTGCCTCTCGAGCAAGCCGGTGTCGCGATCGAAGCGACCACTAACGTCGCGGGTCTTCCGGCCGGGAAGGTGCGGCTCAATGGGGCGGCATATCAACCCGTTCCGCATGCGCCGGACCGCGCGGTCTGATCGTCGAACGCCTCACCCTCGCACGCTCTGCCGCGCTCCTCGGAAGTGCCCGCGGCGCTTATGAGCTCACCCGAAGCTACGTCTTCGAGCGAGAGCAATTCGGAGCGCCACTGGTCAAGATCCCCGCTATCTCTTCGGCCCTTGCACAAATGGCGGTGCGGATTCGGCACGCGGAGTCGGCACTCGAGCGGGCGATCGAGGTATGCACTCAATCCGGCGCCCCAGGTTTGCGACGATTCGGCGCAGTAGCCAGTGCCCGAGTGACGGCCGCGGGTATGGCGACGCAGGTCGCACGCAGCGCTCACCAGCTTCACGGTGCAGTCGGAGTGACGCAGGAGTACGGCCTCCACCGTCACACCAGAAATCTTTGGGCCTGGCGGGACGCCGACGAGCCGGAGTGCGCATTCAGCGGCCGGCTCGGGGCGATGGCGCTCGCAGTCGACGAGAACACACTCTGGAACCAGATTTTGGCCTGAACTGCGACGGGGGACGGTATCCCGAACACCCAGTTACGCCGGAACGGGGACTGGGTGTTGCGCTTCCTCGATCATCTGCTTGTTGATCGACTTGAGGAGCAGTGTGGCCGTCACCGCGATCCACGCCCCATCGCCGCGGCGAGAACAAGGAGCTCTTTGCGCAGTCTCAGGACGCGCTCAACCGGACGTTCGGCGCTATCAATACCTTGGTCCTATTGACTAGCTCGTTGCTCGTGGTCTTCGCGGTGCGGGCGCTACGGAGCGAGCGATGGAGACACCTGGCGCACCGGCTGACCGTTGCCGGCGTCGGTGTTGGGGCCTGCTTCGTCGTCATCAAGGTGTTCGAATACCACGAGAAGGTCGCGGCGGGAATCACGCCGAGCACGAACGAATTCTTCATGTACTACTTCGTGCTCACCGGGTTGCATCTTGCGCATGTGATCGTCGGTCTCGGCGTCCTGCTGGCCCTTTCGAGGCTTGCCCGAAAACCCACGCCGACCCGCACGCACATCGCGTTCTTCGAAGGCGGTGGCTGCTTCTGGCACATGGTCGACCTGCTGTGGATCGTCATCTTTCCGCTTCTGTTTCTGGTGCGGTGATCATGAGGACTCTGGTTCGGACGAACGCGTCAGTCGCTTGGCTCATCCTGACCACGCTCACCGTGATCTCGTGGGCGCTGGGAACGCAACATGGCTTCGGCGGCGGCAATCACCTGCCGGCCAGCCTGGTGATCATGGTGGTCGCCGTATTCAAGATCCGGCTGGTGGGGTTGTACTTCATGGAATTGCGGGAGGCGCCGCTGGCCCTCCGTGGCGTGTTCGAGGGCTACTGCGTTGCTTTGCTCGGCCTTTTGATGGGTATGTACCTCCTCGCCTGAACCAGGCGGTCGCCGCCGCCCTCCCTGACGAGACGGCCGGCATATGACCACGCGTCAACCGTTCCGTGCCGTCGAGTGCCCAGCTACCGACCGTGCGGATCGTGAGGACGGTCGCGGGGCAACCGCATGGCGCGTCCGAGGCCGCCGTCTGCGCGGCCCGTATTGGACTGTGTAACAAGCCAATCGCCGCTGGTCACCGCGCTCCTATTGCTCGGCGACTAGCGATTCGCAAATCGGCGATTGACAAGCTGTGACGCCGGACACTACTGTCATTTCTGTATTTTGAGACGGTGCGACTTAAAATACCGAAGCGGCTCAAAATTAATACTGATTTGTCATTGAGTCGCAGCGGGCGGGCCCGCCGACGACATCGTCAATAGGGAGGATCACGCTCATGGTTGCAGCGGAAAGCGATGTAGCTGTCCTTGAAGGTGTCGAACGAGAGCAGGGCGATTCGCCTCCTCTCGGCCATCCAGACGCGAGCGCGGACGAGTCGGTGGGGAAAGTTCGACGGAGGGCCTACTCCGACTCCATCTCGAAACCGGTTCGCGCCGTCGGCGGAGCGTTTCCCGCTGAGGTTCGGGGGCTGTCGATCGCCCAGGGCGAGGTAGCGACGCGTGCGTTCACGACTCGCTCCGGAGTTGACACCAAGGCGAGGTGCGCTTCGTCGTGCGTCCAGGCCGACATCGGCGGGTGTTCCGACGACGTAGCGGGCCGTCGCTGTCCCCGTCTGTCGCCACGAGTCACGTTCGCAGTCGCCGGATGGTAGGTATCGCAAGCCGCCCGACAGTGTCCAATCGGCCCGGCGGTCAGAGGCAACCGCCGAAGTCTGCAGTGCGAAAGGCGGCCGGGCGCAAGGTGTCGAAGCTGGGGTCCGTTCCGGTGCAAGCGGCGGGTACCACCGGCCGCGGCGTCGGTATGGCGGTCAACGTGGTCCGCTACGCGGTCACCGACACCCTCACCTTGCGGCTGCCGGTCGGAGAGTTCCTTTGGCAAGCCTGGGCGCTGTTCAAGGTGACCGCCACGCCGGCAGTGTTGATGGCCATTCCGATCGGCGGGATCGTCACTGTCATCGTCTCGGGTCTGGTGGCCCAGGTCGGCGCCACCGCGCTGTTGGGCGCGGCCAGTGGGGTGGGTGTGCTGAGGGAGGGCGCGCCCGTCACCGCCGGGTTGTTGATGGGTGGCGCCGCGGCATCGGCCATCGCGTCGGACTTCGGGGCACGTGCCATTCGCGAGGAACTCGACGCGATGCGGGTGCTGGGTGTCGACCCCGTCCGGCGGCTGGTGGTGCCGCGATTCCTGGCGCTGCTGTTGATCGCGCCCATCCTGACGTTGGTCATCATCGTGTCGGGTACGGCGTCGGCTTACCTTCTCTCGGTCACGGTCAGCGGTGTGGCGCCAGGGAGCTTCTGGCAATCCTTCGGCACGTTCGCCAAGATGACGGACGTCTACTTCGCGATCGGGAAGGGCCTCGTCTTCGCCGCCATCGTGGCAATCGTCTCCTCGATGCGAGGGATGGAAGCCAAGGGCGGTCCGCGAGGCGTGGCTGACGCCGTGAATGCGGCCGTCGTGATCAACACCATTCTCATTCTCTTCGCGAACCTCCTCATCGCGCAGATATCGACGATGTTCTTCCCGACGGCGGTGGCGTGATGGCGGCGCCGTCGGTCTTCGGCCGGGCCGGTTCAGCCGCCCTAGGTGCGGCCAAGAGCCCACTGCGTGGGTTCGGGCAGTGGGCGCTGTTCATCGGTCAAGTGTTCTTCTACCTACCCCTGACCGTCCGTAGGTACACCCGGCAGACGCTCGCGGCCACGATCAACATGGCGTGGGGCAGAGGGTCCCTGATCGTTGACGGTGGCACCATCAGCGTCCTGCTCCTGCTCGGTATCGCGACCGGCGCCACTCTGGGCATCGAAGCGCTCGCTGTCCTGAACATCCTGGGCTTCGGGTCGCTGGCCGGCATCATCAGCGGCATCGGTGCCGTCCGCGTTCTCGGCCCGATCGTCGCTGGGATCGCATTCATGTCTCAGGCGGGCACTCGCATGACCGCAGAGATCGGTGCCATGCGCATCTCCGAGGAGATCGACGCCGTCGAAGCGATCGGTTTGCGGCCCATCCCATTCGTCGTGGGCACCCGCTTGATCGGCGCGCTGACGTGCGTCGTCCCCGGTTACCTGCTGACGCTGATGGGGGTCTTCTACACGATCGAATTGGTGGTGGTCCTGTTCAACGGCGAACACGGCGGCACCTACGGCCACTACTTCGTGATGTTCCTGACCCCGATGGATCTGCTCTATTCGACGATCAAGGTGAGTGTCTATTGCGTGGCGGTGACGTTGATCCACTGCTACTACGGATACTTCGCCTCGGGGGGGCCGGTCGGTGTCGGCATGGCGTCGGGTCGCGCGGTCCGTGCCAGTTTGGTGACGATCGTCGTCTTGGACCTCACCACGTCGATCCTCATCTGGGGCCTTCAGCCCGTGTTCATCTTCAAGGGATAGTGGGCATTTCATGCTTAGAGGATCAGACCAACACCAGGAGCGCATGCTGCTGGGCATCGGCGGTGGCGTGGTGCTGCTCATCGTGGTGGCCATCGTCCTTTCGGTCCTGGATCCATTCGGTGGACGGGCCAAGGGGCTTTACTCGGTTGCGATCACGACGCCATACGTCGGCCAGGGCGTGCAGGAGGGGACGGCGGTCGTTCTGCACGGCGTGAAGGTCGGCGAAGTCACCAACGTCAAGAACACCGCCGATGGCAAGGTGCGGCTCGATACCGACCTCGAGACCGAACCCACCCAGGGCCTCACGAATGAAATGAACATCGATTACCGGCCCATCAACTACTTCGGCGTGCCAGGCATCAACCTGATTCCGAAGGCGGGCGGCCAAGCCCTCCGCGACGGCAGCCAGCTAACCCTGGTGCCCACCGGAAACTTCACCCTCGCCGAGTTGCTCTATCAGCTGGGCGGCGTCTCGCAAGCCTCCTTGACGCCGCAGTTGATCGGCGTGATCGATCGCGTGACCCGCTACACCGACGGACTCAACCCCTTGTTCGAATCCCTGGTGACGATGTCGAGGGCGATCGAAGCCGTGCAGACCGAACCCACCGAAGAACAGGTGCAGAGACTGGGGTCGGCGCTTACAGCCCTTCCGCCATTCGCCAATGAGTTGATCATCGCACTCAGGCGATTCCAGGACTACAGCTACTACCCCGGGCAAGTGCGTGGACCATCGGCGTCCGACGGCCCGAAGATCGCATACCCGTACCTGAAGGACGTGACGGTCCCAAGTTTGGGCGACATCTCCGACGAGTTATACAACGAGCATTTCGACGCGGGTCTGGATGCGGTTCAGAACGGCCTGTTCAAATCCGTCGGCACACTGGTCGCCAGTCACGTCGACGACCTGTATCCACTGATCTCCGGGCTCAAGGCACTGACGGACACCGTGCCCGTCCTGCTGCGCCCACGGGACGTCGCGCAGAAGCTCGCTGAATTGCGCTCGCGGTTCGAAAGGCTCTATGCCGGCAACGGTGATCAGCGCGCCGTTTCGGTCCGAATTCTGCTGGACAGCCTGCCCGGTGTGGCGGCACCGATGGGAATCGTCACGGAGGGAACGCCATGAGTCCAAGAGCTGCCACCTGGCGAATCGGGGTGACCCTGGCCGTCTCGGTTCTTCTCTTCATCCTGCTGTCGAACACCCTGGTCAATCCGGTAGCCGTTGACACGCGGTCTTACACCGCCGAGTACACCGACGCGTCCGGACTCCATGCCGACGGCGACGTGCGAGTCCGTGGAGTTCGGGTCGGCAAGATCGACTCCGTCGACCTTGCCCGGGTCAATGGGCAGAACGTCGCGCAGGTCAAGTTCACCTTGGACAACAAGTACGGCATCGTGAAAGACACGCGGCTGGCCATCAAGTTCCAGGCCCTGACCGGTGTGCGCTACATGGATGTCACGAACCCCGCCGAGGGATATCGCGACGGGGACCTCATAACGCAGGTACCCACGTCGATGACCCAACCGTCGTTCGACGTGACGGCCCTCTTCAATGGTCTGCAACCTGTGCTGGCCACCTTGAGCCCGGACGAGATAAATACCTTCACCAACAATGCGGCAACGTTCCTCACCGGCGACGGAAGCGGATTGGCGCCGCTCCTGGACAGCATCCGCAAGCTGACCGAGTTCGTAACGGACCGTCAGCAGGTGGTCGCGACGTTGATAAGCAACCTGTCCCACGTCGCCGACGGCATCGGTGGCGATTCCCAACGATTCATTCACATCGTCGACCTGCTGAATCAAAACGTCGACGCCGTCAACCGGATTCTGGACGAATTTCGAAAGGATTTCTTGTACAGCAAGGACTTCTTCGATCCCGTGACACGCCTGCTGCACAACGCCGGGCTCAGGAATGGCATCAACGTCGACGACTCACTCGACCGAGCATTCAGCAATCTCGACAACTTCTTCGACGCATTCAAGTTGATGCCGGTGATCAACGAGAACATCCCGCCACCGGGTAACGATGGAACCGCCGTGGAGCCGTGTTCGCGCGGCAACTTTCAACTACCGGAGACGATGGACGTGTTGCTGAACGGACAACGGGTGGTGCTGTGCAATCGCTGAAGTCGAATAAGGTGCTGCGCAGCCCTCTGGCCTGGGGTGTAACCGCGATGGTGGTGGCCGTCATCTTGGGTTTGATCTTGACGTACGTCTACGTCAACCCCCCGGGCAAGGGCCAGCTGGTTTCCTTCTACACCGACGATGCCAATGCGGTGCGCACCGGAGACGAGGTGCGGATGGCCGGCATCAAGGTGGGGACGGTTTCTGACCTGAAACTGGAACCGAACCGGGTGCTCGTCACGGCCAAGATCGACGACACCGCCTTCGTAGGCGATCAGTCGCAGGTAGACGTGCGGATGCTCACCATCGTGGGTGGTTACTACGTCAACGTCGCCTCGATGGGCAACACGCCTTTGGGCGCCGAAACCATCCCGCTGTCACGCGTGACCATGCCGTACAGCCTCATCCAGACGCTCGTCGACACCACCAAGATCACCCAGAACGTCAACACCAAGCCCATCAACGAATCGCTCAATCAGATCTCAACGGGATTGACGGGAACCAACATTCAGGTGGTCGCTGCAACCATCGACGCCGGCAATGCGTTGATGTCGACGGTCGAACGGCAGCGGGGCCAGGTGACCAACATCCTGAACCTCTCGGATGAATACATCAGGTCGCTGAACGACTATCGGGACAAGCTCGCGTCGCTCGTGAGGAAACTTTCGATCACGACCCAGACACTGGAGATCTACAACGGGGGTTTCTCCGACACGCTGCACGGGCTTGGCGACGTCCTTCAGGCTCTCAAGCCCCTCGGCGATTTCTACGACGGTCACCGGCTGGAATTCATCGAACGGGTGCGGGACTTCCTGTACCGAGGTCGGTTGTTCGTCGAGCGCAACGGGCTCACCATCCGGGCGCTCAAGCGCACGCAGAATCTATTCGATCGAGTCCTCAACGCGCAGAACGCCGACCCCGGACTCTTGGCGACCGACCTCTGCGTGCCGACTCCAGGGAGTGCCTGCTGATGCCCGCGCCATTCTTGGACCGGTTCCGGCGAGTGTTGCCGGTGTCGGTAGCCGTGGTCGCCGTGCTCGGTGGCGCCTCGTGCTCGTCGTCCACCAAGTCGGACGCCGCTGATTACTGCGCGACGATGCCCGACAGCGTCGGGCTCTACGTCGGCAACCCCGTTACCCACCTGGGCTACCCCATCGGCGAGGTCGCGTCCATCACTCCGTCGGCTCAGTCCGTCCGGGTGGACTTCAAGATCGATGGCGGGCAAACCATTCCGGCGGATGCCAAGGCCGTCACCAGGTCGACCTCGATCCTGGCGGACAGAGCGCTGGAACTCGTCGGCGACTACGAGAAGGGTGATCACCTGTCCCCGGGCAGCTGCATCCCCCTCACCCGGTCGTTGACTCCCAAGACCCTGTCCGAGGTCATCGGAGCGGGGACCAACTTCCTCAACGCAATCAACCCGGCGGGATCGAACAACGTCGGCGACCTCGTGAAGGGCATCGACGAGGCGGCTCGCAGTCAGGGACCGAACGTCAACACGCTGCTGGCCACCACGTCCTCGGTGTTTGATTCTCCCGATCAAGCCATCGGTGACATGGCTTCCATCACCCGCAACCTCGGGCAGTTGACGGGCACGTTGAACGACCTCAACCCGGTGACTGAGCAGGTGTTCGACAATCTGGCGTCCCCGGTCGGGACCGAAGCGAGGGAAGTTCTGCTCGGCGCGGACGACGCCTTCGAGGGCATCATCAACATCGTCGCTGCGGCACAGGGCATCGAGAAGGAGCTGGGTCCGCAGATACAGCAGTTGCTCGATGCGGTCTCGGTGGTCGTCAGGAAAGCCACGCCACGTGCCCCGTTCTACGCGAGTCTGCTGAACGTGACGCCGCGCGTGATCAACGGCCTGATCAACCTGTCGAACAACCACGACTTCACGCTGCATTACCGGCCGCCGACGTATCGCCTCCGCGCGCCCGAGGGCGTCGCTACGTGCAACATCATGAATGCGTCCGTGCCCGGTAGCTGCGCAAACGTCAAGGGAACGCCGTACGCGGTGGACGTCGCACTGCTTCAGTACGTGCTGACCCAGGCGGCGAACAAATGAGATTGCGAACCCGGCTGATCGCCGCCACCGCCGCGACGGCCACCGTCCTCTCGGTCACGTCCTGCGCGGCCATCAGCGTGGACGCCTTGCCGAAGCCTGGTCCGTCATACGACGACGGATACGACCTGGTGATGCAGTTCGAGAGCGTTCTCAATCTTCCCGAGCGAGCAAAAGTGGTGTTGGACGGGGTGACCGTCGGAGTCGTGTCCAAGGTGGCACTCACCGCCCGTGAGGTGGACGTGACGGCGCGGATGGCCCACGGTGTCGTCGTCCCCTTCGACATCCACGCGGTGTTGCAGCAGGCGACGGTGCTCGGCGACATCTATGTGGCGCTGGAGCGACCGACGGCGAATGCCACGCAGGCGCCGTCACCGGGGACCGCGCCGGCACCAGCACTCGCGGCCGGCGCAGCCATCCCGATTTCGCAAACCACGTCCCCGCCGCAGCTGGAGGACACCATTGCCAGCCTGGCGAATTTCGTCTCCAGCGGATCGATTCAGCGGGCCCAGAACACGATCATTCGCCTCAACCGGGTCGCACCGTCCAGCGACGAGGTCAGGGTTCTGACGGGTCGCATCAAGACCGACCTTTCGGCGCTGGCCAACAACCTCGATTCGGTCGACCAGGTACTGAACGGTTTGGCGGAGACTGCCGCGGTCGTGAACGACCGCGTTCCGGACTTGCAGTACTTGGCCTCACCGACGGGGCAACGCGGGGCGGAGCATTTCACCGGGGTCACGAATTACGTGGCCACCGTCCTCCCCGGCATCGGCAGCATCACCTCTGGTGGTTACTGGCTGGTTCCCTTCTTGAATTCACTGGCGGACTCCGTTGGTGCGCTGCAGGAGTCGAAGGTGGCCGGCGAGACGGAGATACCGAAATACCGCAAGATCTTCACCGACATGTTCCTGCCAACCGAGAAGTATCCGGCCATCAACATCCAGTCGATAATCGGGCCTGACGGTCGAGAGCTATCGGGCAATGTCCAGGAAGTGCTGCGAATCCTAGGGGCCACGCCGTGAACGCGATAAAGATCAAAGACGTCGTCTCCTATCTGGTCTTCGCAATCATCACCGCCATCGTCCTGTTCTACCTCGGCACGCTGGGGCTGCGCGTCAGCCCGCCGTCCAACCGAACCAACCTGTCCATGAACGTGCCCGAAATCAACGGTCTGGTCCCCGACTCGAACGTGCTGTTCCGTGGTGTGCCCGTCGGCAAGGTAACCAAGACCAGCACGGGCATCGACGCGGCATCCATCGACTTCTGGATCGGAGGCGAGTACGAGGTTCCCGTCGACACCCAGGTGGAACTGCAGAACCTGTCGGCGCTCGGCGAGTCCTACCTCGAGCTAATGCCGCGCAGCGACGGCGGACCGTTGCTGAAGGACAACCAACGCATCTCTACGGAGTCGGTGGTGGCACCGGCGTCGGTCTCCGAATTGGCGACGACCGCCACGCGAATCCTCAATCAGCTGGAACCCGGCGCTCTGCAACGCATCATCACCGAGGCCGACGCCGCCTTCCCAGACCCGGTGCGAGTGCTTCCCAACCTGTCGCGGGTTACCACTCTGTTCAACAACATGCTCAACGGCCTGAACGGCGAGGGACGCGTACTTCTGAGCAACTTCGGTACGCTGATCCGCAACTCGGAATGGATCAACCCAGATCTCACCGCTGTCACCCCCAACGTGACGATGATTGGCCTGTACTGGCAGGACTTCTTCAAGCACCTGCCCGTCCTCTTCGCGCGGGACTCTCCGGACAACTTCAGGCAGCTCAAATATCTGCTGGATCGCGTGCAAACCCTCCTGGACAACAGTGGCGGCGACCTGAAGGTGCTGGGTGAGGCATTTCAGCCGAAGCTCAACACCATCGCGGCGACACTGATGAACTTCGACAGCGGGCAGATTCTGGACCATTTCCTCAATCAGGTGCCGGCCGACGGGATGATCACGCTCCGCGTCAGACCGTGACCCACACGCGCGATAGCTTCCCCGTAGGGGACACCCACCAAGAGAGGCTCGACAATGACCATCAATGAGACGACCATCAATGAGACCGAAGCGCAGGAGAGGCGCGACCCCGACGCTGCCGATGCGGCGTCTGAGCCGGATGCCACCGAGACGCGCACGACCGAATCGAATACGGACCCCTCAGATGAGGCGGGCGACGAGACATCGACCGGCGGGGTGAAGTCGACCCGTGGATCGAAGTCGGTGTCGGTCAGTCTGCGGGACCTGATCCTTGGTGGACTGATCGTGGCACTGGTGGCCGCAACGGCGGTGTTGGGCTGGTTGTACGTCGATGCGCGGCAGCAACTCACGGCTCAAGCCACCCAGTCGGCCAACGATGCACGAGCCGAGAAGATCGCGCTCGACTATGCGGTCAATGCCGCGACGATGGACTTCAAGGACCTGCAGGGGTGGAAGGTCAAGCTCGTGGCGGGAACGTCGCCGGAGCTCAGCAAGAAGCTCTCCGAAGCCGGTACGTCCATGGAGCAGGTCTTGGTGCCGTTGCAGTGGAGTTCGAGCGCGCAGGCCCTGGTGGCCAAGGTCAGGTCGAGCACGGGCGGCATCTACGTGGTGGACAGTTTCGTCAGCGTCCAGACCAAGACCGTCCAGGCGCCGGAGGCGTTGCAGTCGACGGCGACCTATAGCACCACGATCGACAGCAACAACGACTGGCAGATCACCGACGTCGGCGGAATCGGTTCTGCCATGGGGCCGAAGTAGCACGTGCGAGCGCTGGGAGAAATGGGGCCATGGTGACGATGCCAGAAAGAATCCGACGCGGAGCGGTCGCAGTGGGCTGCGCACTGCTGTGGTCGGCGATGGTCGTCCTGACGGGACCGCCGGCAGGTGCTGACCCCGAGGTCGATCCCGATGTCGTGGTTCCCCTTCCTTCGCCGCCGTCTGACAGTTCGCTGATCAGGCCGTTGCCCGTCGTCGTGCCGACGGCGTCGTCATGGGCACCCAAGTTCCCGTTTCCGTACGACCAGACGAGGAACATGGTGACCCCCGCCGACATCACGGCAATGGGCGAGATGTGTCAGTGGTACAACGCTCAGTACGCCACGCTGCGGTTTCAGATCGACAGGTTGCAGACCAACCGGATCGACGACGTCACCGGCAAAGACTACGACTACACCCGAGACAACATTCAGCAGCAGGTCGACATCGTCACCGGCAACATCGGACAAGCCGTCGACTTCCTGACTCCGCGGGCGCAGTCGCTGACTCAGGCGCAGAACCCGTTCGGTGACAACTACTTTTCCGTCTACGAGGGGGAGGCCTTCTTCAAGCTGTGGGAGCAGTTGTCCAACGTCAACAACGGCATCTTGGCGCATCAACCCGACTGGTTCACCGGCCCGTCGGTGCAGAAGGCGAAGCGCTGGGGCGCCGACATCCATCGTTCGCATGTGTGCGAAGGATGAGACTCAGGTGCGAAGTGGAGGAGCGATGACGATTCGGCGACCTAGCTCAGGCGTGCTGTACGTGGGCCGCCGTGGCCGCGCTGGCCCTCGCCGCCGGGCTCGACTCGGAACGTGCGTCGCCGCAGCCGCATTGACGGTCGCCAGCGTGGCCGTTGCGCCCGTGGCGTCGGCAGACGCGACCGAGAGCCTGAGGGCTGCGGTACCAGCTGCACGCGGAACGGCCTGCGCGCCATTCACGACCGATCCGCGGATCGACCAGGCGGCGAAGGAAATTGGCGACACGACGGACCGGTGGATCAACTTCACGGCTCGGGCCACTCCGGAGACCGACGCGCTTCCGTTGCTGAAGGACCTCGGCTACGGCGGCACCAGGGCCAGGATATTGTCGGGCGCCGCGACGAATACCGGTGCATCGATCAAGGCATTGTTGCTGCAGGGCTTCGCGGTACTGCCGGACTGCTCGTACACCGCCTACGGCGTAGCCACCACGTACAACGCCAGGAAGGACGTGGTCATCGCAACCGCCGTGCTGGTTGGTTGAGCGAGCGCGTCCACACTCCCAGTCGTTGGCCATTTCGTTGGATACTGAAGGAGCCATGTGAAGCGATTTCAATCGACCGCGGTCGCGACAGCTGTTTGCCTCACCGGCTTGGCATACGCACCGGCGGCGCACGCCGAGGACACCGTAAGGTACGACATCTTCTCCGACTCGGTCGGGCAGTTGGCCGGCGTCGAATACCGGGACACCTCGGGCAAGCACTTGATCGAGGACGTGCCGCTGCCCTGGACGTTGACCGTGCCAGTGGTCGACGCGAAGAGCCCGACCAGTGACGGTGCCGAATTGCGAGCCGACTGGCGGCCCAACTTCCGGACGGCGGCGACCGTGGCACGAGTCTTGCAAGGCCACTTCGTCACGGTCCGCATCACGAGAGGAAACGACGTGCTCTGCGAGAGCATCCTGGATCTTGGAAATGCCACCTGCTACGGCAGCGTGTCGCACACCGCGGAGAACGAGTCGTCGCCGGGCAACCTGCCGTGACCGGCCGACTGGAAGGCGCCGCACGACGACTTGGCCACTGGCTTGCGGTGTCTGCGTGCGTGAGCGGGCTAGTCGTTGCTACGTCGCCGGTGACGCACGGAGAGCCGGACACGGGTTCTCCGACGAGTCCGTTTCCAGTGACCAACCTCATCATCAGCTACTACGAGAAGGTGAAGTACGACGACTACTTCACCAGTAGTTCTGGTGGCGTGTGGTTTTCGACACCGCTCGGGCTCAATTGCGGCATTTGGGACCGAGGGAGCTTCGGTTGCACGGGTGATATCCGCGGCGCCCCGCCGGGCACGACGAACATCGGGTGGATCACTGGACAGATAGTCCCCCGTTACGACTGGGCGCTGGGATTTCAGTTCCCCCCGGGGAGGGCGGAGCGGGACCTCCCGCCGCGGAGTTACATCGAGTACAACGGGACCCGATGCGCCACCATGGCCGATACCAGTACGTATTGCCAGCGAGGTCCGTTCAGGTTCTTCATCACGCCCACCCGTACCTGGCTCGCCCCGCCGTGAGAGTCCGGTGCCGCCCGCAGGGCGTTGGCCATCTGGCGCATGTGTACCGGCGGTTGGCCGACGCGAAATGATGACGCCCGCACTGAGAGACGAAATAAGTAGTTGGCGGACAGCGTGTTTCGTTTCTCTTCAAGAACCGATGATCTCGTCCCACGTCGAGTGCATCGGGCTAAAATGCTAGCGATACCTAATGTGCACCTTGATGGGAGATTTAGTGAACAACCGAAAGAGGTTCACGGTTGGAGCGCTCGTGGCCGTGGTCGTCAGCGTGGCTGCCGGTCCCCTGGTTCATGCCGAACCGCTGACTCCACTGACGCCCGGCGAACTTCAATACCTCGACCAGGCACGCCAAGTGTTTGCGGCCAAGCACGATCCCTCGGCATTCCGTAGCGATGGCGAGCTGTTGACCAGGGGGCACTTCGTCTGCGATAAACGCGGCGCGGGTCAAGTCGGGGCCGAGGCCACGTTCCAGCCTCCGGCAATCACTCAACTGGCGCTCATCTACCTGTGCCCGTGACGGCAAGGCTGCTGGTGAGGCTCGACTCAAAGCCCCTGATGACCCGTGATGCATCACGGGGCACCTCTTCCTCAAACGGCTTCATCCTCTAAAGAACGGAAACACAATGCGGATGCGTGCGCTGACGACGAGTTGCGTCGCGATCGGGGCGACGCTCGGGTTGCTGGGCTCGCCCGTGGCGCGCGCAGACGATGCCGACTTCGTGCGGGACGTCCAGGCCATGGGTTTCTTGCAGGCTTCCGACAACCTGATTAGTCAAGCGGAGTCCGCATGCTATTTTCTCGTCCGCAAACGGGCTCCCGACGAGGTGGAAGCCCGCATCGCTCGCTACACCAGGGTCAACCCACCGAGTCAAGCCCGCCCGTTCTTGGAGTTGGCCGCCAGGACGTATTGCCCTCAGTTCACTGACCTCGTCGGTCCCTGAGTCGCAGTCATCTAGGCCTCGCCGCACAGGCGGACCACCCCGCGCCGGTTTAATGACATTCAGGCGTGCGGTCAGAGGGTTGGCCCGTCCGTACGTTGTGCTACGGAAGCCAGGACCCCTGATTCAGGGCGCCATTCGCATCGGCGCGCACATCAGACCTTGAATGGACTTGTGTGCAAGCACATTTCGGCGACACCGCCGCGAGCGGGTGCGCGCCTTGGAAAGTGGCGCGTCTGGCCTCTACTCGGGGAACGACTCCCGGTCCGGGCAGATGAACTGTGTCGATCGGTTGGAGAAGTTCAGCGCTTGGTCGATCGTCCAATCCGGATGCTCCGACTTGACTTTCTGCGCGGCGTCCCAGAGTGCACCACCGTCCGGCGGCGTCATGAACTTGCAGATGTCGTAACCCTCTTGGATTGTCGCCTGGCCATTGACCTTGATGCCGTCCAGTTCGAGCTGCTTGAGGAAGTCGCGGGTGTTGGCAGGGGTGGCGTGTGCCTGCGCCGCAAGCACAATCGTCATCGGTAGAGCGGCGGTCGCCGCAAGTTTCCTCCACATGAACCACGACCATACGGGCGTTGACGCCACGATCGGAACGAAATCGACCAATATGTGAAACCAGACCGCGGTCCACGACTCAACACCGTCATCCGCACCTGGCAACCCACGACCACACGTCAGAAGCTCAATCGCGCGTTCGCGCCGTGTCGGTTCCGGTTGAATGTTGAGCAGCCTGTTCCGGTCGCTCCTGCGGCGACGAACGGGATCAACTGGGAGCTGACCTCGTCGGGAGTTCCGATGAGGCAGGACTTCTCGATCATCTTCGGCGTTACGGCCAAGACCACGTCATCGACTTCGGCTTCGCTCATCTGATGTGGCCTTAGCTTGAGCGCGGACATCCAGTCTTCGGGAAAGACGAGATCGACACCACGTGTCCTTTCAGCCGCAGCGGTCTTCTCCGCGCGATTGGATACGGCACTCAACGATCACGACGGTACCCATTGGTCATATTTAACTCGGCGTTAAAACCTGGAACCCTGCGCCCGGGCACCGGCCTCATTGCTTCGCGCCCCTGCTGTACGTCCCCAGCATCGCCAAGTGCGAACGGGCAGCGGCACTGTAGCCGCTTCGACGGCGCCTGACCTCGCTCCCGGGCCGCCACCAAGAATGGAAACCCACCGGACAAATTCTATTAGAAACTAGAAATTGGGCTGGTTTCGTGATGGACTGATGCCACCTCGACGCAACGAGACGGAGCTCAACGTGCGGTTCGGTGTCACCCGCGGCGAACGGATTCTCCTGTTGATTGAAACCTGACCCGGCACGGCGGATACGGGCGCACACGACGAGAACGACGACAGTACGAAGTATGGCGGAAGGATCGCGCGTGGGTATCGGAATTCAGGTTGAGGGGCTGACGAAGTCCTTCGGGCCCCAGCGAATTTGGGAAGACGTCACGATGGAGGTCCCGCCCGGTGAGGTCAGCGTGCTGCTTGGGCCGTCGGGTACCGGTAAGTCGGTGTTTTTGAAGTCTCTGATCGGCCTGCTTCGGCCTGAGCGCGGCAAGATCATCGTCGACGGCACCAACATCATCGAGTGCTCGGCCAAGGAGCTCTACGAGATCCGCACGCTGTTTGGCGTGATGTTCCAGGACGGTGCGCTGTTCGGCTCGATGAGCCTGTATGACAACACTGCCTTCCCCTTGCGTGAGCACACCAAGAAGAAGGAAACCGAGATCCGCAACATCGTCATGGAGAAGCTCGAGCTGGTCGGCTTGGGCGGGGATGAGAACAAGTTCCCCGGTGAGATCTCGGGCGGTATGCGCAAGCGTGCCGGGCTGGCGCGCTCCCTGGTGCTCGACCCGCAGATCATCCTCTGCGATGAGCCCGACTCGGGTCTGGACCCGGTCCGTACCGCGTATCTGAGCCAGCTGTTGATCGACATCAACGCCCAGATCGACTGCACGATCCTGATCGTCACGCACAACATCAACATCGCCCGCACGGTGCCCGACAACATGGGCATGTTGTTCCGCAAGCATCTGGTGATGTTCGGTCCGCGCGAGGTGTTGTTGACCAGCGACGAGCCGGTCGTTCGGCAGTTCCTCAACGGCCGCCGCATCGGCCCGATCGGTATGTCGGAGGAGAAGGACGAGTCGACGATGGCCGAAGAGCAGGCCATGGTCGATGCCGGTCACCACGACGGTGGCGTCGAGGAGATCGAGGGCGTGCCGCCGCAGATCCTTGCGACGCCGGGTATGCCCGAACGCCAGGCCGTTGGGCGTCGCCAGGCGCGGGTCCGCGAGATGATGCACACGCTGCCGCCTGCCGCTCAGGCAGCGATCCGCGACGATCTCGAGGGCACGCACAAGTACGCCGCGCACACGATTCCCGATCCCGACGAAGCCGTCACCTCGCGTCATCGCCAGGACGACGAGGCGCCGACCGGACGGATCCCGGACCCGAGCGAGAGGGCGTCGCTGTCACGGCGGTGACGGGTGGCGTTGCACGCCAATCAAGCGGCGCGCGTCGCGACGTTGGCCGACGTCATGGCTGCGCGTTCTTGCATTGAGCCGGCCGCGGCGAAAGTGCTTGCCTAGCAAGGCACGAAACAGACGTTCGACGAACTCGAATCGTGGGTGGCCGAGCACATCCCCCCGGGCCTTCGGTCACGGTCGACTGGTGCAAGTCGCCCAGGGCGTTTCATCGGCTCCATGGTCGGGTTGCCAGTACGCGACTCTGCGAGATCACCGAGCGGCACACGGCTGAGGGTCCGCGAAGCGTTGCAGTAGAAGCCGTGCCGGATGTCGGCGGGCTACACCGGCGTCGCGACCAAGGGAAGTTCTGCCTCGTCGGCGATCTGCTTGTTGAGTGATTTGAGCAGCAGCGTCGAAGTCACAGCGATCCACACGCCGAAGAGGGTCAGCGGTGACCAGAAGACCAGCAGACCATTCCACGCGAACGGCCCACCGCGGGTCAGGAATGCGATCGCGCCGGCCTCGAACATCAGCGCCGTCCACGCCGTGAAGTAGCCATACCAACGTGGGAACGGCGAGTGTACGACCTTGTTCGGGACCAGGCAGATCACGGCGATCCCCACCCACATGAAGATGTAGTACTGGTCGGTTGTCGTCAGGGTGAGTGTTCCCAGTTCGTGCATGATCGCGGTGACCTCGGCCGGGCGACTCGGAGTAAACGCCGCAACGCCCCAGAACAGTGGCGGCAGCACCAGGAATATCGACATGATGACGCCATTGGCCACGGTCACGATAGACCACACGGGTCTGCCTTGCTCTTGGCGGTACAGCTGGATGCCGACCACGATCGCCAGTGGGACGAAGAACGCACTCGTCCAGCTCGCAATCGTTGCCCCCCACTTGATTTCGGTGCTGTGGTCGGCATAGAACTGCGCAATCTGAGCCGAAGACCACTTCGCCGTCGGCGGCGGCATCATGTGCAACAAGAACCTCAGGGTGAGGCCATAGATGGCCGTGAAGACGATGGCCCACCAGACCAACACCTTCTGGCTACGCAGCGACAACATGATTCCCTCGTTTCGTCGATCATTTCGTCGCGGGGGCCCCGGCGCGGCCACGCGTCCGATGGGGAGGAGTTTATGAGACGCCGTGTACCAATATCAATAGCCAATGTGACAGTGCCACTAACACACCATTGACTGTGCGCTGCGCCACTCCTATTATATGAGACGACCTATCTCAAAGTTAATTGAATTCTCGAGGAGCGGCCGATGTCGGTGTCCGGTGTGGTCGGAACGTCAGCTGCGGACTGTGCTGGTGAGGCAACGAAATCGCGCGTCGAGCGCCACGTGCCCGGCGAGCCGGGAATCTGGGTCCTGTTGTTCGGCGACATGGTCGTGTTCACGATTTTGTTCGCGGTGTATCTGCACCGACGCGGCGAGAACAAGGAACTGTTCGCGCGGTCGCAGGACGCCCTCAACCGCACATTCGGCGCCGTAAACACCCTGGTCCTGCTCACCAGTTCGCTGCTGGTTGTCTTCGCAGTGCTGTCCCTCCGGAGCGAGCGGTGGCGACACCTGGCGCAGCGGCTCACCATCGGGGGAATCGCCGTCGGCTCCTGCTTCGTCATCATCAAGGCGTTCGAGTACCACGAGAAGATCGCGGCCGGAATCACGCCGAGCACCAACGAGTTCTACATGTACTACTTCGTGCTCACCGGCCTGCACCTTGCCCACGTGGTCATCGGACTAGGGGTATTGCTCGCCCTGTCGAGGATCGCCCGAAAACCGGCACCCAGCCGCACGCATATCGCCTTCTTCGAAGGCGGTGGCTGCTTCTGGCACATGGTCGATCTGCTCTGGATAGTCATCTTTCCGCTTCTCTTCCTGGTGAGGTGACCATGAAAACTTTGGTACGTACCAACGCGTCAGTGGCGTGGATCATCCTGACGGCACTGACGGTCGTGTCGTGGGCGCTGGGAACACAGCATGGCTTCGGCGGTGACAATCACGTGCCGGCCAGTCTGGTGATCTTCACCGTGGCCGTCTTCAAGATCCGCCTCGTGGGCCTCTACTTCATGGAACTACGAGGTGCTCCGTTAGCGTTGCGAGGCATCTTCGAAGGTTATTGCGTGGTGTTGTTCGGCCTGCTGACCGGGATGTATCTGCTGGCCTGAGTGGTCATCGTCGCAACGAACAGCAAGGAGACCAATGTGTCGATACCTGCCAGGAGCAAGATCGGTGTCTCGTTGCCGATGCTCAACCAACCCTATGAACGGTATGCAAAGTTCGCGGCGCTTGCCGAGGACGCCGGATTCGACTCGGTGTGGGACTACGAGTTCTACCGCAATCCGTTCATCACGCACGCCTTGAATGCCCGTGCCACCTGCCGGATTCAGCTGGGCACAGGCATCGCGACCGCTGCCACCCGCACGCCGTTCGAGATGGCCAACGCCGCAGCGGATGTCGACGAACTCTCGGGCGGACGAACGCTACTGGGTCTGAGCACCGGCGGGGCGGGCTGGATGGAGCACTTCACCGGAACCGATATCGATCGCCCCTTGACGAGGCTCCGCGAATACATCCACATCGTCCGGCAGCTTTGGCACCATTTCGAGACTGACGAGCCGTTCGACTTCCAGGGCAAGATCTACCGCGCGTCCAGCCCGCCGTTGAACCCATGGGGCACGCGCAATCTGGTCCGGCCACAGATCCCCATCTACCTCGCCGGCCTTAAACAAGGCATGGCGCGGTTGGCCGGCGAAATCGCCGACGGGGTGTTCGGATTTCTGCCGACCCCGTCGTTCATAGAGCAGCATGTGATTCCCAATATCGCCGTCGGCGCGGCGAAAGCCGGACGTGATCCAGCCGATATCGAGGTGACCGCGTTGGTGATCTGCAGTGTCTCCGATGACCGTGAGGAAGCCATACGTCGTGCCCGCATCAATGTCGGCAATTACGTCGCTTACCCGGTGAGCAACACCGTCGTGGAGTTCATGGGCTTGCAGGAAGCCCGCGACCACGTGCTCATGCGGTTGCTCAGCGAGGGGCCCGCGGCGCTTGCGACAGCCGCGTCCGACGAACTGGTGCGGACCTTCGCGATCGCAGGCACACCGGATCAGGCTGCCGAACAGCTCGAAGCATTTCAGGGTGTCTTGCCGCACATCGTCTTGCACACCCCGTATGTGCCTCCGATCGATCAAGCGTCGAGCGACGACGCATTCCGATCCTTAGTGCGGGCATTCGCACGCGTCAATGCGTAAATGGAGGGTTTGAGATGAATCGGACGGTCCACAAGTTCTGCGCATGGAGCGGCACGCTGTGCCTGATCACGATGTTGATCGGCTTCGTTGTGATCGCTGGCTTCGTGCCCACCCGATCGCCGGGCCAAACAGCCTTGGAGACAGCACAATTCATCATCGACAACAGGACACGGATCAGGTGGGGGATGATCCTGTCGATGTTCTCGTCGTCGCTGCTGATGACCTACGCGGTGTCGATGGCGATCCACATGCGCCGCATCGAGGGCCGGTTCCCCGCATTAGCGATGATCCAGTTCGGGTTGGGCGCGATATTCGTCCTCGAGTTCATCTATTTGCTGTTCTTCTGGCAGACAGCGACATTCCGCGTCGATCGAGCGCCAGAGCTGATCCAACTACTCAACGATATGGCATGGATACCCTTTGTCGGACTGACGTCGACCGCCGTCGTTCAGGTGGCATGTTTCGGTATCGCGGTGCTGCTCGACCGGCGTGAGCGCCCGATCTTCCCGCGTTGGCTCGGCTACTACAACCTCTGGGTCGCGCTGATGTTCACGCCGGGCACGTTCAACGTCTTCTTCAAGGACGGCCCCCTGGCGTGGAACGGCATTATCGCCTGGTACCTGCCGCTCGTGGTCTTCGCGAGCTGGCTCGTCATCAACCCGATCTACCTGTCCAAGGCGGTCGACACGATGGCAGATGATGAGCGCATCGACGCTCGAGTCAGTTTGAACGGCTCGGCGTCAATTGAGCTGAGCCAGCTGCGCGCTGACGTGGACGGGCTTCTGGCCAGGACGGGGAGGTAGCACCGGTGGGAGATCGCCTGGACCTGGTCGCGCTGACCGGTCGCATCGCGTATCACGTTGCCAAGGAACGGATCACCAATCCCCGCCCGGTCAGCCTGCGGGAGGTTCCTCCGGGCCCTGAGCACCTCACCGACGACTGGTTGACGCTGGCGCTGTGCGACGGCGTTCCCGGAGCACGGGTGCTGTCGCACAAGCTCGGCCCCAAGAACGACGGCACATCGTCTCGGCGGATGCTGACCGTCGAGTTCAACGAGGCGGGACGCGACGCCGGTCTGACGGAGCAACTATTCACTAAGTCGGGGCCGAGTTTCACCACCAGGTTGGTGTCCTCGGCGGCAGGGTTGGGCATCATCGAAGCGACGTTCTACGCACAGATCCGTCCGACACTGGACATCGAAGCGCCGACGACTCAATATTCGGCCTACGACCCGCTGACGAACCGCCAGCTGCTCATCGTTGACGACATCTCCCAGACCCGTGGCGCCCAGTTCGGGAACATTCTCACCCGACAGCTCACCCTTCAGCAGGCCGAGCAGGTGATCGACACACTCGCCGCGCTGCACGCGAAATTCTGGGATGCGCCGCTGCGCAAGTGGTTCGGGAGTTGGCTGCTCGACTCGTACGAGTGGATGGCGCGGTTGAACGTCACGATCAACGCGCCCAAGCGGATCCTGGTGGGCTTCGAGCGTGGGCGCCACGTGATTCCAGCCGAGCTGTATGACCGCCGCAACGAAGTGCCCGCGGCGCTGATGCGGTCCCTGGAGATCAACACCTCCGGCCCGCAGACGCTGCTGCACGGCGACGTGCACCCCGGCAATTGGTATGTGACGGGCGACGGCCGGATGGGCCTGTACGACTGGCAGTGCATAGTTCGCGGGGGATGGGCGCGCGATGTCGCGTACGCCTTGGCGACCCACCTGACCGTCGAGCAGCGGCGCCAGTGGGAGCACGCTCTGGTGGCGCGTTACCGCGCGCGGTTGACAGAGGGCGGCTTCGAGCTGCCAGCCGACGACGAGTGCTTCCTGGCGTATCGCCAGCAGATGCCGCACGCCATGTTCATGTGGCTAGGCACGATCGGTCGCTATCGGTTGCAGCCGGATATGCAGCCGAAGGACATCACGTTGGAAAGCGTCCGCCGCACTTGCCAGGCCGCCACCGACCTGCATTCCCTTGATGCCATTGCGTCAGCCCGCCCCGACCAACTAGCGGCAGCGAATCTCAAAATACTGCGCGCTTGAGTCGAGACCGAAAATGGGACTCGCTACCGCTGACTCTCAAAATTAAATAGCAACGTGTACAACAATATTCGCCGATATTGTCTGTGCGAAGACGCGCAGCTTCGTTGCGCCCCAAACGCGAAGGTTTGATAGTGGCACTTGCAAATGGAGATGTCCGGTCTTACTATTTCGGTAGTCGAGACTGTGACCTCCGTCGCATTGCGCGTGGTCACCGATCCCGTGACGACGGCAACGAGGAGGACGGCTGAATGGTGTTCGATACCAAGGCAAAACCGCCTAAGGCGGAGGCTTTACGACCTGTAGCCGCGGAGCCGCGCACTGCTGCGCCGGTCAAGTGGTGGGCCGCCGTCGGCGCTCTGGTCGTCGCATTCATGATCTTCACGCTGACGCGCTGGGTCACCGGACCGCTTTTCGAGACTGTCCCCGTCGGCCCAAGTCCGGTGCCGACCTACATGAAGGTCGCGATCACGATCTTCCAGGTCACCTGCATCCCCGCGGCGCTCGCCTGCCTTTACTTCCTGGTCGTCAGGCCGTGGCGGCGCGACGGCAAGCTCAGCGTCGACGGCGCCCTGACGATCGCCTTCGCGACGCTGTGGTTCCAGGACCCGCTGTCGGCCTACAGCGGCCATTGGTTCACTTACAACGCATGGGCGGTCAACTTCGGATCCTGGGTGAACAGCATCCCGTTCGCGACTGGAAAGGCCGCGCCGGGCGCGATGGTCGTCGAGCCGATCCTGATCATCCCCGGTGTGTACGTGTGGGTGTTCGTGCTGACGATGTTCCTGGGTTCGTGGGTGATGCGAACCGCCCGGAACCGGTGGCCTCACCTGAGCTCGATGAAACTCGCGCTCATCTGCATCGCGGTGATGTGGGCATTCGATGTCGTGTTCGAAGGTGTCATCTTCATGCCACTGGGCGTGTGGGAATACCCGGGTGGGCACCTCAACATCTTCGCGGGGACCTACCACCAGTTCCCCCTCACCGAGGTGTTCACCGCAGGCTCGCTCTTCGCGGCGGTCGCGCTTCTGCGGTACTTCAAGAACGATCGCGGCGAGACGCTCGCTGACCGGGGTTTGGAGTCGCTGAAGGTCTCTGACCGGCGCAAGAGCGTGCTACGCGCGCTGGCGATGATCGGTGTGGTGCAGACGATCATGTTCGTCTCCTACAACTTGCCCAACACATGGACCGCCACCCGCAGTGGTGAGTGGCCGGCGGATTTGCAGGAGCGCTCGTACCTGACCAACGGCATCTGCGGTGAGGGCACCGACCAGGCGTGCCCCGGACCCGCTGTGCCGCAGTTCCGCAACAACAATCACGATCCGAACGGCGGCTCGGCGCATCTGGATCCGAACGGCAACATGGTGGTGCCGCCCAATACGGTGCTGCCGCCGCTCGTGCCGTTCCAGACCGGGAATTAGCTGTTGGATTGCGGGCGATTCGCGGCCCTCGCTTCGGCGATCGCGTTCCGGCGGCTCGATGTTCAGTCGACTCAGGGGTCGACGTACACCGACGGTCAGACGATCTTCGTCGACGCGAGGACCGACGCCTGCGACCTGCGCGATGCGGTGGCGATGCAGGCCGCCCTGCTGGCCGGCGGCTCGCTCGAGAAGGACGTGATAACCCGGCTGTCGCGGCATCGCCCCACCACCGTCGAACGGTATCTGGCCTTCGAGCTGGGCCGGGTGGTCGACGCGCTTGATCAGGTCCTGCCGACGCGCTCGATAAGTCGAGTCAAATCGCTTGGAATCAAGCCGCTTTCGGCTAACAGCCTGGAATCACTTGAGCATGCCAAGGGCAGGCGGGCGATCACGCCAGCCCCGGACTGGGCCGGTACGATCCTGCCGGCTCGGCTGCGTGGGGCGAGCGAAGCCGACTTGCGGGCCGCGCCAACCGACAAAGACCTGAACGGTCTCGGCGATCTCGAAGAACAAGCCCAGCAGGCGGATGACGGGTCTGACGACGAGGGCGAGGAAAGCAAGATCGTCAACCTGTTGTCGGCTCCCGGCATGTCGAATCCACTCGGCGACGCGCTTCAGCGTCTCCTCGGCATGGGGCGCAGCGCACGAGACAAGAACCAGGGAAGTGGCGAGCTTGCGGTCACCAAGCAGCGGTTCGGTCAGGTCGGCCGCAATGCCAGAAAGAGTGCGCTTCGCCAGACATTGTCCGCCATGTTCGAGCCTGCGCCGCTGTCAGGGATCAGATACCCGGAGTGGGACTGCTACAAGGGCGTGTATCGGCCGGACTGGTGCGTGGTCGCGGAATTCGATCCAGCAGAAGCGGATTCCACGTCGGAGAATCTGCTACCCGGCTCAACCCTCGAGCGTCCACTCGCACGGGTCGGCATCGAACTGCAACGCCACCGACGCCAAGCCGACGGCGACTCGCTGGATCTGTCATCGCTCGTTGACTATGAAGCGGACCGCACGCACGGGGACAACCCGGATCCGAACATCTACGAGAACAGCCGGCTGACCAAGCGCGACCTTTCCGTTCTCGTCCTGCTCGACTGTTCGGGTTCCACCGCCGAACAATCCTGTGGGCATGTGGTTTTCGAAGAGGAGCGTCAGCTGGCAGGCGACCTAACTGCAGGTCTCGAGCGGCTCGGCGATCGTGTTGGCGCATACGGCTTCTACTCGCGGGGCAAGGACGCGGTGAAGTTCCTGCGCATCAAAGAGTTCAGTGCTCGATTCGACACCGCAGCCAAGCGTCGGCTGCGCTCGGTGCAGCCATCGGGATTCACCCGCATCGGAGCGGCAATCCGTCACGGAGCACATGTATTGGAGACCCAAGCGCTCGCCAAGAACATGGTCCTTCTTGTGATCGGCGACGGGTTGCCTTACGACGACGGCTATGAGGACCGGTACGCCAGGGCGGACGCGCATCAAGCGATCCAGGAGACCATGCGATGCGGTATCGGCGTCGTCGGTGTGGGAATCCGGTCGTCGACCGAGCCGGAGGTACTCGAAGAGGTCTGGTCCGATGCGACGTTCCGGGTGATCGGTGAAAGCCGAGACATCCAGCGCCATCTACGCGCCCTAGTGCTCAACGCGCTGAGTTCGACGCGCAGCAACGGGCGTCGACGAGACGTGGTCACCGAGGAACACCACAGGCATCTGCGGTCGCTGAACGCGACCAGGGGCACGAAGTTGAATTCGTACGTATGAGTAGCGAGGAAACGAGATGACAGTGGAAGTCAACGAAGAGACTCTCAACGGGGCGGATGTCAAACATGGCTATATCCCGGTCGGCGACGAGGTCGAAGTGTTCACCGCCGCATGGCGATCCGGCTTGCCGGTCATGCTGAAGGGGCCCACCGGCTGTGGGAAGACCCGACTGGTCGAACACATGGCCCAGCGTCTCGATGTCCCGCTCTTCACCGTCTGCTGCCACGAGGACATGACGTCATCCGACCTACTGGGTCGATTCGTGTTGCGGGATTCGAGCACGGAATGGGTCGACGGCCCGCTCACCCAAGCGGTGCGCCAAGGCGGCATGTGCTATCTCGACGAGGTCGTCGAGGCGCGCCAAGACGCTATCGTCGCGGTACATTCACTGTCCGACCACCGGCGCGAGCTGAACATCGAGCGGCTCGGCGGCCTGAAACTCCAAGCGGCGCCGGGCTTTCAGTTGGTGGTGTCCTATAACCCGGGCTACCAGAGCATCCTCAAAGACCTCAAGGTGTCGACCCGCCAGCGGCTTGTGGGCATCGACCTCGGCTTCCCGCCGGCCGATGTGGAGCGCAAGGTACTGCACCAGGAGACCGGGCTGGACGGCGCGATCCTCGACGACATCATCAAGTTGGGGCAGGCGATTCGGCGGCTCGACGATGCCGCGCTCCGCGAGACCGCGTCGACGCGCGCTCTGGTGGCCACCGCAAGCCTCGTGCAAGTCGGGTTGCCCCTGCGGTCAGCTGCGGTGTCGGCGATCGCCAGTCCGCTATCCGATGATGCCGAGACACGGGAAAGGCTGACCGTCCTGATCGACTCCTACCTGTGACGGCGGTGTGAGATACCGTCGACGATCAGCCCGGTCATCTCCCGGACCATGCGGGTCCGGCCGGGAACTCGCTTGTTCGCGGGGAAGACCCAGTCCTCGAACATCACCGAACCGATGATCATGCTTGCTATTGCCCCCATGGTCGCGGGTGGATCGATATCGAAGAGTCCGCGTTTGGCCTGGATCTTGATCCCCGCGTCGTGGACAGCGCGCAGGCCGTTCCGTAGCTGACTGCTGACGGCGACGGCGGCCGAGTAAAGATCGTTTGTCGGGTCGGAGCGCGCGGCCATCAACTCCTGGAAAACCAGGCGATCCTCGCGGATGAGTGAGTACAGGCTGTCGACGAGGTTTTCGGCCAAGTCCTCGACCGACGCCTCCGCCGAGTAGTTGACCCACGACCGTGACCAGCGGTCGACGAACGCGGTGAACGGCTCGAGGATGCTGGCCTCGAATACGTCGACCTTGGAGCCGAAGTGCCTGAACAAGGTTGGCTCGGCGACGCCGGCACGGGCGGTGATCTCCTTGGTCGTCGTCGAGTGGTAGCCCTTCTGGGTGAAGAGTTCGTGGGCCGCCTTGAGGATCCGGGTGCGAACGTCCTCGCCGTTCGCCGACCTCGCACGAGTCGTCTTCAGCGCCTTGCCTGGCATGGCTGAAAGATTACCCACGGCCAGGCCGCCGACGCCCTTGTGCCGTTGCATTCCGGCGGCCACCTCGGAAAACGCATAGGCCAGGCCGCGTGGGCGACGCGATTGATTGTTCACGAGACGTCGTCGCATCGACGGTCAGGTCCGGATCGGAATTGTCTGCAAGACGATCGCTATCACGGCAGATAGCAATGGTGTTCGGTGCCTGGTGCCGCCGTCAGTGAGTATGACGGCGGTGGTTCATTTTCGGCTCAAGTATTGACTTCACCATGCGAACGATCGTTATCATAGTTCTATGTCGGAGCAACGGAGCCGGTTCTCGGAGCGAAGCCAGCGCGCGATTCTGTGGTGGGGGATCGGTCTCGCCCTGGTGTACCTGGTCGCCTTCGTGTTCCTGCTACAGCAGGTGCCACTGAAGAATCCAGCGTGGAGTGCCGAGCAGGTCGCCCAGTGGTACGTGGACAACCAGGGCAGGATCAAGTGGGGTGCGGTCCTGGCCAGTTGGAGCGGCGCGTTCATGATGCCGATCCTGGCGGTGGTCGCGGTCCAGATGGCTCGTGTCGAGACCGGGGGATGGAAGATCTGGAGCGCCTTATCACTGGTCAGCGGTGCGTTGATGTCGCTGTTCTTGATGCTGCCGCCGATGTTTTGGGGCGTGGCGGCCTACACGGCGCCCCGCAAGGACTCCGAGGTGACCACGCTGATGCATGAGCTGGCGTCGTTGACGATGACCACGACAGACCAGTTCTACATCTTCCTGTGGATCGGCGTGACGGTCATCGCGCTGCGCCCGGCGACCCAGCTGGTCAAGAACAACCCGTTCCCGCGCTGGTGGGGCTACCTGTCGCTGTGGATCACCATCATGTTCGAAGCGGGCGCGATCGCGTTCATCCCGCGCAGCGGTCCGTTCGCGTGGAACGGCCTGCTGGTGTTCTGGTCGCCGCTGACCCTGTTCACGGTGTGGATCACGGTCCAGTGCTGGCTGATCTTCCGGGCGCTGCGTGCACAAATGGCCGAGCCCGATCCAACGCCCACGGCGGTTCAGGAGAGCGCGACCGTGTTCTGATGCTCCACGGCGCGCTCCGTCGGTAGTCAACCCACGACTCGGCCGCGGAGCAATCGCTCGGCGGCACGCTGCCCAGAGATGGTGGCCGATTCCAGGTTCTGGAAGGAGTGGAAGTCTCCCGCCAGTTGAACTCGCTGATCCTGCTCACACAGTTCGCGGAAATGACCGAGATCGCGGTAGCACCCGACCGTGAAGTACTCCTCGCGCCAGCGCTGCACTTCGGCGAACTCGATGTGGTCGACGGCTGCGGGCAGAACCTTCTGGAGGGCCGCCAGCACGGCGTCGCGGATCTGGTCGTCGGAATCGCTCCAGTGGTCGGCGCTCCACGAGTCGAGCACGGCCACGGTCAGCAGCGCCTTGTCCGCAGGGGCGCGACGGGGTGCCTTGTGGTGGTCGAGCATGATCCCGGTCAGGAACGGATGGGTCGCACGCGGGACCAGAATGTAGGTGGAGTCCACACCCCTAAGTGGTTGGGACAGCCCGACGTTGAGGACAAGCAGCCGCCCGTTGCGGACGAGGCCGAGGTATGACCGCCGAAAGTCGTCCAATCCCGGCACTATCCGCGCGACGGTCTGTGCGGGTGTCGCCACAACGCAGGCCGCCGCGCGGTCGATACGCACCGCGCCGCCACTGTCAGTCCAGGTGACGGTCACTCCGCCAGGGCCAGCGTCAACCGAGGTGACCTCCGCACCCACTTCGGTCTTCGCATCCTTGGCCAATCGGTGTGCGTAGGAGCCCATTCCCTCGCGGAAAGCCAGTAGCTTGGCGCCACTCAGCAGGGCCAGAATCGCCAGGAAATCCACTCGCGACGCGGTGTCGCCGCTGGTTGCGGCGATGCCCCGAATCGTGGTCTCTATCAAATACTCTCGAAGCTCGGCACTGAACCGGGACGCGGCCCAGCCGGAGACGGTTTCGGTGTCGTATGCACCCAACTCGGAGATGCGCGCGTACTTGCCTCGACGTGCGCGCACGAGTTCAGGCACCAGCTTGACCAACTCGGCCTTCGCGCGCATTGAAAGGAGCCGCGTCGCGGCAATCGAACCAAAAAGGTGATTTCCGTCGAGGTTATGGATGACGCCGTCGCGGACGACCCCAAGGATGAATTCGCCTTCGACGACGTCGCCGGCCATCCCCACCTCGGCGGCCAAGGTCAGCAGCGCGCGGTGATTCGACGGGATGAAGAACGCACCCTCGTCGACCAGGAACCCGCCGCGGCGAGACGTGCGCATCTTGCCACCAACCTGATCGGCCGCTTCCAGGATTCGGACGGGCACCCCGGCTTGCGCCAGTCCATGGGCGGCGGCCAGCCCTGACGGCCCGCCGCCCACGACGATGACGTCGCCCGGCGAACTCATCTCTTGAACGCGTCGATGATCTGCAGGTAGCAGTCCTCGGATTCCTCGGCGTCGAACGGCGGCACGTAGGACGTGTGCAGTGCCAGATGCGGCAGATCCTTGTAGCGGTCGAGCTTCTGGCGACACTCCTCGGGGGTGCCGGTGATGGAGAACAGCTCGACGAGTTCTTCGGGCGTGTCCTCGAAGGCCGCCAGACCCTTCTGGAACATCGACACTCGCAGATCGGTGACCAGATCTTGCACGCCCTCGATCTCAGCGACCACGTCCGACACGGGGTGCGCGATGTAGAAGCCGACGTGCTTCTTCGCGCGGGCCAGCGCGACATTGCGGTCGGGGTGTACGCAGCAGATGATTTCGCATGCCAGGTCGAGCTCGTCGGGATCACGGCCTGCCGATCGCGCACCCTCGGTGATATTCGGCAACACCAGCTGCTCGAAAAACTTCGGTGTGTACAGGTATCCGATCCATCCGTCGGCCTTCGCCCCCACCAGTTTCAGCAATTGCGGACGCATGCCGGCGACCAGGATCGGAATCTGGGGCCGAGCCATGTCACGCAGCCCCCACGGGTTCACGGGCGGGGCCACGAACTGGTAGAACTCGCCGGCATAGTTCTCCACCCGCTCGCCCGCCAGGTACGCCCACGACCGGCGCAGCACGTCGACGTACTCGCCCAGCCGTTTGATCGGGCGCTTGAAGTCGGTGGAATGGAACGCACTGAGAAACTCCGGAACCCCGGTCCCGAGACCGAGTTTCATGCGTCCGCCGGATGCCTCGTCGACGTCGGCCGCCGCGTTGGCTGCCTCGAACGGCGAGCGGGTGAACGCTGTCGCCAACCCGGTGCACAGCTCCGCGCGTGAGGTCGTTGCCGCGGCCGCGGTCAGGATGGAGAACGGATTGCGGTACAGCTCATAGGTCCACACCGATTCGAAGCCCGCGTCGTCGGCCATCCGGGCATAGTCCGGGAAGCGGGACAGTGACGCGGTCCGGCTGGGCATCGTGATACCGAGTTTCAACGTTCTAGACCTCTCATGTTGGGCTACCGACGGTTTCGTACAGCGCCGGCATGACCGCCCGCGCGAAGCGCTCTTGATTGGCCGTTACCACGTCGGGCGCAAGCTTTCCGTATGCGGAGACGACGATCAGACCACCGGCGTCGGTGCGCCGCACGATCTCTCGCGTCTGCTCGATGACCTCGTCGGGGGTGCCGTGCGGCTGCAGCCCGGCCAGGAAACGAGCGAATTGCTCGCGGCCGTGCTTGGCGATGTTGCGCGCGATGTTGCCGTAGTACTCGTAGCCGGGGATCGATGCCATCGCAGGATCGGCGAAACCGTAATGATCGATCGTCGAGCGGTAGTAGGTCACGATCTGTTCGAAGAACTGGGCCGCAATCTCAGGGTCGTCGTGACACGCGTTGAAAACCACCACCATTGGCTTTGGCGGGTCAGCGTTGCGGTATCGCCGGTAGTGCTCGGCGTAGCGCTGCAGGTCGCCGATGGTCTGTTCCCATGGCTTCTGCAGGAAGATCATGATCCCGGCCCCGAGCCGGGCCATCACCTCGGCGGACTCCGGCGAGATCGACGAGGCGAACACCCGCCCGCGCAGCGGCGTCAACGGTGCCGGCCGCAGCTCGACGCCCCGCAGCTGTCCGCATTCGAACGCGTCGAGCAGCTCAGCCGCGTACTGGTCGAACAGTTGACGCGACCGGCCCATCTCCACGCCGAAACCGTCGAACTCCTGGCGTGCAAGACCGCGGCCCATGCCCAGGATCAGCCGGCCGCCCGACAGGTGGTCCAGGACGCAGGCGTGCTCGGCGAGCCGGATGGGGTCGTGCCAGGGCAGGACCGAGACCATCGTCCCCAGCTTGACGCGTTGCGTCCGACCCGCGACCCAGGTCAGGAACTGCAGCGGGTCGCAGGACATCGAGTACCCCGCGAAGTGGTGCTCGACGGCCCACACCGACTCGAAGCCCAGCGCCTCGGCCCGGTCGGCAAGCGCCATCTCGGTGCGCCAGACGTCGTGATCAGGCCTGCCGTCCAGGTTCTGGAAGAAGTGACCGTGCCCGATGTGTATCGAGTGCATCAGCTCTCCTGAACGATCGTGCACATTTCAGTGGTCACAACCATGTCATAGACCGTATCAGTCTACTCAATATTTGTGAGCGATCGTTATCAATATTTGTTACGGTGAGGTCATGGCATCTCTGGTTAGCAGCCTGGGATTCGACGTCGCAAGCGATCTCAGCGTGTTCCTCTTCTGCGCGATCTTCACCTTCGCGGTGGTGACCATCCTGTGGGTGGTGGGCCTCTTCCAGGGCAACCATTCGATGATGGACGGCTGGTACGGGTTTGCCTATGCCGTGCCCGCCCTGCTCGCGTATCTGATCGCGGGCGCGCAGTCGGTCACCGCGGCGCTGCTGTTGTTCATGGTGATGCTGCACGGCGGACGGCTGGGCTGGTACCTGGCTGCGCGCTGGCGGCGGTACGTGCCCAAGCACGGTGGCGACCCTCGGTACCTCAACTTCGTCAAGGAGATGTCACCCGGCTATTGGTGGAAGAGCTTCTTCCGCGTGATGGAGCCGCAGGCCGTGATCATCGTGCTGATCGGGTCTCCCGTCGTGATGGGCATTCTCACCAACCGCGAGGCGGACGGCGGGATCAATCCACTGGCCTTCGTCGGTCTAGTCGTGTTCATGATCGGTCTGTACTACGAGACGGTCGCCGATGCGCAACTCCAGGCTTTCCTGGCCCTCGAAGAACGGCCGCGCTACCTCAACACCGGTGTCTGGAAGCACAGCCGGCATCCGAATTACTTCGGAACCAGCACCGTCTGGTGGGGTATGTGGCTGGTGGCCGTGGCAGGCAACCCCGACTGCTGGTGGACCGTCGCCGGTCCGCTCGTCAACACCATCATGCTGACCTCAGTGCTCGGCTCGGCGTTCCAGGACAATTACATGGGGTCGCGGCCGGAATACCAGCAGTTGATGATCCGAACTCGTCGGTTCCTGCCACTGCCGTTGTCCGCCAGCGGGATAGGCCGAAACCAAGAGCGGCTGGCCGAACAGCGCGCCAAAGCGACGCTCGCCTGACATGTACGACGCCATCATCGTCGGTGGGGGTCACCATGGCCTGACGTGCGCCACCTACCTCGCCCGAGAAGGTAAACGTGTGATCGTGCTCGAGCGCGAGCACTGGTTGGGCGGCATGACGTACTCGCGTGAGACGGTCACCGAGGCACCGGGATTCGTGATGAATCCGTGCGCTGTCGATCTGCTGTTCACCAACCTCGAACCCTCGATCATCAGCGAGCTGAAGCTGGAGTCATTCGGGCTGCGTCAGGACAGCCCGGAACCATGGGGCTCCTATCTCGGGCCCGAAGGCCAGTCCATCGGGCTCTGGCGTTCACTCGACCGCACTGTGGATGAGATTCGACGGTACTCCAAACGAGACGCCACGAAGTTCGCCGAGCTGTGCGAAATGTGGTGCGACTTCTGGTATGTCGCGGCGCCATACCTCATGGACCATCCGACCCGTCCGCGCGCAAGGACGGCTGCGGAGCTGGGCTGGCGCGCGGTCCGCAAACGCAGGAGCCTCGCTCCGGTCGCCCGCATGCTGATGGCCTCACCACATCAACTCATCGAGACCATGTTCGAGTCCGAGGAGGTCAAGTCGCTGTTGGCGATCTACGCCTCCGGCTCCGAGGCGCCGCTACGCGAACCCGGTTCGGGCGCCGTGCTCGGCGTCATCATGCTGCACATCGGTTGGGGCATCAAACGCCCGGTCGGCGGCATGGCAGAGTTCACCAAGGCGCTCGCCGCCTGCTTGCGACACCATGGCGGCGAAGCCCGCACCGATGCCGAAGTGCAGGAGGTCATGATCCGCGGCGGCGAGGCGACCGGAGTGCGCTTGGTCAACGGCGAGATCCTCCACGCACGCCAAGTGATCGCCGCGGTCGATCCGGTGACGCTCATGACGCGGCTCGTCGACTCAGCGCACGTCCAGGAGGCGGTGCTCAACGAGGTCCGCAACATCCGCGTCAACGGCTGGGGCATCAACAACGCCAAGATCGACGTTGCTCTGTCGGCGAGGCCGAAGCTGTTGTGTGACAGGCCCGAGCTGTGGGGCAGCTACATGTTGGTCGCCGACGACAAGGCCTACGTCGATCGCGCACTCGACGGTGCGATGCGCGGTGCGATCCCGCCCGAGACGCCGATGTGGGCCCTGATGCCGTCGGCCTTCGACCGATCCCAGGTGCCGCCGGGCAGCGCAGGCGATTCCATGTACGTGTTTTGCACCGCGGTCCCACATACCTTCGCCGACGGCAGTGACTGGGCTGCACACCGCGAGCCGTTCGCGGACCAGGCGATCGCGAAATTCGACGAGGTGGCTCCGGGCTTTTCCGACGCCGTTATCGGCAGCTGGGTCAAGAGCCCCAACGAATTGCGGCACATGACCCACGAGGGCAGCTACGTCGTTGTGGACATGTCGCTGAACCAGATGGGGCCCAATCGCCCGACTCCTGCGCTCGCGGGCTACCGGACACCGATCCCCGGCCTGTGGCACACCGGTGCCGGCGCACACCCGATGGGCGGTGTGCACGGCTGGGCAGGCCGCACCACCGCGCGTACAGTGCTCAAGTCGCTCTGAGCGCCAACAGGTTTCGGGCCGCACGGTTCCCGAATTCGACAGCGGTGTTCTGGCCTGCTGCCGACATGAAGTCGGCTGCGTACTGAACGCGTGACGCAGGGTCCATGGCCGCGTTGAGCCGCCCGATGTTCCGATAGGCGCCGATTCGGGTGAACGGCAACGCCCTGCGCCACCTCGTCACATGGGTGAAGTCCACGGCACCTCGTAGTTCCGGGAACACGTCGAACACCGTTGTCAGCGTGCGTTTGACGAGCGCTTCGTCCGGTGCATCGATCATGCGCTCTGACGCGCCGGTCTCCCATAGGCATGTGAGCAGGCCGTGGCCGGCCGGCGCGCGGTCTGGTGCCTTGTTGTGATCGAGGAACATCAGCGCGATATCGGGTTCCTCGACCGAGGGAAACATCAGCAGGAAGGCGGGGCAGTCCGGCAGCCGGGTGGTGCCGACGGCAACGCTGACGCATTGGGTGTAGCCCAGATTATCGGCCAGGGGCTCTAGTAGATTTCGGTCGTCCGGGCAGATCGCCGACGCGTCGGGAAGCACGCAGGTGACCACGCAGGCGTCGTACCGCGACGTCCCGCCGGTGTGGGTGACGTCTACGCCCGTACCGGAAGGTCGCACCACAGTCACCGGTGTGTGCACATGGACCTTGAGACGCTCGGCTAGTGCGTCGGGCATTCGGCCCTGGCCGCCCGCGACGGACAGGATCTTCGCGGTGAAGATGTTCGCGATCCCCGACAGCAATTCGACCTTGGACACCTTGTCGGTGTCGGCGATCAGCATCGTGCGCACGATCGGCTCGCACAGGTAGCTGTCGATCTCGGCGCTCAGCGCACGAGTCGCGTACGCCCCTGCGCTTTCCGTGTCGAGCGGGGCGGCTTTACTCATGTCGGCGTAGTCAAGTCGGCCACGCGCCTTGGCGACGGCGACGTCGACGGCCAACCGGGGTACCCGCAACTTTGCGCCGACCGAGAGCAACGGTGTCGTCAGACCGGTGCGCACCATATGGTTCATGTCCAGCACATGCGTCGTTCCCCCGCGACGGATGCCTATATACGGTGCGGTCAATCGGAGTTCGACGCCGAGCTCGCCCGCCAAGGCGATGTAGCTGTGGTACGTCGACCCCAGCGCTGAAGCGCCCGTGTCGATCGAATAGCCGTGGGACCGCACCGTCTGCACCCGACCGCCGGGATGGTTCGTCGCCTCGAAAACCTCGACCTCCCACCCGGCCTGCTGCAGGCGGTAGCCCGCCGTCAGTCCGCTGAGCCCGGCTCCCACGATTGCGACACGCGTCATGCATTAGAACCTAGAGCGATGATCGATCGTTCACAACCTTTTGTGGGTCGGTCATTGGATATCTCCCGATGGAATCGGCATGTTACTGTCAAACGAAAACGATCGTTTACACTTTCATGAGGAGTCATTGATGACGTCGGTGGTGGTGGTCGGGGCGGGAATCTCGGGGCTCGCGGCGGCCTATCGGTTGCAGCAACGAGGCATCGACGTCACCGTTCTGGAGTCGGAGGAACGCATCGGCGGTCGCGTGGCCACCGAACGGAGTGACGGCTACGTCGTCGATACCGGTCCCGATGCGTTGACCGCCAGTTATGACAGCTATCTGCGGCTGGTCGACGATCTCGGCCTCACCGACAGGCTGGTCGACACCAGTCCGGTCATCGGACTGGTGAGGCGTGGACGCCTGATCGATATCGACCCCGGCAAGCTCGTCAGACTGCCGTTCACGCCGGTGCTATCCGCGCGCGGGAAACTGCAACTCGTTCGCGGGCTCGTGCGCCTCAGGGACGCAATCAAGAACGTCGATACCTACGAACTCGTTCGATCCGCGGCATCAGACGATCCCGAGACCACCGCGCACGACTTCGGCGTTCGTCATTTCGGGCCGGAGGTGACGGAGTATCTGATCGATCCGATGATGCGCCTGACAGTTGGGAGCGGCGCGCGTGAGGCATCGAGTCTGAACGTGCTCGGCGCCCTTGGAGCGTGGTCCGGACCATTGCGCAATGTGCGCGGTGGTTTGGCGACGGTGACAGACGAGCTCGCATCGCGGCTGTCGGTTCGCCGCGGCGCCACGGTCACCGCGATCCACGAGAGCGGGTCGAGTGTGGCCGTGTCGTATTCGGATGACGCCGGGGCTCACGAAGTCATCGCGGACGGCTGCGTGATCGGCGCCATGTACCACCGCGCGACCGAACTATGGCCGACTTTGGCAACGGCGTCACCCGCGTTTGGCGACAAGCTGCGCAATGTGAAGCTGATCAGTGTCTCACTGGGGTATCGCGTGCCTACCACGAGCAAGGCCTACCCGGTCCTGGTGCCCACGGTGGAGAATCCCGAGGCGCTGCTGATCTTCCTGCAGCACAACAAGTCTCCGGACCGCGCCCCGGACGGCCACAGCTTGATCACGATATACACCGACACTGCTGTCACCGACAGGTTCCTCCATCGCAGCGATGAGCAACTCGAGGCGTGGGCGGCCGATATCGTCGAGCGGCTGTGCCCCGAGCTGGCGGGCCACCGCGAGATGTGCGTCGTCACCCGGTGGCCGTTCGCCGGCTATCTCGCCGACCCGGGCTTCTGGCGCCGGACTGCGGCCCTGCGCAACTCGTTGCCTGCGGGCGGCCGCGTTCTGGTCGCGGGCGATCTGTTCGGCGCCGGATCGCTGGAGTCGGCGGTACGCGGTGGTGAACACGCGGCCGCGCAGATTCTTGACACCGCGGCCCGGTACCGGGTGAATCGGCATCGCTCTCAGGTACCGTGGGAGGGTGGCAGCAACTCGTAACGATCGTTCAGAGCGCATCCTGCGCACCGCGATGCACCTTTTCCACGAGCGTGGTTTCGACGGCGTCGGGGTGGATCTCATCGGTGAACGGGCGGGGGTTTCCGGGCCTGCGATCTATCGGTACTTCAGCGGCAAGGACGAGATCCTGGTGACGCTTCTCGACGAAGCGATCGATCGCGTCCTGATGTCGACCGGGGGCCGCTTCGACGACCCGCGCGAGGAACTCGAGCATCTGGTGAGGGGCCACGTGCAACGCGCCCTCGAAGAGCGCGAGCTGATGAGCGTCTGGACGAAGGAACGCAATAAGATCCCCAAGCCGTACCGGTCCCGGCTCCGCTCCAGGATCACCCGCTACATCGACCGGTGGGTGGATTGCCTGGCGCTCTGCTATCCGGGCCAACCGCGCGATGTGCTCGTCGTGGCCATCCATGCCACACACGGATTGATCGACTCCACCGCCTTCTGGCCGTCGCAGGCGCTGCGCGTCGCCGGCCTGGAGGACATCCTGACCGGAATGGCACTGGCCAGTCTCGAGAACTTCGCCAACGGTGCGCAGCAGCCGAAGGCCAAGGTCACGCGCCAGAAGGCCGTCAAAGACCGCTCAGCCTGACACTCAACGGCGTTGATGCGCCGCGATGGCCAGGCCGAGACGATTGAAGTCCCAAACGGTCGCGTCGTTGGACCGATTCTTCAGTTGATGCTTGAGCACCCGGTTCATCGCGTTGACGGGAAGCTGATCGAGAATCTCGACATACCGTGGTACAGCGAAGTACGGCAACGTGCCGCAAAACCGTTCGAAGAGCTCCTCCGGGGTGATCACCTCACCGGCCTGCAGGACGATGCACGCCTTGATGTCATCCTCGGTGGTTTCCGACGGCACGGCGACCACGGCGGCGTCGGCGACCTTGGGAAGAGACCTGATCGCACTCTCCAATTCGAGGCTCGAGACGTTCTCGCCCTTTCGGCGCAGCACGTCGGCCTTGCGGTCGACGAAGGTGAACTGACCGCTCGGCAATCGCCGGGCCGAGTCGCCGGTGTGATACCAAAGGCCCGCAAAGGACTTGACGGTCGCCGCTGGGTTGTCCCAATACCCGTCGAACATTGCGTGACGTCGCTTGGGCCGAATGCAGATCTCACCGACGTCACCGTTGAGCACGGGCGCCAGATTCTCGTCGAGCAATTCGACCTCGAGGTCCGGTGCGGCGAAGCCGCAGCCCGTTCGGTCCCGGTCGCTCGACACCGGGTTGAGCGTTACCGGCATGCATTCGGTCTGCCCGTAAACCTCGGTCCAGGGATCGATGCCGAACCGCTCCTTGAATCGCTGCTGGTCTGCCGGGGCGAGCGGTGCGACCATCATCGTCCGGATGGCGTGCTGCGTGTCGCCCGGGCCCGACGGTGTCGCCAGCAGGGCGTGGCACATCGCCCCGACCCCAAGGGCGACGGTCGCTCCGGCGAGGGTCGCGTTGGCCAGGAAGGCACGAGCGCTGAAGCTCGGCTCGAAATGCGCAGGGATCCCGTTGACAAGCGCAGGCACGATCATGAATATCCCACCGCTGAGGTGGAACATGGGCAGAGCGGTGAACAGCGCGTCGGCTGGGGTCAACCCAAGTGCGTAGGAGGCGGTTTCACCGACGCGGGTGTAGAAACCGTGGGGGAGTACGCAACCCTTCGGATAACCTGTCGTGCCGGACGTATAGAGGATCGACATCGGGTCGTTGGAGCTGATCTCGATGTCGGGTGGCGCGGCGTCCGCGACGAATAGTTGCCCGAAGGGGATCGCACCGGTCCCGCCGTCGGCTCCGGCAGGATCGACCGAGGCGATGACACGCAGCTCCGGCAGCTCCGCCAGCAGCGGCTGCACCGCGGCGCATCCGGGCCCGTCGGTGATCAGCATCGAGGAACGGGAATCCGCGAGCTGGTGGCGCAGGAAGTCGCCCTTCAGGAAGGCGTTCAGCGGTACCTGGATCGCGCCAAGCTTCGCCAAAGCAAAATAGGCTTCGACGAATTCGATGCGATTGGGCATCAGCAGCGCGACGCGCTCACCCTTCTGAACCCCGTGTGCGGCCAGTCCCGCGGCCAACGCGTCGGATCGCCGATCCATTTCGGTGAAGGTGAAGCCGTTACCGGCGACGTAGCAGAACGGCGCGTCCGGCAATTCGCCGGCGCGGTGTCGCAGCAGTTGCCCGATACTGCTCACGCGGGTCCACCGACCAATACGGATTGGCGCTGCGGCGTCAACATCGCATTCACGATCCGATTGGCGGCCTCCTGGCCACTGACCAGCGCGCCGTTGAGTCCGGATATGCGGTCAAGGTCGGATGCGAACTGGACCAGCGAGGTCCAATCGAGCCGCTTCTGGAAGTCCGCGATGCGGGCGAAGCGCCCCTTGTCCATCACGGGCACGGACTCGGGCCAGCGGGCGACCGCGTGTTCCTCGAGGGTGTCAACGACATCGCCGTAGTAGAAGCGGGCGCGGTCGATCGCATAGGCCAGGATTTCGTCGTCGCTGAGATCCAAAGTGCGTTCCAGGTATTCGTGTGACAGCAGGACGGTCAGCAGGCCCTTGCCCTCGGGCGCGCGGCCGGGCGCTTTGGTGTGGTCGGCGATCACCGCGATCGTGTCGGGATCTTCGTGGGGCGAGACCATGTAGTACGTCGCCGGGTCGACCGGGCGCCGGGACAAGCCGAGGCAGATGCTGCCCAGACGCCGATAGCGGGTGGTCTCGTACAACGCGCGGTGGTTCTCATCCATCTGCGGGAACATCGCCAGCGCATAATGTGCCTGGGTGGCGATCACGCATGCGTCGAAGTGATCTGTTTGTTGGTTCTCGCCCTGCGGTGTGGAGGTGACCTCCACACCAAATCCGGTGTCGGTGACGTTTACGACAGGGTTCTGCAGCCGCACGTCGACCCGGCGGGCGAGTTCCTCTGGCAGTCCGATGACGCCGGGCCGGAGGTTGTACATCTTGCTGACCAGCATGTTGCGAATCGACCAGAGCAGCAACGCAATCGACGTGTCGGCATCGTCGGCCACCCAGGTGCTGCTGACGAGCGGACGGCCCGCCCACTGGAGCAGCTCCTCGTTGAGTTCGCGACGGAAGTACTCGCGCACGGTCTCGGTGTCGAGTTCGGCGACGGCATTGTAGGTGTGGTACCCGAGGCTGGCCCGCGCCTTGACCATTGGGCGTATCAATTTGAGCGCCTTGAGCTTGCTGCGCGTCGACAATGCCCGCGTCGTCAGGCCGGTGCGGACCAACTTGCCGTAGTCGAGCAGGTGTTTGTCGCCGTTCTTCGGCATCACACCCCACACCGGCACTTCGGTGAACAGAGGACCGAGGCCGACTTCGTGGATCAAGTCGATCGATTCCCGGTAAGTTCCGAGGTAGAAGGCGGCACCTAGATCCATGATGAAATCGCCCTTGCGCACGGTCCACACGCGGCCGCCGACCCGATCACGTTCCTCGAAAACCGTGACGTCGAAGCCGCGTTGCTGGAGGCGATACGCCGCCGTCAACCCGGCCAGGCCTGCGCCGATGACCGCAACCGTTCCTCTTGCGTCGAAAGCCACGCAGTCTCCCTCTTCGCTGAACTGTCGTTCACAGTAGACCAACGGCTGGTCCGAACGTCAACATCCAGCCTGTTGTTCCGGGCGGGCGATCATTTGTTAACGAACGTTTATCAAACTACGGTGATTCTGGTGTTGCCGGTGTCACATCGATGTCGAGGAGTGGACGAACGACCATGAATGCCTTCAGTCAACGTGTCTGCGCATGGGCCGGACCAGTCTCCGCCATCACCTGGATAGTCGGCTTCTTCCTGCTCGCCGGCTTCATTCCTCCGCCGTCACCGTCGCAGGGCGCGGCGGAGATCGCGGGAATCTTCGCCGACCACACCAACAGGATCCGGGCCGGGATGATTGTCCTGATGTTCGGCGGCGCGTTCTATGCGCCGTGGGCGGCGGTGATCAGCGTGCAGCTCAAACGGATCGAAGGCCGGTCCTCACCGATGGCGTACACGCAGCTCGGCATGGGTTCAGTCTTCGTGCTCATTTTCATCGTGCCGGTGATGATCTGGCAGGCCGCTGCGTTCCGTCCGCTCGAGAACATCGAGATCACCCACCGGCTCAACGACCTTGCGTGGCTGTTGTTTATCGGACCGGTCGCGACGATTTTCGTCCAGGGCGTGGCGATAACGATCGCGATTCTCGGCGACAAGTCGGATCGCCCTGTCCTTCCTCGTTGGCTCGGCTGGTTCAATCTGTGGGCCCAAATCATCTACCTGCCAGGAATCCTCATCCCGTTCTTCAAAAGTGGACCGCTGGCGTGGAACGGTGTGGTCGCGTTCTGGATACCTGTCGTCGTCTTCACGGTGTGGATGATCTTGCTTTCCGTGATGGTGCTTCGTGCCATCAAAGACGAAGAGCGCCAAGTAAATGCGTCGCAGGCACCTATCGCCGCGCTGATGTAAGCCTGCGTCTAGCCGCGCCGACCAGCACGCTCCGGCGCACGCTGAACGGGGGTGTCAACGAATCGGGGCGCGGCGTCAGGCGGCAGCAGGCGCAACTGCCCGGTTCCGATGCGGATCAGGACATCGATGCTGACGAGTCCGAGGAGCATGCTCACGATCGCCGCGATGGTGCGGACACCCATCGGCGCGTCGGTGTTCGTGATCGCGAAGTGCGGCATCGTCACGACCCATGACGCCATGTATGTGGCGAACGGGACGGCAATCAGCAGGAGCTGGCGGACCCCGGTGAAGAACCAGGACAGCCGGGTGATGACGACCGCGGCTAACAGCGACCCCAGACTGTTGATGACGAGCCAGATAATCGGGAACCCGCCGATTTCGATCGGCTGATCGCCGTAGTAGACGTACAGACCCGATGCCAGGATGGGCATCTCCAGCAGCAGGTTGAGCACCCAGAAGATACAGACAGCCGCCCACATCGCACGGTGGCTTGCTCCGCTCCGGAGCCACAACACTTGCAGATAGGTCAAGCCGCCGAAGAACACGACGTAGGCCAGCACCACCCAGACGGGCACGGCCCGACCGAACGTCGTATAAGCGATCAAGCCGTCGGCGGGAAAGTAGCATTGCCCGAGCACGTCGACGAGCGCCTCGTTGAAGGAGCAGACGTAGCCGCCTGCGAGCACCAGCAGGAAGGCCGGGCTGCCGGTCCGCCGCCAGTGATAGGCGGCCGCGACAAGCATCGCCGCGGCCACGACACCGATAATGACCAGAACGATCCGGTGGGCAGCGGCGGGCGTGGCCATCGCGGTGGGAGGCTCAACGATTGAGCTAACGATCGTTATCGTTGTCGACCACATGTTGCGTCAGACTACGGCATTGTCTGGTCAAACTAGATAATTTGGACATAATAGAGCGGTTTCGACGCCAGCCCCAGTCATGAACGATCACTCATGACAACGCTGGCGGCGGGTGGTGCGGCCGTTCTATGACGCGGCGTCACGCAACTTCTGGGCGAGATTGTCCAGCGCTTCCCGAGCGGTCGAGACGGCGTGCTCGACTTCGCTGATTCGCGAGGTGTATTCACCGCCGAAGCAGCCACGCGCCTCCACTGCTGGGATGACGAATTGCCGGAACCGCTTGCGCGCCGCATCTTCGGGTTGATCGATCCCCTCGGCCGCCAGATACGTCTGCTCGACGATGAAGTTGACCAGCTCGCCGAGCCCGATGTCGATACGGATCTCGCCTTGGCGTTGTCCTTCCAGCAACACGGGGCCAAGCAGGTCCATGGAAACCGCGTGCACCCTGGGGTCGTGCAACGACGCCGAATGCCGTGCGATCAGAGCGGCGATCGACGGATCGGTCGGCAGCTCACGAGCGGTGTAGATCAACGCGGCTTCGATCTTGGCGAACACGCCGGCCTTCATGTCCATCAGTCTGTGCAGTTCTGTTACGTGCCGTTGTGAGCGCAACAGCACCACCTGCACCAGTACCTCGGAGACGCTGCCTAGTTGCCGAAACGCGGTCGCTCGGGATACGCCTGCCCTCTTGGCAACGGCTTCCATCTGCAGCGCGTCCGTGCCGTGGGCGGCGATTTCTGCCTCCGCGGCCCGGATCAGTCGAGCCTTTACTGAGCCATCATCGGTTCCTACGATGCTGCCGACGGTCGTCATCTGATCGTGGCCTCCACAGAGCTCTATCGCCGTGCGACTCAACAATGCGACTTTCGGAACAGAGAGTATCAGCGCGGGCACGCGCAGGGTAACGAAAGTTCAGTGCGGCGGCTGTGCGGCCGGTGGTGTGGAGATCACAGATATTCTACCGGTCGAGAACGATCGTTTCGTATGCTGCGATATGTGAGCGAAGCTGCGTTGCCACTCGGGCCGCCACTGCGCCCGTCGGTTCAGGCGGCGCTGATTCTGCGCTACTGGCCCCGTTTCGTGGCCGCCTGCCGGGCGCCGTTACGGCAGCGTGTTCACGCTGCGAGTCGCATCGCTGGGCACGCTGGTGTATCTGGATGATCCCGCCGACATCAACCGGCATTAGTTCCCATAGCGGACGTTCAGCCTATGAAGATGCAGGAAGCGATGTAGAGAACACGTTCGTGACACATCGTGCAGACCGGACGGGAACAGCAGAGAACGTTCATAATTGGCCCCCGCAGCGCGAGCGAAAGTGGTGACGATGAGTGTGTCCGATGATGTCGGTTCACTGGCCCCTCGCGTTTTGAAGATTGGGGGGCTTGGGCTAGCCGGGGAGGAATGTTCCGGGGCTGCCAGTGCCGCCGATGACAAAGTCAGGGTCAACGACGCTGGGCACCACCATGTAGGTTTCCCCGAGTTTCACCCCAAGTGTCACCAGTCGCATCCATAGCGCTGGATCGGCTTCTTCTGTGCCGAAGCGCATGCCGAATCTGGGGCCGGTGAGCACGAACTGGATGCTGCGGTCATCGGTGGCGTTGGTGACGGCGGTGAGGGTGGCCGGGCCGGGTTCAAGGCGATAGGTGTGGTCGAAGTTGTGTGATGGCCGCTTGGGGTGGGTCGTCTTCCTTGATCCTCGACGGTGTATCCGGAATCTGTGAGTTGTTCGATGACCTCGGGCAGCGCCGCTTCCCATAAGTCGTCAAGGGAGATGGTCGATTGGGGAGTCATGAGCACTGAGAAGTTGATCATGGTGAGACGACTATCTGTGAGGCCACATGGCGATGAGCCGACATCTGTCCGCAACGGTCGTTCGCCGCGATGTCCACGCCGATTAGGGCGCCGACGGAGAGTGTCGCTAGGTCCTTAACGCCGCGGTTACATCCATCGGTATCACCCCCCAGCGACACCGATGAATGCAGCCTGCCCCTCCGCGCAGCTAACAATACGCGTCGCCAAAGTAAAGGTGCGGCGGTTTGTTTCCGATCCGACCGCACGCCGCGGCAGGCGTTAGTCGGTTGCGGTTGTAGCTTCTCAAAATCCGTGTCACCGTCTCAATTCTGATGTCACCTAGATGTCACCACGTGGCCGGATTCTCAAAGCCGTGTCACCGCCGCTGTTGTAGGTGCAGTTGCTGCTACCCGCCGCCGCGACGACGCGTGGCTGTTGGCGTAGTGCGGTGAGGACGCTGGATTCATCGGTGGTGGTGGTTGGCGCGGTGGATGCGGGCGCGGGCCTGGTGGTGTGGGCTCGGATGAGCTCGGGCAGGTCGGGGTGGTTGTAGATGGTCTTGGGGGCGGCTCCGGCGCGGCGGGCGAACGGCGTTGACGTTGATCGCCAGTCCGTGGTGCGGATGTCGCGCAACGCTTTGTTGATTTTGCGGCGGGTGGTGGTGGCGGGTTGACCACATGCCGACCTGACGAATGCCGATCTGGCGAATCCAAGAACCTGATCAGGACTTCTAATTCTCTTTCCGGTATCGGTCCCGACAGCTGCGCATCTGAACCGCCGGGACCTCAGTGTTCTGGGCGGCCGGCCGCACACAACTCCGTACTGCGGCAATACCCTGTTTCGGGCGTCGCCAACCATGGGGCGTGGCGAGGGTCGTCTCATCGGGTCGGCTAGTACGCCGAATCCGCGAGAGCCACTTACATTTTGGTGTATCGGGCCATGGCGAAGCTGTACAGGCCGTAGGTGATGATTCCTGCGCCGGCGGCGATCAGCAGCGCTGCTCCGTAGGGTTGGGCCCCCAGTGTTTTGAGGGCCCCGTCAAGGCCGGTGGACGTGTTGGGCTCCGAACGACTCACCGCGACGATGACCAGCACGCCGGCGCCGGCGATGACGACGCCTTTGGCGATGTAGCCCACCATGCCCAGTCGTCGCACCAGGTCGCTGGAGCGGCCTTTGAGGTCGTCGAGAAAGTTGCGGCTGGCTCCCTTGTAGATGTGATATCCACCGACCGCGACGATGATCACGCCGGCGGCGATGAGTGCGATGGTGCCGGCGCCGGTCTGCATGAGGCGTGCGCTGATATCCGAATTCTGCTCACCGGTGGACTTTCCGGCGCCCCGGGCGAATCCGAACGCGGAGTATGCGAACGCGAAATAGACCACTGCCAGCGCGAAGGCCTTCGCCCGATCTAAGACTTCCGATGATGCGCCTTGGGATTTCGGGTCGGTCGATCGACCGAGGGCTGTTTCGACGAGTCGCCATAGCCCCATCACCGCAAGCGCGACCACGGCGGCCCAGAGCGCGACGATGCCGCCCGGTTTGGCTGCCAGTGCCGCTAGTGCCCCGGATTGGTCAGCGGTGCCGCCGCCGACGCCGAGCGCGATCCGGATGGCGAGGTAGCCGATGGTCAGGTGCAGTAGGCCGCTCACGACGTACCCGGCGCGGGCGAATCGTTCGAACACGCTGTTTTGGGCGATCTGTGTCGCGGTGGACGGCGACGCGTGGTCAGCCATTGCGGGCCTCTCCTAACTGGCCGGATGAATCACCGGCCCGATGCTGCACTGGGGCCGCCCGTCCAATCACCAAGCTGGGCAACGGGGATCGCGGCGGTGCCAACCCCTCACCCACGTGGCGGCGACAGCCTTACCCGGCTACCGCGCACACGATCCGGCGTTACCTGCCGATGAGCAGTGAGCGGCCCGCTGCTGCGGGCGGTGAGCCGCAATCGAGGTAGCCGGAGTTGCGGGCTTCAGCGCGAGGCCGTCAATGGTCCTGGTGTTCCTTGCGGTCGGCGGTTCCCGTTTCGGGGGTTTGCGAGTCCGGATCCATCTTGTCGGCGCGCTCGAACTCTTGGTTCACGTCGTCGCGCGCGGTGGCCGCGTCGCTGCGACGTACTTGCGCCTGGTGTTGTAGGCCTCTCGCGTGCGCCGTCTTGGCGTCGGCCTCGGCTTCGGCGACGCGGGCCTTGGCGGCGGTCTCGTCGGCGAGCGCTTCGCGTTGGCCCACCTTGTGGGACTCGTCGGCGGCTTTGTCGCGGATGTCGCCGGCTTCGACGCGACGGTGTTGGGTGCGTTTGTTGCGCGCCACCCACGCGATTGCGGCGATGAGCACAAGTGCAACGACCGCGATGACGACGATCCAAACGATACTACTGGTAGTCATGTCGACTCCTTGGGTTGGTTGAGCAGGTTCACACCGGCTGGAATTGCGGTGTGGGCGTTACGAACTGGGTTGCGGCACTTGACAGTCCGTCACTTTGGGATTGACACCCACGTAATTGAGTGGTCCCGCGATAACGGTCACCGCGATCGTCCCCGCGCTGGCACAGCTTTGTGCGGCGTTGGTGAAATACCCGCGCTGGTAGGCCGCGAATGCGCCCACGATCAGCCATACGATCACCAGTAGTCCTACGAAACGCATGGTGTGTCTCCTTGGATATTCGGCGGCCACGGGCGGCCGAGGGGTCATCGCAGGGTCGGCGAATCATGTGGTCGTATTACCGGCTAATTGCGTGTGCTGGTTAGTAGTAGTGGCGGCGGCCGCCGACAGCGCGCCCCATCCTTCCCATGACCATCAGCACCACGCCGGCGATCAGCAGGATGAGCCCGACGACCCACAGCAGGGAGATGTTGAGCAGGAATCCGGCGACGAGAAGGATGATTCCGAGGATGATCATGGCGTTTACCTAGTTTCGATGCAGATATACGGGAAGGGGATAAGGCCGCCGCGTCAGTGCTTGAAGGCGTCTTTGACGTTGTCCCCTGCCTGTTTGGTGTTGCCCTTGAACTGATCGACGCGCCCCTCGGTGCGCAGGCGGGTGTTGCCGGTGGCCCGGCCAAAGATTTTCTTCGCGGTGCCTTTGGCGGCTTCGGCCTTGTGGGCGATCTTCTTACCGATGCTCATTGCGGATTCCTTCGTTTTCGGTGATGACAGGCCCGCGACTGCGGGCTGATCGCATTGGCCGGGCCCGGGGCCTACCGGCGTCCGGCGGCATGTGTGGTGTCCGTTGATGGTCGGCCGCGCGAAAAGCGACCGAGCAGCGGAATCCTGCTGCGAGGGGTCGGCGCTGGCTGCGGGTTCACCACAGCGCCACTGGCCGCGCCGGCCTGCTGGTGTTCGAGCCGTTGGTCGCGTTCCTGGTTCAGAAACGCCGTTTCGCGTTGCGACCTTTGCAGTTCGTGCCGACTGTCGCGCCCGCGGCCCGCGGTGCGCCGCGCCCCGGCCAGCAGAACACTCAGACCCAGCACCGCCACCGCGCCGACGACGATTCCGGACAGGAACACGGTGCCCGTCGACCCGGTGACGTGATAGCCGAATAGGGAGAAGTTCTCGGTCAACGAATGAGCGGTGCCCGCATTCGTCAACACCCCGGTAAACCCCACGATCACCGCGACGAGCAGAACAACTAATCCAACGATGACAATCATGGCGACGCCTCTGATCCTGGTGCTAGAAGTCCAGTAGACGCCCCGACGTGCGCTATTGTCAACACTGTTAATACAGTGTTGACTAACACCGTTGATACTCGCTGTCGGCCAGCCATCTGCTGGACGCTTCGATAGCGAAGAACGAGGGGAAGTGCGGCGATGCCGAGACACCCGACCGGGCCCGACGCAGGCGCTGATGACGGCGACCCGTCCGTCGCGGCCGGCGGTAACAACGGTCAACTCAGCCGGTCGATGATCCTGCAGACTGCGCTGGGCATCGTTGACCGCGACGGGGTGGACCGATTGTCCATGCGCCGCCTCAGCGACGCACTGGGCAGCGATCCGGCAATGCTCTACCGCCACGTCACCAACAAGGCCGCGGTGCTCGACGGCGTCGCCGAGATCGTCCTCGCGCAGCTATCAGTGGACAACACAGACCCGGACTGGGCCGCCCAGCTGCGCACCGTCGCACGCGACTTCCGCCACTTGGCCCTGGCCCACCCCAACGTGGTGCCGCTGCTAGTCACTCGACCGTTGGCCACCCCGCTCGGGCAGCGCCCACCGGGAATGCTGCGGCCCCTCGAAGACGTGCTCGCACTGCTGACCTCGGCCGGGTTCGGCGGCGACGATGCCCTACACATCTACCGGATGCTGTTCGGCTTCTTGTACGGCCACGTCCTCAACGAGTTGCAGGAGCTCATCGAGCGGCCCGAGGAAACCGACCACGTACTGCGCCTAGGTCTGCACCGGCTCGCGATCACCGAATTCCCCCAACTGCGGGCGCTGGCACCAGCCCTGGCCTCCTACGACGGCGCCGCCGAACTCGACCGCTTCCTCGACCTGCTGCTCCCCGGCCTGACCGCAACCCTCGCCCCACCCCACCGACCATCTCCAACCAACTGAGACGACGCGAACTGCGTTGTCCGCCAGCGCGGCACACGGTAACCGTGCACCCTTCCCTCAACGGTTGCCTGAGCTTCGGTGGGTAGCGCACGACCTCGAAGGGCGCGTGGATGTCCGCTGCTGTACGTTCGGTCCGTAACTCGTGGATGACCCGGGCATACACCCCGACCGGGCCGCGCGACAGTGAATTCCATTGTTGCAGAGGCCAGTTGGATTCCTGCGCCTGTCGCACGAGATCCTCAATCGCACGGACCGCCAGCCGTTCGCCAAAGCAAAGGCGCTTGTCGATCTCGATATTACCATTAGTGGACGTCTAGCCTCCCTCGATTGCGCCCGTTTTTTTCTTGTGCAGCAACAGGTTTGGTGAACTGCCAGCTGGGCTGAGGGCGATCTTCAGCGACACCGGCACCACGCCGGCGTTTCCGCGGTGACTGGCCTACGTCAACATCGGGCACCGATCATCTTCACGCCGGGCGCGATCCTGCAGTTCTTCAAGGACGGACCGTTCGCCTGGAACGGCATGTTCGTCTTCTGGATTCCCGCCACGGTCTTCGTCATTCAGTTCGTCGTCAGCGTGGTCTATCTGTTGCAGGCCATAAAGAGCGAAGAACTCGCGATGAGCAGCGCCCGACCCTCCCTACGGTCGCGCGAGTCATCGCTACATGATCGGCGCTAGCTGCAGCCACGAAACTTCTCGCCGAATTTGCGACCGACTCCAACAACCACAGTCTTAGTGGTTGCCTCCTGCTATTGAGGTGCCGGTTGGGCCGACTATCAAGTCGCGCCGGCGGATCCCACAGCCGCGGCACGCCTAGACGCATGCACGCCACCGCAAACGCGGCGACTCACCCCGACGCGGACGTCACCTGCGCGTTGAAGGTGCGTGCGTGCCACGCCCGGTCCCGGCAGACGGGCTTCGAGCTAAAGTGCACCATGGCCGTCTCACGTCGCGCCACCCGGCGCAGTACCGAAGAAGTTCGGGGCCTAATCCTTGCCGCCGCGAGCGAGCTATTCGACGAGTACGGCTACTCGCAGACGTCGATGCGCGACATTGCATCGAGGGCCGGGCTCAGCCTTTCGGTGCTCTACCGGCAGTTCGGCAGCAAGGACGACTTATTCGCGGCGACGCTGCTGGAACCGTTCCTTACCTCGTTCGAAGAGTTCGCGTCGGCATGGAGCAGCCAGATCGACAATCCGTGGGAGGACGAGCAGCTCGTGCGTGAGTTCGTCCGCGATCTCTATTCGAATCTGGCGAGACATCGGCATCTGCTCGTGACACTGCTCGCTACAGGTGACGACTCCGGAAGCGATCTGCTCGCCAAGACACAACAGGGGCTCGCAAACAGTCTTCGCGACTTACAGATGATGGCCGAGCATGAAGCCGGGCGGCGTAGCTGGCTTTCGGCAGGGACGGTCGGGTACGGCAATTCACTGACGATCGCGATGATCGTCGGCCTCGTGCTGATGCAGCCGCTGCTTGCGGGCACACCCGATAGCGATGAAGACGAGATCGTCGACGCGGTGACGCGCATGGCGCTCTACGGAATGCGGCTGGCGCCCACCTGATCCCGGCACGGATGTCGCAGCCCGCGACGTCATCGCGAACCACTGCCAACAGAATTAAGCAACAGTGTTTCTTGACATAAGCAACACTGTTACTTAACGTAGCTCGCATCACACTGGCCTGGCTTTAAGGAGACGTCGTGACAGCAGTGACGAACGCACCGGAGAACGCGACAGTCGGCAACCGCCGCGCTGTGCTGGACAACCCACCCGGGAAGAAGCCGATCAAAGCCTGGGCTTTCCTCGGTGGCCTGTGGCTGGTGTTCTACCTCTATCTGTTCGTTCGGTGGATCTTCAGCCCCGACACCCAACGCGTAGCCCAAGGCCCCACACAATTGCCAGGGTGGATGTCGACGCTGTTCGCGGTCTATCTGCCGATCGGCGTCGTGGTGACGGCGGTTGTCATCTACCTAGTGGTCATTCGCCCGCGAATCCGCGAGAAGCGAATGACCACCGACGGGCTCTTGCTGTTGTCGTTCATCCTCTTGTGGTTCCAGGATCCGTTCATCAACTTCTACACACCGACGTTCACTTACAACTCGGCGTTGTACAACGCAGGCTCGTGGATCTCGTTTGTGCCGGGCTGGCAGTCGATCTCCGCGGGTTCGCCAGGGCGTATGTTCCAGGAGCCGTTGTTCTTCATCCTGCCTGCCTATCTGTACATGCTGTTTCCGATCGCGTTGGCGTGCACCTGGGTGATGCGCAAGACCAAGGAACGGTTCCCGAACATCGGGACCCTCGGCCTCATCTCCGTCGCCATGGTGTTCGGGTTCATCCTCGACCTCGTCTGCGAAGGTGCCTGGGTTCGCCTTGGCTTCTACAACTACTGGGCGACGGTGCCAGAGCTGACATTGTTCGCCGGGCACTGGTATCAGTTCCCGCTCTACGAATCACTGCTCACCGCCGCGTGGTGGACGGGCTTCGCCTGCCTGCGCTACTACAAAGATGACAAGGGCAATACGTTCGTCGAGCGCGGCGTCGACGAAATGCGGGTCCGCCCAGGCGCCAAGACTTTCCTGCGGTTCCTCGCCATACTGGGCGCAGGCAGCACCATCTACATGGTCACCTACAACATTCCGTACCAGATCTTCAACCTGCAGGCGCACTCGTGGCCGATGGAGGTGCAGGAACGCTCCTACTTCACCAATTCCATCTGCGGACCGGAAACCGACCAGGCCTGTCCGTCGAAGCATCTTCCCCTCTCACGCCGTGACGCGGTTCATTTCGATCCACACGGCAAGGTGATCGTCCCGCCGGGAATCCCCGCGCCAGCGTCCGATACCGCCATGCAGTTCCTTCCGAAAGGCTGACATGGTCAGCGACGCAACGACATCCGCACTCGACTCCGCGGTGAAACCCGCGGTCAACAAGAACCTTCAGATGGTCTGTGTGTGGGCAGGGCCGGTGATGATCGTCGGATGGGTGGCCAGCTTCATACTGCTTGCCGGCTTCATCCCACCCCCACCGCCGAGCAACTCGCCGCAGCAGGTCGTGAACATGTACCAGAACAACACCGTGTCGATTCGGCTCGGACTGATGCTGACACTGTTCGCTTCCGCTCTGCTGGTTCCGTTCGCAGCAGTGATCAGCACTCACATGAAGCGGATCGAGGGCCAGCGCGCAGTGCTCTCCGCCACCCAGGTGGTGTCTGGGGGGCTGCTGTCGCTGGAATTCATCATCCCCCTGATGATCTGGCAGACGGCCGCGTACCGACCCGATATCGGACCGGTGCTGATCCGGATGCTCAACGACATGGGCTGGTTGATGTTCGTCGGCGTCATCTCCACGGCTGTAGTGGAATTCGCGTCCATCGGACTGGTCATTCTCAACGACGAAAGGAACACAGGCGTATTCCCACGGTGGGCCGGCTACTTCAACCTCTGGGTGGCTTTGCTCGTAGTCCCCGCGGGCGTAGTGCCCTTCTTCAAGGAAGGCCCTCTCGGCTGGAACGGAGTGCTTGCCTTCTACGTGCCCCTTGTGGTCTTCGCGGTCTGGATCGCCGTCATGGTCGTGCTACTACGGCGAGCCATCAACGCCGAAGAGCAGACCGCGGCGCAAGCCAGTGTCGCAACTCATTGACACGTCGCGGTTTACGCTGCTGGCACACAGCGTCGCCGGCCGGCCGATCCAGGTAATCGAAGGAGACAATGAACTCGCCTACACCGATGGCCATTTGATCTTCGTCCCGCGATCGCCCGAGCACCTGCAACGCGCGTCGGTTGTCGCGCAGGCCGCGCTCGTGGCGATCGGCAGCTTCGATCGTCACGTGATGGCACGGATCGCTGGACATCAGACTCTTCGGCGGCGCTACCTATTGCTGGAGTGCATGAGAGCCGCGGCGAGATTGAAATCGGTTCTTCCGCTTCAATTGTCAAGCCTTCTGGCCACGCTGTACGACGGCCCGACCCCGAACTCCCCGACAGAGTCGCTAGCCTGGTCTCTCCAAGCTCGGCGCCGTCTGCCGGACCCGCCCGACTGGCTCGGCACGATCAAACCCATCCGGATGCTTCGCGCAGCCGGCCAGACCGAGGCGACGACCGTAACGCCTGATCTGACAGCCCCTCCTGCCGAGGATGCACCGTCCGAGATCGATGACGAGGAGGAGTCAGATCGCAGCCGGATCCTGGAATTGCTCTCGGCTCCTCTGCGGACTCCGTTTTCGTCGATGCTCGAACAGTTCTTCGGGATGGGACGCGCGCCCGGCAGCGATCGAGGGGGCGCAGGCGAATTTCGGGTGGGTGGGAAGGGAACGGGCTCCTCAGGGACGAAAGCGAATTCCGCCGTGGACGTCGAAGTCACGCGCGGTGCACCAACAATGCAGGTCGGCTTTCGTTATCCGGAATGGGATTTCGCCCGTCGCTGCTACCGATCCGAGTGGTGCACCGTTGCGGAGTTCGACCCACCGGACGCGACATCGGACTCAACGCCGCTGCCGGGTGACGATCGAATGCTGCGTCGCGAACTCGCGCGCATCGGTTTGTCGCATCAGCGCCACCGCCGTCAGCAGCACGGAGACATCCTGGACCTGAACGCCTTAGTTGACGTGGTGGTTCGCCAGGCGGCAGGTGTCGACTCCGATACACGCATTTACGAATGCAGGCGGCGCACCGCACACGACCTGAGCGTGTTGGTTCTGCTGGACACGACGGGTTCGACCAGGGAGGCCAGCATTGGGCGGCGGGTGTTCGATCAGCAACGCGAGCTTGCGGCGCGGTTGACCGCGGCGCTCGATGACCTCGGCGATCGTGTCGCCACATTCGGATTCTTCTCGCAGGGCCGCAATGCCGTTCGGTTCGTCAGGGTGAAAGAGTTCGACGACCGATACGACGTTGCCGCACAACGTCGTTTGTCCGCGCTGTCACCCACTGGCTTCACCCGGCTCGGCGCGGCCATACGGCACGGGACGCACATTCTGAATACCCGCGGCGGGACCTCGCAGAAGCTGCTTGTAATCGTTGGGGACGGCTTCCCGTACGAGAACGACTACACCGGCGGCTATGCCGAACATGACAGCCGCAAAGCGCTGAGTGAGGCGGTCATCCGTGGCGTCGGATGTGTCTGTTTCAGCGTCGGATCGACCACCGATCATGCTGTTGTCGAGCGGGTATGGGGCGGGGTTCCTCACCGCGGTCTCAACGACTCGTCGGAGCTCGCGGGTTCTGCGCGGCCGATGTTCCGGCTCGCTCTGCGCACCGCGGCCGCAACAAAACGTTCCATCGGATCCGAGAACAACATTGAGCAAGGAGCATTGCCGTGACAGAGCACGTCATCGCCAATCCCGTTGAGACCAACGGCCAACGGCATGGGACCCAACTCCCGTTCTACCAGCCGGTCGGCAACGAGGTGGATCTGTTTCGTGCCGCGATGCGGCGCGGTCTTCCTGTGATGCTGAAGGGCCCCACCGGCTGCGGCAAGACGCGGCTCGTCGAGTACATCGCGGCTACCGCCGACGTGCCGCTTTACACGGTCTCTTGCCACGAGGACATGACCGCCTCGGATCTGCTCGGGCGCTATGTCCTCACCGGCGGTTCGACGGAATGGGTCGACGGCCCATTGACCCGAGCTGTTAGAGAAGGGGGTATCTGCTACCTAGACGAGATCGTCGAGGCGCGCCAAGACGCCACGGTGGTGATTCATTCGCTCGCCGACCACCGCCGAGAACTCAACATCGAGCGGCTGGGCGGCGAAAGACTGGCTGCCGCAAACGGATTCCTGCTTGTGGTCAGCTACAACCCGGGATATCAGAGCATTCTGAAAGACCTGAAGTCCTCTACCCGGCAACGAATGGTCACGATTGACCTGGACTTCCCGCCGCCCGAGGTAGAGCTCGAGATCCTCCGTCAGGAATCGGGCATCAACGGGGCTGTCGCTGAATCATTCATCCGACTGGCCGCAGCGATCCGACGGATCGATGATGCCGGACTTCGAGAGGTCGCGTCGACGAGAACGTTGATCTCGGCGGCCACGCTCGTGGCCGAAGGGATACCGTTTGGCGAGGCGGCGATGTCGGCTATCGCGGGCGCCTTGACCGACGACGCGCAGCTGCGCGGCGGACTCGCGACCATGATCGACGCGCACACGCCGGGGTGAGGCCGGCGTGACCAGATCCCCGTGAACTGGTCCGTTGCGAATGAGAGTCGTTTATCGGTGGGTACCCGGTGGCCGGTTGGGGGGTCAAGTTCGGGCTAAGCCGTTTCCTCGTCGGGATGATCGTGTCGAGCCTTCCTGCCCACAACGTGGGCAGGAAGGCCCTCATACGCCCTGGACCAACCAGCTGGCGTCACGCCAGGCGTTATGCTCGTGCGCCGGCGAATACCGCGCCCGTCGCGTCGGCCACACCGGGGCTCATCCAGTCGACCCGCGGAAGCAGCGGCGACTGGTCACACAGCGTCACAATTCCCGGCTGTGCCCGACACAGCTCGGGGATGGAATTCACCGCCCGTGCCGCCGTCGCCATCAGGCCTCCCATGATTGCAAGGTCTTCGGGCCCACGAGGTTTGGTGAGCGGCCCACGAAACGATTCGTTCTTCGTACGCGTCGCCCATTGGATCTGCATGTCTGGCTCACCCTTGATCGCGATCCGGTAGCCACCCTCGCCCGGCGGCGGCTCCCAGTGCTGTGGGTAGTCCCCGAGCCAGTAACAGCCAGCCTGGGTCACTCTGCGCTCGCCTTGTACATAGCCATCAAGGTTGAAGCGGATTGCCGAGACCGTGCCCTCCTGAAGGCTGAAAAGTGGTGCTGTCACGTCTCGCTCCGCCAGCGCCACCTCCTGGTCCCAGCGGACCTCGTCGAGTTCGGCGCCAAACCAGCGAGCGGTCATGTGCAACGCCGGGCCGAAGAGATACTCGAACAGCGGGCGCAGATCATGCGATGCGGCCTGCTCGGGAGTCAGCCCGTAACCGAAGTAGCCGAAAACCTCCGGGTCCTCGTAGGTCGCGAAGTTGTACATCTCGCACAGGTAGGTCGACTCCACCCGCTGACACATGCTGGCGAGGGATGCCAGCACAGTCTGACTGCCGTTGGCATTGATTCCGGTCGGGTAGTACGACGCGCCACCCTCACTGCAGGCATCCTCGAGTGCTTGTACGAGTTCTGCTCCGTGTATCTGGGGATAGTTCATCGAGGCTTGCACGCCGACGACGTTCTTGCCCGACCGGAGCATTCGCCCGATGTCGGCCGTGAGCTCTGGCGGTGTGCGGCGTAGGTCGGTGGCGAGGTACGCCACGCAGTCGGCTTCGATCGCCAGCACCTCGTCCGCATCGGCCGACGCCACGATGCCGGTCTCCCCGTAGCCGCAGAACTCGCCAGCGTCCAGACCGGCCTTCGCGGGATTGTGCACCCACAGCCCGGCAAGCTCGAGATCGGGATGATCGATGATCCCCTTGAGCGTCTGCTTTCCGACCAGGCCGGGTGCCCACTGGATTACTCGGTACTTCGACATCACTTCCTCCTCTGTGGCGCGGAGCTGCGCGAATCTGAGTTCGGACATTAGAGAAACAGCGTTCCTCTGTCAAGAGCAACACTGTTGCTTAGTGTGTAACCCGCAGGGAGGGATCGGAACTGGGATCTGTGTGCTGCATTCATTGGAAACGCGGGGGTTTCGGGTAGGGCGCGCTGCCGGGACTTCGGGTTGACGTCGCCTTGAGCAGGGGCCTGATGATGCCGCGCTCGAGCAACTGGATGCGAACCGCTACGGGCGGTAGATGACGCGCCAGACGATGTCGGTCAATGCGTCGAGCAGCCCTTCGGTCTCGTCGGCATCGGCGCCAACGATGAGCTGATATAGGCCCCGTTCGATCATCCAGATGAGCCATCGTGCAGTGCGATTCGCGTCGAGCGCGGGATCTGTCGTCCCGCCGCGCTGAGCTTCCGTGATGTAGGCCGTGAGCGCCGACACCACCTGGTCGATCAGGTTCTGCTGCTGTTCGCGCACTCGCGGGTCGTAGGCCGCGGTTTCCGCGACGGTGCCCAGAATCGTCCGGTGTTTGCGATAGGTGTCGATCGGACCTCGCAGCGCCCTGTGCAGATCCTCGCGCGTCGCGTCGGCAGGCAACTGCCACCACGACGCGCCTTCCGCGACTAGGTCGCCGATGACGTCCTGCGCCATCGCGACGAGCAGATCGCCCTTGTCGGCGAAGTAGACGTAGAACGTCGAGCGTGAGATTCCACCCGCCGTGATGATCGCCTCGACGCTCAGATCGGCGTACCTCGCCCCGCCCCCCACCAATTCTTCGACGACGCCGACGAAGTGGCGGCTGAGCATGCCCCGCCTCTCCGGCCTGGACAGCTGGAGCGGTCGAGGAGGTGAAGCGTCCACGGCACGAAGTGTACGGGCTGTCCGAGCGATCATACGGAATGTCTGTTGATCGAACAGTCTGTTTGATACGGTGCCTACCATGTCTTATTCGTCGAAGGCGTACGTGGTCGGTGCGGGTCCATCTGGGCTCGCTGCGGCGTGGCGGCTCCAGGAGGCGGGGCGCGATGTCGTCGTTCTCGAATCGCGCGATCGCGTCGGCGGCCAGCTGTTGTCAGTCAAGCGCGACGGCTATCTGATGGAGGCCGGAACGACGATCTTGCCGGCGGCCTATGACAGCGTGATGCGGCTGGTCCATGACGTCGGCATGACCGACGAGCTGGTCCCCGCGAATTCGTTGATGGGATTCATGCGCGACGACCAGATGCACTATCTGCGGTCCAACCGGCTGATTCTGGATGCGGCCCGCACCAAGTTGTTGTCGCTGCGCTCGAAACTCAAGGTCGCGAAGCTGGCCGTCGACTCATTCAGATTGCGGAAACTACTGAGCTACGAGGATCTTTCGATAGCCGGCGCCCATGACATAGAGACACCCGAACAGTACTGCCGGCGGCGCGGTCTCGACGGCGAACTCTACGACTACCTGATCGAGCCCACCGTCCGCGGGGGAGCAGGCGTGCCGGCGAGTGTGATCTCGGTGGTCGAATTCTTCTTCCTCTGGCAGAAGGTGCTCGGCACCAAGCTCTACGCATTCCGCGACGGCTACTCGTCATTTCCGGAGCGGTTGGCCGCGGCGATACCCGACGTGCGCCTCAATACCGACGTCGTGGAAGTCGTCGAAGACGCCGATGGCGTGACGATCACGTGTGTGGGTGCCGACGGCGAGCAATACACCGAACGCGGCGCTGGCGTCATCGTCAGTTCCATGGGCAACAGAGTCCCCGACATCGTGCCACAGCTCGATATTGACCGCGCGAAGTTCCTACGCGACCTGAACTACACCTCGACGATGTCGATCAACCTGGCGCTCAACCGAATCCCGGACTGCCCGGCATCATTCGTGGTGGTGCCGCGGCCGGTGTCGGATGGCCTGTTCGCAGTCATCCTCGAACACAACAAGGCCCCGAGACGCGCACCCCAAGGCAAAGGCCTGGTGTCGCTGTTCATGATGAACCAATGGGCGGTCGACCATATGGATGCCACCGACGAGCAGATCCTTGCCGACGTCCTACCCGAAGCCGAGAAGGTCTTGCCGGGAATCCGCAACGACATCGGGTTCGCGCGCATCAACCGTTGGTATCCGGTGTTGGTCTACAGCCATCCCGGTCTGTACAAAAAACTCGGCCGATTCCACGCCACCCGCGATCGCAACAGCCGGATCCACCTCGCGGGGTCCTACAACTCGTCGGGCAATGTGAACACCGCAACCACCACGGGCGAGCGCGCCGCACGTGAGTTGTTACAAGCGCTCGAACGCATGTTCCCGGCCGTGATCAAGGCGTAACGGCGTGTCGCAGTTCAACATCCCGACTCCGCCGGACATGGTCTTCCCGCAGACCCCACAAACCGTCGCCGAGATCGTGCTGTGGACGGTGGTCGCTGGATTCGTGGTGTACGCAATCCGCGAATGGCGGCGCACCGGCTCGCCGCTGGCGCTAATGCTGCTCGCAGGCGGCGGCATCGCACTGCTCAACGAACCGCTCGACGACATCCTCGGCCTGGTTCACCACCCCCGCCCGAGCCAGCACATTGTCTTCGAGACCATCGGCCCGATCCCGCACTGGGGGCTGCCCACCTACATCATCTTCTTCGGTGGCATCTCCTATGTGCTGCTGGTCGAATTGCGCAAGTTCAAGTTCACGCCCCGCGCGTTCTGGATCGGCATCACGATCACCTTCGTGCTGGACCTGCTGATCGAGTTGCCGCTGTTGCACTTTGGGCTCTACACCTACTTCGGCTATGACGAAGTGCCGATGAGCATCGGCGGCTTCCCGGTGTACTGGCTGTTCATCAACACCACGGGGCCGATCCTATGTGCGGCCATCCTGTTCGCGGCGCCCGGCTACTTCACGGGCTGGCGCGCTCCGCTGGTGTTGTTCCTGCCGCTGGTCACCGACACCGGCTGCAGCGCCGCTGTCGGCTTGCCTGTCTACAACGCGTTGCACACACCGGGCGCCAGCGCCGGGTTGCTGTGGGGTGCCGCACTTGCCTCCTGCGCAATCGGATTGGCGATCCTCGATGGGCTTGCCCGGTGGATCTACGCGCAGACTCGTCGCTCTGGGCCACTTGCTCGTGCTCGAGCCGCCGCAGAGCGCGAAACGCATACGGCGTCACAACGGCAATGAGGACGAAGAACATCACGAACGCCGCCCAGAAGTTGAGCACGCCATGCGATGCGAATGATCCCGTCCGCACGAACGGAATCAAGCCGAGCGGGGCCTGGAATCTGCAGCGGATCACCGGCGCTCCTCAGGCGCCACGATTGCGACATCTGTTGTGCTGTGGCCGGTCGGCCGGTCACGTGTTGGGGATAGTGCTGGGCTTCGGTTTCGGCGGGTGGGATCACGGCCCAGCCGGTGCATGAGTCGCTGCTGGTATCAGGCGATGCAGTCTGCCGTGATGTATTCGACGTCGGCGAGGATGCGCAGCGGGCCGTTAGTCTGCAGTATTTTCAGTACCGCACCAGCGCGAACAACCCCGCAGTGCTGCGCGCATGGTAGGGGCCGCGGCGCTCGGAGCCACCCGCCGATCTCCCAGCGTTCATGGAGCGCTTCCATCTCGCCGAGGCATGGACGGGTTACGGCATGACCGAAGTTCCCCCGCCGATTGTGCGTGCGGCGCAGGACACCATGGATACCGGTTACTGCGGACGGACGCGCAACGGATTCGAGACCCGTCTGGTCGACGAGCACGACGTCGAGGTGCCGGCCGGCGAAGTCGGCGAATTGATCGTCAGATCTGAACAGCCATGGGTGATCGCGCACGAATACGTCGATAATCCGGAAGCCACGGCCCGCGCCTGGCGTAACGGCTGGTTTCACACCGGCGACATGATGTGGTGCTTAGATGGCCGGTACTATTTCGTCGACCGCATGAACGACGCGCTCCGACGGCGCGGCGAAAACATCTCGTCCATGCCCGGAACAAGCGATAAGCGCAGACGGTACACAAGAGCCGATTTACTGGCGCGGTGTATGACTTCTCGGTGGTTACAGCCTGCGGGCCAATGCGTCTGCCGCGGCCAAAAGGTCAGCCGCCCAACGGGCGCCGGGTCGGCGTCCCATCCGGTCGATCGGCCCGGACACCGACACCGCTGCGATCACCGCGCCCCGGCCGTCACGCACCGGCGCCGAGACGCTGGCCACACCGGGCTCACGCTCAGCGGCGCTCTGCGCCCACCCACGCTTGCGCACCTCGGCAAGGGCTCGGTCGGTGAACATCGCCGCGGGCAGCACCGCCTGCTGCGTCGCGGCATCCGCGTAAGCCAGCAGCACCTTGGCGCCCGACCCGGCCGTCATGGGCAGCTGGGCGCCGACCGGCACCGTATCGCGAAGTCCGGCAGGCGGTTCTAGCGCGGCCACGCAGATCCGCGAAGTACCCTCGCGGCGGTAAAGCTGCACGCTCTCACCGGTGATCTCCCGTAGCCGCGGCAATACCACTGCACCGGCCGCCAGCAGCGGGTCATTGACCTGACCGGCCAATTCGGTCAACGCCGGACCAAGCCGCCACCGGCCATCCCCGTTGCGGCTCAGCAGCCGATGCACCTCCAGACCCGCGGCCAGCCGATGAGCGGTGGCGCGCGGTAGACCGGTGCGCTCGCAGAGTTCAGCCAGCCCGCACGGCGAGTCGGCCACCGCGTGCAGCACCCCCACCGCTTTGTCCAGCACGCCGATGCCGCTATCCTGTCTCACAAGGAGATACTAGCGTCCCAGATTGTGAGATAGTCAAGTATGACCACTCAGGCACACCCTGCTCCTCGCGTCCGCGGCGAAACGCCGCGCACCATGGCAGAGAAAGTGTGGGCCGACCACGTCGTCGCCCACGGCACGGGCGAAGGCACAGCGCGCCGGCCCGACCTGATCTACATCGACCTGCACCTCGTGCATGAGGTCACCAGCCCGCAAGCCTTCGACGGGCTGCGCCTGGCTGGGCGGACGGTGCGCCGGCCCGACCTGACCATCGCCACCGAGGACCACAACGTGCCGACGATCGACATCGACAAGCCGATCGCCGACCCGATCTCGCGAACCCAGGTCGAGACGCTGCGCCACAATTGCGAAGAGTTCGGCATCCGGCTGCACCCGATGGGCGACGCCGAGCAAGGCATCGTGCACATCATCGGGCCGCAATTGGGACTGACGCAGCCCGGCATGACGGTCGTATGCGGTGACAGCCACACCTCAACCCACGGTGCATTCGGCGCGCTCGCGATGGGCATCGGTACATCCGAGGTCGAGCATGTGCTCGCCACGCAGACCTTGCCGCTGCGTCCGTTCAAGACCATGGCGGTCAACGTGGACGGTGAGCTGCCGCCCGGTGTCAGTGCGAAGGACATCATCCTGGCGGTGATCGCGAAAATCGGCACTGGCGGGGGACAGGGTCACGTCATCGAATACCGCGGCAGCGCCATTGAATCGCTGTCGATGGAGGGCCGGATGACCATATGCAACATGAGTATCGAGGCCGGGGCCCGCGCCGGCATGGTGGCTCCTGACGAAACTACGTTCGAATTTCTCCGCGGGCGTCCGCACGCGCCGAAGGGCGCCGACTGGGACGCGGCGGTCGCTGCGTGGACTCAACTGAGAACTGACGAGGGCGCCGAATTCGACACCGAGGTGTACCTCGACGCGTCGACGCTGAGCCCGTTCGTCACCTGGGGCACCAATCCCGGACAGGGTGTTCCGCTGTCGGGTTCGGTGCCCGACCCCGAGCTGATGTTCGACGACGCCGAGCGGCAGACGGCCGAAAAAGCGTTGGCGTACATGGACCTTCGGCCCGGCACAGCGATGCGCGACATCTCGGTAGACACCGTTTTCGTCGGGTCGTGCACCAACGGAAGGATCGAGGATCTGCGTGTCGTCGCGGACGTCCTGCGCGGCCGCAAGATCGCCGACGGAATTCGGATGCTGGTCGTCCCGGGCTCGATGCGGGTACGTGCGCAGGCCGAATCCGAAGGTCTCGGCGAGATCTTCACCGCCGCGGGTGCTGAGTGGCGCCAGGCCGGCTGTTCGATGTGCCTCGGCATGAATCCCGACCAGCTGTCGCCAGGACAGCGTTGTGCGTCGACGTCCAACCGCAATTTCGAGGGCAGGCAGGGCAAGGGCGGCCGCACCCATCTGGTGTCGCCTGCGGTCGCCGCCGCGACCGCTGTGCGGGGCACGTTATCGTCACCCGCCGACCTGACTCACTAAGAGGAGACCGTCATGGAAGCTTTTCGCACCCACACCGGCATCGGCGTTCCGTTGCGTCGGTCGAATGTCGACACCGACCAGATCATTCCGGCGGTCTATCTGAAGCGGGTCACCCGAACGGGTTTCGAGGATGGACTGTTCGCCGCGTGGCGGAACGATCCCGCCTTCATTTTGAATCTGGCCCCGTTCGACAAGGGGTCGGTGTTGGTCGCCGGGCCGGATTTCGGCACCGGTTCGTCGCGCGAGCATGCCGTCTGGGCGCTGATGGACTTCGGGTTCAGGGTGGTTATCTCGTCTCGGTTCGCCGACATTTTTCGGGGCAACGCGGGCAAGTCGGGGCTATTGGCGGCGGAAATCGCTCAAGATGATGTTGAACTGTTGTGGAAGCTCATCGAGCAGCATCCAGGCATGGAAATCACTGTGAACCTTCAAGATCGGAATATCGTCGCGGGAACGGTCATGGTGCCGTTCAACATTGACGATTACACCGCCTGGCGGCTGCTCGAGGGTCTCGACGATATAGGCCTTACGCTGCAAAAACGCGACGAAATCGAGTCGTACGAAGCAAGCAGGCCGGACTGGAAACCGCGCACTCTGCCGGTCTGATGATGCGGCCTCGGCGGGCCGAAATCGCCGCCTTTCACCCGCTTCTCGGGGCCCTTGGCAGGAGGCCAAGGGGGGCAAGCGGATTGCCGAAAAGTTCGCCAGCTACGCCTGAAATTGCGCGTGGCTCTTGGAAATCAGTGGCCAATGGGTTTACCGTGTCCTCTAGTCGGTCCAAAGAGGGCCACTGGTTTCGGAGGTTTTGCATGAACAAAGCGGAGCTCATCGACGTACTCACGGAGAAATTGGGCTCGGATCGTCGGCAAGCAACCGCGGCGGTGGAGAACGTAGTCGACACCATCGTGCGTGCGGTTCACAAGGGTGACAGTGTCACCATTACCGGCTTCGGCGTTTTCGAACAGCGCCGTCGCGCTGCCCGCGTTGCGCGTAATCCGCGCACCGGCGAGACGGTGAAAGTAAAGCCAACATCCGTGCCGGCATTTCGTCCCGGCGCACAATTCAAAGCGGTTGTTTCTGGGGCACAGCGCCTCCCGGCGGAAGGACCAGCAGTGAAACGTGGCGTGACGGCGGGCGGTGCCCGCAAGGCCGTGAAGAGAGCGGCAGTCAAGAAGGCAGTCAAGCGGGCTGCGGTCAAGAAGGCAGTCAAGCGGGCTGCGGTCAAGAAGGCAGTCAAGCGGACCGCCGTCAAGAAGGCAGTCAAGCGGACCGCCGCCAAGAAGACGGTGAAGCGCGCCGCAGCCAAGAAGACGGTGAAGCGCGCCGCAGCCAAGAAGGCCGTGAAGAAGGCCGCCGTCAAGAAGGCAGTCAAGAAGGCCCCGGCCCGCAAGGCCGCCGCCAAGAAGACCGCGCGCAAGGCTCCGGCCAAGCGCGGCCGCCGGTAGTCCGAACATCGGGCACGCCGTGGGTCACTGCGACCCGCGGCGTGCCTGTGTGTCGTGAGATCGGCTAGGCCGCTTCGGACTCCACGATCGACGTCGGACCGACGGTCGGGATCACGCGAGTGAAGCGGAAGCCGGCGCGGTTGAGCAGCTCTGTGTACTGCGCGGCCGTACGTTCCTTTCCGGTGCCTGCGACCAACATTTCCAGATCGAGCAGTTTGGACAAATGCTCGCGATCGTCGTCCGGTATCACGGTTTCGATCACCAACAGCTTTGTGTTGGCAGCCATGGCACTGCGGACGTTTTGCAGGATCTCCAGCACTTTGGATTCATCCCAGTCGTGCACGATGTGCTTGAGCACATAGACATCACCACCTGACGGCACGGATTCAAAAAAGGACCCGCCGACCACGGCGGTCCGATCCGCCACGCCTGCCGCATCGAGTACCGCGGGCGCTCCTGCGACAACCGACTGGGCGTCGAACAGGATTCCGCGCGACTGAGGTGCTTTCCGCAGAATGGCCGCGAGCAACCGGCCGTGTCCACCGCCGACGTCGACGATGGTGCCAAAGCGTGAGAAATCATACGCCGCGAGCACCGGCTCGATCTCCGTGTCCAAGGCGCTTGTCATGGCCTCGTTGAAGGTGACTGCGAACTCCGGCTCGTCCTCCAGCCACTCGAACATCGGCTTGCCGCGCAACGCGTCGACGATGGGCCGTCCGGTCTGCACTGAATACGGCAAGTGGCCCCAATGCTCCCAGTGGCTCGGATGACCGAAGAACAACACGATGCCACGCACGGTTGTCGGTGCGTCGGCGCGCAATGCCTCCGCCATCGGCGTCAGCCCGAACCGGCCGTCGCCATGCTGAGTGAAAACTCCGCGGCTCGCAAGCATCCGGAGCAGGCGCCGCACCGCATCCGGGTTGGCGTCGACCTTGAGTGCGATCTCCTCGGCGCTGCGCGGACCGTCGCCCAGTACATCCGCGATGCCGAACTTGGTGGCGGTGTAGATCGCCCGTAACACCCACGCCCCGTCATCAGATCGAGGACGGCCGCAGGCGCAGGCACCATGCGTTGTTCGACGCGGCGTATGCGGCGGCGGACCGCGTCGACGGCGCGCGCCACGCGAACAGGTGGCAGTTTTGCCGGTTTATCGGCGGGCATCGAGAACTCATCTCGGTCAGCCCGGCGGACCGACCGCCATGGCGTTACTTCTTGGCGGCCAGCGGGCTGCCGATGTGGTCGGCGGCCACCAAGCGCCCGTCGGCCAACGACATCACCCACGCGCTGCCCTTGCGGTTACGCGACTTGTCCGGGCGCACCCCGTCCCGCTCGCACCACCACGCGATCAGGTCGGGAATCACCTTGCCCTGCGTGCAGATTACGGGCGTGCCTCCGGAAGCGGCGATTTCGAGGACGCGGTGCCGCGCGGCCTTGCGGCTCTCTGGGTACTCCTCCTCGGTCAGCAGCGGCTCGTCGTGAATAGCGGTGCCAAGTTCTTCGGCCAACGGTTCGAGGGTCTGATGGCAGCGCAGTCGGTCCGCCGCGTGGAGCGTGTCGGCGCCGAATGCGAGCAGCACTCCGACGAGCGACTCGGCCTGTGCGCGGCCGCGCTTGTCGAGCGGACGCTGTCGATCATCGCCCTTGTACCGCGACTTGCTACCCGCCGTGCCATGCCGCACGATCAACACCGTCTTGGTATCTGCGGGCTGTTTCACGAAGCGGCGCAATACTTTTCGGTCGTGCGGGTACTCCAGTTGCTTCATCGCCTCGGTGACGGGCAGCCACTTGAGCTCGTCGACTTCGGCGTTGGGAATGAACGCTCCTCCGACGCACCGCGCCGCCCAGTAACACACCTTCTTTCTGCCCCCTGGGATCGGGTAGCTGACCGCGGCGAGCCGACGGCCGAGATGTGCTGAGTACCCAGTCTCCTCGTGCACCTCACGTACGGCGGTGACGGATTCCGTTTCGCCTGGGTCCACCTTGCCCTTGGGTAGTGACCAGTCGTCATATCGCGGACGGTGGATGATTGCGACTTCCGGCACAGCCGGGTCACCGTTGGGCCGCCACAATACGGCTCCCCCGGCGAGTATTGCCGTGTTGACCGGGACCGCGTCTGGCGAGATCTCCTTCGGCACGTCAACTCCTGTAGGTCATCCGGGCCCGTTGGCCGGTCGCGCCACGCCCGACCGGTCGTCTCACGGATGCCTATGGCGTTCCATCAGCGACACCTGATGGTCGCGTACGGTCTGACCCTCATGCGGCGACGCGGACCAGTGACCGTCGGCGCCCAGCTCCCAGCACCGGGTCGCGGGGTCCATCGCGGACTCGAACACGTCGTTCAGTTGAGCGGTCAGCCTCGGATCCTTCACTCGAGCCATCACTTCGACCCGTCGGTCGAGATTACGATGCATCATGTCGGCGCTGCCGATCCAGAATTCGTCGATGGCGCGGAAGTGAATAATCCGCGAGTGTTCGAGGAACCGTCCAAGGATCGACCGAACGGCGATGTTTTCGGAGTATCCAGGACCATGCGGCCGCAATGCACAGATGCCGCGCACCACCACCTCGACCCGCACTCCTGCCTGCGAGGCACGGTAGAGCGCGTCGATGACCTGCTCGTCCACCAGTGCGTTGGCCTTCACCCGAATCAGGCCATCAGCACCGTCACGGGTGGCAGCGATCTCACGCTCGATGCGCTCGATGATGCCCCTGCGCACACCGTACGGCGCCACTAAAAGGTTGCGGTAGGACTCCTTGCGCGAGTAGCCGGTCAGCGAGTTGAACAGGTCGGTGAGGTCGGCACCGATGTCGGGTGCGGCGGTCAGCAGCCCGACATCCTCGTACAGCCGTGCGGTTTTCGGGTTGTAGTTGCCGGTCCCGATATGGCAGTAGCGTCGTATCGTCGATCCCTCGCGCCGCACCACCAGACACGTCTTGCAGTGTGTCTTGAGCCCGATGAGTCCATACACCACGTGCACGCCAGCCCGCTCCAGCGCGCGGGCCCATTTGATATTGGCCTGCTCGTCGAACCGCGCCTTGATCTCCACGAGCGCGACCACCTGCTTGCCCGCCGCGGCGGCGTCGATGAGCGCGTTGACGATCGGCGAATCACCTGAGGTGCGGTACAGCGTCTGCTTGATCGCCAGCACATTGGGATCGGCGGCCGCCTGCTCGATGAACCGCTGCACAGTCGTGGAGAACGAATCGTAGGGGTGGTGCACGAGTACATCGCCGTCGCGCAACGTGGAGAAGATGCTCTTGGGTGTCTCCCGTTCACCGAATGCAGGCGGCGTCGCCGGAACGAACGGCGGATCCTTCAGCGCCGGACGGTCGACGCCATATACCTGCCACAGCGACGTGAGATCCAGCAGCCCGGGCACCTCGATGACATCACCGGGGTCGACGTCGAGTTCGCGCAGCAGCAGTTCCAGCATGCTCTCGGTCATGTCGTCCGAAACTTCCAGCCGGACCGGGGAACCGAACCGTCGCCGCGCCAATTCGCGCTCCAAGGCCTGCAGCAGGTCTTCGTCGCGGTCTTCTTCCACTTCAAAATCGGCATTGCGGGTGATGCGGAAGGCGTGATGCTCGACGATCTCCAGGCCGGGGAAGAGAACCGGCAGGAAAGCGGCGATCAGCTCCTCCATCGGTAGGAACCGTACGACGTCGTGTGAGCCCTCACGGCGGCCGAGTTCGACGAAGCGGTCGACGTTGTCGGGAACTTTGATTCGGGCGAAGTGTTGCCCACCGTCGTCGGGATGTTTGACGGTGATCGCCAGATTCAGGGAGAGCCCGCTCACGAACGGGAAGGGATGCGCCGGGTCGACGGCCAACGGCGTCAGCACCGGGAACACCTGTTCTTGGAAGTAGGTGGACAGCCGCCCGCGTTCCGCTTCGTCGAGTTCGGCCCACGTCATGATGACGATGCCCTCGTCGGCAAGCGCCGGACGCACCGAGTCGAGAAATACGTGCGCATGGCGGCTGGCGATCTGTTGGGTGCGCTCACTGATCCGGCGCAGCTGCTCGCGCGGTGACAGACCGTCGGCCGAACGCACCGACAGGCCCATCTCGTCGCGTCGCTTCAGGCCGGCGACCCGCACCATGTAGAACTCGTCGAGGTTCGACGCGAAGATCGCCAAGAATTTCGCCCGCTCCAGAAGCGGTAGGGAGGTGTCGGCGGCGAGAGCGAGCACGCGCGCGTTGAATTCCAGCCAGCTCAGCTCACGGTTGAGGTAGCGATCCTCGGGCAGGGCATTGGCGATGGCAGGTGATGTCGCCGCAGGTGGCGCCTCCGGCGCCGAATCAGCGGTATCCGGTGCCTGCGGCCGACCGTCTCCGGCCACCGACTGGGTTTCGTCGGCGCGGATCTGGGCTTCGGCTTCCGTCATCCCCCGATGATCCCTTATCGACAAGTCGTCCTGCTACCGAGACTGGCCAACCCGTCGCCAGCTGTTCATCTGGGCCGGCCGACGGCCTGCGTGGTCGCCGCGCCGACACCGAGGCGCCGCGCCACCATCAAGTCGTCGGGGGTGTCTATGTCGCACCGCAGCCCGGGCCATGCGCCTGTCAGCTCGATGGCCCCCGAGTGACGATGCCGCTGGGCGGAATCAGCGCCGAATTGCGGGTCGAGCGCGACTCCGAAAGCAAACAGCGCCGATGTTCCGGTCCCGTGCCGGTCGCCGACGAAGCTGCGCGGATACACCCGAGCGGCCACAATCGCCTCGGCCAGCTCCTGCGTTTGAAGAGCGGGTAGATCACCTTGCAGTGCAACGATATTGGGCGTCTCTTCGCGCAGCGAGGCTTCGGCGGCGGTGATGGCGTTATTCAGCGGGTTGCGGTGACCATCCGGCGTCGGGTCCGCCAGCACGCGGGCGCCCAGTTGGCGAGCGGCATCGGCAGCAAACTCATCGGGGGTGACAACGGTGATCGCCGACAACGCAGGGACGGCCGACGCCGCGTTGATGGTGTCGATCAGCATGGCTAGCACCACGCTTTCCCGAGTGGACGCCGAGAACACCGGTGCCAGCCTGGTCTTGGCGGCGGTCAGCCGCTTCACCGCGATCACCAGCCCGACATCCGCGGCTTCGACTGGCTTCGTGCCGCTCATGTGCGCCATCCTGCCAGCACAGGCGGCCACGCTAATGTGAAGCGGTGGTGGAGGCGGCGGTGATGGGTGCCGGTGCGTGGGGGACGGCGCTGGCCAAGGTCTTGGCGGATGCCGGCAACAACGTCGCGTTATGGGCCCGTCGCCAGGAGCTGGCAGATGAGATCAACGACACCCGCCGCAACGCCGGGTATCTCGGCGATACCGAGTTGCCGAAGTCGATCCGCGCCACAAGCGATCCCGCCGAAGCGCTGGCTGGCGCGTGCACGGTGCTGCTCGCGGTGCCGTCGCAGACGTTGCGCGCCAACCTCGAGCGCTGGAAGGACCTGATCGGCGACGACGTCACGCTGGTGAGCCTGGCCAAGGGCATCGAGCTGGGCACGTTGTTGCGGATGAGTCAGGTCGTGGTGCAGGTGACCGGCGCTGACCCGTCCCGCGTTGCGGTCGTTACGGGCCCGAACCTGGCCAGCGAGATCGCGGACGAACAGCCGGGCGCCACCGTTGTCGCGTGCAGCGACTCCGGCAGGGCGGTGACCTTGCAGCGCGCGCTGTCGACTCCGTACTTCCGCCCGTACACCAATGCCGACGTCATCGGCGCCGAGGTCGGCGGTGCGTGCAAGAACGTCATCGCATTGGCCTGCGGGATGGCCGCCGGTGTCGGGCTGGGCGAGAACACCGCCGCGGCAATCATTACCCGCGGCCTGGCCGAGATCATGCGGCTCGGAATTGCGTTGGGCGCCAAACCCGCAACCATGGCAGGGCTCGCAGGCGTCGGCGATCTGGTGGCGACGTGCACGTCGCCGCGCTCACGCAACCGCACATTCGGTGAACGGCTGGGCCGGGGCGGCACCATGGAATCGGCCCTTGCCGCCGCAGGTGGCCACATCGCCGAGGGCGTCACATCGTGTCAGTCGGTGCTCGCGCTCGCGGCGAGTTATGACGTCGAGATGCCGCTCACCGACGCGGTGCATCGCGTCTGCCACAAGGGATTGTCGGTCGACGAGGCCGTCGCGCTGCTGCTGGGGCGCAGCACCAAGCCGGAGTAGCCCGATGGATGGTAAGTACGGCGATTCCACACGCAGCGTGAAAGCCGTTGGCTCGGAAGCAGTTCCGGGTAGGCCGGTGGCACCACCACCCGTTCCTGCGTCGACATATCACCTGTCGCCCGACGAAACCGAGCCGATGGACAGCTACGGGCGCACCTCCAATCCGACGTGGCGCCAACTGGAATCGGCGCTGGCCGAACTCGAAGGTGCGGCGACGGCATTGACGTTCGGCTCCGGCATGGCAGCGATCACGTCGGCGCTCCGTGTGCTCGCCAAACCGGGCACCAAGCTCGTGGTGCCCGCCGATGGCTACTACCAGGTGCGCCGGTATGCGAAGGAATACCTTGCACCGCAAGGGGTTACGGTCGTAGAAGCGCGCAGCGCCGACATGTGTGAGGCATCGGCCGACGCCAACGTTGTGCTGGCCGAAACCCCAGTCAATCCGCGTCTGGACGTCGTCGACCTTCACCATCTGGCGATGACCTGCCGTGGCCGCGGTGCCACTCTGGTCGTCGACAACACTACCGCGACACCGCTTGGCCAGCAGCCGCTGTCGCTTGGCGCCGACTTGGTGGTGGCCAGCGCGACCAAGGCGCTGTCGGGGCACAGCGATCTCGTTGCGGGCTACGTCGCAGGAAGTCAGCAGGAACTGATGGCGGCGCTCGAACAAGAGCGGCTGCTGGCAGGGCCGATTCTCGGCGCGTTTGAGGCGTGGCTGGTGCTGCGCAGCCTCGGCAGCGCAGGCCTGCGGTTCGAACGGCAGTGCCAGAACGCTCAGGCGCTCGCCGTGATGCTGCGCGCGCATCCGGCCGTGAAGTCGGTGCGCTATCCGGGTCTTCCCGAGGATCCGTCGCATCAGATAGCCACGATGCAGATGAAGCGCTTCGGCGGCCTTGTCGCGGTGGAGCTGGAGGACGCCGCGGCGGTGCACGCTCTGGTGGAGCGCAGCGCGCTGCTGATCGCGTCGACCAGCTTCGGCGGTATCCACACGTCGGTGGACCGGCGCGCCCGCTGGGGTGATCAGGTCAGCGACGGCTTCGCCCGCATCTCGCTGGGCATCGAGGACACCGACGATCTAATCGCCGATTTCGAACAGGCGCTGGAGTAAAAGTCCAGGTCAGCGCGCTAGATCGTGCGGGCGCGGGCCAGGGCGGTAGCCTCTCTAGGTTGTGACTGCCCCTAATGCGTCCGGGCCAGCCGGTCGCGTCCGCGTCGCCGTCGTCTACGGCGGACGCAGCTCCGAGCACGCAATTTCATGCGTTTCCGCTGGTAGCATCCTGCGCAACCTTGATCCGGAACGGTTCGAGGTGGTCGCAGTCGGCATCACACCCGGCGGATCGTGGGTACTGACCGACGGCCGACCGGAGACACTGGCGATCACCGACGGCCGGTTACCGGAGGTCAGCGAGGCGTCGGGCACCGAACTGGCATTGCCCGCGGACCCGGTTCGCGGTGGCCAACTGCTGTCCGTCGGTCAGGGCGGCGAGATGCTCGCCGCGGTCGACGTCGTGTTCCCCGTCCTGCACGGACCGTACGGCGAGGACGGCACCATCCAGGGCCTGCTCGAGCTGGCCGGCGTGCCATACGTCGGCGCGGGTGTACTGGCCAGCGCCGCAGGCATGGACAAGGAATTCACCAAGAAGCTGCTCGTCGCCGGGGGCCTGCCGATCGGCGACCACGTCGTGCTGCGACCGCGTCACGACACCGTCGAACTCGAGGATCGAGAGCGGCTGGGGCTACCGGTGTTCGTCAAGCCCGCGCGCGGCGGCTCGTCCATCGGTGTCAGCCGGGTGACGGCATGGGACCAGCTGCCCACGGCGATTGCCTTGGCCCGCAGGCATGACCCGAAGGTGATCGTCGAGGCGGCCATTCCTGGGCGCGAATTAGAGTGTGGCGTCTTGGAATTCCCCGACGGCCGGGTCGAGGCCAGCACCGTCGGCGAGATCAGGGTCGCGGGGGTCCGGGACCGCGAGGACGCGTTCTACGACTTCGAGACCAAATATCTCGACGACGCCGCCGAACTCGATGTGCCTGCCAAAATCGACGACGAGGTCGCAGACGCGGTGCGGCAGTTGGCCATTCGGGCGTTCAATGCGATCGACTGCCAGGGCCTCGCTCGCGTCGACTTCTTTCTCACTGACGACGGGCCGGTGGTCAACGAGATCAACACAATGCCCGGTTTCACGACCATCTCGATGTATCCACGGATGTGGGCGGCCAGCGGCGTGGACTATCCGACGCTGTTGGCCACCATGGTCGAGACGGCGCTCAAGCGCGGCACTGGCCTGCGTTAGCGCACCGGCGCCGGATCGATCGGCTTGGCAGGCAACGACTTTGCGATCACGTCGGAAACGGTTTGGATCGGCGTCGGCCCTGATCCCTGCGGCAACGTCAGCGCGATGTAGACCGGCCGGTCCACCGCGAACCACGTGCTGCGGCCTTGATCCGCGAGTTCGAACCATTGCACAGCGTCGACGACCTGGATAGGGGAGCCGATGACAAACTCGGCGGGCCGGTCCAGTCCACAGCGCAGGATGACAGGCTCACCGTCCGCCGTCCAGGCCGCGGTACCGGCCGGCGCGGGATCGGCCGCGGCCGCCCGACGGTAGTCACCCAATTGCTGCGGAAGCGCCTCGAGGAGCGCACGGCATTCGGTGCTGTCGGCCTGCGGCGCGGGCACGGACGCGATGGCGACGGGTCGCTGTTCGGGCGGCGCCTGTCGCAGCGCGGCGAACACGAGGATGCCGATGATCGCCCCGGCCGCCACGACGATTGCGGCGATCATCAACGCCCGCGGGGGCCCGTCATGGGTCTCGGCATCCACGGCCCAAACTCTAAGGGCGCACTCCATTAGCGATCGGACAGGTCAGGGTGCGGGTGATGCCGGTGACCTGCTGCACGCTCGGAACGACATTGGCCTGCAGGTCGGCAAGGTCGTCGGCGCCGATGCGCACGACGACGTCGTACGGGCCGGTGACGTACTCCGACGACAAGACGCCAGGGAGGGCGGCGAGCTGCTTGGCGACGACCTCGGCGCGGCCCACCTCGGTCTGGATCAGCATGAAAGCCTCGACCACCCGCTGTCCCTCCGTCTCGCTGCATAGACTCCACGCCGCAGGGCCCAAACGTACCGCAGCTCAGGGGAGGTGACATGGCGAGCGATGAGCCCGCCGAGACACTGGCGGGACTGGGCGAGTTCGCCGTGATCGACCGGCTGGTGGCCGGCCGCGAACAGCCGGACACGGTTGCGCTGGGGCCGGGTGACGACGCCGCGGTCGTGTTCGCCCGCGACGGGACGACGGTGGTGTCCACCGACATGCTCGTCGAAGGGCAGCACTTTCGCCTGGACTGGTCATCACCGCACGACATCGGACGCAAGGCGATCGCGCAGAACGCCGCGGACATCGAGGCTATGGGCGCGGCGGCCACTGCGTTCGTCGTGGCTTTCGGCGCGCCGGGTGACACGCTGACGGCGCAGGCGCTCGAACTCGTTGACGGCATGTGGCACGAGGCGCGGCTGCTGGGCGCCGGCATCGTCGGCGGTGACCTTGTGACGGCCCCGCAGTGGGTGATTTCGGTGACTGCGCTGGGCGATCTGGACGGCCGCGCAGCGGTCCGTCTCGGCGGCGCCCGTGCCGGTGACACCGTCGCTGTGGTGGGAGATGTGGGCTGGTCTGCCGCCGGATATGCGTTGTTGCTCAACGGCGTTCATGCGTTTGAAGCGCTGCGTCGCCGTCACTTGGTGCCGGAGCCGCCGTACGGTCAGGGACGCGTCGCGGCAGACGCGGGCGCTACGTCGATGACTGATGTCTCCGACGGCCTGGTGGCCGACCTCGGGCACATCGCGCGTGCGTCGGGTGTCGGCATCGACCTGTCGAGGGACGCAATGGGCGCAGACCACGATGCACTCGCTTCTGCGGCCACCACATTGGTGATGGACCCGTGGCTCTGGGTGCTCGCGGGAGGCGAGGACCACGCGCTGGTCGCGACGTTCCCGGGACCGCCGCCGGTTGGCTGGCGGATGATCGGACAGGTGCTCGACGGCCCGCCGAGGGTTCTGGTGGACGGAGAGCGGTGGCACGGAAACCCGGGCTGGCAGTCGTTCTGACCGACGCCGCACGCTAGGTTGACCTTTCATGACCGCACGCCCCCTAAATGAACTCGTCGAAGACGGTTGGGCCCACGCATTGGAGCCCGTCGGCCCACAGGTCGCTCAGATGGGCGAGTTTTTACGGACGGAGCTCGCGGCGGGCCACCGGTATCTGCCTGCCGGCCCGAATGTGTTGCGCGCCTTCACGTTCCCGTTTGACCAGGTGCGGGTGCTCATCGTCGGGCAGGATCCCTACCCGACGCCGGGGCACGCGGTCGGCCTGAGCTTCTCGGTGGCGGCCGACGTGCGACCGCTGCCGCGCAGCCTGGACAACATCTTCGCCGAGTACGGCAAGGATCTGGGTTACCCACCGCCGTCCACCGGCGACCTCACACCGTGGGCCGAGCGCGGCGTGATGCTGCTGAACAGGGTGCTCACCGTGCGACCGAGCAATCCGGCGTCACACCGTGGCAAAGGCTGGGAAGCGGTGACCGAATGCGCGATCCGTGCACTCGTGGCCCGGGAGCAGCCGCTGGTGGCGGTGTTGTGGGGCCGCGACGCCTCGACGCTGAAACCGATGCTCGACGGTGGCAACTGCACGGCGATCGAATCGCCGCATCCCTCTCCGCTGTCGGCGTCGCGCGGATTCTTCGGCTCGCGACCGTTCAGTCGCGCCAACGAGCTGCTGGAGAAGATGGGCGCCGATCCGATCGACTGGCGCCTGCCTGGCTGAGGGATCAGTCGTGTTGGCGCTGGTAGGTGTTGCGGCCATCGAGGACGATGGTGTCGCGGTCGACGGCGCTGATGGGCGTGGTGAAGGTCGACAGCCCTGGCGGGCAGCCTGGGTCTCCGCATTCGTCGATCGAAAGCTGCAGGACACCTCCGTCGGCCTGTAGCTCATAGTGTCCGTCGATCATGACTATCCCGCAGTTCGGGTGAACAGCCAGGTAGCGGTAGACGCCGTTTGGCGAGAACGAGAATTGCCCCGCCGTGGGCCCGCACTCACCCGTATCTCCGAGTGTGGCGGGACCCACCCAAGCCCCCACCAGTATCTGCGCGTCGACGGCCGCAGCGAGCGGAGCTGGGGCGAGGCTGATCGCTAGTGTCGCCGCCGCGGCGGCAAGCGCTGTGCGGGAGACAATTTTGACCGCATACCCGAACATGGGCTCGACCTTTCCGCTCGCAGATTTGCGCAAGCCAGCGAAAAGACAGGGTACGGGGCCAAGGAGCTCTCACCTGGCGAATGCGGATCCCGGTGTTCGCTGTCCGCCCGAACAGTGGACGCCTAGCTACGTGAAAAGGGTTCTAGCCCCGCGCGACCTTGCCGGCCTTGATGCACGAGGTGCACACGTTGATGCGCTTCTTGTTCCCACCGGGGTGGGTCACGGTGCGCACCGTCTGAATGTTGGGATCCCACCGACGGCTGGTCCGGCGATGGGAGTGCGACACCGACTTGCCGAAGCCGGGGCCTTTCCCGCAGATCTCGCAGACGGCAGCCATATGTGGAACTCCTCGGATCAGTACTTGGGGGTCTGGGTCCATTTCGCCGGAAACCGGCGACGGGTCGACCCGACAACCTGACCAGGATACCGGCAGCTTGAGGTATCGCCAAAATGCCCTCAGCCGCCTGCTCCACAGCCACCGACGTTGTTGCCAGGCTTGTCGCCGCGGGTGGCTAGGCTGGCGCCCACGGCGGCATAGCGGGTGGGAGGTTTTCGATGTCGGCTCGGCGGCTCGACGCCTCCGCACTGCGGGACTGGGCCCATACCGCCGTCGGTGACCTCATTTCCAAAACCGACGAGATAAATCGGCTCAACGTGTTCCCCGTCGCCGACGCCGATACCGGGACAAACATGCTGTTCACCATGCGTTCGGCGTGGGCGCAGGCCGACACGCACGCCGATAGCGACGACGTGAGGCAGGTCGCCGCGGCGCTGGCCGCCGGCGCCTTGCACGGCGCCCGTGGCAATTCCGGCGTCATCCTGTCGCAGATCCTGCGCGGCCTCGCCGACGTGGTCTCGTCCGCCGCCGCAGACCGCGACGGGGCGCTGGCCGACATCGACGGCCCCGTCTTCGCGGCGGCCCTGCGGCACGCGGTCGGGCTGGTCGTCACGTCGATGGGCGAGCCGGTGCCGGGCACCATCGTCTCGGTGCTGCAGGACGCGGCGGGCGCCGCCGAGCATGCGGGCGCCGACGGCGCCGACCTGGCCGAGGTGGTGTCTGCTGCCGCCGACGCCGCGGCCGTCGCACTCGACAAGACCACCGCGCAACTCGATGTGCTGGCCGAGGCCGGCGTGGTGGACGCCGGAGGCCGTGGCCTGCTGGTACTGCTGGACGCGATGAGCACCACGCTGACAGGGCGTGCGCCCCACCGGAACGAATACCTGCCGTCCCCGCCGCACGCCGACGCAGCAGCGACCACTGCCGCCGCGCCGCAGTTCGAGGTGATGTACCTGCTGAACGGTTGCGACGCCCGCGGAGTGGAGACGCTCCGCGAGCGCCTGGATCAGCTGGGCGAATCGGTGGCCATCGCGGCTGCGGCGGACGGAGCAGGCCACTACTCGGTGCACGTCCACGCCGACGATGCGGGCGCTGCCGTCGAGGCGGCCTTGTCGGTCGGCACGCCGAGCCGGATCCAGGTCACCTCCCTGTCGGGCGGCGCCGGTGCGCGGCCGACGGGCGGGTGGAGCCGCGAACGCGCGGTGCTTGCCGTCGTCGACGGTGACGGCGCCGCTGAACTGTTCGGGGGCGAGGGTGCGCATGTGTTGCGGCCCGAAGCCGACGGGCCGGTGAGCGCCAAGCAACTGCTGCACGCGCTCGTCAACACCGGCGCCGCGCAGATCATGGTGTTGCCCAACGGCTACGTCGCCGCCGAGGAACTCGTCGCGGGCTGTACCGCGGCGATCGGATGGGGCATCGACGTCGTGCCGGTGCCCGCCGGTTCCATGGTTCAGGGTCTTGCCGCGCTGGCGGTGCACGACGCCGAGCGGCAGGCGGTGGACGACGGCTACACGATGGCCCGCGCGGCCGCGGGCGCCAGGCACGGCTCGGTGCGCGTGGCCACCGAGGAGGCGCTGACGTGGGCGGGCACCTGTAAACCGGGCGACGGGTTGGCGATCGCGGGCGATGAGGTGCTGATCGTCGGCAACGACATCACCGCGGCCGCCGCGGGCCTGATCGACCTGTTGCTGGCCGCCGGCGGTGAGCTCGTGACAGTGCTGATGGGTGCCGGGGTCGACGGCGGCGTTGGTGAAGCACTGCGGGCGCATGTCCACACTCAGCATCTCGGTACCGAGTTGGTGACTTATCACACCGACCACCACGGCGACGCGCTGCTGATCGGGGTGGAGTAGCCGTGGCCGCGCTGACCGACCGGCTCGACTACGTCCTCGGCAAGAAGGCCGCCGGTCCGCTCGAAGAACACTTCGGCATCCGCACCGTCAACGACCTGCTGCGGCACTACCCGCGCAAGTACAGCGACGGAATGACGGTGCTCGGTGAGGGCGAGGAACTCGAGGAAGGTGAACACGTCACCTTCGTCGACGTCATCACCGCCACCCATGTCGGTGACATGAAGCCGAGGTTCGACCCCAAGACCAAGAAGATGAAGAAGCCCAAGTGGCTGCGCGTCACGCTGGGAAGTCGACGGCCCGAGGTCACCGCCACGTTCTTCAATGCGGGCTACATGATCGACAACCTGCCACAGGGCACCCGCTTGATGCTTTCCGGCGAAGTCAAATACTTCAGGAAAACACTTCAATTGAGCCATCCGGCGTTCTACGTTCTTGAGTCGCCTACCGGCAAGAACATCGGCACCAAGTCACTGAAGACAATCGCCGCCGCATCCGGGGCCACTGGCGATGAGCTGTTGTCGGCATTCGAGCGGCAATTCTTTCCGATCTACAACGCCAACAAGAAGGTGCAAACCTGGGAAATCTACGCGTGTGTGCGCCAAGTCCTCGACGTGCTCGACCCGATCGAGGAGCCGCTGCCGGAATCCATTCTGCAGCAGCGGAATCTGATTTCAGAAGACGAAGCGCTACGGGCGATCCACCTCGCAGAGAACACGGCCGAGCGCGAGCGTGCTCAGGCCCGACTCACGTTTGACGAGGCGGTAGGGCTGCAGTGGGCCTTGGTGGGCCGGCGATACAGCGAACTGAGCGAATCGGGTCCCGTCGCGCGGCCCGAAAACGGCCTCCTGAGCGTCATGCGTAAACAGTTGCCGTTCGAATTGACCAGTGGCCAAATGGAAGTGCTCGACGTGCTGTCGGCCGAACTCTCGGAGAGCCGGCCGATGAACCGCATGCTGCAGGGCGAGGTCGGCTCGGGCAAGACGATCGTGTCGGTGCTGGCAATGCTGCAGATGATCGATGCCGGCTATCAGTGCGCGCTGCTGGCGCCGACGGAAGTCCTTGCCGCCCAGCATGCTCGCTCCATCCGGGATGTCCTCGGGCCGCTGGCGATGGCAGGTCAACTGGGTGGCGCCGAGGGTGCGACGCGTGTTGCGCTGTTGACCGGGTCAATGTCGGCCCAGCAGAAGCGCGAGGTGCGCGACGAAGTCGCGACTGGCGATGCGGGCATCGTCATCGGCACGCACGCTTTGCTGCAGGAGGCCGTCGAGTTCAAGCGGCTCGGCATGGTCGTCGTCGACGAGCAGCACCGGTTCGGAGTAGAGCAGCGAGACCGGTTGCGCGCCAAGGCTCCCGAAGGGCTTACGCCACACCTGTTGGTGATGACCGCCACGCCGATTCCGCGTACCGTCGCGCTGACAGTCTACGGCGATCTTGAGACCTCCACACTGCGCGAACTGCCTCGCGGCCGCCAACCCATCACCACGAACACGATATTCACCAAGGAAAAGCCAGCATGGCTCGACCGCGCATGGCAGCGCATCATCGAAGAGGTAGGCGCAGGCCGTCAGGCCTACGTCGTCGCCTCCCGCATCGACGAGAGCGACAAACCCGCGAAGGACGACAGCGGTCCGCCCGCCACCACGGTGGTCGAATTGTTCGACCGCCTTCAGCGCGGCGCGCTGTCCGGGCTGCGGCTCGGGCTCATGCACGGCCGCCTGCCCAGTGACGAAAAGGACACGGTGATGGCGGCTTTCCGTGCAGGCCAGATCGATGTCCTCGTGTGTACCACCGTGATTGAGGTCGGCGTCGATGTGCCCAATGCGACGGTGATGGTGGTGATCGACGCGGACCGGTTCGGCATCAGCCAGTTGCACCAGTTGCGTGGCCGCATCGGTCGCGGTCAGCATCCCAGCCTGTGTCTGCTTGCCACGAAGCTCCCGGAGGGATCCAAGGCGGGGCAGAGGCTCAAGGCCGTCGCCGGCACGCTTGACGGATTCAAACTCGCGGACCTCGATCTGCAGGAACGCAAGGAGGGAGATGTGCTGGGGCTCAGTCAGTCCGGCAGGCCCATCACCCTGAGATTCCTGTCTCTCTCCGAGCACCTCGACGTCATTCTGGCCGCACGTGAGTACTGCGAAGCGCTTTACGAAAAGAATCCGGGGCACCCCGGAATGGCCGTCCTGGCAGCGCAGTTCACCGACACCGACCGCGTCGAATATTTGGACAAATCATGACTCGCACCCGGCTGCTGTGGCTGGCCGTGGTGGTCGCCCTGGCGGTGCTGGTCGCCTATCAGGTCGTCGGGTCATCGGGGGAGCGGGCTCAGTTCGTTGCCCAGGCCGACATCCCGACCGTCGCACCGGGAGTCGACGTGCTCGCAGGCATCGCCGAAGTGCCCGTCCGGATCCGAGGCCACGACTACCGCCGGGATGCGTTCGGCGACACCTGGACCGACGACAACCCCGCCCCCGGTGGCCACAACGGCTGCGACACTCGCAACGACATCCTCGACCGCGACCTTGTCGACAAGACGTATGTGTCAATCAAGCGGTGTCCCAACGCCGTTGCGACCGGAATACTCCACGACCCTTACACCAACGGCACCGTGCCGTTTGTGCGCGGCGCCCAGGTCGGCGCGGCGGTGCAGATCGACCACATCGTGCCGCTCGCGCTCGCGTGGGACCTCGGTGCCCGCAACTGGCCCGACGACATGCGGCTGCGGTTCGCCAACGATCCAGCGAACCTAATCGCGGTCGACGGCCCCGCGAATCAGGACAAGGGTGATCAGGAACCGGCGACGTGGATGCCGCCGAACACCGCGTTCCGCTGCCAATACGCGATGCAATTCATCGCCGTGCTGCGCGGCTACGGGTTGCCAGTCGATGCGCCGTCCGCGACGGTCCTGCGCGACGCGGCCGCGACCTGCCCGACCGGTTAAGTGCCCGTGTAGGTTTCCGGGTCCGGCCGGAAGCGGGTGCCGTCGTCGAGAGCGTTGAGCGCGGCCATCTCGTCGTCGCTCAGCTCGAAGTCGAACACGTCGATATTCGACTTGATCCGTTCCGGGTTCGCCGATCGCGGGATGACGACGTTGCCTAGCTGGATGCTCCATCGGATCAGCGCCTGCGCCGGCGACTTCCCGTGCGCCTGCGCCACCGACGCAACCGTCGGGTTTTCCAGCAGCTTGCCAACGCCCAGTGGGCTGTACGCCTCGGTGACGATGCCGTACTCGGCGTTGACCGCCCGCAGTTCCGCTTGATTCAACAGCGGGTGCAGCTCGATCTGATTGATGGCAGGTGTGAAGAACGACAGGTCGATGACGTTCGACAGGTCCTCGGCGTGAAAGTTGGACACGCCGATGGACCTGGTGAAGCCGTCCTCCTTGCGCTTCATCAGGCCGCCCCAGCTGTCGACGTACTTGCCGGGGTCGCCACCGGGCCAATGGATGAGATAGAGGTCCACGTAGTCCAGACCGAGCCGCTCGATGCTGGCCGAGAGGGCGTCCTGTGACGCCTGGAAGCCTTGATCCTCGGTGGCCAACTTGGTGGTGATGAACAGCTCATCCCGCGGCACACCCGATGCAGCGACCGCCCGGCCGACCGCTTCCTCGTTGCCGTACGCGGAGGCCGTGTCGATCAATCGGTAGCCGGCTTCCAGCGCCGTCGATACGGCCTGCTCGGTCTCGGAGTCCGATAGCTCGGCAAGGCCGAGGCCGAACACGGGGATCGTGTTCTCGTCGTTGAGAGTGACGGTGGGAATCGAAGCCGCCGACGTCATGGCACCTATCCTGTGAAGTTGAAGGTTCGTGGGTCAGGACCCAGTCGTGTTCCGTCGCCGAGCGAAGAGATGGACGCCATGTCCTGCTCGCTCAGTTCGAAATCGAACACGTCGAAGTTACTCACAATTCGCTCGGGGGTCACCGACTTCGGGATGACGATATTACCGAGTTGGATATGCCACCTAATCAGTACCTGCGCTGGGGTTTTTCCGTGTGCCTCGGCGACGGCCGTCACCGTCGGGTTGCTCAGCAGCGATCCCTGGCCCAGCGGGCTCCACGCCTCGGTTGCGATGCCCAGCTGAGCGTGCACTTCCCTTAGTTCCTGTTGCTGCAGCAGCGGATGCAACTCGACCTGGTTGACGGCCGGGACAATTCCGGTGCCGTCCACCAGAATTCGCAAGTGTTCTGGCTCGAAGTTGCTGACACCGATCGATCGGATGCGGCCCTGATCGCGGAGGTGTGCGAACGCCTTGAACGTGTCGACGAACGCGTTGCGCGCCGGCATCGGCCAATGAATGAGGTAGAGGTCGAGGTACTCCACGTCGAGGCGCTTCATGCTGGCGTCGAATGCCGCGAGCGTGCTGTCGTAGCCCTGATCGGCGTTCCACAACTTGGTGGTGACGAAGACGTCCTCGCGGGGAAGGCCGGACTTCGTGATGGCGTGACCCACCTCGCGCTCATTGAAGTACCCTGCGGCCGTGTCGACGTGTCGATAACCGGCATCCAAGGCGGTCGCCACCGCACGTTCGGTGTCTTCCGGCGGCGTCTGCCAAACGCCAAGTCCGACCTGAGGCATCGCATTACCGTCATTCAGCGTGATCGAGGGAGCAGCCATGACCCAGAGTCTGCCAGGACAGGCGACGCCCGTCGGACCGCCGCGAGGTGCCAAGGGTCCCGTCGTCAACGCCCTCGCCGGTTTGACGCTGCGTGGACTTCCGCGGATACCGAACCTCGTCAAACGCCTGCTGGTGGGTGGTCGTTCGGTCATGATCGACGGCAACACGCTGGATACGACGTTGCAGTTGATGCTCGTCGGGATGTCGGCGGTCGGTCTCAATGCCCTGATTGCGAGCCCCGACGTCGGCGCCGCCCGGGCCCAGTTGAGAATCCTGGCCGCCAGCTTCAAGCAGGACATCCCTGTGGCGACGGTGACCAATCTCTCTATCCCCGGCCCGGCAGAGCCGATCCGAGCGCGGCACTACCGGCCAGTCAATGGCGATGGAGAACCGCTGTTGGTCTTCTATCACGGCGGCGGCCAGGTCATCGGCGACATCGAGACGCACGACGACCTGTGCCGGCAGATCTGCCGCGAGGGCGGCCTGCACGTGTTGTCGGTGGACTACCGACTCGCCCCCGAGCACAAGGCGCCTGCCGGATCCGACGATGCGTACGCCGCATTTCAGTGGGCGCTCGACCATGCGGATGAACTGGGCGCCGACCCCGGCCGGGTGGCGGTCGGGGGCGACAGCGCCGGAGGCAACCTCGCCGCGCTGGTATCGCTGCGTGCACGCGACGACGGCACCCGGCTGCCCGCCTTGCAGTTGCTGTTCTATCCGGTCACCAACTACAGCGGCGAGACGCGGTCGCAGACGCTGTTCGCCGAAGGGTTCTTCCTGACCAAGAAGGACTTGCAGTACTGCCGGGAGCAGTTCCTCGACGGTGCGCAGGTCGACGCCGCCGACCCGCGGGTGTCTCCGCTGTTGGCCAACGATTTCTCGGGACTACCGCCGGCGCTGGTGCTGACCGCGGGGTTCGACCCGCTGCGCGACGAGGGCAGGCAGTACGCCGAAGCCATGCGCGGGGCCGGCGTGACCGTCGACTACCGCGAATTCGGATCGCTGGTGCACGGCTTTGCCAACTTCTTCCCGCAGGGCGGCGGCAGCGCGACCGCCGTGGCGGAAACGATCTCTGCGCTGCGGGCCCATCTCGCCCGCGCATGAGAAGCCGCCGGTGAGCCGCCGGTACTCTTAACCCCGTGGCAGCCAAACCCAAGAAGAATGCCCGCTACGACTTGAAAGCGGCCGACCGCAAGCGCAACCTGGCGATCCAGATCGGGCTGACCTCGATCGTGGTCATCTTCGCCGTCGCGCTGGTGGGCTACATCGTGCTGTCGAATGAAAAGAAGCCGGCGTCAGGTGAGTCCAAGTCGATCCGCGTCACGTCGAGCAAGCTCATGACCAAGGAGGGCACCAGCGACCCCAAGGCGGTGCTATCGCTCTACGAGGACTTCCTCTGCCCTGCCTGCGGAAATTTCGAGAGGCAGTTCGGTCCCACCGTCAGTAAGTTGATTGACTCCGGAGCGGTCGCCGCCGACTACTACATGGTCTCGATCCTCGACCGCCAGGGCGACGGCTACTCTTCGCGAGCGTCGAATGCCGCCTACTGCGTGGCCGATGAGTCGACGGAAGCCTTCCGCCGTTTCCACGCGGCTCTCTACGCGCAGCAGCCAGAAGAAGGCGTCGGGCCGTTCCCGGATAACTCGAGACTGACGGAAGTGGCGCGCCAGGCTGGGGTCGCCGGCAAGGTTCCGGAGTGCATCAGTAGTGGCCGCTACACCGAAATGGCGAAAGGTCTGGCCGCCGCGACGAACGTCCAATCGACACCGACCATCCGCATCAACGGGGAGGACTACAGCCCGACCACTCCCGATGCGCTAGTCGCGAAGATCAAGGAGATTGTCGGCGACGTTCCGGGCCTACAGGCCGCCCCGCCAGTGGCCGCGACGCCACCGCCCCCGGCACAGGCGCCGGCCCCCGCGCCCGCGCCATGACCGTCGCCGCGCCCAGCGGCGTCCAGCCGAGCGAACCCACGGCGGACGCGTCGAATGGGGTGCCGGTCCGGACGGCCAGCGCGGTATGGGTTCTGATCGCCGGCGTCATCGGGCTCGCCGCAGCGATCACGCTGACGATCGAGAAGATCGAGATTCTGATCAACCCCGATTACGTGCCGTCGTGCAGCATCAACCCGGTGCTGTCGTGCGGTTCGGTGATGGTGACACCGCAGGCGTCAGCCTTCGGGTTTCCCAACCCGCTGATCGGCATCGTCTCGTTCAGCGTCGTGGTGGTGACCGGTGTCCTCGCCCTCGCCAAGGTCAGGCTGCCGCGGTGGTACTGGGCCGGCCTGGCGACCGGCACAGCGCTCGGCGTGGTGTTCATCCACTGGCTGATCTTTCAGAGCCTGTACCGCATCGGCGCGTTGTGCCCGTATTGCATGGCGGTGTGGGCGGTCACCATCCCTCTGTTGGTTGTGGTCGCGTCGATCGCGCTGCAGCCACTGCAGTCGAATGCGGTAGCGCGGGTGCTCTACACCTGGCGGTGGTCGCTGGTGGCGCTGTGGTTCACCGCGCTGATTCTGCTGATCCTCGTGCGCTTCTGGAACTACTGGTCCACCCTTCTTTAAGCAGTTCAGCGCTGGGGTTAGGGTTACGCGCGTGATCTCGAAAGTCTTGGTGGCCAACCGCGGGGAAATCGCGATCCGTGCGTTCCGGGCGGCCTACGAGATGGGCATCGCCACCGTCGCGGTGTATCCGCATGAGGACCGCAACTCGCTGCATCGACTGAAGGCCGATGAGTCATATCAGATCGGGGAGACGGGCCACCCGGTCCGGGCCTACCTGTCGGTCGACGAAATCATCCGTGTCGCGCAGCATGCTGGCGCGGATGCGGTCTATCCGGGATACGGCTTCCTGTCGGAAAACCCCGATCTGGCCGCCGCATGCGCGGCTGCAGGCATCACGTTTATCGGCCCCAGCGCTGAAATCCTTGAGCTGACGGGCAATAAGTCGCGGGCGATCGCGGCGGCACGGGCCGCGGGATTGCCGGTGCTGAACTCGTCGACGCCGTCGGCGTCGGTCGAAGAGCTGATGGCCGCCGCCGAGACGATGCAGTTCCCGCTGTTCGTCAAGGCGGTGTCGGGCGGCGGCGGGCGCGGCATGCGCCGCGTCACCGATCGCAGCGCGCTGCCTGAGGCGATCGAGGCCGCCAGCCGCGAAGCCGAGTCGGCATTCGGTGACCCGACGCTGTACCTCGAGCAGGCCGTGCTCAATCCGCGCCACATCGAGGTGCAGATCCTGGCCGACACCCACGGCAACGTCATGCACCTGTTCGAGCGTGACTGCAGCGTGCAGCGTCGGCACCAGAAGGTCATCGAACTGGCCCCGGCGCCGAACCTGCCCGAGGAGCTGAGGCGCAGGATCTGTGCCGACGCGGTGGCGTTCGCGCGTGAGATCAACTACACCTACGCGGGCACCGTCGAGTTCCTGCTCGACGAGCGCGGCGACTACGTGTTCATCGAAATGAATCCGCGTATCCAGGTCGAGCACACGGTCACCGAGGAGATCACCGACGTCGACCTCGTCGCCAGCCAGATGCGTGTCGCCGACGGCGAGACGCTGGCCGACCTTGGGCTGAGCCAGGATTCGCTGCAAGTGCATGGGGCGGCAATGCAGTGCCGGATCACCACCGAGGATCCGGCCAATGGCTTTCGCCCCGACACCGGCCGCATCACCGGTTACCGGTCGCCGGGTGGTGCGGGCATCCGGCTCGACGGCGGCTCGCATCTGGGTGCGGAAATCAGCGCCCACTTCGACTCGATGCTGGTCAAGCTGACATGTCGCGGGCGTGACTTCTCGACAGCGGTCGCAAGGGCCCGTCGCGCACTGGCCGAGTTCCGGGTGCGCGGCGTGTCGACGAACATCCCGTTCCTGATGGCCGTGGTCAACGATGCGGACTTCCGCGCTGGACGCGTCACGACGTCGTTCATTGACGAGCGCCCGTATCTGCTTACCGCGCGCACCCCGGCCGACCGTGGCACCAAGATCCTCAACTACCTCGCCGAGGTCACCGTCAACCAGCAGCACGGGCCGCGAACGTCGACGGTGTACCCACAGGACAAGCTGCCCGAGATCGATCTGGAAGCCGCACCGCCGCGCGGCAGCAAGCACCTGTTGACCGAGGTGGGGCCGGAAGGATTCGCTCGTTGGCTGCGCGAGTCTCGGTCGGTCGGTGTCACCGACACGACGTTCCGCGATGCGCATCAGTCGCTGCTGGCCACTCGGGTGCGCACCACCGGCCTGCTGATGGTGGCGCCCTACATCGCGCGGATGACGCCGCAGCTGCTGTCCATCGAGTGCTGGGGTGGGGCGACTTACGATGTGGCGCTTCGGTTCTTGAAGGAAGACCCGTGGGAGCGGCTGGCCGCCTTGCGTGAGGCGGTGCCCAACATCTGCCTGCAGATGCTGTTGCGGGGCCGCAACACCGTGGGCTACACGCCGTATCCGGAAACCGTCACCACCGCGTTCATTCAGGAAGCCACGGCAACGGGTATTGATATCTACCGGATTTTCGACGCGCTCAACAACGTCGAGTCCATGCGGCCGGCGATCGATGCGGTGCGCGAAACTGCCACGGCGGTAGCCGAAGTCGCGATGAGTTACACCGGTGACCTGTCCGACCCGGGCGAGAACCTGTACACGCTGGACTATTACCTCAAACTTGCCGAACAGATCGTCGATGCGGGGGCGCATGTGCTGGCGATCAAGGACATGGCGGGGCTGCTGCGCCCGCAGGCCGCTCATCAGTTGATCAGCGCACTGCGCAGCCGGTTCGACCTGCCGGTGCATGTGCACACCCACGACACCCCCGGCGGGCAGCTGGCCACCTATCTGGCGGCCTGGCAGGCCGGCGCCAGCGCGGTCGACGGGGCCTCCGCGCCTCTGGCGGGCACCACCAGCCAGCCCGCGCTTTCCTCGATCGTGGCGGCCGCCGCGCACACCGAATACGACACCGGATTGTCGCTGGCCGCGGTGTGCGACCTGGAGCCTTACTGGGAGGCGCTGCGAAAGGTCTACGCGCCGTTTGAGTCTGGCCTACCGGCACCGACCGGTCGGGTGTATCACCACGAGATCCCTGGTGGCCAGCTGTCGAACTTGCGCCAGCAGGCGATTGCGCTGGGGCTGGGGGACAGGTTCGAAGAGATTGAGGCCAACTACGCCGCAGCCGACCGGGTGCTGGGCCGGCTGGTGAAGGTCACTCCGTCGAGCAAGGTGGTCGGCGACCTTGCGTTGGCCCTTGTCGGCGCGGGCGTGTCTGCCGACGAATTCGCCGCCGACCCAGAGCGTTTCGACATTCCCGACTCAGTGATCGGCTTCCTGCGCGGCGAGCTCGGCGACCCGCCGGGCGGTTGGCCCGAACCGTTGCGCAGCAAGGCGCTAGCTGGGCGCCCGCCCGCCAAACCCACCCAACAGGTCGGCCTCGACGATGAGGTGGTGCTCGGACAAGCAGGCCCGAAACGACAAGCAGTCCTCAACAGGCTGCTGTTTCCAGGTCCGACAGAGGAATTCGAAGCCCACCGCGAACAATACGGCGACACCTCCAGTCTGTCGGCCAACCAATTCTTCTACGGGCTGCGGCACGGCGAAGAACATCGGGTACGGCTGGAGCGCGGCGTCGAGCTGCTGATCGGGCTGGAAGCGATCTCCGACCCCGACGAACGCGGCATGCGCACGGTGATGTGCATCCTCAACGGCCAGCTGCGGCCGGTGGTGGTGCGTGATCGCAGCATCGCCAGCGACATACCGACCGCCGAAAAGGCCGACCGGTCCAACCCCGACCATGTCGCGGCCCCGTTCGCAGGCGTCGTCACCGTGGCAGTGTCTGCCGACGACACCGTCGACGCAGGACAAACGATCGCCACGATCGAAGCGATGAAGATGGAGGCCGCCATCACCGCACCCAAGGCAGGCAAGGTCAGCCGTATCGCAGTCTCGGCCACCGCCCAAGTCGAAGGCGGCGACCTACTGGTGGTGGTCAGCTGACCCGCATCGTCGCCGGCACGCTCGGCGGTCGGCGAATCGCGGTGCCGCGCACCGGAACTCGGCCAACCACCGATCGGGTGCGCGAATCGTTGTTCAACGTGCTCGCATCGCGCATCGACTTCGCCGGAGCCTCGGTGCTCGACCTGTATGCGGGCTCGGGGGCCCTCGGCCTGGAGGCGCTGTCGAGGGGCGCGGCATCGGCGGTGTTCGTCGAATCCGACCACCGCGCCGCGGCCGTCATCGACCAGAACATCGCTTCGTTGGGCGTAACGGCCGCCGTGCGGCGAGGGCCCGTCGCAGCGGTGTTGGCTGGTGGCGCTGACCAACCGGTGGACCTGGTGTTCGCCGACCCGCCCTACGACCTCGCCGACACCGAGGTCGCGCAGATGCTCACCGCGCTGGTCCACGGCGGCTGGACGGCTTCGGGGACGGTCGTCGTCGTGGAACGCGCCGCGTCCGGGCCCGAACTGGCATGGCCGGACGGTTGGCAATCTTGGCCGTCACGCCGTTACGGCGACACCCGCATCGAGTTGGCCGTCCTTCGGTCAGCGTGATTCGGACAGCCAGGCGTCGAGGCGGTGCTCGTAGTCGGGGGCCACACGCAGGCTGCGGCCCGTTCCCCGAGCGAGCCAACCCAGCTCGAGGAAGCGCCGCGTAAGCAGCGCGGGAAGCGCCCCGGCCAGGTGCGGCCGTCGCTGCGTCCAGTCCACGCAAATCCGGGCGAACACCCGACGCGTCGTATTCAGTTGCCGCACATCGATTCCCAGGTTGCCAACCAGCCGACATCCGTGCGGCGTGAGCCGGTGATCGCGGTCGTCGACCATCCGCAGCGCATCGACGGCCAGCAATCGATCGCGTAACTCGACTCCTCGCCTGCCGGCGAGGTGGTCGTAGCAGGTTCTCGCCTCAGCGAGATTCCTCGCCGCACGATCGGTGCGCAATGACCGCACCGGTGTAGCCGGGGCCAGCTGCGCGAGGGCTTCGATGACTGCTGCCACCCGTGGCCCGGCGAGCTCGTGGTAGCGGTGTCGGCCCTGTGCACGCACCGATACCAGGCCGCCCTCGACCAACTGACGCAGGTGAGCGGTCGCGGTGGCCGGATGCACCCCCGCGCGATGGGCCAGCTCACCGGCGGGCATCGCATGTCCCTCGGCCAGGGCGGCGAGGATGGCGATCCGCGTCGGGTCGCCGATCAACGACGCGACGGGCGCGAGATCCCGGTCGAGAACGCGCCCGGTGTCACGCGGGTCCGTCATACCGCCACCATTTCACAACCACGCTTAGCCCCAGACCAAAGCGTTGCGGTCCTACCGTCGGCATCGTCATGACATCAACGCAGAAGGGACGTCAAGACAATGACTCAATCGTCCGCCGAGCAGATCGAGCACATCTTTACCGCATGGGACGACGCGCTGGGCGCGAAGGACGTCGACGCCGCAATCGCGCTGTACCAGCCGGAAGCGACGTTGGAAAGTCCGTTGATCTGCCACCTACTCGGCACCAAGCAGGGTGTGGTGCGTGGTCGAGAAGACCTGCGGCGCTTCGTCGCCAAGGTATTCGCTCACCAGCCCGCCAAGCGCAGGCGCTACCGCGCCGGATTTCTGACCGACGCCTCCAGGGTGGTCTGGGAGTACCCGCGCCAGTCGCCGGACGGCGAGCAGATGGACATCGTCGAGGTGATGGAGATCCGTGACGGCCTCATCGCTCACCACCGCGTCTACTGGGGCTGGGTCAGCGTGGGAATGCTGATGAGCGGGGAGCACTCGAGCTAACCGCGCCGCGTCGCGGGCGTTTGACGCTGACCTGCCCTGCTAGCGTCGTCAGCCATGAGTGGCGCGGTATGCCCGGGATCCTTCGATCCGATAACCCTCGGCCATGTCGACATCTTCGAGCGCGCGGCCGCCCAGTTCGACGAAGTCGTGGTCGCGGTGTTGGTCAACCCGAACAAGCAGGGCATGTTTAGCCTCGACGAGCGCATCGCGATGATCGAAGAGTCGACGACGCACCTGCCGAACCTGCGCGTCGAGTCCGGCGAGGGTCTGGTCGTCGACTTTGTGAAGGCTCGTGGATTGACCGCGATCGTCAAGGGCCTGCGCACCGGCACCGACTTCGAATATGAGCTGCAGATGGCGCAGATGAATAAGCACATCGCCGGTGTCGACACATTTTTCGTCGCGACAACCCCGCGGTATTCGTTCGTGTCGTCGTCGCTGGCCAAAGAGGTCGCGATGCTCGGTGGCGACGTTTCCGAGCTGTTGCCGGAGCCCGTCAACGCGCGGCTGCAGGCCAAGCTCAAGGGTTGAGCCCGGCCACGGCGGGTATTCACGGGGTGGCGCACAGCCCATAGCGCCGAATCATGCTTATGAAAATTCGGAGGTATCCCCATGGTCGAAACATTTGTTCAATCGACCGATGACGTCGTGAAGTTCCTGAAAGACCAGCACAACCTGATCAAGGACATGTTCGACGATGTGTTGTCCGCGTCGGACCCGAAAGCCCGCGAAAAGGCGTTCACCGACCTGCGCCAGCTGCTGGCCGTGCACGAGACCGCCGAGGAAATGGTGGTGCACCCGCGCGTCCGCCGCGAGGTGGCCACTGGGGAGGAGATCGTCGATGCGCGCCTGCGGGAAGAGCACGAGGCCAAGCAGAAGCTGTCCAAGCTGGAGAGCATGGACGTCGCGTCGAAGGAGTTCATCGACGAGCTGACCAAGTTCAGAGACGCGGTGATCGACCACGCCGCGCACGAGGAGAACGAGGAGTTCAACCAGCTGGAGCGCAAGCTCGACTCCGACGACCGCGAGCGGATGGCCAAGGCGGTGCTGGCCGCAGAGGCGATCGCACCCACCCGTCCGCACCCCGGTGTCGAGTCGGCCAAGGCGAACTTTGTCGTCGGGCCGTTCGCCTCGATGCTGGACCGTGCCCGCGACGCGATAGGCGCGGCGCTCCGGTAGCTGGTCGAAGTGCGCCGAGACTGTCCCCGGCTTCGCGTGGGCCCAGGCAGATCGCGAATTCGCCGAGTTCTGCGATCTCACCGCAGCTTCTGTGTCCTTGTGGGACGCCTTGTAGGCGTGAAAAGTGGGGTTGGGTCGCCTCGCCGACGCCGACGAACTATGGGCGTGTTTAGCCGTGCCGCAGCTTGGCGCCGGGGCCGACCTTGCAGGGTCACGTACTGTTGCTTCGAGCACGCCGGTCAGAATTTCGGTTCCCCTTGACGAGGCCCGAGGCGATCCACCGATGTAGCGGGATGGATTCGATTGGAGGGCAAGCGAAGTGGCGACGCGACGTAAGCACAAGCAGAAACCGGCGACGGCGGTGCCGGCCGGTGGAGATTCCGACGCCGAGCACGAATTGGTCATCGAACGGGTCGCGGCCATCGATGTGGCCAAGGCGGCGGGCAAGGTGTGCGTGCGGCTGCCGGCAAGACGGGGCGGCGGTTCAGCCGGGTATGGGACGTGCCCGCACGCACCGGCGCGGTCACCGCGCTGGGTGAGCAGCTACTCGAGCTGGGCATCGAGAAGGTCACCGTGGAATCCACCTCGGACTACTGGCGAATCTTCTACTACCTACTGGAGGCGGCCGGGCTGAAGGTGGACCTGTCAACGCCCGGGATGTGAAGAACGTGCCGGGCCGGCCCAAAACCGACAAACTCGACGCGGTATGGCTGGCAAAGCTGACCGAAAAGGGTCTGCTGCGGCCATCGTTCGTGCCGCCGGCCGAGATCCGGCGGCTGCGCGACTACACCCGGATGCGTGAGGACTTGACCGCGACCGCACTCGCTACTGGCAGCGGCTGGAGAAGCTGCTCGAGGACGCGCTCATCAAGATCTCGTCGGTGGCCTCCACGATGGTCACGCTGTCCACCCGGGACATGGTCGAGGCGCTGATTGCCGGCGAGCGCGACCCGTACCGGTTGGCCGAGCTGGCCCGCGGAAAGATGAAGGCCAAGCGTTCGGAGCTAATCACCGCGCTCGACGGGCGCTTCGATGAGCATCACGCCGAGCTGGCGCGCATGCTGCTGGGCCAGATCGATGCGCTCGACACCAGATCAACACCCTCTCGAGGCGCATCGAGGAATTGATCGCCGCGCTGCCCGACGACAAGGGGCCGATCGATCCGCCCGACAACGACCCCGACCCCGGTAGCGGCGCGGGCGCGGACGGCGTTGCCGAGGCCGATCCCAGTTCTGCCACCGGCGGCCGACCCCGATCCGGGTCGATCCCGCGATCGAGGCCGACTGCGCGGTCGGGGCTGACCGCGCACTGAGCACCGTAGAGCGCCTCGATGAGATCCCGGGTATCAGCGCGCTCAACGCGCAAGACATCCTGGCCGAGATCGGGCTGGACATGAGCCGCTTCCCCACCCCCGAGCACCTGGTGTCGTGGGCCAAGCTGTGCCCGCGCACCATCCAGTCCGGGCCGGTGACCCGCGCCGGCAAGACCGGTAAGGGCAACCCGTATCTGAAAGGTGCACTCGGTGAGGCCGCCGCCGCAGCCGCCAAGACCGACACTTCCTCGGCCAGTCTCGGCGGGCCACCGCCAAGCGCGTTGACATAATGTAACGGCGATAAGGCCAGGCCAGCCTGAAATCACCTCGCTCGCGACACACCGGCCCCGGAAGCCGAGTCACAGGGGTAACACCAGGCACACTGGTAACTGTCAACTACGCCTGGAGGGTGTTTGCCGTGTACCGAGTTTTTGAAGCGCTCGACGAGTTGGGCGCGATTGTGGAAGAAGCCCGCGGCGTGCCAATGACGGCGGGCTGCGTGGTGCCCCGCGGCGATGTCCTGGAGCTGGTCGACGACATCAAGGACGCGATACCCGGCGAGCTCGACGACGCCCAGGACGTCCTCGACGCGCGAGACTCGTTGCTGCGTGAAGCCAAGGAGCATTCCGACTCGATGGTGTCGACGGCCACGACGGAGGCCGATTCGCTGCTCAACCACTCTCGCGCGGAGGCCGACCGGTTGCTGGCCGACGCCAAAGCGCAGGCCGACCGGATGGTCGCCGAGGCCCGGCAGCACAGCGAGCGGATGGTCGGGGAGGCCCGCGAGGAGGCATCTCGCCTCGCCGCCACCTCCAAGCGGGAGTACGAGGCGAGCACCGGCCGAGCCAAGACCGAGGCCGACCGGCTCATCGAGAACGGCAACCTGGCCTACGAGAAGGCCGTGCAGGAAGGCATCAAGGAGCAGCAGAGGCTGGTGTCGCAGACCGAGATCGTGCAGACCGCGAACTCTGAGGCGACCCGTCTGATCGATTCGGCGCACGCCGAGGCCGACCGCCTGCGCGGTGAGTGCGACATCTACGTCGACAGCAAGCTCGCGGAGTTCGAGGACTTCCTGAACGGAACCATTCGTTCGGTGGGCCGCGGCCGCCATCAGCTGCGCACCGCCGCCGGCACCCACGACTACGCGGCACGGTAGACGCTGCGGGCGTCGCCGTAGGATTGACATTTATGGCGACGCATCCGAAGGCGGCGGCGCGCCGCGCCTCACGATCGCCGCTTGTGATCAACATTTCCCGGCTCGGCCGACGGCCCGGCTCGATGCTGACCGTCTCCGAGACGGTGCCAAGCCCGTCGCGCATCGGACTGGACCTCATCGCGATCGATGAAGGCGCGCCGCTGAAGCTGGATCTGCGGATCGAATCCGTATCGGAGGGAGCGCTGGTCACAGGAACGGCGTCCGCGCCGACGTCGGGGGAGTGCGCACGCTGCCTGACCCCGATCACCGGTGACGTGGAGATCGACCTCACCGAGCTGTTCGCCTATCCCGACAGCGCGACCGACGAGACCACCGACTCCGACGAACTCGGCCGTGTCATTAACGACACCGTCGACCTGGAGCAACCGATCGTCGACGCAATCGGGCTGGCGCTGCCGTTCTCACCGCTGTGTGGGCCGGACTGTGCGGGCCTATGTCCGCATTGCGGTGTGCCGCTGGCCACCGCCGAACCCGGCCATCATCACGATCAGATCGATCCGCGGTGGGCCAAGCTCACCGGCATGTTGGATCGGGACGACAAGTGAGCGGTGATCGGGCGGCCCTGCTCAAGGCGTTGGGTATCGACCTGCCCGACGAACTGCTGACCATCGCGCTGACGCATCGCAGCTTCTCCTACGAGAACGGCGGGCTGCCTACCAACGAGCGCCTGGAGTTCCTCGGTGACTCGGTCCTCGGGCTTGTAGTCACCGAGGAGCTCTACCACCGCCACCCCGACCGCTCAGAAGGCGATCTGGCCAAGCTGCGCGCCAGCGTCGTCAACACCCAGGCGCTCGCCGACGTCGGGCGCCATCTCTCCGACGGCGGTCTCGGCGCCCACCTGTTGCTTGGCAAGGGCGAGGAGCACTCCGGCGGCGCCGACAAGTCGAGCATTCTGGCCGACGGGGTTGAATCCTTGCTGGGCGCAATCTATTTGGAGCATGGCATCGTTACGGCCCGCGAGGTTATCCTGCGGCTGTTTGGCGCGCTGCTGGACACCGCGCCGTCACTGGGTGCGGGGCTGGACTGGAAGAGCAGCCTGCAGGAGCTGACCGCCTCGCGTGACATGGGAGTGCCGTCGTATGTGGTGACCTCCACGGGCCCCGACCACGACAAGGAATTCACGGCGACGGTCATCGTCACCGACGTCGAGTACGGCACGGGCGTCGGCCGGACGAAGAAGGAGGCCGAGTTGAAGGCGGCCGCCGCCGCGTGGACCGCGCTCTCCGCCCCTGGTGTTGATGCCTGAGCTGCCAGAGGTCGAGGTCGTCCGTCGCGGGTTGGCGGCTCATGTGACGGGTCGAACCATCAGCGCCGTGCGGGTTCACCACCCGCGGGCGGTGCGTCGTCACGAGGCGGGGCCCGCCGACCTGACCGCGCGACTGCTTGGCACTCAGGTCACGGGCACCGGCCGGCGCGGCAAGTACCTGTGGTTGACGCTTGGCGACGGGTCGGCCTTGGTGGTGCATCTGGGCATGAGCGGTCAGATGTTGCTTGGTGAGGTGCCGAACGAGAACCACTTGCGCATCGCGGCGCTGTTCGACGACGGCACCGCGCTGAGCTTCGTCGACCAGCGCACGTTCGGTGGCTGGATGCTCGCCGATCTGGTCACCGTCGACGGCACCGACGTGCCCATCCCCGTCGCGCATCTGGCTCGCGATCCGCTCGACCCGAAGTTCAATCGCGACGGTGTCGTTACGGTGCTGCGGCGCAAGCACTCTGAGATCAAGCGCCAGCTGCTCGACCAGACGGTGGTGTCGGGCATCGGCAATATCTACGCCGACGAGGCGCTGTGGCGGGCCAAGATCAACGGAGCGCGGCTGGCTTCGTCGCTGACCCGCGCGAAGTTGGTCGAGCTGCTCGACGCCGCCGCCGACGTGATGACCGACGCGCTGGGGCAGGGCGGCACGTCGTTCGACTCGCTGTACGTCAACGTCAACGGCGAGTCCGGTTACTTCGAACGGTCGCTCGACGCCTACGGCCGCGAGGGTGAGCCGTGCCAGCGCTGCGGAGCGGTGATGCGGCGGGAGAAGTTCATGAACCGGTCGTCCTTCTACTGCCCGAAATGCCAACCGCGCCCACGGGTGCGGCGGTGATTGCGCCGAAACTGCATTCCAGCAGGCCCTCACTCGAACTTTCGCTGCTGGAATACCGTTTCGCGCGAGGTTGTAGAAATAAGCCATGACCGAACTGTGGGTTGAGCGCACCGGCGTGCGTCGCTACACCGGACGCAGCTCACGCGGCGCCGAGGTGCTTGTCGGCTCCGAAGACGTCGAGGGCGTCTTCACTCCTGGCGAGCTGATGAAGATCGCACTGGCCGCCTGCAGCGGAATGAGCAGCGACGCGCCGCTGCGCCGCCGCCTCGGCGACGAGTACAAGACGACGATCAGGGTGTCGGGCCCGGCCGACCGCGAGCAGGAGCGCTACCCGCTGCTCGAGGAGCACATGGAGGTCGACCTGTCTGGCCTCTCCGAGGACGAGGTCGCGCGGGTGCTCACGGTCGTCGAGCGGGCCATCGACCAGGTCTGCACGGTCGGCCGCACGCTCAAATCCGGTACCAAAGTGACGTTTGAGGTCAGTGATGCAGGAGTTAGCTGACGTTCGACTCACCGCGTGGGTGCACGGTTACGTCCAAGGGGTGGGATTCCGGTGGTGGACACGCTCGCGGGCTCTCGAACTGGGATTGACGGGATACGCCTCCAACAGGCCCGACGGCCGCGTCCAGGTCGTCGCGCAGGGCCCGCGCGACGCCTGCCAGCGGTTGCTTGACCTGCTACAAAGCGGGACGACGCCCGGTCATGTCGACAAAGTCATCGCCGATTGGTCAGAAGTCGGCGACGCGCTCTCGGGGTTCACCGAGCGTTAGCCTGCGCGACGGTAGTGTGGCACGTCGTGCACCTCAAGAGTCTGACCCTGAAGGGCTTCAAGTCGTTTGCTTCGCCGACGACTCTGCGCTTCGAGCCAGGCATCACCTGTGTGGTCGGTCCCAACGGGTCGGGCAAGTCGAACGTGGTCGACGCGCTCACCTGGGTGATGGGTGAGCACAGCGCCAAGAGCCTGCGCGGCGGCAAGATGGAGGACGTCATATTCGCCGGGACGTCCTCGCGCGCCCCGCTCGGCCGTGCCGAGGTCACCGTCACGATCGATAACTCAGACAACGCGCTGCCGATCGAGTACTCCGAGGTGTCGATTACCCGCCGGATGTTCCGCGACGGCGGCAGCGAGTACGAAATCAACGGCAGCAGTTGCCGTTTGATGGATGTGCAGGAGCTGCTCTCCGACTCGGGCATCGGTCGCGAGATGCACGTCATCGTCGGCCAGGGCAAGCTCAACGAGATCCTGGAATCGCGGCCGGAGGACCGGCGAGCGTTCATCGAGGAAGCCGCGGGCGTGCTCAAGCACCGCAAGCGCAAGGAAAAAGCGGTCCGCAAGCTCGACGCGATGTCGGCCAACCTGGCCCGGCTGACCGACCTGACCACCGAGCTGCGCCGCCAGCTCAAGCCGTTGGGCCGCCAAGCCGAGATGGCCCGTCGCGCGCAGACCATCCAGGCCGATCTGCGCGACGCCAGGCTCCGGGTGGCCGCTGACGATCTGGTCACCCGCAAGGCCGAGTTCGACAACACCGACCAGGCCGAAACCACGCTGCGCCGCGAACACGACGACGCCGCGACCCGGCTCGAAGCGAAAACCGTCGAACTGAATGCGCACGAAGCGGCGGTCAACACCCTCAGCGAGCGCGCCGAGGCCGCCCAGCAGACCTGGTTCCGGTTGTCGGCGCTGGCAGAACGAATCAGCGCGACCGTGCGCATCGCCAGCGAGCGCGCCCAGCACCTCGACGCCGAGCCCGAAGCGTCCAGCGGACCCGACCCCGATGCCCTCGACGCCCAGGCAGAAGAGGTCGCGACTCAGGAGCGGCAACTGCTCGACGAGTTGGCTCAATCCCGCACCCGGCTGGAGGCGGCCCGCACCGAACTCACCGAGCGCGAAGGCGTAGCCGCCGAAGCCGAACGCGCCCACATGGCCGCCGCCCGCGCCGAAGCCGACCGCCGCGAGGGCCTGGCGCGGCTGGCCGGACAGGTCGACACCATGCGTACGCGCGTCGAGTCGATCGACGAGACCGTGGCCCGCCTGTCGGTCGGCATCGAGGAAGCGGCGGCCAAGGCGCAGCAGATGCAGGCGGAGTTCGAGATCGTCCAGGGCCGCGTCGGTGAACTCGACGCCGGCGAGGTCGGCCTCGACGACCATCACGACCGCACCGTGGCCGCGCTGCGGCTGGCCGACGAGCGTGTCACCGAACTGCAGGCGGCCGAGCGCGGCGCAGAGCGTCAAGTGGCCTCGCTGCGGGCACGTATCGAGGCGTTGTCGGTCGGACTGGATCGCAAGGACGGCGCGGCGTGGCTGCAGAGAAACCGCGGCGGGACAGGGCTTTTCGGCTCGATCGCGAATCTTCTGAAGGTGCGTCCCGGCTACGAGGTGGCCGTGGCCACGGTGCTCGGCGCAGCCGCGGACGCCGTCGCCGCGGAGAACTTCGGTGCCGCACGCTCGGCCGTCGCGGCGCTGAAGGAATCCGACGGCGGCCGTGCGGCGATCGTGCTGGGCGACTGGCCTCACCACACGGCACCCCCGATGGCGCCGCCGCCCGACGGCGCGGCCTGGGCGGTAGACCTGGTGGAGGCGCCGTCGCGGCTGCAGGGCGCGATCACGGCCATGCTTTCCGGCGTTGCGGTGGTACGCGACCTGACCGCCGCGCTGGATCTCGTCGCGGGGCGTCCGCAGCTGCGGGCGGTCACCACCGACGGCGATCTCGTCGGCGCGGGCTGGGTCAGCGGCGGCTCGGACCGCAAGCCGAGCACGCTGGAGATCACTTCGGAGGTCGAGAAGGCCCGCGCCGAGTTGGCCGGCGCCGAAAAGCAGACCGGCGAGCTGTCGGCCGCCTTGTCGGGCGCACTGGCCGAGCAGGCGTCCCGCCAGGACGCCGCTGAGCAGGCACTCGCCGCGCTGAACGAGTCCGACGCCGCGATCTCGGCGATCTATGAGCAACTCGGCAGGCTGGGGCAGGAGGCCCGCGCCGCCGACGACGAGTGGCAGCGGCTCAACCAGCAGCGAGACGAGCTGGAGACCGGCCGCGCCAAAACCGTCGAGGAACTCGTCGCACTCGAGCAGCGGCTGCACAACGCCCAGCAGGAGCCGACGTTCGAAGGAGAACCGGTCGACCGCCAGGCGTCGATGGCCGCGGCAGAGCAGGCCCGTGCCGCCGAGGTGGAGGCGCGGCTGACCGTGCGCACCGCCGAAGAACGCGCGAATGCCGTTCGTGGACGCGCGGATTCGCTGCGGCGGGCGGCGGCGGCCGAACGCGAGTCCCGGCTGCGTGCGCAGCGCGCCCGCGAAGCACGCGAACTCGCCGCGGCGGTCGCTGCCGCGGTGGCGGAGTCCGGACGCCTTGTCGCGCAGCGGCTGAGCGCGGCGGTCGCCGTCGCATCCCGCGCTCGTGACGGTGTCGCCGCCGAACGTCAGCACCGGGCAGGCGCGCTGACGAAGGCGCGTGAAGAAGTAAACGAACTGTCCGCCAAGATCGCCGCACTCACCGATGCGCTGCATCGCGATGAAGTCGCCAAAGCCCAAGCGGCCCTGCGTATTGAGCAGCTCGAGCAGCACGCGCTCGAGCAGTTCGGGATGGCGGCCGCCGACCTCATCGCCGAATACGGGCCCGACGTTGCGCTGCCGCCGTCGGAGCTGGAGATGGCCGAGTACGAACAGGCGCGTGAACGCGGCGAGCAGGTCACCGCGCCGGCGCCGATGCCGTTCGACCGGGCCACCCAGGAACGCCGCGCCAAGAAGGCAGAGCGTGAGCTCAACGAGTTGGGCCGCGTCAATCCGCTTGCGCTGGAAGAGTTTGCGGCCCTGGAGGAGCGCTACAACTTCCTGTCGACCCAGCTCGAGGACGTCAAGGCGGCCCGCAAGGACCTGCTCGACGTCATCGCCGACGTCGACGACCGCATCCTGCAGGTGTTCACCGAGGCCTACGCCGACGTGGAACGCGAATTCCGCGACGTGTTCTCGGCGTTGTTCCCCGGCGGCGAGGGCAGGCTGCTGCTCACCGATCCCGACGACATGCTGACCACCGGCATCGAGGTCGAGGCCCGTCCGCCCGGCAAGAAGATCAAGCGGCTGTCGCTGCTGTCCGGTGGTGAGAAATCGCTGACCGCGGTCGCCATGCTGGTGGCGATCTTCCGGGCGCGGCCGTCGCCGTTCTACGTGATGGACGAGGTGGAGGCCGCGCTCGACGATGTGAACCTGCGCCGGCTGCTGGGGCTGTTCGAGCAACTGCGCAGCCAGTCGCAGCTCATCGTCATCACGCACCAGAAGCCGACGATGGAGGTCGCCGACGCGCTCTACGGCGTCACGATGCGCGACGACGGGATCACCGCGGTGATTTCGCAGCGCATGCGTGGCCAGGAGTTGGTCGGAAGCCCGGCGTAGTGCGGCTTGTGTGCGCTTCGGAGCGATCAGCGCAACAAAGTGCACACAAATCGCTAGTGCAACTCCGTCACGCCTCTCCGACGCAGTGCGGCCAAGTTGGCGGCGCCGCAGCCGTGTAGGCATATCAACAGCTCGTCGATGAACCGCTGCAGCCAATCCACCACGGCGGCAGGCGATTCGATCGCGGGCGCCAGCAGTGGGCGCGCCACGGCCACCGCGTCGGCGCCCATTGCCAACACCTTGGCGGCGTCCATACCGGTGCGGATGCCGCCCGACGCGACGATCGACACGTCGGGCAGCGTGTGCCGCACCTCCCGCAGTGCCTCAGCGGTCGGGATGCCCCACTCGGCCAGCGCCGGGTAGCGGATCTCGCCGTACCGCACGTACTGCTCGACCCGCGCCCACGACGTGCCACCCGCGCCTGCGACGTCGACGGCCGCGATCGGGCAGTCCACCAACTCCGCGGCGGCGGCCGCGCCGATGCCGTGGCCAACCTCTTTCAAGATCACCGGATAGCCGATCGACCCTGCGATGTCGCGCAACCGCGAGACCGAGCCGGAGAAGTCGGTGTCACCCTCGTGCTGCATCGCCTCCTGCAGCGGATTGGTATGCACCGCAAGGGCATTGGCTCCGACATGGTCGAGCGCCTTGACCAGATCGGGCACCATACGCTCGTCGAGTTGAGCCAGCCCGATGTTGCCGATCAGCAGCACGTCGGGTGCCACGTCGCGGACGCTGAACGAGGTGGAGGCCGAGCCGTTGTCGAGCATGATGCGCTGCGACCCGAGCATCATGCCGACGCCCAGCTGCTGGGCTGCGGCGGCCAGATTTCGGTTGATGGTTCCCGACAACTCGGCGCCGCCGGTCATCGAGCCGATCAGCACCGGCGCGCGCAACCGCGCGCCAAGGAAATCGGTGGCCAGATCGACGCGGCCCAGATTGGTCTGGGTGAGCGCGTTGTATGGCAAGCGGTAGCGCTCCAGCCCGGTGGTGATCGTCTGATAGTCGACCGCCTCGGACAGGCACACGTCGATGTGGCGCCGCTTGCGGGTCTCCATGCCGCCGGGGTCGAGGGTCACCGGTTATCCACCCTGAGACAATGGCGTGGTGTCAGGAACTGTCGGGGTAGCGCTGTGGGTCGCAATCGCGGTCATTGCCGTTCTGGTCGTGGTTGCGCTGGTTGTCGGGCTGGTGCGGTACCGGCGTCGACGGATCAGCCTGTCATCTGGTGACACTGCCACTCCCGTGGACCGCTCCGGTGGGTATACCGCGTCCTCAGGGATCACGTTCACCAAATCGGAACACGCCGAGCCGGTCGAGCGCATCGATACCAGCGGGCTGCCCGCCGTCGGCGATGATGCCACCATTCCGCGCGACGCGCCGAAACGGCCGATCGCAGACGTTCAGCTGCCCGAGCCGCCGCTCGAGGAGGCTGAGCCCGCAGTTCAAGAGGAAGCGCCTGCTGCGTTTGATGTCGGCGAGATCGCGCCGACGGACGGCCGGCTGGACCGGCTGCGCGGGCGGCTTTCGAAATCGCAGAACACCCTGGGCCGCAGCATGCTGGGTCTGCTAGGCGGCGGCGACCTCGATGAGGATTCGTGGGAAGCCGTCGAGGACACCCTGCTGATCGCCGACCTCGGCCCCGTCGTCACCGAATCGGTGGTCATGTCGCTGCGGTCCCGGATGGCCAGCAGCAATGTGCGCACGGAGACCGACGCCCGCGCGGTGCTGCGCGAGGTTCTGATCTCCGAGTTGCAACCGGACCTGGACCGCTCGATCAAGGCGCTACCGCACGACAACAAGCCGTCTGTGCTGCTGGTCGTCGGCGTCAACGGCACGGGCAAGACGACGACGGTCGGCAAGCTGGCCCGCTTCCTGGTCGCCGACGGCCGCCGCGTGGTGCTAGGCGCTGCCGACACCTTCCGCGCCGCAGCGGCGCACCAGCTGCAGACCTGGGCGTCCCGGGTGGGCGCGCAGGTCGTGTGCGGGGAAGAAGGCGCCGACCCGGCATCGGTGGCCTTCGATGCGGTGGACAAAGGCATCGAGTCCGGCGCCGACGTCGTCGTCATCGACACGGCAGGGCGGCTGCACACCAAGACCGGGCTGATGGACGAACTCGGCAAGGTCAAACGGGTGGTGAGCCGGCGCGCAGAGGTCGACGAGGTGCTGCTGGTGCTCGACGCCACGATCGGGCAGAACAGCCTGCCTCAGGCGCGGGTATTTGCCGAAGTCGTCGACATCACCGGCGTCGTACTGACCAAACTTGACGGCACGGCAAAGGGTGGAATCGTCTTCCGCGTGCAGCAGGAATTGGGTGTTCCGGTCAAGCTCGTCGGTCTCGGTGAAGGCCCCGACGATCTCGCTCCGTTCGAGCCTGCGGCGTTCGTCGATGCGCTGCTCGGGTAACAAACGGTCGTCGAGAAACACGTGATGTAACACCACCGAAACGTCGGTGGTCCATCCGTTCACACGAGCGAAACACCGCAGCGTCTTAGACGAAACAACCACTCAGCATTGTCTTGGACCAGGTCAACGGTCGTGAAACCTTGCGGCTGTGCCATGTCTGAAGGAGGAAACTGCGAGTGGATGGATTCCCGACTCTCGGTATACCGGACACCGGTGATACCGCGTGGATGCTGGCAAGCTCAGCGCTTGTCTTGTTGATGACGCCAGGGCTGGCCTTCTTCTACGGAGGCATGGTCCGTTCTAGAAGCGTCCTCAACATGATCATGATGAGCATCAGCGCCATGGGTGTCGTCACGGTGTTGTGGTCGCTGTACGGCTACTCGATGGCCTTCGGCAATGACGTCGCCAACTTCTTCGGCGACCCGACGCAATACTGGGGCTTGAAGGGTCTGATCGGCGGCACCTACCTGCAGCTGGACCCGGCAGATCCCGCAGTGTCGGTTCCGCTGGCCGGCACCATCCCGCAGACGGTGTTCGTCGCATTCCAATTGATGTTCGCCATCATCACGGTGGCCCTGATCTCGGGCGCGGTGGCCGACCGGTTGAAGTTTGGCGGCTGGCTGCTGTTCGTGGGCCTGTGGGTGACGATCGTGTATTTCCCAGTGGCGCACTGGGTGTTCGCCTTCGACGGTGTCACCGGTGAGAACGGCGGCTGGATTGCCAACAAACTCAAGGCAATTGACTTCGCGGGTGGTACTGCGGTCCATATCAACTCCGGTACCGCAGGCTTGGTGCTTGCCCTGTTCCTTGGCAAGCGTCTCGGCTGGCCGAGCAGCCCGATGCGTCCACACAACCTGCCCTTCGTGATGCTGGGCGCCGGCCTCCTGTGGTTCGGCTGGTACGGGTTCAACGCCGGTTCTGCCGTGGGGTCCAACGGCATCGCGGGTGCGACGTTCATCACCACCACCATTGCGACCGGTACGGCGATGCTCGGCTGGCTGCTCACCGAGCGCATTCGCGACGGCAAGGCCACCTCGCTGGGCGCCGCGTCGGGCATCGTGGCGGGCCTCGTCGCGATCACGCCGTCCTGCTCGTCGGTCAACGTCGTCGGCGCCTTGGTTGTCGGCCTGTCCGCGGGTGTGTTGTGCGCACTGGCCGTCGGCCTGAAATACAAACTGGGCTATGACGATTCACTCGACGTGGTCGGCGTGCACCTGGTTGGCGGTCTGGTCGGCACCTTGCTGGTCGGCGTGGTTGCGGCGCCCGAAGCGCCTGCGGCGGTTGCCGGTCTGTTCTACGGCGGCGGATTCGACCAGCTGTGGCGTCAGGCAGTCGGTGCCGGTGCGGTTCTGCTCTATTCGGCCGTCGGTACGACTATCGTGGCCTTGATCGTGAAATACACCATCGGGCTGCGTATTAACGAGGAGGACGAGTCGTCCGGAATCGATGACGCCGAACATGCGGAAACCGGGTACGACCTCGCGGTGGCCGGCGGCGGCTCGGTGCTGGCCCGTCACGGCGCGGAGGAATGAGGAATATGAAGCTGATTACTGCGATCGTCAAGCCGTTCACGCTCGAAGACGTCAAGACTGGCCTCGAGCAGACGGGCATTCTTGGAATGACCGTCAGCGAGGTTCAGGGCTACGGCCGCCAGAAGGGGCACACAGAGGTGTACCGCGGCGCCGAGTACTCGGTCGACTTCGTGCCAAAGGTGCGGGTAGAGGTCGTGGTCGATGATTCCGCCGTCGACAAGGTGGTGGATGTCATCGTCCAGGCTGCGCGGACCGGAAAGATCGGCGACGGCAAGGTGTGGGTCAGCCCGGTCGAGACGGTGGTCCGGGTTCGCACCGGTGAGCGGGGGACCGACGCCCTCTGAGCGCAATGTGAAATGAGACCTCGTCTCCCGGCCGTGCACCGTGAGCGTTTGTAGGTAAGGCCGGGGAGGACTCGAAATGACAGAGCAGACACCAGATCCCGCCGCCGGCGCCTCCCGATGGGAGGCTCCGGCGGCGGGCTCGTTGCGCCCGGCGAACGATCTCGCTGCCGCATCCGAAAACCTGCTCGGGAGCGGCGCACGTCAACTGGATTCCGCCGCGCTACGTGACGCGCTGCTGGATTTGCACGATTTCTGGCTCACCACAAAGGCCACCGAGATCGGAATCACCGCCACCAGTGGCTTCGCGATCGTCGCCACCGGTGGGCTGGGGCGCGGAGAGTTGCTGCCGTACTCGGACCTCGATTTGATGCTGTTGCACGACAACATGCCTCACGACATCGTCGGTCAGGTCGCTGAGTTGCTTTGGTACCCGTTGTGGGACGCGAACATTCGCATCGACCACAGCGTGCGCACCGTGCCAGAAGCGCTGAAGGTCGCAGGCGAGGACATCTCCGCGGGTTTGGCAATGCTCGAGGCGCGGCATATTGCGGGCGACTCCGACCTGTCGACATTGCTGATCAGCGGGGCCCGTCGGCAGTGGCGCACCGGAATCGCTTCGCGTTTCGACGAACTCGTCGAGCACACCGAGTCGCGGTGGCAGCGTAGCGGTCAGATCGCCCACCGCGCCGAGCCCGACCTGAAGTGCGGCCGCGGCGGCCTGCGCGACGTGCAACTGCTCAACGCCTTGGCGATCGCGCAGCTCGCCGACGTCTATCCGAGCCGCTCGCTGGCCTCGCCGACCGGCACGCTGGGCGAGGCGCATCTGGCACTGCTCAACGTGCGCACCGAACTGCACCGGGTGTCGGGTCGCGGTCGGGAACTGCTGCTGGCACAGCACGCCGATGAGATCGGCGCTGCATTGCACATCGGTGACCGATTCGACTTGGCGCGCACGCTTTCTGACGCCGCCCGCACAGTCAGCTACTACGTCGACGCCGGGCTGCGCACCGCGGGCAACGCGCTGCCGCGCCGCGGATTGGCCGCGTTCAAACGCCCCGTGCGCCGTCCCCTGGACGAGGGCGTCATCGAGTTCGCCGGCGAGGTGATCCTGGCCCGTGATGCTCGCCCGGACCGCGACCCCGGCCTGATCCTGCGGGTCGCCGCAGCCTCGGCAACCACCGGGTTGCCGATCGCCGCGTCAACCCTTGCCCGGCTCACCGAGACCGCGCCGGAGCTGCGCACGCCGTGGCCGCGCCAGGCACTGAAGGATCTGCTCGTGATGCTGGCCGCCGGTCAGCCGGCGGTGGCCACCATCGAGGCGCTCGACCGCACCGGGTTGTGGGGAAGGCTGTTCCCTGAGTGGGGTGCAGTGCGCGATCTACCTCCGCGCGACGTGGTTCACATCTGGACCGTCGACCGCCATCTTGTCGAAACCGTCTCGCGGGCAAGCGCATTCACCACCCGGGTATCCCGGCCCGATTTGCTGGTGCTCGGTGCGCTTTGCCATGACATCGGCAAGGGCCGCGGCGGGGACCACAGCGTCATCGGGGCAGAGTTGGCCAACCAGATCGGCACCAGGCTTGGTCTGTGGCCTTCGGACGTCGAACTGCTGTCGAAGGTGGTCCGCCATCACCTGCTGCTGCCGCACACCGCGACGCGACGCGATCTGCAGGACCCGAAGACCATCGCGGCCGTGGTCGAGGCGCTCGACGGCGACGCAGTGCTGCTGGAGCTGATGCAGGTGCTGGCCGAGGCGGATTCGCTTGCGACGGGCCCCGGCGTGTGGGGCGACTGGAAGGCGTCGCTGATCGGTGATCTGGTTCGGCGCTGCCGGTTGGTGATGGCAGGCGAGCCGCTTCCGAAGCCCGATCCGATTGACCCGCGCTATCTTTCGTTGGCCTCCGATGTCGGTGTGCACGTCGAGATGACCCCTGGCGACAGCCCACACATCTACAACGTGACGATGATCGCGCCCGACCGTCGGGGCCTGCTGTCCAAGGCCGCCGGTGTGCTTGCACTCAATTCGCTGCGCGTGCACTCGGCGTCGGTGAACGGTCATGAGGGCTCGGCCATCAACACTTTCATGGTGTCACCGCATTTCGGTTCGCCCCCGGCCGCCGAGCTGCTGCGCCAGCAGTTCATCCTCGCGCTCGACGGTGAACTCGACGTGCTCGCCTCTCTGGACAAACGCGACCACGATGCGGCGCAGTACGGCACCACCCGCGCCGGGCAGATACCGGATGCGGTGCCGATCAACCACGCAACGGCGCCGCCGAAGATCCTGTGGTTCGAGGGGCCCGAGCCGGGTGAACTCGTGGTGCAGATCCGCACGACCGATCGCGCCGGCCTGCTGGCGAGGCTGACGGCGGTGTTCGAACGGGACGGCGTGGACATCGCATGGGCGAAGGTCACCACGCTGGGTTCGTCGGTCGTCGACGTGTTCGACATCATCGTCGGCGGAGCCGACGATTTGGCTGGAGCGCCCTCACGGAAGTCCGGCTCCACGGTCCGCGACGAACTCGAGCACGACCTGTTCGCTGTGCTGCCGGCCCCCGCGCCCGCGAAGCCGGTATCCGAGGCCAGTTAGGCTGAACGGCGTGTTTGAATCGCTGTCCGACCGGTTGACCGGCGCCCTGCAGGGGCTGCGCGGCAAGGGCCGACTGACCGACGCCGACGTCGACGCCACCACCCGGGAGATCCGGCTGGCGCTGCTGGAAGCCGACGTCTCGCTGCCCGTGGTGCGTGCATTCGTCGCCCGCATCAAGGACCGCGCCAAGGGCGCCGAGGTCTCCGGTGCGCTCAACCCGGCCCAACAGGTCGTCAAGATCGTCAACGAGGAACTGATCGCCATTCTCGGCGGCGAGACCCGTCAACTGGCCTTCGCCAAGGACCCGCCGACGGTGATCATGTTGGCCGGTCTGCAGGGTTCCGGTAAGACCACCCTGGCCGGCAAGCTCGCGAAATGGCTTAACGGACAGGGCCATACACCGCTGCTCGTGGCGTGTGACCTGCAACGCCCTGGTGCGGTGAACCAGCTGCAGATCGTCGGCGAGCGCGCCGGTGTGCAGGTCTTCGCACCGCATCCCGGCGTGTCGACGGAAGGCTCAGAACAGGCCGGGCACGGCGACCCGGTGGCCGTTGCGGCGGCCGGCCTCGCCGAGGCCAAGGCCAAGCACTACGACGTCGTCGTCGTCGACACCGCAGGCCGACTCGGCATCGACGACGAACTGATGGACCAGGCTGCGGCCATCCGCGCCGCCGTCGACCCCGACGAAGTGATCTTCGTGCTCGACGCGATGATCGGCCAGGACGCTGTCACCACCGCCGAGGCGTTCCGCGAGGGCGTCGGCTTCACCGGCGTCGTGCTGACCAAGCTGGACGGCGACGCTCGCGGCGGCGCTGCGCTGTCCGTGCGCGAGGTCACCGGTGTCCCCATCCTGTTCGCGTCGAGCGGCGAGAAGCTCGAGGACTTCGACGTCTTCCACCCCGACCGGATGGCCAGCCGCATCCTGGGCATGGGCGACGTACTGTCCCTGATCGAGCAGGCCGAGCAGGTCTTCGACGCCGAGCAGGCGGAGGCCGCGGCCGCCAAGATCGGTAGCGGGGAGCTGACGCTTGAGGACTTCCTCGAGCAGATGTTGGCTATCCGCAAGATGGGCCCGATCGGCAATCTGCTCGGCATGCTGCCAGGCGCAGGCCAGATGAAGGACGCGTTGGCCGCGGTTGACGACAGTCAGCTCGACCGAGTGCAGGCGATCATCCGCGGCATGACGCCGACCGAGCGGGCCGACCCGAAGATCATCAACGCATCGCGTCGGCTGCGGATCGCCAACGGTTCGGGCGTCGCGGTTTCTGAGGTCAATCAGCTCGTCGACCGGTTCTTCGAGGCTCGGAAGATGATGTCGCAGATGGCCGGTCAGATGGGAATGCCGTTCGGCCGCAAGGGTTCTTCCCGCAAGGCCGCCAAGAACAAGAAGAAGGGCAAGAAGGGCGGACGCGGGCCGACGCCGCCGAAGGCGCGCAACCCGCTGGGCCCTGGCATGCCTGCCGGTTTCCCGGATCTGTCGGACATGCCGAAGGGCCTGGACGAGCTGCCGCCCGGCCTGGCCGATATCGACCTCTCGAAGCTGAAGTTCCCCAGGAACAACTAGGGTTGCGGCGATGAGCGCTCGCGCGAAGAGCAGATGACCTTGCATGTTCGCGGACTCGGGTTGCCTGATGGCGAGCCGGTCGAGTGGTGGATTGTCGATGGCACGCTGAGCGCCGAACCGGTCAACGACGCCGACACGGTGTTCGACGGTGGCTGGATCGTGCCCGGCCTCGTCGACGCGCACTGCCACGTCGGGCTCGGTTCCCACGGCGCCATCGAGCTCGACGAGGCGATCGAACAGGCCAAGACCGAGCGCGACGCCGGAGCGCTGCTCCTGCGCGACGCGGGTTCACCCACCGATACCCGCAGCCTCGACGACCACGATGACCTGCCCCGCATCATTCGCCACGGCCGGCATCTGGCCAGACCGAAGCGCTATTCGCCGGGGTTCGCGATCGAGCTCGAGGATGAATCACAACTGCCAAACGCGGTGGCCGAGCAGGCCCGCTGGGGTGACGGTTGGGTCAAGCTGGTCGGGGACTGGATCGACCGCGATATCGGCGATCTGGCACCGCTGTGGTCCGACGAGATCCTCAAGCAGGCGATCGACGCCGCCCACGACAACGGTGCGAGGGTCACCGCGCACGTGTTCAGCGAGGACGCACTGCCCGGTCTGATCAACGCCGGCATCGACTGCATCGAGCACGGCACCGGGCTGACCGACGACACCATCGAGCTGATGGTCGAGCACGGCACCGCGCTGGTCCCCACACTCATCAACATCGAGAACTTCCCTGGCATCGCCGACGGCGCCGCCGCCAAGTACCCGACCTACGCACGGCACATGCGGGACCTGTACGAGCGGTGTTATCCACGGATGACCGCGGCCCGCGATGCAGGTGTGCCGATCTATGCGGGCACTGACGCAGGCAGCATGGTCGCGCACGGCCGGATCGCCGACGAGATCGAGGCGCTCAAGGGCATCGGCATGAGCCCCACCGAGGCGCTGGGCGCGGCCAGCTGGACCGCGCGGGCGTGGCTGGGGCGGCACGGTCTGGAGCACGGGGCCAGTGCCGACTTGGTCTGCTACGCCGAGGATCCGCGGTCGGGCGCTGAGGCGCTCAACCACCCGGATGTCGTGATCCTGCGCGGCCGGGTTGTCTAGCCGTACTGGCTGAAGCCCCAATCCAGCAGGCCGATCGCCTGGCCGTACATGTCGCCCGAGCCGTACATCTGCACGACCACCAAGCTGTGACCGTTGCGCTGTGCGGCGCCGACGAAAGTGTGCCGCGCCAGGTTCGTGAAGCCGGTCTTGCCGACCAGCGTGCCGGGATAGCGCTTCAGCAGCTCGTTCTGGTTGACGATCTCGCGAGGGCCGTCGTCAGTGGGGAACAGCGACGACGGCTGACGCACGATGGCGGCGAACGCCGGATACCGAAGCGCGGCGCGGTAGATCATCGCCAGGTCGTACGGCGTCGTGATCGACTCCATCCCCGGACCGTCCAGACCTGACGGCGAGGACGCGTGGGTGTAGCGTGCGCCCACTGCGGCCGCCTTGGCGTTCATTCGCGCAACCGCGGCCTGATAACCGCCGAGTCCCTCGGCCAGTGTGTTGGCGGCGTCGTTGCCCGACACCAGCATCAGCCCGTCGAGCAGCTGACGCACCGTGTAGGCCCGGCCCTCCTTGACCCCGACACACGAGCACTCCACGTCCGTATTCGCCGGCTTCGCGGCGATCACCGCGTTGAGCGGGAGCTGATCGAGTACGACCATCGCAAGCAGCGCCTTGATGGTGCTTGCCGGCGCGTGCGGCTCATATGGGTTGCGGGAAGCGAGAATTCGTCCGTTGTCCAGATCGGCCAGCAGCCATGCCTGTGCCGGGCCTTGCGGGATCGCCACTGCGCCGGCGGGTTCGATGCCGGGCTCGGCCCACACTGGGGAAGCGACCAGCACGGCCGCGGACAACGTGATGGTCAACGCGGCCAACAACTTTCGCACGGGCGCCGAGCCTACTGAGCGCGTTAGCCGACGAGGTCTCGGATGAGTTGCGATTGAGCAACTTAAAGTGAGCCGATGCCTGCTCTTGGGTCCTGCGCGAAGCCCCAGTCCAAAAGTCCGGCGGCCTGGTCCCAGTAGGTCGGACCGCCCTCTTTGATCAGCCCGTACATCATCGCGATCACCAGTCGACGTCCGCCTCGGTCGGCGGCGGCGACGAACGTCTTCCTGGCCGCGTCCGTGAAGCCCGTCTTGCCGCCGATGGTGCCGGGGTAGCGGTGCAGCAACTCGTCCTCATTCACCAGCGGCTGCTCGCCCGCGTCGGTCGGGAACATGGCCACCGGTTGCGACGTGATCTGGGCGAACATTGGATTCGCCATCGCGGCGCTGAAGATGACGGCCAGGTCCTTGGGGGTGGTGAAACCCGAGCCGCCCGGCCCGTCCAGCCCCGACGGCGTTGACGCATGCGTGTTCATCGCGCCGATGGAGGCCGCTTTGGCGTTCATCTTCGCCACCGCGGTGTCATAGCCGCCAATCATGTCGGCGAGCGCATTGGCCGCGTCGTTGCCCGACATCAACAGCACTGCGTCAAGCAGCTGGCGTGCCGTGTAGGTGTGACCCGGTTTGATGCCCGCGCAGCTGCACTCGACATGTGTGTCGGCCTCGGTGCCGACGACGGTCGCATCTAGGCTGGGCAGCTCCTCCAGCGCGGTGAGCGCAAGCAGCGTCTTGATCGTGCTCGCTGGCGGATGGGCGACATCCATCTCGCGGCCGGCCAGCACCTGGCCGGTGTCCATGTCGGCGACGATCCAGGCCGGAGCGGGACCATCGGGGATCGGCACGCTGCCGACGGGCTGGATGTCCGCATCGGCCGAGGCGAGCGGCGTGACAGACGAAACAACCAGACTCAGGCAAGCGGCGATAACCGCGACGAATCTCCCCATGGAACGAGCAGCCTAAACCCTCGCGCCTGAATGCGATCTGGCGCGGTGTTGAATCAACCGCATGTTGAGCCTGGAGGAGATTTCGGATCGGTTCGAGATTCAGCAGTTGATGGTCGACTACTCGTCGGCCATCGATCGCAAACAGTTCGACGACCTGGACAAGGTGTTCACCCCGGACGCTTACATCGACTATCGGGTCACCGGTGGAATCGACGGCCGCTATCCAGAGGTCAAGGCGTGGCTGAAGGATGTCCTGCCGAACTTTCCCGCGTACTACCACATGCTCGGCAACTTCGATGTGCGCGTAGACGGCGACTCTGCGACGTCGCGGACGATTTGCTTCAACCCGATGGTGTTCAACGAGGAGAAGAAGCAGATCCTGTTCGTCGGAATCTGGTACGTCGACGAGTTCATCCGCACGCCCGAGGGATGGCGGATGAGTCGACGCGTCGAGGAGAAGTGCTTCGACAAGCTGCTCTAGCGCGCTAGCTTTCCCGCAACCCGACTGAGTCGGTCCGAAATGCGCACGGAGAAAAGCGGATTGAAGATATCCGTGCGGAGCCGGGTGAGTTTGGAGCTCGTGATGCGCCACTGCCCGTCGATCTTCTCGTACGTCTCGTCGTAGTGGCCGTAGCCGTCGAGGTTCAGGCCAGGCGCCAGTCGAACGACGTCGTTGAGAGCCCAAATGCCGCGTGCAGTCGTCGCCGACGTCAACTCGATCTCCGGTGCGTGCACCTGATGCACCGTCGGCTGCTTCTCCAGGGTCTTACGCACGAAGGCGACGAACTCGTCGGCGCCGACGATCACCTTGCCTCCCGCTTCGGAGGTATCGCTGCGGAAGTCGTCGGCGAAGATGCCGCGCCACGCCTGCCAGTCCTTGGTGTCCAGAAAGCGGCAGTAGCGGGCCTTCAGCTGCTTGATCGCCTCGATCTCCAGCATGGCGGCGGCGTCATCCATCCCGTGAGCGTGACATTCTCGCCAGAAGTTGTAAAGGCCGATCCTCGGCGGCCCCACTAATGTTGCGTTTGTTGCGGCCGCCACTCGCACTTTGCCGCAACAAACGCAACACTCGGCGTGGGTGGACGACCGGAGGCCGCAGGGCGCGATTTTTACCGGTAGCACCTGTTCTGGCACAATGGGCGGCTGTCTGCCCCGCGACTACGGCTGCGCGGCGGTCACACACGTAAGGCAAAACCGGATCCGGGCGACCCGCCCGAGATCGCTGAATTGCAGCGTGGCAACCACAGGAGAATCGCTTCATCATGGCTGTCAAGATCAAGCTCACCCGGCTTGGCAAGATCCGCAATCCCCAGTACCGCATCGCCGTCGCTGACGCGCGCACCCGCCGCGACGGCCGCTCCATCGAGGTCATCGGCCGCTACCACCCGAAGGAAGAGCCGAGCCTCATCGAGATCGATTCGGAGCGGGCCCAGTACTGGCTCGGCGTCGGCGCCCAGCCGACCGAACCTGTTCTGCAGCTGCTGAAGATCACCGGCGACTGGCAGAAGTTCAAGGGACTGCCCGGCACCGAAGGCACCCTGAAGGTCAAGGAGCCCAAGCCCAGCAAGCTGGATCTGTTCAACGCCGCGCTGGCCGAGGCCGACGGCGCACCGTCCGGCGAGGCCACCACGCCGAAGAAGAAGAAGGCGCCCGCCAAGAAGGCCGCCGAGAAGGCTGAGGCTGAGGCGCCGACCGAGAAGGCTGAGGCTGAGGTGCCGGCCGAGAAGGCTGAGGCTGAAGCGCCGGCCGAGAAGGCTGAGGCTGAGGTGCCGGCCGAGAAGGCTGAGGCTGAGGCGCCGGCCGAGACCACTGAGGCCCCGGCTGAGGCCCCCGAGGCCGCCGAGTCGGCCGAGTCCACCGAGAGCTGAGCGCGACCATGAGCACCGTCGTCGTCGACGCCGTCGAGCACCTGGTCCGCGGGATCGTGGACAACCCCGACGATGTCCGGGTCGACATGGTGACCAGCCGCCGCGGGCGCACCGTCGAGGTGCATGTGCACCCCGACGACCTCGGCAAAGTCATCGGCCGGGGTGGCCGCACCGCTACCGCATTGCGCACGCTGGTCGCCGGCATCGGCGGCCGTGGCATCCGCGTCGACGTGGTGGACACCGACCAGTAGCGGTCGGCACATGGACCTGGTAGTTGGGCGGGTCGTCAGGGCACACGGCGTCACCGGCGAGGTCGCCGTTGAGATCCGCACCGACGACCCCGACACCCGTTTCGCGCCGGGTACCACGCTGCGTGCCAAGCCATCCCGAGGTGGGCCCGAACGCGACTACGTCGTCGATTCTGCTCGCGAACACAGCGGACGATTGTTGGTGCGGCTGGACGGTGTGGCGGACCGCAGTGCGGCCGACTCGTTGAGGGGCACCCTGTTCGTCGTCGACACCGCGGACCTGCCGCCGATCGAGGAGCCCGACGAGTTCTACGACCATCAGCTCGAAGGGCTGCAGGTGGTGACGACCGCGGGTACACCCGTTGGCTCCGTCGCCGAGGTATTGCACACCGCGGCGGGCGAATTGCTCTCGGTGCGTAGCGAGGCAGGCGAGGTGCTGGTGCCCTTCGTCAGCGCCATCGTGACGTCGGTGTCGCTGGCTGACCAGACCATCGAGATCGACCCGCCCGAGGGACTGCTGGAGCTGGGCTGACATGCGCATAGATGTGGTGACGATCTTCCCCGACTACCTGGACCCGCTGCGACAGTCGTTGCCGGGCAAGGCGATTGACGCAGGGATCGTGCAACTCGCGGTGCACGATCTGCGTCGCTGGACCCACGACGTTCACAAGTCGGTGGACGACTCACCGTATGGCGGCGGCCCCGGCATGGTGATGAAGGCCCCGGTGTGGGGTGAAGCGCTCGATGAGATCTGTTCGGACGAAACACTTCTGATCGTCCCCACTCCGGCGGGCCGGCTGTTCGGCCAGGCCGACGCGCAACGGTGGAGCGCCGAGAAGCATCTGGTGTTCGCGTGCGGGCGCTACGAGGGCATCGATCAACGCGTCGTCGACGACGCGGCCCGCCGGATGCGGGTCGAGGAAGTCTCGATCGGCGACTACGTGCTTCCGGGGGGTGAATCGGCCGCGGTGGTGATGATCGAGGCGATTGTCCGGCTGCTGCCCGATGTGCTCGGCAATCCCGCGTCACACCAAGATGATTCGCATTCCAACGGGTTGTTGGAGGGGCCGAGCTATACCCGGCCGCCGAGTTGGCGAGGATTCGACGTGCCCGAGGTGCTGTTGTCGGGTGACCACGCCAAGGTCGCGGCGTGGCGGCATGAACAGGGGCTGCAGCGCACCCGCGACCGTCGCCCTGACCTGCTGGATTAGATCCGGCCGCCAGGGAACATCGTCTTGATCGCTTGGGTGATGGTGTTGCGCGCGGTGACGTCGTCGGCAGTCTGCATCGAGCCGATAGCCACGACATACCGACGGTCCGGTCCGATCACGCCGGTCGACATGTGCATCCAGTTGCCGCCGTTCCAGCAGCACATCCAGCCCTGCTTAACCGCCACCGGCTCTGCGTAGAGCCCCTCGGGGATGCCGAACCGCTGTGGGTATATGCCACCGGGCTGCGTGCCGTCGATCGCCGTCGGGGTCGACGCCGCCAGGTTGGACAGAATGATGTTGGCCCGCTCCGGCGGCAACCCGCCGCGGCCCGAGAGCAGCTTGTCGTAGTACTGGACCAGGTCAGCGGTCGTGCTCAAGGTGTTGAACCAACGCCCGTTGTAAGGCGACGTGGTCGCACCCAACCCGTACCGCGCGGTGACCCGCGAAACGATTGCGCTGCCGCCACTGCGGTTCCAGAACACTTCGGCAGCGCTGTCGTCCGAAGACCGCAACATGGCGTCGAGCGCCTGGCGGTCCTGAGGGGAGAGCTGAGTCTGCCCCCTCGCTTCCTGCAGCAGCAGGTCGTCCGCGATGAACAGCTTGACCACCGAGGCGATGGGCATTGCCTCGGAGTTGCCGTTGGAGACGATCTGCCCTGTGTTGCGGTCAAGGACGGTGGTCGTGATGTCGGCGCCGGCCTTCGCGGCTTCGGCCGTGGCCTGTTTGGCCCGGGCGTCTAGGCCGGTGAAGTTGGCGGCAGGTTCGTCGGGCGGGGCTTCCGGCAGTGGCGCCTTCGTGCCCATCGGGGCGATGACGGTCAGCTGCGGGCCGCTGGGCTCCGGGGGCGTGCCGTAGACCTTGGCTTCGCAACCGGAGGCAAAGGGGACCGCAATGATGACGGCTGCGGTTGCCGTGACCAACTTCGACGGCCGCCGTCGCATGGCCCTCCCTCACGTATTTCCGAGCCGGAATCAGGGTTGCCGCACCGCGCCTGCCGGTGGTTTCAGCCTAATGGTTGAGTTCCCACAGCGCGCGCTTAGGGTTCCCAAGCGTTTCGCGGGTTCGTCCGGCGGCGATTTCACTGGATTTCAGAGATTGAAGCCCATCTGGCACAATTGAGCAGTTGTCCGCGTGGGCCGATCCCCGCCCGCTGCGAGACTCCCAGATACGCCCGATAGATCGGCTCGGCGACGCGCGACACCGCGACCATTGCCACACAGCCGCCAACAGCAAGGAAGTGTCACCGATGAACACGCTGGATTTCGTCGATAAGACGTCGCTGCGCGACGACATCCCGGACTTCGGCCCCGGCGACACCGTCAACGTGCATGTCAAGGTCATCGAGGGCTCCAAGGAACGCATCCAGGTCTTCAAGGGTGTCGTCCTTCGCCGGCAGGGCGGCGGGGTCCGCGAGACCTTCACCGTGCGCAAGGAAAGCTACGGCGTCGGCGTCGAGCGGACCTTCCCGGTGCATTCGCCGAACATCGACCACATCGACGTCGTCACCCGCGGCGACGTTCGCCGCGCCAAGCTGTACTACCTGCGCGAGCTGCGTGGCAAGAAGGCGAAAATCAAGGAGAAGCGCTGACTTCGTTTCCGGCTGCCGACCCGAGTCAGGCCTGATCCTTGGAGAGCGAGCCGCGCGGCGGCAAGCATCGCGCTGACTACTCTGATGCGGTGACCGACGCCACGAGCCCCGAAGACTCGATCACCGAGGACCCGCCCGAGACCGCTGATTCGGTTACCGACGAAAAGACCGACGAACCCAAGAAGCGCGGTGCGCTGCGGGAAGCGGCGATCCTGGTCACCATCGCGGTGGTCCTGTACTACGTCATGCTGACGTTCGTCGCGCGGCCGTACCTGATCCCATCCGAGTCGATGGAGCCGACGCTGCACGGCTGCAGCGGGTGTACGGGCGACCGGATCATGGTCGACAAACTCACCTACCGGTTCGGTTCGCCGCAGCCCGGCGACGTGATCGTGTTCAAGGGCCCGCCCAACTGGAACATCGGCTACAAATCGATCCGCTCGAAGAACACCGCCGTGCGCTTCGTGCAGAACGCGTTGTCGTTCGTCGGCTTTGTCCCGCCCGACGAGAACGACCTGGTCAAACGCGTCATCGCGGTCGGCGGACAGACCGTCGAATGCCGCGCCAACACCGGTCTGACGGTGGACGGCAAGCCGCTGAACCAGCCGTTTCTCGACCCGACGACGATGATGGCCGACCCAAAGGTCTACCCCTGCCTGGGCAATGAGTTCGGGCCGGTGAAGGTGCCCGACGGGCGGCTGTGGGTGATGGGCGACAACCGCACCCATTCGGCCGACTCGCGCGCGCACTGCGGCAATACGCCGCCGGATGCCCAGCGCGGGCTGTTGTGCACGGGCGACCCGAACCCCGGGACGGTGCCGGTAGACAATGTCATTGGAAAGGCACGATTCATCGCCTGGCCGCCGTCGCGATGGGGCGGAGTGGGCAGCGTGAACCCGCAGACTCAATAGGAGTTGCACTTGCCGGCGACATGGCCTCCGCGAACTGTGATCCGGAAGTCTTCAGGCCTGCGCACCCTGGAGTCCGCGCTGTATCGGGGCGGGCTGGGACCGGTGGCGGGTGTCGACGAGGTGGGCCGCGGCGCCTGCGCGGGTCCGCTGGTGGTGGCCGCGTGTGTGCTCGGGCCGAACCGGCTCGAGAGCCTGGCCGCGCTCGACGACTCCAAGAAACTCAACGAGAAGGAGCGTGAGCGGCTGTTTCCCTTGATTCGCCGCTATGCGCTGGCCTATTACGTGGTGTTCATCCCGTCGGTCGAGGTGGATCGGCGGGGTGTACACGTGGCGAATATCGAGGGCATGCGGCGGGCGGTGGCCGGCCTGTCGATGCGGCCTGGCTATGTGTTGTCGGATGGGTTCCGGGTGCCTGGCCTGCCGATGCCGTCGCTGCCGGTGGTGGGCGGCGACGCGGCCGCGGCCTGCATCGCGGCGGCCAGTGTGCTGGCCAAGGTGAGCCGTGACCGGCTGATGGTCAAGATGGAGACCGAACATCCGGGGTATGGATTCGCCGAGCACAAGGGCTACAGCACCCCAGCGCACAGTGCGGCGCTGGCCGACCTCGGCCCGTGCAGCCAACACCGATACTCGTTCATCAATGTGCGCCGGCTGGTGGCGGTCGAGGGCGAACTCGTGCCGGAGAACGCTCTGGACACCGAGCCGGAGCAGCAGAGCCAACTCGGGTAGGGGAGAATGAGACCAGATCTATATGAAGGACAGCTGAGCCGATGAGTGCCGAAGATCTCGAGAAGTACGAAACCGAGATGGAGCTCTCGCTCTACCGCGAATACAAGGACATCGTCGGGCAGTTCAGCTATGTCGTGGAGACAGAGCGACGGTTTTACCTGGCGAACAGCGTGGAACTGGTGCCGCGAAACGCCGAGGGCGAGGTCTACTTCGAGCTGCGGCTGGCCGACGCCTGGGTGTGGGACATGTACCGGCCGGCCCGGTTCGTCAAGCACGTGCGGGTGATCACGTTCAAGGACGTGAACATCGAAGAGGTGGAGAAGCCCGAGCTGCGGCTGCCCGAGTAGTCGACACGACGCTTCTCATCGACGTGCAACAGGAACGATCCCGTGGTCAAAGACGACGGTTCGGTCTGGCGATACCAGTGGCTCGTTCAGTGCAGCGCATCGATCCCTGAAACGGCCGCCTGAGGCCGAACGTTTCTCTCCACGATCGCGCTTGGTGAGTTCGCTGAAGGGTTCGACCGAGCCGAACACCCGATCGTCGCCACCGTGCGCGAGGGGCACACCCTCGTTCCGGTGGATGATCAAACTGCGGACGTCGACGCGAGAGTAGTGCGAGAGCTACCTCGCCGCGCGATCTGATCGGCATCAACGACCGCTGGATCGGTAGCGCGAGCGCCTGCGGGCATTCCGATCGTCACGGCGAACGCGGCGAGCTGCGGCTGTCCGCGTTGTCGCTTGGGGGTCAACTCAATAGTTGACGGGAGTATGTACGGATCGTCAGTGATCAGTCGCATCATTGCGACCGTGTGCGGCCGCTGCGACCGTGGCGTGATTCACCGCCCAGGGCCTGGCCGCTTCCTGTCTGAAGGCGCATAACCAGAGCAGATTTCGTTCCGCATGACGAGGTGCCATCTATTCACCAAGTAGTAGGGGAATCGCTCAGGGTGATGCAAGTGTCATTCGACGGAAATTCCGCTGTTCGCAGTAGAGATGTCCTATCTGTGTTCAGAAGTTGAACACCCCACCGGCCGACTTCCGTGTGACGCTGGTCGCTAGTTAGGGCGTTATCCGCTCGAAGAAAGTGAGTCAAACATGCTCGCCGGTATCGCGATCTTCATGTTGGTTCTTTCCCCGCTTTTTGTACCGGTCATGACCACGGTCGTCCACGCCATCGAGACCAGGCGAAACTAGCCACTCGACCCCGCTCACCCGTGCCGATTCACAACCAGCGCGGTGGCACGTCGAGATCGCCTTCAATGTCGGCTCCGATCGTGCCGCGTCCTGCCGCCCACCGCGCAATCCCCGCCAACGTGCCTGAAACGGTCGTCGATGTCGGCGAATCTTCCTGCACCGCAATGGGAGGACAGCCGTCGATGGCGAGCACGAGCCCGTCACCCAGGTTCTTCTGCCGCCACATGCCCACGATGTCGGCAAGTAAGGAATTGAGGACGACGGCGGGGAAGTCGGCGAACCGGCCACCGTTGGCCAGATCGACCGCGTGGATCCACACCTCGCGGGTGCGCATCCACGCCGTCTCGGACGCGGGCACCAGGCGCCCCTGCGCGGTGCGAACCTGAGCCGACCATGCCGACGCGGGGTGGTGGCGCCACTTCTCATCGAGCCGAGCGACGGTGTGGTCGAACAGATTTCGCAGCGCCGCGGGGTCCAGAGTTGCACCTTCGGAAATCTCCCGACCACGCTGTTCGACCGACTCATACATCGGGGTCTCCACGCCGGTGACGGCCCAGTCCATCAGCCTGCATAAGGCAGCGGCGTTGTACCCGACGTGGGCGACGACGTGCCGTCGTGACCACCCCGGCAGCAGGGTGTCACCGCCGAAGTCGTTGTCGGACAGCTCGGCAAGCCGCTGCGCGAAGTACGCCGTGCCACGCCGCGCGATCAGCAGCCGTTCGGACAGGTCGAGGTCTGCGAAGTGCGCCAAGGCGGTTCCTCCTACTTGACGATCGTTTTGTTCTTCACCGATCCGAGGCCCTCGATCGTGACCTCGACCGTCTGCCCGTCCTGGATGTAGCGGGGAGGCTTGCAGGCGTGGCCGACGCCTCCGGTGGTGCCGGTGATGATCACGTCACCGGGCTGCAGAGTGACGATGTGCGAGATGTATTCGACCAGGTTGGCGGGGGAGAACACCAGGTCGTCGGTGTTCGCCTGCTGCATCAGTTCCCCGTCGAGACGGGTCTCGATCCCGGAGCCCAGGACGTAGTCGGTGTCCAGGTATGGGCCGAAGCCGCTGGTTTTCTCGAACGTCTTGCCCTGATCCCACTGCAGCGTGCGGTACTGGTAGTCGCGCATCGTGTAGTCGTTGATCACCGAGTAGCCGGCAATGTAGGCCTCGGCGTCGGCTTCGGACACCTGGTAGGCCTGCTTGCCCACGACGACCGCCAATTCAGCCTCCCAGTCGAGCGCGGATGCGGCGTACTCAGGGACGATCACGTCGTCGTATGGCCCGGTGAGGGCCTCCTTGAACTTCGCGAACAGTGTCGGGTACTGGGGCAACTCGCGGCCCATCTCCTTGATGTGCGTGGCGTAGTTGAGGCCGACGCAGACGATCTTGCCGGGGTTGGGGACAACGGGGGCGTAGTCGGCGGTCGCGAGGTCGATGGTTCGGCCAGACGCGCTCTGCGCGAGAGCCTTCCAGTCCGGCTCGGCCAGCAACGCCGACAGGTCGGGGTAGCCATCGATGACAGTCGCGGTGGTGTCGCCGTCGATGCGCACGGCCGCCGTGGCGGCGTCGAGCCGTAGCGTGGAGAGTTTCATCAGGGTCCTTTTGTGATGTAGGTGCGGTTGAAGTGAAGGTGTTCGACGATGGGTGCGTCGGAGAAGGCAAAAAGATCGAATTGCGTGTCGGCGTGGATCGACCATTCCGTCCAGGACGGGACGACGATCATGTCGCCCTTGTGGACCTCAGTGGTCTTGTCGCCGAGCCGGATTCGACCCGAGCCCTCGAAGACCTGATACACGGTCGAACCGACGTCGCGACGCGGACGTGTGTGTGCGCCCGCACGCAGCCGGTGAAACTCGGCGCGGATGGTGGGCATGACGTCACCGCCGGTGGTCGGGTTGATATAGCGCACCGCGGCGTGCCCCGGCTCGGTGGTGGCCGCATAGCCTTCGTCTTCGAGATCCAGTTGCTCGCGAAGGGCGGCATCCGTGTGCTGCCAACGGTATGCGGCGATTGGAGAGCTGACCTTGGCATCTAGGCCGACCAGCGGCCGCAGTCCTGGGTGCGCCCAGAGTCGTTCGGACCGCGATACGTCCGGCGTGGAGTCGTCGGTGACGTCCTCGCTCCCGAATTCGAAGAATCCGGTGTCCGTGTAGTGCACGAACGGGATGTCGAGGCCGTCGATCCATGCCATCGGCTGGTCGGTTTCGTTGTGGTGGCCGTGGAAATGCCATCCCGGGGTGAGGAGGAAGTCACCGCGGCGCATCGCGACCGGATCACCGTTGACGACTGTCCACACGCCCTCACCCTCGACGACGAACCGAAATGCGTTCTGCGAGTGGCGGTGTTCGGGCGCGGTCTCTTTCGGCCCGAGGTACTGGATCGCGGCCCACAGCGTCGGCGTCGCGTAGGGCACACCCCCCAGACCGGGGTTGGCGAGTGCGATCGCGCGGCGCTCGCCGCCCCGCCCTACCGGCACGAGATCGCCGGCGCGCTGCGCAAGTGGGTACAACGTCGCCCATTTCCACACGAATGGAATTGCCTTGGACGCCGGCGTCATCGGCATAAGGTCGCTCAGCTGAGTCCACAGCGGTGTGAGGTGCTCGGCTTCGAAGTCGTTGTACAGCTGGTTCAGCATCCCGTCCTGGAGTTGTGATTCGGGGATCGTCATCGCTGGTCGCCTTCGGTAAGCTGGCGTGCACAAATGTCTTCCCGCAGCGCTTTCTTGTCGATCTTGCCGACCTTCGTGGTGGGTATCCGGTCGACCACAACCAATCGCTCGGGTTGTTTGAACTTGGCGACGCCGGCTGACTGCATATTGGCGACGACATCGTGAAGGCTGACTGAACGCCCTTCCGCCAGTGTGAGATAGAGGCACAGACGCTCACCTAAGACGGGGTCGGGCATGGCCACCGCGGCCGCCATCTCGACGCCGTCGATCTGGTAGGCGAAGTTTTCGACCTCCTCGGCAGAGATCTTTTCGCCGCCGCGGTTGATCATGTCCTTGTCCCGCCCGCAAACCACCAAGTTGCCGTCCGGGCGGCGCACGACGATGTCGCCGCTGGCGTACCAGCCGTCGCGAGTGAAGGCGCGGGCGTTGTGCTCGGCTGCACGGAAGTACCCGCGCGGGGTGTACGGACCGCGGGTGAGCAACGCGCCGGGACTGCCGTCCGGGACTGGTTCGCCCTTCGCGTCGACCACGAGGATCTCATCGGCCTCGCTGACGGGCCGGCCTTGGGTAGTGAGAATGACCTCGAGGGCGTCGTCGAGTCGGGTCATGTTGAGGAGGCCCTCGGCCATGCCGAAGACCTGTTGAAGCCGCGCTCCCAATACCGGCTCGACGCGGGCGGCGAGCTCGTCGGGCATCCGGGCACCGCCCACCTGCAGCACGCGGAGGCTGTTGCCGCGTAACGTGCCGTGCTCACGCTGGTACTCGATCCAGCGCTGCGCGACAGCGGGAACCGCAGCGGCGACCGTGACCTGTTCAGTGTCGATTGTGCGCAATGCCCGCTCGGGAGAGGGCGACGGCAACATCACTGCGCGACCACCGGCAAAGAGGGCCCCGAGGATGCCCGGGCATGCCAACGGGAAGTTGTGGCTGGCGGGCAGCGTGCCCAAATAGACGGTGTCGGAGCCGAATTCGGCGGCGGCGTTGGCGCAGAGGATGTTGTACGTGTAGTCGTCGTTGGTCCGCACGATCAGCTTGGGCAGGCCGGTCGTGCCACCGGACAGTAGAAAGCATGCGACGTCGGAGCCGGCGGGCTCGTAATCGGACTCGAGGAATCGAGGACTGGTCTTGGTACTCGCGGCCAGGCTGTACTCGGGCGCATGATCGACCCCGGTGGGTGACAGTTCGCCGTGCACGAGGACTGCGCGAATGCTCGGCACAACCGCGGCCACCTGCTGTGCCATCTGCCGCAGGTCAGTGTCGGAATCGAAGTCAGCGACGGCGATCGCGGTTGCCTCGGAAAGCGTTGCCATATGCGTGATTTCGTGGCTGCGGTGGGCAGGAAGCGCCAGCACCGGAATGATTCCGGTACGGAAACATCCCAGAACTAGCGCGACGAAATTCCAGCAGTTCGGCAACTGCACCACGATCCGGTCACCCGGGGACATTCCGAGGTCGAGCAGCGCTTGGGCGCACGCGGCGGAGCGGTCCCACAGTTGCTGGTAGGTCAGTCGCGTCGCCCCGTCGATCAGAGCCTCGTCATCGGGACGACGCCGGACGTGCCCGGCGATGTGCGAGGCGAGGGAGGTGCCCTGCCAGTATCCGGCCTTGCGATACGCCTGGGCGACGTCATCCGGCCAGGGAACGACACCCTCGATCGAAATAGCGGCACGGGTGCTCATGGCAACTCTCCTTTGAGTGCGCTGGGCTGATTGTGCGTCGCCAGGATCACCGCGTCCAGGGCGATGAGTCCGGTTGTCGTAAGGCGCAACGGGTTGATCTCGATATCGCCGATGTCGGGGTGATTGTGGAGATAACTGGCAACCGCGACCGCGACATGGGCAAACTCGTCGCGGTCCAGAACGGGCCCGCCCCGCCAGCCGTCCAGCAGGGGTGCGCATTGGAGGTCGTCGAGCATGGCCGCGGCGGCAGCGTGGGTCACGTGGCAGCTGCGGATCGCGACGTCACCGATGGCTTCGGCAGCGGTGCCGCCGAGACCGGCGACGAGGATCGGTCCGAACACCGGATCGCGGCGTGCGCCGAGAAACAGATCCACCCCTGGGCCTGCCATGCTCTCGATCAGGTAGGCCGGCGCGGGGATTGCGTCGAGCGCGTCCAGCGCGGCGTGGAGTTCCTCCGCGGTGCGGATGCCGAGGTGCACTCCGCCGATCTCGGTCTTGTGAACCACGGTGGCATCGAGAATCTTGACGGCCAGTGGCGGCGGTAGCTCCGTCAATGCTCGCCGCGCCGCGGCACGGTCGGTGCACACTCGCCGCGGGGGCGTGATGATTCCAAGCGAGTCGACCAAATCCTTGGCGGCGGCTTCGTCCACGGGCAGTTGGATCGCCCCATCCGAGCCGTTGACCCCGACTGCGCGGCGTGTGGTGCTGAGATTTCGTGCGCGGGCATCCTGCACGAGTGCTTGGATGCCCGTCGCCAGCGCGGCGGGGCTGGGCAGGACAGGGACGCCGATCTCGGCCGCCGCTGCCGTCGTCTTGTCGACCGCCTCCGCGGGGCCGCCGACAGCGAGAACCACAGGTACCTGCGTGTGCACACCGGACTGGCGGACCGTATCGGCCAGATCAATGACGTCGGGCTCGGCCAGGGCGTAGACCGCCAAGGCGTCGATCCCCGCGTCGGCGGCGGTCGCGGAAAGCACATCGCCGAACGTCGGGCCCGGCCTGCCCGTATCGACCGGGTTGGCCTGGAAGGTCATCGGTGGCAGCAACTGCGCGAGCCGTTCCTGCGTGTGCTGCGCCAGCGTCGGGACGCGAACCTGGTGCGCCAGTAGTTGATCGAGTACGGCCAGCCCGGGACCGGCCTGGGCGGTGACGAGCCCGATTCCCGGTGCCTGCGAGGCGGGCAGCCGGGTCCGGCTCAACACGCGCAGAGCGTCGACGAGCTGCTGGTCCGAATCGACCACCACCGCACCGGCTTCTGTTAGCAGGGCGCGAGTGGTGCGCCACGACGTCGCCAGGGCGCCGGTGTGTGACTCCGCGAACGCGGATACGTCACTACGTCCGGTCACGGTGGCGACGATGGGCTTGTCCGCGCTGACCGAACGCACCGCCGACAGCAGGGCCTCTCCGTCGTCGACGGTTTCGATGTGCAAGGCGATGGCGGTGATCGTCGGATCATCGCGGAGATAGTCGAGCACGTCGACACTGGTCACATCGACGCAATTGCCAAGGCCCACACCGAGGCCGACGCCGACACCCGCCTCGGACAGCAGGAACGACAACGCGTGGTTCATCCCGCCGCTGGCGGCCACGACGGCGACCGGGCCGACGGCGATGTGCTCGACCGTCGGGACGAAACTCACCGTCGCGCCGGTCGGCCGGAAGAAACCGGAGGTGTTCGGTCCGAGCAGCCGGATACCGGTGGTGGAGCTGATCTCCGCGAGTTGCTCTTCTAGGGCCACTCCCTCGGCGCCGGCCTCGGTGAACCCGCCGGAACAGATTACGGCTGCGCCGACACCGCAATCCGCGGCGTCCCGCACGGCGTCTGGGGTGGCGGCGGCGGGCACGCACAGCACCGCAAGGTCTAGTGCACGGCCGTGGACCTCGGTGGCGGCATGCAGTGAGGGAAGGAATGACCCGCCGTGGGATTTGGCGTTGATCCCAAAGACCGTTCGGGTGGTACCGCTGCTTCGGGAGACGGCGTCGAGCATCACCGATCCGAGCTTGCTAGGGGAGGACGACGCCCCGACGACGGCGATCGAGGCGGGGTCGAACAGTCGGCGGAGTCGTGAGAGGTCGACGTGGCCGTGTCGATGTCATCTTGCCGCCTCGGCGTGGGCCGGAGCATTAGTCGTGGCCTTGGGTTCGGCTTCGAACGCGACCGCGTCAGCCCGGCCGGAAAGGATCAGCGTTGAGGCGCAGTCCCGTTCGTTGACGGCTCGGCGGCTGCGGACACTGGCCGGCCTGTCGACGACGATTGTAGGGATGTGATGGTTCAGGCGAATGTGTTCCGAGCACAGCACTCTAGACAGCGCGGTACCACCACGCACGACGACGGCCGCTGGTTGCCGAGCACATAGGCGGTCGAGCCCTGCGCGCACACCGGGATCGAGAGACGTGCTGTCAGTGTCGGGCGCGGTGATAAGTGGCAGCGCGACGTCGTCGCAGTGGCCATTGCCCTCCCCGTTGGCCGACAGGACAGTGGTGCCGTCAGTTAGCCCGATTCGGCTCTTCGAGTAGTCGATCAGCTTAAGCAGTCGGCCGCCGAGCATGCGGGCTCCGACCTGAAGTGGTGTATCCACCGGCGCGGCACCGTATTTCATCCGCCAAGCTTGTTCGGTTTCACCGACGAACAGCGGATCCCGCAGCCGTATCTTCTCGGCGGAGATAGCCCGGCTGAAGAAGTGGAAGCCGAACTGCCACGGCTCGAATGCGCGGCAATACTCACCGAAGTGGTCCCACCACGACAGGCTGGGCATCGCCGAGTCCTGGATCTTCGCTACCTGGGGACGCCTGATCCGCTCGAACTGAGTCAACGCAGTCTGGAGTTGGTCGGGATGCTCGGCGATGCTCTCTGCCAGCACGGCAGCGTCTTCCATCGCCATCTTGGTGCCCGAACCGACCGAAAAGTGCGCGGTGTGCACGGCGTCGCCGAGGAGGACGACCGGGGTGCCGTTCTCGGCATGGGTGTACCAACGCTGCGTCCGACGGGTGCGGAAGTTGGCCCACCGTGAGTTGTTGGCGACGAGCTTGTGGCCGTCGATCTGATCGGCGTACAGCGCCTCGAGGTATCGCTGAGTCTCCACGTCGGATTGTCCCGGCGGCGTCGTCCCGTCGAACGCGTCCAGGCCCGCACGGCGCCAGGTGGGTTCGTCGGTTTCGACGATGAAGGTGCTCAGACCGGAGCCGATCGGATAGCCGTGCACCGCGAAGTTGCCGTGCTCAGATTGCTTGTGCAGAAAGGTGAGTCCGTCGAATTGGAATGTGGTGCCGAACCAGATGAACTTCACCCGCGCCTCGTCGACGGCGTGGCCGAGGTCGCCCAGGAATCGTTCCCTCACTGTGGAATTGGTTCCATCGGCTGCCACGATCAGGTCGTAGTTGCCACGGGCGTCCAACTCGTCGACGGTCACCTCGGTCGCAAAGTGCAGGCGGGCGCCACGATCGCACGCGCGCTTGCGCATGGCATCGAGTAGGACGCGCCGGTGGACAGCGGACATGCCGTTGCCGCCGGCCGACATCGTGGCGCTCACGGTACGGACGCTGATGGTGTCCCAGTGGGTGCCTTGGGCGTCCAAGGTTTCCCGCAGCACTGGATCTACAAGGTCAACGTTTTCGAGCGTGGCGTCGGAGAATACGACTCCGAATCCGAACACATCGGATTCTTGATTCCGCTCGAACACATCGATGCTCGCGTGGGGCATCGAATGCGACAACGCGATCGCGGTGAACAAGCCGCCGGGCCCCCCGCCGATGCACGCGACGCGCAGCGGCCGGGCCGCTTGAGCGTTACGCCGGTCCTGGGATGACGACACCGTCGCTCCTCTTGTGACTCTGGCCCAGATCACGGGCTGACTGGGCGCCACACGAGTATGTAACAAGAATATGCAGACAGTCAAGATGAGTGTTACATATCAACTAAGGCGGTGGTGCGCTCGCCTCGACGATGCCGGCGACGAAGGCCTCCGCTTGGGGGCGCAGGACATCGTGGGCTTCGGTGAATACCTGGTGCGCGATCCGGCCGCGCCATCCCGCGGGTAGCAGCGTGTCAGGCAAGTCGGGGTCACGGAATGGGTAGCGCCGATAGTTATGGATGAGCGTGATGCTCTCGACCAGGGCCGCCGGCCCGTTCAGTCCGCGGCGGTATCGGGCGAGCCGGGGACGGAATTCCTCGATGAACCGGTGGTAGTCGGCATCGAGGTCGTCCAGGTCCCAGCATCGTTCGGCGAGCAGCCGGTCACTGGTTAGGCCGGCGCTGTGACAGCGCAGAAACAAGAGGCGTAGTTCGTCATCTCCGGCGAGCATCTCGCGGAGTTGTTTTTCCCGGTCGTGAGACGAGAACCAGACGGAACCCGCGTAGTTTCCGAACCCCCACCAGGTCAGTGCCTTTTCGATGCGCTTGCGCTGGTCGCGGTCCAGGCCCGCCTCGTCGACCAGGGCCTGAGTCCAGGTGCGATCCCAGTCGTCGAAGTGGCGCTCGAAGATGCGGGTGCGCCCGTCGTCGAGCAGGCGCCAACTCTTGTCATTGAGCAAGTAGGAGACCTCACGGCCCGTCTTCGCCGAATCGAACCACCCCTCCTTGCGGAGTCTGGTCATCACCACGCGCACGGTGGCCGGTTCGACACCGAAGACGCCCATCAGTTCGGTGAGAGGGCCCAGCTTGACGGCGCCGCCGGTGTAGCGGAAGTGCTCGCCATAGAGGTCAAACACCAGCGCGCGTGGCCGCATCCCAGTCCACCTCCGATTCCATCTCGCACCAAAAATGTTTCATATTTCTTGACAGCTTATCCCAGGTTGTTACATAGTGACAGCGATCACACGCCCCGAAGTCCGATGGAAGAACACATGCCAACACTCGACGCTCCCGGAGCGACGTTGCATTACCGAACGGCCGGGGAGGGGTCGCCACTCATCCTGGTGCACGGTTCCGCGACTGACATGACCACCTGGGATGGGGTGGTGGACGACTTCGCGCGTGATCATCGCGTCATAATCTACGACCGGCGGGGGTACGGGCAGTCGCGACACAAGCCGGTTCGCGACCACCGGATCCATGCCCGCGACCTGACACTGCTTCTGCAGGAGGTAGCGTCAGAACCCGCCACGGTCGTCGGGTGGAGCTCTGGCGGTAACGTCGCGCTGGCGGCCGCGGTCAAGAGTCCTGAACTCTTCTGCCGCACTGGGCGTTGTCGAAGCGCCGTTTCATGGTTTGCGGCACGCCGATCGCGCGGTTCTCGCTACTGCGTTGCGGCTCAAGCTGTCTCAATGGCGCGGGCGGCCGATCGAAGCCGTCGAAGCCTTCCTCCGATTCGGCTCGGCCTTGCGATCGGGCGGCAACGTTTACGACATGCTTGACGACGAGGAGCGCAAAGGGCTACTGGCCAATTCCGCACCCGTGCTGGCCGAATGGGACCCGTACTACTTCGGGGTGATGGCCGAGCATGTGCCTCTCGGTGCTGTGGTCGACCTGCCCGTGCCGCTCACCTGGATTCTGGGTGCCGAGAGCGCGCCGTGGATCAGCGGTCTGCACGCACGAGTAGCGCGGCGCCGGCCCGACATGCGCACCGTCGTGATACCCGGTGCCAGCCACCTCGTTCACATCGACAAGCCGGCAGAGTTCGTCGCCGCCGTGCAAGACATCTCCGCCAATCAACATGTTCCACCGAAGTTCAGGCTCGTAGAGGGACGTCGTGACGACAGCTAGCGCCGACGGATCGACACGGCCGCTCATCGCAACCTCCTGGCGGCGGGTGGCGATGAGCGGCCTGTGTCCATCTGCGTCGGTCGACGATGCAGAGATCGAGGAGGTCGACCGTCGCAGCCGACTCATGGTTGCCGCGACGCCCGTTCTCGACGAAATGGCGGCCGAGCTCGACGGCACAGCATTCGCGGTGCTACTCGCCGACCGGAATGCGTTATTGACTGATTTTCGCTTCGGGCTAGATCGGCTGCGCCCCAAACTTCAAGAAGTCGGCACCGTGGAAGGTCGCCGATTTCGCGAAGAGACAACGGGAACGAACTCGATCGCTACGGCCCTCGAACTGCGGCGGGGCGTGGCGGTCCGCGGCGAAGAACACTTCATCGAGTCGTTGAAGAGTTTCAGCTGCTACGGCCAAACCATCATTCATCCGGTCACCCAGCGAGTCGAGGGTGTCCTGGACATCACCTGCTTGGCGGAGGACGACAATCCCCTCCTCGCCCCGTTCGTGATCCGCTCGGCGCGGCAGATCAGTGAGCGCCTTCTCGAGCAGGCGCGGGAGGCAGAACGACGGGCTTTCAACAGCTTTCAGTATGCCGCGGCGAGGGCACGCTCTCGTCCGGTGATCGCGATCGACGACGACATATTTCTCGCTAACGCGGCCGCAATGCAGATCATCCAGCCGGCCGATCAGGCGGTGCTGCGGGCGGCATCCCTCGATGTTCCGACGAACCACGAATCGACGCGCCATATCCGACTGGTCTCCGGCCGCGAGGTGATCGCTTCGGTAAGTCCCGTACCCGGAACCACCGCAGTTGTCTTCGAATTGACCGACGAAGAGACACCTCGCCCCGTTGCGGTCCGCGTAGAAACGCGAACCAGGACACTGATATCCGGCGAGCCAGGCTCAGGCAGGACAACGACTGCGGCCAAAATGGCCGGCGCCGCCGCTCGATGGCTGGACTGCGGAGAGATCGTCGAGTTGGGTGAGCGGGACTGGTTCCGTCGCCTCAACGACTGCTTGCAGAGCGGCAGATGCGTGGTGATCGAATCGGTCGACACGCTCCCTGCACCGCTGCTTCATCGTTTATCTGGATGCATTAGGTCGGCGCCCGCGTGTGTGATTCTCACGAGCGTTCCCGCCGACTGGACGGGGCAGGCACACGCCGCGCTCCTCGCGGAATGTGACGAGAAATTGGAACTGCCACCGTTGCGTCAGCGGCGCGCAGAGATCCCGCTTCTGATCAAGAACATCCTCATTGAGTTGGACGCCGCACCGCAGTTGCGTTTCACGCCGGCGGCTCTGGAGGCGTTGGCGCGCCAGTACTGGCCTGCAAACCTTCTGGAGCTCTACTCCGTCGTGAAAGGCATAAGCGAACGACGCCGGGTGGGCGATATCACCGTTGGCGACCTGCCCGCGACCCACCGGAACCCTCCTAGGAGACGGCTGAGCCCGATCGAGCAGGCCCAGCGTGATGCGATCGCCAATGCTCTTCGACTCGCCGGTGGAAACAAGAAGGCCGCGGCGCAACAACTGGGCATCAGCCGCACAACGCTTTACAAGGCGCTGCGGTCCTACGGGATCGCTGCGGCGACGTAATTGTGTTCAGAAGTTGGACACCCGTCGTAAGTGCTTCGTGTGACGCTGGTCGAAAGTTCCGATATCGCAGCCACTCCGGCACTAGGGAGGAATCCAGATGAAGACGCAAGCGGCCATTCTGTGGGAGCGCGGCGGCCCATGGAGTGTCGAAGAGATCGATCTGGATCCGCCGAAGCACGGTGAAGTGCTCGTGGAGATGGGCGGCAGCGGCCTGTGCCATTCCGATGAACACGTGCTCACCGGCGACCTGCCGTGGCCGATTCCGATGATCGGTGGACATGAGGGCGCCGGGACGATCCTCGAGACGGGGCCGGGAGTCGAAGGGCTGGCGCCCGGCGACCGGGTCATCTTCGGCTTCATTCCCGCGTGCGGGCGATGCTCGGCATGTTCGGCCGGGATGCAGAACCTGTGCGAACTGGGCCAGTATCTCGGCGACGGCACGCAAATCTCGGATCACACCGCGCGCCATCACGCTCGTGGCCAGGATGTCGGCCTCATGTGTCTGCTGGGAACATTCGCTCAGCACACCGTCGTCAGCGAGGCCAACTGCATCAAGCTCGATGACGACATTGCGCTGGACAAGGCCTGCCTGCTGGGTTGCGGCGTGGTGACCGGCTGGGGATCGGCCGTGTTCGCCGGCGGTGTGAAACCCGGTGACACCACTGTCGTCATCGGCGTTGGCGGTATCGGGATCAACGCGGTGCAGGGCGCCGCCCTCAACGGCTCGCAGTATGTCGTGGCCGTGGACCCGGTCGCGTTCAAGCGGGAGAAAGCTCTGGAGTTCGGCGCGACGCACGCGGTGGAAAGCAGCGACGAGGCGCAGGCGCTGGTCGACGAACTCACCTGGGGACGCGGCGCGAACGTCGTGGTCAACACGATGGGAGTCGGTGAAGGGCAGCAGATCGGGAAGAGCCTGGCCATGGCCGCCAAGCGCGGCACCGTGGTGGTGACCAACCTACATCGAGCCACCGAGGAAACGGTGTCGTTGAACGCGCTCGATCTGGTGCTGACCGAAAAGAAGTTGGTCGGATCACTGTTCGGCACCGCCAATCCACGGTTGCACATTCCGAAGCTGCTCAGTCTCTATCGGACCGGCCACCTCAAGCTCGACGAACTCGCCACGCGCACATACAAACTCGACGACATCAACACCGGCTACCAAGACATGCGCGACGGCCGCAATCTGCGAGGCGTGATCACCTTCTAGGGAGTTCTTCATGACGGATTACGACTCATTGTTCATCGGCGGCCAATGGGTGCCGCCTAGTTCGGCGCATCGGATCACGGCCATCGCGGCCAGCACCGAAGATGCGATCGGCTCGGCGCCGGAAGCGCAGGAACTCGATGTCGATGCGGCCGTCGTCGCCGCACGTCGCGCGTTCGTCGACCCCGCAGGGTGGGCTCACTGGTCATCGGCGGACCGCGCGTCAGCCATGGAGCGTCTCGCCGATGTGCTCGAGCGCCGTGCTGAGGACGTGGTCCAATGCGTCAGCGCCCAGAACGGGATGCCCGTTGCCGTGGCTCGGCAACTCGAAGGCGTGTTTCCCGTTGTGCTGCTTCGCTATTACGCGAGCCTGGCACGTGAAACCGACTCCGACGATATCCGGCGTGGGGTTTTCGGCGGCAACATACTGGTACGCAGGGAACCACTCGGCGTCGTCGGCGCGATCGTGCCGTGGAACTTTCCCCAAACGCTGGCGGCGTTCAAGTACGCGCCCGCATTGGCCGCCGGGTGCACGCTGGTCATCAAACCGTCGCCCGAAACAGTGCTGGACTCTTATGTTTTCGCCGAGGCGGTGGCCGAAGCCGGACTTCCGCCCGGCGTGATCAATGTGGTCCCCGGCGGGCGTGACGTCGGCGCTTATCTCGTCGCACACCCGGGTGTTGACAAGATCGCGTTTACCGGTTCGACGGCGGCAGGCAGGGCCATCGCGGAAGTGTGCGGCAACCTACTGAAGCCCGTAACTCTCGAACTTGGTGGCAAGTCGTCGGCAATCGTCCTCGACGACGCGGACCTCGACTTGCAGACCGTGGGTCAGGAGCTTTTCACCGCCACTCTGTTGAACAACGGCCAGACGTGTTTCTTGGGCACCCGGGTGCTCGCACCCCGGACCCGGTATGCCGAGATCGTCGATCTCTTCACGGCTTTCGCGGAATCTTTGACTGTGGGCAATGCACTCGACGATGCGACCCAGATCGGCCCTCTGGCCACCGCGGGCCAGCGCGATCGGGTCGAACGCTATATCGCCAAGGGCCGCGGGGAGGGCGCCCGGATCACTTGCGGCGGCGGTCGGCCCGCGGGAATGGACAAGGGCTGGTTCGTCGAACCGACGGTGTTCGCAGACGTCGACAACTACCACACCATTGCGCAGCAGGAGATCTTCGGGCCCGTCCTGTCGATCATTCCCTACAGCGACGACCAGGAAGCGGTACGGATCGCCAACGATTCCGACTACGGACTCGGTGGGACGGTGTGGACCAGGGACCCTGACCGCGGCCTCGCGGTAGCGAAGCGGATCCAAACTGGCACGATCGGCGTCAACACCTACCTGCCCGATCCGGCGGCGCCGTTCGGAGGGGTCAAGGCGAGCGGTCTGGGTCGAGAACTAGGACCCGAGGGTCTTGCTAGCTACCAGCAAGTTCAATCCGTTTATCTGGGATGAGCGCTTACGACGACGTTTGTGACTGCAGCTCAGTCCAATATCGCTGCGCGTCCCCATGCCATTCGTCGTGGCGGCGATGAAAGAGCTTGGCGGCGCGTGGTCCGGGCCAATCGTGATCCAGCAATTCACGCGGGAGGGCGGGGTCGAGGAACGGGAATCGCCGCCACGCCTGGACCAGCCGGACCTGGGCTTGAAACGCTTGCGGCGGCGTGGTGGCGCGAATCTTGCCGAAGGTGGTCAGAAACTCGTCATAGCGTTGTTCCACGTCGCCGAGCGACCAGGCGTCCTCAATGAGGGTGTCAGAGTGACCGATCGACGCGAGCTTTCCTGTCCAGGCGAAAGCCCGTTGGTTGAGCTCGAGTTCGTCGATCACCGCTGCGACGTCGGCGACCCTGTTGACGTCGGGGAGGATCCAGATGCCGGGACTAGGTGAACCCATCCCCAGCCAGGTGAGCCTCGTGCGCAGCTTGTGCCGAAGCTGACGCTGGGTTTCAGGAATTGCGACCGACACGACGAGCCAGCTGCCGTCCCAAGGTGGGGAGTCGCTCATGAAACTGTAGATGCGCCTTGTGCCTTCGGCGAGCAGCCGGGTGCCGGGCTGGGTGATGTGCCAGCTCACGCGGCGGCCCGACTTCTTCGACTCCAACACCCCGTCGGCGGCGGACCGGGCGATCGCCTGCCGAGCGGACTTCTCCTCGACGCCGAGCTCTGCCAGACCCGCGACGAGCGTTGCGGTCCAGACGGGCGTCCCTCGTGGATGGACGAACTCGCCCAGCACGGTCAGCAACAGGCTGCGCGCGCTTGCCGAGCCGACCTCACGTCGTCGTGAGCCCGCCGGCAGCGCCTCGTCCTCCACGGCGCGCGCACTTACGGTCATGCGCTCATCCTTACCCATCGAGCGAACCTCATGCCGTGGAGCGTACAACCACGAACGTTTCGCCTGGCCGACGTCGATATCCTACTACATCATCTTGTATATACGTAAGATATCTGTAGAGTATTGAGTTGTGATCGACGGTCGCACAGTTATCGACGCACATGTGCATGTCCCGCTGCTGAGCACGTTGAAACCGGCGTGGCTGGAATGGGCGAACACGTTCTCACGTGACCACCCATGGCGGGATGCGTATGACGGAGACGCCCCCGACCCGGCCGCGCTGGCCGCTCTGCTGGTTGACGAAGGCGTTGATCACGCCCTGCTGTTCTGCGAATACAGTCCGCGCGCCACCGGGATCCAGCCCATCGGTGACAACGTTCCGATCGCCAGGGCGTACCCAGACCGGTTCAGCCTGGTCGCAAACGTCAACCCGCACCTTCATTTTCCATTGCTGGACGAGTTGCAGCGTCAGCTCGATCTCGGCGCGGTAGCACTCAAGCTGCATCCGGTTCACGGCCGGTTCGACCCTGGCGCCAAGGAGCTGTACCCGGTCTTCGCGCGCTGCAGCGATCTCGGGGTGCCGGTGATCGTTCATTCCGGTGTGTCGAGCTTTCCTGGGGCGCAGACCAGTTGCGGGAATCCTGAGCTGTTGTTGGATGCCGTTGATTACTTCGGGGATCTGCAATTCGTGTTCGCCCACGGTGGGCGCGGCTGGTGGTACGACGTCGCCGCGTTCATGGCGCAATCAAAGCGGAACGTGTGGCTGGACTTGGCGGGCTTGCCGCCCAAGAAGCTTCCCGAGTACTACCAGCGATTCGACCTGGCCAAGGTCGCACAGAAGATGATCTTCGGCACCGACTGGCCCGGCGTTCCCGGGGTGCGGCGCAATGTCGAAGCACTGATGGGCCTTGGCTTGCCCGACGAGACGCTCAGCGGAGTGCTGTCGCGGAACGCACGAAAGATCTTCACCCGCTTGTCGTTCGATGCGAAGGCGGATCGGTGAACCCGGTATCGGCGGTCGGCGTGATCGGCGCGGGCACTATGGGCGTGGGCATCGCGTACGTCTTCGCCCAGGCCGGCTGCGCGGTCACCGTTGTCGAACCGGATCGGGCACGCGCCGCGGCCGCCCACCAGACGATCGTCACGAGAGCGAACAGGCTGCAGACAGAGAACCGGCTGCCCGATGAAACCGCCGATCACATCCGGGCCATCACCACCGTCGAATCGGCCGACGCGCTGCCGACAGGTCTGGATTTGATCGTCGAAGCCGTGCCCGAGGACCTTGACCTCAAGCTGTCGATCCTTTTGGCGGCCGAACGCCGCGAGCCGGCCATGCTCGCGAGCAACACCAGCGCACTGAGCATCTCGCAGATGGCGAAGTCGCTGCGCCGCCCGCAGAATCTGGTCGGCCTGCACTTCTTCAATCCGGTCTGGTCGATGCCGCTGCTCGAGATCGTTCGTGGGTCGGCGAACCCGGACGAGATCATCGACGCTGCGCGCGAGATCGGAAAGCTCGTCGGCAAAGAGACCATCGTCGTGAACGACTACCCGGGCTTCGCGACGAGCAGGCTCGGTGTCGCGCTCGGCTTGGAAGCGATTCGCATGCTGGAAGACAACGTCGCGGCAGCCGAAGACATCGACCAGGCGATGGTGCTGGGATACCGCCACCCGATGGGCCCGCTGCGGCTGACCGACCTGGTGGGACTCGACGTCCGGCTGCACATCGCCCGCCAGCTCGCCGCGAGCCTCGGTCCACGCTTCACGCCGCCGCAGCTGCTCATCGACAAGGTGGCCGCCGGCGAGCTGGGCAAGAAGTCCGGCCGAGGATTCTATGACTGGGATGCTCGTTGACCAAACCAGAATGCCTGCGTGTCACCGAATCTGACGGCGTCGTCGAAGTCACCCTCGACCGGCCAGCAGAGCGCAACGCCATCGACGCCCGGATGGTCACCGAGCTACACGCCGTCTGTGAGGAGCTCGAACGTCACCCCCGCCCGGCAATCATCACCGGAGGGGCTGACGGTGTGTTCGCCGGCGGCGCGGACATCGCCCAACTGCGTGAACGAGGCCGCGACGACGCGCTAGCTGGAATCAACATCAGGCTTTTCGACCGCCTTCGCGGGCTGCCGATGCCGACGATCGCTGCCATCGACGGATACGCACTCGGCGGCGGCGCCGAACTCGCCTACGCCTGCGACCTCCGCATCGCCACTCCCAGGACGGTGTTCGGGCAGCCGGAGCCGAGGCTGGGCATCATCGCCGGTGCCGGTGCGACCTACCGCCTGGTGCGGCTCGTCGGGGAAAGCGTTGCCAAGCAAGTCCTGCTCGCGGGCGTGCAGATCTCCTCGCAGCGCGCCCTCGAGCTCGGCCTCGTGTGCGCGGTCGTCGAACCGAGCCAACTCCTCGACGCCGCCCGTCAACTCGCCGCCCAGATGCTGCGGAGCTCCGGCATCGCCCTGCGAATGACCAAGCTGGCGGTCGACGCAGCACCGGAAGCGCACCCCCAGATCGATCTGGCGATTCAGGCGATGTTGTTCGAAGACGACGAAAAGTACCGCCGCATGAGCGAATTCCTCAACCGGCGAAATCTCACCGAGAGGACGTCCCCCCGATGACCGACATCCTGCCTAGCTACATCTGCGGACAGTGGCAACACCCGGCGGACGACGGGAAGGTCCTCCTCGACGCGGCCACCGGCGAGCCGATCGTGCGGGTGTCCGCCAAGGCGCTCGACCACCCGGTGGTCTTGGACTATGCCAGAAATGTCGGTGGCCCGGCGTTGCGCGACATGACTTTCCAGCAGCGCGCGGGCGCACTCAAGGCCCTCGGCAAGCACCTGTCCGCGCGGATTCCGCAGTTGACCGACCTCTCCCTGCGCACGGGGGCCACCAGACGCGATTCGGCCATCGACATCGACGGCGGCATCGGCGTGCTGTTCGTGTACGCGAGCAAGGGCGCGAAAGAGCTGCCGGATCAACACATCCTGCGCGACGGCGACTTCGAACCGTTGGGCAAGGCAGGCACTTTCGGCGTCCAACATGTCCTGAGCCCATTGCTGGGCGCCTTCGTGCAGATCAACGCGTTCAACTTTCCCGTCTGGGGCATGCTCGAGAAGTTGGCGCCGGCCTTTCTGGCCGGGATGCCCAGCATCGTCAAACCGGCCAGCCAGACCGCTTACCTCACCGAACTGGCTGTGCGGGAGATCGTCGCCTCCGGCCTGATTCCCGAGGGCGCACTGCAGTTGGTGTGCGGGCGACCGGACGGGCTCCTCGAGTCGCTCACCGGTCAGGATGCGCTGTCGGTGACGGGCTCGCATGCGACAGCCACCGCTCTGCGTCGGCATCCCACCGTCGCGGGTAACGCCGTGCGGTTCACCGCCGAAGCGGACTCGCTCAACAGCAGCATCCTTGGCGAGGACGTGACGGCCGGCAGTGCGGAGTTCGACATTTTCGTCCGCGGACTGGTGACCGAGATGACCCAGAAGGCAGGGCAGAAGTGCACGGCGATTCGCCGGGCATTCGTGCCCCGCGTGCTAGCCGACGACGTGGAATCCGCGGTGTGCGAACGCTTATCGAAGATCGCCGTCGGCGATCCGCGCGACGAGACCGTCCGGATGGGGCCGTTGGTTGGGGTCGGGCAGCGTGACGACGTCCGGGCGGCGACCTCGCGGCTGGCGAAGACCGGCCGAATTGTCTTCGGCGGCATCGAGTCTGCGCCCGAGAACCTGTCTCCGTCGGCGGATGTCAAGCGCGGAGCCTTCCAATCGCCCGTTCTGTTGCGGTTCGACGATCCGAAGGAGTCGGAACCGCATGCGATCGAAGCCTTCGGCCCGGTGAGTTCGCTGCTGCCCTACGACAGCCTTCACGACGCGCTGCATCTGGTGACACGCGGCGAAGGGAGCCTGGCGGCGTCCATCGTCACCTCCGACGCCGCGATCGCACATGCGGCGGTGGCCGCCGCCGCACCTTGGCACGGTCGGCTGCTGGTGTTGAATCCCGACAACGCGGCCGAAAGCACCGGGCATGGTGCGGCAGTTCCCCACGCGGTGCACGGCGGACCCGGCCGCGCCGGCGGCGGCGAGGAACTGGCCGGCCTGCGCAGTCTCGGACATTTCATGCAGCGAACCGCCGTGCAGGGCAGTCCTGACTTCCTCGCCGAAATCGGCCGCCGGTGACGGTGCTACCGAGCGCCGTCGTCCTCGGGGGAGGGGGAGGCATCGGCGCGGCGGTGTGCGGGGCGCTTGCCCACACCCATGCGGTCGTCGTCGGCTATCACCGCAATCACGAACGGGCCCGATCGGTGGTCGACAAGATCACCGCGGGCGGTGGGACGGCCGCCCCATGCGGTGCCGACGTCACGACGGCGACCGGCATCGACGCCGCCGCTACCGCTGCGGACGGCCTGGGCCCACTCCGCACGGTCGTGCACTGCGTGGGCGCCTGGGATTACACCAGGGTCGGCGATCTCGACGAGGACACCATTGATCGCGATTACCGCATCAATCTACGGTCGGCGCTCCTGACACTGTCCGCCGCCGCGCATCGGGTGGCCGACCACGGGCGGATCATCATGTTGTCGAGTGCCGCGGCGTACCTGGCACCGGCCCGGCAGGCGTCCTATGTCGCGATGAAGGCCGGCCTCGAGGGCGCAACACGGGTCGCCGCGAAAGAACTTGGAAGGCGCTCGATCACGGTCAACATCGTGCGGCCAGGAGCGACCGACACCGACACACTGCACGCCACGACCGACGAGAGCGCGATCGGCGCCATGTCGAAGGCTAACGCGTTGCGCAGACTGGCTGCGCCCATGGACATCGCCCAAGCGGTGTCCTGGCTGGCGTCCGCTGAATCCGGATGGATCACCGGAGCAACCATCGATGCCACCGGCGGGCTCTGGTAGCCACATTTATTCTACAAAACACTAGACGGTACGCATAACATATGTAGAATGAAGCACAGCCCATTCAGTCGGAGGAGACCACCATGACCGTTGAGCAGGAACGCACCGGGGCCGCGCCGGCGCCAACCGGACCGGTGAGCAAGATCGACTACAGCGAACGCATTCCCAACAACGTCAACCTCGCGGAAGACCGGCGGCTGCAGCGCGCGCTCGAAGGTTGGCAGCCTAAATTCCTTGACTGGTGGAAGAACCTCGGACCGGCGCTGCCGACCAAGGATGTATACCTGCGCACGGCGATAGCGGTTGGACGAGATGGCTGGGCGCACTTTGACCACGTCCCCATGGAGGAGTACCGGTGGGGCATCTTCTTGGCGGAACGCGACGCCGAACGCACGATCTCGTTCGGACAGCACAAGGGCGAGCCGGCGTGGCAGGAGGTGCCAGGTGAGTACCGCGCCGAGCTGATGCGCCTCATCACAGTGCAGGGCGACACCGAGCCGGCTTCCGTCGAGCAGCAACGCATCCTCGGCAACACCGCGCCCAGCCTCTACGATCTGCGAAATCTGTTCCAGGTCAACGTCGAAGAGGGACGCCACCTCTGGGCGATGGTGTACCTGTTGCACGCCTACTTCGGCCGCGAGGGCCGGGAGGAAGCCGAGCAACTACTGAAACGAAACTCGGGCGACCTTGATTCGCCGCGCATCCTCGGTGCCTTCAACGAAGAGACGACGGACTGGCTGCAGTTCTTCATGTTCACCTACTTCACCGACCGGGACGGCAAGTATCAGCTCGGCACATTGAAGGAATCGGCCTTCGACCCTCTGGCGCGCACCTGTGAGTTCATGCTCAAGGAAGAGGCCCACCACATGTTCGTCGGCACCACCGGTGTGCAGCGCACGGTCGAGCGCACCGCCGAGCTGATGGCGCGACACAAGACGGCCGACATTTTCGAATACGGCGGTATACCGCTGGACGTCATCCAGCGCTACCTCAATTTCCAGTTCTCGGTGTCGATGGACCTGTTCGGCTCCGAGCAGTCCACGAATGCCGCCGCCTACTACACCGGAGGCCTGAAGGGGCGCTGGCAGGAGACTCGTCGCAAGGACGATCACGTCCTGGCGGACTCCACCTACACCGCGCGGACCCTTCGTGACGGCACGATCGTTGACGAAGAGGTGCCCTACCTGATGGCGCTCAACCTCGACCTGCGCGACGAGTATGTCGCCGACTGCCGCAACGGTGTTCGGCGCTGGAATCAGGCGCTCGAGGACGCCGGTGTCGACGAGCGCTTGTACCTTCCGCACGAAGGCTTCAATCGCAAGGTCGGCAATTTCGCCGGTCATTTCGTCTCGCCCAGTGGCGAGGTGCTGTCCGAGGACGACTGGAATCGCAACGTGGGGCAGTGGCTTCCCACCGACGAGGACCGCGCACAGGTCGCCAGCCTGATGGTGCCGCATTACGAGCCCGGTGATTTCGCGGGCTGGATCGCACCGCCGAAGACCGGAATCAACGACCAGCCAGTCGAATTCGACTACGTACACCTACGCGAAGAAGCACTGGCCTGAGCGCCTCCAGCGCTGGCGCTGTAACGAAGAAAGGGTGACCGATGACAGCAACGCTAACTTCCGAGCCGATGGTCGCGACGGACGTTCCGGTGGTCGATTTCGACACCGAGCCGTCGGCGTATCGGCACTGGAAACTGGAATTCGTCGGGGCGGTAGCCACGCTTACGCTGGCCGTCGATCCTCGCGGCGGGTTGGTGGCAGGCTATGAGCTGAAGATGAACTCCTACGATCTCGGCGTCGACATCGAACTCTATGACGCCGTACAGCGGCTTCGGTTCGAACATCCGGAGGTCAAGGCCGTCGTCGTGACCGGCGGCCTGGAGCGGATGTTCTGCGCGGGCGCCAACATTCGCATGCTCGCCCAGTCGACCCACGCGTGGAAAGTCAACTTCTGCAAGTTCACCAATGAAACGCGCAACGGCATCGAGGATGCGACGGAAAACTCGGGCCAGACGTACATAGCCGCACTCAACGGCACGTCGGCCGGTGGTGGCTACGAGCTGGCCGCCGCCTGTGACCAGATCGTGTTGATCGACGACGGCTCGTCGGCGGTGTCGCTACCGGAGGTGCCGCTCCTAGGCGTGCTGCCAGGAACGGGCGGCCTGACACGGGTCGTCGACAAGCGCAAGGTGCGCAAGGACCGCGCCGACGTCTTCGCGACGCGGGCCGAGGGCGTGCGCGGCGCCACCGCCGTCGAGTGGGGACTCGTCGACGAGGCCGTATCGCGGGCCCGGTTCGATGAACGGGTTCACGCCCGCGCGGAGGACGCCGCCAACCGGTCGTCACGGCCGGCGGACGCAACGGGCATCGCTCTCACGCCACTGTCTCGGCACAATGACGGCGACGAGATCCGTTACCACTACGTGCATGCGACCCTGCACCGCGCCGATCGCCGCGTCGAGATCGTGGTGGCCGGACCCGCATCCGAACCACCGGCGGATGCCGGCGGTGCGGTGGCGCAAGGTGCGGATTACTGGCCGCTCGCTATGACTCGCGAGCTTGATGACCTGATCTTGCGCCTCCGCACCAACGAGCCGGAGCTGGGAACATGGGTCTTCCGCGTCGTGGGCAACGCCGCTCTCGTGCGGGCCTATGACCGCCAGCTGCAAGACAATACGGACAACTGGTTCATCAACGAGGTCCGTCTCTACTACAAGCGCACCTTGAAGCGACTCGACGTCACGAGCCGCAGCCTGTTCGCGGTCATCGAACCGGGCAGCGCATATGTCGGATTCCTGCTCGAGCTGGCGCTGGCCAGCGATCGCCAGTACATGCTGGACGGAGTGTATGAGGACGTCGACGCGGATGCGGAACCCGCAGCGATCGAAGTCAGTGAATCCAACTTCGGCGACTATCCGATGGGTAATGGATTGAGTCGGATGGAATCACGGTTCTACGGGCACCCGGAGCATCTGGCGACCGTGGCCGATCGCATTGACACCCCCTTACTGGCGGCGCAGGCCGACGAGCTCGGGATGGTCACCTCCGCACTCGACGACATCGATTTCGCCGACGAACTTCGTATCACACTCGAAGAACGCGCGTCGCTGTCACCGGATTCGCTGACTGGGATGGAGGCCAATCACCGCTTCGTCGGACCAGAAACGGTGGAAACCAAGATCTTCGGGCGGCTGACCGCCTGGCAGAACTGGATCTTCGTGCGGCCCAACGCAGCCGGACCCGAAGGCGCGCTGCGCCGGTACGGTACCGGTCAGCGCGCCAGCTTCGACACCAAGCGGGTGTAGTGATGGACGCGTTCAACGCCGCCGACTTCCTGGTGCACCGCCATGTGCGGAGCGGAGCGCAAGACAAGATCGCCCTGATCGGTTCGCGGACGCGGACCTACGGCGAGCTCTCGCACGATGTGGCAAGCCTGGCGAGCGGTTTACGCGGCCTCGGACTGCGCCGTGACGATCGTATCGTGCTGGTGATGGCCGACGATGTGGAGATGGCCACCAGCATCCTGGCGGCTTTTCACGGCGGCTTTGTCGCGGTACCGGTTTCGACGATGCTCAACGGTCACGAGCTGGCGAAGATTGTCCAGGATGCGGGCGCGTGCGTCGTGATCGCGACACCGCAGTTTCTCGACTCGGTTGCATCGGCGGTCGACGCGTCGCCCGACGTCGGCCATCTCGTGATCGCGGGCGAATACCACCCGCTGCCAACGCCGATCCGCCCGGGCGTCACGGTTACCGGGTGGACAGATCTCTTGTTTCCTGGAAAGCCGCCAGCGGCCACCGAACCAGACGCGTGGGCCCTGTGGCTCTACACATCCGGGACGACCGGCACGCCGAAGGCTGCGATGCATCGGCACCTCAACATCCGTCACGTGTATGAGACGTATGGAAAACAGACGTTGGACATCCGTGCCGACGACCGGTGCCTGTCGGTCGCGAAGCTGTTTTTCGCCTACGGGATCGGGAACAGCCTGTTCTTTCCGCTGAGTGCCGGCGCGACGGCCGTCTTGGAGCCGCTCCGCCCGACGCCAGAGTCCATCGGTGAACGGTTGACGGCAGAGGCGCCAAGCCTGTTCTTCGCGGTGCCGACGTTCTACTCCGCCCTGCTGGCCTCCGACTTGCCTGCCGATGTCTTCGCCTCGGTGCGGTTGAGCGTGTCGGCCGGCGAGACGTTGCCCGAGGTGGTGCAGAACAGGTTCAAGCACCGGTTCGGTGTGGACATCCTCGATGGCATCGGTTCCACCGAGGCGCTGCATATCTTCTTGTCCAACAGCCCTGACGACATTCGGCCCGGCACCACCGGAAAACCTGTGCCAGGTTACAAGGTGGAGTTGCGAGATGTCGATGGCGACCCGGTGGCACCGGGTACGCCGGGCGACCTGTATGTCAGCGGGGAGTCGATCGCAATCGGGTACTGGCGTCGTGCCGATGCCAATCGCACTGTGTTCCAAGGGGAGTGGCTGCGCACCGGCGACACCTACGTCATCGACGACGAGGGCTATTACCACTGCCTCGGGCGGTCCAACGATCTCCTCAAGGCCGGTGGGATCTGGGTCGCCCCGACCGAGGTCGAGGAACGCATGCTCGAACACGAGGGCGTCGCAGAAGCCGCGGTGGTCGGATTGCCCGATCCCGACGGAATAGACAAACCTGCCGCGCTCATTGTCCGGACACCAGGTCATGACGATGTCTGCGCCGATGATCTCATCGCTTGGTGCCGAGAAGGTCTCGCAGCTTTCAAACGACCGCGAACAGTGGAATTCGCCGCCGAGCTGCCGAAGACGGCGACCGGCAAGATCCAACGGTTTCGCGTTCGGGAAATGATGCTCGACCGGATGAAATCGGAAGTCCTGCAATGACCGTGCAGTCCGTCGACCTGTTGATTGTCGGGGCCGGCCCGGTCGGCCTCTATGGCGCGTACTACGCAGGTGTCCGCGGGTTGCGCGTTGCCGTCATCGACTCGCTGTCCCAGCTCGGTGGCCAGATCACTGCGATGTACCCGGAGAAGCTGATCTTCGACGTCGCGGGATATCCGGCCGTCAAGGGACGCGACCTCGTGTCGGCGCTCGTCGAACAGGCGGCCTCGGCGGAACCGGTATACATCCTGGGTCAGGAGGCGCAGGGGCTGACATCCGACACCGCGGGTACCTATACCGTAACCACCGGGGCTGGAGATCAAATCCGCTGTCGTGCAGTCATTATCACCGCAGGCATTGGGACGTTCACGCCGCGGAAGATTCCGGTGGGTGAGGACTACCTGGGCAGGGGGTTGGAATATTTTGTTCCTGACCCATGTCCGTACGCGGACACCGACGTCCTCGTCGTCGGTGGAGGTGACTCCGCGTTGGATTGGGCGCTGATGTTGGAAGACACCGCCGCCTCAGTGACCGTCGTACACCGGCGAAAGGCGTTCCGGGCGCACGCTGCCACCGTCGAGCAGCTTGAACGGTCTTCCGTCGAGCTGATTGTCGACGCAGAGATCAGGGCCCTTGGTGGCAACGGCACCGTCGCGCACGCCGACATCGCGATTAAGGGATCCGACGATATCCGCCGAGTGCACTGTCAGCGCGTGGTTGCGGCGCTGGGTTTTGTCGCCAACCTCGGACCGCTACGTGACTGGGGGATCGAGCTACGCGATAACCGGCACATTGTTGTCGATTCGGCGATGCGAACTCAGCGCCTGGGTGTGTTCGCTGCGGGCGATGTTGTCGACTACGACGGAAAAGTCCGCCTGATCTCAGTTGGTTTCGGAGAGGTCGCCACAGCCGTCAACAACGCTGCGGTGCACATCGATCCGGATGCGCAGGTGTTTCCTGGGCACTCCACCGATGAGCAACCGGCGGCGAGCTTGACCGCGGTGTGACGGCCGCGGCAGGGAAGGAAATGTGAAATGCCGTATGTGATTGCCGGACCGTGCATCGATGTGATGGACAAGTCGTGCATCGAGGAATGCCCCGTGGACTGCATCTATGAGGGTGACCGCAAGCTGTACATCAACCCCAAGGAATGCATCGATTGCGGCGCCTGCGAACCGGTGTGCCCGGTCGAGGCGATCAGCCAGGACCGGCGAGTTGGCGACGACGATATGGATTTCGTCGAGGACAACCGCCGATTCTTCACCGATGTGCTGCCCGGTCGCGACGAGCCGATCGGAGCGCCCGGCGGGTCGCATTCGACGGGTTCCATCGGAGTCGACACGCCGATGGTGGCAGCGCGATGACCGCGACGGGTCGCCCGGTTGAGGAGTTGACCGACGAGGAGCTCGAGGCGCAAGGGACGCAAGCTCACGAAACACGCAATTGGGTGTTCTTGCACGGCAGCGCCGAGCAATTCGCCAATCACACCGCGCGCATGCTCGCCCTGGAGCAGGAGTATCTACGTCGGCATCCAAAACGCACATGGCAGGGATCTGGCGGCGCTGTTACCAAGCCGGTGGATTCAGTCGAACAACTCGGCGACCCAGTCCGCTGCCTATTGGCCAAGATTGCCAAACAGCCTGGCGGCCGCATGCACAAACTCGAACTCCACCAGGCCGCGAGGGAATGCCGCCTGACCCGCGAAGCCCTCGCGGCGATGTACAACAAGGAGAATCAGTTCCTGGCGGCCGACAGATGCGACCGCGTGCTGACCGCGAACGGTCGGGAGTATCTGGATCGCGTCCCCATGAGCGCACGCCACTAACAGCCGGCGGGCACCTACTTCTAGCTGCAGTTGCCCGAGTAGTCACTGGTCGAGCGGGTCCTGGGCGGGTTGGCCCGTGACAGTTGGCGACTTTGATGAAGAATCTGTACAGACTGTCTGCTGACCATGTGCTCAGCAGAACATTTCACGCAATGCGGACACAGCCGGCTATCAGGAAACCGGGACCGGGTGGAATTTTCAATAGTGGAGTGAAGGGCATGGGATCGCCGCGGCGGGTGCGGTTTCAGCAAGTGGCTGAACGTCACGATGCCGTTCAGGCTCACCCCGGTTGGCTGAAAGTGCCCCGGGGAATCGTCAACGGCAGATCGACCGAGCTGAGCAGACCCGGTTCTGCGGCGACGACATACGGCACCGCATTCACGACGCGCATCGCCGTGGCGACCATCGCTCCCGCCCCCGATGTCATACCCTCGATGCCGGCCTTCTTGCGGTCCCGAAGCGTCGCGTCGATTGTGCAGTCGATATCCGGTGTACCTGTGATCACCACGCGATAACCGAGGGCGTTCGGAAGCGTCGGCCAGTCGGGTGCGACGTCGGGAGCCAGCCGGGTGACGTGTTCGATGACGATGGCCTCGCGCCCGTCGACCACACCGATCGCCTGCATCCGCAATGCACCGCAGGTCCCGGCTTCCACGGTGCCCATGGCAACTTCCAGCGTGCGATTGGTCACGGCGCGATCGAACGTCTCCCGCACCTCCTGAATCTCGACGCCGAGGGCGTCGGCGACCAAGCGGAGCTGTCCTTGCCACTCACCCGCAATGGCGCCCGGCATGCTGATCCAGGGCTCGTACTCCAGTGGACGACCGAATCCCAACGCATCGCTCATGATGTCAGGCACGCCGTAGTCGTCGTACAAGCCGATCTCGTACGAGTGGATCTTCTCGATCTGTGACGACTGCGTGGTCAGCACCAGCGGCAGGTAGTCGGCGGCGAACCCCGGTTCGATGCCCGACGCGTACAGCGACACCTGGCCTTCCTTCGCGGCTGCGACGAGCTGGTCCCGCCATTCGGCCGGCTCATAGGCATGCGGGTTGACCAGACGCGTCGTGCTCGTTGTCACCACATTGATTCCCGCGCTGAGCAGCTTCACGTAATCGGGGACCGCCAGGGCGTCGCGCTCGGGACCACTCGCCGCATAGATGACGCAGTCGGGCTTGAGCGCGATCAGGGCGTCGGCATCGTTGGTAGCGGCCAGGCCGATGGGGTCGCCGTTGGCGAGATCGCCGGCATCCTTGCCGTCCTTCTCCGGCGAGTGCACCCACACCCCGACGAGGTCGAGATTCGGCCGTTGGTGGATGGCGCGGATCGCGATCGAGCCAATGCCGCCCGTCGACCAGACCACAACACGGTGCTGACCCTCTGACATTGTTCCTCCTCGATCGGTCGCCGACAGCGTTCGATACGTGGCTTAGAATAGCAATCACTATTAAAGCAGAACAAACTTTAGGTTAGAGTCGTTCCGCGTGAGCACCGGAGTCGGGATGTTGCGCTGATGTTCACCCTGCGGTTCGACATGCGGGCGCCCGAGGGCGGCGCGCCAGCGACCGACCTCTACGCAGCGGCCATCGATATGTGTTCGTGGGCGGAGACGCGCGGCGCCGTCATCGCGGTGTTGTCCGAGCATCACGCCACCGAGGACGGGCACCTGCCGGTTCCGCACATCCTCGCATCCGCCATCGCCGCCCGCACCAAGCAATTGGCCATTCTGCTGGCGGCCGTGCCCATCACCTTCTGGGATCCAGTCCGGCTGGCAGAGGAGATCAGCATCCTGGACATCATCAGCAAGGGTCGCGTCTCGTACGCCTTCGGTATCGGCCACCGCACTGAGGAATACGAGCACTTTGGGGTGGAGATGCACGAGCGGGGCAAGGTCGCCGACGGGTCGCTCGCGTTGCTGCTGCGGTTGCTCTCGGGGGACCCCGTGAACCATGACGGCCGACATATCCACGTGACACCGGCACCCGCAACGGCGGGCGGTCCCACGATACTCACCGCGGGCGGCACCAAGGCAGCGGTGAGGCGTGCGGCGAGGTATGGGCTGGGGTTCATCTCCCAGATTGACTCGCCAGAACTCAAAGAGCTCTACGAGGCGGAATGCCGCGCCAACGGTCGCCAGCCGGGCATGATCCAGTTTCCCGTTGCGGGCGCACCGACCACGGTCTTCGTCGCCGATGACGTCGACACGGCGTGGGATGAGCTCGGGCAGTACCTGCTTCACGATGCGATGACGGCGGCCTCGTACAGACACGGCGACGACTCGGTGGCGAGCATCTCTCGCGCCGACACCGTCGCCGGATTACGCGAGGCGCAGGGCCCGTACCGGATCTTCACGGTCGACGAGGCGGCCGCCTACATCCGCACCGGCAGACCGCTTCCGCTGCTTCCGCTCTGCGGTGGTGTCCCGCCCGACCTGGCGTGGCCTTACCTCGAACGCGCCGTGATGGCTGTTGAGCGCGCATGACTCGCAACAGTGAGGAGACCTCGTGACATCACCGCTTTCAACGGTGGTCTGGTCGACGGGCGGCGTCGGATCCATTGCCGTCGACGCGATTGCGCGCCGGCCGGACCTCGACCTTGTGGGCGTCTGGGTGCATTCCGCCGAGAAGGTCGGCAAGGATGCGGGTGAATTGGCTGGCGGCGAGCCAATCGGTGTGGCGGCCACCAACGATGTCGATGCCCTCATCGCGCTCAAGCCCGACTGCGTCGTGTACGCCGCAAGCGGACCCGAACGCGACGCCGGTGCCGTTCCCGACTACCTCCGGCTGCTCGAGGCCGGGATCAACGTCGTGTCAACGAGCTCCACCAGTCTGGTCTACCCTCCTGCGTTCTACTCGCCGGAATGGCGCGACCAACTCGAGGCGGCGGCGAGGTCCGGAAATGTGTCGTTCTATGCGTCAGGGATCTTTCCGGGGTTCGGATCGGATCAACTCGCGCTTCTGCTTTCGACTCAATCCAAGACGATTGAGTGCCTCAAGGTGACCGAGGTGGCGTTGAACGACCACTATCCGGTCGCCGAGGTGATGATGAACGGTATGGGATTCGGCCACCCACTCGACTTCGAACCTATGCTCAAGACCCCCGGCTTCATCGAAATGGCTTGGAAGGCACCGATCTACCTGATGGCGGCGGGCCTCGGAGTCGAGGTGTCCGAAGTCCGCGGATCGCTCGACAGGCGCACGACAGACAGAGATATCGAGGTCGCGTTCGGAACCATCCCGGCGGGCACGTGTGGTGCGGTGTGCACACGCGCCGCCGGTCTGGTGAACGGCCGCGAAGCCATCGTGATAGAGCACATCATCCGAATGGCGCGCGATGTCGCGCCCGAGTGGTTGAAATCGGAGTTCGACGCCACCTACCGGGTGGACATCACCGGCGACCCCGATATCCACTGCGCGATGAATCTTGGTGAGGCCGAGGGGCACGGCGCAGGCCACGCCGCCATGGCCGCAACCGCGATGCGCGTCGTCAACGCGATCCCCTATGTCGTCGACGCTCCTGCGGGGCTGCTCAGTTCGCTCGACATGCCGAACACGTTGCCTCGCTATGTGTTCGACTGATGCTAGCGGGCTGGGCGTTGTCGACTCGAGTGGATCGGCCTCTCGTGTTCGCCGCCGTCGCAGGCGAGCGGCGCCGAACAGTGTTGACACCCTTGCGCGCCCAACCGTACCGTTACCGGCACAAATATTAGGTTTCAGGAGGTTCGTTTTGTACTCGATTCGATTCGACATGCGCGCGCCGACGTTCGGCGCCGCGACGACGGACCTCTACGCGGCAGCGATCGATATGTGCAGTTGGGCTGAACAGCACGGCTGCGTGGCTGCGGTGCTCTGCGAACACCACGGATCCGAGGACGGCTATCTTCCGTCGCCGCTGATTCTCGCCTCGGCGATAGCGGCCCGCACCGAGCGGCTGATGCTCAGCCTGGTGGTGATTCTGCCGTTCTACGACCCTGTTCGGCTCGCCGAAGACATCGCATTGCTCGACATCATCAGTAGGGGGCGGGTGTCATACGTATTCGGCATCGGGTACCGGGCAGAGGAATTCGAGCATTTCGGTGTCGACCGTGCGATGCGCGGCAAGCTGGCCGACGAGAAGCTGGCCTTGCTACGCCCGCTTTTGTCCGGTGAGTCCGTCGTTCACCAGGGACGGCGAATCACCGTGACGCCGTCAGCCAAGACACCGGGCGGACCGCCGTTGATGTGGGGCGGCGCGAGCCTCGCGGCGGCGCGTCGAGCGGGCAGGAACGGCCTGGGCCTCCTTGCGAACGGGACCGTGCCCGGTATGCGGGAAGCCTACGAGGATGCTTGTCGCGAACACGGGCACACACCGGGACCGGTGTTACTTCCGGAGCCCGACACACCGACGGTCACCTTTGTCGCCGACGACCTCGACGCCGCATGGGACGAACTCGGCGAATACCTTCTCCACGATGCTCGAAGCTACGCGAAATGGAATCCGGACAACGATGTGTCCGCTGGCATCTCCGCCGCACGCAACGTCGCCGATCTGCGGGATAAGTTCAAGTCACACAGGATCATCGACACGGGTCGGGCGATCGACATCGTGCGCACGGGCGGGATACTCAACCTGTCGCCGCTGTGCGGGGGCGTGCCCCCGGACATCGCTTGGCCGTACCTGAAGCGCGTCGGCGATGTGGTGTTGCCCGAGGCCGCATGCACGGCCGTCGGCGCGCCGAAGGCCGACGGGCTCAGCGACGCGTTCACCGAGCTGATGTCGACCAAGGAGATGTGACCGTGACGGGCGCCGGTTGGGTTGAGGTGTATTACGATCCTTTCGATTTCGCGATCGATGACGACCCGTATCCGATATGGAAGCGGTTGAGGGACGAGGCGCCGCTCTACCACAACGAGAAGTTCAACTTCTTCGCGCTGAGTCGCTATGAGGACGTTTCGCGCGAGCTTCCGAACCACCAGATCTATCGGTCGGGACGTGGGACCACCATGGACGTGATCATGAGCGGCATCGAGGTCCCGCCCGGCGTCATTCTCTTCGAGGATCCTCCACTACACGACCTGCACAGGCGGGTTCTCTCAAAGGTTTTCACGCCTCGGCGAATGGAGGAGATCGAGCCGCTGACGCGGCAGTACTGCGTGAGAACGCTCGATCCGTTGATCGGATCGGGCCGGTTCGATTTCATCGCCGATCTCGGTGCCCAGATTCCAATGCGCACGATCGGCTATCTGCTTGGCATTCCGGAGCAGGATCAGCAGCACATCAGGGACAAGACCGACCGCGCCCTGGGCTTGAAGGACGGCACCTTCAAGACCGTTTCGGCAGATATGTTCGAGAACAGCTATCAACTCTTCGCTGAGTACATCGACTGGCGCGCCGACCATCCGTCCGACGACCTGATGACACAACTGCTGAATGCGGATATCGAAGAGGATGGGGTGTCGCGGCCGCTGACCCGCACCGAGGTGCTCACCTACACCAGCATGATCGCAGGCGCTGGGAACGAGACAACCACGCGGCTGATCGGTTTCATCGGCCAGTTACTCAGCGAACACCCCGACCAACGGCGACAACTGGTCGAGGACTTCTCGCTGATCCCTCGGGCGATCGAGGAGGTACTGCGTTATGAGGCGCCCTCGCCCGTGCAGGCACGGCACGTCGCCCACGACACCGAATGCCGTGGCGAAAAGATTCCCGAAGGATCGGTCATGTTGTTGCTCAACGGTTCTGCCAACCGCGACGAGCGGCACTTCCCTGACGGGGAGCGCTTCGACATCCACCGAACGGGTGGGCATCTGTCGTTCGGGCAGGGCCTGCACTTCTGTCTCGGTTCGGCACTGGCGCGGATGCAGGCACGTGTGGCGCTCGAGGAAATCCTCAAGCGCTGGCCCGCATGGCAGGTCGATTACGACAATGCGGCGATGGCCCACACTTCGAGCGTGCGGGGATGGGGAAAGCTTCCCGTCACGGTCGGGTAGCTCGACTGGCCTACTTGTCGCGGTTGATGACACCGCGCAACATGGTGTCGCGGACGTGGATGAGTGACGCGCGCGTCCCGACGTTGCGAATGATGTTCTCGGGAAACCAGCCGACACCGATGACACATCGCGCGAGCATCTCATTCGACGGGCTGTCGATCTTGATTTCGCCGGACCGAATACCCTCCGCCAGTAGCGCTTTCATTTGCCGCACCCGCTTGGTGAACAACCAGCCGGGGTTCGGGGTGTCGGGAGGGGACTGGCGCATCCACGCGAGCTGAATGCGGAACTCGTCGCCGAAGCGGTCCAGCACGTTGGTGTTGACCCAGGACAGCGCATCGAGCTTCTCGACCGGCGACGCATCGGAGCGCAACACGTTCGTCCATCCCAACGCGACCTTTTCGCCGAACGACTGCATGATCGAGGCCAGGAGTTCGTCCTTCGAACCAATCAACCGATACACCGTGCCGGTGCCGAGTCCGGCCGCAGAAGCGATGTCTCTGATGGTGGTGACTTCGTAGCCCTTACGGCCGAACTCCGTTCGTGCCACCGCACGAACGTAGGCACCCTTGTCGTTGAGCTCGGCGTCACTATCGTCGGTCCACGACTTCACCACATCGTCGGCAGCGATGAATGCCGCAGACCGATCGAGTACGGCATCGGTCGGCGGCACCGCGGCAAGTCCCTCCAGCAGAATCCGGCACAGTAGGGTGGCTACCTTGTCGGCGCCCGAGCCGTGGCGCATAACGTCGAGGCCCACCTGCAACATCGTCTGCACGATCCGATCCGCGAGAACCGGCAGGTCGACATCGGGCCGAAGGTAGCCGCTCCATCGCGCGGCACGCAGCGTCTGCACCATCGCTTCGAGGATGGCCGTCGGCCGCTGCTGGGCGAGTGCCGCGAGTTCCGGATTCGACGTCGGCGCCTCATAGAACGTCATCTGCAGCGCCGCACCGTGTGTGAACGCACATTGCGCGATCGCCGAGCCCAGATCGACGATCCGATCAAACGCGGACAGCGACGCGGGATCGTCCAAACGGCTCTGCGCGTGCTCGGCGATGCGATCCAGATCGTCGTGATAGCGCCGCAGCAGTTCGACGAGGATCGCTTCCTTGGATTCGAAATGGTGGTAGAGGCTGCCGGGGAGAATGCCGGCGGCGTCGGCGATCTCCTGCAACGAGGTGCGCAGACCCGACGTCGCGATCAGCAGGGCAGCGGTCTGCAGGATCTCCGTCCGCCTCGTGCCGTCGTCGTATGCGTGGCCGGCATGCCTCGGCGTCACCTGAGGACACCCCACAACATCTGCACGGCTCCTGACTCCAGACCTGGCTTCTTCCGGCTTGCCGAACTGACCCAACGTTTGGTTAACGCTACCAGAAGTGCGTTCTCTCGCAGGGCCCTCCGACGCGCCGAATGCGCCGGTAGAAGGACCGCGCGGAGATCTCGTCACGCGGTGATGCCGAGCCTCTCGGTGACGGCGAAGACTTCCTCGTAGATCGAGCCGGGAACGGTAAACGGTTCCGTCGCAGCTATATCCGTGAGGTGGGCCGCGATGTCGTCGGCAGTGGGACTGCTGCCGGGTTCGGCCAGCCACCCCTCGCCAAGGCCGATGAACACCCGCGCGAAGCGGCCTCCACACGCCGAGAAGTTCTGGTGGCTGAACTCGCAGGCCCGACTCGCAAGGAACACGACGATCGGCGCGACGAGTTCAGGCCGGATCGCTTTGAAGAACCCGCTCTCCTCGAGGACTTTCGGGTCGCCGAGCGTTTCGGTGACCATCCGTGAGATGCCGAACGGCAGCACCGTGTTGGCCAGGATTCCATGCTCGGCGCCCTCGAGTGCGATGACGTTCGTCAACCCGACGAGGCCGGCCTTGGCCGCCGCGTAATGCGCTTCGAGGTGTTGGCCGAACATCCCGGCCGAGGAGGCGATGAACACGAAGCGGCCATAGCCCTGCGCCTTCATCACCCGGTACGCGGGCTGCGCGAGATAAAAGCCGCCGTCGAGGTGGACACGCAGCATGCGTCGCCAGTCATCCGGCGTGAGCTCTTCGAACGGGGTGCTTGTGAAGATCCCTGCATTGCTCACGACTGCGTCCAAGCGGCCGAAGCTGTCGACAGCCGTTCGGACGATCGCCTCACCACCCTCGGGGCTGTCGACCGAATCGTGCGATGCCACCGCTACGCCACCCGCCGCGGTGATCTCCTCGACCACCTGGTCCGCGACGGATGCGTCCGCACCCTGGCCGCCCATGGCTCCGCCGAGGTCGTTGACCACCACCGAGGCTCCGCGTCTTGCCAATTCGACGGCGTACACGCGGCCGAGCCCGCGCCCGGCGCCCGTGACGATGGCGACCTGGCCGGTGAAGTCGATCATGTCCCCTCCGCTGATTGACTGTCAGTGGGCCCGGACTCTACGTTGGAACAGATATTTGGGTCAACGAGCGAGGTGGCAGTGCAGGGCGACACGGTGGGCGATGGTCCGCAGCGGCTGGCCCTGCTGGCGTCGGCCCTCGCGGGTCGCACGGTGGCGGTGGCATCCGGCGCCCCGGGGGAGCCGGCGTGGACCGATGGCATCACGGTGTTCATCGACGCCGAAGCCAGCGCGGCCCGGCAGATCGAGGCGGTGACGGTGCAGGCGTCGCTGATGGCGAGCGGGAGTCTGGCGCCGGACGTGATGCGGCAACTGCTGCGACGGCCTGCGCTGGCCCGGCGTTACCTCACGGTCGAGGGGCAGCGTGCGTTGTCGGCGAACGACGACCTGCTGCCGTATCCGGTTCGCCGGCTGATCGATCTGGACGTCGCGTCGCGCGCGAATTCGCCCGCCGACTCGCTGAAGGTGGCCGCCGAACGCGATATCGCGGATCCACCGGCGAGCTTCGGAGTGATCCGGGCGCGCAGTCTGGTTTCGACACATGCGGCGGCGGCACACGCGGAATCGCAGGGCATCCACTCTCCCCGGCGCGACGCCAAGATGGAGCTCGCCGACCTCGAGGACGAGGGGGTCGACGCGGCCGACGGCGAGGACGCGGAGGATCCGTTCTCGAGTCCGGTCGCCGGCGGCGGGGCAATCGGAAAACTGTTGCAACGCCTGTTACGCAGGGTGCGTCAGCTCGGCGGCGGCGGGCCGCCCGGAGCCGACACGCCGACGCATCGATCACCCGACGGCATTCGGGGCGCGGGAGCTGTCACGTCGACGTCGGTGGGTGCTTGCGAGGTCGACGAAGTCGATGACAGCGAGGGCAGGAAATACCCGGAATGGGATGTGCATCGCAGGCGCTACCGGCATGACTGGTGCACGGTCCACGAGTCCGATCCGCCCCGCAAGCAGGGACATTCATTCGAGCGACCCGATGTGCACGCCCTGCGGCGACCTCTGACACGGCTCGGGATCGGGCTCGATCGCTGTCACCGCCAAACGCAGGGTGACGACATCGACGTCGACGCGGCGGTCGAGGCGCGGGTGGAGATGCTCGCAGGGTCGGCGCCTAGTGAGGCCGTCTACCTGGACAGTCTGCGGCGCCGTCGCGACCTCGCGATACTGGTCCTGCTCGATGTCTCTGGATCATCTTCTGAAGCAGGGACTTTCGGGCAAACCGTGCACGAGCAGCAGCGGGCAGCTGCCGCAGCGCTGACCGTCGCGCTGCACGATCTCGGTGACCGCGTCGCGCTGTACGCCTATCAGTCGCAGGGTCGGTCCGCAGTGCACATGCTTCCCGTGAAGCGCTTCGACGAAAACCTCGACGCCGTAGTGATGCAGCGTCTGGGCAGCCTCACCCCGGGCGCGTATTCGCGGCTGGGCGCTGCCATCCGGCACGGGACCGCGGTCATCTCTGAGAAGGCAGGCACGTCCCGGCGGCTGCTCGTCGTGCTGTCCGACGGGCTCGCCTACGACCACGGATACGAACGTGTCTACGGAGCTGCTGACGCACGACGGGCGCTCGGTGAGGCTCGCCGGCAGGGCATCGGCTGCTTGTGCTTGACGATCGGTGCGGGCACCGATACCGGAGAGCTCGGCAGGGTCTTCGGAAGCGCGGCGCACGCGTCGATACCCAAGCCCAGACAGCTGGCCGACGTCATTGGACCGCTCTTCCGCGCCGCGTTGCGCACCGCAGACCTGCGTCGCAAGGTGCCTTAGCAAGCCGGGCCTTGAACCAAACATCTGTTCCGCGCTAGGGTGCTCGAAAGCGGATGCCGAGAGAGGAAACGATGCCTGTGAAGCCGCCGCGCCCGTACTACGTGCCAGTGGCCAACGAGGAGCAGGTGTTCAAGGCCGCTTACCGGCAGGGACTTGCCGTCGTGCTGAAAGGGCCTACCGGGTGCGGTAAGACGCGCTTCGTCGAGGCGATGGCACACGACCTAGACCGGCCGCTCATCACGGTCTCCTGCCACGACGACCTGACCACCGCCGACCTCGTCGGCCGATTCCTGTTGCGCGGCGGCGACACCGAGTGGGTCGACGGTCCCTTGACTCGAGCGGTGCGCGACGGCGCCATCTGCTATCTCGACGAGGTGGTTGAGGCGCGGCAAGACACCACGGTGGTCCTGCATCCCCTGTCCGATCACCGGCGCCAGCTGCCCATCGAGCGGCTGGGGGAGACGCTCGACGCGGCCCCCGGCTTCTGCCTGGTGGTGTCCTATAACCCCGGCTATCAGAGCGTTCTGAAAGACCTCAAGGACTCGACACGTCAGCGGATGGTTGCGATCGACTTCGGTTTCCCCACACCGGATATCGAGGAGAAGATTCTCGTCAACGAAGCAGGCATCGGACACGAACGCGCCGCCGAGCTCGTTCGGCTCGGCCAGGCGATCCGTCGATTGGAGACCGGCGGATTGCGTGAGGTGGCGTCGACGCGCGTGCTGATCGCTGCCGGCCAACTGATCGCCGAGGGGCTGAGTCCCCGCGACGCCGCCCGCGCCGCCGTCGCCGGACCGCTCACCGACGACTCGACGGTGACACGCGGTCTTGTCGAAATGATCGACGTCTATTTAGCCGACCAATCACCCACTGACTGACGCATCGCACACCACGGAGGTCGAATGTCCTACGAGAGCACCGCCGAACCGATCAAGGTCGGTTACCTGATGGACTTCACCCTGCCGCCCGGCTTCCCCGAGGAGCTCTTTGCCTCGTTCACGCAATGCTTCGACCTCGTCTTCGAAGAAGCGGTCGCACAAGGCCTGATGGACCGGCCCGTGCAGATGATCTACCGCGAGGTGGAAGGCCTGCCCAAGGGTTCGGTCAAGGCAGTGATCGACGCGTATGCGGAACTGGTGGATGAGGGCTGCCTGGTGGTGTTCGGTCCGAATATCACCGACAACTGCGTCCCACTCCGCGAAGCCATCGAAGAGCGGTTCAAGGTGCCGGCGATCAGCGTCACCGGCACCGACGACTGGCTCGGCGAATGGACTTTCGCCTTCCCCCAGGGATCGATGACAGACGAACCGATCTTCTTGGCCGACCTGATTGCCAAGCGGGGACTCGCTGAGATCGGTGTCTTGGTGGAGCAGAGCCTTATCGGTGAGAGCTACCTGAAGAACCTACGAAGTGCCTGTCGTCGCAAGGGTATTCGGATCGTGGCAGAAGTGGCGATCGCTCAGACGGCTCAGGACATCAACGCGGCCGTGCAGACGCTGCACGAGGCAAAATCCGAAGCGATCGTGCACCTGGGATTCGGATTCGGAATCGTCTTCATCAACCCGGCGCTCGAGGCTCTCGGCTGGGACCCACCGCGATTCACCACCACGGCCTTCCAGAACGCGTGGGTCAACCCGATCATGTGGAACGCGTTTCTGGGGTGGATCGGCGTCGACCAGTACGACGAGAACAACCCCATCGGCCAGGCCTGGCTCGACCGGTACGCAGAGAGATACGACGGCAGCCGTCCCGAGTATTGCGTGTCGGTGGTCAACCACGACGTCGCCGCGACGTTGGTGCGCGCGTTCACCGATTCCCACCCACTGAGTCCTCGTGGCGTCAAGGAAGCGCTGGAGCGCGTGAAGATGATGCCCGCTGCGTCAGGTGCGCCCGGTACGCGGGTGTCGTTCGGTAAGTGGACCCGCCGCGCATGGATGGGTGCCGGCTACCTGGTCGCTCGCACGCTTGATGCCGACGGCGTCAACTCACACTTGGTCGATCGCTTCGGAGAGGAAGGCTGATTCGATGACTACACAGGAATCCAAGCCGCCTGATACACAAGTAGATTCACCAGATTCGGCGCGTACTGGCCCGAACTGGGGCCGACGGATTTCACTGTTTGCGTGGCTAGGCTTCCTCGGGCTTTTCGCCGCCGTTGCGCGGACGGACGTAGACCCGCGCGTGGCCAACCCGAACGTCGAGGGACGGCCGCGTCCGGTCGGGTTTCTGACGGGATTCGATCACTGGCAAGTCATCCCGCAGGTCGGCGCCCTGATCATGGTCGTGGTGTTGACCATCGTCTTCATCCGTGGCTGGCGGAAAAACCCCGGCAGTCCGGTACTGATGATGGTCCTGGTTACGACGCTGATCGTATGGCAGGACCCGATCATGAACTGGTCGCCGTACGCGGTGTACAACCCGGCGCTGTTGCACTGGCCGGAATCGTGGCCTCTGATCATGATGTCGCCGACCGTTGAACCCTGGATCGTGTTTGGGTACGTGACGTTCTACTTCGGCCCGTACTTCCCGGCGATCTGGATTCTTCGCAAGATGCAGGCGAAGCGCGGCCCCGAAGCGTTCGTAACGCGACACCCACTGATCAGCCTGGGTGCGTTGGTGCTGGTGATCGGCTTCATCTTCGACGCCATCCTGGAGATCAGCCTCGTGCGTACGGGGCTGTACATCTACTCGCAGTCGATCCCATTCGGAACGTTATTTCCCGGCAGCACCTTCCAGTTCCCGCTGATCTGGGAGTCGTTGTCGGTGACCTTCGTGATGATTCCTGCCGCGATCCTCGTCTACCGCGACGACACGGGGAAGTCTGTGGCAGAGAAGCTCGCTGCGAAGGCCAAGCTGTTCCCGACGAAGCCGGTGCTGGGCACGTTCCTGGTGATGTTCGCGATCATCAACGTGTCGTACTTCGCATACGGCGGCTGGTTCTGGGCTATCAAGGCCAGCGGGTTGGCCACCTCGGTCGCCTGCCCGTGGCCGTATCCCGAGGCCAAAGTGTATGACCCGCAGGGATATTACGAGGAGAACGGTGCCGAGGGGCCGTACTCGGTCGGTAAGTGGTCCACCTGGCAGCAGGGCCTGCCGGACGGTCGCCCCGACGTCGAGTTGGGCTCGAAGAGCGACCGGTGCGCGTCGGAAGGCCCGAATGGCTGACACGCGCAGCGTCGTCATCACCGGCGCCTCAAGAGGACTCGGGTTCGCCTCGGCGTGCCACTTGTACAGGCATGGCTGGCGCGTTGTGGCAGCCATGCGATCGGTTGACGCCGGCATGCAACGCCTGCGCGACGCGACCGGCGCTCGAGACGACGATCCTCGTCTGATCGGTGTCGCGCTCGACCTCACCGACGCGGCATCGGTCGCCGCCGCGGCGAAGTCGATCGAGGAGGCGGTCGGTGCCCCATATGGCTTGGTGCACAATGCCGGTATCTCGGCGGCTGGGATGCTCGAAGAGGCGCCGATGAGCCTGTGGGAGCGGATGTTCGCCACCAACATCTTCGGTCCGGTCGCGCTCACCAAGGCGCTCCTGCCTTCCATGCGCAAAGCGGGGCATGGCCGTATCATCCTGGTGTCCAGTGCGGGCGGCGTGCGCGGAATGCCCGCGACTGCACCGTATTCCGCGGTGAAGGGAGCCCTAGAACGCTGGGGCGAATCGATGGCGGGCGAAGTCGCCTCGTTCGGTATCGGCGTGACCATCCTCGTCACCGGGACCTATGACACCGAGATCATCACCGACGCGGGAACGACAGACAACCGCGACCTCGACGGTCCCTACGCGGCGCACCACAGCACTATGGACAAGCGCGGCCGGGCGATGATGAAACGCGCCGCAAAATCACCGGAGAAGTTCGCCATCGGACTCGCCAAGGCGCTGGATGACTCGGCGCCGTTCGTCCGCCGCCCGGTCGGGCCTGACGCTCGAATCCTGTTGGTCGCTGATCGGTTACTGCCGGATGCGGCCATGCATCACATGACGCGGCTGATGATGGGAATCCCGCGATTCGGCGCTCTTCGGGGTTCGCCGGCCGCAACCATGGGAGCACCAGACCCGCAGACGCAAGAGAGCGAGAACCATGGCTGACGTTCGGTTCGAGACCAAGATGATGATCGACGGCAAGCTCGTCGACGGCGAGGCAGGCACCTTCACCAACATCAACCCGACCACCGAGGAACCGCTGGGTGAGGTTGCCGACGCGTCGAAGGAAGACATGCACCGGGCCATCGACGCGGCACGGCGCGCCTTCGATGAGACGGATTGGTCCACCAATCACGCTCTGCGGCAACGGTGTCTGCTGCAACTGCACGACGCGATCGAGGCCGAGAAGGAGGAGCTGCGAGAGGAGCTCATCCTCGAGGTGGGGTGTCCACGCGCGGTGACCCACGGCGCACAGCTGGACGCGCCGTTGGCCGACGGACTGCGCTATCCGGCCAAGCTGATCGACGAGTACCCATGGGAGACATCGCTGGGAGACACGATCGTGTCCCTCACCGGAGTGAACACCACCCGGACGGTGTGGCGCGAACCCGTAGGTGTCGTCGGCGCGATCGTGCCGTGGAACTTCCCGTTCGAGGTGTCGATCCAGAAGATCGGGCAGGCACTGGGCACGGGCAACACGGTCGTTCTCAAGCCGGCTCCGAATACGCCGTACAACGCCACGCGTCTCGGTCGGCTTATTGCGGAGAAGACTGATATCCCGCCGGGAGTCATCAACGTCGTCACCGCATCGGACCATTTCGTCGGCGAGGAACTCACGCTGTCGGCGAAGGTCGATCTCATCTCCTTCACCGGTTCGACCGTCGTCGGCAAGCGGATCATGGAGAAGGGCGCTGCGACGATGAAGCGTCTCTTCCTCGAGCTGGGCGGCAAGTCGGCGACGATCGTATTGGAAGACGCGGATTTCGCACTGGGCTGCCTGATCGGCATCGGCGTCTGCATGCACGCAGGCCAAGGCTGCGCGATGCCGACTCGAATGCTGTTGCCGCGGTCGCGCTACGACGAGGGCGTCGAGATCCTCAAGGGAATCTATGAAGGCGTCGCGCCGGGAGACCCGCAGGATCCGGCCACGCTGTGCGGCCCGGTCATCTCCGATCGGCAGCGCAGCCGAATCAGGGGCTATATCGAGAAGGGCGTCGAGGAAGGCGCGCGGATGGTCGTCGGCGGGGCCGAGGCACCGGATGGCCTGGAAAAGGGGTTCTTCGTCAAGCCAACGCTTTTCGCGGACGTAGACAACTCGATGACCATCGCTCAGGAAGAGATCTTCGGGCCGGTGCTCGTCGTCATTCCGTTCGACGACGAAGACGACGCGGTGCGGATCGCCAATGACAGTCCTTACGGGCTGGCAGGCAACGTCATGGCTGGAACACTCGATCACGCTCTGGCGGTGGCCAAGCGGCTGCGCGCCGGTTTCATCGGCATCAACGGCACCGCGGGCTACGGCGCCGACACACCATTTGGCGGCTACAAGGCCAGCGGGATCGGACGCCAGAACGGCGTCGCCGGTTTCGACCAGTACACCGAAGTGAAATCCGTGGCCTACCCGGCCTTCTGACGAGCGCTTGCGCGAGGAATATTCAGCCAGGATAGGAGCAGCATGTCTGATCTGTTCGACGACCTCGAGGATTTCGGGGCGTTCGACGACGTTGTTTCGGGCAATGTTCGTGACCCGTACCCGGAGTTGGCCAAGCAGCGCCACGAGACGCCGATCCAGCGGATCGACATGTCCGCGATGCCCGGCGAGGAGGGCAAGCCGGTATTCATCGTGTACCGGCACGAGGACATCCAGACGATGTTGCGCGACAACGAGACGTACTCGTCCAATGTCGTGATCCAGATCTTCGGTGACGTGCTCGGCCACGGGGTGATGCTGGGCATGGATGAGCCCGTACACGGCAGGCTCCGGTCGCTGGTGACGAAGGCGTTCACGCAGAAGGCGCTGGCGCGATGGGAAGACGAGATCGTCGGCCGCATCGGCAACGAACTCATCGACCAGTTCGCCGCAGACGGCAAGACGGACTTGGTCAAGACGTTCACGTTCCCGTATCCGACCCGCATCATCGCCGCGCTACTCGGCCTCCCAGAAGAGGACTTCCCGCAGTTCCAGCGGTGGTCGATCTCGATGCTGAGCTTCACCGTCAACCCGGAACGCGGTAAGGCGGCATCGCAGGCGCTGGTGGACTACTTCAAGCCGATTCTGGCGGCACGTCGGGAGGAGCCGCGCGAGGATCTGATCAGCAGCCTCGCCACCGCCGAGATCGACGGTCACAAGCTCGATGACGAGGACATCTACTCGTTCATCCGGTTGCTGCTGCCTGCCGGGGTGGAGACGACGTACCGGTCGCTGGGCAACTTGTTATTCGGGCTGTTGACCAGCGGGGATCAGCTCGAGGCGGTCCGCGCCGACCGGTCGCTCATTCCGCAGGCGATCGAAGAGGCGGTGCGGTGGGATGCGCCGCTGTTGAACATCACTCGGGTCGCGACACGTGACACCGAGCTGGCCGGGGTGCCGATTCCGCAGGGCTCGTCGGTGATGCCGATGCTCGGCGCCGCCAACCGGCAGGAGGACAGGTATCCGGACCCGGACCGGTTCGACATCTTCCGGCAGGCCAAGGTTCCCATCAGCTGGGGACACGGGGTTCATGTGTGTCTCGGCATGCATTTGGCACGACTCGAGATGCGCACTGCGATCAACCTTCTGCTGGACCGGCTGCCCAACCTGCGGCTGGATCCCGACGGCGATGACCCGCACATCCGTGGAATGGTGTTTCGCTCGCCGACGTCGCTACCGGTGCTCTTCGACTCGCCGACCAGGAGTGCATCTTGACCGATTTCGAAACAGTCGACTTCTTCACCGACGAATCCCTCGTTCCGAACCCGTACCCGTATTTCGACCACCTGCGGTCGAAATGCCCAGTGGTGCAGGCGACCCCGTTCAACGTGCTGGCCGTCACCGGTTACGACGAGGCGCTGGCGGTCTATAAGGACCCCGCGTTCTCGTCGTGTGTCTCCGTCGCAGGCCCGTTCTCCGGCATGCCCTTCGGGCCCGACGGGCACGACGATGTCTCGGAGCTGATCGAGCAGCACCGGGCCGCGGTCCCGATGGCCGAACACATCACGTCGCAAGATCCGCCGCTGCACACCCGCACCCGGGGTCTGATGAACAAGCTGATCACGCCCATGCGGCTCAAGGAGAACGAAGAGTTCATGTGGCGGCTGGCCGACCAGCAACTCGACACGTTCATCGATCGGGGGAAGTGCGAGTTCCTTGCGGATTACGCAAAACCGTTCTCGTTGCTTGTGATCGCTGATCTACTCGGCGTGCCTGCCGAGGACCACGACGAGTTCAAGGCGGCGTTCGCGCTCGAAACCGTCGGGGAACTGGGCAAGGAGGCGCCAACTTCGCACAATCCGCTGCAATGGCTCAACGACAAGTTCTACGCCTACATCGAGGACCGCAGGCGCGCGCCGCGCGAGGACGTGTTGACGGGGTTGGCGCAGGCCAAGTACGAAGACGGATCGACGCCGGACATCGAAGACGTCATGAACCTGTCGACGTTCTTGTTCGCCGCCGGCACCGAGACGACGACCAAGCTTGTCAGCTCGGCGGTACGGATTATCGGAGAGAATCCGGAGTTCGAAAAGACTCTCCGCGAGGACCGCAACAAGATTGGCGCTTTCCTCGAAGAGACACTGCGGATGGAAAGCCCGGTCAAGTCCCACTTCCGGATGGCCCGCACGACGACCACCGTTGGAGATGTCAAGGTGCCCGCGGGTGCGACCGTCATGGTATTGCCGGGCGCGTGCAATCGTGACGAACGAAAGTTCGCTGATCCCAATACCTTCAGCCCGGATCGACCGAATGTGCGCGAGCAGATCGCGTTCATCCGAGGCGTTCACTCCTGCCCTGGCGCACCGCTGGCGCGGGCCGAGGGCCGCATCTCACTCAACAGAATTCTCGACCGGATGAGCGACATCACGGTTTCGGATAAGCATCACGGCCCGGCCGACGACCGCCACTACGCGTACGAGCCCACGTTCATCATGCGTGGACTGAGCGAACTACACATCGACTTCACGCCGGTCACCTAGACCGGTGAGCAGACGCAAAATGTCCCGACACGCCGATGAAAACCGGCACTTTACGTCTGCTCGCGCATAACCGAAGGAGGTCAAGATGGCGGGACGGCTCGAGGGCAAGGTCGCATTCATCACGGGCGCTGCGCGCGGGCAGGGTCGCGCGCATGCGATCGCGATGGCCAAGGAAGGCGCCGACATCATCGCGGTCGACATCTGTCGCGACATCCCCTCCAACCCCTATCCACTCGCGACGCCCGATGACCTCTCGGAGACCGAGCGTGCGATCAAGGAGATCGGCCGCCGGGTGGTGGCAAAGATCGCCGACGTGCGCGAGCGCCATGAACTGCGTGAGGCCGTGGAGGCAGGACTGGCCGACCTGGGCAAGATCGACATCGTCCTGGCCAATGCCGGCATCCTTCCGATGGCCATGGGCCGAGCCCACGACGCGATGTCGTTCGTCGACGCCAGCGATGTCGACCTGCTCGGCGTGATGAACACCGTCGCGGTCACGATCCCGCACCTGCCCAATGGGGCGTCGGTCATCATCACGGGTTCGACCGCAGGCATGATCCGCGGCACCACCGACAACCCGAACATGGGTCCCGGTGGCAGAGGCTACGGCTGGAGCAAGCGAGTACTGATCGAGTACGTCGAAGAGATGTCAATGGCTCTCGCAGAACGAATGATTCGCGTCAACGCCATCCACCCGACAAACTGCAACACCCACCTGCTGCAGAACGAAGGCATGTACAGCATGTTCCGGCCGGACCTGACCCAGGAGGGTAAGCAGGCCACGCGCGAGGACGCCGAGCCGCTGTTCACCATCTTCCAGGCCATGCCCATCCCGTACATCGAGCCAGAAGACATGGCCAACCTCGGGGTGTTCCTGGCCAGCGATGAAAGCCGCTACATAACCGGACAGCAGATCCGTGTCGACGGCGGCTCACTTCTGAAGTGGCCCAACGGGCCTGGGGGATAGCGCGGGCTAATTGTCCCGATGCAGGAAGCCGTGCAGAATCGCCTGGACGAGTTCGTCGACGATGGCCTCGCGTGACGGCGGCTTGGCTCCGAAGAACGTCGAACGCATCGCCACCATGCCGACGATCATCGCCACCGTCGAGTGCGCAGGCAGGTCGGGTTGGTCGGAGTGCATCCCGCGGATCTGCATGCCCTCGGCGCTGATCCGGCTGAGCACAGTGAGTGCCCTTCGGATATCGGCGATGCCTGCGCTCTCGATCTCTTCCTCGCTGAGTCCGTCCGATGCCACGAGCGTCAGCAGAAGGCCCCGATGCTCGACGAGTACGTCGTAGAGCTGTCCGACGAACAGCCGGGACAACTCCTCTTCGTCGGTTTCCTCGGGAACGACGGCCTGCCACGTCTCGCCGAATCCGTCGACGAAACTTGTGAAGGGCAGCACGAGGGCTTCCCGAAACAGTCCGGCCTTCGAGCCGAAGTGGCGGAACAGCAGGTATTCGCTGACTCCGGCGGCCTCGGCGATATCGCGGGTCGTCGTGCTGCGGTAGTCCCGCCGGGCGAACAGCTCGCGGGCGGCGTCGAGCAGTAGGCGTCGTGGCTCGCCGCGCGGCCGACGGGTCGACTGCGCCGTCGCGGCCTGCTTCTTGGCTGAACGTCCCTGGGGCACCGCTATTCACCCTCCATGGTTGAAGGTGCTCCTCTCGTCCGCGAACCAGCGCACAGCGGTCAACGGCAGTCACGATAGTCGGCCTTGACCGAGCCGTTAGAATAGTGTCCACTATTACTCGTGGGCCAACTCATCATGCTCGGCACGCTGTTCGGGCTGATCGCCGTGATCTTCGGACTGGTCATCTACTTCGACCCCGAGGCCCGCGGCGGCGCGCCCGAAGAGCGCGAGCGATGAACACCGAGCTGACGCCGTTGCTGACGGCGTCCAATGCTTTCGGCTGGCTCAGCGGCATCGTGTTCACCGCCGCCGGGATCTATCTGAGCGTTCGCCGTGGCCGCCTGCACCCGCTACTTCTCTTGTGCATCTCCGCGATTTCGTTCTCGTGGATCGAGGCGCCGTACGACTGGGCGATGTATGCACAATTTCCACCGGCACTTCCCCGCATGCCGTCGTGGTGGCCGCTGAACATGACCTGGGGTGGGCTGCCGTCTTCGGTGCCTCTGGGGTACATCGGCTACTTCTGCATTCCTGCCGTCGTCGGTGCCGCGCTCGGGCGACGGCTGAGCGCGCGGTTCAACTGGCGCAGGCCGATCACACTTCTGCTCGTCGGATTTGTCGTCGGCTTCTGCTGGGCGCTGCTGTTCAATGCGGGCCTCGGCGCCCAGCTGGGAGTCTTCCACTACGCCTACGTGATTCCCGGGCTCGGCATCTTCGAGGGGACTCTGCACCAATATCCGATCTATGACGCGATCGCGATGGGCATCCAGATGATGGTCTTCACCTATCTGTTGGGCCGGACCGACTCGCAGGGCCGGAACGTCATCGAGATGTGGTCCGACAAGGTGGCGAAGACCAAGTTTCAATCGGCAGTGGTATCCGTGGTCGCGGTCATCGTCATCGGAAACGTGCTCTATGGCGCCGTTTTCGCACCCCACCTCGTGACGAAGCAGCTGGGCTACGTGACTTCTGGCCCGAACGTGCAGCTGTTCCCCGGCGTGCCGAACCAACCCAGATGACGCGCGAGCACAGCTAGCTGCGCGGAGCTGGCTACGCCGTGACTACTGCCGCGATTGCGGCGGCCGAGCGGTCGACGTCCGCATCCGTCGTCGCCCAGTTCGAGATCGACACCCGCACGACGTACTCACCGTTCCAGGTCGTTCCGCCGAGCCAGCATGTTCCGTCACGCTGGATCGCGGCAACGGCCCTGCGGTTGGCGTCATCGCCGCCGGGCAGGCGGACCAGCACCTGATTGAGGACGACATCGTTGAGCACCGCCGCGCCGGGAATGTCGGCCAGCTGCTTGGCCATTCGCCGCGCCTGCGCGCAGTTGCGTTCGATCATCTCGGCTATCCCCGCGCGACCGAGTGATCGGATTGCGGCGTAAACGGGGACCGCTCGGGCACGCCGCGAACTCTCCGGCACGTAATTTGTGCTGTCGCGTTGCCCCGGATCGGCCACCAGGTAGGGGCCGGCCAGGCTCATCGCGGCCACGTGAGCGTCTCGATCCGCGACAATCGCCATCGCGCCGTCGTAGGGCACATTGAGCCACTTGTGGGCGTCGACGGCCCAGGAGTCCGCTCGCTCGACGCCCGCGGTGAGGTGCCGGGTGCCCGGTGCGGCGGCGGCCCACAGGCCGAACGCCCCGTCGACGTGCAACCAGGCGCCGTGTTCCGTGCACGCGTCGGAGATCGGGCCGAAGGCGTCGAACGCGCCAGTGGCGACGTTGCCTGCCTGCGCACACACGATCGTCGGTCCGTCGATGGCGGCCAATGTCTTTGCGAGCTCATCGGGGTCCATCCGGCCCTGGTCGTCGGCGGGTATGCGGGTCGCCGTCTCCGCGCCAAGGCCAAGCAACCGCAGCGACGTGTAAACGGTGGCGTGGGCCTGCTCGCCACATAGGATGCGGACCGTAGGCGCGCCAATCAGTCCGTCGCGGTCCACATTCCAGTTCGCACTCGCTAACACGGCATGGCGCGCGGCGGCCAGACACGTCGTGTTGGCGCCTTGGCCGCCGGTGACGAAGCCGACGCTCGCCGCGTCCGGCAATCCAAGTAACTCGAGGGTCCAGGCCGACGTGATCTCCTCGATGGCGGCCGCGGCGGGGGAGAGGGAATGGAAGGCGGCGCACTGGTCCCACGCCGACACCAGCCAGTCGGCGGCGAGTGCGGCGGGCAGTGCTCCTCCGATGACGAAGCCGAAGTGGCGGGGGCCTGCGGTCGCGACGAGGCCCGGTTCGGCGCCGGCGGCCAGCGCGTCGATCACCGTGGCCGGGTCCTCGCCAAGCTCTGGCAGCGGCCCTCCGAGGGAACTGCGTACGGCCGCGGCATCGGCGGGGGCCGCCACGGCCCGTTCGTCGAGCGTCGCGAGAAACGCCTTGGCGTGCTCTGCGGCAGCGCGGAGGCCGGCGGTGCGGTCAGGCATGAGCCGACGATACGCGTCAAGACAAGGTGGTTGCGATCTCGTCGAACGCCGCGATGGTGGGGAACAGTTTGGTCGCGTCCTGAGGTAGTGGCCAGCTCGACAGTTTGGCCGCGACGAGGTGGGCGGCGCGGTTGACGTAGATCATCTGGCCGTGAATTCCTAAGCACAGCAACACATTGTTGCCGGGATACGGGAACCAGCACTGATTGCGGTACATGCCGCCGGGCATGCGGTTGTCGTCGGGGCTCGCCGCGAACGCCGCCCGCGAGTCGACGCCACCTGCGAACGTGTCGGCGATCCACGACAGCGACACCACCCGATCACCCGTCAGCGACACCCCGCCGTTGAGGAACAGCGACCCGAACCGGGCCAGGTCGCGCAGGCAGGCGTTGATGCCGCCGTCGAACATGCCTGTGCCTACCGAGTCGACGCCGATGGTGGCGTCCTTGTCCGCGCCGAGCTTGCTCCACAACAGCTGCGACATCAGCTCGGGCATCCGAATCCCACTGGCCGCTTCGCATATCCAACCCAATACGTCCGTCTCGCAGGACCGGTACTGGAACGGGCCGCCGTGGGGCGACTTCTGTTTCAGCGTGAGCAGGAAGTCGTACATCGTGGTCGGCAGGTCCGGTACCGTGCGCGGCGCCCAGCCGATGGCCTGTTCCAGCAACCGCACCTCGGCCATCGGGTTGAGGTAGTCCTCGGAAAACGCTATCCCCGAACGCATGTCGAGTAGATGGCGCACCGTCGCGCCGGTGTAGCCCGAGTTGGCCAGGGCGGGCACGTAGCTCGTCAGGTCCGCGTCGACATTCAGCGCGCCGTCGCTGACCAGCGCGCCCACCACCATCGCGATCAACGACTTGCTCACCGACATCAGCAGGTGCGAGGTGTCGGCGGCCATGCCGCCGTAGTAATGCTCCTCGAGTACCTTGCCGTGCTGGGTGACGATCCAGCCGTCCGTGGCGGTGGCCGCCATCACGTCGCCGACGGTGGTCCGCTTGTCGTTGGTGCGGTCGAACAGCGGGATTGAGGAAAGCCCAGATAGCTCGCCGGGTGCAGGCGGCAGTTCGGCCACCGGCCCCGGACCACGCGAGATCACCGCCGTCGGCAGGAAGTCGGCGATGTGCTGGAACGTCCAGTGCAGCTGGGTGGCCGACTGCCAGTTCTCCAACGTTATGTCGGACGGCACGCGTCCGGGATCGCCGCCGAGAACCATGGCGACGACCCTAACTCAGTCGGATTTCACCCCCACATTTGTGCGCGGTGTGGCGGGCTCGGCAATCGGTGTACCTGCGTATTCGGCTCGGATCGAGTCGATGAGGTGGCGCGCCCGGATGGCCAGCGACGATTTGCCCTCGCCGTTGTCGACCTGCAGCCTGCCCTTGGTCACCAGCACGCCGAGGTCGGCGCCCTTCCACCGGTAGTCGCCGGGGCCATAGATGCGCAGGAAGAAGACCTCCCTTTCGTTCTGCAGCTGGTGCCAGTCCAGCGCGGGCCTACGGAACACCAGGCCGCCGCTGGCGTCCAGCGAGTACTGCCCGGTTTGAGGTGTTGCGGTGAGCCGCTGCACGATGTCGTCGGTCTCCTTCATCACCATCTGACTCCACACGTCGGCCGATGCCAGCTCCTCCCAGCGCTCGTTGATCTCGTCGACGTCAAGGTCGAAGTCGACGTTCATGTACTCGAGGATGTGAAATAGGAACAGCGGCACGTCGGCGTAGGCGCCTGCGGTGACGTTGGTGATCGATGAGGCCCCGCTGATCCGCGGGTTGAGTTCGCCGAGGTACACCTCACCGGTGTCGGTGTCGACGAGCACGTCGACCTCGAAGAATCCCCGGTAGCCCTCCTTGGCCAGCCGGTCGCCGAGTCGGCGGACCAATTGCGTTGCCGTTCGCCGACTTTCACCGGTCAGCACTTCGGGGAACATCTCGTTGCCGCACCAACCGCCGCGGGATGGCGTTAGTCGCTTGTAGCCGATCAACTCGGACATGAACGGGCCGACGACGGTGCCGCAGCGAGTCAACACCGCCTCCACCGCGACCGGGCGGTTGTTGATGCGGCGCATCACCTTGATCTCCTCACCGACGATGTCGGCACTGTGTTTCTTCCAATCGGCTTCCGAGGAGATGAAGAAGGTGGTCTTGCCCGAATCACCGTATGGCGTCTGGACAACGAGTTCGTCGCCGAGACCGGCCTTTTCGGCGACGGACCTCAGGCCGGCCCAGTCGTCGACGCGGGTCAGCACATTCGGCACGCTTGGCGCGCCGGCTTCGTTCCCCAGCCGGGTCGTCACGATCTTCGAGTCCAGGTGCTGACGCAGGCTGGCCGCAGGCAGGATCAGGTCGTAGCCCAGTTCCTTGCAGATGTCTTCGGTCTCGCTGTTGAAGAACACCATCGCGACCTTGGGCCGCACACCGCGTGGTGTCGCGGCGTCGATGTAGGCCCGCACCTCGGCGTTGGTCAGCAGCCAGTTGTTGATCTCCTCACCGCTTTCGAACTCGCGGTAGGGCTTGTGAGCCGGCGTGAACACGCGGGGGTGCGCCCCGTCCCACGCGTCGTAATAGGTGATGTATGAGAAGTTTCGGATCCAGCGGTCGAGGCCAAGCAGGTTGAACGGGGTCGCGCCGAAGAACAGGATCGGCACGTCGTTGGTCCGGAAGAAGTGCCGCACTTCGGAGATGTTCTTCAAGCGCCGCCGCGGCTGCCCGGAACCGGAGGCGAAGGCCGCGTCGGTCCCGACGCTGACGTCCGGTGGCTTGGGCGTGGGCCTGGCGCGGCGAGTGGTGGTGGACTTCGTCGCGGTGGCGGTGGAACGTTTCGCGGGAGTTGATCTGGCGGTGGTGGACTTCTTGGCGGTGGCTTTCTTGGTGACCTTCGACGGCCGTCTCGCTCGAACCGGGCGATCACTCATGGTGTGCACCTCGCTCTCGTCGGATAGTCCCGACACTAGGCCGCGGGGCATCGGAATGGACGCGGTTCAGCATCGACTACCTCTAACCGAAATGCATAGTCAGAGGTATGCAGTTCGCCGCTTGATTTGAGATTCGCAACTGCCGGCTCAATCGGCGGACGCGCCTGCTAACAGCCGGTCGAGGGGCTGCCTATTGAGGTGAAGCGGCGGGATTGAGTGTGTAGCAACCGCTCTCGTGCCAGGCTTGTACGGGACGTACGTTGCGCTGATCGAGTGGACAGGCAAGGTTGGGAGGCTGGTCCGCATGACGCGCGCATGCCGCCCCCGGGGACTCTGGCGAGACGAGGCGTCCCTGTGAAATGGCTGTGAAGTGGCGGAACGCCGATCCGGATTGCCACTATATAGGGGACATGATATAGATACCGGGTGGGTAAGCAGCCGGCTGACGACGAGCCCGGCAACTGCATCGGCGAGCTTCTCGATCAAGCACTGGACCTAACGGCGCGGTTTCTGACCGACCGCGCCGACTTGGGCGCGTCCGCCGCGTTTGCGATGAACAGGGTGTGCCGTGAGGGCCCCATCCGGCTGACGACGCTGGCCGCCAAGGAAGGGGTCAGCCAGCCGTCGATGACTCAGCTGATCCAGAGGCTGGAACGCCAAGGCCTGGTGGCCAGGCTCGCCGACCCCGACGATGGACGCGCTGCCCTCATCGGCATCACCGAATGCGGTCAGAAGCTGCTCGACGACCGGAAGCGACTCCGTCGGGAACGCCTGAAGGCGCTGTTGGCAACGCTGACGGCGGAGGAGGAATCCGCGTTGTGGCTTTCTTCGCGGGTCGCATTTCCGGTCCTACTTCGCCTTGTCGCGAATGCAGACTGTCCGCCTGAAGGCGATGCGGCGACGGTCGAGGCGCGACCAGTCGATCAGCGAAAGGTGGTCGAATGAGGGCTATTCCGGTAGGTCGCGCGCTGACGAAACTGTGGATCCCGTTGGTGTTGATTGTCGTGCTGGCGGTTTCAGGCCTGGTCGTCTCGCGTCTGCACAAGCAGTTCGCCTCGGCGGACCTCAATGCAGGAGCCGGTGCCGGTATCGAGATCGTTCAGTTCAACCCGAAGGTCATGGTCTACGACGTGTACGGCTCACCTGGAACCACGGCCCAGATCAGTTATTTCGACCCGGACGCGAACGTGCACTCGATCACCGCACCGCTGCCCTGGTCGGTCACCCTGTCGACGACGTTGCCGACGGTCAGCGCCAACCTCATGGCGCAGACCGACGGCGACCAGATTGGATGCCGCGTCACCGTGAATGGAACCGTCCGTGAGGAGCAATCCGCCAACGGGGTCAACGCCCAGACCTACTGCCTGGTGAAGTCCGCATGACCGATACGGCTACCTCGACCGCAACAAGACATGAAAAGCGGCCCGTCATAGCGCATAGCCTGCGCATACTGGCGCTGCCGATCGTCTTGTTCTGGATCGCGATCGCAGTCCTGGTGAATGTCATTGCCCCGCAACTCGAGGTCGTCGGCGAGCTGCATGCGGCTCCGATGGCTCCAGAGGATGCGCCGTCGATGCAGGCGATGAAGCTGATGGGCACCAACTTCAAGGAGTTCGACTCCAACAGCACGGTGATGGTCGTCATCGAGGGCCAACAGGCCCTCGGCCCGGACGCCCACAAGTACTACGACGAGATCATCCGCAAGCTGCGGCAGGACCCCACTCACATCCAGCACATCCAGGACTTCTGGGGCGACACGCTGACCGCGGCGGGGGCGCAGAGCGCCGACGGCAAGGCCTCCTATGTGATGCTCAACCTCGCCGGCGAGCAAGGCCAGACGCTGGCCAACGAAGGCGTTCAGGCCGTTCGCAAGGTCATCGAGGACACCAAAGCGCCGCCGGGGGTTCAGGCTTACGTCGCGGGTCCGGCAGCGCTCACCAACGATTTGCACGTCATCGGCAATGCCAGCCTCGGCCAGATCACCCTGTTCACCCTCATCGGGATCGCGGGCATGTTGCTGGTCGTCTACCGCTCGATAGTCACCACGTTGATCCAGCTCTTCCTGACGTTCCTCGGATTGTTGACCGCACGCGGAGTGGTATCGGTGCTCGCCAGCCATGGCGCCTTCGGGCTGACGACGTTCGCGGGCAACATCCTGACGATGCTGGCGATTGCGGCGGCCACCGACTACGGGATCTTCATATTCGGCCGCTATCGCGAAGCGCGTGGCATGGGCGAGGACCGGGACACGGCCTACTACACCACTTTTAAGTCCGTGGCCCCTGTCATCGTGGGCTCCGGCCTGACGATCGCCGGCGCGACATACTGCCTCAGTTTCGCGCGGTTACCCTACTTCAGCACCATGGGCGCACCAGTCGCGATAGGCATGATCGTGGTCGTGGCGATTGCCGTCACGCTGGGACCGGCGATCCTCTTCCTCGGCAGCCGGGTCGGGCTCTTCGAATCCAAACGCCCTCCGCGGAGCCGGTTTTGGCGACGGATCGGTACCGCCGTTGTCCGCTGGCCCGCACCCATTCTTGTGGCAAGCCTATTCGTGGTGTTGATCGGCGTGGTGGCCATTCCCGGCTACAAGCCGGCCTACAACGACCGGTACTTCATGCCTGCGGATGCCCCGACCAACGTCGGCTTCGCCGCCGCCGACCGGCACTTCTCGCAGGCCCGGATGAACCCCGACATCCTGATGGTCAATGCCGACCACGACATGCGCAATCCCGCCGACATGCTGGTCCTCAACGCGGTGGCGCGAAATGTCATGCACACCGAGGGCATTGCGATGGTGCAGAACATCACCAGACCGTTGGGCATTCCCATCCAGCACAGCTCGATTCCGTTCCAGACCAGCGTCCAGGGGCAGACCAGCAACATGAACCTGCCGTTCCAGCGGGATCAATTGGCCAATCAGCTCAAAACGATCGATGAGACGAACGTCTCGATCGACATCCTGGAGAAGCAGTACCAACTCTCCCTCGAGCAAACCAAGCTCACGCAGGACTCGGCGGCCAAGTCGCAGGAGCTACTCGAAACAACCGAAAAGCTGCGAGACAACATCGCGAACTTCGATGACCAGTTCCGGCCCCTGCGCAACTACTTCTACTGGGAACCGCATTGCTTCGACATCCCCTTGTGCGCCGCAACACGGTCCCTGTTTGAAGCCCTCGACGGGATCGACGAAGTGACCGACCAGACGGGAGCGGTACAGGCCAACACCGACCAACTGGCGGACCTCGCTCCGAAGCTGACTGCACTGCTTCCACAGACGATCGCGTCGATGAAGGCCAGCAGGGACCTGTCGCTTGCGTCGTACAACTCGCAGAAGGCCCTGCTCGACCAGATGCAGGCGACCAACGACACCGCGCTGGCGATGGGGCAGAGCTTCGACCAGGCCAAGAACGACGACCTGTTCTACCTGCCCCCGGAGGCCTTCGACAATCCCGACTTCAAACGCGGTCTCGAGATGTTCCTTTCGCCGGACGGCAAGTCCGCTCGCATGTTCATCACCCATCAGAGCGATCCCGCGACGGTCGACGGCATCGCCCGGGTCGATTCCGAACGCAAGGCCGCGCAGGAGGCCTTGAAGATGACCTCGCTCTCGGATGCCAAGATCTATCTGGGCGGGGTCGCGGCAACCTACAAGGACATGTCCGACGGCGCCCGCTACGACCTGATGATCGCCGTGGTGTCTTCGCTGACTCTGATCTTCATGATCATGCTCATCCTGACCCGCAGCGCGGTGGCCGCACTCGTCATCGTCGGCACGGCGGCCAGCTCGATCGCGGCGTCCTTCGGCATCTCGGTACTGATCTGGCAGGACCTGTTCGGCATCCAGGTGCAGTGGCTCGTCATGCTGATGTCCGTCATCATCCTGTTGGCGGTGGGTTCGGACTACAACCTGCTGCTCGTCTCCCGGTTCAGAGACGAGATTCATGCCGGATTGAAGACCGGCATCATCCGATCGATGGCCGGGACGGGTGGCGTGGTGACGTCGGCCGGTCTGGTGTTCGCGGCCACCATGGCGGGGATGATGGGCAGCAAACTGATCGTGCTCGCCCAGATGGGTTCCACCATCGCCATCGGACTACTGGTCGACACCTTCATCGTGCGCTCGCTGCTGATGCCGTCGATCGCGACGCTGTTGGGCCGATGGTTCTGGTGGCCGCAGGTCGTCTACCCGCGCGGCGACTATCAGTTCGTTAAGCCGCAACGTCGGCCAAGCGAGGACCCGGACACGGTGGCGCTGCCAGCACAGGCGTAGACGGCGGTTTACCGTTACGCAGTGTGACGCGGGTGTTGATCACCGGAATGTCCGGTGTCGGCAAGTCGTCGTTGCTGGCAGAGCTGGGTCGGCGTGGATATCGCACCGTCGACACCGACTACGGCGGATACCACGAAACTGTCGACGGTGAGCAGCTGTGGCGGGAGGACCGTATCGCCGCGTTGCTCGCCGACGATGGACCGTTGTTCGTGCAGGGCACGACCCGCAATCAGGTTGTGTTTTATCCGCTTTTCGACCACATCGTGCTGCTCAGCGCGCCGGCCGAGGTGCTCGTCGAGCGGTTGACGACACGCACCACGAACCCGTACGGCAAGGATCCGGCGGAGGTCGAGGAAACACTCGGCTATCTCGAAACCGTCGAACCGCTATTGAGGCAGGCCGCCACCCTAGAGGTGGTCACCACGGTGCCCGTCGCACAGGTCGCCGACATCGTTGTGGCCCACTGTCTTTGAGAAGTAGACGCGCCGAAAACCGTCTTGCAGCGCGCGGCCCATTTCGCGGTAGCCATGGCGAGGGTAGAAGGTGAGGTTCTCCGTCATCGCCTCGTTGGTGTACAACCGGACTTCGGTTAACCCGAGTTCGGCCGCATCATCCTCGGCGCGGTCAAGCAGCAGCCGTCCGTACCCGCTGCCCTGGGCGCTGGACGCGACGGCGATGGTTTCCAGCAGAAGATGGTCGCCGCGGTCCTCTGTCACAAGCGCTCCGACGATGGCGCCGCCGCTTTCGAGCACCCACACCCTCGAATGCTCGAGCGCCGCGGAGTAGTCGGCCGTCATCGGAGCAGGAGGACGGCCGATGCGCTCGATGTACTTCGTGTAGGCGTCGACCATCAGTTGTTGGATGCCAGGCAGATCGGCGGTGGTGGCGCGCTTTGCCCAAGTCGATGTTGGCGCGGGTTGGTCGTTCATGGCGCTCACCTCGCTCCTCGTCGGACACCCCACGGTAGTAGTTCGGTGCAGCGGAGTGGATGTGGTTGACGAACCGAGCGCGCCGGTCAGGATGGGAAGGATTCGGCCAGCATGAGGATTTTGCGTGCCCGTTCGGCAACAGGAAGGTCTACGAACTCTCCGCCTGGCAGACGAAGAGCAGCTCCGTTTGCGTTGTCGAACGCCTCGATGACCTCACGCGCCCATTGCAGTTCGTCGTCGTTCGGGCCGAAGGCAGCGTGAATGATCGGCAGCTGAGAGGGGTGGATAGCTGACTTGCCGAAGAACCCGAGCGAGCGGCTGACAGAGGCTTGCCGCCCAAGCCCGCCGGTGTCTTGCAGGTGGGGGTAGACACTGTCGACGGGCGGCTCGATTCCCGCTGCCCGCGCGGCGATTACCAAGTGTGAGCGCACGTACTGCAGCGGGCCATCGCCGCTGGTTACTCCGAGGTCTTTTTGCAGATCGATCCCGCCGAGGGCGAGATATCTGACTCCCGGCTCGGAAGCGATCGCGATCGCGTTGGCTACCCCCTTTGCGCTTTCGATCGCACAGATCAGAGGTGTACCTGGTGCTCGGTCAGCTACCCAGCGAACGTCTTCGACCGATTCGACCTTGGGGATACGAATGCCGTGTGTGAGTGCTGCAACAGCGCGCAGATCCGCCTCGGCGAGTGGGGTTCGGGCGGCATTGATTCTCACCCATGCGGGGTGACGTACGAGAGCATCGGCGACGTTGCGTCGTGCGGCCGCTTTGTGCTCCGGCGGTACTGCGTCTTCCAGGTCGAGTATCACCGCGTCCGCCCCCGCATCGAAGACCTTGCCGAGCAGTTTCTCACTGTGGCCGGGCGCGAACAGGTAGCTGCGATTCACTACAGCACGCCCTTCTCTTGGAGTGCGGCAACGTCTTCGGGGTCCAGCCCGAGCGATTCCCGGTAGAACCGGTCGTTGTCCTGACCGAGCCGACGGCCGGGGAACCGGATGCAGCCGGGTGTGCGGGCCATGCGGAACATCAGGTTCTGCATCTTCACCGGGCCGAGGTCCTCGTCGTCAACGGTGGTGATCGTTTCACGGGCCTTCACATGGGGATCGTTCATCAGCTGTGCTACGTCGTAGATCGGCGCCAGCGCTGCGCCGACGCGCTCGAACTCCTCGGTGACCTCGGTGAGGGGACGGGCGACGATCCATTTCGCCACCGCGTCGTCGAGGAGGTCTCCGTTTCTGCTCCGCTCTCCCGCCGAGGCAAACCAGGGCTGCTCGACGATGTCGGGTCGTCCGACCAGGCGCATGACTCTCTCGGCTACCGAGGTGGCGCTGGCGGAGATCGCGACCCAACGATCATCGCGGGTGAGGTATGCGTTGCGCGGGGCATTGTTCGGGGAACGGTTGCCTTGCCGGCCGGGGACCGCGCCGAGTTGGTCGAATGCGGTGGGGCCGGGCCCCAGAATTCCGACCAACGGCTCGAGTAGGGACAGGTCGATGACTTGACCGCGCCCGTCCCCCTCGGGGGTGGCGCGGTGGTAGAGCGCGGTCATGACGGCGAACGCTCCCGCAATCCCCGTCACTCCGTCAGCGAGCCCGAACGGAGGAAGTGTCGGTGGGCCGTCCTCGTCGCCCGTTTGATGTGCGAAACCGCTCATCGCTTCGGCGAGTGTCCCGAATGCGCGCCGCCGGGCATACGGACCCGTCTGGCCGAAGCCGGTGACACGCAACATGATCAGGCCTGGGTTGAGGGAATGGAGTTGCTCCGGGCCCAGACCCCACTTCTCCAGCACGCCGGGCCGGAAGTTCTCCACGACAACGTCCGCGTCGACCACGAGGTCGCGCAGGATTTGTTGGCCTTCGGGGGCGCCGAGATTGAGGGTCACGCACCTCTTGTTGCGGGAGATGACTTTCCACCACAACCCGTGACCGTCCTTGTTCGCCCCGTGCGACCGCGCCGGATCACCACGTGGATGTTCGACCTTGATGACGTCGGCGCCGTAGTCGCCGAGCAGCATGGCGGTGATCGGCGCTGCGTACACCGTGCTGATATCGAGGACGCGGATCCCGTTCAAGGGGCCGTCGTCCCGTGATGCCGCGCCCGCGCCGTCGCGATAGTCAGTCATCGATGCTCCTCGTCGTTCAACGTGGCTTGGGAATGTGCGTCAAGCGACTTGTCACAGCGGTATGTGTCCGAGCAGCACGCCGACCGCGAGCATGGACAGCGAAACCAGCGCGGCTCGCCACAGCACCTTCTTGTGATGGTCGGCCAGCGGGACGCCGGCGAGGGTGACCAGCAGCAGGATGGCCGGCACGAGCGGACTCTGCATGTGGAACGTCTGGCCGGTGATCGATGCGCGGGCCATCTCCGCCGGCCCGATGCCGTAGGTGGACGCCGCCTCGGCGAGTACCGGCATGACGCCGAAGTAGAAGGCGTCATTGCTCATGAAGAACGTGAACGGCAGGCTCAGCACCCCGGTGACGACCGCGAGGTGCGGGCCAAGCGCCGAGGGGATGATCGCGAGTAGCCAATGCGCCATGGCTTCGACCATGCCCGTGCCCTGGAACACACCGATGAGCACTGCGGCGGCGAACACCATCGCCACTACCGAGACGATGCTCGACGAGTGCCGAGTGATCGCTTGTTGTTGCTCCTTGACGCGCGGGAAGTTCACCGTCAACGCGATTGCGCCGGCCACCATGAACAGAATCGGAAGCGGCAACACATCTATCACCAACGTGACCAACAACGCCACGGTCAGGATCGCGTTGAACCAGAACAGTTTTGGTCGCAGCGTCGACCGCTCGGGGTCGAGCCCGTCCACGAACCGGTCCTGATCATCGTCGGATCCCGGACCACCGGACCCACTGGCGCTTCGTGCTTCATCGCTGCCGCCCGAACCCGTCCGGCTAGCGGCGGCACCGGCAGCCACGAGGAGTGGCGCGGAAGTCAGCACCAACGAGCCGATGCGACGCCGTTCGCTCAACCCGAGCTGCATTGCGAAGAGCAAGACGACGACGAGTCCGACCAGCATCGCGGGGATCATTGGGACGAAGACGTCCGACGGTGAAACGCGGAGCGCCGCCGCGGCCCGCGCAGTCGGCCCACCCCACGGAACGATGTTCATCGCGCCGTTCGCCAGGCCGGCGACGACCGTGAGCACAACCGGGCTCACCCTCAGTTTCAGGTAGAGCGGCAGCAGTGCGGACGTCACGATGATGAACGTCGTCGAGCCGTCCCCGTCCAGTGACACCGCCATGGCCAGCACGGCCGTCCCGACAACCAGACGCATGGGATCGTTGCGGACGATCCGCAGTATCAGCCTGACCAGGGGGTCGAAAAGGCCGACGTCGATCATGATCCCGAAGAAGATGATCGCGAAGAACAGCAGTGCGGCGGTCGGTGCCAGCGCTTTCATGCCGTCGGTGATCATGTCGCCGATGCCCAGGCCGGCGCCGGCCGCGAGACCGAACGTGATAGGGACTGCAATCAACCCGACCACCGGGGTGGCCCGTTTGGACATGATCAAGAACATGAACGCGGCCACCATCAGAAAGCCGAGCGCCACCAGCATCGCCACTCCTCGTTCGCATGCCTTGCGTCACGTTGTGATCGCGGTGACAGAAAGTGTGGGAGGTATTGCCGCTCACAGTCACCGTTGCGTGCGTAGTGGAGGTTGTGTTCTTTGTGGTGTCGCGATGGTCGGCCAATTCGTCGCATCGGCGGCAAATCGTTCTCGCGCACATTCGGTACCCCCGCGGCAGCGACTTGAGAGACTGGACCCGTGCGAGAAAAAGCCCAATGCTGGCTCACCGATATGGACGGCGTCCTCGTCCGCGAAGAACACGCCCTTCCCGGCGCCGCGGAATTCCTGCAGCGGCTGGTCGAGCGCGAAAGACCGTTCCTCGTGTTGACGAACAACTCGATCTTCACGCCCCGTGACCTGTCCGCCCGGCTGAAGCGGTCCGGACTGACAGTGCCGGAGGGCTCGATCTGGACCTCCGCCCTGGCCACGGCGACCTTCCTCAGCGATCAGTTGCCCGGCGGCTCGGCCTACGTCATCGGCGAGGCCGGGCTGACCACCCCGCTGCACGAACTCGGCTACACGCTCACCGACGTCGACCCCGACTTCGTCGTGCTCGGCGAGACCAGAACTTATTCGTTCACCGCGATCACCAAGGCCATCCGCTTGATCCTGGGCGGCGCACGATTCATCGCGACCAACCCCGACGTCACGGGCCCGTCCGCGGAGGGCCCGATGCCTGCCACCGGGTCGGTGGCGGCGATGATCACGAAGGCCACCGGCCGGGATCCTTACTTCGTGGGGAAGCCAAACCCGATGATGTTCCGCAGCGCGCTCAATCGCATCGAGGCGCATTCGGAGAGCACCATGATGATCGGCGACCGGATGGACACCGACGTCGTCGCCGGCATCGAGGCGGGGTTGGAGACCATCCTCGTGCTCACAGGATCGACGACGCCCGCGGACATCGAGAAGTATCCGTTCCGGCCCAGCCGGGTGCTGGACTCTATCGCGGACTGCATCGAACTCGTTTGATCGCCGTCGAACTCGCGCCCGAAGTGACGGCTTCGTTGCGCGCTATGAAGGATCGTGGCACGCGGCCGCCGCGGTGTCATAAGGGTGTGATCCAAAGTGCGAGCGCGGGCGGGGTGCGACGGCTCGTCGAGGGCGCGCTGTCCGGCGGTGTGCGGCCGTGGGATCTGCCGGAGCTGCAACGGCGGGCGACGGGACTCGGTGAGGTGGCGTCGGCCCTGTGCGGTTTCCGTCGACGAGGACGTGTTGGTCGCCGAGCTGCTACCCAGCGGCCAGCGGATTCTGTTCCGCGGCGTCGACGACGAATGGCGGCTGGTGCGTTTCGCCGACGACGGTGACGCCAGTATCCGGCCCGAGACCACCCGCAGGGTCGAACTGCGCGGCTGGGGACCGGATTCGGTGCTGGCGGCGCTGGGCATCGCCAAACCCGACGGCGTCGAGCTAGAGGTGGTGCCCGAAGACCTCGGTCAGGGCAAGACGGAGACCCGCTATTGCTATCAGTGGGCGGAGGGCGGGCGATCGATCCTGGCCGAACAGGTCAAGAACGAGATTTACGACGGCGCCACGCCCTATACGACCTATGTTCGGGGTGTGATCGTCGACGGTGACCGCGGGGTGTTGTTGACCGGCTCCGGGGACTGTGCTCTGGTCATCGAGGGGTGAGTGTGGCCGACATCGAAATGATCGGGGTTCCGTTCGACGGCTATGGGCGCGCCGGACATCAAGCGCGTGCGGCAGGTGCGCTGCGCGACGCCGGCCTGCGCGACGCCTTCGACCATCACCACGTCATCGACGACGACCTCGCGCTGCCCGATCCTGACCCGACCCGCGGCCCGTCGACCAGCCTGATCAACGAACCAGCGCTGCTGGCCATGACCGAGGCCCTCAATCGCAAGGTGGGGACGGTGGTGGGTGCGGGCCGGTTCCCGTTCGTCTACGGCGGCGACTGCTCGATGCTGCTTGGCATCGTGACCGGCCTGCGCGATCACGCCGGCGACATCGGGCTGGTGTTCATCGACGGCCACGAGGACACCATGCCCCTGGACGTGTCCGAGGACGGCGAGGCGGCCAACACCGAGATCGGGCTGCTGCTCGGGCTGACCGGCCGGCTGCTGACCGGCGAACTCGGTGATCGCCTGCCCGCGCTGCGGCCCGAACAGCTGGTGATACTCGGCCCGCGCGACGACGCGTGGCGGCAGCAGTTCAACGTCGGCACGCTCGCCGATTCCGGGGTGTGGATGGCCCCGCTCGCCGAGGTCGCCGACGATCCAGCAGGCACCGGACGCCGCGCGATCGAGCAGCTGTCGAGTCATGTCGGCCGGTGGTGGCTGCACATCGACCTCGACGTGCTCGATCCCGCCGAGTTCCCCGCCCAGGGACTGCCCGACGTCGCCGACGAACCCGGCGGCCTGACGTGGGAACAGCTCACCGATCTCGTCATGGCGCTGTTCACCGGACCGGCTTCGTGTGTCGGCGGCAGCCTTGCGATCTACGACCCAGACCAAGACCCCGACGGCACCGATGCCGCGCAGATCGTGGGGTTCGTCCGAAACGTGTTGGTACGCCCGACAATAAGTCCCTAACCCAGGAGCCCGGTTGGCCGAACCGATCGACGAGCATTTCACCACCACCGTCTCCGCACTGAGCGGATCGGTGGCGGGGGAGCGCTCGCACAAGGATGTGTTGCGCGACGGTTCATCGCTGACCGTGGGGCACTGCTTGGCGCTGTTCGACGCTCAACTCGGCAGTCGTCATCTCGATCTGGCCGCCCGCTGGCTGCGGTCGCAGGGCAAGGGCTACTACACCATCGGTTCGTCCGGTCATGAGGGCAACGCTGCGGTGGCGGCGGCGCTTCGGCACACCGATCCCGCGTTGCTGCACTATCGCTCCGGCGGTTTCTTCCTGGCCCGCGCCGCCCAGGCCGGAGGCCGAGACCCGTTGCGCGACGTCCTGCTTGGGCTGGTGGCGGCCACCGAGGAACCGATCGGCGGCGGGCGGCACAAGGTGTTCGGCCGCCACGACCTGAACATCATTCCGCAGACCTCGACCATCGCATCGCACCTTCCGCGGGCCGTCGGCGTCGCGTTCTCCATCGCACGCACCAGAAAGCTGGGCGTGGCCTGCCCATGGCCCGACGACGCCATCACGGTGTGCAGCTTCGGCGACGCGTCGGTGAACCACTCCACCGCGGTCGGCGCCATCAACGCAGCCATGCACTCGGCGTATCAGGGTGTGCCGATGCCGTTGTTGTTCGTCTGCGAGGACAACGGGATCGGCATCAGCGTCAAGACACCGCGTGGATGGATCGAGCACACCTACGGAAATCGGGACGGGCTAAGGTATTTCCACGCTGACGGCTGCGATGTGGCGGCAACCTTCGACGCCGCGGCCGCGGCGGCCGCCTGGGTACGCACGCACCGTCGTCCAGCCTTCCTGCATCTGCGGATGGTCCGGCTGATGGGGCATGCCGGTTCCGACTACGAACCGGCGTATCGCCGCGCTGACGAGATCGCCGCCGATTTCGATCGGGATCCACTGGTGTGCACCGCGAGAACGTTGATCGATGCCGGTGCGCTGACTCCGGCGGAGGTCCTTGAACACTATGAGGCTAAGCGCGCCAACGTGATTGAGCTCGCCGGTGAGGTCGGTGACCTGCCGCAGCTCGACAGCGCGGCAGCGGTGATGAAGCCTCTGCAGGACGGCCTCGAGGAAGCCGTCGCCGCGTACCCGGCGTCCCTGGCCGCGGCGGTGAGATCCGGTGACCCCGACGCGCCGTTGACGCTTGCGCTCGCGATCAACCGTGCGCTGCACGATATCCTGGATCGCTACCCGGAGGCGATGATCTTTGGCGAGGACATCGCCCGCAAGGGGGGCGTGTACGGCGTCACCCGTGGACTTCTCGGCAAGACCAGTTCGGCGCGGGTGTTCGACACGCTGCTCGACGAGCAGTCGATTCTGGGCCTCGCGCTTGGCGCCGGAGTCTCGGGGCTGCTGCCGATCCCGGAGATCCAGTACTTGGCCTACTTTCACAACGCCGCGGACCAGATTCGCGGCGAGGGTGCGACGCTGCAGTTCTTCTCCAACCGGCAGTACCGCAATCCGATGGTGGTCCGAGTGGCCGGCTACGGATATCAGAAGGGCTTCGGTGGGCACTTTCACAACGACGACTCGATTGCGGCGATCCGAGACATTCCCGGAGTCGTGATCGCGTCACCGGCGCGCCCCGACGATGCTGCGGCGATGCTTCATGCCTGCGCCGCAGCGGCGAACGTCGCGGGTGCGGTGTGCGTCTTCCTCGAACCGATCGCGCTCTACCACACCCGCGATCTCTACGACGAGGGCGACGATGGTTGGCTCGCGGCGTATCCGACCGCAGGGGTGCCGATCGGCCGCGCGCGCACCTACGGCGACGGGACGGACCTGACGATCCTCACGTTCGGCAATGGGTTGCGAATGAGCCTGCGGGTCGCGCATCGGCTCGAAACTCTCGGCGTCGGGGTGCGCGTCGTCGACCTGCGGTGGCTGGCGCCGCTGCCGGTGAACGACATGATTCGTGAGGCCAACACCACCGGACGTGTGCTGATCGTCGACGAGACCCGCGCCACCGGAGGCGTGGGCGAAGGCGTGCTCGCTGAGCTGCTCGAGCACGGCTACACCGGCGCCGTGGACCGGGTCGCCAGCAAGGACAGCTTCATCCCGCTCGGCGATGCCGCGCTCGAGGTGCTGCTCTCGGAGGACACCATCGAGGCCGCAGCTCTGAAGCTCGCCGGTGCGGGCGCTTGATAGCTTGAGCGAATGACGCAAACGCCGAACTCCATGCGTCCATTGGCCGGGGTGCGGATCGTCGAGATCTCCAGCTTCGTCGCGGTGCCGTTGGCCGGGATGACATTGGCTCAGCTCGGTGCCGAGGTGATCCGCGTCGACCCAATCGGCGGCGCCGCCGACTACCACCGGTGGCCGGTCACCGACGACGGCGACAGCATCTACTGGGCCGGCCTGAACAAAGGCAAGCGATCAGTGGCGGCCGATTTCCGGTCGCCGGAAGGCCAGGACCTGGTGCAGCGGCTGATCGCGGACAGCGGCGTTCTGGTGACGAATGTCGCGGGCCGGGAGTGGCATTCATACGACACGCTGACGCGGTTGCGGCCCGACCTGATTCACGTCGAGGTGTCCGGCCGCGCCGACGGCGGCACCGGCGTGGACTACACCGTCAACGCTGGGATCGGATTTCCGATGGTGACGGGTCCCGCCGAGCTGGCCACACCTGTCAATCACGTTCTGCCGGCGTGGGATGTCGCGTGCGGCATATACGCGGCCCTGGCCGTCGTCACCGCGTTGCGGCACCGCGATGCCACCGGGCACGGGCAACGGATAAGCATTCCGCTGGAGAACGTGGCGCTGGCCACCGCGGGCAATCTCAGCTTCTTCACCGAGGTCATGGTGAACGGCACGGCCCGCGAACGGATCGGCAACTCGGTGTACGGCCAATACGGCCAGGACTTCACCAGCAGCGACGGGGCTTCGTTCATGATCGTCGCGCTCACCGGGCGGCACTTCCGCGACCTCACCGAGTTGACTGGAACGACGAAAGCCGTTGCCGCGCTGGCCGACACACTCAGCGCCGACTTCACCGACGAGGGGGAGCGGTACCGGCATCGCGACGCACTGTCCGGCTTGTTCACCGAGTGGTTCTCACAACACAGTGCCGAGGAGATCACCGCCGGATTGTCAGCGACCTCCGTGTTGTGGGAGCGCTACCGCACGTTCGCCGAAACCGTCACCGACGCGCGGGTGACAGCGAACCCGATGTTCAAACCGCTCGACCAGCCCAGGATCGGGCAGTACCTTGCGCCGGGGCTGCCGCTCGCGATCGACGGCGCCTACCCGCCCGCCGTCGCCGCACCGGCGCTTGGCGACGACACCGCCCCGGTGCTTGGCGAGTGGCTGGGGATGACTCCGGACGAAATCAGCCGGCACACCGAATCGGGCACCGTGGCATGAGCGCGCTGCTCAAGCTGCTAGAGCTGGAGCCGGGCGCAGGCGCGGACACCTGGATCGGGCCCGGCAGCGGTCCAGCCGGAAAGCGCGCCTACGGCGGGCAATTCGTCGCGCAGAGCCTGGCGGCCGCTTGCCGCACCGTCGAGGCGGACCGGCCGCCGACCAACATGCACCTGCAGTTTCTGCGCGGCGGCGAAGCCGGTGACCCCGTCGAGTACACAGTGGCCCGCGTGTTCGACGGCAGGACCGCGGCCGCGCGCCGCGTCGACTCGCACCAGGACGGGCGCCTGCTGACGACGGCAACGGTGTCCTTCGCCGCCGAGCTGCCGGGCCCCGAGCACGGACACCAGCCCGACATGCCTGGCGATCCCGGCTCCCTGCCGCGCACTGGGCCGGCAGGGCCCGCGCCGTCGATGCCGCTGGACGAGCTCGACATCAGGATCGCCGACGACACCTCAACAGGAGAGTTCGTGCGGCGATTGTGGTGGCGGGCAACGGTCCCGCTTCCCGACGACCCAGCGGTACACACGTTGGTCGCGGTGTACGTCACCGACGTCTACATGATCGACCCCGCGCTGCAGGTGCATGGGCATTCGATGAGTGCTCGCAGCCATCGCAGCGGCACCACCGACTCGTCGATCTGGTTTCACCGGCCGGTTCGGGCCGACGAATGGAATCTGCTGGAATGCCGATCGCCGGCCGCTGCGCGTGGACGCGGGGTCGTCACCGCAAGTCTGTTCAGGGCCGACGGTGCCATCGCTGCCACCATGACGCAGGAAGGCCTTATCGCAGAGCGTTAGGCGCCGAGAGTACGGTTTCTGACGAAATTCCCGCTAAATCTGTCAGAAACCGTAGCGTCGGCGAACCCGAGTCTCCCGCGAATCCCCTTACGCAGCACGGTTACCAGATAGGTGAGCAGTACCCCGACGGCGATCGACGCGATGACACCGAGCGCGGAGTGGCCGGGGAACAGCGCGTACACCTGGTAGTGGACCAGGTAAATGTACAGCGACGCCTCCGCGAGGATGCCCGTGGCGACGGTTAACGCCGAGGGGCACCGAACCGTCGGCAGCCAGATGAGCAACACGAGGCCGCCGAGTACCAGTGCCTCTCGCAAGGTGCTGTCGAAAAATCCGTGCAACGCCACGATCAGCACGAGCGTCACGGCCACTCGCTGCAGCGTCGTGGACGCCTTCGCCGCCGCCCAGCCGATCGCGAAGAACCAGAACGCCAGCATCGTGAACCACGCCTCGCGGCCCAGGTTCAATCCGAGGATGTCGTAGCGCAGTGCCAGACCCAGCACTAAGAACCCGGTCGCGACGGCGAACGGGTGAAGCCGCTCAAGGCGATCCATGGCAGGCACCCAGAAGACGATGGCCAGCGCGACGAGTGTCCACACGAGCGCCTCGACGAACCACAGCCGCCCCGCGGTCATGCTGTCGTGCGGGCCCAGGAATTTGTTGGCCAGCAACAGATTCGTGGGGTGATAGTCGTCGGTGATGACCAGCGCGATCGCGATCCACGCCACCGCAGGCCCCGCGATCCAGGCGATCGTGTTGCGCAGGTGCCGCACCCGGTCTGCTCGTGGCACCGGCGTGAGGCAGAATCGGCGAAGTTGTATCCGGCGATGCCCAGCAGCAGATGCGCGCCGCCCCACAGCTCGAACAGCCCGGCGTGCGAACCGACGATGAGCAGGATTGCGACAGCGCGCAGGGCGACGCTGGTCTCCAGCGTCGCACCCCACCACGGCCACCACCGCCGCGCCGGTTTGGGCATGGCCTCCAGCTCCCGCAGCGGCAGCCGCTGCCAGTCTGCAGGCAACCGCCCGAGCGCGCGTTCCAGCCGTACTGACATCGTCACGTAGGACAGCGAATTGCCGCCCAGGTCGACAAAGCTGGCGTCGAGATCGATGCCGTCGGGGTCGATCTGCAACACGTCGGCGAACAGTCCACGCAGGCCAATCACATTGGGCTCATTGGTGTTCGATGCACCCGCGAGGTCGCGCACCCTCTGGTAGTCCGGCTTGCCGGACGGCAGTAGCGGCAGCTCCGCAACCGTGACGGCCTGCACGGCGCCGGCCGGGACGCCGGCAGCGGCGGCGGCGACGCGTTGAACCTCACCCTCATCGTGGCCGGCGGCCGCCACCGCGAGGCGGTCGCCGGCGTCGGTGCAGAACGCCGTCACACCGTGGTCACGCATGGTGGCCTCCACGTGTTGCAGGTCGATCCGCAGCCCGTACATCTTGACGAAACGGCTGTTGCGCCCGATCACCTCGTACAGACCATCGCAATCGCGACGGGCGATGTCGCCGGTGTGCAGCGCATCGACGGTCTTGCCGAGCGCCAAGTCGGCAGGCCGGTGTGCGTAGCCCATCATCACGTTGGGGCCGCGGTAAACGAGCTCGCCGACGTCTTCGCCGTCCCACCCGTCGCGGGGTTCGACCGTAATCGATCCGCCAGGTATCGGCCTCCCGATGGCGCCAGGGTGCGTCGAGGCGAGTTGCGGTGGGAGATAGGCCATTCGGGCAGTGGCTTCCGTCGATCCATACATCACGAACAGATCCCAGCCCTGTCGTTGGCCCAGTTCCGCAAATCGGCGAACACGCTCGGGTGCCATTCGGCCGCCGGCCTGGGTGACGTACCGCAGATGCGGTAGGTCCAAGGTCTCCGCGCCGACGCGTTCGAGCAGCTCGAAGGTGTAGGGGACGCCGGCGAACGCCGTGCCGCGGTGCCGGCGGAACAGGTCCCAGAACCCGTCGTCGACGACCGAGTGATCGGTGAGCAAAAGCCCCGCGCCGCGCAGCAGGTGGCTGTGGATCACCGACAGGCCGTAGCAGTACGACATCGGTAGGGTGGTTGCGGCCCTGTCGGTTTCGTGGATGTCGAGGTATTCGGCGATGGCAGCGGCGTTGGACACCAGATTGGTGCGGGACAGCCGGACCAGTTTGGGTGAGCCGGTGCTGCCCGAGGTGGACAGCAACAAGGCGAGGTCGTGATGCAGTCGGTGGCGCCCGCGATGGCGGTGGTGGATTCCGGTGCCGTCAATGACGATGTCGGGTTCATACGTCTGCGCGATCGCCGTGTGGTCCCGTCCGGCCGGGACAGGCACCACGACGTGGCCGCCCGACATCGCCGCCAGGTAGTGCACCAAAGTGGCCAAGTCGTTGCGGGTTTCGAGCAACACCAGGCGACGAGGCCCATCGAGTTCCTGCGCGGCGTCGGCGACCGCGTCGGCGAGCTGGTGGTACGAGAGCTGATGTGTGTCCGTCAGCACGGCCACTTGTTCGCCATGGCCTCTCAGATGATCCAGGATCCGGCTCATCTGAGAGCCACCCCGGTGCCAACCACCTCAATCCGCACCTTGGCGTCGATGGCCGGCGGGTTGAGGCTGTGCTGGCGCACGATGATTGGGACGGTGTCGCCCGCCGGGTCGATGGTCAACAGCACGTCGTGGCCGAGGAACTCGGTGGCGATCACCGTTCCAACGCCATCGAGCTGTTCACTGTCCGAAACCACCGTCGCAACAAGTTGTTCGGGCCGCAGCACGAGCGTTGCGGGTCCATCGGCGGCCGATCCCTGCACAGGTACGCGGCCGAGCGCGCAGTCCGCGACTCCCGATGCGACAGTGCAGTGAAGTGAAATACAGTCGCCGAGGAATTCGGCGGTGAAACGGTCGGTGGGTTGCCGGTAGACCTGCTGCGGGCTACCGACCTGCGTGAAACGCCCGTCGCGCATGACCGCCACCTGATCCGCGATCGACAGCGCCTCCTCCTGGTCGTGAGTCACCAACAGCGTTGTCACGCCCGCCTCAGTGAGCAGACCGGCCACCGCCTTGCGGGTCGATGCACGCAGCCCGGTGTCGAGCGCGCTGAACGGTTCGTCGAGCAGCATCAGAACCGGGTGTCGGGCGAGTGCACGCGCCAGCGCGACGCGCTGCTGTTGGCCCCCGGAGAGTTGGTGCGGGCGGCGCGACGCGTACGACGCGTCCAGGGAAACGGTTTCGAGCAGCTCACCGACGCGGGCATGCACCTCACTGCGGGCGGTACCGCGCAGTCCGTATGCGATGTTCTGCCCGACGGTCAGGTGCGGGAACAGCGCACCGTCCTGCGCGACGTATCCGACGCCCCGACGATGCGGTGCCACAGCGCTTTCCGGGCTGGCCACCAGTCGGCCGGCGAGGGTGATCGTTCCTGCGTCGGGTGTCTCGAACCCGGCGATGAGCCGCAGCAGCGTGGTCTTGCCGCAACCCGACGATCCGACGACGGCGGTAGTAATGCCCGGTTGCAGGGCGAGGTCGATGTCGTGCAGCACCGTGTTCGTGTGGAAGGACTTGGCGAGTCCCTTGACCTCGAGGATGGTGGTCGTCATAGCGCGGCCGCCTTCGTCGACTGCCGGAACAGCACCAGCGTCACCGGGATGGCGAGCACCACCAGCACGAGCGCGTAGGGGGCGGCGGCCGCGTAGTCCAGCTCGCTGGAAAACGACCAGAACCGCATCGACAGCGTCCTGGTGCCGGTCGGTGCGAGCAGTAGCGTCGCGGTCAATTCCGTTGCCACAGCGACGAATACCAGCGACGCACCGGCCGCCGCAGCGGGCGCGGTCAGTCGCAGTGTGACCCGCAGAAAGGTGGCCGTTGGTGAGCTGCCCAGCGACCGGGACGCCTCTTCGAGGCTCGGTGGCACCTGGGCGAGCCCGGCCCGCACGTTGACCAGAGCGCGCGGCATGAACAGCAGCACGTAGGCGAACACGATCAGCGCGACGCTCTGATAGAGCGGGCGAGCGACGTGGATGGTGACCGTCACGAGCGCGAGGGCGGTGACAATGCCGGGAAGCGAGCTGGTGACGTAGTTGGCGCCCTCCACGGTTCGGGCCAACACGCCGCTGGACCGCACGGCGACCCACGCGACGGGGAACGCCAGCATCGTGGTCAGCAGAGCCGCGAGCGCGGCCAGCCCGATGGTTTGGCCAAGCGCGGTGCCGATGTCGCCGAGCACCCACACCTCGGCGCCGCCGATCCACAGCCAGCGCAGGATCGTCCACACCGGCACGCCGAGCGCCAGCACGGCCAGTGCGACCAGACCCGCCTGCGCGGGTATTGTGTTGCGGCCCAGGCGGACAGGGGTAGCGGCGCGTGGTGCGCCTGCGCCGATGCGGGCGAATCGGGCGCTTCCGCGAGCCATCGCCTCGGCCACCAGCAGCACCAGGCAGAGCAGAACCAGCACGCCGGCGAGCATGCTGCCCGCCGCCCCGTCGAAGGTGACCTGGAACTGCTGGAAGATCGCGACGGTGAAGGTGTCGAACCGCAGCATCGCGAACGCGCCGAACTCGGCGAGTAGGTGGACGCCGATCAGCAGGCCACCGCCGAGGATGGCCAGCCGCAGCTGCGGCAGCACCACCCGGAAGAACACGCCGGCCGAGTCGGAACCCAGCGCACGGGCCGACTCCTCGACGGCGGGATCGAGCCGGCGCAGCGTCGCGGCCACCGGCAGGTACATGAACGGGAAGTACGACAGCGATGCCACAAGCACACCCGCCCACAGCCCGTGCAACGACGGGATCACCCCGACCCACGCGTAGCTGTTGACGAATGCCGGGACGGCAAGGGGCGCGACGAACAACGGACGCCAGAACGCCCGGCCGGGCAGATCGGTCCGCTCCACCAGCCAGGCGACACCGACACCGATGACCACACACAGCGGCACCGTCACCACGACCAGGGCCACGGTGTTGAACAGCAGCTCGCCGACCCGGGGCCGAACAACGAGGCCGTAGGCCTTCGTCCACCCGATAGACACCGCGGCCCACGCGACGTATCCGAGAGGAATCAGGGTGGCGGCGACCAGGATCGCGACCGTTGCACTGACCAGCGGGCCGGGTCGAGAGGTCTTGTCAGACCGCGGGACCGGTGCCGTCGGGCGCGAAACAGGGGGAGTGACCACCTATAACAAACCAGCCTTCGTCATCAGGTCCGACACCTTCTGGGCATCCAGCGTCGACGGGTCCACCGCAGGCGCCTGCAGCGTGTCGAGCGGCGGCAGGGCGGGGTTCGCGGGCACTCCGCTGGCCACCGGGTATTCGAACGAAGTGCCCTTCTCGAGCACTTCCTGGCCGGCCTTGCCGGTGACGAACTTGATGAACTGTTGTGCCTGCTCAAGCTTCTTGCTTGACTTCAGCACCCCGCCGCCGGACAGGCTGACGAATGCGCCGGGGTCCTCGTTCTTGAAGTAATGCAGCGCCGTATTGCCGCTGCCCTCTTTGGTTTTCGCCTGATCGCGGAACCAGTAGTAGTGGTAGATGATGCCGCCGTCGACCTCGCCGGCGTTGACAGCCTTCATGGTCGCGATGTTGTCGTTGTAGGTGACCGCATTGGTCTTCATGCCGGCCAGCCATTGGGCGGTCGCCTGCTCGCCCTTGAGCTGAAGCAGGGCCGAGACGATGGCTTGGAAGTCCGCCTTGGCCGGAGCCCCGCCCCAGCGGCCCTTCCATGCGGGCTGTTCGAGGTCCAGCATGGATTTCGGCAGCTGATCGGGTTGCAGCTTGGTCTTGTTGTAGACGAAGACGGTGGAGCGCGCGGCGACGCCGGTCCACTTGCCGGTCGCCGGACGGTATTGCGCCGGAACCTGATTGATGGTGTCGGCGTCGAGATCGGCGAACAATCCGGCGCGTTCGACGGCGGCCATCGCGGGTGAGTTCTCGGTGAGGAAGACGTCGGCAGGTGATTTGTCGCCCTCGGCGACGAGCTGGTTGCCAAACTCGGTGTCGCCACCCTGCCGGTAGGCCACCTTGATGCCGGTCTCCTTGGTGAACGCGTCGATCCACTCCTTGGTCAGCGACTCGTGCTGGGCGTTGTAGATCAGCAGCTCGTTGGACTCGCCGGAACCCGAACACGCCGTTGCACCGACGACGATGGCGAGGACTGACACCGTTGCGGCGATCCGGCTCCAACGTCGTCGCATCCAGTCAGTCCTTCCGTATATGACACATTTAGCTGAGCGTTACCTAAGCGAACTTACCCTTGCCTGACCTCCAATCTGATGCTGTGCCGGAATCCGGTTCCACCCGCGCCGGTGACGGTGTTCTTACGAGATCGTCGATCCCGGCTTGATCTTGAAGGGCTGCGGGTAACTCTTTCCTCAGGTCAGGGATGAGTGACCCATTGGCAACAACATATGAGGACAGGCGAAATGACAATGTCAGTTACTGCCGTGCGCCGCGGCTTGCTCGGCGCCTTTGCCACTTGCGCGCTCGGGGGCGTCGCCGCCGCGACGATCGCGATTCCGTCGGCGGCTGCACAGCCGCCCGGGTGCTCGGCGAGCGACTTCTCCCGCACCGCCAGCGGGGTGCTCGCTGCCGCGGGTGGGTGGTTGGACGCGCATCCGGGCGCCAATGACGTGCTGTCGGCGGCGGGTATGCAGGGATCGGGTGCTGAGCAGTCGGTTCGTGACTACTTCGTCGCCCATCCGATGGAGTATCAGGAGCTACGCGGCATCGCGGCGCCGCTGGTCGACTTGCAGCGCGGCTGCGGCCCGGCGATCCAGCCGATGCAGATCGCTGCGCTTTACACGGCGTTGTCCCAAGGGGGCGGGCCGGCATAACGGCTACATGCGGCCGTGGCGACTGCGCACAAAGCTGTATGCGCCGAAGGCCGCGATACCAAGAGCGGCCACGATGAGTAGGACCCTTCCGAACGGCGCGTGCCCGAGTGTCTTGACCGCGGCATCGAAACCCGTTGCCTTCGAGGGATCGGCCTGAAGGGACGCGGCGATCACGAGCACGCCCGCGCCTGCGAGCACCAGACCCTTGGCGACATAACCGGTGATGCCGACGGCCGTGATCCCCGATCCGCCGGAGACGCGCAGATCCTTGAGGAACTTCTTCGATGCGCCCTTGTAGACGTGGTAGCCGCCGACCGCGACCAGCCCGAGGCCCAAGAGGATAAGGACGGCCTTGCCCCAGCCTGACTGCATCATCTGCGCGCTCAGTCCTGCGTTCTGCTGACTGCTTTGTTGACCGCTTCCCATTGCGAAGCGTGCGGCGGAAAACGCGATCGCGGAGTTCACGATCGCAAGTCCGAGGGACTTGGCGCGCTTCCACGCAGGGGTGTCGTCCTGATCTCCTCCGGATCGCTCGCCGGGCTTGGAGCCGACGATCGCTTCGGCGACCCGCCAGAGACCCAACGCTACCAATCCGGCCGCGACGACCCACAGAAGCACGGCGCCGCCGGTCTGTCGGGCGAGCGTCGCCAGCGCGCCAGACTGGTCGGCGTTGCCGCCGGCTCCGAAGGCGATCCGCGCGATGATGTACGCGACGAGAACATGCAATACACCGCTGACGGCGAAGCCGACGCGGGCCGCGTACTCGAACGCGTCGCTGTCGGTCGCCCTATCGGCGACGCCGTGCAGTGGTTTGTCGACCATGGCCCCGTATACCCGCTTTTTGACGGCTGCGAAACCGTACACACGGCGGTTGTGGATGGATTGGTGACTGGGGATATCGGCGCGCTACGGTCGTTGTGTTGTCGGTGCCGATTCGCATGGTGGCGTCATGACGACGTTGACCCGTGCCGAGATCGGCGCACTCGGTGAGCAACTGGCCGTTGACCATCTGACATCGCTCGGGCTGCGCGTGTTGACGCGCAATTGGCGGTGCCGATACGGCGAGCTTGACGTGATCGCCGCCGACGATGCGGCCCGCATCGTGGTGTTCGTTGAGGTGAAGACCCGCACCAGCGACCAGTTCGGTGGCGTGTCCCAGGCCGTGACACCCAACAAGGTCCGCCGGTTGCGACGGCTCGCCGGGCTGTGGCTTGCGGCCCAGAACGGCAGCTGGGCGGCGGTGCGCATCGACGTGATCGGCGTGCGCATCGGCCGTAGCCGGACGCCGGAGATCAGCCATCTGCAAGGTGTCGGCTGATGGCGCTCGGCAGAGCCTTCTCGGTGGCCGTGCGCGGCCTTGACGGCGAGATCGTGGAGATCGAGGCCGACATCACTTCTGGGCTGCCCGGCGTGCATCTCGTCGGGCTGCCCGACGCCGCCCTGCAGGAGTCGCGCGACCGAGTACGCGCGGCGATCACCAACTGCGGCAACAGCTGGCCGATGGCGCGGCTGACGCTGGCGCTCTCGCCGGCCACGCTGCCCAAGATGGGCTCGGTCTACGATCTGGCACTCGCATCTGCGGTGCTGTCGGCCAGCGGCAAGAAATCGTGGGAGCGACTCGAGAAGACCGTGCTGCTTGGCGAACTGGCGCTCGACGGGCGGGTCCGTCCGGTGAAGGGGGTGTTACCTGCCGTTCTGGCCGCCAAGCGGGAAGGCTGGCCGGCCGTGGTGGTCCCGGTCGACAACCTCGCCGAGGCCAGCCTTGTCGATGGTGTCGAGGTATGGGGCGTACGCACGCTAGGGCAATTGCACAAGTGGTTGACGGGGGCCGCCCAACTTGAGGATCGGATCGACGCGCCGTCGTCGGCGCCTGAGCCCGCCATCGACCTCGCCGACGTCGTAGGCCAGTCGCACGCCCGGTTCGCAGTCGAGGTCGCAGCGGCCGGCGCCCACCACCTGATGATGACCGGTCCGCCGGGTGTGGGCAAAACGATGCTGGCGCAACGCCTTCCGGGGCTGCTGCCGCCGCTGTCTGAGGCCGAATCGCTGGAGGTGACAGCAATCCACTCGGTAGCAGGTCTGCTATCAGGTTGCACGCCGCTGATCACCCGGCCGCCGTTCGTTGCGCCGCATCACACATCCAGCGTCGCGGCTTTGGTCGGTGGTGGTTCGGGGCTGGCCCGGCCGGGTGCGGTCAGCCGAGCGCATCGGGGCGTGTTGTTCCTCGACGAGTGTGCGGAGATCGGAGTCAGCGCGATGGAGGCACTGCGAACTCCGTTGGAGGAGGGCGAGGTTCGGCTCGCCCGCCGGGACGGCGTCGCGCGTTACCCGGCACGCTTCCAGTTGGTGTTGGCCGCAAACCCGTGCCCGTGTGCGCCAACGGATCCGAAGGATTGCATCTGCGCGTCGATGGCCAAGCGGCGATACCTCGGCAAGCTTTCCGGGCCGCTGCTGGATCGGGTCGACCTGCGCATCGAGATGCACACGGCGCGAGCGGGTGCGTTCGCCGTCGACGACGGCGAGTCCACGGCTGCCGTTCGCGAACGGGTTGCGGTCGCGCGGGCGGTCGCCGAAGAACGCTGGCGGCCACATGGCATCCGCACCAATGCCGAGGTCAGTGGCGCACTGCTGCGGCGCAAGTTTCGACTGGACGCCGGCGCGATGGAACCGCTGCGAACAGCTCTGGACCGTGGCGTGCTCAGTATCCGAGGCGTCGATCGCACATTGCGAGTCGCGTGGACGTTGGCCGACCTCGCCGGGCACACAACACCCGGAATCGAGCAGGTCGGCACGGCACTGAGTTTCCGCCAGGGCGGGGGTGGGCGATGACCGATCCCGTCATGCACGCCGTCGCCTACCTGTCGCGGGTCGTCGAACCGCCCTGCCTGCAGCTCGCGGCGCTGGTGGCACGTGTGGGACCCGTCGAGGCGGCCGACCGGGTGAAGCGACGCGCGCTCGATGATCACCTGATGCGTCTCACCGAGGCACGTCATGGGATCGACTGTGCTGCAGAGGATCTAGCGGTGCTGGAGCGACTGGGTGGACGCTTGGTTACATCCGCCGACGACGAATGGCCGCTGCTGGCCTTCACCGGCTTCGCGGGAGTCGACACGAAACAGCGGCCGGAAGCGTATCCACCGCTGGCGCTGTGGGTGATCGGACCGGCGCGACTTGACGAGGTGGCGGAACGCGCGGCGGCGATCGTCGGAACTCGAGCTGCCACCGTGTACGGCGAGCATGTTGCCGCGGAGCTGGCCGCCGGGTTGGCGGAGCGGGATGCGGCTGTGGTGTCCGGCGGCGCCTACGGCATCGACGGAGCGGCGCATCGGGCCGCACTGGCGGCGGACGGGTTCACCGTCGCGGTACTCGCCGGCGGCGCCGATGTTTCCTACCCTGCCGGCCACGCCGCCCTTTTCCATCGGATCGCCGAGGAAGGCCTACTTGTCACCGAGTACCCGCCCAGGGTCCGTCCCGCCCGGCACCGCTTCCTGACCCGAAACCGTCTCGTCGCTGCACTGTCCGGAGCCACCGTGGTTGTCGAGGCGGGCGCCCGCAGCGGCGCGGCCAACACCGCGGCGTGGGCACGGGCACTGGGTCGCGGGGTCTGCGCGGTTCCCGGTCCGGTCACCTCGTCGGCGTCGGTCGGGTGCCATGTGCTGCTGCGTGCCGGCGCGACGGTCGTCACCCGCGCCGAGGAGGTCGTGGAACTCGTGGGGCGTGCGGGTGAACTGGCTCCCGACGAAGAGCGCCCAGCGTCTCTGTTGGATGGCCTCGCCGACAACGAGCAACGGGTCTACGACGCGCTTCCTGCCCGCGGTGCGCGCACCGCCGACGAGATCGCGGTCGCGTCGGGTTTGCCACCGACGCAGGTGTTGGGTCCGCTGTCGATGCTGGAGATCGCGGGTTTGGTGATCCGGCAGAGTGGACGCTGGAAACTGGCTCTCCGGTAGGTAGCCCGCCATACCTCTGCGGGATCGCTTATAGTTGTGAAAACACAACCATGAGCCACGCTAATCATATTGGAGGAACTGTGGCAGGACGTCCGTTGAACACGTTCGAAGTGGTGCGCAGCGAGCAATTGACGCCGCACCTCATCCGCGTCGTGCTCGGCGGCAAGGGGTTCGACACGTTCGTCCCCAACGAGTCCACCGACGCCTACGTGAAGATCGTGTTCGTCGACGACGGTGTCGACGTCGGCGCGCTGCCACAGCCGCTCACGCTGGACAGCTTCAAGGACTTGCCCGCCGCGCAGCAGCCCACGGTGCGCACCTACACCGTGCGCCGGGTTGACACCGAGCGCCGCGAGATCGCCATCGACTTCGTCGTGCACGGCGAGCACGGTGTCGCCGGACCATGGGCAGCGTCGGCCACCCCGGGGCAACCGGCCTACCTGACGAGCCCCAACGGCGCCTACGCGCCCGACCCCGCGGCCGACTGGCACCTGTTCGCCGGCGACGAGGCGGCGGTCCCCGCGATCGGCGCCGCGCTGGAGGCCTTGCCCGACAACGCAATTGGCAAGGCCTTCATCGAGGTTGCCGGACCGGAGGACGAGATCGCGTTGACCGCACCCTCCGGCGTCGAGGTGAGATGGGTCTACCGCGGCGGCCGTGCCGACCTGGTCCCCGAAGACCAGGCGGGCGACAACGCGCCGCTGATCGCGGCGGTGAAGGAGGCCGCCTGGCTGCCGGGGCAGGTGCAGGTCTTCATCCACGGCGAGGCCCAGACGGTCATGCACAACCTGCGGTCCTATATCCGCAAGGAACGCGGCATCGACGCCAAGTGGGCCTCGTCGATCTCCGGATACTGGCGGCGTGGCCGCACCGAGGAAACCTTCCGCCAGTGGAAGCGTGAACTCGCCGAAGCGGAGGCCACAGCCTGAGGCCCGACAGGGCCTGCGCTCAGAACCAGCTCGCCTGCGCGTCCACGGTGGTGCGATCCAGGCTGGCCAGCAGATCGAACTGCGGGCCGACCTTCGGCAGCTCGTAAGCGTAGAAGTACTGTGCCGCAGCGCGTTTGCCGTCGTAGAAGTCGCCCTGGTGGTCGCTGGCAGCGATCAGCTGCTCGAGCCACATCCACGCCACCACGACGTGCCCGGCCGCCTCGAGATAGATCGACGAATTGGCGAGAGTGGTGGCGATATCGCCCGCCGACCATAGGGTCGCGGTGACGTCGACCAACCGTTGCACCGCGTCGCGCAGGTCCTTCGCGTACGTCGCCATGCTCTCGGACTTCAGTGCCACCTCGACGGTCTGATTGATCCGCTCGGTCAGCACGGTCAGCCCCGCGCCGTCCTGGATGACGACCTTGCGGCCCAGCAGGTCCAGGCCGTGGATGCCGTGCGTTCCCTCGTGGATCGCGTTGAGACGGTTGTCGCGGTAGCACTGCTCGACGTCGAACTCCTTGGTGTACCCGTATCCGCCGTGCACCTGGATGGCGAGGCTGTTGGCCTCGAGGCACCACTGCGACGGCCAGCTCTTGGCGATCGGCGTGAGGACTTCCAGCAGCAGGTGCGTGCGATCGCGATCCGGGCCGGTGCTGGTGCGTTCCTCGTCGAGGAGCATCCAGCAGTACAGGCCGAGCGCGAACGCGCCCTCGACATAAGCCTTCTGCGCCAACAACATTCGCTTGACGTCGGCGTGCTCGATCAACGCCACGGGCGGGCGGGCAGGGTCTTTGGCATCGACGGGTCGACCCTGAGTGCGCTGCTTGGCGTACTCGAGGGACGCCAGGTAACCGGCGTATCCGGTGGCCGTCGCCTGGAAGCCGACACCGATCCGCGCCTCGTTCATCATGTGGAACATGTAGGCCAGGCCCTTGTGCTCCTCACCGACGAGATAGCCGACCGCGCCGGGCTCGGTGGCGGGCTGATGCGTGCCGTCGCCGAAGTTCAGCAGAGCGTTCGTCGTGGCGTGGTTGCCCATCTTGTGGTTCAGGCTGACGAGCGCGACATCGTTGCGGGTGCCGTCGGGCAGGAACTTCGGGACGATGAACAGCGAGATGCCCTTGACGCCTGGCCCGCCGCCGGGGGCCTTGGCCAGCACGAGGTGCACGATGTTCTCGGTCAATTCGTGGTCACCGCCGGTGATCCACATCTTCGTGCCGGTGACGCGATAGGTGCCATCTGCGGCGGGAACGGCCTTGGTCGTGATGTCGGCCAATGACGAGCCGGCGTCGGGCTCCGACAGGCACATGGTGCCGAAATATCGGCCCTCGAGCATTGGGCGGACCCAGGTGTCGATCTGTTCCTCCGTGCCGTATTCGGCCAGCAGGTTTGCGTTGCCGACGGTCAGGAAGGCGTATGCGGTGGTGCTGGGGTTGGCGGCCCGGAAGAACGCCATCGACGCCTGCGCCACTACTGTCGGCAGCTGCATGCCGCCGACCGCCTCGTCGAACGGTCCGGCCAGCAGGCCGGCCTCGCTGAATGTGTCCAGCGCGTCCTTGATCTCGTCGATCAGCACGACTTTCCCGTCGGGACCGACCGACGGGTGGCTCTGGTCGCCCTTCTTGTTGTGCGGCGCAAAGCATTTCGTCGCGATGTCCGCGGACAGATCGAGAACGGCGTCGAAGGTGTCGCGGGAGTGCTCGGCGAAGTGGTCGCGCTTGGTCAACTCGACCACGTCGAGCCACTCGTAGAGCAGAAAATCGACGTCACGCCGCGAGAGGGACTCTGCCATGTCGGGACAGCCTTTCGGGAAAACCTTCACATTAGCGATCGCTCATTTTGTGAGCGTTCGCTAATAATGCAGTGATCATCGACAGATGTCAAATACGTGTAGGATCCGACCGTCATGACCATCGATCGAGCTGCGGATTCAGCTGCGGCGGAACGCATGCGGCGGGCCGCGATCGAGGCCTTCGCGGAGACGGGATACGGCGGCAGCTCCACGCGGCAGATCGCCAAACGGCTGAACATGAGCGCCACGGCCATGTACCCGCATTACCGCTCCAAAGAGGAGCTGCTCTATGCCATCGCCCTGGAAGGCCACAGCAGCCTGCTGGCCGCGCTGAAGAAGGCCGACGACCCCGCCGCAAGCTGCACCGAGCGGCTGCGCGCGGTGGTGGCGGCGTTCACCACCTGGCACGCCGAGAACCACGAGCAGGCCCGCGTCGTGCAATACGAACTGCACGGCTTGACGCAGGCCCATTACCGCACGATCGCACCGCTGCGCCACCAGGCGACCGACGTCATCACGGAGATCGTCGCCGGCGGGGTGACGACCGGCGAGTTCCACGTCGACAACGTCGACGAGGTGGTGATGGCCATCTCATCGTTGTGCGTCGACGTATGCCGGTGGTTCCCGTCGCGAAAGCACCGCGACGCCCACAAGCTCGGCGAGGTATACGCCGGGGTCGCGCAGCGGCTGGTTCGCTGACGAGGCGCCGGTGCCGGGCTGGCACGCTAGGCACATGGCATTCGGCGATTACCAGTTCGAGATCTACCTGCAGGGTCTGTCCGGCATCGTGCCGTCGCTCCCGATGTCCTTTGCGGAATGGGAGGCCAAGGCGGAGGCGGCGATGTCGCCGTCAATCTGGTCCTACGTGACCGGCGGCGCCGGGGACGAACGCACCCAGCGGGTCAATCGCACTGCGTTTGACGGCTGGGGCCTGATGCCGCGGATGTTCGTCGGCGCCAAGGAACGTGACCTGTCGGTGCAGGTGTTCGGTCTGACGCTGCCGTCGCCGGTGTTCATGGCGCCGATCGGCGTAACTGGCCTGTGCGCACAAGACGGGCACGGCGATCTGGCCGCCGGGCGCGCCGCCGCGCGCACCGGCGTGCCGATGGTCATCTCGACGCTGACCGAGGATCCAATGGAGGACATCGCCGCCGAATTCGGTGATACCCCAGGCTTTTTCCAGCTTTACACGCCGACCGACCGCGAACTGGCCGCCAGCCTGGTCCAGCGCGCCGAGACCGCGGGATACAAGGGCATCATCGTCACGCTGGACACCTGGGTGCCCGGCTGGCGACCGCGCGACCTGTCAACGTCGAACTTCCCGCAGCTGCGCGGCCGCTGCCTGGCGAACTACACCAGCGACCCGGTGTTCCGCGCGAGCCTGCAGCAGCCGCCCGAGGAGAACCCACAAGCGGCGGTGCTGCGCTGGATTTCGGTTTTCGGCAATCCGTTGACGTGGGACGACCTGCCCTGGCTGCGGTCGCTGACCAAACTGCCGTTGATCGTCAAGGGCATCTGTCATCCCGACGACGCGCGGCGCGCCAAGGACGGCGGCGTCGACGGCATCTACTGCTCGAACCACGGCGGCCGCCAGGCCAACGGCGGGATACCTGCCATCGACTGCCTGCCCGCGGTCGTCGAGGCCGCCGACGGGCTTCCGGTGTTGTTCGACTCGGGCATCCGCAGCGGCGCCGACATCGTCAAGGCATTGGCGCTGGGCGCCACCGCCGTCGGCGTCGGGCGGCCCTACGCCTACGGCCTGGCCATCGGTGGTGAGGACGGCGTGGTGCACGTGCTGCGCTCGCTGCTTGCCGAGGCCGACCTGATCATGGCTGTCGACGGTTATCCAACCCTCAAGGACCTGACACCCGGAGTACTGCGGCGCGTCACCTGACTCAGGCCGCCAACGGAATCGGATTGGGCATCAGCACGATTCGCCAGTTGTCGGGGTCGGCGAACGCAATCGCCCCGTTCTCGCGCCACCACGGGTTGTCCAACTCGACCGGTTCATGCCCCGATTCGCCGAGTCGGGCAACGACATCGAACATCTGGTCCGCGGTGGCGAAATAGAAGACGAGAAGATTCTCGTCGGTCGGTGCGCGGCCGGGACTTCCGTCGTCGTGGGAGGTGAACTCGAGGTGATACCTGTCGCCCGGCAGGCCCACCATTACCACCTGGTAGCCGTGCGCGGCGGTTCGAAAAAGCTCGGGCAAGCCCAAGTCCCGGCAGTAGAAGTCGAGAACCTCGCCGAGCTTGTCGGTGGGACGGGCGATTCGGACCTCTACGGCGAGAAAGCGATCGGGCCAGACTCCATCGGACAGTTCCATGCTCGCGACGGTAAAACCTCAAGCACCGTTCATGTCAATCCACGCGGCGACACACGCGCTCACCTGACGGTTAGTGCGGCGGCGGTCTGCGACGGTAGGGGAGTGGACACCGGTCGGCGCGAGGAGCGCTGGGGGCACCGCCCGCCCGAAGGGCAGGGGGACGACCCGGGGTTGGGGCCTGTGCTCGAGGAGTTCGACGAGTATCTAGCGCTGGAACGCGGCCGCTCCGACCACACTCGCCGCGCGTACCTGGGTGACCTGCGCTCGCTGTTCGTTTTTCTCGCCGAACGGGTGCCCGACCCCGGACTGGACAGGCTGAGCCTGCCGGTCCTGCGATCCTGGCTGGCAGTGCAGGCATCGGCAGGCGCGGCGCGCACCACGCTCGCCCGCCGCACCTCGGCCGTCAAGACCTTCACCGCGTGGGCGACGCGCCGCGGGTTGGTGTCGATTGATCCCGCCGCGCGGTTGCAGGTGCCCAAGGCCCGACGCACGTTGCCCGCAGTGCTGAGGCAGGATCAGGCGCTCGACGCCATGGCCGCCGCGAAATCCGGTGCACAGCAAGGCGATCCGCTTGCACTGCGCGACCAGTTGATCGTTGAGTTGTTGTACGCCACCGGCATCCGTGTCAGCGAGCTGTGCGGGCTTGACATCGACGACGTCGACCGGTCCCGGCGGCTGCTGCGTGTCCTCGGCAAGGGCAACAAACAGCGCACGGTGCCGTTCGGGGAGCCGGCCCAGGCGGCGCTGACGGGGTGGCTGAATGACGGGCGGCCGGCGTTGGCCACCACGGATTCGGGCCCGGCGTTGCTGCTGGGCGCGCGCGGCCGTCGGCTCGACCCGCGGCAGGCCCGCACCGTCGTGCACCAGACCATCGCCGCGGTCGACGGCGCCCCGGACATCGGCCCACACGGGCTGCGGCACAGCGCCGCGACCCATCTACTCGAGGGCGGCGCCGACCTGCGCATCGTGCAGGAGCTGCTTGGTCACTCGACTCTGGCCACCACGCAGCTCTACACACACGTCACGGTCGCGCGTCTGCGTGCAGTGCACGACCAGGCGCACCCGCGCGCCTGATTAGCGAAGCAGCGCAATGACTTTCGCGATGTCGGACATCGCAGAAGCCCGCCCGACCCATTCGTCGAACACCGTCCAGTAGCTCACGCCGAACCGCTGCTGGCGCTCGTCAAGCGCTTCGGCCATCTGTTCGTGGGTGCCGAGCAGGACAAATGGCGAATCGAGCACCAACGCCGGAGATATCCCGTCAAAGGCCGCGGCCAGTTCGGCGGCCGATGCTTCACGGTCGTCGGTGTGAACGACGAACTGAATGAGGGCATTCAGCTCGATGGCGTGGAACCGGTCGCCCGCCGCGTCCCGCACCACCGCGATCCGGTCCTCGAGACCGGCGGGGTCGAAGTGCGTCAGCTCGACCTTCGTCGCATCGCGGTTGTGGCTGAAACCGGCCAGCCCCGCGATGTCGGCCGCGCGGCCGGCCAACCGCAGCACCCGTGTCCCGTTGCCGCCGATGAGCAGCGGCACCGACACACCGGGATCGGCGACGAGTTCGCCCGCATCGGCCCGCACGCAGTAGTGCGCGCCGTCGATGTCCACGGGCTCGCCGGCAAGCAGCGGCCGAATCACGTTTACGGATTCGATCAGCCGGTCGACGCGCGTTCCAGCGGAGTCAAATCTGAGCCCGGCGGCGTCGTATTCGGACTTCATGTGTCCCGCACCGAGGCCCAGCTCGAACCGCCCGCCGGAGATGGCGGCGACGGTCGCGGCCTCGCGCGCGGTGTCGACGGGATGGCGCAGGTCGTTGTTCAACACCAGCGTTCCCGTGTGCAGGCGTGTAGTGACCGCAGCAGCGGCCGTCGCACCCGAGAACGGCGACAACGACGCGACCAGATGATCGGGGATGGTCAGCACGTCAAAACCGGCGTCCTGCACCGAGATTGCAAATGCGCCGAACTCGATACCTCGGGGCAGCGCCGTGTGCAGCCCGAAGCGGAGCGGACGTGAACGATGAGCGTCGGTGGTCATGCTTTCGACGGTAGGCGGCTGTCCGTTGGCGGCGAGCGTCCCCTTTTGTACAGATTTCGTCGGCGTGTCGCGGGCAAACACCTCGCTCGCGGTAATTGGTCAACCGCGAAGCGGTTTGAGCCGGATCGGCGTGCTGGCGAGCAGGCCCAGCGGGTCGACGTAATCCGCGCGAGACGCCGCACCCCACATCGCGCCCCAGTGCAGACACGCTGCCGCGGGGCAGCCGTCATGTCCGGCCGCGAGCTCGCCGATCACCGCTCCTGTGTCGACGAGCTGCCCGACCCACACCGACGGTTGCACCGGCTCATAGCTGGTCCGCAACCCGCCGGGGTGGGCGATCGACACCAGCGTGCGTCCGGCCAGCTCACCGGCGAACACCACGGTGCCCGCGGAGGCCGCATAGACCGGTTGGCCAGGCACCCCGGCCAGGTCGACGCCGCGATGACCGCGGTTCCAGTTCGGCGACGGCGCATCGAACACCCGCATCACCGCTGGTCGAGGCCGCAGCGGCCAGTCCAGCCTTCCGTCCTCGGCCCAGGCGGCCGGCGCACAGATCAGCGCAAGGGCCGTCATCAATATCAGCGTGCGCATATTCCCAGCTCAGCGTGCCGACGTGCCCGAAATCCAGGCCCAACCGCCAGGCTGTGGATGGTGGGCCCGGTGTGGAAAAAGCACCGTTCCTGATTACTGAGCAGGAGTGAGTCCTGTGCGGCCCGAACGGTGTTGGCCGCGGCGGGTGGGTGTTGTCTGGTGGACCGGCACGCCTCGGGGTGGGTCTGTCGGTGGGCCAGAACTACGGCACCCGCGTGTGACGCTCGGGTGGTGATCGGGCCTGGCCGGTGGTGTGCCCGCAGCGGTCCGCTGTCCGGTGCGGGGTCCTGCCGGCCGTCGCTTGATCGCCATGTCGAGGCCACGTCTGCCGATCGCGGCCGCAGCGGCATGGTGCCGGGTGACCGGGTCGGAAGTTTGCTGCTGCAACGGAGTACGCCAGTGTTGGGCGCCCCACTTGCTGGTGTAGGCCGCATCCACCCCGATCACGCTGATACCCCGCCGGGCTGCCATGCAGGTCAGTCGATGACGGAATCTCGCGGTGGGGATGCCGGCCACGGTGCGGCGGAGCCGCTTGCCGCGCCGGCCGCTGCCCAGTGTTTCCCGCCCGGCGGCGCGGGCGTCAGCGAAGTTGAGGTTTTCCACCACAACTGCGGCGCAGCGCTGCTGCTCGGCATGGTTAAGCAGAGCGGTAATCGCCGCGCGCACCCGGCCATCACGATGTGAGGCCACCAGCCCGGCGGTGACCACCTCGATGGTGATGGGGCCACCGACCGGGTTGCCGCAGGCATCCAGCACACACAGGGCTAGATGGTCGGCGTTGAGATCGACCCCGAGCACCCGCCCGGCCTGCAACTTTTCCAGGGTAGGTGTCTGTTCCGGGGTGGCTTTCCAGGACGCGTCCAGATACCAGCGGCCCCGCTTCGGGTCATAGCTGATGTCATAGCGCACCGCGTGCCGCGCCAACACCCGCGATAACCATTCCTCACCGCGGTGGGCAAACCACACCGGGCCGGCGACCTCGAGGTGGGTGCCTAGTTCGTCGGCCAAGGCGGCGGGCACCTTGATGCGCAGCCGTCCCGCCGCATCGACCCGGATGGTTTCGTTGCCGCCGGCCTTGCCCGACTCCCCATCAGCAGTCAGAAACATCCGTGCCGCATCCCACCTCTGGCGCCATTGCTGTTCGGTCATGTCGGCGGCGTCGAGGTGATTGCGGTTGCGCCACAATCGTTTCCCACCGGCCGTGATCGACGGCCGCCCCGCAGCCCACCTCTTCTCAGCAGCCTGCAGGCGGGTCCGCAGTACCGCCAGCCGACGGGTCTTGGCGAACCGCTCCGACGCCGATCGATAACCCCGCCAGCGGCGTCGTGACCGAACCTCAATCCCGGTGGGGTCAGCCGGGGCCAGCTGACCGGGCGCCAGCGCACAACGCTGCTCGAGCACCTCGATCGCCGAGCGCAGATCGGCCACGTGGGCGGCCAACCCGCGGATGCCGAGCTGGTATTGATCCTCAGCGGCTCGGGTGATAGCCCCGGCCCACCGTGACGACGACACCACGGTGATCGCCTGCTTACGCTCCGCCCGCCATGATGCGCGGCCCTTGGCATCCAATGCACCGCGGTCGACCCGGTCGGCCAGCTCGCCCCGATACACCGACCCCAGCAGCGTCCCGATCGCCGCCAACGCAGCCGCTTCAGCATCACCGAGATGAATCCGGGTACGGATCCGCACCCCCGCCGGCATGGCCGCCACCACCGGATCCGCGATCCGGCGCAGCACAGCCCCAGGTGCCGTCATGCCTCACATGCTCACAGACAGCACCGACAAACCCCGCCGGGGCGACAGCGCACTAGCCGCTATCACTCACTAGCCGGGCAGTCAAGAGCACCCCTGCCCAGCGTGTAAACTGCTAACCGCAGCTCGCTTGCGCGGGCTGACTTCGCGTGTCTGCACCACGGCCACCCAATTGGTAGTCGTACCCGGATGCCGGCGGTCCCGTTTTCGGACGGGTCCGGCAACCAGCAGACACCAGGGCCTGGCATCACCCGACGCCGGGCGTCAACCGACAACTGAAGGACATGGCCGAACTATGGCTGTTGTAACCATGAAACAGCTGCTTGACAGCGGCACCCACTTCGGGCATCAGACCCGTCGCTGGAATCCCAAGATGAAGCGGTTCATCTTCACCGACCGCAACGGCATCTACATCATCGACCTGCAGCAGACGCTGACCTATATCGACAAGGCGTACGAGTTCGTCAAGGAGACCGTCGCGCACGGCGGCAGCGTGATGTTCGTCGGCACCAAGAAGCAGGCGCAGGAGTCGATCGCCGAAGAGGCCACCCGCGTCGGCATGCCGTATGTCAACCAGCGCTGGCTGGGCGGCATGCTCACCAACTTCTCCACCGTGCACAAGCGGCTGCAGCGCCTCAAGGAGCTCGAGGCAATGGAGCAGACCGGTGGCTTCGAGGGTCGCACCAAGAAAGAAATCCTGATGCTGACCCGCGAGAAGAACAAGCTCGAGCGCAGCCTCGGCGGTATCCGCGATATGCAGAAGGTGCCGTCGGCGATCTGGGTGGTCGACACCAACAAGGAGCACATCGCCGTTGGTGAGGCCCGCAAGCTGGGCATCCCGGTCATCGCGATCCTCGACACCAACTGCGACCCCGACCTCGTCGACTACCCGATCCCGGGCAACGACGACGCGATCCGGTCGGCCGCGCTGCTCACCAAGGTCGTCGCCTCCGCGGTCGCCGAAGGGCTGCAGGCCCGCGCCAACGTCGGTCGCGACGGCGACAAGGCCGAGGCCGAGGGCGGCGCCGAGCCGCTCGCCGAGTGGGAACAGGAGCTTCTGGCAGGTGCCACCGCCGCCGCAGAGCCCGGGACTCCCGCGGGCGATGCTCCCACCGAATCGACAACTCCAGAGGTATAGGGAAAGGCTGAAATGGCGAACTACACCGCTGCCGACGTCAAGCGACTTCGGGAGCTGACCGGCGCCGGGATGCTCGACTCGAAGAACGCGCTGGTTGAGGCCGACGGCGACTTCGACAAGGCTGTCGAGCTGCTGCGCATCAAGGGGGCCAAGGACGTCGGCAAGCGCGCAGAGCGCGCGACCGCCGAAGGGCTGGTCGCCGCCAAGGACGGTGCGCTGATCGAGCTCAACTCCGAGACGGACTTCGTCGCGAAGAACGCCGAATTCCAGGCAGTGGCCGATCAGATCGTGACCGCGGCGGCCGCCGCCAAGGCGACCGACGTCGACGCGCTGAAGGCCGCCAAGGTCGGCGACACCACCGTCGAACAGGTCATTGCCGACCTGTCCGCCAAGATCGGCGAGAAGCTCGAGCTGCGCCGGGTCGCCTACTTCGACGGCGCCGTCGAGACCTACCTGCACAAGCGGGCCGCCGACCTGCCGCCCGCTGTGGGCGTGCTCGTCGAGTACACCGGCTCGGGCACGGAGGCCGCCCATGCGGCCGCGCTGCAGATCGCTGCGCTAAAGGCCAAGTACCTGACGCGTGAGGACGTGCCAGAGGATGTCGTCGCCAACGAGCGCCGCATCGCCGAGGAGACCGCGCGCAACGAGGGCAAGCCCGAGCAGGCGCTGACCAAGATCGTCGAGGGCCGCGTGACCGGCTTCTACAAGGACGTCGTGCTGCTCGATCAGCCGTCGGTGTCCGACAACAAGAAGACCGTGAAGGCGCTGCTCGACGAGGCAGGCGTGACCGTCACCCGGTTCGTCCGCTTCGAGGTCGGCCAGGCCTAACAGCGCAGGCACACGCAAAGGCCCCCAGATTCTGGGGGCCTTTTGCATTGGCTTGCCAGCCGTGCGGTACGAGTTGGTACCGTCACTGCATGAGTCGCATTCATGCCTTCGGCGATGACGCCCTTGGCGACCTTGACGCCGTCGGTCTCGTCGAAGCCCTGCAGACAGGAAAGGTGTCGGCGGGCGAGCTCGTCGAGGCCGCCATTGCCCGTACCGAGGCAGTCAACCCGACACTGAACGGTCTCGCGTTCGAGGCATTCGACCGCGCCCGGGCCCGCGCCTCATCGCGTCGGCCGTACGGCGGCTACTTCGACGGCGTGCCGTCGTTCATCAAGGACAACGTTGCCGTCGAGGGCATGCCGACGATGCAGGGCACCGACGCATGGGACCCGCGGCCAATGCCGTCCCATGGCGAGTTCGCACGCGCATTCCTGTCGACCGGGCTGATACCGCTCGGCAAGACGCAGATGTCGGAGTTCGGCTTCAGCGGGTCGGCCGAGCACCCGCGGATCGGGCCGGTCCGCAATCCGTGGAATCCGGACTACACCGCGGGCGCGTCGTCGTCAGGCTCTGCGGCGTTTGTGGCCGCAGGCGTGGTGCCGATCGCGCACGCCAACGACGGCGGCGGCTCGATCCGCATTCCGGCGGCGTGTAACGGCCTCGTCGGCCTGAAGCCGTCGCGTGGGCGACTGCCGCTGGACAAGGAGACCGCCCGGATGCCACTTCACCTCGTCGCCAACGGTGTGGTGACGCGGTCGGTGCGCGACACCGCGGCCTTCTTGCGAGAAGCCGAGCGGGTGTACCGCAACCCCAAGCTCCCTGCGATCGGTGATGTAGCGCGGCCGGGTGCGCAGAGGTTGCGCATCGCGGTCTGCACCAAATCCATTCTGCGAGAAGCCGGCCCGGAGGTCCGGGAGCTGACGCTCAAGACGGCGGCACTGCTGGAGGAACTCGGTCACAAGGTCACCGAGATCGACAACCCGGTGCCTGCCCGTTTCAAGGACGACTTCCTCGTCTACTGGTCGTTCCTGGCCTTCGCGGTCGTGCGGGGCGGACGCCGCATGTTCGGCCCAAGCTTCGACCGCAGCCGATTGGACACCCTGACGCTCGGGCTTGACCGCAAGGCCGCCCGTGGCTTGCACAAGGTCCCGAGGGCCATTGCGCGGCTGTCGGCGACGCGCAGGATCACGCAGCGATTGTCCGGTACCTACGACGCTGTGCTGATGCCGACGCTGAACGAGGAAACGCCGCGCATCGGTCATCTCGACCCGACGGCCGGCTACGACCAGGTCATGGACCGACTCTTGGAATGGGTGGCGTTCACGCCACTGCAGAACGCCACCGGTGACCCCGCAATCTCGTTGCCACTCGGCGAATCTGCGTCTGGCCTTCCCGTCGGCATGATGCTCTCGGCGGTCGTGGGCCAGGAGGCCAGACTTCTGGAATTGGCGTACGAACTCGAAGAGGCGCGACCCTGGCCGCGCATCCACGCATGACCCGCGACTACGTCCTCGACCAAGGTTTCGACGAGGAGCGCGCCAGGCTGTCGGGCATGGAGGCACTCTGGGATCCCGGCAGTCAGGCGCTGCTCGACGAACTCGGCATCGGACCGGGCTGGAAATGCCTCGAGGTCGGTGCGGGCGGCGGGTCAATGGTCGAGTGGATGGCTTCTCGCGGCGCCCATGTGACTGCGATCGACATCGACACCCGCTACATCGAGCATCTGGCCTCCGATTCGATCACCGTGCGCCGCATCGACCTTCGTGAAGACGAACTTCCGCAGTCCGAATTCGATCTAGTCCATTCGCGTCTCGTCCTCGAGCATCTCGCCGACCGGCGCGAGATTCTCGACCGGTTGGTCGCCACGCTGAAACCCGGCGGCTGGATGGTGATGGAGGACTACGACTGGACCAATTACGGGTTCGAGGACGGGAGCCGGGGATTCAGCGATATCGGCGACGTGATCCTTGACTTCATGACGACGGCAGGATTCGAACGTGACTATGGGCGTCGGGTGGTCAGTGATATGGAAGCCGCAGGCCTCACCGATATTCGCGGTGAGGGGCGGGCCAGGCTGATTGATTCGAAGTCGCCCGGCTTCGACTTCTTTCGGTTGTCGTTCGAAAGCCTTCGCGGCGCCATCGTGAAGGCCGGACTCCTGTCGGCCGAGGAGGCCGACGTCGCAACGACCGTATTCGATGAGGATCGCCGATTGCTCACCCCCATGATGATGGCCGGAATCGGCCGCCGCGGCTGAATCGACAACGAAATCCGTTGCGGGGGCGCAATCGCGTCGTAACGGGAAGGCGTCTGAGTTAACGCCGTGGACATTCCGCGCGGCGGTTGGTGAAACTTTCCGGCCGGAGCATCCCTCTTTGTGGAGACCAGTCAGGTCAGTAATGCGCCCACAACCGTTCGATCACCGGCGATCGCCACCGCCTCCGGGAACACGTTCGTGTGCCTCGTCCGGTTCGCGCTGGCCAACATCCGCCGCCGCCCCGAACGGTTCGTGCTGTCCGTCCTTGGTATCGCGCTCGCGATCGCCTGCGTCACCGTCGTTCGTACGATCTCGGCGAGCTTTGCGATCACCGGCGCCGATTCGGTGACCGACGTGCTCGGCGGCGCGCAGCTGTGGGCGGTGCCTGCCGCAGGCGTGCACTACGACACCGACGCCCAGGCCCTTGTCGCCGACGGCGCCGCCCCGAACATCATCGTTCCCGCCGGCTGGACCGCAACCCGCGTCCTGTCCGGAGTCACCGACATCAACGGCAGTACGGTGTCGCTGCGGGGAAGCGACGAGATCGCCAGTGAACAAGCAGCTTTGGGTTCAGAAGTGGCCGGCCGGCTCGGCGTGCACTCCGGCGATCGGGTCGTGGTCGGCGGGCAGAGCCTCGTCGTGAGCGTCGTCGGTGACGGTCAGTCGATCACCGTGGCCACGCCGCTTGCCCAGTCGGTTGTCGGCGACAACGGCTGGTGGAGGATCTTCGCGGCTGCCGGCGACGAGAAGCGCCGCGACCTCGCGCAGATCTTCGGTGGTGCGGTCGGCCTCGAGTCGACGTCGGACCCGTCGGTCAAACCGGATCCCAACGGAGGCGGCCTGATCTACGACACCGTCGGCGGCTCCGGTCCGCTGACATTCGAGCAGAAGTTCTCCGCGTTGTTCTCAGGCAAGGTGACCAGCTCGACGCTCGGCCTCATCTCGACCATCGGCCTCGGCCTCGGTTTCGTGATCGCGGTGTCGTCCTTCCTGGCCGCGGTGGCCGAGCGGCGGCGCGAATTCGGCATCATGTCCAGCATCGGCCTGGCCGACGAGGTGCTCTACTTCTTCCTCGTCGAGTCGGGAATCGTCTTCCTCACCGCGTATCTGGTCGGCGTGATCGGCGCGGGAGCGGCTGTGGCGCTGGTGATTCCCGGCATCGCCACACCGACCGCGTGGTTGCAGGCCGCAGGCATGGTCGCCGCGTTCCTTCCCGCGATGGCGATCGTCGGCGCGCTGATCCCGGTGCATCGGCTGCTGCAACAACGACCGGTCTCGCTGCTGGGAGACCGCTGATGAGCGCTTGCGCGAAGAACAGAGGGCACTGATGTTGCGTAAGGGGTTGTCCTACGGGTGGCTCGCCGCGCGGCGGCGAATGCGCGAGATGGTGCTGCCCGTCATCACGACGGCGACTGGTGCGTTCCTGGTGGTGATCGTGTTCGGCATGTCCGACGGAATCCGCGCGCAGTCGGCGTCGCTTGGGCACGCCGAGGAGATCGGCCGTGCCGTCGTGCTGATCGCGGTGACCGTGCTGTTGGTGGGTGTGGTCGAGGTCGCGGTGGCGACCACCCGCACCGTCGCTCACCGCACCCGCGAACTCGGGGTGCTCGGCGCCAACGGTGTGCCGCGCACGCCCGTGGTGGCCGCGTTGCTGGTCGAGCCGGTGATCTCGGCGGTGTTGGGCGCGCTGGTCGGCGCGCTGCTGGCCGCCGTGACCGGGATCGCGTTAGGCGCAGTCGGTTTGGCGGCGACGGGAGTGTCGGTCGAGGGGCTGACGCTCGGCGCGGCGATCTCGATCGGCGTCAGCATCGTCGCGGCGCTGGCCACAAGCATCGTGCCCACCTGGAACGCCGCCTCGCGGCCGCCGATCCGTTCCCTGACCGCAGGAGGGTAGAGATGACAGCAATCGATGAAACCGTAGACACCTCGATCCAAGCCGATGGCCCAGCCCCGGTTATCGAGATCTCGGATGTGTGGAAGCTGCACAAGCTCGGCGATGAGGTGGTCCGTGCGCTGGTCGCCGCCGAATTGCAGGTGATGCCGGGCGAATTCGTCTGCTTGATGGGGCCAAGCGGCAGCGGCAAGTCGACGCTGCTCAACATGATCGGAGGGCTCGACCGGCCGACCAAGGGGACGATCAAGCTTGCCGGCCGCGACACATCGCTGCTGACCGAGAGCCAGTTCGCTGCGCTGCGCCACGACGCCATCGGGTTCATCTTCCAGAGCTACAACCTGATTCCGTTCCTGTCGGCGGTGGAGAACGTGGAGCTGCCGCTGATGTTCGAGCCCTATGACCGCAAATCGCTTCGGAAGAGGGCGATGGAGTTGCTCGAGCTGGTCGGCCTCGGACATCGCGTGCACCATCAGCCAACGAAGATGTCGGGCGGCGAACAGCAGCGCACCGCGATCGCACGGTCGCTGATCAGCAATCCGACGCTGGTCCTCGCTGACGAGCCGACCGCCAACCTCGACCACCGCACAGGAGAAACGGTGGTGCGCATGTTGCGCGACCTGTGTTCCACGCTTGGCGTCACCGTTGTCGCCAGTACGCACGACCCCACGGTGGCCGACGAGGCAAGCCGTGTCGTCCGGATGAAAGACGGACAAATCGTCAACTGACCCAACGGTATTCGGAGGACAACATGACCCAAGAACTCGAGGCGCCCGCGCCATCCGGGCGTGACAAACTTTTGACCACCGAGCTGGTCCCCGAGCAGGTGCTGCCGAAGGTGATGACCACTTTCGGTCTCACGGCTACCTACGTCTTTATCATCTGCTGGATCACTGGCTCGTCGATCATGGCAGCCGGCGGCTGGACGGCCATTCCGATGTGGGTGCTTGGCATTCTCACGTTTCTGGTGCCAGCTGGCATGGCGGTCGCAGAACTGGGCAACCTGTGGCCCGGTGAAGGCGGCGTGTACATCTGGGCGACCCGCACCATGGGTGAAACGTGGGGGTTCATCGGAGGCTATCTGTCGTGGATACCGGTGGTACTGAATTCCGCGTCATCACCGGCGATCATCTTGCAGTTCGTACTGCTGGCGTTCCACGCGGAACTCGGCTTGACGCTGACGATCATCCTGCAACTGGGGATCCTTTGGGCCGTCATCGGTCTGGCCCTGGCGAAACTCGCCGCCAACCAGCGCATCATGAATATTGTCTTCGTCGTCTACTGGGCACTGACCGCCGTCATCTTCATCTCGGGCGTGGTATACGCGTTGAGTCACGGTTCGGCCCAGCCGTTTAGCGCGCACGCCGCACTGGTGCCCGACTTCGCCGGTGCCGGTTTCCTCTACGGCACCGTGCTGCTGTACCTCGTCGGTGTCGAGACGCCGTACAACATGGGCGCGGAGTTCCTGTCGGTGCGCAAGAGCGGCCCGAAAATGGTGGTATGGGGTTCCGTGGCGTTGATTCTCATCTACCTGCTGACCACGCTGGGCACCATCATGGTGATGCCGGCCGACCAGATCAACCCCGTCACCGGTGTCATCGGCATGCTTGAAACCGCCGCGCCAAAGGGTGTGATGGAAGTCTCCGCAATTGTGCTGGCGGCCATCGTGTTCGTCGCGTTGATGTCCTACCAGGTGACGTACTCGCGACTGGTATTCGTCTCCGGTCTGGAGCGCCACCTGCCGCGGATCTTCACCCACCTGAACCCCCGCACGCGCAATCCGGTGACCGCGATCCTCATCCAGGGCGTGCTTTCGTCGCTGATCCTGGTGGGGTTGTATTCGCAGAGCAGCATGGCAAACGTCACGGTCTTCCTCCAGGGCGGTCTGTCCATCGCGTGGCTCATCTCCGGGTTCTTCTTCCTGTTCCCCGTCGTCCTGGCGCGCAAGAAGTACGCCGACCGGTACGACAGCGAGAAGTTCTGGCGCATTCCGGGCGGCATGGTCGGCGTGTGGGTCACAGTCCTCGTCGGCACACTGGGCACTATCGGCGGCATCTACTACTCGTTCGCAAAGTCATGGATCAAAGACGTACCGGACGGCACCTGGATGACCTGGACCGGCAGCATCGCCGTGGGCATGTTCCTGCTCGGCGTTGTCGTCTACTTCTTCGGTCGCCGGTCCGCGCACAAAACATCCGCGGAAGACGCATTGGCACACCTGGCAGTACTCGAGTTGAAGGACGAAGCCAAATGACGATGGAAAGCACCGTGCCGAGCACGGAGGCGATTAACAACACAGCCCGGTATCCGCTGGACCCGTTGACCGGTGCGGAGATCGAGACCGCCGCGGCGGTCATCACCGACTCCGAATACGCCACGCCGACATTGAAATTCGTGATGATCCAGTTGGCGGAGCCAGGCAAGACCCCGGAATTGACGTTCGAAGGCGCGGTGGAAGTACCGCGTCGGGCGTTCGTCACCATGTACGACGGTGCGGCCAAGCTGATCTACGAGGCTGTCGTCGACGTCGGTGCGCGTGTCATCGACTCATGGGAGTCGGTGCCCGGCCGGTTCCCGTCCTATCTCGTCGAGCACATGACCGGCGTTGAAGAGGTGGTGCGGGCCGACCCGCGCTGGCAGGAGGCGATGCGCAAGCGTGGCGTCACCGACTTCGACCTGGCGATGATCGATCCTTGGCCCGCAGGCTATTACGGCAGCCAGGATCACTACGACAACTCGCCGCTCGTCTGCCGCCCGCTGACATTCATGCGTGCCGCGCCCTCCGAGCACGGCTACGCGCGACCGGTCGAGGGCCTGATCGTCACCTTCGATCTTGACGCGATGAAGGTGATCGACATCGAGGACCACGGGGTGGTGCCGCTGCCGCCGACGGCGGGCAACTACGCCGAGAAGTTCATGTTCGACGAGAACAACCGGCCGGCGTTCACCAAGTTCCGTGACGACGTCAAGGCAATCGAGATCACCCAGCCCGACGGTCCGAGCTTCACCGTCGACGGGTGGAAGGTGCAATGGCAGAAGTGGTCGATGCGAGTGGGCTTCAACCCACGCGAAGGCATCACGCTGCACGAGATCTCCTACACCGACCGCGGTGAGACCCGGCCCATCATCTACCGGGCATCGCTGTCGGAAATGGTTGTGCCGTACGGGGATACTGAACCCACTCACTGGAACAAGAACGTCTTCGACATGGGCGAAGTGGGAATGGGCTTTTCGGCGAACCCGCTGACCCTCGGCTGCGATTGCCTTGGCGAGATCTACTACTTCGACGGTACGGTCAACGACTCCTCGGGCAACGCGGTCACCATTCCGAACGCGATCTGCATGCACGAGGAGGATTACGGAATCTCCTGGAAGCACACCGATTTCCGAACCGATGAGGTGGAGGTGCGACGGGCCCGGCGGCTGGTGATCTCGATGATCTGCACCGTCGGCAACTACGAGTACGGCTTCTTCTGGTACTTCTACAACGACGCGTCGATGGAGGTGGAGGTCAAGCTCTCCGGGGTGCTCACCACCGGGGCTGTGTCGGATGGTGAGGAGCCGCGATGGGGAAAGCTGGTCGCGCCCAACATCTACGGACCCAATCACCAGCACTTCTTCAACTTCCGGCTCGACATGAGCGTCGACGGCGCGGGCAACAGCGTCTATGAGGTCGACTCGATTCCCGAACCCGACCCGGAGCTCAACCCACACCGCAACGCGTGGATCACCCGCGACACCTTGGTGGCCTCTGAGGCCGATGGTGCGCGGGACTGGGACTGGTCGAAGGGCCGCTACTGGAAGGTCACCAACCCGTCCAAGAAGAACGAGCTCGGTAGCCCGGTGGCGTACAAGCTGACGCCGAAGGACATGGTTCCGGTGATGGTGCAGGAGGGTTCGTACATCTACGACCGCGCGCGGTTCGTGCAGCACAACCTGTGGGTGACCAAGTACGACCCGGACGAGAAGTTCGCGGCGGGCGACTACATGTACCAGTCCGCCGATATGCAGGGCCTGCCGGAGTTCATCGCCGACGATGCACCGCTGGAGAACACCGATGTCGTGCTCTGGTACACACTCGGTGCGCACCACGTCGTCCGGCCCGAGGACTGGCCGGTGATGCCGTGCGCATACACGGGCTTCCACCTCAAGCCGATCGGATTCTTCGACGGCAATCCCGCGCTGGACATCCCGCCGTCACCGCCGGCGGCCTGCCACCACCACTAATTCACCGAGCTCGCTCGTGGTCGATCGAGGACGGACTTAGCGTGGTTACATCGGGTCGGAGCCGAGGGCGGCCAAGACGCGCCTGAACTCGTAACGCTCCTCGTCGCTCAGATTGGCCATCAGCCGGTCCTCGGCCGCGCGCACACCGGCGTCGGTGCGCTTCAACAGTTCGCCGCCTTGGCGTGTCAGCTGGGCCGGCAGTGACCGGCCCGACGACACGCTGGCCGGCCGGGCCACGAGGCGGCGCTCCTCGAGCCCGCGCAGCACCATGTTCATTGCCTGCGGGGAGACGTTCAGGGCACGGGCCAGGTCGGCGTTGGATTGCCCCGGGTACTTGGACAGCACCCGCATGCAGAGGTATTCGGGGAAGGCCACTTCCAGCGGGTCCAGGACCGTCGCCGTCACATCGGCCTTCAGCGCAAACATCACACGGCTCAGCAGATAGCCAAGGGGTTGGTCCTCAAACGACTCGCTCATATCAAGCATATTGACACATATCAACTAGATTGATATACCGGAGTCATGACAATGCCACAGGATCTCTTCGAAAATGCATACAAGGGCGAGGCCCAGGAGCTGGGACTCGGAACCAAGCCGCCGTGGAGCATCGGCGAGCCGCAGCCGGAGCTCGCGGCGCTGATCGAGGCGGGCAAGTTCCACGGCGATGTGCTCGACGTCGGCTGCGGCGAGGCGGCCGTCTCGCTGTATCTCGCCGAGCGTGGCGTCACGACCGTCGGCCTCGACCTTTCGCCGACGGCCATCGAGCTCGCCAAGGCCGAAGCCGCCAAGCGGGGACTGACCAACGCCAGCTTCGAGGTCGCCGACATCAGCGCCTTCACCGGATACGACGGCCGATTCGGCACCATCGTCGACTCGACGCTTTTCCACTCGATTCCCGTCGAGGCTCGAGAGGGATACCAGCAGTCGATCGTGCGCGCCGCCGCGCCTGGTGCGTCGTACTACGCGCTCGTGTTCGATCGCGCCGGCCTGCCCAACGGCCCTGCTAATCCCGTCACCGAGGACGAACTGCGCGACGTCGTGGCCAAGTACTGGGTGATCGATGAGATCCGGCCCGCTCGCATCCACGCCAGCTTCCCGGAGGCCGCCGAAGGCGTGGGGATGGTGTTCGGCGACGTGCGCGACGAATCCAACGGCCGCAAGTCGGTCCCGGCCTGGCTGCTGTCGGCTCACCTGCCCGCGAGCTAACCTCCGCCACACCGCCCACCCCATAGCGGCGATCCGGCCGCTATGGGGCAGGATTAGGGGCGCCGTCCAGGGCAAGCGCCGGGGATGGCGATCTCATGTGAGGACCCCGAAGGAGTCGGATGGCGGAGACCACCAGCCCCAACGGCGCCGAAGCATCACCTGCCCCGATGCGGCCGTACTACTCCCGCGTGCTGCTCAAGCTGGGCGGCGAGATGTTCGGCGGCGGGGAAGTGGGCCTGGACCCCGACGTGGTGCATCAGGTGGCCCGGCAGATCGCCGAAGTAGTCCGAAGTGGAGTGCAGGTTGCTGTCGTCATCGGCGGCGGCAACTTCTTCCGTGGCGCGCAGCTGCAGCAGCGCGGCATGGAGCGCACGCGCAGCGACTACATGGGCATGCTTGGCACCGTGATGAATAGCCTTGCGCTGCAAGACTTCCTGGAAAAGGAAGGCATCGCGACGCGCGTGCAGACCGCGATTACCATGGGGCAGGTCGCCGAACCCTACATCCCGCTGCGAGCCCGCAGGCACCTCGAGAAGGGCCGGGTCGTGATCTTCGGGGCCGGCATGGGCCTGCCGTACTTCTCGACCGACACCACCGCCGCGCAGCGTGCGCTGGAGATCGGCGCCGAGGTGGTGCTGATGGCCAAGTCCGTCGACGGCGTGTTCACCGCTGACCCGCGGGAGGATCCCAACGCCGAACTTCTCACCGCGATCAGCCATCGTGAGGTCATCGACCGTGGCCTTAAGGTCGCTGACGCCACCGCGTTCAGCCTGTGCATGGACAACGGCATGCCGATCCTGGTGTTCAACCTGCTCATCGACGGCAATATCGCGCGGGCGGTGGCAGGTGAGAAGATCGGAACACTGGTCACGACCTGACGGTCGACCGCGCACGCGAGGAGCGAGAAGGAGAACTGCACCGTGATCGACGAAACGCTCTTCGATGCCGAGGAGAAGATGGAGAAGGCGGTGTCGGTGGCCCGCGACGATCTCTTGTCGATCCGCACCGGTCGCGCCAACCCCGGTATGTTCTCGCGCATCAACATCGACTACTACGGCTCGATGACTCCGATCACGCAGCTGTCGAGCATCAACGTTCCCGAGGCGCGGTTGGTGGTCATCAAGCCTTACGAGGCCAACCAGCTGCGCAACATCGAGGACGCGATCCGCAACTCCGACCTCGGGGTCAATCCCACCAACGACGGCAATGTCATCCGTATCGCCATCCCGCAACTGACCGAGGAGCGTCGGCGCGACCTGGTCAAACAGGCGAAGTCCAAGGGCGAGGACGCGAGAGTCACCGTGCGCAACATCCGCCGCAAGGCGATGGAGGAATTGCACCGCATCAAGAAGGACGGTGAAGCCGGCGAGGACGAGGTGAGCCGCGCCGAGAAGGACCTCGACAAGACCACTCACACGTACACGAACCAGATCGACGACCTGGTCAAGCACAAAGAAGGCGAACTGCTGGAGGTCTAGTGGCCGATCAGCAAGCGACTCCCGTGGCAGACACTGACGCCGGCCCGACCGAGCCGCCCAAGAAGGTATCCCGCGCCGGCCGCAATCTGCCGGCGGCGATCGGCGTCGGCGTGCTGTTGGGCGCGATGGCGATAGTCATTCTGCTTTTCGCGCCGACGGGATGGCTGCCCGTGCTGGCGGTGGCCATTCCCATCGCCACCCACGAGGTCGTCCGCAGGCTGGGGGAGGCCGGTTACGCCCTGCCCCTCATTCCGCTGCTGATCGGCGGCCAGGCCATGATCTGGCTGACGTGGCCTTACGGCCCGGCCGGTCTATTGGGGGCCTACGGCGGCACGGTCGTCGTGTGCATGGTGTGGCGTTTGGTTGGGCAGGGTCTTGGCGAGCAGCCGGTGAACTATCTGCGCGATATGTCGGCGACGGTGCTGCTCGCGACGTGGGTGCCGCTGTTCGCCAGCTTCAGTGCGCTGCTGATCTTCCAAGACCACGGTGGCATCCGAACGTTCACGGTGATCGTGACCGTTGTTTTCGCCGACATCGGCGGTTACGTCGCCGGGGTGTCGTTCGGCAAGCATCTGATGGCGCCGGCGATCAGCCCGAAGAAATCGTGGGAGGGGCTGGGCGGATCGCTGCTCTTCGGCATCACAGCATCCGTGTTGACGGTGACGTTCTTGCTAGACAAGCCTGCCTGGGTCGGCGTGCCGCTCGGGCTGATGCTGGTGATCACCGGCGTGCTCGGCGACCTGGTCGAGTCGCAGGTCAAGCGCGACCTCGGGATCAAGGACATGGGCACGCTGCTACCCGGTCACGGGGGCATCATGGACCGGATCGACGCGATGCTGCCGTCGGCCGTCGCCGGCTGGATCGTGCTGACGCTGCTGGCGTGACCCCCTGGCATTCAGCCAGCACGCCAGCGCGCCCACCACGAGGCCGACCGCGATCCCGATATCGGGCCGCTGGCCCAACATCAGCCAAGACAGCAGGCCCGCGACCGCAGGGATGACGGCGAACAGCATCGCCACCGCCGCGGCGCCGTACTCGTTGACCCCGCGGACGTAGAGCGTCATCGACAGCACCGCGTTCAGCAGCACCACTCCGGCCACCGCACCGGCCGCCTTCCAAGGGTCGGTGACCGTGAACGGCATGATCACGGCCAGTGCGACGACCGGCGCGATGCACACCGCGTTCTGCAGCGCCGCCGTCGCCCGGAAGTCGACCCCGGAGCAGAACTTCTGTTGGTAGACGCCACCGGCGGCAACGCTGAACAACGAGACGAGAATCAGCAGGACTGCGGGGTCGACGCCGCCGACTGCCACCAGCCGTCCCGCACATGCCGCCAGCACCGCGAGCACGCCGAGGACGAGCGCGCCGACGCGAGTCCTGGAGAGCCCTTCACCGAGGAACATCGCTGCCAGCAGCGCGGTGACCACCGGGTTCATCGAGATGATCACCGCACCCAACACCGCGGGCGCACCGTGCATCAGCGCGTAGTACAGGCAGGTGAACAACAGGCCCTGGGCAAGGAGCCCGCTGATCAGCACGTGCACAAGCGTGCGGCCTGTGGGCCACGTCACCCGCGCCCAGAATGCCCAGCCAGAAATAATCGCGGCGGCCAAACCGAACCGGAACACCAACACAGCCATCGGCGACATCACCGAAACCGCAAGCGCGCCAATGGGATAGCCGAGCGCATAGAAGAACGTCAGCGCCGACGCGAAACCGAAGGGCATAGTCCGCGTGGCCATACGCTCCATAGTTGCGACCAACGCCTGCTGCCGCCAATCAATTTCCGCCGACCGCGGATGGGATACTGGCGCAAGCCCATGGCCACCTCCCTGCCCCTGGTTTTTGATCCACCGCGACGCGCCAAGCCACCGCGGCATTTTGCTGACCTCGACGAGGACTCCCGTTCCTCCGCCGTCGTGGACCTCGGGCTGCCCGCATTTCGCGGCAAGCAACTGGCCAACCAGTACTACGGCAGGCTGATCGTCGATCCCCATCAGATGACGGACCTGCCCGCTGCGGTGCGCGAACAGGTTGCCGACGCGTTGTTCCCGCGGCTGCTCGACGCGGTCCGCGAGATCGAGTGCGACGCGGGGGAGACCCGCAAGATGCTGTGGCGTGCGGTCGACGGCACGACGTTCGAGTCGGTGCTGATGCGCTACCCGGACCGCAACACGGTCTGCATCTCGTCGCAGGCGGGTTGTGGCATGGCGTGTCCGTTCTGCGCAACGGGGCAGGGCGGGCTGACCCGCAACCTGTCGACGGCGGAGATCCTCGAGCAGGTACGGACGGCCGCGGTGGAACTGCGGGACCGCGACCACGGGCGGCTGTCCAACGTCGTATTCATGGGCATGGGGGAGCCGCTGGCGAATTACAACCGGGTGCTGGCAGCTGTGCGTCGCATCATCGCGGCGCCGCCGAACGGCTTCGGCATTTCGGCGCGTTCGGTGACAGTGTCGACGGTGGGGCTGGCGCCGGCGATTCGCAAACTGGCCGACGAGCGACTCAACGTCACGCTTGCGCTCTCGCTGCACGCTCCCGACGACGAACTGCGCGACACGCTCGTCCCGGTCAACAACCGGTGGAACGTCTCCGAAGCCCTTGACGCGGCACGGTATTACGCCGACGTGACCGGCCGACGGGTGTCGATCGAATATGCGTTGATCCGCGATATCAACGACCAGCCTTGGCGGGCAGACCTTTTGGGCAAGCGGCTACACGGTGCGCTGGGACCGCTGGTGCACGTAAACGTCATCCCGTTGAATCCGACGCCCGGCAGTGAGTGGGACGCCAGCCCGAAGGCGGCCGAACGGGAATTCGTCAGGCGGGTTCGCGCGCGGGGTGTGTCATGCACGGTGCGCGATACGCGTGGCCGCGAGATCGCTGCGGCCTGTGGGCAATTGGCGGCCGAGGGCTGACGGGGCTTTGACCGGAGGGGCATATGTGAAAGTGCCCGCATAGCGAGCGACACGGGAGCCTATAGGCGGACACCGCGGAACCACAGGGGCTTTGCCGCGGTCCGCACGGCCATCACCCGGGTATAGATCCGGTGCTCCGTGCCACGCGGTACAAACCCCGGACCGTAATGTCCGCGCGCAAGTCGACGAACCCTGCCACGCCGCCGCTCCCACCGCAGTGCATCGGATACCTGTTTCGACGCACGTCCGCGGATCTCGAAGCCCTGCCACTCGAGAGCCTTGATGAGTTCGTCGACTGTCGTAGGGCCGTCTTGAACAGGTACATCGTGAGCGCATAGCGGAGGTTGATGCCCTGCAATAGATGCCTGGTCTCCATCGTCGAACCGTGACAGGCACGTCCGACAACTTCGTGATTGTCGCTCGCTACGCGGGCAAATTCACATGTGCGTTTCTGGAGTGGCCGCCGGCGCGTTGGCGAACCATACGTTCTCCTCGCGCAGATGTCGACTGCGCCACCCGTCGGAAGTCCGGACGAGTTCGTGGTGGTAGTACCCGCCGCAGGACGACATTTCGGCCATCCCGGGCAGCTGCATCGGGTTGTAGAACATCGCCCGCACTTGCGCTGTGTCGCCGTCGACGTCGGCTTCGATGTTGGTGATGTAGTGCATGCTCCACGGGATCACTCCGAAATTCGCTTCGAACCAGTCGACGACCTCGTCCCGTGGCCCTGCCGCAGCGCCCGCCGACGAATAGTCGATGTAGGCGTCGTCGGTGAATACCGAGCGATACAGTTCCCAGTCCTTCGTGTCGACGGCGCGGGCGTATCTGTATAACAGAGCTGCGATCTGGAGCTCGTCCATCAATCGGGCATGCCGATCGTCTTGGCCTCCAGGTATTCCTTGTAGCCCTCTTCGCCGTTGCGATAGCCGAGGCCGCTCTGCTTGGTGCCGCCGAACGGGCTGGTGATCCCGAAGTGGCTCTTGCCGTTGATCGTGACGTTGCCCGTGCGCATCCGCTTGGCGACCTCCAGCGCGCGGTCCAGGTCTCCTCCGCTGACCTCGCCGGACAGCCCGTAGATGCTGTTGTTCGCGATCGCGATGGCCTCGTCGTCGCTGTCGTACGGCGTCACGGTGAGCACCGGGCCGAAGATCTCCTCCTGCGCCACTTGCGAATCCGGGTCGACGTCGGCCAACAGTGTGGGCTGCACGTAGTAGCCCGTCGGCAGGTTCTCCGGAATCCCGCCGCCGGTGACGAGTCGGGCACCGGAGTCGATACCGCTCTTGATCAGGCCGAGCACCTTCTGCCGCTGAGTCTCGCTGATCTGCGGGCCCTGCATGTTGCCAGGGGTCCACGGGTCACCGACGGGGAAGCCCTCCATCATGGTCTTGAGGATCCCGATGCCTTCGTCGTACCGACTGCGCGGCAACAGGATTCGGCTGGGCAGGATGCAGCTCTGGCCGGACATCACGCACGCCATCATCGCCGCCATCGGCAGCGCAGAGTTGAAGTCCGCGTCGTCGAGCACGATGTGCGCGGACTTGCCGCCCAACTCCAGCAGCGTCTTCTTGACCGTCGGCGCGCCGGCGGCCAGGATCGCCCGTCCGGTCGCTGTCGAACCGGTGAACGTGATCATGTCGACCCGCGGGTCGGCCGACAGCGCCGCGCCCACCTCGTTGGCGTTGGACACCACGACGTTGAAGACGCCCGCCGGGATGTCGGTTTCCTCGGCCACGATCCGGCCGTACTCGCTGCCCGACCACGGGGTGAGCTGCGCGGGCTTGAGCACCACCGTGTTGCCGGCCATCAGCGCGGGCACCGTCTCGGCGATGTTGAGGTAGAACGGCACATTCCACGGCGTGATCGCGCCGACGACACCGACCGGCTCGTAGTGGATCTTGCGCCGCGCCGGACCCAACTGCGTCGGATGTACGCCGGTGTCGACGAGGTACTCGAACGCCCGGCCGTGCTCGACCCAGTGCTTGACTTCTTCGATCGGGCTCTCGATCTGGGAACCGGACACCGTGATCGGACAGCCGACTTCGGTGATCAGGATGCGGCGCAACCGCTCCTTGTTCTTTTCCAGCGCCTCGTGCAGCTGGGTGAGGCAGTGATAGCGGAACTCGAGGTCGCGCGACCAGTCGCCTGCGTCGAATGCCCGGCGGGCCGCGCCAACCGCGCGCTCCATGTCGGCGACGGTGCCATCGGTGGCCTGCCCTGCCACTTCCTCGCTGGCCGGGTGGATCACATCGAATGTCGCGCCGCTGCCGGTGAACTGCAATTCGCCGTCGATCAGCATCCGCTCGTCACCGGCCAGCACGCCGGCTTCAGTCTGAACTTCCGTCATGGAAGACAGCTTTACAAATTATCGCGAAAGTGTCACTACTTCGGCGGAGCCTAAATAATCAGCCCTGTTGTCTGATCCCTGCGGCGTGACGGAGCTGCGCCAGGAACTGGTCGTCGTCGTCACTGCGGACGATGTAGTGCGACACCGCAACGCGAATCGCGGTCGCAGCCTTGACGGCTCCGTTGGGGCCTGGCATCAGCTTCAGTAAGCGCGCTCGCATGATGGGAATGATCCTGCCGAGCTGGGAGATGACAACCTCAGGTTCGATGTCGACCAGTCGCACGCCCGAATACGAATGCTGGTACTCAACGATGAACCGCAGCGCGGCGTCGAGTTTCTCCGTTCCCCGTAGACCCGCCGTCGCCCGGCTGATCCCGGTGTCGAACATCTCGCGCTCATAGACGCCGAACGCGTCGAGCAACTCACCCTTGGACGCGAACCAGCGGTACAGCGTCGGACGGGAGACCCCGGCCTGCAGTGCGACCTCCGAAAGGCTCAGCTTCGTCTGCCCGCTGCGGCCGAGCACTTCCGCGGTCGCGACGAGGATCCGATGCCGCGTCGACGTGTCCTCGACGCTTTCGGATGCGCGTAGTGGTTCGTTCACCTTCTGGGCCTCAATCGTTTGGTCTTGATGATCGTAGATCGTCGGTCATAGCGACTTCTCCAAGAGCGAGACCGTGTCGAGGTCGTCCAGCGCGGCGACTCCTCGCCTCAGACCTTCCAATGCGATGGTCTCGGCCTGCATGCCGCCCATCCCCGCGGTGATCAGCGCCGCGACATAGGCGTACAGGGCGCCCTGCCGGTAGCGGTCCCACAGCTCGTCACGGTCCAGGTCAGGACCGCCAGCGCTGGCCAGCGCCAGGCGGTAGTCATCGAGTAGTTCGCGTTCACTGGCCTGGCGTTCGACGGTGGTCATGCTCGTGACCAGGGTGTAGGCCAGTTCGCGGCTCGGGTGGCCGCGCCGCACGGCCTGCCAGTCGAGCAGACCAGCCGCGCCATTGCGGAAGTAGACGTTTCCGGGGTGCGCGTCGCCGTGCATGACCGTGTGCGGGGGCGTGTCGATGAGCCGCGCGACCGCGCGATAGTTGTCGACGATGAATCGACCCTTCTCGACAGGGATGTCGGTCTTCTCTGCAATTCGGCGCGCGGACGTCTTCAGCAGGCGGCCGACCAGCAGCGATGCGGTGTCGGTCGACCCCGAATAGAGCCATCGGGGGACGCGGCCCCAGAACGTCGCGTGCACTCGCGCGAGCAGCTCGACAATCAGGCTCGAGTGGTCCTTGCCCAGCGGGTGCAGCGTGTCGGGGAACTCGCACGCGTCGACCGCGAGGTCCTCCAGCACCAGCACGAAGCGGCCGGTAAGTGCGTCGAACGCCGATCCGTGCGACTTGGGCACACCGGTCAATTCCGGCGCCAACTCGCTGTAGAAGCGGGTTTCGGTTTCGGCGAGCCTGCCCAATTCGCCCATCAGGCGGGTGGCCAGCGTTTCGCCGGGCATCTTGACGAACACGGTCTCTGGAACGCCGTCACCGGTCAGCGCCAGCCGGGCCCGCGATGTCGTACCCGCGTCGCCGCCGATGACCGCCACCGACGTGACGGTGCGTCCCATGATCTGCGAGAGCGCATTTGCGTCGAGATCCTCGACAGTGCGGGGCAGCGATCGAACGCGGCCGACGATCGCGTCAGTGGCGATACGTTGGACACCGCGGCCCAGATGCGACGCCAGGCCGAGGATCGGCGAAACCTGATTCACCTCGTCAGTTTACAAATTAACGAAGATTTGTAAAGCGCTTCGGAAGGGATGTGCATGGCCGGACCGATGGAGGGCGTCAAGGTCGTCGAACTCGGCGTGTGGGTCGCGGGTCCAGCGGCAGGCGGGATACTCGCCGACTGGGGTGCGGACGTCATCAAGATCGAGCCGCCGACGGGCGATCCGGCGCGGATGTTCGGCCGCATGCTCGGCATCGACGACGGGGTGAGCCCTCCGTTCGAGATGGACAACCGCGGCAAGCGCAGCATCGTGCTCGACCTGACGACCGACGACGGACGCGCGGCCGCATTCGAATTACTCAGCGGTGCAGATGTTTTCCTCACCAATGTCCGTCCTGCCGCGTTGCGTCGCACGGGTTTGGACTTCGAGACGGTAGCGGCGCGCAATCCCCGCCTGGTGTACGGCCTGATCACCGGGTACGGCGAGAGGGGGCCCGACGCCGACCGCGCGGCCTACGACGTCGCGGCGTTCTGGGCACGGGCGGGCTTGGCGCACTTGCTGACCCGCCCGGGTGAGACGCCTCCGTTTCAGCGGGGCGGCATGGGCGATCACACGGCGGGCATGACGCTCGCGGCGGCGGTTTGCGCGGCCCTCGTCGCGCGGACGCGGACCGGGACGGGACAGTTGGTCAGCACCTCGCTGTACCGGCAGGGCGCATACACCGTCAGCTTCGACCTCAACACCTTCCTGATGACCGGGCATTCGATCGCGATCGGCCAGCGCGAGACGATGGGCAATCCGTGCATGAACAACTACACGGCGGGCGACGGTCGGCGGTTCTGGATCGTCGGCCTGCAGGGCGATCGTCATTGGCCCGCGCTGTGCCGCGCGGTCGGGCGGTCCGAATGGCTCACCGATCCGCGGTTCGACACCGGACGTTCGCGCGCCGCGAACGCTGTCGTGCTCATCGGTGAGCTGGACGAGATCTTCGCTGGCAAGTCGCTCGATGATTGGGCGAAAGTCTTTGCGGGCGAACCGGATTTCTTCTGGTCGCCGATCAATTCGATCGAGGACGTCGTCGCCGACGATCAGTTCCACGCCGCGGGCGGTGTCGTCTACGTGCCCGATGGCGATGCGGGTGCGCCGATGGTGGCGACGCCCGCTGATTTTCACGGCACGCCGTGGGAGCCCCGCTCGGCCGCGCCGAAACTAGGCGAGCACACAGAAGATATCCTCGCCGAACTCAAGGCGCGAAATGCTTGACGCGCGCGGCGTGCCGTAGCTGGTCAAGGAAGTCGTCGTCATCGTCGCTGCGCACCAGGTAATGCGAAATCGCCACGCGGACCGCGGTCGACACCGCCAGGGCCGCGATCGGGCCCTGCCGCGAGCCGCTCGAGCCGGGCGCGCATCAGCGGAATGACCCGCGACAGTCTCCTGATGACCTGGGCCGGCTCGATGTCGATCATGCGCAGCCCGGGATAGGACTGCTGGTACTCGACGATGACCCGCAACGCCGCATCGAGCCTCTCGCACGGCGGCAGGTCGGCGGTCGCCTCGGCCACGGCACGTTCGTAGTACTGCCGCTCCCACACCACGAACGCGTCGAGCAGTTCCCGCTTGTCGGCGAACCAGCGATAAAGCGTGGGCCGCGACACGCTTGCCTCTAACGCGACCTCAGAGAGGCTGAGTTTCGTCATGCCATGGCGGCCGAGCACCTCGGCGGTCGCGGCAAGTATCCGCTGACGCGTCGAGTTGTCGATGTCGGCATCCACCCCCATAGCTTTACAAATTTTCTCGGAAGTGTCACGCTAAATCGGTGACTGTAGCCAGTTCGCCGCAGGTCCGTGAGTTCAGCCCGTACGACCTTTCGACACGCCGGTTCTGGAGCCAGCCGTTCGAGGTCAGGGACGAGACCTTCGCGGCAGTTGCGTGTCGCCGACGGCCTGACGTGGCATCACCCGCTGCCGACGATGTTCCCGATGGAAGAGCCGGGCTTCTGGGCGCTGACACGGCGTGCCGACATCGCATACGTCAGCCAGCATCCGGAGTTGTTCACGTCCGCCCGCGGCATCGCACTGGACCCCATGCCGTTCGAGGTGCAGCAGATCGCCACGTTCTTCCTCGCGATGGATCCGCCGCAGCACACCACCTACCGGCGGCTGATCAGCTCGGCGTTCACCCCGCGCAACGTTCGTCGCATCGAAGAGCAGATCCAGAAGAACGCGGTGGCTGTCGTGGATGACCTCGTCGGCGCCGGCGACGTGGACTTCGTGGCGGCGTGCTCGGCGCGACTGCCGATGCTGACCATCACCGAAATGCTCGGTGTCGAACCGTCGGAGCGCGAAGCCGTCGCCAAGGCCGCCGAGAAGCTGTTCTCCATGAGCGACGACGAATACAGCTCGCTGGAAGAGCGCGCGCAGAACACCATCAACGAGATGATGCTGTTGTCCAACACGGGCATCGAACTCGCCAAGTACCGTCGCAGCCACCCCGGTGACGACCTGATGACCAGCATCGTCAACGCCGAAGTCGACGGTCACCGGCTGACGGACGAAGAGATCGGCGCGTTTCTGATCCTGCTGTCGTCGGCGGGCAACGACACCACGAAGCAGACGACGACGCACGCGATGCTGGCGTTGGTGAACAATCCGGCGCAGCGGGACTGGCTGATGGAGGACTTCGAGAACCGGATCGGACCCGCGATCGAGGAGTTCATCCGATGGTCGTCGCCGGTGATGCAGTTTGCGCGCTTCGCCACCGAGGACACCGAGATCGCGGGCCAGCAGATCAAGGCCGGTGACAAGCTCGGGCTGTTCTATTGCTCGGCCAACCGCGACGAGACCGTCTTCGATGAACCTCACGCGTTCGACCTGCGGCGCTCACCGAACCCACATCTGGGCTTCGGCGGGGGCGGGCCGCACTTCTGTCTTGGGAATCAACTTGCCAAGGCTGAACTGCGAAACCTGTTCCGCGAGTTGCTGACTCGACTGAAGACCGTCGAGTTTGGTGAACCCGACCTGCTGCTGAGCAACTTCGTCCACGGCGTCAAACGCCTTCCGGCCTTCATTCGGTAGGAGACATCATGCGGGTCGAAGTCGACCTCGACAAATGCACAGGGCACGGCATCTGCGAATCGATCGCCGATGACGTGTTCGAGGTGCAGGACGACGGCACCGTGCTGATCCATGAGAACGAACGCCCGGAGGCCGACCGCGAGCGGATGCAGCAGGCAGTAACGCAATGCCCCGCAGCGGCTTTGCGCCTAGTGGATTAGCGCCGAAATTGCGTTCCGGCAGACAGAGTTCGACTACGGCCCTGGTGGAATGCAATTTCGGCGAGTCGGTTGGGGCGCCATCCGCGCGAAACCAGCGCATCCCACGCCCGTTGGATCACCTCATCCCGCCAATCCTCTTTGATAACGCGCACGATGATCCAGCCCAGACGCTCCAACTTCGGAATCACGCGCAGGTCCTTGACATACTGTGGGCGATCCGTGCGATGTTGATCCCCGTCGTATTCGGCGGCGACCATGAAGTCCTCCCAGCCCATATCCACTGTTCGCAATAGGCGGCCATCGTGGTCGAAGATCGGTATCTGCGTAGTGGGCCTGGGCAAACCAGCATCCATGAAGAGCAGCCGTAGCGCAGTTTCCCGCGGTGAGGCGGCTCCGCCGTCGACCAGTGGTAAGGCAACTTTGAGCCGCCGCACGCCTCGGGCACCGCGATAACGCTTGGCCAGGAGCAGCACCTCTTCCGTCGAGAATGGCGCGGCGCGCATCAACGCGTCCAATCGTTCAATGGCCTTGCCTCGGGGCAGGTACCGACCTAAGTCGAAGGCCGTGCGCGCTGCGGTCGCAATCGGCAGTCGGCCCGCCCGGATGCACTCGTCATCCGCAATACGCTCATGGCGCGTGACGATTCCGCCCGGTGGACGCCCGCAGTTGAGGATCAGTTCAATCGGGATGTCGGCGTCCACCCAGTCCGCTCCGTGCAACGCTGACGCTGCAGCGCCGGTCACGATCCCTTCGCGCTTCGACCACAACCACGCTCCGACAGTCCGGTCGCGCAGGGTCAGCGACTGTCCCCTCGGCGTGTGAACATTCGGATAGATCGGCCGATACCAGCGTGCAAGTTCGTTCCGCGTCACGACACCGTTCGCAACGGCCTCGCTACCAACGAAAATCTCCCCCATGGCCCGATACTCGTGGCGGACACTGACAAGTTCGCGAAATTGCATTCCGGCAGACAGATGTCGAGTAAGGCCCTGCTGGAATGCAATTTCGGCGAAACTACCGCCCGGGCACAGGCCGGACCAATACCGATTGCTGGATCGCCCCGACGGCTCCGCGCTCATCGAAGAGCGTGCCGATCGTCGTGCCGATGCCGTCGGGCCCGTAGTTCGTTTCCGCCCGGATGCCGATCCACTCGCCGTCGGGAATGCGGTGCACGTGCACGACCAGGTCGGTGTTCATGAACGTCCACTTCCTGATGTCGAGCTTCGTGCCGATGCCGTTGGCGTCGTCGGCCACCGCGAACAGCCGCTCCAGCGCAGTCATCGTCTCGCCGTTGACCAGATCGACCTCCGGCCTGATCCAGGACTCGCCAGGACCCTCGCTCATCGGTTTGGTCAGCCACCGCCAGTCCAGGCTGTGCACGTAGTTGCGATCCCAATCCTTCTTCATGTCACGGCTTTTGGCCACGGCGACGGGACGCAGGGGAGGGGCAGGCGCATGGACGACCTCGGCGGTGTCGATGGTCGCCAGGCGCCACCCACTGGCCCGGGCGACCGGTCGAGGGTCGCCGTCTCGTCCTGGGGCCAGCATCTCGGCGCTGACCAACTCAATTTGCTTGCCGGAGCGCTCGATTCGAGAGCTCACCCACAGGTCGCCTTCGGCGGGGACAGCGCCAAGCAGGTCGATCATCACCCGGCTCAACCTGGTGTCGTCGCGGGCTTCACAGCGCTCGAGGGCGCGAACCAGCAGGGCGGAGACCGGCGCCCCGTGTTGTATCGCGGCCGACCACGTGCTCCGGACCAAGTCCGTCGCCCTGAACTTCTCGCCCAATGTGTCGGTGCTGTCGATCAATTCGTAATACGAGTCGCTCATGGCAGCCCCGCTCCCGGCACGTCGACGGTCACCGCGTCGAGGCTCGACAGCTTCGTCCCGATCAACCGCTGCGGGTAAGCGTCCGTGCTGGAAAGCAGGAAGAGCGTGCGTCGCTCGGGCCCTCCAAGAGTGCAGGCGATCGCGGTCCGGTCGCCCATATCGATGCGGTCGGTGACGGTGCCGCCCTCGAGAATCCGGTCGAACCGGTTCGCCAGCGTCATCGACGTCCAGACCCCGCCCTCGGCATCGAGCGCAATGCCGTCGGGCGGTCCGTCGAGACCGTCGGCGAAGATCCGGCGATCGGACAGCGATCCGTCCGCGCCCACCGTGAACGCCGTCAGCCGTCGGCCGATGGACTCGGCGACGATCAACGTCGTGCGGTCGGGCGTGATCACCATCCCGTTCGGGAAGTCGAGGTCTTCAGCGACGACGGTCGCCGTTTCGTCGGGGTTCACCCGCACGATGACGCCGCCCTCACGCGCCTGGGACCCGACATACGCGCGCCCCGCGTCATCGATCACCATGTCGCCGAGGTCCGCGGGCACGAGGTCGGACAGGTCGGCGAGTGTGGTCACAGTGTCGCCGTCGTAGAGCAGAACCTGCCGGTTCTCGGTAGAGGCGATCAACAGCGAGCCATCGGGGCGGAAACCCAGGCCGGACGGGGAGTGGCCCGGCACCGGCAGCTTGGTCACCGCTCCCTGCAGGTTGACGGTGTGCACCGCCTCGCCCAGCATGTCCGAGAACCACAGCAGCCCCTCGAACCACCGGGGTCCCTCGCCGAAGCAGAAACCGTTGGCCAGTGGCGTCAACGTCGCACCTTTACAAATCACGGCCTAAGTGTCACGCTCGCTAGGTGCCACTGTCAACTACCGGCGGCCCGTCGTGAACATGAAGCGCTATCACGGCCACACCCTCCTCTACCTGCACGAGACGATCGAGCTGGGGTCTGGGCGGAGCGATCGGTTCACCGAGGTGTTCAGCGACGTGTACCACCCGATGATGGAGGCGCTCGGCGCTCGGCTGTTCGCCATCTGGGAGACCACGCCCTTCAACGGGCATTGGCCGCAGGTCACGATCATCTGGGAGATCGACGCGTTCGCCGATTACGCCCGCATCGGTAGGGCACAGGCCCGTGGTGGCAGCCACGAGGAAGCCGCCGCGAAATGGTCCGCGTTCCTTTCCGAGATCCGTGCCAAGGGTGAGGGCCGGATCATGTACGCGGGCAAGAGCAACAAGACGCTTGGGCAGCTCAAGGAGTCGAACTTCAGCGCGTGCCTGGTCATTCAAGAGATCATGCAGACTAAGCCGGGACGCCAGGACGACTACATCCGTGAGCTCGAGCGGCTGTACGTCCCGTGGTCGGAGCGGACGGGCAAGCGGTGGCTGGGTTCGTTCATCACGACATTCCGGTTCAACGAGGTCATCCACTACTGGGCGCTCGACGGCGAGTGGGACTGCTTCGAAAACCATTACCCATCCTGGAAAGACAGCCCGCCCGCGGAGATCGTCACGTGGATGAGCGTCGCCCCAGCGCTGCGCGACGGCTGGGAAGACTCGATCCTGCAAGCCCTGCCGCCATCGCCACTGCAATGAATACGCCAGTGATGCAGGACTTCTCGTACGATCCGTTCGATCCGGCGGTGATGGCCGATCCGCTGCCGTACTACCGGGTGCTGCGCGACGAGCACCCGGTGTACTACATCGACAAGTGGGATACCTACGCGTTGTCGCGCTTCGCCGACATCTGGGGTGTGCTTGAGATCAACGACGGGACGTTCGTCGCATCGGAGGGAACCCTACCCGCCGCAACTGTTCTGGCGGCGCACAACGACGGGCCGGTACCGGATCCGCCGTTACATCCGATGCCCTTTCACGCGAACTTCGACGCCCCTATCTACGAGAGCGTCCGCCGCTGCACGTCGAGCCAGTTCCGGCCGAAGTCGGTTTCCCACTTCGCGGACCGAATCCGCACGCTTGCGAACGAGCGGCTCGACGAGCTGTTGCCGCGCGGCACCTTCGACCTGACCCAGGACTACGGTGGCATCGTGGCCGCGTCGGTGGTGTGCGAACTCGTCGGTCTGCCCGTCGATTTGGCGCAGGAGGTGCTGGCTACCGTCAACGCCGGAAGCCTGGCCCAGCCGGGAAGCGGCGTTGAGGTGGCCAACGCGCGGCCCGGATATCTGGAGTACCTGATCCCGATCGTGCAACGCAGGCGCGCCGGGGCCGCCGATGGCGAGCTGCCGATCGTCGACGGCTTGCTCGGATACCGCCTGCCAGACGGTTCTGCCTTCACCGACATGGAGGCCGCCGTCCAGATGCTCGGCGTTTTCATCGGCGGAACGGAGACCGTGCCGAAGATCGTGGCGCACGGGTTGTGGGAGTTGGGTCGGCGGCCCGACCAGATGGCCGCGGTGCGTGCGGATCTCGACGCCAACGTGCCCGTCGCACGCGAGGAGATGATCCGCTACTGCGCACCCGCGCAATGGTTCGCCCGCACTGTGCGCACGCCGTTCACCATTCACGGCACGACGATCAAGCCGGGTCAACGAATCATCACGCTTCTCGGCTCGGCCAACCGCGACGAGCGCGAGTACAGCGACCCAGACGAATTCCTCTGGAACCGGCCCATCGAGCGCCTGCTGGCATTCGGCAGGGGACAACACTTCTGCCTCGGCGTGCACCTCGCTCGTCTCGAGATCGCCATCATGGTGACCGAGTGGCTCAAACGGGTGCCCGACTGGCGGATCGTCAGCGAAGCCGCATCCCGCCCGCCGTCCAGCTTCCAGTGGGGCTGGAACAACATCCCGGTGGAGGTCTGACGGTGTGGTCGTATCGGCTCGTCGCGCCGTACACGTTCGAGCGAACGGAATTGCCTGAGCCATCGCCGGACTCGCTCGTCGATGGGCAGGTTCTGCTGCGCTTCCTCGCGGCGGGCATCTGCGGAAGCGACCTTCCCGGCTTCCGGGGTGCCAAGGGTCGTTTGCCCGGCGACACCGGTATCTGTGCCGCAGAGATGCACGGCTTTCCCATCCACGAGGTTGTCGGCGAAGTGCTGGCAAGCCGGCATCCGGCCCATCAGCAGGGTGATCATGTCGTCGGCTGGGCGTCGGGCTTTGACGGGCTGATGGAACGGGTGGTCGCCGACGGCAACGGGTTAGCGCCCTACGACCCCGCGCTGAGCCCACAACAAGCCGTCGGACTGCAGCCCCTGGCCTGCGTTCTGTATGCCGTCGAGCAGTTGCCCGACCTACGGGGACGCCGCGTCGCGATCCTCGGTCAGGGTTCGATCGGGTTGCTGTTCTCGTATGTGGCCAAGGCGGCAGGGGCTGAACATGTCACCGGCGTCGATCCCGTCGACCGCGACGAGATCGGCAAGGCGTTCGGCGTCGACACCGTGATCCGCGCGACCAGCGACCGATGGGTGAGTCATCTGAAGCCGGATGACCGCCCGGACATCGTGATTGAGGCCGTCGGCCATCAAGTCGCCACACTGAGCCACGCGATCGAGGCGGCAGCGTTCGGCGGAACGGTCTTCTACTTCGGCGTCGCCGACGACGACAGCTATCCGATCAGCATGCGCACGATGCTGCGCAACAACCTCACCCTGAAATCCGGTGTGACGCTGGATCGGCGGCGAGTCCTGGATGCCGCCGACGCCTACGCCCGTGCGCATCCCGAGTTGCTCACGAACTACCTCACCCACACCTTCGGCGTCGACGAGGTGCAAGCCGCGTTCGAACTGGCCTGCAGGCCGACGCCCGAGCGCATCAAGATAGCGATCGTCGAATGATGACACCAAGCAGACTGCAGGAAGCCCTCGCCGCCAAGGAGCAGATCTGGGGCGGATGGGTGGTGGGTCCGACCATCATCGGTCCGGAAGAGTTCGCGCAAGCCGGCTACGACTACGTCGGGTTCGACGTGCAACATGGCTATCTCGACGACGCCGACGTCGCCCTGCTGCTCCGCCGACTCGAGCACATTCCCATCGCGACCGCGGTGCGGCTGCCCTCGACCGATCCCGCACCGATCGGCCGGGTGCTGGACGCGGGTGCAGACGCCGTCATCATCGCGATGATCGAATCGGCCGAACAAGCGGCCGCCGCGGTCGCCGCCACGAGGTACGCCCCGGCAGGGGTGCGCAGCTTCGGGCCGCTGCGTGCCAGCCTCGGCAACGACCCGGCGGCGCTGGAAGCACGGACCAGTGTGTTCGCGATGGTCGAGACCGCGCAGGGGCTTTTGGCGCTCGACGACATCTGCGCGGTCCCCGGGCTGACGGGCGTCTATGTCGGGCCTGCGGATCTGGCGATCTCGATGGGATACACCCTTGCCGAAGCATGGACGCACGCTGCCGTCCGCGACGCGATGACGCGTGTTCAGGTCACCGCCTCGGCGGCTGGCCTGGTCACGGCCATCCACGCCGGAACTGGGAAGCTTGGAAAGGCCGTGGCTGACATGGGGTTTCGGATGATCACGCTGGCGTCTGAGTCGCAGGCCCTGCGGCGTGGTGCGGCCGAGCACCTCAGCGAGGCGAACGCGCAGGCCGTCCATGAGGACTCGGGCAGCGTCGTCGTGAAGGGCTACCAATGAGCACCGATCGGGTCGCGTTGGTGACCGGCGCCGCGCGCGGACAAGGCGCGGCGATAGTGAAGCGACTGCACAAAGACGGATTCCGCGTCGCTGCCTGCGATCTGTTGGCCGACGACCTGGCGGCCACCGTCGAGTCCGTGGGTGGCGACGCGGCGATCGCGATTGCACTCGACGTGACGTCCGAGGATCAATGGCAGGCCGCAGTCGCAACGGTGATCGACCGATTCGGTTCGCTGACCACCTTGGTCAACAACGCCGGGGTGTTGCACCGGGCCTCACTCGCCGACGAGACGGCGGAGGGATTCGAAAGCAGCTGGCGCGTCAACTGTTTGGGGCCGTTCCTGGGTATTCGTGCGTGCCTTGAGTATCTTCGAAGCGCCGACGGCGCCGCCATCGTCAACACCTGTAGCACGGGGGCGATTCGCGCCTTCCCGAACCACGCCGCCTACGGCTCGTCCAAGTGGGCGCTGCGGGGACTCACCCAGGTCGCCGCCGCCGAACTCGCTCCATCCGGCATACGGGTGAACGCGGTGTTCCCCGGGCCGGTCGAGACACCGATGCTCGACGAGACGACGCAGGCGCGGCTTGCCAAGCGCGCAGTCCTTGGTCGGTTGGGTAAGCCCATGGAGATCGCCGACGCGGTGGCATTCCTGGTCTCGGAGCACGCGTCGTTCATCACCGGTTCAGAGCTTGTCGTGGACGGAGGACAATGCCTGCAAATCGGCTGAACGGCAACGGTTTGTCGGTGGGAATCATCGGTGCGGGCCCAGGCGGGCTCGCACTGGGCATCTTTCTGCGGAAGGCCGGCTTCCGCGACTTCACGATCTTCGACCGCGAGGACGGAGTTGGCGGCACCTGGCGGATCAACACCTATCCGGGCTTAGCCTGCGACGTGAAATCGCACCTGTACTCATACTCGTTCGATCTCAACGCGAACTGGTCACGGCTCTGGTCGGGGCAGCGCGAGATCCTGCAGTACTTCGAGCAGTGCGCTCAGCGCTATGGGCTTGGCCCGAACTTGAAGCTGCACACCGAAATCGTGTCAGCCCGGTGGGATCCCGATTCCACGACGTGGCAGCTGACGACCGCGACCGGCGAGCTACACACCTTTGACGTCGTCGTCTCGGCGGTCGGTCTGTTCACCCAGCCGGCGCTTCCTGATCTCGCCGAGGAAGAGAAGTTCACAGGGACGCTGATGCACACGGCACGCTGGGATCACTCGGTCGACCTGCGCGATGCGCGGGTGGCCGTCCTTGGCACGGGATCGACCGCGTCGCAGCTAATTCCTGCGGTCGCGAAGGAGGCCAAGAAGGTCTACTCCGTGCAGCGCTCACCGACGTGGATCCTGCCCAAGCCGGACCGGCCCTACACCGACAGGGAGAAGTGGCTCTTCGCCCATGTGCCGTTCGCCAAGAAGATCTATCGAACCAGGCTGTGGCTGCGCAGCGAGTCGAACATCTCGGTGATCGAGAACGGCAGCGACAAGACGCAGGAGTTCAAGGGAATCGCCCTGCGAGCGCTCGAGTCGACGGTGGCCGATGAAGAGTTGCGCCGCAGGCTGACTCCCGATCACCCGTTCGGGTGCAAGCGGCTGGTCTTCGCCACCGACTATCTGCACACGCTGACACAACCGCACGTTGAGGTGGTGTCCAGCCCGGCCCGGTCGCTTCGGTCTCGGTCGCTGGTCACTGCGGACGGCACCGAACTCGACGTCGACGTGGTGCTGTGCGCCACAGGATATTCGGCTGCTGATTATCTGGGTCAGATCAACGTCGTCGGCGAGGACGGCACATCGCTGCGGGAGAAGTGGCGCGACGGCGCGTACGCGTACCTCGGCATGGCCGTACCGGATTTCCCGAACTTCTTCATGCTCTACGGCCCGAACACCAACGTCGGCTCCAACAGCGTCATCTTCATGCTGGAGGCGCAGTCCCGCTACATCGTGCGTGCGCTGAAACACATGCGGCGCAAGCGCAAGGTGTATGTGGCTGTGCGCCCCAAGTCCATGGTCGGCTTCATCGCCAAGATCGACGGATGGATGGAGGGGACCGTCTGGCTCACGCGGTGCAGCAACTACTTTCGAGCTCCTAACGGCCGCGTGGTCACCCAGTGGCCCCGCAGTGCGCGGGCGTTCTGGGGGATGACCCGCCGTTTCAAGCCTGCTGACTACACCTTCGAACCGCCGTCTGGGAAGCCCGTCGTCGAGGCGCAATCACATTCAGCGGCCAGCAGCTCATGATCACGGATCGTCTTGACCCGGCACTGCGGGACTTCGCGTCGGCCCGGACGGACTTGTCGGCGAGCGTGTTGTGGGTCGTCCGCGATTCGTTGAACCAGCGCCGCGCCGAAACGGCCCGCGATGTCAACACCGTCGGAGTCGATATCGAGAACCGCGAGGTGCTGTCGATTCCGGTGCGCATCTACCGCTGCGGGCCGTCGCCCGCACCGGCGGTGATCTATTGCCACTCAGGGGCCTTCGTGCTCGGCAATCTCGACACCGACCACCGCCAGTGCGTCGAGTTCGCGCGACGCGGCCGGTGCACGGTGATCTCGGTCGACTACCGGTTGGCCCCGGAGGATCCTTATCCGGCCGGACTTGACGATGCGGCAACCGTGCTGGCGTGGGTGGCCGACAACGGAACGAAACTGGGCATCGACACCGCCCGGCTGGCGGTCGCGGGCAGTAGCGCGGGAGCAGCGCTCGCGGCATTGCTCGCTCAGCGTGCCGCCGAAGGAACGGCACCGCCGGTTGTGTTTCAGCTGCTGCACCAGCCGGTGCTCGACGATCGCCCGATGCCGTCGAAGGACGAGTTCGCGACGACCCCCGGGTTCGACGGACCTGCCGTCAAACTGATGTGGCATCACTACCTGGCAGGAGAGCCGGTGCCCGCAGAGGCGGTGCCCGCCCGCAATGGTGAGTTAACAGGCGTGGCAAGTACTTTGATCACCTGCTCTGAGCTCGATCCGCTACGTGACGAAGCGGTGGACTACGCACTGCGACTCATGTGGGCCGGCGTCGCAACGGAGCTGCATGTCTTCCCTGGCACCTGCCACGGGTTCGATTCGCTGCTTCCGGAGTGGGAGACGAGCCAACGGCTATTCGAGCTCCAGGGCGTGGCGCTGCGCCGGGCGCTCCACGAGCAAGAAGGTCAGCCGAGTTCTCGCGCGATGGCGGCGTGGTAGGCGTCGATGTTGGCCGGGTTCACCGTCCGGAAGAAGCCGTCCGGCATTGGGGCGTGTTTGTAGGCCTCGACCGTCATCGTGCGGGTGAACAGCGTGATGCCTTCGCCGGGCTGAGTGAAGTGGTATTGGACGGTGATCCGGCCTTCCATACCGCCGCTGCCGTCGCGATCGTGGCCAAGGCGCCCGACCGAGTTGAAGACCCACATCTTGGGGCGCATCGCGATGGCCAGGTGCCACGTGAAGATCCGCTCGGCGTCCGGGCCTGTCTCCGTCCAGGTGTCGCCGACCTTCATTGGAAGCGTCTCGGGTAGACCGCCGACCTGAGTGCTGTGGGGATAGGTCTTGGTCCAGTTGGCCGGGTTCGTCACGAAGTCGTAGATCACCTCCGGTGAGTGGCTGAATGCGGTCTCCGAACTCGTGGTGACGATGCCCAACGTCGTGCCCTTCTGTGGTTCGTATTGAGGTCCACTTTACAGATTGTCGGAAAAGTGTCACGGTGTCTAACGTGGACTTCTCACTGGTGGAGCTCTCGGACGAGGATCAGGAATTCCGCGACGAGCTCAGGGACTTCTTGAAGACGATCGTGACCGACGAGGTCATCGCGCGCGATCGCCGGACGGGTGAGAACTTCGACGAAGGTGTGCATCTTGCGCTCGGCGTCAGGGGTTATCTCGCTTCCGATTGGAAGGACGAGCTCGACGGTGGCTTCAGCCCGCTTCGCCGCCGCATCTGGGACCTGGAGATCGGCCGCGCGCACACGCCGTGGTTCCACTGGGGGACAACCGCGATGGTCGCGCACACCGTGGCGCAGTTCGGCACGGCCGAGCTCAAGGACGAGGTGTTGGCGCGCGTGCTGTCCGGTCAGTACCGGCTGTGTCTTGGCTATACCGAGCCAGAGGGCGGTTCGGATGTCGCGACGTGCAAGACGCGCGCGGTGCGCGACGGCGACGGCTGGATCATCAACGGCTCCAAGATGTTCACGTCCAACGCGCACAATGCGCAATACGTCTTCCTGGTCACCAACACCGATCCGGACGCACCGAAACACCAGAGCCTGACGATGTTTCTCGTTCCGATGGATGCGCCGGGTGTGGAGATTCAACCCATCCGCACCGTCGACGGCGACCGCACCAACATTACCTACTACAGTGATGTGCGTGTCGACGACAAGTACCGCCTCGGTGAGGTCAACGGCGGCTGGGCCGTACTGCGCGACGCGCTCAACGACGAGCACGGCACCGTTGAACGGGGAGCCGACGGACTGCAAAAGGTCGCTGCCATGGCCGAGCATCTCGTTTTGCTCGCCGAGGCCATCGACAAAGTCGCCGCGCTTGGCGCCGACGACGATTCGGTGAAATACCGCTTGGGCCGCGGCATCGCCCGGATGGAAGCGGCGATGAGCACTCCGGACATGTTCGGCCGGGTCGCCAACGCCCAGACCATGCGCGACGTATCGCTGGACCTCATGGACATTCAGGGCGCCGTCTCGACCCTGCCTGTCGATGCACATGGCGCCGTCGCAGACGGGGGAGCGGAGTACGTCTTCCGGCTGGCGGGGCCGACGGGCATCTACGGCGGCACCCTCGAGGTCTTCCGCAACATGATTGCCCAGCACGCACTGGGACTCGGCAGGCCGAACTACTCACCGCCCACGAAGAAGCCGACCTAGAGTCGTGCGTCGTCAATTCATCTGCAGTAGTTGGTGAGAGATGGAAGTGGACGTTCGGGTCGAGCTGCTGCCTACACCGGCTGCGCTACCTAGCGGCGAGATTGCACACAGGGTCGTTGATCGAGCTGCACATCGCCAACAACCCTCAGTGCAATTTCGGCACTACTGTCGTGATTCGTCCATTCGTCTGCAGTACTCGGCGCACGCGGAGGGGTCCTGGTCACTAATTAACGACTCACGACGCTAGAGGCGGGCGACCACTTTCGAGGCGAGTAGCTCGAGTGTCTCGTCGGAGCCCCGGTCATGGGTGAACAACACAATCTGGCCGAAGCCGAGCTCTTGCAGCTCGTGCAGGCGGTCGACGATCGCCGGTGGCGTGCCGATCAGCCCACCCTCGTGCAATCCGAAAGCCGGTATACCGAAGCGTTTCTCGGCGAGTGCGCGGACCTGCGGCAGCGAGTCGTCATCCGGCGCAAGCGCCATGACGGCCTCGACAGAGAGCACGATCGTGTCGGGATCACGTCCGATGTCTTCACAGATCGATCGCAGCACAGCCGTCTTGTGCTCGAGTTCACCCAGCGCATACGTCGGCACGTTCCACACATCGGCATAGCGTGCGACCAACGGCAGCGTGTACTTCTCGCCGACGCCTCCCACGATGATCGGCGGCCGGGGCGTCTGGACGGACCCGGGCTTTATGGGCATGTCCCGCACGGTGAAATGCTCGCCTGCGAAGTCGATTCGTTGGTCTGCAAACGCCTGCTGCAGGATCTCCAGCGTCTCGCCCAGTCGTGCCGACCGCTCGGCGAAGGTGCCCCACGGCAGACCGATCCGGTCGTGTTCGTCCGCGATCGAACCGCTACCGATGCCCAGTTGAAGTCGGCCACCCGAGATCTGGTCGAGGGTGGTGGCCATCTTGGCGAGTACGACCGGATGACGAAACTGATTGCACAGCACCATATGTCCGACCCGGATGCGCTCGGTGCTGCTGAGCAGCGCGGTGGCCAGGGTCCAGGCCTCCATCGACGGATAGTCGGGCACTCCCGGCCCGAACAGGTGGTCGTAGAGCCATAGCGAGTCGATCCCGAGTTCGTCACAGCGCTGCGCGCGGTGCAGAATCTCGGAGTATGTGAAGCCCATCTGAGGCAGGTAGACGCCGATCTCGGGCTTGGTCATGGCCTCAGTTCCAATCTTCCGTGGGTGATGGTGGTGACGCCTCTGCTGGTCGCCTCGAACGCGAACGAATTCTGGTCGATGCCATAGGCATTCACGGTGAGTTCTTCGTCCAACGGCGTCGGCGATGCGAATCGCACCGCCACTCGCGCAACCCTGCCGGGATCGTCGACGCCGAGCAGGCCGAGAACGCGGTGGGTACAGATCGCCAGCGTGCACAGGCCGTGAGTGAACACGAAGTCGAATCCGGCTGCGCGTGCCACCTCGATGTCGAAGTGATGCGCCGACCAGTCGCCGGACACCTCCGCATAGCGATGTGCCGTGCGCTTGTCGATGTGGTGGGTGGCCGACCCGAGCGGGTGCGCCCGCACATCGTCAGGGAACCGATGATCGCTGGGCATTGCCCCCAGGTCCGCGACACCGTGCAGACCGAGCAACACCATCGTCCACCACTGCTCGACGGCGACCGCTCCATCGGCGCCCACCTGCTCGAACTGCACGACGATTTGGGTGCCTGCGCGAGACGTGCGCACCCCCGAGATCAATGACGAGGTCTCCAGCCGTTCACCGGGGATGAGCGGGCGATGCAACACGATGTCGTGCTCGCCGTGCACCCCGCCGCGGACGCGCTGCCAGACCGCCTCGGGCACGTCGGCCCTTGCAGCTTCCTGCGGGGTGAACACCAGGATCACCGGGAACACTGCAGGTACAGCTTGCCCAGCGAGCACGGCAGCGGTCTGGTCACCGGTGGCAGCCGCGTATGCAGCGATGGCCTCCGGTGCCAGATGGCCGGGGAACGGGCCGTGCCGGACGGGGGCCACCGCCAACTCGCTCATGCCCGATGCCCCTTCTTGCGGCGCGAACCCTGTACTTTCCGTGGTTCGCATGGTAACGACATTCTCAGAAAACGAGAAGACTGTTCTGAGGCGGGGCACTTTGATGAAGTTCACGTTCACGCATCCGATGCACAGCCATCCGTACAACCCGGAGCTGGTGACCGGGTCAGGCATCGCGACGGTGGCGGCTGCGGCGGAAGCGGCCGGGTTTCACGGTTTCGGGTTCACCGATCATCCGGCGCCAACGCAGCGGTGGCTGGAGTCGGGCGGGCACGACGCGGTGGACCCATTCGTGGCGATGGGATTCGCCGCCGCCCGCACGACGACACTGCGGCTGATTCCGAACATCGTGGTGTTGCCGTACCGCAACCCGTTCGTGGTGGCCAAGTCCGGTGCGACGCTGGATCTGCTGTCGGACGGACGGTTCACGCTCGCGGTCGGCGTGGGCTATCTGAAACGGGAATTCGCGGCGCTCGGTGTGGACTTCGACGAACGCGCGGCAGTGTTCGAGGAAGCGCTGGAGGTGATCCGCGCGATCTGGACGACTGACGACTTCTCGTATGAGGGCAGGCACTTCACCGCCAAAGGCATCACTGCCCATCCGCGACCGGTCAGTAGGCCGCATCCGCCGATCTGGATCGGAGGCAATACCGCGGCGGCGCGTCAGCGGGTGACTAAGTACGGCGACGGCTGGTGCCCGTTCCCGGCGCCTGCCGTTCTGGCCCAGAGCGCGCGAACGGCGGCGATGGACGCGGACGGCTTGGCCGCCGGGGTCGACGACCTGCGCCGCCGATTCGACGCCGCGGGCCGGGACTTCGCGGGCATCAACGTGACCTTCACCAACGTCGACGGTGGCAGTCCTGGCGATGACGACTTCAACGCCGACGCCTACCTCGCAGGTCTGGAAAAGCTTGCGGCAGTGGGGGTGACGTGGGTGCAGGTGGGATTACCGGGGGACAACCTGGCACACGTGCTGGAGACGATCGAACGCTTCGGCAAGTCGGTCATTGCCCAGGCGGGCTGAGCGCCAGCAGATCCAACGCGATATCGACGAGCATGTCCTCCTGACCGCCGACCATTCCGCGGCGTCCCGCCTCTTCGAGCAGCGTGCGGGCGTCGATGCCGTAACGCTCGGCAGCGGTTTCGGCGTGACGCAGGAAGCTGGAGTACACACCGGCATAGCCAAGGGTCAGGGTTTCGCGATCGACACGCACAGGCCGGTCCTGGAGCGGGCGGACGATGTCGTCGGCGGCGTCTTCCAACGCATGCAGATCGCAACCGTGGTCCCAGCCCAGCCGGTCGGCGGTGGCGATGAACACCTCGAGCGGTGCGTTGCCTGCCCCCGCACCCATTCCGGTCAGCGAGGCATCGACGCGGTTGGCGCCGTGTTCGACGGCGACGATGGAGTTGGCCACGCCGAGTGAGAGATTGTGGTGGGCGTGGATTCCGATCTCCGTTGTGGGGGAGAGCGTTTGGCGCAACGCGTCGACGCGGTCGGCGACGTCGCGCATGGTCATGGCGCCGCCGGAGTCGACGACGTACACGCACGTCGCGCCGTAGCCTTCCATGCGCTTCGCCTGCTCGGCCAACCCGGCCGGGGTGGTCATGTGGCTCATCATCAGGAAGCCGACGGTGTCCATTCCAAGTTCGCGGGCGGCGGCGATGTGCTGCGCCGAAATGTCGGCTTCGGTGCAGTGTGTCGCCACCCGCACGACGCTGGCGCCCGCGCGGTACGCGTCCTTGAGGTTGTGCACGCTGCCTATACCGGGCAGCAGCAGCGTGGCGACCTTGGCCCGCTGCACTACGCCGGCTACGGCCTCGATCCATTCCAAGTCCGTATGTGCGCCGAAGCCGTAGATGCAACTCGATCCGGCCAGGCCGTCACCGTGGGCGACCTCGATGGAGTCCACCCCGGCGGCGTCCAGTGCCTTAGCGATCGTCACCGCCTGCTCGACGCTGTAAAGGTGGCGGACGGCATGCATGCCGTCGCGCAGCGTGACGTCACTTATGTGCAGATCCTGAATCATGAGCTGGCTCCCGCAGTTTCGGTGGAATATGCGGCGATGCGTTCGGCGGTGGCTTTGGCCGCCGACGTCATGATGTCGAGATTTCCCGCGTAAGCCGGCAGATAGTGGGCGGCACCGGTGACTTCGAGCAGAACGGTGACTCGGGTGCCGGCGAACTTGCCGGTCTCCGGGATGTACAGCGGACGCTCGGCGCTGAACGTCTCGAACTGGATGCGTTGCTTGAGCCGGTAGCCGGGCACGTAACTGTTGACTTTGTCGACCATCGACAGCACTTCGGCCTCGATCGCGTGGTGATCGGCATCGCCGTCGACGAGGCAGTAGACGGTGTTGCGCATCATGACGGGCGGATCAGCCGGGTTGATGATCATCACGGCCTTACCGCGTTGTGCTCCGCCGACGACTTGAAGTGCCGAAGAGGTCGTTTCGGTGAACTCGTCGATGTTGGCGCGGGTGCCAGGCCCGGCGGACTTCGCCGAAATCGACGACACGATCTCGGCGTAGGACACGATGCCCGACTGTGCGACCGCGGCGACGATCGGCACGGTCGCCTGTCCGCCGCACGTGACCATGTTGAGGTTCGGGGCGTCGAGGTGTTCGTCGAGATTGACCACCGGCACGCAGAACGGCCCGATGGACGCGGGGGTGAGGTCGAGCATCCGCACACCCGTATCGCGCAGCTTGGCCCAGTTCGCTTGGTGTGCGGTGGCAGACGTGGCGTCGAAAACGAGTTTGATGTCGCCGAAGTTCGGCATGGCCAAGAGCCCGTCGACACCGTCAGCGGTCGTCGGCACCCCCATCCGAGCCGCGCGGGCCAGACCGTCGGAGGCCGCGTCTATGCCGACCATCGCGCCGACGGTCAGGGGACCGTCGCTGCGCAGGACCTTGATCATCAGATCGGTGCCGATGTTGCCGGACCCGATAATGGCAACGGGCCAATTGCCTTGCGATGTCATCGGTTTTCCTTCTCAGAAATCATTCGCAGCGCGGTGTCGTACAGAACTCGGGCGTGCATTTCGAATAGGGCAATGAGATCTATCGAGTCACCACCGATTTCCTTCGCGATGAACAGACCGTCCGCACCCGCCATGGCATAGGTGACCAGCTGGTGCGTCTGGGCTTCGCTGAGGTCCGGGGTCAGTTCATGGATGACGTCGATCAGTTGGCCGTACGCCTGTGCGCGGGCCTGCAGGAACATTGTCCGCGCGCGGGGTTCCTCCGGGCGGCGCTCCAACGCCAGCATCAGCCCAAGCCGGATGAAATCAGGAGAGTCCAGCAGCGCCTTGGCGATCTGCATCGCCATGCCCTTCATGCGGTCGGGTGCGTCACCCTCGTCCGGGAACTGCCACGCCGACAGCCAGCTCACGAAGCTGCGCTCGATGACAGCGGCGATCAGGTCGTCCTTGTCCCTGAAGTGCCAATAGATGGAGCTGGCGGGCAGGCCGCACTTCTTACTGACGAGCGCGATGCTTGTGCCTTCGTAGCCTCGCTCGGCGGCGATCTCAGTGGCGGCGTCGAGGATGCGTTCGCGCGACAGCTCGCCGTCTGCGCGCTTGCGGCGGGCCGCCGGCGTCTTCTTCTCTGCCATCCAAGCTCCTCGATTTCGGGTATTGACTCCGTAGTGATCACTACAGTACCGTAGCGATCACTACAGAACAAGCCCCTTCGACGATGAGAGCGAAATGAGTACTTCAGAGACCTACGACGTGGCGGTGATCGGATACGGACCCACCGGCGCTACTGCCGCCAACCTGTTGGGCCAGCTTGGCTTGAAGGTGCTTGTCGTCGAGCGCGATCCGGATGTGTACAGCCGCGCCAGGGCGATCTCCACCGACGAGGAAGTCATGCGGGTATGGCAGTCGGTCGGCTTGGCGGACCGCCTCCAGCAGGACATGCTGCCCGACCGCCCGCTGAACTTCGTCGACGCCGACGGGGCGCCTTTCATCGATCTGAAGATCACTTCACGCGGTACCGGGCATCCGCCGCAACAGTTCCTCTATCAGCCGGCGGTCGACCATGTGCTGCGCGAGGGCGTCGCCCGCTTCTCGAACGTCGAGGTACTGCTCGAACACGAATGCCTGCGCGTGCTGACCATGGGCGACGAGGTGGAACTCATGCTCGCCGATCTTCGCACCGACACCTTCAAGCGGATCCGTGCGTCCTATGTGATCGCCGCGGAAGGCGGCTCGTCGCCTACCCGCGGCCAGTTGGGCATCGGCTACGCGGGCCGTACCTACACGGAGCGATGGGTCGTCATCGACACCAAGGTGCTGAAGGAGTGGGACTCCCACGACCGGCTCCGGTTCCATTGCAACCCAGCCCGTCCCACAGTCGACTGCCCGACCCCACTCGGTCACCACCGATGGGAGTACCCCGCCCGAACGGACGAGGATGACCAGACACTGTTGCGCGAAGACAACATTTGGAAGGTTCTCAACGACCAGGGCATCACCCCCGAACACGTCAAGATCCTGCGGGCCGTGATCTACAGCCACCATGTCCGGGTCGCCGACCGGTGGCGGGTGGGGCGGGTCTTTTTAGCCGGCGACGCCGCGCACGCCATGCCGCCGTGGATCGGCCAGGGTATGTCCGCCGGAGTGCGCGACGCCGCGAACCTGTGCTGGAAGCTCGCCGCCGTGCTGAGAGGGCAAGCACCGGACTCGCTGCTCGACTCCTATCAGGCCGAACGTAAACCACACGTCACCGAGGTCACCCGCCGCGCATGTTTCGTAGGCCGGATCATCACCGAGCGCAATCGCGTCATCGCGGCCGTGCGTAATCACCTGTTCCGTGCGCTGACGCGAGTGCCCGGGGTGGACGCCGGTCTTCTGAGAGTGACGTGGATTCCCGACGCCCGATACGAGGAGGGCTACTTCGCCGCCGGCGCTCACCCCGCCGTGGGTTGGCAGATCCCGCAGCCATGGCTTACCGACGACACGGGCGTCACCGTTCGCCTCGACGACGTCCTCGGCGGACAGTGGGCCGTCCTGCACACCGGCACACCACCGGCCGGCACGCAGGCCTGGACTGAAACGGGGGCGCGGGTGATCGAGGTCACCGAACCCACCCTGGTCCGCTGGTTGCGCCGCAAGAAGGCCGCCGCGGTCGTGGTCCGTCCCGACGGATTCGTCTATGCCGGAAGCCAATCCGGGCATGCCCTGCCCGTACCGCCCGCCATCACGCCCATCAAGACTGGAGTATCCGCATGATCACCGCCAACCTGACCGAACACACCGTCACCGTCAACGGGAAACCGATTTTCGTCGCCGAAACCGGTAGCGGCCCAGCCGTCGTGATGCTGCACGGTGGCGGCCCCGGCGCATCGGGTGTGTCCAACTACTCGCGCAATATCGACGCTCTCGCACAACACTTCCGGGTCATCGTGCCCGATATGCCGGGGTACGGCCGATCGGTGAAGGGCGTCGATCAGGCCGACCCGTTCGGCTATCTGGCCGACATGATCCGCGGTGTGCTCGACGAACTCGGGATCGATACCGCCCATTTGATCGGCAACTCGTATGGCGGTGCCGCTGCGCTCCGCCTCGCCCTCGATACTCCGCACCGCGTCGGCAAGCTGGTGCTGATGGGACCCGGCGGGATCGGGACGACGCGGGGCGTCCCGACCGCCGGCCTGAAAAGCCTGCTGTCCTACTACGGTGGCGACGGACCAAGCCGCGAGAAGCTCGAAAACTTCATTCGCACATACCTTGTCTACGACGGCGCCTCGGTGCCCGACGAGCTGATCGATCTGCGCTATCAGGCGTCTATCGATCCGGACGTGGTGGCCAACCCGCCACTGCGCCGCCCGTCGGGTCCCCGCGCGCTGTGGCGCATGGACCTCACCCGCGACAGCCGCCTCAAGACACTGAAGACGCCGACGCTCGTGCTGTGGGGGCGCGACGACAAGGTGAATCGACCGGCCGGCGGACCCATGCTGCTCAACACGATGCCCAACGCCGAACTGGTGATGACGTCGCACACTGGTCACTGGATGCAGTGGGAACGCGCCGAGTTGTTCAACCAGCTCGTCACCGAGTTCCTCAGTGCCGAGTCGAAGCTCGCCCATGTCTGACATCTTTGGCAACGTCCACCTCGGCTACATCGTCATTGAGACCGACAAATTCGCCGACTGGCGACGCTTCGGCCGCGACGCCATCGGCATGCACGCCGACGAGATGCTGCCCGACGTCATGCGATTCCGCTTGGACGACAACGAATGCCGCTTCCTGCTGCAGCGCGGACCGGCCGAGGACGCCACCGCGCTAGGCTGGCAACTAGACGACCACGGCACGTTCGATGAAATCCTCGCCCGGGTCACCGGGCACGGCGTGCCCGTCACCGAGGGAACCGCGGAAGAAGCCGCGCTGCGGGGCGTCGAGCGCCTCGTGCGGTTCCCGGGGCCCAACGGGCTTGCGCAGGAGATCTTCACGCGCGCCCGTACCAGCGATACTTCGCTGGACATGCGCGTGGGCGGGGGCTTCGTCACCGGGGAAGCGGGGATGGGACACGTCGCGATCACGACGAAGAAGCCGCATCAGATGCGCGGCTACTACGACACCGTGTTCGACGCGCGGTTGTCGGACTACATCGACGAAACGATCAGCGGCGTCAAGCTCAAGATCCGGTTCCTGCGGGTCAACGAGCGCCACCACTCCGTGGCTATCGCAGCGGTGAACCGGCTGCCCGTCAACCCTATCCGGACTCGCATCCAGCACCTCAACATTCAGGTCGCCGACCTCGACGACATGACCGCTTCCTATCAGCGGGTCAAAGCGCTCGGCTTTGACATGGCGCTGGGCGTCGGTCAGCACACCAATGACAAAGAGCTGTCCTACTACGCGATGACACCGTCGGGGTTTGAATGGGAAGTCGGCTGGAATCCGATCGTCGTCGACGAGAAGACATGGGAACCCACTACATACCAAGGGATCAGCATCTGGGGCCACACTCCGGAGGGGCAGACCATTGTCGACAAGTTCGCCATGTTCAAGACCGGCGCCCAGTCGCTAGTTCATCGTGAAGAGAGCGTCCCGGCTCTGGCGGGCGCAGGCATCCCGGATAGCTAACGGAGACAAGACGAATGACCGCGAATTCAGCGAGTCCGCTGTTGAAACCGTTGCAGATTGGGCGTTTGACGGTCCCAGGGCGGCTGTACAAATCTGCGACGAGCGAGACCCGGGCAACCGACGAGGGATACGTTACTGACGAGCTGCTGGACTTCTACGAGCCGATGGTGCGTGCGGGGACTCCGTTGATTGTGACCGGAAATCTGTTCGTGTCTTTGCAGTCGAAGTCGGCGGGTCGGCAGGCGGGCATTGATTCCGACGACAAGAAGGCCGGCCTGCGTGAATGGGTACAGCTTGCACACAGTGGCGGCAGCCTCCTCGTTGCGCAGCTCAACCATGGCGGCCGTCAGATGGTGCAATCGTCTGTTCCAGGCAAAGCCGCTGTGTCGGCGTCGTCGGTTCGCGAACCTCTGTATGGGACCAAGCCCCGAGCCCTTCGGGCAGACGAGATACCGGCGTTGGTGGACACCTTCGCCGCCGCCGCTGAGCGCGCACAAGAGGTCGGATTCGACGGTGTGCAGATCCACGCCGCGCACGGATACCTTCTGGGTCAGTTCCTCACCCCGCACACCAATCGTCGCAATGATGAATACGGCGGCAGCCTCGACAACCGGATGCGTCTGCTCCGCGAGGTGTTCCGGGCCATACGGACTCGCGTCGGGGACGACTTCCCAGTCCTGTTGAAAATGAACGGCACCGACATGCTCCCTCTGCGCAGAGGGGCGACGACGGCTGAACTCGTGCACGTCGCGAAGGGCATGGCCGATGAAGGTATCGATGCAGTCGAAATCTCGCGCGGTCATTACGAATCCTGGCCGGGAATGATTCTCGGGCACTACAAGGGATTCATCAGCGGACAGGTCAAAGAGGGCTCCGGCACCAAGATGTCGCGGCGGCGACGCATGACCATGCTCGCCCTGGCGCCCATCTTCGAACGCGCCGCCGAGCGTCTGGCGCCTGGAGGCGAAGGGTTCAATCTCCGGCAGGCTGAACAATTCACGGCCCAACTCGATATCCCGGTCATTTGCGTCGGCGGATTTCACACGGCGGAAGGTATGGAATCGGCGATCGCGACCGGTCGATGTGATGCGGTTTCAGCGGCGCGGGCCTTCATCGCCGATCCCTACCTGTTCAAGAACGTGCAGACGCCGACGCCAGGAGGTCCGGTGTGCGGATACTGCAACGGTTGCATCGCCCGCTTCGGCGGAAGACCGATCGACTGCTACAACGACGAGATCCGCGCCCAGAAGGACCTCATGCTAAGTCGTGTTGAGGGAGTTTGATGAACACGCCGGTCCCGACTACCTCCGCTCTCTACCCCGTGCGCCTTCGGGGAGATCTGCCGCGCGATGTTGCCCACGCATACTGGGCCGGACCGCACGCCGAGATCGTCAAACGCCTTCCGCATGTGGTGGAGTACAACCAATACCATTTCTCCGCGACGGACCACGGATTCTGGCCCGCCACCCCCAAAGTCGGCACCACGGTCCCGTCGTCTTGGCCGCTGGACGGGCTCTCCGAGGTGCGGCTGTCGAGTATGTCCGCCGCCCTGCGAATACCGTTGCACATGCGTGAGGTCTTCCTCGACGAGCAGAATGTCTTCGAGCATTGCCTTGGTCATCTGACCGGACCCGGCGGCGGCCGGTGGTGGACGGCTGGTCACGACGACTCGGTCGCTCATCGCACGGTGTTGCTCGTGCGCCGGCGCAGAGGGGTTTGGGGACGGTCTTTTCGCGCATTCGTTCACACTCGCTTGGGGCCGACGTTGCATACCGCGGGCGGGCGTGACGTTCGGACCTACAGCTTCCTCCCAATGGCGCCCGTGGCCCACTCGACTTTCGGCGTATCCCACGACAACCCGCCGCACCGGCGCTATCACGGCGCCGTCGTCTTCGGCACCGGCAGTCGAGACGAAGTCGAGGGGGTCATCGGCTCGTCCAGGGTCGCGGCCGCCGTGAACGATCAGCACCTGTTCTGTACGGCCGTCCATGCGTTCGGCGTCGACAGGACCGTGCCGGTTATCCGAGCGAATCTGAGGAACTTCGATGCTGCGAATTGACACGCACCACCACATGATCCCGCCCGACTACCGAGACATGTTGCGTCGATCCGGGATTGATGAAGCCGGCGGCCGCGCCCTACCCGACTGGAGCCCGGAGGGTTCGCTTCAGACGATGGCCGAACTCGGGGTGGGAACTGCGATCCTATCGGTGTCCACCCCAGGAACCACCTTCCTGCCGGCCGGGTCCGACGCATCAGCCGTGGCCCGCGATCTCAACGACTACACCGCTGATCTCGTCGCCTCACAGCCCGACCGGTTCGGATTCTTCGCCACCGTTCCCATGCCCCACATCGACGAATCGGTTGCGGAGGTAGTGCGAGCGCTCGACGATCTCAACGCGGACGGAGTGGTCCTGCTGGCCAACAACCACGGTATCTATCTCGGCGAAGACTGCCAGGACGACCTATTCGCCGCGCTTGACGCCCGCTCGGCAGTCGTGTTCATCCACCCAGCCGACTTACCGGGCCCCACCGTGTCCGGCATCGCGCCGTTCGCGGCCGACTTCCTTCTGGACACCACGCGCGCCGCATACCTGCTCGTGCGCAACGGTATTCGCCGCAAGTATCAGAACATCAAGTTCATCCTGAGCCACGCCGGCGGCTTCGTCCCGTATGCCTCACACCGGATGGCCGTGGCCATCATGGCCGAAACGGGAGCCAGCCCGGCGGACATCCTGGACGACTTCGCAAGCTTCTACTTCGATACCGCCTTATCCTCAAGCCCGGCCGCACTGCCGACACTGCTGGCGTTCGCGAAACCGGGGCGCATCATCTTCGGATCGGACTGGCCATTCGCACCGCTTCGCGCCGGCAAGCTGTTCGCCGCAGGCCTGGAGAACTTTCCGCTCGACTCGGCCACCCGGGAGGCGATCGACTGCGCCAACGCGCTTGCACTGTTCCCACGACTGGGAACCGCCCCTACGGCTGCCCCACGAGCCCTGCCGCACACTGTTAAACACCTGGCCAGCCGCGTCGTGATGCGCGGCATCGCCCGTCTCATGGCGTCGTCCTGACGGCGGGACGACGCCGGTTTTCAGCGTGTGGTGAGTCCGTACTTCGGGCCGAGGGCGGCAACGCTGTTCTTGAGCTCTTCACCGATGTTGTCGAGACGGTCCGCTTGTGACGCGTCGACGGCTGCACTGATGGCCGCGATCAGACTGCCGTCCGGCGCCAGCAAGGGAGTAGCCACCGCGAACGCGTCCGCCAACGTGATTCCGCGGTTGAAAGCCAGTCGGCGCGAACGGATTTCGGGAAGCTCGGCGAAGAATTGTCGGACCTCGCCTACCTGCTCGGGGCCCGCGAGATCGAGGAGGCGGTACATCTCTTTCTCGGGAACGTTGGCGAGCAGCGTCTTTCCGGCCGCACTCGTATAGAGCGGGCGACGGGCGTGGGTGCGCGCGACGAACGTCAGACTGGGGGACTCTTCACCCACAAGGTCGGTGAAGACGATGGCGTCCCCAACGCGCACCCCGACGAGGACAGCGCAACCCAGCACCTTGGCCAACTCGGCCACGAACTCGTGATCAAGTGATACCGCGGCCAGCTTGTTCGCGCGTGCGGCCAGGATGAACGGGCCCGGCCCGAGGTGGAAACGGCGGTCCGCTTCGATGAGATAACCGCGCGCAAGAAGACCGTTGGTCAGCTCCTGGACGGAGCTCTTCGCCGCGCCCATCGCAGTCGCCAGTTCGGCCAAAGTGATCCCGCGCTGACTCAACGACACGGTCTCGAGGATCTCTACCACTCGGTCAACGGTGCGATGCGGTCGCGCAGGCATGCGGCAGACGGTAGCAAGCCCCTCAAGTTTTCAACCGGTCGGAGATTGGCTCTTGCGCTGAGGCGGCGGTCACAGTACCGTCGACGCAGTGATCCGTATATACGGATCACAATCCGTAAATACGTACACACAAAGGTTGAACCATGACTGCACCTGTTTCACCCGGAATGTTCCGCACCAACAGCGGTGTCCCGCTTCCGCTGGTCGCTCTGCCGCAGGACGACCTTCTGACAGTCAACATCGATCAGATTCCGCTGCTCAAGGACGCTATGGGCCCTGGCATCCACATCCGGCCGCTACGCCTGGACCCCGAAAAGGGACAGGTGGTTCTCATGGCCAGCATGGCGCCTGGTTGCCTTCTGCCCATCCACTACCACACCGGTACCGCCGAGGTATGGACGATTTCGGGCTGCTGGAAGTACGCCGAGTACCCGAACCAGCCGCAAACCGCGGGCTCCTACCTGTATGAGCCCGGCGGCTCGGTGCACACCTTCTACTGCCCCGAGGACAACACCGAGGACACCGTTGTGCTGCTGTGGATGGAAGGAGCGCAAATCGGATTCAACCAGGACGGCACGCTGCAGCACATCAACGACGCGACCTCTATTCAGCACGTGACCGAGACCGTTTCGGCGGCGCAGGGCACCGGGCCGGTCCCCTACATCCACGGCGGCTCCGCCGGTGTCGTCGGCTCGTGATCGGACGGGTCATGCCACAGGCGTTTGACGGCATCCGGGTCCTCGAACTGGGGCAGATCTACAACGGCCCGTACTGCGGGCTTCTGCTCGCACAGTTGGGGGCCGACGTGATCAAAATTGAGCCCCCCGGCGGGGAACAGTTGCGCTTCCGCTCGCATCAGCCGGTCGAGTCTCACGAGTTCGTGATGCTCAATTCCAACAAGCGCAGTGTGGTATTGAACCTGAAGACCGATGCCGGTCGTCAGGCGCTGCTCGACCTGGTCGCGACGGCCGACGTGTTGATCGAGAACTTCGCGCCGGGCACCATGGAGCGCCTCCAGCTAGGCGCGGAACGCCTTCTCGAGCACAACCCGCGCCTGGTCGTGGCCTGCGGCAAGGGCTACGGGTCCACCGGCCCGTACGCCCACATGTCGGCGATGGACATCACCGTGCAGGCGATGTCGGGTAGCGCCTCGAGCACCGGACAGTCCGACGGGCCGCCGACCAAGGCCGGGGCTGCGTTCGTGGACTTCTCGGGCGGCATTCATCTGTTCGGGGCGATCAGTGCGGCCCTGTTCCAGCGTGAACGCACGGGGCGTGGGCAGATCGTGGAGGTGTCGATGCACGACACCATCTATCCGATGTTGGCGTCGAGTCTGGGTGGGCTGCACAACGATCCCGACCGAGAGTTGCCCGAGCGCACCGGTAACCGGCACTCGGGGATGGCGGTCGCGCCGTACAACATCTACGAGGCGAGCGATGGGTGGCTGGCGATCATCTGCATCTCCGAGCGGCACTGGCGGGGCGTGGCGACCGCGTTAGGCCGGCCCGAGCTGATCGACGACCCCAGATTCCGTACCGAGAAGGACAGGGTCGTCAACATCGATGCGGTCGACGATGAGGTGTCGTCGGTCACCAGAGCCCGGACACGCGCCGAGCTGGTCCGCGACCTGCAGGCGGCCGGCGTGCCGTGTGCGCCGGTCAAGTCGATCCGTGAGGTCGACAGCGACGAGCACCTGATCCAGCGCGGCATGATCCAGTATGTCGAGCACGCGGCGCGGGGACGGGTCCCCGTGCCGGGATGTGCTCTGCGCCTGAGTGATTCGCCGGTCGGTCCGTTGCGGGCCGCTCCGCCGCTGGGTCAATCGACAGACGAGGTCCTAGCGGAACTGTCCGGCGAGGAGACTGAGCATGTGGTTCACGCCTGAACCCGGCACACCACTGTCGCAGTACTACACCGAAACGCAGCCGCGGATCGGAGCCGTCCTGTCGCGACGCAGTTTGGGCACGGTGGATGCGGTGACTATCGGGCGCTACGCGATGACCATCGGTGCCCTCGACCCGAGCCATTACGACCGGGAGGCCGCATGGTCGGCCGGGCACGCCGACATCGTCGCACCACCCAACCTGCTCGCCGCGATGGTCGAATGGGGCGTCGGTACTCCGGAATCCCGCCTGCAAGCCGATGGAACGCCCGTCGACGGTGAGATGCCACTGGGTGACCTCGGGCTCCGCATCATGGGCGCCGGCGAGGAAATGGAGTTGGTCAATCCCGTCGTCGCGGGCACGGAGGTGGTGCTGGAGACCACCCTCGAGTCCGTCGCCCCGAAGCAGACCCGCTCCGGCCCATGCGTTTTCGTCACGACAATGCACACCTTCATGTCCGTTGACGGCGCAGTTTTCAACCGAAACCGCCGCACCGTGGTGCTGCGCAACCCGGTCCAGGAGGCCTGATGTCCAACATGTTTCGGGTCGGAGATGAGCTTCCGCCGATCAAGCACACGGCTACCCCGCTTCAGTTGTTCCGCTACAGCGCGGTGACCTGGAACCCGCACCGCATCCACTTCGACGAGCCGTATGCGCGTGAAGAGGGCCATGCCGGTATCGCACTGCACTCCCACCTGCGCGCAGCGCTCGCGCTGCGTTGCGTCACCGAGGGCCTCGGAACCGGATGGCACGTCGCGAAGGTCGCCTACCGTCTGCGCAAGCCGGTCTATGCGCCCGCCGATGTGGCCTATACCGCCAGGGTGACGGCAGCCGACGACGAAAGCATGACGCTCGAACTCATCGAGAAGCACCCCTCCGGCGAGGTGGGGTTCGAAGGGACGGTGCAGGTCAGCAGGACTAGGGGAGCGACACCATGACATCAACACGAGGACGCGGGCAGCGTCCCATCCGCGTCGGCAATTGCTCCGGCTTTTACGGTGACCGTGCTTCGGCCATGGCCGAGATGGCGCGAGCTGGCGGCATCGATGTCCTCACCGGCGACTACCTCGCCGAGGTCACGATGCTGATCCTCGGCAAGGCGCGCGCCAAAGACAGCGACAAGGGTTATGCCACGACGTTTCTGCACCATCTTGCAGCGGCCCTGGAAGATCTTGTGGCGCACGGTGTTCGGCTCGTCGTAAACGCCGGAGGGCTCAACCCCGCCGGGCTGGCCGACGCAACCCGAGCCCTGGTCGCAGGCCGCGGTTACGACCTGCGCGTGTCCCACATCGACGGTGACGATGTGTTCGGTCGCCTCGACGCCCTACAGCTAGGTGGCCATTCGCTGCCGCGCCTGACGAGCGGCGAGCCGCTTTCGTCCTGGCCGCATCAGCCCCTGACGGCTAACGCGTACCTGGGCGGATTCGGCATCGCCTGCGCCCTGGACAACGGCGCCGACATCGTCATCACCGGCCGGGTCGCCGACGCCTCCGTGGTCGTCGGTCCCGCCGCCTGGTGGTGGAGTTGGACCCCAAATGACTACGACGCGCTCGCCGGCGCGGTCGCCGCCGGACATGTCATCGAATGCGGGCCTCAAGCGACTGGCGGCAACTTCTCCGGGTTTCGTACCGTTGCCGACCTCGTCCAGCCCGGGTTCCCGATCGCCGAAATCGACGCCGACGGCTCCTCAGTGATCACCAAGAACCCGGGCACCGGCGGCGCCGTCACCCGAGACACCGTCACAGCTCAACTGCTCTACGAGATCGGTGATCCCGCCTACCTCAACTCCGACGTGACCACACACCTCAACGCCGCAACGCTCGCCGACCTCGGCGACGACCGCGTCCAGATCCGCGGTGTTCGCGGGTCGGCGCCACCGGTGACGACGAAGGTCGCGATCACCGGGGTCGGAGGATGGGAAAACAGCATGATCCTCGCGCTCACCGGCGTCGACCTCGACGCGAAGGCCGCGCTCGTCGAGCGATCCGTTCACTGCTACATCGACGCCGTCGACGGGCTCAACGCGGCCGCGATCGACCGTATCGGGCGGGCCCAGCACAACCCCGACAGCCAGAACGCCGGAACCGAGCTACTGAGGATCGCAGTGCAGGGCACGAAAGACGCTGCGGGGCGTGGCTTTTCGTCACAGATGATTGAGCTGGCCCTGTCCAGCTACCCCGGGTTGTACTCGCTCGGCCCGCCACAACCCGGGTCAGCGTTCGGTGTCTACTGGCCCGCACTGCTCGACCAAGCAATGGTCGAGCACACGGTCCACCACCATGACGGCGCGACCGAGACCATCACACCGGGCAACTCACAGGACGCTCGGCGGGAGGTGACCCCGCAGGGCGACCCATCGGTCGCGCAAGCATCGTGGACCGACGAACTCGTCGTCGCCTCACTCGGTGAGATTGTGCATGCCCGCTCCGGCGACAAGGGCGGCGACGCGAATCTTGGCGTCTGGGTTCGCGACTTTCAAGCGTGGGAGTGGCTGAAGTCGATCCTGACCGTCGACGAACTGCGGCGCCTCCTTCCCGAAACGCGCGAATTGGCAATCGAGCGCTACGAATTGCCCAATCTCGGTGCGGTCAACTTCCTCATCCGAGGATTGCTCGGAACCGGCGCCACGTCGACGCTGCGACTGGACGCGCAAGCCAAGGCTCTCGGCGAATGGCTGCGGTCGCGCAGCACCAAGGTGCCGCGATCTCTCGTCACGCGGTAGCCCGACGCGACGACATGAACAACGACAACAGGGGCGAGGCGACGACATGAAAAACGACAACAGCCGACAATGGGCCGCGTTGGTGCCGACCGTGCCAGGAGCGGTCCTGACCGCCCAGGCGCAGCAGGTTGAAGCGGCCGGTTTGGCGGGGATCTTCTGCCCGCAGATCTATAGCGTGCCGTTCATGGCCCTCGGGCACTGCGCGGCAGTGACCGAGCGCGTGCAGCTCGGCAGCGGCGTCGCCATCGCCCATGCCCGCAGCCCCTTCGAGACGGCGATGACCGCGATCGACCTCGACCGCCTCTCGGACGGTCGGTTCGTGCTCGGCCTCGGAACCAGCACGCGGATGTGGGTGGAGGACATCTATGGAATGCCGGGCTACGGCAAGCCGCTCGCCCACCTCCGCGAGACCGTCGAGCTCATCCGCATGATCATCGCCAACGGCCACACCGGTGAGCTCGAGCGATTCGAGGGGGACTACCACCGGCACGACTTCACCCAGTTCCAGGGAACGTTCGCCCCGCCCCTTCGCACCGACATCCCTATCTGGATCGCCGCGAACCAGCCGGGCCTCACGCGCCTCGTGGGTGAGATCGCCGACGGCTTCATGAGCCACCCGATCCACAGCACGCGTTGGAGCCTCGAACGCGCGCTGCCCGCGCTGCACGAAGGACTTCACAAGGCGGGTCGCTCCCGTGCCGACATCCACTGGAGCGCCGGGTATTACGTGGCGGTGAACCGCGACCGGGACGAAGCGCTGCAGGACGCCCGCGCCACCGTCGCGTTCTACGCGTCGTTCGAGCAGTACGAGCCCATGTTCGCCGCCCACGGCTTCGAGAAGGAGGCCCGCGCCTGCCAGGAGGCGGCACGCCGCAAGGAGTACGCCACCGCCGGAGCCGCCGCCGTCAGCGACGAGATGACCGAGACCTTCGTGATCCTCGGCCCGCCGGACGAATGCCGCGCCCGAGTGGAGGAGGTTTGGGAGGTCGCCGACTCGTTCTGCCTTGTCCCGCCGCAGTACGCCCTCTCACCGGACAAGACAATGGCCTACGCCGCTGCCATCGCCGACACGTTCTACGAGTGAGGCCGGCAGGTCCTCATGAACGCCGCGCCCAGCCCACTCGGAGAGAATCAATGAGCGCTACTGAAGACAGCACCATCGACGTCGTCCGCAAGGCCACCCGAGAGCTGGCCCGCAGCTTCGACTACGCGTACTGGCGGGACAAGGACAAGCGCGGCGAATACCCGTGGGAGTTCGTCAACGCCTTCGCCCAGGGCGGATGGCTCGGCGCCCTGATCCCCGACGAGTACGGCGGGCTGGGCCTCGGTATCGCCGAGTGCGGCGTGATGATGCAAGAGATCGCCGCCTCGGGCGCCGGCGCGAGCGGCGCCTCCGCGGTCCACTTCTACCTCTTCCCACCGGCCCCGATCATCCGCCACGGCTCTGAGGCGATGAAGCAGGAGTTCCTGCCCAAGCTCGCCCGGGGCGAGATCCTCATGGCGTTCGGCGTCACCGAGCCCACCGCCGGGGTGGACACCTCGCGCATCAAGACCAAGGCCGAGAAGGTCAACGGCGGCTGGGTCGTCAATGGCCAGAAGGTCTGGATCAGCAACGCGCAGAACGCCCACAAGATCCTGTTGCTGGCGCGCACGTCTGCCCGCAACGAGGACAAGCCGCTGGATGGGATGACGCTCTTCTTCACCGACCTGGACCGCGACCGGATCACCGTCCGCGAGATCGAAAAGCTGGGCCGGTCGGCGATCGACTCCAACGAGCTCTTCATCGACAACCTCGAGGTCGGTGACGACGAAGTCGTGGGTCAGGTGGGCCACGGCTTCAAGTACCTCATCGACGGGCTGAACTCCGAGCGCATCGTCGTGGGCTTGGAGGGCGTCGGTATCGGACAGGCCGCGCTCGAACTCGCGACGAATTACGCGAACGAACGCGTGGTGTTTGACCGGCCGATCGGACAGAACCAGGCGGTCGCCCACCCGCTGGCCGACTCGTGGATCCGCCTGGAGTCGGCTCGGCTGATGGCGATGCACGCGGCCGAGCTCTACGACGACCACCAGAACTGCGGCATCCCGGCCGCCGCGGCCAAATACCTTGGCGCCGAGGCCGGCTTCGATGCCTGCGACCGCGCCATGTCCACCCACGGTGGCTACGCCTACGCAAAGGAATACCACGTAGAGCGGCTGTGGCGGGAGGCACGGCTGCTCCGCAATGCGCCCTTCGCGCAGGAAATGGTGCTCAACTACATCTCCACCCAAGCGCTCAAGCTGCCCCGCGCCTACTAACGCGGCGCTAGCTGAGTCCGGCGTCAACTAGCAGGCGCGGTAGCCCCACTTCGGCGCATCGTGCCGAGACGTGCGTAACAC
>CAWJDL010000006.1:0-831916 GCA_963841555.1 uncultured Actinomycetota bacterium
CTTGATTCCCTTCTAGGCAGGGGTGTCGCCAGCTGGGGTAACCGTCGAGCAGCGTGTCGGCTCCGGTCGGGCCCCACGACCCGGGCTTGTAGCGCCGCACTGGGGGTGGTGCGTCCAGCAGCGGCTGCACAATGCGCCAGGTTTGCTTCACGTTCTCTTCCCTGGTGAATTGGCTGGAGTCTCCGTTCATTGCGTCGTGGAGCAGCCGTTCGTAGGGTTCGGGTGCTTCGCCCAGCTGTTCGGCGAAGTTCAGCGAGAGATCGACTGTGCGAGTGCGATTGGCGCCTGGCTCTTTAGCTTGGATGACCAGATTTGCGCCGGGGTTGGGATCGATGCGCAGAATGAGCTCGTTGGGATCGGGGGCGTGCTCGATGATGGCCAATTTGGGTGGCCGCTTGAAGATGACCCGAATTTCGGTGGCCCGCACCGGCAAAGCCTTGCCGGCCCGGATGAAGAACGGAACGCCCGACCAGCGCCAATTGTCAATCTCGAGCCGCAGGGCGGCGAACGTCTCGGTCTGCGAGTCGGGTTTGACCCCCTCGATGGCCTGATACCCGTGGTACTGGCCGCGGACGTAATGCTTGGGGTCAGCCGGCGGGATGGTCCGAAACACCTCCACCCGCTTATCGCGCAGCCCGTCGGCACCGGCGACGCTGGGCGGCTCGGCGGCGAACAAACCGAGTAGCTGCAGCAGGTGGTTCTGCACCACGTCGCGCAAGGCCCCAACGGGATCGTAGAAGCTGCCCCGCCCCTCGACTCCGAAGTCCTCGGCCATGGTGATCTGGATGGCCTGGATCCGGTCGCGATTCCACAACGGCTCGAACACCGAGTTGTGGAACCGCAGGAACAAGATGTCCATCGCCGCTTCCTTGCCCAGAAAGTGGTCGATGCGGAAGATCTGGCGTTCGTCCAGGATTTTGCGTAGCTGTTCGTTCAGCGTCTGCGCCGAGGCCAGATCGTGGCCGAAGGGCTTTTCCACCACAACCCGAGCGCCGGTGGTGAGGTTGGCATGGGCAAGTCCACGTACTACCAGGCCGAACAGCGACGGCGGGATCTCGAGGTAAAAGACAGGACTGTGCCGCCCTTCGATCGCCTCAGCGACTCGGTAATAGGTCTGTGCATCCCCAAAATCGCCCGAGATCATCGCCAGGCGCTGTGCGAGCCGGCCGAATACCTCTTCGTCGATCGTCTCGCCGGTGTCCTCGATGGCGCGCCGCGCGTGATTGCGCAGGGTCGCAGAGGAGCAGTCGTCGCGGGCTACGCCGACGATCGGGCAGTCGAGCAAGTGGCGGCGCTCGAGACGGTACAGGGACCGAAAGGTCATCTTTTTCGCCAGGTCCCCGGTGATACCAAAGATCACCAGAACATCGGCGGGCGTGCTTGCCGGTGAATTCATCGCGCTCCTTATCTTGTCCGGGTCAAGAGGTGTCGGGTCTACTGAGCGCGGCCGCCGAATTCCCCATGGCTGTAAGTCGATTTCAGTCAGTTGCCGCCATGACCGCGACTGGCGGCCCGTATCGAGTCGGTGAGTGTCCAGAAGGAAAGTCCCGGCAGCAGAACGTGTTTGAACAGAAGCTCACCTAGCGCCGACAGCGATGGAACTCCGAGGCCCGCCGACTCACTGACACCTGGAGCGGTGAACAGAAAAGAGACGGTGGACACGAAGAGAAGAAGAGGATGGCCAGCACGCCGCCCATGATCGAGGGCTTCCCGGACGGCGGGCTTGATCGCGACCAACATCGCAACCGTGAGCTCGAAGGACGTTTACAGCGCTGAGAAAGCCGCAGGTCTTCCTCTTCGTCGGAGCCCTCTTGGGAGATCTCGACCCATCAATTGACGACAGCCGTACCTCCATCATGCTATTTCCATCGGCACTACGCGACGCGCGATCGCACTCCATGGCGTGAGCGACAATATCGATACCCTATTTGACGCAATATCGCTAAGAGTAATAATTGCCGACCCATAGCGGACATCAATATTTCCAACCGATCTAACTACTGGCTCAGCATTCAGAATTGTGACAGGGAAGGTGTTACTTCCTGCGGCCATAGAAAGCACCTCTCGACGAAACGTTCTTACAGAGCAGGCCCTCATATGGATTGCCTGAAGGAGCGATCACAGATTTGGATGAGAATTCACCTATCCCTCGCTCCACAGAGAAACATACACCGGAGCGGCCGCACGTCGCGACCTCGAACAACCTAGGTTGAAAGAACTTCTTATACCAAACTCATCAATTTGATTATAGGCCCACTTCATACTGCATGCTGCGTGATCACGACGGGCCAACCAGAATATTCATGAGTAGATGCTGTCACAATGGAACATGTCGGTAAGCGGTTGGATTCCTTTGTTGCTGAGATGTTCTGATCGTTGTCTCGGACTGATCAACGGCCCAAGGCGGCGATGCATACCAGGGGTTGGACCGTGATGGCGCCGTAAGTCGGTGCAGCCGTGGGTGAAATGGATCTGCTTGTGGTCGACCCGGTAGTGAATTCCGGCAGTGGCGGTGCTGGAGGCCCTTCCTATGATCGTAGTTTCCTGGATGGCTCGACGTAGGCGGTCGACGCCGCGTGCACCGACACCGCGACGTGGCAGGTGTGCCGGAGTACTGGCGGGCAGCGCGGCGAATGCTGCCCATGCTCGGCGAGACCTCTGTCCTCGAGCGCCCATGTCGGCGGCGTATCCGATCACAGGCCTCGCGTGAGAGTATCTTTCGTCGGGATTACCCCTGGCGGCGAAGATCTCGGCGTACTGCTCCGTTGGAGGTGCTGCCGTAACAACGCCAAACACCTCGGCTGCGCGGGACCTCGCTTTTCGCGTTGGGCCACCGGCGTGCCGCTGAGCCGCAACGTGACGAGGTCCTCCGATGTCGGCGGTCCGTAGTTGATGCAGTGCCATAGACCAAGCTCGCCGGCAACCGGCCTGAGCAAATGCCGATACCCCGCGAAGCTATTTGGCCGCAAGCGAAGAGCAGGCCGGGCGGCAGATCCCGGAGGGGCGCCGATCTGATCGGCAAGATCCAAGCCCGCGGACCGCCGACGATCACTCGTTGAGCATGCAATTAACCGCCTTGAACTGCTGTAGGCGAATGACGGCAAGCATCATGAGCAATTGCGGCTGCTCTGGGCTACCGGTGTAGCCATTCAGCCGGTCGGCCTGCTTGTGTCATGCCTTCCACGAATATGTCGGTTCGTCTGAGCAACGCCATCGTCGCGCGCGTACAGTGAATGTGTCTCAGGAGAGGTCTGATGTCTGTAGCTCGGGACGCTGAGTCTCTTGCTGCGGGACGGACACGGGTCGCGGCTTAGTGACGGCGAGCCGGGGTCGAGGTAGTTGAAGGATGAGGTCGCCGGCCGGCTGCACGACCGAAGTTGAGCGGGTCAGGGAAAAGTTCCTGACCGTCGGGTCCGTTGACGCGGTGCGCTCAGTCGATGAGCACATTCTGCGGCCAAGCGTCCTGGACTCCTGGCGTCGGTCGCAGATGCTGCGCGTCCACACCGACCGGGTCGAGTTGCCCTACGTGCGTGAACCCAACAGGGACTCGCGGTTGGCGCGCGCGGCCGCACCGGTGCTGCAGCGCGTCGCCGATGACCTGGCTGCGCAAACTGTTGGCGTTCTCCTGACATCGACTGACGCTGTGGTGCTTGAACGGACCGCCGCCGAAGTGTCCGTCCTCGACGCGTGGGACACGACTAGCATCGCACCGGGTTACAGAATGACGGAAGAGGCGGCGGGCACCAACGGGATTGGTACCGCGCTAGAAACTGGCCGGCCCGCCTTCATCCGTGGCGGTGAGCATTACGTCGCGATGTGGTTTGGTTTCGCGTGCGCGGGGTCGCCGATCCGTGACCCGATAACACACAGGGTGGTTGGCGCGGTCAATTTGAGTTGTCTGGCCGTCGAATCCGATCCGCTGTTGCTCGCGCTGGCTACCAGCGCCGCCCGCCAGATCGAGGATCGCATGCGGGTGGTGGCTCATGAGGGCGAGACCGCACTTTTGGAGGCGTATCTGCGGCAGGCACGACGGTCTTCGAGCGGTGTGCTCGCGATTGGTGGCGATGTGGTGTTGATGAACCCCTACCTACGTCGGACGCTTAACGGTAACGAGCAGACCGCGCTGCTCGAACACGCCTCGGATCTGCTCAGCTGCACGCTGTCGGGCACGGCGCTGGTCGTTCTGCCGAGCGGGCGCATCGCCAAAATCACTGCCGTCGAACGGTCGGCGCTGCGCGGCGGCCGCACCAATGTCGTTTTCCACGTTGATCTTTCCGCCGAGACCGGCTCGTCCCCGCCTCGAATCGGCCACCCGGCGCACAGTTACATCCCTGGCCTGGCAGGTCGCGACAGCGCCTGGCTGCGCTGCTGCCAGCAGGTGCGGCAATGCTGCCGCGACCGAGACTGGGTCATGCTCGAGGGAGAGAAAGGATCCGGGCGCGCCCGGCTGGCCCAGGCGGTGGGGCGGGACGTGAAACCGGGCCGAACCGTTCGGGTGATGCGCGCCGAAACGTTTCGCAGCGCGGCGCGTTTCGTCGCCGAGCTGGCGGCCCTAACCGGCGATGAGGACTTCGCGCTGGTGATCGCCGACGTCGATGACATCGACACGGACACACTCGAAGCGATCACCTCGATACTGGCCACGCGCGCAGGCCGCGGATGGATCGCCGCGACCAGCAGTGGTGGGTCTCTGTCGGCACCGATCAAGCAGCTGCTGCCGTTGTTTACCCACACCGTTACGGTGCCGGCGCTGCGACACAGGATCGACGACCTCGCGCAACTCGTGCCGCTGCTGCTTTCCGAGATCACCCGCGGTGCTGATGTGGGGCTGGCGCCCGATGCTATGCGCCAACTCAGCAAGCTGCCGTGGCCGGGCAACGTCTCGCAACTGCGGCGGGTTCTGACCGAAACCGTGGCCCGCCAGCGATCGGGTATGATCAGCGCCGACAAGTTGCCACCGGAGTGCCGCTCGGTCACCCGGCGCACGCTGACCCAAATGGAAGCCCTGGAGCGCGACGCGATTGTCCGCAGCCTGCAAGACAACCGCGGCAACAAACAAGACGCGGCACGCGCCCTGGGAATGTCACGAGCCACCATCTACCGCAAGATCAACGACTACGGCATCGCGTAACACCCAACGCCTTTCGGACCAAACTCGCGGATCGAGAATCTGCTTACCACGCAGGACACCGCACCCGCACCTGAGGTTCAGAGATGTACGAGTAGTGAGTGCGTGGCGCAGGTGAGAATCCCTCCGGAGCGACTTCACAAGTAGGGCGACAGTCCCATGCCAGGCCGGCTTCTCACCCGGGTGAATGACGCAGCCGGGCGAGGACAGCTCGCCCCACTGCGCGACATGCTCATTGCCGGGAGCCGGCGCAGCGGTCTCCAGGTGTCCGTTAAAGGCAGCGGGTCGCGCTGCGTGGCGAGACCGCGAGAGGGAATGGAGAGCGCACCGATGGGGAATTCTGAGTTCGATGACGTGGCAGCGAATCTGCTCGAACTGCTGGACACCATCGCCGAGCTCCAACGCACACTGGAGGCCCTCGCTGATCACGGCGTCATCATCGGCGACTCCATCACCGGCACGGCCACCGACGCCCAAAGGGTGCTCGAGGAGGTCAGAGCGGTCGGTGTCGACCTAGAGGATGTCTTCGGCGTGCGTGAAAACGACGGCGTCGCTAAGGTCGCAGCCTCCTGGCATCAACTGCTCGACGCCTTCCCCACATCAGCGGCGACCGCCGAAAGTCCGCAGGGCTGGGGAGGACCGGACAGTTGACAACCCACGCAGCCTTAATTGGAGAACTGCAGGCCCGGCGTCCCTTTCCGGCCCGGCTGGGTCCCAAGGGGGCGCTGCTGTACAAGTTGGTGACGACCACCGATCACAAGCTGATCGGCATGATGTACGTCGTCGGGTGCTTCGCGTTCTTCTTCGTCGGCGGGCTGATGGCGCTGTTCATCCGTACCGAACTGGCCGCGCCGGGCCTGCAGTTTCTGTCCAATGAGCAGTACAACCAGCTGTTCACGATGCACGGCACGGTGATGCTGCTGTTCTATGCGACCCCGATCGTGTTCGGGTTCGCCAACCTGGTGCTGCCGCTGCAGATCGGTGCCCCCGATGTGGCGTTCCCGCGGCTGAATGCGTTGTCGTTCTGGCTCTTTCTGTTCGGCGCCTTGATCGCGCTGGGCGGCTTTCTCGCCCCCGGCGGGCCGGCCGACTTCGGCTGGACCGCTTACACCCCGCTGTCGAATGCGATCCACTCCCCGGGTGCGGGCGGGGATCTGTGGATCTTGGGTCTGATCGTCGGCGGCCTGGGCACCATTTTGGGCGCGGTCAACATGATCACCACCGTGGTGTGCATGCGCGCTCCCGGGATGACGATGTTCCGGATGCCGGTCTTCACATGGAACATCTTGGTGACCAGCGTGATGGTGCTGGTGGCGTTCCCGCTCTTGACCTCGGCGCTGTTCGGGCTGGCCGCCGACCGCCACCTGGGCGCGCACATCTTCGACCCCGCCAACGGCGGTGTGTTGCTGTGGCAGCACCTGTTCTGGTTCTTCGGCCACCCCGAGGTGTACATCATCGCGTTGCCGTTCTTCGGCATCGTCACCGAGATCATCCCGGTGTTCTCCCGCAAGCCGATCTTCGGCTACACCACGCTGATCTATGCGACGTTGTCCATCGCCGCGTTGTCAATCACGGTGTGGGCGCACCACCTCTACGCCACCGGCGCGGTGCTGCTGCCGTTTTTTTCGTTCATGACATTCATGATCGCGGTGCCGACCGGTATCAAGTTCTTCAACTGGATCGGCACAATGTGGAAGGGCCAGTTGACGTTCGAGACACCGATGCTGTTCTCGGTGGGGTTCCTGGTGACGTTCCTGCTGGGCGGTCTGTCGGGTGTGCTGCTGGCCTCCCCGCCGATCGACTTCCACGTCACGGACTCCTATTTCGTGGTGGCGCACTTCCATTACGTGCTGTTCGGCACGATCGTGTTCGCTACCTATGCCGGCGTGTATTTCTGGTTTCCGAAGATGACCGGGCGTCTATTGGATGAGCGGCTGGGCAAACTGCATTTCTGGCTGACCCTGATCGGTTTTCACGCCACGTTTTTGGTCCAGCACTGGCTCGGCGCGGCGGGCATGCCGCGCCGCTATGCCGACTATCTGCCCACCGACGGGTTCACCACGCTCAATGTGGTGTCGACGATCGGTGCGTTCATCCTCGGCGTCTCGGTGCTGCCGTTCGTGTGGAACGTGTTCAAGAGCTGGCGCTACGGCGAGCCGGTGACTGTCGACGATCCGTGGGGCTACGGCAACTCGCTGGAGTGGGCGACCAGCTGCCCGCCGCCGCGACACAACTTCACCGAGCTGCCCCGAATCCGTTCTGAGCGGCCGGCATTCGAACTGCACTACCCCCACATGGTCCAGCGGATACGCGACGAAGCCCACGTCCGCCGCACCCGCCGCGAGACGCATCACGATGATGCGATGGCGGTCGGGTCAACATCCGAAAAGAGGGCGCCATGACGAGTCAGTTCCAATCAATTATGACCGGGGTTTCCCACCACGTCGGGACGTCGCCGTGTTCCCCATGTGAACAACGACTGCCCGGTTTTGGAGACCGAGCGTATCCGGCGCCGGAATCCGGAGGGATGATGGCTATGCGTCTTCTGGACCGCCCCATCGACGAGATCCTGGACATCGGTGAGGACGAGCGTCTCTGTGACTCGAAGACGGTCGACAACACGGTGCGTCCCTTCAGGGTGATCAGTGAGTGTTCCAAACCAGCCGAATGGATCTACGTGATGAAGTGCTGCGGGGCTCAGGCACTGGCCTGCGATCCGTGCCATGACCAACATCTACAGCGCCCGCGTAACCAGCGTTACTGCAACCACTGCTCGCATCCGTTCAGCACCCTGGCCGACGGCGCGCGTGCCGTGTATCGGGTGTAGGGGCATGGCCATGCGACTCGATGAAGCGTCCACACCCACGGCGCAGCGCCGATCGGCGGGGGACGCGTGAACCGGATCGTGCATGTCCTCATCGGCGATCTGCCCGCAGTCGGGGACGTGGCGATCAAAACCGCGGCGATATTTTTGACCGCGGCGATCCTGTTCCGATTCACCGAACGACGCACCCTGGCGGAATTCGCGCCGTTCGACTGGATCGCCGCCGTCGCCGCCGGCGCCATCGTCGGACGTGCAGCAACCGCCACCGACACCGCGTGGCTGCAGGCGACCACCGCGCTGCTGTGCCTTCTGGCCGCCCATGCACTCCTCGCGCGACTGCGCTTAATTCCCGCCTTGTGCCGGTTCATCGACCCGCCGTTGATGGTCCTGATCAGCGACGGAGAAGTGAACCGACGCAACCTGCGCCGCTGCGGCCTGACCGCCGCGGATTTAGAGGCTGTGCTGCGCGAACACGGGCACCCCAACGCCGACGGTATTCATCTGGCCATCCTCGAAGCCAAAGGGGCCATCTCCGTTCTGGGTGCCGACATGGCAGTACGACCTCAAGAAGAAGGTGCTGAGATCTGTGAAATTTGATTTCCAACGAGCGCTCATGAATTCAGAACGAGCCGGGTCAGCGAACTTCACCACTGTTATAACCGGAGCATCAATAGGGCTCGCTACCAAAGGCTCTCGCCCACGCCGCTGGGGTGGGTCAGCTATCAAACCAAATAGATTGGAGATGTCATGAGGGAAAACTCGGATGCTGTTCGCCTGCTACGTGTTGTGGGGGGTGTGGCGGTTCTGGCTGGGTTGGTGGTGTCGATCGCCAGTTGTAGCGGTAACGGTTCGAACGCGCCGTCGACCACGCAATCGCCGACGACGACAACCACCACCACGCAGGCCCCGACCTCGGGCGCGCCCCCACCCGCGCCGACCGAGAAGAGCATCAGCCCCACCGGAGGAAACCTGTTCACGCCGACGGTGCGCGCACCGATGGCGCCGACGGCCATCCCCGGAAATAGAGAAAATACCGGATAGGGCACGAGAACGAGCCGAGCTGACGGACGGCTCATCACCACGACAGGGAGCACCAATGAGTATCGTCAACAAAGGCTTTCGCGGCCGCCGCGGTGAGTCGGCCCGTCAGTTGCCGCCCGGTCAGCATCTGACCGCGGACTTCCCTGTCCTGCAGGCAGGACCGACTCCGCGCATCGACCTCGGCGACTGGCGGTTCACCATCCGCGACGAGCGTGGCGCCGAACACGGCTGGACGTGGGCCCAGCTGAAACTATTGCCCAGCGAGCGGCTCACTGTCGACATTCATTGCGTCACCACGTGGTCCAAGCTGGATACCACGTGGGAAGGCGTTTCGCTGGACACGCTTTTCGAATCAGTCGACACCACCGCCGAATTCGCGCTGGTCGGTTCCTATGGCGGGTACACCACCAACATCCCGGTGGCGGATCTTCTCGGTGGGAAGGCCTGGATCGTCTACGGCTACCAGGGCGAGCCGCTTAGCGAGGTGCACGGCGGCCCGGCGCGGCTGCTGGTGCCGCATCTGTACTTTTGGAAGTCCGCGAAGTGGGTGCGATCTATTGAGTTGCGCGACAGCGACATACCCGGATTCTGGGAGCATTTGGGTTATCACAGCTACGGTGACCCGTGGCGAGAACAACGCTACGCCGGGGATTGACCCGTGGGCGATGGTTTGACATCCAAGTTGCACTGGCGGGTTGCGCGGGTGGTGGACTCTGAACCCGAGACCGACTCTGCACAAACGATCGGGCTTGCCGTACCGGGTTGGCGCGGTCACTTGGCCGGTCAACACATTGATCTCAAGCTGACCGCTGAGGACGGGTATAGCGCACAACGTAGCTATTCGCTGAGCAGACCGGCAGACGGGGAGCGCATCGAGCTCACCGTGCAGCAGATTGCCGACGGAGAGGTCTCGCCCTATCTCACGGGAGTACGTCCCGGCGAGGAGATTGAGCTTCGCGGACCCATCGGCGGCTGGTTCGTTTGGCGGCCGGCCGACGAGACCCGGGTTCTGTTGGTCGCTGGCGGATCGGGCATTGTGCCGTTGATGGCGATGCTGCGACAGCGGATAGTGATGGGCGGCGCGGAGTTTCGGCTTGTCTACTCGGTGCGCAGTCCCGCCGACGTCTACTACACCCAAGAGTTGGGCCACCTCGAGCGCGACTGTGACTGGCTGCAGCTCGCTGTGGTCTACACCCGGGCCCCCACGCCGCAGACCGCCCGGCCGCCCGGCCGCGTCAGCTCAGATGACCTAGCCGTGCCGGGGTGGACGCCCGACGATGGTCTGCGCGTCTATGTCTGCGGCCCAACGGGATTCGTGGAATCGGTGACGACGAAGCTGATCGGGCAGGGCCATCGGCCATCGGCCATCCGGACCGAGCGGTTCGGGCCGAGCGGCTAATCGAGGAAGAAGGAATAATGACGGAACCGATGCACGTCGACGGTAACGCGGCAGCGGGCGCCTTCTCAGAAGTGCTCGGATTCGATGCCACCACCGCGACGCTGACCTGCACCGGATGTGAACGCATTCGGGCCTTCGCTGAGACGCACGTCTATCACCGCGCCCCGGGCATCGTGGTGCGCTGCCCGAGCTGCGACCACGTCCTGGCCCGGCTCGTGCAAACCCCGACCGACGTGTGGCTGGACCTGCGCGGCGCCCAGTCCTGGCGTATCCCTTTCCCGGCCCGCTGATGGAGTCCCTAGACGTGCTCGCCAGTCGGGTGCGCACCGCCGACGTCGTGGATGCGATGGGGCGACTGCACCACCATCATTGTCATCTCCTCGACCTGGTGAGCCCGACGCCCGGTCGCCGACTCTTCGGCCCCGCGGTGACCATCTCCTACTTCCCGGCGTGCGGGACCGCCTTGCCGCCCGAGCGCTACAACTTCAAGAGTTTGTTCTACCAGGCCATCGAAGGCGGCGCTGAGGGGCACGTGCTGGTCTTGGCCAGCAACGGCTACACCGATGCATCACTGGGCGGCGGGACAAAGCTGTCGCGTGTTCAAAACCATCGGCTCGCCGGCATTCTCGCCGACGGGCGGCTGCGCGATTTCGCGGAGCTCGAGCACTACGACCTGGCCATCTACTGCCGTGGCGAAACAACGCGGTGGGGCGGTGACACCGTCACCCCCTACGAGGCGAACCGCCCGGTGGTGATCGGCGGGGTGGCGATTCATCCCGGCGACTACGTCTTCGCCGACGCCTCCGGCGCCGCGGTCATACCCGCAGGCGACGTGCGCGCTGTGCTGCACACCGCCAACCAAGTCGCGGTGGAGGATGCGGCGTCCATCGCCGCAATCAGAGGTGAAAGCCCAAACTCACTGGGAGACAGTGAGAATCGACTAGCGGTTAGAAGGACCGAAGCCTCATGACCGCAGGACTGATCGTGATCGGGGGATGATGACGTGCCGTTCGACGAGTGGGGTAATGGGCTAGATCTGGGGTCGCCTCCGAACAGCGGCCGGAAAACTGTGTCGTGAGCGGATCACCGTTGTGGCTGCTGGTCGTGATGTTTCTTGTTGCAGGAGCGGCGATCTGGGTGGCGGGCATTGCAGCTATCGGACCACACGGATGTGCTGACGATGCGGTTGGGCCTCGGCTCGGCGCTCGGCGGCCTGATCCTGTTGGCTATCGCCACCAACCTGCCCGAGATCGCCATCGTCGCCACTGCGGCGGTTTCGGGCAATATCGGTGTGGCGGTGGGCAATATCCTCGGCGGCATCGCCATCCAGACAGTGGTGCTGGTGGCCCTCGACGCTTTCGGCGTGCGCGGATCCAAACCGCTGACCTATCGGGCGGCGTCTCTGGTGTTGGTGCTGGAGGCCGCGCTGGTCGTCGCAGTGCTGGCCATTGTGATCGGCGGCGCCCAGATGCCCGCAACGCTGATCACAGCGCGGCTGACGCCCGCCCCGGTGCTGATCCTGATGGTGTGGGTGCTGGGCCTGGTGTTGTTGCAACGGGCGGGACGGTCGTTGCCCTGGCACGAATCGGGCCAGCCCCCCGACGGCCAGAAGCAGCCCCGCGGACACCGCACCGCGATGACCGAGCAGCAGGCCACCGCTGAGGGGGCCAGTACTGCCAGGGCCGCGGTGAGCTTCGGCTTCGCCGCCGCGGTCACGTTGATCGCCGGAGTCGTGCTGGAGCGCAGCGGAGACGCTATCGCCGACCACATCGGCCTGTCCGGTGTGCTGTTCGGTGCGACCGTGTTGGCCGCGGCCACCTCGCTGCCGGAACTGTCCACCGGCATGAGGTCGGTGCGTCATGGCGACTACCAGCTCGCCGTATCCGACATCTTCGGCGGAAACGCCTTCCTGCCAGTGCTTTTTGTGCCTGCAACGCTGCTGTCGGGGCACGCCGTGTTGCCAGCGGCGCAGCGCACCGACATCTATCTCACGGCGCTGGGAATCGTGTTGACACTCATCTACGCGGCGGGTCTGCTGTTTCGGCCCCGCCGCCGCATCGCCCGGCTGGGGGTCGACTCGCTGGCCGTCGTCATCCTTTACGGCGTTGGCGTGGTCGGACTATTCACCGTCTCGAACATGCGTTGACCGTGACAAGACGATCAGCCTTCGCGCCATCGTGGAGTGGGCGCGGGTCCGTCATCACCGCGGCGGCGGGTCGCTTGACCGGCCTCAAAGCGTCATGGCTGGGAGCCTCTCAGCGGGCATCTCTTCCGCGAGGGCCTCTCACCCGGGTGAAATACGCAGCCGGGTGAAGACAATTCACCCCATGCACACAGATAGTGATCGCTGACCTGAGCCGCGAGGAGCAGCACCCGGACCACCTCAACACTCTGCGTCCCGTCCGCCCGCGACGAGTGTGAGACACCGGTGGTGCCGGCCGCCGCAGAATGATTGCACGACAGGAGAACACGGTGACCGAGGCCTATCTGCTTGGCGGTGTGCGCACCCCTTTCGCCCGCTACGGCGGATCCCTATCGCACCTGCGGCTCGACGACCTGCTCGGGTTGGCCTTGGCCGGGGCCTGCGAACGCGTCGGTGTTGATCGCGACCAGATCGAAGACATCATCGCCGGATGTGTGAACCCCGCGCATGAAGGCATGGGAGATCTCGCCCGCTGGGCAGCGCTGGCCGGCGGCTTCCCCGACCGGGCAGCGGGAGCCACCATCAACAGATTCTGCGGATCGTCACTGAGCGCCATGGCCATGATCGCCCATGCGATCAAAGCCGGCGACCTCGGTGTCGGGATCGCCTGCGGCGCCGAGTCGATGTCGCGCTCGGGGTTCGCGTACATGAAAGGCGAGGCCCCGTTCAGCCCGCGCGGACCCCAACTGCTGCTCGACACCATGTGGTCCGGCGCCGGCGGGCCACCCAACCCCGTCTTGCTGGGCCGCAACGCCTACATCGGCATGATCGAAACCGCGCAGAATGTCGCCGATCGCTACCAACTCAGTCGCGAAGAGATCGACGCGTTCGCGCTGCGCTCCCAACAGCACGCCCGCGCCGCCCGCGACTCGGGCAGGCTGGCCAAAGAGATCATGCCCATCACGATCCCCGCGACCCGAAAGGCCCCGCACCGCACCGTAAGTCACGACGAATTCATCCGCGACGACACCACCCTGGAGCGGCTGGCTGCCCTACCCGCTCAGCCCGGGACGACCCAGATGACCGCCGGCAACTCCACACCGCTGTCCGACGGGGCCGCCGCGCTGATCCTGGCCTCCGCCGCTCGGGCCGACGACCTCGGCGTCGTCCCGCTGGCCCGGGTGGTGTCCTCGGCCGTCTACGGCAACGATCCACTGCTGATGGGTATCGCCCCGGCCTGGGCGCTACCGCTGGCGCTGCGACGCGCGGGCTTGACCCCCGAACAGATCGACGTATGGGAAATCCACGAGGCCTTCAGTGCACAAGCCCTGGGTGTACTACGAGAGCTGCCCAACCAACTCGACGGATTCCAAGTTCCCGACGACAAACTCACCCCCAACGGGGGTGCCGTGGCCATCGGGCATCCGTTCGGCGCCACCGGCGTACGTTACGCGCTGACCCTAGCCACCGAACTGCGCGAACGAAATCTCCGCTACGGCGCCATCGGCGTGTGCATCGGCTCAGGCCAAGGCGTGGCAATGATTCTGGAAAACCCACAAGCCGCCTGACCGCGACTTCCCGCCCGCACCCCACATTCCCCTGACACACCAGCACCTCAACCACTCAGTCATGAACTCCTACAACTCCCACCATCGGGAGCGGACCGTCCGCGTCGCGGCCTGCACCCTGCGAACCACGCTGGGCGATCCGGCGGCCAACGCACATGCTGTGCTCGACATCGCGCGCGAATGCCACGACGAACGCGCCGCAGTGGCGGTTTTCCCCGAACTAGCGCTGACCGGTTACTCGCTCGATGACATCCTGATGCAAGACGCACTCCTGGACGCCGTCGAAGACGAACTACAACGCATCACGCAAGCTTCCGTGGAGCTAATGCCGGTTCTGGTGATCGGCGCCCCGCTGCGCCATCTGCACCGCATCTACAACACCGCCTTCGTGATCCACCGCGGCCGCGTACTGGGCGTCGCGCCAAAGTCCTATCTACCGACCTACCGCGAGTTCTACGAACTTCGCCAGATGGCCGCTGGCGACGACATATACGATGAAATCCGCTTGGGCCGCAGGACAACCCGCGTGCACGCGCCGTTCGGTCCCGATCTGCTGTTCACCGCCGCCGACCTGCCCGGCTTCACGCTTCACGTTGAGATCTGCGAAGACATGTGGATCCCCATCCCGCCCAGCGCTCAAGCCGCCCTGGCCGGGGCCACCGTGCTGACCAACCTGTCGGGAAGCCCCGTCACCATCGGCCGAGCCGAAGACCGATGCCTGCTGGCTCAAACGGCGTCACTGCGCTGCGCCGCCGCGTACATCTACGCGGCGGCGGGGGAGGGCGAATCGACAACCGACCTCGCCTGGGATGGCCAGACCATGATCTGGGAAAACGGCGTGTGTCTAGCCCAACAACGCTTTTCACCCCAACCGCAATTTTGTGTTGCCGACGTCGACCTCGACTTTCTGTGCTCAACGAGGCGACAGACCAGCGTATTCGACGCGAATCGCAAACACCATCACCTCAGCCGAGCCGGGTTCCGCGAGATCGAGTTCGTCCTAGACCCACCGATGAGTGTCCGCTGTTAAGCACCGACACGTAGCACATATCGCGACGGAGACAACCGTACGAAGGTGGCCTGTACTGCTGAGCGAAAACAGCTGGTCGCAAACAATTTTCCGCCGGGGGAGCAGTGTCGGTTCATTTTCCCCCCAGGCCGAAGACCGCACAGCGACACCAATCTTCGGCCCATCTCTGGAACGCCCGCACTGAGCTGGAGTGTTTCCATGCTGCTTCCAGGTGCTCGAAAGCGGTTGGCATAACGCGCACCCGCAGGAATTATCGGCACAAACAGATCTCCAAATTCCTTGCAACGCAAACAACTACGTCGACGTTGCGGCTTGGACCTGAACGTCACTGTCGGCGGGGATGCTCGGCTGTCGTGGCTATCGAGTGCGCGGGCGCGTCCGACTACCTGGGTGCGCGGCGTCCCACTGCGCCTCGATGCGGGTCACGCGGCGATTCTCCACGACGAACCACAGCGCTCCGGCGACTGCGCCGAGAACGGCGATGAGGACCGTGGTGGACAGCCATTCGTAATGCCGATAGGCAGCAGCTGCCGCCGTGCTGATCAACGCGAACGTCGCTACGGCCAGAAGGATCAACCCTGGCCAGAAGAAGTTGTCCTTCAACACGATGCCAGCGTGCGGCTGCGTGGTCCGAGAGTGATCCGTCGGATCGTCATGCGTGTCTCCCATCACCGCTCCCTCCGTCGTCGGACGAAATAGCAAAATTCAAGTCACTCCGCGGGCCCGGGCGAAATGCAGAATCTCGACGCGGACCGCCGCCATCCACCCGTGTGCGCCGCGGCGTGTATTTGGTCAGGCCGAGCCGGCCCCGTCGCGGATGAGCAACTCGGGCAGCGTAATCGCCCCTATCGTTGTGACCAGCCACACCACAACCGTCGTGGCCAGCCAGGATTCCATGCCGTCAATAGTGAGTCCGTGGGTCAAAATCGACGCAAGGATCAAGGCGATGATCGTCAATGCCAAGCCGGTGCCCCCGAGGAGCAGCGACGCATACCGATGGGGCAACTTCAAGATCGACAAGGACAGGATCGCCTGCGTTACCGCGAACACCACTACGGCGACGATGAAGCCTGGTACCGACGACGAAACTCCGGGAACGATCCACGCCGCCACCAGGAGTCCGGTCGCCCACGATGCCAGAAGTAAAACTGCCCGCAGCAGGATTTGCCTCATAATAGTCGTAGGTCGCCGAGCTCTGGCTGGGCGAAGAACAACGATGGTGAGGGCCGAACCCACCGCCAAAAGGATGAACCGGCATCGACACCGCGACCGCGTAGTCGCCGTCGCACTTGTACTGATGTTCGTTCGTATGTGGTGAGCAACAGGGCTCGTAATCCTTGGCGCCCGCGGTGCAGACGTGACATGACGGTGCCCGCGCAGCGCGCCATGCTCTCGGCGCTCTCTCGGCAGCGGAGTCCTGCGATATCGCGATCGTGAACAGCCAGCCGGAACTGCACTGGCGATGTCGCCAACGCGTCGGCGAGTTCGATGCCGGGCAACGCGTCCAGTACATCGAATTCGAACGATCGTGGCCAGTCCGGGGATTGTCCACCTTGGGCGGCCAGTTGTCGGCCGGTGATGGGGTCGATGAGGTACTCGCTTGGCCGGTGATGCGCGCGGAGGAGGAAATTAATGTAGGTGTTGGTCATGATGCGAAACAGCCACGCCCGAAGGCTCGTTCCCTCGGAGAAGGTGTTGAAGCCGGCGTAAGCCCTCAGGATCGTTTCCTGCACGAGATCTTCGGCGTCCACGGCGTTGCGGGTCAATCGGCGGGCGCGGTCATTGAGTTGGTTCAGATACGGGAGCGCGTCGTTGACGAACCGCGCGGTCAGCTCTGGGTCGCGCGAAGCCAGGAGTGAGTCGCTGTCTGCTAGCTCGTCAACCGTTGTTGCCATGGGCACATCCTGGCTATGGTCGGGGTGAGTTGTCATCGTCCGGGTCGCCGATTCACCCGGGTGATTCTGCCGCAACGGCTTCGGCTCCGACCGTACCGAATTCCAGCTTCCCGCTCAGCAGCCCAACGCCGACTGGGAGGCGCATTGTATGACCGAATCGTTCCGCGGCGCACTCGATGACCACCTTCGACGTGACCGCCGAAACCCAAATGAGCGCCGAGGTGTTCGCAATAGGCGTCCATCACGGTCAGCCGACCCGACTGCGCCCGCCACGCCACCATCTCCTGGCCGAAGTACACCATCTTGTGGACATCGCCGACCTCGATCTCCTCCGACCAGGCGACCTGGAACCAGCCCGTCGGCTTCATCGAGATCGGTGGCTTCGCCATGCCGGACTCCTCTCCTGGCGGATTGCACTGCGCGCCCTAAGCGTTCTTCGGACGAAGAATAGAGGGTTCTGTGTAAATATCAAAGAGTCCTCTACGGATCCACAAATCCGCTGGTCGGCCGGTATCATCCGCAGGATGACCGACGCCGGCGTTCAGCCTCAGCGCACCAACCGGCGCGGCGATGCCACGCGCCAGAACATGCTGGACGCTGCCTTGAAGGCGCTGGCCACTGGCGACCCCGGGGCGGTGTCGGCGAATCGGATCGCCAAGCAAATCGGGGCCACCTGGGGTGCCGTGAAGTACCAATTCGGCGACGCGGACGGACTGTGGGCCGCCGTTCTGCACCGCACCGCGGAGCGACGGGCCGACGTGTTCATTTCCGCGAACACGACGGCACCTCTGCGGCAGCGAGTCGCAAGCATCATCGACACGCTCTACGACGGCCTCACCGCAACCGATTCTCGCGCGATTGAGAATCTGCGCGCCGCGCTGCCGCGCGACGCCGCCGAACTCGAAAGGCTCTACCCGCGCACGGCCGCCGAACTCCAATCGTGGGGAGGCGGCTGGCTGGCAACCTGCCTGGAAGCGTTCGCCGGTCTGGACGTGGACCCTGACCGGGTGAACGAGGTCGCCAGCTTCATTCCGGGAGCGATGCGTGGCATCACGTCCGAGCGCCAGCTCGGCAGCTACACCGATCTGGACCTGGCGCGCCAAGGCATGACCAACGCAATCGTCGCCTACCTCGAAGCTCCCGGCGCGGACGTCCGGGGGAAGGCGACCGAACCGATGAGATCCCGATCGACCAATGCCGAACTGCCGCAGCCGTGCCTGCGAAACCCTAAAAGAGATCCGGCGTCGCCGGCGGCACATCATCGAGAAACGCACTCACCATTGGCGCCAGCACTGCTGACTCTCCAGAGATGCCAATGTGGGACGTCGCCGGCAGAATCACCAAGCGCGCGGGCGGAACCTTCTGCAGCATCCCCGACGCTGCCGCTTCCTCATCGCCGCCACCGCGCAGCTCGAACATCGCCAACGCATGTTCCGGCTTCACGCCATCCGCATCACCGACGATGACCATCGTCTTCGCAGAAATCGAACGCATCTGCGCGTCGCTGATGTCTTGGTCATCGATGTTCAAGACCTTCATCTTTTCGAGGTAGGCGTCGAACGCCTTGGCGTCCGGCGTGTGCTCCTTGAAAGCCCTCTCGACGGGCGTGCCGGCAAACGCTTTGGCGCTGAGACTCTCGATGCCCTTCAGCACCGACGGGTACCAGCCGTCCTGGCGGTAGGTGGCGGACAGCGAGACCAGCTTGTTGACGAGCGTCGGGTGACGGAGCGCGAGCTGCAGCGCGACCCCGCCGCCTTGCGAGTAGCCCATCACATCCGCGCGCTCCACCTTCAAGGCGCGCAGCAACGCCGCGGCATCGTCGGCGAACTGCTCGTACGACATCTTGCGCGAGGTATCCGGGGTGCGGCCGTGCCCTTGCTGATCGAAGACGATCACGGCGCGCTTGCCCGCGAAGGCGGACACCCACGACCTCATCGAGTCGGTTGCCATGAACGCGCCAGGGATGAGCAGCAGCGGAGACACTTTCGACTCGCCGAGCTCGCCATACACTTCGTGATAGAGGCTCAGGCCGTTGATCGGCAGCTGACCACTGCGCGAAGGCTTCGTTCCCATCAGTTCAACCTTCCGACTCGCATCGCTAAAGGCCAGCAGATCTCGCGGACGCGAAGGTCGTCGAGAGCGGCACGCCAAGTGTCGTGATCGACCACCTGTGGTAGCGCGGTCGTAGGCTGCTCGGGCAGGGTGCCTCCAAGGCTTGGAATGTGGTCTGAAGTGTTGACCGGATGCGGAGGCGGAAATCATCGAACGCTCGCGCTCGAACATGCGCGCCAGACACAGTCTGGCGGTCGGGTTGTTCACCCCAACTCGTAGGACTCGCGTGAGATGCGGAAGAAGTGCCCGGTGGCGGTGTCGGTGCATGTCACGCCGGACGGCTCACTTTCGCAAGTGATCGCGCCGCGCGAGTATTTCTGGCCGTAGTCGAGTGTCTGCTCGCCGGGACTATTGAACTTGCTCGCCCCCTCGTAGCATCCCAGATTCGCTGGTTTGCCCTGGCTGACGTAGATCTGCAGACCTCCGAAGTTGAAGTCGCACGCTCTGCCGTACGGGCCAATTGTGGACGCAGGAGCCACCCAGGTGTGGTCCTGGATTTCGCAATTCGCACCTGAGCCATCCGCGTAAATCGTGCAAGCGATGTTTCCCGAGGGAGCCACGAAGTCGTAGGCGCTGGGGACATCGCCACCGCCGCCGCAAGCATTGGCCACGGCGGCCAGCGGAAGCGCAGCCGCGGTCGCAATCGAAAGCGCTGCGATCATTCTGGTCTTCATGGTTGTTCCTCTGTGGGGTCGGTCATGCCGTGATGGCCTGTCACGCACAGGTTGGACCGGATGTCTTGGCGGATTCTTGGCGGGTTTCCCATTGCCCACGAGAGTTCGGTATCCGGATCGGGCGGGCCAGACCGGGCGGACAGCACAAACTGTGGCGCCAGCAATTCGGGAATGACAGCGGTTGCACAATGAATGTCTTAGGACGGGACCTGTCCGCTATTGCTGAGACGCTGACGTTATGGCTACCAAGACGGAAGATCTGACTGCGAAGCCGCCCCTAGTTGAACAGCGCGTACTCGACGATCTGCGTCGCCGGTTACGCGCGACCAACCGCGTCAGGCTGCCGGAGGGCGCCGGCTGGGAGCGCGGCATCGACGCCGACTACCTGACCGAGTTGGTTTCCTACTGGGCCGATTCGTACGACTGGCGCGCCCAGGAGGAGCGCATTCGGTCATTGCCGTGGGCGGCTGTGGATGCCGCCGGGACCAATTACCGAGTTCTGCACCGAAAGTCGTCAAACGAAGCCGCGACGGTTGTGCTGCTGGACGGCTGGCCGGACTCGGTGCTGCGCTATGAGCGGGTTCTGCCCCTACTGGCGGATCTCAATGTCGTCGTGCCGGCCCTACCCGGTTTTCCCTTCGCTCCGCCGCTGACTAAACCTGGCATGTCGGTGAGGGCGATGGCCGATGTCGTCGAGGCCGTGATGTCGGAGCTTGGCTATCAGGAGTACATAGTCTCGGGCGGCGACGTTGGCAGCCTCGTCGCCGAGAGGCTAGCCGTGCGAGCACCGCACAGCGTCTCGGCACTGCACCTGACTGATGTGCCTTACACGCATCTCTTTGCCGTTGGCGACTCCGAACTGACACCCGACGAACAGGCCTACCTGTCCGCCGGTCAGCGATGGCAGATGACCGAGGGCGCCTATGCCCTGGAGCAGTCGACCAAGCCGCACACGTTGGCGGTAGGCCTGGGTGATTCCCCGGCCGGACTGTTGGCCTGGATCGTGGAGAAGCTGCGGGCGTGGAGCGACTGCGGCGGCGACGTCGAGTCCGTTTTCCCGCGCGACGATCTGCTGACCTGGGTTACCGCATACTGGGTGACCGGCACGATCGGAACCTCATTTTCCTCCTATGCCGAGGAGACTGATCCCGTAACCGAGGTCGCCACGCCGACCGTTGTGAGCATCTTCTCGCACGATCTTGTCCCGGCGCCGAGGTCTTTCGCCGAGCGCTTCTTCGACGTTCGGGTTTGGGATGAGCAGCGCTTCGGTGGGCACTTCTCCGCGTGGGAGCAACCGGAACGTTTCGTCGCCGGATTGCGCACCGCTGTAAGGCTAACCGGGAAATGAACTGACGATCCGACAGGTTGTCTTGCCGGCATCGCAAGGAGCTACGCAACCGTCGGTCATGACGTGTGCGCTCAGCTTTCGGAAACCGATTAATGACATCTGCGGTCAGCCTGGCGCGGGTTGCTAAGCACGGTTGACAGTGTGGTCGCCCTACCGCTGCAGAACATGGCCGGCAGCTCAGTGCGGCGCGATTCGAATCAGGCAACGAGAAGCTATACAACATCTCCCACGGGGTTGTCGGCTCAGCGCGGAACCCGCGAAACATCTCAGCCGGGGATGTTATCTCGAAGTGCTCAGTAGTAGCGCGCGGCATCAGGGTGGTACAGACCGGGTTACGCGAGGAGTAGCACTGCGCCCGGTCGGTAGACGATCTGCAGAACCGTTGAACCGCGGGAGCCTGTGAACCGTATATACGTTGCCTGGACGTCTGCTGAGCCGGGTCGTCGTCTACCGTCACGAAGGAGCGCGATGAGCAACACTGTGCAACAGGCCAACCCACGAACGGATCCGCTGGCGATCGTCGCGTTAGTGGTGGGATTTGTTTTTCTCCTGCTAGCCATCCCTGTCGGGCACGTCGCCCGGGCTCAGATCCTCCGGACCGCCGAACGTGGCGACGGATTGGCGCTGGCGGGTCTTGTGCTCGGGTACCTAGGGCTCATTGCGGTGGTAATTGCTCTCATCGCAGTCATCGCCCACGCCGTGTAAGGCACGCCAGTGAACCCGCTTACAAGCGACGGTTACTCCCTCACCTTCGACGTCGATTATCCGCAGCAGCTCAGCCGTTGGAAAACGGCATTCCGCCTGGTTCTTGCGTTGCCGATCGTTGTGCTCGTCGCAATCCTTATCGGGGCGAACAGATTTGGGGGGTTGACTGCATCATGGGGGGTTGACCCGTGGACGGTCACAGTCCCTGATTTCTCGTATGTTGGCGGCTTGCTCGTTCTCGCGCCCCTGCTCATGATTCTGATCCGCCACAAGTACCCACGCTGGTGGTTCGACTGGAACGTAGGGCTCCTCAAGCTGCAAAGTCGGGTCGCGGCCTATCTATACCTGTTACGCGATGAGTATCCATCGACGGACGAGGACCAAGCTGTTCATTTGACGGTCCGCTACCCGGGTGCCCCGCAGGAATTGAACCGCTGGTTGCCACTCGTCAAATGGTTGCTCGCCATTCCGCACTACATCGTGCTTCTTGTGCTCACCGTGGCGTCGATGGTTGCAGTCGTCATCGCATGGTTCGCCGTCGTGATCACCGGGCGATACCCCCGACCTCTGTTCAACTTCGGCGTGGGCGTCCTCCGCTGGAATTACCGAGTGATCGCGTATGCATTCCTGCTAGCGACGGACAAGTACCCGCCGTTCCGCCTCGGTGCCTGACCCGCTCTCGAGTGGGATACGGAAAACGGCAGTGAGCCTGAGGCTTTCAAGTCCGGCTTCCGGCGACGGAGCCGCGTTCAGAGCAAGTACGGTCTGACAGGAATGAGTGCGGCGAGCCCTCGCCCAACTCGAGAACCGCTAGCCGTCGTGAGCGATCGCCGCATCACGCCGACCTGGCCGCGGCGGGCCGCTCAGCGGGCGGGAACAGGCACGGCCCAGGCGCTGCCCTGCTCGCGGTCGAGCACCGTCTCCCCCTTGTTCTTCAGCCCGAAGATGTAGACCAACAAACTGACGCCGATCACCACCGTGACATAGACGATGAACAAGGTGATGTGATCGGGCTTGGATGCTTGGTAGAGCATCGGCGCCGTACCGCCGAACACGGAGTTCGCTAGCGCGTAGCCCAAACCCACTCCCAAAGCACGGATTTCAGCAGGGAACAGCTCTGCCTTCACGATCGCGTTGACCGACGTGTAGCCGGTGATGATGACGTAGCCGACGATCAGTAGTGCGAACGCCGTGAGCGCTGAGGTGGCCTTCGGCAGGAAGGTGAGAAGGACGTACGTGTAGAGGACACCACCGACACCGAAGAAGATCAGGAGTGGCTTGCGTCCGACCCGGTCGCTGATGAGGCCGCCAACGGGCTGCAGCAGCATCAGGAAAATCAGTCCAAGCAGGTTGACCCACGTTGCCGTCATCGCCCGGTCGGACCCGAAGGTGGACTTGACAATCGCCGGCGCATTGACGCTGTACGTGTAGAACGCGATCGTCCCACCCGCAGTGATGAGGAAAACGAGCAGCAGGGGACGCCAGTGCGTGGTAAACAACGTCTTCATGGATCCCGCGTCCGGGTCCTTGCCCTCGCGGATGGCCTCCAAGTGCGACTCGCTGAGCGACTCGTCCATCGAGCGGCGAATCCAGAGCACCACAAGGGCGGCGATGCCACCGATGAAGAAGCCGATCCGCCATCCCCAGGCGCGCAGGGCGTCACCGTCCAGGAACTGGAGCGCGATGAGGAGGGTGAACTGCGCGAGAACGTGACCGCCGATAAGGGTGACGTACTGGAACGACGACAAGAAGCCGCGCCGATTCGCGGTGGCCGCTTCGGACATATACGTCGCTGATGTGCCGTACTCCCCACCCGTGGCGAACCCCTGCACAAGCCGGGCGAGGACCAGAATCACCGCCGCCCAGTACCCGATGATCTCGCGGGTGGGCATGACCGCCACGAGGAAGGAGCAGGCCGACATGACGGTGATGCTGAGCATCAGGGCGGCCTTGCGGCCGCGACGGTCGGCGTACCTGCCGAAGAACCAGGATCCCACCGGTCGCATGACGAAGGTGACCGCGAAGATCGCGTAGATGTACACCGTTGAGTTGGTGTCGTTCTTGTCGAAGAACTGCGCCTCGAAGTAGGAGGCGAAGACCGTGTAGACGTAGACGTCGTACCACTCGACGAGGTTTCCCGCGGAGCCCCTGACCGTGTTGAGCACCGCCCGCCGGGTGCTCGTCGGAGCGCGTGTCGGGCCGGTCAGGCTGGAGGGCGTCGTCCCATCGCTCATTCATGGCACGATAGCGCGCTGTTCGCCGCGGAAGTTTGAAAACCTACAGCCAGCCTGATCACCCGACTTTGGCCGGCGGCCGCCGCGGTCGTCTGAGAATAACGCCAAACCCCTTGCCAACGGGTAGCGGCTTGAGATACGAGAAACGTGTGAGCATGGCATATCTAGCGCAACCTGAGCAGCAGCAACAACTGGAATGGCTCGACGGCGGCACACTGGCGATCTTGCTCGACGGCAAGGCCACAGACGGCCAGTTGATGGTCGGACGCTTCGACGTCAGCGAAGGCGAAGCGCCCCCGTACCACAAGCACACGCGTGAGGATGAGGTGTTCATGCTCATCAAGGGAACTGCGTTGCTCTGGTACGACGACCAGGAGATGGAGCTGTCGGAGGGTGGAATCGTCTTCTTGCCCAAGAACATTCCGCACGCATACCGCATCACTTCCAAGAAAGCAGACCTACTCATGATCAACACACCGGCAGGAATCGAAGGCATGTTCCGCTACGCCGGCCGTGACAGAGCAACGCCGCGCCCGGAGGGCTTCGAAATCTCGACCGAACGTTTGGTCGAGGGAGCGGACAAGTTCGGACAGATAATTCTCGGTCCGCGGCGCTGATGGTGGCCGACCCGTCTCGAACGACGGCCAGGGGTTAGATCCATCCACCGGCGGCATCGATGGTGGCGCCGGTGATATAGGAAGCGTCCGGTGACAGCAGAAACGCAGCCACCGAAGCGATTTCGTCGGGTTCGGCCAGCCGACCCAGTGCATTCATGGATTTCATGACGGCCTCCGGTGGCACGTCGCGCAGCGCCTGTGGCGTGTAGCTCGCCGCATGTGCGGCGGCCATGTCGGTGGCGGTGCCCCCCGGTGCGATGGCGTTGATGGCGATGCCACGGTCGGCCAACTCGGGTGCCAGATTGAGCACCATCGCCGAGACCGCGGCTTTGCTTGCCGCGTACAGGGTGTGATGGTGCACAGCGATGCGGGCACTGACCGAGGACGTGAGCAGGACCCGGCCGCCGCGACTCATCGCGGCCACCGCGGCCTGGGTGGCGAAAAGCTGTCCGGCGACATTGATTTGAAACACGCGGTCGAAATCGGCCTGCGTGATCGAGTCCAGGGCGCCGAAATACTCGACGCCGGCATTGCTGGCCAACAGATCGAGCCCACCGAAGTCTGCCACCACCCGCGTTACCAGGTCATTGGTTTGTGCCACGTCGCTGACGTCGGCCTGGAACGCGGCCACCTGGTGGCCGTGGGCACGCAGCTCGCCGACCAATGCATCGGCCGACGATTGGTCAGCGACGTAGTTCACGGCCACCGCTGCGCCCTCTGCGGCCAGCCGCCGCACGATCGCCGCACCGATTCCGCGGCTGCCGCCGGTCACTAGCGCCCGCTTGCCCGCGAGCCGTCCTGGTTGCGTCATCAGTCTTTCCCTTGATCTATTAGGCCGGTGTGGGCTTGCTGTCAGCTGGTCTGACCGACTGGCGTTTCATGTACTCCCAGAACGTTGGAGCGCCTTCGGTCGTGGAGACGATGGGGGTGGCGCCGATGCTGGCCGCATCATCGATGAGCGTGGTCAGGAAGTGCGCGAGGTCGATGCGGGCGGTGAAACCGCCGACGGGTGGCACATCTCCGGCGATGTAGCCGGTGGTGTGGTCGACGTCAAACAGGATCGAGGGCCGCACGATCGTCCAGTCCAGATCACTCTCGCGGACAATGGATTCCATGCGTCGCAGGTCGTCATAGACGGTCCTGCCGAAGGTGCGGCTGATGACAGGTTCGAAGACCCGCAGCATCAGCGACGAACTGCGCCGGTTGCGGTAGTGGTGGGTGGCGGTGGAACTGACCACGATCAGGCGTCGAATTTCGGTGCGGCGCATGGCAGCGACGATGTTGGCGGTCCCGGTAGAGAATGTGTCGACCGGCCGGCGGGTGAACGGCACACCGAGAACTGATAGCACCGCGTCGGCGCCCGGAAGGACGTCGGCGACGGCCTGCTGCTGAAAAACGTCCGCCTCGGACACCGTCAATCGCGGGTCGCTGATCGGGAACGTGGCCGGCTGTCGGGTGACGGCAACCACGGTGTGGTCGGCATCGAGCAACTGGCGGGTGACCAGCCGCCCGGTGGGGCCGTTGGCGCCGAAGACAACCAGTTTCACGCCTTTCAGGTCCTCTTGAGTTCGAACAGCGGGATGGTGCGGTCGGTCTGGGTCTGATAGTTCGCAAACGGTGGCGCGATCTCGGCGATGCGCACCCACGCCGCCTCCCGCTCATCACTGGGTAGTTCACGCGCGTCGATATCGACTGTCTCGGGGCCGATCTCGATCTGCGTGCGGGGGTGGGCGCGAAGGTTGTGCACCCAGGCGGGATGGATGTCGGCGCCCGCGTACGAGCCGACGATGATCACCTTGCCCTCGATGTCGAAGTACCCGACCGGATTGACCCGCGGCGCACCGGATTTCGCGCCGGTGGTGTGCAGCAGCAGCAAGGTCGAGTTCTGCCAGGGGCCGCCGACCTTGCCGCCGTTGGCGCGGAACTCGGCCATGACATCGGAATTGAACGAGGTATCGGGTAGATCAGCCATAACCATGTCCCTTCATGGGTGCAGTGGGACCGTCCGCACGATCCGGCAACGGGCCTGATGCCATTGTGCGGGATTTCTCAACGCTTGTCTACTTTTGTCGCGAGTGGCATCATCGGTCGAATGATGGGAGGGGGTGTGCAGTGAGCAGTGCGGAGCCAGCACCCGGGCTCGCGGCTACGGAAGCGGAGGGCGGGGGCGAGCGCAAGGGTCAGCGGACCCGTCGCCGGATCCTGGACGCCGCTCGTGGCGTGTTCGCCCAGGTCGGATACGAGCGCGCCACCATTCGCGGTATCGCCGCAGCCGCGGGCGTAGACAAGTCCTCGGTCATCCAATACTTCGGCACCAAGCAGGCGCTGTTCCGGGAAGCGGTGCACTGGGACATCCCCATCGCCGAGCTGACGTCCGACGACCCGGTAGAGACGACGGAGAACCTTGTCCGCGGGATGCTCGACGCGTGGGCGGCCGACCCGAACAGCCCGATGGCGGTGCTGCTGCGCACGAGCATGACCAGTGAGGACGCCGCCGAGATTCTGCGTACCCACATCACCGCACAGTCGGTCGACGCGATGGCCGCGACTATCGATGCCCCCGATGCGCGGTTACGCGCCGCGCTGGCCGGCGCGATGCTGATGGGCATCGTCAGCCAGCGCTACATCCTGCGGATGCCCGTCCTGAAGGACGCCGACACCGAAGACATCCTGCGACTCATCACCCCCCTCGTGCGAACCCTCCTCCGCCCCGACGGCGACAAGTAGCGAGTCGAGATGTGGCCGCGGTGTTATTGCCGAGGGGTATCTGCCGCCGCCCGGACTTTCACCGTTTGAAACCCGCCGTTGGGGCTAACCCTATGAACTGACGTCGGTCAGAGGAGGTCGGCCCAATGGTCACCGGAGACAGTGGGGTCAGCCGCACGGAGCAACTTGACCCGGGATCGCAGCGGGTACAGGTACGGCGCGCCGCGCTGGCGAGCGCGATCGGCACGACAATCGAGTGGTACGACTTCTTCCTCTATAACACGGCCGCCGCGCTGGTCTTTCCACACCTGTTCTTCCCCGAATCCAGTGCGTACGCAGGCGCGATGCAGTCGTTCGCGACCTATTTCGTCGGCTTCGCCGCACGGCCGATCGGAGCGGCCATCTTCGGGCACTGGGGCGACCGGATCGGGCGCAAGACCACGCTGATCATCACGCTGCTGGTGATGGGCATCGCGTCTGCCGTCATCGGCATCCTGCCCGGCACCGAAGCCATCGGCGTGGCTGCGCCGCTGCTCCTCGTCACGTTGCGCGTGCTGCAGGGGATTGCGGTCGGCGGCGAGTGGAGCGGCTCGGTGCTGCTGACGATGGAATGGGGGGACCAGAAAAGGCGCGGTCTGCTCGGCAGTTTCGCCCAGGTGGGCGTACCGGTGGGGCTGGTGCTGGGCACCGGCGGGATGACCCTGCTGTCCGCGACGATGTCTGACGAAGCGTTCGACTCTTGGGGCTGGCGGGTGCCCTTCCTGGCCAGCCTTGTGTTGGTCGCCGTGGGCCTGGTGATTCGGCTGAAGATTCTCGAGACGCCGATGTTCAAGAATGTGCTGGACCAGGGCAAGACCGCGAGCGCCCCGGTCGCCGACGTGATCCGCCGTCACTGGCGGGAAATCCTGCTCTCTGCGGGACTGCGCTTCGTCGAGCAAATGCCGTTCTACCTGTTCACCACGTTCGTCTTGATCTACGTCGTGCAGCGCCACCACTACAGCAAGACGTTCGTGCTGACCGCGGTCCTGGTGGGCGCCGCCGTCGAGCTCGCGACGATCCCGTACTTCTCGCATCTGTCGGATTCGCTGGGCAGAAAACGGGTTTACCTGGCCGGCGCAGTCAGCGCTGGGCTTTTCGCGTTTCCGTACTTCGCCGTGCTGACGTACGGCGGGCCGGTGCTGATCTTCATCGCGATCGTGCTGTCGATGATCGTGCACTCGATGATGTACGGACCGCAGGCCGCGCTGATCGGCGAGAGCTTCCCAACGCACCTTCGTTATGGCGGCGCCGGCCTCGGCTACCAATTGGCATCGGTGTTCGCGGGCGGACCGGCACCGCTCGTGGCGACGTGGCTGCTTCACGAGACCGGGACGCCGTACTCGATCTCGGTCTACATCGTCGTGGCCGCGGTCATCACGGTGGTGTGTTGCCGCGCCCTGCCCGACCGTTCGCGCGTCAACATCGACGACGCAGCGGTCTACAGCCGCGCCTGAACGAGCCGTTCGCGCTGTCGCGACGATCAGCCGTCGGTCGCGGCCTTGAGGTGCGCGGTGGAGGCCAACTTGAGGTGGACAAGGTCGGACGCGACGGTCGCGAAGGTGAACCCTTCGGCGAGCCGCCGGGCTGCGGTGGCTCCGTCCGACGTGTGGATCCCGGCCGCGATCCCCGCGCTCGCGGCAGCTTCGCGCACCCGCTTCAGCGCGGCTTCGAACTCGTCGTCCACCGCCGGGTCCTGGGAGTAGGCGCCGCCGAGCGCAAGCCGCAAATCCGAAGGGCCGATGTACACCCCATCGAGACCCGATACGCCACAGATCTTTTCGACGTTGGCCAAGCCGCCCGGCGTCTCGATCATGGACAGCACCACGGTGTCACGGTCGGCATCGGCCGGGCGCGGACCTATCCGCAACTGCGCGCGCATGGGACCGTAGGACCGGATACCGGTCGGTGGATACGTTGCCGCTGCAACGGCTTTAGCGGCTTCGTCGGCGTCGTTGATCATCGGCACGATCACGCCGACGGCACCGGCGTCCAGGGCCCGCCCGATCGCGGTCGCGTCGTTGGCCTCCACGCGCACCACACCCACAGCGGATCCGGATGCATCAATCGCGGTGAGCCCCGCGACCATGCCCGAATAGCCGATCAACCCGTGCTGCAGGTCCAGTGCGATGTAGTCCCACCCGACATGCGCCAGCCATTCCGTCGACACCGGGCTGTCCAGCACCGACCAGTACCCCAGAAGGCGTTCCCGCCTCCGAAGTCGCGCCGCGAATTCATGTGCGCTCATGGTTTCCTAACGGTTATAGCTTGGCATCGGCCCGCGCAGCGCCGCCCCGACATAGTCGCAGGCATCCACCACGTCGGCGTCCAACGGACCCTTCGCGACTGCGGCGATGTTCGACCGCAGGTGTTCCACCTTCGACCCGCCGAGCAGGATCGGCCCTGCCGCGGGCTTGGCGACGAGCCACCGCAGCGCCAGCTCCGTCAGCGGGATACCGGCCTTGTCCGCGATGAGCGACAACTGTTGGATCACCTCGAAAATCGCTGCATTCCAATATCTTTCCTTGTACATGGCCGCCAGCCGCGAGTTGCCGAACCGGCCCTCGGCGGGGTCGGCGTGGAACGAATGACCGCTGAGCAGGTGGAACCGGGAGAGACCATCCTGCTCGACGCGGCCTCGGTATCTGCGAAGCAGAGCTGGTGCAGACGCGGCTCAAGGAGATCATGATCGAGCGAGCCGGCACGGTCTACGTGCTGGCGCACGCAGACAAGTTGGGGCGCGAGCCGTTTCACGCATGGGCACCCATTCCGAAGGGGGCCACGCCGGTCACCGATCAGGACGCCACCGACACCGAAATCCGGCCGCTCGAGAAGGCAGGGTTGCATGTGGTACGCGCGGGATGGCGCGGCGATTAGCTTCGAACGCGTATGTCGAGCAGCTAACGATTCTGCTGCGTCTCGGCGTCTACGCTCGCGCAACCAAGCAGGCCGTGGTCTCGTGAAGGTTAATGCCGTCCTACTGGGTTGCCCGCTCCCGCCTGACCGTCGCCGCGGCGGCGTGTTTGGCGCTGCTCGCGTTCGGGGTGCCTTCGGCCACTGCCGCGCCCGCCGCCGACGACCAGGGGTACGTCGACTCCACCGCCAGGTGCACTCCGCCGAATACGGCGGTCCTTTTCGGTAGTACCGAGACTTCGCGCGTGGCGATCTGCAAGACACCGGGCGGTCAGTATGAGTATCGCGGCGTGCGGGTGCGCGACGGTGCCAAGCTGGTCGTGCCCGCCTCGCGATCCGGCGATGGATATATCGCAGACAACGACGGAATGACCTACCTCGTGACGTCGAAGTCTTTGGTAGTCAGCGTGGGCAACAAGGTGATTCGCGAGCAACCGATGGTCGACTTCCACGGGGAGGAGACGGCCCAAGCGCCGGCCGCACCGCCGCCGACGACGACAACTCCGACGACGCCATTGCCGCCGCCGCTACCCGCCGAAGTGGGCGGCAGCTAGCCTCGACGTGGCACAGTTCTAGCGAGGACCGCCAGAACAAATGCGCAGAAACCCAGCGTGACGACGAGAGTTACGACCAGAGCCCACTGACCGTGCAACCACGCGAGACCGCCAAGCCAGCCGAATGCGCTCGCTCCGGCGTAATAGCTGATGTTGTACATTGCAGCCGCCTGGGCATGTCGGATCCTCGCGCGGGCGGCGACCATGCTCGACGCCACGGCGTGGCCAATGAACAGCCCGGCCGTCAGCACAACCACACCAAGCAAGACCATGGCCAACGGCCGAGCAAGCGTGATCGCTGCGCCGCCCGTCATCAAGAGGCAGGCAGCACCCAGGATGGGCACCGCCCCGACGCGGCCCGTGAGCCATCCAGCGCCGCGTGAGCCTGCGGTGCCGGCCAGATACGTCAAAAAGATCAGCGAGATCACGTTCGGGCTGAGGTGGTATGGCGGCTCTTCCAGTCGGAACGGCAAGTAGTTGAAGACGGCCACCATGCCGCCGATGAGCAATGCTCCAATTCCAAAGAGGCACAACATCACTGGGTCGCAGAGATTGGCCAGCAGTGCACCACCGACTTGGTCGGGCCGACCGCCGGATGACGTTCGCGGAATCAAACCGATCAGCGCAAGCATCAGCGCAGCGACAAGGCAGCCGAGGGCGAATAGACCGGCACGCCAACCAATCTCATTGGCAACCGGAACCACGAGTAGTCGGCCACTGAGGCCTCCCAGTGATGTGGCGGCCACATAGCTTCCAACTAAGGTGACTGCGCGGCCCGGACTCGCCGTCTGATGCGGAAGCGCCATCGCCAGAGCAGGGATACCGCCGAGTGCGATTCCATGCAGGAGGCGGCCGGCGAGAAGCGCGTCGAACGACGGCAGCCACGGCACCGCCACTGCGCACACCGCTGCCCCCGCAGCGGCCAGACGCATCGCACGTCGCAGTCCGATCCGATCTGAAAGCCATGCCCATGGCAGCACCGAGAGTGCGAGGCCCAATGTCGTCGCCGACACCAGCAGCGATGCCCGTGCAGGGTCAACCAACGCGTCACGAGAAATTTGGGTCAGTAGTCCCTGCGGTGCGTACATGGCTGCGAACGCGGCGAGCCCGGCGCACCACAGCGCCGCCCCCAGGCGACGGTCAGTGCGCTGGAACAACGTCATTTCGAACGTGATCGACCGCCGTGATGAAGTCGGCGATGTACCGCCACATCTGGGGCGGGTTGGAGTACATGGGAAAGTGCGCGCTGTCGGCGATCTCGGCCAGCTGGACACCGTTGCGGCGCAGGTCTTCCAGATACGACAGTGAATTGTTCTGGCAGCCATACATGAACAACTTTGGTGCGGGCAGGGTCACGAAACGGTGGAAAAGGTCGCTGTCGTCCGACAGCTCAACCATTGACTCGAAGATCGACCGGACGGCGCCCGCCCGGACTCTATGCGGCAGTGCCGCGGCGTACAGGCTGCTGGAGTACTGGCGGGAAGCTCTGACCCGCTCGGTGAACAAGGCGAGGAACTGCTCGGGGTCGTCGTGCGGATGGGTGAGGATTTGGCGGCTGAGGAAGCAGTCCTCCGGTGCGAGGTTGCCCTCGATGCTGACAAAGCTGGCCACTCGCGACGGATTCTGGCCGGCAAGCATGAGCGCCGTCAGGCCACCCATCGAATGTCCGACAAGGTGGCAGTCGGTGATGCCATGTGCGTCAAGAACTTCAGTGGCAACGGATACCAAGTAGGGAATCGATACTGCCGCAAGGTCCGAGCATCGGCTGGCGCCGCATCCCGGTGCGTCGTAGGCAAGGACCGGTCGACTCGCGAGTTCAGGGTCGAAGATGACGTCTGCGTAGTCCTCCTTGGTGGAGCCGAAGCCGTGGAGGAAGACCACCGGAGCACCGGTGCCGTCGCGGTGAAGCCCGGCGATCTCGATAGCAGTCCCGTCGACGGTGAGCGGAAGCCTGAAGGGCTGCAGTGATCGCAGTGCCATACCGCCATCTCAGCGCAGACGGCCTATATTGTGAAGGACTGATTAGATCATTCAGTGATAGATATGCGGTATAAATGGCCGAGGTGCGCGAAGCGCGATACTTCATCGCCGTTGCGGAGGAACTGAACTTCGGCCGGGCAGCTGAACGATTGCAGATGTCGCAGCCTCCGCTGTCGGCAGCGATCAAGGCACTCGAGAAGCGGCTTGGTGTTCTCTTGCTTCACCGCACCACTCGCGAAGTTCGACTGACTGCAGCGGGCGCGGTGTTTCTGGACCATTGCCGGATCGTCGTGGGAGCCGCGGCGGCCGCCGACTCCGCTGCCCGTCAGGCAGCCGACGGACAAGCAGGCGAACTCAGGATCGGAGCCGTCACGTCAGCCTTCACCGACCCGCTCCCACGAGCGCTGCAGGTGTACGCGCGTTCTCATCCGCGCGTCGACGTGCGTGTGCGTGAAGTCGACACTCACATCGGCGTCGAATTGGTGCAGCGTCGTGAACTCGACATCGCGCTGGTTCGGCAACTCGCCACGCCACGCGACTGCGAACGCGTGATGCTCAGGCGGGAATCCTTCGTGCTCGCCGTCCCTGCCGGATGGGACGTGCCAACGGGTCTCGGGCGCGACCTCGCCCTCGGCGCCGAACTGCCGTGGATCTGGATTCCCCGCGCGCTTACGCCTGACTACCACGATCAGTTCGCCGCCTGCTGCCGCGCAGCGGGTTTCATCCCGCACGCACAGCATTTAGCGGGCTCGATCAACAGCCAACTGGCGATGGTCGCCGCCGAACTCGGTGTGGCCCTCGTTCCCGAAAGCTCAGTGAGCGGCAACCATTCCCGTGCTATCAAGAGCATTCCCCTCCAAAGGTCGCCGACTATCGATCTAGCAGCCGTCTGGCGCAAGGCCGAAAATGGGCTTGTCGTCCACTTTCTTGATGAGCTATTGGCGAGGCCTGGTCGTCGAAACTCGGAGACGTCTCGGCAGCCCGTCACAAACCGATGAGCGACTCGATCCAGCCGCGCGCGAAGTAGACGAGGAAGCCCGCAGCCACGATCCACAGGAGCGGGCTGATCTCACGTACCTTTCCGGCCGCCGAGCGCAGGACGACCCACGCGATGAAGCCGACGCCGATGCCGTTGGCGATCGAGTAGGAAAACGGCATCACCGCCACGGTGAGGACCACCGGCAGCGCCACCGAGAACTCTTTGATGTCGATGTGGCGCAGCTGCGACATCATCATCACGCCGACGATCACCAGCGCTGCCGCGGCCACTTCGGTCGGCACGATCGACGCCAGGGGAGCGACGAACATTGCCGCGAGGAACAGCGCCCCCGTCACGAGGTTGGCCAAGCCGGTGCGTGCGCCCTCCTCGATGCCCGCACCCGATTCGATGAAGACCGTGTTGGACGACGACGACGTCGCCCCGCCCACAATCGCGCCTGCGCCCTCGACGATCAGCGCCGAGCGCAGTCGCGGGAACGTGCCCTGCGCGTCGGCGAGCCCCGCCTCGCGCGCCAGTCCGGTGAAGGTTCCCATTGCATCGAAGAAGTTCGCGAAAACCAGTGTGAATACCAGCATTACGGCGGCGAGCACTCCGATGCGACCGAAGCTGCCCACCAGGCTGAAGTCACCAGCGAGGGATAGGTCGGGAAGCGCGAACGGCGATCCCGACAACGTCGGCACCGACAGGCTCCAGCCGCCGGGGTGCTCGACCGCCGCCCCGAGGTGCCAGATCGCCTCGATGACTACCGCGACAACAGTGCCCGCCACGAGCCCGACGAGGATGCCGCCGCGCACGCGCCGCACCACGAGGACGCCCGTCACCAGCAGTGTGAACACGAAGACCACTGTGGGGACGGTGTTGATCGAACCGATGCCGCCGGCGCCCAGCCCGACCGGCGGCGATGGCACTCCTGTCGAGCCGATGAAGCCGGCGTCGACCAGCCCGATGAAGAGGATGAACAGTCCGATGCCGGCCGTGATGGCGAGCTTGAGCTGCATCGGCACGGCGTCGAACACCATCCTGCGCAGCCCGGTCACCGCCAGGAGCACGATGATCAGCCCGTCGATGACCACCAGGCCCATCGCCTCGGGCCAGGTGAGCGAGCCGACCACGGTCGTCGCGAGGAAGGAGTTGATGCCGAGCCCGGCGGCGAACGCGAACGGTAGCCGCGCGACGATGCCGAACAGGATCGTCATCACGCCCGCCGCGAGCGACGTCATGGCCGACACTTGCGTGAACCCCAGCTTGTCGCCGGCGACATCTTGCGCGCCCGACAGGATGATCGGGTTCAGCACGATGATGTAGGCCATCGCGATGAACGTGACCAAGCCGCCACGTACCTCGGCGGCGATCGTCGACTTACGCGCCGAGATTTCGAAGAAGCGGTCCAGGCGATCCACGCCTCGACCCTATGAGCCGGGCCGCTTGGTGCTTACCAGTTCCACACGGATTGGTCGTCGGGCGGGTACTGGGCGCAGATATCGGTCGTGTGCGCGGCGACGCCCTTGTTGTTGAAGAACAGCTTTGCCCAGTTCGGCCAGTTCCACGCCAGCTGCTCGTAGAAGGCGTTGGTCGCCGTGTCCTCCGAATACTGTCGGCGGCCTGCGTAATCCATCGAGAAGAACCAATGAATCCGATCCTGAACAGCCTGGTGGACCTCGGGTGACTTGTTGTTGTAGTCGATCATGTACCGCTCGTAGTACACCGGCTCCACGTCGCGCGCGGCGGCCATGATCTGCTCCGCGGTGCAGGTGGTCTTCAGCATCCGATTCGGGATCGGATAGTCGTCACTGGCGTCGGCGTTCGCGATACCAGGTGCGGCGAAGATGGTTCCGCACATGACGAGTGCTCCTAGCCCTGCGCGCAGATTCATGGCATTCACCTTTGTTCGGCGGCCCGTTGCAGGACCTGTGTCTGCTCGGGGCAGTAGGTATTGATGGCCGCGGCGAGGAACTGCCACGCCTGCTCGCTGGTCGTTCCTCGTTGCAGGTTCGCGGTGACGAACGCGGCCGACTTGTAGGCGTCGGCGTCCACGCTGTTGTACAACCGCTTACAGGTGATCTTGCCGATCCACGCGTTGTAGTCCTTCTGGCCGTAGATCCCGTAGCCGTGCAACTCATTCGCGAAATCGGTGTCGGGATCAGCACGCGCCGGCCACGCAACGGCAAGTCCCGCGATCACGACCATCACCGCCAGGGCAAGCCCTCCGATTACCACCTTGAGATTTCGTGCACAGCTCATACCGAAACTCCCTCGGGCACCGCCACCACCGGTGACTTAGCCGCCGTCCGCAACGGTCTGCTGCGGACCTTGAGTGGCCACCAGAACCACCGGCCGAGCAGGGCGGCTATCGATGGGGTCATCAATGACCGCACTATCAGGGTGTCGAACAGCAGTCCCAGCCCGATCGTGGTGCCGCCCTGGCCGATCGAGAGCAGATCACTGGTCGCCAGGGACGCCATCGTGAAGGCGAACACGATGCCGGCCGCGGTCACCACACCGCCGGTTGCGCCCATCGCCCGGATGATGCCGGTCTTGATCCCGGCGCCGATTTCTTCCTTCATTCGCGAGACCACGAGCAGGTTGTAGTCGGATCCCACGGCCAACAGGATGATCACCGAGAACGCCAGGACCATCCAGTGCAGTTCCATGCCGAGGGCGTACTGCCACAACAGCACCGAGAGTCCAAACGACGCGGCAAGCGACAGGATCACCGTCCCGACGATGACGAACGATGCGATCAGCGCGTGCGTGATGATCAGCATGACCATGAAGATCAGCGTGATGGCACCCACCGCCGCGATCAGCAGGTCCCACTTGGCGCCGACCTGAATGTCCTTGAACGTCGACGCCGTACCGCCGAGGTAGAACTTGGCGTCGGCCAGTGGTGTGCCCTTGACGGCCTCCTTGGCCGCCTTGAGTTCGGCGTCGACGTGGGAGATGCCCTCCGGTGTCGCTGGGTCAACATCGTGGGTAATGATGAACTGGGCCGACTTACCGTCGGGGGAGAGCATCAGCTTCAGATCCCGCTGAAAGTCGGGGCTGTCGAACGCTTCTGGCGGCAGATAGAAGTAGTCGTCGCTCTTGGCGTCGTCGAACGCCTGCCCCATTGCGCTCGCGGTGTCGGTCATCCTCTCGATCTGGTTAACCAACCCATTGAAGGTGCTGTACATCGACCGCATTGTTGACTGCATGTTCTGCGACACCGCGATCATCGGCGGCAACAGCGCGACAAGTTGCGGCATCAGCTGGTCCATGTCTGTCACGTTGGCCAGCAGCGAATTCAGGTTGTCGCTGAGTCTGTCGACACCATCGAGGCCGTCGAACAACGACCGCATGGAGTTGCAGATCGGGATGTCGTAGCAGTGCGGTTCCCAGTAGAAGTAGTTTCGCAACGGTCGGAAGAAGTCATCGAAATCCGCGAGATGATCCCGCATCTCGTCAGTGGTGGCCCTCATCTCTTTCATGTTTCCCAGCATTTGATGCGTCGTGTCGGCCATCTTGCTCGTGAGGGCTTGCATCTGCTGCATCGTGGAGATCATGATGCCGAGTTGATCGGTCATGGTGTTCATGTCGGCCAGGGACTTCTTCAGAAACTGCATGTTCTCGGTCATCGACACGGACTGCATGCTCACCTGAAACGGTATGGAACTGTGGGCGATCGGATCACCGAGTGGGCGCGTGATGTTCTGCACCCTCGCGATACCGTCAACCCGGAACAGGTTCTTGGCGATCTTGTCCAGCACGATCATGTCTGCCGCGTTGCGCAGATCACGGCCCGCGTCGACCAGCAGGATGTCGGGGTTCATTCTGGCGGCACTGAAATGGCGCTCCGCGGCGGCGTAGCCGATATTGGAGGGCAGATCGGCCGGGATGTACTTGCGATCGTTGTAACTCGTCTTATAGCCCGGCAGCGCCAGCAGACCGACCAGCGCGATGGCAATCGCTGCGACGAGAATCGGTGCGGGCCAGCGGACTACGGCGGTGCCGATGCGCCGCCATCCCCGCGTCTTGATCGCCCGCTTGGAATCGAGCAGACCGAAACGGCTGCCAACAACGAGAACGGCCGGCGCAAGAGTGAGCGAGGCCAACACGACGACCGACAGCCCGATGGCGCTGGGAATCCCCATGGAACTGAAGTAATTCAGCCTGGTGAAGTGCAGACACAGCATCGCACCCGCGACCGTCAGACCCGACCCGAGGATCACATGGCCCACACCGTGGAATGCGGTGTAGTAGGCATCTTCCCGTTCCTGGCCTGATTGGCGCGCCTCCTGATAGCGGCCGACCAAGAAGATCGCATAATCGGTACCCGCAGCGATCGCCAGCGACGTCAACAGACTCGTCGCGAACGTTGACAACCCGAGCACGCCGAAGTTCCCGACGACCGCGACAACCCCTCGCGCAGTCGACATTTCGATGAGGACAACGAAGAGCATGAGCAACGTGGTCCCGATGGACCGGTAGACAATGAGCAGCATCACCGCAATCATCACAATCGTGATCACGGTGATCTTCACCATGCTTTTGTCACCGGCCTCGGTCATGTCCGTCGTCAGCGGCGCCTGGCCGGTGACGTAGGCCTTGACTCCCGCCGGGGGATGTGACCGCTCCACGATGTCGCGGACCGCTTCGACCGACTCGTTGCCCAACGTCTCACCCTGGTTGCCCGCCAGATTCACCTGGACGTAGGCGGCTTTTCCGTCGGTGCTCTGCGAACCCGCGGCGGTGATCAAGTCACCCCAATAGTTCTGGACATGCTGGACGTGTTTGGTGTCCTGCTCCAGTTGGCGCACCAGGTCGTCGTAGTAGTGGTGCGCTTCATCGCCCAATGGCTGGTCGCCCTCGAGGACGATCATCGCCATGCTGTCGGAGTCGAACTGCTGGAACTCCGCTCCAAGGCGCTTCATCGCGATCAATGCCGGCGCGTCCTGCGGTGAGAGGGACACCGAGTTCTGCTTGCCCACCGCTTCAAGCTGCGGGACAACGGCGTTCGTGATCGCCATCAACGCCAACCAGCCGAGGATGATCGGCACCGACAGCACGCGGATCGCGTGCGCGATCATTGGGCGCGCCGAACGCGCCGAATGCTTGGTGCTCATGCGGCCTTCACCAAGCAGAAGGCCTGTGCATCCTCGCCCGTCGCTGACTGGTTCTCCCGCACCTCACCGTTGACGCTGATGCGACAGGCGATGGTGTCGCTGTCGCCCTGCGCCACAAGGTTCGCGAACATCGAAGGCAGGGTGGTCGCGACTTGAAACGACCACGGCAGCGTCGTGAAGTCCGCTCGCTGGGGTTGGGCATTCTCGTCGAGATAGCTGATGCTTCCGGCAGTGCCGCTCGGGCCGAACACCTCATAGAGGACCCGTTTGGGGTTGAACGGCACGATCTTGTCAACACCGCCGCCGCCGGCACCGGCGGACTGATGAGAACCGAAGATGCCATGCATCCGGCTGACGGTGAATCCGCTGAGCGCTAACACCGCCACCAGGACGAGGGGAATCCATCCCCGCTGCAGAGCACGAAGAACGCGCATCACTTCTCGACCACCTTTTCCGGTCCTCGCTTCCGAGGACGCCGTCACGGCGGCCTACCACGTGATATCAAGTAGATTGAGATGCCGCCTGAGAAGAACCTAATAGCTCTGTTTCGGAACGTCAACGTTCCATAATGGGCGATTATGATCACACCGTGCCCGTCTCGACAGAGCAGCTTTCCTGTGTGCAAGCGCGCACCAGGGCGGCGATCCTCGAAGCCACCGCCTCTGTCCTGGCCGCCAATCGGCTCGCGACGATCCCCGATATCGCCACTTCGGCCGGGGTCGGCCGCACCACCGTGCACCGCTACTTCGCCGATCGCGAGACGCTCATATACGAGGCCACGTTGGACTCCATTCGCGTCCTCGCCGAAACGGGAAACGAAGCCGCTCTTGACGTGGGGCCCGCGAACCACGCGATGCAACGATTCATAACGGCCGCGGTCTCGGTGGGAGACCGTCTGCTGTTTCTGTTTGGCGACCCAGCGGTCCTCCGAGACGTACCGCCCTCCGAACAGCCGAACGAGGAACTATTGATCAAACTGATCAAGCGCGGACAACACGAGGGTGTGTTCGACTCGGACCTCGACGCGACCTGGATTCGCCACGCGATGTACGGGTTGGTCCTTCAAGGGTGCGAACAGGCCAGCAAGGGAGGACTGCCCCGCCACACCGTCGCCCAGCTGATCATTCGGACTTTCGAACGCGGGGTCTGTTCGACGTAGTGAGGAACTCGACGAGGACTTTGCTCATGGCGGGGATCGCTTCGCGTGAGATGACCATGACTTACCCTCGGTGAACGTGAGGCACTCCACAGCGGCGGGACTTACCGCTCGGTAAGTATCAGTGTACAGTCGTTCACTGAATGAGCGTCTGCCTCGAAAGGACGAGTTGCTGTGTCGTTTTCTCTTGAACTGTCGGAGGACGTGATCCAGGTCAGGGACTGGGTGCACGAATTCGCGGCGACGGTGGTGCGCCCCGCAGCGGCGGAGTGGGATGAGCGCGAGGAAACCCCATGGCCGATCATCCAGGAGGCGGCCAAGGTCGGCCTGTACTCCGTGGAGTTGTTCGCCACGCAAACCGCAGAACCGAGCGGCCTCGGAATGCTGACCGTGTTCGAGGAGATGTTCTGGGGTGACGCCGGAATCGCGTTGTCGATCGTGGGCACCGGGTTGGCCGCCGCGTCACTCGCCGCCAACGGCACACCCGAACAGCTCGGCGAGTGGCTTCCGCAGATGTTCGGCACGCCCGAGGATCCCTTGGTGGCGTCGTTCTGTTCGTCGGAACCGGGTGCGGGCTCCGATGTTGGCGCCATCCTGACCCGCGCCCGCTACGACGAAGCCAACGACGAGTGGGTGCTCAACGGCGTGAAAACCTGGGCCACCAATGGCGGAATTGCCAACGTGCACATCGTTGTTGCGTCCGTTTACCCCGAACTCGGTAGTCGCGGCCAGGCCACGTTCATCATCCCGCCGAATACACCGGGGTTCAAACAGGGACAGAAGTTCAGCAAGCACGGAATCCGTGCATCGCACACCGCCGAAGTGATCCTCGAAGATGTCCGGCTTCCAGGTCGACTGATCGTCGGCGGTAAGGACAAGTTCGACGAGAGCGTCGCCCGCAGCCGCGAAGGCGCAAGTGCCGCAGGTCAAGCGGCAATGAAGACATTCGAACGGACACGCCCCGCGGTCGGGGCCATGGCACTCGGGGTGGCCAGGGCAGCGTATGAGTACGCATTGGAGTACGCGCAGCAGCGAGAACAGTTCGGGCGCAAGATCGCCGACTTTCAAGCGATCGCGTTCAAACTGGCCGACATGAAGACCCGCGTCGATTCCTCGCGGCTGCTGGTGTGGCGCGCCGGATGGATGGCACGCAACAACAAGCCCTTTACCGCCGCGGAAGGGTCGATGGCCAAACTGGTGGCCAGCGAAACCGCCGTCTACGTGACCGACGAGGCCATTCAAATCCTCGGCGGCAACGGGTATACCCGCGACTACCCCGTCGAGCGCATGCACAGGGACGCGAAGATATTCACGATCTTCGAGGGCACGAGTGAAATTCAGCGACTCGTCATGGGCAGGGCGATCACCGGACTACCCATCAGGTGACCCAGGCTCAAACCGCGCGAATCCCGGTGTACACCAACAACAAACCAACGACCGCGAGAAAGCCGGCCATCAGGACGGCGTGCTGACGTTCCATCCATTGCTTCACCCGCTCGAGCTGGTGATCGACGCGCTGACCGGCAACCGCGTAGGCGAGTATCGGAACCAACACCGACGAGCCGGCGATGACGGTGTAGTACGCAACGGCCAACCATGCACCCGGCACGCCCAACCCCGCCGTCCCGATCACCAAACCGGCGGCGGCGTTCATCACCAGCACCTTCGGATTGACCAGAATCAGCCCGAGCCCGACCGCGGCGGCACCGACGGGCGTCAACCTGCTCAGCCGGTTCAGCCATGCCGGCTGCTTGGTGGTGCGGTGGCGGGTGATCCACCTCCAGACGCCGAACGCGACGAGCGTGAAGCCGACCGCGATCCGCACCCATGCCGCCCAGGTCGGGGCCGGTCGATTGAGCCCGTCGAGCAGTCGAGGCAGCTGCACGAAGACGGCCGTCGTTGCCGCCAGCCCGAGCAGCCAGCCAGACAGGAAGGCCAGGCCGGTTGCCCGGGCACGGTCGGACTGCAGTACCAGCACGATTGCCGGGATGATCGTCAGCGGCGACAGCGCCACCACCAGCGCAAGCGGAATGAGCTGGCCGAGCGCTACCGCCCAACTACCCGACATGGGCAGCGATCTTAGTCAGCTACGAAGGAGATCAGCGGGTTGTCAGCGCCAGGGGCCGTGAACGTGGCTTATGCCGGCCGTGTACCAGGTAGACCAACCAACGAACGTCGAGAAGCACTCTGATCGATCCTGTCTCTAGGCGCTCTTGGTGAGGAGCGGAAGTAGCCGACGGCGTTCCAGCATGGCGTCGGCGAACTGGTTGAGTGCGTCCGCGACCGTTGCCACTGTCGGCAGCTCTAGCCGGTCGTCGAAAATGCGTACGGCGCGGGTTACCGACTGGCTCGCGATGAGCGACCAGTCGACCCCAGCGGCGCTGCAGGCGTCGTCGATGTCGCAGAGCAGCGAAACGATATGCGGAGTAGCGGAATTCACAGCACTGAGGTCCAGTACGACGGGCTTCTCCCTGAGGACGAAGCGCTTGGTGTACTGGCTGACCCGGTCGATGTTCGCGTCGTCGAGGTCTCCGCTGACCGTCACCACGGTGGCAAGCTGGCGGCTACACGCTCGGATCTGCGCGCCGTCACAGTCGAATGGCGTGTTTGCGTACATTCCAGCCTCCCCTCAATTGCCGACCTGTTACTGAAGCTACGGAGCCGATCTAAGGCAACGGGGAGTAACGGCTAATACTTTAATAAGAACCGGTTTTGGGTCAAGCAGCAAACTGCTCAGCCACCGCGCATCCACTGCGGTCCTGAGTAGTTTTCCCACGGGTTGTAATCGGCAAGCAGCGGCTCCTGCGGCGGCCGCTGGTCCTCAGGCACGTGCTGCAGGTTGATCCGGATGCGGTACCAGATCGAGCTGGGCCCCCGCATGCCGTCGACGAGAATGTCTGCGGGCTGGAGTTTTTCGGCTACCGACGGGTAACGTCCGCGCCACTCATCGAGCGCGGCCATCGCCTCGTCCTTGGTCTTCGTGCGGGCGATCTCGATCAGCGGCATCTTAGAAATGCGGCGCCTGCCGCCTCCGCTTGATCCCCTGGCGCCCTTCGGAGCCTTCTCTGCGGGCCCGAGCCGGTCGGCAAGGTCGAGAAGCGGATCCAGCACACCGGAGGTCGAGTCCATCGATTCCCACGGATCGCCGATCTCGGCGAACCGGGCCGGCACGGTCGCGATGGTGAACGCCTCGGGCCGGCACTCAGCGACCTCGTCCCAGCGCAGTGGCGTCGACACCCGCGCATCCGGCAGCGCGCGCACCGAGTACGCCGACGCGACGGTGCGGTCGAAGGCGTTCTGGTTGAAATCGACGAACACCCCCTCGCGTTCTTCCTTCCACCACCGTGCTGTCGCCAACTCCGGAACGCGTCGCTCCACTTCACGGGCCACCGTCTGCGCCGCGAGCCGGACGAACTTGAACGGCCACCGCGGTTGGATGCGCGCATAGATGTGGAAGCCCCGCGAGCCCGAGGTCTTCGGCCATCCCGTCAGGCCGTGGTCCTCGAGCACGTCACGGGCGACGAGTGCGACGTCGACGATCTGCTTCCAGTCCACTCCCGGCATCGGATCGAGATCGACCCTCAGTTCGTCGGGATGGGCGAGGTCGTCGGCCTGCACCGGATGCGGATTGAGGTCGACGCAGCCCATGTTGATTGCCCACGCCAAGCCGGCGGCGTCGTGGATGACAGCCTCCTTGGCCGATGTTCCCGACGCGTACTTGAGCTCGGCGACGTCGACGTAGTCGGGCCGCTTAGCCGGCGCGCGCTTCTGGAAGACGGCTTCCTCGGTGATGCCCTTGACGAATCGCTTGAGGATCATCGGGCGGTTGGCCACGCCGCGCAGCGCACCGTCGGCCACCGCCAGGTAGTAGTCGATCAGGTCGAGCTTGGTGACACTCGGTCGCCCGTTGAAATCGGGGAAAACGACCTTGTCAGGGTTGGTGACGGACACCTGTTGGCCGCCCACGTCCAGCGACAGGGCAGCGGCCATTCCGTCATGGTAATTTCCCGGCCGCGGTGCGACGCGCGTCACATATTGTGGGCTCATGCTTAAGCTAACCGATCTTCCGTTGCAGGCAGCGGCGAAGATCCAGCAATACGCCGAGCGAGGCTCCGCAGAACTGCACTACCTCCTCAAAATGCTGGAGGCAGGCGCGTTCAAGCTGGAGCCGCCGCAGAACGTCGCCGCCATGGTCGCCGACATCCGACGCTGGGGCGAATTCGGGATGATCCCCGCGCTCAACGCGCGTCGTACCCCCAACCGCGCCGCGATCATCGACGACGACGGCGAGGTCACCTTCAAGGAGCTCGACGACGCAGCGCACGCGGTCGCCAACGGGCTGCTGGCGATGGGGGTCAAGGGCGGCGACGGGGTGGCGATCCTGGCCCGCAACCACCGGTGGTTCCTGATTTCGGTGTGCGGCGCGGCCCGCACCGGCGCGCGCATCATCTTGCTCAACAGCGAGTTCTCCGGACCGCAGATCAAAGAGGTCTCCGAGCGCGAGGGCGCCAAGGTGATCATTTACGACGACGAGTACTGCCAGGCGGTGTCCACGGCGGAGCCGGAACTAGGCAAGCTGCGCGCGCTGGGTAAGAACCCCGATAAGGACGAACTGTCGGGCAGCACCGACGAGACGCTGGAAGACCTCGTCGCGCGGAGCTCGGGCAAGCCCGCACCCAAGACGACGCGGCATTCGTCGATCATCATCTTGACCAGCGGCACTACCGGAACTCCCAAGGGCGCCAACAGAAGTACGCCGCCGACACTTGCGCCGATCGGTGGGGTGCTCTCGCACGTGCCGTTCAAGTCGGGCGAGGTGACGTCGCTGCCCGCACCGATGTTCCACGCGCTGGGCTTCCTGCACGCCACCATCGCGATGATGCTCGGCACGACGCTGGTGTTGCGGCGCCGCTTCAAACCGCCCACGGTGCTCGAAGACATCGAGAAGCACAAGGTGACCGCGATGGTCGTCGTGCCCGTGATGCTGTCGCGCATCTTGGATGCTTTCGACGCGATGGAGCGCAAGCCGGATCTGTCGTCGCTGCGGATCGTGTTCGTGTCCGGATCGCAGCTGGGCGCCGAACTCGCCACCCGTGCGCTCAAGGATCTGGGTCCGGTCATCTACAACCTCTACGGGTCGACGGAGATCGCGTTCGCCACCATTGCCCGGCCGAAGGATCTGTCGATCAATCCCGCCACCGTCGGACCTGTGGTCAGGGGCGTGAAGGTGAAGATCCTCGACGACAACGGCAACGAGTTGCCGCAGGGCGAGGTGGGCCGCATCTTCGTCGGCAACTTCTTCCCGTTCGAGGGCTATACCGGGGGCGGCGGCAAGCAGATCATCGACGGGCTCATGTCCTCAGGCGACGTCGGCTACTTCGACGAGCACAACCTGCTGTACGTCAGCGGGCGCGACGACGAGATGATCGTGTCCGGCGGCGAGAACGTCTTCCCCGCCGAGGTCGAGGACCTAATCAGCGGCCACCCCGAGGTCATCGAGGCCACCGCGCTCGGCGTCGAGGACAAGGAGTGGGGTCATCGGCTGCGCGCGTTCGTCGTCAAGGCCGAGGGGGCATCCGTCGACGAGGACACCATCAAGACATATGTCAAAGACCATCTGGCCCGGTACAAGGTGCCGCGCGAGGTGGTCTTCCTCGACGAGCTGCCGCGCAACCCGACGGGAAAGATCCTCAAGCGGGAGCTGCGCGAGATCCAGAACGACTAGGGCGGAATAGTTCCTGCGCGCTAGCCGTCGCCAAACTGGGCAGTGACGTCTTCGGTGTCGCGGCGGACGTGAGCACTGCGGACGGCACCGCCGAGCTGCTGCGCCAGCTTCCCGACGTCGACATCCTGGTGAACAACCTCGGCATCTTCGGTGCGGTATCGGCCCGCGAGATCACCGACGACCAGTGGCGCACCTATTTCGAGGTGAATGTGCTTGCGGCAGTGCGGCTTATCCGCATGTACCTGCCGGGAATGACCGAACGTGGTTGGGGACCCCCAATTCAGATCGCTGAGTGACTCCGCGCTGGTGATCCCCGAGGAGATGATTCACTACGGGGTGTCGAAGACCGCGCTGCTGGCGCTGTCGCGTGGATTCGCCAAGGACGCCGCGGGTACGGGTGTCACCGTCAACTCCGTCATCGCCGGGCCGACGCACACCGCAGGCGTCGAGGAGTTCGTCTACCAACTGGTCGACAAGTCGGTGCCATGGGACGAGGCTCAGCGCGAGTTCATGCGCAAGCACCGGCCGCAGTCACTGCTGCAGCGGCTCATCGAACCGGCCGAAATCGCCAACATGGTCACGTATTTGGCGTCGCCACTCGCCTCGGCGACGACGGGAGGGGCGCTGCGCGTCGACGGTGGCTACGTGGATTCGATCGTGCCCTAGGTGGCATACATCGCGGCGCCCGGAATGGACAGGCAGACCAGCATGAACGTGAGCAGGAACCATCCCGCGCCCTGCCACGCCGGCCACGCGCCCTCTTCTTTCCACACCCGGTAGGTCTTGACGAACGCGCCAATTCCGCCTGCGAACAAGATGGCAGGGACCATCGATGCCACGACCACGGACTCTCTCCATGTGGTTGCGTAGATCGCGAACGCGACACCCGCTACCGCGACAACCGCGCCCACATACTTGGCCGCCTCATGAAAAGTGCCGGGCCGGTCAAAGCGCTTCTCAACGTCGTGGGTCATGGCAATGCCTTTGGTGATCGGTTAGGGACCGTTCACGTACCAGGACAGGCAGCCAGGATGGTTCCGGCATGCAATGATCGCCGTCGCATCGGGCGCCGCTCCACGGACCCTGGGGCCTACCGGACCGGGAAGCGTGCAGCTCGGAACGTACGGATTCCACGGGATGACGCCGTTGTAGCAGGGCTGCGCCGACGCCCGCGGCGCGCTGTCCGTAAACAGGGCGGGGGCGGCCAGGAGAGCAAAAGCTGCCGCTCCGGTGACAACCAGACGCACGAGGCGCCGTCCGATGGTGCTCATATCTACTACCACGCTTTCGGCTACCAACTAGTTCGATGGTAGACCTGATTCGACGCGACGGTCAGTAATCAATGGCCTCGATCAGCGGCGACGGGTCGTCCATCAGCGCCCAGAACCGGTCACGGATCGCCACGGTGATCGCCCCCGGTGTGCCATCACCGAGAGGTTCGCCGTCAAGCGTGTTGATCGGAGTGACACCGCCCGCGGTGGTGACCGCCATCAATTCGTCCGCGTCGTACAGCTCGTGGCTGGTGACGTCGCGCAGGGTCGCCTCGATGCCCATGGCGTCTGCGAGTTCGAACACGGTCTTGCGGGTGATGCCAGGCAATGCATTTCGGGATGGCGATGCGATCTTGCCGTCCTTGACGATGACGACGTTGAAACCCGGGCCCTCGGCGACGCAGTTGTCGGCGTCCATGAGGATCGCGGTGCGTGCGCCGCGGTCCTTGGCCTCGAAGCTCGCGGCGGTCAGGTCGCCCCATTGATAGTTCTTGATCGTCGGGTCGACGGTGTTGCGGCCTGCGCGCCGCACGTGACGCGGGACGATCGCCGTGGTGCCGAAGATCTGCTCATGCGGCGGGAACGCCCACAGATACGGGATCGCGTAGATGTAGACCTGGTTGGTGAGCTTGGACAGATCCTTCTCGCCCTTGCGTTTTCCGTATCCACGGGTGACCGTCAGGTTGACGAACGACTCCCGCAGCTGCGACATGGCCACGCAGCGCTTGGTGATCTCGGCCAGTTCGTCCTTGCTGTATCCGGTATCGAGCCGCAGCTTGCGTGCCCCGTCGAGCAGCCGGTCCAGATGGTCACCGAGCCGGAAGATGTTGCCGTGCCACACATGTGCGACGGTATAGGTGAGGTCGGAGTGGCCGAAGCCGGTGTCGAAAATCGAGATCCGCGCCTCCGACGCCGGGATGTACTCGCCTTCGATCCATGCCACTCCGCCGGCGTACGGGCTCGAGGTGTCGAGCTCGTAGTCGCTGTACTGGATCACCGAACCGGGTGGGGTGTCCTCGCGGATGGCACCCGGCTCGACGGCGACAAGGTTGCTGGCGCCAAGATCTGTGGCAGTCATGTAAATCAATCCTTTTTGTAGACAGTGGAAGTCAGTTCAGGTGGGTCTTGGCGTAGTTCGACCCGGCATCACCGCTGCGCAACCGCGACCGCAGACCGGTGGCCCACCACGCCGCGGCGACCGCGAGCACGCCCAGGAAGACCCACTTGTTGCTGGTGAACTGAGGCAGGAACAAGAGAGCGACGGCGACGGCGAGGAACACCACCAGTGAGGTGACGTAAAGCGGAAACCGCCACCGGCCGAGGTCGAAGGTGCCGGGCTCGCCCTTCGGGATCGTCCCCCTGCGGACGCCGATGAGCAGTCCGATGGTCTGCAGGATGTAGACGAAGAAGAACAGCAACGACGCGATGCCGATGATGTAGTTGAACGCCTTCTCGTTGACGAGCGCCGACAACAGCAGGACGGTCGACAGGCAGCCGAGGCCCAGCACCGCGTAGGTCGGCGTCTTCGTCTTGGCAGAGACGTGCCGCCACACGTTGGAGAACGGCAACATGTTGTCGCGTGCCATCGAATACGTCAGTCGCGTCGCAACCAGTATGTTTGCCAGCAGGCACGCCAGGATGTTGGTCAGGGCAACGGCGACAACGATTTTCGTGACAACGGAGCCGGCTTGCTGGTTGATGATCTCCTCGATTGGTGCTGCGGTGTTGGCCTCGACGGCACCGGCGTCGCGGATAGCGAGCACGTACACGATGTACATCAGCAACTCGATGACGACAGATGTCACTAGCGCATAGAACATCGTCTTCGGCACCACATACCGGGCGTTCTTGGTCTCCTCGGCGACGTCGGCGCCGGACTCCACGCCGATCAACCCGAAGAACGGTCCGAGGGCAGCTGCGAGCCATGCCAGCAGATAGGAATCCTTGTCGCCTGACTCACCGCCGGTGAACAGCACCGAGATCGGCTGATGATTCTCCGGCGAGGAGAACGCGATGACGGCCACGAGCGCGGTGGCGCCAACGGTGATGACTAGTTCCAGGCTGACACCGATGTTGTTCACCATGGTCGCGAACCGGACACCGTAGATGTTGATCAGCACGCAAAGGAACACCACGCCTATGGCGAGCAGAATCTGGGCGGATTGGCTCATGCTCCATCCGAACAGGCCGCCGAGGTAGCCGGAGAGAATGAAACCGACGCCGGTCATTCCGCAGACCCAGCCCATCAGAGCGATGAACCCAGTGAAAAAGCCGAGGTCAGGCCCGTTGATGCGGCTGATCCACTGGTAGGAATAGCCGGCGAGGGGGAGCTTGGCGGTCAGGTCGGCGGCGATGAACGCCCACAACGCAAACACCGCGCCGGCCAATAGCAACGTCCACACGAACGGTGCACCTGCGGTGAAGTAGCCCGCGCCGAAACCGGTGAACACGGCGGTGGTCGCGCTGATCGTGGCGAACCCGATCGCGAACGACGCCAGCGTCCCGACGGAGCGGTCGAGTCTCTGTGCATAGCCGAGCTCGGCGAGCTTGGCGTCCTCGGCGTTGGCCGGGGGCGGTACCTTCGCGGCGGTGGCGGGTGCGACGTCGGTCATGGTTTTCTCCAGCGCAGGTGGGGTGTTCGGTGTGCACAGAAAACCTCGACTGGGCGTCTAGCGGAAGTTCCAATATCTGATCTACTGATAAGCGCGCTTTATCAATAGTCGGTCGCCGGGCGCTCGATCGCCTGGCCCTCGCCAAAGCTCCAACGTTCGCGGACGTGCCGCACCAACTGCGCCGCCTCGCGGCTGAGACCGGCGGGGTGCCAGGCGAGCGCCGTGTAGTTGCGCGGGCGGTCGACGATCGGCACGTAGGCGATGCCCTGCCGGTTGTACAGCCGGGCGCTGGCCTCGCTGGTGAAGCTGATGCCGAGCCCTCGCGCGATGGTCGTCGTCTCCTCTTCGTAGGTGGCGGCGACAGCGGCGATGGTGGGCGGTTTACCGCCGCGCGCGTCCATCGCCATCCAGTAGTCACGCCACCTGCCTGCGGTGGCAGGGGCGACGACGATCGGGTCGTCGAGCAACTCGGCGATCGTCAGCTCGGAGCGACCCGCCAGCGGATGATCCCGCGGCAGACAGGCGACCCAGTCTTCGGCGTCGAGGATGAACGTCCGGTGTTCAGGCAGATCCACCGGCGGCCTGATGATCGCCACTTCGGTGGTGCCGTCGGCCAGACCGGCCGTCGGATCAGAGAAGTCGAATTCCCTTGGCTCCAAGGTGATTTCCGGATAGGCGGCCTCGAAGTGCCGCACCAGCCGAAACAGCAGGTCGGCGCCAGTGCCGATCAGATAGCCGAGCCGGATCCGGCGGTAGTGCGCGGACATATCGATCAAGTCTTCGACCGCGGCGTCGATCCCGCGCAGGGCGTCGCGCACCTTCGGCAACCAGGCCTGGCCGAGTTCGGTCAGCGCCACCTCACGGGTGGTGCGGGTGAACAACATGACACCGAGCTGATGCTCGAGCTGTTTGATCGCCGTCGACAGCGCGGGCTGCGTGATGAACAGCCTCTCGGCGGCGCGCCGGTAGTTCAGCTCCTCGCCGAGCACGGCGAAGTAGCGCAGCTGGCGCAGCGTCACGTCACCGCTCGTGGGCGTTCCCTTCCGGGGAGATTGCATTGAGGGCTGTGATTCTCCGCCGATCACGACCCTGAGTGCAATATCGGCGGTTACAGGTCGTCGATGAAGGTCCGGCCCCCTGCACTGCACTGATGTGTACGAAGTCCTCGCCGGACTTAATTCCCTTGGAAGCCTGTGGCATTCGTGGGCGACAACGACGTCGCGGCCGTCATCAATTGTCAGAGCGTGACAGGCGCGCGGCCTCCGCGATCAGCGGCCAGCCGGCGTCCTTATCGGAGATGACGGTGATCGGCAGCGGCCAGGAGATACCGAACTCGGGGTCATCCCAACGGAATCCCTGCTCACCTTTCGCCTCGTACGGACCGCTGTCCTGGTACATGACCTCGGTGTCATCGGCCAAGGTCTGATAGCCATGCGCGACGTAGGGCGGCAGGAACAGGGCGCGCCGGTTCTCGGCGGTCAGCTCAACGGTCACATGCTGGCTGAAGGTCTCGGATTCCTGCCGGACGTCGACGGCCACGGCGAAGATGGCGCCGCGCGTACAACGCACCAGCTTGGCTTCGGCGAATGGCGGCACCTGCCGGCGCAGCCCGCGCAGCGTACCGCGTGCGTGGTTGTAGGCGTAGTTCACCTGCGCGACAGTCGATTCCAGACCGTGTTTGGCAAACTCATCTGCGCAGAACGACCGCGCGAAGAACCCACGCTGATCGTTGTGGGGTTCGATGTCGACGACGGTGACCCCGTCGATATTGGTGTGGGTGTACTTCAAGAGTGACCTCCAGAACGGATGCGCGTCGGCCTGTCAGGATGTTGAGCGGTTGCGGCCGATCGTTCGCTACCCCCCCGGGTTGTGCCTCCTGCAAAATATTTTCGCGTTTGCTAGTTTTGGGCCCCGTGGGCGTAACCCAAGCGTGCGTGCGCGCAAATCCACACGGACCGCGATTTCCGCATCGGCGAGGATGCGGTTGAGAGCCCGCATTTACCTGCTGAAAGTTGATTACTAGGCCATACTACATACTTTTCTATTGATATGGGAAGGGGTTCCAGACAAGTAGTCTGTTGCAATGCCATCGCTTGGTAGGGTTGCTACGGTCTGCGAGCTGCTTCCTTGACAGGACGAGTCTCTAGTTGCTGCCGATCTGATGGACATCCGGTAGCGCCCGCGCTGGAAAGCATGATCCACGGCGTCCTGGTCAGTGTGGACCTGGCGAACACCGACAAGCTGGTGCGCATGGGGGCGGTCCTGTTGCGGATTTTCGCGAAATTCAGCGAGGCGAGCTCCCTCAACTACAGCGCCTGGCTCGAGGAGATGGGGGAGCAGGCACGGCGAGCGCAGTCCGAGGGCGACCTGCGCGACGACATCGACGCACAAGCGGCAGGCGAATTCATCGTTAGCACGATGCTCGGCACCGAGCTGATATCGAACGCAGTATCCGGCGGGAAAGACCTGCTGGAGCGCGTTACCCGAACGTGGGAGTTCCTCGTGCCGGCGATCGCGTCCGAGCAATCGCTGCCTTACCTGAGGGAGTTCCTAGCCCGGGAGTCGCTGCGCCGGCGCGGTCAGTCCATGCCGACGAAGTGAGGCACGCGGGCAATCACCGCCCTTGCGCCCACAATTGTTCGGTTAAGTCGTGAAATGTGGCCAGTGTTTCGGTGGAGTCGCCCACCATGTCGGCGAACGCCTCGTTCGCAAACAGTATGCGGCCGTCCGAGCGATCGCTAGCGACGGTACAGGTATTCGCTCGAGCACTAGTCGAGCGGGCATCTGGTCGAGAGCGGCCCCGGGCTATTAGTTAGTCGGAAGCCTCCGCCCGCTCGAAACGCACCTTTGCCGGCGTGGGGGCACGAGCCGTGAGCCAGCGCTGAAGCTCCTCCGGCGGAAGCGGAGCGCTGTGCACATTGCCTTGGGTGATGTTGCAGCCGTACCGGCGCAGCGCGTGCAGAGTGGCGTCGTCTTCGACACCCTCGGCGACGAGGTCGGCTCCGAGGCTGTGCGCGAGAGCCACCGTCGAGCGCACGATCGCAATGGACCGAGGATCGCGGGCCAACCGTGCGACGAAAACCCTGTCCAGCTTTAGCTCGTCGACGGACAAATCCTGGAGTCGCGCCAGCGATGACCACCCGGTGCCGTAGTCGTCAAGCGAGAGACGGGTACCGAGCCGTCGCAGGGCAGCCACCGTGCCGCGAGCCCGCTGCGAATCGGTCGTCAGTGTACTTTCGGTGATTTCCAGGATCAGCGACTCCGCGGGCAGGTCGTGGGTTCGCAACAACCGCGCGATGGTTTCTACCAGCCCGAGGTCGAGCAGGTTGGTGGTGGAGAGGTTCACCGCAACCGTCAGCGTGATGCCTTGGTCGCGCCAGGAACGGATCTGAGCCAGCGCCATGTCGAGCACTTGGGCCGCGACGGGCCGCATCAGCCCGGCGTGTTCTGCCGCGGGCAGGAACTGATCGGGAAGCACTAGCCCGCGAGCCGGATGACGCCAGCGCACAAGCGCCTCGACACTGTGCACACTGTCATCGCTGGCCTCGATCTTGGGCTGGTAGTAACACACCAGCATGCCTGCGTTGGGTTCCTCGTTGCCCGAGTCGGCTGGCGTCGCCTCTCGTCCGTTGGGAGCGAGCATGCTGCGAAGATCCGCGATGAACTGGCCGTCATGGTTGGTGTGTAGATCCGCTGCCGCGTCGTAAACGGCGATATGGCTGGTCATCGTCCTGGCGTGCGCCATCGCCGCTTCGGCGCACGCCAACAACTCCGGCGGATGAGCGCAATGGTCCGGCCACAATGCGACACCGATGCTGGCGTCTACCTGCACGGTGATGTGATCGAGCGCAAATGGTGCGCGCAGCGCGTCCATGAGCGCGCCGGCTTGCGCCCTGGTGGTCGTCAGATCGGCCTGGGTCAGCAGCACAGCGAACTCGTCGCCGCCGACGCGCGCCAGCAGATCGGCTGCCCCTACCGACCTCGACAGCCGGTTCGCCACGCGGTACCGCAGTTCGTCGCTGACGCTTCGGCCGAGCGAACCGGCGATTTCCTGGAACTGGTCCAACCCCAACAGCACAAGCCCGAGCTTCGCGCCGCGACGATCCCACCTAGTGCTGCCGGGCTCGTCGAACGTTGCCGCGGTCAAAGCAGTGGCGACTGCAAGCCGGTTCGACAACCCGGTCAGCTCATCGGTCATTGCGTGGTGGTGGCTTTCGGCCAGCGCGCTGACGTCGCGGAACGTCACCGCGAACCGGGCTGCGACCGCGGTCAGGCTCAACGCGGCCAACATCACCGGCAACCGTTCGCCGTCGGCCAAAAGTGTCACGCCGAGGGCGACGATCGTGCACGCCACCGGCAGAAGCAATGGTGCCCGTCCGGTCTTCGGTCGCAGACCCGCGTGCTTCCCCGACACCCAGGCGGCCGCGGCGATCAGCAGGAAGGCGCCCGGCCAGCACGCATCGATCCACGTCCCTTCCACATACGAGCCGTGCAGCATCTTGAACAGATAGATAGCGTTCGCGACGGCATACAACACGAGCCCGGCGACGAGCAGCGCCCAGCGTCGCTCGGTGCGCCACCCCAAGATTGCGAGCGATCCGGCCGTAAGCGCAAGGAGCAATAGCTGGCCCGCGGGGTAAGAGAGTCCGGTGAACACGGTGTCCGACGAACCGGTGGTCGCCGGTTCGGTAGGTCGCGATGTCAGCGCAGTTGCCACGGCCGCGACGGTGAGCGCGACCACCACCGCATCGAGGCGGATCCCTGGAGGCACGTACCGTAACCGCTGCCGAATCAGGAGTATGAACCCGGCGAAGACGAGCGGATAGAACGCGAACCATAGCGGATCGGCAATGGACGCTACCTGACCCTCATGCGCCCAGGCCACGTACACGATCGTGGCCAGCCCGGTGGTTGACATCCCCGCGGCGATGAGGAGCCAAGCCCAGCGCTCGGCGGCGACCCGCCATGAACGCGCGGCGACTAGTGCTGCTGCCGACAGCAGCAGAGTCGAATCCAGCCAATGGTCAATCAGCCCAATGTGGCCCGGCCGCTCGCGGAGCACGGTCGAGAGCGCGAACACCACGAGACCGGCCGAGAGTGCAACCAGTGCCACCCGCACACCCGTTGGGGGCCACCGCGGCTGCTCCGGTACCGCCGCCGGGCGCTGGTCTTCCGGCCCACCGTCATTCTCAAGTGTCGTCGTAGCTTCCTCTGGCGTAGCCGGCGGCTCGACGACGACCGGGGATCGCCTGGGTAATTCATACGGATTGGGCAGATCCGGCACGAAACTGCGCAGGCACCCACCACCGTCGCGCTTGGCCGCATACATGGCCAGGTCGGCCTGCCTGACGAGGCTGTTGACCGTGGTCTGCGACATGTCGGCGGTGGCCAGCGTCAAACCGACGCTGGGCCGCACCGCCAATGCGACACCGTCGACCACGATCGGTTCGGCGAACGAGTCGACGATCCGCTCCGCCGCCACGACGGTGTCCTCGACTGGACCCTCGATCAGGAGCGCGAACTCGTCGCCGCCGAGGCGGGCGACGGTGTCGGTGCTGCGCACGCTCGCCGATAGGCGTTCTGCGACTCGGATCAGCAGCTCGTCGCCGGCGGGATGACCGAGGTCGTCGTTGACGGCCTTGAAGCCATCGAGGTCTAGGCACAGCACGGTCAGCGTGAGCGGTTCACGCCGCTGACGTATTACCGCCTGGTCGAGCCGATCAAGGAAGAGCGCGCGATTGGCCACGCCGGTCAGCTGATCCATGAACGCCAGGCGGCCGACATCGGACAGCAGTCGTTGGTTTTCAGCCAGTGCGACGAACTGGCGGCCCAATACCGCAGTGACAAGCAGGAGCACCGAGGCGGCCAGGGGAATTGAATTGATGTCCGGGAGGATCTTTGCCGACGCGACGACGGTGGCGAGCATCAGCGGCAGATAGGGCAGCCAGAGCCGCGCTAGCCGTGGAACCGCCACCGATGTGGGCTCGCGCGGCGGTTCGCCGATGCTGCGCAACGCGGCCAAGCCCAGCACGCCGCATCCGGCGAGCCAGCCAAGGTCGATCAGGCTGCCGGTGAAATAGTCGTTCACCGCAGTCATCGCGGTGAAGACGCTGTCCGATAGGGCGACGATGATCAGGCCGGCCACAAGCAGACCCATGCTCGGGCGATACGCGACGACCGCGCTCGCCCACGCGATCGTAATGATGACCACGTCGGCGATCGGGTAGGCCAGAGACACGGCCAGGGCCAGACGAGAATCGCCCCCTGCATGGAACACGCTCTCGATCACGGTGACCCACGACACGAGGAAAAGCGAAGCCGCGACGATCAGGCCATCCAGGATCAGCCGGATTCGCGATCGACCGCTGTTGCCGGTCGACAAAAACACCACAGCTACCCCGGCGCCGACCGGGTAAAGCAAATAGAAAGCGTCGGCCAACGAAGGGTACGGCGCCTGCTCGTACCGCAGCCCCACCTCGTAGAAGCCCCAGATGGCTTCGCCGACAGCCCAACCGAGCAGGCCAGCCGCCATGGCCAGCCACCCGCGCCGGATGCGGCCACTGGCCGACCGGGCAGCCCACCCCGCGCAGCCTGCCGCGAACAGAATGCCTACCAGCGAACCGATGTCGTCGACCGCTCGGGTCGTTAACGCGCCTCCCCATCTTTGCCACAGCCAGAATCCGATGACTGTGGTCAAACCGAAGTACACGCCGGCGACATACCAAAGCGTGCGGGCAGGCAACGGCGAGCTACTTCCCGTCAAAGCGGCTCGCCGAAGCTTCATCGCTACTCCCCCACCGCTGACCAGCTGGAGCTAGCAACCAACGGTGGGTAATCGCTTGCCATGTCGAACTTCTAACCAGTGATCATGCCCGTGGATAGCCTGCGTAGCAAAACGTGTCCGCCTTGCGATGTTGTGCGGCGCCGTGGAAGTAGCTGAAGACGACCCGTCTATCCCGAAAACGAAGCCCTGGCTAACCGGCTGGCAGTTGGGCATCCAGCGCCCGCGCAGGGGTGTTTGCACATTCTCACGCGGATGAGGGCATCCGCTCGCAGGGATGAATCCGTGCGGTTACGCGTCGCGCGGCAGTCCCAGCAGCCGCTCGGCGATGATATTGAGCTGCACCTCCGACGTGCCGCCGTAGATCGTGGTGGCCCGGCTGGCCAGCAGCATCTGTGCCCACTGGCCAGGAAGCTGTTCAGGATCGCCGATCGCGCCGTCGGTGCCGAACGACGACACAGCGAATTCCGCGTAGCCCTGCCCGGTCCGCATCGACAGCAGCTTGGAGATCGCGGCGGCAGGCATCGGGTCACCGCCGGCCAGCGTCAGCAGCGTCGAGCGCATGTTGAGCAACTTGGCGGCGTGGCCCTCGGCGATCAGCCTGCCGGCATGGTTCTGCCCGACCTGGTCGAAATGACCGTCGCGGATGAACTCCACGAAACCGTCGAGGTTGGCAAGGAACGGCGCCTCGCTGCTGCCGATCGACACCCGCTCGGCCGTCAGCGTGGTGCGGCTGACCTCCCAGCCGCGGTTCACCTCACCGAGCACCAGCGCGTCGGGAACGAACACGTCGTCGATGAAGACGGTGTTGAACATCGCGTTTCCGGTCAGCTCCCGTAACGGCTTCACCTCGACGCCGTCGCTGGACATATCGAGGAGGAAGTAGGTGATGCCGCTGTGCTTTGGAGCGGTCGGGTCCGTCCGCGCCAGCAGCATGCCCCACTGTGACAGCTGTGCGGCGGTGGTCCAGATCTTCTGGCCGGTGATCCGCCAACCACCGTCGACCTTGGTGGCCTTGGTGGTGAGGCTGGCGAGGTCTGAACCGGCGCCCGGCTCGGAAAACAGCTGGCACCAGATCATCTCGCCGCGGAACGTCGGCGGCAGGAACCTCTGCTTCTGCTCCTCCGTGCCGAACGCGATGACCGACGGAATCAACCAGGTCGCGATGCCCATCGTCGGGCGACGGACCCGGCCGGTGTTGAACTCCTGGGCGATGATGATCTGCTCGACCGGACTCGATGCGCGGCCCCATGGCTTCGGCAGGTGGGGCGTCACCCAACCGCCCTCGGCGATCGCGACAGTGCGCTCATCACGCGGAAGCGCTTTGAGGCCTTCGACTTCGGCGCGGATCTCCTCGCGCAGCTTCTCGGTCTCCTGGTCGAGATCGATGTCGATCTTGCGTAATCCGGTGTTGGTCGAGACGTCGACCACCTGCTGCGGGTAATCGCCTGCGCGGCCGAAACACGCGGCGAGCATGATGGCGCGGCGGTAGTAGACGTTGGTGTCGTGCTCCCAGGTGAAACCGATGCCGCCGTGCACCTGGATGCAATCCTGCGTGCAGTGCTGCGCAGCGGCGGGTGCCAGTGTCGCGGCGACTGCGGCGGCAAACTCGAAAGCGGTTTCCTCCGAACCGGTTTCGCGGTACTCGTCGATCGCTCGGGCGGCGTCCCAAACCGCCGCAGTGGCTCGCTCGGTGTCCGCGATCATCTCGGCGCACTTGTGCTTGATGGCCTGGAATTGGCCGATGGGCCTGCCGAACTGCTCGCGGATCTTGGCGTACGCGGTGGCGGTGTCGGTGGCCCAGCGTGCGACGCCGATGGCCTCCGCGGACAGCAGGGTCGACATCAGCGCCCGCGCCAGAGTCCGGCTGAGGGTGCTGAGCAGACGGTCGTCGCCGACTTCGACGGCGTTGGCGCGCACATGGGCCAGCGGCCGCAGCGGGTCCACGCTCTTGACGGGCTCGACCTCCAACTGGTCGGCGTCGAGCACCACCCACTCTTCTCCGCTGTCGATGGCCACCGGCAGCACCAGAACGGACGCTTGAGCCGCGGCGGGAACCGCCCGCACCTCGCCGCGGATGACCAGGCCGTCACCGTGCCGGGTGGCGGTCAGCCCGGAGTCGATCGCGTAGGCGGCGATCACCTCGCCGGACGCCAGGTCGTTGAGCAGCTTGGCGTCGGGGTCATGTGCCGAGATCAGCGCGCTGGCGATCGCCGACGGGACGAACGGGCCGGGCACGGCGCCGTAGCCGAACTCGGCCAACACGATGGCCAGTTCGAGGATGCCGAAGCCTTGTCCGCCAACGGACTCCGCCAGGTGCACGCCCTGCAGACCCTGCTCGGCCGCGGCCTTCCAGTACGGCGGCGGGTTCGGGATCGGGGTTTCGAGGGCTTCGTGCAGGACGTCCGACGGCGCGACCCGCACCACCAGGGACCGCACCGAATCGGCCAGGTCGTTGTGCTCAGGAGTGATCGCGATGGGCATGTCTTCGCCTCCAAGGGGCCAGCTTCCCTATTAACCGGTCGGTTGGGAACGAGACTACTAGTTGACGACGTTGGCCAGCTTTCGCCCGTCCCTGATCCGGCGGCAGTTGTCCACCGCGTGTTCCAGGTAGCGCCGCATGGTGTCGACGGTGTACCAGGTGACGTGCGGCGTCAGCACAACGTTGTCCAGGCTGAGCAGCGGATTGTCGACGGCTATCGGTTCGACCGCGAACACATCAAGGCCCGCGGCGGCCAGCCCGCCGCTGCGCAGCGCATCGACAAGCGCGTCCTCGTCGACCACTGCACCGCGTGAGGTGTTGACGAGCACCGCCTCGGGCTTCATCCGGGCAAGGGCTGCGCGGTCGAGCATCCCCGCGGTCGCATCGGTCAGCGGCAGGTGCAGCGAGACGATGTCGCTGGCGGCGAGCAGGTCGGGCAGCGGCCGCCAGCCTGGATGGCCGTCGTCGCGGGTGCTGGTGTGCAGAACCCGCGAAGGCGGAGTACCCATGGCCACAACGATCCTCTCCACGCTCTTCGCGATGTTGCCGTAGCCGATCAGCCCGACCGTGCAGCCGCCGACGTCGCGCACCGTCTCGCCGAGGCTCGGGTCGGACGGCCAGCCCCTGCCCTCGCGCGTCGCCCGGTCCAGGGCTGGCAGCCGCCGCAGCGCCGCCAGCATCAGCAGCACCGTGCCCTCGGCGACCGAGGGCGCATTCGCGCCCGGCATGTTCGCCACCGCGATGCCCAGCCGTGTCGCGGCTTCGACGTCGACGGTGTTCACGCCGGCGCCCATCTTGTGCACCAGTTTGAGTCGTCGGGCCTGCTCGAGGTCGTTGCCAGAGATGGGCCGCAGCACGTGCCAGATCACCTCGGCCTCGGGCAGCTCGCGGTAGAAGGTGTCGTCGTCATCCTCGCCGCAGTAGCGGATATCGAGCCAATCCGTCTCTGGCGCAAGGAATTCGGTGACCTTCTCACCCGGAACGAAGTGCGCGAGGACTCTCAGCGCCACCGTTTCGCGATCCACTTGGCGATGGTATCGGCCTTCTCGCTGCGGGCGCCCGGGGTGGTGAAGTAGTGGTCGGTGTCGACCGAGCACAGCGCTTTGTCGCTGCCGGCCAGGGCGTCGTAGATGCGCTGAGCGTCGCTGGGGTAGACGCCGGTGTCCTGTTCGGCGTTGATCACAAGGGCGGGGCATTCGATGCGGGCCAGGTGCGGTTCGGCGCGGGTCTGGGCGTGCCGAAGGCTCCACATTCCCAGCCAGTTGCGCAGCGTGCAGGCGGCGGCGATGCCGTGCGCCGAGCGGTTGGCCTTGACGGGCAGGCCGGCGTAGCACATGTTGGCCGGGCGCTTGGTCGGTTCGATCGTCGGATCGACCATCCGCGGATCCGCCCAGGTGCGCAGCACCGTGAATGGACGATCGGAGAAGCCGCCAGCATGGACGCGCTTGAGCTCGGTTTCGGCCCAGTCGGTGATCGCGTTGTTGCGGGCGATCTGTGCCGCGCGGTAGCGCTCGATGAACTCGGCGGAGTATGGCGGCCCATTGCGCTCATCGAATAGGTCGAGATCGGGATCACTTGCAATCGCGTCGTTTTCGTCGACGACGGCCGCATCCATCCACGCCGTGAGCACGTCCGGGCGGCCGGGGTGTGCGGCGCTGGCGATGTAGCCGTCGGCGGGCAGCAGGTCGGTCAGCCCGGCAGCAGGCCGCATGCCCTCGAGCGGCGTGACATGGTGGTCGACGGCCTGTGCCTGATAGGCCGCCATCAGCGAACCGCCACCGGAATTGCCCAGCAGCACAATCGTTTCCACACCCTGTGTCTCGCGCAGCCAGCGCACTCCGACACCGATGTCGACCAAGGCGTGATCCAACAGGAAACTGCTCTCGTACCCCCGATACCTGGTGTTCCAGCCCAAGAAGCCAATACCGCGGGTAGCCATGTAGTCGGCGAGGTAATGCTCGGCGAAGTCGATCTGATAGTGCGTGGCGATCATCGCGACCTTTGGCTTGCGCCCCACACCACGGTAGTAGAGGCCCTGGCAGGGATGCCCGCCCGCCCCGGCCCGCCGTGCCGTCGGCGAATCCATCCCGACGAACTCGCGTGTAACGCCGGGTGTTCCGGTTGCCGCCGGTGTCTTGGTCATGTCAGCGCGGCCTCCTTGTGGTAGATCGTGCGGTAGAAGATGTTGGCAAGCGTGGTGATGCAGGCCTCGTCGTCGACGGTCTCGGTCGCGGCCTCGCCGGACAGCTGCGTATAGCAGAACTGATTGAGCATCGACACCATCGTCACCGCCACCAGATGTGGGTCGTCTTCTGGGGCGCAGAAGCCATGCCGCTGAGCCTGTTTCACCATCTGTGTGATCAATCCGATCGGCAATGAACAGATATCGGCCCAGTATTCGGCGAAGTCGTCGCTGATCATGGCCAGCTGCGACACGCTGATCATCTCGGCCAGCCGGTTGCGATAGGTGTTCCAATGGGCGGCGGCGGCCTGGTAGGAGCGCTCCCAGTTGGTCAGGCCGGGTTCGGCGGCCGCACGCGAACGTTCCCGTGCCTCGTCGCGGAATCGCACGGCCCACTCGCGGACCATCGCTTCCTTGGAGTCGTAGTAGTTGTAGAACGACGCGGTGGACTTGCCGGCTTCGGCGGCGATGTCCGAAATCGTCGTCGCCAGAATGCCCTTGCGGGCGATCACCACCCTGGCCGCCGCGTCGATCGCAGCCTGCGTCTGCCTGCCGCGCAGAGTCGGCAACTGTTCGCGGGGGCTGACGGTCACTGGCGGCGATCCTCCCTATCGGCCATTGATCGAACCTGAATCTGATGTTAGATTCAGATTGCGTTCTTGGCCAGAGGTTTCGTGGAGGCGCGACGTGATCAAGCCAGACAATCCCAATTCCGAATTCGAGCTCGGCGGCATCAACCACGTGGCGTTGGTCTGCTCCGACATGGAGCGCACCGTCGACTTCTACAGCAATGTCCTTGGCATGCCGCTGATCAAGTCGCTGGATCTGCCTAGTGGTATGGGACAGCATTTCTTCTTCGACGCGGGCAACGGCGACTGCGTAGCGTTCTTCTGGTTCGCCGACGCTCCCGACCGGGTGCCCGGTCTTTCGTCGCCGGAGGCGATCCCTGGGATCGGTGACATCGTGAGCGCTGTGAGCACCATGAACCACCTGGCCTTCCACGTGCCCGCGGAGAAGTTCGACGAGTACCGGCAGCGGCTCAAGGACAAGGGCGTGCGCGTCGGGCCTGTGCTCAACCACGACGAAAGCGAGGCGCAGGTGTCGCCGACGCTGCATCCTGGCGTGTACGTGCGGTCGTTCTACTTCCACGATCCAGATGGCATCACCCTCGAGTTCGCTTGCTGGACCAAGGAATTCACCGAGCGCGACACGAATACGGCACCGAAGACCGCGGCGGACCGTCGTCCCCCGGTGGCCGCAGGCAGGTGACCGACGGCGCACTGTCCGACGCCGCGATCGCCGCGATGTCGACCGCCGAGCGCCGGGAGCTGATCGAGCGGCTGCAACGGCCCATTGGCGAGCTGCTGCCGGAGTCCGCACTCGCACGAATGCGGCGCATCCGTCTTTTCCTGATGGTCGGCGCGACCATCGGGCTGATTCCCTGGATCGTCTACCTCGCCGTCACATTGCCCGACAAGTACGTAGCGCATAACTGGACCGCAAGTTGGGTCGGGTTCGACATCCTGTTGCTCAGCTTCCTGGGTACTACCGCTGTGCTCGGTCTTCTGCGACGTCAGTTGCTCATCCTGACCGCGTTCACCACCGGCATCCTGCTGATCTGCGACGCGTGGTTTGACGTGATGACGGCCGCGCCCGCCGACAGGTGGCCGTCGGTCTTGACGGCCGCCCTGGGTGAGCTCCCGCTGGCGGCCATTCTGATCACCGGCGCGCTGCGCATCCTTCGGTTGACGGCAACCCGGCTCTACGTGCTCGCACCTGGCATGCCGCTGTGGCGAATCCCGTTGCTGCCCTAGCTTTTGGACAGTTTCGGATCTGTAAGGTTGTCGATGGTCGATGCCAACTGTTCGACAAGTTCATCAGGCTCGAGCTTGGTGTCGCCAGCCAGCCAAGCGGTGATGGTTTGACTCACGCCGCCAACCACGAAATGTGAGCTGGCTTTGGTGCGGTCATTGTCTTGCGCCCCCAGTGTGCCCGCATGTTGGAAAAGCAGCATTGCCATCAGCGCGCCGGATTCCGCGCGCTTGCGTACCACGACGGGGTTGGACAGCTGCGAGCTGAACAGCAGGCGGCCCACCCGGGTGTCGGCGGCGATGGTCCGCACGATGTTGGCCATGCCGGCCCGGCTCTGCTCCTTGAGCGGGGCCGCCGTGACAGTTGCCTGCGTCGTCGCCGCGATGTCGGCGATCACCCAGTCGAACACCGCACCGACGAAGTCGTCCTTGTCGGTGAAGCTCTCGTAGAAGTACCGCAGCGCGACCCCGGCCTGACGGCAGATTCCGCGCACCGTCAATTCCGACAGATCGGAGTCCGAACCGAGGATGTCGAGGCCGGCTTCCAGGAAGCGGCGGCGGCGTTCGGCGACACGATCGGCCGCTTCGACGCCGCGGTAGGGCCGCACTTGAGCCATCGGATCCATCTTGACACCTGTCGGCTTCCTCAGGCAATATCAGGAAACACACGTTCTCACATTTGCCGATAGGGGTGACCAATGACGGTCAGTCAGCCGATCGACCACGTCGAGCGTGCGGTCTGTGAACCGGCGGTGGTCGTGCCAGGGAAGCGGTCGAAGCGTGCCGCCGATTTCGAGGACAGCCTGATGGGTGTGACGCTGTTGGCCGGTGCGGCGAACGTGATCATGCAGCTGGGCCGCCCCGGCGTCGGTTACGGCGTGTTCGAGAGCCGCGTCGAGAGCGGCCGGGTCGACCGGCATCCGATAAAGCGGGCCCGCACCACGTTCACCTACCTCGCGGTGGCTACCAAGGGCAGCGATGAGCAGAAGGCGGCGTTCCGCCGGGCGGTCAATGGCGCGCACGCGCAGGTGTATTCGACCGAGGAAAGCCCGGTCGAATACAACGCGTTCGACAAGGACCTGCAGCTGTGGGTAGCGGCGTGCATGTACAAGGGCGGTGTCGACGTCTACCGGATGTTCATCGGAGAGATGGACCACGAGACCGCCGAGCGTCACTACCGCGAGGGGATGGCGCTCGGCACTACTTTGCAGGTGCCGGAGCACATGTGGCCGAAGGATCGGGCCGCGTTTGACCGATACTGGCAGGAATCGTTGGACAAGATCCATATCGACGACGCGGTGCGCGCCTATCTGTGGCCGATCGCGGCCGCCCGGGTTCGCGGGATGAAGCTACCGGGTCCGCTGCAGCGCCGGCTCGACGACGTCAATCTGCTCATCACGACTGGCTTTCTGCCCCAAAGGTTCCGCGACGAGATGCGATTGCAGTGGGATGCTCGGCGGCAGCAAAAGTTCGACCGCTTGATGGGCGCGATTCGGTTCGTCAACCACCGCTTGCCGCGCTTCATTCGGGAGTTCCCGTTCAACTGGATGCTGAAGGACCTCGACTGGCGGATCCGGACGGGACGCCCGCTGGTCTAAATCACTCGTTGGCGCGCCACTGGATGAAGATGCGTCCCAACGGGAGAAGTGACACCCGGGCGCCGGGAAGTTCGGCGCTGACGTGACGGCGCAACTGCGCCACGGTGTCGCGCGGTGGCCACACCGTAGGCGCACTGTGTTCCCATTTGCCGCGTATCCGGATCGCAACTCCACGGATCACGAGTGTGGCCAGCTCCCATGGCAAATGGCGCCAACCCGGCCGAGCGAACGCGACAATCGCCAATGTTCCGCCGGGCCGGACGAGCTGACGCATGCATCGCAGGGCCAGTCGGGTGTCGGGGAGGTGGTGAAGGGCTGCGTTGGAGACGACGGCGTCGAAGCTGCCAAGTTTGTCGCCGGCATCGAGGATGTCCCCGTGCCTCCACATCACTCGGGCGGTAGGGAAGCGTTGCTTGGCTCGCTCCAGAACCGGCTGGTCGATATAGCGACGACATGCGGTACGCGTTGCGACAGGCGAGCGGCCAAGAAGCCGTCGCCGCAGCCAACGTCGAGCGCGGACACCGCGTGTGGCGGAACGCACCTGTCGAGCTTGCCGTCGTAATGGATGTTGACGTTCCAGGGCTTTGCCACGAAACCAGTCTGGCTGGGCTGTCAGAATCCGCGCGTATAACCGGGTACGTGCGTACCGAAAATGACACCTGGGACATCAAGACAAGCGTGGGTTCGACTGCCCTGTTCGTGGCCGCGGCGCGGGCCTTGGAGGCGCAGAAGCCCGATCCCACCGCGATCGATCCCTATGCCGAAGTGTTCTGCCGGGCGGCAGGCGGCGATTGGGCCGACGTGCTCGACGGCGGCGCTCCAGAGCACCCACTGAAGACCGAGTTCGGCGAGCATTTCGTGAACTTCCAGGGCGCCAGGACCCGATACTTCGACAACTACTTCCAGGCAGCGGCCGCGGCCGGGGTGCGCCAGATCGTGCTCCTTGCCGCCGGGCTGGACTCGCGTGGATACCGGCTGCCCGGGCCCGACGGGACGGTGGTGTTCGAGCTGGATCAGCCTCAGGTGCTGGAGTTCAAGCGGGAGGCGCTCGCTCGCCACGGTGGCGCGCCAACGGCCGAGCGCCGCGAGGTCGCCGTCGACCTGCGCAACGACTGGCCACAGGCACTGCGCGACAACGGATTCGACCCGTCCAAGCCGTCGGCCTGGATCGCCGAGGGACTCCTCATCTACCTGCCCGCTGCCGCACAGCAGCAGTTGTTCACAGGCATCGACTCGCTGGCAGCGCCAGGAAGTCACCTGGCCCTCGAGGAATCGGTGCCGCTCGCCCCCGACGCGTTCGAGGCCAAACGCGAAGAGGAAATCGCGGGTGGCAACGACCGCACCTTCTTCACGCTCGTCTACAACGAGCAGCACGCGCCCGCCCACGAGTGGTTCGGTAGCCGCGGCTGGTGGGCGGTGGCCACCCCATTGCCCTATCAGTTGCGCTCGCTCGGCAGGCCGGTTCCCGCCGCTGATACGGAGGCAGGGTCTATGACCGGCAACATCAGCCTGGTCAGCGCGATCAAGGACTGACCCCGGCCGGACCGTATGTTGCCGCGCATTGGGCCTGTCCGTCCACGACCGCGAGCGACCCGCCGATCTGACCATGGCCCGGTCGGGGTTCGCAGCGTTGACACACGTCGCCCACGATGGGGAGCTGCTGACCAGCCTGCACTGGCCCGTTGAGACCCGCGCGGTTACGCAAACATGAAGTCCCGCATGAACCGGGTCATCCGGCGCAAGTAATCGGGCTGGCTGACGTGCAGGATGTGGTTGCCAGGGAACCAATGGAACGCGCAGCGATCCCAATGCTCCCACAACAGCTCGGCCTGCTCAGGTGGTGCCAGCCGATCGCCGAGTCCGGTGATGATCAGTCGCCGGTCCCTGGGCACCAGCGGCGGATAGTTCAGCGGTGAGGGATACATCGTTGCGGCGCGAGTCAATTCGTCGTCGGTTCCGGCAATGAGGCTGCGCAACCGAACCACGTAGTTCGCGGGGAACCACTCGTCGACGGTTCTGTCCGGCGTCACCACCGGAACGTTTGGAATCACGGCCTGGATCCGGTCGTCGACGCAGGCGATCAACGCTGAGGTGTAGCCGCCCAGCGACATGCCGGTCAGCGCAATCCGGTCCACGCCGGTGAATTCGAGATAGTCGATGACCGAACGGAAGTCGTGCACGGCTTGGGCCATCGCCTCCGCGAATCCCGCGAACCCGTTGGCGAAGTAGCCGTAACCACTGAACGGAGAACCTCTCTCGGCGCGCTTCCCATGAAACGGCAGTGTGTAGAGCAGCACGTCGTAACCCGATCGATAGAACCACGGCAGCGAGAAGAACAAACCGTTGAACAGGTACGGCGATCCCATGAAGCCGTGGATCACACACAGCGTGGGGTGCGGGCCGTCGTCATGGACCCAGTGCTGAGCGCGTACGACGTTATTGCGCACATACCCACGATACTGGTCGCGCAGTGCCGGGTTGACCGCTTCGAAGCTGCTGTTGAACCGGATGTTGTGGACGCGGCCCTTGGCCATCCACTCCGCGACCGGATTGGCCGGGCGCGACGAGACACGCGGCACCTCCGTCGGGGCAGGGAATGACAGGGCCGGGTCTTGCGCCTTGGCGAGATCCGCGTAGAAGCGCAGGTGGTCGCCTTCGGCGCGCGCTTCGGACCGGCGCAGCGCAGCGCCGACCACCGTTGGCACCATCGTGGCACTGAGCAGCGAGGCGATCGCGGTGCGCAGCGCGATGTCGGCGACGGCCGATGAATCGACGACCAACCGCTGCCGAAGCGTCAGGTCGGCACGGCGGGGCAGTCCGCCGGCGCTGGCGTCGGCACCAGCAACGTCGGGAACTGGGATCGGCGGATCGACGGGAGCGGCGTCGGAGTCCCGCGAACTGGGCACATCCGCATGGTAGCCGTCAGGCCAAGCGGTATACCGTCGATCCGCCGATCATCGTGCCGGGATAGTGCGCCGCGACCCAGTCGGCGATCTCGCGGGTGTGCGACGCGGTATGCACGGTGCTGCGGATGACCTCACCGTGGATGGTCGCTGAATTCGGTCCACGGCCTGCCTCGACGTAGTACGAGATCTTGCCCGCATGTACATCCTCGATGAACTGCTGCAGCGTCGGCACCGGGTCACCGCTCCAGCCGCCGACAGCCATCACCGGTGTACCGGAAGCGATTTCGAGGGCGGCCGCTGACTGCGAACCGTTCGTCGCCGCCGACCACGGCGTGTGCGTCGTAGCGAGCAGGCCGGCGAGTTCAGTGTTGGTGGCTTCGTCATTCATCCAGACACCGGAGACCTTCGACGACCGGATCGCGGTGGGCATGGTGCCATGATGCGGAGTCGCCGCGGTGGCGACGGAAACCGCTGTGGCGGTTGCCAATCCGGCCACGCACCCGGCCACGAGCGCGACCACCGGTGGGCGAGGCCACAACACAGCCGCGGCGCTCACCGCGGCCAGGCCGGCGACCAGCCATGGCAGCCACGCCGGGCCAAAAGCGTTGCGGTGCAGCAAGAGCGCTGAGGGGTCGGCGGCCAGCAGGATCATCGCCGCCAGCGCGCAGCGGCCATCCCAGCTGGACGTCCGCCGCCACGCCCACACCGCACCACTGCCCACCAGCCCGGCGATCGCGGGAGCCAGGGCGACGGTGTAATACGGGTGGACCATTCCGCCCATGAAGCTGAACACCACACTGGTCAGCACCAACCATGTGCCCCACATCAGCAACGCGCACAACTCAGCGCGGCTCAGCGCCCGACGCGCGGCCAGATAGATCCCGAACGCGACGACGAATACCGCCACCACGATCAGCCATGAAATCTCGTTGGCCATCTCGCCGGTGAACAACCGGTGGAGCCCGGAGCGCCCGTCGAGCATGGGTAGGTTCGAACCGCCCCAGTTGCCGAGCGGCCTTCCCTCCCGATGATGGCCGAGAAGGCGGTTGATCCCGTTGTAGCCCAACGCCAGATCGAGCACCGTGTTGTCCGTCGACCCGCCGACATAGGGGCGCGCGCTCGCCGGGGTCAGCTGCACCGCCAGCACCCACCAGCCGGCCGCGGCGATCAGCGCGCCCACCGCACCGAGCAGATGAAGCACACGCTTGGGCCACGACGTCGGCGCGACAAGCAGATACGCAAGACCGAAGCCGGGCAGCACCAGGAAGCCCTGCAGCATCTTGGCGAGAAACGCGGTACCCATTGCGACACCGACGAGCAGCAGCCACCGCCACGAGGCGGTCGGTGCCGCGCGCATCAGGCAGTAGGCGGCCACCGTCAGCAACAGCACCAGTAGCGCGTCGGGGTTGTTGAAGCGGAACATCAACGCCGCCGCGGGTGTGCCCGCCAGTACTGCACCGGCCAGCAGTCCGGCGGCAGCACCGTGGTTGGGGTCGGTGAACGCGCGTCGCACTGCGCAGTAGAGCACGGCGACGGCGGCCACGCCCATCAGCGCCTGTGGCGCCATGACCGACCAACTGTTCATGCCGAACAGGCGCACCGACAATCCGGTCACCCACAGCGAGGCGGGGGGCTTGTCGACTGTGATGAAGTTCTGCGCGTCGAGCGACCCGAAGAACCACGCAGACCAGCTCTGCGAGCCGGCCTGTGCAGCCGCCGCGTAGAAGGTGTTGCCGTATCCACTTGCCGACAGGTTCCACAGGAACAGGACGGCCGTCGCCGTCAGTAGCATGGCAAGGGTCCACCGCGGCCAGTGATCGGTGCGCGCTGCTGTGGTGGTCTCTGCGGCGACTGGTCTTTCGACGAGTGCAGTCACGACGCATACGGTGCATGTCCTTACCAGCCCCGGGCCTGTGCCGCGGCTGCGAACACGCTGTGAGTTCCGTGGATGCGACACTGGCGCTATGTGGAATCCCGACGTCTACTTGGCCTTCGCCGACCATCGCGGTCGTCCGTTCTTTGACCTTCTGTCGCGGGTCGGTGCCGATAAACCGCGCCGGGTGGTCGACCTCGGCTGCGGGCCAGGCAATCTCACCGTCACCCTCGCGCAGCGCTGGCCGGACGCTGTCGTCGAGGCATGGGACAGCTCACCGGAGATGGTGGACGCGGCCCGCGAACGCGGTGTCGACGCTCATGTCGGCGACGTGCGCACGTGGACACCGCAGCCCGAAACGGATGTGGTGGTGACCAATGCCACGCTGCAGTGGGTGCCCGAACACGCCGAGCTACTCGTGCGGTGGGCCGGCCAACTCGCCGCCGGATCGTGGATCGCCATGCAGGTGCCTGGAAACTTCGGCGCGCCGTCGCATCAAGCCGTCCGCGAGCTCGCCCGCCGCGACCAGTGGGCAGAGCCGTTGCGGGACTTCCCGTTTCGTGAGGGACAGGTCGACTCCCCATCGGGATATGCTGAGCTCCTCGGCGACGTGGGCTGCACCGTCGACGCTTGGGAGACAACGTATATCCACGAACTGAGCGGTGAAGACCCGGTGTTGGAGTGGATCACCGGCACTGCCCTGCGGCCGGTGAGGAGCAGGCTGAACGACGAACAGTGGGAGCGGTTTCGGCAGGAGCTGATCCCCATGCTCGACGCGGCCTATCCGGTGCGCGCCGACGGCAAGACGTTCTTCCCCTTCCGCCGCATCTTCTTCGTGGCTCAGGTCGGAAGTCCCTCCCTTTCGGCTTGCGCCCGGTAGCGGTCCACCCATTCGTCGGAGCGTTGATCGGCCTGGCGTTCCAGCACAGGGGGCGGTGCAAGCCGCGGGTCCTGCCCGAGCGCCTCAAGGACCGTTGCGACGTATTGAGTGAGGTTGCGCCAGAGCACGGGGTACGAGATTTCGATCGGCTCGATGTTCTCCTCGTCGAACCAGGCTCGCCAGCCCTTCTCCTGTTCGCGCATCAATGTGACGACGTGTGCGATCGCCGAGGCGTGATACTCGGCGCGGGAGTCGCGCGTCGGATCCGGTCTCCCGCGCCAGACGCGGGTCTGCACCGCTCGCCAGAACGAAACCGCTTGGGAGACAACGTCGGGCCGGTAGACGTGCACGAGAACCGGATCGCTGCCGATGACGTCGCGGATCGCGGCGAGCAATCCGTCTCCGGAACGGTCGGGCAGGCCTGCGGCGCGTTGCAGCAGCAGCGGTGTCTGGTTCCACATCAGCTTGCCGCCCCAGATGCCGTTGGGGGTGCGGCCTACGGTGCGGATGTAGTCACGCCAGATCTCGGGCGGCGCCAGGTCCGGCTTGCCCTCGTCGAGCGGGTCGAGCAGTCGCAGGATCGACTCATCCTCCACGCCTTCGAACCATTGCCTCGGCTGCGGCGATTGGCTCGTCGTCGGCAGGTACTGGAAGAACTCACCGGGTTCACCGGCCACACCCGTGGCCCGCAATGATTCGACGAGCAGCGTGCTGCCACTGCGCTGCGACGCAAGCACCAGATATGCCGTGTGGGCGGACATGCGCGTGAGCCTAACCGCAACTAAATCGCCTGGCAGAGGTAGTTATTACGATCACCGTGAGTAAAACTATTACCCGGGACCGTGGTCGTTTTCGATGCCGCGCTCCGCGGCTGTCGCCTCGCGGCTGGTGAGGTGTGGTCCATGAACCTGTAGATAAGTTTCGGTGTAGCGCTCCGCAATTCGGGTGCCCGCGAATTCGGAGGGAATGACGTCGTTGGTTTTCTGGCGCCAGTCGTGGAGGAGTAGCGCGAGATCGATGGCGATCGCTTCGGCCTTGTCGGTGACGTCAGGCCCCAGCAGGTTGTGCGACTCCGTCGGATCCTCGACAAGGTCGTACAGTTCGCGCGCTGGTCGCTGGTCGAGCAGCAGTGGCGCCATGGTTCGGCCGGGTGCGCTTTCGGCGATATCCCACGGCAGATCGAGTAGCGGCCGCGACGCGTAGTTCTCGATGTAGCTGTATTCCTTGGTCCGGATGGCGCGGATCGGATCGAACGAGTCGTGATACGTCTTCGTCGTGTAGACCTCGGTGCGCACCGGCTTGATGTCTTGGGGTGAAGTTCGCAGATTGCGCGCATGCGACATGCCGTCGACGTCGGCGGGAATGTCGAGGCCGAGCAATTCGAGGAGCGTCGGCAGCAGGTCGACACCGCTGAACAGTTCGTCGTAGACCTGGGGCTCGATGCGGGTGTTGCGTGGCGGCCGCACGATCATCGCGATTCCGGTGCCCGCGTCGTACAGCGTCGACTTGGCCCGCGGCAGCGCCGGGCCGTGGTCAGTCATGAAGACCACCCAGGTCGATTGGTCGAGGCCCGTGTGTTCCAGCGTGTCGAGCAGCCGGCCGACAGCGGCGTCGGCGACCGAGATCGACCCGTAGAACTCGGCCAGGTCCTGCCGGATGTCGGCGGTGTCGGGCAGATAGTCGGGCACAACGACGTCATCGGCGTCGGCGGGCTCGTAGCGGTCACGCGGATAGGGCCGGTGCGTTTCGAAGAAGCCCGCGGTGAGCAGGAACGGCTGCTTGGGAGAGGCGGCTAGCCACCGGGTGGCGTGTTCGACGACGTATTCGCAGTAGGAGTTCGACACGTCGAATTCCTGGAAGCCGAGCTTCGACGGGTATGACGTCTCGTGCTGCATTCCGAACAGCGCTGTGTACCAACCAGATTCGGACAATATGTGAGGCAGTGTGCGGACGTCTGCACGGTATTCCCAGCCGTGATGCGCCAGACCTACCAGCCCGTTGTTCTGCGGGTAGCGGCCGGTGAACAAGGAGCCGCGCGACGGCGAGCACAACGGGGCTGTGGCGTGCGCGTGGGTGAACAGGATGCCCTCCGCGGCGAGCTGATCCAGCCGCGGGCTGGAGACATCGGTGTGGCCGTAAGCGCCGAGGTAGCGGCCGAGGTCGTGCCAATGCACGAGCAGCACGTTGTCGCGTCGCTCGGTCACTGTCAGTCCTTCCTGTCCCGTCGGTACACCGAACAGTGATTATGGGGATCCGGCAACCCTTTGGCTCACCGAGAGCAACTTATCCACAGTTGCGACTTCATCCACAAGTTGAGGTTGGAGGGCGGGGTCTGGTCACTACTTCGAACTAGTGTTCGATTTATGACGTCGTGCGCGCCTTCGGATCGCGAGGAGATCCTTGCGACGTATGCCGAGTGGGAGGCAGCCAACGCGAAGGTGGCCGCGCTGTCGCTGGATGTGCTGACGCATACCGATCTGCTGGACCTGCAGCACCGCCGCGAGGTCGTGGCGCGCAGCCTGCCCGTGGTAGATCACCAGATCATCAATCGGCTAGTCGCCGAGGCCGATCCCAAAGCGTTGGGTGGCACGAATCTGGCCGACGTGATGGCCACCAAGCTGGGTATCTCTAAGGGGGAGGCCAAGAAGCGGATCAAGCAGGCCGGGCTGCTGGGGCCGCGGACCGCGTTGACGGGTGAGCAGTTGGCACCCAAGTTGGCGAATACCGCTGCTGCGCAGGCCCGCGGAGAGATCGGGTCGGAGCATGTGCGCATCATCGAGAAGTTCTTCGATGATCTGCCCAGCCATATCGACTGCCACACCCGCGAACTCGCCGAGGCCGACTTGGCGCGCATCGCGACCGGGTTGGGGCCGACGCAGTTCCGGGTGGCCGCAGACCGGTTGGCGCTGCTGCTTAACCAGGACGGCGATCTACCCGACGACGCCGGGCGGGCGCGGCGACGCTATCTGACCATCGACAAGCAGGGCATCGATGGGATGAGCAGGGTCCATGGACTGCTCGATCCCGAAGCCCGCGCCACGGTCGAAGCGGTGTTCGCCAAACTCGCTGCGCCAGGGATGTGCAACCCCGAGGACGAATCCGCGTGCGTGGAAGGCGAACCCACTGAGGAAGCGGTGGATGGTGACATGCGCTCGCAGGGCCAGCGCAACCACGACGCCCTCAAAGCGATGGGCCGTTCCGTGCTGGCTTCTGGGGAGTTGGGCCGGCACAACGGGCTGCCGGCGACGATCATCGTGTCCACCACGCTGCAGGACCTGCAGTCGGCTGCCGGTGTCGCGGTCACCGCCGGGGGCACGCTCCTGCCAATGCGGGACGTAATCCGTTTGGCGTCACAGTCGCATCACTACCTAGTGATCTACGACAAGCACACCCGCGAACCGCTCTACTGTGGTCGCGCTAAACGCTTCGCCACCCCGGGGCAGCGCATCGTTCTCCATGCACTCGACCGCGGCTGCACCCGGCCGGGCTGCACCGCGCCCGGCTACTGGAGTCAAGTCCATCATGTCGACGGCTGGGCTGCCGCCGAAGGCGAAACCAACATCACCGATCTCACGCTGGCTTGCGGCCCCGACAACCGCCTCGTCGAAGAGGGCGGCTGGACCACAAGAAAACGCAAAGACGGCCGCACCGAGTGGATCCCACCACCACACCTCGACACCGGGCAGTCACGGGTCAACGACTTCCATCACCCGGAGCACTACTTGGTGAATCCCGAGGATGAGGATCCGTAAAACCGATACCCGTCAGGTCTTTTCGCTGAAACTACGGGTGGTACGGAACTCCGACCGCGCGGAACACATACTCGGGCGGCACATCGAATGCCAGGGATCGTCGGGGCAGCCGCATCAGGACATCCGCGGGGATGGCGTCCTTGTAGTGCAGCGAGAGATGCCCCGTGCAACGGGGATCGACCTCGGCGACGTTGACGTCGAGCACGAGTCCGGTCTCGGAGAGCTCGGCCTTGACGGTGCCCTGCTGCAGCGCGTCCCAGCGCTGATCAATGGTGCGGCCCGCCAACTTCGGCACCGACGACAACGTCCCGAGCACTCGCTGATTGGTCAGCACCAGCGAGCCAACATAACTCGCGATCTCGCCTGACGACCGCTTGCCGGGCACCCGGCCGCTGAACCGGCGCGTGACCGCAACATATTCAGCCAGGTGAATGATGCCTTCGGCCTCGACTTCGGCCCGCAACTCGTCGGGTAGCTTGCCGATCCGTAGCAGCTTTCGCAGAAACACCGCCATGTGCAGTCACCCTAACGGCAACTCGCAGCTACGAGGCCGATACAGGTGGTACAGCTGGTGGGTGACAACGCACAAGACCTGGCTGATCGTGTCGGCAGTCCTGGCCGTGGCGGTGTACGCGCTGATGTGGATCGGCTATGCGTTGCAGTGGAACTGGCTGATGACCATCGATTCATCGTGGCTGGACACCATGCATCGCTTTGGCGTCGCGCATCCAGGCTGGGTGACCGCCTGGAATGTGTTCTGCACGGTGCTCGGACCGACCGTCTTTCGCCTGCTGTCCTTGGTCGTGATCATTATTGCGCTGGTGCGACGCAATCTTCGCGTCGCAATGTTTCTGTTGATCAGCGTCGAGCTGAGCGGCCTGATCACCGAGATCGCCAAACAAGCGGCCAACCGCCCGCGCCCCGCCACCGCACTGGTTTCCGCACCCTCGACGTCGTTTCCATCAGGACATGCCGTGGGCGTGATGGTCGGCGTGCTTGCCCTGCTGACCGTCGTCCTTCCCGTCATTCGCCGCCCACTGCGGGCGTGGCTCGTCGCATTCGGTGCCTTGACGGTCATCGCGATCGGCATCGGCCGCGTGGTGCTCAACGTGCACCACCCATCCGATGTGCTTGCCGGATGGGCGCTCGGCTACGCGTATTTCGTCGCGTGCCTGCTGATGGTCCCGCCGTCGCGGCCCGTCACGGTAACGGACGAAACACCGGAAGCGCTCGATAGCGCACGCTGAAGCCGGCCTTCGTGACCCTCGGCCCGACCTCCCCGTCAAGGGCCAGCACCGTCGGTCCGTCCATCGCCGTAAAGGTGAACTCGGGCACCTGCAGCTCGTGATACAGGGGGCTGCGCTCCAGGCGGCCCAGTGCCAAAGCAGTCAGGATGCGCAGCCTCGAGAATGGTCGGCCGGTCTCGAGGATGCGGACATCGATCAAACCGTCGTCCATCCGAGGTCGAATCGATGGAGCGAAACCCGAGGGCAGATACGTCGAATTGCCCAGGAAGAACAGCGATGTCTGCAGTGTCTTGTTGTCGTATGCGATTCGTACCGGGTCACCGCGCCGCAAGGTGTGGAACATGGCGTAGAGGCGCGCCAGCGGCTTGCTGATTCGGTGTTCCAGCTTCTCTCGTATTCGGACGAAGTGCGGATAGGCGCCGATACTCGCGGTGTTGATCACCAGTTGGTCTTCGTTGAGGCAGACCAAGTCAACGTATGCGGCACTCCCGGCGCGAATCGCCTCGATGGTTTCCCTGATCGTGTCGCAGCCGATGTCCTTGGCGAAGTGGTTGAACGTGCCAGCCGGGAACACCGCCAGCGGGACACCTGCGTCGACCGCGGCTTCGGCCGCACATGACACCGTTCCGTCGCCGCCGCCGACGGCAAGCACCTCGGCCCGGCCTGCCGCCGAGCGCAGCGTTGCCTTGATGTCGTCGGCATCACCAAGCGCGATGATCTCGGCCTTGGGCAGGGCTTGGCGAACGTCGTCGATGACGCGTACGCCGGTACCGCTTGCGGACGACGGGTTGATGACTAGCACCACACCGGAACCGTCCGGACGAGGCGGGGTGTCCACACGCAGCGGATCGACCGATGGCAACCTGGTTCGCACAACCGGCGGCGCAAGCCGCGCACCGAGCACGGCGATCGTCGCGCCGATGCCGAAGCCGGCGATGACGTCACCGGGGTAGTGCGCTCCGGTTGCCACCCGGGACAGCCCGACAAGTCCGGCCAGTAGCGCCAGTGGAAGGCCCAGCGGCGCGTTCTCCAACCCGACGCCCACCGCGAAGGCGGCTGCACTAGCCGAATGGCCCGAGGGCAAGGAATTGGATGTCGGGCGTCGCCGGGTGCGACGCCGCAGTGGCACGGAATCGAACGTCGGCCGCGGGCGCTGGCTGACTCGCTTGGCCACCTGGTTGGTGAACAGGCTGGTCACGGCCAGCGTGATCACGCCTCGTGTAGCGGCGCGCCGTGCGCTCGACTTGCCGGTAGCCGCAAGACCTGCGGCCAGTGCGAACCACAGCTTGGAATGGTCGGCGGCCCGGGTGAGCGGCGGCATCATCGTGTCGAGCAGCGGCGTCGGCGACTCGGCTATCGCCTCGAAGATCTCCCGGTCGAGGGCTCCGAGGCCTTGTGTGATTCGCCGGATGCCTCGCCGGCGCCCTGGTAAGGGCGGCAATTCCATGACCTCTAGTTAGCCCGATCTGGCGGTCCTCAATCGTTTCTGAACCTTTACTTGACCTTGCCTGCGACATTGCTGACGATGGACCGGTGCGCCGACTGCTGGCTCTGCTGTGTGCAGGAGCCGTCTCACTGACCGCGGCGCCGGTCGCTAACGCGGACTACACGCCGTGGTTCGCCCCGCAGGTCGGCAATGCCACCCAGGTGATTTCCGTTGTCGGAAACGGTGGTTCGTCGGCCAAGGTTGACGTCTTCCAACGCAATGCGGCCGGATGGGAAGCCGTGCGCGCCGGCATCCCCGCCCACGTCGGCGCCAACGGGATGGCCGCCGAGACCCACGACGGCAATATGGCCACCCCGCTGGGCATCTACACCCTGGACTTTGCGTTCGGCACCGCGCCGAATCCCGGCGGTAGCCTGCAGTACGTCCAGGTCGGCGACGACCACTGGTGGGACGGCGACATGAAGAGCCCGACCTACAACACCATGCAGGTATGCAAGAAGGCTCAGTGCCCGTTCGACACGTCGCCGGACAGCGGAACCGAGAACCTCGACATCCCGCAGTACGCGCACGCCGTCGTGATGGGCGTCAACAAGGCCAGGGTGCCAGGCAACGGCGGCGCGTTCTTCATGCACACCACGGACGGCGGTGCCACCGCGGGGTGTGTCGCGATGGATGACGGCACTCTGGTTGAGATCATGCGCTGGCTCCAGCCAGGCGCACTGATCGCGATTACTCAGTAGCCGTCAAATATTAAGCGCCCGACCGGCTTTCACTTTGAAGTTGAGGTTCTCGGTCGACATGGAGGCGTCGTAGGTGCGGTCGTAACCGGTCTCGCTGATCTTCCAGCCCTCGCTGGTCCGACGGTAGCGATCGTGGTAAAAGCCGGCACCGATCAGCATGAAGTTGAAGTCAGGCGCGATCACCCGGTCCTGCAGATACCAGATTGCTGACGCCTCGTCACCGTCGACGGTGATCTCGGGATGGGTGACGCGGTGCTCCGTGAGGATCTCCGGGCCGAGAGACGAGCGCATGAACGTGACCAACTCGTCGCGGTTGGTGAAGTGGTGCTCTTCACCGATCGACTCCCCGTACCTGCCGACGACGTCCTCCGTGAGCGTGGCGGCGAACTCGTCCCAGTGCTTGGTGTCCAGCGCACGCAGGTACCGGTACTTGACTTGCTTGATCTCGTCGATGTCACCCATGGCCGACATTGCAGCACACGGGCGAAACACGGACCGCGCTAACCCCAGAAGTCGTGGTCGTGGTTGTCGCCGTCGCCGTCGCGATGGTGGTCGTCGTGGCAGGTGTTCCAGTCGAAGTTGAAACCCCACTCCGGGCGCCAGAAGTCGCCGGGGCACCAGTGGTAGCGCGCGACGTAATCGCGCATGGGTGCACCGAAGTCGCGGTGATGATCGACACCGTCAATATCGCGGTGATGGTCGTCATGGCAGTTACCCCCATCCCAGTTGTCACCCCATTCGGGATGCCAATCCTGACCGGGGCACCAGTGGTAGCTCGGGAATTCGCCGACCTGGGCTGAGGTGACGGTTGCCGCTCCTACATTGGCCAATCCCAATCCAGTCGTCATGATGAATGTCGTTGCTGCGCAGCGTGCCAATGTTTTCACGGGTACCACGACAACACCGGATTCTGTGTCCCAGCTATGGGTTTGAGTCCAACCCGCTGCCAATGCGGCCCAAAAAGCGGAGTGTCTAACGGAATTGGTATCGCCATGCGGCTATCGTGTGCACCGTTATGAGCGACCCGTTGGGGTTGTCGATCGGGACGACCAACCTGGTCGCGGCACGAGTCGGCAATCAACCCGTTATACGGCGTTCGGTGTTGACCTTGTTCGGCCATGCCGCGCCGGAAGTCGGCGTGCCTTCAGCGCACACCGACGGCATCGTGCTGAGCGGCTTCGTGGAGCGGGTCGGTGACCCGGTCCCGCTGGTGGCGGCCGACGGGTCGCCGCATCACGCCGACCAGCTTCTGGTCGATGCCCTGCAGGCGATGGTCTACGCCGCCGGCGGCCAGCCGTCGCCGGACACCGCGATCGCCGTTCCGGCGCACTGGGGAACGTCGACGCTGTGGGCGCTGCGCAACGCGATGCGGGCCAACCCGACCCTGGCGCCCAACGGCACGCCGGTCCGGCTGATTTCCGATGCCGTCGCCTCGCTGACGGCGCTCAACGCCAATCCTGGCCTCAGCCCGAACGGTGTGGTGGCGCTGCTGGACTTCGGCGGCGGCGGGACCAGCATCACGTTGGCGGATGCCGCATCGGCGTTCGAGCCGATCGAGGACACCACGCGCTATACCGAGTTCTCCGGCGACCAGATCGATCAGGCATTGCTGAACCACGTCCTCGAGGGCATCACCAACGCCGGCGGCGTCGACCCGGCGGCCACCGCGGCGGTCGGTTCGCTCACCCGGCTGCGCGAGGAGTGCCGCGACGCTAAGGAACGGCTGTCGGCGGAGACGGTCACCGAACTGATCGCCGAACTGCCTGGATATCGGTCAGGCATCCGCGTGACCCGCGCCGAGCTGGAGAACCTGATCGCGCAGCCGCTGGCGGGCGTCCTCACCGCGCTGGAAAATGCGTTGGAGCGCAACAGGGTTAGCTGGTCCAACGTCTCGGCGGTGGTCACGATCGGTGGTGGCGCCAGCATTCCGTTGATCACTCAGCAGCTGTCCGAGCACTCGCAGGCGCCGGTGGTGACGACGCCTCAGCCCGCGCTGGACGCCGCCGTGGGCGCGGCCTTGTTCGCCGCCTTCGGTACGGCGGCCGACGCGAATACCGGGGTGGCGCCGGTACTGCCGGTGGATATTCCCCACCCGAGCGACGTTCCGGGGTCGGCGACGTTTCGGGCGCTGGCCTGGTCCCAGGACGACGACACGGCCGACGACGTCGTGCCGTACACCGGCGATCTTTACGACACGGGCGGAACGGCCGCGCGCCCGCCGGTGCAGTATGTAGAGCCGACTGGGCCGATCGAGGAGCCCCGGTCGACGTGGAATCGGCTGCCGCAGTTGGTGTTCGGGGTGGCCGCCGTGATCGCGGTGGTCGCCGTCGGCGGGGTCGCGGTCGCGCTGACGAGCGCTACCGACAGCACCACCGCCACGGAGCCACCGAAGACCGCCACATCGGCTCCCGGACCCACAAGCGCCGCACCGCCGCCGTCGACCCCACCGCCTGTCCAGACCGTCACGGTCACCAGCGAGCCACCGCCACCGCCCCCGCCCCCGCCGCCCACGACGACGGTTCCGCCGCCGGTGACGCACATCGTCACCATGACACCGACCACGACGGAACCCACCACAACCACGGCGACGACAACAACGACGACAACGACCAACATCACCGACGACCACCACCACGACACCGACCACCACCACCACCACCACCACGACCACCACAACGCCACCGATGACCACGTCGTACATCAACGTGCCGTTCGTGCCGGTGCCAATCCCGATTCAGGTGCCAAATCAGGGTCCGCAGACTCAGGCTCCGCAGTACCCATATCAGGCCCCGCAGTACCCGTATCAGTATCAGCAGCCTCAGCTGCCCTGAGAGACCGCCTCCTCGACGTTTCGCGGATGGTGGCACGCGGCTACATGTGCCGAAGCGTGTTCGAGCAAGGCGGGCTCGTCGGTGGTACAGACCTCGGTGGCCCACGGGCATCGCGTGTGGAAGCTGCAGCCCGGCGGCGGGTCGATCGGGCTCGGCACATCGCCCTGCAGCACCAGCCGCTCGCGTGCCGCGTTGCGTTTCGGATCGGGAATGGGCACCGCCGACAGCAGCGCATTCGTGTACGGGTGAATCGGCTTGCGGTACAGGTCCTCGGTGTCCGAATTCTCGACGACCTTGCCTAGATACATCACCGCGACCCGATCGGATACGTGGCGGACCACGCCGAGGTCGTGGGCGACGAACAGATACGAAAGGCCGAACTCGTCCTGAAGCTCCTTGAGCAGGTTGATGATCTGCGCCTGCACCGACACGTCGAGGGCAGACACCGGTTCGTCGGCCACGATCAATTTCGGATGCAGAGCCAGCGCCCTGGCGATACCGATCCGTTGACGCTGCCCGCCGGAGAACTCGTGGGGATAGCGGTTGTAATGCTCGGTGTTCAGGCCCACCCGCTCGAGTAACTCCTGAACCCGCCGCTTCAACTCGGCGCCCCTGGCCAGCCCGTGCAGTTCCAGCGGATCGCCGACGATCTGGCCGACCCGTCTTGCGCGGGTTCAGCGACGCGAACGGGTCCTGGAAGATCATCTGCATCTGGCGGCGCAGCGGGCGCAGGTCGCGGCGCGACCGGCCAACCAGCTCCTCGCCGAGGAACCGCACCGATCCCGAGGTCGGATGCGTCAGTTGCAGGATCGCCCGGCACAGAGTCGACTTGCCGCAGCCGGATTCGCCGACCAGACCGAGTGTTTCACCCTCGCGCAGGGTCAGGCTGACCCCGTCGACCGCGCGCACCCGGGCGACCTCGTGATCGATCACGATCCCGGATTTGATCGGGAAGTGCTTGACGAGGTCGGTGACCTCCAGCAGCGGATCGCCCTTGCGTCACGGAATCACCTGTGCCCGACGCGATTTCTTCTCTTCCGGGTCAAGCCAGCAGCGGTCGAGGTGGTTGCCGCCCGCCCGGGCTTCAAGTGCGGGCAGCTCGTGGCACTTGTCGAATACGTGCGGACAGCGGGGAGCGAACCGACAGCCCGACGGCGGCGCCAGCAGCGAAGGAGGCTGTCCCGGGATCTGCGCCAGGCGCGTTGTCGCGCGATTGATCGAGCCGCATCAGCGAACCAAGCAGCCCCCAGGTGTAGGGGTGCTGCGGGTCGTAGAAGATTTCGTCGAGCGTCGCATTCTCGACGATCTGGCCGGCATACATGACCACGACGCGGTCGGCGATCTCGGCGACCACCCCGAGGTCGTGGGTGATCAGAATGACGGCCAGGTCGCGGTCGCGGTTGAGTTGATCGAGCAGGCGCAGGATCTGGGCCTGCACCGTGACGTCGAGCGCGGTGGTCGGCTCGTCGGCGATCAGCACGTCCGGCTCAAGGGCGAGCGCCATCGCGATCATCACGCGCTGACGCATCCCTCCGGAGAACTCGTGCGGATAGTGGCGCACCCGGCGCTCCGGATTGGGGATGCCCACCGAACGCAACAACTCGATCGCACGGTCGTCGGCCTCGCGTTTTGAGACGTCACGATGCGCGCGGATCATCTCGGTGATCTGGGCGCCGACGCGATACACGGGGTTCAGCGAGCACATCGGGTCCTGGAACACCATCGCGATCTGTTCACCGCGCACGTTGCGCAACTGGTCGTCGTCGAGCCCGTTGAGCTCACGACCGCGGTAGGTGACCGAACCGGTGATCCTCGCGTTGGGGGCCCTGGTCAGTCCGGTGATCGTTTGTGCGGTAACGCTTTTGCCCGAGCCGGACTCGCCGACGATGGCCAGCACCTCGCCTGCTTGCAGCTCGAACGAGACACCACCGACCGCCTGCACGACACCGTCTTCGGTGGCGAAGCTGACCTTCAGATCGTCGACTGTGAGGATGGTGCTCATGCCGGTGCCGCCTCTCCGAGTCGGATGCGCGGATCCAGAACGGCATACGCGATGTCGACGATCGTGTTGAACAGCACGATGAAGAACGCGCCGAACAGCGTCACCCCGATCAGCGGCGGCAGATCCAGGCTGCGGATCGCCTCGCCCGCGTACAGCCCAACCCCGTTGAGGTTGTACACCGTTTCGGTGAGGATCGCGCCGCCGCCGACCACCTGCCCGAAGTCGAGGCCGAACAGCGTGATGACCGGAATCATCGAGTTGCGAAGCACATGACGGATCCGCACCTGACGTTCGGAGAGCCCCTTGGCCCGCGCGGTGCGGACGTAGTCCTCGTTCATCGCGTCGAGCATGTTGGAGCGCAGCATTCGGCTGTAGAACCCGACGAAGAGCACCGCCAGCGTGAACCACGGCAGGATCAGGTGGTACGCCCAACCCAGCGGGTCCTCCGTCAGCGGCACATAGCTGCCCGTCGGGAACAGCTGGACCTTGAAGGTGAGGAAGTACAGCAGAATCGCCGCCAGCCAGAATACCGGCATCGAAATCCCCACCAGGGAAAGGATTGTCAGCGCGCGGTCGGTGAATCTGCCGGCGTGCACGGCACTCATGTACCCGAACAGCACCGCCAGCGCCATCCAGATCACCGCCGCCCCGATGCACAACGAGAACGTGGCGGGCACGCCATCCCAGATCTGCTCGACGACGTTGCGATCCTTCGCGTAGGACATCAGCTGGCCGGTGAAGATCTGTTTCATCATCGTCAGGTACTGCACCGGCAGGGGTTTATCCAGCCCGAGATCCGCACTGACCCTGGCGATCAGCGCCGGATCGGCGTTCTTGCCCGCAATCCGCGCCGCGGGGTCCGAGTTCGGGATGACGTTGAAGATCAGGAACACGATCACCGATATCGCGAACAACACCGCGATCATGCCGAGAAGGCGCCGGGCGACGAATCGGGCCATCTAGTGCTCCAGCCGGATCTTCGCCCGCGGGATCGAGGGCGTCGCGCAGGCCGTCACCGAAGACGTTCAGGGACAACACCGTGGCGATGATCATCAGCCCGGGCACGATCGTCAGATGTGGTGCGGTGTAGATCATTTCGTAGCCGTCGGCGATCATCGTGCCCCACGAGGCGTTGGGCGGGCGCACGCCTGCACCGAGGAACGACAGCGCCGACTCGAGCAGCATGTTGTTGGCGATGTTGAGCGTGAAGAACACGATGATCGTCGAGATGATGTTCGGCAGCAGTTCGGAGAACATGATTCGCAGTGGTCCCTTGCCCTGCGCGACGGCGGCCTCGATGAACTCCTTCTCACGGAGCGCCAGAATTTCACCTCTGATCGGTCTGGCCATGTACGGCACGTAGACGAAGCCGATGATCAGGATCGGAATCCAGATTGAGTCGCCTGCGATCGCGAGGGGGCCGAGCTTGAGACCGCCGATGGCCAGCGTGGTGCCCAACGCTATGCCGAGGAGTAGGACCGGGAAGGCCCAGATGACGTCCATTATCCGAGACAGCACGGAGTCGATCCAGCCGCGGTAGTAACCGGCGAGCAGGGCGACGATCACGGACAGCAGCGTGGTGACGGCGGCGGCCGCAAGGCCGATGTAGATCGACGTCCGCCCGCCGTACATCAGCCGGACCATCACGTCGCGGCCGTTCTGGTCCGCGCCGAGCAGGAACTGTCCGTGCAGCCCTGGCCCGATAGGTGTGCCGTCGGTTGCCACGACATTCGTCGGCTCGCCGTTGATCATCACCTTCTCTGTGATGTGGTTCGCGTTCGGCCCGGTGTGTGCGACATGTTCGGCCCATAGCGGCGCCGCAAGGCAGAACAGCACAATCAGCACGAACAGGCCACCACAGGCCAGCGCAACCTTGTTGCGCCGCAGGCGAAGCCAGGCCAGATACCACGGACTACGGCCCTGGATCTGCGATGCAGGCACCCCGGCCGGAAGTGGCGGGTCTCCGGGTACCTCCAGTTCGCCGATGGGGGCGACCATCAATGACTACTTGACCGCGAACGACGTGTAATCCTGGTTGAACAGCAGATGGTGATAGGACTTGTCGAAGTCCATGCGTTCGGACAGGAACGTCGTGAACTGCTCATTGCCGTAGGGCGCCCAGACCGCCTGCTCCATGTACGCCTTGTCCAGGGCTGCGTACTGCTCTTCGACGCCTCCGTCGCCGATCAGCTTCGTCAGCAGCTCGTCCTGCTTGGCGTTGTTCGCGGGGATGTTCACCCGGGAGAAATTGTTGCCATTGGTCGGCAAGATGCTGTCGCCATGCAGAAGCGGGCGGAAGAAGTCGTCAGGATGCGGGAAGTCCTGGAACCAGTCCGCGAACCCCGTATCGAGATCGGGCGTCGACTGGTTGCCGATCGTCGTCCAGTAGACGTCACCCGCGATCACTTTGAGCGTCGCGTTGAAGCCCAATTGGGTGAGCAGGTCGTGGTAGTACTCGCCGATCCGCTTGCGGTCCGGCTCGTCATCGGTCCACACGGTGATGTTGCGGTCGGCTGGATTCGCTTCTGCGATGAGCTGTTTGGCCTTGTTCATGTCGGGGCCGGGATAGAGTTTGTACTCCTCGTACCCGGGCATACCTGGAGGCAGGATCGTTTGTGACGGATGCAGGCGGCCGCCGAAGATCCGGTTCAGGGCTTCGGGATCGACCGCGTAGTTGATCGCCTGTCGGACCTTGATGTCGTTGAACGGGGCTGTCTGGGTGTTCATCCAGAAGTAGTAGGTGTTGATCGACTCCTCCATGCGGAACCGGTCGCCGTAACGGGTCTTCACCTCCTGCAGACGGTCTGACGCAGGCGGGTCGACCATGAAATCGACCTTGTTCTGCTCGATGTCGGTCACCTGGGCGCTGTTGTTCTTGTTCTCCGTGACGGTGATCTTGTCCACGCTTGCGTCGGCCACTTCTTCGGCCCCGGCGTCCTTGACCGTCTTGAAGTTCGGGTTGCGCTCCATCGTCAGCGTCCGGGGCGCCTCCACCTTGCTGATCATGAACGGACCGCTGGACGGCGGCGGGTTATTGGTGGCGTCCTTGTCCAGCGGGGTGCTCGGCGGAACTGGTGCCGCGAACATCAGCCCGAGCACGTTCTCGAAGGTGCCGTTCGGCTCGGTCAGTTCGATGGTGATGTCACCGGTGGCGTCGTCGGTCTTGATGCCGCTGATCGTGTCCGCCTTGCCGTCGGCGTAGTCCTTGGCCCCGACGATGACGTCGAAGAACACCGAGCCGCCGGAGTCGGCCTTGAACAGCCGCTGGATGCCGTACGCGAAATCGGATGCCTTGATGGGCGTTCCGTCCGAGTACTTCATGTTCGGCCGAAGCTTGAGCTTGTATGCCTTGCCGTCGGGCGAGATGTCGGGCATTTTCTCGGCCAGCGCGGGCACGATCTGGGTGCCTTCCTTGCCCTTGGCGTGCTTGTAGGTCAGCAAGGGGGTGTAGACGTTCCAGAGCACCTCCCACCCCTCGACCGTGTAGGAGAGCTGCGGGTCGACGTAGTCGGGGAAGGAGGTCAGGGCGATGTTGATGTCGCCGCCGCCACCCCCGCCGCCGCCCCCGCCCTTGTCACCGCCGCAGGCCGCCACGCCAAACGCTGCCAGGGGGGTGATGCAGGCGATGGCTATCACTTGGCGGACCTTGCGCAGTGTGTTCATCTCGCTCCTGTGGCTCGCATGTGGGCTGACTCCCCTAAAGCTGTACGCCTGTGAGGGGGGTTGGTTTGCATCTTTGAGGAAAAATCTCGATCGGCAACTCGACGTACCAATCCGCCACGCGGCCAGATCGTTTCGGGGAGTTTGCCGATACGGGCTATGCGTTGCCTCGGCGTCAGATTGCCTCGGCAACATCTGCGTTGTGAGATGTTGTTGTACAGACAGATTCCGCCGAGTGCTAGCGTTTGCCGGGGCGGCATCAAGCCGCGCTGATCGTGGTGGCCCCACTCTTGCTGGCCGAGCGCAATACCGGCCGACGTGCCCAGCGAATAGGCTGGCCTGGTCCGCGGCCCGCGTATCGAGCAAAAAGATTCGTCAGCGTCAATTTTGGCAAATTTACCCACAGCACTAATTAACTGTGGCATGATTGAAGTCACAACGCACTCCGTCTGTCAGACTGGTCCAGGGCCGAGAATCAGCTGGTAGCAGCTCACCAGATTGGAATTGGATATGGAATCACAACGTATTGTCCGTCGCGTCTCGGCCGTTGCCGGCGGTCTCGCGATCGTGGCGATGGTCGGTTTGTCCGCGTCTTGCGCCAAGGAAGAAAAGAAGGCGCCAGAGACCACGACAACCACGACCACCACGACGCAGACCACGACGTCTCCGCCAGCGGCGCCGGCTCCCGCTCCGGCTCCGACGGAGAAGAGCATCAACCCCACCGGAGGCAACCTGTTCACGCCGCCGGTTTATGCGCCCCCGGCACCGACAGCACCTCCCGGAGTTCACCGCAACAACTAGAGCCACGTGGTCGCCAGCCCTCGCCCTTCGCGGGGTGCCGATGGCGCCGGATCAATGACATCAATGACATAGATAGGACTGCATGATGGATTCACGACTCTTGGGCCGTCGGATCGCGGCCATTTCGGGCGTCACCGCCTTCATTGCGATGGGCGCGCTAACCGCCGCCTGTGCCAAGGAAGAGAAGAAGGCGCCCGAAACCACGACAACCACGACCACCACCGCGACTACGACGTCTGCGCCAGCTCCGGCACCGGAGCCGGCGCCGACCGAGAAGAGCATCAACCCCACCGGCGGCAACCTGTTCACGCCGCCAGTTGTGGCGCCCCCTGCGCCAACTGTTCCTCCCGGCCAGCATCCCGGTATCAACGGGATTCCGTAAATCGCTCGATCGCATATGAGGGTGCGTTGGCGCCTGCTGGCGATCCTCGTGGCGGGCGTGCTGGTACTCGTCACGGGCATACGCGCCGTGTCGCAGTCCGACGATCGGGCGGCTATCGGTGGTCCGCTGGCATTACTACTCGCCAGCTCAACCGATCTCGGCCCATCCCGGGACGACAGTGCGCAGCTCACCGTCACGCTGGCTGACGGAGCTCGCCCAGACGCGTTGATCGAATGGGCAGGTGCACACGGCATTCGGGTGCGGTGGCGGCCGGGCGACGCATGGGCCGTTGTCGAGGGTGCCGCGCAGGACGTGGCGGCCGCCTTCGAGGTGCCGGTGAACGACTACCGGGGCCGCAAGGGGCAGGTGTTCTACGCGTCGACGCAGCAGGCGTCGGTTCCCGAGCGACTTCGTGGCGTCGTCACCGCGCTTGGCCGAATCCTGGGCTACACCCCGCACCATGAGGCGAGGCCCGGATTCCTTCCGCTCGATGTGCCGAAACAGGGGCTGCGCCCGAACGCGTTGCTCGAGGCATACAACGCCAGCCCGTTGGCCGCCGCAGGCTTCACTGGCAAGGGCGCCACGATCGTGTTCTTCTCGTTCAGCGGCTACGACCAGAAGGACCTCGACACCTTCGCCGACTCGTCCGGGTTGCCGAGATTCACACCGGTGCTGGTCGGGGGTCAGCCAGGACCACCCGGTGCCGAGACGGCGATGGATCTCGAAGTGGCACACGCGATTGCGCCCGACGCGCAGAAGGTGGTCGTCAACGCCCGGCCGACCGTCGAAGGCGACGGTGCCTACGAAAAGATCGGGCAGATGTTCGAGTCGGTGGACCGGCAGTTCCCCGGCGCGGTGTGGAGCCTGTCGATCGGGTGGGGTTGCGACGCGCTGATCAGCGCCGCCGACCTGGCCCCCGTCGAGGCCGCCCTGGCCACCGCGCAAAAACACGGGACGTCAGCGTTCGACGCGAGCGGAGACACCGGCGGTCTGGAATGCAAGGGCGGCGACGATTGGTCGGCACCACCCGGCCCCGATGACGTTGGCCTCGACGCCGTTTCGTCGCTGCCGGCGATGACCTCCGTCGGCGGCACCACGCTGTCGACCGATGAGCGGGGCGGGTGGATGGCGGAACGCGCCTGGGTTGACTCGCCGTTGTCGCAGGGCACCAGTGGGGGAGTGTCGGCTCTGTTTGCCCGCCCCGCCTGGCAGAGCGCGTTGTCGGTGGAGCGCGACATCAGGCATCGCCGCCTGGCTCCCGATGTATCCGCCGTCGCCGACCCATTCACCGGGGTTCGAATTGTCTTCGGCCAGCAGGAGCTGGTCGGCGCGGGCACCTCCCAAGCGGCCCCGATCTGGGCCGCACTCACGGTGCTGATGAATCAGTACCTGCTGGCGCATGGCGGACGGCCGCTGGGCAACATCAACCCGCTGCTGTATCGGGTTGCGGTGGGTGCGAACCGGCCCGCGTTCCGCGACATCAGCCTTGGCGGGAACGCCGTAGATATCTCACAGCCCGGCTATGACGTGGTGACCGGCCTCGGCAGCCCCAACGTCGACTACCTGGTCCGCGACCTTTTGGACATCCAGAAGGGCGTGGCTCCCCGATGACCGACCCGCCCGTGCCGCACGACGGAATGCCGACGATGCACTGCGCCGTATGCGACGCGGACGTCCCCGCAGGCGCATTCTGCGGAACGTGCGGCGCGCACTTGTCGGCGCAACGCGGGGACGGGCGCGGCGTGCTGCGCCCGGACGCATACGCAGCGGCCCCCGGCGAGCACGTGTTGCGGCTGTCCGTGGCGAGTTCCCTGTTTCCGCACCTGCCGCACCGTTCGCGCGCACCGTTCCGGGTCGCGTTGGCCGTGCTGTTCCTCACGCTGATCGCATTCGCGTTCCTCAAATGGCAGGCGCCGTTGATCGCGGTCAGCGCGCTTGGCTTCCCGCTGCTGTTCCTGCTCTATCTGCACGAGTCCGACATCGACGATGATCTCCCAATCAGCAGCCTCGCCCTGACCGCAGCGCTGGGTGTCGGACTGGGCGTCGGCTGGGCACTGCTGACCGGCTCCATCGTCGCAGACTCCTACGACGTCGCGCTGAGCGGCGGAACCTCCGAGGGGCACTCGATAATCGAGGGGTTGGTCATTCCAGCGGGTAGTGGGGTCCTCATGGTTCTCCCCGCGGTGGTGGTGCGGCTGCTGCGCCCCAGGACCCGAGAGTCGTTGGATGGGTTCGTGATCGGCGCATTGAGTGCGGTCGCGTTCGTCGCCTCGGCAACGCTGACTCGGTTGGCTCCCCAACTTGCAACGGGGCCGACGGCGCAGGATCAACCGGTAAGCGAGCTCCTCGCCGAGGCGGGCATTCAAGGGGTGGCAATGCCGTTGACGGCCGCGGCTGCGGGCGGCTTGGTTGGTGTGGCCCTGTGGTTCAACCGGCCTGCGGGTATGGACCGTCGGCCGGCCGTTGTCTTGGTTGTTTCGAGTTTCATTGTGGTGCTCGGCCTTTGCGTTGCGATCGGGTTGATGGAGGTGGCCCCGTTCGCAAATGGCTTTCATTTCGGGTTACACATGCTCGTCGCAATTGTTGCATTGCTGGCCTTGAGAGTTGGCGTGCAGGCGGCGCTACTGCACGAAGCGCATGACGAGATGAATCCAGAGGCCCAGGTGTTGTGCCCGCACTGCGACCACGTCGTTCCGGACACCGCGTTCTGCCCGAACTGCGGAGTCGCGACCCGTGCTGCATCGCGGACTGCGCGCGCCGCCCGTCGCACCACCGAAGACATCGGGGTGCCCGCCGCACGGCCGGGGTACGCGGTGCCGACGGGTTCGTATGCGGTGGTACCGGTGCGGCACACCACCCATACCGGACTGTTGACGGCGTTGGGTGCGGGTGCGGCAGTCGCTGCCGCGGCGGCTGTCACGGTTTCGGTACTGGCCACACCGGTTGTTCCGCGCTATGTGTGCCCACCCGATTGCGGGGAGCCTCCGATCGGCAAGCCTGTCGAGACGAATCCATGGTTCATGTCCAGCGATGGCAGATTCTCTGTCCAGTACCCACGCGCAGGTACGGCGTATGAGGTGTCACTGGACCCCGACGGTGTGGAAGTGAACTTCACGGCCGGCGACACCGGCACGATGGAGTTTTTCGGGATGCCTGCCGGCGATCGCACACCGAAGCAGATCGCCGACGCCTTGATCGGCGAGCATTATCCAGACGCCACAACGGATTACGAGATTCCCAACGCTATGGTCGGCTATCAGCCGGGATACGGTGTGGTCAAAGACGAGTACCCGCAGGATGCGTCGGGCACCTTCACGCGGCTGCGGCTGCTGGTGATGGTCGCAATCAAAAATAAGTATGCGTTGGTCGCCGCCGCGATCGGCCCGTACCACGAATTCAGCCCGTCGTTCGGCAGTGGCCACCCGTCCGGGGCCAACATGCAACTGGCATTGGATATGGGCAAGTACGTGAACAGCTTCATCTGGCGCGACAAGTCGCGGCGCTAGCTGATAGGCCGTGAGTACTTGCTGGGCGGATTCTCTATGGAGGTCCGGTTCAGAGAGGGGTACTCATGTCGGTGTTGGAGGTTGCGCTTGATCCAGCGACGGTGATCGTTGCCGTCGATCCGGGCAAGGCATTCCATCGGGTGTGGGTCAGCGACGGTTCGGGGCTGCTTGCCGATCCGATGTCGTTGCCGGTGACGCAAGATGGCATCTGTCACCTGGAACGGATGCTCGATGAGCAGGGGTCGACTGAACCGGTTATCGCCGTGGAGGCGACGGGTAGTCTGCATGGGCCCTGGGTTTCGGAGTTGGAACGTCGCCATCCTGGTTCGGTTCGCGTTTTCGCGCCCTCGGAGACCAAATCGGCTCGTATGCAGTTGGGTTCGGGCAGGTTCAAGACTGACGATCGCGACTGCGCGGCGTTGATTTACCTGGCACGCCAGGGTGGCGGGCGACGATACGAGCAGCAGTCGACGGTCGAGGCGTTGCGTGCGTCGGTGCGTCATCGCCGTGGGTTGGTGATTGACCGCAAGGTGGCCCAGCAGCGCTTGCATGACCAGCTCAACGCGCTGTGTCCGGGTCTGTCTGCACCCGCCGGTCATGGACGATCCTTGGCGTTGGAGACACCAACGGGGCTGGCGGTGCTGGCCTGCGCGGTGGCGTTTTCGGGACGACCACCCCGACTGCGGTCATTGACGTGTCGGGCTCCGGGGCGCTTGAGCACGCAGACCGCCGCGTACTGGTTGCAGCGGTGGCGTCGGTGTCTACCACCGCCGGCCGATGCGGATCGACGTGCTTGGCGGCTCGGGCGCGACCTGGACCGGTACCGGCGCTTGCAGGCCGACGTCGCCGCGGTCGATGAGGAGATCGCAGGGTTGCTGCCTGCCACCGAGGGACAGGTCTTGACCACCCTTCCCGGTGTCGGCACGATCCGAGCTGCGGCGTTCGCCGCGCACAGCCTTCCGATCGAGCGTTTCCCTGATGCCGAACACCTCTACTCGGCAACGGGTTTGGCGCCCGCGCTGTATCAATCGGCCACGTTGCACCGCCGCGGGCGCATCTCACGACAAGGACTGGCCGAACACCGCGACGCCCTGATGGGCATCGCCTGGGGGCTGTCACAGAATTCGCCGTCGTTCGCCGCGCGCAACGCCGAGCTCCGCGCTCGCGGGATGGCTCCCATCCAGGCCCGGGGTCGCCCTGGCCCGTCACGCTTGTCGCCTGGCCTACCGACTTCTACGAACCCAACAACCCTTCGATGAACAGCGCTATCGTCGAGGAAGGCTCGGTCGCGAGCGGTGACGGCTGTTCTAGCTATGCCGCACGACGGCGCAACCTAGCTTGCCGCCCGCTCGCGCTGGGCCGCTCTACGGCGCACACGAAAGCCTGCCGTTCACGGCGCCTGATCAGCCTGCCGATCCCACGGCCCAAGCCAACCTCACCGACCAACTGCCCATCGCGATCAAACCGGAGCTCACACCCCGGACGGTCAACGACGCCTACTCCACACCTTGACAGCCGCCGCGAAAGCTAGCCGTACGGGTTCGGCTCGTGGAACCGGTTGATGATCGGGATGCGTTCGATGATCCGGTCGCGAAGCCGTGGTTGCGGCGGGGGCGCGGGCGGTACGTAATTGGGCGGAGGCGCGGGCGGAACATAGGCGGGCGCAGGCGGTAGCGCCGCGGGTGCGGTGTCGTACACGGGTGGCGGTGCTTCCGGAGCGGGCGCCGCGGCCTCGACGATCGTCTGCGCAACCACGGCCTCGGGAGGCGGTGCTGCCGGGGGCGGTGGCGGCGGCACGACAGGAACCGGGCGCGGCACAGCCTGTGCGACCGATGGGGCAGTGGGCACCCGGGCAGGCTGGTCGGTCGAGACCGCCGTATCACGTTGGGCCACAGTCGAATCCGTGTCAGGAGTTAAACCCAGGCCCAGCGCGACGGACAGCGAGACGACGAAGACCACGACAGCGGCAGCCAGGGCCGAAGTCAACGCACCGATTCTCGACGGCAAGTGCCATCGGACTGGCCGAGTGTCCAGGATGTTGACCGCCTGAGCCGACGCCAGAGCGGCGCCCCTGGCCAGCGCAAGGTCGGCTTCGGCGGCCGTGATTACCGGGGCCGCCGCACCGTCGAGGGACGATGCGACCGAATCGAGATCGTCCGCCGAACCCAGCACGAAGATCGCCTCGGGCTCGCCGTCGCTGCGATCCAGCACCGCGAGCACGTCGTCGGCAGTCGGACCGACTCGCTCGGTCGCCACCCCGTCAGCGTCGACCAGCGCAACGAGGGCGTCGTCGGGATCGACGATGCACACGGCGACGTCGCCGTAACCGCCGCGATCGGCGATGCCTGTCGCCAGCGCGTCGGCGGCTTCTTCCTCCGACACCGTGATGACGTTGTCCAGGCCCCTTTCCGCCAGCGCGTCGAGAAGTGTCGACGCCGCGGTTTCGGCCTCGTTTGCCCAGGTGAGGCCGATGGCGTGAAGCCGGTTCTCCCCGACAGCGGCGAGGACGTCGTCAAGGGTGTCGAAATCAACTGCGTCACGGCAGATGGTGGCGCCCTCGGCTGTTTTGCCCTCGACCAGCACCCATCGGACGTCTGCCGACGTCATCGACAGACCGAGTACCAGGTCCACTTGTTTGCCCCCGATCACGGCTCAATCAGCTTCGAGGTTACCGCTCGACCCGGTCACACAAAACTGTCGGTAAATCACGCGCGGTCCCGGGCTTGCCCTTATGGTTGCGCTCGTGCCTCAGATGGATCGACGCAACGTGATGCTCATGGCGGGGATGGGCCTCTTGGCTGCCGCCGTTCCCCTCCCGCAGGCCGGGGCTGTCCCGTCCCCGCGGGTCCCGCCGCCCACCGCGCCGCCCGATGCCGCAACCGGCGCCTACATTTTCCAGGACGAGTTCGACGGCCCGCCTGGCTCGGCCCCCGATCCGGCGAAGTGGATTGTGTGGAACTGGGACGTGGACGTCTTCCCACCGCTTGTGGGGCATTACCGCGACGATCGCCGGAACGTGTTCATCGACGGCAACTCGAACCTCGTCATCCGCGCCACACAAGAAGGCGACCAATACTTCACCGGCAAGCTCCAAGCCAACTGGCGGGGAATGATCAATACCACTTGGGAAGCCCGAATAAAATTCAACTGCATGACTCCCGGTTGTTGGCCCGCATACTGGACGGTGAACGAGGATCCTGATCCTGACGGCGAAGTCGACATCGTCGAGTGGTACGGCAACGGGAACTGGCCTCCGGGAACCACGGTCCATGCCGCATCCAACGGGAAAACATGGGAAGGTAAATCGATTCCCGAGTTGGTGGACGGTAACTGGCACACCTGGCGAATGCGTTGGGACGAGGACGGTTTCAAGTTCTGGCGAGACTATGTCGACGGCGCGAAGCCGTACTTCACTGTGCCGCCGAAGCCGATACAGGTCTCCGGCAGACCCGGCGACATGCGCTGGCCGTTCAACAATCCGGGCTACTGGATGTTCCCGGTCTTGAACCTCGCGGTTGGTGGGCCGGGTGCCGGCGATCCCGCCCTGGGTACCTTCCCGGCGGACATGCTGGTCGACTGGATACGCATCTGGTAGCCGCTTCGGCGCTTATCGTGCCGCTTTGATCACCTGAACCAGGTTGAACTGCCAGCGCTCGAGAAGTTCGAATCCCAGGTCGTTGGGAACCGAGAACGCGGGGGTGGCTCCGAAGAGTTGGCCGGGTGGCAGCATTGAGGCCTGTTCGTGAGCCGGCCTCGACGTGTCGGCTTGGGTGATGATCCAGACCACGCGGCAGTCGCTCAGCGGCCCGGCGGTGGCCTCCGGTATGAGGTTGGTGTCGAAGACGTCGTTGCGGTCCGTCGCTCGTTGCCACAGGCTGAGGTCGATCAGCTTCCGGTAGGCATCAGGGCGCGCCGCCATCAACGGTCGCATGGGGGCGGGCATGAAGGTCACCGTGTCGTTTACGAGCAGGCAATCACCGGGTGCAGCCTTCGCGGTGATCAGATCGGCCACTTGGCTGTAATCCATTCCGTATTTGGCGTAAGGACTACGTTGCACCAGAAGGTAATTCGGGCCTGCGGCTAAAGCGAAAACGCTCACAATTCCCGCCGCTGCCCATGGTGTAACAGCTAATGCGCCAATGCAGACGCCCAAAACCAGTGCCATGGCTGGTGCGGTGAAGCACATGTAGCGAGGCGTGTAGATCGGGTGAGCCAACGCCGACCACGTGAGGATCACGGCAGTCGGTATCACAAGCCATGCGATCGCCAAGGTCAACAGTTGCCGATCCGTCTGGACCAGGCGCGCGGATGTGCAGAGCCACAAGACAATAGCTGTCGCAACGATCAGTGCCGACACGATCGCGAACGGTGGGCTTCTTTCGAAATATTGTTGGACCGCAACGTCTTCGATCGTCCGGCGCCCAATCGGTGCTATCCAGATGATCTGGTGCACTTGACCGATGGCCGCGACCACAAACGGCGTCACAGCACAACACGCCAGAACCGACGCAATGGCGAACCGCACAAGGACAGCTCGCGTGCGCCGGTAGAGACAGATGAAAGCGACGTGTGCCAACAACAACAGCGCGAGATACACGTCGAGTAGAAGCGACGTCGCTAGGACGATCCCATACGACAGCCAGACCCAGGCGTTGTCACGACGTGTGGCGTAAACGAGCAGTGCGGTCAGCCACACGGCGGCGACCATCGAAAACGCATACGGCCGAGCTTCGATGCCTGCCCACGTCGCCCGAGGCAGTATCCCGCAGATAACCCCAGAGCCCACCGCGATAGTGCGGGACGAGAACTGCTTGCCCAACACCACTACTCCGGCAGCCGCGCCTCCGACAGCCAGACCGCTTGGCGCGCGAGACCAGAACTCCGTGGGCGCGAAAATTTGAAACCAGCCGTGCATGAGCAGGTAGTACAGGCCGTGGACGGCATCGACATTGCTCAACATCTGCCACAACTGAGGCAGAGATCGACTATAGGAGGCGGAAATAGTCGCGGCCTCGTCGTACCAGAAAGACGGGCGGGCCGCGCCGCTCAGACTCACTGCGGCGGCCAACGCTCCGACGATCATCGGGTCCAGAACAGCCGGCGGCGGTCTCATCAGAACTCCCGGCCGAACACGCCGCTATGTTGCCAGAAGCTAGCAGCGCCCGGTCTTCTAACCGATCAGGCGGCCGCGCCCGACGCTCCGCTGTAGGGCGTGCTAGCTGCGCAAATCGTCGTTAGACGTACCCCTCTGGGGCCATCGGATCCTTGAAGCTTGGCGTGAATGTAACGATTTGGTATACGGTGCTGTCTGTGGGGCGACATTCATTAGCCACGGACCGACGGAAGTCGCCCGTGCTGCTGGCTGCGGTCATCGCTCCGGCCGCCGTGTTCTTCGCGGTTGGGGCAGATGTCCATCCACTCGCCGCCGAGCGCGATGCCAAACCAGTGACCGGCGAGGTTGCGCCTGCTGTCGACACCGCTGAGCCGTGCTGCTTGGAGATCGTCGCAGCGGCACCGATCGCACCGGCGTCGGCTACGCCCGGTGAGCAGTCGAGCATGAGTTCCGGTGCCGTCGAGTTGGTTTCGGCATCGAGATGGCGGACAGTCGATCGCAGTTTGCCGGTCGGGTTGGCACCGGAGCGGGGCCTGCAGGTCAAAACCATCTTGACTGGGCGTGCTATCAGTGCGGCGTTCCCCGAGATTCACGAAATCGGTGGCGTTCGTCCGGACGCGCTGAGATGGCATCCCGAAGGTTTGGCGCTCGACGTGATCATCCCCAACCCCGGCACCCCTGAGGGCATCGCGCTTGGAAACGAGATCGTGGCCTACGTGCTCAGGAACGCGGCTCGATTCGGAATGCAAGATGCAATCTGGCGTGGCGTCTACTACACGCCCAACGGCGCGCAACGAAGTGGTGGGTACGGCCACTACGACCACGTCCACGTCACGACGACCGGGGGCGGGTACCCCACCGGCAGGGAAATGTACCTACGCTGAGCCCGGGTTTGCTTCGTCGCGTTCCTTGCGGCGACGCAGCCTATTCTGTTTGCGGCCGCAAGCACCCCTTCGTCAGACCTCTAACGAAGACCAAGTCCGCACCTGCCTCTTTGCCGGGGCGTTTACGGGCGATACCCCTGTTCAACAGGCCCAAATTGGTCGTAGATTTGAGGCGTGGGGCGGCTAAGAGTCCTCGTCATCGGGGCCGGTGTGGGCGGCATTTCGGTTGCTCGGGGCCTACTGCGGGACGACCATCACGTCACCGTTTTCGAGCAGCGGCCGGATGCGCGGGCAGGTGGCGGAGCCGTCACTATCTGGTCCAACGGCGCGGCGGTTCTGGCACAGGTGGGCGTGGACATGGACGGGGCCGGTCAGCTCCTGTCCGCTGTGCGGGTCGTGACGTCCACGGGTCGACGGGTCGTCACCTTGGACCTGGCCGCGATCGTGGACCGGCTGGGCGCGCCTGTCCGGATGGTCCCCCGTCGAGTCCTGCTCGAGCGGCTGCTGGACGGGTTTCCGGTCGATCGCATCCGATACAACTCCCGCGCGGACAAGGTGGTCAGTACGCACGACGGCGTGCGGGTCGAGTTCGAAAACGGGAGCGTCGCCGAGGGAGATCTGGTGATCGGTGCGGATGGCCTGCACTCGAAGATCCGAGACTTCGTCGGCGCCCGAGACGCAGAGCCGACTGGCTGGTGTAGCTGGCAGGGACTGGCCACTCTTCCGCACATCGCCGATAAGCACGTGGCACTCCTCGCGATCGGCGAGCACGGAAACCTCGGCCTGTGGCCGGCTGGCGGCTGCGAGGTGCAGTGGTGGTTCGACTTGCCGTGGTCGTACGGCTTCGTCAGACCCGAACGTCCTATCGACGTGATTCGCGAGAATTTCGCGGGATGGTCCGACACGGTCGATGACCTACTCGCAACGTTGACCGACGACGATCTCGCCGATTCGCCATACCCGCATTTTCGGCATCCGATTCCCCGGCCCGGCCACGGTCCACTTACGTTGCTCGGCGATGCCGCGCATACGATGCCGCCCACCCTCGCGCAAGGGACCAATCAGGCGCTGCTCGACACGATGGTGCTGCGCAAGGCGCTTTCGGATCTGCACGGCAACAACGGTGGGCTCTCGAGCGCGTTGCGCTGGTACGAGAAGACCAGGCGGCGCAGCGTCTCGGCCGTGTCCCGGGTGACATCGCTGCAGGTGTCCCATAGTGAATCCGTGCTGAGACCGGCGGCGGTGGTCTCCGACCGGTTCGTGACCTGGGCGCTGACGATGTTTCTGCGTTCGGTGAGTCACCCCGGAATGTCCGCCCAGATCAGCCGGGACCTCGCCACTGCGACGACCGCCCCATCCAGTCGACGGAGATGAAAACCCCGGACGACCCGGTACGAGTGCGTTGCGAGCTCGATACGCCCTCACGCTGGCTCTGGCTCGTCAAGTGGTGCGTACTGGCCGCCCCGCACTACCCGATCTTGATACTTCTTTACCTGGTGTATCCGCTTACGACTTTCGTTGCGGGCGTTGCCATCTTGTTCACCGGGCGGTATCCGCGCCCGATCTTCGATTTCAACGTCGGGGTGCTGCGCTGGTCGTGGCGAGTGATGAATTACCGCTTCCCGATGAATACCACCGACAAGTACCCGCCCTTCACATTGGCGGCCCGGCCCGACTATCCGGGTGACGTCGAGGTCGACTATCCCGAACAGCTGACGAACTGGACCGTGCTGATCAAGTGGTGGCTGCTGGCTTTCCCTCAGATAATTCTGTGTTGGGCAATGGAGCCTCTGCTCCAGGTTCTATGCGTGATCAATGCCGGGTGGTTGTTGTTCAACGGGACGATCCACCAGGGGATGTTCGACCTCCTCATGGGCATCGTTCGATGGCGTTACCGGGTGGCCGTGTATGTTTCGTTGATGCGGGACGAATATCCGCCATTCCGACTAGATCTGGGCAAAACATAACGCGCCGCAATCCGCTATTCCCGTATGTGTACCGACTCGGCACGCCGATCTTCGGCAAGCTGTTCTATAACCGGTATCGCCGAGAGGCGATGAGTAATGCGGTCGGCCGGCTGCTGATGATAGGCGTCGGCCCGGGAACCGACTTGATGTTTCTTTCGCCTGCGGTGACGTCGGTTGCCGCCGTGGAGCCGGAGGTGTCGTTCCGGCGGATGGCTTCGGCTCTTGCCAGGCGTCGCGGCATTGTGGTCGACATCGTCGATGGGGTCGCCGAGTCGATTCCGTTCCCGGACAACAGTTTCGACTCGGTCCATGTCGGGCTGGTGTTGTGCTCGGTCGATGATGTGACCGTCGCCCTTGGCGAGATCCGGCGTGTGCTCGCCCCCGGAGGCAGGTTGGTCGTCCTCGAGCATGTCCGCGGGGAGGGTGCGATGGGTCGGTTCCAGGACCTGATCGCCAAGCCGTGGTCTTGGTTGGCGTCCGGTTGCAAGCCCAACCGCCGAACCATCGACGCCATTGCTGCGGCCGGATTCGATACCGGGGGACTGCGCAGCATCCGACGAACCCTTGTGCCGCCCCCGTGCACACCCCATCTGCAGGGGTTCGCCGCTGTAGTCAAGAGCGATGCTTGAAATCCGTGCATCTGCAGATGTCAGAGGGATTTGAACCCTCGGACGGGGTTAGCCGTGAACCCTATAGGTATCGGTTCAACGTCAAAGGTACTTAGGGCTCGGCGACAGCTATGCAGCGACGACAGCGGCGGATTGCGACCCTCGCTCGTTACGCACCCCGCAGCGCGGCCCGCGCGGTCGCCGAGCGCCCCCATTGATGCGGCGCGGGTGAGCGAAAGGAAACCACCCATGGAAAACGCAAAGCACATCGGTTGCATGTGGGCCCTGGCGGTCGCGCTGGGCGTGGGGTTCGGGGTCGCAAATGCGCCCGCAGTGGCGTTGGCCGCGCCGGCCGATTCCGGCACGGGTTCGTCGCCTGGCGGGTCGTCGCCGTCGAGTTCGTCGCGGCCTTCCGGCTCGACGTCGTCTGATACGCCGTCGGCAAAAAGTGGGTTGTCGGCAACGAACGACGCCCCCGGTCGTCATCGACGTCCGCTGAATCCCCTGGGCGAGACGGCGGTGAGCAGTTTCGGCGGTTCACAAACCAGCACAACGACCGGTTCATCTGGGTCGGCCGCAACGACGGCTGCCCTCACCCCCGCGACCTCGACCTCTTCGACGGGGCGGGCGGGCATGCGCGCGACACTGGAAACGCCCGGAACCGATGCACGGCAACGTGGTGGGGCTACCTCCCGCCCACGGTCGGGCGCCGCACCGGCGAAGACCGGCCCGAACCCGGCCGTAGTCAACGCGGCCGCCGCGGACCCCACGGCGCGCGACGGCAGCCCGGACTTCACCCGCCGCGTCGCCGCTCTCACAGCGGCGCCGATATCTTCCACGGCTGCAGCACCGGCTATGGCGCCGCCCCCGCCCGTGTCCGTGGTCATCACCCCGCCCCCCGCCGACCCCGTGTCGCGCATTGTGTCGACTGTGATCGACGCGGTCCTGTCTCCATTCGCCAACCACGCGCCCGCCGCGCCGGTGCAGTCGCCCGCGGATTTCACACTCCTGGCCTTCGCGCGCCGCGAATTCGAGCAGGACTTTTCTACTCCGTCGACGCGTGTCAACCCGCCAGCCGGTCAAACCACCAACGGGCTCGTCACCGACACCGTCGGCAGCACGTCGGAAGCCACGAGCACAGCTGCTGACCCAGACTTCATTAGCAACACCCACAACTTCGGCCTGTTCTCGATAACGACAGCTGCCGACCCTGACGACAATTATGTTGCGTTTGTTTTCTCCACCCCGTTCTTCACGAATGTTTTGACTTCCGGGACTGACCCCGAGGACAACTTGGGGTTCGGGCCCGCGAGCATAGGGGTTGCCGGGCAGACGGTAAACACATTCATCAGTCCGTTCTTGAATTTCACGATCGTCATTCCCTTCGAGGATCCCTTCACCGAACTGTTTACTGCTCTTGTTCGATTGGGCTTGTGATGTCGTCGGCCCGCGGGACTTGCGTTACTCGACGCTGACGGCCTCGATGATGTTCAGTCGTGCCGCGCGTCGCGCGGGTGGCACCGAGCCGAGCAGGCTGATCGCGATCGCACCGACAGTGAAGACGAGCGCCATCGGACTCGGCCGGAAGTCGACGTTGAAATTCATGATGTCCCCGCTGACCAGACTGTAGAGCCACTGGTCCGTCAGGCCGAACACAAGCCCAAGGACACCGCCGACGACACCGATGCCCGCCGCCTCGGCAAGCACCATCCCCAGGGTGAAGCGACGGCTGGATCCCATCGCCCGCAACACACCGATTTCGCGGCGCCGTTCGAGTACCGAGAGCGTCAGTGTGTTGAGAAGTGCGACCGCGGCTACGAATACCACGATGATCCACACGGCGTTGGCGATGAACATGCTCTGATTCAATGGCGCCTCGATGCCCGCGAGCGCCGTGCGGCCGTCGTAGACATAGTTCGGAGCGGGCACGACGCTTCGAACGTCACCCATCAGGCGCTTCGGATCAGCGCCTGGGGCAGCTGCGATTTGGAGTGTGGTCGCTGCGGGGCGATCGAACCATGCCCGCATTTGATCGAGGTCCATCCCGACAGTGCCGATGACGGTCGAGAAGTAGGGCACCAAGGCCAGCACAGCCGCCTGCTGCGGGCCGTGTGGCGTTTGCATCCGCAGTTGGTCACCGACTTTGACGTTGAGAGACTTCCCCAGGTTCTGCGTGAGCACGACGCCCCGCCCGGCGAGCACATCGTCGCGTACCCGATCGTCGAGTGCTCGGTAGAGGGCATCGGCCGTTCCAGGAGAGAACCCGTCGAGCATCACGCGCGTGCCACCGACGTCGGCGAACGCGAATGCGCCCTCGGTGACACGTGCCACGCCGGGCACCGCGGCGACTCTCTCGGAAAGACCTTGCGGCAGAGGGTCGGTGGCATACCTGTCGGGAGAATCAGCGCTCACCCACACGTCCACGTCCGCGACCGGCGCGAAGATACCGCGCGCCGACCGGATCATGTCGGAGTTCGTACCGGTGATCACGACGGTGGTGACGACGGCGATGAGGACGGTCATCACGGTGGCCCAAACCCGGCGCGGCGAACGCTCGATCGTCGCGGCCGCCAGTGCCCCGACCGAACCGAACAATCGGGCTGTTGTGGCGGTGACTTTCACGATGGGCACGGTCAGCGCGAAGCCAAGCGCGATCTCCGCGCAGAACAGAGCGGACATCGCAACGACGGTGATGGTGCCGGTCCGGCCGAGGACGATCACGATCGACGCCGCGAATACCGCGACGGCCCCGACCCCGCAAGCGATCCGCAGCCATCGTGGCACGAAGTCCGCTGCTGAAACCCCGACAGGAGCCAACGCCTCGATCGGTGAAACCTTGTACACGTGCCGCGCGGCCATCGCCGCAGCAACCACGCTGGCGAGCACGGTCGCCGCGAGGGCGGCCGGTAGCGTGTAGCCGGGCAGCCAATACTCGACGCGAGCTTCGAGCCCCTGGGTCAATGCCGGTGGCAATCGACCAATCGCGATGCGGCCCAGGAGTATTCCGATACCCGAGCCGATTGCTCCGCCGATCAGTCCGAGAACCGCCGCCTCCGCGATCATGTCGCGAACGATAGTGACGCGTCTGCCTCCGATCGCGCGCAGCATCGAGATGACCGGCCGGCGCTGGGTGATCGCCATGGTCATCGTGGTGTAGATCAGGAAGGCGCCAACGACTAAAGCAACCACCGCGCCCATCAGGGCCATGTAGTTCATCATCTTGACACCGTCGCCGGCCCGCGCGGCCCGCATACTCGGGTCCGCGACGATTGCCCGGCCATTCACGGCGCCGGTGATCGAGGCGCGAACAGCGGCAAGGTCAGCGCCTGGTTTCGTGGTGATCAGTATCGAGTCGAGCTGGCCTTGTCGCCCTGTTACATTCTGCGCCAACGTAAGTGGTGCAAGGACATACTGTCCGCCGTTGAGGTCCGAGAGTTCCTCGCCGGCGAGCACGTCCGTGACCGTGACCGCGCCCGAGCCCAGCTGGAACTTGTCGCCTTTCGCATGACTGACGCCCGGCCCGACCTGTACGCCGCCGGGCGTCTCGGACAGCTGTTCTACCGGTTGTGCGACGGCGTCTTTCAATGCGCCGCCCAACTCGGCACTGCTCTTGTCTGCGCCGAACAGCAGAACCGGGCCCGACGCCGTCGACGCGGACATCCGTATCATCGGCGCCGCGACCGCAACGCCGGGAACTGCGGCTACATCGGCCGTTATCGTGTCCGGAAATCCCGCATCGGTGATACCTGACACCTCGAGTGCTGCGATGCCTGCGATCCCGTCGGCCAGTCGGTTGACGGATCCGGTGATCGACCCGAAGATGCCGAAGACGGCGACGAGATACATTGCGGATACCGCCATTACAGCGATCGAGGCGATCGTGCGCCGCCGATGGACAGCGAGCTCTCGCAAGCTGAACAGGCGTAGCCGGCTCGCAGCAGCGGCGATCGTCGAGCCGGGTCTCACCCCGGCACCACCGACATCTCGTCGGAACCGAGCCGGCCGTCCTGCAGTGTGACGACCCGATCGGTAGCCGCCGCGGCGTCCGCGTTGTGGGTCACCATCACGACCAGGCGACCGCTGCCCTCCTCGTGCGCCACCTCGGCAAGGAGCGCCAAAATCGAAGCGCCCGTTCCGGAATCGAGGTTGCCGGTTGGTTCGTCGGCCAGGATCAGCGGCGGGTCCATCATCAGTGCCCGAGCGACGGCCACGCGCTGCATCTGGCCGCCGGAGAGTTCCGCCGGACGGTGCTCGGTCCGATTACCAAGCCCGACCCTGTCTAGGAGCCGAACCGCATCCGGTTTCACCTTGCCGAGTCGGACACCGTCGAGGAGCTTCGGCACCGCCACGTTCTCCCATGCCGATAGGGTCGGCAACAGGTTGAAGAACTGAAAGATGAACCCCACGCGATGGTGGCGAAACTCCGACTGCAGCTCATCGGAGAGACGGCCGATTTCCTCGCCGTCGAATGTGATCGACCCGGAGTCGGGCGAGTCCAATGCACCGAGCAGATGCAGGAACGTGCTCTTACCCGCACCCGACGGCCCTACGACCGAGACGAACTGCCCACCCGTGAGGCGCAGGTTGATTTCGTCGAGTGCGCGCACCGATTGACCGCCGACCGTGTACTCGCGCACCACATTGCGGAGTTCGATGGTCAGCATCGCGGCCCCACTCCATTCGCGATCCGGCGGTGCGAATTCTGCTGTCGGGTATCAGCAGCTTACTACCGTGATCGTGGCCCGAACCCTGATAATTCGGCTAGGGATCAACGTGGGAGAAGGCCTCAATGACTGCGCACTCCGCTATCCGCTACGCACACAACGGCGACGTGTCGATCGCGTACACGGAGAGCGGCAGCGGGATCGATCTGCTCGTGATCCCCGGGTTCGTCAGCCACCTCGAAATCTTCCCGACGCTGCCGGCGGCCCAGCGGTTCTGGGATCGGATGGGCTCGTTCGCGCGGGTGATCTTGTTCGACAAGCGCGGGATGGGGCTCTCCGACCGGGACGCCGGCGCGTACACGCTGGAGAACATTGTCGACGACGCCTTGGCTGTCCTTGATGACTTGGATGTCTCCCAGGCGGCGATCTTCGGCATCTCCGAAGGCGGATCGGCGGCGACGATGATGGCTGCCGCACACCCCGACCGCGTGAGCGCGATGGTTCAGTACGGCACCTATGCTCGCCTAGCCCAAGCCGACGATCACCCCGACGGCATCCCCGTCGACAAGCTCAAGAAATTCTGGGGTCGCACCGCGGCCGACTGGGTCAATCCGTCCGGTATCGACAACTGGGCCCCGAGTCGCGCGGGCGATCCCGAGCTGCACGACTGGTGGGGTCGGCTCCTTCGCTCAGGCCTCAGCCCACGCGGTGCCAAGGCGCTCTTCGAGATGTATCTGCATCTCGACGTCCGTCCGTTGCTTGCGAGTGTCAGGGCGCCGTCGCTGATCCTCTCCCGCGAAGGTGATCGGGTCGTCCCGCCTGTCCTCTCACGCGGGGTCGCACGAGGAATCCCGGATGCGCGCGGGGTGGAGCTTGCGGGCAGCGACCATCTCTTCTGCACGGGCGACCAGGACGCCCTGCTCGACGAGATCGAGCGCTTCCTGACGGGCGACCTGACTCACCGGCCTGTCGATCGGGTGCTCGCGACCGTCCTGTTCACCGACATCGTGGGCTCGACCGAGCGTGCCGCCGCGTTGGGCGACCGCCGGTGGCGGGATGTTCTCGAGCGCCACGACCGACTCGTCAAGCGAGAAGTGAGTCGCTATCGCGGCCGGGTCGTGAAGTCGACCGGTGACGGCGTGCTTGCCACCTTTGACGGCCCCGCGCGCGCAGTCCGCGCCGGGATGGCGCTGCGAAGCGCCGCTCCCGAGGCATTGGGCAGCGAGCTGCGAGTCGGAGTGCACACGGGCGAATGCGAATTGATCGGCAATGACGTCGGCGGGATCGGCGTGCACATCGCCGCGCGTATCCAGGCCCACGCGGACCCGGGTCAGGTCCTGGTATCGAGCACGGTCAAGGATCTCGTCGTCGGATCGGGCCTTCGCTTCGGCGACGGGGGCGAGCGCGCGCTGAAGGGCGTTCCAGACACGTGGCGTCTGTTCGTGGTGACTGGGGACGAGGAAAACCAGGCGACCGGCTAGGTGCTGGGGATTGCGGTCCCGTGGAGCCGATGACGGTGTCGTGTTTCAGGACATACGGGAGGAGTTGCCCATCAGTCGGCCCAAGGCTCGCAGCTGCCCATTATCACGCCGACCAGCGCCAGCATCACGTCGATGGCGAAGAAGATCGGCACCACGCGAGGGTCGTAGAAAAAGCCACAAGGCGTGATCCCACCTAGCACACCAGCAGCTTTACACAAACTGACCAGACTGTCGAATGATTATGCAAACCTTATCTAGTGAGCATATCTATCTTCTTTGCGGTGCGCGGATAAGCGTGACGAATGACGGTCTGGCCGTCGAGATGCACACCACTTGGCCCCGGTCAGTCGGTCATAAAGTGATCGCCACCATCGAGCAGGTGCGGGCCGATGGCAAGGCGCAGGGCTTGGTAGGCCGCAATGCGGCCGAGTTGGTGAACAGGGTCGCTCCGGCACACACAGATCCCGGTGTCCTTGGAGTAGCCGAGCGGGTCGAATGGACGACGCATTGTTGCCTCCCAAAACTGAATCGTCTAGCAGTGACCACCTTGCAGACAGACGCACACAAGATGGGCCGCGAAGAACGCCGCGCGCTACATGAGCAGCGGCGCGCAGCCGTCGTACGCCAATTGCGTCGCCTGGCAATCGAATTAACGGACCTCGACAGACAGCTTGACGAGATCGAGCAGTCCGAGCGTTGACAAAGTACGATCTGGGGTTCTACACGCCGGCTGGCACCCTATTGTCCGATAGCGCCGCCGCAACTGGAAAAGATGGTCGCCCGACGGTGGGTAAACCGCGACAGCTAAAACTACTCGGCGGCCAACTTGTCGCTGTCGACGAAAACCAGACCGCCCGCGTCGAGCGCCACCGCCCATCTCCGCGCCGGGCCAACCATATGGTTCTCACCGATATCCACCGCATGCCCCGCCAGATCGCCGAAATCCTCGACCACAGTGCCGCGGACCTCGCCGTCCGTCCCCGGATGCACTCGCACCCGCATATTCACCGCCACGGAGCTATCGCCGGTATCGCGACCCGTCCCGCGAGCGCCTTTCATCCGTCTTGTCATTTGCCGTCAGTTTAGTGCGTGCAGGTGAAGATAGTGGCGCAATTAGAGCACGACCAGCTAACGCCGTCCGGGCTGGTGCCAGAGCCGCGTTGGTCTCACCAACGCCACCTCGCGCAACTGGCGAAAGGTCTCAGCCAAGGTCAAGACTTAACCGTTCACTTCGATTGTCGATTCGTCACCATCGAACGTTCCGGATTTCTGGCGCGCGCATATGTAGGCAAAGGTGAGAAGCGAATCCCGGTTACCTCGATTCAGGCCGTCCAGTGGAAGCCGCCCGGCGCGAGACACGATCACGAATGGGTTCCGCGACGAAGGACTGCCCGTAGAAACGAGAGCGCGGTCATCATCACGAGGCAGCAGGTACCAGCGTTCGTCGCACCGCGGTATGCGGTCGAGGAGGCGATGGCGGGGCGGCCTCCCGCTCAGATTTATCGCCGCACTCCACCGCCGCCCCCGCCGGCGAGTCGTACGCACCGGGAGTGTTGTCTCGGTACTGGCGGGAAACGCTGCAGGCCGCAGGAATACGGCACATCAAGCTGCACGCGGCGCGACATACCTGCGTCACGACGGGAATCGAACCCGCGTATTCAGCTTGGGAAGTCGATTCGGAGGGTTCCTCCCGTGCAACAGCTGGGTGCCTGATAGCCGCAGCGCTGAAGACAAGCGCTTCGACAATTTCTCTGAGATACTTCGTGCGCGTCAATAAGCGCAGCCACTCCGACGAAACGGGGAAGTCATGGCGGGTAAACACCGGGCGAAGAAGACAGAGCGGCGTCAGACCGAAGCGTACGTATGGCTTGGGACGGGCGCCATGACTCTCGCCCTTGGCGTCGCCCTTACCGGCGGATCGGGTGTTGCGCAAGCAGACACCACAAGCTCAGCAGGCAGTGGGCCGCGCGTCTTGCCGTCGCCGGGGAATTCCGCAGCGACGACTTCGATCCGCACGACCATCAGCGCGCAGAGCGTGAATACGTCAACTCATTCATCCACGCCCGCGGCTGCGGGAGGAGACAAGAGAGCGACGTCCATCGTCAGTACCAGGGAATCCGTTGTCCGAGCACAGGATCCAGCGGTTACCGGTGATAACAATCCAGGCCCGGGTCCCACGCTCGCGGAGACCATAATCGGACTTAATAACGGCGATCCGGAGGCCATTTCCGGAATTCCGGGTCTCGAAGCCGTTAAAGACATTCCGTTTATCGAGCTTGGCGGCGGGGACGGCGGCCTACTCTCGAAGATCGTAGGTGCACTTTCGAAGGGCATGTTCTGACGAACACTGCCTTCGTTGTGCACACTCCGGCGCGTCGTAGCGCTCATCTGCGCTGGTGAACGTGGAGCCGATGACGGGAATCGAACCCGCGTATTCAGCTTGGGAAGCTGATGTTCTGCCATTGAACTACATCGGCCGATCTGACTGGCATTGCTGATCACGAAGGCTAACACTGCAGCGGTTACGCTCGTCGCGTGCTGCTCTCCGATCGCGACATCCGGGCCGAAATCGCCGCCGAGCGGCTGGGCATCGATCCATACGACCCGAGCCTGGTGCAGCCGTCGAGCGTCGACGTCCGCCTCGACAACATGTTCCGCGTCTTCAACAACACCCGCTACACCCACATCGACCCGTCCATCCAACAGGACGAGCTCACCAGCCTCGTGCAGCCGGACCCGAACGAGCCCTTCGTGCTGCATCCCGGCGAGTTCGTCCTCGGCTCGACGCTGGAACTGTGCACGTTGCCCGACGACCTCGCCGGCCGGCTCGAGGGCAAGTCGTCGCTCGGCCGGCTCGGCCTGCTGACCCACTCGACCGCGGGCTTCATCGATCCCGGGTTCTCCGGCCACATCACCCTCGAGCTGTCCAACGTCGCGAACCTGCCGATCACGCTGTGGCCCGGAATGAAGATCGGCCAGCTGTGCCTACTCCGGCTGACCAGCCCCGCCGAGCACCCCTACGGCAGCGCGCAGGCCGGCTCCAAGTACCAAGGCCAGCGCGGCCCGACCCCGTCGCGCTCGTATCAGAACTTCATCAAGTCCAGCTGATCCGGCCCTGCGGCCGACGGTGAGGGTTTGGTAACACCGCGGCAACGCGAAACATATGCTCTTCTCCGATCCCGGAGGGAGCCCGAATTGGACCCGATCGATCCAGCCGCCACCGCATGGCTGCTCGCCAGCACAGCGCTCGTCCTGTTGATGACCCCAGGTCTTGCCATCTTCTACGGCGGCATGGTCCGCAGCACCGGCGTGCTCAACATGATCATGATGAGCTTCATCTCGATCCCGTTGGTGACCGTGGCGTGGCTGCTGGTCGGCTACACCGTCGCCTTTTCCGAGGACGGCGCAGGCGGCCTGGTCGGCAACCTCTCCCACATCGGAATGCTCGGCATCAACCCCGACACGGCCCGCGGGACCGGTTCCGGAACTGTTGTTCGCCACCTTCCAGCTGGGTTTCGCGATCGTCACCGCCGCATTGGTCAGCGGTGCCATCGCCGATCGCGCGAAGTTCGCGGCCTGGATGGTTTTCGTCCCGGTGTGGACGGTCGCCGTATATGCGGTGGTGGCGCATTGGGTGTGGGCGCCGGGTGGGTGGCTGTTCGAGCTCGGGGCGCTCGACTACGCGGGCGGCATGGTCGTCGAAATCGTCTCGGGCATGTCGGCGCTGGCGCTGGCCCTTGTGCTCGGCCCTCGGATCGGTTTCAGGAAAGACGCCATGCGCCCGCACAACCTGCCGTTCGTGTTGCTTGGCTGCGGATTGCTGTGGTTCGGCTGGTTCGGGTTCAACGCCGGTTCCGCCCTGGCCGCCAACGGGTTGGCATCCGCCGTCTTCCTGAACACCCTCGTGGCAGGTTGCCTCGGAATGCTGGGGTGGATCTCCGTCGAGCGGATCCGCGACGGCAGGCCGACAACGTTCGGCGCTGCGTCGGGTGTCATCGCCGGCTTGGTCGCGATCACCCCGTCCTGTGGAACTGTCAACACCCTCGGCGCGGTCGTCGTCGGGCTGGCCGCGGGGATCGTCTGCTCGTTCGCGGTTGGGGCGAAATTCCGGTTCGGCTATGACGACTCGCTGGACGTCGTCGGTGTGCACTTCGTCGGTGGCGTCGTCGGCGTACTGCTGATCGGATTGCTGGCCACCGAGGTGATGACGGGCGGTGCCCAAGGCCTCTTCTATGGCGGCGGATTCGGACAGCTCGGCAAGCAGACGTTAGGTGCAGTAGTCGTCGGCGTATATGCCTTCGTCGTGTCGTACGTCTTGGCCAAGGTGATCGACCGTGTCATGGGCTTCCGGGTCAGCGCCGAGGACGAGACGACCGGTGTCGACTTCACGCAGCACGCCGAGACCGCATACGCGGAGGGCGTGTACGGGCATCAGCCGTCCCGCCGTCCTTCATCGTTCGGCGACCTCGGCGCGCCGGGTCCGCGACCCGAGGCCGCCGAAGAGGGCTGAGCGGTCGCGAAAATTTGAACCGCGGACCGACAGTTGTCGTTGACCCGAGTAGGGTCGTGATACCGGCGCGAGTGGCGCGAATTCATCGCCGGCAGCTAATGCCGCGAGATGTAACGCTCGGGCTGGTCACGACGAAAAAGTATCTAGTTGTCGGCTTGTGCGGGACGACTGACAACCAGAGACCTAGATAGCGTAGCAAACACTTTGGAGGGGTCAGTGGACATCGTATTGGGTGTGTCGATGACACCTACGACGGTCCGCATGGTGCTGGTCGAAGGCGACAAGGCCGACGGTTCGATTGTTGATCACGATACCTTCGATCTCACTGCCAACGATGGCTCAGCAACGTCTTTGAGCGCGGCCGAACAGGTCGTCGAGGCCGTCCTTGGCACCAAGGAGAGCGCTGCCGCGGGCGGCCACCACCTGAAGTCGATCGGCGTCACTTGGACTGACCACGCCGAAGCCTCCGCGCTGCGCGACACCCTGGCCGCGCGGGGCATCGACGACGTGATGCTCGTGTCCGACGGCCATGCCGCCGCGGCGCTCGCCCAGGCTGTGGGCCGAGCCGTTGGTTATGCCACCACCGCTCTGTTGTTCATCGACCGGGACACCGCCACGCTGTCGGTGGTGCAGACCGACGACGGATCTGTCGTGAAGGTGCTGAGCCGCTCACTGCACAGCGATGATGCGATGGCCGTCCTCACCGAGATGGTCGCGGCTGTCGACGCCCAGGACACGGCACCGCAGGGCATGTTCGTTGTCGGCTCCGGTGTCGACGTCACCTCGGTGAAGTCACACCTAGAGCACCTCGTCAGCCTCCCGGTCAGTGCGCCCGACGAACCGGAAATCGCGCTGGCCCGAGGCGCAGCGCTGGCATCGGCCCATGCGCCGGCCTTCGAGGCGACCACCGTCGGGCTGGCCTATTCCCAGGACCCCGACGGCACCACCGCCGGTAACGCCTACCCGAGCCTTGCCGCCGCTGAAACTCAGCTGGCTCCCGTCAGCGGCGCCGATGCGCTTGCCGACGATTACGGGCCACCGACCGATATGGAGCCGATCGCCGACGAGGGCCGCAAGCCCTTCCTGCTCGTCGGCAGCGCGCTGACGTCGATCTTCGTGGTTGGCGTTGTGGCGCTGGTGATTTCGCTCGCCGTCAGCATCCGGCCGACGGCGGACCTGCGGCCGAACCCTGGGCCGAACGCGATTGTGCCGAGCACCCAGGCCCCCGCACCGGCGCCGGTGCAGGAGGCGCAACAGCCTGTCCTACCGCCTCCGCCCCCGGAGACCATCAAGGCACCGGTGCCCGTCGCCGTGCAGGAGGCACCGCAGGCGCCGCCGCGTCAGGTGTTCGTTGAACCGCAGGCACCCGCGCCTGCCCCTGCCGCACCGCCGCCGCCTCCGGAGGCGCCACCGCCCGCTCCGGTTCCCGTGGCACCAGCGCCTATCCCCTATATCCCGGCGCCGGTGTACAGCCCGCCGGTGTACAACCCGTACCTGCCGCCGCCCGTTTACTACCCGCGGCCAAAGCCATGGAAACCGCCATGGCAGCAGGAGCCCCAGGAGCCGCAGGAGCCGCCGCAGAACCCGCAGTGGCCGTTGCCCGGCGGTTCTGGCTCGGGTGGCTCGGGGCCCGGCGGCTATGGCTCGGGTGGCTCGGGGCCCGGCGGTTCCGTTGAGTACCCAGGATCGGGGGGATCGGGTGGATCCCGTGGCTCGTCCGGCAGCGGAGGCTCAGGAGGCTGTTTCCTGATCTTCTGCAGCGGCGGGTCAGGCCGTCACTAGCGGCCCTCACTCGTTACCTGCCGTTGGCTTGGCGCTCAGTGTCGCTTAGCAGTTAGCTCATCGCGGCTGCATATAGAGGCAGTATGCGATGCACCGTTTTCGGCACGGGCTATCTCGGCGCGACACATGCCGCCGGAATGGCCGAACTCGGACATGAAGTGATCGGCGTCGATATCGATGCCGGAAAGGTCGCCAAGCTGGCGGGCGGCGATATCCCGTTCTATGAGCCCGGCCTTCGAAAGATGTTGAGCGACAACCTCGCTGCCGGCCGGCTGCGCTTCACCACCGATTACGACGAGGCGGCCGAATTCGCCGACGTCCACTTCCTTGGCGTCGGAACCCCGCAGAAGAAGGGCGAATACTGCGCCGACCTGCGCCATGTGCACGCGGTCATCGACACCCTGGTGCCGCGCCTGCGCCGGCCCGCGGTGATCGTCGGCAAGTCAACGGTTCCGGTCGGCACCGCCGCCGAGCTGGCGGATCGGGCCCGCGGTCTGGCACCCGAGGGAATCGGCGTCGAGGTGGCATGGAATCCGGAATTCTTGCGCGAGGGCTTCGCCGTTCACGACACCCTGCATCCCGACCGCATTGTGCTTGGTGTGCAACGGGATTCGGTGCGAGCCGAGGCTGCGATCCGGGAACTGTATGCGCCGCTGCTGGAAGAGGGCATGCCGTTCCTTGTCACCGACCTTCAGACCGCGGAGCTGGTAAAGGTGTCCGCGAACGCCTTTCTGGCCACGAAGATCTCGTTCATCAACGCGATCTCCGAGGTGTGCGAGGCCGTCGACGCCGACGTCACGCTGCTGGCAGACGCGCTGGGACATGACCCCCGGATCGGGCGGCGCTTCCTCAACGCCGGCCTCGGCTTCGGCGGCGGCTGTCTGCCCAAGGACATCCGCGCGTTCATGGCCAGGGCCGGCGAGCTCGGCGCCAACCACGCTCTGACGTTCCTGCGCGAGGTCGACAGCATCAACATGCGGCGTCGCGTTCGCATGGTCGATCTGGCGACGAGGGCGTGCGGTGGCTCGCTACTCGGCGCCAATGTGGCCGTACTCGGGGCCGCGTTCAAACCCGAATCCGACGACGTTAGGGACTCGCCGGCACTCAACGTCGCAGGCATGCTGCAACTCAACGGTGCCACGGTCAACGTCTACGACCCGAAGGCGATGGAGAACTCGCAGCGCCTGTTCCCGACGCTGAACTACTCGACATCGGTGGTGGAGGCCTGTGAGCGTGCCGACGCCGTACTGGTGCTCACCGAATGGCGCGAGTTCGTGGAGCTCGATCCACACGAGCTCGCCGGCACAGTGCGCGCCAAAGTTGTTGTCGACGGCCGCAATTGCCTCGACACCGACGTGTGGATCAACGCCGGTTGGCGGGTCTATGCCCTGGGCAGGAGCGTGGACAGCGTCAACCAGCAGAAGCTTGCTTGAGCATTCCATCGAAGCCCTGCCACAACAGCATGAAGACGAGTTCGACCACGCGTTCGCGCGGCACGTCGCGGTTCTCGTACCACCAGGTGGCGACGCCGTGGCAAGCCGACTGCGTGGCGCGGGCAAGGATCCACGCCGCTTCGTCGACGGTGATGCCCTTGACGGGTTTGGCGTCGGCCGCGGCGAACCGGATCAGGTCGGCGATACCGGCGATGGCGCGATCGGCCATCTCCTGACAGACCGCGGCGATCTCCGGGTCGGCCGGGGGATCGCGATGCAGGAACCGCCACATGAACGGATCCTCCTCGACGAACTCGAAGTAGCTCGCGATGCTGGCGCGAAGCAGCTCCTCCGCCGATGCGCCCTCGAGGCGGCGCAGCGAGCGCTCCCGCAACTGCTCGGCGTGCAGTTCCAGAAGCGTGATGTGGAGTTCGCGCTTGGAGCCGAAATGGTCGTACAGCACAGAGGGCACGACACCGGCGCGCGCCGCGATGTCCTGCATCTTCGCCTCATAGCCGTATTCGGCGAACACCTCGACGGCAGCGTCGAGGATGCGAACGCGCCGCTCCTCGGCCGGTATCCGCCTTCTTGCCATACCGAATACTAATTCGGTAAGCTGCTGGCACATTACCGAACCGCAATTCGGTTGGACGGAGTGTCGCCCATGAAGCATCGGATCCGTTGGATGGCCCTGCATGGTTTCGTGCGCGGGGTTTCGTCGTTCGCCGCTCGCCGTGGGGATCCGCAGGCCAGGCTGATCGCCGACCCGCTGGTGCGGGAGAACCCCGCGGCATTCGCCGACGAGATGAGACCCCGGGGCCCGGTGATCCGCGGCCGCGCCGGATTGATGACCTTCGATCACCAGATCGCCAACGAGCTGTTGCGCTCCGACGATTTCCGGGTGTCCTCGCTCGGCGGCAACCTGCCCAAGCCGCTGCAATGGGTTCTGCGACACACCGAGACCGGCTTGCTTCATCCGCTCGAGCCGCCGTCCATGCTGTCGGTCGAACCGCCGGACCATACCCGCTACCGCAAGTTGGTGTCCTCGGTGTTCACCACCAGAGCGGTTGCGGCGCTGCGGGATCGGGTCGAAGAGACCGCCGTGTCGCTGCTCGACGATCTCGGTGACGAGCCTGGTGTCGTCGACGTCGTAGAGCGGTACTGCGCGCAGTTGCCCGTCACGGTGATCGGCGACATCCTCGGCGTGCCCGACGAGGCGCGGCCCCGCATCCTCGAGTTCGGCGAGCTCGGCGCGCCCAGCCTGGACATCGGGCTGTCCTGGCGGCAGTATCGCCGCGTCTATCTGGGCATCGAGGGATTCAACGTCTGGCTGTCGAACCACCTGCACGAGCTGCGGCGCAATCCTGGCGACGATCTGATGAGCCAGATCATCCAGGCAAGCGACGAGGGAGCTCGCCTCAACCACGAGGAACTGCTGGCCACCGCGGGACTAGTGCTGGCGGCGGGCTTCGAGACCACGGTCAACCTGCTCGGCAACGGGATCCGGATGCTGCTGGACAGCCCGCAACACCTCGAAACGCTTTCGGCTAGGCCGGAGTTGTGGCCCAACACCGTCGAGGAAATCCTGCGGCTGGAGTCTCCGGTGCAGATGAGCGCACGTGTGGCGCGCAAGGACCTCGAGATCGCGGGCACGCCGGTCAAGCGCGGCGACTTGGTCATCCTGCATCTGGCCGGGGCCAACCGTGACCCCAAGGTCTTCACCGATCCGCACCGCTTCGACATCGAGCGCGACAACGCAGGCAAGCACCTGTCATTCTCCGGAGGCAGGCACTTCTGCCTCGGCGCCGCGCTTGCGCGGGCGGAAGGCGAGGTCGGGCTGCGGACGTTCTTCGAGCGCTTCCCCGAAGCGCGGCTGGCAGGCGACGGAAGCCGCCGCGACACCCGGGTGCTGCGGGGCTGGTCATCGCTGCCTGTCGCGCTTGGCAGGGCCCACGATCCCGCGATGAGTTCACCGGCTTAGCCGAGTCACAACCTCTGAAACCGCTTAGAGGGGTGTACCCGTGTCGATAGAACATGTATTGGCCGTTGTTCCGGTGTCTGACGTACAGAAAAGCCATGGGTGGTACTCATCGCTGTTCGGGCGATCGGCCGACAACAACCCGATGCCGACCTTGTTCGAATGGCAGGTACTGCCGGGCGCGTGGGTGCAAGTGTTCAGCGATCCGCAGCGGGCGGGCTCAGGCCTACTCAATTTCGCCGTCGACGACCTCGAAGGTCATCTCGCGCAGGTGAGCGGGCGCGGCCTCCATCCGGGAGAGATCGTCGAAGCCAACAAGCGCGTGCGGTTGTCGACGATCGCCGACCCCGACGGCAACACGATCAGGCTCATCGGAGGATTCCGGGTCCAATATTGAGTACGTTCGTAGCGTGGATTTCCGAGCGGCGCTGCTCGACCAGACCCGGGACTTCGGGGAGCTGTTCCGCAGTGCAGACCCGTCAACGCCCGTGCCGACCTGTCCCGGCTGGACGCTGAAGCAGCTGTTCCGCCATGTGGGGCGCGGAAACCGTTGGGCCGCACAGATCATCGCCGACCGCAGGACCCAGCCACTCGACCCGCGCGATGTCCGCGAGGGCAAACCGCCGGACGACGCCGACGCGGCCATCGACTGGTTGAACGTTGGCGCTCAGCGCATCATCGACGCCGTCGACCGCGTTGGCCCCGAGACGCGGGTGTGGACGTTCCTCGGTGCGCGCCCGTGCGGCTGGTGGATCCGCCGTCGCCTGCACGAAGTCACGGTGCACCGCGCTGACGCGGCACTCGCACTGGGCCTGGACTATGACTTGTCGCCGGAGCTGGCTGCCGACGGGATCAGCGAATGGATCGAACTGATGACCGTTCAGGCCAAGCCGCAAACGCCGGCGTTGTCGAGGGGGCGGACATTGCATCTGCACGCCACCGATGACGGGCTCGGTCCGAGCGGTGAGTGGACGATCGTCAACGACGAGGAAGGCGTCGGCTGGTCGCACGAGCACGGCAAGGGTGACGTTGCGCTGCGCGGGCCGGCCAACGATCTGCTGCTCGCGATCGTGCGCCGGCGCACCGCCGCCGAGGCAGGCGTCGAGATATTCGGCGACACCGCCGTGTGGGACGGCTGGCTGGAGCACACGCCGTTCTAGATGGCGTAACTTCTCGACCATGACGACTTCGGAGATCGCGACCGTGTTGGCGTGGCATGACGCGTTGAACGAGCGCGACCTCGACACGCTGATTCTGGTTTCCAGCGACGACATCGAGTTCGGTGACGCCAACGGCGCAGGCCAGGGCCGCGAGGCACTGCTCGAGTGGGCGAGTTCGTTGGACATCACCGCCGCCATCCCGGGACGGATGTATGTCCACGGCGGCGTCGTTGTCGCCGAGGAGCAGGACGGGAAGGCGTCGGCGTTCCGCGTCGTGCACGACCACGTCACGTCGGTGTTCCGCCACGACGACCTCGCCTCCGCCCTGGCCGCGACCGAGCTGACCGAGAAGGACCTGGCCGGCTGATGCGGGGCATCATCCTGGCCGGCGGATCGGGCACGCGGCTGTATCCGATCACCATGGGCGTGTCCAAGCAGCTGGTGCCCGTGTACGACAAGCCGATGATCTATTACCCGCTGTCGACGCTGATAATGGCGGGCATCCGCGACATCCAGGTCATCACCACGCCCGACGATGCCCCGGCATTTCACCGATTGTTAGGCGACGGTGGACATTTCGGCATCAACATCACCTACGCGGTGCAGGCCCGGCCCGACGGCCTGGCGCAGGCATTTGTGATCGGTGCCGAGCACATCGGTGACGACTCCGTGGCATTGGTGCTGGGCGACAACATTTTCTACGGACCAGGCCTAGGGACCAGCCTGCGTCGCTTCCAAAATATCAGCGGCGGAGCGATTTTCGCGTACTGGGTCGCCAACCCATCGGCCTACGGTGTCGTCGACTTCAGCGCCGACGGCACCGCGCTGTCGATCGAAGAGAAACCGGCCACCCCGAAGTCGAACTACGCGGTGCCGGGCCTGTACTTCTACGACAACGACGTCGTCGAGATCGCGCGGTCGGTGAAACCCTCGGCGCGCGGTGAGTACGAGATCACCGAGGTCAACCAGGCCTACCTGAACCAGGGCCGGTTGTCGGTCGACGTGCTGGCCCGCGGCACGGCGTGGCTGGACACCGGCACGTTTGACTCGCTGTTGGACGCCAGCGACTACGTCCGCACCATCGAACGCAGGCAGGGACTCAAGATCAGCGTGCCCGAGGAGGTGGCGTGGCAGGTGGGCTTCATCGACGACGACCAGCTTGCCGCCCGCGGGCACAGTCTGCTCAAGTCCGGATACGGCGCCTACCTGCTGGAGCTGCTGGAGCGGTAGTTGGCGTCGCGAGCACCGCTGCGATCGCCGTCGTCAACGGCACCGATAGTGCCAGCGCGATGCCGCCGACCGCAGAGCGGGCGATCTCGATGGCCACGCTCTCGCTGGTCAACACATCACCGAGGGACCGGTTGGCCACACTGAACAACAGCAGCAGCGGCAGCGCGCTGCCCGCATAGGCCAGCACCAGCGTGTAGACGGTGCTGGCGATGTGGTCGCGGCCCACCCGCATGGCGCCGAGGAAGATCGCGCGCCGCGAGCTGCCATCGCCGAGCCCGGCCAGCTCGAACACCGTCGACGCCTGCGTGACGGTGACGTCGTTGAGCACGCCGAGCGAGCCGATGATGAACCCCGCCAATAGCAGCCCGGTGATCGACACGTTGCCGAGGTAGGCGGCCACTTCGTTGTTCTGATCCTCCGACAGACCGGTCAAGTGTGCCAATTCGATTGCGCCCCAGGATAACAGCGCGGCGAGCAACAGTGCCGTCAACGTTCCGAGCAGGGCAGCACTTGTGCGCAGGCTCACCCCGTGCGCCAGGTAGATCACCGCGTAGAGGATCGCCGCGGAGGCGACCAACGAGACCGGAATCGCGGATGCACCGTCGCGCAGGGCAGGCAGCAGGAACACCACCAGCACAGCGAACGCGACGACGATGCCGATCAGCCCCCGCAGTCCGCGCCAGCCGGCGACCGCGACGATCACGACGGCGAACACCGCTGCGAGGGCGATCAGCGGCCACGTCCGCTCGTAGTCGAAGAACGCGTAGCTGGTCGCGCCCGCCGCATCGACCTGGCGACTGATCCGGACGTGGTCGCCGACGGCGAGGTCGGGCTGGCCGGGCCCGCCGCTGAACTCGAGCACCGTGTTGGCGCCCTTGTTGGGGCCGGAGTCGATGGCCACCAGGTTCTGCACGCATTGGGCACCGCCGTCCGGGGCCTGCTCTGGATCGGCGGTCAATACCCCGCCCGTCGATGGGCTTCCGCACGGTGCCGCCTTGCTGGACAACACATGCCCGGCTTCGGTGGTGACCGCGCCGCCTGCTGCGTTCTGGAATGGGAGCGGGATGTCGACCTTCTGCTGGCTGGGCCACAGCCACACCGCGCCGGCCAGCACGGCAACGCCGATCACGATCAGAGCTCCGACGACGATCTTGGCGGCCATCGGACCCAGCGGCGCCGGACCGGTGGGGTGCGAGTGGGCGTGTGAGTGCGTCACCCGGAACAGGGTAGAGGGCCTCGCTGGGCGACCTATGCCGCCTTCTGGTATCGCGGGACGATCATCACGGGAACAGGAGCGTGGCGCAGGATCTTCGAGGCGGCGGAGCCGAGAAAGACTTGCGCTGTCTGTCCGGCTGCGCCGGATCCGAGCAAGAGCATGTCCCCGGCCTGCCAGGGAACGTTCTCGACGGCCTCTCGCCAATCGTGGCCGCTGCCCACCACGACATCTACGTCTGGAACCGAGATTCGATCGCGAACATCGTTGAGCTGCTTGACGATATCGTCCGTTGTCCTGCGCGCCCACTGCTCGATAACGAGGTCTTCCGCCGAACGCTCGATCTTGCCGCTGAATACCGCCACCGGCCGCACGGTGAACGACACGATCCGCAATTGGACCGGCCATTGGGTGGTCAGCTCGGCAGCCGCCGGGATGAGACCGTTGATGTCGGCTTCGCCTCCGTATGCGACGGTGAGCCGTCGTATCGGATCGGGCCCCAGCGGGTAGCCGCGCGGAGCGATCGCAACCGGCACTGCCGCGGTATGAACCAGCCGTTCGGTGACGCTGCCCAGCGCCACCCGCCCGAGCAATCCCGAAGACGATGATCCGACGACGACGATTCTGGCGTCGTGAGCGGCAACGAGGTCGAGCAAACCTGTTGGGATAGAAGTCGATTGGTGGACCTCAGTGGGGATATCCAAATCGGTAGGCAGTTGGCTGACCACTCTCTCGAGAGAACGCGCCGCCTCTGTAGTGACATGGCGCAGGTACTCGTGCTCGACGGGATCGTCCTTGGCAGGCCAGGGTCGTTCCACGATCGCGGCGGCAACGACCTTGTCGCCGGTCCAGCGCGATATCTGCGCTGCCAGGTTGAGAGGTGCGGTGCCCTGGCGGCTCGAGCTGAATCCAGCGATGATTGTCATTGGGCGGGTTCCGCCGCTACCGGGGTCGCCACGACGTGCGTGACTGGGATTCCGTGCTCGGCCCGTGCACGGTCAACGACATCGAAGCGATGCCACACGGACTGTTCGGGCGGCAGCGTCGAAATCACTATCTGATCCGGATGGAAGGAATCGACGGCGGTGGCCAGTGCGCGCAGCGGCCGATAGTCGCCCAAGGCGCCGTCGGCCTCGAGATTTTCCGAGCGCAGGGTGGACAGAGTGTCGTCCAGCCGCTGCTGGGCGATCTCCCTGGTTGCCTCCGCGACGTCGAGCGGACCGTGAGTGGCCGCGGTGCCGGTTTCGATCGGGCTGGTCGGCACTACCACCATGTAGGTGGCATCCCGGTCGGCACCGATGCGACGAAGCTCGTCGAGCATTTCCTCGGAACCAACGGTCTGATTGGCCAGTACAAGCACTCGGTGAGGTCGCTCGGTCGGCGCGACGCCCTCGACGACGGGTCGGCTATTCACGTACCACCGGTTCGCGAGGAACAGCACGATGACGACGGCCCACGACAGCAGGCTCAGGACCAGTTGCGACCGCACATCCGCCTGTAGGCCCATCTGAACCAGGATCGCCAGGATCGCGACCGCGGTGATGATCGACAACACCGGGAACAGCCACATCTTGACGCGTAGCTCTGAGTCGGGGGTGCGGTAGCGCAGCACGATCTGTGAAATGGAGATGAGCAGGTAGACGAACAGAATGATCGCGCCGCTGGAGTTCAGCAGGAACGCGAAGATGGTGTCCGGCGACACGGCCGCGGCGATGACGCACAGAAAGCCGACCACCGAGGATGCCAGAATCGCGGTGGCGGGCACGCCTCGACGGGTCACCCGGACCAACTGTGCCGGCGCCTCCCGACGCGCGGCGAGGACGAACAGCATGCGCGAGGCGGTGTACATGCCCGAGTTGAGGCAGCTCAGGACCGCGGTCAACACCACTGCATTCATGATGTGGTCGGCGTAGGGAATCCCCATTTCTGTGAACGCCGATACAAAGGGGGACGCACCGGCTTTTTCGTCGTTCCACGGCAGGATGACCGCCAGCAGGAACGTGGAACCGACGAAAAACACTGCGATACGGGTGATCACCGAGTTGGCGGCCTTCGACACTGCCCTCTCGGGATCTGACGATTCCGCTGCTGCGATCGTCGCGATTTCGGCGCCGACCATGGAGAAGATCACTGTGACCACACCGACGGTGACGGCCATGGCACCCATCGGGAAGAACCCGCCGTGACTCCACAGGTTGGAGAAGTCCAGCGACTTGTCCGGCCACAAGCCGAGCACGAAGAGCGAGCCCAGCCCGATGAAGACCACGATCGCCGCCACCTTGATGCCGGCGAACCAGAACTCGAACTCACCGAAGGACGACACGGAGAACAGGTTCGTCGCTGTCATCAAGATCATCAGGATCAAGGCGGACAACCACAGCGGGACATCGATCCAGTACTGGATGATCTTCGCGCCCGCGATCGCCTCGAAGCCCACGACGATCACCCAGAAATACCAGTACAACCAGCCGACCGAGAAGCCGGCCCAATTGCCCAGCGCGTTTCGGGAATAGTCGGCGAACGAGCCCGTCGACGGGTTGGCCACGGCCATCTCGGCCAGCATCCGCATGACCATGATGATCAGGACGCCAGCCAGGGCGTACGTGATGAACGACCCTGGCCCGGTGTCGCCGATGACGACGCCCGAGCCGACGAACAGACCTGCGCCGATCACGCCACCGATCGCGATCATCGTCAGCTGCCGCTGATTCAGCGCCTTCTTCAGTGTGGGTGTTGCGCTCATGGCATCCCTCCGATGCTCAGTGCGGCAGAACGATCGCCGTCGGAAGCGGCTTGAGGACACATTGTCTGTACGAGCGGTTGTCTGATCAAACTGTCCACCAAGCGTAGGCCGCTTCGCCGCTTCAGGGGCTAGATTTGGAAGTTGATATTAGAAGCGCGAGAGGTGACTGTCAGCGGCGTGATGTCGGAACTTCTGCCGGTGCGTTCGGACAACTGTCGGACGGGCATCGCTGTTAGGCATTGCGTCCAGTGAGTTCGTTAAATGTGGTACAGCCGTGCAATATTCGCGAGCCGGATGCTCAGCATCAGCTCGAATCGAGCCTCACCGTCCCTCAGATCACCTCCCACTGCCTCGGTGATCTTTTCAAGCCGGTAATAGAGCGTCGATCTGTGAAGGTGCAACGACTCGGCGGTTTTTCGCGCATCGCAGCCATGTGTGAGATACGCGTCGAGGGTATGAATGAGGTCGCCGCGGCCACCTTCCACCATGTCGACGATTCCTGGATGCACTAGCTCGGCGAGATCTTTGGGGTTTTTTGAGTAGCTGTCCGCGAGAATCGCGAGCGTTCGCCATGAGCCCAGTTCGGTCCAGACCGCTACCTTCTCGTCGGAGGCGCCGATCTCAGCCACGGTCAACGCCAACCGCGCATTTCGAAATGCTTGTGCCGCTTGAAATATCGGTACTCGTTCGCCCGAACAACCGATGGCGGGCCGCTCACCGTAGACGGCTTCAATCGCATGCACCACCGCGGGCGACACCCGCAGGGTGTTGATCTGGGTCTCCGGTCGCGACACCGCGATGATCGCGGTCGGCTGCCCGGCAACCGCGAACCATCGATGTGACGGTTCGGTGGCAATCAAGCGCAGACGCAGGGACATGGTTCGCTGCACCGGGTCACTAGGTCCGGCGACGTTTGACTCAAAGGCGAACGCGCTAACCAGGCTGTCCGGCTGCGCCATGTCCTTCTCTTGCAGTTCCTGCAGAACCTGTTCGGATGACGCATCCGTGCCGTTCTCGAGTAGCCGCGCAAGAAGCGCCTGCAGGTATGACTCCGCCGCGCGCAAGTCCGCGTTTCTGCGATCAAGGACGGCTTGCAGGTCCTTGCCGGCTTGCTTTGTCAGCTCCTGACCGTCATCGGACAGCGAGCGTTCGGGATCAAGCACCCACAGGTACCCGAACCTCTCGTTCGCCGAACATATCGGCACGCAGAACCGCGACATCATCCCGTGTTGAGGCAGGGCCGGGGTCCAGAACGCCTCCGTGGCCGTGCCGATACCAATCGAGAAAAGCTTGGTCTTGACCTCGGGAAGGATCCCGCGCTGCAGGAGGCTGTACATTCGTACGTCGTCGAGTTGACCAAACTGGCGGCTGTGCGTGATCGGCGCCAGTGATTCGTCGTCGAGGAGGACCGCCCTGTCCAGCGTTTGAGCGAGCGCGTCGACAATCGACTGGACATGTGGGCCGATTCCCACGGGGGCCGTGTCCGACATCGCCAGAAACCTCCGATCGCTACTGAAGGTTGGTCGCAAGTGTGTCACGCGAGCAGCGTTGATGCTCGACCGTGTCTGTGTGTGCAAATCGATTCGAACGGCACAATGCCAAGCCGGCCTGTTCGATGGTCCTTTCCTGCAGGAGCACATGCAGGGCGGCGTCACCTAGCGGTATGAAACTGTCGTCACTGGCGACCCGCATCACGTCTCCCTGAAAACCATTCTCGATCAGAGCCGCTAGCACGGCCTGTCCAACTCCGCCGGACCGGCGGGTCTCGTCCGCCACGAGGACACGACCGGTCGCACGCGATTCGCGCAGGATGTCCTCGATGGGTAGTGGTGCAAGCCAGCGCAGGTCTACGACTCGTGCGTCGATTCCGTGGGTGCGGCGCAGTCGGTCGGCGACGCGCAAGCTCATTGGAACTCCGTTGGCGAAAGTGATGATGGTGAGGTCTGCACCGTTGCCGTGGGTGCGGGCGGTACCAACGGTGGCGTCAGCCTGGTCGGAGGGCTCCGATAGCCACTGTCCGTCGCCGTCTTGGTAAAGGTCCCGGGTGTGGTACAGCGCGATGGGCTCCAGGAACAGGCTGAGCGCGCCGGTGTGCACGGCGGCGTGTGCACAGCTGCGCAGCATGGCGTCGGCGTCGTCGGGCCGCGACGGTGAGGCCACAACGATTCCCGGAATGTCGAGAAGCGCGGCCACGGAGTTGTCGTTGTGGAAGTGGCCGCCGAAGCCTTTCTGGTAGGCGTAGCCGGCGATGCGAATGATGGCGGGGTTGCGGTATTGGCGGTTGGAGAAGAACGGCAGGGTGGCACCCTCGCCGCGGATCTGGTCGATCGCGTTGTGGATGTAGGCGAGGTACTGGATTTCGGGGATGGGCAGCAGGCCGCTGACGCCGGCGCCCAAGGCCAGCCCGAGAATGGTCTGTTCGTCGAGCACGGTGTCGAAGACGCGGGTGGGGCCGAACTTTTTCTGCAGCCCGCGGGTGAGTCCGTAGACGCCGCCCTTGCGGGCGACGTCTTCGCCGAAAAGGATGGCCTGCGGGTAATCGTCGAGGATGTCGCCCAGCGCGGTGTTGATGGCCTGCGCCAGCGTGAGCGATTCGCTGCGGCACTTCGCCGGTGCGGTGTGTGAGGCGTGTTGGACCTCGCGCAGGCCGGTGGTCAGCGGTTCGGTGACGGCGGCCGCCGAATTCAGTTGTGGGAGTTGGGCGACTTCTTTGGCCAGACCCATCACGGTGGCGCGTTTGTGTTCGTAACGCTCGATCACTTCGGCGACGCTGCGGTGTCCATGCTGGATGAGCTGTTGAGCGGTGGCCAGGACCGGGTCGCGGGCGTAGTCGCGGGTGATGTCGCGCTGCGTGCGATAGGCCGGTTCGTAATCGGATCCCGCATGCCCCATAAGCCGAACGGTGCGGACGTGCAGGAACGCGGGGCGGCGATGGTGCCTGACCCATTCAGCGGCCGTGAATGCGGTGGCGTAGGTGGCGGCCAGATCGCTTCCGTCGGCGGTGAAGTAGGCCAGGCCGGCAGTGTTGGCGTAGGTCGTCGCGATCCACCCGTCGGGAGTTCGGGTGCTGATGCCGATCCCGTTGTCCTCGCACACAAATAGCAACGGCATCGCCACGTTCTGATAGCCGGCGTTGATGGCAGCGTTGATCGCGCCAACTGCGGTGGAATGATTGGCCGACGCGTCGCCGAAACTGCACACCGTGATCGCGTCGGCGGGCCACGGGCACGTGTCGGCAATTTTGTGGGCCCTGGCTAGGGAGAACGCGACGCCCACCGCGCGTGGCAGATGGGAGGCGATCGTCGAGGTCTGCGGGATGATGTGGAGGTCAGTTCTGCCGAACACTTTGTGGCGCCCGCCGGAGATGGGTTCCTCTGTGGCGGCGACGATCCCGAGCAGAACGTCGCGCAGCGGATCGCTGCCACCGACCTGACGCGCGCGTTCGAGGAAGAACCCACCCGATCGGTAGTGCAGCAACGCGGGATCGGTGGGTCGCAGCGCGGCGGCGACGGCGGCATTGCTTTCGTGGCCAGAGGATCCGATCGTGTAGTAGCCCTTGCCGTCGGCGCGCAGAGCGCGCGCGGCGAGGTCGAGGTGACGGCTGCCGAGCTGGGAGTCGAAGATCTGCAGCGCCCGGGCGACGGTGAGTGTGGAGCCCGCCACCAGCGGTGCGTGGTCGTCGCGGCTGGTGTGCCCGTTGCCTTCGTCACCGGCCAGCAGTGTGGCGGTGAAGTATTCGTCGATGGGTTCGGCCATGGTCACGCGAAGGCGGGGTGTCCGGTCAGGGCCTGGCCGATGATGAGAGTGTGCATCTCGCTGGTGCCTTCGTAGGTCAATACCGATTCGAGATTGTTGGCGTGCCGCATGATGGGATATTCGGCGCTGATTCCGTTGGCGCCCAGTATGGTTCGGGCTGTACGAGCGATGTTCAGCGCCTCGCGCACATTGTTGAGCTTGCCCACACTGACCTGATGGGGCGCCAAAGTGCTTGCGTCTTTGGCTCTGCCGAGGTGGATCGCCAGCAGCAGGCCTTTGCCGTACTCAAGCGCCATAGCGGCCAGCTTGTCCTGGGTGAGCTGGAATCCGGCGATCGGTTTGGAGAACTGTTCACGGGTTTCGGCGTAGGCCAACGCGGTGTGCAGGCAGTCGCGGGCGGCGCCCAGCGCGCCGAACACAATGCCGAACCTCGCTTCGTTCAGACAGCCCAACGGTCCGGATAATCCTGTGACGCCGGGTAATTCGGCTGACGCGGGCAGTCGAACGTCGTCGAGGACGAGCTCACTGGTGACCGACGCCCGCAGTGACATCTTGGAGGTGATGGTGTGCGCGGTGAAGCCGGGGGTGTCCGTTGGAACGACGAATCCTCGGATCCCGTCGTCGGTTCTGGCCCAGATGACCGCGACGTCGGCGACGGAACCGTTGGTGATCCACATCTTGGTGCCGTTGAGCACCCAGTCGTCGCCGTCGCGTTTGGCGAGGGTGCGCATTCCCGCAGGGTTTGAGCCGAAGTCGGGTTCGGTGAGCCCGAAACAGCCAATCGCTTCGCCGGTCGCCATTCGTGGCAGCCACTGCTGTTTGGTGTCCTCGTCGCCGTAGCGGTGGATCGCGAACATCGCCAATGATCCCTGCACGCTGACCAACGACCGGATACCCGAATCGCCGGCTTCCAGTTCCAGGCAGGCCAGTCCGTAAGCCAGCGCTGACGTTCCGGCACAGCCGTATCCGTGCAGGTGCATGCCGAGCAGGCCCAATGAGCCCAATTCGGTGGCCAGGTCGCGCACCGGCAATTCGCCGCGTTCGTACCAGGTGGCGATGTGAGGGGCGATGACGCGTTGTACCAGGCCACGGACGCATTGGCGGATCTCGCGTTCCTCGCCGGTGAGCAGCGAGTCGATCGCGAACAGTTCGTCGGGTGTCACGATGATCTGACTCATGCGAAGGTTCCTCTATCAGGTGGTGTTAGACGATGTTGGTTTCGCCGGATCGGAGGTCGGCGTCGCTGAACCGGCTGAGGGTGAATCCGCTGATGTCGTACTTGGGTTCCACGCCGTGGTAGAGGTCGCGCACGATCTCGCCGGTCGCCGGCCCCATCAGGAATCCGTGCCCGGAATAGCCGGTGGCGATGAGCAGGCCCTCGACTTCTGCACTGCGGTCGATGATTTGGTTGCGGTCCGGGGTCATTTCGTACAGGCCGGCCCAGCCGCTGGCGATGCCATAGTCGAGCACGGCCGGGGCGCGCTTCTCGGCGATGGCGCCCAGACCCATGAGCCAGTCTTCGAGTTCGAAGCGCAGGTTGAAGCCTTCGGCCTCGTTGGGGTCCGACCAGCCCAGCAGCAGGCCCTTGCCCTCCGGGTGGAAGTAGAAGTTCGAAGGGAAGTCGATGGTCAGTGACGGCGAGGTGGCGGGCAGCTCCGCGACCGGTTCGGTGAACGCGATCTGGCGGCGCACCGGGGTGACGGGGATGGTGACGCCGACCATCGCCCCGATCTGGCGTGACCACGCCCCGGCGGCGCAGACGACCGTGTTCGTCTTGATGCGACCGTGTGCGGTGAGCACTTCGGTGATGGTGCCCGCGTCACTGGCGATGTCGAGCACTTCGCAGTGGCGGATGATTCGCGCGCCGTGGCGGCGAGCGGCAGCGGCGTAGCCCATCACCACCGACTCCGGGGTGGCCTTGCCGTCCATGGGTGACCAACACGCCCCGACCATGCCCTCGGTGCTGATCAACGGCGAAATACGTTGCGCTTCATCGGGGTCGACGATCACGCTGGCCACACCGTGGCGGTTCTGCAACGCCACGCTTTCCGTGAACACCTCGAGGTTGTACTGATCGGACAGCGTGTAGAGGTAGCCGTCGCGGGTGAAATCGATTTCCTGGTCGTACTTGTCGGCGAACGTGGAGTACACCTCCAGACCGCGCAGCCCGATCTCGATGTTGGCGGGGTTGCTGAACGAGGCGCGCACGCCCCCGGCGGCCCTACAGGTCGATCCGCAGGCGAGTTCGTCGCGTTCGACCAGCACCACATCGGAGACCCCGGAGCTGGCCAGATGGTAGGCGATGCTGGTTCCGATGACGCCACCGCCGATGACGACGACGGATGCGCGTTCGGGCACGGTTTTTGTCATAGTCGACCCCGCAGCCGCATTGCCTCGGCGACGCGGGCCTGTGCGGTGGCCCGGGCGACGCGATGGGTGGTCATGCCCTGCCGTCGAGACTCCTGCAAGGTTTCCTGTGTACAGGCGCGCAGCTTTGTGGAGATGTTGTCGAACACAGCGGCCGGTTCGGGACGAATACCCGAGAACCGGGAGTCCATTGCCACGGCGGCCGCGACCACCCCACCGGCATTGGCGATGAGGTCGGGGACAACAATCACCCCGCGGTCGTGCAGGATCTGTTGCGCCGCAGGACTGCTCGGCAGGTTCGCGCCTTCGACCACGATGCGGACCGGCACGATGTGAGCGAGCTCGGCGTCGATGACATCCTGCAGGGCGGCCGGCACGAGCACATCGGCGGCGACGGTGAGTTCCTCGCGAGCGGTCAGTGGTTTGGCGTCGAAATAGTGGTGCACCAGCGCATCGCCGTGCTGGGTACGCAACGCCAGTAGCTCTGCGACGTCGAGCCCGTCGGGGTTGTATAGGCCGCCTTCGGATGTCGACACGGCGACTACCGTGGCTCCGAGTTCATCGAGCCGACGTGCGGTCGCGGCGCCGACTGCACCGAAGCCCTGAATGCTGACCGACAGCTTCGAGGTCGATGCACCGACGAATTGTGCTGCGGCGTCGACTGTTTCGGCCACACCGTGCCCGGTGACCCCGAGCTGGTCGTATGGCAACCCACCGAGCGCGTGGGGGGTGCCCACGGCGCCTGCGCGGTTGCCGACCTCGTCGAGCATGATCGCCGCGTCGGTTTCGGTGAGTCCGACGTCGAGGCCGAACACATATTCTTCTGGCACTTCGTTACGCAGCGCGCGTACGAATGCGCGCAGCACATCCTCTTTGGAAGAGGCCGACGGATCGGCCTGCATCCCGGCCTTGGCGCCGCCGTAGAACAGATCGACGCCCGCCCATTTCCAGGTCATGTTGCGTGCCAGGCGGGCGACTTCGGCGACGCTGACAGTGGGCGACATCCGGGTGCCTCCCTTGCCCATTCCGCGTGCGGTGTTGTCGATGACGAGCACGCCGCGCATCCCGGTCCTGGTGTCGGAGACGCAGACGATCTTCTCCGGACCCCATTCGTCGATCAGGTTGAACATGGTGTGAATCCCCGTCTTTCGTCGCTCAGGCGAAGCTGACGCCCTGTGCCAGCGGCAGTTCGCTCGAGTAGTTGACGGTGTTGGTGGCGCGACGCATGTAGGCCCGCCAGGCATCGGACCCGGATTCGCGGCCGCCGCCCGTGGTCTTCTCGCCGCCGAACGCCCCGCCGATCTCGGCGCCTGACGTGCCGATGTTGACGTTGACGATGCCGCAGTCCGAACCGTCCGCGGCGATGAACCGCTCGGCTTCACGCTGGTCGAGGGTGAAGATCGCCGACGATAGTCCCTGCGGGACGTCGTTGTGGATCGCGATCGCCTCCTCGAACGGGGAGTAGGTCAACACGTAGAGGATCGGTGCGAACGTCTCGGCCTTGACGACCTCGGTCTGGTGGGGCATTTGCACGATCGCGGGTTCGACGTAGAACGAGTCGGTGGTGCTCTCGCGCCGGCCACCGCCGACCAGAACGGTTCCGCCTTGCGCCTGGGCCTGTTCGAGGGCGGCGGTCATGTTGGCGTAGGCGCGGTCGTCGATCAGAGGTCCTACAAGGGTGCCCGCGGTGAACGGGTCACCGATCGGCAGGCGCGCGTAGACCTCGGTCAGTCGGCGCATGAGTTCGTCGGCAACGTCTTCGTGCACGATCACCCGGCGCATGGTGGTGCACCGCTGACCGGCGGTGCCGGCGGCTGAGAACACAATGCCGCGGGTGGCGAGGTCGAGGTCGGCCGACGGGGTCACGATGGCGGCGTTGTTGCCGCCGAGTTCGAGGATGGCGCGGCCGAATCGCGCGGCGATGCGTGGCGCGATCTGCTCGCCCATCCGCTCGGAGCCCGTGGCGCTGATGAGCGGCACCTTGGCACTGTCGATCAGGGCCTGAGTGTCGGCGGCACTTGCGGACACGAGGACGTTGAGGTTCTCGGGCGCGCCAACCGCGTGGGCGGCGCGGTCGAACAGCGCCGAGCACGCCGCGGCGGTGAGGGTGGTCAGCTGAGCGGGCTTCCACACCACAGCGTTGCCGCAGACGATCGCGATGGCGGTGTTCCACGACCACACCGCGGCGGGGAAATTGAACGCCGACACCACGCCAACGACGCCAAGGGGATGCCAGGTCTCCATGAGCCGGTGCCCCGGACGCTCCGAGGGCATTGTGCGACCGTCGAGTTGGCGCGACAGGCCTACCGCGAAGTCGCAGATGTCGATCATCTCCTGGACCTCGCCGAGAGCCTCCGAGGTGATCTTGCCGACCTCGATGCTGATGAGGTTGGCGACGTCGGACTTGTGTTCGGTCAACAGCTCGCCGAGGCGCTTGATGAGCTGCCCGCGAAGCGGCCCCGGCACGGTGCGCCACTGCAGGAACGCGGCGTGCGCGGCGTCGATCGCGCCCTCGACCTGCGCAGCGCGTGCGGCGGGGAAATCGAACAGATCGTCGCCGGTGACCGGCGTGCGCGCGGTGATCGTCGTCGCAGCGGTAGCCGTGTTGAGGGAGCTCGGGTCGACCCCGCAGCGCTGCAGGCTGGTGCGGGCCAGCGTCCGTAGCTCATCGATGCTTGGCAAGGAGATGGTCTCGGAGATCGTGGAGATTGAGGTGCTCATTGCAGGTGTGGCCATGACCACAACGTCACCACCGAGTAACGAATAGAACAAGCGAAAGAAAGTGCGCTAATTGCTTTAGAGTTTCTATATGAACTTGAATCTCGGGCAGCTCACGACCCTGCGTGAGCTGGCTCGCCGCGGCACGATGGTCGCTGTCGCCGAAGAGTTGGGATACACGCCGGGGGCGGTATCGCAGCAGATCGCGGCACTGGAGAAGTCGGTGAACGCCCGACTGATCACAAAGGTGGGGCGCAAGGTCGCGCTCACCGATGCCGGGATCGTGCTGGCCCAGCACGCCGACCAGGTGCTGGCCGCCGAGCGAGCAGCTCTTGATGCGGTGCTCAACGTGCGCGACCACCTGGCGGCACCGGTATTGCTGGGCACGTTCGGCAGCACGGCAGCCGCACTCCTGCCCGCCGTGGTCGCCCGCGCGCACGACGCCTATCCGCAGATGCAACTGCGCAGCATCGAACTCGACGTCGACGACGCACTCGACGCGGTGGCGTCTGGCCGCGTCGACGCGGCGTTCGGGCTGGATTATCCGAGCGTGCCACTACCGCGGACACCCGGCATCGACATCATCACGCTCCGCGAGGAGCGGTTCAGCCTGGCCGTCTCCCCAGGGGCCTACGGCATCCGCACCGAGAGCCGCATCGATCTGCGCGACGCCGCAGGCTGGAATTGGATCCTGCCGCCGTCAAACACCCATTACGGCGCGGCCATGCGCACCGTGTGTCGACAACACGGTTTCGAGCCCGCCACGTCTCACGAGATCATCGACACGGCGGTCACCCTCGCGCTGGCGTCCAAGGGACTGGGCGTCGCTCCGGTTACCGACATGATGATCGGGCTGAACAGCTCCGTGCCGATCATCAAGATCGCACTGGTTCAGGAGATCGTGCGCAAGATCGTGTTGATCCGACCGGCGGGTGCCGATGCCCGTCCCACAGTGCGTGCTGTCACCGAGATCGTGCAGGACGTCATCAGCGACCACCGGTGAACCGGCTATTGGCGGTAGGACGACAGGAAGTTACCAAGCCGCTCGATGGCGTTGGCCAGGTCACGCGACCAGGGCAGCGTCACGATGCGCAGGTGATCCGGCGTCGGCCAGTTGAAGCCGGTGCCCTGAGTGACCAGGATCTTCTCCTGCAGCAGCAGGTCGAGGACGAGTTGTTCGTCGTCGACGATCTCGTACACCTCGGGGTCGAGCCGCGGGAACGTGTACAGCGCGCCCTCGGGCTTCACACACGACACCCCGGGGATCTCGTTGAGCTTCGTCCATGCCACGTCGCGCTGCTCGAGCAGCCGCCCGCCGGGCAATACCAAATCCTCGATGCTCTGATGGCCACCGAGCGCGACCTGGATCGCGTGCTGCGCAGGAACGTTCGGACATAGCCGCATGTTGGCCAGCAGACTGATGCCCTCAATGAAACTCTGGGCGTGTTCTTGTGGTCCTGTGATCACCAGCCACCCCGACCGGTAGCCCGCGACCCGGTAGGCCTTCGACAACCCATTGAAGGTCAGCGTCAGCACATCCGGTGCCACCGACGCCATCGCGATGTGCTTGGCGTCGTCGTAGAGGATCTTGTCGTAGATCTCATCGGCCAGTAGCAGCAGCTGATGCCTGCGCGCGAGATCGGCCATCTGAGTGAGGATTTCGCGGGTATACACCGCGCCGGTCGGGTTGTTCGGGTTGATCACGACGATCGCCTTGGTGCGGTCGGTGATCTTCGACTCGAGGTCGGCGATATCGGGCATCCAGCCCTGCGTCTCGTCGCACAGGTAGTGCACCGGGGTGCCGCCTGCCAGCGAGGTGCACGCCGTCCACAACGGATAGTCCGGTGCGGGGATCAACACCTGGTCGCCGTTGTCCAGCAGCGCCTGCAATGTCATTTGGATGAGCTCGGAGGCGCCGTTGCCGAGGTAGACGTCGTCGACGTCGAACTTGGGGAAACCGTCCACGAGTTCGTAGCGGGTGAACACCGCACGGCGGGCCGGCATGATGCCCTTGGAATCCGAGTAGCCCTGCGCGTACGGCAGCGCCTGAATGATGTCGCGCATGATGACGTCGGGCGCCTCGAAGCCGAATGGCGCGGGGTTGCCGATGTTCAGCTTGAGGATGCGGTGACCCTCGGCCTCCAGTCGCGATGCATGCTCGTGCACCGGACCGCGGATCTCGTACAGGACGTCCTGCAGCTTGGACGACTGCGTGAACGTGCGCTGCCGCGGGTGATGCCCGGTGGTATGCCACGGCAACTGGTGGGTAGACACGTCACCCATGATCGCACTGCCGTCCAGCGATTTTGTAAAAACCCTGGTCAGCGCTTACCTGGCGGCCGCGCACCCTTCGCGATGCCAAGGCCCTTCACCGGCGGCGCAGGCTTCGGCGCGCCGTCGGCGGAAGTCTCAGGCGCAGCGCCGGATTCGCTGTCGGAAGCCGGTTCCGGTTGTGGCGCCGCAGGTTTCGGTGCCGCCGGTGCCTTCTTCGCACCTGGCCTGCGGGCACCCGGCGCGATACCGAGTCCCTTGACCTCCGGTTCTGGTGCAGCCGGCTCGGCGGGTGCTTCGGGCGCTGCCTGGGGCGCCGCTGCTACGGGCGCAGCAGGCGCCGCCTTCTTCGCGCCAGGCCGCCGTGCTCCCGCGGCGATGCCGAGGCCCTTGACTTCGGGCTCGGGCTTGACCGGCTCGGCCGGAGCGGCCGCTTCGGCAGGGGCTGGCGTGGCCTTCTTCGCGCCGGGACGCTTGGCGCCCGCGGCGATACCTAGCCCCTTGGCGGGCGGTGCTGCTGCGGGTGCTTCTGCGGCAGGTGCTTCTGCGGCGGGGGCCGCCGTCTTCTTCGCGCCAGGGCGCTTGGCGCCGCCGGCGATACCGAGACCGGTGACCGGCTTGATTTCGGTCGCGGTCGCAGCCTGTGCCGCCGGTTCCGGCTTGGCCTGCGGCTCCGCCTTGGCCGGCGCCTCCGTTGCCGTCGACGCCTCCACGCGCGCGGCGCGCTCCTCGGATTCCTTTGCGGCGGTGCCCTTCTCGGGCAGTGTGACCGAGCTCGTGTCGAGTGATCCCAGCAGCAGCTGGGCCACGTCGAGCACCTCGGCCTTCGGCAAGTCATTGGCGGCGGCGACGTCGTCGACACCGTCGGTCATCATCACTCGGCAGAACGGGCAGCCAGTGGCGATCTTCGACGCGCCGGTGTCCAGCGCCTCCTCGACACGTTCGTGGTTGACGCGCTTGCCGATGTGCTCTTCCATCCACATCCGCGCGCCGCCTGCGCCGCAGCACAGGCCACGGTCGGCGTGCCGGGGCATCTCGGTGAGCTTGGCTCCGGACGCGCCGATCAGCTCGCGAGGCGCGTCGTAGACCTTGTTGTGCCTGCCCAGGTAGCACGGGTCGTGGTAGGTGATGTCGGCACCGCCGTCCACCGGGCTGACGGGCACCAGCTTCTTGTCACGGATCAGCCGGTTCAGCAGCTGGGTGTGGTGCAGCACGGTGTAGTTGCCGCCGACCTGCGGGTACTCGCGGCCCAGGGTGTTGAAGCAGTGCGGGCAGGTGACGACCACCTTGCGATCTACCCGCTCGACTCCCTCGAACATCTCGTTGAGCGTCTCGACATTCTGCGCGGCCAGCTGCTGGAACAGGAACTCGTTGCCCGACCGGCGGGCCGAGTCGCCGTTGCAGGTCTCGCCCTCGCCCAGCACGAGGTACTTCACGCCGGCGATGGCGAGCAGTTCGGCGACGGCCTTGGTGGTCTTCTTCGCGCGGTCCTCGTATGCGCCGGCGCAGCCCACCCAGAACAGATACTCGTAACCCTCGAAGGACTCGACGTCCTTGCCGTACACCGGCACGTCGAAGTCGACCTCGTCGATCCAGTTCGTGCGGTCCTTGGCGTTCTGGCCCCAAGGATTGCCCTTCGTCTCAAGGTTTTTGAACAGCACACCGAGCTCGGAGGGGAACTCCGACTCCATCATCACCTGATAGCGGCGCATGTCGACGATGTGGTCGATGTGCTCGATGTCCACCGGGCACTGCTCGACGCACGCACCACAGGTGGTGCACGACCAGAGCACGTCGGGGTCGATGACACCGCCCTGCTCGAGCGTGCCCACCAGCGGGCGGGTGGCCTGTTCCGGACCCGAACCCATGACGCGCTCGAATCCGGATTCCGGCACGTGATGCTCTTCGTCGTGCTTGGTCTCGATGAACCCGCCCTCGGCGGATTCGAGCTCCTTGGCGGCGGACTCCTCGCCGGGAATGTCCTTTTCGCCCAGGATGTATGGCGCCTTGGCGAACATGTGGTCGCGCAGGTTCATGATGACGAGCTTGGGCGACAACGGCTTTCCGGTATTCCACGCCGGGCACTGCGACTGGCAGCGACCGCATTCGGTACACGTGGTGAAGTCGAGGTAGCCCTTCCAGGTGAAGTCCTCGATTTTGCCGCGACCGAAGACCGCGTCCTCGGCGGGATCCTCGAAGTCGATCGGCTGGCCGTTGGACTCCATCGGCAGCAGCGGGCCGAGGCCGTTCGGCAGCCGCTTGAACGTGACGTTGAGGGGTGCCAGGCCGATGTGCAGGTGCTTGGAGTGCAGCACGATCAGCAGGAAGGCCAGCATGACGCCGATGTGCAGCAGCAGCGCGACGGTCTCGATGACCTCGTTGGCGGTATGGCCGAGCGGCGCGAGCAGCGTGCCCATGCCGTGCGAGAAGAACGCGCCCCAGCCGTACGGGAAGTTGCCGGTGTTGACCGCGGCGCCGCGGAACAGGGCGTACGTCCAGACGACGTTGAAGATCATGAACAGGATCAGCCAGGCGCCACCCAGGTGGCTGCCGTAGAACCGGGAGTCGCGGCCGTGCTTCTTGGGCTCGCGCACGATGCGGATGATCGCGAATGTGGTGATGCCACCAAGCACAGCGAGCGCGATGAAGTCCTGCAGGAAACCGAGCGCATCCCACTTGCCGACAAGGGGGATGTGGAAGTCCGGGTCGAACAGCGTGCCGTACGCCTCGAGGTAGACGCTGGCGAGGATGAAGAAGCCCCACATCGTGAAGAAGTGGGCGAGGCCGGGGATCGACCACTTGCAGCAGCCGGGTTTGCCCGAACACCTCTTTGATCTGCGTGGTGATGCGGGTGTTCAGGTGGTCCTTGCGGCCGTGCTCGTCGCTGGTTTTCTGGCCCGACCGGATCAGGTTGGTCAGCCACAGGACGCGCTTCGCGGCGAACACCAGCACGACCGCTGTCATCAATAGCCCGATGATGAGCCTGATCAGCGTCTGCGTATCCACCGCGTGCCTCCCGGTCCCAAGTTACTCAAGGGTAACTTATTGGATGTTACTGGCCAGTAACTTTCGCTCGATGCCTGCTCATAGTTGCATCTTGCGGGGAAACGCCGCTACGAAGGTTGCCCTAACTACGCGCCGCCGCCCGTGCCAGGGTCGATCGGCGGGGTGCCCGTGCCGGTTCCGCCTCCGCCTGTGCCGGGGTCGATGGGAGGCGTTCCGCCGCCCGTCCCTGTTCCTCCGCCGCCCGTGCCGGGGTCGATCGGCGGTGGCGGTGCGGTGGTCGTGGTCGTCGTGGTGGGTGGCGTTGTGGTTGTCGTCGTCGGTGTGGTTGTGGTCGGCGTGGTCGTCGGCTGAGTCGTCACCGGTGCGGGCGATTGCTGCGTCACCGGCGCCTGCGGCCGCTGCGGTGCCTGATACGACCGTTGCGCGGGCTTTTGCACCACAACGGTCGTGACTTGGGGGGCCTGCGGCGCCGGGGGAGCTGGGAGAGTCGCCGACGCCGCAGGCGCGGGAACGGACGATGCGACGGTTGCCGCATCGACCGGGGTCGTGGTGGTGTCGCTGACCAAGCTGATGCCGAACACCGTCGTCGCGATGGCCGCGGCGACCGCCGCCAGACCGAACAGCACAAGCGGGCTGCGCCGCGGGGGCGCCTCGTCCTGCCATTCCTCGTGGCGGAAGTGCACCTCGGGGCGAGAGTCCGTCACGTCAGCGACGTTGTGGTAGGGCAGTACGTCCTCGCTGACGTCGTCTTCGGACCAGGCCAGCGCCGTCGACGCATTGGCGGCCGCGATGGTCGACGTGGCGGCGGCTGCAGCGGGAGCGGTCGGCGTGAGTGTGGTGGCCGTGTCGACGATCCGGCTTCGGCGCGCGATCAGGGCCGCGCCCTCGGCCGCGGTGAGCTGCGGATGCGCTGTGGTCACGACGGGTGCGCGCAGGTGCTCGGAGAGCCGCTGGGTGATCAGCGGAATGCGGGCACCACCGCCGACGGTGGCGACCGCCGACACGCTTGCCGCGGGCACTCCGTAGCGCTCCAGCGTTTCGCCAAGCACCGCAAGGAATTCCGAGAGCGGCGCAGCCATCAGGTCTTCGAGTTCGGTGCGCGTGACGCGGAGGTCGACGCGGTGGTCGGGCAGATCGGCCACGACGGCCGTCGCTGTCGATTCGCTCAGCCGTTCCTTGGCGCGCCGGCATTCGTCGCGCAACCGCACCAGTGATCCGACCATCGCGGTGCCCGACGGATCGGCGTCTGACGCGTCGACAAGTCCGGCGACGACGTGCGTCAGCAGTGCCTGATCGATCTGATCACCAGAGAAGTCGGGAAAGCGCAAGGTCTCTCCGAACGGCGAGAAGCCCCGTGCCGCGTTGGCGAGCGTGATGCTGGTGCCGCTGCCGCCGAAGTCGCACAGCACGATGACGCCGTGTGTCGGCAGGCCGGGATTGGCACGCAGCGCCGTCAACGCCGCTGTCGCGTCGGAGATCACCGGCAGCTTGCCGCGCAGATTCCTGCGCAGGGTGTCGACGACTGACGCTCGCCAGTGCGCGGGCACGGTGACGGCGACGTCGGACACCGGGACGCCCGCGGTGACCGCATGGGCCATCGCGCCGAGCGCATCGGCGAGCAGTTCTTCTGAGCGATGCTTCGAGCCGTCGGGGGCGACCAGAGGCACTGGATCGCCGACGCGATCGACGAAGCCGGTGAGGCGCTGGCCCTGCAGCGTCAGCTCTGCGGGGCGGATGACGGCGGTCTGGCCGTCGCGGGTGGCGGCCAGGTTCGTCGCGCCGACCGATAGGCCTAGCGAATGGCCCTGGTTGCCTGGGGAATTCAACATGCAACGACGTTATGGCGGATGGCGGCGCAGCAAATCCGGTGCCGGACCCGTCGCGCAGCGGACGCTATAGGGGATTTCGATTAGGGGATTTCGCCGCGTTGGGGGCTCAGCCTTGGGGAGCCAGCATGGCGCGCAGCATCGACAACATCTCCGATCGCGACTCGGCGCCGAGGCGGCGCCGGATCCGCGCGACATGGTGCTCGACGGTCTTGGCCGAGATGAACAGCTGGCTGCCGATGTCGCGGTACGGCATGCCGAGCAGCAGTAGTTCGGCCACTTCGCGTTCGCGGTCGGACAACCTGGAGGAGGCGGGCCGCGACGGGCCGCTGCGAGCACCATCCGCGACGGTGGTCACCGATTCCAGGCCAGGCGCGTCGTCGACCGTGACGGTCTGTTTGAGGTCGCGCGCGAGTTGCAGCATTGCCCCGGAGACACGCCCGTCGGGGGTCTGGAGGGCTGCCTGGCTGGCCAAACGGGTGGCATCCCAGGTCAGGCCGAACTGCGACAACCCCCGTGCCGCCGCGGTCACCTCGTCGGCGTCGACGTGGTTGGCCAGCACCCGTAGCCACGCACGCCCGGCGGAGGCCAGCGCCTTGGCGAATGCACTGTGGGCGGCGGCGGCGGTCAACGCCTGGCCGTGCGGCGCAACCGCTTCCGGCGAACTCGCAAGAATCCCGGCGTGTACGCCGGACCAGTGCAGCGGCACCGACCAGAGCACGGGATTGCCGAGCGACTCGAGCAAGGCGAACGCCTCGGTCAGGGTGTGCTGCAGCCGGTCGACCTGACGCATCCTTGCGGCGGCCACCCACAGCTCGCCCAGTGGCAGCAGCGAAAACAGGTCCATCGAGTATTCGGCGAGCACCTCGATCGCCGCATACCAATGCTTCTGCACCGCACCGCTGTCGCCGCTGCGCCTGGCGATCGCCGTCTGCAGCGCGGCGGCCCAAAGCGCGTCGCGGCGGTGCAGCGCCGCATCGGCCGTCGCGGCGGCATCGGCGGCCGCCGCCGGCAGCTGCCCGTCAAGCATCCGCACCCAGCCGAGAAGCAGTCGGTGCCGGTGCGAAGCAAAGGATTCGTCTGCGGTGTCCGTCTGGCCGCCGGCGCGCACCGCCCGGCCGATCACGCTGCGGGCGCGCACGGGGTCGCCGCCGTGCAGCGCCGCCAGCGTCACCAGTGCGGCGGGGGTGTCCGGCGCGACGCCCGGCGATTGCTGTTCGGCCGTGATCGAATTCCCCAGCCGCGCGACCGCGATCGGGAACGGCTGATCCAGCGACATCAGCAGACCCTCGGCGAGGTTGCGTGCGGCGCGTGCGGTCGACGTCGGCGGCCCCGCGCTCTCGCCGCTCAGCGCCGCCCGTGCGGCCTCGAGGTCACCCGCGGCGACGGCCACGATCGCGCCCGACGCGCTGACGAGCGCATCGGGATACGGTCCGAGCCACCGGAACAGGTCGGCGCCCTGCGCCGCGCTGCCGTCGTGCATGGCGATGCTGGCGGCGATCCTGACCGCGGCGGCGCGCTCGGCCGCGTCGTCGGAGCCGAGCAGTTCGTCGGCCAGCCGACCCGCGGTGGCGCAGTCGCCGGTCTGCGCGAGTGCGTCTGCGAGGCGCGCGGACAGGGCCGTCGCCCCCGCATCGGCGGCGGCCCGGTACAGCCGCGCCGCCCGCGCCGGTTGGCCCCGGGTGCGGGACGCCAGCTCGGCGAGCTCGGTGGCAAGCCGGTCGTCCTGCAGCCCGTGTTCGGCCATCCGCAACGCGAGATCCGCTGACAGCGTTGACGATTCGAGTTGCGATACCAGCAGCGAGATCTCGGTGTCGTGGTGGCGCGCGGTGCCGATGATCCCAGCGATGCAGCGATGCACCGATCGCAGGAACGTGTGGCTGTGGGACGGCTCGATCAAGCCGCTGGCGCGGGCGCGGTCGACAAGGGCCTGCGCGTCTTCCGCGCCGACCCGCAGCGCCGCGGCGACGTCGTCGGGCCCGAGCTCCGGGCTCAGCGACGACACCAGCAGCGTGTCGAGCACCGGTTCGTCGAGCCGGCGCAGCCGCTCGATCAGCGCGAACTTGGCGGCCTGCATGATCGCTGTCGCCGGCTCTTCGCCATCGGGTGAGCCTGCCGCGGTGATCGCGGGCTGCAGCAGGAACGGCAGGCCCGCCGTCGCCATCATCAACGACCGGATGACCTCGGAAGTCGGTGGGGCGCCGAGTGTTTCGGCCGCAGCGCGATTGACTTCCGCGGGGCTGAGCGCGCCGAGCGACACCAGGGGGTTTTCCCGCTCGATAGCGGTGGCGAGCGAGCGCAACGCGGGGTGGTGTGCGAGCGGTTCGGCGGCGACCACGACCGTCGACGCGGGATCGGCGACCCGCTCGCCGAGCTGGCCGAGTTCTGCGTCGTCGAGCAGATGCGCGTCGTCGATGACGACCGCCGCGGTCGAATCGTCGCCGTCGCGGGGTGGTCTCGTCAGCACCGCCACCCCGGCCGCGCGCAGCGCCGACCGGATGGCCGCGAGGACCGAGCTCTTACCGGTGCCGATGCCTCCGGACACCAGCACCTTGACCGGGACGGTCGGCGCGGCGAGCACCGATGCCACCGTGTCGCGCGCGGCCGGCGGGATGTCGGTCAGCGGATCTGACGCCGGAGTCGCCATGGGTCACGGCTAAGTGGTCGTTGCCGGCGACAACGCGGCGGCCGTGGTTGTGGTGGTCGGCGGCGCCTGGGTCGTGGTCGTCGTCGTGGTGGTCGGCGGCGTGGTCGTCGTTGTGGTGGTGGTTGTTGTGGTCGTTGTCGTGGTGGTCGTTGTGGTGGTGGTCGTTGTGGTGGTCGTTGGCGGCGTGGTTGTCGTCGTGCTTGGTGGCGGGGGCGGCGGCACCACGGTCGTGCTCGGCTCCCCGTTGGAACCGGTCACTGTGATCGTTTGTGACGCTTCAGAAGTCGGCGACGGTCCGGTTTCGACCTGAGTGGCCGTCTCGGTCACCGGGCCGGTGTCGCTGCTCGTGCCGGTGAGCGTGATCGCCAGCCCGCCGATGGCCAACAGCACGGCCGCGGCTGCAGCCCCGAACAGAATGGGCGGGCGCTTGTACCAGGGCAGCGGCCCTGGCTCGGGCTCATAGCCCTCTTCCTCGTGCGCGAACGCGACCTGTGGGCGGGCGTCGGTCGGTCCCTGATCAAAGGTGTAGTCCTCGCCGGAGTACGGCACCGGCTCTGCGCCAGGCGCATCATCCTGCGACCAGGCCAACGCACGGAACGTCGCCGACGGCGTGCCGTCAGAGGCGGACTCGGAGGCGGCCAACCCCGCGGCGCCCGCGGCCCAACCCGCGGCGGACATGCCCGTCGGAGCGTCTGCGGCGGGCGCCAACCCCGTCGGCGCCATGCCGGTGGGCGCGTCCGCCTCCAGTGCGCGGTCGGCCACCAGCGCGGCGCCTGCAGCGACGTTGAGCTGGGACTGGGGCGTGGTGACGACGGGAGCGCGTAGCCGCTCCGACAGCTGTTGGGTGACCAGCGGAATGTTGGCCCCGCCGCCGACCGTCGCGACGGCGGACACGGAGGACACGGGAATGTTATTGCGCTGCAACGTTTCTTCGATGGTGTTCAGCAGACCGGCGAGCGGCCCCGAGATGAGGCTCTCAAGCTCGTTGCGGGTGACCCTGATGTCGGAGTTGAAGCCGGGCAGCGCCGCCGACACAACCGTCGCTGTCTCGGCGGATAGCCGTTCCTTGGCCTGCCTGGCCTCGTCGCGCAGTCGGGCCAGCGCTCCGAGCCCCAGCGTGCCGGTGGTGTCGGCGTTGTTGGCGTCGGCGATTCCTGAGACCAAATGGTTGAGCAGTGCCTGGTCGATCTGATCGCCGGAGAAGTCGGAATAGCGGACCGTCTCGCCGATCTGGGCGAAGTTCGAACCGGCGTCGGCGATGGTGACGCTGGTCCCGCTACCACCCAGGTCTACCAGCGCGACGACACCGCTCGACGGCAGCCCCGGTGCGGCCTGCAACGCGGCGAGCGCCGCGACCGAATCCGGGACGAGCGCCGCGGGCACACCGTTCGGCGCGAGGCTCGGCTTCGCGCGCAACGCACCCCGCAGCGCACCGACGGTTGCGGGGCCCCAGTGCGCCGGCACCGCGATCGCGACGGGGGCGCCGCCGCCCACCGTGCGCGCCATCGCGTCGAGGGCCTCGACAAGCACTTGCTCGCCGACATGTGGCGAGCCATCGGCGGCCACCAGCGGCACCGGGTCGCCGACACGCTCGACGAAACCGCTCAGCACGAGGCCCTGATGAATATCGTTCGGATTCGCTCGATATTCGATGGGCACGCCGACTTCGGGCGCGCGGTCGTTGAACAGAGTGAGAACCGAACGGCGCATGATCGGAGGGCGGCCGATTCTGGCCGCCACCAGGTTCGTCATCCCAATCGACAACCCGAGTGAGTCGCTCATCTTCCCCTCATTGGTTGGCCCTGAATTTGGCCGATGCTCACGATAGCGGCTCGGGACCTCCGGAACAGGGAGATCCCCCTAGTGGCGGGAAACCCCTAACAGTCAGTCCCCTAACGCCGGTGTGGCACAGGTGGGTTTGGCACCGATCACCGCCGCGACATCCGTCGATAGCATCGGATCAGGCCTTTGGGCTATCGCCGCATATATATCTGTAAGGGGAAGGAGGGTGTTCGATGGCAAACTCGCTACTCGACTTTGTGATGTCGCTGGTAAGTGACCCTGACGCCGCCGCAGCCTACGCCGCTGATCCGGCGCAGGCGATCGCTGACGCCAATCTGACGGACGTGACCAGCGTGGACGTCAACCATTTGATTCCGGTCGTCGCGGAATCGCTGTCGACGGCGGTGCCCTCTACGGGCACCGAAGGGCTGGTCGACGATCCGTCCGGCAACGTGTGGACAAGTGGCGCGGCAACCGCCGCATTCGACGCGTTCGACGACCATGTGCCAGCCGTCGTGGTTGACGATGTGCACTCGGTGGTTGCCGAGTTCGTCAACGAACCCGATGCCGGGGTGCAGTCGGGGCTCGACGCGCTATCCGACGCCGGGGTGCCTGCCGTTGCGGGCGCCGATGACCCGTCGCTGCAGTTCGACGGCCCGGTGATCGACGATGCGCCGATCGACGCGCCCGTCGAGCACGACGACTGGAGCCACTCGGTCCCAGAGGATCACCACCTGGATGCCGACTCATCCGGCTTCGACATCTTCGACTAGTCACCGCTGCAACCAACACAGAATGCGTGGCCCCCACGGGTCACGCATTCTGTGCGTTGAAGTGCAGAAATACGACCGATGGCCACCATGAACTGCATTTCCCCCAATTACCCCCTAATCCCCTAATGGATACCCCACTACGATCCCGGGATATGTTCCAGTAGGGAGGGGTTCTGACCCCGTTTCTGCAACTTCGCGAGGTCCATAACGTTGTCACCAGTTCGCCGGACACGCCGGTGACCAGCTCCCAGAAACGCACACAGAAAAGGACCACAGAAATGACAAACGTTCTCGACTGGATTCTCGACCTGTTCCGCGACCCGGTTCAGGCCCAGGCCTTCATCAACGACCCCGACAAGACCATGCAGAACGCCGGAGTGCAGAACGTCTCTGCCGCTCAGGTGAACGCCGTGGCCGCCTCCGTGGCACCCGCCGCGATCATCCAGGGCGGTGGCAACCCGGTCCATGGCCTGCAGCAGGCAGTGGCCCAGACTCACGGCATCGCGTTCACCCCGCAGCATGTCTTCGCTCCGGAGACGCAGGCGTTCAGCAACAACGACACGCTGAGCCACAACGACGTGCTGAGCAACAACGATCCCCACATCCTGAGCCCCGAGGCCGGTCACGATGTGCAGCAGGGCGGTGTCAACTTGGACTTCGGTGACATCACCTTCGGTGACAAGAACACCGCGTCCGACGGCAGCGTGATCAACACGGGCAACGCCGGCGACATCGACAACACGAACGTCCACGGTGACGGAAACGTGGTCGGTGACGGCAATGTCGGCGCCAACACCGGCGACATCCTCGCCGGCGACGGCTCCACTGTCCAGGCCGGCGGCGTTGGCAACGAGAGCGACAGCCATGGAAGTGCCACCAACACCGGTAGTGGCGATGTCATCTCCGGCAACGAGGGTCCGGTCGTCAAGACCGGCGACATCGACACCAGCGGTGGCAATGCCTCGGGTGGCGCCGGTGGACACGGCGGCATCCTCGGCGGCGGTGGCGACGGCGGCGCCGCTAACGCCGGCGGTGGCGGCGGGGTGGTTATCGCCCCGACCCAAACCACGACCACCAACACCGGTGGCGGCGACGTCACGACGGTCGACACCCACGGCGGCGACATCTCCGGAAGCGTCGACGCCAGCCACGACGACAACTCGGTGCACACCGACAACTCCGATCACAGCACCCATGACAGCCACGACGACAACTCGACGCACGACAGCCATGACGCGACCGTCGAGACCCACGTGGACGTCACGAACGATGTCGGGCTCTTCTGACCGAGCGACAACCAAATAGCGCAGCTGGCGGGGACCGAACTCAGGTCCCCGCCAGTTGGCGCGCCTACCGTTAGAAGAACCGCCGCGCGCGAAATCAAAGGGACACCATGACGCAACCGAATGACCCCCGCAAGGTGAAGGTCATCGTCGAACTGATCGACCACTCCACGAAGATCGCGGAAACAAACGAGCGTGGCGATCTGGTCGAGCGGTTGGCCAAGGCGAAGGAGCGGATCACCGACCCGCAGATCAGGGTCGTGATCGCAGGCCAGCTCAAGCAGGGCAAGAGCCAGCTGCTCAACTCGCTGCTGAATGTGCCGGTGTCCCGCGTCGGCGACGACGAAACGACTGTCGTCGCCACCATGGTGTCCTACGGCGAGCAGGCCACCGCGAAGTTGATCGTCGCGGGTGTTGACGGGGATGAGCCCGACGCAATCGAGATCCCGATCGCCGACATCAAGCAGGACCTGCGCCGTCACCCCGCGGCAGGCGGTCGCCAGGTGTTGCGCGTCGCCGTTACCGCGGAGAGCCCGTTGCTCAAGGGCGGATTGGTCTTCGTCGACACTCCGGGCGTCGGCGGTCACGGCCAACCCCACCTTTCGGCAACGCTGGGTCTGCTGCCCGACGCCGACGCCATGTTGATGATCAGCGACACCAGTCAGGAGTTCACAGAGCCTGAGATGACCTTCATCCGGCAGGCGTTCGAAATCTGCCCCGTCGCAACATTTGTCGCGACCAAGACCGACCTCTACCCGCACTGGCGGGAGATCGTCGAGGCCAATAAGGCGCACCTGCAGCGCGCAGGCCTCTCGATGCCGATGATTCCGGCGTCGTCGCTGCTGCGCAGCCACGCCATTCAACTCAACGACAAGGAACTCAACGAGGAGTCGAACTTCCCTGCCATCGTGAAGTTCCTCAGCGACAAGGTGTTGTCCCGGGAGAACGACCGGGTGCGCGATCAGGTGCTTGCCGAGGTCCGTTCGGCGGCAGAGCATCTGACGCTGGCCGTCGATTCCGAAATGTCGGCGATCAACGATCCGCAAGCCCGCGACCGGTTGAAGGCCGAGCTCGAGCGCCGCAAGCAGGAAGCCCAGGAGGCGCTGCAGCAGACCGCGCTGTGGCAGCAGGTACTCAACGACGGAATCGCCGATCTGACAGCCGATGTCGACCACGACCTGCGGGGCCGGTTCCGGAACATCTCACAACACACCGAGCACGTGATCGACACCACCGACCCCACTCACCACTGGGCGGAGATCGGCGCCGAGCTGGAGAACGCGATCGCGACCGCCGTCGGCGACAACTTCGTATGGGCGTATCAGCGCGCCGATGCGCTGGCCCAGGACGTGGGGCGGACGTTCGTCGAGGCCGGCCTCGAGGCGATCGAGATGCCGCAGATCGATGCGCGCGAAATGGGCGCCGGCTTCGGCGAATTGAAGTCGCTTGGCAAGTTGGAGGCCAAGCCGATCAAGGCCGGGCACAAGATGGTCACCGGAATGCGCGGCTCGTACGGCGGCGTGCTGATGTTCGGCATGCTGACCTCGTTCGCCGGGCTGGGCATGTTCAACCCGCTGTCGCTGGGCGCCGGTCTTCTGTTGGGCCGCAAGACCTACAAGGACGACATGGAGAACCGGATGATGCGGGTGCGCAACGAGGCCAAGATGAACATGCGAAAGTTCATCGACGACGTTTCGTTCGTGGTGAACAAGGAGTCGCGGGACCGGCTCAAGGGAATTCAGCGTCAGCTGCGCGACCATTACCGCGGCATCGCCAACCAGACCACCCGTTCGCTGAACGAATCACTACAGGCGACCATCGCGTCGGCCCAGCTCGAGGAGAACGAGCGCGCCACCAGGATCCGCGAGCTCGAGCGGCAGCTCAACATTCTCAAACAGGTGACCGACCACGCGGTCAAGTTGGCGCCAGGCGCCGAATCGGCCCGCGAACCCGTGGGCAGCACGTAAACCACCACCGGTGGGACTCCATCATGTCGATCCTCGACTTCACGTCCGGCTTGTTCCGTGATCCAGCCAACCTCCGCTCGTTCGTCGACTACCCCGATGACGGTGGCGTCGACCTCGACATCAGCGGCGTCGTTTGGGGCGAGGCCGTCGAATAGTCCCGCGATGCATAAGCTGGACCTCCGGCCATTGCCGAAATGGAAGGGCAGCCCGGAACGTTGGGGAGTAGCGCTAGATGAGCACGAGTGACCAAGTGCGCGCGATCCTGGGCGGAACCATCCAGGCCTATCGCAACGATCCGGCGTACCGGCAGCGGCCCGACGTGCACAACGAGCTGGACCGGATCGGCTATCGCCTCAACCAACCGATCCGGATCGCGCTGGCAGGCACGTTGAAGGCAGGCAAGTCCACGCTGGTGAATGCGCTTGTGGGCGAGGACATCGCGCCCACCGATGCCACCGAGGCCACCCGAATCGTCACCTGGTTCCGGCACGGGCCCATCCCGAAGGTGACGGCCAACCACCGCGGCGGCCGCCGCTCCAATGTGGCGATCGCGCGTGACGGCGGGCTGACGTTCGACTTCGCCAGCCTGGACCCCGAAGACGTCGCCGACCTGGATGTGGAGTGGCCGGCCGCCGAGCTGATCGACGCCACGATCATCGATACACCGGGCACGTCGTCGCTGTCCCGGGACGTCTCCGAACGCACGTTGCGGCTGCTGGTGCCCGACGACGGGGTGCCGCGCATCGATGCAGTGGTGTTCCTTCTGCGCACCTTGAATGCCGCGGATATCGCGCTGCTCAAGCAGATCGGTGAGCTGGTCGGCGGATCGACCGGTGCGCTCGGCGTCATCGGGGTCGCCTCCCGAGCCGACGAGATCGGCGCGGGCCGGATCGACGCGATGCTCTCGGCCAAGGATGTGGCGAAACGGTTCACCAATGAGATGGACAAGACCGGCATCTGCCAGGCCGTCGTCCCGGTGTCCGGGCTGCTGGCGCTGACCGCCCGCACGTTGCGGCAGAGCGAGTTCGTCGCGCTTGAGAAGCTGGCCGGGGTCGACGCCGTCGAGCTCACCAAGGCCATGCTGTCGGTCGACCGCTTCGTGCGTGAGGACAGTTCGCTTCCGGTGGACGCTGCCACCCGCGCCGCACTGCTGGACCGGTTCGGCATGTTCGGCATCAGGATCTCGATCGCGGTGCTGCGCGCCGGTGTCAACGATTCGGTGGCGCTGGCCGACGAGCTGTTGGAGCGCAGCGGGCTGGTGGCGCTGCGCGACGTCATCGATCAGCAGTTCGCGCAACGCTCGGATCTGCTCAAGGCGCACACCGCGCTGCTGTCGCTGCGGCGGTTTGTGGAAACCAACCCGATCTATGCGACGCGCTACATCGTCGCGGACATCGACCCGCTGCTGGCCGACACACACGCGTTCGAAGAACTTCGGCTGCTGAGTCAATTGCGTTCGCGCCAAACGACATTGAACGAGGACGAGATAGCGTCGCTGCGGCGCATCATCGGCGGCTCAGGCACCGACGCCGCAAGCAGACTGGGGTTGCAGCCCGACGCGCCGTACGACGGGCCACGGGCGGCGTTCGCGGCGGCTCAGCGATGGCGTCGCCGCGCCGACCATCCCCTCAACGACCCGTTCACCACCCGCGCCTGCCGGGCGGCCGTGCGCAGCGCCGAGGCGCTGGTCGCGGAATACGCCGCCCGCGGCCGCTGAGCGGCGAAAACGAACCGAGCCGCTAATTCGCGACAAGCCGTGCGGCGTGGTCAGCCTCGTCAGGACGGATGTTTCCGGCGGCGCTGGACTGCACCATCCACCGGGTGACTCGGCCGTCTGGACCCGTCAGCCGCCCCGTCGACAGCGCCTCTGTGATCAACGAACGCACCCGCTCCTCGTCGGCGGGATCGGCGGCGAACAGCACCCGTAGCCGGAGCGTGTCGTCGCCGCCGGGCGTTGCATCGGTGTGGTGCGGCGCCAGCGGGCACGGCGGCTCGTGGTCCCAATGTCCGCACAGCGCAACGGTTATCGCACCGCCGGGAGCGCGGGGATCGCCGCCGGAGTCGAGGGCGACGACGGCGTCGTGGGCGTAGGCGGCGCGGCTCACGTCAGGGTGGCGGTGGGACCGTGACGGTCTGCGTGACCGTGCTGGTGCTCGTGCTTGTGCTGATGCTCGGTTCGGTCGTGGTGGTTGTAGTGGTAGTCGTGGTGGGTTCGGTAGTCGTGGTCGTAGTGGTCGTGGTCGGCTCCGTAGTCGTGGTGGCCGGCTCCGTCGTCGTGTTCGCCGTTGTTGTCGTCGGCGCGGTCACAGACGTCGTGGTGCGGGTGATCGGGGTGAGCGTGGTCTGCGGGGTGTCCGATGTGCCACCGGTGAGGAGTTTGACCAGGCCGAAGATGACCAACGCGATCAGGACCGCGCCGAGCGCGCCGAATGCGACCAGCGCCACGGGTTTGCGATACCAGGGGACCGGTTCACCCGGCGGAGGGCCGGGCGGACCGTGGTCGCCGTAGTTGATGTAGGCGGTCGGCTCGTCGTGGGGATAGTTCGGATCGTCGGGAGGTCCGTAGCGCGCCACGGGGACAGATAGTAGGCGCTCAGGGCTGCGGATAGAGCGTGCGTGTCACATTCGTGCGCGGCCCGCGGCGCGTCGTCGGCGCTGACTCGTCGCCGCTTGGCGGCGTGTACGGCTTGGTCCACGCGGTTCGGGTCGACGTGTCAGTGCTCCTCGACGTGTCCGACGAGGACGAGGTGGTGGACGACGGCCCGTTGATGTCGGTGGTTACCGGCGGACTGGTGCTGGTTATCGTCGCGGTTGTGGTCGGCGTCGACGAGGACCCGGTGGCGGTCGCCGAGAACGACGGCTCGACGAAGTTCAGCGGGGCCTGCTCGGGCTCGTTGGCCTGGCGCGACACAAACGTCACGGCCGCGATGAGGATGCCGATCACGGCGAGGCCGGCCACGCTCGCCCCGATCACCGCATCGGTGCGGTTGTACCACGGCGCAGGCGACGGCGTCTGTTCGTCGTCGTCGGGCTCCCGGCCTGCCATGGCCAGTGATAGTAGCCGCGGGGTGTGGAAAGCCGGGGCTCAGCCGAACTGTGGGACGACCTGGGTGGCGAAGAACTCCAGGTGATCGAGATCGGACATATCGAGGAGCTGCAGGTACACCCTCTGAACGCCGACCTCGATATACGCGGCCAGCTTGTCCGCGATCTCGGCGGGCGTTCCCACCGTCGGGGAATTGCTGCGCAGCTCGTCCACCTCCCGCCCGATGGCATCGGCACGGCGGGCGATCTCAGCGTCGTCGCGTCCCGCACAGACGACGAACGCCGCCGAGTAGGTCAGCGAGTCCGGCGACCGGCCTGCCTCGGATAGTGCTCCGGCAACCCGCTCGTACTGGGTCTTGACCGTTTCCAGCGGTGCGAACGGGCTGTTGAACTCGGCAGCGAACTGCGCAGCGAGCGCTGGTGTGCGCTTGGGGCCGCCGCCGCCGATGACGATCGGAGGGTGCGGTGACTGTGCGGGCTTGGGCAGCGCCGGGGATTCCGCAACGGTGTAGTGCGTTCCCGCGTAGTCGAACTTCTCGCCGACGGGTGTCGTCCACAGCCCGGTGATGATGTGCAGCTGTTCGGTCAGCCGGTCGAAACGCTCGCCAAGCGAAGGGAACGGGATCGCATACGCCTGATGTTCTGCCTCGAACCAGCCCGCACCGATGCCCAATTCGACACGGCCGCCGCTCATTTCGTCGACCTGAGCGACCGAGATCGCCAACGGGCCGGGGTAGCGGAAGGTGGCGGAGGTGACCATCGTACCCAGCCGGATCGTCGACGTCTCGCGCGCGATGCCTGCCAGCGTCACCCATGAGTCGGTCGGACCGGGCAGGCCGTCGCCGCTCATCGCGACGTAGTGGTCGGACCGAAAAAACGCTGAGAAGGCCAAATCCTCGGCTGCACGCGCGACCGCGAGCTGATCGGAGTAGGTGGCACCTTGCTGGGGTTCGACGAAGACACGGAAATCCACGACCGCCAGCGTAGAGGCGGTACCTAGAAGGTGCTGACTTCGTCGATGCTGACGAACATCCCGTGGCCGGCGCCGTTCGCATTGAGCTTGGCGCCATTCGCGCGTACGCCGTCCTGAATGGGCGTGGTCGTGAACGGCCCTGACAGCAACGTTCCTATCGCGAGCCCACCCGCCAAGAGCAGCTGTGTCTTCATGAACTGAAGGATAAGCAGCAAACGTCACAGTCCACGGCGATTGGCGCGGACCGCGTCGACGGTCTCGGGTTCACCGTCGAACGTCAGGCGCACGGCGTCACGGCCGGAGATGAAGAGCAGAAGCTCCTGCGGTTCGCCCGTCACCGTGACTTCCGGGCCCCGGCCGAAGGTGACCAAGTCCTTGCCCTGCGGCGTGCGAAGAGCCACCCTGGCTGGCGCCTTGGCAAACGTGAGCCGGGCCATGATCGGAAGTCCCCGGCCCAGTGCACTCACCGTCGCATCGTCGAGCTGGCGTGGCTCCCAACCCGTCTGGGCTCGGCGGACGTCTTCGTGGTGGATGAACATCTCGCCCATGTTCGCGACCGGGTCGAGGACCTTGAACGGCGAATAGAGCGGTGGGCCGGACGCGATCTTGTCGAGTAGCTCGTCCCAGTCGGTGGACTCGGCGGCCTGGCGCCGAACCTTCTCGGTGTAACCGGCCAGGAACGGGATTGCGATACCCGGGGTGGTGTCGAGCCTGCCCTCCCGCACCACCAGGTGAGCGGCGAGGTCACGGGTCGTCCAGTCCCCGCAGAGTGTCGGCGCGTCCGGCCCGACGGTGCGCATGGTCTCTACCAGGGCGGCGCGTTCACGCTGAGCGGCTGTCATTGCTTGACCTTAGAACGCCTGTACTCCGTCGACGGAGACGGTCATGCCGTGCCCGGTGCGGTCGTTGGTGAACCGGGTGCCGTTCTCGCCCGCATCGATGGTCCAGCCCACTGCCGAGTACCTCCGGTAGTCGAGGGTGACGACGGGGATGTCACCCAAATTGCCTACCAGCCAACTGACTTCACCATTCGCGGTCAGCCGCACGCCGTTGGCGTGGCCGCCGTCGAGCACAGGTGAATTGGTGAACTGCGCCTCGCAGCCGACCTCTTCTTCGTTGAGCTGGCAGCGGGTCTTGCCCGACTTCGTCTCGATGAACACGTAACCGTTCTCCGGCAGCAGCACCACTGCGCCCGGCGCGGCCACCGTCGGCGAGCTGGTGGGTGCAGGCGTCAGCGTCTTCGGGGGCGCCGCGGTGGGTCGGCTGGTCGGAAAGTTAGGCTCAGTAGGCGATTTCGGGCTCGTGACGGGTGTACCCGGGGTGCTGGTGTTGCAGGCAGTCACGATGGCGCCGACGGCCAGAACAGCGGCAAGGGTCCAGCGCGCCGTCATCCAGTGCCCGCCATCGCGGCGTACCCGTCGGCCATGGCCCGCAGCTGCGCGGCGCCGTCACCGGAGTAGGACGAGCCATGCATGATCGCCAGCGTAGTCGGATGCAGCTCGGCGAGCTGCTCTAGCGTCGGCCCGAGGTTCGTCGTCAGCCCTGTGGCGTGGAATACCGCCTCGGCCTCTAATGCCGGTGCTACGCAGTCGGATTCGGTCAGCGCCGGGCACTGGCCGGTGTGGGTGAGCAGGTCGCCGGCCAGCAAGGTCGACGTTGCCTCGTCGAACCACAGCCCGGCCTCCCAGTTGTGCGGCACGTGCGGCGTGGGAATGAACCGCAGCCGATGCCCGCCGGTGTCGTGCACGCCGTCGTCGGGTGCCAGCACAGGCGGCCGGTCGCACAGGTCGTTCAACGACACCATGCACGCCAACGCGCCGTGGATGACCTCGGCATTGGGTGCAGCGTCCAGCAACAGATTGACCGCGCCGCACTCGTCGGCCTCGACGTGGCCGAACGAGATCCAGCGCAGCTTCTCCAGCGGGACAACCCGGTTGATGGCCTCCGACACCGATGGGAACAGTTGCCGGTGGCCGCAGTGGAACAGGAAAGGCTCGTCGCCGGTGAGCAGGAATTGGTTGAACGTGAAGCCGTGTTCGGTGATGTCCGGGACCCAGGTGGACATCCGGAAGATGTCGGGCGCGATTTCGTCGACTTGGGTATTCGGTCCTGCATTCATGCGCCCATAGTGCGCCTCGTTGTCAGCACAGGTCGCGGAATGCCAGGGCAAATCCCGCCACCGCGATGATGGCGGCGATTGCAACAGAGTGTTCAGCAGTGCGGCTACTACGTCACCGGCGAATGCCGTTTCGAAACCCTGCACCACACCGCCGGAAGGTGTATCACTGGTACCACCTTCATTCGGTCTATTGAGGTGGGTCTCATGGCACGCATTGATTTGTTTGCGAAGATTCCATTGATCGGGATGTCGCTGGTGTTCCTGGCGATGTTCATCGTCGCGGTCACCGCGTACCTTCATCTCGGTTGGTATTCGATCATCGGCTACGCAATCGCAGCGGTCACCGCCGTGGTGGGTTTTGTCATGACGTTTCGTGACATCAGCGATACGCCAGGACCTCCGGAGCATTGGGATGCCCGTGGTAACCCCGTTGATCCTGCTTCACCCCAAACCTGACTAGAGCGAGGACCGGTTCGATGACCACAACACCCGATCCGTCGACTTACGACAACTCCGCGCTGCTGGCGGAGGACGAGGGATACCACAAGGGCCTCAAGCCCCGACAGCTGCAGATGATCGCGATCGGCGGTGCCATCGGCACCGGACTGTTCCTCGGTGCCGGCGGGCGACTACACAACGCCGGACCGGGCCTGTTCTTGAGCTACGCGTTCTGCGGCATCTTCGTCTTCCTCATCCTGCGGGCGCTGGGCGAACTCGTGCTGCACCGGCCGTCGTCGGGGTCCTTCGTGTCGTATGCGCGCGAATTCCTCGGCGAGAAGGCGGCGTTCGTCGCCGGCTGGATGTACTGGCTGAACTGGGCGTTCACGGCCATTGTCGACTCGACGGCGATCGCCACCTATTTCCACTACTGGACGTCGTTCGGGAGCGTCCCGCAGTGGCTGCTGGCCCTGCTCGCGTTGGCGGCCGTGGTGAGCATAAACCTCATCTCGGTTACCCTGTTCGGGGAGCTCGAGTTCTGGGCTGCGGCCATCAAAGTCCTTGCGCTGATGACATTTCTGGTCGCAGGCACCATCTTCCTGGCCGGCCGCTACGAGATTCAGGGGCAGTCAACCGGCTTTAGCGTGGTGGCGGATAACGGCGGGCTCTTCCCCGCCGGCCTCTTCCCGCTGGTGATTGTCATGTCCGGCGTCGTGTTTGCCTATGCCGCAGTCGAACTCGTCGGAACAGCGGCCGGTGAGACTGCCCATCCGCATAAGATCATGCCGCGTGCGATCAACTCGGTGATCGCACGTATCGCTGTCTTCTACGTCGGTTCACTGTTCCTGCTGGCCCTTCTTCTCCCGTACACCACCTATAAGGCCGGCGAGAGTCCGTTCGTCACGTTCTTCTCCAAGATCGGAGTCGAGGGCGCGGGCACGGTCATGAACATCGTCGTGCTGACCGCCGCATTCTCCAGCCTCAACGCCGGGTTGTACTCAACCGGGCGGATCCTGCGGTCGATGGCAATGAACGGCAGCGCACCGAAGTTCACGGCGCGGATGTCCAGCCGCGGCGTGCCGTATGGCGGAATCTTCCTGACCGCGGCCGTCGGGCTGTTCGGCGTCATTCTCAACCTTCTCTTCCCCGGCCAGGCGTTCGAGATCGTGCTCAACATCGCGGCCCTCGGCATCATCGCGTCCTGGGGCACCATCGTCATCTGTCAGATCCAGCTCTACCGCTGGTCGAAACGCGGCATCCTCGAGCGGCCGTCATTCCGGTTGTGGGGCACGCCGTACACCGGCTATCTCACGTTGGCGTTCCTGTTCGGCGTCGTCGTGCTGATGGCGTTCGACCCGCCGATCGGCACCTGGACCGTCGCCACGCTGGTGGTCATCATTCCGGCACTCATCGTCGGTTGGTATGCGGTCCGAGGGCGGGTACTGGAGATCGCTCGGGAACGCGAGGGCTTCACCGGCCAGTTCCCGGTCGTCGCCAACCGCCCGCCGCCTCGCGATAAGGATGACGAAGATAAGGACAAGTGACCTCAGTCAGTCCTTTCGTGCCAGCTGCGGAAAACAGTGACAGCACGTTAGTGCGGTTGATCGCGTCGAGCTTGGCCTCGTGAGGCCGTTGTAGTCGACCAAATTGTCGGCGAAGTACTTGCGCGCCGGCAAGGGCGCGAACCGCGATAGTCCGCGCTGCGGTCGCGGTGTGGCACCCGCAAATCCGACAAGCCGTCGCGGAACGTGTAGGAACCCAGTGAATGTGTCGGAACCTCACCGCCCTGACCGCGGCGTTCTCAGTAACGTGTCGGGCGGCGATTCTCATTAAGGTGTCGGATTCCTCAGCTCCGACGAGTAGCTAGCTACAACAACACCGGCGGCAAGAGACCCACCAGGGTGTAAGCAAGGCCGGCACGGAGCGCGCCGCGTCTCACCGACATCGGCTGGATCGGGTGCAACAGGCGGTAGCGCGCGCTGTAGGAATTCAGTGACTGTGTCGATAACGCCCCTTTGGACTTGGGTGCACTTCAAGACGACCGATCGAATACTCGCGGGCATCGAGGGTGCCAGCGAACGAGTGACTCTTGATCACTGGCTCAGCTGTCCGGGATTCCGGCGAGCTTTGGGAGGCGGAAACGATGCCGGTACTCGCCAGGGGTCAGCCCGGTGAGTCGCTTGAACAGGCGCCGGAACGACGCGGAATCTTCATATCCGACAGTCCAACTGATCTCCTCGATCGGTTCGCTACCGGTCTCCAGGCTTCGCTTGGCCAGCTCGACGCGGACCCGCTGGACGTAGGCAACCGGAGACTGGCCGGTCGCCTGCTTGAAGCGGCGGGCGAGGGTGCGGGTGCTGAGCCCGACGCGCCCTGCCATCTCTTCGATCGGGTTCGCGATCTGGGCATTCTCGGCGATCCAGCGCTGGGCCGCCAGCACCGCGGCATCGCCGTGGTCAGTCGGAGGGTTGAAGACCTTGAACGCTGCCTGTCCATCGCTGTGCCACTCCAGTAGCTGGAAGCGAGCCACGGCCTGGGCGCTGGCGGGTCCCAGGTAGCGGGCGATCAGGTACAGCGCGAGGTCGTGCCAGGCGGTCGCCGCGCCCGAGCAGACGATGCGGTCGCCGTCGCCGGACACGACCAGAGCTTCGTCCATGCGTAACAAGACGTCCGGGTGCCGGGCCCGAAACGGTGTCTCGGATGCCCAGTGGACGGTTGCCTCGTGCCCGTCGAGCAGGCCGGTTTCGGCCATCAGCATGCCCCCCGAACAGGCAGAGCAGATCGTCGCGCCACTCTCGTACATCTTCTTGATCCACTGCACGATCCTGGGATAGCGGCCCGGGATCCAGTCGCCCGTCGCCGTCATCTCCATCGATGGGACCACGACCACGTCGGTGCGATCGACGTCATCGATCGAGCGGTGCACCGGGAGAGGAAGGCCACTCGGCCCTTGCATCGGCCCCGCCGTTGCGGCGACGATCTCAGGCTCGAAGCGGCGCGCGGTCGACCCGTCGGTGCCGCGCTCGGCGGTTCCCGCGGCACCTGCGAGGATCTCGAACAGGCCACTGACCGGCGACACCATTGCGTCGGGCGTCGCCACAAGGCTGACCCGAATCCGGCTCGGCTGTTCAGCTATCAGCTTGCCTCCCGACGGATGATCGTGGCTGATCGGCTGTTGACGATTCTCTCACCGAGCGTGCCGCAGAAGTTGTCCGAAATGGACCGGATCGGCGCAGTTCGCCCCTCGATCACCCCGCGATGTCAACCAAGACTGATGCGGTCGAGCCTCCTTGGCTTCCGACGCGACAACCAACCCGCACAACGAAGGAGCAGATGACATGTCCACAACAGTCGACATCGACTCGGTCAAACTCGAGGAGTTCCAGGGCCGCGTGTTCGCAGACCTCGCCGCCGGCTACGGCGGCGTGATGACCAGTCTGGGTGCCAAGCTCGGCCTCTACAACGCGCTAGCGGGCGCCGGCCCGCTGACATCGGCTGATGTGGCCGGCCGCGCTGGCTGCGCTGAGCGTTACGTGCGGGAGTGGCTCAACAGTCAGGCCGCTGCCGGCTACGTCGACTACGACCGCGAGCTCAAGACTTACGAGTTGCCAGCCGAACGGGCGGCGGTGCTGGCCGACCCCGACAGCCCCGCTCACCTGACGCCGGCATTCGAGGTGGTCGCTTCGATGTGGCTCGACGAGCACCTCACGATCGAGGCCTTCCGCACCGGAAAGGGTGTGCCTTGGGGTGTCCACGACGAGCGGCTCTCGCACGGCGTGGCCGCGTTCTTTCGCACCGGTTACCGTACGATGCTCGTTCCCGAATGGCTGGTGGCGATGGACGGCGTGGTCACGCGGCTGCAGGCCGGCGCCACCGTCGCCGACATTGGTTGTGGCCATGGTCATTCCACGGTGCTGATGGCCGAGGCGTTCCCGAATTCTCGTTTCCACGGCTACGACACCCATGTGGGGTCGATAGAGGCGGCGCGCGAGAATGCCCGCGCCGTTGGGGTCGCGGATCGGGTCACCTTCGAGATCGGGACGGCGCATGACTACGCCGAGCGCGGTTTCGACCTGATCTGCTTCTTCGACTGCCTGCACGACATGGGAGATCCGCTCGGGGCGGCAGGGCACGCGCGCTCGGCTCTTGCTCTAGGTGGATCGGTACTGCTCGTCGAGCCCGCCGCAGCCGACGATGTCGCCGACAATGTGGGGCCGATCGCTCAGGTGTACTACTCGGCATCAACGACGCTGTGCTGCGCACATGCCCTCTCCGAAGGCGGCGAGGCGCTTGGTGCGCAGGCCGGTGAGGCGCGTCTGGCCGGGCTGTTCAGCGAGGCGGGCTTCGACGACTGGAATGTGGTGGCAAAGACACCGTTCAACCTGATCGCCCAGGTCAGAGCTGACGGTCCGGATACCTAGAGCGCCCGGACCGTCGGTCTGGTACGGCGAGCCCCTCGTCGGGCGTCGTAGCGCCTCGACTAGGGCGCCACCGCGCAGTTGTGCGTCTGGATGGGCTACGCGAAAAAGCTGAGGTATCCCATCAGCCCGCCGATCGCGATGAATGCCGCGCCCATGACACGAAGGCCTGACGCGCGCCCTTCGGACGGCCGAAGCACCAATTGAGGGACCCAGTAGTACGCCAGCCCCCGTATGACGAAGAAGATACCCAGCAGCGTGACCAGCACCGCGAGAAGGCCGTCCCAGGCGAAGTGGTTGACCACGATGCTGAATCCGACGAAGAGATGGACCATTCCCGAGATGTTCACCGCCATCGCATCCGACCTGTCGGCGTTCCGGGTGAGGTTGGCGTAGAACGGTGTAGCCACAATGAAGGCGATGCCGGCCGTCAGCATGTAGAGGGCGAGGATCTTTCCGATCATCAGGGTTGACATGTCCATATTTGCTCCAGACGGTTATCGGACGCGCGGCCTTCGGTCAGGGATCCAGACTTGGCTGCAGCGCATCCTTACTGGCCTCAGAGCCATCGACGCCAACGACAACAACCGGTCTGGTTGCGGCTTCGGTCATTGCTGCCTGCTCATTTGGTGCGGTCATTGTGCGGCGTTGGTTGCCGAGTCGATCCGTACCGAGGGCCGCCTCGATCATCCACCGGATCGGCGCCCAGAAGTAGCCGAGAGGCACCACAGCTGGGAAACCATCGCGCGTCGCTTCGACCGCGGCGCCCACAGGGGGCTGTCCCCCCCGGTCAGCCGCAGCGTGCACTATCAGCGCTACTGCACCTATTGCGTACCGCAACCATGCGCGCAAGCATGAGTCCGGCGCGGAATCCTCGGACTCCCACTTTTGCGAGGAGTCCCCAACACAGATAACGAATCGCGATGAGCCAGCAGAATTCGCCGGGCGATCCCTACTCCGCGGAGCCCCGTGATGCCGAGGCGTTCACGGCACGGTTTGATCGTCTCTACTCGCGGCTGGCCCGTCCCTACGACCTGGCGGTGAAGGTACTGCCGGTCTGGAGGCACTGGATCAGTGCCGCGCTTCTGCACATCCGCGGCCCGCGTGTGCTCGAGGTCTCCTTCGGCACCGGCTTGTTGCTCACACGCTACGCTGGCAACTTCGAAACCTACGGCGTCGATCTCAACGAGCGCATGGTCGCCATCGCGCAGCGCAATCTACAGCGCGCGGGTGTGAGCGCCGAATTGCGGCAGGCAAATGTTGAGGCGCTGCCCTATCCTGACGGCCACTTCGACACCGTGATCAACACCATGGCCTTCAGTGGCTACCCCAACGGTCAGCGAGCGATGTCCGAACTGCATCGCGTGCTGCGCCCACAGGGCCGGCTGGTGTTGATCGACGTTGGCTATCCCCACGACGGCAACCGGCTGGGCTGCATGCTCGTCGGCATCTGGAAGCGGTCGGGCGATGTGATCCGCGACATGGCACCGCTCTTTGAGAGCTTGAGGTTCGATGTCTACCACGAGCAGATCGGTGGTTTCGGCAGCGTCCATCTCTACGTTGCGACCAAGTAGTGACGATGTCACGACGTAGCCAGACCAGCCAGGGGACGCGCAAACATGGGTGCGGCGCGGCATGCACGATTGAAACGCCTCACCGCACGGCGTGGGGCCGGCGGTTACACGAGGGTCCGTTCCGCGTCATGCTTGGCGGTGTGACTCGAGGGACAGGGTGGCGATGAAGCCGGCGCAGGCCAAGGCCGTATACGACCGCATCGGTCGTGTACAGGATTGGCAGTTCTACGAAGACCGTGCCGTGGCGGAGTTGCTCGCCGATTCCGCACTACCGGCAGCGCACACTGTCTTCGAGTTCGGTTGCGGCACAGGCAGGCTGGCCGCCCGGATGCTGGAGTTGCTCCCGCCAACCGCACGCTATCTCGGGGTGGATGTCAGCCCAGTAATGGTCGCGTTGGCGACCAAGCGGCTCGCGGCGTGGGGCGACCGCGCACAAGTGCGCCTCGTCGATGGGTCGATGCCGTTGCCCGCCGAAACCGAAAGCGCCGCGCGCATCGTCTGCACGTATGTCTTCGATCTGCTCGACGACGTCGACGCGGGCGCGGTGCTGGATGAGTTCGAAAGAATCGTCACCCCCGAAGGGCTGCTGTGCCTGGCCAGCCTCGGCCCCGGGATCACGCGATTGGAACGACTGGTAACGCGGCTTTGGACGGTGGTGTGGCGACGTGCCCCACAACTGTTGGGCGGTTGCCGGCCTATCCGGCTGGATCGGCTGCTGGACCAACGATGGGCAATCCGCCACAGGCGCGTGGTCCACGCCTGGGGCTTGGTATCCGAAGTGGTCGTGGCCGCACCACGGCAAAGCTGAGCCCACTCGCGCCCGACGATGAGTAGGTGCGCACGCTTCCGGTCCTGTAGGAATTCAATGAATGTGTCGGAACCCGACCGCTCCGACCTCGGTGTTCTCCGTATCGTGCCGATCGGCGAGTCTCACTAAGTTGTCGGATTCCTCGGCGCCGCCGGGCCCGTTCCGCGAATGCGTCGAGCGCACCCAGAACCTCGGGCGCGCGCCAGGCGCTCAAGCCTTGACCAGCTCGCCGAGTGGACCGAACAGGCCGACACCGTCATCACCTTCTAACGGCAGATCACACGTGTAGGGAAGTGAGGATGGTGGTGCAGCGGGATCGCCTTCACCGCAGACTATTTGGTGGCACATCGCTTCGATCACTTACGCCAGCAGTCGCAGGCGCCAATAACGACAACACGACCAACAAGTCCGGCGTCGGCACTGATCGGCTGGGCGAGCCCGACGCTCGGTTCAGCCTCGCGAACGAGCACACCTTTCTTGCCTAGGAGCACGCCGCGCTTGGTCTGCTGACCGCAGCGGTTGCGGTCCCGTTCGTGCGGGTGCCGCCGAACCAGAAGCCCAATGAATGGCGGTATTGTCCAAACTCCGCACGGCCAAGACCGCAAGCCCGGCAGCCGTTATCGCTCCCAGTATCGGGACAGCACGGCGTGCCCGACGCGGCGACAACACCAACTCGAACAGAGGAACGGGATCTCCGATACGTTCGCCGAGCGGTCCCAGCGGACAGTCACCGCGATTTATGACCACCAGCACGCCCTCGACAATCAGCGCCGTGATCGCCGGGCGCAGCATGCGGCCCAGTCGGCCGCTCAGCGCACACCACCAGACGTATCCGATGCATGCCAGGAAAACAATCGCGATTAATCCGTGCACCGTTCGATAGGCCAGCACCGCTGCCGTCGGCGCGTGCCTACGCGGGCCGACCTCGCCAGACTTCACGAGCCGACCCTAATGCTCGCCGGCTTTGATGTTCCGTGAGTGCCCCTAGTCGGCGGGCGGACACCCCGCCGCCTGGCTTGGCGTCGGCGAACGGATCGACTTCGCCGCGTGGTCGACACAACGCTCAGTAGGGCGCTGGGCGTTCACCGCGTCGCCGCCGATTGTGCCCTTGTCAGCGACTGGAGCGTGTCATCGATTCCGCGGGCGATGATGTCGACCTCCTGGTGGCCGGTGGTGTCAACAACGACACTGATCGTGAATTGCCCGGCGTAGCCAAACGCTCCGACGCCGACGGTGATATTGCCCATCAGAGCGAATGGTGGCGTCGCCGCCGGCCGGCGTGATCTGCGCGGGATCGAGCCGATAGGTTCGGTTGATGACAGCGCGCCGTCGCCCGCTTATCGATCGAGTGGAGATCGGCGCGCCACGCCTGGTGGCGCTGGCTGCCAGGACCCTCGGGTATCTGCCATCACCGATCCGCCGCCGAGCCCTTCAGGCTGCCTTCAGTCGTGCCCGGGAGGCATTCAATCGCGGGGACTTCGACGCGGTGTTCGCGCTGTTCGCCCCCGACGTGGAGTACGGACCGCCCCCACCCCTGTACCAAGGCGAGCCGCTGCGGGGCCGCGCGGCTGTTTTCGCTTTCTGGCGCGGCGTGCTCGCACGCTACGACGACAGTCAGATCGAGAACCTGTCGCTGCAGGAGGCATCCCGGGGGCGCATTGTGCGCCGGGCGCGCCTGCGTCACCGTTCGAGCGCCACGGGCGAGACGCTGTCTTACGTGATCGTGCAGACCACAGATCTGTGCGGCGGCCGCGTGGTCCGGCAGATGAATATGCTGGACGGCGAAGCCGGTACTGGGCCGGAGTGAACCCCTCGCTACACGAGGGATCGATTACGAGGGGCGGGCCAAGGATCCTGGGCTTCATCGGGTGGTTTGCGGGTGATTAGCCTGGGCCGCAACCAAAGTGGGCCTGGTACTGGAGGGACCATCGAGCGACCGCTCCGGCAATTGATCGGCACCGCAGCCATGGTGGCACCGGGCCTGCATCTGGTGTCTGACGTCATGGAGTGGGTGGGCGGCGGGTTCTCTCCCGCGCAACTCTGGGTGAATTACCTTGCCTTTGTCCTGATGCCGTTCCTGATGGTGGGCCTCTACGCCGTGCAGCGCCCGCGGGCTGGCTGGGGCGTCCTGTGGGGTGCCCTGCTGTATGGGGCGGCCTTTGTCTACTTCAGCTTCACCACGCTCTACGCCGTGAGCGAGCACGTTCCCGATTACGCTGGGCTCCTGCACGCGTTGGGCACCCTCTACACGGTCCATGGCGGGCTCATGATTGTCGGCGGGGTGCTCTTCGCCGTGACCTCGTGGCAGGCAGGCGTCCTGCCGCGGCCGGCGGTGCTCGCCTTCTCGGCTGGGGTGCTGCTGAACCTGGTGTTCAGCTTCCTTCCGGTGCCCGAGGTGTCGCAGACCATCGGCAGCACGGTGCGTAACGTGGGCCTCATGGGCATGGGTGCGTGGCTGCTCACGGGTAGGGCGCGCACGTAACGCGGTCGGAGACTGGCTGGCTTTGCAATAATCACGCATTGAAGAACAAGGGCTGGGGCGAGTTGCACGACTGGCTCGATCTGATTGAAACACCCTGCGCCGCGCCACAACTGGCCGCACTCAGCTTTGTCGGCCGGTCACCATTTTGTGTGCGGCCTCGAAAGCCCAGCGGAAAGACCCCTGCCAAAACGGCACGCAAGAACCATTGTGGGCGTTGGCCGCAACGGTGAGAGGTGATGCGTCAGGAGACGCCGGTCTTCGGTGACGATGTTTCGGCTCGATCCGTCGCCTCCGTCTGATCTAGCCAGGCCATGATGACGCGGGCGGCCAGGCCGATGTTGCCCACCTGGCAGTGATTGGAAGCACTCTCGGCGGCCGTGAACGTTCTCGTCGTCACCGACCGGGCCGCGGTGAGGTTGGCGGCCTGCCGTGCCAACTGGCCCAGCGGCACGTAGTGGTCATCGGCGCCGGCGAGCAACAGCACGTCCCCGGTGATCTGACGCGAGATCTTGCGCGTGGTGAAGGCGAGGGTCGAGCGGAAGAAGTCATACGGCGTGTCAGTGCCGGTGATGTGCATCCCTTGCTGCAGCCCCCATTCCGAGACAGGCCGCCGTGCCGCGGCCCGAGCCGCCAACGCGTTGACCAGGCGGCGCGCATGCAGGCTGAGCAGCGTGCGCAGCACCGGACCCACACCCGGCCCCATCTGTCGGGCGAAGACCTCGAACTCGTCGTCGAGGATGTCGAACGCGACCACCCGGGTGATCCGCGGCTCGAACGCGGCTGCCCGAATCACCAGGCCGCCGCCCAGCGAGATACCAACGGCGGTAACGTCGTTGAGGCCGTAGTGGTCGAGCACGGCGGCAACCGGACGCTCCCACTCGGGGATCATCGTCAACCCATGATCCTCCAGTGCCCCGCCCTGCCCGGGCCCGTCGAACATGATGATCCGGCGGCCGCCGTCGACCATCGCCGCGACCAACGGCAGGAACTCCTCGATGTAGCTGTCGAACCCGCCGAACAGCAGGATTGGCACACCGGTCTGGCGCTGCGGCCGTAGGTCATAGGCGGGCACGGTGCCCGACCCGTACGGCACCTGATCCGGCACGACGTCGTAGATAGCCCGCATACCTTCGACGAAGCGGGCGCGCACGGCCGGGCGGCGCGGGTCGTCGGCCACCATGAAAAAGCTTGCGGCCCGGTCGTAGTAGGCCGCGGCAAGCGACCAGTCCACGACGCGGGCGATCTCGGCCAACCCCAGGAAGCCGTCGATCCATTCCGGATAGGTGGTACACCGACCGGCCAACTCGGCCACCTCGTCGATGGCTGGCGGGCCCAACCACTGCACCCACCGGTTGCACTGAAAGTTCACGCTGATATCGGGGTGGAACCGGTGATAGCCGACCGGCGTGGTGCGGTCACTGAAGTCAATTCGGGGTGCCGATGCATCCATGCGTTCCTCCCATCGCGAATTGCCTTGCAAGAGCGTTATCAACGGGATCCAGCACGTGACAAGGTCCCGAGGCTAATAGTCGAACACGCCCTGGAATTAGTTGCGTTATGCCGACCCGAACAGCCCGCAACTGCTCGACGGCCGCCAGATGATCGTTGAGATCGCGGGGTTTCCTACGGGCAACGGGTGTGGTCGGGCAACGCTGAATGGCAGTGCGGCCCATCGCAACCGCGTCAGTTCTCCGCTTGGGGGAGCAGCACGATCTTCCCATGCACGCCACCCTTGGCCAGCAGCTCATGGGCCTCCCGCGCTGCGGTTAACGGGAGCCGCGCCGCGATAAGCGGACGCAGGCGACCTTCGAGATGTAGCCGGAACAGGAGGCCGACGTCGGTGCGATACCAGTGCGGGTGACGATCGCGGGTGATCGCGCTGCGATAGAGGCGGATGCGCCGTCCACCGGGTAGGGCGTTGGCGGCGAAGGCGAGCGCGCCGGCCGCGTAGAAGACCGCAAGCCGTCTCGGGCTGCGCCGCCCGTTGACCAGCGTCGAGTAATGGCCGTACATGACAAGCAGGCCATGCGGCGCCAGGGCACGATAGGACCGCAAGGAGTTGATTCCGCCGATGCCGTCGAGGACGACGTCCACGCCGCCGTCGGTCATCTCGCGGATCCGGTCGACGAAGTCCTCCGTCCGGTAGTCGATGGGCGTAGCGCCGAGCTTGGCAACGACGTCGCAGCCGGCCCCAGTCGCCGTGCCGTACAACTCGAGCCCCGCGACCCGTCCGATCTCGACGGCGGCGCTGCCCACCCCTCCGGCCGCGCCGTGCACGAGCACTCGGGTGCCTGGCCGCACATGGGCGACGCGGGTGAGCATTTGGTAGGCCGTGAGGTAGTTGAACGCAAGGCACACCGCGTCGGCGGGGTCGACATCAGCCGGTACGGCAACAAGGTGCTCTTGCGGTACGCAGACCACATCGGCATAGCTGCCGAAAACCGTGATCGCGGCGACCATCTCGCCCGGTGAGAATCCCACTGCGCCCGGACCGAGTTTGTCGACGACCCCGACGAGGTCATAGCCCGGAGTGAACGGGGGCTTGGGGCCGCCCGGGTAGGTGCCCTCGCGGATCAGCAGGTCCGGGTAGCTGACCCCAGCCGCGACCGTCCGGACGCGGACTTCACCCAGCGCCGGTTCCGGTTCTGGCTCCTCGACGACTGTGAGACGTTCGGGTCCACCATAGTCCGCAACGCGGACGCGACGAATGGTCGAACTGGCCTCGTCACGTACAGGTTGCACCGTTCGAGTCAATGTGGAAGGCCGCCATTGCGATAGGGCCGTAAGTCTCCATCGCGGGGCGTCCACGCTCTTGGCATCTCGTCGCGGGGACTGATGATGTTGCTGGCCCTGCGGCGGCGGCGTTCACGGCGTTCTTCGCTGCGACGGCGATCGCGGGCTACCGATACAGGGCGTTTCCGGCCCCGGTCGCCGGGCTCGCCGCACTGGCCGCAATCACGCAACCACTCACCTTCGAGATCGCGCTCACCGACAGCGGCCCCCTCTCCGAGAACGGCTTCCTCGGCGAACAAACCAAGGACGGCGCCGGCTACAAGTTCGACATCGAGTTCAAGTGGGCCGCCGTGCCTAGCGGGGCCCATGCCGGCGCATCCAACACGCAGTCGAACCTCTAGTCACCTGATACGGCGATGACCGCCGGTCACATTGTTGGGGATTTGCTGTGCCTGCTCGGCACAGTGGCAATTGCTAGTACCACGGTGAGCACCTCGGCGATCACGCTGAAGGCGGCCTGCGGTGAGGGTTCCCAGCCGCGTTCGATGAATCCGAACAGCCCCACGGTTCGGGACAGCGCGAATGCAATCAGTGACCCGAATGCACCAGCACCTCCGACCCACTGCAGCCACCACGGTCCGCCGGCGAGAATCAGCACGGCAAGGACACAAAACACGATGGCCTGCAGCAGGAACGCCGGCCCGATCGTCGGGATGTGGCTATATCCCTGCACATACAGGTAGGCGTGGATGACGCTGCTAACGGCCAGCGTCGCGCTGACGCCCATCCGGATCGCCATCCTGGAAGCACGGCTTGCTGTTAGTGACCTCATCCCGTGTGCTCCTTCAATTTCAATGGCGCGCCCCGTGGAAACCGCGCCCGGCACCAAGTCCCTGAGTTCGCCCGAAGGAGGCATTTCCACTTGCTTTGTTCACGACGCGAGGCCGCAATTGGTTCAAGGGTCACTGCGCGCAGTGACGCTCGGCTGGCACGGGTGTGCAGCACGATGGTTACCACGAAAGCCGTTGGCCTGCTGCGTCATTCGGCGGATCGAGGCGACGCGGCGGTGGCCCAATCGGTGGCGAGGTCTTATCCAACCGTCGAGCCGCTGATGAGATTGCTTTATCCGGTCCACTCTTGTCAGCAGCGTCGGCGGGGCCTCACCGCGTATCTGTAACTGCAGCAGGATTGCCCAGATGACTACCGACCACTTGGCGGCGCCTGACGCGAACGAACAGCAAACGGGAACAAACTCTGCCGACCTGCCGTTGACACCTTCGACAGTTGAGTGATACGGGCTCAAGTCTGGGTTGACACGGTAGTGTCGCTAGGAGCAGTCTTGAGTGCGGTGCACTCAGACCCCAAAAAGTCTATTCAGGAGGCAAAACCATGGCTCGTGCGGTCGGAATCGACCTCGGGACCACCAACTCCGTCGTCGCGGTACTCGAAGGCGGCGACCCGGTTGTGATCGCCAATTCGGAGGGCTCCCGCACTACGCCGTCGGTTGTCGCGTTCGCGCGCAACGGCGAGGTGCTGGTCGGGCAGCCTGCCAAGAACCAGGCGGTGACCAACGTCGATCGCACCATTCGGTCGGTCAAACGTGAAATGGGCACCGACTGGTCCGTCGAGATCGACGGCAAGAAGTACACCCCGCAGGAGATCAGCGCGCGGATTCTGATGAAACTCAAGCGCGACGCTGAGAGTTACCTCGGCGAGGACATCACCGACGCGGTGATCACTGTCCCGGCCTACTTCAACGACGCCCAGCGGCAGTCCACCAAGGAAGCCGGCCAGATCGCCGGCCTCAACGTGCTGCGCATCGTCAACGAGCCGACCGCCGCGGCACTGGCCTACGGGCTGGACAAGGGCGAGAAGGAACAGACCATCCTGGTCTTCGACCTGGGTGGCGGCACCTTCGACGTCTCGCTGCTGGAGATCGGTGAGGGCGTCGTCGAGGTCCGCGCCACGTCGGGTGACAACCACCTCGGTGGCGATGACTGGGACGACCGGATCGTCGAGTGGCTGGTCGACAAGTTCAAGGGCACGTCGGGTATCGACCTGACCAAGGACAAGATGGCGATGCAGCGGCTGCGTGAGGCCGCCGAGAAGGCCAAGATCGAGCTGAGCTCGAGCCAGAGCACCTCGATCAACCTGCCCTACATCACCGTCGACGCGGACAAGAACCCGCTGTTCCTCGACGAGCAGCTGACCCGCGCCGAATTCCAGCGCATCACACAGGATCTGCTGGACCGCACGCGCAAGCCGTTTCAGTCGGTGATCGCAGACACCGGGATCGCGGTGTCCGACATCGACCACGTCGTGCTGGTGGGTGGCTCGACCCGCATGCCCGCGGTGTCGGAGCTGGTGAAGGAGATGACCGGCGGCAAGGAGCCCAACAAGGGCGTCAACCCGGACGAGGTTGTCGCGGTGGGCGCCGCCCTGCAGGCGGGTGTGCTCAAGGGCGAGGTGAAAGACGTTCTGCTGCTTGATGTCACGCCGCTGTCCCTGGGTATCGAGACCAAGGGCGGCGTGATGACCAAGCTCATCGAGCGCAACACCACGATCCCGACGAAGCGATCGGAGACCTTCACCACGGCCGACGACAACCAGCCGTCGGTGCAGATCCAGGTCTATCAGGGTGAACGTGAAATCGCCTCGCACAACAAGCTGCTCGGCTCCTTCGAGCTGACCGGCATCCCGCCCGCTCCGCGCGGCGTCCCGCAGATCGAGGTCACCTTCGACATCGACGCCAACGGCATCGTCCACGTCACCGCCAAGGACAAGGGCACCGGCAAGGAGAACACGATCCGAATCCAGGAGGGCTCCGGCCTGTCCAAGGAGGAGATCGACCGAATGATCAAGGACGCCGAGGCGCACGCCGAGGAGGACCGCACGCGTCGCGAGGAGGCCGACGTCCGCAACCAGGCCGAGTCGCTGGTCTACCAGACGGAGAAGTTCGTCAAGGAGCAGCGTGAAGCCGAGGGCGGCTCGAAGGTCCCCGAGGAGACGCTGGGCAAGATCGATACCGCGATTGCCGACGCGAAGACGGCGCTCGAAGGCACCGATATCGCGGCGATCAAGTCCGCGATGGAGAAGCTCGGCGAGGAGAGCCAGGCGCTGGGCCAGGCCATCTACGAGGCCACCCAGGCCGAGCAGGCCGCAGGCGGAGCCCCTGATGGTGGCTCGGCCGGGCCGTCGGATGACAATGTCGTGGACGCCGAGGTTGTCGACGATGACCAGGAGAACAAGTGAGCCAAAACGATTCGCACGAGCCGGTGACCGTCACCGACAAACGGCGTATCGATCCCGAGACTGGCGAAATCCGTGAGCAGGCGACCGGGCCGGCCCCTAGTGGGCCGGCCCCGGAAGCCACGGGATCGGACTCCGATGAGGTCGACGAACTGAAGTCCACTCTGCAGCGCGTCAAGGCCGAATACGACAACTACCGCAAGCGTGCGCTGCGCGACCAACAGCTCGTCGCCGAGCGAACCAAGGTGGCCGTTGTCACGCAGCTGCTGCCGGTGCTCGACGACCTCGACCGCGCCCGCAGCCACGGTGACCTGGAGTCCGGTCCGCTGAAGTCAGTCGCCGACAAGCTGGCGACCGCGCTTGAGGGGCTTGGCCTTTCGGGATTCGGTGACGAGGGCGACGAGTTCGACCCGGGGCTGCACGAGGCCGTTCAGCACGAGGGCGAGGGAACGCATCCCATCGTCGGTGCCGTGATGCGGCGCGGATACAAGGTCGGCGATCAGGTGGTTCGTCACGCCCTCGTCGGTGTGGTCGACACCGTGCCCGACGCCGTCGATGCCGCGGACACGCCCGATAACCGCGACGAGCCGGCCGATGAGGTCGCAGAATCGTAAGAAGTACTAGGAGAATATTAGGAGAAGAGGTTAAGGAGGTGACGCGGTATGGCCCAACGCGAATGGGTCGAAAAGGACTTCTACAAGGAGCTCGGCGTCTCCTCTGACGCCGGCGCCGACGAGATCAAGCGGGCCTACCGGAAGCTGGCCCGCGATCTTCATCCCGACACCAACGCCGAGCCGAGCGCCGCCGAGAGATTCAAGGCGGTTTCGGAGGCCCACAGCGTGCTGTCGGATCCGGCTAAGCGCAAGGAATACGACGAAACCCGACGGCTGTTCGCAGGTGGCGGATTCGGCCGAGGCCGCTTCAACGGCGACAACTTCGGCGGATTCGGCGGCGACGGCGCCGAGTTCAACCTGAACGACTTGTTCGATGCGGCCGGGCAGACCGGTGGCGCGAACATCGGTGATCTGTTCGGCGGACTGTTCGGCCGTGGCGCGCAGCCGCGCCCCAGCCGGCCGCGCCGCGGCAACGATCTGGAGACCGAAACCGAGCTGTCGTTCATGGAGGCCACCAAGGGTGTGGCGATGCCGTTGCGGCTCACCAGCCCGGCGCCGTGCACGAATTGCCATGGCAGCGGGGCACGTCCGGGCACCAGCCCAAAGGTGTGCCCGAACTGCAACGGGTCCGGTGTCATCAGCAGCAATCAGGGTGCGTTCGGGTTCTCCGAACCGTGCACCGAATGCCGCGGCAGCGGCTCGATCATCGAGCATCCCTGCCAGGAGTGCAAAGGCACGGGCGTGACGACCCGGACGCGCACCATCAATGTGCGGATCCCGCCCGGTGTCGAGGATGGCCAGCGGATCCGGTTGGCCGGACAGGGCGAGGCCGGTCTGCGTGGCGCCCCCTCAGGTGACCTGTACGTGACCGTACATGTCAAGGCGGACAAGGTGTTTGGCCGCGACGGTGACGACCTCACCGTCACCGTTCCCGTCAGCTTCCACGAGTTAGCGCTTGGAACAACGCTTTCGGTGCCGACGCTGGAGGGCAAGGTCGGTGTGCGGGTGCCAAAGGGCACGTCCGATGGTCGCATCCTGCGTGTGCGCGGACGCGGGGTCCCGAAACGCTCCGGCGGCCACGGCGACCTGCTCGTCACGGTCAAGGTTGCGGTGCCGCCGAATCTGGAAGGCGAGGCGCAGGAAGCACTCGAGGCCTACGCGAAAGCGGAGCGGGCCAGCGGTTTTGACCCGCGCGCCGGATGGGCGGGTGTGTGATGGCCAAGAAGGACGACGCCCGTACCTTCCTGATCTCGGTGGCCGCAGAGCTGGCCGGCATGCACGCGCAGACGTTGCGCACCTACGACCGGCTCGGCCTGGTCAGCCCGCAGCGCAGCTCCGGAGGCGGGCGCCGCTACTCGGAGCATGACGTCGACTTGCTGCGAGAGGTGCAGCGGCTATCCCAGCACGAGGGCGTCAACCTCGCAGGCATCAAGCGCATCATCGAGCTGACCAACCAGGTCGAGGCGCTTAAGTCCCGCATGCGTGAACTGGCCGAGGAACTCGACGAATTGCGCGCCAGGCAGCGCCGCGACATCGCGGTCGTGCCCAAGAGCACCGCCGTGGTGGTGTGGCAGCCGCGCAACAAACGCTAGGCGACCTTGATTCGGAACTGCGCGACGGCGGATTCACCGGGCGACACCACCCGGTAGCCGCCGCGGCGCAGCGAGTCGGTCGGCGCGGCCATCGGCTCGAAGCACACGACGTCGTCGTCACCCGGCGCGAACACCTGAGCTGCGGTGTAGCCCTCGTCGAAATGCACCTCGATGCGACGATCGCCGCCGGACACCGCGAAGACGGCGCCGGCAGGTACTTCGTCGTAGCCGTCGTCAAAGACCTTGTCGCCCAAAGTCTCTGTGGTTGCATCATGATCGTCCATCACTCCGGTGGGGATGCCCCACGCGTTGACGGGACGGGATCGCATGGCCGGGGTTTCGATTTGCCACTGTGCCCGCGGCACGTCGGGCAGCTGCAGGTACGGATGAAAGCCGAAGCACAGCGGGACGCGCGCGCCCGTCGTCGCGGCCACCGTGGTCTTCACGGTAAGCGTGCGGTCCTCGAGCGTGATGTCGAGCTCCAGCAGGTGCGGAAACGGGAAGGTGGCCAGCAGCCCCGGGCGCGCCGCAAAGTCCAGTTCGGCGGTCAGCTGCGATTCGAGCTGAGTGGTGACATGCCAGTCGGGAAAGCCGGCGAGCGTCCCGTGGATCGGCACGCCGTGCTGGTCTGTGCGCACTCCGCCGGTCCCCGGGGTCAGCGTGACGACGGCGCCGTCGACGCCATAGCCGTTGCTGCTCAACCGGTTCGCCCACGGATACAGGATCGGGATGCCCATCGTCTTGTGGTTCGATACGTACGCCTGCAGGCCGCGGCGCTGGCCGAGTAGTTCTACCCCGCCGTCGGCAAGTGACGTGCAGATCATGCCTGCGTTGGGGAAGTAGGTCGCGGTGAGCGATGACGAAGCGTCACGCAGCGTGACGGACTCAAACTCGGGCATGGGCCCCGATCCTTCCACGCTCAGCTCGCGAGGGGATCGTGTTGTATGTGCGCGGCCGGTGCGCCTTTGGCGATCAGTGCTTCTTTGGTGGCCTCGACCATATTCGGCCCGCCACAGATCAGGATCTGTCGATCGCCCCAGTTGCCGTAGCGCGTCACGACCTCGGGCAGCATGCCCGTCTGCCGCACATGCAAACCACGAGGCGGCTCGACATCGGGGTATTCGGCGGCCCACGGCGGATCGGTGTTGAATTCCGATACCGGCGTCACCGACAGCCACGGGTTCGTTGACGCGATCTGCCACAGCGTGCGCAGGTCGTAGAGCTCAGAAGGATAGCGGGCGCCGAAGAACAGGTGCACGCGCGGGTTCTCGCCGTAGCGGGTGAGGTCCATGATCAGCGTGCGCAACGGCGCCAGACCCGTGCTGCCAGCGACCATCAGCACGTCGCCGCCGTCCCTGGCGATCTGCATGCCGCCGTGGGGGTTGGACAACCGCCACCGGTCACCGGGCTTGGTCTCACCGACGATCGCGGTGCTGACCATGCCGCCGCTAACCGAGCGGATGTGGAACTCGATGGCTCCTCCGCGGTCGGCGGGGATCGCGGGGCTCAGGTAGCGCCACCGCCGCGGCCACTGCGGCACCTGGACCGTGACGTACTGGCCGGGGTGGTAGTACAGCGGCTGATCCAGCTGCAGCCGGACCACAGACACGTCGCGGGCGACGCGGAGGTGCTCGATCACCGTGCCGTCGCGGTACGGCGGACCCTTCTCCGCGTCGGCGGCGCCGCGCATCACCCCGACGATCAGCGCGACCGCGTCGTGCGCGGCCTCGGCGAGCTTGTCGTCCCAGCTCTCGATCAGATGGCTGCGCAGCGTGGTCAACAGCGCATCCTGCATGCTGTCGTAATGCCGTTGCGTGACACCGTATTTGCGGTGGTCGCGACCCAGCTGAGCGAGGAACGCCACCGGCTCCTCGGCGCGCTGGGCGATCAACTCGGAGAACAGCCACGTCACCGCGTTGGCAAACGCAGAGCGCTGCGCATCCATGTCGGGCGGAAACAGGTCGCGCACCGACATGTCGATGGCGAACCAGCGAGTGTAGAACCTGCGGATCAGATCGTCGGACCCCAACGCAGGATCGACCGCGTCGCGCAGCATGCGCAGCGCGTCACGGTCATCCAGTCCCACGCCGCCCGAGTTTAGGCGGGCGCCGACCTATCCTGGCGAATAGCGGCGATCACGATCAGCGCCGCGCCGGCCACCGCCCAGCAGGCCAGCACGGCGATCGCGGCCGTCGCACCGGCACCGTCGAAGAAAGCGGTCGATCGCAGGAGCGTCGCAGTGGCGCCCTGCGGCAACCACTGACCGAGGGTGCCCCAGCCGCTCGGCAGCATCTCCGGCGCGCTGTTCAGGCCGGACAGCGGGTTGCCGAGCAGCAGCGCCAGCAGCGCGCCGACGGCGAGACCAACGCGGCCGAACAGCGAACCCAGACCCAGCATCGACAACCCGGCGGCCAGCAGTCCCAGCGTCAGCCCGGCTGCGACTCCCCAGACGTTCTGGTCGATGGAGCCGAACACGTAGCGCAGTAGCGCGGCGATGGTGGTGCCCGCTATCGCGGCGAACACCGTGGCGGCCGCGAAGCGCGTCCACACCTCGCGCTTGAGCAGTAACACCAGGCGCCACCGCGGGCAGCAGGCCGGCCAGGGTAATCGGCAGCGCCGAAGCGGCCAGGCCCGCGCCGCGTGGGTCGTCGGCGCTCGGCGGAGCGAGGTCCTCGGTGCGAAGCGGCACACCGGCCTGCTGGGCAATGCCGTTGCCGATCTGCGTCAGCATCTGCGCGACCATCGGGCTGCCGCCGGTGGCAATGAGTAGGGCGCGGCCGTCGGGGGCAAAGGAGATGCCGCCATAGACATCCCGGTTACGGATCGCGTCGCGCAGCGCCGCCTCGCCGGGGTAGTAGGTGATCGCGAAGGCGCCGGGAGAGTGCTGCTCGAGCATGTCGGCGACTTGCCCGCTGGCGGCCTGTGGCCCGGCCGCGCCGACGGGGACGTCGTGCGGCTTGGAGCGGGCCGCCGGGAGCGCGAACGCGATCGCGAGGATCGCCAGCACGACGGTGAGTACGACGATGATCCCGGTGGCGCGGATCGCCGCAGGCGGTTCGTGGACGGGTGACGCGTGATGGGTGTGCCGCGGAGGCGAGCCCAGCGAGGTCCCGGTCATGGTGGGGTTCCTTTTCATCCGACGTTGAATTAATCGCTAGTTGGGAGCGTAACGTCGCGTCGGCATAATTTCAACATCTATTGAAATGATATCGTCGACATATGCCGTCACCAGCCAAGACGACGAAGCGCCGGGGTAGGCGCCAAGGCGAACCGGTGTCCCGCGACGCGGTGCTGTCGGCGGCCAAGCAGCGTTTCGCGACCGAGGGCTACGAGAAGACGACGCTTCGTGCAATCGCCCATGACGCGCACGTCGACCCGTCGATGGTGCTCTACCTGTTCGGGTCGAAGGAGGAGTTGTTCCGCGAGTCGCTGCGGCTGATCCTCGACCCCGAGGTGTTGGTTGCCGCGCTGACCGGCGCGGCCGACGACGATCCCGATATCGGCACCAGGATGGTGCGTACGTATCTGCGGATCTGGGAGACGCCCGACACCGCGGCAACCATGCGGGCGATGCTGCAGTCGGCCACCTCGAACACCGATGCCAATGACGCATTCCGCGGCTTCATGCAGAATTACGTGCTGACTGCCGTGTCCGGCGTGCTGGGCGGTGGCGAGCAGGCTCGGCTGCGGGCGATGCTGGCCGCGAGCAACCTGGTGGGAACGGCCGTGCTGCGCTACATCATTCAGGTGCCGCCGCTGGCGACGCTGTCGGCGGATGAGGTGGTTGCGCTGATCGCGCCAACGGTGACGCGGTACCTGACGGCCGATGCTGAAGAACTCGGGCTTCCCGATCTATAACCCGTGAATTCCCTTGTACAGCACCAGAAGACCGATGACGACCAAGATCACCGCGACCAGGGTGGCGTGCTGGCGCTCCATCCAGTCCTTCAGCCGCCGCAGCGGCTCGTCGAGGCGGTCGCCCGACACCGCGTACGCGAGTATCGGAACCGCCACCGTCGACCCGGCGACCGCCACGTACCAAGCCACCGCTACCCACGCGTGAGTGACTCCCAGGCCCGCCGTGCCGATCGCCAAACCCGCTGCGGCGGATATGAATAGCACCTTCGGATTGACCACGGTCAATGCCATGGCGGCGGCGCCCGCCCTTATAGGTGTGAGCTTGCCCAGGCTCTGCATCCAGCCCGGCGTGTGGGCCGAGCGCTTGCGGGTCAGCCAGCGGTAGATGCCGAACACGATCAACAGTGCGCCGACGACGACGCGCAGCCACGACGCCCACCCCGGCGGCTTGTTGCCGAGGCCGCCAAGCAGGTTGGACACCTCGAGGAAGATGGCCGTCAACGCCACAAGTCCGAGCAGCCAGCCGGCCAGGAAAGCCAGGCCCGTGGGCCGCGGCCGCGGCGTGTGCAGCACCATCACCGCCGGAATGATGGACAACGGCGAGAGCGCGACGACCAACGCCAGCGGGATGAGTTCGGTCAGCACGGATCCCACGATCGCTCGCCTCTCGGTTGCTTGTCTTTGGCGTTACACCGATTGCCCAGTCTGGTACCGGCAGGCCTTCCACTGGGTGCCCTCTCGCAGGAAATCGATATCGAGTGTCTTGGCCTCCGTGTGGTTGGCCGCCACGAATCGGACGTTCGCGACCGCTTGAGCATCATCACCGTCACCCGTCACATCGACCGAGTTGACCGTAATTCGAGTCGGCCCGTCGGACTGTCTGCTCTGATACCAACCGGCTTCGTAGGCGTCGGCTCGCAACATATCGGCGCACACGTGTGACGCGAACGAATCGAAATCGGATCGGTTGTACGAGCCATTCATCCCCTCGAGCACCGCGCGGACTTGTTCCTCGTCCGTTGCCGCAGGCGCGGGCCGAGCCGTGACCACCATCAACGCCGCGACAATCATCAGCGCGGCCGCCAGCGCGCCGCCTACGATAAAGAGCCCTTTGCGAGCGCCCCAGCTCATTGGGCAAGCCTTACCGATGATCGCCTCCACGCCGGCTCGACGCGCCGAAGTGGGACCTTCGGCGGGCCTCGAGGGCCTTGCAGCCCTATAGATGAGTTCGGCAAAAAAGTTAAACTTGAGCGGAACAGACTCAACCTTGACGGCGTTGAACAACGCGACAAGCATTTCCCTAGAAGATCGGAGGACCGTCGTGGACTCGTTCAACCCGACGACCAAGACGCAGGCGGCCCTGACCGCGGCTTTGCAGGCGGCGAGCGCCGCAGGTAACCCGGAGATCCGCCCCGTCCACCTGTTGATGGCACTGCTCACCCAGAACGATGGCATTGCCGCCCCGCTGCTGGAGGCCGTCGGCGTCGATCCCGCGACGATCCGCACCGAAGCCGAGCGCATCCTTGACCGGCTGCCCAGCGCCAGCGGTGCTAGCTCGCAACCACAGCTGAGCCGTGAATCGCTCGCCGCGATCACAGCCGCCCAGAACCTCGCCACCGAGATGGACGACGAGTATGTCTCGACCGAGCACCTGATGTTCGGCCTGGCAACCGGCGACTCCGAGGTGGCCAAGCTGTTGACCGGACACGGCGCCTCCCCGCAGTCGCTGCGTGACGCGTTCGTCAAGGTGCGCGGCAGCGCCAGGGTCACCAGCCCTGAACCCGAGGCCACCTACCAGGCGTTGGAGAAGTACTCAACCGACCTGACAGAGCGCGCACGCGAAGGCAAGCTCGACCCGGTTATCGGGCGCGACAACGAGATTCGCCGCGTCGTGCAGGTGCTGAGCCGTCGCACCAAGAACAACCCGGTGTTGATCGGTGAGCCCGGCGTCGGCAAGACCGCGATCGTCGAGGGCCTGGCCCAGCGCATCGTGGCAGGCGACGTGCCGGAGAGCCTGCGGGACAAGACCGTTGTCTCCCTGGACCTCGGTTCGATGGTCGCGGGCTCCAAGTACCGCGGAGAGTTCGAGGAACGCCTCAAGGCCGTTCTCGACGACATCAAGAACTCGGCGGGCCAGATCATCACGTTCATCGACGAGCTGCACACCATCGTCGGCGCAGGCGCGACCGGCGAATCCTCGATGGACGCAGGCAACATGATCAAGCCGATGCTGGCCCGCGGCGAGCTGCGGATGGTCGGCGCCACCACTCTCGACGAGTACCGCAAGTACATCGAGAAGGATGCCGCGCTTGAGCGACGCTTCCAGCAGGTGTTCGTCGGCGAGCCGTCGGTGGAGGACACCGTCGGCATCCTGCGCGGCCTCAAGGACCGCTACGAGGTACACCACGGTGTCCGAATCACCGACTCCGCGCTGGTCGCGGCCGCCACTCTGTCCGACCGCTACATCACCGCGCGATTCCTGCCCGACAAGGCCATCGACCTGGTCGACGAGGCGGCCTCGCGCCTGAGGATGGAGATCGACTCCCGGCCCGTCGAGGTCGACGAGGTCGAGCGGCTGGTGCGTCGCCTCGAGATCGAGGAGATGGCGCTGGCCAAGGAGGAAGACGCCGCCTCGAAGGAACGGCTGGAGAAGCTTCGCGCCGAGCTGGCCGACCAGAAGGAGAAGCTGGCCGAGCTGACGACCCGCTGGCAGAACGAGAAGAGCGCCATCGACGTGGTCCGTGAGCTCAAGGAGCAGCTGGACACGCTGCGTGGAGAGTCCGAGCGCGCCGAACGCGACGGTGACCTGGCCAAGGCCGCCGAGTTGCGTTACGGCCGCATTCCCGAGCTGGAGAAGAAGCTCGATGCGGTGGTGCCGCAGGCCGAGGCCCGCGAGGACGTCATGCTCAAGGAAGAGGTCGGGCCCGACGACATCGCGGACGTGGTGTCGGCATGGACCGGCATTCCCGCCGGCCGGATGCTCGAGGGTGAGACCGCCAAGCTGCTGCGCATGGAGGACGAGCTGGGCAAGCGCGTCGTCGGTCAGCGCAAGGCCGTGCAGGCGGTGTCGGATGCGGTGCGCCGCAGCCGCGCCGGGGTCGCCGACCCGAACCGTCCGACGGGCTCGTTCATGTTCCTCGGTCCGACCGGCGTCGGCAAGACCGAGTTGGCAAAGGCACTGGCGGAGTTCCTCTTCGACGACGAGCACGCGATGGTCCGCATCGACATGAGCGAGTACGGCGAGAAGCACTCGGTAGCCCGCCTGGTCGGCGCGCCTCCCGGCTACATCGGCTACGACCAGGGCGGTCAGCTGACCGAGGCGGTTCGACGCCGTCCGTACACGGTGATCCTGTTCGACGAGATCGAGAAGGCCCACCCGGACGTGTTCGACGTGCTGCTGGCTGTGCTCGACGAGGGCAGGCTGACCGACGGTCAGGGCCGCACGGTCGACTTCCGCAACACCATCCTGATCCTGACGTCCAACCTGGGTGCAGGCGGGACGAAAGAGCAGGTGATGGCGGCGGTGCGCTCGGCGTTCAAGCCGGAGTTCATCAACCGCCTCGACGACGTGATCGTCTTCGATCCGCTCAACCCCGAGGAGTTGGTGCAGATCGTCGACATCCAGCTGGCCCAGCTGGATAAGCGGTTGGCCCAGCGACGGCTCACCCTCGAGGTGTCGCTGCCCGCCAAGAAGTGGCTGGCCGATCGCGGGTTCGATCCGCTCTACGGCGCGCGGCCGCTGCGCAGGCTGATCCAGCAGGCCATCGGCGACCAGCTGGCCAAGATGCTGCTGGCCGGCGAGGTGCACGACGGGGACGTGGTACCGGTCAACGTCAGCCCGGACGGCGAGTCCCTGGTCCTGGGCTGAGATGTGACCGGGACGGGCGTGATATCGATGAACAGTGATCACGCCAGTCCCCGGTAAACCCAGTCTCCTTCTCGGCGCCTACGAACCGGATTCCCTTGGTTACCGCGCCGACGAGTTCTTCGTCTCGGGGACCGCGTCGTCCTACGCGGCCGACCAGCAGGCCGACTACACCACGCGCATCGTGGTTCTGACGCCGGCGGACCACGCGGCGTTCAACGGAACGGTCATCGTCGAGTGGCTCAATGTCAGCGGAGGGATCGATGCGCCCGCCGTCTGGTTCATGGCACATCGCGAGATCGCCCGCGCGGGCTACGCCTATGTCGCGGTCTCGGCGCAACGAGTGGGTGTCGAGGGCGGCGTGAGCCTCGTTGGCGCCGACATGTCGCTCAAGGCCCAGGATCCAGAACGGTATTCGCGACTCAGCCACCCGGGCGATGCCTTCGCCTACGACATCTTCTCCCAGGCTGGTTCGCTGGTGAAGACCGGAGCGCTCGACCAGCTCAACCCGGAAGTCGTTCTGGCGGTGGGCGAGTCGCAATCAGCCGCGTATCTGACGACCTACGTCAACGCCGTCGATCCACTCGCCGGGGTCTACGATGGCTTCCTGGTCCATTCTCGATTCGGGCCTGCGGCGCCGCTGGACGGAACCAGCGTGTACGACGCGGCCGGACCAGACGCCCTGCGGGCCATACCATTCCGGCCTGATCTGCGCGTGCCGATTATGACGGTCATCACCGAAACCGACCTGGTCGGTGGTTGGCGCACCGGCTACCACTCGGCGAGACGACGCGACGACGAACACTTCCGCGCGTGGGAGATCCCGGGGACGGCCCACGCCGACAACTACACGATTCGGGTGGGCTTCATCGACACCGGGTCCGCTTCGCTGCGCGACATCGTCGCGGCGTATGCGCCGACCGACGAGCTGATGGGTACGCAGTTGTCGTACTGCATCAATTTCGCCCCACAGCACCACTACGTCCTGCAAGCAGCCATCGCGAAGCTGAACACCTGGGTTCGAACCGGCCAGCCCGCACCGAGCGGGCGACCGATGACCTTGACCGACGCGGACCCGCCGCTGCTCGACCTCGATGCGAACGGGATTGCCGAAGGCGGTGTCCGCACCCCGTGGGTCGACGTTCCGATCGCGAAGACATCCGGCACCGCCCCCGAGGAAAGCCCCATGTCGTTCCTCTTCGGGTCGGGCAAACTGTTCGACCCTGCGACCTTGAGCAGGCTTTACCCGGGTGGCCTGGAGGAGTACATCGAGCGCTTCACCCCGTCGCTCGATCGGGCAATCGAGTCCGGGTTCGTACTGTCCGCGGACAGGTCCGAAATCCTCGAGCTCGCCGCGGCGACGTATCCGGCCTAGGTGACCTCGCCGTTGCGTTCGCGCATGTGACGAGGTTGTGACTTGCTTGAGTTCGGGATTAACCGTCCCCAGCAGATAGGCTAGGGCGCAATGGTCCCGCTCTGGTTCACGCTGTCCGCACTCTGTTTCGTGGGTGCGGCGGTACTGCTGTATGTCGACATCGACCGTCGACGCGGGCTGGGCCGTCGCCGCAAGTCGTGGGCGAAATCGCACGGCTTCGACTACGAGCACGAGTCGGGCGACATCCTCAAACGCTGGAAGCGCGGCGTGATGTCCACCGTCGGCGATGTGAACGCCAAGAACGTGGTGCTCGGGCAGATCCGCGGCGAGGCCGTGTTCATCTTCGACCTCGAAGACGTCGCGACGGTCATCGCGCTGCACCGCAAGGTCGGCACCAACGTCGTCGTCGACCTGCGGCTCAAGGGCATCAAGGAGCCGCGGGAAAACGACATCTGGCTGCTCGGCGCGATCGGCCCGCGGATGGTGTACTCCACCAACCTCGACGCCGCGCGCCGGGCCTGCGACCGGCGGATGGTGACGTTCGCGCACACGGCGCCCGACTGCGCCGAGATCATGTGGAACGAACAGAACTGGACGCTGGTGTCCATGCCGGTCACCAGCACCCGTGCCCAGTGGGACGAGGGCCTGCGCACGGTGCGCCAGTTCAACGACCTACTGCGGGTGCTGCCGCCGATCCCGCAGGCCATCGCGGGCCAGGCCGTCGCGCGGCGCAGCGGCTCGCCGAGCCGCCCGCTCAAGCCGGCGCCTGCGCGCTCCGAGTTGCCGCCCGGCCGGGCCGACCTGCCGCCGGGCCGCGCCGACGTCGGCCGCTACGCAGCCCAACCGCGCCCCGAGGCCGGACGCGCCGAACCGATGCGCCGCCCGCCGCCACCGTCGCGCAACGGGCGGCAGTCTCCGCACTACCAGCGATAAGTACTCTCTAGGGCATGTCACGCCCCGTCGCACTGATCACTGGACCGACGTCCGGGCTTGGCGCGGGATTCGCCCACCGCTATGCCATCGACGGCTACGACCTGGTGCTGGTCGCCCGCGACGCCGAACGGCTGGAGTGCCTCGCCGCCGAGCTGCACGATGAGGCCGGCGCGAACGTGGAAGTCCTCGTTGCCGACCTGGCCGCCGACACCGACCGCGCCAAGGTGGCCGACCGGCTGGCCGCCGGAGTGCGAGTTCTGGTGAACAACGCAGGGTTTGGCACGTCTGGGGAATTCTGGACCGCTGACCTGGCGCTGCTGCAATCCCAGCTCGACGTCAACGTCACCGCGGTGATGCAGCTGACGCACGCCGCGCTGCCTGCCATGCTGGCCGCCGACGAGGGCACGGTGATCAACGTCGCCAGCGTCGCGGGGTTGCTTCCTGGCCGCGGGTCGACGTACTCGGCCTCCAAGGCCTGGGTGATCGCGTTCTCCGAAGGGCTGGCCAACGGTCTCGGCGGCACCGGTGTCGGCGTCCACGCGCTGTGCCCGGGCTTCGTGCACACCGAGTTTCACGCTCGCGCAGGCATCGACATGGCCAAGACCCCGTCGTTCCTCTGGCTCGAGGTCGACGACGTGGTCCGCGAATGCATGGCCGACGTCGCCAAGGGCAAGGTGGTCATCGTGCCCGGCCTGCAGTACAAGGCGCTCACCACCGGAGGACGGGTGGTGCCGCGAAACCTGGTGCGCGCCATGACGAAAGTTGTAGGCCGCGGCCGGAATAGAACTTGAACCGTACCTAGATGTCACTGCGTGCGCTCATCGCCGTCATGGCGGCGATCATCATGGTCGCCTCGGCGTGCTCAGGTGACGACAGCCGCGCCCATCCGTACTCCACTCAATCCGCGGCGATCGGCGAATCGCTGTCTGTCCTCGGCTGGAACATCTCGGTGACGAATCTGCGGTTCGACGGCGACTACGTCTTGGTGGACGTGGACGCTTCTCCGTCACAGAAGGACGGCCCGCACGCCAAACCCGAAGACATCCGGTTCGGTCTCTACGGTGCGCTGGCGCATCCGATCGAGGCCAACGGTCTTGGCGCCTGCAAGGATGTGACAAGCCTTGCACTGCAACCATTGTCGGCGCCGACTCCGGACCGGCTGACGGGCACAGTGTGTATGGGGCCGCAGCGCGACCAGTCCCAGGTACGCGGTGTCTACGTGTATTCGCCACGCGAGCGAATCCCCGACACCGCCGCGGCGTACCCCGCCGCGTTTCCCGTCGGCGTGCTGCCGACGAACGAGAACGACACCGGGCTGGTGCTCAAGACGACGAGCGTCGACGCGTTTCGTGCCGACGGTGCGCAGCTTGATCCGTCCGCGATGGGTGATCCGACGGCATTCTCCGGCAACGGCTACATGCTGCTCGGCCTCGAAATCGACGGTCTGGCAGGGCGATACCGCGACGACTCGGCCCGCCGCGGCGGCCCCATGATGGTGCTGGCGGCACCGACGCTGCCCGCCCCTGGGCTGAGCCACGCCTGCGACATCTACGGCGCCTCGGTACTCGTGCTGCCGGAGGCATCGCTCAACGCCGTTCAGGTCCGCGCGTCGCTGTGCACGCAGGGTGAGATCAATGCGGCACTGCTCTATGCGACGGTATCGCTCGTCGGCACTCACGCCGGATTGTGGACCACCCATGACTGAGACAGGACCCACCGAATGGGGCGACACGCCCGGCGTGGGCCCGTGGCCGCTACGCTTACCCCTTCCTCAAGACCCGCGGTACGACCCTGCGCTGCTGCGTGACGGCGACACCCGAAACGTCGTTGACGCATACCGGTACTGGACGCGCGACGCGATCATCGCCGACATAGACAACCGGAGACACGCGCTCCATGTGGCGATCGAGAATTTCGGAAACGACGCGAACATCGGCGCGGTGGTGCGGACCGCCAACGCGTTCGCCGTCGACACCGTGCACATCGTCGGCCGCCGGCGCTGGAACCGGCGCGGCGCCATGGTGACCGACCGCTATCAACGGCTGCGCCACCACGACACCACCGCCGAACTGTTGGCCTTCGCGGCGGATGCCGGGTTGACTGTCGTCGCCGTCGACAACGTGCCCGGCGCGGTGCGACTCGAACACACGGAACTGCCGCGGGATTGCCTGCTGATCTTCGGCCAGGAAGGGCCGGGCATCACCGACGACGCGAAGGCAGGCGCGGCCGTCACCGTGTCGATCGCCCAGTTCGGATCGACCCGCAGCATCAATGCCGCGGTTGCCGCCGGCATCGCCATGCACACTTGGATCGCCCAACATGGGGACCTTTCCAAGGCCTGGTAGGGCAGGATCGACACCATGGATCAGCTATGGGCCAACCGAGCAGCAAGCGCGGAGACCGCCGTTGCCAAGCGGCACCTGAAACGGATCTGGAAGGTGCCCGGCACTCAGCTTGGTGTGGTGTCGTGGCCGCCGACGCGCCACGACGGCGAGTTCCGCACTTGGCACTACTGGTGGCAGGCGCACCTGCTGGACTGCTTGGTCGACGCGCAGGTGCGCGACCCGCAACCCGACCGGATCGTCAAGATCACCCGCCAGATCCGGTCACATCGGTTGCGCAACAAGGGTTCCTGGACCAACGACTACTACGACGACATGGCCTGGCTCGCGTTGGCTCTCGAGCGGGCCGGGCGGTTGGCCGGGGTGGAGCGCCCGAAGGCGCTCAAGAAGCTGTCCGAGCAATTCCTCAACGCATGGGTGCCCGAGGACGGCGGCGGCATCCCGTGGCGCAAACAAGACCAGTTCTTCAATGCCCCGGCGAACGGGCCTGCCGGGATCTTCCTGGCCCGATATGGTGACCGGCTGCGGCGCGCCCAGCAGATGTCCGATTGGATCGACGAAACCATCCTCGACCCGGAGACCCACCTGGTGTTCGACGGACTCAAGGCCGGGTCGCTGGTGCGCGCGCAGTACACGTACTGCCAGGGCGTGGTGATCGGGCTGGACGTCGAGCTGGCGGCGCGCACCGAGGATCCCGAGCACGCCTCGCGGGTGCACCGGCTCGTCGCCGCTGTGCGGGACAACATGGCGCCCGACGGGATCATCAAGGGGGCAGGCGGCGGCGACGGTGGCCTGTTCAACGGCATCCTGGCGCGTTACCTGGCGCTGGTGGTCACCACGCTGCCGCAGAAGGGGCCCGCGGACGCCGAGGCTCGAGACATCGCCCGGTCGTTGGTGTTGAAGTCCGGGCAGGCGGCGTGGGATCACCGGCAGACCGTCGACGATCTACCGCTGTTCGGGGCGTTCTGGGAGCGCTTCGCCGAGATGCCAACAGCCGGCGGGAAGGAAGCCCAATTCGTCGCAGGTGCGGTCGACGCCTCCGAGATCCCCGAACGTGATCTGTCGGTGCAACTCTCGGGCTGGATGCTGATGGAGGCCGCTCACGTCGCGAGCGGCGACGACGCATGATCGTCGCGGAGCGCGCCGGCAGGTGACTGCAGAGCCCCTTCCGCGGACCGTTCGCCTGCTGCCGGGCCGGTTCAGTCGTGACCCCAACGCGCCCGGCACCAAAGAGAACACCGCGGCCGCACTGCTTCTCGCGTTCACCCTTGCGGCGATCCTGTGGGCCAATTCGCCATGGGCGGAGACCTATTGGGCGCTACTGGACACCCACGTCGGCTTCGCTTTCGGTGATCACACCTTCGAACTGACCGTCAAACACCTGATCAACGACGGCCTGATGACGTTCTTCTTCTTCATCGTCGGCCTCGAAGTCACCAGCGAGTTCGCCATCGGCCAGCTCACCGATCGCGCCAGGGCGGCCGTGCCCGTCGTCGCCGCGATCGCGGGGCTCACCGTGCCCGCGGTAATCTTCCTGCTGTTCAATGCGTCGGGGGAGAACGCGCAGGCGTGGGGACTGGTGATCTCCACCGACACCGCGTTCCTCATCGGCGCGCTTGCCATCATCAAACCCAAATACCCTGCCCGGCTTCGGATATTCCTGCTCACACTGGCGGTGGTCGACGACATCGGCGCGCTGTGCGTGATCGCGCTGTTCTACTCCGAAAGCATTGAGGTCGTACCGCTGATCATCTCGGCGGTATTGATCGTGGCGATCGCGTTGGTCCGATTCGTGCCGGGGGTGGCCCGCGGGCCGGCCTACGCGGTGCTCGGCGTTGCGCTGTGGATCGCGCTGTCCATGGCCGGCATTCATCCCACTCTCGCCGGAGTCGCGCTCGCGCTGCTGATCCCTGTCTTCACACCCGAACGACGGCAGGTGGAACAGGCCGTCGGGATGATCCGCGCGTTCCGCCAATCACCCAATTCGCAGTACGTCCGCGCCGCCACCCGCGGTCTGCGGGAGTCGATTTCGATCAACGAGAGGCTGCAGACCGGCATCGGGCCCTACGTGTCGTTCGTGGTGCTGCCGCTGTTCGCGTTGGCCAATGCCGGGGTGCGACTCGACGCGGACAGCGTGATCGCCGCGCTGCACTCACCACTGACGTGGGGCATCGTCGCGGGCCTTGTGGTCGGAAAGTTCATCGGCATCACGGGCGCGACGTGGTTCGTGCAGCGCACGGGGATAGGGGAGCTGGCGCCGGGGCTGACGTTGCGCAGGATCGCCGGAGGCGCAGCGTTGTCCGGAATCGGTTTCACCATTTCACTTTTCATCGTCGATATTGCGATCTCCGAACCGACGCGGCAAGACCAGGCGCGCATCGGCGTCCTGCTGGCCTCGGGCCTCGCCTTCCTCCTCGGATGGGCGATCTTCCGGATCACCGACTGGGTCAGCCCACCGGAACCGGTGGGGCTGAAGCTGATCCGCCCCGTCGACCCCGACCGTGACCACATCCGCGGCAACCCCGACGCCCCACTGACGCTGGTCGAGTACGGGGACTACGAGTGCCCGTTCTGCAGCCGCGCAACCGGTGCGATCGACGAGGTGGTCGCGCACTTCGGCGATCAGCTGCGCTACGTGTGGCGCCACCTGCCGCTGGAGCGGGTACACCCCCGTGCGTTCGACGCTGCCAGGGCCGCGGAGGCTGCGGGATTGCAGGGCAAGTACTTCGAGATGGGCAAGATGCTGTTCGCGAACCAGGACGACCTGGAGTGGTCGGACATCTATCGGTATGCCAACGCGATTGGGGTTGATGTCGAGAAATTCGACCACGATGTGCGGGTCGACCCGTCAAAGGTGCTGCATCGGGTGCAGGACGATGCGCAGGACGCCGAGCTGATGGACCTCAACTCGACGCCGACGTTTTTCGTCAACGGCGTGCGGCACAAGGGGCCGTGGGATGCAGCCAGCCTGATCCGCGCGCTGGAAGCGCGCCGCATATGTCCTCAACTGGTCGATACGTTCAAGATCAGCAACGATCCGCAGTTCATCGACAAGGTCCGCGACGTCGTCGGGTTGTATCTGGATCCGCCGGAAAAGGCGCTGGTGCTGTGCGTAGACGAGAAATCCCAGATCCAAGCCCTGGACCGCACCGCGCCGGTGCTGCCGATGATGCCCGGGCTGCCCGAACGGCGCACCCACGACTACCTGCGTAACGGCATCACGACCCTGTTCGCCGCTTTGGACGTGGCCACCGGCGAGGTCTACGGATCCATCCACCGCCGGCACCGCGCCGTCGAATTCAAAAAGTTCCTCACCGCACTGGACGCGCAGATCCCCGCTGACTTGGACGTGCATTTGATCTGCGACAACTACGCCACTCACAAGACACCTGTGATCGCGAAATGGCTTGCGACTCACCCGCGTTTCCACATGCACCACACCCCGACCTATTCCTCTTGGCTCAACCAGGTCGAGCGGTGGTTCGCGCTGCTGACCGACAAGAAACTGCGCCGCGGCACCTACCGCTCAATCCAGGCCCTGGAGAAAGACATTCGCGACTGGATCGCAGCCTGGAACGAACACCCCCAACCCTTCACCTGGACCAAGACCGCCGACGACATCCTCGAACGCCTCAACTCATATCTTCAACGAATTCCTGGCGCAGGACACTAGCTCCACAGCGTGACGTGGATCTTGGGTCGAAATCGCGTGACGCCGACGCCCGTGCCACGCAGCATGGCCTGGGTGCACCGCGGCGTCGTGATGAACCGGACAAGTTCGGAGACCGCGGGCTGGCGGGCAGCCGGGGTGAGCGTGAATGCGCACCATTCGCCCGGCACCTGCAACCCCTGCCCCTTGACGTGAATCAGCCGTCCAGCTGCCAGGTCCTTCCCGACCGTGAAGCCGATCGCCAGGCTGACCCCGCCGACACGCTGGACCTCTTCGAGCGCCGCGGCATCGCTTTGGAAAATCCGTTGGCGGGATTCCGGAATCGCCAAGTCCCGCACCACGGCCGCGATCTCACCGTCGACACTGCCGGCCGACGGCCCCAGCATCCATAGTTGTTCGCGCAGCAACGCGGGGGTCGGAGGATGGGTAGTCAGCGGACTCCCCGGTGCCGCGACGGCAAGGATCTGATAGTTCAGAAATGGCCGGACGACGATCGCGTTGTCGGTGGCCTCGCGGTCGTCACTGGCCTGACCGAGCGCAATGTCGACGGCGCGTGAGGAGATCAATTCCTTGAACCTGCTCGTCGGGTGCACGCTCAATTCGACCGAGAGATCGTTGGCGCGTGACGAGAATAGTTCGATCAGCCCTGGCGCGGCATGCTCGGCGAATGCGCTGGACGCCGCGATGCGCAACAAGCGCCGCCCGTGCGCGGCCTCGGTCACCTCGATCGCAGTCTGTTGCTGCAGGCCGAGGATCTCGACGGCGCGGCTCGCCAGGCGCAGCCCACCCGGCGTGAATGCCAGTCCCGCCGAGGTCCGGGAGAACAACGGGTCATCCAGTTCCTTGCGCAGCTGAGCTACGTGCATGGAGATCCCGGCGTCGGACATGCCAAGTTCCTCGGCCGCCCCGTGGACCGAACCCAGTCTGACCACGGCGGAAAAGGCTCGAAGCTGAGCCGGTGTCACGGATCGAGCCTACGACTTAAGCGATTGCTTAACCCGTTATTGACGGCCCTGACGGGCGGGCGAACACTGAGGTCCTCAGCACACGAGTGTGAGGTCAGTCACATGCAGGTTCCTGGACCCTTCGAGTACGAACGCGCCACAAGCGTCGATCACGCCATCGGGCTGCTCGACCGGCTCGGTGACGGAGCGATGCTCGTCGCCGGTGGCCACAGCTTGTTGCCCATGATGAAACTTCGCATCGCCAACCCCGAGTACCTGGTCGACATCAACGACCTGATTCCCGAGCTCGGCTACATCGTCGTCGATCCGACGCTCGTGCGTATCGGTGCGATGACGCGTCACCGCGAAGCTCTGGAGTCGGACGACCTGGCAGCCGTCTGCCCCATCTTCCGCGACGCCGAACGCGTCATCGCCGACCCCGTCGTGCGCAACCGCGGCACTGTCGGGGGATCGCTTTGTCAGGCCGACCCGGCCGAGGATCTCACAACCGTGTGCACTGTGCTGAGCGCGGTGTGCCTCGCCAGGGGACCCTCCGGAGAGCGCGAAATCTCGATCGACGATTTTCTGACAGGGCCGTATGAGACATCGCTGGCCCACAACGAGATGCTCATCGAGATACGGATTCCGTTGCGGCACAATAGCTCCAGCGCATACGCCAAGGTGGAGCGGCGAGTAGGCGACTGGGCGGTGGCGGCAGCCGGCGCTGCGGTGACACTGGACGGCGACGCCATTGTTGCGGTCCGGCTGGGTCTTACCGCGGTCAACACGGACGCCGCCGCGCTGGCGGCGGTGGGTGACGGGCTTGCAGGGCGGCCCGCCACCGAAGAGACCTTCGCGCAGGCGGGCAGTGATGCGGCGCAGGCCTGCAGCCCCACGACCGACATGCGAGGCAGCGCGGAGTACAAACGCCACCTCGCCTCCGAGTTGACCGTCCGAACGTTGCGGACCGCGGTCGAGCGCGTACATAACACACCGGCTGTGGAAGGAAACTAGCGATGCATGTGAACATGACCGTCAACGGCGAGCCGGTGACCGCCGAGGTCGAGCCCCGGACGCTGCTCGTGCACTTCCTGCGGGATCAGTTGCGGCTCACCGGGACCCATTGGGGTTGCGACACCAGCAACTGCGGCACCTGCGTCGTGGAAATGGACGGCGAACCGGTGAAGTCCTGCACCGTGCTCGCAGCGATGGCCGGTGGCCGCAGCATTCGCACGGTAGAGGGCCTCGAAGTCGACGGACGGCTCGACCCCGTGCAGGAAGGCTTCATGCGCTGTCACGGGCTGCAGTGCGGATTCTGTACGCCCGGGATGATGATCACCGCGCGAGCCCTCCTCGATCGCGTACCCAACCCCGACGAGGAAACCATCCGCGAGGCCATTTCCGGACAGATCTGTCGCTGCACCGGCTACACCACGATCGTGCGGTCCATTCAATGGGCAGCTGGAGAACGCCGGATGGCGAAAGAAGAGGCGGCCAACACATGACCACCACCGAAGTTCGACCCGAAGGGCCGCCAGACGACCTGGCTGACAACGATCAGAAGCCGTGCGGCCATGGCCGGATGCTTCGCAAGGAGGATCCCCGGTTCATCCGAGGCAAAGGCACATACGTCGATGATGTGCAGCTGCCCGGCATGTTGCATCTAGCGATCTTGAGATCGCCGTTCGCCCACGCCCGCATTGTCGGCATCGACACCACTGCGGCACAGGCGCATCCGAAGGTCAAAGCCGTGGTGACCGGTGCCGATCTGGCAGAAAAAGGGTTGGCGTGGATGCCGACTCTGTCCAACGATGTGCAGGCCGTTCTGGCCACCGACAGGGTGCGCTTCCAGGGCCAGGAGGTGGCATTCGTTGTCGCTGAAGACCGCTATGCCGCACGTGATGCGTTGGAGCTCATCGACGTCGAGTACGACGCGTTGGAGCCCGTCATAGATGTGAGGCGCGCGCTCGACGAGTCAGCCCCGGTGATCCGCAGCGACCTGGACGGCAAGACCGACAACCATCTCTTCGACTGGGAGACCGGTGACGCAGCCGCGACGGAGGCGGTGTTCGCCAAGGCCGACGTCGTCGTCAAACAGGAAATCGTTTACCCACGAGTGCATCCCGCGCCGATGGAGACCTGCGGCGCGGTCGCCGATCTGGACCCGGTGACCGGCAAGCTGACACTCTGGTCGACCTCGCAGGCCCCGCACGCCCACCGCACGCTGTATGCGTTGGTCGCGGGCCTGCCCGAGCACAAGATCCGGGTGATCTCACCGGACATCGGCGGCGGCTTCGGAAATAAGGTGCCGATCTATCCGGGCTACGTGTGCGCGATCGTCGGGTCACTGCTGCTGGGCAAGCCGGTGAAGTGGATGGAGGACCGCAGCGAGAACCTGACCAGCACGGGCTTCGCGCGCGACTACATCATGGTCGGCGAGATCGCGGCGACGAAAGAGGGCAAGATCCTGGCGATCCGGTCCAATGTGCTGGCCGATCATGGCGCGTTCAACGGGCAAGCTGCGCCTTTGAAGTACCCGGCCGGCTTCTTCGGCGTTTTCACCGGCAGCTATGACATCGAGGCCGCCTACTGCCATATGACTGCGGTGTACACCAACAAGGCGCCCGGCGGGGTGGCCTACGCGTGCTCGTTCCGCATCACCGAGGCGGTCTATTTCGTGGAGCGGCTGGTGGACTGCCTGGCCTTCGAGCTGAAGATGGATCCGGCCGAGCTGCGGCTGCGAAACCTGTTGAAGCCGGAGCAGTTTCCGTATAGGTCCAAGACCGGCTGGGTGTACGACTCCGGTGACTACGAGACCACCATGCGGCTGGCGATGGAGATGATCGGCTACGACGAACTACGCGCCGAGCGGGCCGAGAAACGCAAGCGCGGCGAGCTGATGGGCATCGGCATGTCGTTCTTCACCGAGGCGGTCGGCGCCGGTCCGCGCAAGGACATGGACATCCTCGGTCTAGGCATGGCCGACGGCTGCGAGTTGCGCGTGCACCCGACGGGAAAAGCCGTTGTGCGGCTGTCGGTGCAGACCCAGGGGCAGGGCCACGAGACGACATTCGCCCAGATCGTCGCGGAGGAACTTGGGATTCCGCCCGATGACATCGAAGTGGTGCACGGCGATACCGACCAAACCCCGTTCGGGCTTGGTACCTACGGCAGCCGATCGACCCCGGTGTCGGGTGCGGCGGCTGCATTGGTGGCGCGCAAGGTGCGTGACAAGGCGAAGATCATCGCCGCGGGCATGCTCGAGGCATCGGTCGCCGACCTGGAATGGGAGAAGGGCACGTTCAGGGTCAAGGGCGATCCTTCGGCCTCGGTGACCATAGCCGAGATCGCGATGCGCGCACACGGCGCGAGCGACTTGCCGGAGGGCATCGAGGGTGGCCTGGATGCCCAGATCTGTTACAACCCGGAGAATCTCACGTACCCGTACGGTGCGTACTTCTGCGTGGTCGACATTGACCCGGGCACCGCGGTGGTGAAGGTGCGGCGGTTCCTCGCGGTCGACGACTGCGGCACGCGGATCAATCCGATGATCATCGAGGGACAGGTGCACGGCGGGATCGTCGACGGCATCGGGATGGCGCTGATGGAGATGATCGCGTTCGACGAAGAAGGCAACTGCCTCGGTGGGTCGCTGATGGACTACCTGATACCGACCGCGCTGGAGGTCCCGCACCTGGAGACCGGTCACACCGTCACCCCGTCGCCCCACCATCCGATCGGCGCGAAGGGCATCGGCGAATCGGCAACGGTCGGCTCGCCGCCGGCAGTCGTCAACGCCGTCGTGGATGCGTTGGCGCCGTTCGGGGTTCGTCACGCCGACATGCCACTGACGCCTTCGCGGGTGTGGGAGGCCATGCAGGGCAGACCCACGCCGCCGATCTAGAGGAGCGACCCATGACGATGAGCGAACGGGTCCAGCAATTGCGGCGCTCCCGGACGCCGTTCGTGCAGGCCACAGTGGTGCGGGCACAGCAGCCCACCTCTGCACACGCCGGCGATCAAGCGATCCTGCTGTCAGATGGCACCATCGAGGGCTTCGTCGGCGGCCAGTGTGCGCAGAGCTCGGTCCGCAAGGCGGCACTCGGCGTGCTGCAAGCAGGTGAGAGCGTCCTGCTGCGTGTATTGCCCGACGGCGAGGTCCACTTCCCGGAGGCACCGGGCGCATGCGTGGTCGTCAATCCGTGCCTGTCCGGCGGTGCGTTGGAGATTTTCCTCGCCCCGCAGGTGCCCGCGCCGCTTGTCCGCATCTGTGGTGCCACGCCGATCGCACAGGCGCTGGCCGCCATGACCGCCGCTCTCGGTTACGAGGTGCAATGCGACGGCGACGCCGACGTGACACCGGCCGCCGCCGTCGTCATCGCCACTCACGGCGGGCGCGAGGCCGAGATGATCCGCGCGGCACTCGACGCAGGCGTTGGCTATGTCGGCCTGGTCGCCAGCAAGGTCCGCGGCGGTGCGATCGTTGACGCGCTGGCGCTCACCGACGCCGAACGGCGACGCGTGCACACCCCGGTCGGGCTGCCCATCGGCGCGAAGACGCCCCCCGAGATCGCCGTGTCCATCCTCGCCGAGGTTGTCCGCGCCATCCGGGTGGAAGGCCTGGCCGCACCCGCGCACAGCACGACCACGGCACACGTGTCGAGAGAAGAAGCATGCCACGGTCACGGGTGACCGGTGTCGTGCTGGCCGCCGGCATCTCGCGCCGACTGGGCACGCCAAAACAGCTGCTGCCATTCGGCGATACAACGGTGCTGGGCGCGACCATACAGATCGCCCGAGGCTGCCCGTTCGACCAGTTGATCGTGACGCTCGGCGGTGCCGCCACAGCAGTGCGTGAGGCAGTGAACCTCGACGGCATCGACACGGTGATCGCCGATGACCACGAATCGGGCTGTTCTTCGTCCCTGCGGGCCGCTCTGTCGCGGGTGGATCCGCGTGCCGATGGGATCGTGGTGATGTTGGGCGATCAGCCCGGCGTATCGCGCGAAGCGGTGGCCAAACTCATCGATTCAGGCCGCGGTGCCCCGATCGCCGTGTGTCGATACTCCGACGGGATCGGCCATCCGTTCTGGCTGGGCCGCCCGGTGTTCGGCGAAGTCGCCGAACTGCACGGCGACAAGGGCGTGTGGCGACTGATCGAGTCGGGCCGGTTCAAGGTGCGGCAGGTCCCGACCGACGGCACCGTTCCGCTGGACGTGGACACCTGGGACGACTACCAGCGGTTGCTTGGGTCGGTGGCACGATGACCGAGCCTGTCGCCGGTCTGTTCTCCGATGTCGACGAAGTGATCAGCCGGTTCGATGTACACGACTACCTCCTCGACGTCGGCACGGCGTCGGCTATCTACCTCGCCGCGGTGCTCGGCCGCCCGCTGCTGCTGGAGGGAGAACCCGGTGTCGGCAAGACCACCGCGGCGAAAACCCTTGCAGCAGTTCTTGATGCGCCGTTGTTGCGACTGCAGTGTTACGAGGGACTCACGGCCAGCGAGGCGCTGTACGACTGGAATTACCAACGGCAGCTGCTGAGCATCCGGCTCGCCGAAGCCCGGGGCGCGGGCATCGATGAATCCGACCTCTACACCGAGACATACCTGGTGGACCGGCCGATTCTGCAATGCGTGCGCTACCGCGGGCCGGGCGCGCCGGTCCTGCTGATCGACGAGATCGACCGTGCGGACGACGAATTCGAGGCGCTGCTGCTTGAGTTTCTCGGCGAGGCGGCAGTGACGGTTCCCGAGCTGGGCACCTTTGTGGCGCAGCGCCCGCCGATCGTCGTGCTCACCTCAAACCGCAGCCGTGACCTGCATGACGCACTGCGGCGGCGATGCCTATACCACTGGATCGACTATCCGGATCCGGCGCGAGCGGCAGCAATCGTACGCAGGACGGTGCCTGGGGCGACGGCCGCGCTGATTCAGCATGCCGCCCAGTTCGTCGGCGAGACAAGGATTCTCGACATGGACAAACCGCCCGGGGTCGCGGAGACCATCGACTGGGTGGCGGCCTTGGTTGCGCTCGGCGTCGCCGACCTGGTTGCAGGTGACGCGCGCACTTCGGCGGTCGCCAGCCTGGGCGCGCTGGCCAAGACGCCCGATGACCGCGGCGTGGTCGCGGAGGCATTCGCCGACTACATGGAAGGAATCTGCCGATGAAGATCACCAACGAGTTCACTGTGAGCGCCCCCGCAGAAAAGGCTTGGGAAGTGCTGACCGATCTCCGGCAGGTGGTGCCGTTGATGCCCGGTGCGCAGCTGGTCGGCCAGGAAGGTGACGACTACCTCGGCAAGGTCAAGGTGAAGGTCGGGCCGGTCACCAGCGAGTTCAGCGGCAAGGCACACTTCGTGGAGCGAGACGGCGAGACGCACCGCGGCGTGGTGGACGCCCGCGGCCGGGAGGCGCGCGGGACCGGAAATGCCGCCGCCACCATCACTTTCGGCGTGCACGAGGCCGGGGACCGCAGCAGGGTCACGGTCGACACCGACCTCAAGATCGTCGGCAAGCTCGCCCAGTTCGGCGGCGGCATGTTGCAGCAGGTATCGGAGAAGCTGCTTGGCGAGTTCGTCGACTCGTTGGAGGCCAAGCTTGCCGCCGGCAACGCCGAAGAAGACGCGGCGCGCACGGCACCGACCAATGGGCAGGTCGAAAGGCCGGCGCCGGAGCCGGCGCCGATCGACCTGATCGAGCTGGCGGGCGGCGGTGCGATCAAGAAGTACGGCCCGGCGGTGATCGTTGCGATCGCGGTGCTGTTGGTGTTCATCGTTGTGTCGCGCAGACGACATTGACCGCGCCGCTTCTTCTTCGTGGCGTCGACCTGGCCGCCTTCGCCGTTGCCTTGGTCAACCGGCTGCACTCCGGTGGTGTGGTGGTGTCCGCCAGCGGCCCAACGGGATTCGTCGACGCGCTGCGTCGTGACTGGCCAAGAACGCGCTCGCAGCTCTACTGGGCGGCGCGGCTGACGCTGGTGAACCGGGTGGAGGACCTGGCCGCTTTCGATGCGGTGTTTGAGGCGGTGTTCGCGGACGCCGTGCTGGGTGTGGATCCACCGAGCCTGAAGCAGAGCCTGGGAACGACCGCCGCCGTCGACCCTGGTGTGCCCGGCCGCGCGAGCACCCTAGCCGACGATGGCCTGCCGTGGACCACGCGCCCGGCGTCGGTCACCGCCGTCGACGCCCGTACCGCTGACATCGGGATCCCCGACGCCCTGCCGAGCTGGATCGTCGCACGCGCGGACGAACCGTTTGAGCGGTTCGATCCCGATGACCTCCGTCTGCTTGGCGAATGGCTGGAGCAGGCGTCGGCCCACTGGCCGCGGCGACGCAGCCTGCGCCGAGAGTTGCACCGGCACGGCAAGCGGGTCGATCTCCGGGAGACGATGAAGGCGTCGCGCGCGACCGGCTGGGAGACGCTGCGGGTGGCGCGCACCCGCAGCCGCGAGTACCCCCGCCGGGTGGTCCTCGTATGCGACGTCAGTCGATCGATGCAACCGTACGCCACCATCTATCTGCATCTCATGCGAGCAGCGGCCCTGCGGCAGAATGGAATTCGCCCCGAGGTGTTCGCGTTCTCGACGTCGCTGACGCGGCTGACCGCTGCGCTGTCGCATCGCTCAGCGGAAGTGGCGTTGGCCAAGGCCAATGCGAAGGTCACCGACCGCTACGGCGGCACCCATCTCGGGCTTTGCGTCGGGGAACTCGTTTCGGCATCCCACGGCAACGCGTTGCGTGGTGCGGTGGTGATCATCGCGTCCGACGGGTGGGACAGCGATCCGCCCGATGTGCTCGAACGGGCGCTGGTCCGGGTGCGTCGCCGGGCGCAGAAGCTGATTTGGCTCAACCCACGCGCCGCTCAGCGCGACTTCCGGCCGCTGGCCGCGTCGATGGCGGCGGCGTTGCCGTACTGCGACCTCTTCCTACCGGCACAGTCGCTGACAGGTCTGAGGGAGCTGTTCGCCGTGCTCGCCGACCTGTAGCGGCCCGCCCGCCTATGCTTCGGGCGCCGGCTCCTCGCTGGCATTCCTGGCCGCCCGGCGCCGCTTGTACCACTCGTAGATCATCGGGCTGACCGAGGCCAGCGCGATGAGGATGAAAATCGGCTCGAGCAGCTTCTGGATGATCTCGAACTGGCCGAGCCCGTAGCCGAGGAGCGTCAGACCGACGCCCCACACGACTGCACCGATGACGTTGAAGAGCGTGAATACGCCGTAGCTCATCCGGGCCGCGCCGGCGGTGATCGGCGCCAGGGTCCGCACGATCGGCACGAAGCGCGCGAGCACGATGGCGAAAGGTCCCCGCTCCTCGAAGAAGGCGTGGGCCTCATCTAGATACCGCTGCTTGAGCACGCGAGCGTTGGGCTTGAACATCGCGGTACCCAAGTACCGGCCGATGAAGTACCCGACCTGTCCACCCAGGATGGCGGCGATAGGGATGAAGACCAGTAGTTGCCACAGCTGGAATTCGGCCTGTCCTGCGGCGGCTGTGCCTGCGGCAAGCATGCCCGCCACGAACAGCAACGTGTCCCCAGGCAGCACCGGGAACAGCACGCCCGACTCGACGAAGATCACCACCAGCAACCCCAACAGGGCCCATGTGCCGAAGTAGCCGATGAGCTTGATCGGATCCAGGAAATCCGGCATCAGCGCCAGGCTGGTCGTAGCCTCGGCGAGCGCTGTCGTGGTCATGGCACACCAAGATACCGGCGGGCGCCTGACAGGCCTCTGTACCGGGCAGTACCGGGCCGCCGCGGCGCTAGGGTCGGCTATGGCCACCCACAAAGCTGTTCACGTTGCGTCTGCCAATGCGCCTTTGAGGATCGTCGACGTCGAGACCACACCGCCCGGCCCCGGGCACGTCCGCATCGCGGTCGCCGCCTGTGGAGTGTGCGGAACCGACCACGGTTTCGTCAGCGGTGGCTTTCCGAACATGACGTGGCCTCTGACGCTGGGTCACGAGATCGCGGGAACGGTTGCCGAGCTCGGCGACGGTGTCGATGACTTCGCCGTCGGCGACCGGGTTGCCGTCGGCTGGTTCGGCGGCAACTGCAATAAGTGCATCCCGTGCCGCAGGGGGCAGTTCATGCAGTGCGTGAACGGGCAGGTGCCGAGCTGGCACTATCCGGGCGGCTACGCCGAGTCGGTGACGGCTCCTGCGACCGCGCTCGCCCGCATCCCCGAAGAACTCTCCTTCGCCGAAGCGGCGCCGATGGGCTGCGCCGGGGTGACCACATATCACGCGCTGCGCAGGACCAAGGCGGTCGCCGGGGACCGGGTAGCGGTGCTTGGCATCGGCGGGCTTGGCCACCTTGGAGTGCAGTGGGCACGGGCGATGGGCTTCGAGACGATCGCGATCGCGCGCGGTGCCAACAAGGAGGCCAACGCGCGCGAACTGGGCGCCCACCACTACATCGACTCGACTGCCTGCGATGTCGCCGCCGCGTTGCAGGCACTCGGCGGAGCGTCGGTGGTGCTCGCGACGGCGGCCAATTCGGCCGCGATGGCGGAGACCATCGGCGGCCTTAGCGCGGAAGGCGAACTGATCACCGTTGGCGTCACTGCCGACCCGCTGCCGATCGCGCCCATCCAGCTGATCACCCCGGGGTTGTCCGTGATCGGGCACCCGTCCGGCACCTCACGCGACGTGGAGGAGACGATGCACTTCGCGGTGTTGTCCGGCGTCCGAGCGTGGATCGAGGAGCGGCCGCTGGCCGAGGCCGCCGAGGCGTACGCGGCGATGGATGAGGGCCGTGCGCGCTTCCGGATGGTCCTGACCATGTGAGCTCGCACCGCTCTTGAGATACTGCAACAAACCTGAATCAGCCGAGAGGAACTGAAATGCCCATCGCAACACCCGAGGTCTACGCAGAGATGCTGGGTCGAGCCAAGGAGCACTCCTTCGCGTTCCCGGCGATCAACTGCGTCGGCTCAGAGAGCATCAATGCCGCGCTCAAGGGCTTCGCCGATGCGGGCAGCGACGGCATCATCCAGTTCTCCACCGGTGGTGCAGAGTTCGGCTCGGGCCTCGGCGTCAAGGACATGGTGACCGGCGCGGTCGCACTGGCCGAATTCGCCCACATCGTCGCCGACAAGTACCCGATCACCGTCGCGCTGCACACCGACCACTGTCCGAAGGACAAGCTGGAGAGCTACGTCAAGCCGCTGCTCGCCGTCTCGCAGAAGCGGGTCGCCGAGGGCCGCAACCCGCTGTTCCAGTCCCATATGTGGGACGGGTCGGCGGTGCCGATCGACGAGAACTTAGAAATCGCCCGGGAGCTGCTCAAGGAGGCAGCGGCCGCCAAGATCGTCCTCGAGATCGAGATCGGCGTGGTCGGCGGCGAGGAAGACGGCGTGGCCCACGAGATCAACGACAAGCTCTACACCACGCCCGAGGACTTCGAGAAGACGATCGAAGCGCTCGGCGCAGGCGAGCACGGCAAGTACCTGCTGGCCGCGACGTTCGGCAACGTGCACGGCGTGTACAAGCCGGGCAACGTGAAATTGCGGCCCGACATCCTCGAGGAGGGCCAGCAGGTCGCCGCGGCAAAGCTCGGATTGCCTGAGGGCGCACAGCCTTTCGACTTCGTGTTCCACGGCGGTTCTGGCTCGCTGAAGTCCGAGATTGAGGACTCGTTGAAGTTCGGCGTGGTGAAGATGAACGTCGACACCGACACCCAGTACGCGTTCACCCGTCCGCTCGCCGGGCACATGTTCACCAACTACGACGGTGTGCTCAAGGTCGACGGCGAGGTCGGCAACAAGAAGGCCTACGACCCGCGCAGCTACCTGAAGAAGGCCGAGGCCAGCATGTCGGAGCGCGTCGTGGAGGCATGCAACGACCTGCATAGTGCGGGCCGCTCGGTGACGGCGGGCTAGCGATGGAGGTCACGACAGGAAGTCGTCAGCTCGGCGACTAGAGTCGGAATGGTGAAGCGCGCAATTCTGGTCGGCTGTGGCACATTGGCGACGGTCTTGGGTTCGCTCGCCGTAGCCTCACCGGCCGCTGCCGACGGCTGCCCCTATGGCACCGTGCCTACGCGTTTCCCCGGGGTGTGCACACAGGGTCAGTCAGGTGCGCCGCCTCCGGCGGGCATCACCGTTCCGCCGCAGGGGGCCGAGACCGTTACCATGCCGGGCCAGTTTCCGACGGTGAACGGCATCCCGTGCAACGAACAACACTGGTCCACGTGCTACGCAATGTCGCAGCAGCCCTAGCCGTCGGGCGCCTGGCAGATCTTCCACTGGTCGTCGCGGAACCGTAGGTCAAAGCTTCGCGTCGAACGGGTCTGCGGCGCATAGGCCATGAACGTGGTGACGTTGGCCTCTGCATGGTCACCGTTTACCACCACCTGGTCGATGCTTGCGACCACCGGATACTGCTTGGCCGCGGCGACCCGGGTATGGGTTTCGGTCCATGCCCGCTCTTCGTAGTTCACGTAGCTGTCGCGGGTGGTGCCGCAGGTGATGCTGCGCAGCGTGGCCAGATCGCCTTTCTGGATCGCGACGTCGAAATTCTGGATCGTCGAGCGGACCATGTCCTCCTGCGACACCTTCGGCGTCGAGCGGCGGGTCAACAGCAGCGTGCCGAGAATCGCGACGGCCACCAACGCGGCGATGACCAACAGCACGGCCACCACCCAGCCCCAGCTGCGCCGGTTGCGCGGCGGTTTTCCAGGCTCGGTGCGCGGCGGAATGACTTGTGGCGCCACGGGTTTCTGCTGAGCCATCGACTCGGTGAACGCTGCCGCCGCGGCGACGCCGCCAGGCGCGTCGGACACCGACATCACCTCGGTGGCCGGCTCGGCGGGCGTGTCGATTACCTGGGTTGAGCCCGCGTCGAAACCTGACGGCGCGGTGAAGCGGCGCTCCGCGGGCTGGTTCGGCTCTTCGGCGGGCAGCTGCGCTTCCGCCTCCGGTGACAGCAAGATCTCGGTAGCTGGCTCGTGCTCCGGGTCGGCGACGGCCTCGGCGTTCTCGGTCTCATCCGTCTCGTCGACGACTTCGGCCGCCTCTTCGGCGGCTTCATCCGGTCGGTCAGGCCCTGTTGGGTTCGACATCCCTGCTGCGTTTCCTCCCTAACGACGCTACGGCCCGAAGCTTAACCATCCGCCTCGGAGCACGCTTCAGCCCATCTCGCGGCTCGCCGCGGAAGCCCGCACGGCACAATAGGGTCCATGACGCGGATGGGTGATCTCCTGGGGCCGGACCCGGTACTGCTGCCAGGCGACAGCGCGGCCGAGGCCGAACTCGCCGCCTCCGAAAACCCCGCCATCGTGGCCGCCGCACATCCAACGGCGTCGGTGGCGTGGGCCGCACTCGCCGAGGATGCGCTGGCCGACGACATGGCCATCACCGCCTACGCATACGCCCGCACCGGCTATCACCGCGGCCTGGATCAGTTGCGCCGCAACGGATGGAAGGGCTTCGGCCCGGTGCCCTACAGCCACGAGCCCAACCGCGGGTTCCTGCGCTGTGTGGCTGCGCTGGCGCGGGCGGCCGACACCATCGGCGAGACCGACGAGTATCAGCGCTGCCTGGACCTGCTCGACGACTGCGATCCGGCGGCGCGTTCGGAATTCGGGCTGGGCTAGCGACTCATCACTCCGCTTCGCACTTGCAGTCGGCGGCGCCGTCGGGCGGCTCCACCTGAACCGTCGCATGGTCGAGCCCGCGCGCGGTGAGCACCGCACGGGCGTCGTCGAGCACCAGCGCCGAATTGCGGGTGCTGGTCAGGTGCGCGGTGACCATGTCCTTGCCCGGCACCAGCGTCCACACGTGCAGGTCGTGCACCTCGGTGACGCCCTCGACGGCGCACAGCGCGGTGCGCAGTTCGTCGACGTCGATGTGGCTGGGTGATGACTCGGACAGGATCCGCAGCGCGGAACGGGCCAGTGAGATCGCCCGCGGCAGCACCCACAGCGCGACGAACACGGCGACCACGACGTCGGCGTAGGGCCAGCGCGTGGTCACCGTGACGATGCCTGCGATCAGCACGCCGATGCTGCCGACGGCGTCGGCGACGACCTCCATGTAGGCGCCCTTGACGGCCAGGCTCTCCTTGGAGTGCGACCGCAGCAGTAGTACGACGACGGCGTTGGCGACCAGCCCCGCCAGCGCGACGAGGATCATCGGCACACCGGGGACGTCGGGCGCGTCGCCCAGCCGCTCGACGGCCTCGTAGAAGATGAACGCTGCGACGCCAAGCAGCAGCACTGCGTTGGCGACGGCGGTGAACACTTCGGCGCGGTGCCAGCCGTAGGTGCGGGCCGGCGATGCGCTGCCGCGGCGGGCGAGGAGCACCGCGGTCAGTCCCATGAACATCGCGACAAGGTCGGTCAGCATGTGCCCTGCGTCGGAGAGCAGCGCAAGCGAATTGATCGCCAGAGCGGTGGTGAGCTCGAGGACGAAGAACGCGGTCAGGATCGCCGCGGCGATGACCATCCGGCTGACCCGGGTGTCGGCATTGCTGTGATCGTGTCCGGCACCCATGTCTGCAATCTATGCGTAAAGACGCATATGTCGCAAGGCCGCCGTCAGAACCAGGCGGACCAGAACCGGGTCAGCTGCATGCCGACCTGCCACAGGGCGGTGGAGATCCCGGATAGACCGAAGAACCAGTCCACAAGCCCGAAGAACCACCCGTTGACCCGAGGGGTGAAAAGGAGCAACAGCAGTATGAGGAACGCCCACCCCTTTGCCGGTTGCAGGGCGCGCTGGGTCTGCGGGCTCAGGTGCGGCTCGAGCGCGCTGTAACCGTCCAGTCCCGGGACCGGCAGGATGTTGATCAGGAACGCGGTCAACTGCAGGAACGCCTGAAACGCCATGCCCGCCCAGAACACCGCGTGGGCGGGCTCCCTGAGCAGGCCGGTCAGCGCCAGCAGAACGATGGCGAATGCGAGGTTGGTGGCGGGCCCGGCAAGGCTAACGAGCGTCTTCTGCCGCTTCGTCATCCACGACGTCCGCAGGTACACGGCTCCGCCTGGCAGGCCGATTCCGCCCAGTGCGATGAACAGCGCAGGCAGCCCCAGCGACAGCAGCGGGTGCGAGTACTTCAACGGGTTCAGTGTCAGATAGCCGCGCGCCTCGGCGTCGTGGTCGCCGAACCGCCACGCGGTGTAGGCGTGCGCGAACTCGTGCAGGCACAGCGACACCAGGAAGCCGGCGATGACGAAGATGAACACCGCGACGTACGCCAGCGGCCGCACGGTGTCCGCGGCCAGCCATGCCAACACCCCGCCGACAACCGTGAGCGCAACGATCGCGAGAAAGATTGGGCTGGGGCGCACCGATTGGCGCAGAGGGCGAACGCTCACGAATCGACGCTACCGGACCCGCAGCCAGCCCTCGGTGTGCCGATAGAACGTCGACCTGCGGACCGGCCTCGGCGCAGGCACGCCGTCGCGCACCAGCAGCGCAGCATCAGTGCCGAGCTGTGCGGCGCGGCCGGCCACCCAGCCTTTCGGCCGCATGCGACCCGACAGCGCGCTTGCGCGCAGCCCCGGCACGGTCGGCGTCGGCTCGATCCGCACTCCGGTCACCTCGCCGTTGAACAGCAGGGTGTCGTCGACGACGGCCTCGCCGTGGATCGTGCGGGCCTGCTCGGGCGGCAGCCAGTGCGCGGCGCGGACGATGACGGTGCCCGTCTCGTCGCGGATGAGGGGAACCCGTTGCGCCTCGCCGGTGCGGGCCCGGCGTGCGGCCCACGGTCGGCGAGCGTGGCCAACCTCCACATCGAGCCGGTCCGATCGCAACAACCGGGTCAGTACCGCCGCAAGATCGGCGTCCGATCCCACGACGACGACCCTGCGGTGGTCGGTGATCTCGTCGATGGTCACCGTGGCCAGATCACGCAGCGCGCGGGGCAATCGACGACCGCCGAAAAGCAACACCACAACATCCGTGGTGGTGTTGCCCGACAAACTGCTCCTCACGTCCGCGCGAACTCCTCGGGTCGGCTGGGATAGTGTGTGTCACCGGCTGGACTGGGCCTTTGGCAGATAAAGCGGGAGAGTACGCCATGCCGGCAATCGTGCTCATCGGCGCTCAATGGGGCGACGAGGGCAAAGGAAAGGCCACCGATCTGCTCGGTGGCCGTGTGCAGTGGGTTGTGCGCTACCAGGGCGGCAACAATGCGGGCCACACCGTGGTGCTGCCGTCGGGGGAGAACTTCGCGCTTCACCTGATCCCCTCGGGCATCCTCACCCCAGGCGTCACCAACGTCGTCGGCAACGGCGTTGTCGTGGACCCGGGTGTGTTGCTCACCGAGCTGAAGGGCTTGGAGGATCGCGGCGTTGACACCGAGCGGCTGCTGATCTCCGCCGACGCGCACCTGTTGATGCCGTATCACGTGGCGATGGACAAGGTCGTCGAGCGCTATGCGGGCAGCAAGAAGATCGGCACCACCGGCCGCGGCATCGGCCCGTGCTACCAGGACAAGATCGCCCGCATCGGCATCCGTGTCGCCGACGTGCTCGACGAGACGCTGCTGGCCCAAAAGATCGAGGCCGCACTGGAACTCAAGAACCAGGTGCTGGTCAAGATCTACAATCGCAAAGCGCTCGAACCTGCCGAGGTCGTCGAAACGCTGCTGACAGAGGCCGAGGGTTTCAAGCACCGGATCGCCGACACCCGCTACCTGCTCAACGCCGCGCTCGAAAAGGGCGAGACCGTTCTGCTCGAAGGCTCGCAGGGCACGCTGCTCGACGTCGACCACGGCACGTATCCCTTTGTCACATCGTCGAATCCGACCGCAGGCGGCGCGTGCGTCGGTTCCGGAATCGGGCCGACGCGCATCACCACCGTGCTGGGCATCCTCAAGGCCTACACCACCCGGGTCGGTTCGGGTCCGTTCCCGACGGAGCTGTTCGATCAGTTCGGCGAATACCTGAGCAAGACCGGCGGCGAGGTCGGTGTCACGACGGGTCGACGCCGCCGCTGCGGATGGTTCGACGCGGTCATCGCCCGCTACGCCACCCGCGTCAACGGGATCACCGACTACTTCCTGACCAAGCTCGACGTGCTGTCCAGCCTGGAGACAGTGCCGGTGTGCATCGGCTATCGGGTCGACGGCAAGCGCGTCGACGACATGCCGATGACCCAAAGCGACATCGCCCGTGCCGAGCCCATTTACGAGGAGCTGCCCGGCTGGTGGGAGGACATCTCAGACGCCCGCGAGTTCGACGACCTGCCCGCCAAGGCGCGCGATTACGTGCTGCGGCTGGAAGAGCTTGCCGGAGCACATGTTTCGTGCATCGGTGTCGGACCCGGGCGCGATCAGACGATCGTGCGCCGCGACGTCCTGGCGGCCCGCCCGTGACGGACGATCCCCATCTCCTCGATCCCGACTACGACAAACATGGCGGATTCCCGAATTTCCAAGCGGCCGAACCCGGTCCGGGATTCGGGCGATTCCTGACCGCGATGCGACGGGCTCAGGATCTGGCCGTGTCGGCGAACCCCGACAGCGAGACGTGGGAACAGGCGGCCGACCGCGCGGAGGAGCTGGTCAAGCTACTCGACCCGTTCGAGGCTGGCGAGGGCGTCGGTCCAGCCAACCGTGTGCCGAGCCTGCCGGGCAGCGGTAGCTTGCTCATGCCGCCGTACCGGGTGCTCAAGTTCGAACCCGACGGCGTCGAATTGAGCGTGCAGTTCAGCAGGTTCTCGGTCGGCGGAAACTACGCGGTGCACGGCGGTGTGCTGCCACTGCTGTTCGACTCGGTGTTCGGCATGGTCATCCACGCGGCCGGGCGACCGATCAGCCGCACTGCGTTCCTTCACGTCGACTACCGGAACGTGACGCCCATCGACACGCCTCTGACGGCACGAGGCTGGGTGCGGGAGTCCGAAGGCCGCAAGGCATTTGTCAACGCGGAACTGCGCGACTCCGGCGATCCTGACGCGAACCTGCTCGCCGAGGCGAACGGCCTGATGATCCGATTGCTTCCCGGTCAGCCGTAACCGTGTCACGATGACGGAGTGACGCAAACCGGGGCCGATCGCCACGTGCGTCGGTTGTCCACTCCGCGGGCCGCTGCGGTGGCCGGTGTGCTGTTCGCCCTGCTGTTCGGCGCCGTCCTCGTCCTCGTCCGCACCACGCTGCCCGAGCACGCCGACTACGGCACGCAATGGGCCGACACCGGACGAGACAGGCTCAAAATCGCAGCGCTGCTGATGCCCTTCGCCGGCATCACCTTCCTGTGGTTCATCGGTGTCGTGCGCGACGGCTTCGGCGGCCTGGAGGACAAGTTCTTCGCATCGGTCTTCCTCGGCAGCGGGTTGCTCTTCTTGGCGATGACGTTTTCCGCGACCGCAGTCGGCGTGGCATTGAGCTCGAGCCACGCGTTCACGCAAGACGCCGCGGCGCACGCCGAGGTGGTGGCGTTCGGCCAGATGCTGATGCTGACACTGACGAAAACCTATGCGCTGCGGATGGCGGCGGTGTTCATGATCTCGCTGGCTACCATCTGGCTGAAGACGGGACTGATGCCGCGGTGGCTTGTAGTGGTGACTTACGTTGTGGCGGTTGGCCTTCTACTCTCCAGCGATATCAGTATGTGGCTCACGCTGGCGTTCCCGATCTGGGTGCTGGTGGTGAGTGTGCTGCTGCTGATGCGGGCTGGCGTCATCGACCTCGATCGCGAGGACTAGTCGGCGATTCGCAAAGCCTGTGAGGGGCAGAGCTTTACGGCCTCCCGCGCGTGGTCCTCTTCGTCTTCAGGCACCTCGTCGACCAGCACCACCACGATGCCGTCGTCGTCCTGATCGAACACGGCGTCGGCGACCATCACACAGTTACCTGCTTGAATGCACACATCGCGATCGGCTGAGATCTTCAAGAGACAGTCACCACTCTACCGCCAAAGACTTGAGACCGTAGATGAAGTGAAACGACCGGAACTGCACATCGGCGAAGTCCTCCGCCAGCGCCAACATCGGGAAGCGTTGCAGCAGCGCCGGAAACGCGATCCGCATCTCCATGCGAGCGAGCGGAGCGCCAAGGCAGTGGTGTACACCGTGGCCGAACGCCAAATGCCCCGGTGCGCCGCGACGGATGTCGAACACCTCCGGTGAGTCGCTGAACTCCGGGTCGCGATTGCCCGACGGCAGCGATACGAAGACCAGCTCTCCGGCGGGAATCGGTACGCCGGCGATCTCGACATCGGTGGTGGTGATGCGCGGAATGGCGCTGTGCACGATCGACAGCCAGCGCAGCAGCTCCTCGACGGCCGGCCCGACCGCGTCGGGGTTGTCGCGGACCGCGGCCAGCTGATCGGGATGCCGCAGCAGCGCCAGCGTGCCAAGGCCGAGCATGTTCGACGTGGTCTCGTGCCCGGCGAGCAGCAATAGGCTTGCGATGCCGATGAGTTCGTCGTCGGTGAGCTCGGCGCCGTGTTCGCGCACCAGCATGCCGAGGATGTCGTCGCCGGGATGTTGCCTCGAACGCTCGACCAGTGACTGCATGTAGCCGCGGCCCTGCCGCTGCAGGTCGAGCCGTTCGGGGATCGGAATGGATAGATCGAGCTGTCGTGCGCTGCGCCGCTGGAAGTCATCGCGGTCGTCGTACGGCACGCCGAGCAGCTCGCAGATCACCAGCGACGGGATGGTCAGCGCGAAGTTCGAGACCAAATCCGTGGGCGGCCCGGCGCTTTCCATCGCGTCGAGCTGTTGATCGACGATCTCGACGATGCGTGGCTCCAGCCGTTTCATGCGCCGGATGGTGAACTCGGGGGTGAGCATGCGCCGCAGCCGCTGATGCTCCGGCGGGTCGAGCCCGAGCAAGTTGCCTGCCCGCGCGCTGGCGAGCTCCTCGTCGGAAACTGCTGGAGCCCCTGGCACGACGAATCCGGGTGGCCTGGCGTTGGAGAACCGCTCGTGGTCCGACAGCACTTCCTTGATGTCATCGTGGCGGGTGACCAGGTACACCGTCGTGCCGAACGCGTTGACGACGGTGCGCACGCCGGTGGTCTCGCGGATTTCCCGAAGCTCGGGGATCGGGTTGAACGCATCGCGTCGCATGTGCAGCGGCGGCAACTCCGGCGCTTGGGTCATGATTCGACGTTACGCGCGAAAAACGAACTCCTCGATGAGCTTGTTGACGAGCGGTGGGTTCTCCAGCCCGGCCAGGTGCGCGACGCCATCGAGCACGGCGACGGCCGCGCCAGGGATCGCGTCGGCCATCGCGATCGTCTCGGCCAACGGGAACGTCGCGTCCTCGGCACCGGCGACAACCATCACCGGCGTAGTCACCCGGGACAGCAGCGCACGCTGATCCGGCCGGGCGGGCACCACGCTGCGAACCGCCCAGCCGCCCGAACGAATGTCGACCCGCTGCACGGTGTCGCGCACATACGCCACGACGTCGGGCCGGGTGCTGAACGTGGTCGGGCCGAGGAACGCTTTGAGCACCGAACGGGTCAGCGGCGGCCGGATCCCGCCAAGCAACCCGGCCATGCGCAACAGAAAGCCGTACTCGATCTTCTGCCGCGTGCCCGCGGGCGACGCGGTGCAGTTCATCAGGACCGCGCTACCGATGCGCTCGGGGTAGGTGGCGGCGAACGTCCCGCCGATCATGCCTCCCCACGAGTTTCCGACGAAGTGCGTCCGCTGCACATCGAGACCGTCGAGGATGTCGACGATGCAGCGCGCGCAATCATCGAACGTGAATGGGGTCGTGAGCTTTTGGCTTTCGCCGAAACCCGGAGGGTCGACGAGGATCACCCGGTGCTCGATGCCGAAATGCTCGGCCTGTGCTGCCCACATGTCGCCGGTCATCAGCAGGCTCGGCCAGAACATCATCGCCTCGCCGCTGCCGCGGACCTGCACCCGCACGGATCCGAGCACGGTGTCTATCAATCGGGATTCAGCCACGGTTCAGTGTCGCTTCCTCGAGGTCGAGCCCGCGCAGCACCTCACGCAGCACCTCGTCGTCGATCTGCCCGCTGTCACGTTCGGCGATGAATGTCGCGCGTTCGGCCGCCAGCATTTCCAGCCGCAGCCGGCGGAAGGCCGATGCCGGGCTCTCGCCGATCTCCAACTCGTCGCGGCCCAACCGCTCCCACGCCGAGTTGCGCCTGCGAGTGTTCCAGCCGCGCAACACATCCGCGGCCCGCTCGTGCACATCGGTGACGTTCTCCTCGGCCAGCACCTCGTCGAGCCGCTCGGCCGCGGCCCGCGCCGCCTTGTCCTGCGCGGCCGCCGCGGCGACGGCGTCGGTGTGGGCCTCGTTGCCCTGCACGCCGAGCCGCCGGATCAGCCACGGCAGCGTCAGGCCGTGCAACAGCAGGGTGCCGATCACGACCACGAACGTAAGGAACACCAGCTGCGGTCGTCCAGGAAACGGCGCACCCGACATCGTCGTCAGTGGAACGCCGAACGCCGCCGCCAGCGACACCACCCCGCGCATGCCTGCCCACGCGACGACGAACACCTCCGCAGGTGTCGGCGCCGGTTCGCGCTCACGGACGCGTTTGAAGAGCAACCGCGGCAGGTAAGCGAACACGAACACCCAGACGATTCGGACGACGATCACCGTCGCCAACACGGCTGCCGACGAGATCGCGATCACCCGTGCGGAGATGCCCGCGAGCTCGCCGACGACGGTCGGCAGCTGCAGGCCGATCATCAGGAATGCGAACGACTCGAGAATCAGCTGAAGGGCCTTCCACACCGCGGTGTCCTGCAGCCGGGTGGCGTAGCTCGCCCGAGTCGATTTCTGGCCGAGGATCAGAGCGGCTACGACGACCGCGAGCACGCCGGAGCCGTGGATCTCCTCGGCGGCCAGGTAGATGATGAACGGTGCCACCAAACCCAGTGCGCTCTCCACGAGTGGATCGTCGAGCCGCCAGCGGATGAAGGTGATAACGGCGCCCAGCCCGACACCCACCGCGACCCCGCCAACGGCGGCCAGCGCGAACGTCGCGACGCCATGGCCCCAGCTCGCTGCGGTCCCGATCGCAGCGGCGAGCGACACCTTATACGCGGTCAGCGCGGTCGCGTCGTTGAGCAGGCTTTCGCCGCCGAGCAGCGTCATCATGCGACGCGGCAGCCCGAGCCTGCGTCCGACCGCGGTGGCCGACACCGCGTCCGGCGGTGCCACGATCGCCCCGAGCGTCAACGCCGCCGCGACCGTCAGCTCCGGCACGATCTTGTAGGCCACGAACCCGACCGCGAACGTCGTCGCCAGCGGCAGCCCCACCGCCAGCAACCCGATCGGGCGGATGTTGCGGCGCAGCGCCACATAGCTGCTCTCAAGACCCGCGGACCACAGCAGTGGCGGAAGCAGCACATACAGCACCAACTCGGGGCTGAGCTCGATGTCCTTGAAGCCGGGGATCAGACCGGCCAGCAGGCCTGCGACCACCAAGGCCAGCGGCGCCGACACGTCATGGCGGCGCGCCACCGCGGCCAACAGGACCGACACCACGAGTACCGCCAGCAGTGAGGCGCCCACGTCGCCAAACCTCCTCGCCGAACCAATCCGTATCGTTAATCAACATGCTGAGGAGATCACGTCGCAGCGATGCCGGCTCCGTGGCGGTCCCCGATACATGCGAACACCTCACTGCGGCCGCTGCATCCGGGGCCGAACCGGAACCACTCACGCCCGGCAAATGCCAGGAGTGCGACGAGCACCATGAGACCACGTGGGCGCACCTGCGGATGTGCCTGACCTGCGGCCACGTCGGGTGCTGTGATTCGAGCCCCCATCAACACGCGAGCGAACATTTCCATGCGACAGGTCATCCCGTGATGCGCTCCGCCGAACCGGGCGAGGACTGGCGGTGGTGCTACATCGACGTCCGACTGGGCTGACAGTCTGGCAGTCTGGACGCGCGATGAGTGAAACGACTGAAGGCGATACGACGACCGCACCGGAGCCGGTCGTGGGCGACAACTCCCCGGCACCCACGGGTTCCACCGTGATGCTGCTGGGCTCTGGCGAGTTGAGCCGCGAGTTGGCGCTGGCGTTCCAGCGGCTCGGGGCCGACGTCATCGCGGTGGATCGCTACGCCGACGCCCCGGCGCACGGCGTGGCCGACCGCGCCGCCGTCGTGAAGATGAACGACGCCGAGGAGCTCACCGCGCTCATCGAGAAGGAGAACCCGCGCTACGTCGTCGCCGAGGCGGGCGTCATCGCGGCCGACGCGCTGATCGCCGTCGCCGAGCGAGGCAACATCGAGGTGTTCCCGACTCCGCGCAGCACGCGGCTGTCCCTGGACCGGGAGGGCCTGCGCAGGCTGGCCGCCGACGAGCTCGGGCTGCCCACCGCGCCGTTCTGGTTCGCCGGGTCGGTGGAGGAGCTCACCACGGTGGCCGAGCACGCGGGTTTCCCGCTGGTCGTAAAGCCGATCGCGGCGGCGCCCGGCGATGGTCAGTCGGTGGTCTTGCGCGTCGACGACGTCGAGCCGGCCTGGCACCGCGCACTGGCGGCTGGCCGCATCCCGCACAACCGGGTGATGGCCGAGACCGTCGTCGAGGTCGACTTCGAGATCACCCTGTTGACCGTCCGCATCACCGGACCGGCGGGTCCCGCCGTGCACTTCTGCGAGCCGATCGGCCACCGCATGACAGACGGCGACGTGCTGGAGTCGTGGCAGCCGCAGCAGATGTCGCCCGCGGCGCTGGACGCGGCGAAGTCGATCGCGGCGCGAATCGTCAACTCGCTCGGCGGGCGCGGTGTGTTCGGGGTGGAGCTGCTGGTGCGCGGCGATGAGGTGTACTTCGCCGACGTGCGGCCTCGGCCCTATGACAGCGGCCTGGTGACGCTGCGCTCGCAACGGCTTTCGCAGTTCGAGTTGCATGCTCGCGCGATCCTCGGGCTTGCCGTGGACACCATCATGATCTCGCCGGCCGCGGCGGAAGTCAGTTACGCAGGGGCCGAGTCGACCGGCGTCAAGGACGTGGATATGCACGTGGTCGGCGAGGCGCTGGCCGTCGCCGAGAGCGACGTGCGACTGTTCGACCGGCCCGACGAGACCGATGGCCGACGGCGGCTCGGGGTGGCGCTGGCCACCGCCCCCGATCCGATCGTCGCGCGCGATCGGGCCCGGCGAGTGTCGGCAGCGTTGCGCAAACTCTGGTGACCGACCCCGAAGACGACCCGGCCGCTGACCGGCCGACGATCGCGCCGTTTCTCGGTGCATTGGCAATCATTGTGCTCGTCGTGATCGCAATCGGTCTGTTCAACATGTTCGGCGACGACGACGTGCCCCCCGACCAGCAGGTCGGCCGGGCAGCGGTCGGCCAGAACGACGCGCTGCAACGGCAGAAATACGCCGACTTCCGCACCTACACCTGCCGCGATCAGCAGGGTGTCGAGGCCGATGTCCTTGCCCGGCAAAGGGATTCGGTGGCCAAACGTGGGGAGCGGTTCGTCGACGACGTCACCGACGTGGTGATCGACGGCGATCACGCCACCGCCAAGGTGACCTATCATTTCGACAAGGCCCCGGACACCAAAACCGGTGTGGCGATGACGTTCGTGCGCGAGGACGGAGCATGGAAGGTCTGTTCGACCGGCCCCAGCTAAGAGTTGACCCGTAGTGGGTCATGCAGCGCCGAACAGCTTGGGGTGCCGTTGTTTTCGGCTGGTCCCGCGACGTCCAGGCTTTGGGCGTGGTCTGTTCGGGGGTAGGCCGAGTGCTGCTTGCTCAGCAGAGGCCACCGGGTGGTGGCTGCCGGTCCTGGCCGATCCTTCACCATCGGGTGGTGTTGGTGGCTGGTGCCGGTTGACTGAGCCCTCCCACTCTTGCTGGGAGGCAAGCGACGCCCGTAGGGCGTGGGCAAGTCGGTAGTCGACCCGGGCGGTGCGCGGGTCATCGGGTTCGGTGAGCTCGACGCAGGCCGCCAGCATCGCCGAGGCGATGTCACGATCAGCTCGTAAACCGCATTCGGAGCAGTGATGGGTGCGCTGCGCCAGGGTTTTCGGCATCCGCGCCCCGCATAGGCAGTGCTGGGACAGCGCGGTGGATCGGGTGCCCGCCCGGTTCAGCCGCCCGCCGGTGGCGGCGCACTCGGCCGCCAAAGCCGTGACGAGCATGCCGGGGCTGAACAACGCGATCCGCTTGCCCCACAACCGCGCCCAGGTGGAGATCCGGCAGTCCTCCACGGTGATTGTGTTGCCGTGGTGGGCCACGATCCGCGCGGCGACCTCGCCGGCACGGGCCTGCTTAGCCTGACTGGCGGCCCGCGCGTCGGCGGCATGATCGGCCCGGACCCTGAGGTAGCGGCGCGACAGCGTGTCGTGACGGTAGGCCCGTGACGGCACCCCGTCAGCGCGGGCATGCCGGGCACCGCCCGGGTTGAGCACCTGTTTGGGTGCGAGGCCAGCCGCTGCCCGCCGGGCAGCCCGCTCCTGTTGGCGCGCCGAGGGCCCATATTGGTTGGGGTTGGTGTTGCGCCGGGACCGATCCAACGCCTTCTGCCGGGCTCGGGCCTTCTCGGCCGCCCGCTGCGCGGCCTGCTGCTGCTCGCGTGTGCAGCTCAGTTTGTCGACGACCAACTGGGCTGCTTGATCGTCGGGGAACGACGCGACCGATAAGTTGGACACGTTGGCGTCGACACCGGCGCGCCGACCATCGGGGATCTGCGCTCGTCGCGCCTGAGTGCCCGTGGACTGATACTCAGATTGGTGGGTCATCAGATGCGCGTAATAGCGCCACCCACCGGGCACTTTGCGGTCACGTACCCGCACCAAGTCGATCTTGTGCCACACACTGGGATCGGCCACCAAATGGGCCAGGTGCGCCCACTGCCCCGCGCCTTGGGGCAACCGGACAGGTGCCACCACATCGCCGCCGGGCAGGCCAGTGAACACCACCGCCAGGGCGCCGTCGTGATCCCACCACGAGCCACTAGCGGGGCGCGCCGGTGCCGGCAGCCGGGCGGGCTGGGCCACGATCGAGGTTCCCGCCGGCTGGCCGGCGGCTTGGGCGCCCGTAGTGATCTCCGAGGGCACCCGCGGGTGCCGGTAAGCGGCCAGGTGCCCATCCAGCGATCCGGTCAGCCGATAACTCTCCCACACCGGTGTGGCCTTGGTGTGCGAGCGGGCACGCCCCGGGATGCGGGTGAAATCCCACCATGACCCAACCCGTGGCGCCCCCTGCCGGCGCCCCGAGGCGTCGGCAAACAGGTGTCGGTCGATCGTTTCCCACACCTCGTCGGCCGCGTGTAACCCAACGGCCTTCGTAAGATGGTCGCGCATCCAGCCGCTGGCCTCGATATGCGCCTTCGCCGCGGCCTCGATGCCTTTGCGGGTCAACCCCAACCGCTTCCGCAGTGCCTTCGGATCACGGGCGCGCTCACGATGTGCCGCCCAATATGCTCGGCAACGATCAGCGGCGTCGCGTTGCAGAGCCCGACGCAGCCGAAACACCGCCTCCCACTGCCGCTCCACCCGGTGCCGGGTGCGCTCATCAGTGAGGTCGAGTTCCAGGCGGATCACCGATACCGGCCCGGCGTATTTGAAGTTCGGGGCCTTCGACTTTCCCCGCCGCCGCGGCATCACTACATCACCGCTGGCGACGGAGGTGGTGTCGGTGCCCGCGGCTGCCATGCGTGCCATGCAATCACTGACCACCGACATCGATCCCTTGCCGCACCGATGGGCAACCGATTGCCGCTTACCGGGCTCAGCGCCCGGCCAGGTTCCGCGAAGCGGCTTGGCGTTTCCTCCGACCGGATCCGGGAGCTTGTGAAGTGGCGTGTGCTCCGGGCGCGTCGGACGGCTGGGCGGAATCGAGGTCGAGCCCGCGATCGTCGCCGGGATCACCACCTAAAGGCTTGCCGCCCGCGTAGATCTCCATCGGGGCGCGGGCGACGAGAAGGGGCGCGGCTCGCGTTGTCCCTCACCTGATTGCGGTTCGGGTTGAACGGACCAGCCTGGCCTGGCAACGGACCTCGCGTTCCAAACTGCCGCTAGCCTTGTCACGGCTTTCGATCGTTCGGCAAGGAGAGCAAGCGATGGGCGGACCAGTCGAACCAGCCGGAGGGGCTAGCGCTGAATCCGACGATGGCGAGCCGATAGAAGCCGAGGTCGTCGAGGAGGCCGCCGCGAGCCTGCGGCCCGCGCAACGAGTCGAAGGTGCTCCACAGCCAGCCAGACCTAAAGGATGGCCACCAGGGGACCGATGGCCGCGCTTGCTCGTCGCGGAAAACGCCAAGAGCTGGTTCGCTTCACTCGGTCTCGGTGCAGCGATCGGGCTGGTGATCAACTGGTTTCTCTTCGTGATCCACTTGGACAACGAGGCTCGGTCAAAGGCTGACTGGTTCGCGGGGGCTGGCGCTTTCGCGGCTGTCGCAGTGGCCCTATGGCAGACGAACAAGATTGAGCGCCAAGCCGCCGCCGACGCTGCCCAGGCAGCACAGCGGCTGGAGGATGAACTCGCAGCGGCGAAAGCGCGATCGACCAGGGAGCTTCAGCAAGCGCGTGAGTTGCACAACGTCGAGATGCAGGCACAGCGAGACCAGGCCAGCATCCAGCGAAAGCATCTACTGGAGCAGCAGCAGAAACAGGCGCTGAGCGAACTCGGGCGAGCAGTCAACGCCTACGGCTTCCAGGTCAAGTCCAGGGACGTGGTGTACGACGTCGTCGTGTGATTCCTCGATTTGTTGGTTCAGGCGGTCAGTGCCGCCGGGGTGACCTCCTGTTCTGTCGGTGAGTCCTGGTCGGCTCGGGATTTGCTGAGGACGTCGAGGCCGAGATAGCGGCGGGACTCGGCCCATTCGTCGTGTTGTTCGGCCAGCACAGCTCCGACGAGGCGGATCAGGGAGTCGCGGTCGGGGAAGATGCCGACGACGTCGGTGCGTCGGCGGATTTCCTTGTTGAGCCGTTCCTGGGGGTTGTTGGACCAGATTTGGCGCCAGATCTGCTTGGGGAACGCGGTGAACGCCAGCAGGTCTGGCCGGGCCTCTTCGAGATGCTGGGCGGCCTTGGGGAGTTTGTCGGCTAGTGCATCGATGATCCGATCATATTGTGCAGCAACGGATTCCTTGTCGGGCTGATCGAACACCGAATGCAGCAGCGTCTTGACCCACGGCCACGACGTCTTCGGGGTGACGGCCATCAGATTCGTCGTGTAATGCGTGCGGCAGCGCTGCCAGGCCGCACCGGGCAGCGTGGCCCCGATAGCGTTGACCAGCCCGGCGTGGGCGTCGGAGGTGACCAGCTTGACCCCAGACAGGCCGCGGGCAGTCAGCGACCGCCAGAAGGTCAGCCAGCCAGCCCCGTCCTCGGCGGTGGAGACGTCGACGCCGAGGATCTCGCGGTAGCCCTCGGCGTTGACCCCGACCGCGATCAAGGTGTGCACGTTGACCACCCGGCCGGCTTCGCGGACCTTCAGGACCAGGGCGTCGGCGGCGACAAACGTGTAGGGGCCGGCGTCCAGCGGCCGGGTCCGGAAGGCCTCCACGGCGGTGTCGAGTTCCTTGGCCATCACTGACACCTGCGACTTGGACAGGCTGGTGATACCCAACGTCTCGACGAGCTTGTCCATCCGCCGCGTCGACACGCCCAGTAAGTAGCAGGTCGCCACCACCGTGGTCAGTGCCCGCTCGGCGCGTTTGCGGCGTTCCAGCAGCCACTCCGGGAAGTAGGATCCGCGGCGCAGCTTGGGGATAGCCAGATCCAATGTTCCTGCACGCGTGTCGAATTCGCGGTGTCGATAGCCGTTACGCTGATTGGTGCGTTCGCTGCTGCGCTGGCCGTACCCAGCCCCGCACAGCACGTCCGCTTCGGCACCCAACAGGGTATGGATGAACGTGGCCAGCAGCTCGCGCAGCACGTCGGGGTGACAGGTGGTGAGTCGTTCAGCCAGCACAGAAGGCAGATCGATATCGTGGGCAGTGGTCATCGCGTCGATTCCTTTGCTCGAGTGACTTTGGCGGTCTCTCGAAGAATCACGCGATGACCTTCAATCATTCGGCTACGACACGCCGCACCTCACAATGGGGTCCCGGCTCGTACACCACTCTGCTGGACGCAACCGGCTTCCAACTAGCCACGATGTCCGTGGAACTTGTGGACGCGTTGAAGCTCCCTGTCGCGCAGAGGCCAGCCACGCTCCGTGCGATCAGCAAGGACGCGGGCGCGGCTGCCCAGAACTGCGCGCACGAAGCCGACAACGCCGAACTGATCATGGGCGACAACAAGCAACTCATCGAAGCGATCCAGAACATCCGGAGCAAGGTGGACCGGGCGATCCGGATCGAGATCCGCTTGCGCAAAGGCGTTATGAAGGGTGCACTGCCCAACGAATCGGTCATCCTAGGAGGACTGCTCGATGCGCAGGGCCCGATGTACGCCGCGACGAAGGAAGCGAGGGAACTCGCCACGAAACTCCTCCGCACCGGCTACGACACCTAAGACCCCGACGGGCTATCCAGGTACATCGCCGCCACCAGGTACCGACCTCAGCAACACCCGACGCGAGCCAAGCCGTCCGACCCGCGCCGTCAGGTACACCCAACCGACACCCGTTCAGTACGAAGTACCTAGAAACACCACCCTGAACAGGGCCAACACCAGCAACACAACTCGCCCGACGCTGCCGTGTTGATCTCCCCCCGGGTCAAAGTTGCCAGGTTGCTTGGGGTGGCAACTTGGTAATCGGGATGGCCGGCCTTCAGGTACAAAACCGCTACGAACAGGGCTTTTGGGCGTACTGAACGGCTGTCGATTGTTGTACCTGCGTACATGGTGCTGTTGCCCCGTCGACAGCCTGTCGGTAAGGCAAGCGGAGACCTAAACGTCCCCGGTGGCCGGTCCCAGGTACTTCGCCGCGGTCTCCAGGTACAAGATCGCGCTGAATTGGGGTTTCGCCGCCGTCGAAGGGGTGCCGGGCACGCCGCTGCGCCGCCCTGGCCCGGTGCCGCCCAACCCGATCAAGCGGGCCGCCCGCTCCCCGGCAACACATCTCAACAACCCTGGCTACTTGGAAACTTCAGCCCTGTTGTCAGGCTGTTCCACGCGTCCTGACCTGCGGGGGTCCGACGTTTCCAGCCCCCAGGCGATTTGGCCCACTGTCGGGATCAGGTGTCGAGGAAGTCCCAGTCTTCACCTAGCACCCAGCGCAGCGCCGACAGCTTCCCGTTGAGCATTCCCCACTCGAACTTGTCGTAGGGGCCGAGGTTTTCGATGCCGTAGGTCTGCTCAACGCGGGCGCGGCCTGGCCCTGCGACCTTGCGCAGGTGCCCCAGGTCGGCGTCGTCGCCCGCTTCGATTGCCTTCTGCTCGTGGAGCATTGAGCGGTCGTGCCAGATCCGGTCGAAGAGCTCCTGCTCAGCGGCGAGGATCTCATCGAGTCGTCGGGGCTCCTCCTCGAAGTAGCTGTTTTCGATGATCTCTGCCCACTCATCGCCGAACTCCTCGGCCAGGGCTTGCTCCAGTCCTTCGACCCCGAGACGGTAGGAGGAGTGCTCCCTGGCGAACAGCGGGACCAGGTCGGCGTGAGGCTGGCGATTGTCGCCGCCGACTGCGGAGAAGTCATCGGAGTTCGTCGTGACGAAGGCATACCGGTCGTCTTCGCCTGCGCTCGCGATCGAGGTGGAGTACAGCTCGATCAGCAGTGCGTCGGCCATCCCGTTCCGGTTTCGGTGGAACGGTGCGGCCTTCGCCAGGCCGCGAGAAACCACCCGTGCCCGATCGTCAGCGGTCGGCTCGATCCGCGTTCCCCGGTCGAGCTGCTCTCGGATCTCCTCGAAGTTCCGCGTGGTCATCGCGCCGATCAACGGCACCTGATGGGCGAGCTGGTCGAGCATCTCTAGCGCCGCGCTCTGCTGCTCGGAGCCGTACTGCACAAGGTCACGCCGGATCAGCTTGAACCGCTGGGCGACCTCGGATGTCATCGACGCCTCGACCCTCGGCCGGTTGCGCTCGAACTCGTCGATCACTACCTGCGGAACAAGGATGTCGAGCCGCACCTGGTGCATGAGGACGCGGATGAGCACAATCAATCGCTGGCCGTCGCGCCGCTTCGCGAGGTCCAGCCAGGTCGAGGTGTCGACCAACAGATGAAGCACAGCGCCACGGTAACGCGGTGTGACAAAGCTGGACTCTGCCTGGGCGAATCTCTTGTCGAGCCAGCTCGGACGCCCGAGAATCGGCGCGGCGGCACCGCGCCGCTACGGTATAGATAGTCCGACCAGAACACCGATCGCAGAGGCCACCAGTGTCCAGTTCCGAGAGCCCATTTCAGGCGATGTTATTTCGCAGCACAGCGGGCGAAGGTTCGTAGGGAAAACCCATGACAAGCACACCCCAAGGGCGCTCCTATGCAGGAGACATCACGCCTGAGGAGGCCTGGAAGCTGCTGAACGACAACCCCGAGGCCGTCTTGGTCGATTGCCGCACGGACGCCGAGTGGCGGTTCGTCGGGGTGGCCGATCTGTCCAGTCTTGAGCGCGACGTCGTGTACGTCGAGTGGAACACCACCGACGGAAAGCACAACGACAGCTTCGTTGAGGATTTGAAGGCCGCGGGTGTCACGCCGGGCGATCGGCCGGTGGTCTTCCTGTGTCGCTCCGGTAACCGCTCGATCGGCGCCGCCGAGGCCGCGACCGAGGCGGGTATCGCCCCGTCCTACAACGTGCTGGACGGTTTCGAGGGCAACCTCGACGAGCGGAAGCATCGCGGCGGCACCGGATGGAAAGCCGTCGGCCTGCCCTGGAAGCAGTCATGACGTCCGGCCCCGACAACCAGGTGCCATCCGTTAGGAAGCCGGCCGAGCTACCGGACGGGGTCAGCCAGGCCACCGTCGGGGTGCGGGGCGGGCTGTTGCGGTCGGGTTTCGAGGAGACCGCGGAGGCGATGTACCTGACCTCCGGGTATGTGTACTCGTCTGCGGCTGAGGCGGAGAAGGCGTTCACCGGAGAGATCGACCGCTACGTCTACTCGCGCTACGGCAACCCGACGATCTCGATGTTCGAGGAGCGCCTGCGGCTGATCGAAGGCGCGCCCGCGTGCTTTGCGACGGCGACGGGCATGGCGGCGGTGTTCACCTCGCTGGGTGCGTTGTTGGCGGCGGGCGACCGGTTGGTGGCGGCGCGCAGCCTGTTCGGGTCGTGCTTCGTGGTGTGCAGCGAGATCCTGCCACGCTGGGGCATCGAGACGGTGTTCGTCGACGGCGATGACCTGTCGCAGTGGGAAGAGGCACTGTCGGTGCCCACCCAGGCGGTGTTCTTCGAGACGCCGTCCAATCCGATGCAGTCGCTGGTCGATATCGCCGCGGTATGCGATATGTCCCACGCCGCGGGCGCAAAAGTGGTGCTGGACAACGTGTTTGCCACACCGATCCTGCAGCAGGGTTTTCCCTTGGGGGTCGACGTAGTGGTGTATTCGGGCACCAAGCACATCGACGGGCAGGGCCGCGTGCTCGGCGGGGCCATCCTCGGTGACAAGGTCTACATCGACGAGCCGGTGCAGAAGTTGATGCGGCACACCGGACCCGCGCTCAGCCCGTTCAATGCGTGGACGCTGCTGAAGGGTTTGGAGACGCTCGCGGTGCGGATGGACTACCAGAACGCGGCGGCGCAACGCATCGCCGAATTCCTGGAGAAGCACCCCGCTGTGAGCTGGGTGCGCTATCCGTTCCTGGAGTCGCATCCTCAGTATGACCTGGCCAACCGCCAGATGACCGGTGGCGGAACGGTTGTCACGTTCGAGCTCAAGGGTGGCGGCAAGGAACGCGCCTTCGAGGTGCTGGACAAGTTGCGGGTGATCGACATCTCCAACAACCTCGGCGACTCCAAGTCATTGATCACCCACCCGGCCACCACGACTCACCGGGCGATGGGTCCGGAGGGACGGGCCGCTATCGGCCTCGGCGACGGGGTGGTGCGAATCTCGGTGGGGCTGGAGGGAACTGAGGATTTGATCACCGACCTCGACCAGGCATTGAGCTAGGTGTCACGGCAGTCCGATGCCAAGAAGGCGCGCCGCAACAAGCGGCGGGCGGTCCGGGAGTCGAACTGGTTACCGGACAACGTCTTGGACGAACTAGTCACTACTCAGGCCGCGATCGCCACCGATCTGGAAGCGTTCGATCAGCGAATAACAGGGCGCGGCTGGACATTTGACGAGGACGAATCCGACGAGGATTTTGTCTTCTGGTTCTACGAGCCATCGGGCGCCGCCGTCGAAGAGGATGAGGCCGCGCCTGTGACGACGATCTGGATGTCCGCGGACGAAGACGCCGAGATCGTTCACCTGATGCTGGCGGGAACCGCGGAGGACGGCGAGTTCACCCCGGAAGCGCTCTTCGAGCACCTCGACGCGATCGAGGCGTACCGCGCCGGGGATGCACCGCCGAAGTTCGACTAACCCTTGTCGGATCCTTCGACGACGCCCTGCGCCGCCTGGGCGCGCTGCTCGTAGGCTTGCCGCGCCTTAGTGTCGAAGGTCAGGAATACCGTGTCGTTGCCCATCTTGTGGGACAGCCAGCGACGAGCCTTGGCCGACAGCGTCGGCGTGACCGCACTGACGAATCGCCCCCACGGCGGAACGGACCTCAGGGTGGTCGGTTTGTCCAGCACCTTGACCACGGCCGCCGCGATGTCTTCGGGCTCCACCGGCTTCTGCGCCGCAGAGGTATGGGTGCCGGTGATCAACTCGGTGTTGGTGAACGTCGGCATCACGCAGCTCACCTCGACGCCCTGTGGGGCGAACTCGTCGGACAACCCGGAGGACAGGCCGACCACCGCGAACTTGGACCCGGCGTAGACAACCTGTCCGGGCACGGCCAGCATGCCGGCGAGTGAGGCGATGTTGACGATATGGCCGCTGCGCCGGGCCACCATCTCGGGCAGCACCAGATGACACCCGGTGAGCACACCGTAGAAGTTCACCTCGATGGTCGAGCGGATCGTCTGCTCGGACTGCTCGAGGAACGGACCGATCGGCATCACGCCTGCGTTGTTGATCAGCACGTCGATGTGGCCGCCGCCGTCGGTGCGTGCCTTGTCGAGGAACGTCGCGAACGACTCCCGGTCGGTGACGTCGAGCGGGTAGCCGGAGACCTGGCCCAGCTTGGTGAGGTCTGCGACCGCGGACTCCTGGAGCGCGACGTCACGGTCGCCGATGACTACCCGGGCGCCACGGGCCAGCAGTGCCTTGGCGGTGGCGTAGCCGATGCCGCGGGCGGCGCCGGTGATCGCGATCGTCTTGCCCCTGATGTTGTCCATGCCGCCAAACTTTACACATGTCAAGTTTGTGTTGGAAGTGCCGTCGGGCCCGTTATCCACAGTGCCGCCTAAGGTGCTAGCAATCGTCGCCAGCCATGTGTCGCGGCAGCTCCGTCCACCATTTACTGACGCCCACGTAAAACCAGCGTATGTTGCTCGTAGTGAGAACTTCTTCGACCAAGGGCCATCGGTATGCCGCGGCCAGTCCGCGGCAGAAAGCGGCGCCTCCCGATACCTGTCCGATCGCTATGCATCGGTTCCACCACGGCATGCTGCGAACCGTCGGCACGCTGCGATACGGATGATTTCTTCTTCGATACCCGAGCTGCTGAGGGAACGTGCGCGTGAGCAACCCGATGCGAACGCGTTCACATTCATCGACTACGACGTTGACCCGGATGGGTTCGCCGAGAGCCTGACCTGGTCACAGCTCTACCAACGGGCACAAGTGATCGCCGAGGAGCTGACGCTCTGCGGATCGATCGGTGACCGGGTAGCGATACTGGCCCCGCAAGGACTGGATTATGTAGTCGCGTTTCTGGGCGTGCTGCACGCAGGCTTTATCGCCACACCGCTTTCCGTACCACAGTTCGGTATCCACGATGAGCGTGTCTCTTCGGTGCTGCGGGATGCCCAGCCCGTGGTGATCCTCACGACATCCGCGGCTGCCGACGATGTCAGCGTCTACGCGCGCGCAACGAACGGCCACTCCGCGCCACACGTCGTCGAGATCGACGCGCTCGATCTGGTTCCTGTCACCGACACCGAACCCACACTTCCGACACGTTCAAGACCGGCCTATCTGCAGTACACCTCCGGGTCTACCCGGCTGCCCGCCGGCGTGGTGGTCTCGCACCGCAACGTCATCGCCAACCTCGAACAGGTAATGTCCGACTACTTCTCCGACTACGGCGGATTTGCTCCGAAAGAACTCACCGTGGTGTCGTGGCTGCCGTTCTACCACGACATGGGTTTGATACACGGAATCTGTGCGCCGATCCTGATCGGCTGTCGTGCCGTCCTGATGAGCCCGATGGCATTCTTGCAACGGCCCGCTCGATGGATCCAAGTGCTCGCCCGCAACAGCACTTCGTTCTCAGCGGCGCCGAACTTCGCATTCGAACTGGCCGTCCGTCGAACATCCGACAACGACATGGCCGGGCTTGATCTCGGCGACGTGCTGGGGATCATCAGCGGCAGCGAACGCATCCATGCCGCGACACTTCGCCGTTTCGCTGATCGGTTCGCCCCGTTCAACCTTCGCGAGACCGTGGTCAGGCCGTCGTACGGGCTCGCGGAGGCAACGGTTTATGTCGCGACTCCCGAGCCGGGCCAACCGCCCAGAACGGTGCGTTTCGACTACGAGAAAATGTCGTCCGGCCATGCCGAACGCAGCGAGAACCTGGCCGGTGGCGGCACCGAGCTGGTCAGCTACGGCGCCCCGCGCGCGTCCACCGTCCGAATCGTCGACCCCCACACCGCGGTCGAGAGCCCCGCGGGAACGATTGGCGAGATCTGGGTGCACGGGGCCAACGTTGCGATGGGCTACTGGCGTAACGCTGCGCAGACAGAGCGCACGTTCGGCGCGACGGTGGCCCGTCCGTCCCCCCGCACGCCGGAAGGCCCGTGGCTGCGTACCGGCGACCTCGGCGTGATGTCCGACGGCGAGCTCTTCATCGTGGGCCGCATCAAGGATCTACTGATCGTCGACGGCCGCAACCATTACCCCGACGACATCGAGGCGACCATCCAGGAGATCACCGGGGGCCGGGTGGCGGCGATATCGATCCCGTATGAGCGCACGGAGCAGCTCGTCGCCATCATCGAGCTCAATAACCGGGGAGCAAGCAACGAGGACGTCATGCACCGGCTCAGCGACGTCAAACACGAAGTGGCATCGGCGATCTCGCGCTCACATAGCGTGAGGGTGGCAGATGTGGTCCTGGTGTCACCCGGGTCGATTCCTATCACCACAAGTGGCAAGGTCCGACGTTCGACCTGCGCCGAACGCTACCGACTCGACGATTTCTCCCGACTGGACGTGCCGGTGTGACGTCGGATGGCGATCGGGAGGCCGAGCTCCGACACTGGCTGGTGGATTACCTGGTAACTACCATCGGCTGCAATCCCGACGAAGTCGACCCCGACCTGTCTTTCAATGACCTTGGCGTGGGATCGCGCGACGCGGTCGTGCTGTCCGGCGAGCTCTCCGAACTGATCGGCTGGCCGGTGTCGCCAGTGGAGTTCTGGCAGCATCCGACGATCGAAGCCCTCGCGCACTTCCTCTCTGCGCCCGAACCAGAACCAGAACCCGGCCTCGACCAGGTGGAACGTGTTGGGCTGGACCAGCAGATCGCGGTCATCGGACTGGGTTGCCGCTTTCCCGGCGACATTGACGGGCCAGAAGCGTTGTGGCAGTTCTTATTGGACGGCCGCTGCTCAGTCGGTGTAGTTCCCGCCGATCGTTGGCAGGGGTTCGATGACGGTTCGCCGGAAGTGGCGGCGGCGATGGCGCGGACCACTCGGTGGGGGTCGTTCCTGGCTCAGATCGACGCCTTCGACGCGGAGTTCTTCGAAATCTCCCCAAGCGAAGCCGCAAGTATCGACCCGCAGCAACGCATGGTCCTCGAGGTTGCCTATGAGGCGCTCGAGCACGCCGGCATCCCAGTGGATTCGTTGCGGCACACCCAGACCGGGGTCTTCGCCGGAGCGTGTCTCGGCGAATACGGCTACCTGGCATCGAAGGATCTCGGCGATGTCGACGCATGGACCGGAACCGGTGGCGCGTTGAGCATTATCGCCAACCGCTTATCGTATTTCCTCGATGTGCGCGGCCCATCGGTGGTGGTGGACACCGCGTGTTCCTCGTCATTGGTGGCGGTGCATCTGGCGTGCCAGAGCTTGCGCACGGGCGACTCCAATCTCGCCATCGCGGCCGGAGTCAACCTGTTGCTGTCACCCGCGGTGACCCGAAGCTTCGACGCCGCGGAAGCGATGTCACCAACCGGTGCGTGCCACGCGTTCGATGCGAGCGCAGACGGGTTCGTGCGCGGTGAGGGTTGTGGGGTGGCCGTGCTCAAGCGTCTTGGCGACGCTGTGCGCGACGGAAATCAGGTGCTGGCGGTGGTGCGTGGTTCGGCCGTCAACCAAGACGGGCGATCCAACGGATTGATGGCGCCCAACCCCGCCGCTCAGATCGCCGTGCTGCGCGCAGCATGCGCCAACGCCGGTGTCCAGCCACGCGACGTCGACTATGTCGAGGCCCACGGCACCGGGACCCTGTTGGGCGATCCCATCGAGGCGCGCGCGCTCGGCACCGTCTACGGCCGTGGCCGTCCGGAAAGTTCTCCGCTCTTGATCGGTGCCCTCAAGACCAATCTTGGGCATCTGGAAGCGGCGGCCGGTATTGCGGGCTTCCTCAAGACCGTGCTGACCCTGCAGCATGGCCAACTTCCGCGCAACCTACACTTCAAGGCCGCCAACCCACTCATTCCGTTTCGCGACATGCGACTGAAAGTGGTTGCTGAGCATACGAATTGGCCATCAACAGGGCGTCCCTGCCGGGCCGGAGTGTCGTCGTTCGGTTTCGGCGGGACCAACGCGCACGTGGTGCTGGAAGCGAGCCCCGTAGCGCCTCCGGGTCTTGACGAGATACCGTCGCCTGCCGTTACGACGCTGGTGGTGTCGGGCAAAACCGTTGAGCGGGTCGGCTCTTGGGCGAGCGTGTTGGCAGACTGGTTCGAGGAAGCCGGGGCGGCGGTAACGTTGGCTGGCGCGGCGCATACGCTCAATCACCACCGGGGTCGTCAGGCCAGGTTCGCCACGGTGTGTGCGCGGGACCGCGCGGGCGCGATAAGTGGCTTGCGGGCGTTGGCAGTCGGTCGGCCCAAGACAGGCGTGGTGGCTCCCCACGAGGGGGCGTGCGGGCCGGGGACTGTGTTCGTCTATTCCGGCCAGGGGTCGCAGTGGCCAGGAATGGGCCAGCGGCTACTTGATGACGAGCCGACGTTCGCTGCGGCGGTGTCCCAACTGGAGCCGGCATTCATCGATCAGCTGGGGTTCTCGCTAGAGGCGGTGCTGCGAGGCGGCAGGCCAGTGGCCGGAGACGTCGAGGTCCAGTCTGTTCTGGTGGGCCTGCAGTTGGCGCTGACGACGCTGTGGCGTACCTACGGCGTGGAACCCGACGCGGTGATCGGGCATTCGATGGGTGAGGTCACCGCCGCTGTCGTGGCCGGGGCGCTGACCGCCACCGAGGGCTTCCGGGTGATCGCTACCCGGTCGCGGTTGATGTCGCGGATGGCCGGCGCGGGAGCTGTAGCGCTGGTGGAGCTGGACACCGCGTCGACAGAGGCGTTGATCGCTGATTACCCGCAGTTGTCCGTCACGGTGTACGCGTCACCGCGCCAGACGGTGGTCGCAGGGCCGACCGACCAGATTGACGGGCTGCTTCAGCTGGCTCGGCAACAGAACACGTTTGCACGACTGGTGAACATGGAGGTCCCGTCACATCACGCGATGATGGATCCTATCCTGCCGCAGCTGCGGTCTGAATTGGCGGATCTCGCACCGCAACCACCGCGCATCCCGATCATCTCCACGAGCGTCGAGAACGCAGGCGCTGCAGTGTCTTTCGACGCGAGCCACTGGGCGGCGAACCTCCGTAACCCCGTGCGGTTCGCTGAGGCGATCACGACTGCGGCGGAGGACCACACGACTTTCATCGAGGTGAGCCCTAACCCGCTGTTGACCCACGCCATCACCGAAACGATCGGTGATGCGCATCACCACAGTCTGGGCACTCTGCAGCGCGACACCGACGACACGCTCACCTTCCAGACTCGGGTCAACACCATCCACACCACTCATCCGCCTCAAACCGAGCACCCTCCCGGGCCCCACCCATTCCTGCCAACCACCCCATGGCGCCACACTAGCCACTGGTTCACCAGGAAGAAGTCCACAACGACTCCCGTCCATGACGTTGAGTCAATGGTGCACGTCATCGACTGGCAACCCCGGCAGGTTGGTCGGTCCGCGGCCATGGACGCCGCGGGCGCCGTCGCGGTTGTAGGCGATAACGCCGCTGCCACCGCCGAACTGCGCAAGCGGCTGGAGCACGCGGGCCACCCGCCGGCCGACGCCGCGGACGCCCGGTATGTCCTCTACTTCGCGGACGCCGAGTCGGCGTACGAAGCCGAAACCGACTTCGACGCCGCCGTGCGGTTGACGGCGCAAGTCACCGAGCTGGTACAGCGCCTTGCGCGGCGCGACGAGCGGGACCCGGTCGCCCTGTGGATCCTCACCACGGGAGTGCATGAGGCCGCACGACCCAGCTCGGTGCGGCAGAGTTGCCTGTCGGGATTGGCCGCCGTCATCGCCGCCGAGCAGCCCCAAATCTGGGGTGGTCTGGTGGATCTCGCGTACGGACACGACATCGCTGAGACCGCGGGCGCTCTCGCCGGGGTGCTGGGGGAGCCGAGCAAGACGGCCCTGGTGTTGCGGGACGGAGTGTTCCACGCTCCGGTGATGGTGCCGGTCACCGGGGAGCCGGTTCGTCCGCCGCTGCGCTGCAAGCCCGACGCGGCCTACCTCATTACCGGCGGTTTGGGAGCACTCGGCCTCCTGATCGCCGGATGGCTCGCCGATGCGGGCGCCCGGCGCCTGCTGCTGGCCGGTCGCACGCCGCTGCCGCCGAGGCGGGACTGGGAAGGCATCGCAGATGTCCAAGTGCGCCGACGGATCTCGGCGATCCGTGAGCTGGAACTGCGAGGCGTCTCGGTCGAGGTGGTGCCCGTCGACATCGGGTCGGCGGCCGACGTCGGTGCACTGTTGGCGGCCAGGGATCGGGCAGGGGCGCCGCCGATTCGCGGGGTCATCCACGCCGCAGGCGTCACCCGCGACGAGCTGGTGACCTCGATCAGCGACAGTTCAATCCGCCACGCGATGTGGCCCAAGGTCGGCGGTGCGCAGGTGCTGCATGACGCATTTCCTTGCGGCAGCATCGATTTCCTCTACCTGACAGCGTCGGCCGGTGCCCTGTTCGGCATACCCGGACAGGGATCGTACGCCGCGGCGAACGCCTATCTGGACGCCTTGGCCCGCTTCCGTCACCGGGCGGGCTGCCACTCCGTCAGCATCGACTGGACGGCGTGGCAGGGCATCGGGATGGCGTCAGACAACCAGATCGTCGCCCACGAGTTGGCCCGGCTCGGCTCGCGGGAACTGACACCGGGCGAGGCATTCACCGCTTGGGAGCACGTGCACCGTTTCGACATCGCACAGTCGGTAGTGCTTCCCGTATCGTCGCCCGTCGACAGGGAGGTGGCGACAGCGGCGTGGTCGCAGATGTCCGCTTCAGACCTGCGCGACCAACTCATGCACGAAGTGAGGGCCATCGTCGGCCGCGAACTGCGGACCGCCGAGTCCGAGCTCGACACCGACCGACCGTTCGTCGAGCTGGGCCTCAATTCCATGATGGCGCTGTCGATCCGGCGTGATCTCGAGCGGCTCGTCGGGCTCGAATTGGCGGCCACCATGCTGTGGAATCACCCGACTGTCGCCGCGTTGTCGGCCTATCTCGCCGGCAAACTGGCTCCGCAGGAGGAGCCGTCGCCGGCCGTGGTGGATCGATTGTCCGGGCCGGTGGACAGCGTCTTGGACTCGCTGTTCGACAGTGTCGAATCGACGCCCGCAGGCGTCGAGATAAGTAGCTGATGAAGACCGCGTTCAGCCGGATAGCCGGGATGAGCGGCCAGCAGCGCAGCGCGTTGGCCGACGAATTCGGGAAGGCAGCCAGGATCACCGTCGCCGAGCCGGTGGCGGTGGTGGGTATCGGGTGCCGTTTTCCGGGTGATGTCGATGGGCCGCAGAGTTTCTGGCGGTTGGTGGTCAACGGTGTCGACGCGGTCGGCGACGTGCCCGCGGATCGGTGGGATGCCGATGCGTTCTTCGATCCGGATCCGTTGGTGCCTGGGCGGATGTCGACGAAGCGGGGTGGCTTCGTCGACGATGTTGCGGGATTCGACGCCGATTTCTTCGGTATCGCACCGCGCGAGGCGCGGGCGATGGATCCGCAGCAGCGGATGTTGCTCGAGGTGTCCTGGGAGGCGCTCGAGCATGCGGGCATTCCGCCGGATGCTTTGGGCGGCACGAAAACCGGCGTGATGGTGGGTGTCTACTACAACGAGTATCAGGCACTGTCCGCCCAGTCCGTGGAATCGGTGGGCGCCTACACCGGCACCGGCAATGCGCACAGCGTGACCGTGGGACGGATCGCCTATCTGCTCGGGCTGCGGGGCCCCGCCGTGGCGGTTGACACGGCGTGTTCGTCGTCGTTGGTGGCGGTGCATCTGGCGTGTCAGAGTCTGCGCCTGCGGGAAACCGACCTCGCGCTGGCCGGTGGGGTCAGCGTCATCCTCCGGCCGGAGACCCAGATCGCCATCTCGGCGTGGGGACTCCTGTCCCCGCAGGGCCGATGCGCGACCTTCGACGCAGCCGCGGACGGATTCGTCCGCGGCGAGGGCGCCGGCGTGGTGGTGCTCAAGCGCCTGGTGGACGCGGTGCGTGACGGGGACCAGGTGCTCGCGGTGGTTCGGGGCTCGGCGGTGAACCAGGACGGCCGATCCAACGGTGTGACGGCGCCGAACGCATTGGCGCAGCGCGACGTGATCGTCGATGCCTTGCAGTCCGGTGATATCGCCGCGGACTCCGTGCACTACGTCGAGGCCCACGGCACCGGCACCGTGCTCGGTGATCCGATCGAGTTCGAGGCGCTCGCGGAAACCTACGGGCGCGGTGCGACGTCCTGTGCGCTTGGTTCGGTGAAGACCAATCTCGGGCACCTGGAGGCTGCGGCGGGCATCGCAGGCCTCATCAAGGCGACGCTCGCGGTGCAGAGCGGTGACATTCCCCCCAATCTGCACTTCTCGCAGTGGAATCCGGCCATTGATGCATCGCCCACCCGGTTCTTCGTCCCCACCGAGACCACGCGGTGGCCCTCCATAGACGGCCCGCGCCGGGCAGCGGTGTCCTCATTCGGACTGGGTGGAACCAACGCGCATGTGGTGATCGAGCAGGGTCCGGAACCGACCTCTGCCACCGCGCAGTCCACCGACTCGGTGTGCACGTTGACGGTCTCGGGCAAGACGCTCGAGCGGGTGGCGGCGATGGCAGCGGCTTTGGCCGACTGGATGGATGGCGCCGGAGCCGGTGTCCCACTTGCCGATATAGCGCATACGCTTGATCACCACCGCGCCCGTCAGACGACGTTCGCCACAGTGTGTGCCGTCGAACGCTCGCAAGCGGTGACCGGCCTGAGGGCGTTGGCGGTGGGTCAGCCCGCCGCCGGGCTGGTGCCCCCGCACGGCGGGCCGTGCGGGCCGGGCACCGTCTTCGTCTACTCTGGGCAGGGTTCGCAGTGGCCAGGGATGGGCCGCACGTTGTTGGCCGACGAGCCGGCGTTCGCCGCTGCGGTGGCCGAGCTGGAGCCGGCATTCGTTGCGCAGCTGGGGTTCTCGCTGCGGGAGGTACTGGTCCGCGGCGAGCCGGTGACCGGCGACGTGCGTGTGCAGTCGGTGCTAGTCGGCACGCAGTTGGCATTGACCGCGCTGTGGCGTTCCTACGGAGTCGAACCTGACGCGGTGATCGGGCACTCGATGGGCGAAGTGACCGCGGCCGTCGTGGCGGGTGCCCTGACCGCTGCCGACGGCTTTCGTGTGATCGCCGCCCGGTCTCAGTTGATGTCCCGGTTCGCCGGAGTCGGCGCGGTAGCGCTGGTGGAGCTCGGCAGCGATGCGACCGAGGCGCTGATCGCGGGCTACCCGCAGCTGTCAGTCACGGTATACGCCTCACCGCGTCAGACCGTGATCGCCGGACCGACGGCGGACGTTGAGGCCCTTCTAGACCTGGCCCGACAACAGAACACGTTCGCCCGCAGGGTCAACATGGAGGTCCCGTCGCACCACGCGATCATGGACCCGATCCTGCCGGAACTGCGAGCGGAGCTTGCTGATCTCGCGCCACGTTCACCGCGTATCCCGGTATACACCACGACGGCCGATAATTCTTCTGGTGCAACAGTATTCGATGCCGCGCACTGGGCCGCCAATGTCCGCAACCCAGTGCGGTTCCGGCACGCGGTCGCCGCCGCGGGTGTCACCCACACCACTTTCGTCGAGATCAGTCCCCACCCGATGCTCACCAAGGCCATCTCCGACATCCTCGGCGACGCGCACCACCACAGCATCGGCACCCTCGTCCGCGACGCACACGACACCGTGACATTTCACACCAACCTCAATGCCACCCACCATTCCTCGCCGCCGCGTGGCGACCACCCCGCCGGGCCACATCCGGCGATCCCCACCACCCCATGGCGGCACAGCAGGTTCTGGATCGACGCCATCCCCGCGCGCGCCGTCGCCCTGTCCAAGGTCACTGAACCGCCCCAGACCGAAGGCGCGTTCCCAGCGGACTGGCTCTACGAGCCGACCTGGCCCGTCAGTCCCACACCGGCGCAAGGCACGGTGGGCCACGGTCCCTGGCTCGTCCTGGGAGACGCGGACCTTGGCGCCGAAATCGCTCGTGTCCTCGGTTCGACAGTGACGGTCCTGCACCCGTCGGCGACCGAGGGGGAGGCCGAGTTGGCCGCGCTGCGCGACGCCGTCCGCGGCACCGAGTACGTGCTCTTCGCGCCGACCGCCGCCGCGGCGATGACCGATGTCGCAGCGGCGTACCGCCTGTTCCACGGGGCGAGAAGGCTTGCCTGCGCATTGGCTGAGTCGGTTCCGGCGCCGCAGTTGATTGTCGCGACCCGCAACGCCCAGCCCGTGGCAGAGGGCGACCGGGCGAACCCGGTGCACGCCGTGCTATGGGGCTTGGGCCGCACGCTCGCCCTGGAACATCCCGAAATCTGGGGAGGCATAATCGATTTCGATGAATCGGTGCCCGCGGTGCTGGCCGCGCAGTACGTTCTGGTCGAAGCGGCCGCCGACGATGGAGAGGACCAGGTCGTCTATCGGGCAGGTGTGCGTCACGTGCCCCGCCTTCAGCGGCGACATCAGGCACCGAGCCCGACGCACCGGGTACTCGACGACACCAGCCACCTGGTTATCGGGGCGACCGGCAAGATCGCACCGCGACTGATCACCCAGCTGGCCGAGATGGGTGCCGCGACGATCGTCGCAGTGTCGCGCAATCCCGGTATGCGGCTCGCCGCGTTGGCCCGCGAACTCGCGTCGATCGGCACGACCCTGCACGTAGTCGCCGCAGACGTCACCGACGAAGCCTCGATGACGGTCCTCTTCGACCGGTTCGGTACCGACCTGCCGCCGTTGGAGGGTATCTACCTCGCGGCCTTCGCCGGTGGTCCGGTGATGCTGCGAGACATGACAGACGAAGACGTGACGACGATGTTTCGTCCCAAACTGGACGCGCTGTCGGTGCTGCACACCTTGTCCCTGAGAACACAGGTCCGCTACTTCGTGCTGTTCTCGTCGATCTCGGGACTCCTTGGCTCGCGGTGGCTCGGCCACTACACGGCGACAAGCACTTTCCTGGACACGTTCGCCTTCGCGCGGCGCGCGATCGGACTGCCCGCGACGGTCGTGAACTGGGGGGTGTGGAAATCCCTTGCCGACGCGCAGGACGACGCCCGGCAGGTGATGTCGGGCTCCGGGCTGGCGCCGATGGCCGATGAGGTGGCGATCCGGGCGCTGGCGGAGACGATGAATCCCGTTGCCCCCGTTTGCGTTAGCGTCGTCAACGCGGACTGGCCGCTGCTGGCCGCCGCCTACCGGACCCGCGGGTCGCTGCGTATCGTCGACGACCTGCTTGCCGGTGAGGACGTAGCTCACGACCTACCGGCGATGCCGGAGAGCGAATTCCGCAGAGCGCTGGCCGAAGCCGCGCCCGAACTGCGTCGCGACCTGCTGGTCGATCGCATCAGCTCGCTGGCGTCAGCGGTGATGGGTTTGCCGCCGTCGGAGTCCCTCGATCCTTCGACAGGATTCTTCCAGCTCGGAATGGATTCGCTGATGAGTGTGACGCTTGCGCGTCACCTCAGTGAGAGCCTCGGGGAGGCGCTCACACCGGCGGTCGTCTTCGACTATCCGACCGTTGACGCCCTTGCCGACCATCTGGCGACGATACTGCCCGAACTCGACGAGCCGGACGGCGGCGCCATGCGGGACGACTACGAACAGCTCACGGAAGACGAGTTGCTGAACCAGCTTTCGGAGCGGCTCGGGTGACAGACGTGACCAAGCCAACGCCGGATCGCCGTGCGATCATCACCGAAGCGCTCCATAAGATCGATGACCTCTCCAAGCGTCTTCAGATCGCAGAGCACGCGAGCACCGAACCGATCGCCGTGGTGGGAATGGGGTGCCGGTATCCCGGCGGCGTCGACAACCCCGACCAGTATTGGGAACTGTTGAAGGACGGCCGCAGCGGCATAGTCCGGGTGCCGCCGGAACGCTGGGACGCCGATACCTACTACACCGACGACCACACGGTGCCTGGAACGATATGCAACCGCGAAGGCGGGTTCCTGACCAACTGGCAACCATACGAGTTCGACGCGGAGTTCTTCGCCATCTCCCCCCGCGAGGCCGCCGCCATGGACCCGCAGCAGCGCCTGCTGCTGGAGGTCGCCTGGGAAGCGTTGGAGGACGCCGGAATCCCGCCGCGGACGATCGGGGGTACCCGAACCGGGATTTTCGTTGGCCTGACCTCCTACGACTACATGCTCACACTGTCGACCGGGTTGGCGCCGGAGGACCTGGATGCCTACATCCCAACCGGAAACGCGGCGAACTTCGCGGCAGGACGGTTGGCGTACCTTCTCGGCGCCCGCGGTCCGGCTCTCGTCGTCGACACGGCCTGCTCGTCGTCTCTTACGGCGATCCACCTTGCCTGTCAGAGCTTGCGCAGCCGGGAGAGCGATACGGCGCTGGTGGGCGGGGCGAATCTGATGCTCAGCCCTGGCACCAGCATTGCGTGCTCACGCTGGGGGATGTTGTCGCCGGACGGCCAGTGCAAGACCTTCGACGCCGGCGCCGACGGCTACGTACGCAGCGAGGGCTGCGGTGTGGTCGTGCTCAAGCGGCTCGCCGAGGCTGAGCGTGACGGCGACCGGGTGCTAGCCGTGGTGCGCGGCACGGCGGTCAACCAGGACGGCGCGAGCAGCGGCGTGACGGTGCCCAATGGACCGGCCCAGCAGGCATTGCTGCGCCAGGCGCTGGCATCGTCAGGGCTGGAGCCGGCCGACATCGATTACGTGGAGGCGCACGGCACCGGAACCCCGCTCGGCGACCCGATCGAACTCGAGGCCCTGCGGCAGGTGTTCGCCGACCGCGTCGACGCGCCGCCCCTTGTGCTCGGATCGGTCAAGACGAATCTCGGCCATCTGGAGGCGGCTGCCGGTGTCGCCGGCTTCATGAAGACCGTGCTCACCGTGCGGCACGGGTACATCCCGCAGCACCTCAACTTTGTGGAGCTGACGCCGTATGCGACCGAATCGGCGTCCTGCCTGAGCATCGCGTCGGCCGGCCGCGACTGGCCTGCCGTGGACCGTCCGCGCCGTGCGGGGGTGTCGTCGTTCGGGGTCAGCGGCACGAACGCGCATGTGGTAATCGAACAGGCGCCGGATGTGGTTGCGCCGGTGAGTGGTTCGGTGCCCGCGGTGTCGACACTCGTGGTGTCCGGCAAGAGCACGGAGCGAGTCGCGTCGTTGGCGGCGGTGTTGGCCGACTGGATGGCCGGTGCGGGTGCGCAGGTGCCGTTGGCTGATATCGCCCACACCCTGAATCATCACCGGGCCCGTCATGGCCGGTTCGCCACGGTGTGTGCGACCGATCGCGTGCAGGCCGAGGCCGGGTTACGGGCGCTGGCGGCGGGCGAGCTCGCGCGTGGTGTAGTCGCTGCACACGACGGGCCATGCGGGCCGGGCACGGTGTTCGTGTACTCCGGTCAGGGTTCACAGTGGGCCGGAATGGGCAGGCAGCTGTTGGCCGATGAGCCGGCCTTCGCCGCTGCGATCGCCGATCTCGAACCGGATTTCGTTGCGCAGGTGGGCTTCTCGCTGCACGAGGTGTTGGCAGGCGGAAAACCGGTGGTGGGTATCGAGCGGATTCAGCCGGTGCTGGTGGCAGTGCAGTTGGCGTTGACGGCGTTGTGGCGGTCTCACGGGGTGCAGCCCGATGCGGTAATCGGGCACTCGATGGGAGAGGTGACCGCGGCTGTGGTCGCCGGCGTGCTGACAGCCGCGGAGGGGTTGGCGGTCATCGCGATCCGCTCGCGACTCATGGCGCGGCTTGCGGGGCAGGGAGCGATGGCGCTGCTGGAACTCGACGCGGCGGCCGCCGAGTCTCTGATCGCCGGCTACCCGCAGGTGACGGTGGCGGTGTATGCCTCACCTCGCCAGACGGTGGTAGCAGGCCCACCCGAGCAGGTCGATGCGCTGATCGCCGTGGTGGCGGCTCAGGATCGGCTGGCACGCCGGGTGGAGGTCGACGTGGCCTCACATCATCCGATCGTCGACCCGATCCTGCCTGAGTTGCGGGAGGCGTTGTCGGGACTGGCGCCGAGGCCTCCGCGGATCACGCTGCTCAGCACGGTCGACAGTGTCGGTGAGACAACGGAATTCGACGCCGAACACTGGGTGGCCAACCTGCGCCGACCTGTGCGCTTCAGTGATGCGGTGGCCGCCGCGGGTGTCACGTGCACCACCTTCGTCGAGATCAGCCCGCATCCGCTGTTGACCCACGCGATCTCCGACACCCTCGTCGAGCACCACCATCACAGCATTGGCACGCTTTTGCGCGATACCCACGACACCCTGACCTTCCACACGAACCTCAACGCCGCCCACACCACGCACCCACCTGACACCGAACACCCCCCCGAACCGCACCCTTCGCTGCCCACCACCCCCTGGCATCACACCAAACACTGGATCGCCACGAGTGCCGGTACCCCGGCGGGAACCCATCCGCTGTTGGGCATCGGCGTCACGGATCCCACAAACGGCGTCCGGATATGGGAAAGCACTCTGGGGCCTGACCTGCTTTGGCTCGGCGACCACCGCGTCGACGACGCATGCGTGCTGCCTGGGGCGGCGTACGCCGAATTAGCACTTGCGGCGGTGACGGACGCCTTCGGCGCCGATGATGATCGTCCATGGACGATTCGTGAGCTCTGCCTGGATCACGTGCTGTACCTGGCGGACGCGACGACCGTCGTCACCACGCTGAGCGGCGACGAATCGAAGCCTCGGGTCGAAATCCGCTCGCGCCGTGGGGCTTCCGCCTGGATGACCCACGCCACCGCGACTCTGGAATACGGCGCGCAGCCCGCACCCGAGCCGCCGTCGATTGTCACAGACGGGACCGAGCTCGATGCCGACGAACTGTACCGTCGGTTGTGCAGTGTCGGCCAGCAACACGGGCCCGCCTTCCAGGGCATCGTCTCCCTGACTGTCACGGACTCTGGGTTGGCGCGCGCCGGGGTCCGGTTGCCGTCGTCGGCCCGACAGGGATCCCGGCGGTTCCTGCTCCACCCGGTGATGGTCGACATCGCCCTGCAGGCGCTCGGTGCGACCAAGGCGGCCACCGATCTTGCCGCCGACGAAAGTCACGGGCCCACCGTGATACTGCCGGTGCGGCTGGCCGGTATCCGCGTCTACGGAGATGTGACCGAGGGTGTGTGCGCGACGGGCTCGCTGCGGGCGACCTCGCACCAGGACCGCTTCGTCGGCCACGTTGTTCTCACCGGCGCCGACGGCCGGGTCCTGCTGGAGGTCGACGAGATCGACATGGTGGTGCTGCAGGCGCCGGGAGCCGGGAACAACCTCACCAGCCGGCTTTTCGCGCTGGAATGGGAACCGGTGGATCTCGACAAGCCGGCGCGCGCCGTCGAGGCGCTGCTGCTTGTGGGTGAAACACCCGAGGACGACCCGCTGCCTACCATGCTGCAGGCCGGGCTGGCTCAGCACACATCGCACTGCGAGGTGGTGTCCGCCTCCGACAGGCAGCAACTTCGGGATGCATTGAGCCGCAAAGATATTGCGTGGAGCGGTGTTGTCCTGGTCTACCCGCCGGCCTCTGTAGACCAAGCGCGTCCGGACGTCGAGCAACTGGATCTGGCGCGGTCACGCACGCTGCTCGTCGCGGACGTCGTGAAGACACTGTCGGCAATCGGCGCTCGAAACAGCCCACGGCTGTGGATAGTCACGCGTGGCGCGCAACAGCTCGAACCCGAAGACCGAGTCACCCTGGCGCAGACGGAACTTCGCGGGATCGCGCGGGTGCTGACCTTCGAGCATCCGGAACTGAAGGCCACGATCGTCGACATCGAGGCCGACGGCACCGGATCGGCTGCTGCGCTGGCCGCGGAGCTGCTCGCCGGTGAAGACCACGACGAGGTGGCTCTGCGGGACGGAGCGCGCTACGTGCACCGGCTGGTACCCGCCCCCGTCACCGCGAGCGGTGACCTGGCCGCCGAACCTCGCCGCACCGTCGTCAGCCTCGACAGCGCAGGCGCGGTCCAGCTGCAGGCCGACCAACCCGGTCGGCTCGACGCACTGACCGTGCACGCCGTGAGGCGGGTACCCCCGGAGGCCGGCCAGGTCGAGGTGCGAGTCCGCGCCGCGGGACTCAACTTCAGCGACGTGCTCAAGGCCATGGGGGTATACCCCGGGCTGGACGGCATCGCGCCGGTGATCGGCGGCGAGTGCGTCGGTGTGGTGACCGCACTCGGCAGCGATGTCGATTCGGTCGACATCGGCCAGCGTGTCATCGCTTTCGGGCCCGGCACGTTCGGTACCCACTTGACCACGCTTGCCGACCTCGTTGTCGCGATCCCCGACGAGTTGGCCGATCGGGAGGCGGCCACGTTCGGCGTCGTATATCTGACCGCGTGGCACGCACTGTGTGAGGTCGGGCGACTCGCCCCGGGCGAACGCGTGCTCATCCATTCCGCCACGGGCGGTGTCGGACTGGCCGCGGTGTCGATCGCCAGAATGATCGGCGCTCGCATCTACGCGACGGCCGGTTCGGAGGCCAAACGAGAACTGCTGTCCGGCCTTGATGTCGAATACGTCGGCGACTCGCGGAGCGTGGATTTCGCGCACGAAATCCTCACCGCCACCGCCGGTTACGGTATCGACGTCGTTCTCAATTCCCTGTCGGGAGAGGCGATCCGCCGCGGAGTGGAGATCCTTGCTCCCGGCGGCCGGTTCGTCGAGCTTGGCAAGAAGGACGTCTACGCCGACACGTCGCTGGGATTGCGCGCCCTGGCGAAGAGCGCCTCATTCTCGGTCGTCGATCTCGACCTGAATCTTCGGCTGCAGCCCCGGCGGTACGGCAGGCTGCTGCAGCAGATTCTCGGCCATGTCGCCGACGGCCGGTTGCAGGTGCTTCCCGTCACCGAATTCACTCTCTCGGACGCGGTTGACGCGTTCACGTTGATGGCCTCTGGCAGTCACATCGGCAAGATCGTCATCTCGATACCGTCCCATGGCAGCATCGACGCGGTAGCGCCCGCGCCGCCCCAGCCGCTGGTGCGGCGCGACGGTGGGTACATCGTGGTCGGCGGGATGGGCGGGCTCGGTTTCGTCTTCGCGCGGTGGCTGGTGGGTCAAGGCGCGGGAATGGTTGTGCTGAACGGACGTTCGGCCCCCAGCGCCGATGTCAGCGCAGCGATCGCGGACATGAACGCCAACGGCGCCCGGGTGGAGGTGATCACCGGCGACATCGCCGAGCCGGGCACCGCACCACGCCTGGTCGCCGCCGTCGAGGGCGCGGGATTGCCGCTGGCGGGCGTGCTGCACAGCGCAATCGTGCTGGCCGACGAGATCGTGCTCAACATGTCCGAATCCGCGGCGGCGCGAGTGTTCGCCCCGAAGGTGGCAGGCAGCTGGTGGCTCCACGAGGCCACCGCCGGCCTCGACCTGGACTGGTGGCTGACGTTCTCCTCCGCGGCTTCGCTTCTCGGGTCACCCGGGCAGGGCGCCTACGCGGCCGCGAACTCCTGGGTCGACGGCCTCGTCGCGTATCGGCGCTCGCTTGGCCTGCCCGCGATCGGGATCAACTGGGGACCGTGGGCCGAGGTGGGGCGCGCCCAGTTCTTCGCCGACCTCGGCTTCTCGATGATCACCGCCGAGACCGGCATGGCCGCGATGCAATTGGTGCTCGCCGCGGACCGGGCGCGCACCGGGGTGTTCAGCCTCGACACCCGGCAGTGGTTCCAGTCCTTCCCGGCGGCCGAGGAGTCGTCGCTGTTCGCCGGACTCGGCGAATCGGCCACCCGCGAGCGGAGCGGTGGCGGCCGAATCCGGGCCGAACTCGACGCGGTCGAGCCTGGCGCGCGGCCCGCCCGGCTCGCATCGGCGATCGCCGACGAGATACGCGCCGTGCTTCGCTCGACCGAAGCGCTCGATCACGACCAGGCGATGGAGTCGCTCGGCCTGGACTCGCTGATGGCGCTGGAGTTGCGCAACCGGCTGGAGGCCAGCCTCGGTATCACGCTGCCGGTCGCACTGGTCTGGGCGTACCCGACGATCTCGGGTCTCGCGGGCGCCCTGTGCGAGCGAATGGGTTACGCACCCGCCGACGAACGAACCACGACAGCGGCTCCTGAACCGGAACCGGCACTGTCCGACGAGGAGATGGAATTGCTCGACGCGCTGGTTGAGGCCAGCGAACTGGAAGCCACGACGGGAGTGAACGAGTCGTGACAAGCCTGGCTGATCGCGCCGCCCAGATGTCGCCACAGGCGCGAGAGGTACTTGCACGTGAGCTCATTCGCGCGGGCACCGTGTTCCCGATGGATGCGGTGACCGAGCCGGTCGCGGTCGTGGGCATCGGCTGCCGTTTCCCGGGCGACGTGACCGGGCCGGACAGCCTGTGGCGGTTGCTGATCGACGGCGGGGACGCGGTGCGCGAGGTGCCCGCCGACCGTTGGGACGCCGATGCTTTCTACGACCCCGACCCGCTGGCCTCGGGCCGAATGACCACGAAATGGGGTGGCTTCGTCTCCGACGTGGCCGGCTTCGACGCAGACTTCTTTGGCATCACCCCGCGCGAAGCCCAGGCCATGGACCCACAGCAACGGATGCTGCTCGAGGTCGCGTGGGAGGCCCTCGAGCATGCCGGTATCCCGCCGAACACCTTGAGTGGCAGCAGGACCGGCGTCATCGTTGGCATGTCGTCGTGGGACTACACCATCGTCAACCTCGAGCGCCGAGCCGAGATCGACGCCTACTTGAGCACCGGAAATCCGCACAGCGCAGCCGTCGGGCGCATTTCGTATCTGCTGGGGCTGCGGGGCCCCGCGATTGCGGTTGACACTGCATGTTCGTCGTCGCTGGTTGCCGTGCACCTGGCCTGTCAGAGCCTGCGCTTGCGGGAGACCGACCTGGTATTGGCCGGCGGTGTCCAGTTGAGCCTGTCGCCGTTCACCGGTATCGCCCTGTCCAAATGGTCGGCGCTGTCGCCTCAAGGCCGGTGCAAGACCTTCGACGCGGGTGCGGACGGTTTCGTGCGCGGCGAGGGCTGCGGGGTGGTGGTGCTCAAGCGGCTCTCCGATGCGGTGCGCGCCGGGGATCTTGTGCTGGCGGTGGTACGGGGGTCGGCGGTCAACCAGGACGGCCGGTCCAACGGAATGACGGCGCCGAACGCGGCGGCCCAGCGTGATGTGATCGCCGAGGCGCTGCGCGCCGGTGGAATTGGGCCGGACACCGTGAATTACGTCGAGGCCCACGGGACGGGCACGGTGCTGGGTGATCCGATCGAATTCGAGGCGCTGGCAGCCACATACGGCACCGGCGACGTCCCCTGCGCGCTTGGGTCGGTGAAGACCAATCTGGGTCACCTGGAGGCCGCCGCCGGAGTGGCCGGCTTCATCAAGGCGGTGCTGGCCGTTGGCCACGACAACATTCCGCCCAATCTCCACTTCACCCGGTGGAACCGGGCTATTGACCCGTCCACGACCCGGTTCTTCGTGCCCTCCGAAATCGCACCGTGGCCGAAAGGCGCGGGTCCGCGTCGGGCCGGGGTGTCCTCGTTCGGCCTCGGCGGGACGAATGCCCATGTGCTGGTCGAGCAGGCCCCGCAGTCGGTACCGGCTGAAGTGGTCGGTGCCTCGCCTTCGGTGACCACGCTGGTGGTGTCGGGCAAAACACCCGAGCGGGTGGCGTTATCGGCGGGTGTGCTGGCGCAGTGGTTGGAGGGCTCAGGAGCGCAGGTGTCGTTGGCCGATGTCGCGCACACCCTCGACCACCATCGGACGCGGCACGCAACCGTGGCCGCGGTCTGCGCGCGTGATCACGCCGAGGCCGTCGCCGGCTTGCGGGCCGTGGCATCGGGGCGGCCCGCGGTCGGGGTCGTCGGCCCGCACGAGGCAGCGCGCCGATCGGGCACGGTGTTCGTCTACTCCGGTCAAGGCTCTCAGTGGGCCGGGATGGGCCGTCAGTTGCTCGCCGATGAACCGGCGTTCGCCACCGCAGTCGCCGAACTGGAGCCCGTGTTTCTTGCACAGGTCGGGTTCTCCTTGCGCGACGTGCTGACCGGCGGGGACGCGGTCACCGGCATCGAGCGGATCCAACCGGTGCTGGTCGGTGTGCAGTTGGCGCTCACCGCGTTGTGGCGGTCTTACGGCGTGGAACCCGACGCCGTCATCGGACACTCGATGGGCGAGGTAACCGCCGCCGTCGTCGCCGGGGCACTCACCCCCGCGGAGGGCCTGCAGGTGATCGCCACCCGATCGCGATTGATGTCGCGGCTCTCCGGTCAGGGCGCAATGGCGCTGCTGGAACTCGACGCCGACGCCACCGAAGCGCTGATCGCCGACCACCCACAGATCACCGTCGCCGTATACGCCTCACCCCGGCAGACCGTCATTGCCGGAACTCCAGAGCAGATCGAAACCATCGTCGCGGCGGTGAGCGCCCAGAACCGGTTAGCCCGCCGCGTCGACGTCGACGTCGCATCGCATCACCCGATCGTCGACCCGATTCTGCCCGAGCTGCGCGACGCGTTGGCCAACCTGGCGCCCACCACGCCCCGCATCCCGGTCCTCACGACCGTCGACAAGGCCGGTGCCACACCATCATTCGACGCCGACCACTGGGCGGCCAACCTGCGCAACCCGGTGCGGTTCAGCGAGGCCGTCACCGCGGCGGGCGCCGCGCATGCCACCTTCGTCGAGATCAGCCCCCACCCGCTGCTCACCCACGCGATCACCGACACCATTGACGACGCTGTGGTGACGTCGGCGATGAACAGGGACGACGATCCGACCCTGTTCTTCCACGCCCAGCTCGCCGCGGTCGGGATCGCGCCGGCCCGCGCGACTCCTGGCAGGCTCGCGCAGATCCCACCCACGCCGTGGCAGCATGCGAGTTTCTGGGTCGCGGATCGCTCGGCGATGTGGGAGTCCAGCGACACTCATCCGTTGCTCGGTGTGCACGTGGAACTGCCCTCCGGCGGCGACCACGTCTGGCAGGCCGACGTCGGCACCGACGTGTGCCCGTGGCTGGCCGACCACAAGGTGGCTGGCCAACCCATCCTGCCTGCCGCGGCGTTCGCCGAGATCGTCCTTGCCGCAGGCAGTGTGGCGTTCGGCCTGCCCGCTCATGTCGTGTCCGTCGCGCAGCTCGAGGTGGAGCAGATGCTCGTCCTGGACGGTCATACCCGGATAACCACCCAGCTCACCGGTGACGTCGACGCAGCCCGGGTGGAGGTCTTCACGGGCTCGGGTGCCGCCGGGTGGACCAGGCATGCCGTCGCGAAAGTCGAACTGTCCCAGGAGAACAACCCGTCCGGTCGGCGGTCCGCACCAATCGAATCGTCAGGAACCGAGGTATCGCCTGCTGATTTCTACGCCACGCTGCGGCAGACCGGTCAACTCCACGGACCCGCGTTCGCGGCGTTGACCCGGATCGTTCGGCGGCCGGACGGATCGTCGGACACCGAAATAGACGTGCCCGACGAGGCGTCCCGGCACCCGGACTTCCGGATACACCCCGTCATGCTCGACGCGGCGTTGCAAACCATGGCGGCCGCGATGCCAGACCGCGCGGTAGCCGACGCCGCCGAAGTCAGTTATCTGCCGGTCTCTTTCGAGCGGATCCGGGTGTTTGCAGAGGTCGGCAGGCACGCCCGGTGTCACGCCGAAGTGGTGGATCTCGACGAGGCCGGGTCGGGCAAGCTCGGATCGGCGATCCTGACCGATGCCGCCGGAAACACGACCGCGGAGATCACCGGTATCTACGTGCGGCGGGTCGAACGCCGTGCGCTGCCACTGCCACTCGAGCAGAAGATCTTCGACGCCGCGTGGGTGGCGAGCCCACGAGCATCGCAGGGCGCGCAGGCGCAAGAGCCTGGAAGCTGGCTGGTGCTCTCGGACGGGGCGGACGCCAGGGCGACGGCGGATCATTTTGCGGCGCAATGGCGCTCGTCGGCGCACCGGGTGATCACAGCCAACCTGTCCGACGAGTCCGCTGTGCTGGCGGCGTTCGCCGACGCAGGCGCGGATGCCGACCGTCCACCGGCCGGAGTGATCATTTTCGTCGGTGCCGGCTCCAAGGACCTGGGCGAGGCGGTAGACCAGGCGAGGAACACGATCTGGTCGATCGCGTCGACCGTGCGTGCCATCGTCGGCGGCTGGCACGGGCGTTCGCCGACGCTGTGGCTGGTCACGCGGAAGGGCCTCGTCGTCCACGGCGACGGTCCGGGCGACCCCGCAACCGGCGCCCTCAAAGGGCTGATCCGGGTCCTCGCCTATGAGCACCCCGACCTGCACGCCACGCTGATCGATCTGGATACCGATGAGGATGCCCTCGCAGCGTTGACGGCAGAGCTGGGCGCTGCCGACTCCGACGACCTGATCGCCTGGCGGTCCGGGGAAAGGTACGTCGAACGGCTCGCCAGGGCCTGTCTGGGTGCGCAGCAGCACCTCCCGGTGGTGCGCGCCGGAGCCGCATACATCGTCACCGGTGGCCTCGGCGGGCTTGGCATGGTGGTGGCCCGATGGCTTGTCGACAGGGGCGCGGGCCGCGTCGTGCTGAACGGCCGCAGCGAGGCCTCCGACGAGCAGTGCAAAGCGCTGGCCGAACTTGAAGGCCGGGCCGAGATCGCCGTCGTCACAGGCGATGTCGCCGCACCGGGCATGGCCGAGCTACTCGTGGCCGCCGCGGAGGAGACGGCGCTCGAATTGCGTGGCATCGTGCACGGTGCCGCCGTTCTCGAGGACGGCCTGCTGATCGCGATGAGCAGAGAAAGTCTGGAGCGGGTGTGGACGCCCAAGGCTGTCGGGGCGTTGCGACTGCACGAGGCGAGCATCACGCGAGCGCTCGACTGGTGGGTCGGGTTCTCCTCGGCCGCATCGCTGCTCGGGTCGCCCGGGCAGGCCGCCTACGCCAGCGCAAGCGCCTGGCTCGACGGGCTGGTGGCATGGCGCAGCGCCGCGGGTCTGCCCGCGAGCGTGTTCAACTGGGGACCATGGTCGGAAGTGGGCGTCGCCCGCTCGCTGGCCGCCAGTGTCCTCGACCCGATCACGCCCGCAGAGGGAATCGAGGCCCTTGAAACCCTGCTGGCGACCGATCGCACGATGACCGGCGTCGCACGGCTGCGGACCGACCGCGCACTGATCGCCTTCCCCGAGATCCGCGGACTGGGCTACTTCACCCAGGTCGTCGAGGAATTGGACATGGCGAGCGAGGCGGGTGACTGGGCCGGGCCAGACGCGCTGTGCGGGCTCGATCCCGTTGAGGCGCAGCGCATTGTGACCGATCGGTTGAGTGCCCGGATCGCCGCGGTGATGGGTCATGTCGATCAGTCGGTGGTGAATCCGACCGCGCCATTGACCGAGATGGGAATGGATTCACTGATGGCCGTGCGGATCCGGAATGCCGCGCGCGTCGACTTCGGCATCGAGCCGCCGGTGGCGCTCTTGTTGCAGGGCGCCTCGCTGATGGACGTGGTGACCGACCTCGTCCTCCAGCTCGGCCTTGAGACCGACTCGGTCGGGCACGACGTGCCCCAGCAGTCCGACGCGGTACGCGATCGAGCCCGACAGCGGGCGGCCGCGCGGCAGGACGCCTCAGTACGGCGAGCGCTAGGTCAACGCGTGTGAACACCAACCGATATCACGTCGTATCGGGTGTGCCGCACGGCCGGATCCCCGACGGTGGCCTCCGTATGCTCGGGCCCATCAATTGGATGATCAACAAGATCTTCGCCCGCATCATCCGGGCACCACGGGTGCACCTGTTCGCCACGCTTGGTCAGCACAAGCGGCTGTTCTGGGCGTGGTTCGCGTTCGGCACCGTGCTGTTGGCGGGCAGGTTGCCGAGGCCCGACACCGAACTGGTAATACTGCGGGTGGCACACCTCAGGGGCTGCGAGTACGAGTTACAGCAGCATCGCCGGCTCGCCGAGCGTCACGGCGTTGCCCCCGAAGTGCAGGAGAAGATCTTCGATTGGCCGCACTCCGAAGGGCTTTCAACGCGGCGGCAGGTTTTACTGAACGCCACCGACGAGTTCGTCACGAAGCGGACCATCGGCGGCGACACGTGGGAGGCGTTGTCGCGGCACCTCCAACCGCGCCAACTAATCGAGTTCTGCATGCTGGCAGGCCAATACGATGCGCTGGCCGCGACGATAGCCGCCCTGGAAATCCCTCTAGACTTCCCCACGGACGCGGCGTCATGACGGGGGCTGCAATAGCAAAGCTGTTCATCTTCCCGCACGCCGGCGGGTCCCCGAGCTTCTACGCTCCGTTCTCCCGGGCGTTCTCCACCGGGATCCAGCGGATCGCGGTCCGATACCCCGGTTCACGAAACGGATACGACCTGCCACCAGTTCCAGGCATCGAGGTGCTGGCAGATGACATTTATAAGATCCTGGCGCCCACGCATGAGCCCGATTGTCCCGTCGCTTTCTTCGGACACAGTATGGGCGCTCTCGTGGCATTTGAAGTGGCTCGTCGGTTCGAAGCCGCGGGGCATCCCATCAGAGCCCTTTTCGTATCCGCCTGCAGTGCGCCACACCGCATCAGCGAAGAATACTTTCGTGAGCTGTCAAACGACGAACTCGTCCAGTTCGTCACCGATCTGACCGGAATCGACTCCGAGATCTTGAGCAACGAGGAGTTCGTCGCGATGATTCTGCCTGCATTGCGCAGCTACTACGATGCCTTCGCGGGATATGCATGTGCACCCACAACAACAGTGTCCTGCCCTATCTACGCGTTCATGGGGACCGATGACGGCCTTGCCCCCTACGACAACGTTTCGGCATGGTCGACCCATACGACATCCACCTGCGCTTTGCGGGTGTTCCCGGGCGATCACTTTTACTTCACCAAGCATCTACTCGATGTCGTAAAGGACGTCGAGACCAGATTCTCAGACCGCTGCGAAGTGGACTAGGAAGCAGGGACAACGCGCATGAACACCAGTTCCGAGTTCCCATCGGCAGCGGACTCCCTGCCGCCCAACGCTATTGCGGTCATCGGCATGGCAGGCAGATTTCCAGGCGCCGCTTCGGTGTCGGCGTTTTGGAACAATCTTCGCCGCGGCGAGGAGTCGATTGTCACGCTGTCCGAGGAGCAACTCTCTGATGCAGGGATCGGCGAGAAGACCCTGGCAAATCCGGCGTACGTCCGCCGTGCGCCCCTCCTCGACGGGGTCGACGAATTCGACGCCGACTTCTTCGGGTTCCCCCCGCAGGCGGCCCGGATGACCGATCCGCAACATCGGCTGTTCTTGGAGTGTGCCTGGCATGCGCTGGAGGACGCCGGCTGTGAGCCTGCCCGGTTCGATGGCTCGATCGGTGTGTACGGAACCAGCTCCGCCAGTGGGTACCTCGTCCACAATCTGCTTTCGCATCACGATCCGAACGCGATCATGGGGGAGGGAGCGAACTTCGAGCTGATCGGCCTGTCCCTGCAGAACGACAAGGACTTTCTGACGACGCGGGTGTCGCATCAGTTCGATCTCCGTGGCCCCAGCGTCGCGGTTCAAACAGCGTGCTCGTCGTCCTTGGTCGCGGTCCACCTGGCATGCCAGAGCCTGTTGAGCGGTGAATGCGACATGGCCCTTGCCGGCGGTGTGTCGATTCGCATCCCACAGCAGGTGGGTTACTGGCACGAACCGGGATCGATGGTGTCTGCGGTCGGGCATTGCCGGCCCTTCGACGTGCGATCCGATGGCACTGTCTTTGGCAGCGGAGTCGCAATTGTGGTGCTCAAGCCGCTACAGGCGGCCGTCGACGACGGGGACCGGATCCACGCCGTAATCCGGGGATCGGCCCTCAACAACGACGGATCGATGAAAATGGGCTACGCCGCGCCAAGTGCGGCCGCTCAGGCTGACGTCATCGCCGAGGCTCATGCGGTTGCGGGCGTCGACTCGTCGACGGTCAGTTTCGTCGAAACACACGGTACGGCAACGCCGCTCGGCGATCCCATCGAGATCGAGGGGCTTCGAAAGGCGTTCGGTGTTTCCGACACCACCCGCCCGGGTCCCTGCATGCTCGGCTCGGTCAAGTCGAACATCGGTCACCTGGAGGTCGCATCCGGAATCGCCGGCCTGATCAAGGCAATTCTGTGCCTGAAGCATCGGGCGATTCCGGCGACGCTGCATTTCACCAGCCCCAATCCGGAACTTCGTCTCGATCGGGGCCCGTTCACCGTGCAGAGTGACTACGGCCCGTGGGAGTGGGACGGAGTGCGCAGGGCCGGCGTCAGCTCATTCGGCGTGGGCGGTACGAACGCGCATGTCGTCCTCGAAGAGGCGCAGGGACTTCCCGCGCGAGACGAGCGGCCCGGGCCCCAGGTGCTGCTGTTGTCGGCGCGAACCGCCGAGGCTCTGCGTGACTCACGCTCGGCCCTTGCGACCGAGCTGTCCGGTCCCGACCCGCTGGACATGTCCGACGTCGCGTTCACCCTTGGCCGCCGCCGCAAGGACAACATTCGACTGGGCGCCGTCGTCAATGATCAGCAGCACGCTGCTCTGGTGCTGCAGGCACCCGAGCACGACAACGTATTTATCGGCGACGCCGTGGCGGGCGCCGAATCGACCACCGAATCGAACACGGACCGAGTCGTTTTCGCATTCCCCGGCCAGGGCGCTCAACATGTCGGAATGGCGCGCGGGCTGTACGAGTCGGAGCCCGTGTTCGCCCAGCATTTCGACCGGTGCGCCAAAGGGTTCGGTGCTGAACTTGGCATTGACTTGCGCGCGGCGGTGTTCGACGGTGCGGCCACGGACCTGGCGCGCACCGACCGCGCCCAGCCCGCCCTGTTCGCAGTGGAATACGCGCTTGCGAAGTTGGCCAACGCGTACGGTGTGCGCGCCGGGGCATATGCCGGGCACAGTATCGGCGAATTCGTGGCCGCCACCCTCGCAGGTGTGTTTGACCTCGAGACCGCACTCAAGGCGGTGTCGGTCCGTTCGCGACTGATGAATGCGGCACCGCCGGGGGTGATGGCTGCAGTGGCGCTGAGCCCCGATGCCATCGCCGAATACCTATCTCCGGGCGTCGATCTCGCCACGGTGAACGATCCAGGCAGCTGCGTGGTCGCCGGGTCCGAGCAGACGATAAGCGAACTGCAGGATCGCCTTGCCGGTGCGGGGATAGTGGCTCGTCGGGTCCGGACATCGCACGCGTTTCACTCCAGTTCGATGGATGCCGTCGTCGGTGAGTTCGAGGACTATCTCTGTAACCTCGAGTTTCACAAGCCGGACACGCCTTTGCTTTCGAATGTCACCGGCACCTGGATGACCGCCGACGAGGCGATCGACCCCGGCATGTGGGCACGGCAAGTCCGAGCCACCGTCAGATTCGCCGATGAAGTCGACGCGATGCTGGCCGATCCGTGCCGCGTCCTGGTCGAGGCGGGTCCCGGTGGGACTCTGACCGGATCGGCGATACGCCATCCCAGATGGTCGAGCGGGCATCGCGCCGTTCGGCTCATGCGGCACCAGGCTCAGAACAGAAGTGATCGCGACACCTTCCTGCTGGCTCTCGGCCAACTGTGGACGGCAGGGATCGACGTCGACTGGACACCCCTGTCGCCCGGTCATCAGCCAAGACTTGTGTCGCTGCCCGGCTATCCGTTTGTACGCCAGCGGCATTGGGTCGACCGCAAGCAGACGGTCGACTGGGCGGACGGTTCCGCGGGCACCAACGGAATGCCGGTTGCCTCTTCCAACGGCTCTGCTCACCATCCGAATTCAGCCGTGGACGGGCAGTCGAGGACGGAAGCGACGTTGCGCGACATCTGGGTGAGGTGCCTCGGAGTCGACACCGTCGACAGAAGGGCCAATTTCCTTGAGCTGGGCGGTGATTCGTTGATCGCCATCAGCGTCGCGACGGCTGCGGCCAAGGAGGGGCTGGACCTCAGTCCGCAGGACCTTTACGAACACCCGAGCGTGGCCGCTCTGGCCGCCGCCCTCGATGCCCGCTACGCGGCAAGCGGGCTGGCCGTCGGGTCGTCACGCGACATGGTGAATCCGCCTGTGCCGCCCAACATCGCGTACTTCCTTGAGCACGGGGTGCGCGACGCCGGTCGCTGGTGCTTCCCGCTGATCCTGCGGATCGACTCACGGGTGGGTGTTGAGGATGTCCGGTCTGTGCTGACCGCGGTGACCAACCATCACGATGCGTTGCGGCTGCGGCTGGTCGAACGCGCGGGAACGTGGGAGCAACAAATCGGCCAGGCGCAGGAATTCAGTCAGCTGGTGACGCACTCGCTGGCCGACGACGCCGGCCGCAGGTAGCCCGCAGGAGCGGGACGCGGTGTTGGATGCCCTCGCCGAGCACAACCGCGGGCAGGACTTGTCGGGCTCACCCTTGACGGCGACGTATGTCCTTGATTCTCAGGGTGAACCACGTTGCCTGGCGATCACCGTGCACGAGATGGTGGCCGACAACACTTCGCGCGAAATCCTTCTGACCGACATTTTCACCGCGTTCGCGCAGCGGCTGGCAGGTGAAGAAGTCGCGCTGGAACCCGCCACCACGAACTGGAGCGACTGGTCGCAGCGCTGCGCAGCCCTTGCCATCCATCCCGCAGTCCTCGAAAGTCGCGACTACTGGCTGGAGAATTCGACCGGGGCAACTCTGCGGCTGGCCGAGCAGGACCCCGCCGAAGCGCCAGGGTCCGACGATCTGACGAGGATGTCGTCGGTACTGACGAACGAGCAGACATCCCAGGTCGATGACGCCCGGCGCAGGCTTCAATTGGCCATCGACCAAATACTCCTCGCCGCGCTGGGCCTCACGATCGCGGCGACAATCGGCGACGGCGTTGTCACCGTCGACCTCGAGGGGCTCAGCCGGCCGATTCTCAAGCCGGACGTCGACCTGCGCAGGACCGTCGGCCGGTTCACGACGATTTTCCCGTTCCAACTCGCCTGCGCAAAGGGCCAGAACGCAAGTGCGATGGAGATATTGGACGACATCCGCCACAAACTCGATGCTGTGCCACATCACGGAATCGGATACGGTCTGTTGCGGTACGTCTACGCACCGACCGCGAGTCTATTCGGCGCCCAACGCCCGCCCGACATTCACTTCCGCTACGCCGGTGCGATCCCTGACCTGCCATCCGGCGATGCACCTGTGCAGTTCGATACCGACACGGCGCTGTCTGTGCGTGAGGCGATCCCCGGCCTGGGCCATGCCATCGAGCTTCGGGCTTACCGTTCCTCCGGTGTACTGCATCTTGATTGGTGGTATGACGCCCGCCGGCTCCGTCGCGAAACGGTGGAAGGACTCGTGCAGAACTTCCCGGTCACGCTCACCGCGCTGATCCACGAAGCCATTGCCGCAACACGGGAAGACGGCGAAATGGACTCGGCCAGCGCGTCGCTGGGACTGGTGGACCTGTCGGCCGGCGACTTCGGCTAGGAGAACTGAATGTCCAACACCGATAAGGCCGTGATCGTCAGCGGGATTCGTAAGTCGTTCGGAGACGTGGTAGCCCTGCGCGACATCAGTTTCGATGTCGGTCGGGGGGAGGTGATCGGCCTGCTGGGCCCCAACGGTGCCGGCAAGACGACCATGGTGGACATCCTTTCGACCCTTACCCACCCGGACCGGGGTCATGCCGAGGTCGCAGGCCACGACGTCGTTTCCGATCCGGCCGGGGTGCGAAAGTCAATCATGCTCACTGGCCAACAGGTGGCCGTCGATGACATGCTCACCGGCCGCGAGAACCTGGTGCTGTTCGGTCGTTTATTTGGTCTGAGTAAGTCGGTGGCGCTGGCACGTGCCAAGGAACTTCTCCGCGAGTTCGATCTGGACCATGCCGCGAACCGGAGGGTGAGCACCTACTCCGGTGGGATGCGCCGCCGCATCGACATCGCCTGCGGTTTGGTGGTCCGACCGCAGGTGGCTTTCCTGGACGAGCCCACGACCGGGCTCGATCCGAGGAGCAGGCAGGTTATTTGGGATCTGGTCGCCAGCTTCAAGTCTGCCGGGATAGCGACATTGCTGACGACGCAGTATCTCGAGGAGGCGGATGCGCTCAGTGATCGGATCATTGTGATCGATCGCGGGAGCATCATCGCCGAGGGAACCGCGGATGAGCTCAAGGAGCGGACGGGAGGCAGTTACTGCGAAATAGTTCCGCAGGATGCCAAGGATCTGCCCGCGATCGCCGACGCGCTCGGCCCGCTACTGCCGGAGAAGAGCAGGGCGGCTCTGACCCGCGAATCGGATCGGGTCGCCATACCGGCACCGCGCGGCGCAGGTACCCTCATCGAGGCCGCGTGGCGACTCGACTCGGCAAACATCGAGCTGGTCGACATTGCGCTGCGGCGCCCCTCGCTTGACGACGTATTCCTTGCACTGACAGAGGATTCCACCGAACCACGCACTATGAACCTGCGTCCGACCGGGGTGGTGCCGTGACCACCACGACTGCAGTGACGCCACGCCCGGCTATGCCGGCGCAATGGTGGGTACTCACCGTCCGCTTCATCGCACCGACCCTGCGCAACGGCGAGGTGGCCATGGCCATCGCCGCGACCGCCGCATTCGCTGCTGGCTTCTACCTCCCGTTGCACGAATTAATGGGTGCTGCCACCCGCGGCATCAGTAGCAGCTACGCCCAGTACATCATGCCGTTGATCGCACTCCAGGGAGTTTCGTTCGCCGCCATTTCGGCGGCGTTCCGGGCGGCAACCGATTCTGTCGAAGGCATCAACCGACGGTTCAGGTCCATGCCGATCGCGCCGTTGACACCACTGGCCGCCCGCATGTCGGCCAGCGTGTACCGCTGTGCGATCGCGCTGGGGATCGCGATTCTGTGCGGGTACATCATCGGATTCCGGTTCTACCGTGGCGTCGAATACACTATTGGGTTCTGCGTTCTGGCGATCATCATCGGCGCGCTGCTGTCCTTCGGCGCGGACCTGATCGGCACCCGCGCTCGGAATCCGGAGGCCATGACGCCCTTGCTGACATTGCCCCAGCTGATATTCGGGCTGCTTTCCGTCGGCGTCCAGCCCGTGGAGCAATTTCCGGGTTGGATTCAGCCGATCGTGCGCAACCAGCCGATCTCTCAATTCGTCAACGCATTGCGCGCTCTCGCCGGCGATACGACCGAGGTGGCGAGTCCCGTTGCGTGGTCAGCCATCTGGCCGACGCTGTGGTGGTTACTCGGTTTGACGGTGGTCCTGGTGCCGTTGTCCGCAATAGTGCTGTCAAGGCGGCCGTGATGTCTGTGAAACGCGACGGCGCCGACCCGGTCACCACGCTCTGGCCACACGGGGCGAATCCCGGGACCCACCGGCGGTACTCGGAGAACGCGCCTCGACACCTGGTTCCGCAAACCTGGGTACAGGTCAAGCGGATACTGACTCGGTGGGGTCGCGATCTCGCGACGGTCAGCGAGTCACTCATCTTACCGATCTTATTCCTGTTGACCCTGGATATCGTCCTCGGCCAACAGATTTCAAGGATCACCGGGCACAGCGCACTGTATGGCAGTGTACCCATGATCACGCTCGGCGCTGCGATCAATGGAGCATCGGTCGGTGCGATCGGGTTGATCCGGGAGTGCACCAATGGCTTTCTCTCCCGGTTGTGGGTGCTGCCCGTGCATCGCGCAACGGGTCTGCTGTCGCGGATCGCTGCCGAGGGAGTGCGTATCCTGCTCACCACCGTGGGAGTTCTGATCGTCGGGATGATATTGGGATTCCGGTTCGAGCAGGGTCCGCTCGCCAGCCTGGTGTGGCTGTTTGTCCCTGTGATATTCGGAGTGGCGTGCGCGACGCTGATCATGGCGGTCGCTTTGTACTGGGGCAGGATGTTGATCGTTCAGGCGGTCACTGTCGTGCATGCGCTCGCGATCTTCTTCTCGACCGGTTTCATACCGTTGGCCTCATATCCGCGTTGGATACAGCCGATTGTCGAACATCAGCCGATGACCTACGCCATCGAGGCGATGCGCGGTCTATCGCTTGGCGGCCCGGTGCGGTCGCCGATGGTCGGTATGTTGCTTTGGGCCGCCGGGATTGTCGCCGTATCCGTGGTACCGCTGGTGATCGCCTATCGCAAGGCCAGCATGCATTGACAACCCCGAACCAACCAATCCGCTGGAGTCCTCAGGTGTTTCCGACATCCGTCATCCGAAAGCTCGCGCACAGCGAGGAAGTATTCGCCAAGAATGAGACCTTCTTCGGCCTGACAGTGCATACCCGGGGACCAGTCGACGTGGAGTGCATGTCCGCCGCCTTCGACACGCTCCTGGAAGCCCACCCTGTTCTTACCGGCCACCTCGAGCGGGACTCTGAAGGCTGGCACCACATCGTCGCCGAGGACCTTCTGCACCCTGGTATCTGGCTGGTCTCCGGTTACTCCGGCACCCCGCAGACCGCCGCCAGAATGAAACTGGACCAAGGCGTTTCACTGGTGAATCTCCTTTTGAGGCTCGACGAGGATCGGGCGGCGGTGACCCTCTACGTCCATCACAGCCTGGCTGATGGTCACCATGTGTTCGGGCTTCTCGACGAACTGTTCGGTTGGTATACCGAATTGGTGACCGTCGGTAGCGTCGGTCCGGTAACCCCCCAGCCCGCGCCCGAATCCCTTGAGGCCGTTCTGGAACAGCGTGCCATCACCAAGCAGCAACGGTCCGGACTCGAGCGTCTCATCCGGGTGATATTCGCCTATGAACTCCCCCCTCGCGCGACCGCGCCTCTGAGCGCAGATCCCGTATCGACGGTGATGGTTCCGGTCGCCCGTCGCAGACTGACCGAGCAGCAGACCGCCGACCTTCACGCATATTGCCGGACGAATGGCCTAAGCCTCAACACCGTGGTGGCAGCGGCCATCCTGCTCGCTGAGTGGCGACTACGCGGCACACCGCATATCCCGATCCCGTACCTCTATCCGGTCGATCTGCGTCACTTTCTCACACCTCCCGTCGATGCGACGGCCTGCACGAACCCTGTCGGAGTGGCCACCTATCTCGCGGAGATCGGGCCGGCCACCGAGATCGCCGATCTGGCCCGCGACATCACCGAGACGTTCCGCGCTGACTTGTCCGACGGTGTCATCCAGCAGTCGACGCTGCACTTCACGCTGCAGTACGAAGGGAGTCCTCCAGGGTTGCCGCCGATGGTGTTGTGCACGGATGTCGGCCCGGTCCCTGTCCTGCCTACACCGGGCAATCTGGAGCTCACCGATTTTCAAAGCGAATTGCTTTGCCTCCCACGTGCCCCCGTCGATTTCTACGGCTGTGGAACATTTTTAGACCGGCTGTTCATCGAGCACCATTCACATGCACCCGGACGGGAAGACTCTCTCGAGGAGATCGTCTCACTGCTCTGCTCGGTTCCCGCCGAAGATGGTTGGGACACGGAGTGATGCGGTCAAACTGCTCGGAACGCGAATTCGATATCGTCGTCTACGGCGCCACCGGTTTCTCCGGCAAGCTGACCGCCGGATACCTCGCACATGCCGCGGGACAGGCCCGTATCGCGCTGGCAGGCCGCTCAAGCGAACGGCTTCTGGCCGTGCGGGAGACACTCGGTTCTGCCGCACGCAATTGGCCACTGGTCGTTGCCGACGCGTCGGAGCCGTCGACGCTGCAGGCAATGGCGGCCAGGACACAGGTGGTCGTGACGACCGTCGGCCCGTATGCCCGACACGGCTTGCCGGTGGTGGCGGCCTGCGCCGAGGCTGGAACGGACTATGCCGATCTGACCGGTGAGCTGCTGTTCGCCCGAAACAGCATCGACCTGTACCACAAGCAGGCCGTCGACACCGGCGCCCGGATCGTCCTCTCCTGCGGATTCGATTCGATCCCTTCGGATCTCAATGTCTATCGGCTTTACCGCCGGGTCACCGACGACGGCGCCGGTGAGCTGCGCGACACGACTCTTGTACTGCGTTCCTTCTTTCAGGGTGGGGTCTCCGGCGGAACCGTTGCCTCGGAACTCGAAACGATGCGCACGGCGTCCGGTGACGCCGACGCCCGACGACTCATCAACGACCCGTACACGCTTAGCGCCGACCGAAGCGCGGACCCCGAACACGGTCCACAGCCGGACTTTCCGTGGCGGCGGGGGCGCGATGTTGCGCCCGAGCTTGCCGGCTACTGGATCGGCGGATTTGTCCAGGGCCCGTACAACGCCCGAGTTGTCCGTCGTAGCAATGCGTTACAGGACTGTGCCTATGGCCGGCGGTTCCGTTACTCCGAGACAATGAGTCTGGGAAGGTCGTTCGTGGCACCGGTCGCCTCCGCGGTTGCCGCCGGGGCGCTTTCGGGCGTCTGGGATTTCGGCCATAAATACCTCGGGCGATTGCCCCAGCGACTGGTGGAGCGTATGACGCCGAAGTCGGGCACCGGTCCGAGTGAAGCGATCCTCGAGCGTGGCCACTACACGATGGAGACATACACCACCACGACGACCGGCGCCCGCTACGTGGCGACTATCGCGCAGAAAGGCGACTGCTACAAGGCGACGTCGGTGCTGCTCGGTGAGAGTGCTCTGGCGCTTGCGCTCGATCGTGATCGGCTCACCGAGTTGCGGGGTGTGCTCACTCCCGCCGCGGCTATGGGTGATGCGCTGCTGGAGCGTCTGCCTGCCGCCGGGGTCTCCGTCGGCATCAGTCGGCTGAGCTGAGCCGGGGTCGTTACGACTTGGCGGGTTCCGCCTGTTCGGCCACCAGCGTCTCCGACAGGTGCCGGGCCAGCGTGCGCGCCGTGTTGTGGGTGGCGATCAGCTTGGGCGTGATGCGTATTCCGGTCTCCGTCTCGATGCGGGTGCGCAGCTCGAGGTTGCCAAGGGAGTCCAGCCCGTGATCGGTGAACGGGCGATCAGGGTCGACCGCGCGGCGCAGGATGAGGCTGGTCTGCTCGGCCACCAGACGTCCAAGTCGGGTGGGCCATTCGTCGGGGGACAGCGCCGATAGTTCGGCTCTGAGTGTGGAATCCGCCGGATGGTGTTCATCCAGGCCTCCGAAGGCTTCGGCGAAGGGGCTCCGCGCAACAAGCGCAGTCAGCCACGGAGCCCCCGTTGTCGGAACGTAGCCGGTGGTGGTCCTGTCGTAGCGCAACAGCTCTTCGAACGCGTACGCCCCCTCGTCGGGGGTGATCATCGTGGTGCGGCCGCCCTCGGCCAGGAATGTGGCCCGCCCGACGTCGCTCCATGGTCCCCAACCGATCGCGCTGGCCGGAAGGCCCTGGCCGCGACGCCAGAGGGTGAAGGCGTCCAGCCAGCTGTTGGCTGCGGCGTACGCGCCTTGGCCGGCCGAACCCAGCAACGCTGCGGCCGAGGAGAATGAGCAAAACCAGTCGAGCGGCTGCGTGGCGGTCGCGTTATGCAGGTGCCACGCACCGCAGACCTTTGGCGCCCAATCCTGGTCGATGAGCTCGTCGCTGATGTTGGCGATGGTGGCGTCCTTGACCACCGCCGCGGCGTGCAGCACACCACGCACAGGCAGCCCGGTGGCGGTTGCCGCGGCAACAATCCGTGCGGCGGTATCGGCCTCGGCGACGTTCCCGCACTCCACCACGATTTCGGCGCCGGTCGCACGAATGCGCTCGATGGCCTGCTGTGCCTTGGGACTGGGATTCGAGCGTGCGGTGAGCACGATGCGTCCGCAGCCCGCCGCGGCCATCCGAGCGGCCAGGAACAACCCGATACCGCCAAGGCCGCCGGTGACGATATAGGCGCCATCGCGGCGGAAGATCCGTGCCCGCTCAGGCGGAACCACCACCGTGCTGTGACCGACCCGCTCTACTTCGAGCACCAGCTTGCCGGTGTGCTCGGCCGCACTCATCACACGAATCGCGGTGACAGCCTTGTCAAGTGGGTAGAACGTGTGTTCCGGGACCGGCAGCGCTCCGTCTGCCACCAGCTGGAAAACGGTGACCAGAAGATCGTTGATCCGCTGGGGGTGGGTGTCACACATCAGAGCCAGGTCGAGGCAGTGGAACGTGAGGTTGCGGCGGAAGGGATACAGCCCCAACCGGGTGTCGCCATAGACGTCGCGTTTTCCTATCTCCACGAATCGTCCACCGAAGGACAGCAGCTCCAGCCCGGCGCGCTGGGCGGCTCCGGTCAGCGAGTTCAACACGATGTCGACGCCGTACCCGTCGGTGTCGCGGCGGATCTTATCGGCGAATTCGGTTGTCCGAGAGTCGTATACGTGCTGGATGCCCATATCGTGCAGGATGGCACGCCGCTGCGGGCTGCCTGCCGTGGCGAAGATTTCCGCTCCCGCCAGGCGCGCGATCGCAATCGCGGCCTGACCCACGCCGCCGGTGCCGGAGTGAATCAATACCCGGTCACCCGAGGAGATCCGGGCCAAGTCGTGCAGCCCATGCCAGGCGGTGCCGTAGGCGGTCGCGGCAGCGGCGGCCTCGCCGGACGTCAGGCCAGGGGGCACGGTGATGACAAGGCGCGCGTCGCAAGTGACGAATGTGCCCCAGCACCCGTTGCCAAGACCTGCGAATCCGACGACATGGTCACCCACCCGATGACCCGTGACATCAGGCCCGACCGCGGTCACCACGCCGGCGAAATCGATGCCCAACTCTGGCCGGCTGCCGTCGATGCTGGGTTGTCGTCCCAGGGCCGCAAGGACATCCGCGAAGTTGACGCTCGACGCGTCGACCCCGACCTCGATCTGTCCGGGCCCGGGCGGCCTGCGGTCGAATGCGACGAGTTCGACCGTCTCGAGGTCGCCGGGCTGGCGGACTTCCAAGCGCATGCCGTCGATTTCGTTATCGAACGTCGCGATTCGCCGCTCGTCGGCCCTCAGCGGGCCGGGTCGTAGCCGGGCCGCATACCGGTGACCGCCACGCCAGGCAGTCTCATCGTCGTCGGAGCCGGCCAGGAATTCGGACACCAGCTGCTCGGTGTCGATGTCGGAGTCGACGTCGATCTGGGTGGCCCGCAGCTGCGGGTATTCGGCGCCGACGACGCGCAGTAGGCCGCGCAGTCCTGCCTGGTCAAGGTTGATCGGGTCATCGGCGAGGACGCGCTGGGCGCCTCTGGTGACGAGATACAGGCGGGGCGGCTCACCGGACACATCGGGCAACTGCTGGGCGATCCGCACCAGGTGACGGACCTGTTCTCGGCCCCGCAGCACGCACTCTTCGTCTGGGTCGCCCAGCGGTGGTGGGCTGAGGACGACGACACCTCTTAGACCCTCTGCGCGCAGGTGGTCTGTGCCTTGCGGCGAGAACACCGTCTTACATTCCGCACCTTGGGATTTCAGCGAGCTCGGTAAGCCTGGTTGCCAGAGCGTCGTCGGCGCCGGCCGCGATCACCAGCCAGGTGCCTGGTGCGTTGTGTTGCGCTTCGGGCAGCGCTCGTTGCTGCCAGTCGATGGTCATCAGCCGTCGCGCCAGCACACGATCGCTCTCGCTGCCCTCGCCTGCACCGGTACCCATCCGCAGCCCGCGAACGCTGAGCAGGACCGCCCCGTGCGCATCGAGAACATCGAGATCGGCCTCGACCGCGGTGCCATCGCTCGCGGTCAACCGCGTGTAGCAGTAGCTCGCGTCCCGCGCCGGCTCGTAGCTGCGCAGTAGTCGGACCCCCAGCGGTAGGAGCAGTCCGCCATCGGCCGCCTCCATGAGGGCGGGATGAGCCGCAACCGATTGGAAGCACGCGTCCAGCAGTGCCGGGTGGACGCCGTAGGCGGCGTGCTGCGGGCGGATCGGGCCGGGCAGCCCGACCTCGGCCAGCACCGTGGCAACCTTCCCCTCGCCGGTGTGCACGGCGGCAAGACCTGTGAATGCAGGGCCGAACCGGATGCCGCGCTTCTCGAGCGATTGCCGTACCGCAGCACCGTCAACTACATGTGGGTGGGCGGCCAGCAGGCCCGAAAGATCACGCCGCTGCGGTCGCTGGTCGTCGTCGACATGGCGCAGGACCGCGACCGCCCGACGGCTGCGTTCTCCATCCTCGTCGGTCTGTACTGCGAAGTCGACGACGCCGGGAGTCCGCACCGATGCCACCGCGCTCACCGAGGTGCGTTCGTCAAGCAGCAGCAGATCCTCGAAGTGGACGTCCCGCACTTCGGAGGTCTCGCCGAACAGCCCTTGAGCGGCAGCCAACGCCATCTCGCAATAAGCGGCGCCCGGAAAGACCGGCACGGCGTTGACCTGGTGGTCAGCGAGCCACGGCAGGTCCGCGGTGCCGACTGCGCCCTGCCACGCGTGGCGCTCTGGCTCCTCTGGCAACCGCACGTGTGCACCGAGCAGCGGATGGACCGCGACGGTAGTGGCAGCTCGGGTCGGTGCGCCCTGGCCGTCGGATCCCACGACCAGCTTTCGGTGGGTCCAGGTCGGTAGCGGCGCGTCCACCAGCCGCCCGCCCGGATACCACACGGAGAAGTCCACGACGGCTCCCGCGCAATGCAACTCCGCCACAAACTCACGCAATCTGTGCGGCTTGGCATCGTCACGGCGCAATGAGGCCAGCGCCTGGACGGCGACGTCGGCGGCGGCAGCGGTCTGCTCCACCGCGCGGGTCAGCATGGGGTGTGGGGAAAGCTCGGCGAAGACCCGATGGCCGTCATCCAGCGCCGCCCGTATCGCTGCCGCGAACCGCACCGGCTGCCGCAGATTGTCGACCCAGTAGCCGGCGTCAAATGTCGGCTCGGCGCGCGGATCATCAAGGGTCGCAGCGTAGTACGGCACCGTGGGGGTCATCGGAGCGAGCTCGGCGAGTTCGTCGGCCAGGTCGGCGAGGATCGGATCAACCTGCGACGAGTGTGACGCGACGTCGACGGCCACCTCGCGGGCCATCACCTCACGCCGTTCCCAGGCCGCGACCAGTTCACGGACCGCGTGAGTCGCGCCGCCGATGACGGTGGAGTCCGGCGACGCCACCACAGACACCTCGACGTCGGTGACACCGCGAGCGGCCAGTTCCTCGCGCACCAGCCGGGCGGGCAGCTCTACCGAGGCCATCGCACCGGCGCCGGCGATGCGGGACAGCAGCCGCGAGCGGCGGCAGATGACGCGCACCCCGTCTTCCAGCGACAGCGCTTCTGCGACAACAGCCGCGGCCACCTCGCCGAGCGAATGCCCGACGACAGCACCCGGTCGCGCTCCGTAGGACGCCATGGCAGCGGCCAGCGCCACCTGCATGGTGAACAGCACTGGCTGGACCCGTTCGATGCCGGTGACGGTCTCGGGCGCCGACATCGCTTCGGTCACCGAGAAGCCCGCTTCGCGGGCGATCAGTGGTTCCACTTCAGCGACACGCGCGGCGAACACCGGTTCACCTGCAAGCAGGTCCGCTCCCATGGCCGCCCACTGCGAGCCCTGGCCGGAGAACACCCATACTCCTCCGCGGTCGTCCTGGCCCACGGCGGCCTGATACGGGGTGGCACTGTCGGCCACCTCACGCAAACCGTCGGCGAGCTCGGGCAGGCTTGCAGCGACCACAGCGGTGCGCACGGGCCGGTGTCCACGCCGGCGGGCCAGGGTGTAGGCCAGATCCGCAGGCCGTAGCTCGTTCGCCCCGCCCGCGACCCAGTCGGCCAGCCGGCGCGACGTCATGCGCAGTTGGTCGGCCGAGGTGGACGACAGCAGGAATATCAGCGGGCCTTCCGCAGCCGACGAGGTTGACGCGTCGTAGTGAGCAACCGGCTCGGGAGCCTGCTCCAGTACGGCGTGCGCGTTCGTTCCCGTCACCCCGTAGGACGAGACGGCCGCCCGTCGTGGGGTGTCGCCGCGTCGCGGCGGAAACGGCGTGATCGCTTCTGACACAAACAATCCCGTTTCGATCCGGGCAAGTTCATCGGGCAGTTGGGTGAAGTGCACCGTCGGCGGGACCACACCGTGTTGCAGCGCGAGAGTCGCCTTGATCAAGCCCACCGTGCCCGCCGCGCATTCGGTGTGTCCGAGGTTGCTCTTGACCGATCCGAGTGCACATGGCTCACCGTCTGCGCCGTATACCGAAGAGAGGCTGCCGAACTCGATCGGGTCGCCGACCTTCGTACCCGTGCCGTGTGCCTCGACCATGCCGACAGTCGCGGCGTCGACGCCTGCCGCCGCCAGCGCCTTCCGGTACACCTCGGCCTGCGCGTCCAACGACGGCCTGGAAATTGTCTTCGTCCGGCCGTCCTGGTTGGTTGCCGTGCCGCGCACCACAGAGAGGATCCGGTCACCGTCTCGCAGGGCGTCCGGCAACCGTTTGAGCAACACCATGGCGCATCCCTCGGAACGCACAAACCCGTCGGCCTCGACGTCGAACGCGCGACACCGGCCAGTTGGGGAGAGCATGCCGAGCGCCGACGCCGAGGCCGTGATGTCTGGTGTCAACATCACCAGGCAACCCCCGGCCAGCGCAAGGTCGCTCTCGCCCCGGTGCAGGCTGTTGCACGCCAAGTGCACGGTGAGCAGACCGGTCGAACATGCGGAGTCCACCGTCATCGCCGGACCGCGCAATCCCAGCCAGTAGGCAATTCGCCCGGAAGCCATGCTGAAGGTGGTGCCCGGGTATCCGTACGCGTCCTGCAGCACGCCCGCATCGTGGCTGACCACCGTGTAGTCCTCGTGGGACAACCCTACGAACACGCCCGTCGACGAGCCGCCGAGCGACGACGGGGCCAGGCCGGCATGTTCAACGGCCTCCCAGGAGGTCTCGAGCAGCAATCGGTGCTGCGGGTCGATCGCGGCGGCCTCAGGATCCCCGAATCCGAAGAAAGAGGCATCGAAGCCCATGACGTCGTTCAGAAATCCACCCCACCGCGACACCGAGCGGCCTGGAACGCCTTGCTCGGGGTCGTAGAACTCGCGGGCGTTCCACCGGTCGGGCGGGATCTCGGTGACCAGGTCGTCGCCTCGTAACAACGATTCCCACAATGCTTGCGGGGAATCAATGCCGCCGGGAAGTCGACATGCCATTCCGATCACGGCGATGGGCATGACAGGTGCTTCACCCACAGCCGTCTACCTTCTCTGAACAAAATTGGGGAGTCCGCAGACCCAGGAATCGGCAGGAAGCCCACGCAACATGCCGATCGCAACACGTCGTCCGGACTAGCCCATACTCAATAAGGAAATCGATGGTGAAAATCCTAGACGCCGGGCCGAGTTCGGGCTGACGTAACCGACAATTACGTATCCGCAGTTGCCGGGTGATCCACAAGGGGACCGCTCCGTGCGTGACCTGCAGTTATTTCCAATCACCCTGAGCGAATCGGCGACTCTGGAATGCGGCTCGCCGACTCGCGTTAGACATTTAGGTGATGCCCGTGCCAGCAGTGAATGAACTTCGCTTCGTGGCGGTCGGCCAGGAAGACCCGCTGGCCGAGCCGCTGCTTGCCGAGCTCGCCGTTGAGTACGCCAGCCGGTACGGCGCCACCGAGGAAGCCGTGGCGACGTGGCTGCGTGGCTATCCGGCCGACGAGTTCGCGGCACCGGGCGGCGGCCTGCTCGTCGGACTCCTTAACGACCAGCCCGTCACCGGCGGCGCGTTCCGCCGCTTCGATGCCGCCACCGCCGAGCTCAAGCGCATCTGGACCGACAGCCGTTATCGCCGCCAAGGCCATGCGAAGGCGCTGCTCGTCGAGCTCGAGGCCGAGATCGCTGCCCGCGGCTACCGGCGCGTCTATCTCACGACGGGCGACCGTCAGCCCGAGGCTGAGGCGCTCTACCTCTCGACGGGATACCTCCGGCTGCCCGAGCCGCTGCCCGCCGAGGGCGAGGTCTATCCCGTCGCGTTTGTGAAGACGCTCCCATGACCGAGCATCTGCACTTGGCGGTCGCGCTCGACGGGTACGGCTGGCATCCCGAGGCATGGCGGCACACACCGGAGCTGCAGCCCGTGACGAGTGGCCGGTACTGGTCCGGGCTGGCCGCAACCGCCGAACGCGGACTGCTCGATTTCGTGACCTTCGACGACGCGCTGACCGCCCAGCGGCGCCGTCGCCCCGAGGTCGATCCGCGTTGGCTGGCGGGCCGCCCCGACGCGGTGCTGGTCGCCTCCCGGGTGGCGCCGGCGACTAACCACATCGGCCTGATCCCCGTCGCCACCGTGACCCACACCGAGCCGTTCCACGTCTCGAAAGCCATTGCCACACTTGACTTCATCTCGCACGGCCGAGCCGGCTGGCAGGTGCGGGTCAGCGGCACGCCGCACGAGGCCGACCTGTTCGGACGGCGCGAGATCCGTGGGGCGGATCTGTTCGACGAGGCATCCGACGCGGTCGAGGTGGTCCGCAGGCTCTGGGACAGCTGGGAGGATGACGCCGTCATCCGCGACGTCGCAACGGGCCGGTTCGTCGACAGCGACAAACTGCACTACGTCGACTTCGCAGGCAAGTACTTCTCCGTCAAGGGGCCGTCGATCACCCCGCGCCCGCCCCAGGGCCAACCCGTCGTGGCAGCGCTGGCTCACGCAATGCCAATCTACGAGTTCGCCTCGCGCAGCGCGGATCTGATCTTCATCACACCGCAGAGCGACGAGTCGCTGCAGGCCATCCTCGACGAGATCGCACAGGCCGGTGGCGCCGACCTCAAGGTCTACGCCGACGTCTTCGTCTCCTTCGACGGCACCACCGACCCGCGCTCGGACGCATTGGTATTCGACGGCACCCCAACCGAACTCGTGGACCTGCTTTTGCGTTGGCAGGAGCGCGGAGTCGAGGGCGTGCGGCTGCGACCGGCAGTCAATGCGACCGACCTGCCCGTGATCGTCGACGAGGTGGTGCCGCTGCTGCAGCGGGCTGGCCGCTTCCGCACCGCCTACACCGACGGCGAAACACTGCGCGAACGGCTCGGATTGCCCATCGCCGAGAACCGCTATGCGAGGGTGGAGCCGTCATGAGCGTTCCGCTGTCGATCCTGGACCTCGCGCCGATCAGCGAGGGCTGCGACGCCGCCTCGGCGCTGCGCAACACGGTCGACCTCGCCCAGCACGCCGAACAGTGGGGATACAAGCGCTACTGGATCGCCGAACACCATTTCGTCGCGGTCGCCAGCTCATCGCCTGCGGTGCTGATCGGTCAGATCGCCGCCGCCACCGACAGGATTCGCGTCGGCGCCGCCGCGGTGCAGCTCGGCCAGACCACCGCCGTCGCTGTCGTCGAGAGCTTCGGCATGCTCGAAGCGTTCCATCCCGGCCGCATCGACCTGGGGGTCGGACGGTCGGGCCAGCGGCGCCGGGAGGCGCTCAAGGGATCCAAGCCAAAGCCGAAGCCGCCCCGAGAATGGCGCGACGTCGACGGTGTCATCGTCCCGCCGCCGTTCGACGTCAGCGTGCTGATGCGCAACCCGCGGCTGCGGGCCAAAATGTCCGTGCTGCAACAACCTGAAGCCGTCGCACCCGATTTCGGTGAGCAGGTCGGCGACATCCTGGCCATGCTGGACGGTAGTTACGAGATCGACGGAGTCGACGCACATGCCACGCCCGGCGAGCGAGCAGGCCTGACCCCGTGGGTATTCGGGAGTAGCAAGGGGCAGAGCGCGCAGGTGGCTGGGGCGCGTGGGTTGCCGTTCGTCGCCAGTTACCACATCACGCCCGCCACCGCGCTTGACGCGATCGACGTCTACCGCGCCGCGTTCCAACCGTCGGCCGCGCTGTCCGAACCGTACGTTGTGGTGTCGGCCGACATCGTGGTGGCCGACGACACCGCCACCGCGCGGCATCTCGCCTCCAGCTACGGCCACTGGGTGTACTCGATCCGCGCCGGCGACGGCGCCACTCCCTACCCGAACCCAGATAACGTCGAGCCGCTGTCGGATGAACAGCTCGCGGTGGTAAAGGACCGCACCGCAACGCAGTTCGTCGGCGATCCCGACGAGGTTGCCGACAGGCTGGAAACCCTGCAGCGTGTCACCGCGGCCGACGAGCTGGTCATTACGTCCGTCACGCACGGCCAGGCGGACCGGCTCCGCTCGCACGAACTGATCGCCAAGCGCTGGGGGTTGGGTGGATGAGTGTCCGAGAAGGGGCGGACGAGAGGAGCACCATCGCCGTCAGGCAAGGCAACGACCGCAAGCTGGTTCATCTGGCCGCGCATTTTCCTGGAGTCAACAACACGACCGTGTGGTCGGATCCGGAGTCGGGCAGCCAGATCGAGTTCGACTCCTTCGTGCACCTGGCGCAGACTGCTGAGCGCGGGCTGTTCGATTTCTTCTTCCTCGCCGAGGGGCTGCGGTTGCGCGAGCATCGCGGCCGCATTCACGACCTCGACGTGGTGGGCAGGCCCGACACATTCACGGTCCTTGCGGCACTCGCCGCGGTCACCGATCGCCTCGGCCTGACAGGCACCATCAACACCACTTTCAACGAACCATTCGAGGTGGCACGACAATTCGCCACGCTCGACCACCTGTCGGACGGCCGCGCAGGTTGGAACATGGTCACCTCGTCGGACGCATTCACCGGGGAGAACTTCCGCCGGGGCGGATTCCTGGATCACTCCGACCGCTACAAGCGGGCCGAGGAGTTCGTCACCGTGGCTCGCGAGTTCTGGGACAGCTGGGCACCCGACGCCGTGCTCGCCGATCGGGACAGCGGCGTCTACGTCGACCCCACCCGGGTTCGTGTGGTGGAACATCGCGGGCCGCAGTTCGACGTTCGCGGGGTGAGTACCCTGCCGCGTGCGCCACAGGGCCATCCCGTTCTCCTGCAGGCGGGGGACTCCGTCGACGGTCGGGCGTTCCTGGCCAAATACGCCGACGCGGCGTTCACCTTGCATTCGACCTTGGAGGCGGGCCAGTCCTACTACGCGGACGTCAAACAACAGGCGGCGTCGTACCGCCGAGATCCAAACCGGCTCAAGGTGTTTCCGGCGGCGACGTTCGTACTGGGTGACACACCGGAGGAGGCGGCCGAGAAGGCCCGCCATATCCGCCGTCAGCAAGTCGGCCCGGAGACCGCGATCGCCATGCTCGAGCAGGTGTGGCAGCGTGACCTGTCGGCCTACGATCCTGACGGTCCGCTGCCCGACGTCGAACCGGCCGACGACCCGACCGTCACACAGGGCAGGGTCCGCCATGGCGACCCGAAGGCGGTTGCTGCCGCGTGGCGCGAACGTGCCGAGGCCGAGAACTTGAGCATCCGGGAGCTCGTCATCGCCGTCACCAGCCGACAGCAGTTCGTCGGCACGCCGGCACAGGTCGCCGACGAGATCGACCTGCACGTACAGGCCGACGCCTGTGACGGCTTCATCCTGGTGCCGCACCTGACTCCGCGTGGCCTCGACGACTTCGTCGACGGGGTGGTCCCGCTGCTGCAGGAGCGCGGCAGTTTCCGCACCGAATACACCGGCCACACCCTTCGCGACCACCTCGGCCTATAGGCTGGCCCGAGGTGTCAGCGACACCGGGGGTGTGATGTGTCGATTTCTCAGACGACGGTGGCGTGGTTGCTCCTCGGCGCCGCCGCCATGACGTTCGTCGTGGGAATTGCGTCCCGGACGTTCATCGGCCGCAGGCGAAACACCAAGGCAGTGCGGGCCCTTGTGCACACGTTCCGGAGGACCGGGGTGGCGCGGGTGTTGTTCGGACGGTTCGAGGGCGACGTGCTCGACGACGACGAACTGGACAGCATGATCCTGATGCCCACTGTCGTCATTGGTTGCGGCTTCTGCCTGACCGCGATCTTCCTGCTCGGCTACGAAACGCTCGCCTAATTACGAGGACGCCTGCGCTGCGGCTTTCTCGCTGGCCTCACGGATTGAGCCCCGCCACACCGGCCCATGGCCGGGCAGCAGCACCTCGGTGTCGAGCAGGCCCAGCGCGGCCAAGCTCCGCACGCACCCGCCCTGGTCGTGGTTGAACAAGTCCGGCAGCAGCTGCGGACCGCTGCGTGTCGACAGCGGGTGGCCTGTCACCAACGCGTCACCCGCCACGAGCACACCGTCCACCACAAACGAGCAGTGCCCGCCCGTATGGCCCGGCGTGGGAATCGCCATCGGCTTGCCAGGCAGGCGCGCCGCGACGTCTTCGGTGAGCGCCTGCGTGCCCGGAATCCCGTCGCGCGTCATCGCGCCCTTGCGGGTGATCGCCACGGACCACGTGAGGTAGCGCGGCTGCCAGATGTGCTTGGCGATGTCGGCAGGCGACGCCTGCTCGAGGTACTCCCGCTTGGAGTGTCCGACCTCGGCGGCATGCGAATACACGGGTGTGCCATGGGTTTTCGCGAACCAGATGGCCGACCCGAAGTGGTCGATGTGTGCGTGCGTCAACAGGATCGCGCGCAGGTCCTCGACGCCGAAGCCCAGCTGGCGCAGCGAGGCCAGCACGTCGTCGCGGCTGCCGGGAAAGCCGGTGTCGATCAAGATGACGCCGTCGCCGTCGGTGACCAGCGTCCAGTTGACCAGGTCGGTATAGGCGAAGTGCACACGGTCGGTGATGGCAGTCAGGGCTGGCGCCATCTCGCGAGTCTATGCAGTGGAGTAGAAACGAACACGTGGCTGAACTGAAACTGGGATACAAGGCGTCGGCGGAGCAGTTCGCCCCGCGGGAACTCGTCGAGCTGGCCGTGGCGGCCGAAGCGCACGGCATGGATAGCGCGACGGTCAGCGACCACTTCCAACCGTGGCGCCACGAGGGCGGGCATGCGCCGTTCTCGCTGGCCTGGATGACGGCGGTGGGCGAGCGCACCAAGCGCCTGATCCTCGGCACGTCGGTGCTGACGCCGACCTTCCGCTACAACCCCGCCGTCATAGCTCAGGCGTTCGCGACCATGGGCTGTCTGTACCCGGACCGGATCTTCCTCGGGGTTGGCACCGGCGAGGCGCTCAATGAGATCGCCACCGGGTACGAGGGCGAGTGGCCGGAGTTCAAGGAGCGCTATGCCCGGCTGCGGGAGTCCGTCAGGCTGATGCGCGAGCTGTGGCTCGGCGACCGGGTGGACTTCGATGGCGAGTACTACAAGACCAAAGGCGCGTCGATTTACGACGTTCCGGAGGGCGGCATCCCGATCTACATCGCCGCGGGCGGGCCGCAGGTGGCCAAGTACGCCGGCCGCGCGGGCGACGGGTTCATCTGCACCTCCGGCAAGGGCGAGGAGCTCTACAAGGACAAGCTGATCCCCGCGATGAAAGAGGGCGCCGAGGCGGCAGGCCGCAACCCCGACGACATTGACCGGATGATCGAGATCAAGATCTCCTACGATCCCGACCCTAAAAACGCACTCGAGAACACCCGGTTCTGGGCGCCGCTGTCCCTGACCGCCGAGCAGAAGCACAGCATCAACGACCCCATCGAGATGGAGAAGGCCGCCGACGCGTTGCCCATCGAACAGGTCGCCAAGCGCTGGATCGTCGCTTCGGATCCCGACGAAGCGGTCGAGATGGTCGGGCAGTACTTCAAGTGGGGGCTGAATCACCTGGTGTTCCACGATCCTCGGCAGGATCAGCGCCGTTTTCTTGAGCTGTTTCAGAAGGATCTGGAGCCGCGGCTGCGCCGACTCGGCTGATGCGGCAGGCTTTCAGGCGTGCCGACCACCGCGATCTATATCGCGTCGCCCGAGGGTGACACCGGCAAGTCAACGATCGCCCTCGGCATCGTCCACCGGCTCGCGGCCACCGTCGCCAAGGTCGGCGTCTTTCGGCCCATCACCCGGTTGGGCGAAGATCGCGACTACATCCTGGAGCTGCTACTGCCGCAGACCACCGCTGGATTGTCCTACGAGCAATGCGTCGGCGTCGGCTACCAGCAATTACACGAGGACCTCGACGCGGCCATCGCCGACATCGTCGACCGATTCCACCGGGTAGCCGACCAGTCCGACGCGGTGGTGATCATCGGCAGTGACTACACCGACGTCGCGACGCCCACCGAGCTATCCGTCAATGCCCGCATCGCCGTCAACCTCGGCGCCCCGGTCGTGCTGTCGGTTCGGGCTCGTGATCGCACACCCGAGGAGGTCGCCCAGGTGGTCGAGCTGTGTCTGGCGGAGCTGTCCGTGCAGCACGCCTACACTGCGGCCGTCGTGGCCAACCGGTGCAGGCCCGCGGAGATGGACTCGGTCGCCGAGGTGCTGAAGCGATTCGAGCCGCACACGTATGTGCTGCCCGAGGAGCCGCTGCTGGACGCGCCCTCGGTGGCCGAGCTGCAGCGGGCCGTCGAGGGAACGCTGGTCAGCGGCGATTCCGAAGTGCTGAGCCGCGAGGTGATGGGCGTTTTGGTCGCGGGCATGACGGCCGAACACGTCGTGGAGCGACTGACTGAAGGTGTCGCGGTGATCACCCCCGGAGACCGTTCCGACGTCGTGCTCGCGGTGGCGAGCGCCCATGCGGCTGAAGGCTTTCCGTCACTGTCGTGCGTCATCCTCAATGGCGGGCTCGACCTGCATCCGTCGATCTCGGCCCTGGTGTCCGGCCTGAGGCTGCGGCTGCCGATCATCGCGACACCGTACGGCACGTTCGAAACCGCCAGCCGGGTCGCGTCCGCGCGAGGCCGGGTCACGGCCAGCTCCCAACGCAAGATCGACACCGCGATCGCGTTAATGGACACCTACGTCGACACCCCGGATCTGTTGGCGCGGCTCGCGATTCCGATCCCCTCGGTGGTGACGCCGCAGATGTTCACCTATCAGCTGCTCGATCGCGCCCGCTCGGAGCGCAAGCGGATTGTGCTGCCCGAGGGCGATGACGACCGCATCCTCAAGGCGGCAGGGCGGCTGCTGCAGCGGGGTGTTGCCGACCTGACGGTCCTCGGCGAGGAGGCCCAGGTCCGCTCTCGCGCAGCGGAACTGGGTGTCGACCTGTCGGCGGCCGCGGTGCTCAACCCCCGCACCAGCGAGCTGTGTGACAAGTTCGCCGAACAGTACGCCGAACTGCGGAAGCACAAGGGCGTCACAGTCGAGCAAGCCCGCGAGATCATCCATGACGTCTCTTATTTCGGTACCATGCTGGTGCACAACGACATGGTGGACGGCATGGTGTCGGGTGCCGCGCACACCACCGCGCACACGGTGCGACCCGCGTTCGAGATCATCAAGACGCTGCCCGACGTTTCAACCGTCTCGAGCATCTTCCTGATGTGCCTGGCCGACCGGGTGCTGGCCTACGGGGACTGCGCGATCGTGCCGGACCCGACGGCCGAGCAGCTGGCGGACATCGCGATTTCGTCGGCGCGCACCGCCGCCCAATTCGGCATCGAGCCGCGCGTAGCCATGCTGTCGTATTCGACTGGCACAAGCGGTTCCGGCGCCGATGTTGACAAGGTCAGGGCGGCAACGGAGTTGGTGCGTCAACGCGACCAAGACCTGCTCGTCGACGGGCCCATTCAATACGACGCGGCGGTCGAGCCCTCCGTAGCCAAGTCGAAGATGCCCGACTCCGAAGTCGCGGGGCGCGCCACCGTTTTGATTTTCCCAGACCTCAACACCGGCAACAACACCTACAAGGCGGTGCAGCGCAGCGCTGGTGCGATCGCGATCGGCCCGGTGCTGCAGGGTCTGAAGAAGCCAGTCAACGACCTGTCCCGGGGCGCGCTGGTCGAGGACATCGTCAACACCGTCGCGATCACCGCGATCCAGGCGCAGGGCACGGGCCGCGCCGGGACACCGCCGAACAACTCGAACGCCGCCACATGCGAGGCGTTCCACGACACTTGACCCATTTTCAACACAGGCTGCACGAACAGGGCCCGCGAACAGGACAAGATCATCGCAAACACCCACACCGCGACCCGGTGGCCCGACACCGGGTCGAGCCACATGCCCAGCACCAATACACTCAACGCGAACACCGATGCCGCGATGACCGCGGGCGAGGGACGGGCCGACCCCTCGGTTGACGCCACGGCGTCGGCCTGAGTGCGGTACAGCTGCTCGGCGGACGGCAGCATCGCCTGCTGCATCAACGCGGACGCGTCACTGACGTAGGCGACTCCGATCGGCCGTCCCGCACGGTTGTTGGCGCGGGCGGCGGCGACATCCCGGTGTACACGGCGGGCCGGTTGGACAGGTCTGTCAGCAGCGTGAGCGAGCGAACACCGTTGGGCGGCACGCCGTTCGAGGCGGTTAACCAGACCAGCCGACACCTGACCGATCGCCTCGTCGTAGCGGTCGCGGACATCCTGAGGTTCGATGCCGCCAGATATGAACGCCGTCGTCGCCGCCGTGTTGGCAATCGACAGTGCGCCGTAGATCCGTTGCGCGGCATCGGCCAACGGTTCGGTGTGCGAACGCAGGGTCTCCAGCCGTCCTCGCCGGTCGGTAATCGTCGTTGACGCCGTCACACCGGCGGCGAGCACGGCAGCGACGAGCACGATAGCGATGAGCGCCAACCGGCCCGGCGTTGCCGCAAGGAACTCGACGAACGGTCGGTCAGGTCCCTCGGGATCGTTGAGTACCGACTCGTCGAGTGTCTGTATCCGGTGGGGCGACCGGTTAGCGCTCGGCGCTTGACAACACCTCGGCGCAGGACTGCCCCAGTAGCGCGATACCGGGCTCAATCGAACCCAGATGGATCGCGCCGTAGCCGATGCGGATCCTGTTCCGCGGCGGGTCGTCCTGCAAATAGAAGATGTCACCCCGCTCGATGAGCACTCCCCGGTTCTGCGCGGTGCGGATCAGCTCGCGACAGTCGAGCTCCTCCGGTCCGACCACCCACAAGCTGACGCCGCCCGGCGGGAAGGGCCCAGTGGAAAACGGCAGGTACTTGTGAACCGCCGCAACGAGTCGCTCCCATTTGTGCTTCATCTGGGTCCGGTGGTGGCGCAGGGCGCGGTGGTAGTTGCCGCTGTCGATGAGCAGGGCAAGTGCCCGCTGCATATGCCCGGGTGGATGGCGCAGCACGTACCGCCGCACATCGCGCAATTCGCGCACCAGGTCGGAGGGCCCGACGAGATACCCCAGCCGGAGTCCTGGCGCGAGAAACTTCGAGAACGTGCCGAGGTAGATGGCGTCGCCGCTGGTGTCGAAAGATTTGAGCGCAGGGCTCGGGCTGCCGTGATAACGGAACTCGCTGTCGTAGTCGTCCTCGACGACAACGGTCCCGGACTCGGCCGCTAGCGCCAGCAGGCGACGCCGGCGATCGATGCCGAGGGTCACATTGGTCGGGTGATGGTGGCTCGGCGTGAGATAAATCAGGTGCGTCCCGGCAAGCGTGTCCGGTGGGCGCAGGCCATGCTCGTCAACGTCGATCCCGGACACGGTCGCGCCGGTGCGGACGAAGATATGCCGGGCGTCTAGGTAGCCCGGGTTCTCGATGGCGACCCGGTGGCCGGGCCCGAGCAGCACTCGACCCACAAGATCGAGGCCCTGCTGCGAACCGACGGTCACAAGGATTTCGTCGGGTCCCGCCTCGATCCCCCGCGGCGGGAGCAACTGCTGGCGGATCATGTCGATCAGCATCGGGTCGTCCGCGGCCACACTGTCCTGAAGGCTCGGGTAGGCGTGCGGCTGATAGAGCGCGTCCCGCAGGCATCGAACCCAGGCGCGTGCCGGGAAGCTGCGGATGTCGATCTGGCCGGCGAGGAACGGATAGGGGTAGCGATACCAGTCGCTGGTCTTCTCGATCTCCGGTATGCCGGCGTCGGGCTGTCGCCGGATCCGGGTCGGCCAGTCGATGCGCGGAACCGTCGCACGGGTTTCCGCGGCGGCAGCATCGAGCATCTCGGGATTGACGAACATGCCGGAGCGTTCGTGGCTGCTCACGAAGCCTTCGGCGATCAGCTCCTGGTAGGCGAGGTTGATCGTGTTGCGGGACACCGCCAGATCGATCGCCAACTCCCGCGAGCTCGGCAACCGGTGGTGGATATCGAAGACGCCGCTGGCGATGCCGTGCTCGATTGCCCGTCGAACCTGCCGGTACAGCGGCTCGGCGGAGCTCCGATCGATCTCAATGAGAGTCCTGGGCAAATCACCCTCTCCTGCGGATACAGCGTGAATTCATCCTAGGTTGAGCGCCTCGGACGTGGTGACGGCTGGCCAGACTGGATCCATCGATTGCTCGGTTTCTGGCCCTGATCTGCGGGTCGATCAGCAGTTATGTTCGAGCCATCCCCAAATATGCGAAGGAGATTGGCGTGAACGGAAACGAGTTGCGGGCGCGTGCCCGTCGTCACCTCGGTCCTCATTTCACCCGTAAACCCGCCTGGGACAGCGAGTTTCCGATATTCGTGCGCGGTGACGGGTGCTATCTCGTCGACACCGAAGGCGAACGCTACCTCGACGGCCTCGCCGGACTCTTCTGCGTCAACATGGGTCACGGTCGAAGTGACATCGCCACGGCGGCCGCCGAACAGGTCGCCACACTGGCCTACGCATCCAACTGGGGCATGGCCCATCCGCCGGCGATCGAGGCCGCGACCCTCATCGCGGAGCTCGCACCGGGCGACCTCGGCACCACCTTCTTCGTCAATTCGGGGTCGGAGGCCGTGGAGACCGCGGTGAAGTTCGCCCGCCAGTATCACCGCAGTCAGGGCCAGCCGCAGCGTACGAAGATCATCAGCCGGGAAATGGCCTACCACGGAACGACTCTGGGCGCGCTGTCGGTCACCCAGCTGCCGAAGATCAAGGAACCGTTCGGCCCCTTGCTTCCCGGCGTGCGCAGCGTGCCGAACACCCTCGGCTACCTTGGTGATTGCGGACCCGCAAGTGAGCTGCCGTGTGTGGAGGCGATCGAACAGGTCATCGCCGAGGAAGGCCCCGAGACGATCGCGGCGCTGTTCGCCGAGCCGGTGCAGAACGGCAGAGGGGCGCTGGTGCCCCCGCTGGGATACTGGCACGAGCTTCGCGACATCTGCGACAAGTACGGCATCCTGCTCGTCTCCGACGAGGTGATCTGCTCGTTCGGCCGGCTGGGCCACTGGTTCGGCCACGGGCTGACGGGCGTCGTGCCGGACATGATCACTTTCGCAAAGGGATCGACATCCGGCTATGCACCGCTCGGCGGCATGATCGCTCGCGAGCAACTGGTAGCAGACCTGTTCGGATCGTCCAAAGGTGGGGTATTCACCCACGGCGCAACGTGGGGCGGACACCCCGTGTCGACGGCCGTCGCGATCGCCAACATCAGCGCGATGCGCGACGAGAACGTGCTGGAGAACGTGACCGGCCGTGCGCCCAAGGTCAGAGCGGCGCTCGACTCGCTGCAGCAGTCGCACCGTTGCGTGAAGGACGTTCGCGGAACGGGGTTCTTCTACGCCATCGAGTTGATGGCCGACCACAACAGCGGCCGCGAGCTCACCGAGCAGGAATCGCTGACCGTTCTGCGCGAGGTGCTACCCGAATCGTTCAAACGCACCAAGGTGATTCTGCGCGGGGACGACCGTGGGGCCACGATGATCATGGTGTCGCCGCCCCTGGTGGCCGACGATGACGTGCTCGACGAACTCCTACACGGCATCGACGGCATGCTGACCGACGTGGAGAAGGCCGTGCAGCCCTGACGGCTGGCTAAGCAACCGCAGCAGATCCGCGCCGACCCGGACGTCGGCGCGGATTTCTGCGTGCGGCCGACATCACTCGACACGACGCGGCGCCGCCGTGGTGATCCACGATGGCGCCGCCTCGCATGGACCTACTCGCATGGACCTAGACGTAGTCCTTGTACTTGTCGAGGAGCCGGACGGGCTTGGAGAGCGCATCGCGGCGGAACGGGTCGCCCAGCTCGCGAGTACACATGATCTCGACGACCGTCGTCTTGCCTTCGTTCATCTGAGCAGCGACGGCGCGCTCCAGCGCGGGCCCAACCTCGTCGAGCTTTTCGACGACAATGCCCTCGGCGCCCATGGCCTCCGCAATGCCCGCGAACGACTCACTCTCGAGTTCAGCAGCGACGAACCGGCGGTTGTAGAAGTCCACCTGGTTCTTCTTCTCCGCGCCCCACTGCCGATTGTGGAAAACAACTGCGGTGACAGGGATGTCGTGACGGACGGCAGTCATGATCTCGCCCATGCTCATACCCCAGGCGCCGTCTCCCGCGTATGCGATGGCGGGACGCTCCGGTGCTGCCGCCTTGGCACCGATGATCGTCGGAAGCGCGTAGCCGCAGTTGCCGAAGCTCATCGGAGCCAGGAAGCTGCGCGGCCTCTCGAACCTCAGGTAGCTGTTGGCCACCGAGTTGATGTTGCCGATGTCGGTGGACACCATGACGTCGGCCGGCATGGCCTTCTCGAGCTCACGCAGCACCTGGCGCGGGTGCAACCAGTTGCCTTCCTCCGCGTCCTGTTCGGCGATCATGTCGAGGCTGAACGGATCGCGTTCGTGGGTCCACTCGTCCAGTTCCTTTTCCCAGGCGTCCTTTTCGGCCTTGATCGTGGCGGCACGCTGCTCGCGGGTCGAGTCGGAGGCCAACGTCCTGTTCTCAAGTCGCTCGACGAGTGCGACGGCCGCTGCCTTCGCGTCGCCGCAGATACCGACGCTGATCTTCTTGACCAAACCCAGCATCTTGTGGTCCGCGTCGATCTGGATGATCTTGGCATTCTTCGGCCAGTACTCGAGGCCGTGCTGCGGCAGGGTGCCGAACGGGCCGAGGCGAGTCCCGAGCGCGATCACGACGTCTGCCTGGGAGATCAGCTTCATCGCCGCCTTGGAGCCCTGGTAGCCCAATGGACCGGTCCACAGCGGGTGGCTGGCGGGGAAGGAGTCGTTGTGCAGATAGCTGTTCACCACCGGTGCGCCGAGACGTTCGGCGAGCGCCTTGCATTCCTCGACGCCGTCACCCATCACCACGCCGCCGCCCGAGATGATCACCGGGAACTCGGCTTGCGCGATCAGCGCGGCGGCCTCATCGAGGCTCTTCGCGCCTCCTGGCCCACGATCCAGCCGGCTCGGCTGCGGGACCTCGGTTTCGATCTCCCCGTAGAAGTAGTCGCGGGGAATGTTGAGCTGCGTCGGGCCCATCTCCGACATCGCGCGGTCGAAGCACCGTCCGGTGAATTCGGCCATCCGACGCGGGTTGTTCACGTGCCCTTGATATTTCGTGAACTCTTGAAACATTGGCAGCTGGTTGGCTTCCTGGAAGCCGCCCAGCCCCACACCCATCGTGCCCGCCTCGGGCGTGACGATCACGACGGGGCTGTGCGCCCAGAACGCGGCGGCGATCGCGGTGACGCAGTTGCTGATACCGGGGCCGTTCTGGCCGATCACCACGCCGTGCCGATTGCTCACCCGGGCGTACCCGTCGGCCATGTGCGCGGCCCCCTGTTCGTGTACCACGGGGATGAGCCTGATGCCGGCCGGCGCGAAGATGTCCATGGCATCCATGAAGGCCGAACCCATGATGCCGAAGATATCGGTGACATCGTTGGCCACCATCGTCTCGACGAACGCCTCGGACGGGGTCATTCGCTGCACCCCCGATACGGCGGTGCGGGCGCTTGACTGGGTCATCTGTGTCGTCCTCCTCGGGTCCGGAATGTTAATCTTCAAAAGATCGGAACCATTTGTTCCTAATTTTACGATCTCGATTCAGAGTAGGGCTGTTGGCGATTTGAGTCAACGGCTGTCTCGAAATCCGGTATGCAGTGTATTGTTATTCGAGACAGTATGCGGTTACATGGAGTCGATAACCGTGAAAGGAGGCGCCATGGGTGAGGTCCGCAGGATCGATGAGGCAGGCACGCTCTCCGCGACAGAACTGTCCGGCGATACTCCGACGCTGCGATTGTTCGCGCTGCTCGAGTTGATCGCGTCGAAGGATCGGTTGTTCACTCTGCAGGGTTTGGTTGAAGAGACTGGCATGGCCAAGCCGACTCTGCATCGAATGCTGCAACAGCTCGAAGGCGCCGGGCTGCTGATTCGGGAGAACGGCGGCCGCCACTACGGGATCGGGGCCCGGCTCCGCAGAATGGCGGAAAGCCTGCTGCTCAACGACACTCACCACGGGGCGCGTCACGCCGTACTTCGCGATCTGGTGGAAGAACTCGGCGAGAGCTGCAACTTGACCACGCTGTCCGGCAACGAGATCGTCTATCTCGATCGTGTGGAAACGCCTGAACCGCTCCGATTCACGCTGCACCCGGGATCACGCGTGCCAGCGCACTGTTCGGCGAGCGGAAAAATGATCCTGTCGCAGTTGGCTCCCGCCCAGCGCCGCCGGCTACTGGAGGCCGCACCGCTGCGGCAGTACACGCCCAACACGGTCACCGATGTGGAGCGGATCGAGGAGGAGCTGAGACAGGTTCGTCGCGACGGATATGCCCTCGACGCCGAGGAGTTCCTGCCCGGCCTCGTCTGTGCAGCGGTTCTCGTTCCGTCGACCTCGGGGATTTCCAACCTGGGCATCGCCGTTCAGGCGCCGGTCATGCGGCTGACTCCCGACAAGGCGTTGAGGCTGTTGCCCGCGTTGCGCCGTGCCGCCAACGCCATCGGCGAGATCGAGGCCGAGGTCGCCGCCAGTGAGTCGTCGGAGGAGAGCTCATGACCCACCTGGTATCGGCGCGAGACGTCTTCGGCATTGATTCGGACCTGCAGGTGCCAGCCCTCACCGAGCCGGACGAGCATGTCCCCGAAATCGATCCGGCCTACCGTTTCGACAAGTCGGTCACGCTGGCGTTGCTCGCCGGCTTCGCGCACAACCGCCGCGTGCTGGTTCAAGGCCTGCACGGCACGGGCAAGTCCACTCACGTCGAGCAGGTCGCCGCGCGACTCAACTGGCCCTGTGTGCGGGTCAACCTCGATGGCCAACTGAGCCGGATGGACATGATCGGGCGCGACGCGGTGACACTAAGAGACGGGCAGCAGGTCACCGAGTTCCAGGAAGGCATCCTGCCGTGGGCTATCCAGCGACCGGTCGCGTTGGTGCTCGACGAATATGATGCGGGCCGGCCGGACGTCATGTTCGTGATCCAACGCATTCTGGAGCAGGACGGGAAACTGACGCTGCTGGACCAGAACCGGGTGATTTCACCGCACCCCCAGTTCCGGCTCTTCGCAACCGCGAACACCGTCGGGCTCGGCAACCTCAACGGCCTCTACCACGGTGCACAAAAGCTGAATCACGCACAGATCGACCGGTGGAACATCGTCGCGTCGCTGGATCATCTTCCGCCGCGGGCGGAGGCCGATATCGTCGCTTCGAGGGTGCCCGAGGCTGACGGTGGTGTGATCGCCTCGATGGTCGCCGTGGCAAACCTGACCCGCGCCGGCTTCCGCGTCGGCGACTTGTCGACCTTGATGTCGCCGCGCACGGTGATCACGTGGGCGGAGAACCTGACGATCTTCGGTGATGTCGGTCTGGCTTTCCGGTTGTCGTTCGTCAACAAATGCGATGACGCCGAACGGTCGATCGTCGCCGAATACTTCCAGCGCTGCTTCGATCGCGAACTCGATGAGCCCGCGATCCGCGTCGCATGAACGATTTGGCCGCGATCAGGCACGAGCAGCGCGTCCGTGAACTGCGCGCCGCAACCATCCGCGTGCTGAGCCAGCAGCGCGGCCTGCACTTCCGCGGCGCTGCCCTTTACCGGGGCGGGCGACCGGTTCCGATGCCTGCGCCGCACCTCCATCCGCCGACCGAGCGCGGTGCCGCCGACGGGATGGCACTTCGCCTGCGGCACAACGATCCCGACGTGCACGTCGAGCTGCTACCGGAGGACACCGCGAGTCGATTGGTCTTCGAGATGCTCGAACAGTTCCGGGTGGAGTCACTGGTGCCGGCCGCGTGGCCCGGTGTGCGGCGCAATCTCGCCGACCGATTCCGCAGGTGGTCGGAGGAGTTCGAGGCATCGCACTCGGTCGAGACGGCATCCGGCCTGCTGCTGTACACCGTCGCGCAGGTCTGCCGGTCCCGGATCACCGCGGAACCGATCGCCGACTGGACGCAGGACCTGATCGAAGCCACCCGCTTCGAGATCGCATCGCATATTGGTCCTGATCTCGCGCTGCTTCGCCGAAACCGGCAGTGCCAGAAAGCATTCGGTGTGCTGGCCCGTGCCATTGCAGAGCGCGTCGCGAACTTGCCTCAGCTGCACACCGACCCAGGGGAACGGGATTCGGAATGGGATGCTTTCGAGTGGCTTTTCGACGCCGACTCCGACGACGACACCACACCCGCAGCGCCGGGCGGTGTGGGCCATACGCACCACACGGAAACCATCGATTACCGGGTCTTCAGCCGGACCCATGACGAGACGCGCAACCTCGAGACGCTGGTGCGGCCTGCTCAATTGCGCGAATACCGTGACCTGCTCGATCGGGTCGTCGAGGCGAGCGGGGTGAACGCACGGGCTCTTGGCCGGCGGCTGACCCAGTTGTTCACCGAACCGCACGACGACGGTTGGGAGGGAGGCCGCGACTCCGGACTAGTCGACGGTCGCCGGCTGGCTCAGTTGGTGGCAACACCGAACGAGCGCAACATCTTCCGTGCCCAGGCACACAAACCCCGTACCGATGCCGTGGTTTCCTTTCTCGTCGACTGTTCGGGATCGATGAAAGCATTCAGCGAACCAGTGACGGTGCTGGTCGACGTGTACGCCCGGGCGCTGGAACTCGCCGGGGTCGGCTGCGAGGTGCTCGGCTTCACGACAGCCTCCTGGAACGGCGGGCGCGTCCGGCGCGACTGGATCCGCTCCGGGGCACTCCGTAACCCCGGGCGCCTGAACGAAATCCGCCACCTGGTGATCAAGAGCGCGGATACGCCGTACCGAGCCGCTCGCTCCGCGATTGCCGGGCTGCTGAAGGTCGACCTCTACCGGGAGGGCATCGACGGCGAGGCTGTCCAGTGGGCCCGCGGTCGGCTGGAAGTGCGTGACGAACGGCGACGAATTCTCGTCGTGATATCCGACGGCAGCCCGATGGACACCACGACGTGCCTCACCAACGATCCGAACTACCTCGACCGACATCTGCGCGATGTCCTCGCCGCCAGGTCGGATGTCGACATCTGCGCGGTCGGTGTGGGATTGGATCTCAGCGTCTACTACGACCGCTGCACGGCACTCGACCTCTCCGCGGGTACGACGCACCGCGTGCTGACCGGCGTGTTGGAAACGATTGCATCGTTATGCAAAGGAGGGCAATACCGTTGACAACCCCGCGAATCGCGTTGGTCGCGTTGGACATCGCGGGCACGAGCATCGACGAGGGCGGGGCCGTGTACACGGCGTTGCGCAGCGCGGTCGAATCACATACCGGCAAGTCGATTCCCGACGACCAATTCGACCGGTGGAAGGGCACCGGCAAGCGCCAGGCGATCACCGGGCTGCTGGGGCAGGTGTCGGTCGATGAGATCGAGGCAGTCGAGTCAGATTTCACCCATCGGCTGCTTGATGCGTACCGGTCGGCGCCGCCGGTGCCGCTGCGGGGCATCGTGGACGCTTTCGCCGTGTTGCGCGATCATGCCGTCAAGATCGTTCTTCAGACCGGCTATTCGCGTGCGATCGCCGACCCGCTCCTCGAGCAGGTCGGCTGGCGGGTCGGGCGCGATATCGACGCGGTCATCACCAGTGACCAGGTGCGGGCAAGCCGTCCTGCGCCGTACCTGATCTTCCATGCGATGGAAACCGTTGGAGTGCAGAGCGTTTCGGAGGTGCTCGTCGCCGGCGACACCCCCAACGACCTGCGGGCGGGGGCAAACGCCGGCGTGAGGTATGTCGCCGGTGTGCTGACCGGGGCCCACGACGCCGCGACGCTGCGTCTCGAACCGCACACGCACATCCTGACAAGCGCTGCAACGATTCCCGAGGTCTTCGGGTTGCGCGAGCCGGTGACGTTGTGATCGACTCGGCGCGGTCCCAAGAACCGGCAAAAAGCCGTGTTCCGCCAGGTGGCCGCGCCGATCTCGAGCTTCTGGTACCCCTAAAATGCACGGATGTGGACCTTTTCTGGTCCTGTGACCTCCACCACAATTGCACTGGGCCCCTCGCGATGAGGGCGCCGCCGCGGCCCCTACGAAGGGTTCTCAATGACTAGGAGCTCCACGACTTCTCCCTCGACCGGCGCCGAGACAGCTACCGACCCGGAGCTGGGCGCGCGTGAGGCGCAGCGTCGCGACACCCAGGAGCGTCGACGCCAGCTGCTCCGGCGGACGCTCGTGCGGATCGCGGCGCTCGCCCTCTTCGTCGCAGTGTGGTGGCTGGTCACGTCGGCCCAGCTCATCAAGCCCCTGTACCTGCCGTCGCCAGCGGCCGTCTGGCATGCGTTCGTGCTGGCCAACACCGACCATCCGATAGCACCCGGCGTGCCCCGCATGGTCAAGGGTGAGCAGAACTACTACTTGTGGGAACACCTCATCGCCAGCCTGCAACGAATCGGCGTCGGCGTCGGGTGGGCGATCCTCTTCGGTCCCCTCCTCGGGTTCATCATGGCCAGCTTCCGGCCCGTCTCCACCATCGTCGAGCCGTACCTCAACTTCCTGCGGGCATTGCCGCCCCTTGGCTACATCGGCATCTTGATCGTCTGGTTCGGAATCGGCGACACCTCGAAGATGTGGCTGTTGTTCCTCGCCGCGTTCCCGCCGATCACGATCGCCACCATCAATGGCGTACGCGGCGTCCGGGAGGAAAGCATCAACGGGGCGCTCTCACTCGGAGCCAGCCGTCTGCAGACCATCACCCACGTCGTGTTGCCCTCCACGCTGCCGGAGATGATCAGCGGTATCCGGATCGCCGTCGGCTTCGCTTGGACCACTGTGGTCGCCGCGGAGCTCAACAACGGTATTCCCGGGATCGGCGGCCTTGCCTATCTGTCCGGCACCGAGCTCAAGACGCCACTCACCATCGCGTGCATCATCGTGATCGGCATCGCCGCAATTCTGCTTGATCTGGCCATCAAGGGCCTCGAGAAGGTTCTCGTCCCCTGGCGCGGCAAAGCATGAGCGCCAACCTGTCCCACCCGACCCTGCGCCACCCTAGGGAGTCCTCATGACCAGTGCACACCGTCCCGCGCCCCGTGTCCTTGTTGCGGCGGTCGCCGTCGTCGCCGCGCTGAGTGGCTGCGTCGAATCCAACCGGCCCGCCGACAACTCGGCCGGCGGCACCGAGTGTCCGTTCCCTGCCGATCCCTCGGTTACGTCAACCGTCCGCATCGCGTACCAGAACATCCCCAACGGCGACCTGGTCGTGAAAGACCAGAGACTGTTGGAGACCTGCATGCCGAACGCGAAGGTCACCTGGAACAAGTTCGACTCTGGCGGCGACGTCATTCAGGCCTTCGGTTCCAACAGCGCCGACATCGGGTTGATCGGCTCGAGCCCGGCCACCAAGGCGCTGTCTGCGCCCCTGAACATCCCGATGAAGGTGATCTGGGTGCATGACGTCATCGGCAAGGCCGAGTCCCTGGCGGTGAAAGACAAGGCGGTCACCGACATCAAGCAACTCAAGGGCAAGACCATCGCGGTGGCGTTCAGTTCCACCGCGCACTACAGCCTGCTCCAGGCGCTGCAGGACGCGGGAATGGATCCGGCCACGGACGTCAAGATCGTCAACCTGTCGCCGGACAAGATGCCCTCAGCCTGGGAGGGTGGCCAGATCGACGCCGCCTGGGTGTGGGATCCGACGCTGTCCGAGCTCCTCAAGAGCGACGGCCATATCCTGATATCCAGCGCGGACACCGCAAAGGCCGGTAAGCCGACCTACGACCTGGGCGCCGCGACGAGCAGCTTCATCGACGCCAACCCCGCCTTCATGACGGCGTGGGCCAAGGCGGAGAACGCCGCAGTGGAACAGATCCTCGATAAGCCGGACGACGCATCTGTGAGTATCGGCGCTGTCATGGGGATCAGCCCCGCCGACGCCAAGGCCCAATTCGCCGGCTACCAGTACCTCCCGGCGAAGGAACAGGCCAGTCCGGCCTACCTAGGCGGCCAGATTGCGAAGGATCTGCAGGGCACCGCCGGCTTCCTCCTCAAGCAGGGCGGCATCGCTGCCGAGAGCTCGCCGGAGGCGTACGCAGCCGGGGTCGACGCCAAGCCGGCGGAGGCGGCGTCCCAGTGACCAACTCGGCGACGGCCAGCACGGACACCACGAGCCAACGGCTGGTGATCGACAACGTCACCCACCGGTACCTCAGCAAGGGCACGCAAGTGCACGCGCTCTCCGATATCAACCTCGTGATCGAGCCGGGCGAATTCGTTTGCGTCGCAGGGCCTTCAGGCTGCGGCAAGACGACTTTGCTGCAACTGCTCGCGGGCTTCGTCACCCCCACCGAAGGTTCGATAACCATCGACGGCAAGGCGATCACCGCCCCCGGCTGCGAGCGAGGTGTGGTGTTCCAGCAGTCCAACCTCTACCCGTGGCTGTCGGTGCTGGGCAACGTCGAGTTCGGCCCGCGGCTGCGTGGCGTTGACAAGGCCAAGCGCCGGGCCGATGCCAACCGTTACCTGGACATGGTGGGGTTGGCCGACTTTGTCGAACGCCGCCCGTACGAGCTCTCCGGCGGCATGCAGCAGCGCTGTCAAATCGCCAGGGTGCTCGCCAACGACCCGCAGATCGTGCTCATGGATGAGCCGTTCGGTGCGCTCGACGCCCTGACCCGGGAGCGCCTGCAGCTCGAGTTGCTCAACATCTGGCGAGACACCCAGAAGACCATCTTCTTCATCACCCACAGCGTGGAAGAAGCCATCTTCCTCGGTAGCCGGGTGATCGTGATGAGCGCCCGCCCGGGGCGCATCGTCTTCGACGAACAAGTCAACATTTCCCAAGAAGTCGGCCGTCGCCTCGGCGCCGAGCTCCGCACCCTGCCCGAGTTCATCGCCCTGCGCGACAGGGTCAGCAGCAAGATCTACGAATCCGCGGGCTGATGACCGTCACCCACGGCGTACAGCCAGTCGATCGCGACGAGATCATCGATCACTGGCGGGCAGCCGTGGGCGGCCAGGCCTTGGCCGTAGCCCTACCCGACGCGGAAGATCCGCGCGCGCTGCGGGCTGCAGCCGAGCTCGCCGGTGACGGCCTGATTGCCCCGAGACTCTTCGGGGACGCCTCCCGGATCCGGGCGGCGGCGAAGGCGCACAGGGTGGAACTTCCCGACGAGATCGTCGTCGACGTCGCCGAGGCCATTTCCGACGACGCGGTCCGGACCGCCCTCGAAGCCGGGTTCGCGCGACACCCGGAGCGAATTCGCGCGGCGACGACCGATCCGGTTTTCGTCGCCGCGGCTGCTGTGCGGGCGGGCCGCGTGCACGCCTGCGTCGCGGGCGCGACCCGACCGACTCCGGACGTGTTGCGGGCGGGCCTGCGCATTGTCGGGCTGGCCCCAGGCATCAAGACGCTCAGCAGTGCCTTCCTCATGTTGCTGCCCGACGGCCGACGGTTGACGTTCTCCGATTGCGCCGTCGTTCCCACCCCCTCAGCCGAGGAATTGGCGGACATCGCCATCGCCGCTGCCACCACCCATCTCAGCCTCACCGGGCAGGAGCCGGTGATCGCAATGCTGTCGTTCAGCACCAAGGGCAGCGCTGCTCACCCCGACGTCGAGACGGTCAGCGCGGCGACAGAGCTGGTGCGCCGACGGGACCCAGATTTGCGCATCGACGGTGAGCTGCAGCTCGACGCGGCCCTGGTTACGTCGGTCGCTGCCGCCAAGGCTCCCCGCTCCGACGCGGCCGGCGAGGCCAATGTCCTGGTCTTCCCTAACCTCGGCGCCGGCAATATCGGATACAAGCTCGCCGAGCGGCTCGGCCGCGCCATGGCGCTCGGGCCGATCCTGCAAGGACTTTCGGCTCCGCTGAACGATCTGTCACGCGGATGCAGCAGCCGCGACATCGAAGTGATGGCCCTGCTGAGCGCTGTACAAGCTTTGCGACGACGCTCGGCAATCTCCTGAAATCAATTGCAGCGCTTGCTCATGCGGGGCCGCCGGCCGGGCGCCTATGCCGTGAGGGCCGTAAGAGCTCCCGCGGCGATCACCAATGCAATCACCGCCCACCGGAACGCCCGTACCGGCAGGCGGTGCGCGATCCACAGGCCCCCACCGTTGCCGAGCAGTCCTGCCGCGACGAAGATCGGAAGTGCGGGCCAGAGTATCGAGTGCGGGATCTCGCCGCTTGCCGCGAGGATGATCAGCGACACCGCGCTGACGACGGTGAAGTAGCCGGCCAGATCGGCGATGAAGACCATGGGTGCTACGCCCGCCCTGGTGAGCAACAGAGCCGGCGGCGGACCGTTGAGTGAGGTCGTGGTGCTGAGAAATCCACCGATCGCGCCCGTCGCGGTCTGAGCGACCAGCGAGGGCGTGTGGGGCTCTGTCCGGTTGGGCACAAGCATGCTGATTCCGCAGAGCACCGCGAGAAGACCCGCCGCGACCTTCAGGTAATGCACCGGAAGCACATGCAGGACCTCGGCCCCGGCCCAGGCACCCGGAATACTCCCGAGTGCGAAAAGGCCCACGCGTGACCACATGACGTGTGCACGCAGCCTGAACGTCACCGCACATCGGGTCACTAGCCCGACAACGAGACTGACGAATACCACCTCATGCACATTGAGGCCCACCAACAACATCAGCGGTGTCGCAACGAGAGCGGTTCCGAAACCCGTTGTGCCACCGACGAGGGAAGCAAATGCGACGCAGACGCAGCCGAGCACAAGCGTCAACAAAACACCTCAGAGTTGGTAGCCCGAGGGCATGATGGCGGCGATCGCCTGGGCTGTCTCCATCACGAGCTGTCCCAGCTCGGGGATCCGATCATCGGGTATCCGGATCTCGGGGCCTTGGACGGCCAGCGCGGTGGACGCGCTCCCGTCTGTAGTCAGGACGGGTGCGGCCACGCCATAGACGCCGGGGATTCGCTCTCCCTTGTTGATGCTGTACCCGCGTTTCCGGGTCTCTTCGAGATCGTGCAGCAGCTCCCGCGGCGAGGTGATCGTCGTCGATGTCAGTCGGTTCAGCTCACCGAGCCGAGCCACCTCTTCATGCAGGTCGCCGGCGAACGCGAGCAACACTTTGCCGGTACTGGTGCAGTACAGCGGGATTCGCGCGCCGACCGGTTGGATGAATCGCAACGGATGCTCAGACTCGACGCGCAGAACGACCAGCCCCTCGTCGCCGTCCCGGATTACCAGGTTGACCGATTCTTCTGTAGCCGCCGCCAGTCGCTCGAGCAGCGGCATCGCCTCATCGAATCCCAGGGTGCGCTCCGCCGCACGCCCGAGCAGAAAAGCCGCGGGCCCCAAGCGATATCGTTCGGTTTGCGCGTTCTGCACGGCGTACCCAGCGGCAACCAACGCCCGAAGGATTCGGTGAGCCGTGCTGGCGTGCAGGTCCAGTGCCCGCGCCAGCTCGATGACTCCGACGTCGCTCCCGGCGTCGCGCAACACGCCCAGCACAGATAATGCCCGTGCGATCGTCTGCGTCCCGGCGACCTGTTCGTTTCGGGGCGGCTCCGCCGCCGTGCTCACGCCTGTCCTCTTTCCCACATCGTCACCGCAATCTAACAAGAGCGGCACGGGATTGCTGGGAGCCTCTTGAGTGATTTGAGTGGCCATGAGCGCCCGGCGCGGAGGAGTGCCTGTCAGGTGTTGGCGCTTGCCATGGGCGCCACCCCGAAGCCCTGCAGAGCGTGTGCCACCTGGCTGGGGACGTCGATCACGGCAGCCCCCGCCTGGGTCAGTGCTTCGACCTTGGACTGACCACTGCCGCGCTGGCCGGTGACGATGGCGCCCGCGTGACCCATCCGGCGGTCGGGCGGAGCACTGCGCCCGGCAATGAAGGACACCACTGGTTTGTGCAAGCCGGCGATCAGCTCAGCGGCGTCCTCCTCCATGGTCCCCCCGATCTCGCCCACCAGCACGATCGCGTCGGTGCGCGGGTCGGCGTCGAGAATCCGAACGGCGTCAAGGGTGGTGGTACCGAGAATCGGGTCGCCACCGATACCGATGAACGCAGACTGCCCGTAGCCCGCGGTGACCAAATTCAGTGCGAGAAGGGTGCCGAGGCTGCCGCTGCGGGACACAACGCCGATATTGCCCGGTTGGAAGATGTTCTTCGCGAAGCCCGGCATGATGCCCACCGATGCCTCACCGGGCACCACGAGACCCGCGGTGTTCGGGCCGAGGACCTGAACCCCGCGATCGCATGCTTCGGCCAGGACGTACATCACGTCGTGATAGGGCACGTGCTCGGTGAGGAACACGACTTTGCGAACGCCGGCATCGATGGCGTCGAGAACCGCCGCCTTGGCGGCGAGTGGCGGGACGAACAGCACGGAAACGTCGAGCCGGTGAGCTGTCGCAGCTTCCACAACCGAGTCATAGACGGGTATCCCGGCCACTGTCCGGCCGCTCTTGTTGGGGGTCGCCCCGGCCACAACGTTGGTGCCACACTCGATCATTCGTTCGGTCCAGAATGAACCCTGTTTGCCGGTGATTCCCTGTACTACGACGGTTTCGTTTCCGGTGACAAGCATCAGCGCGCTCCCTCGTTGATTAGGACGTTCTCGTGCCCGGTTGCCGCCACCGCGGCCCGAACCGCATCGTCCATGAGCTCGTACGGTTGCAACCCGAGCCGATCGCGAACGAGGGCGACCGCTTCGTCTTCGCCGGTGCCGTGGATGGAGAAGAACACCGGGATCTCTGGCCGAAGTGCCTCGATCGCGGTAACGACGCCTTCAGTCATGACGTCGGTTCGGGCGAAGGCCCCGCAGAAGTTGACCAGCAGGCTGCGTACATTCGGGTTCTTCAGCACCAGTCGGAGCGCGGGGGTGGCCTTGGTGTAGGCGTCGCCGCCGATCTCCAGGAAGTTGGCCGGGCGCCCGCCGTAGTGGTTGACGGCGTCGAGGGTGGCCATCGTAAGTCCCGCGCCATTGGCGAGCACGCCCACGGTGCCGTCAAGTTCGATGAATTGCAGGCCCAGCTGGGCACCCTCGTCTTCGAGGATGGACTCTTGTTCGGCCTGCCCACTCTCCAGGCTCCGCAGGAACTCGGCAGGTTGCCGCGCGAGAGCGCCCGGATCCAGAGAGACCTTCGCGTCCAGCGCGACGACGCGCGCGTCCTCTGTGAGCACCAGCGGATTGACTTCCACCAGATCGGCTTCCACCTGCAGATACACGTCGTACAGCTCGATTAGCGCAGCGGTGACGGACGCCTGCTCGGTTTCGGTCAGGTCGGTGCCGGACAACAGCGCAGCCGCGTCGACCGGCGAGAGTCCGGCTCGGATGTCGATCGGCAGCCGCAGCACCTTCTCCGGTGCGTTGGCGTTGACCTCCTCGATGTCCATTCCACCCTCGACGGAGAACAGAATGAGCGGCCCCTTGCTGGCCGGGTCGTTGAGGACGGCGGCGTAGAGCTCGCGAGCGATCGGTAACGCCTGCTCTACGAGCACCGCGGTGACGGGAAAGCCGTTGATCGGCGTCCCGAGAAGGTCTGCCGCCGCGTGTTTCGCCTGCGCCGGAGTGTCGGCGAACCGGATCGCACCGGATTTGCCCCGCTTACCGGCCGGAATCTGGGCCTTGATGACGACCCGCCCGCCGAGGGCGCCTGCGATTGTCGCGGCCTCGCTTGCATCCCTGGCCACCGCACCGTCGGGAGTGACCAGCCCTCCCCGGGAGAGCAGGCTTTTTCCTTGGTATTCAAGAAGTTTCACGATTCACCGTCCGTAGGTGTCGAAGTAGTGGCCCCATAGTTGCTCCTCGGTGGGAACGCGCGGGGGAATGACCCGCGCCACTCGTGTGGTGTTGAGGAAGTGCCGGTAGGAGAGGTTGTCGCTGATGCTGTTGCCAGCCCAGGTGCCTGCGCCCATGGTCAGGGTGAAGCCGAGGCCGTTGTCGAACCCACCGCCGGTACCGAAGCAGTGCGCCTGGTTGACCAGCACCCGGGCCACCCGCAACCGTTCCGCGACGGCCCGAATGCGCTCGTCGTCGAAGGTGTGGATGCCACAGGAGTGGCCGGCCCCCTGGAAATCGAGCAACTCTTGAATCCGCTGCAGCGCGGCGTCGAAGTCCTGGTAGCGGTAGACGGTGAGCACCACGGACAACTTCTCGCCGCTGAATGGGTACTCGGGACCGACGCCGTCCTCTTCGACCATGAAGAAGTCCGCCTCGCGTGCCTCGGGCGCATCGAGGCCGGCCAGCGCGGCGATCTTCTCCGGCGGTTGGGCCGTTACAGCGGAATTGAGCTTGCCGTCCGGCCACATCACGGCGCGCAGTCGCGCCTTCTCCGGCGCAGTCAGGAGGTAGCCGCCCTGCGAGCGCAAGTGGATCAGCGCATCGTCGTACACGGCGGCGTCGATGTGCACGGAGTTTTCCGAGGAACAACTCGTCGCGTAGTCGAATACCTTGCTGCGCTTGATCTTATCGGCGGCATCGGCGAGGTCCGCGTCGGCGGCGATGATCACTGGAGCGTTGCCTGCCCCGACCCCGATCGCCGGGGTGCCGCTGCTGTAGGCCGCCCGCACATTGCGCTGAGAACCGGTGACCACGACCAGATCCGCTTGGCGCATCAGTTCATTCGTCAACGCCTTGCTCGGCTCGGCGATGAACTGCACGAGATCGCGCGGTGCGCCCACCTTGTCGAGTTCTGCGTGGATGTATTGCACCAACAACGCACATGTGGAGGCACCCTTGGGCGATGGCGAAAGAATCACGGCGTTGCCGCCCTTGAGCGCCATTATCGTCTTGTTCGCCGGAGTGGCCGCCGGATTGGTGGAGGGGCACACGGCCGCCACCACGCCTACCGGCTTGGCGTACTCGGTGATGCCGAGATCCGTGTCCTCGCCGATGACCCCGACCGATCGCGCTCCGGTCAGGTCGCGCAAGGTGCCGATCGTCTTGCGCTGGTTCTTGGTGACCTTGTCCGCGACACAGCCGAGACCGGTGGCCTGCACGCTCAGCTCGGCCAGCGCTTTGGCGCGCTCGGGCTCATAGATCGCCCAGGCGGCAGCGGCCACCACGTCGTCGACGCGCCCCTGGGAGAAGGTCTCGAATTCCGCCTGCGCGGCGCGAGCCCTGGTGATGAGGCGACCGATCTCAGCGGCGACGTCGCCCGAATTGGTCGAGTCCAGCTTCTCTGGCATGTCCGATCCTCCCGCGATGATGTCGACGGAACGCCCGTAGGTTGCGAGCCATCGGATGTCGACTCAACACTTCCGGGGCTTTAATTTCAATATATGGTAGCACGTTCCATAATGCCTGCTAGGCCTTCCGTCCGCGTCAACCAGGATGATTATTCCCACTTGTGACCGTTGACACACGGCTCGATCCTGCCCTACGGTCGAGTTGATATCGAATTCCATATTCTGGAAAGAGGGCTGCTGACATGGCGGAACCAGTTGCTGACGACGGGCCGGCCCAACAGAGCGGAGTCACGACAGCACCGAGGGCGTCGCAAGGGACGACGACACGGACCGTCCGACCTTCGGCACCACGCCGGACGTTTCTCGAGTCATTCCGCCACCGGGTGCGTACAAAAGTCCTGGTTCTGTTGTGCCTGATGTACCTGATCACCTATATGGACCGGGTCAACATCTCCACGGCCGCCCCGTTCATCAAGGATGATCTGGGCCTCAACAACACACAGCTCGGCCTGGCGCTCGCCGCCTTCTCGATCCCCTACGCCTTCTTCCAGATCTTCGGCGGCATCCTCGGCGACAAGTTCGGCCCACGGAAAGTCCTCTTCATCGTCGGTCTGATGTGGGCCCTGGCCACCCTGTGCACCGGCTTTGCCGTCGGGCTGGTCTCACTCTTCGCCGCCCGCCTCGCCCTCGGGTTCGGGGAGGGGGCATCCTTCCCCACCGCCACCACCGCGATGGCCAAGTGGTTGCCCCTCGAACGCCGTGCGTTCGGTCAGGGCATCACACATGCCTTCGCCCGGGTCGGCAACGCCATCGCCCCGTTGGCGGTGGCCGGGCTGATCGCACTGTGGAACTGGCGGCTGGCCTTCTTCGTCTTCGGTGTCATCAGCTTGCTCTGGGCCTTCGCCTGGGTGCTCTACTACCGGGACCGGCCTGCCGACCACCCGAAGATGACCGACGAGGAGCTGGCCGAGCTGACCACCGACCAGCAGCGAGACGCCCGTCCGCCGGTCCCGTGGAAGAAGATGTTCGCCCGGATCCTGCCGGTGACGTTCGTCGACTTCTGCTACGGGTGGATGCTGTGGGTCTACCTGACCTGGATCCCGTCCTTCTTCCACGAGAGCTACGGCCTTGAGCTCAAGAAGTTCGCGCTGTTCTCGGCACTGGTGCTGATCGGTGGCGTGGTCGGCGACATGGTCGGCGGCATCCTTTCCGACTACCTGCTCCGTCGCACCGGCAGCCTCAAGATCGCCCGCCGTGCCGTGCTCGTCGTCGGCCTGCTGGGTTCGTTCGTGTTCATCCTGCCGACGCTCTTCATCCACGAACTCGCGTTGACCACGGTGTGCCTCGGCATCGCGTTCTTCCTCCTGGAGCTCACCAACCCGGTGATCTGGTCGATACCGATGGACATCGCCCCGAACCATGCGGGCACGGCCGGCGGGCTGATGAACACCGGATTCGGCATCGCAGGCATCATCTCGCCGATCATCTTCGGCCACCTCATCGACGTCACGGGCAGCTTCGTCGCATCCTTCTCGCTCTCCGCCGCCCTGTTGGTCGTCGGGGGTCTGGCCGCGCTGTGGATCGACCCCACCAATCGGTTGCCCGATGTTTCCGTCAGCGAGCCCGCAAAGGTTGGCTGAGAATGTGGGCGACCAGGTCTCGGACCGGCCCGGCGGGAGGGTTCCGCGGGCCGATCCAGATCGCCCGCAGCTGGCGGCGCAGGTCGATGCCGCTGACCCGCACTCGACCGAGCCGATGGCTGGCGAGGTCATCGGCGACGGCGAGCTCGCTGAGGACTGCGGGCCCTGCGCCGGCAAGGACGGCGGCACGGACGGCGGAGGTGGTGGACAACACCAGTGCAGGTGGAGCCTGCACGCTGTGCCGTCCGAGTGCCGCGGTGAGCGCGTCACGTAACGCGTAGCGCGTGCCCGACCCTTCCTCGCGGCTGACCAACGGGATCTCGTTCAACTCCGCGGCTGTGATGGTCCGCCCTTTTCGCACCCAGGGGTGACCTGGAGGCAAGACGACGACCAGTTCGTCGCGTGCGACCACCCGGCTGCGCACCCCGCGCGGGATGTACGGACCCTCGATGAAGCCGACGTCGGCCTCCCCCTGGCGAACCTGTTCCACGACGGTGTCGCTGTTGGCGGCGGTGAGCACCACCTCGGCCGCCTCATTGCGGCTGTGCGAAAGTGCCTGCAGCGAAACCAGCCAGCCGGGTAGCAGGTGCTCGGCAATGGTCAGGCTGGAGCTCACCCGCACATGCATTCGCAGGTCGTGTCGCAGCGCCGCGAGGCCGGCGTCCAGCTCGCCTGCCACGTCGAGCAGCCGCGCGGCCCACTGGGCCACCACCACCCCGGCGGCGGTGAGCGTCGAGCCGTGCTTGGTACGCACCACCAGCTGCACACCGGTCTGCGCCTCGATCGAAGTAATCCGCGCCGACACGGCCTGCTGGGTGACACCGACCTCCCGCGCGGCGGCGTTGAGGCTGCCTGTGTGCGCGACGGCGAGCAGCACCTCCAGCGCGCCCAGCTCGGGCATCCGCGGACTCAGCGTCACCACACCAAGGTAGTCGCTCACAAGGTGGCCTTGTAACTAACCGACCGGCTGCAGTCCGAGCTGACGACCGAGGAGGGGCCGACGGGCCGGTCGCAACGTCGCTGCGACGTCGATCAGGGCCCGTGCCGACGGGCTCTCCGGAGCTCCCGTCACCACGGGCACGCCGCTGTCGCCGGCCTCGCGCAGGGCCGCGTCCAATGGCACCTGCCCCAGCAGCGGCACCCCCAGCTCGCCCGCAAGTCGCTCCCCGCCTCCGGCACCGAACAAGGTGGAACGACCCTCACAGTGCGGGCAGATCAGCTCGGACATGTTCTCCACCACCCCGGCGACCGGCATGCCCACGTCGCGGGCCATGGCGCCGACGCGGCTTGCCACGGTCCTGGCCGCCTGCTGCGGCGTCGTGACCACGAGTAGCGATGCTTCCGGCAACAATTCCAGCACCGAAAGCGTCACGTCCCCCGTGCCAGGGGGGAGGTCGAGCAGCAAGACGTCGAGCGGGCCCCAGTGCACATCGTGCACGAACTGAGTCAGCGCCTTGTGCAGCATCGGACCGCGCCAGACGATGGGTTCCTCTTCTTCGACCAAGAACCCGAGCGACATCAGCCGGACGCCATGGGCCTGAACCGGAAACATGGTCTCGTACATGGCGATTGGGCTGCGCCGAACTCCGAACAGCTGCGGCACCGAATAACCCCACACGTCGGCGTCGAGAAGCCCGACCGACTTGCCTTGCCGGGCAAGGGCCACGGCCAGGTTGGCGGCGACACTGGACTTGCCGACGCCGCCCTTGCCGCTGGCGACCGCGAACACCGTGGAGGCCGCTGACGCGCCAGCGGGCGCCCTGTTCGCCAAGAACCGCTCCGCCAGTGCCCGGCGTTCGGCCTCGGTCATCACGGTGAAGTTGACGTGCACATCACCGGTTCGGGTCACCGCGGACGCCGCGGAGGTGACGTCACGGGTCAGTAGCTCGGTCATCGGACAGCCCGCTGTCGTCAGGGCGAGCTCGATCTCGACCCGGCCGTTGCGGCCGGTCGTGACTCCGCGGATCATGTCGAGCTCACCGAGCGAGCGGTGTAGCTCCGGATCTTGTACGGCGTCGACCGCGCCCCGAACGGCGGCGACATCTACAGGTTCGCGCCCCAGTCTCAACACCGCAGTTCCTCTCCTCGTACCGTGCTTTCTGCGGCCAACGTCTCGAGGACCCGAGCGGTATTGGCGGCCCGGTGTGACCACCAAGCGCTCACATCATCGGCGGTGCGCGCTGCGGATCGCTCCGCCATTCGCCGGGCGTGGTCGCCGAGCCACCTCAGCGTCGCGGCCGTATCCTGCTCGAGCATGGCCTTCAGGGCGAAGCGGCGCTCACCGCGCCGAAGCCCGACGCTCACCTGACCACCACACACGGCGAGGTCCCGGTAGGTGAGGACCACGCCGGAGCGGATCGGGGCCACCAGTGCGTCGAGCGTCTCGTCGAGGGAGTCGGCGGCGTCCATGCCTGGCGGGGCGGCGCGCAGGGCCAGCGGCAGCATCTCGGCAGGCCCGAGATCGGTGTATTCGGCGCGCAATGCCCCCTCGGTCAGCTGTGCCCACGCTGCCACAGAGGTGATGCCCAGCTCGGTGACGGCGTGCAGGTAGCCCGGCGCCCAGCTCCAGATGTGCTCGTGAAAGAGGGCGGCTCTGGTCCTGCGGAGCTGTGACCGAACCTGCGCTGCGGATGCGCCCTGCTCGGCTTCGCCGAGCTCTGCATAGAGCATGAGCAGCGCTCCGAGGTGGTCGGCATCCTCCGGTGCCCGCAGGCCGAGGACTCGCCAGAATCCGGCGATGCGGTCTAGGCCCTCGCCCCCGAGCTTGCCCTCGGGACCCAAATGGATCGCCCCGTGCGGAGGGGCACTGAGCACGAAGGCATCGGTGTGCTCGACGCCAGTCGGGATCGGCAGGTCCAGCGCCGCACAAAGGGCGCCGTTGTCCGGCGGCGGTGTCAGTACCACCGCGCCCAGCGAGCGGAACAGCTCCCAGGCGCTAGGTGCGATGGGCACGGTCCCGACCCCCTACGAGGAAGGCCTCGGCGCTGGGTTTGAGCGGACGCATCAACCAGGTGGGCCTGCGCATGCCCTGCGGTGACGACCATCCGGCCGGGCGGGTCATCGCCAACCACTCGGCGTAGACCTCGCGCGCCTTGGAGGTGTCGACGGAGATGTCGCCCGCCTGGTCCTGCGGTCCGGCGGGAACGACCCGGACGGCCTGGTGCCAGCAGTGCATGCCCGAGATGGGATCCGGATGCACCGGGAAGGTCAGGTTCTGGTGCACTCCGGTGTCACTCCACCAGATGCGCTGGGTGTTCGGATCGCTGCTGGCGTAGGGGCCCACGTTCTTGAGCCGCTGCATCGTCCAATCGTCGCCCTGGTGCTGCAGGTCGACGGTGGCCATCATGCCGCCGGCATAACCCTGCTGGTCAGCCGTGCGCCACCGGCCCATGTGGTGACTGCAGGCCACGACGCCGGGTCGGATTCCCTCGGTGATCCACGCCTTGGCGACGAAGTAGCCGATGTCGGTCTGTACCCGGACCAGGTCACCGGTGTGCTCGACGCCGAGCCGCCGCGCATCGGTGGGGTGAATCCACACCGGATTGGTGTGGGCGAGCTCGTCGAGCCACATCGAGTTCGCCGAGCGGGTGTGCACCTGCGTGGGTAGCCGGAACGTCGACAACAGCACCATCTGATCGGGGGCCAGCGCGTCGGGGTGGACGTGGCTCTTGATGTAGCCGGGCAACGCGTGCTCAGGCCATCCCCAGTTGGCCAATGTCGAGGAGTAGAACTCCAACTTGCCTGACGGGGTCGGGAAGCCTTGCCGCACAACGCCGTCGACTTCGATACCCACCGCCCTGCGCCCGTCGTCGTCGGGGGCGGGGGCGCCCATCGGCACGATGTTGGGATTAGCGGGCTTCGGCGTGGAGGTGTACACCCGGCCCAACGGCGTGACGTTGACATCTGCCAATTCCTCGGCCGGCACCTCGAACGTGTACTGGGCGCCAAGGCCCTTGGTGATCTCGAAGGCGCCGTAGCGGCGCATGAACTCCAGCGGTGTCAAGCCTTCCGCTTTTGCCCGCTCGGGCAAACCGGGCACGGAGTTCTCGAACATCCAGCCGTAGTACTCGTCTACCGAGAGTTTCTCGCCAGGGTTGGCCCGCGACTCGTGGTACTGCCGGATGCCAAGGGCACCATCGGGATCGATGCGCCAAGACAGCGCGATCCACCACTCGTTCTCCTCCCAAACCTCGCCGGGGTTCACCTCCCGACTGTCGGTGATCGTCTCGCCGAGGCGCTCCCGCGCCGCCCGCAGCACCGGTTGGCGGAAGCCGATCCACTGACCGTCGTACTGCTCGTAGGAGTGGGTATCGTGCCGCTCGGAGCTGTGCCCCATTGGCAACACATAGTCGGCGAGGTAGGCCGACTCGTTCCAGGTCGGCGTCAAGGCGACGAAGCAGCCCACCATCTCCTCGTCTGTGAGCACCTCCATCCACGACAGGCCGTCCGGGTTGGTCCACACCGGGTTGTAGACGCGGATGAAGTAGGTGTCGAGCTTGCCCCGGCCCTCCTTGAGAAAGTCCGGCAACAGGAACGACATCTCGTTTTGCGCAAGCGGGTACTCCAACGGCCACGTCAGTTCCTGCCACACCCCAGGGTGCGGAGGGGTGTGAATTGGCTTGGGCACGAACTTGTTCCATGAATTGGCGAACAGCCCACCTTCGGTGCCGATCGACCCGAGCAGGGCCGAGATCAGCACCAGCGTGCGGCTGACCTGCCAGCCACCGAGGTTCGAGGCGGCAGCTGAGCGCCAACAGTGCGACGAGAAGCGGGTGCCCGCGCTGGCGACCGTCTCGGCGACCTCTTCCAGTGTGGCGGCGTCGATGCCGGACTCGGCCGCGGCGTAGGCGAAGGTGAACTCGTCGTACAGCGTCGCGAGCTCGGCCTCGAAGGTCGCGAAGTCCTGGGGCAGCTCGGGCCGACAGGTCTGCAGGTACTCCTCCCAATTCCACCACTTCCGCACGAAATCACGGTTGTAGCGGCCGGTGACGATGAGATGCCGCGCGACGGCCAGGTTGATCGCGGCTTCGCTGCCCGGCTGCGGAGACAGCCAGTAATCGGCGTGCGTGGCGGTGTTGGACATCCTGGTGTCCAGCACGACGACCTTGGCGCCGTTCGCCCGGGCCTCGATGATGCGCTGGGCGTGCGGGTTGAAGTAGTGGCCCGCTTCCAGGTGCGAGCTGATCAGGTAGATCACCTTGGCGTTGGCGTGGTCCGGACTGGGCCGGTCGGTCCCCATCCAGAATTGGTAGCCGGTGCGCCCGCCGCTCGAGCAGACGTTGGTGTGTGAGTTGTGGCCGTCCACGCCCCAACTGGCCAGCACCCGTTCGGTGTAGCCGTCCTCGCCGGGCCGGCCGATGCTCACCATGATCTCGTTCTGCCGTTCCTCGATGATGGCCGCCCGGATGCGGGCTGCGATGGCATCGAGCGCGTCGTCCCAGCTCACCCGCTCCCACTGGCCCGAGCCCCGCTCACCCACGCGCCGCAACGGGTAGAGGATCCGGTCGGGATCGGTCACCTGGTTGATCGTCGACGGCCCCTTGGCGCAGTTGCGGCCGCGCGAACCGGGATGTTCAGGGTTGCCCTCGAACTTCCGCACATGCAGATCCTCGCGGTCGACGTAGGCCAACAGCCCGCACGCCGACTCGCAGTTGAAGCACGTCGTCGGCACCAGCATGTAGTGGTGCTCCTCCTGCCGCGGCCAGGCGCGGGAGCCCACCTCGACCCAGTCGTCCCAGCGCTCCTTGGGTGGGAAGGCGGACAGGTGCACGCCGCTCGGGCCCTGATAGAAGGTTTCGCCTCGGGCCTCGACGTCCTTGCGGGCGGCGGAGACCCGCTCGGCGCGGGCGGAAAAGGACGGTGCCATCAGACCTCCTCAGGCAAGTGGGACGGATTGGCCGGCCTGCACATAGGCGTGCTCGTGCGCCAGCAACCCGATGAGTGCGAACGGCGCGGCGATGACACCGATCCACGGCGCGGCGACGGACACGACCACCGCGAGCACGCCAACCCCGAACACCCGCGCGTAACGGCCCCGCACCATCTCGTGCGAGGCCAGGCGAGCGTGGGCGGTGACGTGCGGCAGGTTGGTTTCAGTCCAGACGAGGACGAGGTGGACGGCCGCGGCGACCGCGAGCACCACCTCGAGTGCGCGCACACCGTCGGCCGGAGAGAGCCACACGGCGAACGGCAGCAGCGTCGCCGCTCCGGCCAGCACCGCCTGCACGGCCAGGTGCGCAGGCAGCAACGGACTCTGCCAAAGGTCCCGAGCCTTGGCCTGAGCGAAGAGGTAGGCGGTGTAGCACGCCGTCGCCAACCCGAGGACGATCCCGAGCACACCCAGAACCTGTTGCGCCGGGCCGACGTAGAACACCGAAGCCGCCAGATAGAGCACGACGATCCCGCCGTAGCCGCCGATGATGAACGCGCCCTTCACCAACCAGCTGGACCAATGGTGCTTGGTGAAGATCAGGTAGAAGCGGAACGGATGCTTGAGATCCCAAATCAGCAACACCCCGGTGATACCGAGAAACGCCAACGCCATAAACGGGGCCACCCAGCGGGTGACGCCGTCCGACCAGTCGAGCAGACCGGTCAGCGCCAGCAGCACGGCTAGTAGGAACGCGCCGGCAGCGATGCTCTTGGTCCACGTGTAGAGGCTCACCCGCCAGCCCCATGGGGCGTGGTGGGGGATGTCGTAAGACAGCAGTGCGGCCGCCGAGGACCGGGCCCCTTGCGGGTGCCCGGAGGTGACGAGCTGAGGATCGGGTGCGCCCTGGGTGGCCCATGCGTAAAGGCCGCCCTCGGGCCGGGTCGCCCCCAGCGGGTCAAGGGTGGCCTGGTGGGCACCGAGGTAGAACACGCCGGGCCCCGTCTCCTTCTCCGGCCTTCGGACGACCGCGGGGCGGCGCTGCACGAGTTGCGCGACCTTCGATGTCGGGTCGTTCCCGTCGCCCACGATGATCGCTCCAGTGGGACACACCGAGACGCATGCCGGTTCGAGACCCGCGTCGATCCGGTGGGCGCACATGTTGCACTTCTCGGCCGAGTGATCCTCAGGGTTGATGAAGATCGCGTCGTACGGGCAGGCGGCCATGCACGCCTTGCACCCGATGCAGATCTCCTTGTCGAAGTCGACGATGCCGTCGGGACGCTTGTACATCGCTTCCGTCGGGCAGGCGGTCACACACGGCGCGTCGGTGCACTGATTGCACCGTGTCACCTGGAACGCCCGGCGCGCCTGCGGGAACGTCCCAACGTCGGCCGACTTCACATAGGTGCGGGTGACACCCACCGGCACCTCGTTCTCGCTTTTGCACGCCGTGGTGCACGCATGACACCCGATGCATCTGGTTTGATCGAGGACCTTCAGCCATCGGGCGGGGCGCTGTGCCACCTGCTCCATGATGGAAAACATAGTCGTAACCAGCGGGGGTGCACATCCAAGGCGGGCTTGTACCGATACAAAACAGACTTGTATCTCATCGCGGCGTCACCCGGGCCACACTGAGATAGCGGTACCCGGGACGAAGGAGTTGGCAGTGACGCAGCGCCCGCACACCGATGACCGGGACGCGCCAACGGATGGCCGCGAGACGAACGGCGACGGCCTGTGGCACCGACTGCGCGCCCATTGGCCACCGTTGAGCTCGGTGGGGCACGACCCGGACTATCGCTTTTCGTTGGCGAATGAACGCACATTCCTGGCGTGGATTCGCACGGCGCTGGCTCTGCTCGCAGGCGGCGTCGCCGCGGTGCAGCTTGTCCCCGCATTCAAATTCCACGGGGGCCGGCTCATCCTGGGCGTCACCCTGGTGGTGCTCGCCGTCATGGTCGCCGCAGGCAGTTACCACCGGTGGATGGCCAACGAGCGGGCGATGCGGCTCAGCCAGTCCTTACAACCCTCGCTTGTTCCCCGGCTGCTGGCCGGGGGGCTGACCTTGGTCGCGCTGCTGGCCCTGCTTTTGGTGATCGTCAGTGGCTGAGAGGCCCCAACGCGATCGGCGGCCGGTGCTCGACCGCGGACTGCAGGCCGAACGCACCCGGCTGGCCTGGTCGCGTACCGCGCTGTCCTTCGCGGCGGTGGGTGCCCTGCTGCTGCACAACGGCATAACGACGGGAGACTGGCTGCACTGGGTGCCCGGACTCCTTGGCCTCTGCTCCGCGGCGGCCACCTATCTCCTCGGTGTCGTCCGCTATCACGCCACAAACCGCAGGGTCCCGCGCGAGCAATCGATGACCTCTGTCGGTGCCGTTCGCACCCTGACCGCGCTCACCGCGCTCACCGTCGTCGTCGCCCTGGTGCTGATCACGACGTGATACCACGTCACAGCCACTGGCACAGCGCCTGCACAAGCAAGGCAACGGACAGGGCTGCCAACAGCCACAGGGCATACCGCTGCGTGTTCGTTGACGAAGTCCGTTTGAACAGAAGGCTTCCGATTGCGACACCAACCAGCGACACCGGGAACAGCACCGCGATCTGTCCGAGCAGGGGCGCGGTAATCAGCCCACCCGCGGCGGCGGTGGCCGTCGCCCACAGATCGGTGCCCAGGAAGTACACGATCAGGCTCGCTCGGCCAGCGGCTACCGCGGCCGGGCTGGAGAAATACATCAGGATCGCAGGAGGTCCGCCCATCGCGAAGGCACCGTTGAGCACGCCGGACACGCCGCCGACGGCCGTGGTCACAGCCGGGCCGGGCAACTCCGATGCCCGGTACTTCGACGCCATGGCGACGGCGGCTGCGAGCACCGCGCACGCCAGCAGGACTCGCATGGGCGCGACCGGGAGGACCCTGAGCAGCCAGATCCCCGCCGGCGTGCCGATCACGGCGCCGACCAGCAGCCAGCGCAGCGACCGCCAGTGCACGTCCCGCCACACGCTGGGCAGCAGCTGCACACTCGCCAGCACTTCCAATACGAACGAAGTGGGAATCGCCGAGGCCGGGGGCAGGAGCAGCGACAAACCGATCACCCAGGCCATGGACGCACCGAAACCGCCGAAGCCGCGCACCACACCACCGAGGACGATCACGGTCAGCACCAGCGCCCAGGCCAGCGGCGGCAGGCTCCAGACCGTCGAGCCCATGGACCGTCCTCCTCCGCCGCCGTGCCGCATCCAACCGTTGTCGGCCAGCCTGCTGACGACAAGCACCAGTGGGCCACCAATCGAAGGGGCCAAACGGATGGGCGATATCCCGATATCGATCTCCCGCGCACCACCCTGCCGAAGGTTTTGTGTGGCCCACGACACGGACGGCTATCCCCCACATGGAGCACCCAAAGGAGTCACGGATGTACGAAGGACATGCGAACGAAAGCATCTTCACCTGGGCGGCACCGCCGCTGAAGTTCGGAGTCGGCGCCGTCGACGAGATCGGCGCCGAGGTCGCGGCCATCGGAGTTGGCTCCTGCCTGGTGATCACCGACTCCGGCGTCCGCAACACCGGGGTGCCCGACCGCATTCACGCCCAACTCGTCGCCGCCGGCATCAAAGCCGAGGTGTTCGACAGAGTGGCTATCGAGCCCACCGACCAGAGCATCAACGAGGCCGCGGCGTGGGCCCGCGAGCAGGACTGGGACTGCTTCATAGCCGTTGGCGGCGGATCCGCCATCGACACCGCAAAGGCGGTCAACCTGCTGACCACCCATCCCGGTGATCTGCTCGACTTCGTCACGCCACCGATTGGCGCGGGAAAGGCCCCGTGGCTGCCCGTCAAGCCCCTCATCGCCGTGCCGACCACCGCAGGCACCGGTTCCGAGTCGACCACCATCTGCGTTGTCGACTTTCTCGGCCTGCACCTCAAGGCCGGCGTGAGCCACCCGAAGCTGCGCCCAGTCCTCGCTGTCGTGGACCCGTTGACCACCGTCTCGTTGCCCTCGCAGGTAACCGCTGCCAGTGGTATGGACGTGCTGTCGCACGCGCTCGAGAGTTACACCTGCGTGCGTTTCGACGCCAAGCCCGCCCCGCAGGACCCGACCAAGCGCCCGGCGTTCTGCGGATCCAACCCGATCAGCGACGTCTGGTGCGAACAAGCACTCGGGCTCGTCGGACGGTACCTGCGGCGCGCGGTGATGAACGGCCATGACCTCGACGCCCGCTACCACATGGCGCTGGCCTCCACGGCGGCCGGAACGGGATTCGGCAACGCGGGCACCCACCTGCCGCACGCCAACGCGTACCCCGTCGCCGGAGCCGTCGAGAACTACCAGGCCGAGGGCTACCCGGAGATGCCGATGGTCCCGCACGGCCAGGCCGTGTCCTCCACCGCCGCCGCCGTCTTCCGCTGGACCTACCCCGGCGACCCCGGGCGGCATCTGCGCGCCGCGGAGCTGCTCAGCGGACAGACGTTCACCAGTACGGACGGTGCCGACGCGTTGGCCCACGTGATCAGCGAGCTGATGTCCGACATCGGGATGCCCGCGGGCCTACGAAGCTTCGGCTACGACGAGTCACATCTCGACGTGCTCGTCGACGGGACTATGAAGCAGACCCGTCAGCTGGCGGTGGTGCCGCGGCCGGTGACGCGCGAGGCGCTGACAGACATCTTCCGGGACTCGCTATGACCGTCGAGCAGGGGCAGGTCGAGGAAGTCTCGAAGGCGGAACTCCGGACCGTCGTGGCATCGTGCCTCGTCGGCACCACCGTCGAGTGGTACGACTTCTTCCTCTACGGCACAGCAGCCGGCATCGTGTTTCCCAAGTTGTTCTTCCCCAGCAGCGACCCGGCCGTCGGTACGCTGCTCGCCTTTGCGACCTTCGCCGTCGGCTTCGTCGCACGGCCGGTGGGCGGCCTGGTTTTCGGGCACATCGGTGATCGGATCGGACGCAAGAAAACCCTCGTCGCGACCATGCTGATCATGGGTGTTGCCACCTTCTTGATCGGGGTGATTCCCACCCACGCGGCCATCGGGATAGCCGCGCCCATCTTGCTCGTGGTGCTCCGGCTCGCACAGGGCATCGCGGTCGGCGGGGAATGGGGCGGTGCGGTGCTGATGGCCGTCGAATATGCCCCCCGCGGCAAACGCGGGTTCTACGGGAGCATGCCGCAGATCGGCCTAGCGATCGGTCTGATGCTCAGCACTGGAATCTTCGCCCTGCTCGGCTTCCTGCTTCCGGACTCGGCGTTCCTCAGCTGGGGATGGCGCATCTCCTTCATGTTGAGCGCGATCCTGGTCGGCGTCGGGCTATACATCCGGTTGAAGGTGATGGAGACTCCCGCCTTCCGAAAGCTGGAGAAGACCGAAGCGAAAGCCACGATCCCGGCGGTGCAGCTGATCAGCGACCGGGTGTCCCGCCGGCATGTACTGCTGGGCATGGGCAGCCGGTGGGCCGAGGGTGTTGCCTTCAATACCTGGGCCGTGTTCGTGATCTCCTACGGCACCGGCACCTTGCATTTGGGACGGCAGCCGATCCTGCTGTCAGTGATGGCGGCCGCCGCGGCGATGGTCTTCTTCATCCCGGTCTTCGGGCGACTCGCCGACCGCGTCGACCGCAGACGCCTGTACACGACGGGCATTGTCCTGCTGGCCGCGGCCACATATCCGGCCTTGGCGCTGTTGGGCACGGGCAACACGTTCGTCATCGTCGTGACCATTGTTCTTGTGCTCGGCGTGATCTACCCCATCGTGTATGCGCCGGAGGCGGCGTTGTTCGCAGAACTGTTTCCCACGAGGGTTCGGTACACCGGGATCTCCGTCGTCTATCAGCTCTCGGGCATCGTGGCCTCCGGCCTGACACCGCTGATCTTGGCCTATCTGTTGCGTTCGGCGGGGGGTGGGATTTCCTTGATCATCGGCTACGTTGTGGTCGTCAGCGTGATCAGCGCCGTCTGCACGCAGGCCATCCGTAAACGGGACATGCACACCGAGATAGTGGATGACCGGCTGCACGGCGCGGCGCACGATGTGCGCCGAGAATCCGTCCAGTAGATCGGCATCGTCAATGCCGATCAGCGTCCGACCCTGGCACTGATGCGAGGGGCGAAGACGTTGTCCCGCACCGCCTTTGCGCCCGCGCATGTCCCAGTTCACAGATTGCCGCGATATCGAGCAGCGACCGCATCGGGTTCGACGGGGTTTCGAAGACCACCGCCTGAGTCGGCACCGACAGCGCTCCTCCCACTGGGGAGGTCATCGCCGTAGACGAACACCGTCTCGATAGCAGCAAAGAAAGTTCTCGAACGCGGGGTGGCTGGTCGCGCCACAACTCGGGTGCATCGTGGCGCCCGGCACGGCTGTCCTCTGGAGTCCCGCCAAAATCCTCCAGCCGAAGCCCAGCACGACGACTTCGACTACCACGACGATGATTCCCCTCGGCGAGTGCGAGGACGTGAACCGTTATCGTGCACAGCGTGCGTCATGTTCTCGCCGATATGGAACGACTAGTCGATGCGGCTGCGACGGTGCGCGTCGAACGTGAGGCACATTTGACGGTCGCCTCGAGCATGGCCGTCGCGGATTATCTCCTGCCCGAGTGGCTGGAAAAATTGCGCCGACTGAATCCCGACGTCCATTTCCTTTGCAGTTGTCCAACTCGATGCAGGTGTTCGAGCGCGTCACCGACGGATCATGCGACCTCGGGTTCGTCGAAGGACCCTCGGGACCATCTGAACAAGATCACTGTTGCGCGCGACCGTTTGATGGTCAAGTGATGGCGCAGTCGTCACGAACGGTGCTGGCCGTCAACGCCGGCTCGTCATCGGTGAAATACGCGGTCGTCGAGCCGGACTCGGGAGCCACCATTGTCGACGGGATCGTCGAACGGATCGGCGACGGCCCGGTCGCCGACCACACAGCGGCATTGCGCGAGGTGTTCGACCAGCTGGCGGCATCCGGGCAACAGCTGGACACCCTTGGGCTGGTCGCGGTCGGCCACCGCGTCGTGCACGGTGGGCCGGACCTCTACGTACCGACGTTGGTTGACGACGCATTGATCGCGAAGCTCGACGAGCTCGCGCCTCTGGCGCCGCTGCACAACCCACCAGCCGTGCTTGGCATCCAGGTGGCCCGCAAGCTGCTTCCCGACCTGCCGCACATCGCCGTATTCGACACCGCGTTCTTCCACGACCTGCCGCTCGCGGCCGCAACCTATGCGATCGACCGGGACGTCGCGCGCCAGTGGCACATCCGCCGCTACGGGTTCCACGGCACCTCACATCAATACGTCAGCGAACAGGTGGCCGTGTTCCTGGGCGCGCCGCTGGGCTCGCTCAGACAGATCGTGCTGCACCTGGGCAACGGCGCTTCGGCGTCGGCGATCGTCGGGGGTCGGCCGGTTGACACGTCGATGGGCCTGACTCCGATGGAGGGCCTGGTGATGGGCACCCGGTCGGGAGACATCGACCCCGGGGTCATCACGTATCTGTTGCGCACGGTCGGAATGAGCGTCGAGGACATCGACTCGATGCTCGACCGACGCTCGGGCATACTCGGACTCGGCGGTGCGATCGACTTCCGGGTGCTGCGTCAGTCCATCGAATCCGGTGATGAGACAGCGCAATTGGCCTACGACGTGTACATCCACAGACTACGTAAGTACATCGGTGCGTATTTGGCGTTGCTCGGTACGGCGGACGTGATCACCTTCACCGCGGGGGTAGGAGAGAACGATGCGGCAGTACGGCGCGACGCGCTGTCCGGCATGGCAGCGTTGGGAATCGAGCTCGATGAGCCCCTCAACGCCAGCCCCGCCAAGGCCGCGCGTCGGATCTCGGCCGACAACTCCCCGACAACCGTGCTAGTGGTCCCCACTGACGAAGAGCTCGCGATCGCGCGGGCCTGCGTCCATGTGATCGACGGCTGAATCCTCCACCGGCAGCAGATTTTCGGGATCGCAGATCCCTAGGAAGCGCCGCACATGTGGTCCGACGACCAGCGCCCACGAGATGCCGTACCGGGCGCGGCTGTTCGTCGCGTCGACCTCACCCGTGACGGTGACCAGAACTGTTGTGTCGGACAGGTGGCATGCCCAGAAGACCGCTCGGTGGTGTTGTTCGCGTCGGTCCAGCGATCGCGGATGGGGCGGAGTACCCGACAGGTACCTATTGCAGACAAGAGTGGCCTCCCTCAGTCGAAAATTCAGGATTTGACTGTGGGTACCGTCAGGGATCGGGCCCTACGTCTTAAGCGCGTTGCACTCGGGAGCTCAGCCCTGTGCGCCTTTGACGCCACCAGTTGGCTGTTAACTCAACCTGATGGGCAGGGTAGTACGAAACTCGTGGCTTGACCTTGGCATTACCGGTCAATTCGGCGTTGTACAGGGGAAAGAGCCGGCCTGCTCGACGGTGGCATCGATCGAAATGCTAGAACGTGCTCGTCGGCCGCACGCTATTGGCCAGGTCGACCAGCGCATACCGGTGGGCCTGCGTGGGCGCGACGCGCGCAAGGCTCCGCAGCGAGGCCTCGACGCCGAGTTGCAATCCGTGTTCGGTGAACGGGAAGCCGAGGATGTGGTTGGTGCTGGCGGTGTTGTCGGCCAGCCAGTCCATCGCGGTGCCCAGCACCAGCGCGCGGATCTGCAGCACCCGCGGCTCGGTGTCTGGCAGGGCTTCCACGCGGCGCGCGGCGTCACGGATGTGCTGCTCGGTGACCTCTTTCATCGATCGGCCCGACAGCAGCGTCACCGCGCTCGTCAAACGTGCGGTCGTGAAATGCCGTGATGTGGCCGGCACTTCGTCGAGAGTGTGCACCGCGTCGTCGCGGTCACCACCTGCCGACTGTGCACGCGCCAGCCCGAACCCCGCTGAGATCACGCCGTTGTCTGTGCCCCACACGGTGCTGTAGAACTTGCGCTCATCGGCATCGCCTGCCAGTTCGGCCGTCGCGGCCAGCGCGAGTTTCGGCGCCAGCTCACCGGGCAGGGTGTCGAGCACTTCGGTGAAATGCTTGGTGGCCGAATCGTAGTCGGCCGACAACATCTCGGCGACGGCGCGGAACCACACCAGCCGCCAACGCCATCCGACCCGGTTGGCCAGGTCGTCGAGCTTGCGGGTGGCCTTCGCGACGTCGCCGAGATCCAGCAGCGCGCGGACCTCCATCACCGGCAGTTCCACCGACTCGGACAGATCGATGCCCTCTGAATCCAGCGTTCCGTGCCGGGCCGCCCGCAACGAATCCAGCGTCTGCACAGGCTGACTCAACACCGTCGCCGACAACACCGTCGCACCGATGTCGGCGGGGTCGACCAACGGCACCGGGAACGCCTTGACGATCTCCTGCGCGGTCAGCCTCTCCGAATGTACCTGCCCGTCGAGATACACGTCGGTGTGCGCTACCAGCAGATCCACCCCGAACGTTGACCGCGACGGGGAGAACACCGTCGACAAGCCCGGCCGCGGCACCCCGGTGTCCTGCGCGACCACCTCGCGCAGCACACCCAGCAGCTGGCCCGACATCTCCTCCGCGCTGCCGAACCTGCGCCGTGGATCCGGGTCGATGGCGCGGCGCAGCAGCCGGCCGAACGAGTCGTATTCACTCAGCACCGGGTCGTCCTCGGGCAAACCAACCACAAAGCGGCCCTTGCGGGTGCGCAGGTTCAGAGTCAGCGCCGCCAATGTGCGGCCGACCGTGTAGATGTCGGTCGGCACGGTCGGGCCGGTGCGGACGATCTCAGGCGCCTGGAAACCCGGTGTGCCGTACAGGTATCCGAACGAGTTGATCCGTGACACCGCGCCGAGGTCGATCAGCTTGAGCTGCTCCTCGGTCACCATGATGTTCTCCGGCTTGAGGTCGTTGTAGACCAGCCCGTTTGAATGCAGATAACCCAGCGCAGGCAGGATTTCCAGCATGAAGCCGATGGCCTCGGCCACCGGTAGCCGGTCACCCTTGCCCTGTTTGAGCGACGTCCCGCCGACGTACTCCATGACGATGTAGCCGACCGGGTTGCCGTGCTTGTCTTCGTGCTCGACAAAGTTGTAGATCTTCACGATCCCGGGATGCGTTACCTCGGACAGGAATTGGCGCTCAGCCATCGCGATCGCCTGCGCCTCGGCGTCGCCGGAATGGACCAGGCCCTTGAGCACGACGGGGCGGTCGTTGACGTTCTTGTCGTAGGCCAGGTACACCCAGCCCAGGCCGCCGTGCGCGATGCAGCCCTTGATCACATACTGATCGGCGACCTCGTCGCCGGGCGAAAGCTGCGGCAGAAACGAATACGCGCTTCCACAGTGCGGGCACCAGCCCTCCGACAACGCACGGCCGTCGGGCGACGACCGGCCCACCGGACGGCCGCAGTTCCAGCAGAACCGTTTCGACTCGGCCACCACCGGATTGGTCATCAGCGCCTCGAGCGGATCCACCGCAGGCACCCGAGGGATCTCCACAAGGCCACCGCCGAGGCGGCGGAACGGCGAGAGCCTCGTCACCGCCGTGGCATGGTCGTGCGGCTCCGTGTCCTCCGTGCCGACCGACGTGCTGTCCTCGTCGTCGAAGTGCGGCCGGAAAATCGCCTGGGTCGCCATCGGACGCATCGTCGACATGCTGTCCATCTCGAGGTCGTCGATGCTGGCCGGCTGCGTACCCGGAGCTTCGTCGAATTCGTCCTGCCTCGCCTCGGCCATCAGTCGGTATACCTCGCGACTGGGGGCGCCGGAGCCGGACCGAGCACCGTTAACCACTTGCGGTACAACGTATTCCAGGTGCCGTCTCGGCGTACCCGCTCCAGCGTGCCGTTCACGAAACGCACCAGCCCGGTGTTCTGCAGGTTAACGCCGATCCCGTAGGGCTCCTCGTTGAGGCTGGGACCCACGATGTGCAGGTACGGATCCTGCGACACCAGGCCGGCCAGGATCGAGTCGTCGGTGCTGACCGCGGCGACCTGTCGCTGCTGCAACGCCACCAGGCAGTCGGCCCAAGTCACCACCCCGACGATCATCGGCGGCGGGGTGATCTGCTGAATCCGGTCGAGCGATGTCGTGCCCTTCGCGACGCACACTCGCTTGCCGGACAGATCGGACGGCTGCGAGATCGCCGAATCCCGCGCGGCCAGGATCCGTTGGTTGGCGTTCAGGTATACCGTCGAGAAGCCAACCTGTTTCTTGCGCTCGCAGGTGATGGTCATGGTCTTGACGACGACGTCGACCTGATTGTTCTGCAGCGCCGCGACGCGGTCGGCCGACGACAGGATCCGGTATTCGACTTGTGACGGGGTGCCGAAGATGTCACGCGCGATCTCGCCGGCGATGTCGACGTCGAAGCCGGTGATCTCGCCTGTGATCGGATCGCGGAAAGAGAACAGGTTGCTGCCGATGTCGAGACCGACGATCAGCCTGCCGCGGTTGCGGATGGTTGCGATGGCGGCGTCGGCCTCGGCGCGGTTGTTAAAGGGGCGCAGGCTCGACGTGCGGTTGCATTCCGCCTCGTCCGTGGGCGCCCGTGCCGGCTCCGGTGCCAGCTCATCCATGCCCGCGGGTGTGGGCGGCGCGAGTGTGACGCCGGGTGTCGGCATCACCGCGGACCCTTGGGCGCAGCCGCTCAGCAGCACCGCCGCGGCAAGAATGACGAGGAAGCTTCTCCCCGGCTGTCTGTTCTTCACGCGAGCGCTCATCACCGGTACTCGCTTAGTCTCGGCCACAATCCCAGCGCCACCGCCACCGCGGCCGTCACGGAGAGCACCGCTGCACCGACGGTCGCGCCGGACAGCACCCGGCGCGCATTGAGGATGTCGTTGCGCAACTGGCTGCGACTCTCCGCGATGCCCTTGCTCAGCGCCGAATCCAGCTTGTCGAAAGCCGGTGTGGAGTCATCCTCGCCTGTACCAAGCGCCACCTGGGTGGCGGCCTGGTAATTGCCGACCCCGATGTAGGCGTTGATCCGGTCGTCGGCCGCCCGCCACCGCTTCAGCAGTTGCTCGGCATCGGACAGATCGCCCTTGTCGATCGCATCGTCGCGGGCGAGGTAGTCGGACAGCAGCTGCTGCATCGTGTCGATGCGTTGGTAGTAGGACTGCTTGCGCACGTCCTCGTCACCGCGCCGGATCAACGACAGCGTCTCGTCGGCGCGCGCCTGTTGCGCGGTGATCGCGAGGTTCGTGACGGTCTTGAGGGACTCAGCCGCAGTGTCTTTCGCGCTGCGGCTGTCCGACGTCGAGATGACGAGGGCGGTGCCCACCCATATCAACATAATCAAGACGGCAAGGCCGCCCGCGATAAAGCCGATATTCACCCGGCGGCGAGTCCGGCGCGCAAGCCAGCGGTTTGCGAACGCACCGAACAACAGTGTCGCGAGCACCACGAGAATGACCGGCCCGGGAATTCTTGTCGACGCGCTGGTTTCGGCGTCTACCCGCGCCGACGTCTGTTCGTAGAGCCGCTGCGCGTCGGGAAGGATCTGCGACTGCATCAACGCCGACGCCTCGGACAGATACGACGAGCCGACCGGATTTCCGGCGCGATTGTTGGTGCGGGCGGTTTCGACCAGCCCGGTGTACACCGACAGTTGGGCGTTGACCCGACCGAGAAGTTGGACCATCGGCTCGTCGGTCAGCCCGCTGGACGCGCGGGTGACCGCAACGGACGCGTCGGTGATGGCCTGCTCGTAGCGCTGCCGGACGTCGCGCGGTTCGGCGCCGGCGATGAACGCGGTTGCCGCCGCGGCGTCGGCCACCGACAGCGTCGTATAGAGCTGGCCTGCCGCGAACGACAGCGGCTCGGTGTGGTTGAGAACCGTGGTCAGCGCCTGTTGGCGGCCGTTGATCGTCGTGGATGTGGCAAACGCGCTGGCGATGACGAGCGCCGACAGGACGACACCGATGGTGAGGATCCGGCCAGGGGTGGTCCAGAGGAACCACCAGCGCGGGTGCGCCGGTGTTGTGGGCGACCGTGACGCCAGTGGCTCGGTCGACGGGTGCGCCAGCTCCACAGTCACTTGTGCGCGGACCTCATCCTTTTCGCTGCTCTCCGCCTATCGTCCCCGACTGCTCACAACACTATAAAAGAATTCTAAGAGTTTCAGAGGTGACGTGCGGGCATTCGAGGGACGCGTCTTGCGCCTGTCTTCCCTATCCTGAACGCGTGCGAGGCGACGGGGACGGCTGGGTGTTGTCCGACAACGGCGCCGCCTATTGGGGCAAGCACGGCGCGGCGGGACTGCTGCTGCGGGCACCGGGTCCGGACGGCTCAGCCGCGGTCCTGTTGCAACACCGGGCGCCGTGGAGTCACCAAGGCGGCACCTGGGGTCTGCCCGGCGGCGCCCGCGACAGCCACGAGACGCCCGAGCAGGCCGCCGTTCGCGAGGCCAACGAGGAAGCCGGGCTGCCCGCCGAGTCGCTGAACGTGCGCACCACCGTCGTCACCGCCACCGCTACGGGCAGCCACTGGACATACACGACGGTCATCGCCGATGCCGCCGAACTGCTCGAGACGGTTCCCAACCGGGAGAGTTCGGAGCTGCGCTGGGTCGCCGAGGATGAGGTGGCCGATCTGCCGTTGCATCCCGGCTTCGCCGCCAGCTGGGAGCGGCTACGTGAGGTGGCGGCGACTATCCCGCTGCTACAAGCCGAGCTTTGAGCCGTTGCGCCGCGGCCCGTGGGTCCTCGGCGCTGGTGATCGCTCGTACGACGACGATTCTCCGAGCGCCCGCCGCCAGCACCTCGGGTAGCCGCTGTTCGTCGATGCCGCCGATCGCGAACCACGATTTGTCCGTTGCCAATTCGGCGGTGGCGCGGACCAGGTCCAGGCCTGGCGCGGGGCGGCCCGGCTTGGTCGGCGTCGGCCAGCACGGGCCGACGCAGAAGTAATCGACTTCCTCGGTGGCCGCGGCGTTCACCTGGGCGACCTCGTGGGTGGACCGGCCGATCACCGGGCCGGGGCCCATGATGTCGCGCGCGATCCGCAGCGGTAGATCGTCCTGGCCCAGGTGCAGCACGTCGGCGCCCGCCGCGACCGCGATATCGGCTCGGTCGTTGACTGCCAGCAGCGCGTCGTAGCGGCGCGCCGCGTCGGCGAGCACCTCGAGTGCTTCCAGCTCCTGCCGGGCCTCTAGTGGCCCGAACTGCTGCTCTCCCGGTGAGCCCTTGTCGCGCAATTGGATGATGTCGACTCCGCCTGCCAGCGCGGCGTCGGCGAATTCCGCCAGATCGCCGCGCTCACGGCGGGCATCCGTGCACAGATACAGCGTGGCCGTGGTCAGGCGTTCACGAGGTTTGCGCACACGGCGACGGTAGACGACTAGCAGTGACTAAGCTTGGGAGCCGACACGGGAGTCCCGGGAGCGGGGACTGAGAGTGGGCGCGCCGAGCCCTTACCGTCACACCTGATCCGGGTCATGCCGGCGAAGGGAGGGATGTGACCACCAGGGGATCGCTCGCCGTCATCGGCGGCGGCGTCATCGGGCTGTCCGTCGCGCGCCGCGGCGCGCTGGACGGCTGGACCGTGCGCGTGCACAGAAGCGACGACAAGGGCGCGTCGTGGGTGGCGGGCGGCATGCTCGCCCCGCACAGCGAGGGCTGGCCCGGCGAGGAGCGCCTGCTTCAGTTGGGCCTGGCGTCCCTGGCCCTCTGGCACGACGGGTTTCTCGACGGTTTGCCCGCCGACGTCGTCACCGCGCGCGAATCCTTGGTGGTCGCCGTCGACCGCGCCGACGCCGCCGACCTGAAGACGGTCGGGGAATGGCTGGCCGCCCAGGGCCAACCCGTCACGCCGACGTCGGCCGCCCGCGACATCGAACCGCTTCTGGCGCAAGGTATTCGCCACGGATTCGTCGCCAAAACCGAGCTCGCCGTTGACAATCGGGCCGTCGTCGAGGCGCTGGCGGCGCACTGCGAGCGACTTGGCGTTCAGTGGGCACCGCCGGTGACGGACCTGTCTGAAGCGCGGGCCGACGCCGTGGTCATCGCCAACGGCATCGACGCGCCCGCATTGTGGCCTGGGCTGCCGATCAGGCCGGTGAAGGGCGAGGTGCTTCGGCTGCGCTGGCGGCGCGGTTGTATGCCGGTGCCGCAGCGTGTGATCCGAGCGCGTGTGCACGGCCGCCAGGTGTATCTGGTGCCGCGGGTTGACGGGGTGGTGATCGGCGCCACGCAATACGAACACGGCCGCGACACCGCACCCGCGGTTGCCGGGGTGCGTGAGCTGCTCGACGATGCGTGTGCGGTGATCCCGGCGCTGGGGGAGTACGAACTCGCCGAATGCGCCGCCGGATTGCGGCCGATGACGCCCGACGGCCTGCCGATCGTCGGGCGGCTCGATGAGCGCACACTGGTGGCTGCGGGGCACGGGCGCAACGGATTCCTGCTCGCGCCGTGGACCGCCGAGCGGATCGCGGCAGAACTGAACGTCACGGTGGGAGCAAGTCGATGAAAGTGACCGTCAACGACGAGGCCGTCGAGGTCGACGAGCAGACGTCCGTCGCGGCGCTGCTGGAAAGCCTTGGCTTTCCGCAGAAGGGCATCGCGGTCGCGGTCGACTGGTCGGTGGTGCCCCGATCGGAATGGGAGACAGCGCTCACCGACGGCGCGCGGGTGGAAGTGGTGACGGCGGTGCAGGGTGGCTGAGTTGGAGGCTCTTCGCGCAAGCGGCTCATCGATCGCAAAGCTGACGATTGCCGGTCGTGAGTTCGGCTCGCGACTGATCATGGGTACTGGCGGCGCCGCGAATCTCGCCGTGCTCGAGGAGGCGCTCATCGCGTCGGGCACCGAGCTGACCACTGTCGCGATGCGCCGCGTCGACGCCGACAGCGGTACCGGCGTGCTGGGCCTGCTGAACCGGCTCGGTATCACGCCGCTGCCCAACACCGCAGGCTGCCGCGGCGCCGCCGAGGCGGTGCTGACGGCGCAACTGGCACGTGAGGCGCTCGGCACCGACTGGGTCAAGCTCGAGGTCATCGCCGACGAGCGCACACTACTTCCCGACGCCGTCGAATTGGTCCGCGCGGCAGAACGATTGGTCGACGACGGCTTCGTCGTGCTGCCCTACACCAACGACGATCCGGTGCTGGCGCGCCGGCTGGAGGACACTGGTTGCGCGGCGGTGATGCCGCTGGGGTCGCCGATCGGCACCGGGCTGGGCATCGCCAACCCGCACAACATCGAGATGATCGTCGAGCAGGCCGGCGTGCCGGTGGTGCTCGACGCAGGTATCGGCACAGCCAGCGATGCGGCGATGGCGATGGAACTCGGCTGCGACGCGGTTCTGCTCGCCACCGCGGTCACCCGAGCGGCCGATCCTCCGACGATGGCCGCGGCGATGGCCGCCGCCGTCACCGCCGGATACCTGGCCCGCCAGGCAGGCCGGATTCCCAAGCGGTTCTGGGCGCAGGCTTCCAGCCCCGCGACATGAGCCGGTACGTCGCGCTGGGCAGTTCGATGGCGGCGGGACCTGGCATCCGGCCGTCCGCCGACGGCGCCCCCTTTCGGGCAGGCCGCTCGGCGCGCAAGTACCCGCACCCGGTCGCCGCGGGCGAAGGTGCTGTTCGTCGACTACCTGACCCTGCTGCCGCACCACGCCTGGTCGGAGCGACCTTGGACGATGAAGCCGACGAAATTCGGGGTGCCGCTGCCGGGCAGGCCCGCGCCGCTGCATCCCAACGCGGAGGGCATGCGGGCGGTCGCCGAACTCGTCGTCGCGCAAACCTGAAATCATGACTGCGATGATCGAGTTGGCGGGCCTGACGAAGGTGTTCGGCCGAACCCGTGCGGTTGACGACCTGACCTGCTCGGTCGAACCCGGCGTGGTCACCGGCTTCCTCGGCCCGAACGGCGCGGGCAAGACCACCACTATGCGGCTGATCCTCGGGCTGGACCACCCGACAGCGGGCACCGCCACCATCGACGGCCGGACCTACCGCGAGCTGAGCGATCCCTTGCGCACCGTCGGCGCGCTGCTTGACGCCAGGCAGGCGCACCCCAACCGGTCGGCGCGCAATCACCTGCGCTGGATCGCGGCCACCAACCGGATCCCGGTCGGTCGGGTCGACGAGGTGCTGGACATGGTCGGCCTCAGCTCCGTCGCAGGCAAGATCGCAGGGACGCTGTCGCTGGGCATGAGCCAGCGGCTCGGCATCGCCGCCGCGCTGCTCGGCGACCCACCGGTGCTGCTGTTCGACGAGCCGGTCAACGGTCTCGACCCCGAGGGCATCCGCTGGGTCCGCACGCTGATGCGCACCCTGGCCGGTGAGGGCCGCACGGTGTTCGTGTCGAGTCACCTGCTCGCCGAGATGGCCAACACCGCCGACAGGCTCATCGTCATCGGCAAGGGCAAGTTGATCGCGTCGACAACGGTGGCCGATTTCGTCGGCCGCTCGGGCGCTGACACGGTCCGGGTGCGCAGCCCCCAGCTGGACACGCTGCGCAGGGTGCTCACCGACGCAGGGCTGACGGCGGACGCTGACCATGGCTCCGCGCTGCTGGTGCGTGGCGCAGCCATCGAGGTCATCGGGGACCTCGCCGCCCGCAACGCGATCACACTGCACGAGCTGAGCGCACAGCGGGCCTCGCTCGAGGAGGCCTACATGAAACTCACCGACGAGGTCACCGAGTACCGGGCGGTGAGCCTGTGAGTGCAGTCGCCTTGCTAGACGCCGAGCGGATCAAGCTGTCGACCACTCGATCGCCGGTGTGGACCGCGGCGGCGGTCGCGGGGCTGAGCCTCGGTCTGGCCGCGATCCAGGGGTCGGCCGCGTACGGTGCGGCGCCCCTGCCGCCGGAGAAGGCGGCCTTAGGGGTGGCCGTGTTCGGTGTTCCGGTGCTGATGGTCCTGGCGGCGATGACCGTCACCGGGGAGTACCGCAGCGGCATGATCCGCACAACGTTCATGGCGACGCCCAACCGCAGCCACGTGTTGGTCGCGAAAGCCGGTGTGGCGGCGCTATTTTCGGGCGCGTACACGGCTCTCATGGTGATCGGGGCGATCCTGGCTGCTCAAATGGCGGCCCCGCCGGTGGTGGGTGTCGAATCGCACTTGTCACTGGCCGCAGCCGAGACCTGGCGCACCGTCGGCGCGATTGCCCTCTACGGGCTGCTCACCGCGGTGCTGGGGGTGGGGGTCGGAGCGCTGCTGCGGCATGCGGCAGGCGCCGTCGCAGTGCTCCTGATGTGGCCGCTGGTGGCCGAGCCGATTCTCGGGAATCTGCCAAACATCGGTTCCGAGGTCGGACCGTATCTGCCTTTCGGCAATGCGTTTCTGTTCACCCGCGTGCAGTGGCTGTATCCGGCTTATGACATGCCGTGGGGTGAACTCGGCTCGCTGTTGTATTTCGCGGCGGTCGTCGCGGTGGTGTTCGCGGCGGCGATCGTCGTGGTGAATCGCCGCGACGCGTGAGAGGCTACGGTGGTCGGGATGGTGCGCAAATCCCTGGCGGTGCTGACGGTGGCGGTCGCCGTCGTGGCGCTGAGTGGCTGCGGCCGCGAGCTGCGCGCCCAACAAGGGCAGCCGATCACCACCTCGAGCACCGCTGCGACGCCGGCCACGGACTTCGCTGCGGTGTTGCAGAAACGGGTGACCGCGGACGCGATGATGGTGCATCTGAAGAAGTTGCAGGAGATCGCTGATGCGCACGACGGCAATCGCGCCCTCGGCACGTCGGGATACGACGCCAGCGTCGACTACGTAGCCAACACATTGCGCGACAAGGGTTTCGACGTGCAGACCCCTGAGTTCGAGGTGCATCTGCCATTCGCCGACGAGCCGACGCTGACAGTCCGCGGCGACAAGGTCGCGGCGAAGCCGCTCGAATTCACCAAGGGCACCCCGCCCGAAGGTGTGTCGGGCCCACTGCTACCTGCCCGTGTCGAGGACACTCCGGGCTGTACCGCATCCGATTACGACGGCCTTCCGGTTGCCGGTGCTGTCGTGGTGGTTGACCGTGGCAAGTGCCCTTTCGGCGACAAGCAGGCCGTCGCCGCCGAACGCGGCGCGGTGGCGCTAATCGTCGTCAACAACGAGGACGGCGACGAAATGGGCGGCACGCTCGGTGGGGAGACGGACGTGAAGATTCCGGTCGTCAGCGTCACCAAGGCCAACGGTGAGCGGCTGCGGGCCCAGCCGGGCCCCGCCACCCTCAAACTCAACGCAGGTGTGCGTAACGAGCACACACGCAACGTGATCGCCCAGACCAAGACCGGGTCCACCGCCAACGTCGTGATGATCGGCGCGCACCTCGACAGCGTGGCCGAGGGCCCCGGCATCAACGACAACGGTTCGGGCGTGGCGGCGGTGCTGGAAACGGCGCTGCAGCTGGGCAATTCGCCGCAGGTGACCAACGCGGTGAGGTTCGGCTTCTGGGGCGCCGAGGAGCTCGGCCTGTTGGGGTCCACAAACTACGTGCAGTCGCTGAACGTCGAAGCGCTCAAAGACATTGCGCTCTACCTCAACTTCGACATGCTCGGCTCGCCCAACCCCGGCTACTTCACCTATGACGGCGACCAGTCCAGGAGCCTGAAGGACGGCGAAGGTGTGCCGCGGGTGCCCGAAGGGTCGGCCGGTATCGAACGCACGCTGGTGGCCTATCTGAAGGGCGAAGGAAAGCCGGCCGAGGACACCTCATTCGACGGTCGGTCGGACTATGACGGCTTCACCCAGTCGGGCGTTCCAGCCGGCGGCCTCTTCTCGGGCGCCGAGGACAAGAAATCTGTCGCGCAGGCCGAGCGCTGGGGCGGGCAGGCCGACGAGCCGTTCGATCCGAACTATCACAAGGCGACCGACACGCTGGAGCACGTCGACCGGACGGCTCTCGAGATCCACGGGAGTGGGGTGGCCTTCGCGGTGGGTTTGTACGCGCAGGATCAGGCAGGCCGCAACGGCGTGCCGGTCCGCGACGACCGCACTCGGCACGTGCTCGAGTCATGAGGGCCTTCGCCGCGGTTATGGCCATCGCGGTGGCGGCGCTGGCGTCGTGTTCGTCCCCCGAATCCGCACCCGCACCCGACCTGCCTCACGACGTGGCGGGCAAGGTCACAGCGGACGGCATGTACACACACCTGCGCAAGTTGCAGGAGATCGCAGGCGCCAACGGCGGTAGCCGCGCCGAAGGCACGCCCGGCTACGACGCGAGCGTCGACTACATCGTCCAGGTATTGAAGGACAAGGGTTTTGACGTGCAGACCCCGGGGTTCGAGCGGCTCGATCGCACGGAAGGCGGCAACCCGACACTGACAGTTGCCGGCCGCGGCTATCACGTCGACCAGGCTTCTCTGCTCGTCACCACGCCGCCCGGCGGACTCAACGCGATCACGCTGCGGCCGCAGAAGGCACCCGGCTGCACCGCGGCCGACTACGGTACCGCGTCGGTGAGGGGAGCGATCGCCGTTGTCGACGACACCGGCTGCTCGGTCGGCGACAAGCAGAGCGCCGCGGTCGCCAAGGGTGCCGTCGGGTTGCTTGTCGTCAGCGCACCCGGCACCAGCGGCAGCCCGGCGGGTCTGTTCACGCCGGGGTACTACCAGCAGCTCACCGTTCCGGTCGGCGTGATCGAGAACGACGCCGACGCCGCGCTGCGGCGAACCAACGCTCCGGTGCGGCTAGTGCTGGACAGCAAGCCCGTGATGGTGAAGTCACGAAACATTGTGGCGCAGACCAAGACTGGCGACACGAAGAACGTCGTGCTGGCGGGCGCCCACCTCGACAGCTCCGCACGCAGCCCCGGCATCAATGACAACGGGTCGGGGGTCGCGGCAGTGCTCGAAGCGGCATCGGCCCTTGGAGCAGAACCGAGGATTACCAACGCCGTCCGGTTCGCCTTCTGGGGATCCGAGTCAGAGGGGCCGACGAAATACGTTCGCGGACTTGCCCGTGATCTCGACGACGTCGCGATGTACCTCAGCGTCAACATGATCGGCTCACCGAACGCCGGATACTTCACCTATGACGGCGACCAGTCCGGCCAGCCGAACCCCGACATCCCGTCGCAAGCAGTCCCCGCCGGATCGGCAGGCGTGGAGCGGACGCTGGCGGGTTACCTCAACCTGGCCGGTGTGCGGCCCGCCGACATGCCGCTGAGCGGGACAACCGACTATGGACCGTTCCTGGCAACAGGCATACCGGTCGGCGGCCTTACCGCGGGCTCATCGCAACGGAAAACCGAAGTGCAGGCGCGGCTTTGGGGCGGACGCGCAGGCATCGCATTCGACCCGAACTACCACACCGGTCGCGACACCGTCGACAACATCGACCGGCAGGCGCTGTCTGTAATGGGTCAGGCAATGGCATTCGCGGTCGGCACGTATGCGCAGTCGGTCGAAGGCGTCAACGGAGTTCCGTCGCGGGAACAGCGGCACCGGCGTACGCCCTAGCCACTCTGGTGACGAATTGGTAGACGCCGTCCTCGTCGGGCGCCAGCGGCCCCGGCCGGGCGTGCGGTGAGGACAGCCCCCGCTGCACCGACTCGCACGCGGCCCAGTCCTGCCGGTTGGTCAAGTCCCAGAAGTCAACCGCGTACGACGGGTCGAAATCATCCTTGGCGGCAACATCTTTCGGGAAGGCCCACGCGCACTCGACGTGGGTGCGGTTGACTGCGAGCGGTGTCATCAAGTGAGTCATCACATAATCCGGGTGCAGGCTGACCAGCAGGTTGGGATAGCCGACCAGATACATGACGCTGCGCAGTTCGCGCTCGGACAGGCCCTGGATCGCGACGCCGCCGCTCTTGCCGCTCAGCGACATGGTCTCGGCACCCTCGATGATCGACATCCAACCCCCCATCCACGAACCCGGAAGGTCGAGGTTCCCGCCACTGGTCGGGGGGCTGATGCGGGACAGCTCCGGATGGATGGTGGAGCAGTGGTAGCACTCCTGGTAGTTCTCGGCGATAACCTTCCAGTTGGTGGTGAGTTCGTAGGAATGGCGGGCGACAATCGTCAGATCCTCTGGCCGGTAAGGGCCAACGACCGCGTCCAAACCCGCGACGTGTGTGGCGAATTCGGCGTCTTCACCGCTGGCATCGACGAACAACCAACCGTGCCAGTTGGCCAGCCGCAGTTCGGCCAGCCCGAACTGGTCGGGTTCGAAGCCCTCCACATCCCGGAATCCCGGCGCGTTGCGCAGCCGGCCGTCCAGCCGGTACGACCACGAGTGGTAGGGACAGACGATGCTGCGGCCCTTGGTGGTCGCGTTGCATGCCAGCAGTTCGTGTCCACGGTGACGGCAGGTGTTGGCGAAAGCGCGAACCACGTCGTCGCCACGCACCAACAGGATTGCGTTCGGTCCGGTTCCCACTGCTTTCTGGGTGCCCACCGCGCCGAGGTCGGAGGCGTGGCCGACGCACGTCCATCCGGAAAAGATGTTGTGTTGTTCCCACTCGAACACCGCTGGGTCGACGTAGGCCTCGCGGGGCAGCATGCGCGACTGGCCGAATGGCGCCAGCGCCGCGGCCAGGCCATCGGCGGGCACAGGGGCCGGACCACCCTGTTTGAACATACAGTCAGCCTAGCTGGACAGGCCGCGGAGGTCCACACTTGGAAGCCCGGACCTGTCGGAGGGCCAGGGCATGCTCGTTCCGAAACTGTCATCAATCGATGACAGTTTCGGAAAGGGGCATCCTCGGTGCAGAACAGCAACCCCTGGTGGATGAACAACCCGGAACTAGTTGCGGGTCGCCGGCGCGCGCTTGAGGAACTCGAACGCGGCATCGACGAATGTGAGCTGGACAGCAGCGACGAACCCGACCCCGTTGTCGCAGAGATCTACAGTGGCGAGGCCGGCCGAGCGTTGTCGGCTGCGCGCGATGATCTGGCTGCCGCTCGCCAGCGATACGAAGCCGCAGTCTTTGCGGCCCGCACCGCCGGGTTCTCGTGGACCGAGATCGGCAGACTGCTCGGCTTGTCAAGGCAGCAAGTGCACCGCCAGTACCGGGCGCGCTCTGGTGACTAGAGAAGTTTCTCCAGCGTGATGGGGAGATCTGTGACCCGGCGGCCGGTCGCGTTGAACACCGCATTGGCGATCGCCGCGGGCACTCCGACGATGACGAGCTCGCCGAGGCCCTTCACACCGAGCGGGTCGGCGATGGTGTCCTCGGCAGGCAGGTAGGTGGCGTCCAGCGCAGGCACATCGGCATTGACGGGAACCAGGTAGTCAGACATGTTGGCGTTAACGATGCGCCCGTCGCGGTAATCCAGTTGGGTGCCCTCGAGCAGCGCCATGCCGATACCGCCCACCATTCCGCCGATCGCCTGGCTGTGCGCCAGCTTCGGGTTGATGATCCGGCCCGCGTCGTAACAGCCGTAGATTCGCCGAATCCGCACCGTGCCGAGTGCCTCGTCGACGGCGACCTCGGCGAACACCGCGCCGTATGCGGACATCGAGAAACGTGCGTCCGCGTCGTCGGGTGACCAGGTTTGTTGCGCGTCAAGGTTTCCCCAGCCGCGACGGCGCAACAGGTCCTGGTAGCTTTCGCCGCGGGTCGACTCACCTGTATGGAACATCCGTCCGTCGCCGACCGAGACCTCCTCGGGCCGCAGGCCGTTCAGTGGCGAGCCGGGGTCGACCACCGCGGTGCGCACGAACCGGTCCCGCAGCATGTTCGCGGTGTTGAAGACAGCCGACCCAACGCTCGCCATCGTCCGCGATCCCGAATGCGACGGCGCTTCCGGAAACCTGCTGTCGCCGAGCGCGAATCGGACTCGGTTCAACGGCAGCCCCAGCGCGTCCGCGGCCACTTGCGTCATCGATGTGTAGGTGCCCGGGCCCATGTCGCTTGTGCCGCACTGGACATCGGCGGTGCCGTCGGCGTTGATCCGGGCCAGCGCCGCGCACTGACTGCGTGCGGTGTGGTAACCCGCCGCGGCCATCCCCATGCCGATCAGCCGGTTACCGTCGCGTGTGGAGCGCGGCGTGGTATTGCGACGTGACCAGCCGAACGCCTCACTGCCCTGACGGATGCAGTCCGTGAGCCTACGAGTCGAGAACGGCAGGTTTTCGGACAAATCGCGGTCGGGTTCGTTGCGCAGCCGCAGTTCGATCGGATCCATGCCCAGCCGGAAGGCCAGGTCGTCCATGGCCGACTCCAGCGCAAACGCACCGGTGGTAGCGCCGGGGCCGCGCATGAATGTCGGCGGGTTGATATCAAGCGGCACAACGCGATACGTCGACCGCATATTCGCCGAGCCGTACATGGACCTCGCCCCGGTCATCAGGTTGTCCTCGTACGCGTTGTACCGCGAGGTTTCGGTGTGCGCCTCGTGCACGATGGCGCTGATGCGCCCCGAGCGGTCGGCGCCGATCGCCATCCGTTGTCGGCTCGTGGGCCGGAACCCGATGCCGCTGTAATACTGCTTTCTGGTCAGCAACAGTTTGACGGGCCGTCGAACCTGCCTGGCGGCGAAGGCGGCCAGCAGTTGGTGTGGCCATGTGGTGCCCGCGCTGCCGAACGCGCCGCCGACGAACGGTGAGATCACCCTGACGTGGTCACCGGGGACTCCGAATGCGTCGGCATATGACCTCTGCGCCCCGCTGATGCTCTGCACCTTGTCCCAGACGGTGAGTCGGTCGCCGTCCCAGCTGGCGACGGTCGCCGGGATCTCCATCGGGTTGTGGTTGTTGCGCATGATCGAGTACTGCAGATCTGTGACGGCCGCGGCGCCGCGCAACGCGTCGTCGGCGCTCCCACGCGCGTAGTCGCGCGTCCTGGTGCCGGGCTTCTGTTCAGCTTGCGGCGCATCAATACTTGTCATCTGCGAGCCGGGCCGATACCGCACCTCGACGAGCGCTGCGCCGTGCATCGCCGCCTCCAGCGTCGTGGCCACCACCACCGCGACGGGCTGGCCGAAACAGGACACCTGCCGAATGTCGTACGGCAGCTTGACCCCGCCGAAGTCGGTCAGGACGCGCAGCACATCGAGGCCGCGGACCGCAGCGGCGGGATCTATTCGCTCGACGCTGCCGCGCGCGATGGTGCTGCACACCAACGCCGCGTACACCAGGTCCGGCGCTGGGTTGTCGGCCGCATACAGGGCCTTGCCGGTCACCTTGAGCCTGCCGTCCACCCGCGTCACCGGCTGGCCCGAGACAACTGCTGCGGGCAGTGGCCTGGTCACGGCAACCTCGCTACCGTCGCGAGCTGTCGCTCCACCGTGCGCTTTACCAACTCCACCTTGAACCCGTTCTCCGACAACGGTTTAGCACCATCCGCGGCGTGCGAGGCCGCGTTCCGCCACAGGTCTGTGCCCGCGGTCCGGCCGATCAGGGCCTGCTCGACCCCGGGCAACCGCCACGGCACCGTGCCGACACCGCCGACGGCGACTCGCGCCGCGCGTACCTTGCCCGCTGCGACGTCCAGCGCCACCGCTGCCGAGGCGAGCGCGAACTCGAACGACTCGCGGTCGCGCACCTTCAGATAGCCCGACCGTCGTGCCTCCGGCGCCACCGGCACCTCGACGCCTGCGATCAACGCGCCCGCGCTCAAGTTGTGCTCCTGTTCGGGTGTCCGGCCGGGTTGGCGGAAGAAGTCCGCGATTGGAATCCGGTGTTCGCCGCTGCCGTCACGCGTGATCACCGTGGCATCGAGTGCGGTCAATGCCACCGCGAAGTCGGACGGGTGGGTTGCGATACACGCGTCGCTCGTCCCGAGGATCGCGTGGGTGCGGTTGCGGCCGTCGATCGCGGCGCAGCCGGCACCGGGTGCGCGTCGGTTGCAGGCGGCCGACACATCGCGGAAGTACAGGCATCGCGGGCGTTGCATCAGATTGCCGCCGATCGATGCCACGTTGCGGATCTGCGCCGACGCCGACGACTCCAATGCTTGCGCGATGACCGGGAATTGCCCGCGCACACCGGGGTGGGCTGCCAACTCCGACATCCGCACCAGCGAACCGACGCGCAACGTCGACGGTTGTAGGTCGATGTCTCGGTACGGCAGCGCGTTGATGTCGACGACGGCGGCGGGACGCTCGACCGTCTCGCGCATCAAATCGATCAGCGTCGTACCCCCTGCGACGTAGCGGGCCCCTGAGGCGGCCGCGGCCAGCGCGGCTGCTTCGTCGGAGGCCTTGGAGAACCGGAACGGGAACACGGCCGGCTACGCGTTGCGGGCCGTGTTGGCGACCGCGGTGACGATGTTGGTGTAGGCACCGCACCGGCAGATGTTGCCGCTCATCCACTCGCGGATCTCGGCAGGGGATGCCGTGTGCCCCTCCTTGATACAGCCGACGCCCGACATGATCTGCCCTGCCGTGCAATAGCCGCACTGGAACGCGTCTTCGTCGATGAACGCCTGTTGCAGCGGATGGAGGCGCCCGCTGCGCTCGAGGCCTTCGATCGTGGTGATCTCGGCACCGTCGTGCATCACCGCGAGCGTCAGGCACGAGATGACACGCTGCCCGTTCACCAGAATCGTGCATGCGCCGCAGGCGCCTTGGTCGCAGCCTTTCTTGGTGCCGGTCAGATCTGCCCGTTCCCGAAGCATGTCCAGCAGCGACGTGCGGTTGTCCACCGCGATCTCGCGGGCTTCGCCATTGATGCGTACCCGCACTACCGACGGAGTCGTGGCATTTGCCTGTTGGTCCTCGCCGCAGCCGGCGATCAGCGGGGCTGTCGCCACCACACCGCCGACGGCTATCGACGCACCGACAAAAGTTCTCCGGTTGAGGTCGACCACAGTGCCCACGCTAGGGACGCCACCTGTGAGTCAGCCAAAACGCATATCAAACACATATCTGCGCTCGTGGGCGCTACCAAGCGTGCGCGACGTGCTTGATGCGCGTGTAGTCGTCCAGGCCGTAGGACCCGAGGTCTTTGCCGTATCCCGACGAGCCGAATCCGCCGTGGGGTAGCTCCGAGCCCATCGGCGCATGGGCGTTCACCGCGACCGCACCAAAGTCCAAGTCACGCAGGAATCGCATTGCGCGCGAGTGTGAGTCAGTCCACACGCTCGCGGTCAGGCCTTGATCGACGCCGTTGGCCATCGCGAGTGCCTCGTCGTCGCCGTGGTAGGACTGCACCGTGATCACGGGACCGAAGATCTCGGACTGGACCAGCTCGTCATCCTGGCGCAGCCCCGCCACCACGGTCGGTTCCAGGAAGTAGCCGTCACGGTCCGCTACGCCGCCGCCTGCGACGATCTTCGCGTGTGGCGGCGTGCCCTCCAGTAGCGCCACCACCCGGGCGCGCTGCGCGGCCGAGATCAGGGGCCCGATGGTCGTGTCGCGGGCGGCCTCGGCGAGCCGCTGCACCACCTCGTCGTACACCGCTTCGTGCGCGATCACGCGGCTGGCCGCCGTGCAATCCTGTCCGGCGTTGTAGAACGCGGCGAACGCGACCTGCTCGATGGTCGCCTCGAGGTCGGCGTCCTCGCAGATCACTACGGGCGCGTTGCCGCCGAGTTCGAGATGAACGCGGGCGAACCGCTCCGCCGCTGCCAATGCGACGGCGCGGCCCGTCCGCGGTGAGCCGGTGACCGACACCATCGCGACGTGCGGGTGCGCGGTCAATTTCGACCCGACGTCCGGACCGCCGCACACGACATTGACCACGCCGGAAGGCAACACATCGGCGAGAAGTTCGGCCATGCGGGACGTGGACGATGGCGTCAGCTCGGACGGTTTGAGTACCACGGTGTTGCCTGCCGCTACCGCGGGCGCCCACTTCCACACCGCCATCATGAACGGGTAGTTCCATGGCGTGATCTGCCCGCATACCCCGACCGGCTCCCGGCGGATGCCCGACGTGACGCCCTCGATGTACTCGCCGGTGCTGCGGCCCTCCGGCATCCGGCAGGCGCCCGCGTAGAACCGGACAACGTCGATGCTCGCGGGGATTTCCTCATCCCGTGTGACGTCTCGCGGCTTGCCGGTGTCGGCGACTTCGAGGTCGGCAAGCTCGTCTGCGTGCGCCTCGAGAATGTCGGCGGCCCGCAACAGCATGGCCGAGCGATCGGCGGGCGTGGTGTGCCGCCAGGATCCGAACGCCTCACGCGCGGAAGCGACCGCCGCGTCGACGTCGGCTGCGCGTGACTCGGTGGCCGCGCTGTGTACCGCACCAGTGGCGGGGTCGACGATCTCGCGGGTGCCGCCCGCGGCTGCAGGCACAGAACGTCCACCAATAACGTTGTGAATCAAGTGACTACACCTCTCCGGCGAAAGCGCCGATCCCTCGGTCCTTCGTGGTGGTGTCCGAGCGGGTCATGTAGCGGTAGACCAGGAAGCCGATCACCACGGCGGTCAGCGCCGCGAGCAGCAGCAATGTGGCCAACGCGTTGAGCGCAGGCGTTGGCGCACCGCGCGCCGTGTTGTAGATCTTCACCGACACCGGTTCGGTTGACGCGGCGCCCGAGAGATAACGCACCAATACGAAATCGTCGATGACATCCGCGAACACCAACACGGTGCTGGCGAAGATCGCAGGCATCAGCATCGGCATGATGATCCGGCGGAGCGCGCCAAGCGGAGACGCGCCGAGATCCATTGCCGCTTCCTCGTATTGGGGCCCGATGGTCGCAAGCCGCGCCCGCACCAGCACCGCGGGATAGGACACCTGGAACGTGATCAGCCCGATCACCTGCGCCGTCGTCCCGAGGTCGATCGGCAGCGCGATCGTGGTGAGCACGAACAGCAGGGCCACCGCAAGCAGCACCTCGGGCAGCACGAACGAGAGCAGCATCAGGAAGTTCGCCCCGGCGGGCAACCGGCCGCGCCATCGGTCGATGCCGATCGCGAACAGCACCCCGAGCGGAACGGTGATCAGCGTCGTGATCACACCCAGCTTGAGCGTCTGCAGCAGCGCCGTGTGCAACGCGTCGTTGTGCCAGACCGACAACGTCTTGTCACCCCAGTACCAGCGCAGCGAAAAGCCTTGCCACGTCGTGCGGGAGCGGCCGTTGTTGAACGAATACAACACCGCGATCGCCACAGGAAGCAGCGACCACGCCAGATAGCCGACGGTGATGCCGACCAGAAAGCGTGGCGGCCGCCACGGATCGTTCCACCACGCCACGGGACCTCTCACGATGCCACCTCATCGCGCCGTGACGTCGTCCGGATGTAATAGAGCATCGGAAGCAACGCCACCAAGAACACCAGCATGACGAACGCGCCCGCCTGGCCGGTCCGCCCCGGCGCGTGCACGCTGTCGTTGATCAGATTGCCGACCATCGCGGTCTTCGGCGAAGCCGAGAGCATGTCACTGGTGAAGTAGTCCCCGAGCATCGGCAGGCACGTCAGCAGCACAGCGGCGAGGATCGTCGGCCGACACAGCGGCAGCGTCACCCGCCAGAACGACGAAAACCGGTCTGCGCCTAGGTCACGCGACGCCTCGAGCATCGGCTGCGACAGCCGATCGAGACCGGCGTAGAGCGGAAGGATCATGTACGGCACATACCCGTACACGAGACCGAGGATCACCACCGCGGCCTGTCCGTTCAGCCAGTCCACGTGGACGCTCAACAACCCGCCGAAGCTGAGCACCTTGTTGACGATGCCGTCGTTCTGCAGCAGGTTGACCCACGCGAACATCCGCATCATGTAGCTGATCCAGAACGGCGCGATCAGCAGCGCCAGCAGCAGACCCTTGTGCCTTCCCGACAGCCGGGCGACGTAATACGCGACCGGGAACGCGATCAGCAGGCAGAGTGAGCTGGCGGCGAACACAAATACGGCGGTGCGCACCAGCGCAGGGCCGAAGATGCCGTCGGCGCCCACGATGTGAGTGAGAACGTAGTTGAACTGAGAGGGATTCCACTGCAGCGGATTCCACACCGGGATCGGGGTGCGGAACATCGGGTCGACTTGTCCGAAGACGATGCACAGCACGACGTAGAGCGGAAACACGAAACACAAGAGCAGCCAGACGATTCCGGGTGCAGCAAGCGCAGCCCAGATCCCACTGGTGCGTTCGCGGCGTGGCGAGGCTTTCTGCGATGGCGCCGCGATTACCGGGACCGCCACCAGGTTCCTAGGATCCGCCGGCCTTGAAGGTCTGCCACACGTTGTGCCAGGCGGCGTCGTTCGCCGCGTCGAGTTCCAACAGCCGGTAGCCGGTGTCGAAGTACTCCGGCTTCACGATCGCGGTGCGAAGGTTCTCCGGGATGAATTCGTCTTTCACAAGGGAATCCGGGGTGATCGAGTTCTGTGGCGGCTGGTAACCGATTGCGGAGAAGTTCTCCTTCGCTACCTCGGGGTCGAGCATGTGGTTGATGAACAGGTGCGCGAGCACCGGGTTCTTGCCGCCGCGCAGCGTCACCAGCATGTCGTTGTCGACCATGCCCTTGCCGTCCGCCGGGAACCAATACCGAAGGATCTCCGGGCCGGTGCCCTCGGGCAGGTAGGACTGCGCGTTGATGATGTCGCCCGACCACATCTGCGAAAGACCCAGTTGCCCGGCGGGAAGTTCGCTGTACCCCGTGATGGTGACCTTCGGCGACGTCGCCTTCGCCATGGCGTTGAGTTGCTCGCCGACCATCTTGAGGTCGGCCTCCGAAGAGGTATTGATGTCCGTAATGCCTTGGCGCAGAAGCACCATGGCCATCACGGTGTGCCAGTCGTCCAGCACGGCGGCCTTGCCTTTGTAGGCCGGATCCCAGAACACGTCGTACGGATTCTTCAGCGCGGCGATATCGGCGGGAACCTGATCGGTCCGCCACCCGATTCCGGTGGTGTAGATGGTGTACGGCACGGTGTAGCGCCATTCCTGGTCGTACCAGGGGTTGGTGAAGCCCGGCCAGACGTTCTTGATGTCGGGGATGTAGGAGTGGTTCAGCGGCCGGAGCAGTCCGCCATTCACCAGTCGGCTGATCTCGGTGTAGTTGGCGTTGTAGATATCGAAGTCGACTCCGCTGCGGAGTTTGGTGATCGCCTCGTCCCCGTCGTTGAAGGTCGAGATCTCGACCTTGGTCCCGTACTGGTCCTCGAAGGCCTTGACGGCTTGGGGGCTGAGATAGTCCGCGTAGTTGTAGATCTTGAGCGTCGCGCCCTTCTCCGGTGCGAGGCCGTCGGCGATCGGCTTGTTGTCGTCGGGGATGGGCCACTTGATCGGGTTGTCCGGCGCGGCGATTGTGAGACTCGGCCCTGAGGACGCCGGCCCGGACTTAGAACACGCGGCGAGGAACGCGCCGAACGTCGGAGCGGCAGCGGCGAGAATCGCTGCGCGCGCCAGGAACTGCCGTCGGGTCGGACGTGTGGGCATGGGGCCTCCCCGTTGATTTCGCGTCTTGTCGCTGGTAGGACTCTCGCATAGACTGAATGCTCAGTCAACCGTTCCAGAGCGGAGGTTTCACCGTGGCTTCGTCGGTGGTGGAGAGCCCGGTGGCCGACACCGTAGATCAGCTAATCGCCGACGAGGAACAGGTGTTCCTGCGCCGCCAGCCGCGCAGCACCGAATTGATCGCGGTCGCCGGCGAACACCTCGCAGGCGGGGCCACCTCCAACTGGCAGATCGCCCAACCGCAAGCCGTCTGGATGAGCCACGGCAAAGGTTCAAAGGTCTACGACGTCGACGGCACCGAGTACGTCGACATGCACGGCGGCTACGGCGCTTCCATTGCCGGACACGCGCATCCGGCCATCGTCGAAGCGGTCAGCGAACGGGTGCGACGGGGCACGCATTTCGCCCAGCCGACCGAGGACGCGATCTGGATTGCTGGCGAGTTGTCTCGTCGCTTCGATCTGCCGCTGTGGCGATTCGCCAACTCCGGCACCGAAGCCACCATGGATGCCGTGCATCTGGCGCGTGCGCTGACCGAGCGCGATCTGATCATCAAGGTCGAGGGCTGCTATCACGGCCACCACGATTCGGTGCAGGTGTCCGTTCTGCCAGAGGCCGACGAGGTCGGTCCTCGTGATCACCCGATCGGCGTGCCCGGAAATTCCGGAATCCCCTCCGCTATAAGGGATCTGGTCGTCGTGGTGCCATTCAACGATGCCGGGGCCGTGGTGCGGGCGCTTGCCGAGCACCGCGGCCAAGTGGCGGCGATGATCCTCGAACCGGTGATGATGAACGCTGGCATCATCCCGCCCGACGACGGATATCTCGCGGCCATCCGCGACCTGCTGCACGCCGAGGATGCGCTGCTGATCTTCGACGAGGTCAAGACCGGCTTCACCACGGGGCCGGGTGGCGTCACCGCCTTGACCGGGGTCGTCCCCGACATGGTGTGCCTGGCCAAGGCGCTCGGCGGAGGTATTGCGGTGGCGGCGATCGGCGGCACCCGCGTCGTGATGTCGGCAATCGCCGACGGCCGCTACGAGCAGGTCGGCACGTTCAACGGCAACCCGCTTGCCATGGCGGCCACCCGCGCCAACCTCGCCGACGTGCTCACCCCGCAGGCCTATACACACCTCGATGAACTGGCTTCGCGGCTGCGCTCCTCGCTGGAAGCCGCAATCGCACAATATGGTTTCGGCTGGCACGCGGTGACCGTCGGCGCCAAAGGCTGCGTGACATTCCGTCGCGACCGGGTCCGCGAGTTTCGGGATTTCCTTGAGATCGACGCCCGACTCGGCCATTTGCACTGGCTCATGCAGCACAATGGCGGGGTGTTTCTCCCGCCATGGGGGAAGGTGGAGCAATGGCTGTTGTCGGTTCAGCACGACGCGGACGATGTCGACCGGTTCGCCGCGAATTTCGCCCGGTTCGCCGAGACGTTGTCGCGGCTCGCCGCGGTGGCGCCGGCGCCCTGATTGGGGACCCGCGCCGGTGACGGGCGGCGCCATCCGGCTGCAGCAGCTGGCCAAATCGTTCGACGGAGTCCCCGCCGTGACGGGCATCGACCTGGACATCCCTGCCGGTCAGTTCTATTCACTGCTTGGGCCGTCCGGTTGTGGCAAGACCACGACGCTGCGCATGATCGCAGGCTTCGAGAAGCCTGACTCCGGTCGTATCGAACTCGACGGCCGCGACGTGGTGGGAGATGCGCCGCATAAGCGTCCGGTCAACACCGTCTTCCAGACCTATGCGCTGTTCCCGTTCATGTCGGCGTGGGACAACGTCGCGTTCGGATTGAAGTACCAGAAGACGACGCGCGACGAGACCAAGCGCCGTATCGGCGAAGCGCTGGAACTCGTCCGCATGAGCGACTTTTCCAAACGCCGTCCCGCGCAGCTCTCTGGCGGCCAGCAACAGAGGGTCGCGTTGGCGCGTGCCTTGGTGTTGCGTCCACGCGTCCTTCTTCTCGACGAGCCGCTGGGCGCGCTGGACGCGAAGCTACGCAAGCAACTGCAGCTGGAGCTTCGCGAGGTGCAGCGCGAGGTCGGGATCACGTTCGTGTACGTGACCCACGATCAAGAGGAAGCGCTGACCATGAGCGACCAGATCGCCGTGCTGGCCGAGGGTCGCGTTGAACAGGTCGGCCCGCCGCAGGAGATCTACTCTGCGCCTGCCACCACCTTCGTCGCCGGTTTCCTCGGCGCTGCAAACATTTTCGACGCCGATGTGCTCGAGGCCGGTGGAGGTTCGGCGGTGTGCTCGGCATTGGACACGCGGCTCGGCGCAGCGGTCGACGCCTCGGCTGCACCGGGTGCGGCAGCGATCGTGATCCGGCCTGAGCGCATCACGCTGCAGGACCCCGGCGACCCAATCGGGCCGGGCTGCAACGTCATTGGCGGCGTTGTGTCGCAGGTGGTCTATCTCGGCAACTTCACGCAAGTGCACGTCGACGTCGGGGCCCCGACCGCACTGATCGTCGAAGTGGCCAACCACGCGGGCCCGGGCTCGGTGACCCATGAGCGAGGCGCGAAGGTCAGCTGCGTGTGCACGCATGACGCGGTGCGAGTGCTGCACCGCAGCACGGCGGTGCCGATCGCCGACCCCGCCAGCAGCACTGCCGAGCAGGTCGGCGCGCTCAGCCCTTCCTAACGGCCTTCGCCCTGCCGTTCACCCGCTTCTTCGCGGGCGGCAGGTTGAGCTCCCGCTCCGCGAAGCGCATGGCGATGTCGTAGGCAAGGTCGGAGTCGACCTCCGGGTCATCCAGGGCGACCTGGATGGACAAGCCGTCGAGCAGGGCGGCGAACTCCAGCGCGAACATCCTGGCGTTGACCTTGGTATCCAACTCGGCAGACTTGATCGCGGCGACGATCATTTTGCGCCACCGCGCGTCCAGCTCGACCCGGCCGGCCTTGATCTCGTCGTGGCGGAAGGCCTGCGCCCATAGGTCGAACCACAGCCCCCAGGCGCCCGGTATCTCGTCGTTGCCCTCGGGCACGCAGGTCCACTTGATCAGCAGCGAGAGCCGCTCGTGCAGCGAAGAGACCTCGGCCAGCATCTGCTCGGCCGCCTCGTAAAACGATTCCTCCGAGTACCTCAGCGCGTCGACGAGCAGGCGGTCCCGGGTGCCGAAGTAGTAGATGACGAGGGCCGAGCTGACGCCTGCGCGCTTGGCGACGTCGGCGATGCGGGTATCCCCGAAACCCCGCTCACAGATCAGCTCCGCTGCGGCGCGGAGCATTTCGATGCGCCGGGCTTCGTTCTGCTCGGTCGCAGGTGCGGGTTCGGCCATGGCGTTGTTTGTTCCCTCCCAGTGCAGCGCTGGTACTTGTCTGTAGCCTAACACTTGGTTAGATTGAACAGTCAGTCAGGACGCGCGATCGGCGCCGACGGAAGTGGTGCTTTCATGTCGAACGTTAAGGACGCCTACGACGCATTAGTGATTGGCGGCGGCCACAACGGCTTGGTTTCTGCGGCATACCTCGCCCGCTCGGGAGCCAGAACATTGGTGCTCGAGGGTCGCGGATCGCTTGGGGGAGCGGCCACCACCGAGTCTCCATGGGAGGATGCGCCACACCTTCGGGTCACGCGGCTGTCCTATGTGATGAGCCTGATGCCACCGACCATCGTGCGCGAACTCGATCTGGAGCGGCACGGCTACAAGGTGCATCCGATGGGCCCCTACTACCAGGCGTTTCCCGAAGGCGGATCGCTGACGATCTACGACGACGACCCGGCCAAGACCTACGAACAGCTGGCCAGGTGGTCCAAGAAGGACGCCGAGGCGTGGCCGAAGTGGAACGCGTGGCTGGAGGGCATCGCCGACGTGATGGGTCCGCTGCTCACACAGGTGCCGCCGAACATCGGTTCGCACCGGCCGTCGGATCTGCGCGACCTGGCCAAGCTGGCATGGAGCCAGCGCGGGATCACCGTGCGCACCACTGGCGACGTCACCCGACTGCTCACGATGAGCATCGCCGACCTGCTGGACGACTGGTTCGAATCACCTCAGATCAAGGGCGCGCTCGCCGTCAACGGCGTGATCGGCACATGGGCGGGCCCGTATGAACCGGGCACCGCCTACGTGATGGCGCACCATTCGATCGGTGATGTCGGCGACGGCCAACTCGGCAGCTGGGGCTACCCCGAGGGGGGCATGGGAGCGGTCTCCGAGGCGATCGCATCCTCGGCCCGCGGCTTCGGCGCCGAGATCCGCACCAATGCCCGTGTTGCGCGGCTCATTGTCCGCGGCGGCCGGGTGCATGGCGCGGTTCTCGAGAATGGTGACGAGATCTACGCGCCGCTGGTGGTAACCACCCTTCACCCGAAAATCGCTTTCCTGGACCATATTCCGCGCGCCGAGCTGCCCGACGACTTCGTCAGCGACATCGAGCATTGGAAGACCCGCAGCGGTGTGGTCAAGATCAACCTGGCGCTGGGCGAGCTGCCCAACTTCACCGCGGATCCAAGCAGTGGCCTGGCGGAGCACCACACCGGCTCGGTCGAGATGGCGCCGACCATGGACTACATCGAGGCCGCGTTCCAGGACGCTCGTGTCGGTCGACCCGCGCTGATGCCGTTCTCCGACGGCGTCATTCCGACCACCCTGGACACAACGCTCAATCCCGATGGCACACACATCATGTCGCTGTTCACGCAGTGGGTACCCGCGGACTGGAGTGCCGCGCCGCACACCGAGGAACTCGATGCGTATGCCGACCGGCTCATCGACCTCTACGACCAGGTCGCTCCGGGCTTCAAGTCGTCCATCACGCACCGCGACATCGTTGGTCCCCACGAGATGGAGGAGGAGTACGGGTTGATCGGAGGCAACATCTTCCACGGTGAGCTGTCGCTGGAGCAGCTGTTCCACATGCGACCGGCTCCTGGCTACGCGGACTACCGCACCCCGGTCTCCGGGTTGTACAACGGAAGTTCCGGCACTCACGCCGGCGGCGGCGTGTGCGGTATCCCTGGCTGGCAGGCGGCACGCGCTGTACTCGCCGATCAGAAGCGGGGTCTTCGCCGCCTCTTCCGCGGATGACCGAGCACCGCCGGGCAGCGGTTGCTGCCATGCTCGGCGCCCGGTCGATGGCGGTGGTGGGCGCCAGCGACCGCCCCGACAGCTTCGGTGCGCGGATGGTGCTTGAGGCGCAACGGGGTTCGGCCCGTGTGCATTTGGTCAATCCGCGCTACGACCGCATCGGGGAGCTGCCCTGCGCACCGTCGCTGGCCGATCTTGACGAGCCCGTCGACGTGGTCCTGCTCGGGGTGCCCGACGCGGCGCTGGTGGAACAGCTGGAGATCGCCGCAGCGATCGGTGCACCGTCGGCGGTGCTGTTCGGGTCCGCGCACGGTGTGCGCGAGAAAATCGCCGAGACCGCCACCCGCGCGGGAATGGCGCTGTGTGGCGCGGGTTGCATGGGGTTCGTCAACAACGCGGTCGGTGTGCGGGCTCTCGGGTACCTGGAGCCGGATCCGTTGCCGGCCGGTGGAATCAGTCTCGTCACCCACTCCGGATCGGCGTTCTCGACCCTGTTGCGGGCCCGGCGCGGTTTTGGCTTCCGGCTGGCGGTGTCGTCCGGCCAGGAGCTTGTCACCGACACCGCCGACTACGTCGATTACGCACTCCACGATCCCGAGACGCGGATCATCGGGTTGTTGATGGAGACGCCGAGATCCGTACCTCGGCTGCGGCAAGCGGTGCGGCGCGCCGCCGAGCACGACGTGCCGGTGGTGCTCCTCACCGTGGGCCGCTCACCTCGCGGCCGCGCCATGGTCGCGGCGCACTCCGGCGCCCTCGCGGGTGAGCACGCCGCCTGGCAGGCCTTTTGCGCGGCCACCGGCGCGGTGCACGTGAGCGATCTGGCCGAATTCACCGACACGCTCGAGTTATTCGCGGCAGGCAGACGCGCTCGTGTACGAGGCGGCGGCATCGCGACGGTGCATGACTCGGGAGCCGAACGGGCGCTGTTGGCCGACCTGGCGCACGAAAAGGGCGTGGGCTTCGCGGAGCTCGGAGACAGCACTCTGACAGCGCTCGGCGAACTGCTTGACGACGGCCTCGTGCCCACCAACCCACTCGACGTGTGGGGCACCGGCGCAAACACCCGCAGATTGTTCGGCGCCTGCCTGCGATTGATGACCGAAGACCCCTCGGTGGCTGTCACCGCCCTGGCGGTCGATCTCGTCAGCGAGTTCGACGGCGACACGTCTTATCCCGCCGCGGTGCTGGACGTGGCAGACAATACGTACGCGCCGTTGGCGGTCTTGGCGTCCGTGCCGTCTGCAATCGACACCGGTACGGCGGAATGGCTGCGCGGAAACGGAATTCCGGTACTGGAAAGTGCCAGTAGTGGGTTGGCAGCGCTCGGTCACCTGGCTCGCTGGCCGCTGCCCATCGACGGGACGAGAGCCACTGTGCAGCCCGAACGTCGCGACCGGTGGCGCGCCCGCGCGGCCGACGGGATGTCGGCCGTCGAGCTGCTGACCGACTATGGCGTGCCAGCGTTGAAGTCGCGGACGGCGCATTCGATCGACGAAGCGGTGGCGGCTGCGGCTGTGGCGGGCTATCCGGTTGCGCTGAAAACTCTTGGTGTACTGCACAAGAGCGACGTCGGCGGCGTAGCCCTTGGGCTGAGGGACGAGGCCGCGTTGCGCGCGGCTTACACGGCGATGGCGCAATCGCTGGGCCCGGCGGTCAGTGTTCAGCCGATGGTCGGGGCCGGCGTCGAGATATCGGTTGGGTTTGTCCGAGACGACGCGTTCGGCCCTCTTGTTGTCGTCGCTGCGGGAGGCACGCTGGTGGAACTGCTCGGCGACCGGGCGGTGGCCTGTCCACCGGTGTCGCATGATCGGGCGCTGCAACTGCTCGACGGGCTTCGCATCCGGCGCCTGCTGTCCGGGTGGCGCGGTGGTCCCGCGATGGATGTCGACGCGGTCGCCGACGTCGTCGTGCGGTTCTCCGAGATGGCGGTCGAGCTGGGTGACGTGCTCGACGCGGTGGAAGCCAACCCGGTTATCGCGTCGCCGGACGGCGTGGTCGCGGTCGACGCTCTCGTCATTGCGCGCAGTCAGAAAATCGAATAAACCTTCCGAAGGGTCTCGTGGATGTCCCAGGTGCCCTTCCAGCCCGTCGGGAAGACCGCGATGTCCCCTGCACCGACATCAGCGGGCTCGCCGCCGTCGGGTGTCACGGTCATTCGTCCCGACAACACATAAATGACCTCGTTCTCGTCCTGTACCCAGTACGACGGCCCCGCTGTGCATTGCCAGATGCCTGCGGACTTCTCGCCGTCGACCCACATCTCGAGTCCATGTGTCGCCATCGGATGGGCCGTCACCTCCGCCAAGGGGCCCCAGTCCTCGAGTTCGACGTCCGCGGCACCGGCCAGGATGGACGTGACAACACCCTGCGTCATTCAGAAATCCTTTCGGCGGCCACGCTTTCCGGGAACGGTAGCGAGATCGGTTCAGGCGCCAGCCTGCTGTTGCCGTCGGCGTCGAATCGGTCGAGGCCGAGGTCGGTGAGATCAAGCCACTCGCACCCACCGGTGGTGGTCAGGTCGGCGGCCACCTGGGCCACCGCGGGACCCCACATCATGCCGTGGCCTGCGGGGCTGGCGACGACGCTCCCGGTGATCGGGCCGTCGTCTGTCAGCAATGGCCCGAGGATCGGCAGGTGATCGGGGGTGTAGTCAATGGTCGCGGCCCAGGCCCGTCGCAGCCCGAGTCCGCGCACCGCCGGAAAGAGCTCTTCGATGCGGTCACGCGCCTTGCGATAGTACACCGTGTCGAAGTCGGTCGCCACGCCTGGCGGCTCGTCGGGGTTGCTCATGCCCCACAGTAAGCCGCCGGATTCGCCTGGGCGCCAGTAGATTCCGGAGGTGATGTCGAACACCATCGGCAGTTGGTACACGTCCAGGCCCGCAACGGTCGCGGTGACCACCACCTGGTGCCGGGTGCCGCCGGCGGGTATCCGGGCGCCCGCGGTCGCGCCCACCTCGGCGAGCTGCGGGCCGCCGGTGAGTACGACGCGCTCCGTGTCGATCGGACCGTCCGACGTGTCCACGCCGACGACACGGCCTGCCGCGGTGCGCAGACCCGTGAACGTGCAGCGCTCGCGGACGTCGACGCCATGCGCGATCAGCGCTGCGGTGTAGGCCAGCACGTTGCGTGGCGCATCGATGTAGCCGTCGCCCGGCGCATACGACGCGCCGAGGGTCGCGCCCGGCGCGAGCCCGGTCTGCCGCTCGTCGATATCCGCGCCGGAGAGAAATTCCACCTCCAGGCCCAAAGTCCGCTGCAGCGCGATCCGCTCGTGCGCCTGCTCGACCTCCGCATCGGTAAAACACGGCATCAGATAGCCCTGTGCCACAAAGCCACAATCCAGCGGGAAGCGGTCCCCGCTGGCGGCGTAGAACTCCTGGGTGCGAAGGCCCAGCCGGATCGCGGTTTCGGTGCCGCCCTGGGCACGCACCATCCCGGCGGCGCGACTGCTGGCGCCGTCCCCGAGCGTTCTCGCCTCGATGAGCACGACATTCGGCACGCCGCTTTCGGCGAGCAGCACGGCCGTCCATGCGCCGACCGTTCCACCGCCCACCACCACGACATCCGCGCTGCGGAAGCTGGTCATACTACGGAACGCTGGCATAGACTGAACGCTCAGTCAAGTGGGTGGAGGTGTGGATGTACGGCCTGACCGAAGAGGATCGGCGCATCCGGGACACGGCGCATGCGTTCGTCGAGACGTTGATGCCGCATGAGGTGGAAGCAGAGCTTGCGGGCGGTATTTTGCCCAAGGAGCTGACGGCCGAGCATCATGTCCGCGCAATCGAATTGGGCCTGTACGCGACGAATATGCCGACCTCGGTCGGCGGCCCTGGCTACACCGCGCTGCAGCAGGTGCTGGTGCAGGAGCAGTGCGGGCGGGTGACCAACGGATTGGCCTGGGTGATGGCCACTCCACCGCAGTGGTGGGTCGAGGTGGCGACCGATTACCAGCGCGAGCGGTGGCTGCTGCCGTCGGTGCGCGGCGAGAAGCATGAGGCGTATGCGATCACCGAAGAGTTCGCCGGCTCCGACGTGTCCGCGCTGCAGACCACCGCGCGGCGTGACGGCGACGAGTACGTGATCAACGGAACCAAGTGGCATGTCACGTCGTTCAACCTGGCCGACTACGTCTTCGTGGAGGCCGTCGTCGACGGCGGAGACCACGTGCTGTTGGTGGTCGACCTGCCATGGCCTGGCGTGGAAGTGGTTCGTACTCCACAGTATTCGCACCACATCGCCGACGAGCACCCGATCGTCGCGTTCAACGACGTTCGCGTGCCGGCTGCCAACCTTGTCGGGATCGAGGGCGAACCGATGACGTTCACCCAGGACTGGTTCCGGTTCGAGCGAATGATGGTGGCCGCCAGATGTGTTGGCGCCGCACAGCGTCTGGTCGACGAGACGACGGCGTTCGCGCAGACCCGGGTGGTCGACGGCAGGCCGCTGGGCGAGCACCAGTTGGTGGCGGGCATGCTGGCCGACAGCGCGACCGAATTGTTCGCCGCCAGAACGATGCTCTACGAAGTGGCCCGGTCCATCGACGCAGGCCATGACCGCAAGACCCTGCACGGCCAGGCCTCGATGGCGAAGCTGTACTGCTCGGAGATGGCGGGCCGGGTGGCCGACCGCGCGGTGCAGATCTTCGGCGGCCGCGGCTACATGCGGGAGAACGTCGCCGAGCGGATGTTCCGCGAACTGCGGGTCGAGCGAATCTGGGAGGGGGCCAGCGAGATCCAGCGGATCATTGTCGGGCGTCAGCTGATGACGCGCGGTCCTGCGGCGTTGCTCGACCCGGCCTGATTACGACGCGCGGCCCAGCAGGCGTATGAAACCAACGGGCTCGGCAAAACCCTTGAGCGCGACCGTCTCTCGGTCCTTCGGCACTGCAGCAAGCACTTCGCGCACCGCGGGATCGTCGGCGACGGAGGACGATAGCACGATGTCGCCGCCGGTGCTCTGGCCCTGGAGGCGGGCGGCCATGTTGACGGTCGATCCGAAATAGTCGAGGCGGTCGTTCAAGGTCACGACCACGCTGGGGCCGGCATGGACGCCCACTTTGAGGACGAGGTCGCGGACTGCGTGTGACGAAGAGCCGATCTCGGCTTGCATGGCGAGCGCCGCGCGCACCGCCTGCGCCGGATCGCTGAACGCGGCCATCACCGCGTCGCCAATCGTCTTGACCACCGCGCCGTCATGGTCGCGCACGATTGCAGCCAGCAGCGCGAAATGCTCGCGCACCATGTTGTATGCAGCGGCATCGCCCACCCGTTCATAGAGCGCCGTCGAGCCTTGCAAGTCGGTGAAGAGAAGCGCGACCTGGCTGACGCCCGCATCGTCGCCCGGCCGCAGGGTCGCCTCGGCGAACAGATCGCGAAAGGCCTGCAGCGAGATCACTTCTGGTGCTGTGAGCGCATCGCGCACCCAGGTACGGTCCTCGATCAGGGCCGCGAGCTCGAAGTCCGCATCGTTCACGAACGCCACGTTTCCCGCCTCGCCTGGATGATCCGTGGCGGTCAGCACCTCCACGCCCGACGCCGTGATGCGCAAACCCGGGAAAGGCCCGGACTCGTGGTCGATGTCGACGACCACGCCGGGATGCAGAGTGCGCAGACGATACGAGCCCGGCGGCAGATCGACGGTTACGTTTCGCCGTTCTCCCGGATCCAGTAACACCTGCACGGCGACATGCGGCGTCGCCATCGGGCCGGAAAGACAGAAGCCGCCGTCGGGTACCGGCCGCACAGCGGGTGCCGGTGCAAAGGAGAGCTCGACGTTCTTCTCGAAGTCGCGGTCGTAATCGATGTTGCACGAGGCACAATGCGCGCCACGCGGCAACTCGGAGAGGGCGGCGACGCTGATCTTGGCGCCGCGGCAGTTGGGGCAGAGCAAGCCCCACTTCATAGTGAGAAGACCTGCCTTCACGCCGGCAAGACAAGCCTCGATCGCCGCGCGCGGCAGAACGCCGAGATCGCCCGCCAGCGCCTTGGGCTTGAGATGGGCGAGGTCGGCGGCCATGCTCTGAAGGACAATGTCGGCGAGCCGCGCGCCGAGCCCGTTGCCGTACGGGCTGCGGTCGATCTCGCGGGCCAGCGCCGCGGCCCGCTCGCGCGCGCCGGGGGGAAGTTCGGGCGGTGGCAACTCGAACGGCGTCAGGCGCTCACCCGACTTGTCCCCGCGTGCAAAGGCGACGGCCTCCAGGGTGCGCTTGCCAACCGCCTCACCCGCCTGGGCCGCGAGCCGTGCGCCGAACGCGCGGCCGACCAAGCTCAACGGATCCCATTCGAGTGCGTAGGTCACGTGCGAGCCGCCTTTGCCGTCGGGCTTGAGATCGAAGACCGGGCCGAAGCGGCGAAACGGACCTTTCGTGAATACGCGCGACTGGCGGAAGTGCCGACCGGCGATCCACTCGTACGGCTTCTCCTCCCATTCGAGCGTGAAGCCTGCGGCCCTGCCCCGCCCGCGGCGAAGGACCGTCCCGTTTGGTTGCGGCGTCTGCTCGAGCGTGTACGGCGGCAGACCCATCGCCTCGTTGAACCTGTTGGTATCCGCCAGCACCGGCCAGAGCCGATCCGGCGGCAGGTCGAATGTCCAGGTCCACGTGCGACGCATCGGTTGGAACTGTAAGCCCTGAGCCGGTCCTTACGTGCTGTGTTGTGGGACCAGTTCGCGCGAGGCGCCCAGCAACCGCATGCCGTGATATACCAGCAGCGCGGCGATCGAGCCGAGCGCGATGCCGGTGAACGTCAGATCGCCTGCCTGCCAGGTGAAGTCGGCGATGCCGATGATCAGTGGGATGGCCGCGGTCATCTGGTTCAGCGGCTTGGAGAAGTCGACGTGATTGGTCAGCCAGATGCGCACCCCGAGCACGCCGACCAGGCCGTACAACACGACCGTCGCCCCACCAAGTACTCCCGGCGGGATCGCCGAGATCGCCGCGCCCACCTTCGGGCACAGCGACAAAGCAATCGCGACCGCGGCGGCGATCCAGTACGCGGCCGTCGAATACACCCGGGTAGCGGCCATCACGCCGATGTTCTCGGCGTAGGTGGTGGTCGCCGAGCCTCCGCCGAAGCCCGCCAACGTCGTCGCCACCCCGTCGGCGGCCAGCGCGCGGCCGATCACCGGGTCGACGTCAGTGTCGGTCATCTGGCCCACCGACTTGACGTGCCCGATGTTCTCGGCGACCAGCGCGATGACCGCGGGCAGGAACATCGGCAGCACCGCCACGGTGAATGTCGGGGTCTGGAAATGCGGCAGTCCCAGCCATGGTGCGGCGGCGATCGCGGAGGTGTCGACGTCGCCGAGGATCAACGCCAGCACATAGCCGGCGACGACGGCCAAGAAGATCGCGAGCCGGCCGACGATGCCGCGGAAGAACGCGAGCGTCGCTACCAGGAGCACCAGTGTGACGAGTCCGACCAGCGGGCCCTTCTCGAAATTCGACTTGGCGGCGGGCGCCAGGTTGAATCCGATTAGCGCGACGATCGCGCCCGTGACCACTGGCGGCAGCGTCGCATCGATCCAGTGGGTGCCCACCAGGTGCACGGTGACACCGATGATGATCAGCACAACGCCGACCGCGACGAGACCGCCCAGCGCGCTGCCGGTTCCGTGCGAGGCCATGGCGGCCGTCACAGGCGCGATCACAGAGAAGCTCGAGCCCAGATAGCTCGGCAGCCGGTTGCCGGTGATCAGCAGGAACAACACGGTGCCGACACCCGAGAAGAGCAGGGTGGTGGCCGGCGGAAAGCCCGTCAGCACCGGCACCAGGAAGGTGGCGCCGAACATCGCCACCACATGCTGGGCGCCGATGCCGACCGTGCGGGTCCAGCCGAGTCGCTCGTCGGGGGCGACCACGAAGTCGCTGTCGGATTGCGTCTCGACGTGCTTCCATGTCAGCGGGATCACATGAGTATCTTGCCGGGGCTTGCGCAGTTTCGTGACTATCAGCGTGAGTGGCTGCGCGGTGACGTGGTGGCCGGCCTTACCGTCGCCGCGTATCTAGTCCCACAGGTGATGGCCTACGCGACGGTGGCTGGACTGCCGCCCATCGTCGGCCTGTGGGCCGCGCTGGTTCCGCTGGCCGTCTACGCGGTGCTGGGCTCCTCGCGGCAATTGTCCGTCGGCCCGGAGTCGACGACGGCGCTGATGACCGCGACCGCGCTCGGACCGTTGGCTGCAGGCGACCCCGTCCGATACGCGGCACTGGCGGCGGCGGTGGCACTGCTCGTTGGGGCGATCTGCTTCATCGGCGGCGTGATCCGGCTGGGGATCCTTGCGGATCTGCTGTCGCGGCCCGTCTTGGTCGGGTACATGACCGGCGTTGCGGTCATCATGATCGGCAGCCAGCTCGGCAAGGTCACCGGAGTATCGGTGAAGGGCGACGAATTCGTCGATCAGGTGCGGTCATTCGCGGCTGGGTTGACCGAAGCGCACTGGCCGACGATCGGATTGTCGGCGGCGGTGCTGCTCGTCCTGCTGGTGCTCGGGCGGGTGGTGCCGCGTATGCCCGGACCGCTCATTGCGATGCTGCTTGCGACGGCCACCGTCGCCGTATTCTCGTTGGACCGCAACGGGATCAAGGTCATCGGTGAGATTCCTGGCGGGCTGCCAGTGCCGGGCTTGCCGGGAATTTCGGCGGCGGAGCTCACCTCGATGCTGATACCGGCCGCAGGCATCGCGATCGTCGCATTCTCCGACAACGTGCTGACCGCGCGCACTTTCGCTGCCCGTCACAACGAGCGGGTGGACGCCAACGCGGAACTGCGCGCATTGGGCGCGTGCAACGTCGGCACCGGTCTGCTGCACGGTTTTCCAGTGAGCTCCAGCGGCAGTCGCACCGCGCTTGGTGATGCGCTCGGCAGCCGTACACAGCTGTACTCGGTGGTCACGCTGGTACTCGTGCTCGCAGTGATGTTGGCCGGACGCGGGGTGCTGTCGAACTTCCCGATGGCGGCGCTCGGGGCGCTGGTGGTGTACGCGGCGCTGCGTCTGGTCGATGTGCCGGAATTCAAGCGGCTGGCCCGGTTTCGGCGCAGCGAGCTGATCCTTGCCGTGGCCACGACGGTATCGGTCTTGCTGTTCGGTGTTCTCTACGGTGTGCTCGTCGCGATTGCCCTGTCGATCCTCGACCTGTTGCGGCGGGTGGCCCGACCTCACGACGCGATCCTCGGCTACGTTCCGGGCGTCGCCGGCATGCACGATGTCGACGACTATCCCGACGCCGACCCGGTGCCCGGCCTGGTGGTGTACCGCTATGACGCCCCGCTGTTCTTCGCCAACGCGGAGAACTTCCGCGAACGGGCACTGGCCGCCGTCGATGACAGCCCAGTGCCCGCCGAATGGTTTGTGCTCAACGTCGAGGCCAACGTGGAGGTCGACCTCACCGCCCTCGATATCCTCGACCAGCTACGGGGCGAATTGGCAAGCCGCGGAATCGTGTTCGCGATGGCGCGGGTCAAGCAGGATCTGCGGGACGCGCTCGAGGCCGCAGGGCTGGTTGACAAGATCGGCGAGGACCGCTTGTTCATGACGCTGCCGACCGCGGTCGAGGCCTACAACGACCGGCGCACGAATTAGGCGAGCGGTGTGGGCAGGTGATGTTTGCGTCGGGAATGTTCAGGATTCCGGCTTGCAGCAACCGCCAATGCGGCAGAAGTACGGGCGTATCGTCGGCATATCTCAGGGGAGGCAACGCATGTCGATCGAGGACAACAAGAATCTGGTGCGTCGTTTCTACCGAGAAATCGACGCCGGCAACCTGGACGCGTTGGACGAGTTGGTGGCCGAGGACTACCTCGACCATTCACCGCCGCCGTTCCCAGGCCTCGATGCTCCTGGACGCGAGGGGCTCAAACAGGCGTTCCGGCTGTTCTGGGACGCGACGCCGGGCATCCATGAGATCGAGGACCAAATCGCCGAAGGCGACAAGGTGGTCACGAGGCTAACGGCCCGTGGGACGCAACGCGGCGACCTGCCCGGCATCCCGGCCACCGGCAACGAGATGCGCATGACGGCTACGGTGATACACCGAATCGCGAACGGGCGCCTGGCGGAGAAGTGGTCGGACAAGGACGTGCTCGCAATGCTCCAGCAACTCAACGTGATACCGCCGCCGAATTAGTGCAGCCCGCACGGGCGCACGGCCGACTAGTCAGGGAACACGGAGCGCGGCCGGGGCGGATTTTTGAGTAGGGCCGGCAACACGAAGACGTCGATGTAGCGTCGCACCGTCTCCGGATCCTCGGTGCCTGGTATGACGCCGAACAGCATGCTGATTGAGGTGGAGATGAAGAACTGCGCCAAGTCCTTTGGCCGCAGATCGCGCCGGAACTGATCGCCGCCATCAGAAGCCAGCATCTCCTCGATCACGGGTCCGACCATCTGCACCAGCGCCGCGTTGTTGGCCAGCATGTGGCCGACAGTTCCCTCTTCGCTTTGGTCCGAGATGGTCTTCAGCAGCGGGTCGTGAACCAGCTCGGTGGCCACGATACGCACGACGGCATCTACGGTGCGCCGCAACAGAGTATCCAGATCGACACCTCTGCAGGCACGGCCACGGCGGTCGTGCTTCCATTCACGTCGACGAAGGCGGTGCAAGCCACTCCGTTCGACTGGCTGTTGTCTGTGGTCCTCAACCTGGCCCAGAACTTCTTCGTCTATGAACCGCTGGTCGGGCAGTCGGACGCGCAGTCGTTCCGCGTTGTCTGATGTAGCGGTTCTCCGGGCTATCCGGCGTAGTCGGCCTTGGGCAGTTTGTCGCAGGCCGTCTCGTAGTCGATCTGAGGCGAGACCCACTTGTCCCACTGTTCGTCACTCATGTTGTGGGTGAGTTTGGCGCACAACGCGTCTCGGGCCGCTTCTGGCGAGCGCACTGGCGCCGGCCAGAGCCGAAGCGTGTGATCGTCACTCGCGGACAGTAACTTCGTCCCGTCCGGGCTGAAGTCCAGGCTGTCGACCACTGCCGTGTGACCGGTGAGGGGGTCGCCAAGGGGCGATTGGTCACCGACGTCCCATAGTTGAATAGAGCCATCGTCACTGCCCGATGCGAGCGTGCGGCCATCGGGGCTGAATTCAGCGACGTTCGCGACAGATTCGAGAGACATGGGTTCGCCGACGGGCTGGTGGGTGCCGGTGTCCCATAGGCGCATTGAGTAGCACGAACACCCAACTGCGAGGAGGCGGCCGTCGTGGCTGAAAGCGATGCTCGTCACATACCCGGTGCCCTTCATTGGTTGCCCACTCGGCGCGCCGCTCGTGGCATCCCACAGTTGGACGGTCCCATCGTCGTTGCCGGTGGCCACGATTTGTCCATCGCGGCTGAACTCGACTACCGAGACTGGCTGTTCCGTTCGGAGCGGTTTCCCAACCGGCCGCATGGTGTCCGTCTCGTACACCTGCACGACGCCGGGTTCGAGCGCGGCCGCGATCCGACTGACTGTCTTGTCAGAGACGAGATACCGGTCAGGGTCGGGCGGGAGGCGCAGTGGTGGGCCGATGGGATTGCCGGCGCGGTCCCACAGCCGTACGGTGTCGACCGATCCAAACGACAGCAACCGGTTCTCGTCGACCGGGAACAGCACCTCGACGTCGTCGCCGTCCACGTACAGCGGTTCCCCGATGAGCCGTCCAGTGGCGGCGTCCCACCATCGGACAGTCTTATCCCAGCTGCCCGAGCCGATGCGGTGGCCATCGTCGAAGAACGCGGCCCAGGCCGTGTCGTAATGACCGACCATGGGTTGCCAACTGTTGGCATCCCATAGCCGAACGGTCCCGTCGCTGCTCGACGACACCAGGCGCAGGCCATCGGGGCTGAACGCCAGCGCTGTCACGGGACCCTCGTGTCCGCGCAGGACGCCGACCGCGCCGCTGGTGGCGGTGTCCCACAGCCGGACGGTTGTGTCGGCGCTGGCGGTGGCGATGCGGGTGCTGTCAGGGCTGAACGCGACGCCGTAAACGGCGTCGTCGTGGCGCATCGGTTGTCCGACGGCCCGCCCTGTGCGCGTGTCCCACAGCCGGACGGTTGTGTCGGCGCTGGCGGTGGCGATGCGGGTGCCGTCGGGGCTGATCGCCACGCCGTAGACGGCGCCGTAGTGGCCCATCGACTGCCCGATGGGCTGTCCTGTGCGCGTGTCCCACAGCCGGACGGTCGTGTCATCGCTTGCGGTGGCGATGCGGGTGCCGTCGGGGCTGAACGCCACGCTGTTTACCGCGCCCGTGTGGTCCATCTGCCCGATGGGCTGCCCTGTGCGCGTGTCCCACAGCCGGGCAGTCGTGTCGGCGCTGGCGGTGGCGATGCGGGTGCCGTCGGGGCTGAACGCCACGCTGTTTACCGCCTTTTCGTGGCGCATGTTTTGCCCGATGGGCTTGCCGGTGGCGGTGTCCCACAGTCGGGCAGTCGTGTCGGCGCTGGCGGTGGCGATGCGGGTGCCGTCGGGGCTGAACGCCACACTCATCACTCGGTCGTCGTGGTGCATCGGTGGCCCGATGGGCTTCCCGGTGCCGGTGTCCCACAGCCGGACGGTGTGGTCGGCGCTGGCGGTGGCGATGCGGGTGCCGTCGGGGCTGAACGCCACACTCATCACCACTGCCGGAAGGTCGATGATCTTGAGCAGGTCACGCTCTTGGTTGGCCACCGTGAGCAGTTCATACTCACTGTCCTCGTGGTTCGGCGCGATTGCGAGTGCGGCGAGCAACATCTGCAGTGCGGCCGTGTCGTGGCCACCCAGACGACTCTTGCCGCCAAGCATCACAAGGGAGTTCGTATACAACTTGTCCGCGTTCGCTTCTCGGGCATCCTGCAACCGTGCATCCGCCACGCTCTGGGCCTTGCGCGCCAATCCGAACTCGATCACTGCCACCACCGCGACGATCACCACCAATGCCAACAGCGTGTAGAGGACCCGCGTGCGCTTGAGCAGGACCTGCGCCTGCTGCTGGGCCTTGAGCTTGTCCCGTTCCTCGCACGCGGCTTGGGCCTGGGCGGCTTGCTCGCGTTCGTGTGCCTGCTCCGCGGCTTCCTCGAGTGCCGCCTTCTCTTCTTCTGCTCGGCGTCGGTCGCGGTGTTCGCGCACCGCGCCGGTGAGCACATCGTGAGTCAGTTCGATGCGTGGTGCGCCGTCGCGATCTTCGAGCCGTACCAGCCGCGAGCTGATCAGCCGGTCGAGCTCATCTTCGGTGAGATGGGCAGGCACTGCGTCCTCGCGAATGTAGCTGTCGCGGAAGCCCTTCTCGGTGATCAGCTCGGACTCGATGAAGCGCGCGACGCGCGGTGGTAGATCACGCACGCACGAGGAGTAGTAGTTGGACAGGGTGTCGCGTTTGGCGTCCTCGATTAGTTGCTCGTCGAATTTCGCCTGTCCGCGCCTCTTGCGTTCTTCGTTTAGCTCGCGGCAAAACAAACTGAGCAGCGCGGGTTCGACTTCCGCCGCGCCCGTCCGATCGCCGGGATTGACCACATCCGGCGATGCTGAGGCACGGCCGGTGTGGAGGTTCTCGCCGGCGATGATGTCCACTACTCGGCGCGCCAACTCGTGCGTCATCATGTCTGAAGCGGGGTCGTGCACTGCCTCGACGGCCTCGCTAGTGCGCAAGCGAAGAAGTCGCGCCCGTGAGCGTCCCAGCGTAGGGATAAGCCGGCGCCAGCCTTCGAGTTCGGGAAGGAAATCTTCCCGCAGACTGATCAACAACTTGTAGTTGCGCGACCGCAGGTCGAATTGCCTTGCCACATCTTCGTTTTCGCCGATTCGCGTGGCCAGATCGGCGGGAATTCGGTTCTCGGCCAAGTCGCCGAGCTCGTTCCTTAACTCGTTCACCAGATCGGGAACCCCTTCGCCGAGGGTGAATAGCTCTTCGAACTGGTCGAAAACAATCACCGGCGTGAGGAGATGGTTCTGTGAGCACCACAGCTCAAAGTCGGCGCGATGCAGGTACTCCCATAGCGATTCGTCGTCCGACGGCAGCATGGCCTTGTCCGTATTCGCTTGTATTGCGTCACGGACCGCGTGGTGAAGCTGCCGAGTAAGCGGCGCCGCATCGGGTTTCAGCTCGAAGCGAATGTAGATCGGAAGAAAGTGGCGCTTACCCTGCAAGGGCTTACGCAGCAAGGGAAACAGTCCCGCTCGTAGCAGTGACGTCTTGCCGAGGCCCGAGCGACCGTATAGGACCGTGACCGGGCTGTCCAGCACATGGTCTCGCAGTAACTTGATTTCATGGCCGCGGCCGAAGAAGAATGCATGCGAGTCTTCTTCGAATGATTCCAATCCCGGCCAGGGGTTGTCCTTGTCGAGCTGCATCGCTGTCGCTCCGTCGGTCAGGCCGCGTTCACGCGCCGCATGTCACGGATTTCGGAAATCAGCATCTCGATCAAACCCGCGTCGGGTTCACCTCCGGGCGCGCGGCCAAAATGCAAGGGCCTGAACTCATCTGGAATCTGTTGGTACCGACCCGCGTCACCGGTGTAGTCGTCGTCGATAACCACCGGCACGATAAAGCGCCGGCCCATGATGGATTGCGCTCGATCTGCCGCCGCCCTCCATTCTCTGAAGACGTAGCCCTCGTCCTCGCCCTCCGTATTCGCGGAGATGACCGGAACGAAGAGTCGAACGGTCTGACGAATACAGCTGAGAACTTCCGGCTCCCACTCATCGCCTGGCAATATCCGCCGCTCGTCGAACCACACGTCACCGCCCTGGCTGGCGATCGCGTCAGACAGCCGCCGGGCGGCATCGGCGTCCTCACGCATGTAACTGATAAAGATCGTCGGAGCGTCCGCATCGGCAGGGTCCCCGACGCCAACCCCCGCGGAAGCGCCCACGAGGCCAAGTGGTGCGCGCGGCATGTCGGCGGTCTGTTGCTCCCAGCGCGCACGCAACTGCGCCGCAAATGCGGCCGGTTCCATGTCCAGCTGCTGGACGAGTGTCTTCCGGCAGTAAGTCGTGAAGAACGTCGACAGCGCCGGGTCGCACGAGATCGAGTTTCCAACGATGAAGAACTGCTGGTCGCGTTCCATCGACAGTCGAGAGGTACTCGACATACGCAGGAGAAACCGCCCGAGCCAGTCGGGTATCTCGCAACCGACGAACAGCATTGGATGATGCTTCAGGGGACTGACCAGCCATTCGGGCAGACTCGCCCACTCGCTCAACAATGCGTGCAGCCACTCCAGTTGGTCCTCATCGTGGATTGCGTATTGAGGCGTCGGGGTGGCTTGACCAAACAAGTTGAGAACGACGGTGTCGGTTGTCTTGGCCGGTCTCGCGTTTCGCGACTGTTCGCTCGTGGACTGACTTGGGGAAAACGTAAGTTCACGCGTCTCTGGCCGGCCCTCGAAACGGACCTCGTTCACCGCCTTCGCGAGCAGCCGATCGGGCGTCGTACTGACAAACAGGCGCAAGTCATCAACCGCGGCGAGGTTTCGCAGCGCATCGCCGGGCGCGGGATCGAGCTCCGCGATGATGTTGTTGATGACGCGATACAACCGGTCGACCTCATCCTGACCGTGCTGTCGCAGGCATTCCGCGACCGCTTCGCCAATGGTCGTCGGCTCGGGCGACACGCTCAGGTCATACCGCTGAACAAGGCGTTGGCTAATCAGCGACGTAAACGTCTGGTCGGCGCCGTCGACATTCACCACACTCAGGTCAGGTCCCACAACCGGCACCAACGCGCGCTGCCGGATATGAGAGAGGAGATCCTCCCAGAAGACATCGTCATCGTTCTCGCTCATGCGCTCGCTCCTGACTGAGCCGGACAACCGTCAGTGCCGCGAGGGTCGCATTGCGCCAGTGCCCGAACAGCGTTGCTGCTGGCGTGGCCCAAGAACGCTCGTGGCACATGCTGATGGTCCCCCTCGAGGCAGGCGCGCGTTAGAGTAATGGACTACTTGATTTGCGCCGGGTCAGTTCCGGCGAATGGCGCATTACGGCACTGCGTCGCCGCTGTAGAGCACATCTGCACCGTTTGCTCAGTGTCGGATTTGGTTTACGTTGCTTCGGCCCTCAACGCTTTGATTGCAGTAGCTGGCTGCGATCCAGTCCCTGTCTATAGGCCAACTGAAGATCGGCAGGCCAAGGCGTGCGGAACCCAGTCAATAGATGAGGGTGAAAAGTCTGGGCGCGCGAGTGAATGGTGCGGATTAGCGGAGATGATGCACTCGCGGTCTTTCGGGCTCGGGTTTTCAATATGGATTGCGAGTAGCGCTGATACCGCAATGACGGCGGCCGCGCTCATTGACGATCTTCGCGAAAGTTCTCATGTCGTGTTATGCCGCCCAGCGGCGAATCCAGTACGCCGCGGCGCCGATCGCCACCACGGCCGCGCCCACTGCGACCGACGAGACTGGCAGGAGGAACGCCAGCAGTAGGCAGCCCGCCAGCCCGGTGGCCGGAATGGTCCTGCGACCTAACGTCCATGCCGACGCATTCGCGATCGCGTAATAGAGCAGCACTGCGAACGACGAGAAGCCGATCGCGCCGCGCACATCCACCACGGCCGCCACCACGGCAACGACGACGCCGACCACGACCTCGGCGCGATGCGGGCTCTTGAACCGTGGATGCACCGTGGCCAGCGCCTGGGGCAGATGCCGGTCGCGGGCCATTGCCAAGGTGGTCCGGGAGACGCCGAGGATCAGAGCCAGCAGTGAGCCAAGCGCCGCGACCGCGGCACCTACCCGCACCACCGGCTCCAAACCGGGAAAGCCTGCCGCGCGCACCGCGTCCGCCAGCGGGGCGCTTGCCGAAGCCAGTGCGGCGCTGCCCAATTCGCTCAGTACTGCGGTCGCGACCACCGCGTACACGACCAGCGTGATACCGAGCGCTATCGGTATCGCACGGGGGATGGTGCGAGCCGGGTCGCGCACCTCCTCACCCAGCGTCGCGATCCTGGCGTACCCCGCGAACGCGAAGAACAGCAACCCCGCGGCTTCTAGCACGCCACGGATGCTGACGTCGTCGCCGAGCGCCAGCCGTGAGCCGTCAACGTCGCCGAAGCCGAGAACGACGACCACCACCGCCGCAAGCACGGCGAGCACGAGCGCGACGATGATCCGGGTCAGCATCGCGGACTTGTGGATACCGGCGTAGTTCACCGCGGTCAGCGCGACCACGGCGGCCACCGCCACCGCGTGCGCCCCGTCCGGCCACACGTAATAGCCGACCGTCAGCGCCATCGCCGCGCACGACGCCGTCTTGCCGACGACGAAGCTCCACCCGGCTGTGTAACCCCAGAACTCACCGAGACGTTCGCGCCCATAGACGTAGGTGCCGCCGGACTGCGGATAAAGAGCGGCAAGTCGAGCCGAAGATGTCGCGTTGCAATAGGCGACCACGGCGGCGACGGCCAGCCCGATGAGCAGACCCGAGCCGGCGGCCGACGCGGCCGGGGCCAGAGCAACGAAGATGCCTGCGCCCACCATCGAGCCCAGCCCGATCGTCACGGCGTCGAATGTGCCGAGCCGCCGTTGCAGCGCAGGGCCGTCCGGCGAGCTCACGCCAGGAGATGCTACGTCAGGCGGTATCGCGATGAGGGACGAGAGTCTCGCGGGCCGATGTTATCGCCGACGCGACGGTGACCGCGAGCAGCACCAGCCCGCAGATCACGACGAGCGGTATGGCCCACATTCGGCGGACGAGCAGCGCCGTCTCGCACTTGTCGACGAAGTTGTCCCGGCCGACAGTGGCAGCTGCCTGGGTCAGATCGGTGGAGTATCCCGTCCCGCACTTCACCTGGAATCCCCATTGGTCATAGGCGTCGAGAAAGACCGGAAAGTTCAGTGCAATGAGACCGAAAACCACCAGGACACCGCAAACGACGCCGGTGTAGGCGAGGCGATGATGCCGCTGCTCCAAGATCTTCCCCCGTTCAGGTCATGCAGACGTCGGCGACGAGCAGCACAGGCCACGACACGATCGACCCGAGATACGACACCGCCAGGTCGACACCGGCCATGTGCTGCAGATGCTCGGTGTGGGTGCTCGACCAGATGACACCGACGATCAGGTACGGAGTGCCAAGAATCAGCGCGACGACTATCAGTTCGCCTATCGTCACCTGAAACCCCAACAGCCGTCGCAGCGCGCCGAGCATCCTCATATGTTAATGGTCATTCTTACGATGGCGAACACTTTCTCCTGATTTTCCAACCGAAGTGGGCAGCTATGTATCCGAAACGTCCGTTATGGTGTTGGCCATGGCGCGCATCAGGCCCACCCGCGGCGAGGGCGTCCGGCGTCGGCCCAAGGATCGCAAGGCGCAGATCGCCCGCGCATCGGCCGAGGCGTTCAGTGTGCTCGGCTACTACGGCGTCAGCATGGAAACCATCGCGACGCGCGTCGGTATCTCCGCTGCCGCGCTGTACCGCCACTACTCGAGCAAGTACGAACTGTTCTGCGACGCGGTGCTCAACCTGGGTCAGCAATTGGTCGACTGCACGGAATTCGCCGACGACGCAACCGGCGATCCCGAGCTGACCGTGCGCCGGCTCGTCTCCGCGCTCATCGACACCGCAATGGCCAACCGAGAGTCGGGCGGGCTCTACCGCTGGGAAGGCCGCTACCTGCGGGGCGACGACCAGGCCACGCTGATCGCACAGATGCGCACCGTCCATCGCCGGATCCAGCGGCCGCTCATGGCAATTCGGCCGGAGCTGACGTCGCGGCAGGGTTGGACGCTGTCGACGTCGGCGCTGTCCGTGATCGGCAGCATCGTCGATCATCGCGCCAAGCTGCCCGCCATCCAGGTGCGCGCGTTGCTCGCCGACCTCGCCGACGCGGTGCTGGCCGCCGATGTGCCTGACGTCGCGAACAGCGTTGTCGAGGCCGGTCCGCCCGTCGCCACCGTCACGGAGACGTCGAAATACGAAGCGCTGCTGAACGAATCGATGCGTCTCTTCAACCTCAAGGGCTACCGCGACACCAGCATGGACGACATCGCGACGGCCGTTGGCATGCCTGCGTCGGGCATCTACCGGTATTTCTCGGCCAAGAGCGACATCCTCGCGGCGGCGTTCCGGCGGGCGGCCGACCGACTGTCGGCGGAGTTGTCGGCCATCGTGGGCACGGTGCCCGATCGCGAGGAAGCACTGACCGCGGTCATCGACGCGTACGTGACGAGGTCGTTCGACCAGCCCGAACTGGACTACGTGTATTACACCGAACGGCTCAACATGACACCGGGCGATCAGAACATCCTGCGTAATCTCCAGCGAGCCACCGTGGAGTTGTGGGTGGACCTGGTGGTTTCCGTGCGGCCAGACTGGACACCGGGACAGGCCCGCTTCGCCGTTCACGCCGCGATGTCACTGGTGATCGACCTCGGCCGGTTGATGCGGTATGAGAATTCGGCGCAGGCCCGCGAGGTCGTGGAACGGCTGGTGGATCTGACGCTGCTCGGTCGCTATCGGTTGCGCGCCGCGTTGCCTGCCAAATAGGCCACATAGCCGATCGTCCCGACGATCGCCAGCGGCCGGGTCTGTCGTGCGGAAAGGCCAAGCCCGAGGGCCGTTTCGATGCCGCCGTTGATGTAGAGGTGCTGACGACTGTTGCGCGGAAAGGCTTGCTTGGTGATGCCGTCGAACAGCTGTGGGCTGGTGAAATGGGACAGCCCGACGCCTGCGACGGCCAGTCCGCCGAGCTTTGCGGCACGCGAGTTCCTTTTCGGCACAACCGATCCTCTCTGATCACGCAATCTGGTAGTCGCTCAATGGATACTGCGACGCCTCTTCGATCGCGGCTTTCGTCGACATCGGCCGCAGCAGCGTCGGCTCGCCCTGGGGATCGAAGTAGTAGGACCGTGACGTCGCACAATTACCGATCGTCCACAACGAATCGCCAAGCAATTCGGTCATCCGGTCCCGGTACTTCGTGTTGGCGTCCTCGGTCACCTCGAACGTTGTGGCGCCACGCCGCTTGAGTTCACCGAACAACCGGTCCATGTGCTGCATCTGGTACTCCATCGTGTTGAAGAAGTTCAACCCGAGGAAAGCGAACGGACTGGCAAGGCTGAGGTAGTTCGGGAAATACGGCATCGTCACACCCTGGTAAGCCTGGAATTGCGTGTCGCGCCACCACTTCCCGAGGTTGCGCCCCTCGCGGCCGATCACCTCGATGGCGGGGAAGTTGGCCTCCCACAGGTCGAACCCCGTCGCCAGTATCAAGGTGTCGATGACGGTCTTGCTGCCGTCGGCGTTGACGATGCCGTCGGCCTCCACACGCGCGATACCGTCGGTCTGCAGATGCACATGCGGCTTGGTGAATGAACGGTAGTAGCCGTTGGAGAATGTCGGCCGCTTGCAGCCGAAGTCGTAGTCCGGGGTCAGCCTACGGCGCAACTCCTTGTCGCGGATCGACGCGAAGCGGTGCACCTTCGACAAGTCCGCCGCGGCGACGTTGAGCCGGTGGAACTGCCGGTGACGAATGATCGCGGTGTTGATCATGACTTCGTAGATCGAATCGGTCAGCCAGCGGATGGCCCGCTGCGTCAACGGGATCCGCGCGAACAGCCGCTTGGTCCGCTCGCCGAAGCGCAGGTCGATCTTGGGTACCACCCAGATCGGCGTGCGCTGGTAGACGGTGAGGTCGGCGACCTTCTTCGTCAGTTCAGGGATGAGCTGAACGGCGGTGGCGCCGGTGCCGATGACAGCCACCCTGCGGCCCTCGAGCCGATACTCATCGTCCCAGGCGGTCGTGTGGATGACCTTGCCTGCGAAGTCGGCCACGCCAGGGATGTCGGGCACCTTCGGCTGGGACAGAAAGCCAGTCGCGGTGATGAGGTACCGCGCGGACAGCGTTTCGCCGTCGGCCACCGCGACCCGCCAGACGCCTGCGTCCTCGTCCCAGCGGGCGCCCTCGACGACTGTGTTGAACCGCATGTGCCGTCGCACGTCGAACTTGTCCGCGACATCGTCGGCGTATTGCTTGATCTCAGGGCCAGGGGTGAACAGCCGTGACCAGTTCGGGTTCGGCTCGAAGAAATAGGAATAGGTGGTGGTCGGGACGTCGACAGCCAGGCCCGGATACCGATTCACGTGCCAGGTCCCGCCGAGGTCGTCCTCGCGCTCGAGGATCACGAAATTCTCGTAACCCAACCGCTTGAGCTGGATGGCTGCTCCGATCCCACCGAAACCAGCCCCCACGATGACCGCATCGAATTGGTCTGGAGTCATGCCCTAGACGGTACCTGAGGTACCGGGAACTTTGATGACCGACTCAGCCCTTGAGCGTTCCAGTCCGCGGCGGGTCCAGGGTGGCGATGCAGGTCACAGCCCTGTCGCCCTGCTCCCACGTTTCGGCTGTCGGATACAGCACGTACAGCTGCACCGAATCGTCGGTGATCGCGTCGGGTGCATAGGTGGCCAGTTCGGGCTCGCATTTGTTCTGGTACTCCTCGATCGCGGACTGCCCGGGGTAGTCGCCCTCCGGCATCATCAGCACCGCGAAGACCTCTCCGGCGTGCGATTGGTCGCAACCGATGGTGTCGACGGTCAACACCCGGGTGCTGCTCGGTATCTCCTTGAGGCAGTCGCCGACCTTGACGTCAGTCGCGGTGACCGTGCCCTTGCCGATCGCGAAGTAGAAGGCGATGCCCGCGACGAGCAACAGCACCCACAACCCCGACAGAACCAGGCCCGCGATCGCCAAACCGCGCCCGCCCTGGCCCTGCTTCGCCTTGTTCAGCCCGACGATGCCGCAAACCACGCTGATCAGGACGCCGCCGAGAACGCCGAATATCAGCGAGACGATTGCCCACCAGTTGGTCTGCGCGGGGAGCGGCGCCGCGGGGTAGCCAGGTGGCGGCGCCCCATAGGGCATCGGGGGTGGCGGGGGATATGGGCCTTGTGCCGGCTGGCCGTACGGTCCCTGCGGGCCATACGGTCCCTGCGGTTGTTCGCCGTACGGCGGTGGATAGCTCGGCGGCATAGTCACCCGCTGACATTAGCGTCAGTCGCGCAGCGATGACCACCGCTCATGCTTCGACATTGCAACGCAAACGACAGACCGTTCGCCGTTTGCCCAGCCGTCGGCCGTTGGGTATGCCGACGCAACCCGAAACGTCGGTCCCTCGGGCGAGTTAGGGGCGTAGTCGAAGAAGGAGGGCCCGCACTCGTCGCCGCGGGCGCTCAGGGATTCCTCACCGGGGTAGGTCGTCGCGTCCGGCAGCGTCAGGACCGCGAACACTTCGCCGTAGTGAGGCCGGTCGCAGCCCACCCGCTTCACCCACGTCGGAAGCTCGCCATCGGAGGTGTCCTTGACGCAGTCTCCGGTCTTGAGGTCAATCGCGCGCACCGACTTTCCCTGGGCGGAGACCCCGTAGGCGATGACCGACGCGATGATCGCGATCCACGCGGCCGAGATGACCAGCGCCGCGATGGCCAACCCGCGCCCGCGTTGGTGGCGGTCCCTTATCTGGAACAACGCAACGATCGCGAAGATCACGCTGAGGATGGTTCCGCCAAGGATCCCCAGTACGAACGCGGCGATGGCCCAGCCGTTGGTTCCGCCCCGCTGCGGCTCGGAGGGCGGGCCAGTCACGCTCGCAACCGCAGTGCCGCATCGACCGCCAGCGCGGGCACGTCGAGGGTCTTGGAGCCGAGGTCGTGGCGGGCGCCGGTGACCTCGACGATCTCGGTGGGGGCGGGGATCAGCGCGGCGGCGGGCCGCAGCTCGTCGATGGTGCCGAACGGATCGGCGGTGCCGTGGGTGAAGACCGTAGGCACGGTGATGCGGGGCAGGTGATCGGTGCGCGCCCGTTCGGGCTTGCCCGGCGGATGCAGTGGGTACGAGAAGAGCGTCAGCACATCGACGGCCGCTGCCCCCTCGGCAATCACCATCGACGTCATCCGGCCCCCGTACGAGTGGCCGCCCGCGATGACCGGACCGTCGGTCAGCGTGTGCGCCAGTGCAATTGCTTCGACGACACCGGCCTGATCTTTGGCCGCCGACCCTGACGGAGGGCCCTTCGGCCGGCGCTGCCGGTACGGGAGGTTGTATCGCACGGCCAGCCAGCCGCGGCGGGCCCACTCGTCGCAGATCGTCACCAGCAGCGGGGATTCGCGGCTGCCACCCGCGCCGTGGGTCAGCACGACGGCACCCTTGGCCTTGCCGGTGGGCTCGTGCGCGATGCCCGCAATCTGATCGAGGTTCATGACTCCAGTCTGAAGAGTGCCGACACGGGGCCGTGACCGTGTCCCAACGGGTATGCGGCGCGCAGGCATTCGGTCACCCAGCTTTTCCCAAAGGCGACCGCATCGGGCACGGCGTAGCCGTGGGCCAATGCACTGGCGACGGCCGCGGCCAGCGTGTCACCGGCGCCGTGGTCGTTGCCGGTGTCGATGCGCGTCGCGTCGAACTCGTAGAAGTCGGTGCCGTCGAACAGCAGATCGGGGCTATGCGACGACGCGCGCAGGTGCCCGCCCTTGACCAGCGCCCACTTGGGGCCGAGTGCGTGTAGAGCCCGGGCGGCTTCACGTTGTGAGGTGTCGTCGACGACGTCGACATCGACCAGTAGGCGGACCTCGTCGAGGTTGGGTGTCACCAGTGTGGCGAGTGGAAAGAGTTGGCCCTTAAGAGAATCCAGCGCACTCGGATGCAGCAGCGGATCGCCGTGCATCGACGCGCACACCGGATCGACCACCAGCGGCACCGTCTCGGCCAGGCCCTGTCCGTGCCAGGTGTCGGCGATGGTGTCGATGATCGCCGACGACGCCAGCATGCCCGTCTTGGCGGCCTGCACACCGATATCCGAGGCCACCGCCTCGATCTGACCCGCGATCACGTCGAGAGGAATCTCGTGGAAACCCTTGACGCCGACGGAGTTCTGCACGGTCACCGCGGTGACGGCGACCAGGCCGTGCACGCCGAGCATGGCGAAGGTGCGCAGATCCGCCTGGATGCCCGCACCGCCGCCGGAGTCGGAACCGGCGATCGTCATCACCCGCAGCGGCGTTTCGCCCGGTGGGGTCAGCGGCAGATACTTCACGTCGCCAAGGGTAAGTAGATTTGGCTGCCGTGTTCGGCGAATTCCCGTGACTTGTCGGCCATCGCGTCGCGGATGTCCTGCGTTATGCGCATCGAGCAGAACTTCGGCCCGCACATCGAGCAGAAGTGCGCGGTCTTGGCCGGCTCGGCGGGCAGGGTCTCGTCGTGGAATTCGCGCGCGGTGTCGGGATCGAGCGACAGCGCGAACTGGTCGTGCCAGCGAAACTCGAACCGCGCCTTCGACAATGCGTCGTCACGCTCCTGAGAGCGGGGATGTCCCTTGGCCAGATCGGCGGCGTGCGCGGCGATCTTGTAGGCGATCACGCCGTCCTTGACGTCCTTGCGATCGGGCAGGCCCAGGTGCTCCTTGGGTGTGACGTAGCACAGCATCGCGGTGCCTGCCTGCGCGATGATCGCCGCGCCGATCGCAGACGTGATGTGGTCGTAGGCCGGGGCGATATCGGTGGCCAGCGGGCCCAGCGTATAGAAGGGAGCCTCCTCGCATAGCTCCTCCTCCAGGCGCACGTTCTCGACGATCTTGTGCATCGGGATGTGGCCCGGTCCCTCGATCATCACTTGCACACCATGGGATTTGGCGATCTTGGTGAGCTCGCCCAGCGTGCGCAGCTCGGCGAACTGAGCCTCGTCGTTGGCGTCGGCGATCGATCCCGGCCGCAACCCGTCGCCCAGCGAGAATGTCACGTCGTAGCGGGCCAGGATCTCGCACAGCTCCTCGAAATGGGTGTAGAGGAACGATTCGCTGTGGTGCGCCAGGCACCAGGCCGCCATGATCGAGCCGCCCCTGCTGACGATTCCGGTGACTCGCTTGACGGTCAGCGGGATGTAGCGCAGTAGCACCCCTGCGTGCACGGTCATGTAATCCACGCCCTGCTCGCATTGCTCAATCACGGTGTCGCGGTATACCTCCCACGACAACTTCGTCGGGTCGCCGTCGATCTTCTCCAGCGCCTGATAGATCGGTACCGTGCCGACGGGCACCGGCGAATTGCGCAGAATCCACTCGCGCGTCTCATGGATGTTGCGGCCGGTCGACAGGTCCATGATGGTGTCGGCACCCCAGCGGGTGGCCCACACCATCTTGTCGACCTCCTCGGCGATCGAGCTGGTGACGGCCGAATTGCCAATGTTGGCATTGATTTTCACCGCGAACGCCTTGCCGATGATCATCGGCTCGCTCTCGGGGTGGTTGTGATTGGCCGGGATGACCGCCCGCCCGCGGGCCACCTCGTCACGCACCAGTTCGGAAGGCACGCCTTCGCGGGCGGCGATGAACGCCATCTCCGCGGTGATCTCGCCGGCCCGCGCCCGCTGCAGTTGAGTACCGCGGTCGCACACGACACTCGGCCGCGGCGGCAGACCCGCATGCAGGTCGATCACTCGCCCTTTCTGATCGGTGTACGGCCCGGACGTGTCGTAGAGGTCGAGGTGCTCGCCGTTGGACAGGTTCACCCGCCGAAACGGCACCCCGTCGACGTAGATCTTCGTGCTGCCCGCGATGGGGCCGGTGGTCACAGACGGATCGACAACAACATGACTCATTACATCTCCCTACGCCGGCATTACCCGGTCAGGTTCGTACGGTCGACAGCCCCAGCTGTCCTCTCAGCGCACTGGGTGTGCGCTCCCGCGTGGACGACTGCCACGTTAGCGCAGTCGTCCAGTCACTGGGAATAGGAATTGCTCCCGGTTGCTTTGTATAGCTAATATATGTGTTTTGCGCGATTGCAGCGCCGTGGATACGTAAGCGAAGAGATGACGACTGAGATCGAGATGACGAAACCCCCGGTTGTGGCGGACGCCGACACTGCCCTGGTCGAGACGGCTCGCCGACGCCGGACCATGGACCACGACCACCCTTTCTACAAGTGGATCGTGCTATCCAACACCACGCTGGGCATGCTGTTGGCGTCGATCAACGCCTCGATCGTGCTGATCTCGCTGCCGGCCATCTTCCGCGGCATCGGGCTGAACCCTCTGGCGCCCGCCAACGTCAGCTACCTGCTGTGGATGCTGATGGGTTACCTCGTCGTCACCGCGGTGCTGGTCGTATTCTTCGGCCGCCTCGGCGACATGTTCGGACGCGTCCGCATCTACAACCTCGGGTTCGTCGTCTTCACCGTCGCGGCGATTGCACTTTCTTTCGATCCGTTCCACCTCGGTAGCGGCGCGCTGTGGCTGATCGTCTGGCGGGTGATCCAGGGCGTCGGCGGGGCGATGCTGATGGCGTCGTCGGCCGCGATCCTCACCGATGCTTTCCCATCGAACCAGCGCGGGATGGCGCTCGGCGTGAACATGGTGGCCGCCGTGGCTGGATCGTTCCTCGGCCTGCTGATCGGCGGCGTGTTGTCGGAGTTTCACTGGCAGGCGATCTTCTGGGTCGGCGTGCCGATCGGAGTGCTCGGCACAGTCTGGAGCTACCGGTCACTGAAGGAGCTCGGCGTGCGGACTCCTGGGCGACTCGACTGGGCCGGCACCCTGACGTTCGCGGTTGGTCTGACGGCATTGCTCACGGGGATCACCTATGGCATTCAGCCGTACGGTGATTCGACGACGGGATGGACGAACCCCTGGGTGCTCGGCGCTATCGCGGGCGGACTGTTGCTGATAGTGGCGTTCTGCTTCATCGAGCTGCGGGTTGCCCAGCCGATGGTCAACATCCGGCTGTTCCGCTCAGCGTCGTTCGGCATGGGCAACCTCGCCGGGCTGATGTCCTCGGTCGGACGCGGCGGCCTGCAGTTCATGCTGATCATTTGGTTGCAGGGCATCTGGCTTCCGTTGCACGGCTACAGCTTTGAGTCGACGCCGCTGTGGGCGGGCATCTACTTGCTGCCGGCGACATTCGGCTTCCTGGCGGCCGCTCCGCTGGCTGGATCGCTGGCGGACCGGTTCGGCGCCAGGCCGTTCACCGTCGGTGGGATGTTACTGATGGCGGCGTCGTTCGTCGCGCTCGTGATGATCCCGGTCGACTTCAACTACTGGGTGTTCGCGGTGCTGGTGTTTCTCAACGGGCTCGGCGGTGGCATCTTCACCGCGCCAAACACCGCGGCGATCATGTCGAGTGTGCCCGCAGCCGAGCGCGGCGCTGCCTCGGGTGTGCGGGCGACGTTCTTCAATGCAGGGTCGTCGTTGTCGATCGGCATCTTCTTCTCGCTCATGATCATTGGCCTGGCCAACCATCTGCCAAGCGCGATGAGCTCTGGGCTGCAAGCGCAGGGTGTATCCGCGGCAGTGGCACACGATATGGCGAATCTGCCACCAGTGGGCAGCCTGTTCGCGGCGTTCCTGGGTTACAACCCGATCGCCGAACTGTTGGCGCCGTCGGGCGCGCTGCAGCAGCCCGGCGTGAACACCGAAGTGCTGACCGGTCAGACGTTCTTCCCGCATCTGATCACCGAGCCGTTCCATTCTGGCTTGGTGGTGGTGTTCACGGCTGCGGCGGTGATGATGCTGATCGGCGCGGTCGCGTCGATCTTCAACCCGGGCCGCTACGCCGACGCGCCCGGGGCCGACAACGAGGTGTGACACCCCATACAGCTTGGCTAACCAAGGTGTATGACTAGCAGCACCGATCAACGGCCACGTGAAGTCCGGAAGCAGGCGCAGCAACACGCCGACGAGGCGCGCAACCGTATGGACGCCCGGCGACGCCAGCGGGATGACGGGCTCACGGGGTGGCTGAACAAACGCGCACGCGACTGGGAGCTGAGCGGTCCAGATGAGGCGACGATGCAGCGTCGAGTTGGATCACGATCCGGATCGCGCAGACGACGACGAGTACCTCGAAGAGAAGTACTGGGAAGTGCAGAACAGCATTCAGCGCGGGATGGACGCGTTGGCACGCTAGCGGGCACTACCCCTGTTCGGGTGATGGTGCCGGGTAGCTGAGAACTGCGCCGCGGAGGAAGTAGTCCTCCAGCTTCCGAACGATTATGGTGCCTACCGGTAACTTGGCCGCGATGTCGAGGTTCTGATCTGCCACCTCGTCGGCCCACTCAACCGGCCATCCGCCGTCTGACAAGCTCGTCTGAAACGCGAGCACGACATCGTCGCATGTCATGGCTGACTCCACGACCACGGCCGTGGTGGTTGCTCGGTGCGACGCTGCTCCGGCGAAACCTCGTCCGCACCCGCACGGCCCATCGGGGTTGGTCTTATCCCTGTCGCACGGTTCCTGCAACCACACCAGCTCACCATCGATGCAAAAGTGGTAGTCGTCCGGACTCGTGCCTTGCCTAAGTGCAGTAGCTACAAGAACTTTCATTTTCTTCCTTAGAACGGTGGTTCGTCGTCGAGTTGTTGCGGTGGTGGGGGCGGTGGTTTCCAGTCGGGTGGTAGCTCTTCGGGTTCGAAGGGATCGTTGACCCACGTGCACCAGGGACTGGTACTCGGCTCGCGGCCCTTGAACAAGATCAGCATCCTGCGTGTGTGGTTACGCCACTTGCGCAAGTCGATCTCTTTCCTACGCGCATGGTTGATGCGCCGAGTCTCGCCGTTGATGAGCCGCTGTTCTCGAATCTTGCTGCGGGCACGGGCAATCCGCAGTGCCTTCTCTCGCGACCGGCTGCGCTTTCGAGGTTTGGGCGCGGCACACGCTTGGCGCAATTGCGGGAACAAGTCGTAACCGGCGGGGGTGCTGCGATACTTGCGCCCGGTCGGTGAGATCCACACGATGGTGCCGTCGGGCAACTGTTCGTCGCGCCACCCGCCTGGCCCGCCGTGAAATGTTTTCAACCGGTGATGCTCGCGGCAGTAACACGCCAGATCCCACGGCACCGTCAAACCACCCGACGCGGGGTCGGCATGGTTGAACGGTGTGGTGTGGTCGATGTCGCAAATCCAGGCTTTGCGATCACACCCCGGGAACCGGCACGTCAAGTCCCGACACCGAATCCAGCGCTCCAACGCTGCCGAGGGCTGATAGCGCAACGCCTCCTGGTCCGTGGCGGCCGGGCATTCCACAGGCAGCAGCGTCGCTGTCTCGGCAATCTCGCGGACCTGCGCGGCGTCGATCACGCCGTATCCCTCCAAGTAGCCAGGCTGATCACCCTCCCCGGTGACGGTGGCTTCGGTGGCGATCACATTGATCACCGTGCGCACCCCGCCTGCAGGTGCATCGGCTTCGGCCGCGCGGGTGGGGCAGTCGGCCTGCCCGCAGTCACAGGTCAGGTTGCGGCCAGCGCACAGTGCCGATACCGCATCGGCGCGACGCTGAGCGACGGTGCGGGAATCCTTGGCGCACACCGAGGTGGCCATTTCCGAGAGCCGCTTGTCGAACAGCGCTCCCGCGGTGGCGGGCAGGCTGCCCCGCACCTGCGCCATCCCGTCAGGCAGCGGCGTGACATTGATACTGCGCTCGTCGTCAGCCCGCACCCGGCGTTCCTTGGCCGCGTCGGGGTCGATCACACACACTGCGGCGTCGATGGCGTTGATGATGCGTCGCCGCGACCAGCATTGCCAGTGCCCGATCCGCTCGGCCAGCGACTCGTCGAGCGCCGAGATTAGGCTGTCGCTAACCAGTTCGGTGCGCGCGATGATCAACGCCACCGTGCGCCAATCCGTTTGGCCCGCGGCCAGCACCGCGGCGACCTTCGGCAGCCGGGTGTCCAACGCCTCAGCCTGCGCCACCAAGTGGTTGGCGCCCATCGGCGACATGTTCATCGCGGCGGACACTTCCGCGGTGGTGCGGGCGAACCCGCTGATCATCGAATACCCCGGATCCGGGTCCGCCTCCTCGGCCTCTCCGATGCGGCACCACAACAGCGCCGCGATAGCCGCGCACCGACGCGCCATCAACGCCGACTCCTGCTGCTGGCTCGCCTCGATCTCACCGATCAAGACGTCCGGAGTGGAGTCTTCGAACATGTGTTCGAGTATGCCATCCGGGTCCGACCGCGTTGACTCGTCAGAATTGCGCGCGAAAGGGTGATTCGTTGCCTCATTGAAAATGCGCGCGTGCGGCGTGCCTACCTGATGGGTCAGCGATGACCTCGGTAGGCCCAGATGATGGGGTTGACGTTGGCCGAGCGCAGGGCAGTGACCGAGACGACCGCGACCCGTTACCAGGTGGCGAGTAAGCGCGGTAAGAGCCGGATTCTCGATGAGTTGTGCGCCAACACCGGCTGGCACCGTAATCACGCCCGCAAGGCACTCAAGGCGGCGCTGCAGCCCAAGGTTGTGACACCCAGGCGACCTCGGCGGCCAACCAAGTACGGGCCCGATGTTGTTGCCGCGCTGACGGTGTGCTGGACGGTGCTGGGAATGCCCGCCGGTAAGCGGCTGGCGCCGATGCTCGGTGAACTGGTGGGGGTGTTGCGCCATTTCGGGGAGCTGGCCATCGATGAGGACACCGCCGAACTGTTGGTGTCGATGTCGGCGGCCACTATCGACCGCCGCCTGGCTGATGAGCGAGCCAAGTATCACCTCAGAGGCCGTGTCTGCACCAAGCCGGGATCGCTGCTCAAAAGTCAGATTCCGGTGCGCACCTGGGCTGACTGGGACGATGCCCGACCCGGGTTCGTCGAGATCGACCTGGTCGGCCACGACGGCGGCAACCCGGCTGGGCCTCATGCGTTCACGTTGACCGTCACCGATATCGCCACCGGCTGGACCGAGAACCGCTCAGTGGCGGATAAGTCCGCCAAATTCGTGCTGGCAGCACTCAACGACATCGCCCGCAAGATGCCGTTCCGGATCCTGGGTGTCGACTCTGACAACGGATCAGAATTCATCAACGACCACTTGTTCCAATGGTGCCAAGGGCGCCAGGTCACCTTCACCCGCGCACGGCCGGGAAACAAGAACGACGGCTGTCACGTCGAGCAGAAGAACTGGGCAGTGGTCCGCACCATCGTCGGCTACCACCGCTACGACACCGCCGCAGAACTGTTGTTACTCAACGAGATCTGGCAGCTGCAGTCCAAGCTGACCAACTACTTCTACCCGCAGCAAAAACTGATATCCAAGATCCGCAAAGGCGCCAAAGTATCCAAGAAACACGACAAAGCCGCCACCCCGTTTCACCGCGCGATCGATCACCCCACCACGAGCGTCGAGCGCATCGTGGCACTGACCCGGACCTACTCCCTGATCAATCCCGCCGCCACCCAACGCCAGGTCCAAGCCCTGACCGCCCAGCTCCTCACACTTGCCACCACCAAGGCCGGCCCCACCGCCAAAGCCCAAGTCAACAAGCGCGCACGATTACGTGAGGCAACGAATCCACCTACGCGCGCATCTTGACGTGAGGCAACAGGCCGACAAAGAATCGGAGTTATCCACAGAGACTAGGTCAGCTCGACCAAGACCGGCGCGCACGATCGGCGTGGGTCAGAGCTTTCCGTACACGAACTCGCCACCGAGCATGGTGGCGTGCACCTGAGTCCCCGGCAGGTTCTCGATCGGGCACTCCAGGGGATTGCGATCGACGACCACGAGGTCCGCGTGGTATCCGGGGACCAATGAGCCGATGCCCTCCCAGCGCAATACATGCGCCGCATCGCGGGTCCACATCGCTAATGCCTCGGCCCGCGAGACACCCGGCTGTGGTGAGCGCGCACCGCTTGCGCAGTAGCGTGGCTCCACCGCGAGCGCCACGTGCTCGAAGACGTTCTTCGGCCCCCAGTCGGTGCCGCAGCCGGCGTGCAGTCCAGCGTCCAGCAGGCGCCGCAGCGGCACCAGGTGTTCGAGTAGGTGTTCGCCGAAGCGCTCACGCACGAGTTCGCCCTTGCCCCACGGAAACGACATGCTGGTCGACACGTCGAGGCCGAGAGCTGCGGTCCGGCGAGCATGCTCGGGCTCGAAGAAGAACAGATGCTGCAGGATCCACGCCCGGCCCTCGGTCGCCAAAGTGCCGCCGTTGGCGAGACTCTCGAGGTAGTCCAGATAGGTGTCGTGCTCCTGCGTGCCGGCCGTGACGATGTTCAGTCGCAGGCCGCGCTCGTGCGCGAATTGCATTGCGGTCTCGGTGCGCTCCTGCGTCACGAACGACACGCCTGTGGTCGGCTCACCGAACGGACCCCGGTACGGGTCGCGCATCAACACAAAGCCCGGACCGCACGGTCCGCCACGACCAATCGTGAGGCCGTCGACACGCAGCATGTCGTCGTTACGCTGCACCATCCCGGCCGCCAGCTCGAGGCGCTGCTGGAACTCTTCGTCGCTCGGTTCGACGTTCCAGGGCAGCCCGTACGGTTGGGCCTCTGGACAGCAGAGCATTCGCATCGTCAAGCGGCCTTCCGCGTGCAGCCACTGATAGGCCGCGATCAGAGGAAAGTCCATCGCGTGACCCTCATACCCACAGGTGACGCCGAGCGCGTTGAACATCCGCATCGCCGTCTCGGTGCCCGGCCCAATAGCCGTTGGATCCAGCAGCGGCAACTGCCGCATCATCTCCTCGATGAACGGCTCGTTGGTGTAGTAGTTGTTGACCGGACCGCTGAGGATGCCGGTAGGTTCACCAGCCGCGTCTTTGTGGATTGTGGTGCGTCCGATGACATCTGGCAGCGCGGCAGTGATGCCGAACTTGAGCAGTCCGGCGGAGTTCAGCGCCAGCACGTTCGGCGTTGTCGGTGCCCACGCCTGGATGATTACCGGGTGCTCGGCGCTGGCCCGGTCGAGCACCTCGCGGCTGGGCAGCCGTCCCTCTTTCAGGTCGCGCCATGAACGCCGAAGGAAATAGTGCGCCTCACCGACGGGAGTGGTCATCACCCACTCGCCTGCGGGCACCGTCGCGGCCTTGGCGGCGATGCGGGCGACGATGTCGTCGTGGTCGACCGCGTCCGACAGGTCGACAAGCGGATAGGCAAACACCCCGAAGTGCATGACATGCGGATGAGTGTCGATGAGGCCAGGCAGCACGGTAGCCCCGTCAAGGTCGACGGTCCGAGCCGCCGCACCTGCCGCGGTGTGGACATCGTCGCGGTCACCGACCGCGATCACCCGCCCGCCGTCGATCGCGACCGCTTCGGCGACAGCGTCGTTCGCGTCGCACGTCAGCACGGTTCCTCCGGTGAGGATCGTCGCGTTCATGCGGTCACCACCTTCGCGAGGCCGTGGATGCGTTCGAGTTCCGCGCCGAGTGAGAACAGCGTCGCCTCGTCGGCATGCCGACCGATCAGCTGGACCGAGAGCGGCAGCCCGGCAGCGTCGAAGCCGACAGGCATTGCCAACGCCGGGCGGCCGGTCACGTTCGCAACCGGAGTGAATGCGACGAAGCGCAGCGCGAGCCCCATGCCGGCCGAGATGTCGGCGCCCTTCGCGGCGATCGACCCTAGCGGCAGCGGCGGGCCGGCTATCGTCGGCGTCAGCACTGCGTCGTATGCGGCGAGCGCGGTGTCGACGGCGACCGACCAGCGGTGCAGCGTGTCTTGCGCCATCGCGAGTTGCAGCGCCGAAAGTGCTTGTCCGCGTTGCACCATCGCCCAGGTGAGCGGCTCGAGATTGTGTGGTCCAGCTTGTTGGCCGCTGGCCATCTCGCCGATCGCCGCGAAAACTCCTATCCCGAGTGCGAATACGTCAAGGAAGGCGTCCTCGATCGGCGCCCCGGGCCACGGGTTTTCGGTGATCTCCTCGATTTCATGACCCTGCTCGCCGAGCTGTTCGGCGACCCGCCGTGCGGTGGTGACGCGCTCTGGATCGACGAGTCCGCCGAATTGCGGCTCAAGGCACAGTCCGACCTTGCGTCGTGGACCCTCGGCCAGCTGCTCGGCGAACGGTGCGCTCGGCCGAGGCGGGAAGACAGCGTCACCCGCGGACGGGCCTGCCGCGACGTCGAGGAACGCGGCGGTGTCCGCGAGATCGCGGCTGACGCAGCCTTCGACCGCGAAGGGATGGTCGCCCATGTCGGGACCGAGCGTGATTCGCCCGCGCGACGGTTTGAGGCCGACCAGCCCGCAGCACGCGGCCGGTACCCGCGTTGAACCCCCGGCATCGGACGCCGACGCGATCGCGATTGCACCGCCCGCGACGGCGGCAGCCGCGCCGCCCGAGGAGCCGCCGGCGGTCAGCTCGCGGTCGAACGGGTTGCGCACAGCCCCGTAGCGAGCCGGCTCAGTGACGGGGAGCATCCCCATCTCCGGGCTCCGCGTCTGGCCGATGACTACGACCCCGGCGCCGCGGATGCGCGCGGCCGCGACGGCGTCGTAGCCCGGACGGAAGTCGCCATAGAGCACCGAGCCGTTCGTCAATGGAAGCCCGGCGACTGGATGCGCGAGATCCTTTGGCGCGTAGGGCACGCCGGCGAACGGCCGCGGGTCGCCCGGTTTGATGCTTGCGGCGACTGCCAGCGCGCGCTCGCCATCGATGAACGTGAAAGCGCCGAGTTCGCGCTGGACGCGCTCGGCCTCTCGTAACGAGGCGCCTCGGCAAGTTCGACAGCGCTGACTGCGCCCGAGCGCACCGCATGCGCCTGCTGTAGCGCGGACGCTCTCAGTAACTCGTCCATACCGGCGACGATAACAAGTATCTTCTCCATATGGAGAAGTTTTGATGTCGGGGATCTAGAGTTCGGGTGATGACAACGTCGCGACTCCCGTCCCAGCGCCGAGGCGCCGCGCGCCGCGAGGCGTTGCTCGACGCGACCGTGCGACTGCTCGCGCGTCAGGGCGCGCGCGCCGTTACCCATCGCGCCGTCGCGAGTGAAGCCGGCACAACACATGGCGCACCGCGGTACTACTTCGCGACGCGTGACGAACTACTCGACGAAGCGCTCCGGCGGATCGCCGACCAGCAGGTACACGCCGTCGAGGAACTGCTCAGGGAGCCAAGCCCTCCGGAGCCCGGCGAGCGCGCCAAGCGGCTCGCTGCATTCGTCGCCGGCATGGTCAGTGCCGATCCCGACGCGACGATCGCCCGTTATGAGCTCTTTCTCGAGGCCACTCGGCGGCCGCAGCTTCGTTCGTCGCTCGAAGCGTGGGGCGCCGCGTACGTCAAGCTCTTCGCCGCCGAGCTCACCGCCGGAGCCGCCGACCCGGAGCGTGACGCGGAGCTGCTGCTGAATCTTCTCAACGGCCTGCTGCTCCGGCAGGTTGCGGCACCGCACGATGATTTCGAGACCGTGGTCCTGGTGCCAGCCTTCGAGCGGTTCCTGAACTATCCCAGCTCGACCAATACCGGCGCGTGATCGCTGGGCGCCTTGCCTTTGCGTTCCTCGCGCACGATCTCGGCGTGCGCGACACGCTCGGCCAACGCTGGTGAAGCGAGGATGAAGTCGATGCGCATGCCTCGCCCTTTCGGAAACGCGAGCTGCGTGTAGTCCCAGTAGGTGTAGACAGCGGGCCCCGGCGTGAAGGGCCGCACCACATCGGCGAATTGGGCGTCGACGATCCCGTTGAATGCCGCGCGTTCCGCTGGGGTGACGTGCGTGCTGTTCGCGTAGAACTCGACGCTCCACACGTCCTCGTCAGTGGGGGCGATGTTCCAGTCGCCGACGAGTGCAATCTGCGCCTGGGGATTGTCGGTCAGCCACCCGTGCGCCGTCTCCTTCAGCGCAGCAAGCCATTCCAGCTTGTAGGTGTAGTGCGGTGAGTCCACGGTGCGTCCGTTGGGCACGTACAGGCTCCATACCCGCACGCCATTGCAGGTCGCGCCGAGCGCTCGTGCTTCCGCTGCGGCTTCCACATCGGGCTTGTTGCTCCACGTGGGCTGACCGTCAAAACCCACCTGGACATCGTCGAGACCCACCCGGGACGCGATCGCCACGCCGTTCCATTGATTGAACCCGCAGTGCACGACGTCGTAGCCGAGAGCGACGAACGGCATGGTGGGGAACTGGTCGTCGGAGCACTTCGTCTCCTGCATGGCCAGCACGTCGACGTCGGCGCGCTCCAGCCAATCAGTGACGCGGTCCACGCGGGCGCGGATCGAGTTCACATTCCACGTCGCCAGTCGCATGACCTACAGGCTACGAGCATCGACGTAGCGGCTCCGGTGGTGAACGGAAAAGCCCATCGACTCGTACAGCCTTGTGGCCGCGGTGTTGTCGGCGAGCACCTGCACGTAGGCGCGCGTCGCACCCCGCTCGGCACCCCAGGCCAACAGCGCCCCGCACAGTTCGCGGGCAAGGCCGCGACGCCGCGCCGTCTCGACAACGTGTACCGCCGACAGGCCGATCCAGTGCGTGCCGTCGGGCGACTCCGTGACGGCACCTCGTCCAACAGCGGCGCCCGAGGACGTCGCGAACGCCACCTCGCCATCGAGGACGGCGGTCAACACGTCGACAGGTACGTCGCGCCGGTACAGGCGCAGCCATTCGCCGTCCGGCCGGGTCGCGATCGCCACCGCAGACAGTCTTGGTGTCGTCACATCGCCTGTCATTACCAGGGTTTCGGCGTCGAACGGCACCCCTGGCGGGATGCGGAACAATCGGTCAGGCGCTGCCACCAGTGGCGCCACCGCGCGGGCCGCGTACCAGTCGATGATCGCGCTGACGTCGCTCCCGGTCGGAACATCGAGCGGGACAGCTGAATTAGCACGCCGGGTGCTGCCGCGGCCGAAGCGCAGCAGCCAGCCACCGAGCCGCCGCTGCTCTACGCCGGGCCATGCCAGTGCCGCCGCGTGCTCCAGGTTGCGAATATCGCCGGTCCGTACCGGCGCCGCGGCAAGGGCTTTGATCACCACCACGTCGGCCGCCGCGACGTCCACCACGTCACCCCTTTTGGTGCGCACCCGCAGCGTCGGGCCGATGGCCTCCAAGTGCCCGATCACGTCGGTCAGCGGCGGCACCGATCCGGCCGGCAACCGGTACCGCACCATGACGCGAGCTCCGACGTTGGGCACGGCCTAGTGACCGAACGGATCGGGATCCTTGCCGGGCGTCCAGCTCAGCCCCGGCACACCCCAGCCGTGCGACTTCACCGACCTCTTAGCGCTGCGCGCGTGTCGCCCGACCAGCCTGTCCAAATACAGGAAGCCATCCAGATGGCCCGTCTCGTGCTGCAGCATCCGCGCAAACAGGTCGGTGCCCTCGATCGTGATCGGGGTTCCGTCGGCGTCCAAGCCAGTAACCCGCGCCCAGTCTGCCCGGCCGGTCGGGAACGATTCGCCGGGAACCGACAAGCAGCCCTCGTCGTCGTTGTCCGGGTCCGGCATGGTCTCGGGCACCTCGGACGTCTCGAGTACGGGATTGACAACAACTCCACGCCGCCGCGACGTCCTGCCGCGCTCGTCGGCGCAGTCGTAGACGAACACCCGCTTGGAAACACCAATCTGGTTCGCGGCGAGGCCAACCCCGTTTGCGGCGTCCATCGTCTCGTACAGGTCCTTGATCAAGTCCGCGAGCTCGGCCGGCAGCGAACCGTCGTCGGCGACGGGCACCGGCTCGGTGACGGTGTGCAGGACGGGATCTCCCACGATGCGGATGGGTACGACGGCCACGCGGAAGAGCATAAGTCGGCAATCCTTCTCACCGACTCGCGGGCGTAGCTGACGCCTCAGCTTCCAAACCCGTGGTTGAATGTTCGCCGAACCCCAGTGTTGTCATTTCGATTGTCGGAAGGGTCCAGGAGCGATATGGACGGCGCGATCGCGCGGACTGAGCAATCCGGGGACGACTCTGCTCTGACCGATGGGCTGACTCGGCGCGAGCACGACATCTTGGCGTTCGAGCGCCAGTGGTGGAAGTACGCCGGCTCCAAGGAAGACGCAATCAAGGAACTGTTCTCGATGTCGGCCACCCGGTACTACCAGGTGCTGAATGCGCTTGTGGACCGCCCGGAGGCGCTTGCGGCCGACCCGATGCTGGTCAAACGGCTGCGCCGGCTGCGGGCCAGCAGGCAAAAGGCCCGGGCGGCACGTCGGCTGGGCTTCGACGTCACCTGACGTTTTCGGGTCACAAGGGCCCTGTCGATACAGTGGGCGGTAATGAACCAGCGAAACTCCTCCGGGCTGCCCTTGCGCGCGATGGTGATGGTGTTGCTGTTCCTGGGCGTGGTGTTTCTGTTGGTCGGGTTCCAGGCGATGGGCTCAGGCGACTCTGACGGCGACCAGTCATCGTCGATCGCCACCTCCACCGTCACCACCGCGAGTTCGGCCACGTCGTCCCCGTCACCGGCGCCCGCCAAAGCCGACGTGCGGGTCTACAACATCTCGTCGACCGAAGGCGCAGCTGAAAGCACCGCCAACCGGCTGCGGGAAGCAGACTGGAACGTCACCGAGACCGGCAACCTGAGCCTGCCGGAGGTCACGGCGACGACGGTGTTCTTCGGTGACGCGCCGGGCGAGCACGAGGCCGCCGACGCGGTGGGCAAGCTGCTCGAGGTGCCGGTGCAGCCACGGGTCCCCGAATTGACCGAGCAACCGCCGGGCGTGGTCGTGGCGGTCACCGGCTAGGCTCTTGCCATGATCAAGACCGCCGCTGCAGCCGCCTTGTTCGCCGTTCCCGTTCTCGCCGCGAGCGCGTGCAGTCCGAACGAACCCATCGCAACCTCACCGGGCACCACCCCGTCGATCTGGACCGGTTCGCCGGCACCCTCGGCTTCGCCCAGTGAGGGCGGACACGGGCAGGCCGGTCAGAATGAGCCCAGCGGTGAGAAGCTCACCGCCCAGCTGAAACTGGCCAACGGCACCACGGTGGCCACGGCCGACATCGAGTTCGCGGGCGGCTTCGCCACCGTCACGGTCGAGACGACCGCACCGGGTGAGCTGACGCCGGGCTTCCACGGTCTGCACATCCACTCCGTCGGCAAGTGCGAAGCCAACTCCGTCGCCCCGACCGGCGGCGCGCCCGGTGACTTCAATTCCGCGGGTGCGCATTTCCAGAAGGCCGGCCATACGGGACATCCCGCAAGCGGCGACCTGACGTCGCTGCAGGTTCGCGCGGACGGCACTGCGAAGTTGGTGACGACGACCGACGCGTTCACTGCCGAGGATCTGCTCGGCGGTGGGAAGACCGCGATCATCATTCACGAGAAAGCGGACAACTTCGCCAACATCCCGCCGGAGCGCTACCAGCAAGTCAACGGCAATCCACCGCCGGACGAAACCACCATGGCCACCGGAGACGCCGGAAAGCGCGTGGCGTGCGGTGTTATCGGCGCCGGCTAACAGCCATATAGACTTCGCCGGCTCGCCCCGGCCGACCCTCGGGGTCGAGTGGGAGTTCGCGCTCGTCGACGCCGTGTCCCGCGACGTGAGCAACGTGGCCACGGAGGTGATCGAGGAGCTCGGCGAGAACAACCCCCGCGTGCACAAGGAACTGTTGCGCAACACCGTCGAGATCGTCACCGGCATCTGCGATTCCGTGCCGGAGGCGATGGACGATCTGCGGTCGACGCTGGCGACCGCGCACGCAATCGTTCGCGGCCGCGGGATGGAACTGTTCTGCGCCGGTACGCATCCGTTCGCGAAATGGTCCCCGGAGAGTCTCACCGACGCGCCGCGCTATGCCGAGCTGATCAAGCGCACCCAGTGGTGGGGGCGCCAGATGCTGATCTGGGGTGTGCACGTACATGTGGGCATCTCGTCCGCGCACAAGGTGATGGCGATCATCACGTCGTTGCTCAATCACTATCCGCACCTCCTGGCGCTTTCCGCGTCCTCACCATATTGGGACGGCGAGGACACCGGATACGCCTCCAACCGCGCGATGATGTTCCAGCAGCTGCCGACGGCCGGGCTGCCGTTCCATTTCCAGACCTGGGCGGAGTGGGAAGGGTTCGTCTACGACCAGAAGAAGACCGGCATCATCGACCACATGAACGAAATCCGTTGGGACATCCGGCCTTCGCCGCATCTGGGCACGATCGAGGTGCGGATCTTCGACGGCGTCTCCAACATCGGCGAGCTCAGTGCGCTCGTCGCACTGACCCACTGCCTGATCGTCGACTTGGACCGTCGCCTCGATGCAGGCGAGCGGCTGCCGACCATGCCACCCTGGCACGTGCAGGAAAACAAGTGGCGCGCAGCGCGTTACGGTCTGGATGCGGTCATCATCCTGGACGAAGACAGCAACGAGCGACTGGTGACCGATGATCTCGACGACCTGCTGAACCGGCTCGAACCGGTGGCGAAGTCGCTGAATTGCGCCGATGAACTGGCCCGGGTCTCCGACATCTGCCGGTTGGGCGCGTCCTACCAACGCCAACGCCGGGTCGCCGAAGACAACGACGGCGACCTGCGTGCGGTGGTCGACGCCCTTGTCTCCGAGTTGGAAGTCTGACCGTGGCCGTCACGCCGATGTTCCCGCTGGAGGTGGCGATGTTGCCGGGCGAGGAACTACCGCTGCGGATCTTTGAGCCGCGCTACGCGGCTTTGGTGCAACACTGCCTCGCGTCGGATGATCCGGCGTTCGGCGTGGTGTTGATCTCGGCGGGCCGCGAGGTCGGCGGCGGGGACACGCGTAGCGAGGTCGGTGCGCTGGCCCACATCACCGAATGCGCCGATTTCGGTGACGGGCGCTACCGCCTGCGGTGCGTGATGGCTGAGCGGATCCGGGTTCTCGAGTGGCACCCCGACGACCCCTACCCGCGGGCGGCGGTGGAGATCTGGCCCGACGAGCCCGGCGCGGCGGTCGACGTCGACGCGATTCGTGATGTCGAGGACCGGATGGTCGCGTTGTTCGAGCGGATCGCCACCGCACGCGGCGCACAGGTGAACGGGCGCGACATCGTTGAAGGCGCCGACGCGGCGGGTGACCCCGCAATGTGGTTGTACGCGTTGGCTTCCCGGGTACCGATGGGACAGGCCGACCGCTACGCGGTGCTGTCGGCGCCCAGCGTCGCCGAGCGGGTGGCGGCGCTTAGGGACTCTGTAGAGACCGTCACCGCGATGGTGGAGTTTCAACTGTCGGAGTAGGCCGGCCACCACCCGCGGTCATCAATTCGGGTAGTCGACTACTCGTGCCGCTCGCCCCACTAGAGATTTAGCTTCGATTCATCCTGCCGCTGAGGGACGGATGAAGAGATCGCACGCATTTTCTTGAGCCATTCCAGAAAAACAACAAATTTGCTGCAAACTGCCCGCTACTCAGCTAGAAGCCAGAAAATGCATACAGAAGGGACCCAATCATGAATGCAATTATGGTGAGCTCGACGGAATTGGACATCCTGCGGTACGACTTCTCCGACGAAGCGCTAGAGATCGCCGCTGAGGAGAGCGCGCTGTCATACACCTATCAGACGTCGGCCTATAACCGGTGTTGCCAATAACCCCTGGCGCACTCACATTCGACGAACTGCTGTCCGACGAGTTCGAGACGCTTCCCGGGAACCCAGGTGATGCGGATCGAGCAGCGAACCGTCTCGCCGCGTGGTGCAAGTCGGCCACAGGCGGCGACTGGGCACTCTTCCGTCGCCGGCTGAGGCGGGACGGACATTCGGTCGACCACGTCCTCGCCCGGTTCGGTGGTGCTTGTCGGACAGTCTCGGCTCCGCCTCGTCTCGCCGACGAGGCATGGATCCGCGCCGCGTTCGCGGCCGGTGGCGGCGGCTCGGAAGGGGCCCAAGGGGACCAGCCGTTCGGGCACCTCTTCCTGCCGTTGATCCACTCCGCCGAGGCGCGCCTTTGGGCATCGCTGGACGAATCCGTCGCGGATACCCTGACGCCGACCGCCCGAAACTGCCTGGCGCAGAAGTTACTCGGCGACTTGTGCGCCTTGTGCGCACCCCTGCTGTATGAACGGTTCGCGCAGGCGCCCAACTACGACAAGTTCATTGCTGAGATGGCGTCCGGTGGATTCCAGCGCCTGCTCGACGACAAACCCGTCCTGCTCCGGTTGGTGGCGTCGTTGGCACGACAGTGGCTCGTTACTGCGCGCGAATTCGTCACGCGGCTGCACACGGACGTCGACGCGATCCGCCGAGAGATTCTCAACGTGCCGCACGCCAGCGCCGTCGCCAGCATCCAAGGCGGACTATCCGATCCGCACCGCGGCGGGAGGTCTGTGCTCTTGATCCAATTCGAGGACGGTCTGCGGGTGTTGTACAAGCCCAAAGACCTGCGAATCGATGTTGCTTGGCAGCGGCTCGTCGAACGCCTGAATGCTCGCGCTAACATCGATCTTCGCGTTGCACACGCCATTGCCCGTGACGGTTACGGGTGGACTGAGTTCGTCGAGCACTCGGGATGCCGGGACCAGCAAGAATTCGCGAGCTTCTTCCGCCGCGCCGGCGCCTGGCTCGCGCTCTTGCACTGCTTCGCCGTGACGGACATGCATCAGGAAAACCTTGTCGCCGTCGGTGACCATCCTGTTCCCGTCGATCTGGAAACCACGCTCCAGGCTGCCGAGCGGGGCTTTGCGGGCAATGACGAAGCGAAGGCGTACGCGGCCGCACGCGAAATCATCTCCGGTTCGGTCATGGCGGTCGGCCTCCTTCCCGCCTACGGGCGTTCCGCTGATGACACCTTCTTCACGGTCGGCGGTGTCGCTTCTGACTGGGCGGTCCAGAGAAGACTCACCTGGATCGACGTCAACTCAGATGCGATGCGGCCTTCGATCGTGGACGAAGCCGACGGACCGACAACGAACCTGCCGCATGTCGGTGGCAGTTACGCCGCCCTGGCCGAACATCTCGGCGACTTCGTCTCGGGCTTCGAGGAATACGCGCGTCTTCTGTTGTCGCTGACCCGAGATCCCGATCTGGGAAAGCTATTCGACGGCTTCGTAGGACTGCCGGTCCGCAAGGTGGTTCGGCCCACGCAGTTCTACGCCATGCTGCTCCACCGGCTCAAAGACGATCGCATGATGGAGGACGGCGTTCTGTGGTCCGTACAGGCAGATTTCCTGGCCCGACTTGCCGATTGGGATCACGACCTTGACCCCGGATGGCCGTTGCAACGAGCGGAGCGATCGGCGCTGGTCGAGCTCAACGTCCCGTTCTTCGTGATGCAAAGCGATGGAACTGAGGTCACCGACACTGCTGGAACGGTGATGTCGACGTTCGCCACACCGGGCCTGCAACGCGCACGCGAACGTGTGGTGAGCCTCGATGACCGGCAGATCGTATGGCAGGTCGAGGTGGTCCTGCAAGCCGCGAGCTCTGTAAGCCCCTCGGCATCAATCGATGATCAGCCGAGGGAGCTGTTGACGGTTGATCAGGTCGGGACCCCGACGCGGGAACAATTCGTTGCTGAAGCGGCGGCCGTCGCCGAAGAGATAGCCGAGGCGGCGATTTCTCGGGGCGGCGCCGCCGCGTGGATCGGCCGGGGATCCCTTGCTACTTCGGATGTCTCCCAGCTGGCGGTCCTCGGTCATAACCTCTACAACGGAAACGCAGGCATTGCATTGTTTTTCGCTGCCCATGCAAGAGCGGCACAATGCGATTCCTCGATCGAACGTGCGCTCGCCGCCGTTGCCTACCTGCGGTCGGAGCTGAAGAGCCGCAACGCGGCACACGTTGCGCGGCTGCTCGGTGTCGGTGGTGCCACCGGGATGGGCTCGATCGTGTACGTCCTGACAGCGATGTCCAGACTCATGAGCGATGATGCCTTGCTCGAGGATGCCCACCGCGCCGCCACATTGCTCACAGACGACCTTATCGCTTCGGACAAGAGACTTGACGTCGTCGGGGGGAGCGCCGGCGCGATCTTGAGTCTGTTGGCCCTCTACGCCGACACCGGGGCGGACGACGTGCTCAAGCGGGCCTTGGTGTGCGCCGAACATCTTCTCGCGGTGGATCGAGTCGGCCCGGTAGGGCGCCGGAGCTGGTCAGGGACCGGTCCAAATCCTCAGGTACTCAACGGCATGTCGCATGGCGCCGCAGGCTTTGCCTACGCGATGGCGTCGGTGGCGACGGTGACGGGTCGTCAGGACTTCGCCGATGCGGCATCGGAGTGCATCGAGTTTCAAAGGTCCAATTTCGATGCAGAGCGCGGCGACTGGCGAGATTTCCGGGTGACCGAACCGCACTGGCGGTCCCAATGGTGTCATGGTGCGGTCGGGATCGGCCTCGCGATGTTGGGCATGACGAAACGCGCTGCCGTTAACGGCGATACCGTTCTAGCCGACATCGACCAGGCGCTGAACGGGGCGACCGGGGGATGGCCCGGGCACGTCGACACGCTCTGCTGTGGCACCCTCGGCAGCGTTGAATTGTGCCGCGAGGCTGGACGGGTCCTCAATCACACCGAACTCGTTGAGCTTGCCTCGCGACGGCTTCTCGCAGTGCTCCGAACCAAGGCAGCCACGGGTGATTACCGGTGGAACGTCGGCGCCAGGAGATTCAACGTGGGCCTGTTCCGTGGCCTTGCAGGCGTCGGCTATGCGTGCCTTCGGGAGGTCGACGACTCAATACCCAACGTGCTCATCTGGGAGTAGCTAGCAGACCAGATGGCCCTCGACGAACACGGTGCGAGGGGCAGAGGCGTCGGCCTGATCTGGTGTCCAACGACCGTATCGCGTCATGAGTTCGATCGACTCGATCGCTGAAGCCTCCCAATTGTGCTCGGTCAGCCAGTCCGCCACGTCGGTGCGGTCCTCGATGTACCACAGGTCCGCGATGTCGGGGGCGTTCGCGTCGGCGGTCTCGCCTGCCTCTTCGCGCAAGCGGCGCAATTGTTCCCGACGGCTGGCCAGATACTCGCGGTCGAAGAAGCCGGCGCCGAACGACTCCACCGCGATACGGCTGTCTCGGACACTCAGCAGATGGATGCGCTCGAACAGCAGGTCCTGCGCGTCGGCAGGCAGATACGGCAGCAGCCCTTCTGCGGCCCACGCCGTCGGCACGCTCGGGTCGAAGCCCGCGTCGCGCAACGCTTTCGGCCAATCCTGTCGGAGGTCCACAGGCACCGCGACGTAACGCGAGACGGCAGGCCGGGCGTCGTGCTCGGCGAGCGTGCTCGTCTTGAACTCCAACACCTTGGGCTGGTCGATCTCGTAGACCACGCTTCCGTCCACCCACGGCAGTCGCCATGCCCGCGCGTCGAGGCCGGCGGCGAGGATAACCGCCTGCTCGATACCGCTGGCTCCGGCGGCGATGAAGAACTCGTCGTACCACTTGGTGCGCGAGGCGGCATAGCCCCCGATCGCCCGAATCCGCTGGATCATGGACGACGGCGGCTGTTGCCACCCACGCTCTGTTGCGGCGTCGAGGAACAGCTGCGCGTAGGGGTCGCTGAACAGCGGGCATTCCGTCGTCGTCTCTTCGGCGCGTGCCATCGCCACACCGAGCGCGGTCTGGCCAACGCCTTCGGTGATGTCCCAGCTGTCGTCGTCAGTCCTGGCCATTGGTACCGCTTTCCCTGTTCTCGGCGAAGTCAAGCATTTCGTCCCTGGTCAGCAAGTCATCACGAATGTTCTGCTCCCGGTAGGCCAGTTGGCCGACGCGGTTGGCCACCACCGGCGCGGTGATCAAGGTGAACAGCCCGGTGAGGATGACCATGCCGACGTCGACATTGCCACGTAGCCGGATCGCCGCGCCGGCCAGCACCAGCAACAGGCCCAGCACCTGCGGCTTGGTCGCCGCATGCATCCGCGTCAGCGTGTCGGGGAACCGGACCACGCCGATCGCGGCGGTCAGGGCGAGCGTCGAGCCACCGAGCACCAGCACGGCGGTGACGATGTCCAGCGCACTCATCGCAATCTCCGTGCGGCGTGGGGCTTGTCGGCGTCGGGCACCCGGAATCGCGCGACGCTGACCGAGCCGACGAAGCTGATCAGCGCCAGCGCCGTTAGGCCGTAGGTCACCGTGGTGTCCAGGCTGAAGGCCGCCCAGGTGCCGATCGCGCACATCGTCACCGCGACAAGCGTGTCGAGCGCGACCAGCCGATCCAATGTGCTCGGCCCGGCGAGCAGCCGGAACATGGTGACGGCCGCGGCAGTGGTCAGCATGACGGCGGCGACGATCCAAACGATGATCATGCCGTCTCCCTGTCAGTCGATGGCCGCCAGTCGCCTTCGCGCTCGAACGTGGACACCAGCAGCCGCTCCACGACGCCGACCTGGCGGTAGAACTGGCTCACGGCCCGGTCGGAGCCGACATCGATCACGTGCATGTAGAGCATTCGGCGGGTCTGGTCGATCTCCAGCACGATCGATCCGGGGATGAGATTGAAGATGTTGACCGCCAGCGCCAGCACCAGATCGGACTTGACCGCCACGTGTGCCCGCAGCACCGCGGACAAGGGCGGCGGCCCGGGTTTGATTGCCAGCCATGCCACCTGAACCGATGACAGGGCCAGGTAGTAGAAGACGGTGACAATCAGGCGCAGTAGCGACAGCGGGTGAAGCCTGCCCTCGACGGGCACGGCGGGCAGCGGAAGCAGCAGCGTGATCAATAATGCGATCGCCAGGCCGGACAAGATGTTGGCAGCAGAAACAGTGCCCCACAGCAGAATCCACACGAGCATCAGCCAGCACAGCACCCAGGCGCGCAACGCAATTCGTCTCATTGTGCGCTCCCCAACACGGCGGTGATGTACTGGCCGCGGTCTAACACCTCGTCGGCGGCCCTGTCGGCGTACCCGAAGATCGGACCAGCCATCACTGTCAGCGTCAGGCCCACCGCGATGAGCGCAGCCGTCGGTAACACCATCCCGATCGGCATCCGGCCCACGTGGTCTCGGTCGACGAACTGGATGTCGTCCGGTTCGTCGAGGAGCGCCGTAGGCGCCGCGCCGGAGAGGTGGCCCTCCGGAGCATCTTCCCGAGACCGCCAGAAGGCCTTTGTCCACACCCGGGTGACCACATACAGCGTCAGCAGGCTGGTGACTACGCCGCCGCCGACAAGCACCCACGCCAGCGCGGAATCGTTCTGCGCGCCCGCTTCAAGCAGCGCCACCTTACCGATGAAACCGGAAAACGGTGGAATGCCACCAAGATTGAGTGCCGGTACCACGAACAGGAACGCCAGCAGCGGGCTCGCGGCAGCCAGTCCGCCCAGCCGCTGCATCGTCGACGCACCCGCCTGGCGTTCGATCAGACCGACCACCAGGAACAGGGTCGTCTGCACCACGATGTGGTGCGCCACGTAGTAGATCGCGCCCGACATGCCGAGCTGACTCGACAGCGCGATGCCGAACACCATGTAGCCGATGTGGCTGACGAGCGTGAACGACAGCAGACGTTTGATATCGCTCTGCGCGATCGCGCCGAGGATTCCGACCAGCATGGTCAGCAGCGCCGCCACCAGCAGCAGCGGGTCGAGCCCTCCGCTGGGAAACAGCAGTGTGTGCGCCCGGATGATCGCGTATACACCGACTTTCGTCAGCAGGCCGGCGAACACCGCGGTGACCGGCGCGGGCGCGGTGGGGTAGGAGTCCGGCAGCCAGGTCGAAAGCGGGAACACCGCGGCCTTGATGCCGAACGCGACCAGCAGCACCGCGAACAACGCGGTGCGGGTGCCCGACGTCACGCCGTCGAGGCGCACCGCCAGCTCGGCCATGTTCAGCGTCCCGGTGGCGGCGTAGACCAGTGCGATGCCGAACAGGAAAACCAGCGACGACACCATCGAGACCATCACGTAGGCGATGCCCGCGCGGACGCGATCCTTGCTGGCGCCGATCGTCAGCAGCACAAAGCTCGCCGACAGCAGCACCTCGAACCCGACGAACAGGTTGAACAGGTCGCCGGCAAGGAACGCCGTGCAGACACCGGCCGACAGCACCAGATAGGTGGGCAGGAAGATCGACACCGGTTGGCGCTCGTCGCCGTCGCGGATGCCCTGCCCGATGGCGTAGAACACCACGGCCAGCAGCACGATTGACGACACCACGAGCATCAGCGCCGACAGCCGATCCACGACAAGTGTGATGCCAAGGGGGCCCATGCCGTAGACCGTCTGGCCCCAGCCGCCGACGTGCAGCGCCAGGGTCCCGCTGCGGTCGGCGAGGTACAGCAGCGCCGCACACACCACGACAACCACCGAGAGTGCGGCAAGTGTGATGGCCCGCTGCAGCCGCGGCCTGCGGCCCGCGAACAGTGTCAACGCGGCGCCGACCAACGGGATCAGCACGGGCAGCGGCGTCAGTACCGCGGGGGCGTTCACTTCGAACCCTCCAGCCCCGGCAGTGCGTCGAGCTCGTCGGGCAGGTCGGTGTCGCGGGCCGGTTCGGGGTGCGGACGGTCCTCGTCGAGCGCGGAGGCGTCCTTGGCCGTCAGCTGCGAGACCCTGGTGTCTTCTGGGTCATCGCTGACTTCCTCGGCCGTGTTCAACCGGTACGAGCGGTAGGTCAGGGCGAGCACGAACGCGGCGATGCCCATGCTGATGACGATGGCGGTAAGAATCAAGCCCTGCGCCAACGGATCTGCGGTGGTGGTCTCACCATTGCTGGTACGGCCGTGGATAGGAGGGTTGCCCGACGCGCCGCCGACCGCCAGGATCAGCAGGTTGATTGCATTGCCGATAAGCAACAACCCCAACAACATTCGGGTTAGATTGCGCTCGAGTAGCAGGTAGACGCCTGCGCTGATGAGGCCGCCGATCAGCACAAGGGGAACCAGGTAGGTGGTCATCGCGCCACTGCCTGGGCCATGTCGACGTCGACGCGGGCGCCGAGGCTGCGAAGCACGTCGAGCACGAGGCCGACGACGATCAGGTACACGCCGAGATCGAAGAACAACGCGGTGACGAACTTGACCGTGCCGAGTACGGGCACATCGAGCTGGATCAACGCCGACGACAGCGCAGGCGCTCCCAATAGCAGCGAGGCGACCGCGGTGCCCGCCGACAGACCAAGACCAACGCCGAGGATCTTGCCGGCATCCAGCGGCAGCGTCTCGCCGAGTTCGTAACGGCCACCGGCCAAGTAGCGCAGCACCAAAGCCAGCCCGGCCGTCAGCCCGCCGCCGAAGCCGCCGCCCGGTGTGTTGTGCCCGGCGAAGAAGAAGTACGCCGACAACACCATGATGAGCGGGAAGATCATTCGAGTGGCGACCTCCAGCACCAGCGAACGGTGCCTCGGGTCGCGCAGCTCGCTGCCACGCAGCCAGGTGACATCGCCTGCCGCCGGGCTGATGTTCGCCATCGCGGTGATCGGACCGATATCGGGCTGACCCGCATCGGAGACCCGTGGTGCCGCTCCAAAACGCCTGTGCCGGAACACCAGTGATGCCACACCGGTGGCGGCGACCAGCAACACCGAGACCTCCCCCAGGGTGTCCCAGGCCCGGATGTCGACAAGTAGCACGTTGACGGTATTGGCACCGTGGCCGCGGTAATACGCTGCGTCGGGCAGTAATTCGGCGATCGGGGTTGCGGTGCGGGCGGCCATCGCGAAGGCCGCGAGCGTGGTGACGGTGGCGCCGACCGCGAGTGCCAGGGCGGCGCGCGGCAACCGGTTGAGCCCGATGTTGGCGCGATCGGCCTCGGCGGGCAGCGCCCGCAGCACCAGCACGAAAATCACCAAAGTCAGTGTCTCCACGAGAAACTGGGTCAGCGCCAAGTCCGGTGCGCCGTGGAACGCGAAGATCGTGCCGCAGCCGTAGCCGGTGACACCGACAAGCAGCACCGCGGCCAGCCGGTTGCGCAGTGCGGTGGCGCCCAGTGCCGCTGCCAGGATCAGCACCCCGACCACGACTTGCATCGGCGAATCCCACAACAGGAAGTGTGGCCGATCGCGGGCGCCGAGAGCGAGGACGATCACAGGAACCAGGACCAGCGTGGACAGGATCACCGACTGTGTCGCCGGAATCGAACCCCGTTGGGTGAAAGCGGTGAGCCGCACCGAGAATAGGTCCAGCCCGCGCACGGCGGCGTCGTAGATCCTGTCGGCGTTGCCCAGCGGGGCGCGGACAGTGCGCAGCCGTCGCAATCGGGCGCGGCCGAAGTACACCGCCGCGCCAACAGTCAGCACCAGTACCGACAACATCAGTGGCAGGCCGAGCCCGTGCCACAGTGCGAGGTCGTAGTTCTCGCTGCCAGGCACCGTGTCCGCGTAGGTGTCGAGGACGCTATCGAGCCCGGCAGGCCAGATCCCGAACACCAAACCCGTGGTGGCCAGGACGGCAGGCGCGGCGAGGAAAGTGGCCGGCGGCTGGTGCATCTCGGCGACCCGCTTGCTGGGTTGCGGTAATCCCTTGCGGCCGAACGCTCCAATAAGAAATCGCAGGCTGTAGACGGTGGTGAATACGGACCCGAGCACGATGCCTGCGAGCACGTAGGGTGCCGCTGCGCCGAGTGACGGTGCGTGCGCGACGGTTTCGAAGTCGGCCTCCTTTGCGACGAAGCCGAGAAACGGCGGCAGCGCGGCCATGCTCGCGGTCGCGCCGACAGCGATGATCAGCAGCGGTCGGCTGCGCTGCCCGAGCCAGGCCAGTCTGCGGATATCGCGCGTGCCTGTGGCGTGATCGATGACGCCGACGACCATGAACAGCGACGCCTTGAACATTGCGTGGGCGCACAGCATGGCCAGCCCGGCCACCATCAAGTCGCCGCCGCCCGCGCCCACCATCACCGTGATCAGACCGAGTTGGCTGACCGTGCCGAACGCCAGGATCAACTTCAGGTCGTATTCGCGCACCGCGCGCCAGCCGGCCAACAACATGGTGAGCACGCCGAGAATCACCACCGTCGGTCGCCACGGTGGTGAGTCGGCGAAGCCAGGGCTCATTCGCGCGACGAGGTACACGCCCGCCTTGACCATCGCCGCGGCGTGCAGGTACGCGCTGACCGGCGTTGGTGCGGCCATCGCGCCCGGTAGCCAGAAATGCATCGGCACGATCGCCGATTTCGCCAGCGCGCCGATCAGCACGAGCACCACGCCGACCGATGCCGCAAGTCCCGTCGGCGGCGCGGCGACCAGTTCGGACAACAAATAGGTGCCGGACATGTTGCCGAGCACGACGATGCCGACGAGCATGGCCAGCCCGCCGAACGTCGTCACCAACAGCGCCTGCGTGGCGGCCCGGCGGCTGGTTGCGCGCTCGGCGTAGTGGCCCACCAACAGAAACGACAGCACCGTGGTGAGCTCCCAGAACACGTAGAGCACCAGCATGTTGTCGCTACACACCAGCCCGAACATCGCGCCGGAGAACGCGACCAACTCGGCGGCGAAACTCGGTAGCCGCTTTTCGCTGTGCCCGTCGTGGTGATGGAAGTAGTCGGCGCAGTAGAACAGCACCAGCGCGCCGATCGCCAGCACAAGCACACTCATGATCGCGGCGAGCCCGTCGAACCGAAGCGTGATGTTCATCGACAGCTCGGGCAACCATTCGACGTTGGCCGTCGTCGCGCTACCCGGCCCCGGCCAGTTCAGTGCGACCCAGATGAGCGATCCGAGCGGCACCAACGACAGGGGATAGAACGCCATCCGGCCCCACCTGTGCACAAGCAGCGGAGCGACCGCCGTTGCGACGGCATGGGCGAACAGGATGGCGAGCATGGCACTCCGATCGTTTGGTCGGGGTGTCAGCCGGGTTAAGGGCTTTGGTTTTACGCAAGTCTACGTGGGCGGATGCAGCTAACATCCGGCCTCGTGGAGACTCCCGATGTTGTGGTGGTGGGCGCAGGGCCGACCGGTTTGATGCTGGCGTGTGAACTCGCATTGGCAGGCGCAGAAGTGAAACTGCTCGACGAGCGCACCGACATGCCAAACATCACCAGGGCTTTCGCCGTGCACGCGCGCACCCTCGAACTGCTGGACGCACGGGGTTTGGCCGATGAGTTGCTGACGCGAGGCGTTGCGGTCCGCGAGATTGCCCCGCCGGGTGGCACGACACTGAATCTCGGGGAACTGCCCACCCGGTTCGGGATGGTGCTCATCGTGCCGCAGAGCGGAACGGAGAAGGTCTTGCAGACCCGCGCCGACGAACTCGGGATCGAGATCGTCCGCGGCGCCGAGGTAGTCGGGCTAACCCAGGACGGTGACGGGGTCTCGCTTCAATGTGCGGGCGGCGCCACCGTGCGCGCCGACTACGTGGTCGGGTGCGATGGCGCACACAGCACCGTGCGCAGCCAGCTCGGTATCGACTTCGTCGGCAAGCAATACGAGACACACATCCTGTTGGCCGACGTCCAGCTGACCGAGGCACCGGGCGAGACGTTGACGGGCGTCACCAACGAGAAAGGCGTGGTCTTGCTCATCCCGTTCGGCGACGGCTGGTTCCGCGCGATCGCATGGGACCGACTGCGCGAACAGGCGCCGCTGAGCGAGCCGGTGACGCTGGAGGAGATCCGCGACTCGTTCGAGCGCATCGCGGGCCATGATTTCGGCATGACTGAGATGCGTTGGAGTTCACGGTTTCTCAGCGAGCGGCGGCAGGCGCGGCACTACCGAAAAGGGCGCGTGTTTCTGGCAGGCGATGCCGCCCATGTGCATTCACCGCTCGGCGGCCAGGGCATGAACACCGGGATCGGCGACGCGATGAACCTGGGCTGGAAGCTGGCCGCCGCGGTCGCGGGATCCGCGGCGCCGTGGCTGCTGGACAGCTACGAGATCGAGCGGCATCCGGTCGGTGAAAGCGTGCTGCGGACGACCGACGCGTTCAACCAACTTGTGCTCAGCAACTCCAAGATACGACGCTTGCTGCGCACCGCCCTCGTCGGAACCGCGACCCGAGTGCCCCGCGGACGGCGGCTGATCGCCGAACGCCTCAGCGGCATCGGGATCGCCTATCCGCACCAGCGTGGCGAGGACTGGATGGTCGGCCGCCGGATGCCCGACATCGTGTGCGACGGCAAGCGGGTCTACGAGCTGCTGCGCGACGGAAAGTTCGTGTTGGTGACGGCGGCGCCGGTGGAGCTTGATCGGCCGGACATCGTGCATGCCGTCGATGCTCATCCGGAGCTGCCCGACGCCGTCCTCATCCGTCCCGACAGCTATGTCGCGTGGGCGAGTGAACGGCTACCTGACGCCGCCGAAGTGGCTGCGGCCGTCGATCGCTGGACGCGCGTGACATAGTCCAGGAACCGCGAGGCGAACGGGGATCGCGTGGGAGGCCAGGCCGATGCCCGCGCCGAGGATCGGCCAGATCGGCCAGAAGTACCAGGCGCCTGCCGTGAGGCCGACCGCCAGCCACACCGTGAGCACGATGACGACCATCGCGAGGTACGCGCCGAGATGAATCCGCACGCCCAGCCTTGCGGCGCGCCGTCGCGCTGCCTGGCGCTGCGGATCGCTGCGGCGGAGGTGCGTGAGCGGCAGGTCGGTGACGAGTTGGCGTAGCTCGGCGTTGGTGTGCGCCGCGAATGTGGACTGCAGCCGGGTCTCGTATTCGTCCATCGCGAGGTAGCCCTGCGAAAGCGCCTGGCCCAGCTGGTTGGCGGTCCTCTCCCGGTCGCGATCGCCTGCCCGAACAGACGTGGCGGTTGGAGCGGTCGTTGTCGACATGGTCAGCGCCTCCTCGATCTTGACATTGGCAAGTTCTGGGTTTGACTATGCACCTTTAACTTGTCAGTGTCAAGATGCTGTTGAATCGGATCGTGGACGACAACACCGAAGCTGCCAAGATCGTCAGCGCGAGCCGCGAGATCGCCGCGCCGGCGGACAAGATTTTCGAACTCATCGCTGATCCATCGCTACAGCCACGATGGGACGGCAACGACAACCTGGCCGAGGCGCGCACCGGCCAACGCGTGCGGGCGGTCGGTGATGTGTTCACGATGACGCTCACCATGGGTAGCGATCGCACGAACCACGTCGTCGAGTTCGACGAGGGCCGGCTCATCGCGTGGCGGCCCTCAGAAGTGGGGCGCAAACAGCGAGGTCACCTCTGGCGATGGAGGCTCGAACCCATCGACGACTCACGCACGCTGGTCACCCACACCTACGACTGGTCCCAGCTGACCGACGAGAACCGACTGCCGCGCGCGCGAGCGACTACCGAGGACAAACTGCAGGCATCAATCGGGAGGCTTGCCGAGCTCGCCGAGCGCAGCTGAGATTCAGCGTGAGCACCGCCGAAACTGCGGGCAGATCGTGATTTCGGCCGAATCCGCGATCTCCCGGCAGTCTCGATGAGGATTTCAGCGTGCGGCCGAGAAGGCCCGCAGCGCCTCGACCTGCACCGGGTCCAGGGACGGTCGGACGTTTTCGCGAGCCTTGGCGACGTCGGCGCCGGTGACGTCGGCCGCGTCGATCGAGCGGCGCATCGCGGTCAGCGCGGCCTCGCGCAGCAGTGCCACGCAGTCCGCCGCGCTGTAGCCGTCCAGCTCCCCGGCCAGCGCGTCCAGGTCGACGTCGTCTTTGAGCGGGATGGATTTGCCTGCGGTGCGCAGGATTTCGCGACGCGCCTCGGCGTCGGGCGGCTCGACGAACACCAGCTTCTCCAGCCGGCCCGGCCGCAGTAGCGCGGGGTCGATCAGATCGGGTCGGTTGGTCGCGCCGAGCACCACCACGTCGCGCAGCGGGTCGATGCCGTCGAGTTCGGTCAGCAGCGCGGCGACTACCCGATCGGTGACGCCGGAATCGAAGCTCTGCCCGCGCCGCGGTGCCAGCGCGTCGATCTCGTCGAGGAACACCAGCGAGGGTGCCGAATCGCGGGCGCGGCGGAACAGTTCGCGCACCGCCTTCTCCGATGCGCCCACCCACTTGTCCATCAGCTCGGCGCCCTTCACCGCATGCACCGAGAGCCGTCCCGAGCTGGCCAATGCCCGCACCACGAATGTCTTGCCGCAGCCGGGCGGCCCGTACAGCAGTACGCCGCGCGGCGGGTCGACGCCGAGCCGCTGGAAGGTCTCGGGATGCTGCAGCGGCCACAGCACCGCCTCGGTGAGCGCCTGTTTGGTGTCGACCATGTCGCCGACGTCGTCGAGCGTCACCGAGCCGACCGAAACCTCTTCGGTGGCCGAGCGCGACAACGGGCGGATCACGGTCGTCGCGCCGATCAGGTCGTCCTGCGTCAACACCGGCGGCTTGCCGTCCGTGCTGGCCCGCGCCGCCGCCCGCAGAGCGGCCTCCCGGACCAAAGCAGCCAGATCGGCGACGACGAAACCCGGTGTGCGTTCGGCGATTTCGTCGAGGTTGAGCGCCTCGGACGGCACGCCGCGCAGCAGCACCTCGAGCAGTTGCTTGCGGACGGCGCCGTCGGGCAGGCTCAGCCCGAGCTCGCGATCGCACAGATCGGGCGCCCGCAGCCGAGGGTCGAGGCCATCGGGCACTGCGGAGGTGGCGATGAAGGCGACCCCGCGGGTGGCGACGGCGTTGCGCAGCTCGGCGAGGATCAGCGTCGCCACCGGGTCGGCGGTCAACGGCAGCAGCGCGTCGATCTCGGTGATGAGCAGCACGCCCCCGCCGTCGCGCACGGTGGCCACCGCCGACGAGACGCTCTTGAGCCTGTCCTCGGCGCGCAGCGCGCCCACCTCGGGCCCGTCGAGTTCGACGAGGCGTCGGTCGGCGCATACTGCACGCACAAGGGCGGACTTGCCGACGCCAGCAGGACCGGATACCAAGCACGCCGAGATTGGCTGTGGCCCCGAGTGTTTCGAGCAGCTCAGGCTGGTCGAGTGCGAGCTTGAGCCATTCGGTGAGCCTGCCGGCCTGGGCATGGGATCCCTTGAGGTCGTCGATGTTGACCGTCGCCGACTTGTTCGGCGTCGACACCGTGTGCTGGCCCGTCGTAGCCAGTGCGGTCGGGGTCACGCCGTCGCCCCAACTCACCACCGAATTGGGTTGCACGCTGACCGGTCCCGCGGGGTCGACACCCGTGACCGTCAACAGCTCGGAGGTCCAGGTGATGCCGACGGACGACGCCAGCGCCGCGGTGGCCGCCGAAGTCGGGATGTCCGGTCCGAGTTCGCGCGGCAACAGCGACACGGTGTCGCCGACGGTCATCACCTTGCCGAGCAGGGCCTGACGCAGCGTCGCCGGCGAGATCGACTGGGTGGCCAGGTTCGAGCCGCTCAACGTCACCGACCGGGCGCCGTATACGGTCACCGCCGAGACGATCACGGTGGTGTCCTCGCGCAGCCCGGCGTTGGACAACGTCACGTCGTCAAGCAGTGCGGTGCCCGTCGGTGTTCCCGCAGGCGCCACCCCGGCCACCGCGGCGGTGCTGCGCGAGCCGGTCAGCGACACCGCGTCCCATTCCCGAATGCCCAGGGCCGCAATGGCTTCCGGGTGCAGCCGCACCACGCCGCGGCGAGAGTCCATAGCCGACGTGTTCAGACGCGCGGTCAGCCTGAGGTGGCTCAGCGGTGGATCCTCCTCGGCCTCGGTCTGCGTCATCTCAGCGCGCCCGGTCTGCGCAGCCCGAGCCGCAGATTGGACCGGCGATGCGGTTGTGCCCGGCGGATCGCCCGGCGCGCCGCGCGTTGTTGTCGTGGTTTGTCGTCCCACACCTCCGGATGCTCCGCCAGGAAGCGCCTGGTGCGGATCGCGAACGGGATGTGGATGACGTAGGCGACGATGATCACCAGGATGGTGATGTACCCGTAGAGAATTGACGCCGCCACGAGGATCGCAAGCGCCGCCAGTAGCGGGGCGACCATGTTCGGCGACACGGAGAAGGTGTGGATCTTGCGCATCGGGAGGGTGCTCACCACCAGCAGCGAGACGCCGATCATCCAGATCACCACGGCCAGTTCCGATGTCCACCAGCCGTCGCCGAACTGCATCTTGGCCGCCAGCGGACCGATCGCGCCGATGGCGCCTGCCGGGGCGGGCATGCCGACGAAGTACTTCTTCTCGTAGGCGGGCTGATCCACGTCGAGCAGCGCGTTGAACCGGGCCAGCCGCAGCACGATGCATACCGCGTAGAGCAGCACCACGATCCAGCCGACGCGTGAGTGCGAGAGCAGCGTGCCGTAGACGATGAATGCCGGTGCGACACCGAAATTCACCGCGTCGGCCAGCGAGTCGATCTCCTGCGCCCATGCGGGACGTCGCCTTGAGAGCTCGGGCGATGCGGCCGTCGAGCGCGTCGAGGATCGCGGCGATCGCCAGGAACGCCATGGCCTCGGTCGGTCGGTCGTCGAGTGCGAACTTGACCGCGCTCAGACCGAAGCAGATGGCCGCGACCGTCATGGCGCTTGGCAGGATGCGCAGGCTCACGACGGGCGCCTTGATGCGCGGCTTCATGGCAGCTCGGCCAGTACGGTTTCGCCGGCCAGCGAGCGTTGTCCGGTGGTCACCAAGATGTTGGAGCCCGCAGGCAGGTAGGTGTCCAGCCGCGAGCCGAAGCGGATCAGGCCGTAGGTGTCGCCGATCGTCAGCTTGTCGCCGACCTTGACGTTGCAGACGATGCGCCGCGCCAGCAGCCCCGCGATCTGCACGGCGATCACCTCGACGCCGTCCGGGGTGCGGATCACGATGCTGTTGCGTTCGTTATCGGCGCTGGCGGCGGCGAGGTCGGCGGACCCGAACAGTCCTGGGCGGTGCTCGACGGCGACGACCTCACCACCGATCGGGGCCCGCTGCACGTGCGCGTCCAACACCGACAAGAAGATGCTGATGCGCGGCAACGGCGTTGCGGGCAAGCCGAGTTCGGCGGGCGGCACCTCCTCGTCGATGACGCAGACGAGGCCGTCCGCCGGAGCGACGACGAGGCCGGGGCGCGTCGGCGGTACCCGCGGCGGGTGCCGGAAGAACGCGGCGTTGGCGGCTGCCGACATCAGCCCGGCGCGCCGCAGCCATCTGTTGCGGCGGCCGGCCGCGGCGACCGCGAGGCTGACCCCGACGAACGGAAGGCCCTCCGGGTGCATCGGCGGTACTGCGGAACGCACCAGCGCCACGAGTCGCGCGGGGCCTGTCTTGAGGTCGGGGCGTCTGGCCATCGTGCAGCGATTCTACGGGCGGCGTTCCCGGCTCATATGCCTATGCCAAGTCCCAGACATGCACCGGCGATCCTGCGACGACCTCGGTGACGTCCTCGTCGATCTCCAGCAGGCAGTTGGCCGAGGCCAGCCAGCGCAGATGGTGTGACGCCGGCGGGCCGTAGCTGGTGACGGTGCCCCCGTCGCGGTCGAGCACGCCGCGGCGGAACTGACGCTTGCCGCGCGGCGACGTCAGATCCTCGGACAGCACGGCCGTGCGCCTTGGCCGGTCAGGATTCGGCAGCCCCATCGCCGTGCGCAGTGGCGCGCGGATGAACACCTCGAACGACACCAGCGCGCTGACCGGGTTGCCCGGCAGCGTGATGATGGGCGTGCCGTTAACGGAACCCGCGCCCTGCGGCATGCCGGGCTGCATGGCCACCTTGACGAAGTCGACCTCGCCGCCGAGCGCATCCTTGACCACCTCGTAGGCGCCCGCGCTGACGCCGCCCGTGGTGATGATCAGGTCGGCGTCGCCGGTGTGGCGGCTCAGCGCGTCGCGGAATGTGGCGACGTCGTCACCGGTCATCGGCGCGGCGACCACATGAGCGCCTGCGTCGCGCACGGCGGCGGCCAGCATCACCGCGTTGGACTCGTAGATCTGGCCGGGTTGCAGCGGCGTGCCCGGCGCCACCAGCTCCGAGCCCGTCGACATCACCAACACCCGTTGCCGCGGAACCACTTTCAGCTCGCCCAGGCCGAGCGCGGCGGCCAGACCCAGCACGGCGGGGGTGACCACCTGGCCCGCCCGCAGCACCGTGGTGCCTGCCGTCACGTCCTCGCCTGCGCGGCGGAGGTGCTGACCGGCTTTGGCGCTGGCGCGGATGGAGACGGTGTCGGTTGCGCCGTCGGTGGCCTCGACGGGCACCACCGCGGTTGCGCCCGCAGGCACCGGCGCGCCGGTCATGATGCGGTGCGCCGTACCGGGTTTCAGTGTGAGCGGGTCGGTGCGGCCGGCCGGGATGTCCTCGGCGACGGGCAGCAACACGGGCTGCTCGGGTGTCGCGGCGGCGACGTCGTCGGCGACGACGGCGTACCCGTCCATTGCCGAGTTGTCGAACCCGGGCAGCGACAGCGGCGCGACGATATCGTCGGCCAGCACCAGGCCGAGCGTGTCGGCGAGCGGCAGGATGACCGGTGGCTTGCGGGTGATCAGGCCGGCGACGACGCTCCGGTGTTCATCGACGGTCCGCATCAGACGGGATACGTCACGCCGGTCAGCTCCTCGGACACGGTCCACAGCCGGCGCTGGATGTCCTCGTCGTGCGATTGCGCGCTGGACTTAACGACTTTCGGATGGCCCGTCGATTCGCCGATGCCGTCGGGTCCGTAGTACTGGCCGCCCTGCGCGCCGGGGTCGGTGGCCGCGCGAAGGGTCGGCAGCGCACCCATATCGGCGGGCTGCGTGAAAGGACGCCAGACGAAGTCGGGGATGAAGCCGGGCAGGTGTCGCATGAGTTCGGTGTCCGAAAAGCCGGGGTGCGCGGCGAGCGCGACGGTCGGGGCGCCCTTGGCTTTCAGCCGCCGCTGCAGTTCGTAGGTGAACAGCAGGTTGGCCAGCTTGGACTGTCCGTAGGCCTCGACGCGGTTGTACTTGCGCTCCAACTGCGGGTCGTCGAAATGGATCCGGGCCAGGAGGCGGTGGCCCACGCTGCTGATCGTGACCACCCGCGACCCCTCGACCGGCAGCATGTTGTCGAGCAGCAGACCGGTCAACGCGAAGTGGCCGAGGTGGTTGGTGCCGAACTGCATCTCGAAACCGTCTTTGGTGGTTTCTCGCGTCGGCACGTACATCACGCCCGCGTTGTTGATCAGCAAGTCGATGCGCGGGTGCGCGGCGCGCAACGCGTCCGCCGCCTTGCGGACGCTGTCCAGCGACGTCAGGTCGAGCTCCTGCAACGCGACAACCGCGTTGGGGCTCGCCTTTTTGATGCGGTCGGCGGCTTCGTTGCCCTTGTCGAGATTGCGCACCGCCAGCACGACGTGTGCGCCCTTGGCGGCGAGGACGGCCGCGGTGTCGTATCCCAACCCGGAGTTGGCGCCGGTGATGATGGCGACACGGCCGGACTGGTCCGGCACGTCGGCCGCGGTCCATTTGCTGCTCATGAACTCAACATACTCAGCTTGCGTCGCCGGTTAGTTTCGTTCTGTGGGTATACGAGTAGGCGCGACGATTGTTGGCACGCTGGTCGGTGCCGTTGTGGTGTTGTTGGCGCTGTTGGTGGCGGGCATGCGGTGGAAGCTGCCACCCGTGCTCGATGCCGTCCGGCGCCTCAATCGCTCGGTGACGAATCCTCGGGTGATGCGCACGGCGGGCACCGAAGCGACGCAGACGTCGGTCATTCGGCACGTCGGGCGGACATCGGCCGCGCCTACGAAACCCCGGTCGACGTCATCCCGGCGACGACCGGCATGCTCGTCGCCCTGCCGTACGGAACCCGCGCGGACTGGCTGCGCAACGTGCTGGCCGCGGGCTCGGCCACCCTGGTCACCAACGGTGAACATGTCGACGTCGTCCGGCCGACCATCGTCGCCACCGCGGATGTGGCAGCACAGATCCCGGCCAAGACTCTTCGAACTCTGCGGTTGTTCGGTGTCAGCCAATGCCTGCATCTCGAGAAATCATGAATCTGGTTGATCCCGCCAATCCGCCGAGCCGAAAGGCCCCGCTGGTGTGGGCGATCGGCGCGGCGATCCCGTGGCTCGTGTTGGCGGCGGGCCAGCTGGTGTGGTTCGTGCTGGACGGACGGCTGGGCTGGGTGCACGCTCTTGCGGCCGCGGTGACAGTGCTGGGCATCGTGGTGTTCGTGGGCGTGGTGCCGCTGTGGCGCTACCGCGTGCACCGCTGGGATATCGGACCGAACGCGGTGTACACCCGCACAGGCTGGCTGGTCCAGGAGCGGCGGATCGCACCGATCTCGCGGGTGCAGACGGTCGATACCTACCGCGGCCCGCTGGATCGGCTGTTCGGCCTGGCCAATGTCACCGTGACGACGGCCTCGTCGGCGGGCGCGGTGCGCATCGTCGCGCTCGATTCCGACGTCGCCGACCGCGTCGTCGCTCAGCTCACCGACATCGCCGCGATCGGCGCAGAGGACGCGACGTGACCGTCGATGCCGGCGAGGTGTGGCAACGGCTCAGCCCACGCATGCTGCTGGTGCACCCGGTGCACGAGGTGCTGCGCCAGATACCGCTGCTGATCGGGTCGGTGGTGCTCGGCTCGGCGACCGGCAATCCCATGTGGACGCTGTTCGGGCTGGCGCTCGTCGTCGGCTACGGCGTGGCCCGGTGGTTCACCACCACCTACCGGATCGACTCTCAAGAGGTACAGCTGCGGACGGGTGTACTTCAGCGCAAGGTTCTTTCGGTGCCGCGCAACAGGATTCGCTCGGTATCGACCGACGCGCGGCTGTTACACCGGCTGCTCGGACTGACTGTGCTGCGGGTGAGCACGGGTCAGGAGGCCAAGGGCGACGCGGCGTTCGCGCTCGACGCCGTGCAGGCCGAGCAGGTCCCCCGCCTGCGGGCGATTCTGCTGGCGGATTCGCTGGCTCCTGCCGACGATGATGCGGCCGAGCCGGGGCGGGAACTGGCACGCTGGCAACCGTCCTGGCTGCGGTACAGCCCGCTGAGCTTCACCGGGCTGGCGATGATCCTTGCCGCGGTCGGGCTGGCGTATCAGGCGGGAGTCGGTGCGGCACTGCAGAATTCGCGGATTGCACAATCTGGGGTGGATGCGGCGGAGCGCTTCGGGGTGGTCGCGAGCGTGGTGACCGTCGCGGTAGCGGTGCTGATCGCGTCCGTCGTGTTGTCAGTGCTGCGGTCGTTGGTGACGTACGGAAACCTGGTGCTTCGTCGTGATGCCGACGCATTGCACCTCGAGCACGGCCTGCTGAGGGTGCGCGAGCAGACGTTAGACATGCGACGGCTGCGCGGTGGAACGCTGCGGGAACCGCTGCTGGTGCGGCTGTTCGGGGGCGCTCGGCTGGACGCGGTGATGACGGGCGTGGACGGCGCGGGCGAAGCGTCGCTGCTGCTGCCGCCGTGCCCTCGGGCGACGGCCGAGACGGTGCTGGCCGAGTTGATCGCCAAGCCCGAGGCGGTCACCGGCAGGCTGCGCACGCACGGCGCGGTGGCGACGCGCAGGCGCTGGACGCGGGCGCTGGCGCTGCCTGCGGTGCTGCTGGTCGCGATGGTTGCGCTTTATGCGTGGACGCCGGTGTGGCTGTGGCCAGTGTGGGTGGTGCTGACCGCGTGCTGCGCGCTTCTGGCGTTCGACCGGTCGCGGGCACTGGGGCATCGGGTGGACGCGCAGTGGCTGGTGGCACGGGCAGGCAGCCTCGACCGGCGGCGAGATTGCATCGCCGCGGAGGGAATCATCGGGTGGACGGTGCGCCAGACGCTGCTGCAACGGCGGGCGGGAGTGGCGACGTTGATCGCTGCCACCGCGGCCGGGGTGAAGAGCTACCGGGTGATCGACGTTCCTGCGGAGCTGGCGTGGTCGATCGCGGGCTCGGCGTCGCCGTGGGTTGCCGATAACGCTTGGGCAGGTCGATAGCGGCGTTGCCTTGTCCGAAGGACCCGGAAGATGAATGCGGGCAACAACAATCTGGCCGGATGTTCGATCATTCCGATAACGCGTAGGAACTGCAGCATCACGGTTGGGTCGTTCTCGGCGGCAGTCATCACTCGGTCCAGGTAGGCGTTGCTCAGTCGCATCGATAGCGGAACGCGGCCCTTGACTTCGGGGAGCGCCAGATCGGAGCCTGCAGCACTCTGCCATGCGACGCGGATCTTGTTGGCACTGGACCGGAAGAAGCGTCGCGGAAGTTCCCTGTCACCGCGGCTCAAGCAGTCGCGCAGGACGAGCGCTTCGACGGCCGCGACCGTCATGCCTTGTCCATAGATGGGGTTGAAGCTGCAGACCGCGTCACCGACCACGAGTAGCCCTGCGGGTAGTCGCCTCATCTTGTCGTAGCGCCGCCAGCGGTTGGACGGCACACGGTAATGAACAACCTCGCCAAGCGGTTTCGCGTCTGTGAGCGCCGCCAGTACCGGGCCGGGTGCTAAATCAGCTGCGAACGCAAGCATTTCGTCAGTCGTTCCCGGCGGCTCCAGCCCCGCCATGGCCCCCACGGCGAACATGGCGGTGTCGTTTTCGTAGCCGATAGTCGCGAACATCTTGGGTCTACCCGGCTCGGGGAAGATGGCGATGAAATTCTCCGAGACAGCGCCCGGTGCGATGCGCACCGGCTGGCAGGCGTATGCGAGATGCACTACGACCTCGTCCTCGACGGGACGGTCATAGCCAAGTTGCTCGAGGAAGACAGGTGTGCGCGAACCACGGCCTGTCGCGTCGACGACCAGGTCCGCGGTCAGCGTCGTCCGATGCTGGTTGTCGCGGTTGACCACCTCGACCCCTGTGACGCGGCTACGGTCGTCCGTTGACGCCAGGGCCGCCACGTCATGGTGCTCGAGGATGGTCACGTTCGACACGTCCCGCATTCGTCGAAGAACATGCCATTCCAGAAACGGTCTGCTCTGGAAATAGAAGGGCATCGACTCTGGTTCGGGCGTCCGACCGAACCTCACGAGCTGATGGCCACCGATCGAGAAGCACAATTTGGCGTAGTCACCGTCCCACCTCGTGGCGCCGTTGGCCACCAGTTCGTCAAGAAGACCCGGGAACAACTCGTCCAAGATCTGTGCGCCGCGCGCAAGCAGAGCGTGTATCAGCCTGCCCTGCGGAACTCCGCGCCGGGACACCGGATCAGTGGACAGGACGTCGCGGTCGACCACGGTGACGGTCCGGTAGCTTTCTGCGAGGACCCTGGCGGCCAGCAGTCCGCCCATGCTTGCGCCGAGAACTATCGCTCGTTCACCTAACATCGGCATCGCCAACCCCCTTGTCGGTTGCCTAGGCTTAAGGCCTGCTAAGAGCAGTTTTCCGGGGGTCGCGGTGGCGCACTAGCGTAGAGGCATACTCGATTTTGAGGTTACGACTTGACGGGTTCGGCGACCAGCTCCCCGCGCTGAATCTGCGTCGACAGGTCATCACGCAGGACGGCGGCGGCGAATCCATCAGCAAACTCGGTTCGGACAAACTGGTGTTCCCGCTCGATCTGGACCGGCCACCGTATGCCGCGATTATGGCTTCTAGGCCACAATCGAGGGCATGATTACCGGCCTGGCACACACCGGCGTGTGCGTTCCCGACTGCGAGGCCGCCGTGGCGTATTACCGCGATGTGCTGGGATTCACGGTGCTTTCGCCGCCGTACGTGATGGATGGCGACGCCATCCGCGCCGACATGGGCGAGCTGTTGGCCGATCCGGCGATGAAGGCCGCGATCGTGGGGTTCGGCGACGACGGCGACCGGGTGCTCGAGGTCATCGAGTACCTGCGCGCCGATGGGAGTAATGCGCGGCGGGGTGCAGGCTTGGCCGACCCGGGGCTCACGCACATCGGACTGATCTGCGACGACCTGGACGAGACTCGGAAATCGTTGAAGGATAAGGGAGTTCAGTTCCTGGTCGACGGGATCGCCGACATCGCCGGGGTGCGCACCACGTGGTTCGCCGATCCCTGGGGTGTGGTCTTCATCCTCGTCGAGAAGGGCAAGCCCGAGCGTCCGTACTTCGCACAATTTGGCTAGCCCCCGAGTTGCGCTGATTCATTCGCCGTTTACTGTCGGGCCATGGCTATCGGTGGTGTGCTCTTCGACATCGATGGCGTCCTTGTGACGTCGTGGAAGCCGATCGAGGGTGCATCAAAAACCTTGCGGACATTGTCCGATCACCAGATTGCCTGCTCGTATCTGACCAACACCACGACGCGTACCCGCGTGCAGATCGCCGAACTGCTCACCGAGGCCGGCATGGCTGTGCGCTCCGACGAGGTCATCACCGCGGCGGTGCTCACCGCGGAGTACGTGCGCCACCGCTACCCGGACGCACGATGCTTCCTGGTCAACAGCGGGCAGATCGCCGAGGACATGCCCGGCATCGACATCGTCTACTCGAGCGAGTTCAGCGGGCCCGAGGCCCCCGAGACCCCCGATGTGGTGCTGCTCGGCGGGGCCGGGCCGGAGTACAGCCATCTGACGCTGTCGTGGGTCTACGACTGGATGGCGCAGGGGGTGCCGGTGGTCGCGATGCATCGCAGCACCGCGTGGACAACGACCGACGGGTTGCGTGTCGACACCGGCATGTACCTGATCGGGATGGAGGAGACTTCCGGCCGCAAGGCCACCGCCGTCGGCAAGCCCGCGCCCGAGGGATTTCTCGCGGCCGCAAGCCGTCTCGGCGTCGATCCCGACGAGATGTACATGGTCGGCGACGACCTCAACAATGACGTGCTTGCCGCCCAGGTGGTCGGGATGGTCGGCGTGCTGGTGCGCACCGGCAAGTTCCGTCAGGACACTCTGGACCGGTGGGCCGCAGACGAATTCGCGATGCAGCCCAACCACGTCATCGACTCGGTCGCCGACCTGCCGGAGTTACTCGGGCTCTGACGATTACTTTCGGCACCGGCGCTGGTCTGTACTTGCATGACCAACGAAAACATCACCGCGAGCATCACCATTGCGGCGCCTGCTGAAACCGTGTTCGACGTGCTGGCGGACCCGTCAACACACGAGGCGATCGACGGCACCGGGTGGGTACGGCAACCTCTCGATAGCAAGCACCTGGCCAAGACCGGCCAGATCTTCCGGATGGGGATGTACCACGAGAACCATCCCGACAAGGACTACGAGATGGCCAACCGCGTCGAGGTGTTCGATCCGCCGCGCGCCATCGCGTGGCAGCCGGGCCAGGGCGCCGACGATGCCGCTCTCGAGTTCGGCGGATGGATCTGGCGGTATGACTTGTCGCCGGTGACCCCGTCACAAACTGAAGTCGCGCTGACCTACGACTGGTCAGCGGTGCCCTCGGACGTGCGCGAGCACATCGGGTTCCCGCCGTTTGACCGCCAGCATCTGGATAACTCGCTGAAGCACCTAGCCGAGTTGGCTGTGGCGCGGCTCGAGGAATAGGACTATCCCGAACGTGGTGCCGCATGCGGTACCACGTTCCGAACTCACATGTCGAAGCTCGCCGGTGCTGATGTGGCAGATGTGGCTCACGCCTGTAGCGAGCGCACCGCTTCGATACGGGCCTTGAGCTGATCCGTCGTCGCCGCAGCCATCGGCGGGCCGCCGCACACCCTGCGCAGCTCGTTGTGGATCCAGCCGTGCGGCTTTCCTGTGCGGTGGTGGGCGATCGACACCAGTGCGTTGAGTTCGCGTCGAAGCTCCCGCAGCTGCCCATGCGTCGACGGCCGCGAATTCAAAGGACTTGCCGTGCTCGATTCGATGTCGCCGACTGCGCGGCTCCGACGGTCGAGCTGCTCTTCTTGCCTGCGCCGCAACAGGTCTCGCATCTGAGCCGTGTCGAGCAGGCCGGGAATGCCGAGGTAGTCGGCCTCCTCGTCGCTGCCCGCAGGGGTCGCGGTGCCGAAGGATGAGCCGTCGAAGATCACCTGATCCAGTTCGGCGTCCGCGCCAAGCGACTCGAAGCCGTTGTCCATTTCACTTGGCTCGGACTTGCGGCGCTCGACATATTCCTCGTCGCCCTCGGACTCCCTGTGCGGCTTGCCAAGCACGTGGTTGCGCTGGGTCTCCATCTCGCTGGCCAGCAGCAGCAGGTTGGGTACCGACGGCAGGAAGATGCTCGCCGTTTCGCCGGGTCGGCGGGACCGGACGAACCGGCCGATCGCCTGCGCGAAGAACAGCGGCGTGGACGCGCTGGTCGCATAAACCCCGACGGCCAGCCTTGGCACGTCGACGCCCTCGGACACCATGCGCACCGCGACCAGCCAGCGGCCGGTGCCAGCCGAGAATTGGCTGATGCGATCCGAGGAACCGGGGTCGTCGGAGAGCACCACCGTCGGCGCCTCACCGGTGATCTTGGTGAGCAGGCCGGCGTAGGCGCGAGCGGCCGTTTGGTCGGAGGCGATGACCATGCCGCCCGCGTCGGGGACATGTTGGCGCTTCTGCTGCAGCCGGGTGTCGGCGGCCGCGATCACCGCCGGCATCCATTCGCCCGCCGGGTTCAAGCGCAGTGCGCCACGCGCGGGCGGTCTGCTCGGCATTGAGCGGCTCGCCAAGGCGAGCCGCATGTTCCTCGCCCGCGCTGTCGCGCCACCGCGCCTCGCCCGAGTACGCCAGGAACACCACGGGGCGGACCACGCCGTCGGCCAGCGCCTCCGCGTAGCCGTAGGTGTGGTCGGCCTGCGAGCGCAGCAGCCCCTCGCCGTCGGGCTCGTAGTTGACGAACGGGATCGGGCTGTCGTCGCTGCGAAATGGCGTGCCGGTCAAGCGCCAGCCGGCGGGTCGCATCGTCGAAGGCCTCACGGATGGCCTCGCCCCAGCTCTTCGCGTCGCCGCCGTGGTGGATCTCGTCGAAAACGACAAGGGTGCGGTAATTCTCGGTGCGCACCCGGTGTCGGGTGGGGTGGCTGGCCACCTGCGCGTAGGTGACGACGACGCCGTGGTACTCCGACGACGTCTGCGCCGACGAGTTGGTGAACTTCGGATCGAGCGCGATACCCACGGATGCGGCCGCCAGGGACCACTGCGTCTTGAGATGTTCGGTCGGCACGACGACGGTGATTCGCTCGACGGTATCGTCGGCCAGCAGCTCTCCGGCGACGCGAAGGGCAAACGCCGTTTTACCTGCGCCCGGAGTGGCGACAGCAAGGAAATCGCGTGGTTTGGCACCAAGATATCGCACCAATGCCCGACGCTGCCAGCCACGCAAAGCCTGGGTGTCGGGCGCTGCATAAGCCCGCACCCAAAGCTCCTCACTGATCGAGGAGCAGCCTAGCGCAAGGGATTACAGCCGCGCACCTCTCGGCGTGTCGGCTTGTGCGTTTCACTCGAGGAAGAAGTTGTCGTTCTTGACGAACCAGTCGCGACGCTCCTCGTCGGTGAGGTCGGCCAGCTGCGCGAAGCCCTCGAAGTAGGCCTCCCGTGGCGCGCCGGGAGCAAACAGCATCAAGATTGACGTCGGCGCGTCGGACTCGTTTCGAAAGCCGTGGATGCCACCGGGTGGAACGTAGAGGAAGTCGTTCGGGTGTCCGTCGATCCAGTCGTTCCCGTCGTACAGCTTGACCGTTCCCGACAACACGAAGAACGCCTCTGACATCGCGCGGTGAAAGTGAGGGCCCGGTCCGCCGCCCTTCGGGGCGATCTCCACGCGGTACAGCCCGTAGTCGCCGTCGGTGGCTTGTTGGTTCGCCACATAGTGGTACTTCACCAGACCGAACGAGTCGTAGTCCGGCGGGTCAGTGCCTCGCCGCAGCCAGGCACTGACCTCCGGTTCGTCTTTGGTGTAGCGGGCGGGCGGGTAGGGCGGCACATTGCGGGGATCCCAGAGTGACATCCCTTCCCACACTGCCACATTCAGCCGACGGGAGTCACCACCGAAGTCAGCTCCTCGGACACCGTCCACAGCCGCTTCTGCGCATCGACGTCGTGGGACGCCTCGCTTGACGCCACGACTTTCGGGTAGCCCCGCTGTTCGCCGAATCCGTCGGGGCCGAAGTACTGCCCGCCGAGCACACCGGGATCGGTTGCCGCCCGCAGTGTCGGCAGCGCGCCCATCTCGGCGCTCTGGAAGAGCGGTTCCGCCAGCCTTGTCACGGCGGCAACCAGCGGCGGCAGATTGCGGGTCAGTTCGGTCCTCGATCCGCCGGGGTGTGCGGCGACGGCGATGGTGTCGGTGCCTTGCAGGCGGCGCTGCAGCTCGTAGGTGAACAGCAGGTTGGCCAGCTTGGCTTGCCCGTATGCGCCGACGCGGCTGTAGCCGCGCTCCCACTGGAGGTCGTCGAAGCGGATTCCGCGGCGGGCGAAGCGATGGCCGATGCTGCTGACCGTCACGATGCGTGAACCCGGCGCCGCCAGCACGCGATCGAGCAGCAGACTGGTCAGCGCGAAGTGGCCCAGATGATTGGTGCCGAACTGCAATTCGAAGCCGTCCTTGGTGGTCGACTTCGGCGTGAACATCACTCCGGCGTTGTTGATCAGCAGGTCGATGGATGTCGTGATTGGCGCCGCAGCTGGTCGGCGGCGGCGCGGATCGACTCCAGCGACGTCAGGTCGAGCTCTTGTACGGCCACGCTGGCGCCGGGGGTGGCCCTGGTGATGAGGTCGGCCGCGGCCTTGCCCTTTTCGAGATTGCGGACGGCGAGCACGACATGCGCGCCCTTGGCGGCGAGCGCGGCGGCGGTCTCGTAGCCGAGGCCGGTGTTGGCGCCGGTGATGACGGCCGTGCGACCCGTCTGGTCGGGAATGTCGGCGGTGGTCCACTTGGTCATGGGAGTCTCCTACAATCGGTTAAACGGGGCGGGCGCTCCGTTTGGTCACGACTATACGGAACGCGCGCCCCGCTTATCTATTCCCGACCTGACCGAGGGGGTGTGAGATGGCTCAACCGGCCCGTCCGCTGCGCGCCGACGCGGCGCGCAATCGTGCCCGGGTGCTGGAGGTGGCCTACGAGACATTCGCCGCCGAGGGGCTTGGCCGTGCCGATCGACGAGATCGCCCGGCGCGCCGGCGTCGGCGCGGGGACGGTCTACCGCCATTTCCCCACCAAGGAGGATCTGTTCCGGGCGGTCATCGAGGACCGCATCAGCCGACATCGTCGACGACGGCCGAGCCGTGCTGGCGTCGGGGGATCCGGGGGAGGCGCTGTTCACGTTCCTGCGGTCGATGGTGCTGCAGTGGGGGGCGACCGACCGCGGTCTCGCCGAGGCGCTCGCCGGCGTCGGAATCGACATCAAGGACGCGGTGCCGGACGCCGAGGAGGCGTTCTTGGGGCTGCTCGGCGAGCTGCTGCGGGCCGCGCAGAAGGCGGGCACAGTGCGCCGTGACGTCGACGTGCCCGACGTGAAGGCGATGGTGGTCGGATGCCAGGCGATGCAGGCGTATCGGCCCGACACGGCTGCGCGGCTCACGGAGGTCGTGCTTGACGGCCTGCGGGCAGCGCTGAAGCGACCTTGCACTCTCCCTGGTCGAGTGCTAGAAATGCAGTTGGCACTCGCGACCGGTGAGTGCTAGGTCGGGACGGTGAGACCGAGCCAGCACAGCTCATGGTCGTCCGTCGCGGGCACTGAACCCGACCAAAGAACGTGCGATCCCCTAATCGGAGGAATCTCTTCGCAATGTCCAAGATAATTGCGTACGACGAAGAGGCCCGTCGCGGCCTCGAGCGGGGCCTGAACGCCCTCGCCGACGCGGTAAAGGTGACGTTGGGCCCCAAGGGTCGCAACGTCGTCCTGGAGAAGAAGTGGGGCGCCCCCACGATCACCAACGATGGTGTGTCCATCGCCAAGGAGATCGAGCTGGAGGACCCGTACGAGAAGATCGGCGCTGAGCTGGTCAAGGAAGTCGCCAAGAAGACCGACGACGTCGCAGGCGACGGCACCACCACCGCCACCGTGCTGGCTCAGGCGCTCGTTCGCGAGGGCCTGCGCAACGTCGCGGCGGGTGCCAACCCGCTCGGCCTGAAGCGCGGCATCGAGAAGGCCGTCGAGAAGATCACCGAGACGCTGCTGAAGTCGGCCAAGGAGGTCGAGACCAAGGAGCAGATCGCTGCCACCGCCGCGATCTCGGCCGGCGACACCCAGATCGGCGAGCTGATCGCCGAGGCCATGGACAAGGTCGGCAACGAGGGTGTCATCACCGTCGAGGAGTCCAACACCTTCGGCCTTCAGCTGGAGCTGACCGAGGGCATGCGCTTCGACAAGGGCTACATCTCGGGTTACTTCGTCACCGACGCCGAGCGTCAGGAAGCGGTCCTCGAGGATCCGTACATCCTGCTCGTGTCGTCGAAGGTCTCGACCGTCAAGGATCTGCTGCCGCTGCTGGAGAAGGTCATCCAGTCCGGCAAGCCGCTGCTGATCATCGCCGAGGACGTCGAGGGCGAGGCCCTGTCCACCCTGGTGGTCAACAAGATCCGCGGCACCTTCAAGTCCGTCGCCGTCAAGGCCCCGGGCTTCGGTGACCGCCGCAAGGCGATGCTGCAGGACATCGCCATCCTCACCGGTGGCCAGGTCGTCAGCGAAGAGGTCGGCCTGTCCCTGGAGACCGCTGACGTCGCCCTGCTGGGTCAGGCCCGCAAGGTCGTCGTCACCAAGGACGAGACCACGATCATCGAGGGCGCCGGTGATTCCGACGCCATCGCCGGCCGGGTTTCTCAGATCCGTGCCGAGATCGAGAACAGCGACTCCGACTACGACCGCGAGAAGCTGCAGGAGCGCCTGGCCAAGCTGGCCGGCGGTGTTGCGGTGATCAAGGCCGGAGCTGCCACCGAGGTGGAGCTCAAGGAGCGCAAGCACCGCATCGAGGACGCCGTGCGCAACGCGAAGGCGGCCGTCGAGGAGGGCATCGTCGCCGGTGGCGGCGTGGCCCTGCTGCAGTCCGCGCCTGCGCTGGAGGAACTGAAGCTCGACCGGTGACGAGGCCACCGGTGCCAACATCGTCCGCGTGGCGCTCGAGGCTCCGCTGAAGCAGATCGCCTTCAACTCGGGCCTGGAGCCCGGCGTTGTCGCCGAGAAGGTCCGCAACTCTGCCGGCCGGTACCGGCCTGAACGCCGCGACCGGTGAGTACGAGGACCTGCTGAAGGCAGGCGTGGCCGACCCGGTCAAGGTGACGCGTTCGGCGCTGCAGAACGCGGCGTCCATCGCGGCGCTGTTCCTGACCACCGAGGCGGTCGTCGCCGACAAGCCGGAGAAGGCGGCCGCTCCCGCGGGCGACCCGACCGGCGGCATGGGCGGCATGGACTTCTAGAGTCCGACTGCTCCGAAACACAGAAAAAGCCCGGTCCACTATGTGGGCCGGGCTTTTTCGTGCCTCAGCTTTCGAGTGGTACGCAGTCGTGCAGGCAGCCGGCGGACGTCGCGGGGGAGTCCGGCGCCGCCTTGCGGTGCAGCACCGCGCGGCTGGGCACGACTTTCAGCGCGGGATCGGCGTCAGTGGGCTGGCCCCTGCCGTCGACGATGAGCGTGTAACCACCGGGTTCGCGCGGGGGCCAGACGAGCGTGACGCCGTCGCGCTTGGCGAGGTTCTTGCTTGTGCTCTTGCCGATGGGACCGACGTCGATCACGCCGTCGGTGAGCACCGGCTCCACCGCAACGGTGTGTGCGCGGTAACCGTCATCGACCGTCACGAGATAGGCGAACGTGAAATCGACCAGTACGCCGGCCAATTGGTCGAGATCTACTTTTACGCTCATCCGTCTAAGCCTAAGCGGGCGCGGGCTGGCGGCCACGCACAAGCCGGCCGGGGCGCGCCGCGGTGGGCACGCCGTTCTCGGCGATCACTTCGCCCGAGACCACCGTCGCGACATAGCCGTCGGCGGTCTGGTCCAGGCGACGCCCTCCTGCGGGCAGGTCGTGGGTGATCACCGGCTTGTGCAGCCGCAATGCCGCGTGGTCGATGACATTGAGATCCGCCTTGTAGCCCACCGCGATTCGGCCGCGATCGGCAAGGCCCGCCAACCCGCGCAGGTACCGACGTCATCATGCGAATCGCCTCGGGGACGCTGAGCTGGTTGGTCTTGCGGTCACGGGCCCAGTGCGCCAGCAGGAACGTCGGATAGCTTGCATCGCAAATCATTCCGTAATGCGCGCCGCCGTCGCCGAGGCCGAGCACGACGTCATCGCGACGCATCAGCCTGCCGACGGTGTCGAGCGAGTTGTTCTCGAAGTTGGCCATGGCCACAAGCAACATGGCGTGGCCGTCGTCGTCGAGAAGCCGATCGTAGGCCTCCTCCATCGGCGTGACACCGCGGGCGCGGGCCCTGGCGGCGATCGACGTGGACGCGTCCGGCTCGTAGATCGGGTCATCGGTCAGCGGGAAGATCCACTGCCACGCCTGCGCCAGATACAGCAGCGGGTGGCCCGCCATCCGCGGGCTTGTCGGCCAGGATGCGGGCCCGCACTTCGGGTTTGCGCATCTCGGCGACCCGCTCGGCCAACGGCAGATCGGCGATCTCCTGGTAGCTCGGATAGAACACGAACGGGTTGCCGGTCAGCTCCAGCCCGATCACCAAACCGATTGGGCGCGGGAACATTTGCGCGGTGATGTCACTGCCGTCGGCGTTGTACTTCTCGATCAGCGTGATCGCGTCGGGCCAGATCGGGTCGCCGGAGTTACCCGTCGCCAGCGTGAACGTCACCGGCAGTCCCGCGTCCTGCGCGGCCTCGAAAACCTGTTGCAGCACATTGGCGTAACCGCCCGCCGCGATGTCCGGCACGAACTGGATCAGCCCGCCGCCGCCGTCCTTGACCCCGTCGGCGATCGCGGCGATCTCCGCCTGCGCTGCGTCGTAGGTCGGAATCAGCTCGCCGCTTGCAGTCTTGTGGAACGAGAACCGCGACGATGCGAAACCGAGCGCGCCGACCTCGATCGCCTCCTTGGCCAACTCGCGCATCCGCGCCAGGTCCGCCTCGGTCGCCGGCTCGCGGTCGGCGCCGCGCTGACCCATCACGTACACCCGCAGCGGTGAATGCGGAAGGTACGCAGCGACATCAATGTCCCGGTATCGCGCCTCTAGGGCGTCCAGGTACTCGGGGAACGTCTCCCAATCCCATGGCAACCCGTCGACCATCACGACGCCGGGGATGTCCTCCACGCCGGCCATCACGTCGACAAGCGTGTCGTGGTCGGAGGCGCGGCACGGTGCGAAGCCGACGCCGCAGTTGCCCATCACGGCCGTCGTCACGCCGTGCGCCGACGACGGCGTCATGCGGTCCGACCAGATCGCCTGCCCGTCGTAATGGGTGTGCAGATCGATGAAGCCGGGCGTGACGAGCAGGCCTGTCGCATCGATCTCGCGGCTGGCGTCGCCGTCGACCGAGCCGACGGCCGCGATCATGCCGTCGGTGACCGCGACATCGCCCACGTAGGACTCCCCGCCGAGGCCGTCAACAATGGTGCCGTTGCGGATGCAGAGGTCGTAGGTCGCCGCCGGGGCGGCTCCGCGGTCGTAAACCATCAACTGACTCTACGGCGGTGTCCCTACCCCATGCCAGGATGAGGTCGTGATTGACCACCTTGGAATCAACTGTGCCGACTGGGACAAATCGAAGGCGTTCTACGACAAGGTCCTCGGCGTGCTGGGATATACCCGGCAGATGGACTTTCAGGTCGCGATCGGATACGGCAAGGACGGCAAGCCCGACTTCTGGATCGCCGACATGAATGCCGGCGACGCGGCGGGTCCCAACCGCGAGGTTCACGTCGCATTCCAGGCAGCCGGCACCGACGCCGTCACGGCGTTCTACGACGCCGCGCTCGAGCAGGGTGCCGAATCGCTGCACGCGCCGCGGCTCTGGCCGGAGTATCACCCCGGCTACTTCGGCGCGTTCGTCCGTGACCCGGACGGCAACAACGTCGAGGCCGTGTTCCACGGCGCCTCAGCCGAGGGCTAAACCCTCAGCGCGTCGGAGTACTTGTCGCGCAACGGTTCCCACCCGTTGGCAGCGGCGTCTAGCCGATCGATGTGTGGCTCGGGCCTTGCTGCGTCGGGAGTTTCTCGAAGAAAATGTGGCGAGGATGTCGAGACCAGCTTGGCGGCTCCGTCCCAGGGGCAGATGCGGCCACCGTGGCCGCACGACACTAAGGAGACCCAGCATGGCTAAGTATCTGCTTCTCAAGCACTACCGCGGCGCCCCCGAGGCCGTCAACGGCGTCCCAATGGACCAGTGGACCCCGCAGGAGATTGAGGACCACGTGCAGTACATGAACGACTTCGCCGCCCGGCTCGAGGGCACCGGTGAGTACGTCGACAGCCAGGCGCTGTCCTCCGAGGGCACGTTCGTCCGGTACGACGGGGAGGGCCGGCCGCCGGTCACCGACGGGCCCTTCGCCGAGACCAAGGACCTGATCGCCGGCTGGATGGTGATCGACGTCGACACCTACGAGCGTGCGCTCGCGCTCGCCGGTGAGTTGTCGGCAGCCCCCGGAGCCGGCGGCAAGCCGATCCACGAGTGGCTCGAGCTGCGCCCCTTCCTAGGCCACGCGCCGACCGTCACCGAGTGACCGGACCGGCCAGGGCTCAGGTGATGGACGAACTGCTGCTGCGGGAGCTGACTCCTGCAGTGATCGGCGTCCTCGTGCATCGCGGAGTTGACTTCGCGACGGCCGAGGACGCCGTGCAGGAAGCACTCGTCCAGGCCGCGTTGACCTGGCCGGGCCAGCAGCCCACCGACCCGAAGGGCTGGCTGGTCACGGTCGCCTGGCGCAAGTTCGTCGACGCCCACCGCTCCGAGGCCTCCCGTCGCGACCGGGAGCAGCGGGTCGAGGCCCAGCCGCCGCCGGGACCGACCGAGACCGCAGACGACACGCTGCAGCTCTTCTTCCTGTGCGCCCATCCGTCGCTGACGCCGTCCTCCGCGGTGGCCCTCACACTGCGCGCCGTCGGTGGGTTGACCACCCGGCAGATCGCCCAGGCCTACCTCGTGCCGGAGGCGACGATGGCGCAGCGGATCAGCCGAGCCAAACGGAGCGTCCGGGACGTGCGGTTCGAGGAGCCAGGCGACCTGGCGACCGTGCTCCGGGTGCTCTACCTGGTCTTCAACGAGGGCTACACCGGCGACGTCGACCTCGCGGCCGAGGCGATCCGGCTCACCAGGCAGTTGGTGTCGATGACCGATGACACAGAGACCGCAGGACTCCTCGCGCTCATGCTGCTGCACCACGCTCGGCGACCCGCGCGGACCCGGCGCGACGGCAGCCTGGTTCCCCTTACCGAGCAGGACCGCTCGCGCTGGAACACTGCACTCATCGCCGAGGGCGTCGCAGTCCTGCAGACAGCGCTGGGTCGTGACCGACTCGGCGAGTTCCAGGCACAGGCGGCCATCGCTGCGCTGCACGCAGACGCACCGCGCGCCGAGGAGACCGACTGGGTGCAGATCGTCGGCTGGTACGACGAGCTGCTCCGGCTCACCGGCAGCCCTGTCGTGCAGCTCAACCGGGCCATCGCGATCGGCGAGGCCGATGGCGCGAAAGCCGGCCTCGCGGCCCTGGCCACGGTGGACCCTGGCCTGCCCCGCTACACCGCCGCCTCGGCGTACCTCCACGAGAAGGCGGGCGACATTCCGACCGCGGCTCGGTTGTACGCCGATGCCGCCCGGTGCGCCCCCAACCTCGCCGAGCGCGACCACCTCACCCGGCAGGCAGCGCGCATCGGTCGAGCGCTGCGTGCGTGAGCCCGTTGGCCAACCCGTGCTCGCCAGACCGACCACTTGACTAGTGCAGAGAATAGGGTCCACTAGCGTCAAGGTATGGCTGACTCTGATGCGGCAGCGGTCCGGGAACTGCTGCGGGACTCGTTCACCCGGCTCATCGAGCATGTTGAGGAGCTGACCGACGGGTTGACCGACGAGTCCGCGTTCTTCCGTCCGACGGGCGCAGCCAACAGCATCGCCTGGCTGATCTGGCACAGCGCGCGTGTCCAGGACGCGCAGCTCTGCGACATCGCAGGCATCGAGGAGGTGTGGACGCGCGACGGCTGGGTCGACCGGTTCGGCCTCGACCTTCCGCGCGACGACACCGGCTACGGCCATAGCCCGGACGACGTCGGAAGGGTGCGAGCGTCGGCCGACCTGCTGGCCGGCTACTACCACGGCGTGCACAAGGTGACGCTGGAGTACATCGCGTCGGTGACGCCCGATGAGCTGAGCCGCATCGTCGACACGCGGTGGAATCCGCCGGTGACCGCGAGCGCGCGGCTGGTCAGCATCGTCGACGACTGCGCCCAGCACCTGGGCCAGGCCGCCTATGTGCGGGGCATCGTCCGCTGAGCATGCTGCGACTGTGGCCGCCGATCACCGTGGCGGCAATGCTGCTGTTGGGATGGGCGGTAGGCACACGGTCAACATCGGTGGACGACTGGTTCCACGAGTACGGCCACGGCCCCGCAAGATGGCTTCTGTTCTTCACCGATCCGCGAGTGCTCGCGAGCCTGCTTGCGGGCTGCCTCGTTGTCACGCTGTACCAAAGGAGGTGCCGACTGGCGGTCGCCACAGTGTTGTCGCCAGCCATCGGGATTGCGCTTGTCCAACTTTTCAAGCGGTTGTTCGGCCGTGAAAACGGCGGTGCCCTCACGTATCCGAGTGGCCACACGACGACGATGGTCGTCGTTATGGGGATGGTCGTGTTGGTCACGCGCGTCGCACTGTGGGCGGTGCTCGTCGCGGTCGCTTACTGCCTGCTCGGCATGATCGGTCAGGCCGTGACGTATCACTACTTCACTGACACGGTCGGTGCACTGCTGTTGGGAACGGCGATCGTGTGCGTCGCTGCCCTCACATTGGGACACGCACCCCACCGAACTTGACACGTGTCAACCCCGGTGCGATCTGCGTCACAACCGGCGGTTAACATGAGCCCATGACCGCGACGCCGGAAGTTGAGCTGCCCGAGAACAGCACCATCCGCAATCCTGCGACCGGTGCGGTGGCAGGCACGGTGCGCTGGACCGACCCCGCCGACGTGCCGCGCATCGCGGCCGGGCTGAGGGAGGCCCAGAAAGAGTGGGTGGCCCGTGGCGCGAAGGGCCGCGCCAAGGTGCTGGCGCGCTACGCGGTGTGGATGGGGGAGCACCGCGACGAGATCGAGTCGCTGCTGATCAAGGAGACCGGTAAGTCGGCCACCGATGCCGCGCAAGAGGTGCCGCTGCTGATCATGATCGCCTCGTACTACATCAAGACGATGGAGAAAGCGCTCGCGCCGGAATCCCGTCCGGCGGCGCTGCGGTTCATGGCGATCAAGAAGGTGGAGGTGCACTACCGGCCGCGTCCGGTGGTCGGCATCATCGCGCCGTGGAACTATCCCGTCGCCAACCTGCTGATGGACGGCATCGCTGCGTTGGCCGCCGGCTGCGCGGTGCTGCTCAAGCCGTCGGAGCGCACGCCGCTGACCGCCGAACTGCTGCTGCGCGGGTGGCTGGACTCCGGCGCACCCGAAGTGATGGCGATAGTCCAGGGCGCTCGCGAGGCCGTCGAGGCCGTGGTGGACAACTCCGACTACATCCAGTTCACCGGTTCGAGCGCGACCGGCGCGAAGGTGATGGAGCGTGCCGCGCGACGGCTCACCCCTGTCAGCCTGGAACTCGGCGGCAAGGACCCGATGATCGTTCTGGACGACGCCGACGTCGACCTGGCCGCCCACGCCGCGGTGTGGGGCGCGATGTTCAACGCCGGCCAGACGTGTGTGTCGGTGGAGCGGGTGTACGCGCTGGAGTCCGTCTACGACCAGTTCGTCGACGCCGTGGTGCGCGATGTGCAGAAGCTCAAGATGGGCGCGGGCGAGGGTTATGACTTCGGTTCCCAGATCGACGACAGCCAGGTCGCGGTTACCGACCGTCATGTCCGCGACGCCGTGGCCGCCGGAGCGAGGGCGCTCACCGGCGGCAAGCGCCCGGACGGCCCTGGCAGCTTCTACCCGCCGACGGTGCTGGTCGACGTGGACCACTCGATGACCTGTATGACCGAGGAGACATTCGGCCCGACGCTGCCGATCATGAAGGTCTCGTCGGTCGAGGAGGCGATCCGGCTGGCGAACGACAGCCCGTACGGCCTGAGCGCCTCGGTGTTCTCGGGAGATATCGAGCGCGCCAAAGCGGTTGCGGTGCAACTGGATTGCGGTGCGGTGAACGTCAACGACGTGATCTCCAACCTGATGTGCACGACGGCGCCGATGGGCGGCTGGAAGACCTCAGGAATCGGGGCGCGATTCGGCGGGGCCGAGGGTCTGCGCAAGTTCTGCCGCCAGGAGGCGGTGGTAGTGCCGCGCACCAACGTCGGCGCGGGCGGCAACTACTACAACAATTCGCCCAAGGCGCTCAAGCGGATGAACAAACTCATGACCAAGCTGGCGCTCGTCACACCGCGCCGCGCCGCCAAGTAAACGCACCCGCCGTTCACCTGCGCGTCACCTTGGCGTACACGCGCGTCGATACCTTTTGCCGGTGACTCTGGAATCACACAGCTACCGCGTGCACGACGACGACGATGACGACCCCATCCTGCTCGACGCCAACGGTGTTCCCGTTGACACGTGGCGGGAGAACTACCCGTACGACGACCGCATGTCGCGCGACGAGTACGAGGAGCAGAAGCGGCTCCTGCAGATCGAACTGCTCAAGCTGCAGAAGTGGAGTCAGGCCAACGGCCACCGGCACGTCATCGTGTTCGAGGGCCGCGATGCGGCGGGCAAGGGCGGAACCATCAAGCGGTTCATGGAACACCTCAACCCGCGCGGTGCCCGCGTCGTCGCGTTGGAGAAGCCCACCGACCGGGAACGCACCCAGTGGTACTTCCAGCGCTACGTCAACCACCTACCCGCCCACGGCGAGATGGTGATGTTCGACCGGTCTTGGTACAACCGCGCAGGCGTCGAGCGGGTGATGGGGTTCTGTACGCCCAAACAGCACGCCGAGTTCATCCGGCAGGCCCCGCTGTTCGAGCAGATGCTGGTCAACGATGGCATCAGCCTGACGAAGCTGTGGTTCTCGGTGTCGCCGTCCGAGCAGCGCACCCGCTTCACCATCCGCCAGGTCGACCCTGTGCGGCAGTGGAAACTGTCACCGACAGATCTGGCGTCGCTGGACAAGTGGGAGGACTACACCGCGGCCAAGGAGGACATGTTCGCGTGGACGGACACCGAAATCGCACCGTGGACCGTGGTCAAGAGCAACGACAAGAAGCGCGCACGCGTCAACGCGATGCGCTACGTGTTGAGTAAGTTCAACTACGACAACAAGGACCATGAGGTGGTCGGCCGACCGGACCCCCTCATCGTGGGACGCGCCCTGACCGACTGAGGCCTACGCGTCCTGCCCGAGAGGAGGACGCGTGCGGTTCGTGGCGACCATGCTCCTGTGGCTCGTCACAACGGTCGCACTCGCGGCGGCGATCCCGACCATGTGGGCGCAGAAAAACGTCGTTGATGCGAACGGCTACGCAGCTTTCGCGCAATCGGCGGCCAAGGATCCCAAACTGCAGCAGGCGGTGGCCTCCGAACTCACCACGCAGATCGTGTCGCTTGCTTCGGATGAGGGCTACGACCTCAACCCCGATCTGGTGCGCGGAGTGACCACGGCCTACACCCAGAACGCCGGGTTCCCTGGGCAGTTCGCCCAGGCGAACCGGATCGTGCACACCTGGATGTTCACCGACGAGATCCGCCGTCAAGAAGGAACCGACGACCGCTGGCTGATCGACATTGCCCCGATGCTGTCGGACCCGTCGTTGCGGCAGACGTTGGGCAATCTCAATCTCGACGTGCCAGACACGCTGACCGTGCCTATTACGGTGTCCGACACATCGGGTATGCAGCCGGGACAGCTACGGCAGCTGTCGACGTGGGGTCCGTGGGTCAGTGTCGGTGCGACGATTCTGACGGGTGTGGTCGCGCTGCTCACGTTGGCAGCCGCGCGCTCGCGCGGTAAAGCGCTTGCGGCGCTGGGTGTTTCAGCCTTGCTGGTGGGTGCGGCCGGCTGGGCCGGGCTGGAGGTGGCGCGGCGCTACATCAACACTGCACTGGACCACACGGAGGGCGACATCCGCCAGGTCGCAGGTGCGATGGTCAGCCACGCCGAGGGCAGCCTGCATCAGTGGCTGAACCTGACGTTGGCGGCGGGCGGTGTGCTGGTGGTGTTCGGCGTGATCGTGTCGCTCCTGGGCGGATTGCGGCGACGCGACTAGTACCGTCCTTGCCATGCCATTCGTGACGGACATCGTAGGTCCACAGCGGCCCGTCCAGACATGGCCACCGCTCGTCGCAGGTGCACTACGGCGCACGAGCACCATCGACACCCATCCAGCAGGTACCGGGCACTCCGCCGTCGACCTGCGGGCACGTGACGTGATGGCCAGCGATCCAGAGACGGTCGACGTGCTTGGCGAGGTCGGCGTGCACGCCCACCTCGTCGACCGCGTGATCGAGGACATCTCCTCCGAGACGGATGACGGGCGCCTGGAGCGGTTGGTGGGCAGCCGGGTCGGCCCGGGATTCCGCTCGACGGTCGGCAAGCTGCTTCCCGAGGAGGTCCAGCAAGCCAGCCTGCTGCACCTGCTGCTCGACGACTGGGTCGGCGCATCGCTGGTTTCCGGTTACGCGGTGCAGCACGCGGCGATCAATCTGGGCATCGAGGAGAAGCTGGCGCCCGGTGTCGCCGACAACATGGCGGGCATCTGCGCGGGCTTCGCCTCAGACGCCTCGCTTATCCCGTACGCCAAGCGCAACAACACAATTCCGTCGGTGCACGGGCCGATCGCGCCACCGCTCGACGACGTCGATATGCACTCCGTAGACCCGCTGCGTGCCCACGGCATGCGTCGGTTCCGCCGGCTCGACCTGCGTCCCGTCGACTCCGCGACGGCGGACTTCGACGCCCACTTCCGTGACTCCCACGTCGACGGCGACGGTGTGGAGACGATCGTGCACGAGTACACGGTCGTGGGCTCGGTGGACACCGCGACGCGAACCATATCGTCGGTCACGGCGAATGTGCGGGTGCTGCCGTGGCAGGAATGCCCGGGCGCCATCGGAAGTGCGGCGCGGGTGCGGGGGATGACGCTGCCGGAGCTCCGCGGACGCATCCGCGGTGAGTTCGTCGGCACCAGCACGTGTACGCACCTCAACGACACATTGCGGGCGATCGGAGACCTCGATGCCCTGCTCGACCTCCGCTCGGGCCTTAAGGCTCGATGACGTGTGACGGGTCGGGCCTGCGCTCTGGCGGCGCTTGGCTGTAGTCGCCCCACGGCCCGTCGCGGCCCTCGATCGCCGCGCGCACACCCTGGTTGGAAGCGGTGTCGATGAACTCGAGCGCGTCGGGGGTGTTGCGCATCAATCCGTCGAGGATGCCGCCGAGCGTCTGGGTGGAAGCCAGGCCCATGTTCTCGTAGGCCTGGTTGACGATGAGCTTCTGCGCCTGCAATTGGGAGAGCGGGATCTTCGTGAGCTTGTCAGCGACCTCTTTGACGCGTGCCTCGAGTTGCTCGAACGGGACCGACTCGTTGATGAGTTCGACTGCGGCGGCTTCCTTTCCGGTCAGGGGCTCACCGGTCAGCGAATGCCATTTCACCTTCGCCAGGGACAGCCGGTAGAGCCACATGCCCGTCAGGTACGCGCCCCACATCCGCGCATACGGCGTGCCGATGACGGCGTCGTCGCTGGCGATGACGATGTCGGCGCACAATGCGTAGTCGCTGGCGCCGCCGACGCACCAGCCGTGCACCTGCGCGATGACGGGCTTGGAGGCTCGCCAGATCGCCATGAACTTCTGCGTCGGCCCAGTCTCGCGGGCGCTGACCATCGCGAAGTCCTTACCCGGATCCCATCGCCCGTCGGTGTTCATCGCGTCGCCCCAATGGTGGAAGCCGCCTCCGAAGTCGTAGCCGCCGGAGAACGCGCGCCCGGCACCGCGCAGCACGATGACCTTGATGGCGGGGTCGCGTTCGGCCACTCCGATGGCGTTTTCGATCTCGTCGGGCATCGGCGGGACGATGGTGTTGAGGTGGTCAGGGCGGTTCAGCGTGATGGTCGCGACGGGACCGTCCGTCTTGTACAGCAGGGTCTCGAACTGTGGTGGCGTCGTCGGCATAGCAGCAGTCGAGTTTGTTCCGTTTCGGAAGTCAAGGCGCCACCCGTCTCGTCGTCCTTACTGTAAGCTCCTCAGCATGCTGCGCGTCATTCAATGGGCCACCGGATCCGTCGGCCGCCACGCCGTCGCCGCCGTCCATGAACACCACGACCTCGAGCTCGTCGGCGCACTCGTCTACAGCGATGCGAAGGCCGGCCGCGACGTCGGCGATATCTGCGGCATCGGCCCCATCGGCGTCACGGCCACCAAGGATCCCGACGAGATCGTTGCGCTGGACGCCGACTGCGTGCTCTACATGCCGCAGGGTGAGATGAACCCGATGGGCGCGCTCGACGACATCTGCCGACTATTGGCGTCGGGCAAGAATGTCGTGTCGACAGCGGTCACCGGACTCATCTATCCGCTCATCCTAGGCCGCCGCGTCGTCGAAAAGCTCGACACGGCCTGCACCCAGGGACGGTCCTCCTTCCACGCCACTGGCATCGAACCCGGCTGGGCCGCAGAGGTTTTACCCCTCACGATGTCGGGGCTGTTCCAGCGGATCGACTCGCTGTTGGTGCAGGAATTGATGGACTACACCACCTACGACAGCGCCGACATGCTGTTCGACATCATGGGCTTCGGCAAGGCGCCCGACGAACCCGTCCCCATGGCCGACGCCGCCCTCGCCGGTGTCACGTTCCGCGCGCCGCTGATGCTTTTGGCCGACGGGCTCGGCGCGACCATCGACGACTTCGTCTACCACCGAGACGTCGCAATCGCCGGGAAAGCGTTCGACATCAAGGCAGGCCGGATCGAGGCGGGTGTAGGTTGCAATTCTCCGTGTCGAATTGCAGTTCGTGATGTCGGATGATGTCGAATTCGACATCGCGGATCGCAAACATACGGCTTTTCATGTAGGGCCTCAGTAGTGTTACGGATCCCGGATGGCTTCGAACTCAGGCAACGGGTCCGCGAGGTCCCCTCAGGTCTTTGTGGGTTCGGTTGGCGAGAATTCTTCTACTGGAACGAGTCCGGGCACTTGGTAGGCCTCATAGCTGTGGCCTACGCGCGCCGGCACCAAGGACTGCGGGACGCATGCATGTCTGGGGATGCTGCAACCTGGTGATCGCCAACTTCATCTAAAACTTTTGCGGTGCAACGATGTCGAGGTTCACATGATCGGGTAACCACATCCTGTGACCTTCTCGATTAGTTGCCGTGTAAGCGGAGTGGATTCCTAAAATGTTGCAGTGCTGTATTTTTCCGTATCAAGCTGGGGAGCACGCGCGAGGTTAAGCGCTGTGGAGGCTTTGATCTATGCGAGGCGCACGCCGATAAGTACGCAGGTTTGGACGGAGCGTTCACGGCTAGCAATCTTGAAGGCGGCGTTGGTTCTGCGGCATCGAATATTGGCCGTCAGCAAGGGTATTGTGCACTGACGCCGCCGGCCCCATTCGATGTCGGCGTTGTCCTCGGCCGTTCCGAGGCGCGCCTTACTGTGGTATGTGGGTCAACGCGGCTACGCGGCTACGCGGCTACGCGGGCACGGACTGCTCGGTCGCTGGGTAGTGCCACGTTACCTATGAGTCACGCTTGGAACTGTCGGCCGAGTTCAAAGCGTTTCCTGGCGGTGCGCTAGCGCGTCCGTTGGCTGTAGCGAAGCGTGGATCGGGTCGGTGTCGAACGATTTGGGCCAGGCGCATTTCAAGGGATAGTATCCTGGATGCAGACAATGTTTCCGAGGATTGGATCAGGGCGTGCCGGCGTCCTTGACGCAGAAAGATGACATGTGATGGGGACCCCCTCGGCACAGACGCTCGTTGATATGGCGTCAGAGATGTTTCAGGAGCTCGAGGAGGTCCCGATGACGATGGTAGGCGGTTTCGACGTGCATCGGAAGCAGATCACGTTCGACTATGTGGACACCGATACCGGGTTGGTGCGCTGCGGTGAGATCCGTCCGGCAACCCGCAAGACGCTGCGGCGCTGGCTGGGTGAGCACTGCCCGGGCGGGGATGCGGAGATGGCGGTGGAGGGCTGCACCGGGTGGCGGTATGTGGTCGAGGAGCTGGCCGCGGCGGGTGCGACGGCGCATCTGGCCGATCCTGCCGAGACCGCAGGGTTGCGGGGTCCGAAGAAACGCGCCAAGACCGACCGGGCTGATGCGCGGTTGTTGCGCACACTGCTGTGCGAGGGGCGATTATCCGAATCGTGGATCCCGCCCACACATGTGCTGGAGGTACGCACCCTGGGCCGGTTGTACTGCGCGCTGATGGACGAGCGCCGCGCCTGGCAGCAGCGCATCCATGCCCAGGTGTTTCACCAGGGCTGCCCACCGGTCACCGCGCTGCTGTCGGAGGCTGGTCGTGAGGCGCTTGCGCATGCCGAGTTGTCGGCGGCGGGTCGGCAGTACGTGGACACGGCGCTTCGCCGCATTGACGAGCTGACCGGCGAGATCGACCCGGTGCGAAGGCAATTGGTGAACTTCGCTCGCCGCCAGGTGGGGTGTCAGGCGCTGCAGGCGCGCCAGTACGGGGTGGGCTGGTTGTGCGCGGCGATCATGTGGGCCGAGATTGGTGATGCCCGCCGGTTTCACAGCTCCGACCAACTGGTGCGGTTTGCCGGCATGGACGTGACGGTGTACTCCTCGGACGGCAAACGCGCCCCGGGGCATCTGTCCCGGCAGGGCTCCCCGGAGCTGCGGTGGGCCACCTTCGAGGCCGCTAAGTGCGCGGCCCGCCACAGGTCCCCTGACTACGCCTACTACCAGCGGCTGGCCGCCCGCCCCGACAGCGGCAAGAACCCGACCCTGGCGGTGGAGCGCAAAATCCTGCGCCGCAGCTATCACACGCTGCGTGAACTCGGCGATGCCGCCCTGTCTATGCCGGTCCTCGACGACAAGGGGGTGGCCGCCTAAATGCGTTGTGTGCGTGCCCTGCCCATTAATCAGCTGATGCCCGCGGTCAGCTCCCCCAAGTCCCCTGTCGCCACCTGCTGCCTGGGTGGACGCCCTGGAAAGAATGAGCGGCCGCACCCATTACCAGCCCGCACGCCGGGCACCCCATCCATCATCATGTCGCCGGACGCTGGTCCGTGGACCCAGATAAGGCTGGGCGCTGGCACGCCCCTTCCCGCCCTCGATCGCTTCCCTCAAGTCACGCGGAGGCATCACATGGTTTGAATCGCAACACTTTTCGCCTCGTCCACCCGAGGACCGGCAGTATGCGGCGGGATCCGCGCCGGCGTCAAGGTCGTTCGTCCTCGCTGCGCTGCGGGCGCTCCACCTTGACCCCGCACCGCGGCCCCCTACCGCCACCAAGCACGGGTGACGACAAGGCCAACAACAGAAACGACAATGGACTCCCACCTTTACGGGGGTCCCCAACACAGATAAGGGGGATGGGGACCAGCGCGCTTCGCGGCTATCTCACCCCGGGCTACCAATGAACGAATCGAACTCTTCCGCCTCGATGGCGGGCGTGGTGCAGTACGAGGTTGTCGAGCGGTCCGTTGCCGTTGTCCGGATGAACCGGCCGGAGTACCGCAACGCCCAGCACAGTGCAATGACATATGCGCTCGATGATGCTTTCTATCGGGCCGCCGACGATGACGCGATCAAGGTGATTGTGCTGGCAGGCAATGGAAAGCACTTTTCGGCAGGGCACGACATCGGTACGCCCGAGCGTGACATCGACCAGTCGTACAAGCGGCGGGCGTCCCTGTGGTGGGACCACAGCGACAAGGCGGGTGCGGCGAGCCGGTACGCCCGCGAGTCCGAGGTGTATCTCGGCATGTGCCGGCGTTGGCGGGAGATTCCGAAGCCGACGATCGCGATGGTCCAGGGCGCCTGTGTTGCGGGTGCACTGATGCTCGCGTGGTCGTGCGACCTCATCATCGCCGCCGATGATGCCTTCTTCGCCGACCCAACCGTCCGGATGGGCATACCGGGAGTCGAATACTTCGCGCACCCTTGGCAATTAGGGCCGCGATTCGCCAAAGAGTTCCTGTTTCTCGGCGAACGCATCGATGCACAGGAGGCGCGTCGTTTGGGCATGGTGAATCGAGTGGTGCCCCGCGTCGACCTCGAGCCGACGGTCCTGGACATAGCGAAACGGATCGCGGAGATGCCCGCCATGGGTCTTGCGTTGACGAAGCGTGCCATCAATCAATGTGAGGATCTGATGGGCGTCCGAGACGGGATGGATGCGGTATTTGCAATCCATCACCTGGCGCACGCGCATAATGTCGAAATCGGACTCGGATCGCTCGCCGGCCACGATGCGCGCAGCATGCGCGATGTGGTCAAAGGTCGATAGGTACCCAGGCGTGCGTACTACAGCGGGGTACCGGTCTCGGGTAAACGTTGATCGTTCAGAATTTATCTCCTTTATTCCTAGTGGCTTTCAGTATTTCGGAGGTTGATACAGTGCGATTTACAGTCGGGGCGCGGCTCCGGAGTGCGGTGGACGACACGCAGGTGATTGTCATTCGGGCCCCGGCGGAGTCGGTCGACGTCACTTGTGGGGGCTACCCATTGCTACCCATCGATGCAGAGGCCCCATCCGGGGTGACGATGACTGCCGGTCATGATGACGGGACCGTACTAGGCAAGCGATATGTCGATGCGGGTTCCGGTCTTGAGCTGCTATGCACCAAGTCGGGCGCGGGAGCCCTGTTCCTCGATAACAGCCCACTATCTATCAAGGCCGCCACGGCGCTGCCCGCATCGGACTAGCGCTATGAACATTGCGATGATCGCCGAAATGGCGGCCGAAGCCGGGGGCGACCGGATTGCGCTCAACGATGCGCACGGCGACATCACCTATGACCAGCTATGGGATCGGTCCCGCCGTGCTGCTGGCTGGCTGAATTGCCATCAGCAGGACAACGTCGTGATGATCGGTGCGAACTCACGGCTCTTCCCAATTGCGCTCTTCGGCGCTGCGCTCGCTGGTAAGTCCTTCGCCCCGCTCAACTACCGGTGGACGGACGCTCAGCTGGTGGCCGCGGTGCGCCGGCTCGGCTCGGCTGTAGTGGTTGCCGATGACACCATGCTTCCGCGGTTGTCCGCGCTGACCAGCGACCCCGGCGCGGCGATCGTTGGCCGGGAGAAGTTTCTGGAGAGCGTCGATGCAAGTGAACCGGCGATCATCACCGGCGCGCTGCCGCAGCGTCCCGCCGTCCAGCTGTTCACCAGCGGCACGTCGGGCACACCTAAAGTGGCTGTCTTGGGCCACGCGAACCTGGCTGCCTACATCTTCGGCACGGTCGAACTGATGGCGGCCGAGGAGGGCGACACGCAGCTCGTCAGCCTGCCGCCGTACCATGTCGGTGGTATTGCGAACCTCCTCAGCACGCTATTCAGCGGGCGGCGGATGGTGCAATTGGACGCGTTCGATCCGGCGGAGTGGATCAACGAGGTCCGACGGCACGGCGTCACCCACGCTTCCGTCGTGCCCACGATGCTCGCCCGGATCGTCATGTTGCTAGCCGACGATGAGGCAGGTGGTCTACCCAGTCTGCGGCATCTCTCCTACGGCGGCGGACGCATGCCGTTGCCAGTTCTCGACGAGGCGATGCGACGACTGCCGCATGTCGGGTTTGTCAACGGTTACGGGCTCACCGAAACGAGCTCTACCATTACTGTTCTCAATCCGGAGGATCATCGCATCGCGGCCTCGTCGGACGATCCGGCAGTGCGGGCACGGCTGGGTTCGGTCGGTCGCGCTCTGCCGACGGTCGAACTGTCGGTGCGCGACACAGCTGGCCGGATCGTCTCCGACGGGGAGCTCGGCGAGCTGTGGGTGCGTGGTGAGCAGGTTTCGGGCCGGTATATCGGCCTCGAACCGGGACGGAACGAGGACGGGTGGTTCCGCAGCAAGGACGCCGCTCGCATCGATGGTGACGGGTATGTGTTTGTCGAGGGGCGCCTTGACGATGTGATCGTGCGCGGCGGAGAGAACATCTCGCCGGGCGAAGTGGAGGATGCGCTCATCAGCCACCCTGACGTCGTCGACGCAGGAGTGGTCGGCCTGATCGATGACGACTGGGGCGAGCGGATCGCCGCCGCTGTGGTCGCCGCGCCGGGATCCACACCGGATCCGGCGGCATTGCAGGCGTGGGTGCGATCGCGGCTCCGCTCCAGCAAGGCACCGTCGACGCTGGATGTTGTCGATGCGTTGCCGTACAACGACAATGGCAAGCTCATGCACCGGACGTTGCGCGAGCAGCTTTCTACTCGCGCCGACTCATGAGTTACCGCTGCGGGCCCGGGCAGGAGCTCGACCCGGCCAGGTCCTCAGCGGGCGGAGTGCCGCGCGACGTCAGAGGCCCAGCGACTTCGCGATAATGGTCTTCATGATTTCGCTTGAGCCGCCGTAGATTCGGCTCACTCGCGCATCCGCGTACATCTTCGCGATCGGGTATTCGAGCATGTAGCCGTATCCTCCGAATAGTTGTAGGCAGCTGTCCACTGCCCGAGCCTGCATCTCCGAACAGAACAACTTCACCCGCGCCGCGTCCGCTCCGGATAGTTCTGCTGCATCCAGCTCTGCAACCGCGCGCTGGAGCAGTGAGTCGGCGGCCTCGATCTCGGCCGACACTCCGGCCATTACGAACTTCGTATTCTGGAACTGCGACAGTTGGCGACCGAATACCTGCCGTTGGCGGACATACTCGATCGTGTCGGCCAGCGCGGTTTTTGCCATCGCCACCGAACCTGCGGCCACGCTGATCCGCTCCTGTGCCAGATTGCTTGTCAGATACTCGAACGCGCGGCTTTCCTCGCCCAACATATTGTCAGCTCCGACGACGACATCGTTGAAACTCAATTCCGCGGTGTCGGCGTATTTCATGCCTAGTTTGTCCAGATTCCGCGTCTTGACGAACCCGGGCGTGCCGTCTTGCACCACGAAAAGCGACAGGCCCCCGCGGCGATCCTCAGACTGGGATGTCCGCGCGACAACGATCACCAGGTCGGCATTGATGCCGCCGGTGATGAATGTCTTTGCGCCGTTGATGACAAAGCTGTCGCCGTCGCGCCGAGCGGTCGTCCTGATACCGCCGATGTCCGAACCTGTTTCCGGCTCGGACATCGCGATGGATGCCATGCTCTCGCCGGTTCCCAGTTTGCGTAGCCACCGATCCTTCTGCTCTACCGTTGCATAGCTGAGGAAATACGGGACGACGACATCAATGTGCACGCGTACCGGCGATAGTGACAGGTGCGCGCCGATCAGCTCTTCGGCCACCACGAGGTTGTAGGTGAAGCTCGTCTGGCCTGCGCCGCCGTACGCCTCGGGGATTTGCAGTGCGAGGATGCCGAGTTCGCCTGCTTTGCGGTAGAACTCGGTGTTCACCAGGTGCTGCTGTTCCCACTTGGCTACGTTGGGGATGGCCTCGCGCTGTAGGAATGCGCGGACGGCGGCTCGCAGTTGATCGTGTTCCGCGCCGTAGAGCGAATTTCGCATTGTGGCGATCCAATCTGTTGTGCGGGGCGGTGAGCGGTCAAAGTCGAGCGTCGATCACCGCGGAGGCGACGATGTCTTCGTGTGCGGCCGGGGTTCCCCAAGCGGTGCTCAGCGTCCATACCCGCTTGATCCACATGTGTAGGTCGTGTTCCCAGGTGTAGCCGATCGCTCCATGGCATTGCAGTGCAGTGCGAGCCGCCAAACCTGCTGCGCGCGTTGCATAGAGCTTGGCGAAGCTGGCTGCTAGGCCAGAGTCGTCACCGCCGGCGGCGAGCACCCAGCCGGCGTGGTAGACCACCGGGCGCGCATGTTCCAGGCTGACTAACGCCGTGGCGAGCAGATGCTTTACCGACTGTTGGGCTCCAACCGGAACTCCGAACTGGGTTCGTGTTTTGACATATTCGGTCGTCATCGTGATCATTCGATCCGCCAGACCGAGAAGCTGTGCAGCGGCTGCCAGGGTGGCGCGGCGCCTGCAGAGTACCGCGTCGGCTCCGGGTAGCTCTCGGCTTCGACGTGGTATGACGCGGGCCGAGGGGACCGACCGATCGACCGATGGCAGATGACGGTCGATGTCGAGGTGTGTGCGTGCAGCCAACTGGAGGCCGCCCCGGCCGGGATGAACGAGCATATCCGCGTGGGTGATCCAGCGCACTCGATCGGAGGCGGGCTCTTGGACAGCGGCCACCGCCTCGCCGGTGATGGCTGCGACAGCTTCGGGTACGCCGGCAGCTGCCAACGCGGGCACGGCTGCGGCGATGTGCTCGCCGACGGGGCCCGGGACGGCGAATCGTCCGCATTCTTGGAGCAACAAGACAAGTTCGATCTCTGAACACCCCATTCCGCCCGCTTCCACGGGCGCAAGCAGTCCAAGCAGACCAACTGTTCCGAGTTGCTTCCACAGTTGCCGGACCGGGCCCGGGTCGGGTGACCATGCGGCGCGCACGACTTCAGGGGGGCAGGCCTGCAGTAGAAGGTCATGAAGCCCCTCACGGAGCTCGATCTGATCGGCGGTGAACGCGAAATGCATCGTTACTTCCTCGGTAATCCCAGGAGTCGCTCAGCGATGATGTTTCGCTGAATCTGGTTGGTACCGGCGTAGATCGGCCCGGACAAGGCGAACTGAAAGCCATTCATCCACTCGTCGTCCAGGTCGGCATCGGCGCCTTGCAACGTCAGTGCCGCCTGGTGCAGCGTGATATCCAGTTCCGACCAGAACACCTTGCTCAGGCTGGCCTCGGCTCCGATCGGGTGCCCGTCGAGCAGCCGGGTGACCGTCCAGTCGGTGGCCAGTTTGTAGGCTTGAGCGCCCATCCACGCGTCCGCGACCGCGCTGCGATAACGACTATCGTCACGCAGATCTGTTGCTGAGCAGAGTTGTTCAATCAACCGGTCCGCCGTTGCTAGGAATCGTCCCGGGCTCCGTAGGGACAGACTGCGCTCGGAACCCGTGGTCGCCATTGCCACGTTCCATCCGTTTCCGACGCCGCCGAGCACATCGGAATCGGCGACGAAGGCACCGTCGAAGAAGACATCGGCGAAGCCGTCTTCGCCGTCGAGCTTGGCGACCGGTTGGACCGATACGCCAGGTTGGTCGAGATCGATCAGGAAGTAGGTGAGGCCACGGTGACGCCCGCCGGTATCGCCAGTGCGGAAGATACCGAACATGTGAGTGCTGAATGCCGCGCGAGTAGTCCAGCACTTCTGGCCGGAAAGCCGCCAGCCGCCGGCCTTCTCGTCGCGCACAGCCCGCGAGCGCAGCGACGCGAGGTCACTGCCGGACTCGGGCTCAGACCAACCCTGGCACCAGATGTCCTCGACCGCCGCCATCCGTCGGAGGATTCGATCTTGCTGATCTTGTGTCCCGAACTCCAATATCGATGGGGCGAGCAGGAAGATGCCGTTCTGCGCGACTCGCTGCGGCAGGCCTGCTCGGTAGTATTCTTCCTCGAATATCAACCAGTGCCACAGGTCGAGGTCGCGGCCCCCGAAACGCCGCGGCCAGCTTACGACGGCCAGACCGGCGTCAAAGAGCGTCTTTTCCCAGGCTAAATGGATCGGTGCGCCGGCACTCGAGTCGCCTGGGGGCAGCGGCAGCGGTGGTTTGTTGTCGGACAACCAGGCCCGCACCTCGCTACGAAAGGCCTCATGGGCCGGATCAGTCGTCAGATTCATTGCATCAGTCCGTAATTCGCCCGCAATCGGCCGCGCGGCAAACGCTTGCGACCTCGGACGTGTGAGGGGCGAGTCGGAATATGAGGAAGCCTGTATCCAGGATGCTGAAAATCATAAGCGCGTCGACTCGTGGTGTCAAACCCTCGCCAGCAGGTGATTTGCGCTCCATGCGCACATGACCTCGTAGCGCATCGGCGCCGACCTCGCGTTGACTTCGCTTTTGGGGCTCGTTAGGATTTCTGAATCCGGGATACAAACAGCAGGACGGCCCGTGGTGGCCGCCCAGTAGGAGGCATGCATGGCGGAAGGGTTCGTTCCTCAGCTCCTGATCGACGGGAACCTGGTGGGCGCACAGTCGGGTAAGACTTTCGCGAACGTCGACCCGTACTACGAAACCGAGATCGGGCAGACGCCCGACGCCGGTATCGAGGATGTGGACGCGGCGGCAACCGCGGCCCAACGTGCCTTCGAGAACACCCTGTGGTCCAAAGACCCCGCGTTCCGGGCGCGCTGTCTGGGACAGCTTCGCGAAGCGATGCTGGGCCACATCGAGGAGCTCCGCGAGATCCTCGTTTCGGAGGTGGGCTGTCCGATCTTCATGACCAACTTTTTCCAACTCAATGACCCGGTCGATGAGATCACCGACTGGATGGAGTTGGCCGAGACCTACGATTTCGAGCGCAACCTGGCACCGCATCCGGCGATGCTGTCGCCGAACGAGCGCTTGCTGATCAAGGAGCCCTGGGGGGTGACGGCTCTGATCACGCCGTATAACTACCCGATTCAGCAGCTCATCTACAAACTCGGGCCGGCCCTGGCTGCGGGCAACACTGCGATCATCAAGCCGTCTCCGTTGACCCCGTGGACGGCCAACTTCGTCGGAAAACTCGTGGTAGAGGAAACCGAAATCCCGGCCGGCGTGGTCAATGTCATCACGAGTTCGGCGGCCGATGTGAGCGAGGCGCTGGTCGCACATCCCTGCGTCGAGATGATCAGCTTCACCGGCTCTACGGCGGTCGGGAAACGGATCATGGCCACCGCGGCAGAGCGCGTCAAAAAGGTCGCTCTGGAACTTGGCGGGAAGTCTGCCACCATCGCACTCGACGATGCCGATATCGAGACTGTCGTGCGGTTCAATGTGAATCGGATGTCACGCCATTCGGGTCAAGGCTGTACCAATCTGACCCGTTTGCTGCTGCCGCGAGCCAAGTATGAGTTGGGCCTCGAAGTCGCTGCCGACGCTGCGGCGCAGGTTGTTTGGGGCAATCCCCGCGACGTCGGTACACACATGGGGCCGCAGATCAGCGCCGCCAACCAGCAGCGAGTGCTCCGACACATCGAGCAGGCCCGTGCCGAAGGTGGCCGGATCTTGGCCGGCGGCGGTGTGCCTGAGGGGGCCCGCACGGGTTACTTCGTCGAAGCGACTGTGATCGCCGACGTGGACCCGGATTCCACGATCGCGCAAGAGGAGACATTTGGTCCGGTGCTCGCGGTGATTCCGTACGACTCTGAGGAAGAGGCCGTAACAATCGCCAACAACTCGCTGTTCGGTCTCTCGGGTGCCGTCTATTCGGAGACCGATGAACGCGCCCTTGCCGTCGCCAAGCGGATTCGCACCGGCACGATGGATGTCAACGGGGCGACGTGGTTTGCCCGTGACACCCCGTTCGGAGGGATGAAGCAGAGCGGGTTGGGCCGCGAGTGGGGGCTGGCCGGTTTCGAGGAGTTCCTGGATACCCGCATCATCGGCTACCCAACCCCAAAGTCGTGATCCTGCAAGGCAGATCAGTGCAACACACAGAGAGACGGACCAATAGATGAAGGTGTTCGAGGGTGTCCGGGTCGTCGAACTGGCCTCGTACCTGTTTGTGCCGGCAGCGGGAGCGATTCTGGCGGACTGGGGTGCGGATGTGGTCAAGATCGAGCATCCTGAGCGGCCGGACCCGCAGCGCAACTTCGTCATCGCGGGGATGAGTGTGGGCAACGCCCCGTTCGAGGCACTCATGCAGCAGACCAATCGTGGCAAGCGCAGCCTTGGTATCGACGTGAGCACGACCGAGGGCTACCAGCTGCTCGGCCGGCTTGTCGGCACTGCTGACGTTTTTCTGACCAACCTGCTGCCGGACAGCCGCCGGCGACTCCGCCTTGAGGTCGACGACGTTCGGGCGATGAACCCGAAGGTCGTATATGTACGGGGTAGTGGTTACGGTCCTGCGGGTACGGAGCGGAACACGCCCGGCTTCGACGGCACGACATTCTGGGCCCGCGGCGGGGCGGCGGACAACCTGACGCCGGCGGGTGCGCCCGAGCCGACGCCACCGCCGCCGGCTCTGGGTGACCTGCCCGGGTCCACGACCGTCGCCGGAGCCATCGCGGCCGGCTTGTTCCACCGCGAGCGCACCGGTGAAACCCCCGTGGTTGACGTGTCGCTGCTCGGGGTCGCGGTCTGGGGCAACTCCCCGGCGATCATTGCGTCCGCTCAGCACGGCGGCCCCATTCGCAAGACGCTCCGCGAGGAGAACGTCAACCCTGCGTCGCTGGCATATCGCACCCGAGACGACCGATTCATCAAGCTCTCACTGTTTCAGTCGGACCGATACTTCGGCCAGCTTTGCGCGTGTCTGGGCGTTCCAGGTCTGGTGACAGACCCGCGGTTCGCCGACTCGGCGTCGCGGACGGCGCACAGCCGGGAATGCATCGCCGCGCTCGATGATGCGTTCGCGCAGTTCAGTCTTGCTGAAGCCGCCGACCGGTTGGCTGACCTCGGCGGCCCGTGGTCGATTGTGCAAACCGCCTATGAGGTGAGTCGTGATCCGCAGGTCCTGGCGAATGGGTACCTGGCCGGCCTCTACGTCGACGGGCGTGAGATGACGGTTGCCGCGTCGCCATGGCAATTCGGCGAAGCGCGTTATCCCCTGCGGTCCGCGCCCGAACATGGAGCCGATACCGACGACATCCTGCACGAGCTGGGACTCGAAGAAGCCGAGATAGTCGCGCACAAAGTGTCGGGGACAGTTCTCTAAGTTGGTACCATTGGATTGCTGACTCTAGTTTGCCGGCTTTTCAGGACGGCACGTATCCTGGATACGTGCCGTCCGATGTGCGCCCCGCAGCTCGCAGCAGGAGCAAATCGATGACGAATCCGCGCGCCACCGGTACCCGACTCGTGGATGGGATCACGGCAACTCTGCGAGAGATGATTCTGGATCACACGATCGCACCTGGAACCGTCTTACTCCAGACCGAGTGGTCGGAGCGGTTGCAGGTTAGCCGCACTCCTCTGCGTGAGGCCCTTCGGATTCTCGAGCAGGACGGCCTGGTGCGGGTCTCGAATGGCAATCGCACGATCGAGGTGGTGCAGTTCACCAGCCGCGCGGATGAGCTACGAGGGCTGTACGAGGTGCGCGAAGTCCTCGATGGGCTGGCTGCGCGACTGCTCGCCACCCGCGGCCTGCAAGACGATACCGCGCAGGAGCTTGAATCGCTTTTGAGCGAGATGGAGGCCGCCGCGCATCCATTCGATTCCGCGCGGTGGTTCTCCGCTCACATGGCGTTCCATGTATGTCTCGCCGAGTCGTGCGGCAACAGCCGCCTTCGTCAGCAGTTGGACGTGATCAAGATGACGAGTGTCTCGCTGCATGCCTACCTCGGCGAGCTGCCGGCGACGGACGCCCGGCTGGTTGATGCGCTGGCAACGGCGGGTAAGCAGCACCGGGCGATCTTTGACGCGCTACGCAGCGGTAATGGCGACCTCGCTGAGATGGCCGCGTGTCAGCACATTCGGACCGTGCTGCACTCCGATTTTATCGACGCCGCGGCCCATCGCGCCGATGGCTGAAACGTGTTCCGGCGCTGAGTGTTCAGTTACTTGTTGACCATGCCGGCATCGACCGGCAAGGTGATACCGGTGACGTAACGGGCCTCATCCGAGACGAGCCAGGCGATCGCGTTGCTGACGTCCCGCGCTTCGATCAACGAAACCGGCATCGGGTTGCCGAGGCCGGCCGCGAGTGCCGGGTCGGCGGCCGCGGCGGATTCGTGAAAGCCGGCGAGCATCGGAGTATCGACCCCGGTGGGGTGCACCGTATTGACCCGGATGTCCTGCGGGGCCAGGTAGTTGGCGAACATTCGCATCAATCCGACGACGCCGTGTTTGGCCGCTGCGTAGCCGAAGTTACCGCCGTTGGTTCCGGCGACCATACCCTTGAGCCCGTTCACCGAGCTGGTGATGACGATGGCTCCGCCCTGTCCTTGGCGCTGAAGAGTGGGGAGTGCGGCTTGGATCGTGTTCCACACACCGACGAGCATCACGTCGATGGCATCGCGGAACGCCTCGTCGTCGCGGCCTTCGCCGAGCCCTTGGAACATGATGCCCGCGTTGGCCAGCACGATGTCCAACCGCCCGAGTGCAGTAACACCTTCGGCTACAGCTGATTTCAACGCCGCCGCGTCACGGACGTCGACAACGAACGACTCCATCCGCCGCCCGAGCTTCTCCACCAAGGTGACCGTCTCGGCGAGGTCTTCGGCCGTGGCCATCGGGTAGGTTACGGTACCGATCTGCTCGCAGATATCGACACCAATGATGTCGGCACCCTCTTCGGCCAGTCGAATGGCGTGCGCGCGCCCCTGTCCGCGCGCTGCACCGGTGATAAGGGCGACTCTGCCCTCAATGTTTCCCATGAACATCCTCGCTTTCGTCCGGTGCGCGCATCGCTGTCGCGGAACCGGGATCGGGTTCCCACTGGGGGAGAGTTACGCCGGGCTCGACCTCATCGAACCTCACCCGCACTGGCATTCCTTCGTATAGCTCTACCGCACCGGGTATTTGGCCGATGAATCGGATCGATGGGTCTTCGTCGAGTGCGACCAGCACGATCGTGCACGGGGCAGGGAAGGCTTCATGGATCGTGTGATGCAGGACGGTCCAGGAATACACCGAGCCGGTCGGCCGCACGTCGCACCAGCCGACGTCCCAGGACCCACAACGATGGCAGTAGGACTTCGGTAGATGTAGTTTGACGCCGCAGGCGTTGCAGATCCGGACCACGAGTCGGTGTTCGTTGGCCGCCTGCCAAAATCCGGCGGTTTCCTCGTCGTCGACGACGGGAAGCGGGGGCGGACAGTGGCGGACACTACGCCGCCCGCAGAATCATCGCGCTGGTCATTGCTGGCGCCCCGGACGTGACCAGGCACGTCTTCGCGCCCGGCACCTGCGATGTCGACTGACCGCGCATCTGCCGGACTCCTTCCAGGATGTGGTTCATGCCATGGACGTAGGCCTCCGACAAGTTGCCACCCGCGGTGTTGATCGGGATGCTGCCGTCCATGTCGATGGCCCCGCTGGAAGCGAACGCACCGCCTTCACCTGGCGCGCAGAAGCCGTAGTCCTCGAGCTGCAACAGCACCGTGATCGTGAAGCAGTCGTAAAGCTGGGCGACGTCGATCTCGCCCGGACCGAGCCCGGCGCGCCGGTAGAGCTCGCAGCCGACAAATCGGGATGGATTCGTCAGCAGCGAAGGTCTCATCAGTGCGGGAAAAACTTTGCCGCCCTGCACTTCCGGGGTGGTTCCCTGCGAGACTGCTCGCACCAACACGGTGGGCTGTGGTGAGTCGGCGGCCCGCTCGGCGGCTGTGACCACCACTGCGCAAGCGCCGTCGGATTCGAGACAATAGTCGAACAGCCGAAGCGGGTCGGCGATCATGCGCGACTGGTAATAGTCGGTGATCGACATGGTGCGGCCGGCCATCATGGCGCGCGGATTCGCGTTTGCCCGCCGGCGGACGGTCATGGCGATGCTGGCGAGATCGTCTTCGGTCGACCCGTATTCGAGCATGTGCCGACGCGCGTACAGCGCATACAGTTGGCCCGGTGCCATCAGGCCGTAGGGCAGGAAGAACTCATCGAGCGTCCCGCCGCCGCCCACCCGACGTGCCTCCCCGGCCTGTTGAATCGCCGTTCCCTTGCCGAACCGCAGGCCGGAACGGCCGTTCAGCGCACGGTAGACCAGCACATTGCGCGCCTGGCCGGACATGATCGCGGCGACGGCTTGACCCACCATGCCGCACGGAGCCGCGCCGCCTGTCCCGGTGGCACCCCAGAATGTCAGCCGGCTCAGCCCCAGCCACTGCCCGATATCACTGTGGTGCACCGTGTCGTAGTCCGAACGGACGACACCGTCGATGTCTGCGGGAGTCAAGCCCGCATCGGCGATCGCGGCAAGACCGGCCTCGGCGGCCAACGCGGCGACGCTTCGCCCCGACCGTGTGGAGAATTCCGTAGTGCCGATGCCGGTGATCGCGCACCTGTCTTGGTGGTTGTAGTCGATGCTGCCCGGCCCGTCAGCGCTCGAACCCGGCATAGCGTTGGTCTGCGTCGCCTGCGCGCACGATGGTGGCATTACCCTCGTACTCCTTGCCTTCCCGCCACTTGGTGAGAAGCTGCTGGTACTCGAATGTCCCGCCGCCGTAAGCATCCACCCAGATCGGGCGGCCGTTTTCGAAATTATTTGTGGTGGAGTCGAAGTCGCCCTCATTGTTGAAATAGCCGGGCGTACAGGTCTGAACTGCCTCGGCGTTGAAAACGAGTCCGACCTTCTCGTCCATGGCGTCGCACCATTGCCGGACCGCGGCCTCGGAAACGTCGAACTTCACTACGCCGTCATCGCGCAGTTGGGCGATGCTCTTGGCGATGTGGCGGGCCTGGTAGGTGAACGCATACGTGTTGTTGACCGTAACCGCGGTTTGGCGGAGTCCACCGACGACATACAGGTTGGGAAAACCGTGAGTCTGGATACCGTGCACGGTCCGCACCCGCTGGTGCCAGGCGTCGGCCAGGGTCACGCCGTTGCAACCGACCACATCGAAGCCGCCCGATCGGTCCGGAGTGACCGCGGCCTCGAAACCGGTGGCATAGACGATGATGTCGGCCTCATACTCCTTACCGTCGATCACAATGCCTTTCTCGGTGATCGCCTCCGGTCCTTTGCCGTCGGTGTCCAGGAGATGCACGTTGGGCCTGTTGAAGGCCTGCAGATACTCGTCATTGAAACCGGGACGCTTGCAATGCGTTGCGTACCACGGCTTTAACGATTCGGCTACCGCGGGGTCCTCGACCAGCTCGTCGACCCGCGCCCGGGCCCGCTCCATCTGGGCAATGTCATAATCCTCGACCATGCGCAGGTAGGCGTCCATGTCGGGCGCTGAGCCGTCGTCGGGAACCTCCATGGCCGGGATACCCCATACGTTGGTCCATTCGTCGTCGACGATCTTCTCTTCGACCGGTACGCCCAGCATCTGCGCTTCGAAGTTGGCCCACCGCTTTTCCTGCCAGCCCTGCTCCTGGGCGCCGAACCATTCTTCGTCCGTGGGTTCGTTGTTTCGCGGCAGCACGATCGTCGGCGTACGTTGCACCATGTAGGTTTCTTTCGCGCTTCTCGCTACGTGCGGAAAGGCCTGCAGCGCGGTCGGTCCAGTGCCGATGATCGCAACCCGCTTGTCCTTGAGCTTGTCCAGGTTGCCACGTGAGTCACCGCCGGTGACGTCGAAGTTCCACCGGCTGGAGTGGAACCAGTCACCTTTGAAAGTTTCCAGGCCGGGGATGCCCGGAAGCTTGGGGCGGTGCAGGATGCCGCCGGTCGCCAGGACGACGTAGCGGGATCGGATCTCGTCGCCGCGATCGGTGGTCACGATCCAACGCAGCGCGGTGTCGTCCCAGGTCGCGCCAAGAACACGGGCTTGAAAGACCGCGCTGTGGTAGAGGTTGTAATGCTTGGCGATCGACTTGGCGTATTCGAAGATCTCATCGCCAGGGGAGTACCGCATCCTCGGTATATAGCCGGTCTCTTCCAGCAGCGGCATGTAGAGGTACGAGTCGGTGTCACAGGCGATGCCCGGATACCGGTTCCAGTACCAGGTGCCGCCGAAATCGGCGGCCTTGTCGATGACGGTGACGTCGTCGGCGCCCTCTTTGATCAGGTGAACTGCCGTCAGCAGACCGGCAAAGCCGGCGCCTATGACAGCTACCTCGGTCTCCTTGGTAATCGCCTCTCGTGGCTGGGTTTTCGTGAACGGATCGGCCTCGACATCGGAGCCGATGTCGATGGTGATGTACTGACTCGAGCCGCGGGCCCGGATTCGCTTGTTGCGCTCCTCAGCGTATTTTTTTGCCAACTGCTCGGCATCAGCCATAACGGGTAGCCTCCTGCGGATTCGTTATGTGGGGTCGGACTCGCCGCTACTTGAGGGCGATGGGATTTACGGGTGAACCGACTGCGCCGGTTATCCGTAATGGCGGCGCCACCAATTGGAATTCGTATACGCCGTCGGCGGCACAGTCGGCCGCCAGATCGTCGAGGAACCAGAACTCGCCAAGCATCATGCCCATATCCCGCAGAGTCAGCAGGTGCAGCGGGTTGAACATGCCCTCGACGCCGGATTCCAAGCTCTCGACTTGAACATTGTCTGCCGCAACGGCCGCGACCTCGTGGTCATGAAGCCAGGACGCGACAGTCCAGGACAGCCCCGAGGACGGTTCCAGCGGGTTGCCGGTCTGCCGAAACTTGGTGATCCACCCGGTGCGGACTACGACGATGTCTCCGCGCTGTACGGTCACGCGTTGGGCGGCCGCCGCTGCGTCGAGTTCCTCCGGTGTGATGTCGTTCCCGGGTTCGAGAAAGTCGACACGGCGGTGCTTGACCATGTCGATGAGCACACCGCGGGTCGTTATTCCTTTGACGTCGACCCGATCGATCGAGCAGTGAAAGGCGCCGGCGCTGGTGACCGACGAGGCAGGAAAACCGTTGTACAGCTGGCCGTCGTAATACACGTGGGACAACGCATCCCACTGGGTCGACGCCTGCAGCGGCATGATGATCATGTCGTCGTTGAAGCGGAAGGGGCTGGCTTCGAAGTAGCCGCTGATCTGTTGTGCAGTACGGTTCGCCGGCCACCTGCTGCCGTATTTGGCCCACTCGGTCTCGTCGCCGCCGTCGACGGTCATCAGATGAATCGGCTTGTTACGGAAGTCGAGGCTTCCTTGCGGGCTCGAGGTGCCGAACTCAATGCCGAGCGGGAAGACCTTGCCCTTCTTCACTAGCCCTGCAGCCTGCTGCACTTTGTCGTCGCTGATGAAGTTGAGCGTTCCGAGCTCGTCGGCCTCACCCCAGCGACCCCAGTTCCGAACGTTGTTGGCAACCCGGTGGAACTCGCTCAAACTATCCACTGTGACTCAATCTTCTCAATAATGAAGGTCGGCAATTCGCTTGGGAGCGATCCGTACCGCTGCCAAGCGAAGTATTGCATCCAGGATCCCAAACGACAAGGCAGCTTTCGGATTTCCTGTTTTACACTGGTCTCACCAGCGCGAACATGTCCGCCGACGGCGGGGCTGGCGCGCCGATAGGGAGGAACCGATGACCGCCGATCCATCAGCTCGCATGGAATTACTCAGGAGAACGCCACGCCTGGTCGACGAAGTGGTCAATCGGCTTCGGGAGAGCATCGTCGATGGCACGTTGCCGGCCGGCACGCCGCTTCCTCAGGTCGCCCTGGCGGGGCAGCTCGGCGTGAGCCGCACACCGCTGCGCGAGGCGCTCCGTGTCCTGGATAACGAAGGCCTGGTCCGCAGCTCGGATAACAACCGTACGGTGGAGGTTGTCGAAATCGGACCGGACGACCTGCGCGAAATGTATGAGTTGCGTGAGGTCATCGATGGCCTTGCCGCGAGGCTGGCCGCGCGCAAGGGATTGACTGCCCATGACGAACAGCGGGCCCGGCACTTGCTAGACGAAATGGCCGGCTCGTCGGATCCATACGACCCGGTGCGCCGCAACCGCGCGCACGCCGAGTTTCACGAGCTGTTCGCGCTGGCCTCCGGCAACGCCAAAGTTCAGTCCTTCGCGTCACTGATCCGGACCAGCTCGGCCATGTTGTACCTGCCGCTGGTGCGGGAGACCGCCGCCACAAATCTTGCCGCGGCCAATCCGGACAGCACCTATAAAGAGCTACTCGACGATGCTCAGGCGCAGCATCGCGACATCTTCGAAGCGGTGGTGAAGCGCAAGCCCGCTGCTGCCGAAGAGGAAGCGAGGCGGCACATTCAGCGGACCCTGCGCTACACCCGGTATTTCGGCTGATTTCCCGCTTCGGCGTACGCCGCAGTCATTGACGGCGGTTCCTCGTGTCCAGTAGCCTCCTGTCCTTGTATCCAGGATTCTAAACCGTTCGGCATCGGTGACGGAAAGCCACAGTCAACCGAGAAGAACCGGAGAACAAAGGACACGACCGATGAAGGTTCGAATCGACGAACACCGTTGTCAGGGACACGGACGCTGCTATTCCATCGAGCCGGAGATGTTCGAGCCCGTGGACGATGACGGCCACGCAGGCTTCCTTCTCGACGGGATGCTCGCGGATGACGCCGGTCTGCTGGCCAAGGCGATGGAGGCCAGCGCGAACTGTCCGGAACATGCAATCACGATCGACGAGAGTGGGAGTGCACAGAGATGACCGAGGTAACCGAATTCGCCGTGTGCCCTGAGGGTTACTCACATTTCGATCACATGACGGCGAAGCCCAACGGCGAGGCCCCGTACCCCGTCTACCGCCAGCTCCGCGCCGGGTGCCCGGTCGGTAGAAGTGAGCAGTACGGTGGGTTCTGGGTCGTCACCGGCTACCCGGAGTGCTACGAGATACTCCACAATCCGGAACTGTTTTCCTCTCGGCGCATCACCTTTCCGGCGTTTCCACAGGATGCGCCGATGATCCCCATCGAGCTCGATCCACCTGATCACTCGCTGTACCGGTCGCTGCTGGCGCCGGCGTTCTCACCGCGCCGAACGCGCGAGATGTGGGAGGAACCGATACGCGCGGTGGTCAACGAGCTCATCGACGGCTTCATCGAGATCGGACGCTGTGACGTCTACAAGACGCTGGCCGAGCCGATTCCGTGCTACATGGGCACGACGCTGCTCGGTGTGCCGGCTGAAGATGCGCCACGCCTGTTGGAATGGGTGTCGGCGGTGGTCGACAATTCGCCGTCGGACCCCGAAGCGCCCAGGGAAGCGATGCAGAACCAGTACGAGTACTTCGCGGCCAGGCTCGAGGAGCGTCGCGCAGACCCGTCCGGCGATGATGTTCTCTCCAGGCTGATCCGGGCGGAAGTCGACGGTAAGCGTCTGACCCAAGACGAGTTACTGGGATTCTGTCTGCTGCTGATGCTGGCAAGCATTGACACCACGCAGAAGGCCATCGGCTCGATTATGTGGCATCTGGCCACAGATGCGGACTTGCGCCACCAACTGGCGGCCGACCCCTCGAAGATTCCCACGGCGGTCGACGAGATGTTGCGGTTCTGGTCCCCGTCGCAGCCGAGCCGAGTGGTGGTACGAGACACTGAGCTTGCTGGACAGCAGCTGAAGGCTGGTGACGTCGTGTTGATGATGATCGGCTCGGCTGACCGCGACGAGCGGGAGTTCCCTGATGCAGAGACATTCGTGCCTGATCGCAGCCCCAACCGTCATCTCACCTTCGGCGGACACATCCACAAGTGCATAGGTGCGCACATCGCGAGACTGGAACTGCGCGTTCTCCTTGAGGAATTCCTTCGCCGCATCCCGGACTTCGAAATCGAAGATGAGTCGAAAGTGCGATGGAACCCCGGGCAGGTGCAGGGATACTGTTCGGTTCCGATCACCTTCAAGGCCGGATCAGTGCAATGACGAAACTCGCGTCCAAGGTTGCCTTGGTGACTGGAGCTGGTCGAGGGCTAGGTGCCGCTGTTTGTCAATGGATGGTCAATGAAGGTGCGACCGTTGTCGCAGCAGACATCAATCCTGCGCTTGGCAAAGAATGCGCGGACCGGCTGGGCGAACGGGCGTCCTTCGTCGAACTCGATGTGACGAGCGAACAATCCTGGCACAGTGCAGTTTCCGGGGTAATGGAAAAAGCCGGTCAGATCGACGTGCTGGTGAACAACGCGGGGCTGCTCTGGATCGCACCGTTGATCAGCACCTCACTGGAGGACTACCAGCGCATCGTCGCCGTGAATCAGACCGGCCCCTACCTCGGTATGCGCGCAGTTCTGCCGGAGATGATGAAGGCCGGACGCGGCTCGATCGTGAATGTCTCATCGATGAACGGAATACGCGGGATGCCGGGCGAATCAATCTACAGCGCAACCAAACACGCTGTCATCGGTATGACGCGCTCAGTCGCACTCGAAGTAGCCGAGCAGGGAATCCGGGTCAACGCGGTCTGTCCAGGAGCCATGGATACACCGATGCTCGACGAGGTCGATCTGGGCGCGGCCGGTAAGACGACCGCCGAGGCGTTGGAACCACTGGTTCCGTTCAAGCGCTTGGCCTCTGCGGCAGAGGTCGCCGAAGTGGTGGGATTTCTCGCCTCCGACGCGGCTTCGTACTGCAGCGGTGCGGAGTTCGTCGTAGACGGCGCGTGGACGTCGGGCTTGTCGTTTTCGTAACTGTAGCCAGCCGTCACCGGGCTTGCGGCAGCCGAAGCCCGGGCCGGCATACTTCCCTGAACTGCTCCAAAACATCAAGTGAGACATAGGCATAGGATTACACCCATGCAGCGGGTAAAAGCGCTCATCGTCTTCATCATCGGATCTACCGCTTTCGGTGTCGTGGCACTGGTGTCAGCGCCATTGGCATACGCCGTCCCGGCACCCGAAGTGGAGTACACATATAACGTCACGGTGCGCCGACACTACGGCTTTCCGAACAATGATGCGATCGGTTTCGGCCGGCAGATATGCGACAAGGTAAGCGGCGGCTCAAGTTATCGGCAGGTCATGAGCGACGTCAAGCACGACGTAGTACCGAACGACGAGGCCTCGGCCAACTACCTCGTTTCGTACGCAGTCGGCATTCTGTGCCCTGCGCAAATCTGGCAGCTTCGGAACTCGGCTGCGCACTACCAACCTGGTTGATCGCAGTGCGGCATCCTCAAAGGACGCATAGAGTATGTCGGAATAGCTGGGGCGCAGAGACTTTGGTCTGCGCCTCGGTACCTGCCCCGCTGCCGGGGCAGGGCGGCGGCCCGTTGATCGGGCGCCGCGGAAACGCCCGGTTGAGTCGTCAATGACGCGATGGATTGGCCGGGTGAAAGACGCTGGGATCAGTCATGCAGATTCACCGATCCCGATTCAATGGCGGCGCGGAAGGCTCTGCGCCGCAACACCTTCAATAAAAGCCCGGGCATGTCCGATGAGCCCTGGCTGCCGAGATGAACATGATGGACTGGCCCGGATACGGGTGCCATTTCTGAAAGTGGTGCGGGGATTGACGGCGTCATCCTTCGCGTTGTAGGTTGATCCAACTGCTGTATCCAGGATCCGAAATCGCGAACCTGTTCGCTGCAAAGGGGAGGCCTAGCTGGCATGGCAGCACTGACCGAGGTCCAAGAACGCCGCCCATCTGCGGCAATACGGATCGCAGCCAAGCCGACGCGCGAAGTGGGCAACTTCTTCGCTGTTTCGCTGGATATCTTGGTTCAGATGGTTCGAGCGCCGTTCGCATGGCGCGAGTTCGTGGATCAGACGCTATTTGTCGCTCGGGTGACGATTGTCCCGGCCATCCTGCTGTCGATTCCCTTCAACGCATTCGCCGTCTTTCAGCTGAACGCGCTCCTCGTCGAGCTGGGAGCGGCGGATCTGGGCGGCGCCACGGCCGGCGTCGCGTGCATAACCCAGATCGCGCCGATGGTGACCGTATTAGTGGTCGCGGGTGCGGGCGGAACAGCCATGTGTGCGGATCTGGGCGCGCGAACAATTCGCGAAGAGATCGATGCATTGCGGGTGATGGGAATGGATCCGGTCCGCAGCTTGCTGGCTCCGCGGGTAGCTGCGCTGACCGTCAACGCGTTACTGCTCAACTCCATAACGACCGCCACGGGACTGGCCGCCGATTACGCATTTACCGTCTACCTGCAACACGTAACGCCCGGCGCCTTCGCTTCGAGCCTGACGCTCCTCGTCGGACTTCGTGAATCGCTGATCGCGATAGTCAAGGCCGTGCTCTTCGGCGTAGCAGCGGGATTGATCGCTTGCTACAAGGGCATCACGGTAGGTGGCGGCCCCCAGGGAGTCGGCAACGCAGTGAATGAGACGGTGGTCTTTTCGTTCATGACCCTGTTCGCGATCAACATCGTATTGACTGCGATGAATGCGCAGATGGCATCATGAGCGCACCCGCACGGCCCCCACTGTCTCGAATCACCAATTTATTCAGCCACTTTAGTGACAGTTGGAACCGCGCTGGTACCCAGGCGGCCTTCTATGCGAAGTCGATCGGCCTGATTCCGAATGCGCTTGTCCGCTACAAGGCCGAGACATTGCGGGTGATGGCGCAGACTAGCTTGGGCGTAGGCGCACTGGCCGCGATCGGCGGAACAGTTGTCGTCGTGACGTTCTTGCTGATCTCCCTCGGCGCACTCAATGGGCTCGAGGCGCACCGGTCATTGAGTCATGTCGGTGCGGACGCGGTGGGCGGCTTCTTTTCCGCATATGTCACGACCCGCGTTTCCGCCCCTCTGATCGTCAACATCGCGCTGGCGGCGACCATCGGTGCCGGTGCGACCGCACAACTCGGAGCGATGCGGATCAATGAAGAGGTTGATGCACTCGAGGTGATGAGCATCAATTCGATGGCCTATCTGGTTTCCACCCGCGTGGTCTCCGGCGTGCTCGTCACCATCCCACTGTTCTGTCTGTCCGCCGAGGCCGCCTATCTGACCACTCGCTTCGTCTACATCTTCGTATTTGGCCAGTCGGCCGGTGTTTACGACCACTATTTCGACACCTACCTCAAGCCGACCGACTTGATCTGGGCGCTGGTCCAGGCGGTGGGGACCGCACTCGTAGTAATGCTGTTGCACACCTACTACGGCTTCACCGCCAAGGGCGGACCGGCTGGTGTCGGCGAGGCTGTAGGTCGTGCTGTGCGTGCTTCGTTGATCGTGTCGGTAGCCACCACCTTGATGATCGGGATGGCGGTGTACGGAAATACCGGCGACTTCAATCTGTCGGGATAGTGATGATGAAACCGAAGTGGCGAGAAGCCGGCCTGCATCCGGCAATTTGGACTGCCGTCGAAGTGGCAGTGATCATCGGGCTGATCGTGCTCACGGTCGGGATGTTCAACCGAGACTTCAGACCCTACGCCAGGGTGACTCTGACGACTGATCGCTCCGGCTTGGTGATGGAGACCGATGCCAAGGTGAAGATGCGCGGCGTCCAGGTGGGCCGAGTGGCGTCGATCCAGTCAGACAACCCCGTGCGTCTCGAGCTAGAGATCTATCCTGAGCAGCTGCAGTATATTCCGGCCAACGTCGAAGCGGAGATCGCAGCGCCCACCGCGTTTGGCGCCAAGTATGTCGAGCTTCTACCACCGCAGGATCCCACTGCGAAGCGGCTTGCAGCCGGAGCTGTGGTGAAGTCACGCAACGTCAGCATCGAAGTGAACACGGTGTTCCAGAATTTGGTCGACCTACTCAAACAGGTTGACACCGCGAAGCTCAACGCGGTGCTGTCCGCCCTGGCTGAAGGGTTCCGAGGTAAGGGCGAGGGACTTGGAGGCATGATCACCGACCTGAACCAGGTGCTGACAACGATCAATCCGCGCAGCGAGACGATGCGCGAGAACTATCGATCCTTGAAAGCGGTCGCAGACACCTATGGGACTGCCGCGCAAGACATTCTGACGGTGCTGGACGCTGCCAGCACAACAAGTGCCACTGTCACGGATCATGCCCAAGAACTAGATGCGTTGCTGATCAACCTCATTGGTCTGTCTCACAGCGGTATCGATCTGCTCGGACAGAGCAAGGACAAGCTGGTGCAGGGGGTCAACACGCTAGAGCCGACGATACGTCTGCTGAAGAAGTACGATCCAGAACTCACCTGCACGCTGGTCGGCGCGAAGACCGCGATGGACATGGGCTGGGGCCAGGTAGCCGGCGGCCACAATGGGAAGTCGATCATCTTGGACGTCGCACTGCTGCCCGGCGACGACCCATATCGTTATCCCGAGAACCTGCCGATCAACGGTGCCAAAGGTGGCCCCGGTGGCCAGCCCAGTTGCGGTTCGCTTCCAGATGTCTCGAAGAACTGGCCGCAGCGGTATCTGGTCACCGACACCGGGTGGGGCACCGGACTCGATGTACGGCCGAACCCCGGGATCGGCTTCCCAGGATGGGCGAACTACTTCCCGGTTACCCGCGCAGTGCCCGAACCGCCCAGCATTCGAAACCCGGGCGGCCCGGCGCCAGGCCCGATCCCGTACCCGGGCGCGCCCCCCTACGGTGCGGCGCTCTACGAACCCGACGGAACACCGCTTTACCCGGGCCTACCTCCCGCGCCCGAACCTGGCAGACCGCGTGATCCGGGTCCGCCGCCATCGGGAGCGGAGCCTTTCCAGCCAGCTCACCCAGGTGCACAACCGACCCCACCACCGGCAATCCCGGCGCCGGTCCCCTGATAACGGAACAGGCACACGAACATGCAAAAAGGTTTGCTTACCAAGATTCTGCGTCTTTGCGTCTACGCGACCGTCTGTACGGGTCTGACGTTTGCGCTCATCGCGATCGTGGCTCAGCTCAGGTTTCAGCCCCAGGTCAGCTACTCGGCGGTGTTCGCGAATGTCTCGGGTTTGCGCCCCGGCAACTTCGTTCGCGTCGCCGGTGTCGAGATCGGCAAGGTCGAGAGGATCACCGTCCGGCAGGACTCAACGGTTCTCGTCGAGTTCGGGGCGAACGACTCAGTGTCTCTGACTGATGAGAGCAAAGCCGCGGTCCGATTCAGCGACCTCATCGGCGGCCGATTCCTGGCGCTCGAGCAGGGGCGGGGCGAAGGCAGAAAACTAAATCCGGGGGCCACCATCCCAATGAGCCGCACCGAGCCTGCACTGGATCTCGAGGCGCTGGTCGGTGGTTTTCGGCCGCTGTTCCGCTCGCTCGAACCAGCTCAGGTGAATGCTCTTACCGGCCAACTCATCTCAGCCTTTCAAGGCCAGGGAGTCACGGTGAGCTCAATACTCACCCAAACGGCCGCACTCACCAACACTCTCGCTGATCGCGATCAGCTGATCGGGCAGGTCATCACGAACTTGAATACGGTGCTTGCTTCACTCGGTGACAAGAGCGACCAGTTCGCCAAGGCGGTCGACTCGGTGTCTGAGCTGGTCGCCGGCCTCGAGAGACGCAAGAAGGACATCAGTAACGGGATCACCTACGCGAACGCTGCAGCCGGGACGATCACCGATCTGCTGAGCCAGGCCCGCGCCCCGATCAAGACAGTGGTGCAGGAGATGGATCGGACCGCAGGAACGCTGCTATTGGATCACGAGTATCTCGACGACCTGCTCAAAACACTGCCCGACGCTTACCAGAAGCTTGACCGGCTGGCTCTTTACGGCGACTTCTTCAGCTTCTACATGTGCGACGTCGTGCTGAAACTCAACGGCAAGGGCGGTCAGCCGACCTACGTCAAGGTCGCCGGCCAGGATTCCGGGAGGTGCGCCCCGAAATGAAAAGGTTCACTGAACGCAATCCCTACACCACCGCGGCCGTCGGTGTCGGCATCATCCTCGCTGCGACAGTCGTCGCTCTGAACTACGACAAGCTGCCGTTCGTCAACAGTGGCGCGGACTACTCGGCGTACTTCACCGAGGCGGGCGGCCTGACGTCAGGCAGTTCGGTTGCGGTGTCGGGCTACGACGTCGGAAAGGTATCGAGCGTCGAGCTCGACGGACCGGGAGTCCTGGTGAAATTCCACGTCGCCGGCGTGCGGCTAGGGGACCGAACCGAGGCTTCGATTCGGCTGGAGGGTCTATTGGGGACCAGACACCTAGAGCTCACTTCACGCGGAGACGGGGAGCTCACCCAGTCGATCCCGTTGGAGCGGACCACATCGCCATACGAGCTACCCGATGCACTGGGCGATCTCACCAAAACCATCAGTGGCCTGGACACCGATCAGTTGTCAGATTCGCTCAGCGTCCTGTCCGAAACCTTCTCCGATACCGCTCCTGCGTTGAAGGAAGCGGTCAAGGGGGTGGCCAGAGTCTCGGATACGCTGGACAAGCGCGACGACGAGCTCCGAAACTTGTTGAAGAACGCCAACAAAGCCACAACGATTTTGGCTGATCGCAGCGACAAAGTGGTCGCGCTCATCCACGATACCAACGCATTGCTGGTGGAACTGCAATCCCAAAGCGCCGCCCTAGATCACATATCGGTCAACCTGTCATCTCTCGCTCGAGAGTTGAAAGGCTTTGTCGCCGACAACAAGCAGACGTTGAAGCCAATGCTGGATAAACTCAACGGAGTACTGGCCATCGTCGACAATCGCAAGGACAACGTGCTCAAGGCGTTGAAGAAGCTCAACTCCTACGCACTCGGACTGGGCGAAGCGGTGGCGTCGGGGCCCTTCTTCAAAGCCTACGTCGTCAACCTGCTGCCCGGACAGTTCGTGCAGCCCTTCGTCGATGCCGCATTCTCCGATCTCGGCCTGGATCCGAACGTCCTTGCGCCCACTGAGCGCGCCGACCCGCAAACCGGCCAACCGGGCACGCCGCCACTTCCGGTTCCGTATCCACGAACCGGTCAAGGCGGAGAACCGCATCTGAACCTCCCCGACGCGATCACCGGCAAGCCGGGCGACCCCCGCTATCCGTATCGGGAGCCACTGCCCGCGCCACCACCGGGCGGCCCGCCGCCAGGGCCTCCCGCGCTGCCCGCCGACAGCGCACCCGCACCCACTGATTCTCAAGCAGCGCAAGGGGATGGACAGTGAAACTTGTTAAGTCCCGTTACGCGAAGGCCTGCGCGGCCGTCGTCCTGGTGGTAGCGCTGGCCGGTGGAATAGCCATGGTCATGCACACTGCCGGCAGCGCCCGGCACACACACATTGTTGGATACTTCGACAACAGCAATGGTGTCTATGTGGGTGACCACGTAGTCATTCGCGGTGTGCCCGTGGGTGAGATCGAGAGGATCGAGCCGGAGCCCGACCGGGTCAAGATCTCATTCTGGTACGAGAGCAAATATCAGGTCCCTGCCGACGTAAGGGCGGTGATCTTGTCGCCGACCTTGATCACCGCCCGGGCCCTGCAGCTCACACCGGCCTACAACACCGGTCCGGCGATGCAGGATCACGCGATAATCCCACAGGAACGCACCGCCGTACCAGTGGAATGGGACGACCTGCGGGCAAACCTCGAGAAGCTGACCAAGACACTGCAGCCCACCGAAGCCGGTGGTGTCAGCACGCTGGGTGGGTTCGTCAGTACCGCAGCCAACAACTTACGTGGCCAGGGCCAGGACATCCGGGAGAGCTTGACGAAGCTGTCGCGGGCGGTCTCCGCTCTCGGTGATCACCGCGACGACCTGTTCTCCACCATCAAGAATCTGTCGATCTTGGTATCAGCCTTGGAAAGTAGCGGTGATCTGCTGACATCGCTGAACGGGAACCTGGCTTCGGTGACAAGCCTTGTCGCCAACGATCCCAACGAGGTCGGCAACGCCGTGCGAGACCTCAGCGAGGTCGCCGGTGATGTCACGAGTCTCGTGGCCGACAACCGCGACGCATTGGGCATCAGCTCAGAAAAGCTGACGTCGATCTCCAATGCGGTGGTAGGGAGTCTTGACGACGTCAAGCAGGCACTGCACGTATTCCCCACCACGGCACAGAACTTCGTCAACATCTACCAACCCGCGCAAGGTACCTTGAGTGGCATCCTGGCGGCCAACAACTTTGCCAATCCGATCCAGTTCTTGTGTGGCGCCATTCAGGCGGCGTCGCGGCGAGGCGCCGAGGAGTCCTCGAAGTTGTGCGCCCAGTACTTGGCGCCGATTGTGAAAAACCGCCAGTACAACTTTCCGCCTCTCGGGCTGAATCCGTTCGTTGGGGCGACGGCCCGCCCAAACGAACTGACCTACAGCGAAGACTGGATGCGTCCGGACTACATCCCACCGCCAACACGACCCTCGACCGAGCTGACGCGGACGGACAGCCCGGCATTGCCGGCAGAAGTAGGTGCTACACCACCAGGCGCGGCGCCGGCGGAGACGGACCCCGCCGACGGCCTGTCGGGCATGATGGTTCCCTCGGGGGCAGGCCAATGACCAAGTGGCACCGTATCGGTGCCAAACTCCTGATGGTCGTGGTAGTTGCGGGGTTGCCGGCGTGCGGCGACTTCCAGGGCCTGAACTCGGTGACACTGCCTGGCACCAAGGGTGGCGGTTCTGGCTCGTACACAATTCAGGCGCAGCTACCCGATGTGCAGAACCTTGAACGGAACTCCCGCGTTCGGGTCAACGACGTGACCATCGGCAACGTTTCGAAAATCGAGGTGCAGGGTTGGCACGCGCTGGTCACCATGACGCTCGACGGAGATGTCGACCTGCCTGCCAACGCGACGGCCACCCTCGGTCAGACGAGCCTGCTGGGCTCGGTGCACATCGAGCTGGCGCCGCCGAAAGACGTTCCCGCGGAGGGCAAACTTAAGCAAGGGTCGCTCATTCCGCTGTCATCTGCCCGCGCGAACCCATCGACCGAACAGACACTGTCCTCGCTCGCGATGGTGCTCAACGGTGGCGGCGTAGGCCAGATACAAGACATCGTCTCGGCGATGAGTACCGCACTCAACGGTCGCGAAGACGAGCTGCGAAGCCTGATCGATCAATCCAACACGTTTGTCGGGCATCTCAACGACCAGAAGGATGACATCATCGCCGCGGCAGACAGTCTAGACAAACTGGTCGGCCGGTTCGCCGATCAGAAACCTGTCATCGACCGAGCCTTGGAAACCGTGCCGGACGCACTGACCGTGCTCAAGAATGAGCGAGACACCATCACCGAGGCGGCCTCTCAAGGCGGCCAGCTCAGCGCATTGGTCACCGACACCGTAAATCAGACCAAGCAGAATCTGGTCCAGGAGCTGCAGGATCTCGGTCCGGTGTTGAAGTCCTTGGCCGACGCGGGACCAGCGTTGACCAGGTCGATGGATCTGCTCTCTACTCTGCCGTTCCCCAAGCCCACTCTCGACAAATGGATTCGGGGCGACTACGCCAACCTCACTGCAGTCGTCGATCTGACCTTGAGCCGAATCGACGCTGGAATATTCACCGGCACCCGTTGGGAAGGCAAGCTCACCGAACTGGAGATGCAATGGGGCCGCACCATCGGCCAGATGCCCAGCCCGTACACCGCGGGAAACCCGCTAGTCGCTCCCTACCATTTCGATCAAGGGCGTTAGCATGCGGCTGAAACGAGCAATCAAGATCCAATTGGCGATCTTCGCGGTGATCGCCACCGTCGGCGTTGCGTTCATGTTCTTCGGCTACATGCGGATACCCGCCACGTTCTTCGGTGTGGGGCGATACACCGTGACCGTGCAGCTGCCACAGGCCGGCGGCCTGTATACAGACGGAAATGTAACCTACCGCGGCGTCGCGGTCGGGAGGGTCGTGGATGTCCGCTTGACCGACACCGGCGCCGCCGCGGTGCTCAGTCTCAAGTCCGGCATCGACATCCCCGCCGACCTTGATGCGGAGGTGCACAGCGTTTCGGCAGTGGGTGAACAGTATGTCGCATTGCTTCCGCACAATCGAGATGCGCCACCCTTGAAAGATGGCGATGTCATCCCGGCCAGTCGCACCACCATCCCACCGAACATCAACTCACTATTGGCCTCGGCCAACACCGGGCTGAAGGCAATCCCCGGCGATGACCTCAAGACGGTGATCGATGAATCCTATGTCGCCGTCGGAGGGCTGGGCCCGGATCTTTCTCGCCTGCTGGACAATACGATCGCGCTGTCACGAGGGGCCAGAGAGAATCTCGACTCCTTCGTGACACTCATCGACAAGTCGAAACCGCTGCTGGACAGCCAAGTCCAATCGTCGGATGCCATCCAGGCGTGGGCATCGAACCTGGCAACGGTCACCACTCAGCTGAAGAACAACGACGCGTCCGTCGCGGGATTGTTGAGAGAGGGCAGCAAGTCGACGGATGAGGTCCGGAAGCTGGTCGACAAGTTACAGCCCACCCTGCCAATCCTTTTGGCCAACCTGGTCAGCGTAGGCGACGTAGCGCTGACCTACCGAGACAACATCGAAACACTGCTTGTGGCGGTGCCGCAGGCGGTAGGCAACGTTCAGGGGATCTTGACTGCCAACACCGGCACCAAACAGGATTACGTCGGAGCGTATTTGAGCTTCAACCTGAACTTGAACTCACCGCCGCCGTGCACCACCGGCTTCCTGCCGATTCAACAACAACGAGCCCCAAGTTACCAAGACGCCCCCGATGTTCCCGAAGGGAACTTCTACTGCCGTATACCGCAGGATTCTCAGGTCACCACGGTCCGGGGCGCGCGCAACCTGCCCTGTGAAGGGCGGCCGGGCAAGCGTGCACCGACGGTGAAGATGTGCGAAAGCGATGAGGAGTACGTACCGCTCAACGACGGCTTCAACTGGAAGGGGGATCCGAATGCGACATTGTCCGGTCAGGACATTCCGCAGTTGGCTCCCGGCGAGGCACCGCCCGAGCCGACCGGTGCAGGCATTCCGCCGCTGGCCGTCGTCGAGTACGACCCAGCCACGGGTGGTTACCTCGGGCCCGACGGCCAAATGCACAGACAACGCAACCTTGCCCAAAACCCGGGGGAGGAGAAGTCATGGCAAAACTTGTTGATACCGCCGACGGGGCATTGAGCGATCCCCTCGACATTGAGGAGTACGAAGACGACGTCGACGTCGAACTAGCCTCCGACGAGACAGCGGGGAGCGTCTCGCCGCCGCCGCGCCGCCGGATAGCGGTGGCAACGGGCCTGGCGATGGTGGTTGCTCTGGGCGTACTGGTTGGGTGGCAGGGGTTTCGGCTGTACCAGTCGCACAATGCCCAAGCACAGCGCGAGCTGTATGTTCAGACCGCGCGCCAGGAGGTGCTGAACCTGACCACGATTGACTGGGAGCACGCAGATCGCGATGTTCAACGCGTTCTCGATTCCGCAACGGGTGCGTTTCGGGAAGACTTCGCCCAACGATCACAACCATTCATCGACGTGGTCAAGAAAGCGCGTTCGCGGTCGGAAGGCACAATCACCGAATCCGCCTTGGAATCCGAATCGCCAGACGCAGCTCAGGTACTGGTGGTTGCGCAAGTGAAGATAAGCAATTCCGGTGCATCAGAACAGGAACCGCGGAGATGGCGAATGAGGATGTCTGTCCAGAAGGTTGGCGACGAGATGAAGATCTCCAACGTCGCCTTCGTGCCATGACAACGACTCGGATTGGCAGCGCGGTGGAAACAATCAAGGAATCGAAAGCTGATGTCGAAAGCGTATCGGCGCCGGAAGATGAAGATGGACAGAGCAATTCCACCACCAGCTCGCTGGCAACCGACGACGTTGGCGGCGAAACCGAAGCGAAGCCAGCCAGACGTCGAATCGCCTGGTTCGGTGTAGTCGCTTACGGTCTTTTGCCCGGCTTGGCGCTGCTGTTGGCAGCTACCGCAGGTTGGTTGAAGTGGGAGGATTCGTCACTTCGCCTTCCCGAGAATGGGGCGGCCGAAACCGTAAAGGCCGCCGCTGAGGCAACCACGGCCATGTTGTCTTATCGGGCTGACTCCGTAGAGCAGGACTTGCAGGCGGCGCAAAGGCGGTTGACCGGGACGTTCAAGGATTCTTACACGCAGCTGACGAACGACGTCGTGATTCCGGGGGCCAAGGCGCAACGTATATCAGCCGTCGCGCAGATCCCCGCCGCGGGCTCGGTATCGGTAACGCCGAAACATGCAGTTGTCCTGCTATTCGTCAACCAGACCGTGGTCGTCGGCGAAGAGGCTCCGACCGATACGTCGTCGGTAGTCCGGGTGTCCATGGACAAAGTCGGTGATCAATGGCTCGTCTCCGATTTCGCACCCATATAGCGATTCATCTGAGGGGACATGCCATGAAGATCGAATACGCAGCTGCGGCAGTCTTATTCGTTGCAGCCAACGCTGTCGGCTGCTCGTCGGAGCCGGGCCCGGTGGGCCCGCAGCTCGGTCTGAAGTCATCCGGAGTGGCCCAGCTGACCGTCGATGGTGCCGAGACCGGCCGGATCGAGACGGTGCAGTGCACGCCGGCCGCGCATACGACGTCAATCGTAATCGGAACCGAACCCCCGGTAGCGGCTGCGACGATCTCGAATAACGATGGCCTCGCGGTCAAGTGGGTCAGATTGGTGGATGCGAACGGTTTTACCGGTAGCTACAACGAGCGACTGGGCGGTGAGGCTCACGTCGAGCTCGCCGGCTCTACGTATCAGATATCCGGAATTGCAGGTGGTTTCGACAAGCGTGACGCCCGCCAGCGGGTCACTGTGAAATTCACAATCGAGGTGTCTTGTTAGCCGATGATGCGCGATCATTGGTGCGTGGGTCCAGGACCTGCGGTTCGCAGCGTGAGTCCCGCTGATTGCCAATCGATGTCAGGATCAAGATGAAGACTCTTGCACTACTGACCCTTAGCGTCATTCCCCTGGCGCTTTCGGTACCGGGTACGGCGCATGCCGACAACAGGCGGCTCAATGACGGTGTGGTGGCGAATATCTACACTATTCAGCATCAGGCGGCTGCGATAAAGACTTGCAGATAAGTCCGCAACTACGCCAGGCGGCGCAGTGGCACGTCGGTGATTTGATGGCCAACCGAAACCTTGTCGGTGACATAGGGTCTGACGGTTCCACGCCGGCGGACAGGGCTCGCGCAGCGGCTTACGACGGAACTGTCGCCGAGACGGTCGCGGTCAATTCGGCGATCGCCATCAACGGCGTCGAGATCCTGCGTCAGTGGTATTACAACCAGGAAGATATGGCGATCATGAGCAACTGCGCCAACACCGAGATAGGTGTCTGGTCGGAAAACAGCATCGACCGCACCGTGGTCGTCGCTGTCTATGGTGCGCCGGCTTGACACATGCCGCACCCGTTACCGAGGCACAAGCCAGTAACCGCTGAAAGTAGGTGAGAGAACAATGGATCCGAATCCAGACTATGACGCCAGTGATGAGGTCGAGTACTTCTTCAACTGGCTGGCTTGGGGCCTTCGTGGCGCCTACCCGCCGCCGGCCTATCCGCCGGTGTAGGCGAACATGACGCGGATTGCGCCGAAGTTCGCTGGAGTGCGGCCGAGCGGTCATCGACAAATGATCATCCTGCTGCGTGCGCTGTTAGCCGTGGTGATGCTGGTGACGTTCGTATGGACGGCTGCGGCAGGGAGGGCGGACGCGGGTGTGCAGACCCTCATGGTGCCGTCGGGTGCGATGGGCCGGGATATTCCGGTGACTTTCCGGGATGGTGGCTCGCATGCGGTCTATCTGCTCGATGCGTTCAACGCCGGGCCCCAGGTCAGCAATTGGGTTTCGGCCGGTAATGCGATGAACGCCCTTGCTAATAAGGGTATCTCGGTGGTGATTCCGGCTGGTGGCGCGTTCAGTCTCTACACCAACTGGGAACAGGACGCCGGTAAGCAGTGGGAGACGTTCCTGTCTCAGGAGTTGCCGGACTGGCTGTCCGCGAACAAGGGGCTGGCGCCGAACGGCCACGGTGTGGTGGGTGCGGCACAGGGCGGTACCGCGGCGATGGCGCTGGCCGCGTTCCACCCGGAGCGGTTTCGCTTCGCGGCGTCGCTGTCTGGATTCCTCACCCCGTCGTCGACGACGTCCAACGGTGCGATCACCGCGGGTATGGCGCAGTTCGGTGGTGTCGACACCTATGGGATGTGGGGCGCCCCGCAGCTGGGACGTTGGAAGTGGCATGACCCGGATTCACATGTACAACTGTTGGTCGACAACGGTACTCGGTTGTGGGTGTTCAGCCCGGCGACTCTCACCTGCAGTGATCCGGCGGCCATGATCGGCTATTGCGACCAGGCCCAGGGCAGTAGTCGGTCCTTCTACGCGCACTACCGCTCGGCCGGTGGGCGCAACGGACACTTCGAGTTTCCCGACGGACCACAGCACGACTGGACCAGCTGGGGTCCGCAGCTGGGTGCTATCGCCGATGATTTTACGACGACGATCAGTTAGTCGAAATATCCTGTTGAACTGAAGATTTGGCGGATCGGGCGGTGCAAGTGGCGGCTAGGGCGACACTCGGCCGATGCCTGGATCAACCAGGAGACTTCTGTATCGGTGTGAGAGTTGTACTGAGGGTGCACTCGGTCGATCGCTAGGTTCCTGCAAACCTTTTGAAAGGAAGTGACCATGGGCGTCCACATCGATGTGACGGGGCTGAGTAAGTCGTTCGGGTCGTCAAAGATCTGGGAAGACGTCACGATGTCGATTCCCGCTGGCGAAGTCAGCGTGCTTCTGGGCCCCTCGGGTACCGGCAAATCGGTGTTCCTGAAGTCCCTGATCGGCCTGCTGCGCCCGGAGCGCGGCTCGATCGTCATCGACGGCACCGACATCCTGCAGTGCTCGGCCAAGGAGCTCTACGAGATCCGCACCCTGTTCGGTGTGCTGTTCCAGGACGGCGCGCTGTTCGGCTCGATGAACATCTACGACAACACCGCCTTCCCGTTGCGTGAGCACACGAAGAAGAGCGAGAGCGAAATCCGCAACATCGTCATGGAGAAGCTCGGGCTCGTCGGTATGCCCAACGACGGCCACAAGTTCCCCGGTGAGATCTCCGGCGGTATGCGCAAGCGTGCCGGTCTGGCCCGCGCCCTGGTGCTCGACCCCCAGATCATCCTCTGCGACGAGCCGGACTCCGGTCTGGACCCGGTGCGTACCGCTTACCTGAGCCAGCTGCTGATCGACATCAACGCGCAGATCGACGCCACGGTGCTGATCGTGACGCACAACATCAACATCGCCCGGACCGTGCCGGACAACATCGGCATGCTGTTCCGTAAGCAGCTGGTCACGTTCGGCCCCCGCGAGGTGCTGCTGACCAGCGAAGAGCCCGTCGTCAAGCAGTTCCTCAACGGCCGCCGGATCGGCCCGATCGGTATGTCCGAGGAGAAGGACGAGGCGACCGCGGCCGCCGAGCAGGCCATGCTGGACCGCGGCCAGCACGACGGTGGCGTGGAAGAGATCGAGGGCGTGCCGCCGCAGCTGACCGCCACCCCGGGTATGCCCGAGCGTGCCGGTGTGGCCCGTCGCCAGGCTCGCGTGCGCGCGATCCTGCACACCCTGCCGCCGGCCGCCCAAGCCGCCATCCTGGACGACCTGGACGGCACTCACAAGTACGCGGTGCACGAGTTCTCCGAGGAGCGCCGTCACGGCGGCCAGGACGAAGAATCCCCGACGGCCTCGATTCCGCGCATTGCCCCATAGTTGCCCGTTGAGGAGAATGCGGATGAACAGATCCGAGCAGGCCGAGTTTGTATGGGCACTCTTCGACGCGGGAAAACCTTTTCTCAGCGAAGATGCCAGAGTGTGGTTATGCGTCAAAGTTGGTGCGGGCGAATATGATACCGCCATCCAAGAACTACTGGCGGCCTTCGTTCAAAGCGATAAGGAATTGCCCTCCATGCTTGGAGCCTCGCTGTGGGCGTGGATTGGCGGCTTTACCGGTAGTGGCGGAGAAATACGTTTGCGTCACCTAGCGAGCCGGATTCGTGTGGGCGCGACAGCTTATCGAACAGCAGAAGACAGTCGGTGCAAGCCACGGCTCATTCCTGCAGGATCTCCTTCGCCGCGAACGGCGCGCCCGGTCGGCGTTCAAAGTCCAGCGGGTGCCCAAATTGGCTAGTTGTCGTGACGGCGGCTAAAGCCGTCGTCGTGATTACTCGATAGAACTTGCCTATCGTCCGGGTGATCAAAGTGAAAGCGGGGCCCGCGACCTGGGCTAGCGTGGACAGACCTGCACCTTCGATACGATACGAAGCTGCGATCTCCGGCATCCTCGGTCTTCCTGCTGGCATCCACCAAGGACCGCTGATACCAGCGGCTTTCACTGTGGCAACGGAATTCCGGCCCGATACCTGCCGTCCGAGTGAACGGGTACTGCACATCGACCGGTGGTACTGAATGCAATCCATCGATTCCTGGATCACCGTGCAGTTCTAGGATTCGCCATCTCTATTGCAAAACCTCGTACGACAAACCCGATGCAATACCGCGAACGCGCAGTTCATGGGGCTTGGTAGATGACAGGGAGTTTTGCAACCGACAGGGGGGACGGTAGCGGCGCAGCGATTCGGCTACACCGCCGTCATCGGCGGCCGACCGGCACTCACGATTGAGCACATCACCCGCCTCGGCGACGACCAGGCCCCGGACTGGCCGACCGGCCGCGGCTGGAAGGTGACCGTCGAGGGCAGGCCCTCGATGGTGCTCGACTCGAAGATCGCCACCAACGGCGAGGACGAAACCGATCAGGGCTGCCTGGGCACCGCAATGCACGCCGTCCACGCGATCGCCCCGGTGTGCGCGGCGGCACCGGGAATCCGTACCTTTCTTGACCTTCCGATGATCACGGGCCGGGGGGTGCTGACGAGTCGCTGAGCAGTCGGGTCAGTCGCGCACCGCGGCGAAGTGGACCAAGGCCCCTGATGGCCGCAGGAAATCAATCCGCAGTCCGGCGCCCGTCAGCCAGTTCTGCAGATCATCCTTGCTGCCGCCGGGTCCGAAGAGCCCCGCGCGCTGGAAGATCCCGATGATCAGGTCCTGGCGCCGTCCGGCGCCGCGGACGACGGCGTCGCCGATAAGGCGGCCGCCAGGACTCAGGCACCGCACGATCTCCCGGACCGCCGCCGCCGGGTCGGGCAGGCAATGCAGCCCGTTGAAGCACACGCACATGTCGAACTCGCTGTCACCGAACGGCATCCGCTCGATATCGGCCTCCGCGAATTCCACGTCGTTGAGGCCAAGTGAGGATGCCCGTCGCCGGGCCCGCGCGAGCATGTCCGCCGAGATGTCCGCAGCCACATAGCGCACCTGCTGGTCCTTGCGTAGCCCTCGCAACGCGAGCCCGCCGCCGCACGGGACGTCCAGCACCGCGGAGCCATTCGGCAGGTCGCCGACCAATTGGATGCTGTCGAACAGCAGCGTGGTGTCGGTGCCCCACAGCGCGACCCCGCCGGGTCTGGCCAGCCACTCGCGCTCGGCGACGTAGTCATAGGCGCCACCGCCGAGCCGACCGACGATCCGTTCGCTCCAGGCATTGCGCACATCGGCCATGCGCTTACCATCCCGCGGCGCGGCGGGGCGGTCAATGGGCGTACAGCGTCCTGTGCAGGAACTCAAATATCAGCGCCGACCTGAACGCGGTCTGGGCATTGTCGGCGGCACCGGCATGGCCGCCCTCGATGTTCTCGTAGTACTGCACGGGTTGGCCCGCCGCCTCCAGCGCCGCGGTCATCTTGCGGGCATGACCAGGATGCACCCTGTCGTCACGCGTCGAGGTGGTGATCAGCACCGGCGGGTACTTCCGGTCCGCCGAAACATTCTGATACGGGGAGTATTTGGAGATGAACTCCCAGTCGTCGGGGTTGTCCGGGTCGCCGTACTCGGCAACCCAGGACGCGCCCGCCAGCAACAGGTGGAACCGCCGCATGTCCAGCAGTGGCACGCTGCACACCAGCGCGCCGAAAAGCTCCGGGTACTGCGTCAGCATGATGCCCATCAGCAGGCCGCCGTTGCTTCCGCCCTGCGCACCGAGCTGCTCGACCGTCGTGATACCGCGGTGAACCAGATCCCTTGCCACAGCGGTGAAGTCCTCGGCGACCAGATGCCTGCCTTCGCGCATCGCCTGGGTGTGCCATGTCGGCCCGTACTCGCCGCCGCCGCGGATGTTGGCCATCACATAGGTACCCCCACGCGCCAGCCACAGCCGGCCCAGCACGCCGTCGTAACCCGGTGTCCGCGCCACCTCGAAACCGCCGTAGCCGCCGAGCAGCGTCGGGCCGGGCGCCTCCAGATGTCGATGACTGACCACGAAGTACGGGATCGCCGTCCCGTCGTCCGAGGTCGCGAAGTGCTGGCTGACCTCGAGATCCGCGGCGTCGAAGAACGACGGTGCCCGCTTGATCTCCTCAAGTGCACCACCCGCCGTCCCGTACAGAAGACGCGACGGCGTGTCGAATCCGCTTGAGTCGAGGAATATTTCGTCGCCGTGCTCATCGGTGTTGACGATCACCGTGTTGGTGTTTTCCGGAATACCCGACACCGGCTCGGCCTGCCATGATCCCGGGGTGACGATCTCGACACGGCTGGCGACATCCGCGAGCGTGACCACCACGAGCTTGTCACGCGTCCACGCGTAGTGGTTCAGGCTGGTATGCGCGTCGGGTTCGAAGACGATTTGCAGTTGTGCTGTGCCGGCGAGGAATTCGTCGTAGTCGGCTGCCAGTAGCGAGCCCGCCACATAGTCTGCTGAACCCGTGTACCAGTCGGTGCGCAGCTCGATCAGCAGCCAGTCGCGATGCACCGATACGGTGGCGTCGGTCGGTGCGTCGATGCGGATCAACTCGGCGCCGCGCAGTTCGTAGACCTCGTCATTGAAGAAATCGATGGCGCGGCTCAGCATCGTCCGCTCGAAACCCGGTGTGCGGTCCACTGATGCCGCGACGATGACATCGGTGCTTGCGGCGCTGAACACCGTTTCGGCCTCATCAAGAGGCTGCCCGCGACGCCATCGCTTGACCAGCCGAGGATACCCGGACTCGGTGAGCGAGCCCTCGCCGAAGTCGGTGCCGAGCAGCACGGTGTTCTCGTCTGCCCAGCTGATCTGCGTCTTCGCCTCGGGTAGCTCGAATCCGTCCGTCACGAATACGCGCGTGCGCATGTCGAATTCGCGCACAATCGCGGCGTCCGATCCGCCGGGCGACAGGCTGATCAACGCCAGCGAGTGATCCGGCTCGATGACGGCGGCGCCCGCCCACACCCAGTTCGTATCGTCGAGACGCGCAAGTTCATCAAGGTCGATGATGACGTCCCACTCCGGCTCCTCGCTGCGATAACTCTGCAGCGTGGTGCGTCGCCACAGCCCGCGTGGGTTCGTCGCGTCGCGCCAGAAGTTGTAGAGGTAGTCGCCGCGGCGCCGCACATACGGGATGCGGGCATCGGTGTCGAGCACCTCCAGCGCCTCGGAACGCATCTCCTCGAACCGGGCGCCGCTTAGGTCGGCGAGCGTGGGCTCGTTGCGCTTGCGCACCCAGTCCAGCGCGTCGTTGCCGGTGATGTCCTCGAGCCACAGATAGGGGTCGTCGTTGTCCACGGACCCATTCTCGCCGGGCGGGTCAGTCGCGCGACCGCAGGCGTCGCACCAGGGCGCCAATGAGGAGCACCAACATGGCCGCCGCGACCAGCGGGCCGACCCGCTTCAGTGCCGAATGCCGCGCGTAGTGCACCAGGTCGAGGGGCTCAGCCTCCGCCGACGCCGCCGGCTCCCCGGCTGCCTCGGATTCGGGTTCCGTGACAGGGACGGCCAGCTTCTCCGATAGGCAGGCGGAGAACTGCTCGATGATCTTCCCTCCGACGTCCGCGATCATGCCGCGGCCAAACTGCGCGGGCTTGCCGGTGATCGACAGATCCGTCGCGACAATCCCTGTGGTGCGGTCTCCCTCCTCGGTCAGGGTGAGGGTGACGGTCGCATTTACCGTGCCGTTGCCGCGGGTGTCCTTTGCGGAGGCCTTGAGGACGGCACGCCTGGCCTGCTCGTCGTGCTCGGTGAACGCGCCCGTTCCCTTGTACAGCAGCGTGATCGGACCGACCTTGACCTTCACGGTGCCGGTGAACGAATCACCGTCGACCCCCGTGAGGGTCGCGCCGGGCACACACGGTGCCACCCGCTGGGGATCGAGCACAGCCGGCCACACCACGTCGATCGGGGCCGGGACGGACAGTTGGTGTTCCAGCTGCACGGGATGCCCTCCGATTCGAAGTTAGGCGCCGACGGCCGTCGCGACGGCCCGCCGTGTCAGCACCTTGGCGAGGTGTCTGCGAAAGTCGGCGTCGGCGTTGCCGTCGGTCATGGGGCTGGTGCCCTCGGCGGCGTGCTCGGCCGCCGCCCGGATCACCTCCGGGTTCGCGGCCTGACCAATCAGCGCCTCCTCGACGCCACGAGCGCGCACCGGCACCGATGCCATATTGGTCAGCGCGACTCGGGCCTGCCGTATCACCCCGCCGTCGATCTCGACGGTCGCCGCTACCGCCACGATCGACCAGGCCTGCGCCACCCGGTTGAGCTTCTCGTAGTGCGCCGCCCAATCGGTGAGCTTGGGAATCCTTATCTCGGTGAGGATCTCGTCCGGTTGCAGCGCGGTGGTGAAGTAGTCCACGAAGAACTCCGACGCCGGGATGCTGCGCCGGCCGGACGGGCCCGCGACCGTCATAGTGGCGTCCAAGGCCAGCACGGGAGCACACAGGTCACCCGCGGGATCGGCGTGAGCGATCCCGCCGCCGAGCGTCCCGCGGTGCCGGATCTGCGGGTCCGCGACGGTGCGGGTGGCGTCCGCAAGCAGCAGCGCGTGCTTGCTCACGAGTGGGTTGCCCAGCAGGCTGTAGTAGGTGGTCATCGCGCCAATCACAATGCTGTCGCCATCGTCGCGCACACCGCGGAGCTCGTCGATTCGGCCGAGGTCGACGAGGACGGTCGGGGCTGCGAGCCGCAGCCGCAGCACCGGCATCAGACTCTGCCCGCCCGCGATGACCTTGGCGTCCTCTCCCGCGTCCGCGAGCGCCGCCACCGCTTCGTCGACGGTGGTCGGGGCGACGTAGTCGAAATCCGACGGGATCATCGGGCGCCTCCCTTGGCGGTGTTGATTGCCTGCCACACCCGCATTGGGCTGCAGGGCATTTCGATGTCGCTGACCCCGAGATGGCGGACCGCGTCAATCACGGCGTTGACCACGGCCGGCGTCGAGGCGATCGTGCCGGCCTCACCGACGCCCTTGACCCCGAGCGGGTTGGTGGTGGCGGGAGTTTCGGTTCGTCCGGTGGTGAACGACGGCAGATCCACCGCGGAGGGCAGCAGGTATTCGGCGAACGAGCCGGATAGCAGGGTGCCCGACTCGTCGTGCACCGCCTCCTCGTACAGGGCCTGCGCGATGCCCTGGGCGAGCCCGCCGTGCACCTGTCCGTCCACGATCAGCGGATTGACCACGTGCCCAACGTCATCGACGCAGACATAGGAGCGGATCCGCACCTGCCCGGTCTCGGTGTCGACTTCGGTGGCGCACAAATGGGTTCCGTGCGGGAACGAGAAGTTGTCCGGGTCGTACGTCGCCTCGGAATCCAGGTTGGGTTCCAGACCTTCGGGCAGGTCGTGCGCCGCGAACACGGCGAGGGCAACCTCGGCGAGCGTGACGGCCTTTTCGGTGCCCGTCACGCGGAACCGTCCCTCGGTGAACTCGAGGTCGTCTTCCGCGCATTCCATCATGTGAGCCGCGAAGGGCTTGGCCTTGGCGATCACCTTCTCGGCCGCCTTGACCACCGCGATCGCGCCGACCGCCAGTGATCGTGACCCGTAGGTGTCCAGGCCGCGCGGCGAGGTCTGCGTATCGCCGTGCAGAACCTCGACGTCCTCGAACGGGACTCCCAGTTGATCGGCGACGATCTGGCTCCACGCCGTCTCGTGGCCCTGCCCATGCGGCGACGAGCCCGTGACCACTTCGACCTTGCCGGTCGGCAGCATGCGAATGGCCGCATGCTCCCAGCCGCCCGCGCCGTAGGACAGCGCGCCGAGCGTCCGGGACGGGGCCAGACCGCACATCTCGGTGAACGTCGAGATCCCGATGCCGAGTTGTACCGGATCCTGGCGCTCGCGGCGCTCGGCTTGCTCGCGCCGCAAGCCGTCGTAGTCGAACAACTGCCGCGCCTGCGCGGTGGCGGCCTCGTAGTTGCCGGAGTCGTAGGTCAAACCCGCGACCGTGTCAAAGGGGAACTCCTCGTGGGTGATCCAGTTCTGGGCGCGCAGCTCGAGCGGATCGCGCGACAGCTCGGCGGCGAGTTCGTCCATCATCCGTTCGATGGCGAACGTGGCCTCCGGACGTCCGGCGCCGCGGTAGGCGTCGGTGGGCACCTTGTTGGTGAAGACGTTGGTGCACGTGAAGTGATACGACGGGAACTTGTAGATGCCGTTGAACATGAACGCGCCCAGGATCGGTATGCCAGAGGTGACCAGCCGTAGGTAGGCGCCCATGTCGGCGAGCAGTTCCACCTTCAGGCCAGTGACCGTGCCGTCGCGGCGGGCGGCGAGCGTCAGGTTCTGGATCTGGTCGCGGCCGTGGTGCGCCGCGAGCATGGATTCGCTGCGGGACTCGGTGTACTTGACCGGCTTGCCGAGCCTGCGCGCTACGAGCAGTGCGATCACCTCCTCCGGCGTCACCTGCAGCTTGCCGCCGAAGCCGCCCCCGACATCCGGGGCGATGACGCGCACCTTGTGCTCCGGGATCTCCAGCGTCATGGCCAGCATGAGCCGCAGGATGTGCGGGATCTGCGTGGCCGACCACATCGTGATCTGGGGGGCGGTCGGGTCGACCACGACCGAGCGCGGCTCCATGAACGCCGGAATGAGCCGCTGCTGCCGGAAGGTGCGCTGCACGAGCACTTCGGCGTCGCGGATGGCCTCTTCGACATCGCTACCGGTGCCTGCCTCTGCGGAGTCGAATGTCCACACCGCACTGACGTTGGTGCCGAGATCGGGGTGCACCAGGTCGGCGCCGTCGGCGGCCGCGGCCGCGAGATCGAGCACCACTGGCAGGTCGTCGTAGTCGACGTCGATCTTTTCGAGCGCGTCCTGCGCTTCGTAGGCGCTGCGGGCCGCCACGACGGCCACGGCTTCGCCTGCGAAGTTCACCGTGTCCACCGCGAGCGAGGGCGCAGGTGGTGCCTTCATGTCCTCGGTGATTTGCCACGCATTGGGCAGGCTGCCTTGCTCGGCGGCGAGGTCGACGCCGGTAAAGACCGCGACGACGCCGGGCATGCTGCGCGCGGCGGTGGTGTCGATTCCGGTGATGCGGGCATGCGCCTGGGGGCTGCGCAGGATGGCCAGGTGCTGCATCCCTGGCAACACTATGTTGTCGGTCCACCGGGTGCGGCCGGTGATCAGATGCTCGTCTTCCTTACGCAGCCTTGCCCTGCCGATTTCGGGTTCGGCGGTGGCGGTCATCGCACACCTCCTGCTGTATCGGCTTTTGCCGCAACGGATTTGGCATCGGCGGCGGTGTCATCGGTTGTTGTGGCGCGCAGCCGCTGCGCCGCGTCCTGCACCGCTCTGACGATGTTTTGGTAGCCGGTGCAGCGGCACAGGTTGCCCTCCAGGCCCAGCCGGACCGCCTCTTCGTCGGGGGTGGGATCCTCGGCGAGCAGATCGATGGTCTGCATGATCATCCCGGGCGTGCAGAAGCCGCATTGCAACGCGTGGTTGTCGCGGAATGCTTCCTGGACGGGGTGCAGCTTTCCGCCCTGGGACAGGCCCTCGACGGTCATGACGTCGCCGCCGTCGGCTTGCACGGCGAGCACCGAGCAGGACTTGACGCTGTAGCCGTTGAGGTGAACGGTGCATGCGCCGCAGTTGCTGGTGTCGCAGCCGACCACGGTTCCGACCTTGCCGAGTCGGTCACGCAGGTAATGCACGAGGAGCAGCCGCGGCTCCACGTCGTCGGTATACGTCGTTCCATCGACGGTGACAGTGATGCGCATACCCCTACTCTGCTCTGGCTGGCGGCCGAGAACGCCCGAAACGGCGAAACCGATTCCGCGCCAGCCTGAGTCAGGCGATGCGGATCTCGTCGAGCAGTTCCTGCAGCGTCGCGAGGCTGTGGCCGGCGAGCAACCTATCGGTGAATGGCAGGGCGGCCGCGATCCCGGACTGCACCGGCTGATAGCTGTCGGTGCCGGCATGCGGGTTTACCCACAGCACCGCGTGGGCGAGCCGCTGCAGCGAAGCCATCTGTTCGGCAAGCAGAATCGGGTCGCCGCGCTCCCAGCCGTCGGAGAAGATCACCACGACGGCGCCACGGGCCAGGCCGCGTCGGCCCCAGCGGTCGAGGAATGCACGCAGGGTCTCGCCGAGCCTGGTGCCACCGGCCCAGTCGGGCACCGCGCGGCCCGCGGCGGCCAGTGCCAATTCCGGATCACGGATGCGCAGCGCCCGCGTCAGCCGGGTCATGCGGGTGCCCAGCGAGAACACCTCGGTGACAGGGATGGCGCGGGTAACGACGTGCGCGAAGCGCAGAAGCGCGTCCGCGTACGGGCTCATCGAGCCGGAAACGTCGAGCAGCAGCACTATTCGGCGCGGCCGCGTGGCCTTGCGGTGGTGTCTGGGCCGCACCGGTTCGCCGCCTGCGGCGAGCATGTGGCGCAGCGTGCGCCGCGGGTCGACGCGGCCCCGACGGGACGGCCGCAGCCGCAACGCAGGGCGAGTCGCCGGGCGTGGATGCAGACCAGCGATCAGCTCGGCGAGGTGCGCCCGTTCGGTCGCGGTCAGTTCGGCGATATCGCGGTGGCGCAGTATCTCGGTGTCGTCCGCTGCGACCCGCAGTCGGGGTGCCTCACCACCGGTTGCGGCGGCGCCGGTGGCATCTAGCGCAGCGATTCGGGCGCGGCCGGGCTGCTGTCCCCGCTGTGGTGCGCGTCTAGGCACCGTTCCTCCGAACCAGTTCTCGAACACCAGGTCGTAGCGCGGGATGTCGTCTGGGCCGCGGCAAAGGGTCGCGCGGCCCGCCCAGTACACCTGCCCCGGATCGCCGAGATCCACCTGACGCAGGGCGCGCGTGTACGTTTCGACGGCATCCGACGCCACAGGCAGCCCCGCGACTGCGAGGGCACGCGCGAATCCGGCGACCCCAACCAGCGGCTCCCCGATGTCCGGCATTCGCGTCACCCGGCCAGCAGTCGGTCCAGTCCGGCCCTGGCGACTCGCTCCAGGTCCTCGTGGTACTTGACGACCGCGCCGAGCGTCGCCGCAGCGGTCTGCGCGTCGAGCACGTCGCGATCGAGTTCCAGCAGGGCCCGCGCCCAATCCAGCGACTCGGCGACACCGGGCGGTTTGACCAGTTCCATGCCACGCAAGGTGTGGACGGCGCGTGCCACCTGCTCGGCGAGCGCCTCCGCGATGCCCGGGATGCGGCGGCGAAGGATCGCAATTTCGCGTGCCAGGTCGGGGTGTTCGAGCCAGTGGTACAGGCAGCGCCGTTTGAGGGCGTCGTGTACGTCACGGGTGCGGTTGGACGTGAGCACCACCAGCGGCGGTGTCGCGGCACGCACCTCGCCGAGTTCGGGGATGGTGACCGCGTTGTCGTCGAGCACCTCAAGCAGGAACGCCTCGAATTCGTCGTCGGCCCGGTCGATTTCGTCGACGAGCAGCACGCACGGCGCCTCGGTGAGCGCCCGCAGCAGCGGTCGCGCCAACAGGAACCGCTCCGTGTAGAGGGAGCGTTCTGCGGCTTCGGCCTCGAGGTGTCCGGCGCTGGCCGCCTCGAGCGTCCGCAGGTGCAGCAGCTGCCGCGGGAAATCCCAGTCGTAGAGCGCCTGCGCCGCGTCGATGCCCTCGTGGCACTGCAGACGGATCAGCGGCAGGTGGAGCGCCTCCGCCAACGCGGTGGCGAGGGAGGTCTTGCCGGTGCCGGGCTCGCCCTCGCAGAACAGTGGCCGTCCCATGCGCATTGCCAGGTAGGCGGCCGTCGCGACGCCCTCGTCGGCGAGGTAGCCGGTGGTCTCGAGCGCCGCTACCAGTTCCGCCGGAGAGTTGACTCTCGGCTTGGAATCGGTCACGTCCGCGAGCCTATGCCGAGGCCGTCGACGCATGCCCGGTACCTGGCGGCACGCCGCGCACGTAACGGCTGTGCGACTGACCACGGCGTTATCGTCGAAGGCGTGATACCGCTACCGCGTGCGTGGCTGTTGGCCGGCGCGATGCTCGTCGGTGCCGCGGTCGGCCAGATTGTCGGTATCGCGATGCTGCTGCTGGTGAACGCGACAATCCGGCCCGATTTCGTGACCGCCCTCGTCGTCGGCGTGCCCAGTGTGATCGGGATGCTCCTGATCCTGCTATCGGGACGACGCTGGGTGACGACCTTGGGTGCGTTCATCCTCGCCATCGCGCCTGGCTGGTTCGGCCTGCTCGTCGTGATCCAGGTGGCCCACGGTGGCTGACCAGCAGTATCGGGGAATGCATCGCCATCGCCTACCTGTGGGGTGGCATCCCGCGCGCAGAGAGCCGGAGACGAGCGATGCCGGTCCCGACACGCTGCCGGGCGAGCACACGCAGCCCTACCTGCCGACGTTCGACACCGGCGAGTTTCCGTCGGCCGCCAATCCGGTGCAACCCCTCGTCGCCGACCCTGAGCCATCGGGGCCCATTCCCGCGCCGGCCCAATCAGAGGTGGTGCCCGGCACCTCCCAGTACCTGAAGCGCTGGACCTTCGTCCTCGTCGTTGCCGGAGTGTGGATCGTCGCGGCCGCCATCGGGCTGGGTCTCTACTACTGGTGGTTCCACTCACTCGACAAGACGCCGACGGTGTTCGTGGTGCTGATCTTTCTGATGGTCTGCGGTGTCGGCAGCGTGCTGACCGCGATGGTGAACAACAAGCCGCTGGTCTCGGCGCTGGCGATCGCATTGATGTCGGCGCCGCTCGCCGCGACAGGTGGCGCGGCGGTATTGCACGGCCTCTACTTCTGCGATCGGGTAAGCCGCTGTTTGATCGGAGTCATCCCCTACTAGGGTTGGCCGGGTGACCCACTATGACGTCGTCGTTCTCGGAGCAGGCCCCGGCGGATACGTCGCGGCCATTCGCGCTGCCCAGCTCGGACTGACCACCGCAGTCGTCGAGCCCAAGTACTGGGGTGGCGTATGCCTGAATGTCGGCTGCATCCCGTCCAAGGCGCTGCTGCGCAACGCCGAGCTGGCCCACATCTTCACCAAGGAGGCCAAGCAGTTCGGCATCAGCGGTGAGGCGACATTCGACTACGGGGTCGCCTTCGACCGCAGCCGCAAGGTCGCCGAGGGCCGGGTCGCCGGCGTGCACTTCCTGATGAAGAAGAACAAGATCACCGAGATCCACGGGTACGGCAAGTTCACCGACGACCACACCCTCGACGTCGAGCTCAACGAGGGCGGTACCGAGAAGGTGACGTTCGACAACATCATCATCGCCACCGGCAGCAGCACCCAGCTGGTGCCGGGCACCTCGCTGTCGGAAAACGTCGTCACCTACGAAAAGCTGATCATGACGCGCGAGCTGCCGCGATCGATCATCATCGCCGGGTGTGGTGCGATCGGCATGGAGTTCGGCTACGTGCTCAAGAACTACGGCGTCGACGTCACCATCGTCGAGTTCGTGCCCCGCGCGCTGCCCAACGAGGACGCCGAGGTCTCCAAGGAGATCGAGAAGCAGTTCAAGAAGCTGGGCGTCGAGATCCGCACCGGCACCAAGGTGGAGTCGATCAAAGACAACGGCAACGAGGTCACCGTCACCGTCAGCAAGGACGGCAAGAACGGTGAGCTCAAGGCCGAGAAGGTGCTGCAGGCAATCGGTTTCGCCCCCAACATCGAGGGCTACGGCCTGGACAAGGCCGGCGTGCAGATCACCAACCGCAAGGCGATCGGCATCGACGACTACATGCGCACCAACGTGCCGCACATCTATGCGATCGGCGACGTCACCGGGCTGCTGCAGCTGGCCCACGTGGCCGAGGCGCAGGGCGTGGTCGCGGCCGAAACCATCGGCGGCGCAGAGACTTTGCCGCTCGGAGACTACCGGATGCTGCCGCGCGCGACGTTCTGCCAGCCCCAGGTGGCCAGCTTCGGCCTGACCGAGCAGCAGGCGCGCGACGAGGGCTACGACGTGAAGGTCGCCAAGTTCCCGTTCACCGCCAACGGCAAGGCGCACGGCGTTGGCGACCCGAGCGGCTTTGTGAAGCTGATCGCCGACGGAAAGTACGGCGAGCTGCTGGGCGGGCACCTCATCGGCCACGACGTGTCCGAGCTGCTGCCCGAGCTGACCCTCGCGCAGAAATGGGACCTGACCGCCAACGAGCTGGCCCGAAACGTCCACACCCACCCGACGATGTCGGAAGCGCTGCAGGAATGCTTCCACGGCCTCGCCGGCCACATGATCAACTTTTGAGAGCGATCTGGGTCGCCGGCATCGGCGGGTTGGTGGTCGGCCACATCCTGTGGCTGGCCGGGATTTCCATTGCGATCGCGACGCGAAGCGTCAGCAGTTGGGTGCTGGTCGTCGCGGCGGTATCGATGGTTCTGGGCGCCGTCGCCGTCGCGCTGGGGTGGCGGTCGTATCGACATAAGTCGGAGGTATGGGCGGCGTTTCTGTGGGCCCTGCCCGTCTCCCCGGTGCTGTTGTCTCTGACCGTGCTAGGGGTCACGTACTTATAGTCAGACGATGACCGCAGCACGACGGCGGCTTCTCCTGGCCAACGGCGTCTTCCTCGTCGTTGTCGGCGGTGTTCAAGTCGTCTTCGAGCTGCTCGCCTACTACGCGGGTGCCGGGCCGTACGGGTACCTGTTCGAGGATTCGCCCTACGCCATCGGGTGGGTGGAAGCGCACGGGCTGGCGTTCATCATCGGCGTGCTGCTGGTCACCGTCGCAGCCCGCGACGGCCGACGGTTCTGGCACGTCTTCGCCGCGGCCGTCCACACGCTGCTGGGGACGGCGAACGTTTTGTTTTGGAACAGCTTTGTGGTCTTCGGGATGGTGCCCATGGGCATCGCCGCGACGGTGGTGCACTTCGTTCTGGTGGTCGCGCACATCGGCGCGTTGATCATCTCCCGGCGCGAATCCGCGACTGCTTAGTCCGGGAAGTCCAGCGGGATCTTCAGCGTCGCCATGGTGGCCGCTAACGCATCGTATTGCCCTGCAAGAGTGCAGAATTCGATGAGCTGCGCGCGGCTCAGGACGCCCGACAGCGCCGCCCAGGTTTCCGGTGACATCGAGCGGGTGATGACGAACTCGTCGGTTGCGGTGATCAGCACCCGCTGCCGCTCGGTGAGCCCGTCGGCGTCCGGTCCCTCGAAGATCCTGACCTGCAGGTCGGCGTCGACGCCGCGGCTCTTGGCCAGCCTGCGGTGCTGCTGCAGTTCGTACTCACAGTCGCGTAGGTGCCCAACCCGCAGGATCACCAGTTCGGCGTCCCTGCGGGAAAGCTTGCCGGCGTACAGCAGATAACCCGAGAAGGGCAGCCACGCCAGGAACAGCAGCTTGTGCTGCCCGAGCACGTTGAACAGGTGGAACTTCGGGGCGCGGATCGCCGCGCGCGCCGAGCTTGGCGATGGCCCAATTGATCGGCCCGAGTTCCTTGAAGCCGCCCGGTGGGATACGCGCGGGGGCGCTCATGATTGCTTCACCAGATACGGCGACACCGTGCTGCGGTGCTCGTCGAGGTCAAGCGCCCGGCCCAGCGCGGGGAACGCCCGCTGCGGGCAGTTGTCGCGCTCGCAGACCCGGCAGCCGGCGCCGATCGGCGTCGCGTTGTCACCCGACAAGTCCAGTCCCTCCGAGTAGACCAGCCGATGTGCGTGCCGAAGTTCGCAGCCCAGGCCGATCGCGAACGTCTTACCAGGCTGACCATAGCGCGATGCGCGCCGCTCCACCGTGCGCGCCACCCACATGTAGTTGCGCCCGTCGGGCATCTGCGCGATCTGCACCAAGATCTTGCCCGGGTTGGCGAACGTCTCGTAGACATTCCACAGCGGGCAGGTGCCGCCTGATGAAGAGAAGTGAAAACCGGTGGCGGACTGCCGCTTCGACATGTTGCCCGCGCGGTCGACGCGGATGAACGAAAACGGCACGCCACGCATCGACGGCCGCTGCAGGGTCGACAGCCGATGCGCGATGGTTTCGTAGCTGACTGAGTAGAACGCCGATAGCCGCTCGACGTCGTATCGGAAGTTCTCCGCGACGTCGTGAAATTGCCGATACGGCAACACCGTTGCCGCCGCGAAGTAGTTGGCCAGCCCCAGCCGGGCCAAGCGTAGCCGACTCCTCGCTGGTGAACTTGCCCTCGGCGACCAGCTTGTCGATCAGTTCGCCGAACTCCAGGTAGGCCAGCTCGGCCGCCATCTTGAACACCGTCTGTCCTGAGGAGAGGTGTCCGCTGATCTCGAGCGTCTTGGATGCGGGATCGAAGCGGTGCAACACCGTGTCGCCCAGGTCGATTCGTCGCACGACGTGCACACCGTGCACCCTGGTCAGCCGGTCGGACAGCTCGCGGGCCAACTCGGCGCGGTGCATCCGCATGCGAATGGTGAGATCCTCGGCGGCGGTGTCGAGTTCGTGCAGGTAGTTCTGCCGCTGATAGAAGTAGTCGCGCACTTCCTCGTGCGGCATCGTGATCGCCCCGGTGCCGCTGCCGTCGGAGTACCTGTCCTCGGTCGCCGCCGCCAGCTGTGTGGTGGTCAGGCGATAACGCCGGTGCAGGTTCACCATCGCCCGGGCCAGTGTCGGATGCGAGCCGACCATGTCGGCGACTTCGGCGAGGTCGACGTCGATGTCGACGTCGCGGTCCATGGTGACTTCGCGCAGTTCGGCGACGAGGCGGGTGTCGTCCTGGGATGCGAAGAACGTCGCGTCGACACCGAACACCTCGGTGATCCGCAGCAGCACGGCCACCGTCAGCGGGCGAACGTCGTGCTCGATCTGGTTGAGGTAACTCGGCGAGATCTCCAGCATCTGCGCCAGCGCCGCCTGGCTGAAGCCGCGTTCACTGCGCAGTTGTCGCACCCGCGAGCCGACAAACGTTTTCGCCACGTCAGACAGCCTAACAAGGCTGCGAAGCCAGGCTTTGCATTGTTGGCAGATCGGCGGCTGTGGCAGGATCGGGGCCGGTTGGAGTAACAGGGGAGAACCAAGCATGGCAGGAATCGCAGGTAGCACCGGGTTGGCGAAGGTGATGATGCCTGTGCCCGATCCGCACCCCGACGTCTTCGACCGGCAGTGGCCGCTGCGCGTCGCCGACATCGACCGCGAAGGCAGGCTGCGGTTCGACGCCGCCACCCGCCACATCCAGGACATCGGCTCGGACCAACTGCGCGAACTGGGCTTCGAGGAAACCCATCCGCTGTGGATCGTCCGGCGCACCATGATCGACCTGATCAAGCCCATCGAATTCCAGGACATGCTGCGGATGCGACGCTGGTGTTCGGGCACGTCGAATCGGTGGTGCGAGATGCGGGTACGCATAGATGGCCGCAAGGGCGGGCTGATGGAATCCGAGGCGTTCTGGATCAACATCAACCGCGAAACCCAGGGCCCAGCGCGTATCGCCGACGACTTCATCGAAGGCCTTCAGCGCACCACCGACGTCGACCGGTTGAGGTGGAAGGCCTACCTGAAGGCCGGCAGCCGCGAAGACGCCACGCAGATCCGCGATTACCCGGTCCGCGTCAGCGACATCGACATCTTCGACCACATGAACAACTCCGTGTACTGGACCGTGATCGAGGACTACCTCTTCAGCACCCCCGAGCTGCTACACAAGCCGATCCGGGTGACGATCGAACACGACGCCGCAGTCGCGCTCGGCGACAAGCTGGAGATCATTTCGCATGTGCATCCCGCCGGATCGACCGAACAATTCGGCGCGGAACTGGCAGACCGCACTGTTACAACGCTCACATATGCGGTCGGCGACGAGACGAAAGCCGTCGCATCGCTCTTCGCCCTCTGACCCGATTCGGTTTAACAGTACGGGCGTACTGACCAGCGAAAATCGCGTTACCGGCGAGTAGCTACTGAACCGGTACAGCCGATAGCCACCTTCGCAAACTTAACAAGTTAACCGTAGGCGTTCGCGAAAGTTGGCAATTGAAACGGGTGGACCTGCGGTTATGGCATGGTGCATGCTCGAGTTAGCACACAAGTGAAGGCGCTGGAGCGTTAACAACCAACGAAGGGTGTAACGCCTCCAGCGACTTGCAACAGAAGGAGCACCAATGTCAACCGTTGGCACGCCGAAGTCACCCGAACAGATCCAGCACGACTGGGACACCAATCCGCGGTGGAAGGGCATCGAGCGCACCTACACCCCCGCCGACGTGGTGGCCCTGCAGGGCTCGGTCATCGAGGAGTCCACGCTGGCTCGCCGCGGTGCAGAGGTGCTGTGGGAGCAGCTTCACGACATGGAGTTCGTCAACTCCCTTGGCGCGCTCACCGGCAACATGGCCGTGCAGCAGGTCCGCGCCGGCCTGAAGGCCATCTACCTGTCGGGTTGGCAGGTCGCCGGCGACGCGAACCTCTCCGGCCACACCTACCCCGACCAGAGCCTGTACCCGGCCAACTCGGTGCCGCAGGTGGTGCGCCGCATCAACAACGCGCTGCTGCGCGCCGACGAGATCGCCAAGGTCGAGGGCGACACCTCAGTCGAGAACTGGCTGGCCCCGATCGTCGCCGACGGTGAGGCCGGCTTCGGTGGCGCGCTGAACGTCTACGAGCTGCAGAAGGCCATGATCGCCGCCGGTGTCGCTGGATCGCACTGGGAGGACCAGCTGGCCTCGGAGAAGAAGTGCGGCCACCTCGGTGGCAAGGTGCTGATCCCGACCCAGCAGCACATCCGCACCCTGACCTCGGCTCGCCTCGCGGCCGACGTCGCCGACGTGCCGACGGTCGTGATCGCGCGCACCGACGCCGAGGCCGCGACGCTGATCACCTCCGACGTCGACGAGCGGGATCGGCCCGTTCATCACCGGTGAGCGGACCAAGGAAGGCTTCTACCGGGTCAAGAACGGCCTGGAGCCCTGCATCGCCCGCGCCAAGGCCTACGCGCCGTACTCCGACCTGATCTGGATGGAGACCGGCACCCCGGACCTGGAGCTGGCCAAGAAGTTCGCCGAGGGCGTCAAGAGCGAGTTCCCGGACCAGATGCTGGCCTACAACTGCTCGCCGTCGTTCAACTGGCGCAAGCACCTCGACGACGCGACCATCGCAAGGTTCCAGAAGGAGCTCGGCGCGATGGGCTTCAAGTTCCAGTTCATCACGCTGGCCGGCTTCCACGCCCTGAACTACTCGATGTTCGATCTGGCCTACGGCTACGCCCGCAACCAGATGACCGCGTACGTCGAGCTGCAGGAGCGCGAGTTCGCCGCCGAGGAGCGCGGTTACACCGCCACGAAGCACCAGCGCGAGGTTGGCGCCGGATACTTCGACCGGATCGCCACCACGGTGGATCCGACCTCGTCCACGACCGCGCTGAACGGTTCTACCGAAGAGGGCCAGTTCCACTAGGCCGCAGTAGGGTTGACAGCTCAGGCCCCGCCCGCCATGTTGGGCGGGGCCTGATGCTGCGTGAGGTCGGCGCCGCACGCGAGGAGGACAAAAGGGGTTATGAAGTGAGCAATCCAATCGAACGAGTAGGCGTGATCGGCGCGGGACAGATGGGCGCCGGTATCGCCGAGGTGTCCGCCCGGGCCGGCGTCGACGTCATCGTCTATGAGCCCACTGAGGCGCTGACCACTGCGGGTAAGGCTCGCATCACCAAGTCGCTGGAGCGCGGCGTGAGCGTCGGCAAGATCACCGAGCGCGAGCGCACCGCGGCACTAGCCAAGCTGAGCTTCACCACCAGCCTTGCCGATCTGTCCGATCGTCAACTGGTCATCGAGGCGGTCATCGAGGACGACACCGTTAAGGGCAAGATCTTTGCCGAACTCGACAAGCTCATCACCGATCCCGACGCGGTGTTGGCGTCGAATACGTCCAGCATCCCCATCATGAAAATCGCTGCGGCGACACAGAATCCGGGACGCGTGCTCGGCCTGCACTTCTTCAATCCGGTGCCGGTGCTGCCTCTGGTCGAACTGGTAAGCACACTCGTGACCTCCGATGCGGCCGTCGCGCGCACCGAACAATTCGCGAGCAATGTGCTGGGTAAGCAGGTGGTGCGGTGTTCCGACCGGTCCGGCTTCGTCGTCAACGCCTTGTTGGTGCCGTACTTGTTGTCGGCCATCCGGATGGTGGAGGCCGGTTTCGCGACGGTCGAGGATGTCGACAAGGCCGTGGTTGCCGGTTTGTCGCATCCGATGGGGCCGCTGAAGCTGTCCGACCTCGTCGGTCTGGACACGCTGAAACTGATCGCGGACAAGATGTTTGACGAATTCAAGGAGCCTTTGTACGCCGCGCCGCCGCTACTGTTGCGCATGGTGGAGGCGGGCCAACTGGGCAAGAAGTCCGGGCAAGGTTTCTACAAGTACTGACGGCACCTGCGTTGGCAACCGACGCGTCAATTAGTTAGGCTTCCTTCTGGTCGGACCGGTTGGTCTTGGTCGGTATTTGCCGTGTGGCAGCCTATTTGACGCGCCGCCGTGTCCGGCTGAGGCGACCGGTCGTGGTTCAGCAAAGAACACGAGGTAGTCAAGGATGTCGGAACTCAGGTCAGACCTGTCGCCGTACTACGAAGAGTCCCAGTCCATTTACGACGTATCGGACGACTTCTTCGCGCTCTTCCTAGGTCCGACAATGGGTTACACCTGCGCCTATTACGAGCGCGACGACATGACGCTCGAGGAAGCACAACTCGCAAAGTTCGACCTCGCTCTGGGGAAACTCGGGCTGGAGCCGGGGATGACGTTGCTTGACGTCGGATGCGGGTGGGGCGGCGCACTCGAGCTCGCCGTGCAGAAGTACGACGTCAATGTGATCGGCATCACGTTGAGCCGCAACCAGTGCGAGTACAGCAGAAAGAGGCTGGCCGGGATCTCGTCGTCGCGCTCGGTGGAGGTGCGTCTGCAGGGCTGGGAAGAATTTGACGAACCCGTCGATCGGATCGTGAGTATCGGCGCGTTCGAGGCCTTCAAGAAAGCACGCTACGCCGCGTTCTTCGACATGGCTCACAGTGTTCTGCCCGATGGCGGCCGCATGCTGTTGCACACGATCCTTGGCTATCCGCGAAATTACTTTCACGAGCAAGGGATTCCGGTCACGATCAGCGATCTGAAGTTCATGCAGTTCATCGGCAAGGAGATATTTCCTGGCGGCGAGCTGCCGTGTGAACTAGACGTCGTCGAGTTTTCCCAGAGCGCTGGATTCTCGGTGGAGCGAATTCAGCTCCTGCGGCCGCACTATGCCCGGACACTCGACATGTGGGCGGCCAAACTGATGGCCCGTCGTGGCGACGCGATCGCCATCACGTCCGAAGAGGTCTACGACCGCTACCTGCACTACCTGACGGGATGCGCCGACTTCTTCCGCCGTGGGATATGCAACGTAGGCCAGTTCACGCTTGTTAAGTAGCGCCCACGTCAAAGCGGGCAGCCACGGCGGATTAGCGCCTCGCGCACCCGTCGCACCACTATCTCTGGTTGGTAGCGCAACTGCCGTCCGCTGACTCGCACGATCAACCATCCCTGCGCGGCGAGGAATTCCAGCCGTTCGATGTCCTCGGTATAGCGATCGGGATCAGTCCAGTGCTGTTCGCCGTCGTACTCGACTCCGACCTTCCTTGCGGGCCACCCCATGTCAATGCGACGTTGGCCAACGTGGATCTGTGTGACAGGTCGCGGCAGGTGCGATCGCACGAGGAGTACTCGCAGGCGCGTCTCCTGCGGCGACTCGGCGCCCCCGTCGACCAGCTCCAATGTCGTGCGCAATCGCCGGATGCCGCGTGCACCCGGGTATCGATCGGCGATTCGGCCGACGTCGGCGACTGTGCAGCGGGTGGCATTGAGCAACGCGTCGATGACAATGATTGACGTGTCTCGCGCCACGCGTCGACCGATGTCGTAAGCGGTGCGCGCGGGTGTGGTGCAGTAGATGCTTTGTACTAGGCAGATCTCGTCATCGGCGATGTCCCCGCGGTGGATAAGGATGCCGGGCGGGGCCGGCTGACGCGCACGAGCGAGTTCCGCCGGCGCATCGCTTGCCAGCCATCGAGTGCCATGCATGGCGGCAGCCGAATATCCAACCAGCATGGCCTTGCGGCGGGACCACAGCCACGCCGCCCTGGCACGTTCAGTCGCATCGAGGTCGAGCCCGATTGGGGCATAGACGTTCTGGTGCAACTTGATGAATTTCGTCCGCAGCGTCTGACGGGTCAACGTCCCGGCAGCAAGCGCCTCACTCCCACAATGAGCTCTTCCACACCTGTAGGGCGCGACAGGCGGCCGATCGGTTCCCGAGCGTACGGTTTGTGATGAAAATCGGCCGAAATTCGTCAGAAACCGTAGCCTCGGCGAAGTTAGGCGTCCTTCAGTCGCTTCTTCTCCGCCTTGACGTCGAAATCCGCTGGCGGCCAAGACATGTTGAGGCTCTTCAGTGCCTCGATGAGCAGTTCCGTGATCGCGAGCCGGCTGTACCACTTGCGGTCGCACGGCACGATGTACCACGGCGCGTAGTCCGTCGACGTACGATCGAGAACCGCCTGGTAGGCCTGCTCGTACTTCGGCCACAGCTTTCGCTCGTCGATGTCGGCCGGGTTGTACTTCCAGTACTTGTCGGGTCGTTCCAGGCGTTCGGCGAGCCGCTTCTTCTGCTCGTTGAGCGAGACAAACATCGCCACCTTGACGAGAGTCGTTCCGCTTTCGACGAGCTTGCTTTCGAATCGGTTGATCTCGTCGTAGCGCTTTCCCCACACCTCGGGTGGCACGAGGTCATGCACCCGGACAACGAGCACATCCTCATAGTGCGAGCGGTCGAAGACGCCGATGTGGCCAGCCGTCGGAAGCGCCTTGCGAATGCGCCACAGATAGTGGTGCTTCAGCTCCTCTTCCGTGGGCTTACCGAAGCTGGTGTATCGGATGCCCTGCGGGTTAGCGCCTCCCACAACGTGTTTGACGATTCCACCCTTGCCTGCGGTGTCCATACCCTGTAATACAAGCAATACCGAGCGCGTGTCGCCGGACCTACTTCTCGCGTACAGCATCTCCTGCAATTCGGCGAATCGGATGTTGCGCTCGTCCTGAAGCGCCGGAGCGTCGGCCTTGGTACCGCGGAAGCCTGGAGTGGCATTGGTCGTCGATGTCGCCGATCTTTTCGCCCAGACGGAATCGCAGGTGGGCATGGGGTTCGTGCGTCCACAGCGACGGCAGGTCTGAATCGATGCTCATCAGCCAATTATTGTGACGGCAGAATCGGCGACGGGTGCGGCTGTTGGCGGAACTTCTCCAACGACCCGCCGACCTCGACAATGCCGCACAGCGCGCTCCACGACGACATCGTCAGGTAGTCGATCAGCTCGTCGGAGCTCATCCGCGGATTCGACATCCAGGAGTGCGTGGCCAGCTGCACCCCGCCGACTGTGTGATAGGCCCATGGCTCGACGCCGCCGGTGTCCATGCCGACCCCGTGCATCCGGTGACGCAGCATGACCGCGAGCATGCGGGCAATGATCCGTTCGGCATCCGCGACCGCCTTGGTCCTGCTGGCCGAGTTGTTGGCCATGACGAACTGGTAAGGCTCGGGCTCCGAGGCGACCGTCTCGACGTAGACCCGGATGATCTCGCGGGTCAGGTCATAGCCGTCCAGATTCGACGACAGCGCCGAGGCCATATTGGGGATCAGCGTGGTCTGCGCGAAGCGCATCATCACCGCGGTGGTCAGGTCGTTCTTGTCGACGAAGTAGCGGTACAGAACCGTCTTGGAGACCCCGATCTCTGCTGCGATCTCGTCCATGCTGACGTTGCTGCCACGCCGCCGGATGGCCTCTAGGGTGCCGTCTACCAGCTCATTGCGGCGCTCCACCTTGTGCTGGTGCCAGCGCCGTTTGCGTCCATCGGTTTTGACCGCCACCGCCGGGGTCTGCTGTGCCACTATCGCCGTGATCCATTCCCTAGTTACCCCTGATACTACGGCCGATCTTGACAGCAAGGGTTGTCGGACCGGCCGCGCCGCGGCGGCGTAGCGGATGATGGAGGAGTGGCACACAGACCGAACGTCGGCGGGCGCGCCATGACGGCCCTGCCGCCCGCGCTGATGCCCAATGTCGCCGGCTCGCCGGCTCCGAAGGCCAGCTTCGCGGAGTCGCTGGCGGGTGCCGACAGCGCCGCCGACGCTGAGCGCCTCCGTGGCCTTCGGCGGATGAAGGTCGTCGCGCTGTCCTTCCTCGTCGGTGCCACTGTGATCTTCCTGCTCTGCACTTGGGCGCAGTCGAATGGCGCTGCTGCGTGGGTGGGCTATGTCCGCGCCGCCGCCGAGGCCGGCATGGTCGGCGCGCTGGCCGACTGGTTCGCGGTCACCGCGCTGTTCAAGCACCCGCTGGGGATCCCCATTCCGCACACCGCGATCATCAAGAAGAAGAAGGACGCAGCTCGGCGAGGGCCTCGGCACCTTCGTCCGGGAGAACTTCATGTCGCCGGAGGTGGTCGAAACCAAACTGCGCGATGCGGAGGTCGCGGGCCGCCTAGGCAAATGGCTGTCGGAACCGGCGCACGCCCAACGGGTCGCGGCCGAGGCCTCCACGGCGCTACGGGTTTTGGTGGAAATGCTGCGCGACGAGGACGTACAGCACGTGCTGGACAGGATGATCGTCAAACGCATCGCCGAGCCACAATGGGGGCCGCCGATCGGCCGGGTGCTGGCCACGCTGCTGGCGGAGCGTCGTCAGGAAGCGTTGCTTCAGCTGCTCGCCGACCGGGCATTCCAGTGGTCACTCAACGCCGGCGACATCATCGAGCGCGTGGTCGAGCGGGACTCGCCCACGCTGGTCACCGCGCTGGGTGGACCACCTCGTCGGCGACCGTATCCACCGCGAGCTGATGGACTTCACCGACAAGGTGCGCCGCAACCCCGACCACGAACTGCGGCGGTCGGCCACTCGGTTTCTCTTCGAGTTCGCCGACGACCTGCAGCACGACGACGCGACGATTCAGCGCGCCGAGAACGTCAAGGACCAGATCATGGCCCGCGACGAGGTCGCCAGGGCCGCCGAGACGGCGTGGAGTGCAGCCAAGCGGATCTTCCTGGAGTCGGTCGACGACCCGTCATCGGCGCTGCGCACCCGCATCGCGGACTCGGTCGTGCACATCGGCGAGTCCCTCCGCGACGACGCTGACCTGCGCGACAAGGTCGACAACTGGATCGTCCGCGCGGCCCAGCACCTGGTTTCCGAATATGGGGTGGAGATCACAGCGATCATCACCGAGACCATCGAGCGGTGGGACGCCGACGAGGCAAGTCGCCGCATCGAACTGCATGTGGGCCGTGACCTGCAATTCATCCGGATCAACGGCACTGTGGTGGGTTCGCTGGCCGGCCTGATCATCTATTCGGTAGCCCAGCTACTCTTCTGACCTGCGCTAACGCGTGCTTGCAAAAGTTAGCACCCCGTCGTACGGTTGTATTCGTCGCCATCCGGATACCCGACGCAACGAGGGGGCTACACCATGCCGCAAGATGAAAATCTTGCCGCCGTCGTGTCCAGCGCTGCGCAGGACATCGGCAGCTTCATTCGCACGCAACGTGAAGCAGCTCAGGTATCCGTGCGGCAGTTGGCCGAGAAGGCCGGCGTCAGCAATCCCTACCTCAGCCAGATCGAGCGGGGATTGCGGAAACCCTCCGCCGACGTGCTGCAACAGATCGCCAAGGCGCTGCGGGTGTCCGCGGAAGTGCTCTATGTACGTGCCGGGATCCTCGAACCCAGCGATCCGAGCGAGGTCCGCGACGCCATCATCACCGACACGGCGATCACCGAGCGGCAGAAGCAAGTGCTGCTCGACATCTACACGTCATTTTGCCAACAGAACGAAGCCGTCAGTGAGGAGCCGACGACTGAACCGACTGCAGACCAACCACCCACGCTAGAAATCCAACAATTCAACGAAACTCAGTGAGAGGAACTACGAAATGGCGAAGAAGACTCCGGCGAAGAACCAGCCGACTGTTGACGACCTGAAGGCCCCGCTGCTTGCCGCGGTAGGTGCCGCCGATCTGGCCCTCGAGCGGGTCAACGAGATCGTGGCCACCCTGCGTGACCGTGCCGGCGAGGCTCGCACCGACGCCGAGGCGCGCGTCGAGGAGAGCCGTGCCCGCCTGACCAAGCTGCAGGAGGACCTGCCGACCCAGTTCGGTGAGCTGCGTGAGCGGCTGACCAGCGACGAGCTGCGCAAGGTCGCCGAGAGCTACGCGGAGGCCGCTCAGAGCCGCTACAACGATCTCGTCGAGCGTGGCGAGGCCGCGCTGGAGCGGCTGCGCAGCGCCAATGCGCTCGAAGAGGGTCGCGAGCGGGTCGAGCGTTATTCGGATCAGGCCGTCGAGCTGACCCAGGAGGCGCTGGGCAACGTGGCGTCGCAGACCCGCGCGGTCGGCGAGCGCGCCGCCAAGCTGGTCGGCGTCGAGCTGCCGAAGAAGGCGCAGAAGGCCGCCCCGGCCAAGAAGGCCCCGGCCAAGAAGGCGCCCGCCAAGAAGGCTCCGGCCAAGAAGGCTGCGGCCAAGAAGGTCACCCAGAAGTAAATTCGGCCCAGGTCGCCCCTAGGGGTGACTCAGAGTCGACCCGGGGACGTAACCCGCTTAGGCTAGCTATGTGGAGCTTCAAGGCCTAGTGGGTTACGTCCTCGCTGTTTTGCAGATAGCGGTGTTAGTGACGACGGTTTACGCGTTCGTTCACGCCGCGCTGCAGCGGCCCGACGCCTACACCGCCGCCGAAAAGCTGACCAAGCCGGTCTGGCTGGTGATCCTGGGGATCGGTGTGCTTCTGGCATTGGTGCTCGGCATCACGGGCGTGGCGATCGCGGCGGTTGCCGCGGGCGTCTATCTCGTCGACGTCCGGCCCAAGATCCTGGAAATCCAGGGCAAGTCCCGATAGTTCCGTGCGCTTCCTCGTCGCCGCCGCGATGGCGGCTGTAACCGTGCCCCTCGCCTTGGCGCCCCTCGCATCGGCCGACCCGGTGCCCGGCCCGCCCTATGTCGACCACGTCCAGTGGGCGAAGTGGGGCGACATGTCCAGCCTGCGCGTGTACCCGACGGATGCCGCGCGCCTGGCATCCGGCCAGCCCGGCACCGATCCGCAAACCGATGAGGCATGGGTGGAGGTGCTGACGCTCTCGCCCGACGCCGACATCCCGGGAATGAAGGCACAGTTCGTATGTCACTGGCGTTTCGCCGAACTCGTCGAGCCAGGCAAGGTCAGCTGGAACCTCGAACCGTGGCGCAACGAGGTCTCCGACGAGGAGATGGCCGAGGCCGGCTGCAACCCCGGCGGCACCGAAGAACCGTTCTAGTGCGGCGCCACAGCCGCGAGAGCGTGGCCGCGCTCGTCGACCACACGCTGCTCAAACCTGAGGCGACCGAGGCCGACGTCGTTGCGCTGCTGCAGGAGGCGGAAGAACTCGGGGTGTTCGCGGTGTGCGTATCGCCGACGATGGTCGCGACGGCCCAGTCATTCCGAACGGGCGAATATGACATCGCATCGGTCGTGGGATTCCCGTCAGGCAAACATCTTTCGGCGATCAAGGCCGAGGAGGCTCGGTTCGCCGTAGCGGCGGGTGCCGCTGAGATCGACATGGTGATCGACGTCGGATCGGCCCTTGAAGGCGACTTCGACGCAGTGCGGGCCGATATCGCTGCGGTGTTCGACGCGATACCGGACTACGTGATCTTGAAGGTGATCGTCGAGTCCGCCGCGCTGCTTGCCTTTGGCGGCGAGCAGAGACTGGTCGACGTGTGCCGGCTCGCCGAGGACGCCGGTGCCGATTTTGTGAAGACCTCCACCGGATTTCACCCAAGCGGGGGCGCATCCGTGCGCGCCGTCGAGCTGATAGCAAGCGCCGTCGGAGACCGGCTCGGTGTCAAGGCCAGCGGTGGCATCCGCACCGCGGCCGATGCGGTGGCGATGCTCGACGCAGGCGCCACCCGGCTCGGGTTATCCGGCACCCGTGCCGTGCTCGACGGGCTGGACTAGAGACCCGCGAAGCAGGGGTCTTCGTTGCCCTTCGGAATCGACGCGTTCTGGGTCGAAAACTGGCTCACCACACCGCTATCCGTGACCTGAACGCTGTCGGCGTGGATGCCGAGCGGGTAGTTCTTGGTCAGTGTCGAGGTGAATGCGTCCAGCGCAGGCTGCACGGTCTCCCGTGGCAGCGAGAAGCCGAGGCCGGTCAACTCCGTCACCTGCAACGAGATTCCGTTGTCGACGACCGCCGGCTTTGCGGTGATGTTGCCCAGTGCGCCCTGCAGTTCGATGGTGCCTGCGGACGGGTTGGTCGTCACGCCGGTGACGAATGAGCCGATGAGGGGAATGGCGTCCTGAATGGTCTGCTTGATTCCTTCGGACGACCAGTTGATGTTCGCGATCAAAGACCCGATCGAGCCGCTGGAGTCCGCAGTGTCCTCCAGCCGGACATCCTTGATGTTGATGGTGACCTTCATGCCCTTGGCCTGACGGATTTGGTTGCCCGCGGTCTCGATGTTGATGTTCGTGTAATGGCCGGACATGTGCTGCAGCAAGAACGGGGGAACGACGCCGAACGACGCCTTAGCGCTGTCCTGCACTACGCACTCGGTGGCCCTAGTGACCACCGAGTCCGCGCGGCCGCGCGCATACAACTCGCCCGCGAGCACACCGGCGAGCACCAGCGCCACGACGATGACGACGACCAGGACGATGGACAGCGGGTCACGGAACAGGCTTTTGGTCTTCACCAGCAGCGACGAGTCCTTCTTCTGCGGTTCACCCGGCCCGCCCTGAGGGGGAACCCCAGCCTGGCCCGGGTTCGGGCCTTGCGGGAACTGTGGCGGCGGAGGGACGGGCGGTGCCTGATTGGCCGGGCGAGCCCAGGGATCGGTCACCCAAGCGATTCTGCCCTACCAAACATGAGTGGCTCTCAGCGGTTACGCAATACCGCGATGGTCTCGCGGGCCTTCTGCGCCGCGTCGAGGTCGAGATCGGACACGAGCAGCTGCGGGTCGGCCCCTGCCGATGCCAGCACCTCACCGACCGCCGATGCGACCAGACTGCCGCCGATGCCGACCGGTCCGACGGCGGCGAGTCCATCGCCCGGGTAGGCCTGGTCGACCGCGGCGACGAAGCCCGTCGTATCCACGGCGCGGGCGCGCGCCAGCAGCGTCCACTGCTCGAGCTTGTCAGGGCCGGTGCCCCACGATGCGTGCACAGTGATGAGTTGCGCTCCGCGCTGGGCCAATTCGACGTAGAGCTCGGGGAAGCGGACGTCGTAGCACAGTGTCAGGCCGACATTAACCGGTCCTGAGTCGCCGTCGACGCTAATAACGACGGGTGTGTGCCCTGGCGCGATCGTGTCCGACTCCTTGAAGCCGAACGCGTCGTAGAGGTGAATCTTGTCGTAGTGAGTGTCGACACCGGGGCCCGTCGCAATCAGCGTGTTGGTGACCCTGCCGGCCCTGTCTGCACTGTCTTCTCTGGCAGGGACGAACATGCCTGCGACGACGACGATGCCCGCCCGCTCGGCGATCGCGCGCACGGCCGACGCCCAGGACCCGTCGAGCGGTTCGGCGATCGGCGCGAGCGGCACACCGAACCGGCACATCGTCGCCTCAGGGAACAGCACCAAGCTGGCGCCTGCGTCGGCGGCGCGGCGCGTGTACTCCTCGACCAGGCCGAGGTTGGCCGTCGGTTCCGCGCCGCTCTGGATCTGTGCGAGGGCAATCCGCATGATGCTCAGACTAGCGACGGCGCCACCGTCGACCACGGCACGGAAAGCACGCCGTCGCGCATGCGGCGACGCGGCGGCTCGACTCCGAACCCCTCGTCGCGCAGCAGGTCCAGCATCGCCCGCCAGCGCACCCGTGGGCCGAACACGCCGTGGCCCGCGACGCTGGCCCAGGCTCTGTCCGCCGCCGTCAGCAGCGCGTGGACGGGCTGGCCTGCGACGTTGTGGTGGATCAGCACCTTCGGCAGCCGCTCGGCGAGATCCGAAGGGCGTTCGATCGCGAACGGATCGCACGCCAGCGTCAGGCTGATCGGCCCGTCGGCGTCCAGCAGCACCCAGCAGCAGCGGCGGCCCAACTCGTCGCAGGTGCCGTCGACGATCAGCCCGCCCGGCGCGAGCGCCGCCCTCATCACCGACCATGCGTCGTGCACTGCCTCCACCGGATACTGGCGCAGTACGTTGAAGGCGCGTACCAAAACCGGTCTCCGCCCGGCCAATTCGAAACCGCCGAATGCGAATTCCACTGTGTCTTCTCCGGCGGCGCGCGCCGCCGCTACTACTCGTTCGGGATGGATCTCCAGGCCGACGACGCGGACATCGGCGCGCACCACTCGAAGTCGCGCCGCAAGTTCCAGCGTGGTGACCGGTAGTGCGCCGTAGCCGAGGTCGATCACAAGCGGATCGGCGGCGGCCTGCAGCGCGGTGCGCACCCGTCGCGAATGCACCAGCCAGCGGTCGCTGCGGCGCAGCCGGTTGTAGCCCGTCGTGCCTCGGGTGATGGCGCCGACGGGCTTAGTGATGCTTGGCAATCCAGTCAGCGGTGAACGCCTCCTCGGCATCGAAGAGCAGTTTGATGTGGTGCAGGATCAGGTCCTCGAGCGCGCCGCCGACGAACGGGATGTTCACCTTGCAGACGCTGGCCAGCCGCAAGTGGCTGCCTGCGTCAGTGTCGGTGAGGAAGTACTTGCCACCGAAACTGCCAGGGCCGTGTGGGATTGACGCGGCGTAGGTGCCCGTGGCCCGGTTCTTCTCGTGGTCGAAGTGATCGAAGTGCTGCGTGCGGGTGATGACCATGTCGACCGGCATCACGGTCCGCGCGATGGGCGGGAGATACATCCGTGGCAGGCTCTGCACGAAGGTGACGTCGGTGCCGCGCTCGCCGGCCGAGTACGACGTGATCTCCGACTGTGGCGTCAGGAAGCGATACGAGTCCATCAGAGTTTGCCAATATTCCCAGCTGGTGAAGTCCTGGTAGATCTTCTCTGCCGGTGCGTCGAACTCGATGGTGTAATCCATGCGACGCGACATGGAACATAATTTTACTTACGGGTTACGTGTTTTCCGTGATCCACACCGTGGTGAACCGCTGTTCTGCGATCAATAACTCGACGAGTGCGCTGCCGATGAAGTTCTCGATCTTGCCGCCGACGAGCGGTACGCGCACCTCGACGGTGGTGTTGTACTCCAGCCGCGAGCCACCGCCGGATTTTGCCGGGGCGAGCACGGCGGTACCTCTGAGGGTCGCAGGCGCCCCGGTGATCGAGCCGTTCACGGTCGCGGTGGCCTGCCCGTCGCGGACCGGAGTCCAAGTCTCCTCGCGAACGAAGCTCAGGTCGCCGCGGTGGAACTGAGTCACCACGCCGGGCAGCCGATCGGCGCGCAGCGTCTGCGTGGTGACCACGTCGATGCCATCTGACGGGTCAACGATCATCGAATCCAGCGAGTAGTCGTCGGCGCCGGAATCGGCCAGCCGCGCCAGCCAATACTGTTCATCGCCAAATGCCTGGTGGACCTGTTCGACGCTGCCCTCGTATTCGGCGGCCATGTCGAATGAACGCGGCATAGCTGGCCAGGCTACCGTTACGGCCCGTGACCGGTCTGGAACTGGGGGGTGCGGCCGTCGCGGACGATGTGCCGCTGGCGCCGCTTACGACGCTGCGCATCGGACCCGTTGCGCGCCGGTTGATCACATGCACGAGCACCGAGCAGATCGTCGAGGTGCTGCGCGCTTCAGATGACGTGCTGGTGCTCGCAGGGGGGTCGAACGTCGTGCTGGCCGACGACCTCGCCGACCTGACCGTAGTGCTGCTCGCCAACACCGAGATCACCGTCGAGGACGACATCGTGCGCGCCGAAGCCGGTGCCGTGTGGGACGACGTCGTGGTCACCTCGCTGGCCCACGGGCTCGGCGGGCTGGAGTGCCTCTCGGGCATTCCTGGGTCCGCGGGCGCGACGCCGGTGCAGAACGTCGGCGCGTACGGCGCCGAGGTCGCCGACACGATCCGCCGCGTCCGGCTGCTCGACCGCCGCACCGGCGAGGACCGCTGGGTGACGCCGGATGCTCTCCAATTCGGTTACCGGACAAGCATTCTCAAGCATTCTCAGGCCGCGGTGGTGCTCGAGGTGGAGTTCGCGCTGGACGGCGACGGACACAGCGCCCCGATGCGCTACGGCGAGCTGGCGGCCGCGCTGGACGCGGAGCCCGGGTCTCGCACGGACCCGGCCCTGGTGCGGGAGGCGGTGCTGTCGCTGCGGACGCAGTAAGGGCATGGTGCTCGACGAGGCCGACCACGACACCTGGAGCGTCGGCTCGTTCTTCACCAACCCCGTCGTCACGCCCGCCGTTTTCGACATGGTGAAGCGCCGCGCGGAAGATACAGCCGGGTCGGTGCCCAATTACCCCGCCCCGGACGGGGTGAAGCTGGCCGCGGGGTGGCTGGTGGAACGCGCTGGATTCGGCAAGGGATATCCCGGCGATGGTGCTCCCGCACGGCTGTCGACCAAGCATGCACTGGCGCTGACCAACCGCGGCGGCGCCACCACTGCGGACGTGATCTCGCTGGCCAGGACGGTACGCGACGGGGTTAGAACGACATTCGGGATAGAACTCACACCCGAGCCGATTCTGATTGGGGCCGTTCTCTAGGTACCCTGGGTCCACGTGAGCCCAGCCAATCCCTTGCCGTCGATCAGTCGACGGCGGGCCCTGACCGCCCTCGCGGTCGGAGTGGTCGCGCCGGGCGCACTCGCAGCCTGCGGTAGCAAGAGCGGCAAACCGTCCGCGAGCGCCCCCGACGCGCCGGCCGCCCCGTCGATCACCTACCAGCCCGCCGACGCGGCCACCGATGTCGCGCCCGTCGCGCCCGTGCGCGTGGAGGTGAAGGACGGCTGGTTCCAGCGCGTCGCGCTGACCAACGCCGAGGGCAAGCCCGTGGCGGGCGCGCTCAACCGCGACCGCACCAGTTTCAACACCACCGAAGCCGCTCGGCTACGGCGTTTCCTACACCTGGGGCGGCTCGGTGGTCGGCCACGACGGCAAGGCCGTTCCTGTGTCCGGCAAGTTCACCACCATCAAGCCCGACGCCCAGGTCAACGGTCAGTTTCAGCTCGCCGACGGTCAGGTTGTCGGCGTCGCTGCGCCGGTGATCATTCAGTTCGACGCGGCGATCAGCGACAAGGCCGTCCGTCGAGAAGGCGCTGAAGGTCACGACAGAACCGCCCGTCGAGGGCGGCTGGGCGTGGCTGCCCGACGAGGTGGGCGGTTCGCGGGTGCATTACCGCACCAGGGACTACTACCCGGCAGGCACCAAGGTCAGCGTCGACGCGAAGCTCTACGGCGTCGACTTCGGCGACGGCGCGTACGGCGCGCAGGACATCACGCTGAACTTCGAAATCGGTCGTCGCCAAGTGGTCAAGGCCGAGGCGTCGTCGCACCAGATCGAGGTGATCACCGACGAGGGCGTGATCATGGACTTCCCGTGCAGCTACGGCGAGGCCGACCAGCCCCGCAATGTCACCCGCAGCGGCGTTCACGTCGTGACCGAGAAGTACGAGGACTTCTACATGTCCAACCCCGCCGCCGGGTACAGCAATGTGCACGAGCGGTACGCGGTGCGAATCTCCAACAACGGCGAGTTCATCCACGCCAACCCGGCCAGCTCCGGTGCGCAAGGCAACACCAACGTCACCAACGGCTGCATCAACCTGTCGACCGGCGACGCGCAGCAGTACTTCAACAGCGCGATCTACGGCGATCCCGTCGAGGTCAGCGGAACCTCGATCGAGCTGTCCTACTCCGACGGTGACCTCTGGGACTGGGCCGTCAGCTGGGACGAGTGGGTGTCGATGTCAGCGTTGTCGGCACAACCGTCGCCGGCGGGGATCCCGAGCACCGCGCCCGTCACGCCGACGGACGCACCTCAGCCCGTCAACGGGCGGCCCGGCGGCTAGTTCTTCAACCTTCGGTTGCGCTGCTAGTTCTTCAACCTTCGGTTGAAGCGAGAGGCGCTGGCCTGATCACGCGGCCGGATCACGATCAGATCCAGGTTGACGTGCGAAGGGCGGGATGCGACGAATCCGATCACCTCGGCGACGTCCTCGGCGACCAGCGGAGTGACGCCCTCGTACACCTTGGCCGCGCGTTCCTCGTCGCCATCGAACCGGCGCAGTGAGAAGTCGGTCTTCACCATTCCCGGCGCAATCTCGGTGAGCCGCACCGGTTTTCCCAACAGCTCGCCGCGCAGGGTGCGGTGCAGTGCGCCCTGGGCGTGCTTGGCGGAGGTGTAGCCGGAGCCGTTGTCGTAGGTCTCGATCGCCGCGATCGAGGTGACCGTGACGATCAGGCCGTCGCCGGAGTCGATCAGCTTGGGCAGCAGTGCGCGGGTGACGCGCAGCGTGCCCAGCACGTTGGCCTCCCACATCCAGCGCCAGTGGTCGAGGTCTGCTTCCATGACGGGCTGAAGCCCGCGGGCGCCTCCGGCGTTGTTGACCAGCACATCGACCCGGTCCAGGGTGCCTGCCAGCGCATCCACTGCCTCGTCGTCAGTGACGTCCGCCACAATTGCGGTGCCGCCGATCTCGTCAGCGAGTGCCTTGATCGGGCCCTCGCGGCGGGCCACGCAAACGACATGAAAGCCTTGCCCCGCAAGCGTTCTCGCGGTCGCTTCGCCGATGCCGGCGCTGGCGCCGGTGACCACCGCGACGCGTTCGGAGGCTGAAGGTGTCGTCATCTGCCCAACTTTAGTTGGCGTGCTAAGTTCACTGTGTGTACCGGAGCTGTTGTTGTCGCCGCGCGATCTGCCGCGCCTGACCGACCCCGGATAGCACTGGTCCGTTGAGTCGGAAGGTGTGGCCAAGACCCACCGACGACTTCAACAAAGGACATTCTTGTGACCGCTTCGACAGCCATCCTCCGTCAGCCGGCCAGCGTTGAACACGCCAAGCGTGCCCTGCTAGCCCGACACCACGTCGTGGCACCGTCGCTGAAGGTCGCCGACGCGGCGGCCGCCTCGGTGTTCAGCGCCGCACGCCTGCGCGGCCCGATCGCCCGCGACGTCATCGCGCAAGTCACCAGGCTCAGCATTGCGACGGTGAACCGCCAGGTCACCGCTCTGCTGGATGCCGGAATCCTGCGCGAGCGCGCTGACCTCGCGGTATCCGGCGCCATCGGCAGGCCCCGCGTGCCGGTCGAGGTAAACCACGAGCCGTTTCTGACGCTCGGTATCCACATCGGCGCCCGCACCACCAGCATCGTGGCCACCGACCTTTTCGGCCGCACGCTGGACGTGGTCGAGACCCCGACACCGCGCGGCGCGCAGGCCGCGGCGCTGGCCACGCTGGCCGGCAGCGCCCGCCGCTACCTGAGCCGCTGGCATCGCCGCACCCCGCTGTGGGTCGGCGTGGCCGCAGGCGGTGTCGTCGACAGCACCACCGGGTACCTCGACCACCCGCGGCTGGGCTGGTCCGACGCCCCTGTCGGCCCCGTGCTGGCCGAAACGCTCGGCCTGCCGGTGTCGGTGGCTTCGCACGTCGACGCGATGGCGGGCGCCGAACTGCTGCTCGGGGTGCGCCGCCAGCCGACCCAATCGTCGACCAGCCTCTACGTGTACGCCCGCGAGACCGTCGGCTACGCACTGTCGATCGGCGGCCGGGTGCATTCACCGGCCAGCGGACCCGGCACCATCGCCGCGCTGCCCGCCCACTCGGAACTGCTGGGCGGCAGCGGCCAGCTGGAGTCCACGGTGAGCGACGAGGCAGTGCTGATCGCCGCCCGCAAGGCGCGCATCATCGCGGCGGAGGGACCCGCGTCGACGGTGACGGCGGTGCTGCGGTCGGCCCGGCAGGGCAACCAGCAGGCTCATGCGCTGCTGGCCGAGCGCGCGCGGGTGCTAGGCGAGGCGGTCGCGCTGCTGCGCGACATGCTCAACCCCGACGATCTGGTGGTCGGCGGCCAGGCGTTCACCGAGTACCCCGAGGGCATGAATCTCGTCGAGGCCGCGTACGCCGAGCGTTCGGTGCTGCCTGCCCGCGACATCAGGGTCACCGCGTTCGGCAACCGGGTGCAGGAAGCGGGCGCCGGGGTGGTGTCCCTCGGCGGGCTCTACTCGGACCCGATCGGGGCGATGCGGCGTTCGCAGAGCCGCCGCAAGGAAGCGACAGCTTGATTGGCCGCTCGGCGGCCGAAGCTTGACGGCGGTGTAGACATGTCTGTGTGCGCCTAGCAACAGATCTACCACGCCGTGTCGCTGTGCTTTCAGTGCACACATCACCGCTGGCCCAGCCGGGCACCGGCGACGCCGGCGGCATGAACGTCTACGTGCTGCAGAGCGCGCTGCAGATGGCCCGCCGCGGCGTCGAGGTGGAGATCTTCACCCGCGCGACGTCGTCGGCCGATCAGCCCGTCGTCAAGGTCGCGCCCGGTGTGCTGGTGCGCAACGTCGTGGCCGGGCCGTTCGAGGGGCTCGACAAGTACGACCTGCCCACCCAGCTGTGCGCCTTCACCGCGGGCGTGCTGCGCGCCGAAGCCACCCATGAGCCCGGGCTACTACGACATCGTGCATTCGCACTACTGGCTGTCTGGGCAGGTCGGCTGGCTGGCACGCGACCGCTGGGCGGTGCCGCTGGTGCACACCGCGCACACGCTGGCCGCGGTGAAGAACGCCGCGCTGGCCGACGGCGACTCGCCGGAACCGCCGCTGCGCGCCGTCGGTGAACAGCAGGTCGTCGACGAGGCGGACCGGTTGATCGTCAACACCGAACATGAAGCGCAGCAACTGGTTTCGCTGCACCACGCCGACCCGGCCCGCATCGACGTGGTGCACCCCGGCGTCGACCTGGAGATGTTCACGCCAGGAGACAAGCGCGCCGCCCGCGCTGCGCTCGGGCTCGACGCCGACGAGCCGGTGCTGGCTTTCGTCGGCCGCATCCAGCCGCTCAAGGCGCCCGATGTGCTGCTGCGTGCGGCGGCCAAACTGCCCGGAGTGCGGGTGCTGGTCGCCGGTGGTCCGTCGGGCAGCGGGTTGGCCGCGCCGGACGGGTTGATTCGGCTGGCCGACGAACTGGGTATCGCCGACCGCGTGACGTTCCTGCCGCCGCAGTCGCGCGATCAGACTCGTCGACGTGTACCGGGCCGCCGACCTGGTCGCGGTGCCGAGCTATTCGGAATCCTTCGGCCTGGTCGCCATCGAGGCGCAGGCCTGCGGCACCCCGGTGGTGGCCGCCGCCGTCGGCGGGCTGCCGGTCGCGGTGCGCGACGGGGTCAGCGGCACCCTGGTGGACGGCCACGACGTCGACGACTGGGCGCAGGCGATCGGCGCGCTATTGCAGCGCGGTCCCGAGAGCATGAGCCGCGCCGCCGTCGAGCATGCCGCGACGTTCTCGTGGGCGCACACCGTCGACGCGCTGCTGGCCAGCTACGGCCGCGCCATCGCCGACTACCGCGCCCGCCACCGGCCGGATGCTGGCGGCCCGACGCAACGGGCGTCGCTTCGCGATGCGGCGGGGTGTTCGGGCTTGAGTTCTGACGTTCAGCAGCTCATCGAGAACACCTGCAAGGAGAACGGCCTCGTCTGCACGCCCCACCAGGGCGTACATGGCGGTCTGCCCGGCATCATCGTCGAACTGCCGGGTGAGCGCCGGCTCAAGACGAACACGATCCTGTCCATCGGTGAGCATTCGGTGCGCGTCGAGGCGTTCGTCTGCCGCAAGACCCGACGAAAACCACGAGGGCGTGTACAAGTTCCTACTCAAACGCAACCGCAGGCTCTACGGCGTCGCCTACACCCTCGATAACGTCGGCGACATCTACCTGGTCGGCCGGATGTCGTTGCACTCGGTGACCGCTGACGAGATCGACCGGATCCTCGGCCAGGTGCTCGAGGCCGTCGATTCGGACTTCAATACATTGCTGGAGTTGGGTTTTCGGTCGTCGATCCAAAAAGAGTGGGCGTGGCGGGTGTCGCGTGGCGAGTCGCTGAAGAACCTGCAGGCATTCGAGCACCTGATCGACGACGAAGACGACTCATCGGCGTCGTGAGAGGATCCCTGCCATGGCTCAAGAAAACGCAGCCACGCTGATCCTGCTCCGCCACGGCGAGAGCGAGTGGAACGCGCTGAACCTGTTCACCGGCTGGGTCGACGTCGACCTCACCGAGAAGGGCAGGGCCGAAGCGGTCCGCGCAGGCGAGCTGATCAAGGAGCTGGACCGCCAGCCCGACGTGCTCTACACGTCGCTGCTGCGACGGGCGATCAACACCGCCAACCTCGCGCTGGACAAGGCCGACCGGCACTGGATCCCCGTCCATCGCGACTGGCGGCTCAACGAGCGCCATTACGGCGCGCTGCAGGGGCTGGACAAGGCCGAAACCAAGGACAAGTACGGCGACGAGCAGTTCATGGCATGGCGGCGCAGCTACGACACCCCGCCGCCACCGATCGATCCCGGCAGCGAATACAGCCAGGACGCCGATCCGCGCTATGCCGACATCGCGGGCGGGCCGCTGCACCGAATGCCTCAAGGACGTCGTCGAGCGGTTCGTGCCGTACTACACCGGGACCATCGAGCCGGACCTGCGAGCAGGCAAGACGGTGCTGATCGCCGCCCACGGCAACTCGCTGCGCGCGCTGGTGAAGTATCTCGACGGAATGTCGGACGAGGACGTAGTCGGGCTGAACATCCCGACCGGCATCCCGCTTCGCTACGACCTGGACAGCGACCTCAAGCCGACGGTCATCGGCGGTACCTACCTGGATCCCGAGGCCGCCGCGGCGGGTGCGGCGGCGGTTGCCGCCCAGGGCGCCAAGTAGTGCCTCAACCAGCGCTGTACGGCAAACACTGGGTAAACGGCTACCGAACACCTGCGATTGGCCGTGTGACATGTCCCGTTTTGGCCGCACGCTGCTGGGATGACGTTCACCGGATGCGTACGATTTTCGCGTGAGTGTGGTAACGGCGATGCTGCTCGCGGCCGTCGTGGCGCTGCTCGCACTGGTGATCGGTGTCGGGCTGGGGGCGCGGCTCACCCCGCGCCTCCTCGAACGCAGGCAACGCCGCGCCGTCGAGCAGTCCGGCATCACCGTCTCGCAAATGCTCGAGCACATCGTCTCCGGATCGCCGGTGGGGATCGTCGTGGTCGACACCTACCGTGACGTCGTCTACACCAATGACCGGGCCCGCGAGCTGGGGCTGGTCCGTGACCGCCTGCTCGACGACCGGGCATGGCTGGCGGCGGAGCGCACGCTGGCGACCGGCGAGGACGGCGACGTCGACCTGTCGCCGCGCAAGCGCACCAACCCCGGCCGGTCCGGGCTGTCGGTCCGCGGGCACGTACGGCTGCTGACCGAGGACGATCGCCGGTTCGCGGTCGTCTACGTCGACGACCAGTCCGAGCACGCGCGCATGGAAGCCACCCGCCGCGACTTCGTGGCGAACGTCAGCCACGAACTCAAGACCCCCGTCGGTGCGATGGGCGTGCTCGCCGAGGCGCTGCTGGCCTCCGCCGAAGACCCCGACACCGTGCGCCGATTCGCCGAAAAGATGCTCACCGAATCGAGCCGGCTGGCCAACATGGTCGGCGAGCTGATCGACCTGTCGCGTCTGCAGGGCGGCGAACGGCTGCCCGATCTGGAGGCCGTCGACGTCGACCACGTAGTGGCCGAGGCGCTGTCGCGCTACAAGGTGGCCGCCGACAACGCCGACATCGCGATCACCACCGACGCGCCGACGGGCTACCGGGTACTACGGCGATCAGCCGCTGCTGGTGACCGCGATCGCCAACCTGGTGTCCAACGCAATCGCCTACTCGCCCAACGGTTCTCCGGTGTCTATCAGCCGCCGCCGCCGCGGCCAAAACATCGAGATCGCGGTCACCGACCGCGGCATCGGCATCGCACGCGAGGACCAGGAGCGGGTGTTCGAGCGGTTCTTCCGCGTCGACAAGGCGCGCTCACGTGCCACCGGCGGCACCGGACTCGGCCTGGCGATCGTCAAGCATGTCGCCGCCAATCACAACGGATCTATCCGGCTGTGGAGTCAGCCGGGAACGGGATCGACTTTCACCCTGTCGATTCCGGCCTACCCCGATCATGAAGATGAATCGGACAAGCGAGAGGACCAGCGAGACTAATGACCAGCGTGTTGATCGTGGAGGACGAGGAGTCCTTGGCCGATCCCCTGGCCTTTCTGTTGCGCAAGGAAGGCTTCGAGGCCACGGTGGTGGCCGACGGGCCATCGGCCCTTGCCGAATTCGAGCGGGCCGGTGCCGACATCGTCCTGCTGGACCTGATGCTGCCGGGGATGAGCGGAACCGACGTATGCAAGCAATTGCGTTCCCGCTCAAGTGTTCCCGTCATCATGGTGACGGCACGGGACAGTGAGATCGACAAGGTCGTCGGGCTCGAGCTCGGCGCCGACGATTACGTCACCAAGCCGTACTCGGCACGCGAGCTGATCGCGCGGATCCGGGCGGTGTTGCGTCGCGGCAGCGACAGCGACGACTCCGGCGTCGGCGACGGCATCTTGGAGGCCGGCCCGGTGCGGATGGACGTGGAGCGACACGTCGTGTCTGTCAACGGCGAACCGATCACGTTGCCGCTCAAGGAGTTCGACCTGTTGGAGTACCTGATGCGCAACAGCGGCCGGGTGCTCACCCGCGGACAGCTCATCGACCGGGTCTGGGGCGCCGACTATGTGGGCGACACCAAAACACTCGACGTGCACGTCAAGCGGTTGCGGTCGAAGATCGAGGCCGACCCGGCCAACCCGGTGCACCTCGTCACGGTCCGCGGCCTCGGCTACAAACTCGAGGGCTAAACCGCCGAACGTGGGTTACCGGCACACGTTCGCGCCAGACGCGTGCAACAACCCCACACTCGCCGCAGCTAGGGCGTGATTCCGCCCATGATCTCGAACACCTCAAAGGTGTTGATGCCTGCGGTAACTGAGGGGTCGCGCTCACCGATCGCCAGAACTTCGGCCCGGTCGGCGGCACGCAGCACGCCAAGACCCCACACGCCTTCCGGGTCGGCGACCGGTCCGTAGACCACCACCTTGCCGTCGCGCAGCAGCTGCTGCCAGTACTCCATGTGCCCGGCCATCGCGGACTGCTCCTCTGCCGTCATGGTCTGGGCGAAATCCGCTCGCGGCGGGATCAGCCGGAACAGAAATAGCGTCTGGCTCATTCGGCGGCGCGGGTTGCGGGGTGCACGGCGATCAGCCCTAAACCGCTGCGCCGCTTGCACATTGCGGCCAGTTCGGAGTACGCCTTCTCGCCGAGCAGCTCGGTCAACTCGGGGGCGTATGACTCCCACACCTGCTTGGCGCCGACATGCGCGTTGGGGTCGCCGGTGCAGTACCAATGCAGGTCCGCTCCGCCCTCGCCCCAGCCGCGGCGGTCGTACTCGGTGATCGTCGTCTTGAGCACTTCGGTCCCGTCGGGCCGCTCCACCCACTCCTGGGTGCGGCGAATGGGCAGCTGCCAGCACACATCCGGCTTCATCGTCAACGGCTCGACCCCCAGCTTGAGCGCCTTGCTGTGCAGCGCGCATCCGATACCGCCGGAAAATCCGGGCCGATTGAGAAAGATGCAGGCGCCCTTGTACTTTCGCGTGCGCAGGTTGGGTTTGTCGTCGTACTCGTCCATCTCGAGGTAGCCCTTTTTGCCGAGGCCCCTCTCGCGGAACTGCCAATCCTCGTCGGTCAACTGCTTGACGGCGTCATCGAGCCGGGCGCGGTCGTCCTTGTCGGACAGAAACGCTCCGTGCGAGCAGCACCCGTCGTCGGGGCGGCCCTCCACAGTGCCCTTGCACGCCGGTGTGCCGAACACACACGTCCATCGCGACAACAGCCATGTCAGGTCGGCGGCAATCAAATGCTCGGCATTGTCCGGGTCGTAGAACTCCACCCACTCGCGGGCGAAGTCCAGTTCCACTTCTCCGGGGTGCGATGCGCTCACAAAACACAACGGTAGACCAGTTAAGTTGGGGGAGTGCGATTAGGCGTGCTCGACGTGGGCAGCAATACCGTCCATCTGTTGGTGGTGGACGCGCGCCGTGGCGGTCATCCGACACCGATGAGTTCCACCAAGGCCTCACTGCGGCTCGCCGAGGCCATCGACGGCTCGGGCAAGCTGACGCGCAAGGGTGCTGACAAACTCGTCAGCACCATTGACGAGCTCGCGAAGATCGCCGCCAGCTCCGGCTGCGCCGAGCTGATGGCGTTCGCCACCTCCGCCGTGCGCGACGCCACCAACTCCGAGGACGTGCTCGCGCGGGTGCTCGCCGAAACCGGCGTGGCGCTGCAGGTGCTCAGCGGGGTCGACGAATCCCGGTTGACGTTCCTGGCGGTGCGCCGGTGGTACGGGTGGAGCGCCGGCCGCATCATCAACATCGACATCGGTGGCGGTTCGCTGGAATTGTCCAACGGCGTCGACGAAGAGCCCGAGGTTGCGCTGTCGCTGCCGCTCGGTGCCGGCCGCCTCACCCGCGAATGGCTGCCCGACGATCCGCCTGGCCGCCGCCGCGTGGCCATGCTTCGCGACTGGCTGGCCACCGAGGTCGCCGACGCAGGCGCCGAGATGCTCAAGGCCGGCAGTCCGGACCTCGCGGTGGCAACGTCGAAGACGTTCCGATCGCTGGCCCGGCTCACCGGAGCAGCCCCGTCGGGGGCGGGACCTCGGGTCAAGAGGACACTTACCGCTACCGGTCTTCGGCAGCTCATAGCATTCATCTCTAGGATGACCGCGACTGACCGTGCGGAGTTGGAAGGGGTGAGTGCCGAGCGGGCGCCACAGATCGTGGCGGGAGCTTTGGTAGCTGAGGCGAGCATGAATGCTCTCGCCGTCGAAAGCGTGGACATCTGCCCATGGGCATTGCGAGAAGGGCTGATTCTGCGGAAACTCGACAGCGAGGCGGATGGAACGGCCTTGGTGGAAACGTCCGTGCGCGGACGTTGAGCGAGAGGGCGGAGGCGCACCGGCGCCGACATCAAGCACCAGCTAGGCCAAGAGGCAACACACGATGACAGGACCAGAAGACAGCCACGGCAGCACGCGACCGATCTCGGTCGCGGAGTTGCTGGCGAAGAACGGCACAATTGGCGCCCCGCCCGTAGGCGGTCGGCGCCGGCGGCGTCGTGGCGACACCGACTCCGTCACAGTCGCCGAGCTGACCGGCGAGATCCCCATTGTCGGCGAGCACGACGTTCACGACGCTGTGACCGCGAGTCAGAGCGCAGTGGTCGACGATGAGCGCGTCGACGCCGCCGGACCGGTGCCCTCCACCAACGGTGCCGCAGGCCACGTCGACGACGTCGAGGTCGAGGCCGAGCCCGCGGACGAGTACGTCGACGGCGACGACGACTACGCCGACGCGGTAGCCGACTACTCCGCCTACATCGAGGAGCGTGACGTCGACGCTGACCCGGTGGACTTCTTCGCGCCCCCGCCGCGTCGCCCGCAGTACACACCCGACCCACGGCGCTACCGGGCCCCGGCAGGCCAGGGTGCCGAGCAGATGAGTCCCGATCCGGTCGACTACGACGAAGATCTGGCCCTCGTCGAGCCGCAGGAGATCGAGGACGAGGACACCGAGGCCGCGGTCGGGGAGAAGGACAGAGACCAGCTGCCGTCGTATCTGCGGTCGACGGCGGGCCCGCTGTTCGGCGGCCAAACCGTCGCAGACGACTTGGCCCGGCGCGGCGCCTCCCCCGCCCCCGAGGACATCGATCTGGGGGACGACGAGGATACCGCGGCGGCGCCTTCGGGCATGTCGTCGTTCATGCGCGCCGCCTGGGTCGTCGGCCAGTGCATCCTCGCGGTCGCGTTCGGTGCGGGTCTGTTCGTCGCGTTCGACCAGCTGTGGAAGTGGAACAACATCGTCGCCCTAGTGCTGTCGGTGCTGGTGATCCTCGGCCTGGTGGTGGGCGTGCGCGTGGTGCGCAAGACCGAGGACATCGGAAGTACGCTGATCGCGGTGGCGGTCGGGGCACTGGTCACGCTGGGACCGTTGGCACTGCTTCAGTCGGGCTAGGCGCCGACAGACACAGTGCGCCCCGCCATCAAGGTCGGTCTGTCGACGGCCTCGGTATATCCGCTGAGGACCGAGGCCGCCTTCGAATACGCGGCCAAACTCGGCTACGACGGTGTCGAGCTGATGGTGTGGGCCGAAACGGTCAGCCAAGACATCGACGCGATCGAGCAGATGTCGATGCGCTACGACATGCCGGTGTTGTCGGTGCACGCGCCGTGCCTGCTGATCTCGCAGCGGGTGTGGGGCGCCAACCCGATCCCGAAGCTGGAGCGCACCGTGCTGGCCGCCGAACAGCTCGGCGCCCAGACGGTCGTCGTGCATCCGCCGTTCCGCTGGCAGCGCCGTTACGCCGAGGGCTTTTCCGAACAGGTCGCCGAGCTCGAGGCGTCCAGCGACGTGCTGGTGGCGGTGGAGAACATGTTTCCGTTCCGCACCGACCGGTTCTTCGGCGCAGGCCAGACATCGATCGAGCGGATGCGTAAGCGTGGCGGCAGGCCAGGACCCGGCATCTCGGCGTTCGCGCCGTCCTACGACCCGCTGGACGGCAACCACGCCCACTACACGCTCGACCTGTCGCACACCGCGACCGCAGGCACCGACGCGCTCGACATGGCGCGCCGGATGGGCGACGGACTCGTGCACCTGCACCTGTGCGACGGCAGCGGCGCCTCCACCGACGAGCACCTGATACCGGGCCGCGGCACCCAGCCCACCGTGGAGATCTGCGAGATGCTCGCGGCAGGCGACTTTTCGGGGCATGTGATTCTCGAGGTGACCACATCGGGCGCGCGCACGGCCGCCGAACGCGAAGCGCTGCTGCGTGAGTCACTGCAGTTCGCCCGGGCGCACCTGCTGCGCTGACGACACGAATCTTCGAGTAGGAACGTCCTATGAATTCGACCCTGTTCACCGACGCCATGGCGCTCACCCCAGTCGGCGAGGGCGTGTATGACGGCGAACTGAACGAGCATTGGACCATCGGCCCCAAGGTGCATGGCGGGGCGATGCTGGCGCTCTGCGCGAACGCAGCGCGCAGGGAGCACCGGAGCGATGGCGTCGAGCCCATCGCGGTATCGGGCAACTTCCTGTGGGCCCCTGACCCCGGCCCGATGCGGGTGGTCACCACCGTGCGCAAGCGTGGGCGTCGGGTCAGCCTCATCGACGTGGAGCTCAGACAAGGGGTCCGCACCGGCGATGAGCGCTCGCGCGAAGAGCAAAAAGTCGCCGTCCGCGCGGCGGTGACGCTGGGCGACCCCGAGCACCACGTGCCACCGCTGTTGTCGGTCAATCCGGTGGTGCCGCTGATGATGCCGGAGCCGCCGCCGGGCCTCGAGCCGATCGGACCGGGTCACCCGATGGAAGACATCGTCCATTTGGCCCACGGCTGCGACATTCGGCCATCGTTGACGACTTTCACCCCGCGCACCGACGGTGGGCCGCCCATCATCGAGTACTGGGTGCGCCCGAAAGGCGTTGCGCCGGACGTGCTGTTCGCGTTGCTGTGCGGCGATGTGTCCGCGCCGGTGACGTTCGGCGTCAACCGAATGGGTTGGGCGCCGACGGTTCAGCTCACCGCGTATCTGCGTGCGCTGCCCGCCGACGGCTGGCTGCGCGTCTTGTGTACGACGGTGCAGATCGGCCAGGACTGGTTCGACGAGGACCACATCGTCGTCGACTGCGAGGGCCGCATCGTCGTGCAGAGCCGACAACTGGCGATGGTGCCGCCCGCGCAGTAAGAGTCGGGCACATGTAATGCTTTCCCGCATGGCCAGAATCGCGATAGTCGGCGGTGGAAGTATCGGCGAGGCCCTGCTGTCCGGGATGCTGCGGGCGGGGCGGCAGGTCAAGGACCTGGTGGTCGCCGAGAAGAGCCCCGAGCGCGCGAAGTATCTGTCCGACACGTATTCGGTGCTGGTGACGACGGTCTCGGACGCAGTCGACACCGCGACGTACGTGATCGTCGCGGTTAAGCCCGCCGATGCGGGAGACCTGGTCGGCGAAATCGCCGAGGCGGCGGCGAAGGCCGAAACTGACACCGCCGAACAGGTTTTCGTGTCGGTTGTCGCGGGCGTCACCACCTCGTTCTACGAGAACAAGCTGCCTGCCGGATCGCCGGTCATCCGGGTGATGCCCAACGCGCCCGTCGTCGTCGGTGGGGGAGTCAGCGCGCTGGCGCGCGGCCGGTTCGCCACCGCAGAGCACCTCAAGGAGGTGTCGGCGATCTTCGACGCGGTCGGCGGCGTGCTGACGGTCCCCGAGTCGCAGCTCGACGCGGTCACCGCGGTGTCGGGTTCCGGGCCCGCGTACTTCTTTCTGTTGGTCGAGGCGCTCGTCGACGCGGGCGTCGCCGCGGGGCTGACACGCTCGGTGGCCACCGATCTGGTCGTGCAAACGATGGCCGGCTCGGCCGCGATGTTGCTGGAGCGCCTCGACGAGGCCCAGCCCGCCGGTGACGCGGCGATGGGCACCGCAATGGACACCACCGCAGCGCAACTGCGCGCCACGGTTACCTCGCCGGGCGGTACCACCGCCGCTGGGCTGCGCGAACTCGAACGGGGCGGTTTGCGGGCGGCCGTCGCCGCGGCTGTTGAAGCCGCAAAAAAGCGCTCTGAGCAGCTCGGAATTACATCCGAGTAGTTCATCAATTTCAAATTGATTAGCCCACACCCGTCGCAGTAACCCCATTGGCCACGCTATTCTCCCAGTGGTAAGCATGGGTCGGTGCCAGCGGTGGGGAAGCCGCTGGGACTGCCCGTGCCTGATGGATTGGGTTGCGATGACGTCTATGAACGGGCCATCGGCGCGGGATTCGGCTAGCGGAAAGGCGGCGCGTGACGCCGGCCCGACCGATGGCCAGCCGCCACGAGCCCAATTTCTCACCGTCGCCGAGGTGGCGAGCCTGATGCGGGTCAGCAAGATGACGGTGTACCGCTTGGTGCACAACGGCGAGTTGCCCGCCGTCCGGGTCGGCCGCTCGTTCCGGGTGCACGCGAAGGCCGTTCACGACATGTTGGAGAGCTCGTACTTCGACGCTGGCTGAACAGGTCACGCGTTTTTCGTTTACCCAGGCCGCCCAGGTAAGGTGGCCGGGTCAGTCAACGAACGTAGGTAGCGGAGTTCATGGGTTCTGTCATCAAGAAGCGGCGTAAGCGCATGTCGAAGAAGAAGCACCGCAAGCTGCTTCGTCGCACCCGGGTGCAGCGCAGAAAACTCGGGAAGTAGCTTTCACGCTTCGCCGCTAGGCTGACCGGATGGATTCCGAGGGTCGTTCGGGGGACGACACCGTCCACTACCCCAAGGTTGTGCTGGTCACGGGTGCGTGCCGGTTCCTCGGCGGGTATCTGACCGCCCGGCTGGCGCAGAACCCGTTGATCAACCACGTCATCGCCGTCGACGCGATCGCGCCGAGCAAGGATCTGCTGCGACGGATGGGCCGCGCCGAGTTCGTCCGCGCCGACATCCGGAACCCGTTCATCGCAAAGGTCATCCGCAACGGCGATGTCGACACCGTGGTGCACGCCGCGGCGGCCTCCTACTCGCCGCGCTCGGGCGGGCGCGCAACGCTCAAGGAACTCAACGTGATGGGCGCGATCCAGTTGTTCGCGGCCTGCCAGAAGGCGCCGACGGTGCGCCGCGTCGTGCTCAAGTCGACGTCCGAGGTGTACGGCTCGAGCGCGCGCGATCCGGTGCTGTTCACCGAGAGCAGCAGCCGCCGCAGGCCGCCTGGTGAGGGGTTCGCCCGCGACAGCATCGACATCGAGGGCTACGGGCGGGGCCTGGGTCGACGCAGGCCGGACATCGCGGTCACGATCCTGCGGCTGGCCAACATGATCGGCCCCGCGATGGACACCGCGCTGTCGCGGTACCTGGCAGGCCCCGTGGTGCCGACGGTCGTCGGTCGCGACGCGCGGCTGCAGCTGCTACACGAGCAGGACGCGCTGGGCGCGCTGGAGCGCGCCACGATGGCAGGCAAGGCGGGCACGTACAACATCGGCGCCTCCGGCATCATCATGATGAGCCAAGCGATCCGGCGCTCGGGTCGGGTCCCGCTGCCGGTGCCCCGCTCGGCGTTGTGGGCTGTGGATTCGCTCTGGCGCGCAACTCGCTACACTGAACTCGATCGGGAGCAGCTTGATTACTTGAGTTACGGCCGTGTTATGGACACATTGCGAATGCGAAATGACCTTGGCTATAGCCCAAAGTGGACAACCGCGGAAGCCTTTGACGATTACGTCCGGGGTCGCGGATTGACTCCGATCATCAACCCGCAATGGGTACGCTCAATGGAGAGTCGCGCCGTGTCGGCGGCGCAGCGATGGGGACGATAGAACAAAATTTTGTAGTCGGGTGGGGAGAAGGTATCAACGTGGCGGGCGAATCCAAAGCCAAAGTCATTCCGCTGCACTCTAATTCGGGGGGCCGATCGGCCGCCCAGCGGCGTGCTGCCGCCCAGCGCGCCGAAAGCTCGCGCCGACATCCCTCCCTGCTCTCGGACTCCGGCGGCCGAGCTTCTGCCGAGCAGATCGCCGCCGTCGTCCGTGAGATAGACCATCGGCGTGGCGCAGTCGCGGGCACACCGCCGGCCGAGGACACCCCGTCGGAACTCGCCAAGCGGATCGCTTCGGCCGCCGAGTTCGTCCGCAAGCGGATGATGGGCGACTACACCGTCGACGAATTCGGCTTCGATCCTCACCTCAACGACGCAATCTTTTTGCCGTTGCTGAGAGTGTTCTTCAAGTCGTGGTTCCGCGTTGAGGTCAGCGGGATTGAGAACCTGCCTGAGTCCGGTGCCGCACTGGTGGTCGCCAACCACGCCGGTGTGTTGCCGTTCGACGGGTTGATGACGTCGGTGGCAGTGCACGACAAGCACCCGACCCACCGCGATCTGCGGCTGCTGGCGGCCGACATGGTTTTCGACATGCCGATGGTCGGCCAGGCTGCGCGCAAGGCGGGCCACACCATGGCGTGCACGGCCGACGCGCACCGGCTGCTGGCCGCCGGCGAGCTGACCGCCGTTTTCCCCGAGGGGTACAAGGGCCTTGGCAAGCACTTCAAGGATCGATACAAGCTGCAGCGGTTCGGTCGAGGGGGCTTCGTCTCGGCCGCGCTGCGGACCAAGGCGCCGATCGTGCCGTGCTCGATCGTCGGCTCCGAGGAGATCTATCCGATGATCGCCGACGTCAAGCTGCTGGCCCGGCTGTTCGGGCTGCCGTACTTCCCGATCACCCCGCTGTTCCCACTGGCGGGACCGCTGGGGCTGGTGCCGCTGCCGTCGAAGTGGCACATCCAGTTTGGGGAGCCGATCGAAACCGCCGACTACGACGAGTCGGCCGCCGACGATCCGATGGTCACGTTCGAGCTGACCGACCAGGTCCGCGAAACCATCCAGCAGACGCTGTATCAGCTGCTGGCCAACCGTCGGAATACATTCCTCGGCTGAGCTTTTCGCTCACCAAAGACGGCTTAGGTCTTCGTCGAAGTTTGCCCAGCAATCATTTTGGCGATGGCCGCATCGCGGGCCGCGGCGATCTGGGCGGTGACCTCGTCGGCCTCGCGCCTGCTCGGCTTCGCCGAGGATGGTCACGATGCTGGTGATCACCGGCTTGCCGTCGGCGTCGGTCACCTCACCGCGGATCTCGGTGAGCACCGCGCCGTGCGACTCCGTCACCGAATCCAGATAGGAGTCGAAGTAGAGCTTGTCACCGGCCAGGATCGGCCGGTGGAAGGTCAGCTTCTGGTCGCGGTGCAGCACCCGCTCCATGTTGATCGGTACGTCGAAGTGGTTGAAGATCTCCAGCTGGACCCGCGGCCCGCCACTGCCAGGAACGTCAGCGAGGCGACCAGCGCGTCGTACCCGATCTCCTTGGCGGCAGCCTCGCCGTAGTGGGCCGGATGGTCGTCCTTGACGGCCCGCGCGAACTCCCGGATCTTCTCCCGGTCGACCTCGAAGTAGTCCGGGTACCGGTAGTGGGTTCCGATGATGTTTTCAGCGATGCCCATGCTGGCCGTTTCTCCCCTTGATGTGTTAGCGGCGCGAGCCTATCAAGGCAGGACTGCCGCCTCCGGCGGCGTGACCTCTCAGTTGCCGTCTTGCCGTCGCGAAACGATCGCTGCCAACGCTCCGCCGACGGCGCCAAGCGCCAGCGCCGAGGGCACACCGATCCGGGCCGCCTTGCGGGCGGTGCGGAAATCGCGGATCTCCCAGCCCCGCTCTCGGGCCACGTCTCGCAGGTTGGCATCGGGGTTGATCGCGACGGCCGTGCCGACCAGCGACAGCATCGGCACGTCGTTGAAGCTGTCGGAGTAGGCGGTGCAGCGGCGGAGGTTCAGCCCTTCGCGGATGGCCAGCGACCGCACGGCGTGCGCCTTGCCGGTGCCGTGCAGGATGTCACCGACAAGCCGGCCGGTGAACACCCCGTCGATCGATTCGGCGACCGTGCCCAGCGCACCGGTCAGCCCCAGTCGCCGCGCGATCGTGGCGGCCAGCTCGTAGGGCGTCGCGGTGACCAGCCACACCTGCTGGCCGGCGTCGAGGTGCATCTGCGCCAGCGCGCGGGTGCCCGGCCAGATCTTGTCGGCGATGATCTCGTCGTAGATCTCCTCGCCGACAGCCTCCAGCTCCGCGGTGGAGCGGCCCTCGATGAATGACAGCGCCTTCGTCTTGCCCGCGGCCACGTCGTCGCTGTTCTCGCGGCCGAGAAGCTGAAACTTGGCCTGCGCGTAGATGAAGCGGCCCATGTCGCCGTAGGTGAAGTACTTGCGGGCGGCCAGTCCGCGAGCGAAATGCACCAGCGACGAGCCGTGCACGAGCGTGTTGTCGACGTCGAAGAACGCCGCGGCGGTCAGATCCGGCGGCGGGGGAGGCGGGGCGGTGCCTGCTTCGAGCTCGAGCCCGGTGATGGCGGCCTCTGCACTGGCCTCGCCGCCGAGCACCTGGGCGTCGGCCTCGACGTCGGCTCCCCCGATTTCGGACACGAATTAACAGTAATTCACCGGGCAGGGAAGGAAACCTAGCGGGCTCCGGCGTATCCGCGGGCTGATCGCGTTACGTTTTGTGTGCGCGAGACCACGCGCCCAGGCGGAGGCGTGTCGCCGGGCTAGCGCCTGGCTGTCTGCTGCTTGTCGGTTGTGGCTGTTACGTTGCGATCAAGTGCGAAATCTCGCGCTCCGGAGCGCGTATCTAGTGGTGCGGAGTGCGAAGTTCGCGCCCGCGCTGGTGATCAAACGCTTCGTCGAGACGCAGAAGGTGTGTTGAATCATGTTGACTGGCCGTCGGTTTCGGGCGGAGCTGAGTGCGGAGCAGGCTGAGGATGCTGGGCAGATCGCGGGGGTGTGTCGGGCGGTGTGGAACACCGGCTTGGAGCAGCGTCGTGAGTATCGCCGGCGCGGGGCGTGGATCAGTTATCCCGAGCAGGCGCATGAGCTGGCCGACGCCAAGAACGAGCACCCGTGGCTGGCCGAGGTGCCGGGGCACTGCCTCCAGCAGACGTTGATGGATCTGGATAAGGCGTGCCGCACGCACGGCACGTTTCGGGTGCGATGGCGCTCGGCGCGCCGGTGGCGGCCCTCGTTTCGCTTTCCGGAGGGCAACAAGATGGCGGTGCAGAAGCTAAACCGCCGCCATGCTCGGGTAAAGCTACCCAAGTTGGGCTGGGTGCGGTTCCGGCTGTCGCGCCCGCTGGACGGCACGCTGATCCGCTCGGCCACCCTGACCCGCGAGGGCCGGCACTGGTTTGTGGCGTTCCTCGTCGACGACCAGGAGGCGACCCCGCCGGTGCATTCGACTCCAGCTAGCGCGATCGGTGTGGATCGCGGTGTGGTGGTGGCCGTGGCCACCAGCGACGGCCAGTTGCGAGATCGTGCCCTTCTCGGTGACGGTGAGCGCCGTCGTGCACTGACTTTGCAGCGTCGGCTCTCGCGGGCTGCGAAACATTCCCGCAATCGCACCAAGACGCGCGAAGCCCTTGGTGTAGTCCGGGCGCGCGAGCGACACCGGCGTCAGGACTTCTGCGCCAGCACCGCGCACGAGTTGGCCACCGCCAACGCGGTGGTGGTGATCGAGTCGCTCAAGATCCGACAGATGACCCGTTCGGCGAAAGGAACTCTGAAGAAGCCCGGCAACAACGTCAAAGCCAAGTCCGGCCTTAACCGCGCCATCCTGTCTAAGGGCTGGCATCAGTTCGCTTTGGCACTGACTTCGGCGGCCCGCTACAGCGGGACGCGGGTCGTCGCAGTGTCGCCGCAACACACGTCGCAACGCTGCTCGCAGTGTGGGCATGTGGATCCGAAATCCCGTGAGAGCCAAGCGGTGTTCCGGTGCACCCACTGCACACATACCGAGCATGCGGACGTCAACGCGGCAAAATGCATTCTGGCCGCGGGGCTTGCGGTCACCGCCTGTGAAGACTCGCCCCAGCCTTCGGGCTTTGTCGCGTCATCGAAGCAGGAACTAGCAGGAAACCGCGAGGAATTACTGCTCCAACCGCACACCGCAGCGTGAAAGGTTGGAATCCCCGGCTCAAACCTTGGGGAGGACGTCAAACTTGCGGGTGTGAACCGGCGGGTGGAATTGCTCACACGTGAGGGCTGCACGATCTGTTCGGCTGCAGCGACGCGGCTCGCGAAGCTGGCCGACGAGCTCGGCTTCGAGCTGACCGTCACCGATGTCGACGCTGTCGCCGCGGCGGGGGATTCCGCACTGCGTGCCGAGTTCGGTGACCGCCTTCCCGTGGTGCTGCTTGACGGCGCTGAGCACAGCTACTGGGAGATCGATGAGCCCAGGCTGAGGGCGGATCTGACCAGGGGCTGACCGATTGAGCAAATTTGGTAGCCCAGCTGGTAAACGACTACCGTGGATGACGTGGTGATGCAGCCGTGAGCGTGTTGCTTTTCGGGGTTTCGCACCGCAGCGCGCCGGTGTCCGTGCTGGAGCAGTTGAGCACCGACGAGTCCGATCAGGCCAAGATCGTCGACCAGGTGCTGCAGTCGTCTCTGGTGACCGAGGCGATGGTGCTGTCCACCTGCAACCGGGTCGAGGTCTACGCCGTCGTCGAGGCGTTCCACGGCGGCCTGTCGGTGATCGGCCAGGTGCTGTCCGAACATTCCGGAATGTCGCTCAACGACCTCACGAAGTACGCCTACGTGCGGTACGCGGAAGCGGCCGTCGAGCATCTGTTCGCGGTCGCCAGCGGCCTGGACTCCGCGGTCATCGGCGAGCAGCAGGTGCTCGGCCAGGTCCGCCGCGCGTACGCCACCGCCGAGGCCAACCACACCGTCGGCCGCACCCTGCACGAGCTGTCCCAGCGCGCGCTGTCGGTCGGCAAGCGGGTGCACTCCGAGACCGGCATCGACGCCGCTGGCGCGTCGGTGGTGTCGGTGGCGCTGGGCATGGCCGAGCACGAAGCTTTCCGGCCTGGCCGGCCGCAGCGCGGTCGTCATCGGCGCCGGCTCGATGGGCGCGCTGTCGGCCAAGCATCTGGTGCGCGCGGGCGTCGAACGCGTCCACGTCGTGAACCGGTCGCTGCCGCGCGCCAAGCAGGCTCGCCGACAAGCATCCGCGAGCTGGGCGTCGCAGGCCGAGGCGTATCCCGCTGGACCACCTCGCCGCCGTGTGCTGGCCGACGCCGACGTGGTGGTCAGTCCTGCACCGGCGCGGTGCGCCCAGTGGTCTCGCTGGCCGACGTGCACCGCGGCCTGATGCGGCCGCGGCGAGCCTAAGCAGCTGGTGATCTGCGATCTCGGCATGCCGCGCGACGTCGACCCGGCGGTGGCCGGTCTGCCCGGCGTTTTCGTCGTCGACATGGACCGCATCCAGCGTGAACCGTCGGCCCGCGCCGCGGCTTCCGACGCCGAGGCGGCCCGCGCGATCGTCGCCGCCGAGGTTGCCAACTACCTGGCCGGTCAGCGGATGGCCGAGGTCACCCCGACTGTGACCGCGCTGCGGCAGCGCGCCGCCGACGTGGTCGAGGCCGAGTTGCTGCGGCTGGACAACCGGCTGCCCGAGCTCGACGCCGCGCACCGCGACGAGGTCGCCAAGACCGTCCGCCGGGTCGTCGACAAGCTGCTGCACGCGCCGACGGTGCGGGTCAAGCAGCTGGCCAGCGCACCGGGCGGCGACAGCTACGCCGAGGCGCTGCGCGAGCTGTTCGAGCTCGACCAGCAGGCCGTCGACGCCGTCGCCGCGGGCGAATTGCCGTTGGTGGCAACAGATCTCGACAAAACCGAGTAACGCTTGACTGAAGTAATCCGGATAGGCACCCGGGGCAGCCTGTTGGCGACGACGCAGGCCGGTGCCATCAGAGACGCCCTCACCGCCATGGGGCACGCCGCCGAGCTGGTCATCATCTCCACGGAGGGTGACCGGTCGAGCGAGCCCGATCGCCGACATCGGTATCGGCGTGTTCACCGCCGCGCTGCGCGAGGCCATCCACGACCGCACCGTGGACATGGCCGTGCACTCGTACAAGGATTTGCCGACTGCACCCGATCCGCGGTTCGTCATCGCGGCGATACCCCCCCGCGAGGACGCCCGCGACGCGTTGGTGGCCCGCGACGGGCTGGTGCTCGGGGAGTTGCCTGCGGGCTCGGTGATCGGCACGTCGAGCCCGCGACGGGCCGCGCAGCTTAGAGCATTGGGTCTCGGTTTGGAAATCCGCCCCCTTCGAGGCAACCTTGATACCAGGTTGAACAGGGTTAGCAATGGTGATCTCGACGGCATCGTGGTCGCACGGGCGGGACTGGCCCGCATCGGGCGATTGGGCGATGTCACCGAGACTCTCGAGCCGGTGCAGATGTTGCCAGCGCCGGCTCAAGGTGCGCTCGCGGTCGAGTGCCGCGCAGACGACACCGAGCTCGCCGCGCTGCTGGCGGAGTTGGACGACGCCGACACACGCGCCGCAGTCACCGCTGAACGAGTCCTGCTCGCCGAACTGGAGGCGGGTTGTTCCGCACCGGTGGGCGCGATCGCGGAGGTGGTCGAGTCCATCGATGAGGACGGCCGTGTCTTCGAAGAGCTGTCGCTGCGCGGCTGCGTGGCGACGCTGGACGGATCCGACGTGATCCGTGCGTCCGGCATCGGGACTCCCGATCGGGCACGAGAGCTGGGGCTCTCGGTGGCCGAGGAGTTGTTCGAGCTGGGGGCGCGCGATCTGTTGGCCGAGGCTGGGAGAGATAGATGACTGGGCATTCCGGGCGAGGGCGCAAGCCGAAGCCGGGCCGCATCACATTCGTCGGGCTCGGGTCCCGGTGACCCGGGTCTGCTGACGACGCGGGCGCGGTCCGTGTTGGCCAATGCCGCCCTGGTGTTCACCGATCCCGACGTCCCCGAAGCGGTGCTCGCACTGGTCGGTTCGGAGCTGCCGCCGGCGTCGGGACCCGAACCGGCTGAGGCACCCAAGCCCGCCGACGACGTGAATGAGGATGCCGCGGAGACGTCCGATGTCGCCGCCAAAGCGGCTCCGTCGATCCCCGGTGGACCCGACATCCGCCCCGCGCTAGGCGATCCAGCGGAGGTCGCCAAGACGCTGGCCACCGAGGCACGCACCGGCGTCGACGTGGTTCGACTGGTGGCGGGCGATCCGCTGTCGGTGGACGCCGTCATCACCGAGGTGACCGCACTGGCGAAGACGCACCTGAATTTCGAGATCGTGCCGGGTCTGCCCGACACCACGGCGGTGCCCACGTATGCGGGGCTGCCACTGGGATCGGCGCACACCGTGGCGGATGTCCGCGGTGACGTGGACTGGGCGGCACTGGCCGCCGCGCCCGGCCCATTGATCTTGCACGCCACCGCTTCTCACTCTGCCCGAGGCGGCGCGCACGCTGATCGAGTACGGGCTGGCCGACACCACGCCGGCCGTCGTGACCGCGAACGGCACGACGTGCCAACAGCGTTCGGTGGAGACCACGCTGGCCGGTCTGCTCGACAAGAGCACGCTGGCGAGCAGCGAGCCGGCGGGTCCATTGGCCGGGCCGCTGGTGGTGACCATCGGCAAGACCGTCACCAACCGCGCGAAGCTGAACTGGTGGGAGAGCCGCGCCCTGTACGGCTGGACCGTGCTGGTGCCGCGTACCAAGGACCAGGCCGGCGAGATGAGCGAAAAGCTGGTCAGCCACGGCGCATTGCCGATCGAGGTGCCGACCATCGCCGTCGAGCCGCCGCGCAGCCCCGCGCAGATGGAGCGCGCGGTCAAGGGTCTGGTCGACGGCCGGTTCCAGTGGGTGGTGTTCACCTCCACCAACGCGGTGCGCGCGGTGTGGGAGAAGTTCAACGAGTTCGGTCTGGACGCACGGGCGTTCTCGGGCGTGAAGATCGCCTGCGTCGGGCAGGCCACGGCCGACCGGGTGCGGGCCTTCGGCATCAACCCCGAGCTGGTGCCGTCGGGCGAGCAGTCCTCGCTGGGCCTGCTTGACGAGTTCCCGCCGTACGACGACGTTTTCGACCCGGTGAACCGGGTGCTGCTGCCGCGGGCCGACATCGCCACCGAGACACTGGCCGAGGGTCTGCGCGAACGCGGCTGGGAGATCGAGGATGTCACCGCCTACCGCACGGTGCGTGCGGCGCCGCCGCCTGCGCACACGCGCGAGATGATCAAGACCGGTGGTTTCGACGCGGTGTGCTTCACCTCCAGCTCGACCGTGCGCAACTTGGTCGGCATCGCGGGCAAGCCGCACGCCAGGACCATCGTCGCGTGCATCGGTCCGAAAACCGCTGAAACCGCTGCGGAATTCGGTCTGCGCGTCGATGTGCAACCGGAAGTCGCCGCGGTGGGTCCGCTGGTCGAGGCGCTCGCCGAGCACGCCGCCCGGCTGCGTGCCGAGGGTGCGCTGCCGCCGCCGCGCAAGAAGAGCCGTCGCCGCTAGCCTGAGCTGAGGAGCCAAGAGTGGCTTATCCCCGTCACCGCCCGCGCCGGCTGCGGTCGACACCGGCGATGCGTCGACTCGTAGCGCAAACCTCGCTGGAGCCAAGGCATTTGGTGCTGCCGATGTTCGTCGCCGACGGCATCGACGAGCCACGCGCCATCGCGTCCATGCCCGGCGTTGTGCAACACACCCGTGACTCGCTGCGCCGGGCTGCCGCCGAGGCGGTGGCTGCCGGCGTCGGCGGGCTGATGCTGTTCGGGGTTCCGCGGGATGAGGACAAGGACGCCACCGGTTCGGCCGGTATTTCCGAGGACGGCATCCTCAACGTCGCGCTGCGCGATCTTGCCAAGGACCTCGGCGACGACACCGTGCTGATGGCGGACACCTGCCTCGACGAGTTCACTGACCACGGCCACTGCGGGGTCTTGGACGCCTCGGGCGGGGTCGATAACGACGCCACCAATGCCCGCTATGTGGAATTGGCTGTGGCGCAAGCAGAGTCGGGCGTCCATGTGGTGGGCCCGAGCGGGATGATGGACGGCCAGGTCGCGGCGATCCGCGACGGCCTTGACGCCGCCGGCCACACCGACACGCTGATCTTGGCCTACGCGGCCAAGTTCGCATCGGGGTTCTACGGCCCGTTCCGCGAGGCCGTCGCCTCCAGCCTGCGCGGTGACCGGCGCACGTATCAGCAGGACGTGGCCAACGCTCGCGAGGCGTTGCACGAGATCGAGCTCGACATCGACGAGGGCGCCGACATCATCATGGTCAAGCCGGCGATGGCATATCTCGACCTGGTGCGTGCCGCTGCAGACATCTCGCCGGTGCCCGTGGCGGCGTATCAGGTTTCGGGCGAGTACGCGATGATCAGCGCCGCCGCCGCCAACGGCTGGATCGATCTGCAGACCGTGGCGCTGGAGACGTTGACCAGCATCCGGCGCGCCGGTGCCGACATCGTGCTGACGTACTGGGCGGCCGACGTTGGTGGTTGGCTGGCGTGACAGAGCCAGAGCCGACGACGACCGAGCCGGGCAGGCCTGTAGACGTCGACACCGGATTCTGGCTGTGGGTGGCGGCGCTGCCGCTGATGGTGGCCGGATACGTCGTCGACCTCGTGGTGACCGGGTCGACTCATCAGCCGAAGATCGTTTACGCGATCTCCGCGGTGTTCGTGGTCGTGCTGTCGGCGGTCGTAGTGACGTTCCTGATTCTGATGCGGCACGGCTACCGGTGGGCGCGCACGGTGTTGACGGGCGGCGGAATCGCGTCGGTGGTGTACACGGCCACCAGCTTGTTCACCGTGGACCGGCCCCCCGCGGCGGCGGTCATCTACGCGGTTACCGCGATCGTGGGCGTCGGTGCTGATCGCGGGCGGTGTGTTCCTGTTGCATCGCAAGGATGCCCACGCCTTCTTCACTCGGTGAACCGTTAGGCTGGCCCGGACATGACAGCCCCACAGCCGCGACCGCGTGTCGTCACCGCCGCATTCTGGTGCTGGGTAGGCGCGTCCGTTCTGCTGATCGTCGGCGGCCTGCTCGCCGCATCCGTCTCGCTGCCCGCTGTGTTTCGCGGTGCTGGTGTGATCACCGCGCTCGCTGGCGCTGGGATGGCGTTTCTGGCCGGCCGCAGTCGGCACGGGGATACCCGCTTTCGCCGGGCCGCGGTGGCCCTCTCGCTGACGATCATCGTGCTGGTGGCCCTTGCCGCGGTGTTCGGGGTGGTACACGTGCTCACGCTGCTGGCGGTCATTCCGCTGATCGCCGGAACGGTGCTGATGACGCGGCCCGCGGCGGCGTCGTGGGCCGAGCAGGAGTCGCAGTGATCGAAAGCGGCCCGCCGCCCGAGGTGCTGTTCTACGAGCCGGGCGCCAGTTGGTACTGGCTGCTGGCCGGCCCCGCTGCGGGGATCACCATGGCGTTGATTCAGCTGTCCGCGGGCTACGGCATCCAGCTGCTGGTCCCGGGCATCTTCTTCGTGCTGGTGACCGGTTTCCTCGCGATTCAGGTCAAGGCAGCGCGCATCCATACGTCGGTGGAGTTGACGCCCGATCATCTGCGTCAAGGCACCGAACGCATCAGCATCGACGACATCGTGCGGATCTACCCCGAGCCGACGGGGCCTGACGAGCCGAAGTGGCAGTCGGCACGCGCGCTCGGGGAGCTGACAGGTGTACCGCGCGGGCGCACCGGCATCGGCCTCAAGCTGACCAACGATCGCGCCGCCCAGGCGTGGGCACGTAAGCACCAGGCGCTAAGGGCCGCGCTGACCCACGCGGTGGAAGAGCGCATCCCACCGGAAACAGCGTCGTGAGGGCCAGGGTCGAACTGGTGCTGGCCGTGGTCGCGGCGGTTGGCTGCGTGCTGAGCTGGTTGGCCGCCAGCTCGACGGTGGTGGTGGCGCCGGTGCTCGATGGTGAACCCATGACGACATCGGTCGTCTACAGCCCGCCGCTGCTGGTGCTGTCGTTGTTTCTCGCGACGGCCGCCGGGGTGCTCGCAGTGCTCGGCATCGCGCGGCTACGGCGCACCGCGAAATAGCATTCCTGGTCGTGCATTGCGGCTGTTCACAGCCATGGTTCTCTTCGACGCGGCAGACATTGCGTGAGCCTTCTCACTAAGGTTTGGTACAAAGTTCGAAATCTGTAACACTGTTCCTCATGACGGAGCTCGCAGAGCAGTCCCAGCAGGTCGACGCCCTGCCGTTGGGGCCGGAGTCGCTGGTCTGGCGTTATTTCGGCGACAACCGGATGTTCCTGATCGGCCCGCGGCCCGCGGTGCTGCAGAACATGCTCGCCGAACTCGGCCAGGGCGTGCTGGACCATTCGGTGTTCTTCGCCGACACCGCCGCGCGGGTCAAGCGGTCGCTGCCGCCGATCTACAACACCGTGTACGGCGCCGACGACGACAACCCCGGCACCCAGGTCCGCGACTTCCACACCCAGATCAAGGGCGAGATGCCCAGCGAGTATGGGGCCGGCCGCTATCACGCGCTCGATCCCGACACCTACTTCTGGGCGCATGCGACCTTCGTCGATCAGGTGCTCTACTTCGCCGACACCTTCGTCAAGCGATTGACGCGCGAGGAGAAGGAGCGGATCTACCTCGAGTCCAAAACCTGGTATCGCCGCTACGGAGTCAGCGACCGGCCCATGCCCGCGAACTACACCGAATTCGAACGATATTGGGACCGGATGATCGAAGAGATCGTCGTCGCCCACCCGACCGCCAAGTACGGCGTCGGCTATGTCACCAAAGGCTTTCCGTGCCCGAAGGGTGTGCCAGCAGGTGCTGTGGCGCGTGATCGCACCCATCTTCAACCCCGTGGCCGCATTCCTGACCACTGGTGGCATGCCGCCACGAACACGCGACCTACTCGGGTTGCCGTGGGGTGAGCGTCAGGAGCGGCGGTATCAGCGCTTTGCCGCCCTGTTGCGGTCGCGCTCGGTGAACTGGCTGTGGGATCATCTGCCAATGGCAATGCGGTACAACGGGTATGCGCTAAAGGGCTATGCCAGGGGCTGACCCCACCACAGAAGCCATCCTCGACGCCGCCGTCGTCGAGTTCGAACAGCACGGCTTCCGGCGGGTCGCCCTCGACGATGTCGCCCGACGGGCGAGGGTCAGCCGCACGACCATCTACCGGCGGTTCTCCAACAAGGACGAACTCGTCGCCGCGGTCATCGAGCGAGAGAACGTTCGGCTGTTCGCCGATATTGCTGTCGAACTCAAAAATGCTGGGCCGCAATCGAATTACTACGTCGAGGCATTCACCCTGTCGATCATGAAGTTCCGTCGCCACCGGGTGCTGGACCGGATGATCACCGATGAGCCCGGCCTGGTGATCGAGCTGGCCGCCACGCATCACCGCGCGGCGATCGAGCGGATGGCCGAGGCGCTGCGCATCATCTTCCCGACAGGCCTCGCCGAGCGGATCGGGGAGCAGGCCGTCACTGAGCTGGCCGACACGATCCTTCGGTACGCCGCGATGGTGCTTCTGCTGCCCAGCGCGCAACCGCTCGAGACCGCCGACGACATCCGCGCGTTCGCGACCCAGCACTTCCTGCCCAGCCTCCCTGTGGCGCTGCGGGCGGTGCCGGCTCGTTAGCTGCGCTCCGTTTCGTTAACCCGACGATCGGGCAGTCGTAGCGCATGGGTACCGAACAACAGCAACGCACCGAGAAGCCCGAAGTCACCGACGAGCACAAAGAGCAGGCCAAGGAAATGGCCAGGGCGTACGACGAGGACCGTCCGAACACCACACTGCCCGGCAGCGGCGGCACGGTCTCCGGAACGGCCGTCACCGACTGGGTCGACGACAAGGACAAGGGCAACTTCGAAACCACCGCCGAGGAAGGCAAGGTCGAGTACCGCAAGACCGAGGAATTCCGCAAGAAGCAGGCCGAGTAACGCTTCGGGCCCGGGCGCTGCTCTTTGTGCCTATGGTTGAAAGGCGTGACACCGCTTGAGCGAATAGCGCCTGCGTTCATCGAGATGGCCCACTCGATCGTGTGGGCCTCCGTCGCCACCGTCGACGAAAACAGTCGGCCCCGCACCCGCATTCTGCATCCGATCTGGGAGTGGGACGGCACCGACCTGTTCGGCTGGATCGCCACGGTTCCAAGCCCGGTCAAGAAGGCGCACCTCGCCGTACACCCGGAAATGGCGGTCAGCTACTGGACCACTACCCACGACACGTGCAGCGCGGAATCTCTGGTCGAGTGGTACCACGACGACGAGACCTGCACCGCCGTCTGGAACAAGTTCGCGAATGGCCCCGAGCCGGTGGGCTATGACCCGTCCATCATTCCGATGTGGGCCGACGGTCCGACATCTGATCAGTTCGCCGCGTTGCGGCTCAGTCCATACCGGCTGCGGGTGATGCCCGGCAGCGTCATGATGAAGGGCGAAGGCGAAACCCTGCGCTGGGCTGCGACGTGAATCCGACGACCACCGAGACAGTTGACGTCAGCGCGCTGCCGCTGGCGCCGAGAAATCCGCTGCCGCTTCGGCAGTTGCTGAAGTTGGTGCGAACTCTCGACACCGGGCAGGAACTGATACGCGATGCCGGCGGCCCGATAACGCGCATCAAGTTCGCACCGAAGTGGATCTTCCCGCCGATTGTGGCTGTCACTTCACCCGATGGGATCCGCGACGTGTTGGGGCGCAACGACGCCTTCTCGGAGCGATGCATCATTCACGAGGAAGTGCGGCATATGGCGGGGGACAGCCTGTTCGTCCTGCCCAACGAGTCTTGGCGACCGCGCAAGCGCGCGTTGCAGCCGGTCTTCACGAAACACAATGTTCGCAATTACGGCGACTACATATCCCGGGCCGCACAGACACTCGTCGACCGCTGGCGCGACGGCGGCGATGTCGACCTCGACGTCGAATGCCGCCGGTTGACCATGCAGTCACTCGGCCGCTCGGTTCTGGGTATCGATCTCAACGAACGCGCAGATGTCATCGCAGACCACATGCACGTCGCGTCCTCCTACACCGCCGATCGCGCCCTTCGGCCGGTGCGCGCACCGCGGTGGCTGCCGACCCCGGCACGCCGCCGCGCACGCACCGCGGTCACGTCGATGCGCAAGGTCACCAACGAGATTCTGCAGGCGTGCCGCGCCGATCCGACCCGAGATGCACCGCTCGTCCAGGCATTGGTCGCGGCCACCGACCCCGAGACGGGTCAGTCCATCTCCGACGACGACATCTGCAACGACCTGCTGATCTTCATGCTCGCCGGCCACGACACGACAGCGACGGCTCTCACTTATGCGCTGTGGGCGCTGGGGCACCATCCCGACATCCAGGAGCGCGTCGCCGCAGAGGCCGCCGCGATCGGCGACCGTGAGCTCACACCCGAGGATGTGACCCGGCTCGGATACACCGTCCAAGTGTTGCGCGAGGCGCTCAGGTTGCAGCCGCCCGCCGCGGGGGTCGCGCGGCTTGCGACGCGCGACATCGCCGTCGCCGGGTACCGAGTTGAGGCGGGCAGCCTCATGGCGGTGGGAATCTATGCCCTGCATCGGGATCCTGCCCTGTGGCCGCGACCGCTGGATTTCGATCCCGACCGGTTCAGCCCTGAAGCCTCCAAGAGTCGCGACCGCTGGCAATTCATGCCGTTTCTCGCCGGACCGCGCTCGTGTATCGGCGAACACTTCGCAATGTTGGAAACGACTCTCGCGATGGCAACCATCGTTCGGTCCATCGAAATTCTCTCCGTGGGCCACGATTTCCCCGTTGCAGTGCCGTTCACCACGGTCGCCGACGGGCCCATCTGGGCACGCGTGCGTCCGCGGGAGTAGGCGCGCGACTGCAACGTCAAAATTGAAGTGTCTCACTACGGCGGCGGCGCCGGACATGGCGGCAAGGACGGCGGCGGAGGCACCGGTGCCGTCGTTCAGCGGTGTGCGGTATTGCTTGCCCGATTTCCGGCCGGCGTGCTCGAGGATCCCCATGCCCGGCGCCCAGCCTGCCCAAAGTCGCTGAATCGGGTTGGTGAAGTGGCGGTTGAACCGCGCCAGCCATTGCGGTAGTTGCATGAAAGCCATCAAACTCGTACGGCATGGCCTACCTCAAGCCCCCGTGGTTCACCCGCGCGATCTTCAACAAGGTCGCGATGGCGACCGGCGTCGGCAACAGCGTCGCACTGACCGTCACCAAACGCGTCAGCAAGCAGCCCCAGAAAATCCCGGTGGTCGTGCCCGAGGTCGACGGTGTCAAGTACCTGGTGTCGACCCGCGGCGAGACGGAGTGGGTGAAAAACGTGCGCGCCGACCCGAATATCAGCCTCGGCTCGACGCACTATGTCGCGACCGAGATCCCTGTCGAGCAGCGGGCGCCGATCCTGGCTGTCTACCGTCCGCTCGCAGGCAAGGTCGTCGAGGGCAACTGGCGCCAACTTCCCTCCGACGCCGATCACCCTGTCTTCGCGCTGACCGCCAAGGGTTGAACCACTACACCCTGTAGTTGAGGCGTTCGCGCGTGCTGGAACACTAGTGGTCATGGCCCGCACCCCGTCGTCGGTAGCGGCCTCCGCTGCGCTCTTCGCCGACGCCTGCGCCGTCATCCCGGGCGGGGTGAACTCGCCGGTGAGGGCCTTTTCCTCGGTCGGCGGCACCCCGCGGTTCATCACCAGCGCGGCGGGGTACTGGCTGACCGACGCCGACGACAACCGCTACGTCGACCTGGTCTGCTCGTGGGGACCGATGATCCTCGGCCACGCCCACCCCGCCGTCGTCGAGGCGGTGCAGCGCGTTGCGGCCGACGGCCTGTCCTTCGGCGCGCCGACGCCGTCGGAAACGGAGCTGGCCACCGAGATCATCGGCCGCGTCGCCCCGGTGCAGCGGCTGCGCATGGTCAACTCCGGCACCGAGGCCACCATGAGCGCGATCCGGCTGGCCCGCGGCTACACCGGCCGCGCCAAGATCATCAAGTTCTCCGGCTGCTACCACGGCCACAGCGACGCGCTTCTGGCCGACGCCGGCTCTGGCGTCGCCACGTTGGGCCTGCCGTCGTCGCCCGGGGTGACCGGCGCGTCAACAGCCGACACGATCGTGTTGCCGTACAACAACATTCCCGCCGTCGAAGACGTGTTCGGACGGTTCGGCGACGAGATCGCCTGCGTCATCACCGAGGCCAGCGCAGGCAATATGGGCACCGTCGCGCCGCTGCCCGGCTACAACGCGGCGCTGCGCCGCATCACCGCCGACCACGGCGCGCTGTTGATATCCGACGAGGTGATGACCGGCTTCCGGGTGAGCCGATCGGGTTGGTACGGCGTCGATCCCGTGGACGCCGACCTGTTCACCTTCGGCAAGGTGATGAGCGGTGGGCTGCCCGCCGCAGCATTCGGCGGCCGCCGCGAGGTGATGGAGCAGCTCGCGCCGCTCGGGCCGGTGTATCAGGCGGGCACCCTGTCGGGTAACCCGGTCGCCATGGCCGCCGGGCTGGCGACGCTGCGGACCGCCGACGACGCCGCGTATACCGCGCTGGACGACAACGCCGATCGGCTCGCTGGACTGCTCGGCCAGGCGCTGACGGACGCCGGTGTGGCACACCAGGTTCAGCGCGCAGGGAATATGCTCAGCGTGTTCTTTTCCGACGAGCCGGTCCACGACTTCGCAGCCGCACGCGCAAGTGAGACGTGGCGCTTCCCGCCGTTCTTTCACGCTCTGCTTGACGCAGGCGTATACCCGCCGCCGAGCGCCTTCGAAACGTGGTTTGTCTCAACCGTTCTGGATGACGACGCCTTCTCGCGCATCGCCGATGCTCTGCCCGGCGCCAGCCGCGCCGCAGCGGAAGCGACAAGACCGGCATGACCGAGAAGACGATCGTGCACGTGATACGCCACGGCGAAGTGCACAACCCCGACAAGATCCTGTACGGCCGCCTGCCCGACTTCCACCTGTCGCAACGGGGACAAGCTCAGGCGCAGGCGGTCGCCGACTGGCTGGCTAGCCGCGACATCGTCTACGTGGTCGCTTCGCCGCTGGAGCGCGCGCAGGAGACCGCGGAGCCGATCGCGACGGGATTGGGTCTCCCGATCGACACCGACGACGACCTGATCGAATCAGCGAACATCTTTCAGGGCGAACGTGTCTCGCCCGGCGACGGCGCGCTGCGCGACCCCCGCAACTGGTGGTACCTGCGCAACCCGCGCACGCCGTCTTGGGGGGAGCCCTATGCCGAGATCGCGGCGCGAATGACGGCGGCGCTGCATCGGGCCAGGACCAAGGCTGCGGGTCATGAAGCGGTGTGCGTCAGTCACCAGCTCCCCGTCGAAACGCTTCGCCGAGCGATGACGGGCAAGCCGTTGCACCACTTCCCGACGCGGCGCCTGTGCAACCTGGCCTCGCTGACCTCCTTCTACTTCCATGGCGATTCCTACGTCGGCTGGGGATACGCGGAGCTGGCCGGGCAGTGAAGCGCTTGGTGGCCCTGGCGAGCGCGGCGATCGTCGCGCTCGCTGGCTGCTCCACCGGTCACGACGCCGTCGCGCAGGGCGGCACCTTCGAATTCGTGGCCCCCGGCGGCAAGACCGACATTTTCTACGATCCGCCCGAAAGCCGTGGCCGCCCAGGCCCGTTGGCCGGACCGGAGCTGATGAACCCCGCCAAGACGGTCTCGCTCGACGACTTCACCGGCAAGGTCGTTGTGATCAATGTGTGGGGGCAGTGGTGCGGACCGTGCCGCACCGAGATCACCCAGCTGCAGAAGGTGTACGACATGACGCGTCGCGTCGGTGTTGAATTCCTTGGCATCGACGTCCGTGACAACAACCGTGACGCCGCACGAGATTTCATCGTCGACCGCAAGGTCACGTTTCCGTCCATCTACGACCCGCCGATGCGCACCATGATCGCGTTCGGCGGCAAGTACCCGACCACAGTCATCCCGTCCACCGTGGTGCTGGACCGCCAGCACCGGGTCGCCGCGGTGTTCCTTCGTGAGCTGCTCGCCGAGGACCTGCAGCCCGTGGTGGAGCGGCTGGCGGCCGAGCCAGAGCCGAAGACGTGACCGGATTCGCCGAAATCGCAGCCGCCGGACCGGTACTGACCGCGTTCGGCGTATGCGTGCTGGCCGGGCTGGTGTCGTTCGCCTCGCCGTGCGTGGTGCCTCTCGTCCCCGGTTACCTGTCCTATCTGGCCGCGATCGTCGGGGTGGAGGAACAGCCGGGCCCGGTCGCGGTTCGAGCGGCGCGGCTACGCGTCGCGGGTGCCGCGGCGTTGTTCGTCGCCGGTTTCACTGCGGTGTTCGTCCTCGGCACGGTCGCCGTGTTGGGGATGACGACGTCGCTGATCAGCAACCAGCTTCTGCTGCAACGCATCGGCGGGGTGATCACGATCGTGATGGGCCTGGTGTTCGTCGGCTTCATCCCGGCGCTGCAGCGCGAGGCGCGGTTCACGCCTCGGCAGATCTCCACACTCGGCGGCGCCCCGCTGCTCGGCGCTGTCTTCGGACTGGGCTGGACACCGTGCCTCGGCCCGACGCTCACCGGCGTGATCGCCGTGGCATCGGCGACCGAGGGTACCAACGTGGCCCGCGGTGTCGCTTTGGTCGTCGCGTACTGCCTGGGGCTGGGAATTCCGTTCGTGCTGTTGGCCTTTGGCTCCGCGCGTGCGGTGCAGGGCCTGGGCTGGCTGCGGCGGCACACCCGCGGCATCCAGATTTTTGGCGGGGTGCTGCTGATCCTCGTCGGCGCTGCGCTGGTGACCGGGCTGTGGAACGACTTCGTGTCGTGGGTGCGCGACGCGTTCGTCAGCGATGTGACGTTGCCGATATGACGAACGTTTCCCCGCTCGCGCTGATGCGCAACACCTGGCGGACCCTGACGTCGATGGGCACCGCGCTGGTGCTGCTGTTCCTGCTGGCGCTGGGCGCCATCCCCGGTGCCTTGTTGCCGCAGCGCAGCCTCAACGAGTTCAAGGTCGAGCAGTACATCGCCGAACATCCCACCATCGGGCCGTGGCTGGACCGGCTGCAGGCCTTCGAGGTGTTCTCCAGCTTCTGGTTCACGGCCATCTATGCGCTGCTGTTCATCTCGCTGGTGGGCTGCCTCACCCCACGACTGATCGAGCACGCGCGCACCCTGCGCGCCGCCCCAGTCGCCGCGCCCCGCAACCTCGGGCGGCTGCCCAAGCACCACACCGCCGTGGTCTCCGGTGAACCCGATGCCGTCGCCGCCGTCGTCTCCGGGCATCTGCGCGGCTGGCGTCGCACCAGCACGCACAGTGGCGACGCTGTCGAGATTTCTGCCGAGAAGGGTTATCTGCGCGAGTTCGGCAACATCGTCTTTCACTTCTCGCTGCTCGGCCTGCTCGTCGCCGTCGCCGCCGGGAAGCTGTTCGGTTACGAGGGCAACGTCATCGTCGTCGCCGACAGCGGCCCGGGGTTCTGCTCGGCCTCGCCCGCGGCGTTCGACTCTTTCCGGGCAGGCAACACCGTGGACGGGACGTCGCTGTACCCGATCTGCCTGCGGGTCAACGACTTCCAGGCGCATTACCTGCCGTCCGGTCAGGCCGTGTCGTTCGCCGCCAACATCGACTACCAGGCCGGCTCTGACCTCGATACCGATACATGGCGGCCCGTATCACCTGAAGGTCAACGAGCCGCTGCGCGTCGGCGGCGACAGGGTGTACCTGCAGGGCCACGGCTACGCCCCGACGTTCACCGTGACGTTCCCCGACGGGCAGACCCGCACGCAGACGCTGCAATTTCGGCCCGAAGACCAGATCACCCTCCTGTCGTCGGGCGCGATGCGGTTCGATCCGCCGGGCGGCAGCTATCCCGATCCCGACGAGCGCCGCAAGAACCAGATCGCCATCCAGGGATTGTTCGCGCCGACCGAGCAGCTCGAGGGCACGCTGCTGTCGTCGAGCTTCCCCGCGTTGAACAACCCGGCGGTGGCCATCGACATCTACAAGGGTGACACCGGCCTGGACACCGGCAGGCCGCAGTCGTTGTTCTCGCTGGATCCCCGGCTCATCGAGCAGAATCGCCTCACCAAGAAGGCGCGGGTCAACCTGCGCGCCGGCCAAGACACCCGCCTCGACGACGGCACCGTCGTGCGGTTCGACGGCGCGGTGCCGTTCATCAACGTCCAGGTCTCCCACGATCCGGCCCAGGTATGGGTACTGGTGTTCGCGCTGACCATGATGGCCGGTCTGCTGGTGTCGCTGGTGGTGCGGCGGCGCCGGGTCTGGGTTCGGCTGACACCCGCAGGCCCAGGTACGGTAAGCGTCGAGCTGGGCGGCCTGGCGCGCACTGACAACTCAGGCTGGGGTGACGAGTTCGAGCGGTTGACGCAGCGCCTGCTGGCCGACGTTCCAGATGCGCCTGCAGTGTCAGGAGAGAAGGTCACATGAACACCCGAAGACGACCGCGAGTGAGGATCGCAGCGAGGGACGAGCGAGGACCGGAGCGAGCGGGAGTCGAGGCATGAACACCCGAAGACGACCGCGAGTGAGGATCGCAGCGAGGGACGAGCGAGGACCGGAGCGAGCGGGAGTCGAGGCATGAACACCGAGCACGTCGACATCGGGTTGGCCCGCTATTCCGACTGGGCCTTCACCTCGTCGGTGGTGGTGCTCGTGGTTGCGCTGCTGTTACTCGCAGTCGAGCTGGCATACAGCCGTGGCCGCAAGGTGGACAGCCGCGAGTTGGTCGGCGCGACGGTCGGGGCTGACAGCGCCACCCCTGGCATCGTCGCTGCGCAGCCAAAACGCCCGCTCGACGAGCGCGTCGGCAAGGCCGGGCTGACATTGGTCTACGTCGGCATCGGGCTGCTGTTGGTGTGCATCGTGCTGCGCGGCCTGGCCACGGAGCGGGTGCCGTGGGGCAACATGTACGAGTTCATCAACCTGACGTGCTTCTCGGGTCTGATCGCGGCAGCGGTGGTGCTGCGCCGGCCGCAATACCGCGCGCTGTGGGTGTTCGTGCTCGTTCCGGTGTTGATCCTGCTGACCGTGTCGGGCCGCTGGCTCTACACCAACGCCGCCCCCGTCATGCCCGCCCTGCAGTCCTACTGGCTGCCGATCCACGTGTCGGTGGTCAGCATCGGTTCGGGGGTGTTCCTTGTGGCGGGCGTGGCGAGCATCATGTTCCTGCTGAAGATGTCGCCGCTGGGCGCGCCCCAAGCGGAGGGCACGTTGGCCCGCATCGCGGCGCGGCTGCCCGACGCGCAGACGCTGGACCGCATCGCTTATCGCACAACGATTTTCGCGTTTCCTGTGTTCGGCTTCGGCGTCATCTTCGGCGCAATCTGGGCGGAGGAGGCGTGGGGCCGCTACTGGGGCTGGGACCCCAAGGAGACGGTGTCGTTCATCGCGTGGGTGGTCTACGCGGCGTACCTGCACGCGCGCTCGACGGCTGGCTGGCGCGACAAGAAGGCGGCCTGGATCAACGTCGTCGGCTTCGTCGCAATGGTGTTCAACCTGTTCTTCATCAACTTGGTGACCGTCGGGTTGCATTCGTACGCTGGGGTGGGCTGACCGGGTCGCCGCGACGAACTGCCAATGAGAGGGGATTACCCCGTTGTCTGACCAGCAGGCGGGTTTTCGCGCACAGCAGCGGTTCAGCGATCCCGCGGAATCGGTGCCTGCGGAATGGACCGAGCCGACGCCGCCGAACGGGTTGCCACTGAGCTACGCAGCGCACCCGGTAACACCGCAGTACGACGATCCACCGCCGTACCTCGATCTGTCGACCGTGGCGCTGCTCGGCCAGCAGAAGCCTGCGCCATCGCAAGGCTGGCGCAAGTGGCTGTACCTCGCCTCATTCAAGCTGATCAACGTCGGTGAAAGCCCCAAGGTCAACCGCATCAACAGCCTGGTCGCCCAGGTTCAGCAGCCGCTGCGAGGCTGCTACCGCATCGCGTTGCTGTCGTTGAAGGGCGGGGTCGGCAAGACGACCGTCACCGCGACACTGGGCGCGACGTTCGCCTCGATCCGCGGTGACCGCGTCGTCGCCGTCGATGCCAATCCCGACCGCGGCACGCTGAGCCAGAAGGTGCCGCTGGAAACCCCGGCCACCGTGCGGCACCTGCTGCGCGACGCCGAGGGCATCGCGGCCTACAGCGACGTCCGCGGCTACACGTCGCAGGGTCCGAGCCGGCTCGAGGTGCTCGCCTCCGAGAGCGACCCGGCGGTGTCGGAGGCGTTCAGCTCCGACGACTACACCCGCACACTGGAGGTGCTGGAGCGGTTTTACAGCCTGGTGCTCACCGATTGCGGCACAGGCATGTTGCATTCGGCGATGTCGGCGGTGCTCGAGAAGGCCGACGTCCTGATCGTGATCAGCTCCGGATCGGTCGACGGCGCTCGCAGCGCCTCGGCCACCCTGGACTGGCTGGACGCGCACGGCCACCAGGAGATGGTGCGGAACTCGATCGCCGTCATCAACGCGGTGCGGCCGCGGTCGGGCAAGGTCGACCTGAAGAAGGTGGTCGACCACTTTTCCCGGCGGTGCCGCGCCGTCAACCAGGTGCCGTTCGACCCGCATCTGGAGGAGGGCGCCGAGATCAGCCTCGACCGGCTGAAGCCCGAAACGCGTGAGGCCCTGATCGAATTGGCGGCCGTGGTCGCCGATGGTTTTACGGGCGCAAAGCAGCCGGACGCCCAGTCCGGCTAGCCGTTACGGCCGGAGATCGTTGTCCGGGCCGAGCCGCCGCAGGAAATCCGGATCGTCGTCCGGGCCGATCACGCGCGTCCTCGGGCGAGCAGCGGTCAACCGAGTCAGCCGCCAGCCGGCGTAGATCAAACCGGCCAAGACGAGAATCAGGAGCAAATAAGCCACAAAAACCTCCTTCATCTGAATATACGCGCCGTCGGTAGGCTCGGGCCGTGTCTGACCGACGGCCCCGATCCAGCCTCGTGGTGGACGTGGCGGCCTATGCCCTGGCCCGCCTGCTGCTTGTCATCGTCCTGACTGCCGTGATCTTCGGTGCCGGACATTTGCTCGGCGTGCGCGATTTCCCGCTTGTCGTGGCGCTCTTGTTCGCGTTGGTCATCGCACTGCCGCTGGGTATATGGATCTTCGCCCCGCTGCGGCGTCGCGCCACCGCGAGCATCGCCGTTGTCGACGAACGCCGACGCAAGGACCGAGAGCAGCTGCAGGCCAGGCTGCGCGGCGAAGAGACCTCCAGCGGCGACGAGCCGCCCGAAGAATGACGGCCGTGCTGACGCGCGAGGCGTTCGGGGCCGAATTCATCGGTGCCGACGGGTTTCTCAATTCGCCCACGTACGGGCTGCCACCCCAGTTCATGGTTGAGGCCCTGCAGGACTGCATCGTCCGGTGGCAGACCGGGACCATGGAAGTGCCGTCGTTCGACGACGACGTGCGTGCCGGGCGGGCCGGCTATGCCGCGCTGACCGGCGTGCCCGTCGACTCAGTGGCGATGGGCGGCACCGTCTCCGCGCTGATTGGATTGGTCGCCGCCGCGGTTCCCGACGGAAGCCGAGTGGCCACGCTGACCGGCGAGTTCACCAGCACCACCTTCCCGTTCGCCGCGCAGGCCGGAAGGGGGGTGACCATCACCGAGTTGGCGCCCGGCGAGTTGGTGTCGGCCGCGGCCGACTTCGATGTCGTGACGGCCAGCCTGGTGCAGTCTGCCAACGGCGCCGTGCTCGACGTCGACGCCCTGCGGCGCACCGTGGCGGGCACCGACACGTTGACCGTCATCGACATCACGCAGGCGCTGGGCTGGAAACTCCTCGACGTGGGCTGGGCCGACGTCACGGCGGCCGCTGTTTACAAGTGGCTGCTGGCGCCGCGAGGCACGGCGTGGATGTCGTTGAGCGACAGGGTCAGCCGGATCATGACGCCCCATGCCGCGAACTGGTATGCGGGTGAGGACCCGTGGCAGACGATCTACGGGCTGCCGCTGCGGCTGGCCGACAGCGCGCGACGCTTCGACGCATCACCCACCTGGTTCAGCGCGCTCGGCGCCGGGCTGACGCTGCCGTGGCTGGCGTCGCTGGATGGTGCCGCGGTCGAGGCGCACACCGTCGGCCTGGCGAATCGGGCGTGCGCGGAACTCGGTCTGCCCCAGCAGAATTCGGCGATCGTATCGATACCGATCGCGGACGCGGCCGACAAGCTGCGGACTGCCGGTATTCGCGCTTCGGTGCGTGCCGGCGCCGTGCGGGTGGGATTCCACCTGTATAACACCGACAACGATCTGGACCGGCTGCTCGACGCTCTGCGGTGATCACAGGGTGAGCAACGTCAACGGATCCGAGCCAATTCTTTGAACTCCCTGACGCGGTCGGGATCACCGGTGATCGTGAAGGATTCGGCGGCGCCTTCGCTTCCGTCCGCCAGGTTGAACAGCAGCGTCGCCCATCGGCGTGAAGTCGTGGTGACGACGACATCTCCGGTGGATTCGCCCGCGAGCCAGCGCCAGTCCTTCCCGTCCGTCTCCAGGACGTGGTGCCCGCCATCCTTGAGGTGAATGGCCCATCTGACGGGCCCCGCAACCGCAGGCCGAAGACGGTTGAGAAACACCTCCATCGACGACATGTCGTGCTCGGGTGTTGGAGATGGAGACTGTGACTGTCGGTGTCGGTGGTTAGCGTGGCCGGTGTGAAGCAGGTGGTGAAGGTGCGCATGCTGCCGACCCAACAGCAGTCGGCGGCGCTGCAGGCCACCCTGCGCACGTGTAATGAGGCGGCGTCGTGGTTGTCGACGGGAATGCACGCCGAGCGGGTGCGCGGCAGGCATGATGCGCAGAAGTGGTTCTACACCGAGCTCAAGGCACGGTTCGGGCTGGCGGCGCAGCCGGCGATCCGGGTGATCGGCAAGGTTGCGGACGCCTATGCGGCGTTGCGCGCCAATATCGAGGCCGGCAACTACGGGCCACCCAGTTCAGAGAAACGAAAGAAAGTACAGGACACGCCGATCCGTTTTCGCGCCGATGCGGCGCAGCCGTTTGATGCGCGGTGTCTGTCGTGGCAGATTCCCGAGACCGTTGGTAATCGGGAGGCCACGGTGTCGATCTGGACTACAGAGGGTCGGTGCAAAGGCGTGCGGTTGTTGGCCGCGCCGCAGGATCTGGTGTTGCTGCGCACCCGCCCGCTCGGGGAAACCGACCTGCTCTGCCGCGACGGCAAGTGGTTTCTGCACGCCACAATCGAAGCACCCGAGGCCCCGCTGCAGCCCCCGATCAACGGGTTCCTCGGCGTGGATATGGGGATCGTCAACATCGCCACCAGCAGCGACGGCGCCCAGGCTGCCGGTGTAAGGCTGAACCGGTACCGCAAGCGTCAGCTGCGGTTGCGCGCGCGGTTGCAGGCTAAGAAAACCAGCTCGGCGCGTCGGTTGTTGAAGAAGCGGCGCCGTAAGGAGGCGCGGTTCGCAGCGGACGTCAATCATCAGATTTCTAAACGCATCGTGGCCGAGGCTCAACGCACCGGGCGCGGTATCGCCGTCGAAGAACTGACGGGGATCCGGGCGCGGGTACGGCTTCGTAAGCCCCAACGGGCCGCGGTGCATTCGTGGGCATTCGCCCAACTCGGGTCTTGCTTGGCCTACAAGGCCAAGCAAGCCGGGGTGGTGTTCATCGAAGTCGACCCGGCCTACACGTCGCAGACATGCCACGCGTGTGGCTTGGTCGACAAACGCAACCGCCGCTCCCAGGCGGCATTTGAGTGTGGCAAGTGTGGCTTCGTTGGGCACGCCGACCACAACGCAGCGATCAACATCGCACACCGCGGTGTCGAACGCTGGGGCGAAGTCATGCGCCCACACGCAGCGCCCACCCTAACCGCCAGTTAGGACGGCAGCAGCAAGCCTAACGGCAGACTCCAAACCCCAAGGGACAGGCCACAAGCTCATCACCCAGGGAGTCCATGACACCGCGAAGTGGCACGTCGAGCTGAGCGGAAACGCGTGGCCGTCGCCGGCACTGAGGCAGCGCGGCGCAGTCGTTTCTGCTCTACGGTCCGAACACCAATGGCGGAACCGGATCGGTGGTCTTCATAGTCGAGACGGGCATGCGCCATGTGCTTGCCGCGCTCGCCGAACTGAACCGAACCGGAGAGCGGCAGATCGAGATCCGCAGCGAGGTTGCCGACCAATTCCATCGCGAACTGCGCGAGGCCCTCCCTGGCACCGTCTGGACGGGCTGCGGCAACTGGTATCTCGACGCGAACGGCCACAGCCCCAATCAATGGCCATGGCGGTGGGGAACCTACGAGCGTCGGACGCGGCGCCTGGAGCCGGGCGCCTATCTGGTGGGGGATAACTGCTAGCCAAGGTTGGGTGGCAGCAATGACGACATCGCTTGGCGCACGCGCGATCCTGGAAGAGCCAACAAAGGCAGGGCCCGCAAAGGTGGGCCAACAAAGGAGAGCGCATCATGAGAATCCGGAACTTCATCCCACCGCTGTTGGTGGCCGGAGCGAGCGCCGTCGCGATTGCGATCGCACCATTGGCCGAAGCCGCCCCGATCTGCACCTCGTCCGGTTCGGCGAGCCTGTGCCAGTCGGATGGCAACGCCCAACTCACTGCAACCCCGCCACCCATCGACTACCAGGCCCAGTACCCGTTCTTCGGGAACGTGCTGCTTTTCCATCACGGCGGGCACCACTGAAATCGATAGTGCGGCCGGGCTATTCGCCGCGGAGCGGGATGCCTACTTTCAACGTCGTCCCGCTCCCGGCGGGACTGGAGATGTCCAGGCTGCCGGCCAGGGCCTCGACCCGGTCCTTGAGTCCGATCAGGCCTGAGCCGGCCCCTGCGACGGCACCGCCGATCCCGTCGTCGCTGATGGCGAGCTGAAGCTCGTCGTCGACGACGGCGGAGACGTTGACTACGGATGCCTGCGCGTGTTTGGCGGCGTTGGTCAGCGCCTCGGCGACGACGTAGTAGGCGGCGACCTCAACCGATTCCGGCATTCGACGATCAACGTTCAGGTCGAGCTCGACGGGAACGGCGGAGCGTCGGGCAAGCGTCTTGATCGCCGGGCCGAGCCCGCCCTTCGACAGGATCACGGGATGGATGCCTCGCGAGATTTCCTGCAATTCCATTGACACACCGGACAGACCGTCGACGACATTGGACAACTGGTCGCGCAACTGTTGCTGCTCAGCCGGTATCGACGCCTCGACCGCACGCACTTCCAGCCCGAGCGAGACGATGCGCTGCTGCGCACCGTCGTGGAGATCGCGTTCGAAGCGGCGGCGGGCTTGGTCGCCGGCGGCGACGATGCGGGCACGTGACGCGGTGAGCTCCGCACGGGTTTCGGCATTGGAGATGGCGGTGGCGACGAGGTCCGCGAAATCCCCGATGCGAGCCTCGGTTTCCGGTGGCATCGGCTCGGCTTGGGACGAGCCGATCACCAGCGCACCCCAGATTCGGCCGTCCACGATGATGGGCGCACCGATCGCCCAACGCAGCCCGATCTGGCGGGCGCGCTCGGCTGTGGGGCCAGTGGCGCCGCCATGGTAGTCCATCCGTGCAGGCGCCCCGGTGTCTCGGATCATCGCCGATACACTGTCACCGTCGAGCGAAAGCCGCTCTCCGATAGACAGTTTCGTCATGCCGCTTTCATCGCTGTTGGCGAGCAGTACCAGCGCTTCCTCGGTCTCGTATCGCAGCAGCGCGACATTGTCGATACCCAGCCTGCGGGACAGTTCAGCGACCGCCACCGGATACACCTCGGACGGGTCGACGCCGCGCGCGACCAGGGTCGCGACGCGCCGCAGCGCCGCCTGCTGCTCGGCCAGCGCACTCGCCTCGGCATGGCTGGTTTCTGCCTCGCGCCTGCGCAGTTCGGACTCGGCGGCGCGCAGGCGCGCCTGTCCGGCCAGGATGTTGGCCAGCAGCGCGACCGGCAGGAAGATGAGGATCGCCACCGCGTCCTGTGGATGAGTCGGGATGAACGTACCGGTGGTCTCCATATGGAAGTAGACGTAGACCAGTGCGCTGGCCAGGGAGGTGGCGACGGCGAGCCGGAATCCCCATCCTGCGGAGACGACCAGCACGCCGAGCAGGAACAGTGCGCCGAAGGCATTCTCGGGGCCGATCTTCTGCAGCCGGTGGACCAGCAGCGTCTCTGCGGTGATGAACACGACGGCCACCACGATGCCCAGCCACACCGGAGGCGCCGTCGGCCGCACCACCAGCGCCAGCAGGCGCGCGCGCATCGATGGCCGGGGATCGGATCCCGGCTGCCGCGTCGACGTGGGGTGCTGACTCATCTTTCCTATGCAACACAGAATGGCCCCTCGGATATTGCTTGTGCCACGCAATTCGGTGATAGCCCGCAAGCGCGCTTTTGGGGGCTGCTCGACGTCGGGAGTTCCGGCTAGCCGGAATGCGATCGCGGTCGACATCTGGGAGGCTGAAAACTGTGTATTGCGGCGGGTTGCGATATGCGCTGTTTGATCGTTGACGACAGCGCTGACTTTCGCGACGCCGCGAGCGCCATGCTCGAGCGCGCGGGGATCAGCGTTGTCGGTAGGGCCACCAATAGCGCTGAGGCGCTTAGGTGTTACGAAGATCTGCATCCCGACGTGGCGTTGGTCGACATCGACCTCGGCGGGGAGGACGGGTTCGCGCTCGCCGAGCAGCTCGACCGGGCGAGCACCGCGAGCAGGTTGGCGGTGATCCTCGTGTCCACCTACGCCGAGTCGGATCTCGCCGAGATGATCGATGCGAGCCCGGCCGTGGGCTTCCTGCAGAAATTCTCGCTGTCACCCGACGCCATCCGGGACCTGCTCAAGGTCAGCGGGCCTCAAGGTAGGTGATCACCGCCCGAACGCGACGGTGGTCGTCGCCGGTTTCGGGCAGGTTCAGCTTCGTCAGGATGCTGCGAACGTGCTTTTCGACGGTGCCTTCGGTGACCCAGAGCCGCCGCGCGATGCCTGCGTTCGACCGGCCCTCTGCCATCTGCATCAACACCTCCTGTTCGCGGGCGCTGAGCACAGCGAGCGGGTCGTCGCGGCGGCGGGCCGAGACCAACTCCTGAACGAGCGCGGGGTCCACGACCGACGCGCCCTTGGAGACGCGCTCGAGGGTGTCGACGAAATCGGCGACGTCGGTGACCCGAGTCTTGAGCAGGTAGCCGATACCGTGTCCGCTGGCCAGCAGTTCGGTCGCGTGTTCGACTTCGACGTGGGCGGACAGCACCAGGATGCCGGTATCGGGCAGTTCCTCACGGATCACGCGCGCTGCGTCGAGGCCCTCGGTGGTGTGCGTCGGCGGCATGCGAATGTCCACCACAACGAGTTGCGGCTTGCGATCACGCACCAGGGCGAGCAACTCCGTCGCATCGGCGGCCTGCCCCACCACCTCGAAACCCGACCGGTCCAGCAGGCTGGCCAGGCCCTCGCGCAGCAGGACGTCGTCGTCGGCGACGACGACCTGCACGGCAGACATGTTGAATCCTTCCGGCACCGGGACAACCGGCGCTGTCTCAACAATCTTGCATGGAATTCACAGTCGAGGCAGCAGGTTTACAGCTAGCAGGTATCTCACCGTCCGGCAAGTGGGAACGACGGATGGCGGTCAGCGTTGACGACATCGGGCCGCAGAGCCACAAAGGTTGGGGTTCATGACCACCGCCCCGCACTGGACGGTTGAGCCCTACTCGCCGATCGCGCTCGTCGAAACGCCCCGCACGCTCGACAAGTACGCCATCGAGGCACTCGGGACTTTCGGCCTCGTGTTGACGGTAGAGCTTGGTCTCTGCAGCGGGACTCCCTTTGCGGCGCTGGGCATCGGCGCAGTCCTCTTGGCGCTGATTTACGCCGGAGGCCATCGGGCGGGTGCGCATTTCAATCCTGCTATCACATTGGCCGCGGCGATGTGGGGCCGAATCCCGTTCCGCGAGGCCGTTGCGTACTGGTTGACTCAGCTCGCCGCGGCGTTGTGTGCGGCGATCGCATGGCGACTGATGGTCGGCTCCGGACAGTCCGAAGCCGTGTCGGAATTGATGTTGAGCGGGCGCGCTCTCGTAGGGGCGTTCGCGGCCGAGTTGCTGTTCACCTTCGTGCTTGGATATGTGGTATTCAGTTGCATCGAGTCGCCCCGCGATGCGCCGAATACACTGTGGCACTTTGCTATCTGTGTCGCGGTCGTGGCGGGCACCGTGGACGTCGCCGCGTTGTTCGGCGGCGTGTTTCTGGTCAGTCAAGTGATCGCGGGCGCATTCACCGCAATCGCCTTTCTCATCTTCGGAACCGCGGCCCGATGATGCGCGTCGAACTCCACATCTTGGGCGTGACGCTCGTCATCGCCGCGCGATCGCATAGTTGGCGTCATCGTGGGGATTGTGAACTGCGCGCGGACGGCGTAGGTGGGTGCGTGAGGACGGTTGCCGGATCCGTTTCGCCGGTCGCCATCGGGCGCGATCTTGGTCGACGTTTCTAGCCGACCCGTGATCAGCGCGCGATGGTGTTCGCGCAGATGTTTAACGATCAGCGATTGGAACTGGACCGGCGGCTGTCTGGGTTGACGGTGTGGGCCACCGCAGGGCCTGGGAGTGGCCGGTCGCAGCGGCGGGGTCGGGGCTGAATGGCAAGCGTCCGAAGCTGACGTGGTTTGTCGGACCCGTCTGCGACGGTGGTTGTTGTGGAGCATCGCGGTCGGTTGGCTCGTATCGGGGGTGGACCAGGTGCAGGCCGTGTTGGCCGTGCGCCGGGTCGCCGGGTTGTGATGGTTGATCGTGGTGAAGCCACCGACGATGTGGTGCGCGACATGATCGAGGTCCCCATGTCGAGGTGTGCGCGCTCGTACGGCCGGCGCGGGGCGTGCATTCGCGCCCTACGGCGCGGTGGGCTGCCGAACGGGATTCGCGAGCGGTTGACGGTGGGGTGAGACGGGTTGGCGGGGTTTGAGGTTCCGCCGGGCTGGGTGGCTCAGGCGTATCGGTTCGCGCTGGATCCGACACCGGCGCAGCAGCAGGCGTTGTTGTCGCATGCCGGGGGTGCCCGGTTCGCTTACAACACGATGTTGGCGGCGGTGAAGGCCAACCTCGATCAACGCCAGGCCGAGAAGTCGTATGGGATCGCCGAGCCGGATCTCACCCCGTGTATGGGTTGGTCGTTTCAGTCGCTCCGCAACGAGTGGAACCGACGCAAACACACTGTGGCCGTGGGCGCTGACGGTACTGCGTGGTGGCCGCAGAATTCCAAGGAGGTGTATGCCAACGCGTGTCGGGCGCTGGCAGAGGCGTTGGCGAATTGGCAGGCGTCGAAGAAGGGAACCCGCCGCGGACCACCGATGGGGTTCCCTCGGTTCAAGACGAAAACCGGGGCGGCCAAGGCGTTCTCGTTTTCCACCGGTGTGATCCGGGTCGAACCCGACCGCCACCACATCACCTTGCCCCGGCTGGGCACGATCAGAACCCACGAGAACACCCGAAAGCTGGCGCGGCGGATCGGCGCGGGCATTGCCCGCATCCTCAAAGCGACGGTGCGGTTCGAGCGGGGCCGCTGGCTGGTGTCGTTGACCTGCATCGTGGCCCGAGATGTGGGGCGCCCTGCTCATGTGAAGCCCGGCGCCAAGGTGGTGGGGATCGACGCTGGGGTCAAAGACCTGATCGTGGTCGCCGATGCCGACGGCAACGAACTGGTGCGCCATCGGGCGCCGCGTGAACTCAAGGCCGCCCAGCGCACACTGCGGGCCTTGCATCGCAAAGCGGCCCGCCAGGTCGGCCCCTGGGATGACGCCACTAGATCCAGGCGCGAGCCCTCGCGCGGCTGGGCGGGCACCCAACGCGACATCGGGCGCGCATATGCGCGGGTGGCCAACTTGCGGGCGGACCGCACCCACAAACTCACCACCCAACTCAGCCAGACCCACGAAGTCATCGGCGCTGAAACCCTTGCCGTGAAGAACATGATGGCCGCCGGCGGGTCACACAAGCGTGGCCTCAACCGCGCACTGAGCGATGCCGGGCTCGGCGCGCTGCTGCGTCAACTCGACTACAAGAGCGGCTGGTATGGCTCACGCATCGTCAAGGCCGACCGGTGGTTTCCCAGCTCGAAAACCTGCTCTGGCTGTGGTGCGGTGAAAACCAAACTGCACCTGGCCGAGCGAACCTACAAGTGCGACAGCTGCGGGCTGGTCATCGACAGGGACCTCAACGCAGCGGTCAACCTGGCGCGCTACGCGCACCACCAAACGGTCCCGAGTACCGGGGTCGTCACGGGCGGAGCCGACCGTAAGCCGTCACCCGATGGTGACGCTGGTGGCAGTGAAACCCGAACCCGAGCCGAAGTAGGCGCCAACGCCGATGACGGTGGGAGTGCCTCCCCCAAAGGAGAGGCTGCCTGAAATGCCCAATCACACAAGCACCGACATCTCAGGTAACGGTAGACGCCGGGTATGGGTATCGGTGGTGTTGGCCCAGGAAGAGGCCCGCGAACTCAATTCGGGCGAGATCCGACCCGAACACCTGCTGGTTGGTGTCCTGCGGAGCGCTGGCCGGGATCTGTCGAGTGTGCTCGGCGGCTACGGCGTCACCGCCGCGGTGGTCCGCGACCGGCTGGCCGCCACGGATTCGTCGGTCGAGGAATCCTTCGAGGACGACGCCGAGGCGCTGCGGCCGATCGGCATCGACCTGCGGGCAATCCGCGACAACGTGGACCGGACATTCGGTGCCGGCACCTACGACAATGCGCTGCGCAAGTCCGGTCGGCGCAGGCGTCGCCGCGGGCACTTCCCGTTCACCAAGCCCGCTAAAAAGGTGCTGGAGCTCTCCCTGCGAGAAGCCTTGGCGCAGAAGGACAATGTGATCGGCTGCGAGCACATCATGCTCGGCATCCTGCGTGGCGGTGACAAGTTCACGCTGGGTTTGATCACCGAGCACGTGGACACCGCGCAGCTGCGCGCCGCGGTCATCGGCCTGCTCAACGAGGCGGCTTATGGGTTGATCGTGTTCTCGCCGATCTGGCGTCCCCACACATACTCGATGAGGATCGGCTGCCCGAGTTCGAAGTGGTTGTACGGCGCGATGGACGCGCCGGTATCCATCACCAGATACGGGGCCGGCCACAGATCGCGGGTGATCGTCTGCCAGCAGCCCGGGCGGCCTTCGGGGCCACCGCTGGCGTTCACGCGCGGCAGATTGTCGGGATAGACGTAGGGGTTGCCTGCGCCCATGAGGCCGCCGACACCGGTACCCGAATACCCGTTGCCGCCCAATGCTTGGGAAAACTTGGGCGCGACATCGTGGAAGTTGCGGATCGTGCAGAACAGCGCCGGGCTGTTGTAGTCGAGAATTTCCGACGTGGAGATCAGGTCGGCAGTGCTGCGGACAAGGTAGGGCCCGCCGCGCTCGAGAATGTCCGCGCCCGTGTTGCCCACCCCGACGGATGCCAGCAGCGTCTCGTCGAGGTTGGCCTGCTGCTCGTTGAGGGTGCGCGCGGTGGTGACGGCGTTCGCCAGGCCGTCGAACAAGTCGGGCGCGGCATTGCCATAGACGTCGGCGAGATCAGCCAGACGTTGGGTGTCGTAGCGGATCTGGGGCATTTGAGGATTCAGGTCGGCCAGGATCTCATTGCCGTGTGTGACCGATTGGCCGAAGCGATCACCCAGCCCGTCCAGGGCCTCCGCGGCCGCCGTCAACGTCTGGTTCAGCTTGATCGGGTCGACCTTCTCTGAGACCGACAACACCGTCTCGAACAGGGCGTTGAACTCGGTTGTCACCGCAGACACGTCGATCACATCGGCAGACGAGATGGGCTGGGATGACGGGTTTTTCGGTGACTCGAACGCGACGTACTTGTTGCCGAACACGGTGGTTGCCTTGACCTCGGCGTAGACGTTCTTCGGGATCAGTCCGATGTACTCGGAGTCGATGTCCAAGGCGATCTTCGCGTTAGGCTTTGCGTCGACGTCCATTTCGTCGAGGCGGGCGACCTTGCCGATCTCCACCCCGTTGTAGGTGACCTTCGAGCCTGGGTCCAACACCAGGCCCGCCCGCGGCGAAATCATCGTCAGCGGTGTCTTCGATGTGAGGTTGCCGCGGAACTGGCCGTAGGTCAGGGCCAGCACTCCCGCCGCCACGATGACCAACACCAACCCCGCGGTCTTGTACGGCGGGGTGCCGCGCTGATCGAGCAGGCGTGGTGGCATTTCTGGTCGATAGCCCCCCTAGGCAATGGCGTTGGCGCCGAAGCCAACCGTAGAGTCTCGGCGGCGATCCGTCCGGCAAATTGGTACGTTCCGGCTATGAGCTTGCGCGCCGTCACGCTGAGCGTCGTGGTCACCGCCGTGCTGGCGGCCTGTAGCGGTGGTGGCGACGGGCCGTCACGGCTGCCGGTCGAGCGATGGGCATCACCGAACCCCGGTTCGGTCAACGCCTATTGGATCGACGGGCCGGACGGAATCGTCATCGTCGACGCCGGTCGTAATGTCACCGGCGGGCAGAAGATCGCCGACGAAGTTTCGCGCAAGGGGCGACGAGTCGCGGCGATTCTGCTCACTCATCCGCATCCCGATCACGTTGGGGGACTGGGTGTTCTGCACGAGAAGTTCCCAGACACCCCGATCTACGCATCGGAGGCCACCGACAAGTGGATGCGCGACGACCCACTCAAGTTCTACTCGCTGGCCCGACAGGCCGATCCCGACTACCCGCAGACGCTGACCTACCCGACGGAGACCTTCGCCAGTGATGCCGAACTTCGTATCGCCGGCCTGACACTGCAGACCGCAGATTTCGGTCCGGGTGAGTCAGCCACGGCGACAGTCTATTTCGAGCCATCGTCGCATGCGCTGTTCGGCGGGGACCTGACCGGCAATCACGTCACGCCTGCGCTGATCGAGGGAAATTCGTGCGGCTGGCTGACCGACCTCGCCGCGCTGAGCGGTCGGTTCGGCGCGGCCGACACCGTCTATCCGGGTCATGGCGACGCCGGGCAGGCCGCCGAGCAGATCAGCGAGCAGCGCGACTACCTGAGGCACTACCGCGAACTGGTCAAGCCGGCCGTAGCGCTCGACTCCGACGCCGGGATAACGATGACCGATCGCGAAACCCGGTACCTCGTCGGTGAACTCGACCGCGCGTATCCGAACTACCCGCGGGTGGCGTCGCTGCCGAACCTGCAGGAACTCAACGTCGCCGCCGTCGGACGCGAGCTGGCAGCGGAGGCGACCGCGACCATGCCGCCGGAGTGCTCGTGATGTCGGCGCGCTAACGCCCGCTCAGCGTCCGTAAGTGCACCGAAATCGCTCAGTCGAACAGGTCTGGCTGTTCCCGGCTGATCCGCGCGAACAACGGTTGGAAGCTGAACCAGCCGGCGAAGTGGGTGCCGACCTGTCCCGCGGTGTGCTTGGCCATCGCGGGTTCGATCAGGACTGGAGTTCCTGCGGCCTCGGCCATCAGCTGCGCGTGACACGACCGCTCCATGGTGATGAACCACCACGCCGCTTCCTCGACCGACTGACCGACCGTGAGCAGACCGTGGTTGCGCAGGATGACGGACTTGCAGTCGTCGAGTGCATGCGCGATGCGCTTGCCTTCCTCGATGTCGAGGACGACGCCCGAGTAGTTGTCGAACAACGCGTGGTCGTCGTAGAAGGCGCACGCGTCCTGGGTGATCGGGTCGAGTAGTCGCGCGAGAGTCGACCATGTCTTGCCGTACACGGAATGAGCGTGGGCCGCGCTGATCACGTCCGGACGCGCCGCATGCACCTGCGAATGGATCGCGAACGCCGCCTGATTCACCGGGAGGTCGCCCTGGACAACCTCGCCGTCATGGCGCACCAACAGAAGGTCGCTCACCCGGATATGCCCGAAGTGCATGCCGAACGGGTTCACCCAGAAGTGGTCAGTGAACTCAGGGTCGCGTGCGGTGATGTGTCCGGCGACGCCCTCGTCGAAGCCGAAACGGCTGAAAAGCCTGAAGGCCGCGGCCAGATTCTGTTTGCGGTGGAGCCGCTCCTGCTCGATCGTCCGGCCCTCTTCCGGCAGCAGCGCCGAAACATTGCCGCTTGCAAGTTGCTGGGCCTGTTGGATATCGGTGTCGGACATGGCTCAACGCTAGCCCTGCTCAAGCGGCGAGCGCCAGCGCCGACGCCACCGCGACGGCCCACACCAGCATCGTCAGGCCGGTGTCGCGCAGCACCGGGATCAATTCTTTGCCGCCGAGGCCCTTTCGGACCGGACCGGCCGCGCGGACGGCGAGCGGCGCAGCGATGAGCCCCACTGCGCACCACGGAGTCGCGAGCATCAGCACCGCCGTCAGCGCCAACGCCACCGCCAGCAAGGTCTGGTACAGCACCCGGGTGCGGGCGTCGCCGAGCCGCACCGCCAGCGTGATCTTGCCGGACTCCTTGTCGGTGGGAATGTCTCGCAGATTGTTGGCCACCAGCACCGCCGACGACAGCGAGCCCATCGCCACCGCCAGGGCCAGCCCGACCCAGTCGATCCGCAACGCCTGCGTGTACTGCGTGCCGAGCACGGCGACCAGGCCGAAGAACACGAACACCGCGACCTCGCCGAGCCCGAGATAGCCGTACGGCTTCGAGCCTCCGGTGTACAGCCAGGCGCCGGCTATGCACGCCGCGCCGACCGCGATCAGCCACGGCGCGCTGAACCACGCCAGCACGACCCCGGCCACCGCCGCGACACCGAGGCTCACCGCGGCGGCCGTCAGCACGGCACGCGGCGCGGCCAGCTTCGAGCCGACCAGCCGCAACGGCCCCGCCCGCACGTCGTCGGTGCCGCGGATGCCGTCGGAGTAGTCGTTGGCGTAGTTGACGCCGATGATCATCGCGACAGCGACGAGCAGCGCCAACAGCGCCTTCCACCAACACGCGGCGTGCAGCCAGGCCGCGCCGCCGGTGCCTGCGATCACCGGGGCGATCGCGTTGGGCAATGTCCTCGGGCGGGCGCCCTCGACCCATTGCGCGAAACTGGCCACGAGCGCCATCGTCGCACGGCGAAACCGCGGCGCCTGGCGCTGGCGGCTTCGAGCGGCAAGACTGAACCCATGGAAGAGCGACTCAGCAAGGTGGAAATCCGCAAGGACGCAGTGCAGGAGACCGTTCAGTCCGTGGCCTCGACGGTTGGGGAGGTGGCCTCGATCATCACGACCGCCGTGAAGGACGTGGCCGGCGCAATCGGCGGCTTGGCGACCGACGTGTTCGAGATCCGTGATGGGGCCCGCCGCGCATCGGAGCACGCCGAGGAAGAATGATCCGGCGCTAGCTGCCGGCGGGCAGCCTGCGTGGCACAGAATGGTCGAATGCTGGGAGTCATCGGCGGCAGCGGCTTCTACACCTTCTTCGGTTCCGATGCCCGCAGCATCAGCCTGGACACCCCCTACGGCGCGCCGAGTGCGTCGATCACCGTCGGCACCGTCGGCGAGCACGAGGTGGCGTTCCTGCCGCGGCACGGCGTCAACCACGAGTTCTCCCCGCACACCGTCCCGTATCGCGCGAACATGTGGGCGCTGCGGGCGTTGGGCGTGCGCCGTATCTTCGGGCCGTGCGCGGTCGGCAGCCTCACCCCCGAGTTGGGGCCCGGCGCCATGGTGGTGCCCGATCAATTGGTGGACCGCACCAGCGGCCGCGAGGACACCTACTTCGACTCGGGTGGCATCCACGTCGGGTTCGCCGACCCGTACTGCCCAACGCTGCGGGCGGCGGCGGCCGAGCTGCCCGGCGTGGTCGACGGCGGCACCGTAGTGGTGATCCAGGGCCCGAGATTTTCCACCCGCGCCGAGAGCCAGTGGTTCGCAAGCCAAGGCTTCACGCTGGTCAACATGACCGGCTATCCCGAGGCGGTCTTGGCCCGCGAGCTCGAAATGTGTTACGCCGCCATTGCTTTGGTGACCGACCTGGACGCGGGCATCACGACGGGCGAGGGCGTCCGTGCGATCGACGTGTTCGCGGAATTCGAACGCAACCTGGTGCCGTTCAAGAAACTGGTGCACGAGGCCATAGAAAACACGGCCAATGTGTCAACCTGCACCCACTGCCTGCCACACGACGGCGTCGAGCTGCCGTTCGATCTCCCATGAGGGTGCTGCTGACCGGCGCGGCCGGATTCATCGGGACGCGGGTGGCCGCGGCACTAGCCGCGGCGGGCCATGAGGTCGTCGCTGTCGACGTGATGCTCCCAGCCGCGCACGGCCCCGGTGCCGAACTGCCCGCCGACGTGCGGCGCGTGGACGTCCGCGACGCCGCAGCGCTGGCGCCGCTGCTCAAGGGAGTCGACGTGGTGTGTCATCAGTCGGCGGTCGTGGGCGCGGGGGTGGACGCCGCCGACGCGCCGTCCTACGGCAGCCACAACGACTTCGCCACCGCGGTGGTACTCGCGGAGATGTTCGCGGCGGGCTGCCAGCGGCTGGTGCTGGCATCGTCGATGGTGGTCTACGGGCAGGGCCGCTACGAATGCCCGGAACACGGTCTCGTCGATCCGCTTCCGCGCACGCGAACCGACCTCGACGGCGGCGCCTTCGAGCACCGCTGCCCGATCTGCGGACAGCCTGTGAGGTGGCGGCTGGTCGACGAGGACGCGCCGCTTCGGCCACGCAGTCTGTACGCGGCGAGCAAGACCGCGCAGGAGCACTACGCGCTGGCATGGGCGGAGTCGACGGGCGGGTCGGTGGTCGCGCTGCGCTATCACAACGTCTACGGGCCCGGCATGCCGCGCGACACCCCGTATTCGGGGGTGGCGGCCATCTTCCGTTCCGAGCTCGAAGCGGGCGACGTGCCAAGGGTTTTCGAAGACGGCGGGCAGATGCGCGACTTCGTTCACGTCGACGACGTCGCCGCGGCCAACGTTGCGGCCGTCGACGCGAATCTGGATGGATTCTCGGCGTTCAACGTCTGCTCGGGGCGGCCGATCTCGATCCTGGAGGTGGCCACCGAGCTATGTGAGGCCCGCGGTGATGTGCTGCCGCTCGTCACCGGCCAGTACCGCAGCGGCGACGTCCGCCACATCGTCGCCGACCCGGCCCGCGCGGCGGAGTTGCTGGGGTTCCGGGCCGCCGTCGACCCGCGCGACGGTCTGCGCGAGTTCGCGTACGCGCCGCTGCGGGGCTAGGCAGCGGAAAATCCACAGTTAATTTCGTGTTCGCTCCGAAACGCTTTTACCCTGCTAATGTTTGCCAGAACTTAGGGAGCAAACTTTCGGGGAGAGGCTGCCATGGCCGGTAAGCATCGCAAAACTTCTGGACGCCGGTCTGCTGTCGCGCGGCATCGGGGCTCTCGGCTTGCGGCAGCCGCCGTGGGTGCCACGAGCCTGTCCACCGCATTGATGACCGGCACAACGACCGCTGTCGCGCCGTCGGTCGACCTGGTGGCACTTATTACGCCTGCCAATTCGACGGCGCAGATCTTCGCAGGCACGACGTACTACGGCACGGACTACACGCAGGAGGGCTACGGCCCGCAGCAGGTCGTCCCTTTCTTCCTGGGGCCTCAGGGGATCGCAGATGCCATCAGCGCCGCCGATGGCGACCCAACCGTGGTCCTGGCTTCCGGATGGGGTGCGGGCCAGACCGGCACCGCGCTGGGACAGCTGCGTGACAACAACGACCCGGCCCTAGACGACATCGACCTGGTGATCCTCGACAACAACAGCAACCGTGCCGGCGGTGGTTTCTGGACGACGTATGCGGTCTTCGCGCCGCTGCTGGGGACCTCGGCTGAGCCGACCCCAAGCGATTTGGGTGTACCAGTTCTGGATGTGGCGTACGAGTACAACATCAACTCGAGCGCCCCTGTCGATCCGCTCAATCCTTTCACTCTCGGCAACAGTCTGGTCGCCTACGTCTACGGCTACGGGGCGGAGCAGACCGCCGACGTTCCGCCGGAGGCTATAGCAGACGCGAAAGGCCTGGATGCAGACCCCGACGTGCACTACCACTACGTGCTCACACCGGACGGCCAGGTCGTCAGCAAGACGGCGCTGGACGGAAGCACCACAACCTACGTGACGTTTGAGTCCGGGGATCTACCCCTGCTGCGTCCGGTGCGGTTGCTTCCCGGCGGCGACATCTTGGCCGATGCGTTGGAGCCGACCTTTACGGAGCTCGTCAATGCGGGGTACGGCGACGGCCTGGGCGTCGAGGGCAACGAAGCGATACCGCTGGATCCGAGGGTGCCGCGGCCGATGCAACCGGGTTCATCGCTGCGGAACTTGGACGCCGTGCCGGGCACCTTGCAGACCGGTTTGGATGCCGGCGTAAAGACGGCGCAAGACGATGTGGAATCGCCGACGAACCTCGTGACCAAACCACTCGGCGAGGTAGGCAAGCTGCCAGTGCTGGGGTCCCTGGCGCTGCCCAATTCAACTTTGACGACAAACAAGCTCAGCACGACCGGCGGCAACCTGTTCGCCCCCGGTTCGAAGAAGCCCAGGAGCACCGCGTCGCCTGGTGGCGCAAACCCCGTAAAGACGTTCACCGACAGAATCAATGACGCAATCAACAAGGTGACTGGCGGCGGCCTGCAAAAGGATAAGCCCGCTGACTCGTCTGATCAGGAGTAGCGACGCGTCGCGTCCTTACCGCGGTCCTTATCGTCACACTCGTGGCTTCTGGATTGTTGGCGACGATGTGGTCGCAGCAGCGGCGGTTGATTTACTTCCCGTCGCCAGGCCCTGTGCCTTCGGCTGCGGCGGTGTTGCCGACCGGGCGCGACGTCGTTCTCCACACCGAGGACGGAATCCGCTTGGGGGCGTGGTATTTCCCCGGGCGCGGGGACGCTCGCAGACCAGCTGTATTGGTGTGCAACGGCAACGCGGGCGACCGGTCGATGAGGGCCGAGTTGGCTGTTGCGCTGAACCGCTTGGGTCTGTCGGTTCTGCTCTTCGACTACCGGGGATACGGCGGCAACCCGGGCCGCCCGTCCGAGGAAGGTTTGGCGGCAGACGCGCGGGCCGCACAGGCGTGGCTGGCGGCGCAGCCTGACGTGGACCCGCAGCGGATCGCGTACTTCGGCGAATCCCTTGGCGCGGCGGTGGCGGTCGGCCTTGCGGTGCAGCGACCGCCGGCAGCGTTGATACTGCGGTCACCCTTCACCTCGCTGGCCGACGTCGGCGCCGTGCACTACCCGTGGCTGCCAATACGGCGGCTGCTGCTCGACCGCTATCCGTCGATCGAGCGCATCGCGTCGGTGCACGCGCCGCTATTGGTGATCGCGGGTGACCGTGACGACATCGTGCCGCTGCCGCTGAGCCGGCGGCTGTACGACGCGGCCGTCGAACCGAAGCGGTTCGTACTCGTGCCCGGCGCCGGACACAACGACCCCGAGCTGCTCGACGGCAGCCAGATGATCAACGAGATCAAGGGGTTCCTCGCGTCGACAGATATGACCTAGTAATACTGGTGAGGTGAAGCCCGCCATCTGCGAACAATTCGGCATCGATTTCCCCCTCTTTGCCTTCAGCCACTGCCGAGACGTGGTGGCCGCGGTGACCAACGCCGGCGGGTTCGGTGTGCTTGGCGCGACGGCATTCACGCCGCAGTGGCTGGACCAGGAGCTGTCATGGATCGACGAGCACGTCGGCGGAAAGCCCTACGGCATAGACCTCATCGTGCCTGCGAAGTTCGAGGGCAAGGGCGAGAAGCTGGCGCCGGGCGAGCTGGCGGGCCGGATCCCCGAGGACTACCGCGGTTTCGTCGCCGACCTGCTGTCGGCGCACGACATCGAACCTGAGGCGTCGCCGCGGACCGGCCCGTCGTTCCTCTCCGGCGACACCGGAAAGGACCTTCTCGAGGTGGCGTTCAGCCACCCGATCAAGCTGATCGCCAATGCTCTGGGTGTGCCGCCGGACTACATGATCGAGGCGGGCAAGGAGCGCGGTGTCCCGGTCGCCGCGCTGGTCGGCGCCAAGGAGCACGCCGTCAAGCAGGTGCAGGCGGGCGTCGACCTGATCGTCGCGCAGGGCACAGAGGCGGGCGGCCATTGCGGCGAGGTGACGACGATGGTGCTCATCCCCGAAGTGATCGACGCCATCGAGGGTGCGGTGCCGGTGCTGGCGGCCGGCGGGATCGTCACAGGCAGGCAGATGGCCGCAGCGGTCGCGATGGGCGCCGACGGCGCATGGACCGGATCGGTGTGGCTGACGACCGAGGAGGCCGAGACGGCACCGCACACGGTGCAGAAGTTCTTGGCGGCGACGTCGCGTGACACCATCCGCTCGGCCGGGCGTACCGGAAAGCCGGCGCGGCAACTGAAGTCGGAGTGGACGGACGCGTGGGCGCCCAATGAAGGCGGGCAGACGCCGTTGCCGCTACCGCTGCAGTCGATGCTGGCCGAGCCGGTCATCCGGCGGGTCGACCAGCTGGCAGCGCAGGGCCATCCGGGCGCGCAGGCGCTGGCCACCTACTTCGTCGGGCAGGGCGTCGGCCTGATGAACAAGGTCAAGCCGACCCGCGAGGTGGTGCGCGAGTTCATCGAGGACTATCTGGCAGCGACGGAACGGCTGAGCAACTCGCTGCCGGACTGACTTGACCCTGTACCTAGGTACCGGGTTCATGCTGGAGGTGTGAAAACCAGCGAGGTCGCCGCACAGGCGCAGGTCAACGCCCAAACGCTCCGGTATTACGAGCGCCGCGGTTTGTTGCCCGAGCCGGCGCGCACGCCGTCGGGGTATCGGGACTACGGCGACGACGCGGTGCGAGTGGTGCGGTTCGTCAAGCGCGCCCAACAACTCGGCTTCACCCTTGACGACATCGAAGACCTGCTGCACCTGGCCGGGGGTGGTCCCGACTCATGTGATGAAGCCAGGGCGATGGCCCGCAGCCGGATCGATGACTTGCAGCTGCGCATCGACGAACTTGCCGGCATGCGTGATGCGCTTACTCGCCTGATTGAAACCTGCGGCCCGGCCCGCGCCGAACGCCAGTGCCCGATCCTGCACGACATCGAAATCGCGGTCGGCACAAGATGACCGTGCGTATCGAGTTGCTGACTGCCCCGGGGTGCCCCCATGCCGAAGCTGCCAGGGCGACGATCACCGAATGCCTGAGCGCCCTGGGCATCGACGCGACGATCATCGACCGGGTCGGGCGCCATCCCTCGCCCACGGTGCTCGTCGACGGAGTCGATGTGATGCGACCCGAATCCAGGGTGCGCAGCGGCGATGCGTGCCGACTCGACCTGCCGACGCCGCAGCGCGTTCTGGATGCACTGCACAGGAGGCCGGCAGGAATTTGATACGCACCGCGATAAGGCTGCTGTCGCACGGCAGGCCGATCACGATCACCGAACTCGCCGCGGCCGCCGGCGTCGATGCCGCCGACCTAGCCAATGCGCCCGCGAGCCAGGACATCGAATACGACGACGACCGTCGCATCGTCGGCTGGGGTCTCACGCTCAACCCGACGCCGCACACATTCGTCGTCGACGGTCATCGCCTCTACACGTGGTGCGCCGCAGACACTCTTTTGTTCCCAGCGATCTTGGGCAAGCCTGCCCGCGTCGAATCACTCTGTCCGACAACGAATACGGTCGTCCGCCTGACCGTCGACCCGCAGGCAGGGGTCACGGACCTAACGCCGGGCACGGCCGTGATCTCGATCCCAGGGTCAGACGAGATGGATGCGATGCGTGTACGTGCCAGCTGTTGCAACCCGGGTCGCTTCTTCGTCAGTGCGGAGGCCGCCGAGGACTGGCTCGCCCAATACCCCACGGGGACGGTGCTGCCCGTCGCCGACGCCTATCCGCACCTGCAACCGATTGGTAGCCGGCTACTCGATTGAGGCCGCCGCCGACCGGGATGCGGATCCAACAGCTCGCCGGTTACCGTGCAAAGGTTGCGGCGGATCTGGAGCGCGCCCGGCTCGAATTCCATCGGCTGCTCGCCGAGGCGGACCGCGCCGATGCGTGGGCCAAGCCAACTCGCGAGACGCGCTGGACGAACGAGCAGTTGTTGTTCCACATGGTGTTCGGCTACATGGTCGTCTTGCGGCTGATCATTCTCGTACGGGCATTCGGCCGCCTGCCTGATCCGGTTAGTGGCGCGTACGCCCGCGCGCTCGACAGTGCAACCACGCCGTTCCACGCGATCAACTACTACGGATCCTGCGCTGCCGCCCTGGTCTACAACCGTCGCCGGATGGGCGCAAAACTCGATCGCGTCGTCGCTTCACTGCAACGCAAGCTGGTCCGGGAGAGTGAGGACGGCCTGCACCGCGGCATGCACTTCCCGCCTCGGTGGGATCCGTTCTTCACCGACTACATGACGTTGGCGGACGTCTACCGCTATCCGAGCCAGCACTTCGATTACCACGCCCGCCAACTCGCATTGAGTTAGTCGTACGTGATCCGCACCGAGATCGGGTCGCTCTCCATCGCGCGCATGGTCACCGCTGTGGCGGATTGGCTGAGCTTGCCGTCGCCACCGAAGCTGCGGGCACGGGCGCGTACGTCGTCATCCGGCTCGAAAGTGGCTGTGCCGCTGCGCCATTGATTGTCGACCCGCACGCGCACTTTCGGGTCTGCGGCGATGTTGTGCGCCCATCCCGCGCGGCGGCCGTGCTGCGAGATCACCCAGACGCCCTTGTCGTCGGCGCGACCAGTGAGCGGCACTTTTCGCGGCTGACCTGATTTGGCGCCGGTGGTCTCCAGCTCGACCACTAGCTGGGATCGGACGCCGATCTTGTCCAGCGCCGCGACCAACGGATTCATCACGATCCGGCCCATCCGCCGCTCGAACTTGAACTTGCGCCGCGCCTTGCGATCACTCTTCGTGGCCATCGGACCTCCCTGGGCTGTGACGAACGACCATACTTGAATGATCTCTCAACTACAAGAGTGACAACGAAACCGCCGGTCAAGTGGCATGCTCAGGCCATGGAGGCGTATCAGGTTGCCGGAGAAAGCGGGCCCGACCTTCTTTACGGTTCTTGGCCGGTTCTCGCCGTGGACGACCCGCGCTAGTCCGCCAGCGGCAGCCGCACCTCGAATCGCGCACCGGTGGCCAGGTTGTGCGCCGACAGTGTGCCGCGATGCGCCTGCACCAGTCCCGCGGCGATGGCCAGACCCAGGCCCGAACCGCTGGGCAGCGACGAGTCAGAACGCGGCACCCGGTCGTTGGACCCGCGGTACGCCACGTCGAACACCCGCGGCAGGTCGGCCTCGTTGATGCCAACGCCGGTGTCGTCGACGCGGGCCCACGCACCGTTCTCGTCGGATCCCAGCGCCAGCGACACCCTGCCTCCCTCGGGCGTGTGCGCGATCGCATTGGCAACAAGGTTGGACAGCACCCGCACGAGTGCGCGGTCGCTGCCGACTACCCGCACCGGCTTTTCCGGCAGCTCGGCTTTCAACACCACGCCCGCGCGCTCGGCCGCGATCCGGTGCGCGGCCAGCACGTCGTCGACGACTTCGTCGAGCGCCACCTTGTCGAATGCAGGCTGGATCGCGCCCGCGTTGATCTTCGACATCTCGAAAAGATCGTCGACCATCTCGGAGAGCCGAATTGATTCCTGTTCAATCGTTTTCGCGTGTACCCGGACTTCCTCGTCGGGAACTACGCCGTCCGCGATCGCCTCCGATACCGCCCTGATCCCGGCCAGCGGTGTGCGCAGGTCATGGCTGACGAACGCGACGAGCCTGCGTCGGGACTGCTCGGCCGCCCGCTCGGAGTCGCGGATCTCCTGCTCCCACACCGTCCTTCGGGCTTGATAGCGCGCCAGCATCACCGCGGCGGGGATCGTCACCACCGACACGATCACCAGCACAATGGCGGTCCGCTCGAACGTCTCGGTGATCATGAACCCGCTGGCGCCAAGCACACCGGTGAACGTCGCCAGCGTCGGGATCAGCACCAGCGCCACCATGCTGACCGCGAGCGACCACGACCGCGCCAACCGGATGATGATCGCCCCGGCGAGGACCACTGGCACCGAGCAGGCCAGCGCCCACCCGGCGATCTCCCACAAGTCAGTCGGCACTGCCACTCCACAGATATCCGCGGCCCCACACCGTCTGCACCCGGTGATGGTCGCCGAGCTTGGACCGCAGCCGCTTGACGTGCACGGTGACCGTCGACAGATCGCCAAAGTCCCAGCGCCACACCTGTTTCAGCAGTTCCTCGCGAGAGAACACGGTGTCGGTGTGGGTGAGGAAGAACAGCAGCAGGTCGAATTCGCGGTTGGTCAGGCTGACCGGCTCGCCATTGATCGTCACCGAACGTGCGGCCGTCGAGACGGTCATGTCGCCGACGGTGATGTCCAGCGACAGCGCACCCACCGGCGACGGTGCACGCCGCAGCACCGATCGGACCCGCAGAGCGAGTTCGCGGGGGCTGAACGGCTTGGTGAGGTAGTCGTCGGCGCCGGCCTCCAGTCCCGCGATCCGGTCGTCCTCCTCGCCGAGGGCGGTCAGCAGGATCACAGGAATGGTGTAGCCGCCACGCTGGCGCAGGCTGCGGCACAGTGTCAGGCCGTCGGGGCCGGGCATCATCACGTCGAGCACCGCGACGTCAATGTGCTCCGAACCGAGCAACCGCAGCGCCTCGGTGCCGTTGTGAGCAATCGAGACGTCGAGGCCGTCACGCTCGAGGTACCGGCGCACGACATCGCGCACGACGGTGTCGTCGTCGGCGATCAGCACTCGCGTCACAACTTCAGAGATTAGCCCTGCGACGCCGCTACCTGCGCCGATGTCATGGTTTCGTCACGGTTGATTCTTGCGTGTTCCGGTCGTGGCTGGCCTAACGTCGGGTGATATGCCGGTCGTGACGGTGGTGCTGCCCTGCCTCAACGAGGCGGCGTCGCTGCCAGGCGTGCTGGCCGCGATGCCCGACGGGTATCGGGCGCTGGTGGTCGACAACAACAGCACCGACGGCACTGCCGACGTGGCGCGTCGGCACGGCGCCCAGGTGGTCGCCGAACAACGGCCGGGCTACGGATCGGCTGTGCACGCCGGCGTGGTGGCGGCAACGACGCCGATCGTGGCGGTGATCGACGCCGACGGATCGCTCGATGCGCGCGAGCTGCCGGCGTTGGTCGCGCAACTCGAGGGTGCGGACATGGTGATCGGGCGTCGCCGCGCCGTGAACGGGCTGCGGTGGCCGTGGCATGCGCGGCTGGGCACCGCGGCGGTGTGCTGGCGGCTGCGCACCCGCTATGGGCTGCCCGTTCATGACATCGCGCCGATGCGGGTAGCGCATCGCGAGGCGCTGCTGGAGCTTGGCGTCACGGACCGCCGATCCGGCTACCCGCTGGAACTGCTGGTGCGCGCTGCGCAAGCGGGCTGGCGCGTGATAGAGCGCGACGTCGCATACGGTCCGCGCACCGGCGGCAAGTCGAAGGTCAGTGGGTCGATGCGGGGGAGTTTCATTGCGGCACTGGACTTCTGGCGGGTGATCTCGTGATCCCCGTCGTCGTGCTGGTAGTCGCCAAGGCGCCGGTGCCGGGGCAGGCGAAAACCCGGCTGGCAGCCAGTGTCGGCGGTCGGGCCGCGGCCGACATCGCCGCCGCCGCACTGCTGGACACGCTCGACGCGGTAGCGGCCGCCAATGTCGTTGCCCGGGTGGTCGCGCTTACCGGTGATCTGGACGGTGCCAGCGCGGGCAACGAGATCCGGGCCCGTCTCGCCGACTTCACGGTGGTGCGGCAGCGGGGCGCCGACTTCGCCGAGCGGTTGGCGAACGCGCACGTCGACGCCGCCGAGACCGCCGGTGGCCTCCCGGTGCTGCAGATCGGGATGGACACCCCACAGGTGACCGACGAGCTGATCGGGGAATGCGCGCGGGAACTTCTGGCTGCCGACGCGGTGCTTGGGCTGGCTCGGGACGGCGGCTGGTGGGTGCTCGGCGTCACCGAGGCAACGATGGCCGATTGCCTGCGCGCGATTCCGATGTCGCGATCCGACACCGGCGCTGTAACGCTGGCGGCACTTGGCGACACTGGTGCAAATGTGAGCCTGGTTCCCACGCTGGCGGATGTGGACACTGTCGACGACATCGACGCGGTACGACGCGCGTGCCCGCCGGGTGGCCGATTCGCGCGGGTCACGTTGGCTGTGGGGGTTTGACTTGCTCGGGAACCTCTACGACCGCGCGCTCGACGGTGAACGCTGCTGGCTCCGCCACGACGACGGCCGCAGAGACCGGCTGCCGGTGCGCAGCTGGCTCGGCGGCCGCAACGCCGACGACCGATTTGACCACGCAATGGTCGGGCTGTGTGACGGCCCGACGATCGACTTGGGTTGCGGTCCTGGTCGTTTGGTAGCTCATCTGGTCCAGCGTGGCGTGCCGGCGCTGGGGGTCGACCAGTCCGCCACCGCCGTCGCACTGGCGCGCCGCAGCGGCGCCCCGGCCCTGCGCCGCGACGTGTTCCAGCCGCTGCCGGGCACCGGCCGGTGGCAGACGGTGCTGCTGGCCGACGGCAACGTCGGCCTCGGCGGTGACCCGTGGCGCATTCTGCAGCGGGCGGCCGAACTGCTTCGCAGTCGCGGGCGGTGTTTGGCCGAATTCGACGCGACGATCAGTGGCGTGCACGCGGGATGGGTGCGGCTCGAATCACCGCGCGCGATCGGCCCCTGGTTTCGGTGGGCGTCGGTGGGCGTCGACTGCGTGGCCCGGCTGGCCGACGACGTCGGCCTCGCGGTCGTGGGAGTCCACCCGATCGGCCGTCGCGTGGTGGCCAGCCTGGCGGCGACATGACGACGAAGACGTTGCGCGGCACGGCCGTCACGGCCCGCGTTGGCCTCGCACTGGGTGTCGCGGTGGCGGTGTGTTTCGTGACCGGGCTGATCAGTCACTTCATCCAGCACCCGCAGCCGTGGTTCTTCTGGCCGACCCGGCCAGTCTGGCTGTACCGCGTCACCCAGGGCCTGCATGTCATCTCCGGTATCGCTGCAATACCCCTGATCATCGTCAAGCTGTGGTCGGTGTGGCCAAAGCTGTTCGAGCGTCCGCTCATTGGTGGGCTGGTCAGGCAGATCGAGCGGTTGTCGATCCTGGTGCTGGTCGGGTCGATGCTGTTTCAGCTGTCGACCGGCCTGCTCAACATCGCGCAGTGGTACGCGTTCAAGTTCTTCTTCACGACAAGCCATTACGCGATGTCCTATGTCGCGGCAGGCGCGGTGATCGTGCACATCGGTGTGAAGCTGCCGGTCATCCGCCGCGCTTTGGGGGAGCCGGTCGACGACACGCCCGTATTAGTCGGGCCGTCGCGTCGGACTGTGCTGCGTGGCACCTGGGTGGCGGTAGCCCTTGCCACGGTCGTCACGGCGGGGCAGACGATTCCACTGCTGCGCAAGGTGTCGGTGCTGGCGCCGCGCTCTGGGCAAGGGCCGCAAGGGGTTCCGGTAAACCGCTCGGCGATCGCCGCCGGTGTGCTGCGCAGCTCGCGGTCACCGGACTACCGGTTGACGGTGACGAACGGTGCGACGACGCGGGCGTTCACCGTCGCGGAACTGGCCGCGATGCCGCAGGCAACGCACCGGCTGCCGATCGCGTGTGTCGAAGGATGGAGCGCCGACGCCGAGTGGACGGGTGTCGTGCTTGCCGATCTAGTCGCGGCCGTCGGCGCCTCACGCGACTCGGATGTGCGGATGATCTCGCTGGAACCGCCCGGCCCGTATTCCCGCACAGTGTTGCCGGCCCGGCATGCGCGCGACAGCAGGACCTTGATCGCACTGAAGCTCAACGGCCAGACGCTGGACCTTGACCACGGGTACCCGTGCCGGCTGATCGCGCCGACGAGACCCGGTGTACTCCAGACGAAGTGGCTGGCACGGATTGAGGTGGTGCCGTGATCACGCGCGTCGCCTTGATCGCCCTCGGCCTGGTGATCGGCGGGTACGGCGCGGTGTTGGTGTGGGAGAACCCGCCGGTGATCATCATGCGGATCGTGGTGTGGGCAGTCGTCGGCGTAGTGCTGCACGACGCCGTGTTTGCGCCACTGTGCGTCGCGCTGGGCTTCGCGGGCCGACGACTGATCCCGGGTAAGTGGTGGCCGCCCATCGCGGTGGCGGCGTTCTGCAGCGTCGTGCTGGTGTTCCTGGCGATCCCGGTATACGGCAAGCCCGGCATGCGTCCGGACAACATGACCGTGTTGGACCGCAATTACTCACTGGGGCTGTGGATTTCGCTCGCGATCGTGTGGGCCTGTGTGCCGCTCTACTACCTGGCAAAGGCGGCGCGCCGTCGTATTGGCGCCGGCGCCGAGGGCAGACCCTCTCCACGGCCCTAGCGTCGAGTTCGACACCAGGGTTGTTGATCGGCGTCGCGGCAGGTCTGTCCGCAGCCCTCGTGTCGATCTCGGCGATAGCACTGCGGTACCTACCAGTTCGTCAGGATGAAGTGGTTGAGCAGGAGCGCGCCGATGACGTTGAGCGCCAACCACCAGCGGTGTGACCGCGGCGGCAACAACGCCGCCTGCCGCGGTGAGCCATACGGTGAACGGCAGCCAGATGCGTTCGGTCTCGGCCTTGCTCAACATGGACAGGTCCGCGAACACGATCGCCAGCAGCGCGCCGAGCACCACGAGGTGCAGGCCGGAGCGACGCTTGATCGCCGCGATGTCGAATGCCCGGCCGATACCGGCCACGCTGCCCAGCCCGATCGCGCACACCACCGACGCGAAGTTCGCCCACGACCAGTACTGAAACGGCCGGTCGTTGGCGATGCCCTGCCAGTAGCGCTCCTGCACCAGGGTGTAGCCGTCGAACCACCAGAACCCCGCGACCGCGAAGACGACGACGACCGCCAGGGCGGCAAGTACCGCGGGAGCCAGGGCACGCATGGCGGATCGCCAGTCCACCGCCGCGATCAGCACCGCCACTGCAGGCAGCGCCATCAGCGCGAGGCCGTAGTTCAAGAAGATGCCCCAGCCGAGCACCAGCCCAGAACCCACGGCGGCCACGATCGGCCAGCGAACCGTGCGCCGGGCAGCCAGCGCCAGCAGCGCGATGCCCCATGCGGCTACGCCGGCGAAGTAGCCGTCGGCGGACACCGCGATCCAGATGGCCGTCGGCGCGACCGCGACGAACGGCGCCGTCAGCCGAGCCGTGTTCTCGTCCGCCAGGGCGCGCACCGCGACGACAATCGCGGCTGCGGCGCTGGACCCGACCAGCAGGCACAGCAGTCCCGCCCAGGCGCCACCGCCCAGTCCGATGCGGTCGAGCCAGACGAACGTCAGCAGCGCGCCCGGCGGATGGCCCGACACATGGGTGATCCACGAATTCGGTTGGAAATCAAGGATTCTGCTGGCGAACGTGCGCACCGCGTCGGGAATGTCGGTGACGGTGGGCACTTGGCGCAGGTACTCGTGCTGCGCGGTGAGGCGATGCGCGAAGCCGCGCTGCCAGCCGTCGATCATGGCCAGCGAGAACGCCCATGCGCACGCGGTGGCCCAGGTGACCCAGGGGAGCGCCCGCCACGGCAGGCGACCCGCGACGGTCTGCCCCCACAGCACGGCCGATATGCCGATCACGATGGCCGGGACGGTGCCCCAGCCGACGTGGGCGTTCCACCACCCGAAGATGGGCGCCGTGTCCGCGAAGCTGTAGAGCCGTGCCTTCGAGGCGTTGATCAGCGGGGTGACGATGCCGAGGTGCAGATGCGGCACGACGAACGCCGCGACCACCAGGAACACGCCGACGGTGACCGCCACCGCCTCCCTGCGACCGATCCGCACGACCGCCAGCCTATTGCCCGTGCAGGCAGGTCTGGCTGACGATTCGGTGACACGTCGATCCGTACCGTCCGTTCCATAACGGCGTAACCTCGGGGCATGCCCCGTCCCCGCAAGTTCGACGAAAGCGATGTGGTGGCCGCCGCGCGCGACGAGTTCTGGACGCGCGGATACACCGCCACCTCGGTCGACGACCTGACGGCCGTCACGGGTCTGGGCAAGGGCAGCCTTTACGGGGCGTTCGGCGACAAGCACGGACTCTTTCTGCGCGCGCTCGACGACTACATCGGCACCGCGCTGGACGGTGTTCGCACTCAGCTCCGCGATCCCGCACACAGCGCCTATGACCGGCTGACGCGCCACATCCGCGCGCAGGCAAGGGCCGTCGCGGCCGACAGTGCGCGGCGCGGATGCCTGATGGCCAAGAGCGCAGCCGAACTGAGTGCCACCGATGAGGCCGTTGAGCGCGCAGTCGAGCATGCGTACGCGGAGTGGCACGCCGAACTCGTCGAATGCATCAAGGAAGCGCAGCGCGACGGTGCAATCGACCAAAAGCAGAATCCGCGGGCCCTGGCCACCACGCTGCTGGCGTTCATGCGCGGCCAGGAGGCGCTGCACAAGGGCGGCGCCAAAGCCGCACAGATCAGGGCCGCCGCGGACGAGATGGTCTCACTGATTCCCGCGGGCTCGGAATAGAAGCGACAGCCCACGCGTCGTAGTTCTTGACCGAATGGTACAGAACTATCGAAAGGCACGACCGTGGCACTTCTCAAGGGCAAGACAGCGGTAATCACCGGAGGTACGACCGGCATCGGCTTGGCCACCGCCAAGCGGTTCGTCGAGGAGGGGGCGTACGTCTTCATCAGCGGTCGGCGGCAGGCCGAACTCGACGCGGCGGTCAAGGAACTCGGTGACAACGCCAGCGGTGTCCAGGGTGACGTCAGCAAGGCCGAGGATCTCGACCGGCTCTACACCGCGGTGGCCGACAGCGGCCGGCGCCTCGATGTGGTGTTCGCGAACGCGGCGACTATCGACGTCGCTCGCATCGGTGAGATCACCGAGGAACATCTGGACAGTCAGCTGGACGTCGACTTCAAGGGCGTCGTGTTCACGGTGCAGAAGGCGCTGCCGCTGCTCAACGACGGCGGCTCGGTGATTCTCAACTCGTCCAATACGAATGCCAAGGGCAGCGACGGCATCGGCGTGTACGCGGCGATCAAGGCGGCGCTGCGCTCATTCGCCCGCACATGGGCAAGTGAGTTGCGGGACCGCAAGATTCGCGTCAACGTGGTCAGCCCCGGCGCGACCGAAACCCCCGGCATCAACACCCTCGCCGGCATGCTGTTCTCCGGTCCGAACGCCGCACAACAGTTTGAGGACTACCAGATCAGCAGTGTTCCGCTGGCGCGGTACGGTACGTCGGACGAGGTCGCCAATGCGGTGCTGTTCTTGGCGTCAGACCTGAGCAGCTTCACCACCGGCGCGGACATTCCCGTCGACGGAGGCATCAACCAGATCTAGTAGAGGACCTTGCGGACATTCTCTTCGTCGTAGTACTTCTCGAGCTCGGCGAGGCTCATGTCGGCCTTGATGGCTTGCGCAATCTTCGCCACGCTCGGCACGGCGGTCGGGTTCCAGCTCGACGGGTCCCAGGCGTCCGATCGCAGAAACGCCTTGGCGCAGTGGAAGAAAACCTCCTCGACGTCGATCTCGAGCGCGAGGATGGGCCGCTTGTCCTGGACCGTCATCGCGTCGAAGTAGTCGGCGTCGGCCAGGATCCGCGCGCTTCCGTTGATCCGCAACGTGTCCCCGCGGCCTGGGATCAGAAACAGCGTGCCGACATGGGGCCGCTCCAGCACGTTGAGGTAGCCGTCGACGCGCTTGTTGCCCGGCCGTTCTGGAATCGCGATCGTCGTGTCGTCGATGACGTGAACGAAGCCGGGCGGGTCCCCCTTCGGTGACACGTCGACGCGGCCCTGCGCGTCGGTCGTTGCCACGAAACCCAACGGCGAATGAGCCAGCCAATCCTGCTGTACCGCGGACAGGCGCTTGCCCACTTTATTGGCGACGTACTTGTTCGGGTGCCCGACGATCGCACGCAGCTCGTCGACGCCGTTCACTTCGCGACGCATTGCTACATCATCCTCCTGGTGTTGACTTCGCGGACGCCCACGCCTGTCAAACTCCGCCGATGACCGACGTCGTCCAGAACCCCGATACCGCTCCCCATGAGCGCAGCCGCACCGGGCTGTCCGCCGATGCACTGCGGCGGGGCATCATCGACCACTTGCGCTATTCGATCGGTCGGCCCGCGGCCGCCTTGAAACCAGAGCACTACTACCGGGCGACTGCTCTCGCCGTCCGCGACCGCGTTCAACACCGGCGACTACTACAAGGCGGTCGAGGACGAGGTCAACTCGAAAGCGGCAGGTTCTCGTCGGACCGGGCCATCGAGGAGTACTGCGACGACATCTGGAACGTCTTGCCGGTTACCGTCAAGGTCTAGAGCGGTGTGCACCTCGGAGTCAAACCCGAGAAGTGCACCGCTGGCATGCCGTCGACCGTGACGAAATCGGTTCCGGGCGACCAGGTGGTGCCAGGGTTGATCCACGGCGGAACGCCTTCTGGGTAGGCGATCGTCATGTCGGAGTAGAACTGCAGACCGGGCGGGCACGCGGGACTCGTTGGTGTTGAAGCGTTCCACGCGTGCACGACGATCGGGTTGAACAGCCGTGTGCCCTGGGCACAATTGGGCTTGCACTCGAGGGCTCTATCCGTGCCGGTTCCATGCGCACCGTCCGGTCCCCAGGAACTCCACGTCATGTCTTCCATGACGCCGGTGGTGTCGCAGTTGTAAGCGAATGAGCCAGGCCGCTGCAGCGGAGGCTGACTCGGGTCGTAGCACTTGCCGATAGCGAAAACGGCGTCGCCCTGCTCAGCGGGGTCCGCCGATGCGATGGCAGGCCCGCCGAACAGGGCAACGGTGCAGGCGGCCAGAACTAGTGCGCGGATCACGCCCGGATGCTAGCAACCGCAGCCGCCGGCCGCTGAGGGTCTCAGTCGTGCGAGGGGCACGACACGTCGACGAAGACCTGGGTGTGCTGTTTCTCTTGCAGCGTGTCCGAGTCGTCGAGTCTGGGGTGGACATCGGTCGCGGTGCAAAGCTTCAGCGGCACCTGGACGAGGCCGTTGACCTGGACGTTGTAGCCCTCGGCCTTCAGGCCGTCGACGACGTCCGCTGCAGTCCCGGCATTCGGGAACGCTGCGGCCGTGCCGGCCAGACCCAGGGCAGCGGCTCCAAGCGCAGCTGCGGTCACTGAGGTGATGAGGAAGTTCTTCATTGCTAAGCCTTTCGGTGAGCAAGCATCTCGCCTGTTGACGTAAATGCTGTCTGGCCTGCGGCTTCGAAGCTTGGAGATTGTGTGGAGATCACGTGGAGAATCGGGCTGCGAGCTCGCGCCTGTCCACCTTTCCGATGCCGCGGCGAGGCAGCTCATCGACGAAATGAATCTCGCGCGGCGCGGCCGTCGGCGACAACGTTGAAGCGACGTGCGCGCGCAGCTCGGCCAACGTGGGTGCTGTAGACCCTGGTGCCACGACGACAGCTGCGACCACTCGCTGTCCCAGTCTTTCGTCGGCCACGCCGAACACCGCGCAGTCGGCCACCGTGGGGTGGGTCGCCAATGCCGCCTCCACCAACTGCGGCAACACCGTCAACCCGCCGGTGCTGATCGCATCGTCGACCCGGCCCAGCACCCGCAACACGCCTGAATCATCAACGGCGCCAATGTCATCGGTGAGAAACCAGCCCGGCTCCGCGAACGGATCCGGCTCAGCTGGATTGCGGTAGCCCTTCGCCAGCGTCGCGCCGCCGAGCACCACCCGGCCGTCGTCGATGCGCACCAGGACCCCGTCCAGCGGAACACCGTCGTACACACAACCGCCGGCCGTTTCGCTCATCCCGTACGTCCGCACCACCGAAATCCCCGCCGCCGCAGCTCTTTCGGCCAACCCAGCGGGCATCGGTCCGCCACCGATCAGCACCGCGTCCAAAGACGCCAGTGCATCCGTAGCGACAGTGTCCCGCAGGGCCTTGTCCAGTTGCGCCGCCACCAGCGACGTATAACGGGTGCCCGACCCCAATGACGCTACAGCGGAGGCCAATTCGTCCCCGCTGAATCCCGCTGAAACCGCAACCGGCGTCGTATCCGCAATGACACTGCGCACCAGCACCTGCAGCCCAGCCACGTGATAAGCGGGCAGCGCAAGCAGCCACCGGCCGGGACCCCCAAGCCGGCGGTGAGTGGCCTCGGCGCTGGCGGTCAACGCCGACGCGGTGAGCATCGCGCCCTTGGGCACACCCGTCGTGCCCGACGTCGAAACCACGACCGCGACATCGTCATCGATGGCCTCGCCGGCCCGCAATGACGTTGTCAAAAAAGAACTTTGGCGCGGATCGTCGGCCGGTAGCGGAAGCACAGCCTGGCCGCCGGCCAACACGTCCTTCAACAACGGCAGCAGCGAAAGCGCTGACGCACCTGACGGGACAGCGACGGGGCGCAGGACGGCTATTCGGTCTCCTCGGCGTCGCGCGGGTCATCAAGGGGCCAACCTTTGGCGGCCAACCGGGCCCGCACCCGCTCGATGTCGTCAGGTTCCGGAAGTTCGTCCGTGATCTGGGTGATCAGCACTCCGATGTCGACTTGGTCGAATTCCCCGCGCTCCAACAACTCCCGCGCAACCGCCTGCACTTCATCGTCGGTGAGACGTGGCTTGAGTAGTGCGAACAGCGGAACCCGGTCGGGACCAGGTACTCCTTCGGGATACCCCGCGGTGATCCACGCCACGATCTTGGCGAGAAATTTCGTCACAGTGTCAGCCTCCCACGGAGGCCCTGCGGCCTCGGTTCCCAAGACAGGTTGATGGTAGTGCTCGGCCAAGTCGGCGCGGCGGACAAACGCTTCCGGACCGACTGGTGAACAGTCGATGAACACCTCACTGGGCGAGGCAAAGTCGCAGGTCGGAGCGCCCGTTTAGGGTAGCTAGCGGCTGGTCAAATTCGCGGGTATAGCCCCAGAATTAGCACCCATGAGCGCAGAGATGATCATCCTGGTGCTGCTGATAGCAACAGCACTGGCCTTCGACTTCACCAACGGATTCCACGACACCGGCAATGCCATGGCGACGTCGATCGCCACCGGTGCCCTCAAGCCGAAGACAGCCGTGCTGCTGGCCGGCGTCCTGAACCTCGTCGGTGCCTTCCTCTCGGTTGAGGTCGCCGTCACCGTGACCACATCGGTTCTGAAGGTGCAGGACAGCAAGTCCGGTCACCTCCTCCCGTCGATCGATGCATCGACGGGGCTCACGATCATCTTCGCCGGCCTCATCGGCGGCATCCTGTGGAACCTGCTGACCTGGCTGTTCGGCATCCCGTCGAGCTCGTCGCACGCGCTCTTCGGCGGGCTGATGGGCGCCGGACTGGCCGCGCTCGGCATGGCCGGTGTCAACTGGTCGGGGCTCACCCAGAAGGTGCTGATCCCCGCGGTCGCCGCACCGGTCATCGCCTGCCTGGTCGCCGCGTGCGGAACATGGTTGGTCTACCGGATCACCCGCAACGTCGTGGCGAAGCGCCGTGAAGAGGGCTTCCGCTGGGGCCAGATCGCCACCGCCTCGCTGGTTGCGTTGTCGCACGGCACCAACGACGCGCAGAAGACGATGGGCGTCATCGCGCTCGCGCTCATCACCACCGGCCACCTGACCGGCGACGTGAAGAAGGATGGCTTGCCGTTCTGGATCATCTTCAGCTGCGCGCTCGCCATCGGCCTTGGCACCTACATCGGTGGCTGGCGCGTCATCCGCACCCTCGGCAAGGGCCTGGTCGAGATCGATTCGCCGCAGGGCTTCGCCGCGGAAGCGTCCTCGGCCGCAATCATCTTGAGCTCGAGCGCCGCAGGCATGGCGCTGTCGACCACCCATGTCGCAACCGGTTCGATCCTGGGCAGCGGCGTCGGCAAGCCAGGCGCCGAGGTGCGCTGGGCGGTCGCCGGCCGGATGGCCGTCGCGTGGCTGATCACCCTCCCTGCCGCCGCACTCGTTGGCGCGCTGTCGTACTGGCTCTCCGACGGAGTCAAGTCGGTTACCGATTCGGCACTGGCGGGCGACGGCCTGATCTTCGTCATCCTGTGCGCATTGTCGTTCTACATGTGGTGGCGCGCCCAGCAGCAGAAGGTCGACAGCAGCAACGTCAACGCCGATTGGGACGACTCGACCAACTCCGTCGTTCCCGCCGACGTCCGCGAGGCCGCGAAAGAGCCCAAGGACACGGCGACGGTCTAACCGGCCAGCCGCGATAAACAAAGGAAACGTAAATGGTTTACGCAGAAAGCATCCTCAAGGTGCTCGTCGTGGGACTGCTCCTCGGGGCCGGCCTGCCCGCCGTCTTCGCGGCCGGTCTGCTGTCCTACTCGAGCGGAGCGGGCGGCCAAGGGACCGACGGCACTGCGATCGCGCCCAACCCGGTGCTGAAGTACCTCGGCATCGCGCTGTTCGTGTTCGTCGGCTGGGTGATCGTGACCGCGATCTTCTGGATCACCAGGACGACGATCATCCACCACTTCGGTGTCGATCTATTCCCCTTCATGCCCAAGAAGTGAGCTGAGGAAAAATGACTGAGAACCAGACTGTCCTGGACAACGTGCTGGGGTGGCTGCACGACGGCTACCCGGAAGGTGTCCCGCCGAAGGACTACTTCCCGCTGCTCGCGCTGCTGCAGCGGTCGCTGACGGAGGAAGAGGTCGTCAAGGCGGCCCAGTCGATCCTGAAGTCGACCGACTCCGACGAGGTGACCGAAGCCGCGATCCGCACAGCGGTGCAGGCCGTGATCGACAAGGAACCCAATCCGGAGGAGATCCACCAGGTCGCCTCCCGGTTGGCCTCCGTCGGGTGGCCGCTGTCGTCGGCTCGCTGAACCATCTCCCGTCTGACGGCCCTCTGCTCACTGAGCCGGGGGCCGTCAGCGTCTGGTGTCGCGTCGCAACGGATGGGTTTCGGGTACCTGGACGAAGATCAGCAGGACGCCGTCGGGATCGACGACGTGCATCTCGTGCAACCCCCACGGTTCTTGCTTTGCCTCGCGGGCGATCTCGACGCCGCGGCTCTTGAGCTCCTCCTCGGCGGCATACACGTCGCGGACCTGAAGCCACATGGTGCCGCCCGCGCTCGGTGTGCCGTGGCCGGCGAGTTCGATCAGCGACTGGCCCGCATAGAACACCGTGCCTGCGCCGTAGTCGCGGGCGATAGCGAGCCCGATTTCGTCGCGGTAGTACCGCAGCGAGCGTTCGTAATCGGCCGGCCGGATGAGCATCCGACTGGCCAGGATCTCCATGCGTTTGTGTCTATCACGTCAGTCAGCCGATCCGGCCGCAACACGGTATCTACGCGCTTGGCTGCACGCGTTGCCGCTTCATGATCGCGTCGACGGCACTGGGCGCGATGCTGTTGAGCGCGTGGGCGGTGACGGCCATCCGTGGCGCGATGCGCACCGGCTGGGTTCGGGCCGCGGTAATCATCCAGTCGGCGGCCTCGGCGGCGCTGAGGCCGGGAAGTCCGTCGTACTCGCGGGTCGGCGCGATCATCGGCGTCTTGACCAGTGGGTAGTACAGCGTCGTGGAGTGCACACCCTTTGCGGCCCATTCGGTTTCGATGACCCTGCTGACTGCCGAGAGCGCAGCCTTGGAGGCGTTGTAAACGGCGAACAGCGGCGAGGATTCGCTGAGCACGCCCCATGTGGAGACGTTGATGATGTGCCCGTCGCCGCGCTCGATCATGCCGGGCGCGAGGCCGCGGATGAGACGCAGCGGGGAGTAGTAGTTCAGCGTCATGGTCCGCTCGACGTCGTGCCAGCGGTCCAACGATTCCGCGAGTGGTCGGCGAATGGACTTGCCTGCGTTATTGATCAGGATGTCCACGCCGCCGAGGTCCTGCTCGACCTTGGCGGTCAGCTCGTCGACGGCGTCGAGGTCGGACAGGTCGACGGCGTGTGCCCGGGCGTCCCCACCGGACTCGGTGATGCGCTCGACGACGGCGTCGAGCAGTTCCTGCCTGCGCGCGACCACCACAACCCGTGCGCCGCGGCGGGCGAACTTCTCTGCAGCGGCCTCGCCGATGCCCGACGATGCGCCGGTCAGCAGGACGCGCTTGCCGGCGAGGTCGACGGGATCACGGCGGCGCCGCAGCGCCTGTTCGGTCAGTGCTGGACGCATGCTGGCCAGCAGCAGACTCTCGGACAGCCGGCGCAGCGGACTCTTGCTCACGGAAAATGAGTTTAGGCGGCCTACTTTTTGATGAGTTCTCCGCGGCAGGAGGGTCGGTATAGGTATGACGATCAACGGCAAGCTCGACGCTCGTTTCAGTGAGGCGACGGAGCCGGTTGGCTGGCAGCAGGTCAGCGACGCGCTGGCCGCCGCCGAGCTGTACTGGCTCACGACCGTGCGCAAGGACGGCCGCCCGCACATCACTCCGCTCATCGGGGCGTGGGTCGACGACGGCTTTGTGTTCTGCACGGGACCCGAGGAACAGAAGGCGCAGAATCTCACGGCGTCCGCCGCCGTGGCGGTGACCACCGGGGTGAACACCTGGAATGACGGACTCGACGTCGTCGTCGAAGGGAGAGCCGAGAGGGTGACCGGGCGGGATACGGTGACCCGGTTGGCTGATGCGATCCGCGAAAAGTACCGCGGCGAATGGGATTTCACGCCGCAAGATGACGGATTCGGCCACACCGACGAGAGCGGCGACAGTCACATCGCGTATGTGTATAGGGTGCCACCCGACAAGGTGCTGGCGTTCGCGAAGTCACCCCACGGCCAGACCCGTTTCGCCCCTGAGGAGACGAAGTCTGCTTGACAGACTATAGTTCTGCTAGTTCGTGGAGGGGAGTATTCCTCGCGCGGCACCGTCGTCATCACGGTCGGCCCCATGGCCGACCCGGCGGTGCCGGTCCCGGCCAAGGCCGAGGGCGGAAGAGACCTCCGGACCGTTGCGTCATGCCGTCCGGAGGTCGACCGTGGTTTCTGTTGTCTCGCCGTTGGTTTGGGTCATCACCGTCGTGGTGTTGCTCGCAATCATGGTCGCTCGACCTGACGGTGATCGGCCAGGCGACAACGCACCGTCACCACCAAGGACGCCGTCCGCTGGGTGCTCGTCTACATCGGCCTTGCGGCGGCTCTTCGCGGTCGGGCTGTTCGTCTTCGCTGCCGGGCTCGTGCGGCCAGGAGTTCGTCGCCGGCTACATCACGGAATACAGCCTGAGCGTCGACAACCTGTTCGTCTTCATGATCATCATGGCCCGCTTCGCGGTGCCCGAACTGGCTCAGGACAAGGTGCTCTACATCGGCATCGTGCTGTCGCTGGTGCTCCGTGCCGTCTTCATCTTCGCCGGCGCCGCGGCGATCGCGGCATGCGAGCTGGGTGTTCTACATCCTCGGCGGGTTCCTGGTCTACACCGCGATCCAGTTGGCGCTCGAGGACTCCGACGAGGAGCCGGATTTCCACAAGAACGTCGTGCTGCGGTTTCTCCGCCGCATCCTGCCGATCAGCGAGGACTACGACGGCCGCCGGCTGGTCACCCGCGCAGGCAAGGCCGCGCATGCTCACGCCGCTGGTGATCGTCATCGCCGCGATCGGCATCGCCAACGTCGTGTTCGCGCTGGACTCGATCCCGGCGATCTTCGGCCTCACCAGCGACGCCTACATCATCTTCACCGCCAACGCGCTGGCGCTGATGGGTCTGCGGCAGCTGTACTTCCTCATCGGAGGGCTTGCTCGAGAAGGTCGTCTACCTGAGCAGGGGGCTGGCCGTCATCCTCGGCTTCATCGGCGTGAAGCTCATCATCGAGGCGGTGCACGGCTCGCACCTCGACGACGGTCGGCTCGTTCCACCTGCCGCGACATCGGGATCGTGACGTCACTGCTGTTCATCGTCGCCACGCTGACTCTCACGACGGTGCTCAGCTTGGTCAAGACCAACCGCGACGCTCGCCGCGCCGCCGAAGCCGAGTGAAATCGCTAGAAGTAGCGGGGGAACGGCGTCCAGTCCGGGTCGCGCTTCTCCAGGAACGCATCGCGGCCCTCGACGGCCTCGTCGGTCATGTAGGCCAATCGCGTTGCCTCACCGGCGAATAGCTGCTGGCCGACCAGACCGTCGTCGGTCAGGTTGAACGCGTACTTGAGCATCCGGATCGCCTGCGGCGACTTGCCGTTGATCGCCGCAGCCCACTCCAGGCCGACGGCCTCGAGGTCGGCATGGTCGACGACCTCGTTGACCGCGCCCATCGCGTGCATCTGCTCAGCGGTGTAGGGCCTGCCGAGGAAGAAGATCTCGCGGGCGAACTTCTGCCCGACCTGCTTCGCCAAATACGCACTGCCGTAACCGCCGTCGAAGCTGCCGACGTCGGCGTCGGTCTGCTTGAAGCGGGCGTGCTCGCGGCTGGCCAGCGTCAGGTCGCACGTCACGTGCAGGCTGTGCCCGCCGCCGGCGGCCCACCCGTTGACCAGGCAGATGACCACCTTCGGCATGAACCGGATCAGCCGCTGCACCTCGAGGATGTGCAGCCGGCCCGCGCGGGCCGGGTCGACCGTCTCGGCGCGTCTCGCCCGACGCGTACTGGTAGCCGCTGCGGCCGCGGATGCGCTGGTCGCCGCCGGAGCAGAACGCCCAGCCGCCGTCCTTCGGCGACGGCCCGTTGCCGGTCAGCAGGATGACGCCGACGTCCGGCGACATCCGGGCGTGGTCGAGCACGCGGTACAGCTCGTCGACGGTGTGCGGGCCGAAACGCGTTGCGCACCTCCGGCCGGTCGAACGCGACGCGCACCGTCGGCTGTGCCACGCCGTCGACGACGTGCCGGTGGTAGGTGATGTCGGTCAGCCCGAACCCGTCGATGGCCTGCCATGCCGACGGGTCAAAGGGGTTGTCGCTCATGCGTTTACCGCATCAAGACGAAAGACCGGGCAGCGGCCGGCGAGGGCTTCGAACTCGTCGGGATTGGGTCCGGTGACCAGGCCGGCGTTCTTGATGAAGCCGACGCCGGTCGGCACCTTGATCGGGAACTCGCGCAGCAGCGGCCGCGCCTCCTCGACCGGCATCTCCACCATGCGGACGCGTTCGGTGTGGCGACCCTGGTGCAGCGTGGCCTCGCCCGGCGGCGCGGACGTTGGCCGCCCAGTCCGAGCCGGGCAGGCCGCCGACGACGTATCGCTTGCCGTCGACGGTCATCGGCGTGACGGGCGTCGACCGCGGCTTGCCCGACTTGCGGCCGGGCACGGTCAGCACACAGGGCCCTTGCCGCCGAAGCCGACGCCGAGCTGCTGCAGTCCGATCATCACTTTGTTGACGTACTTCAGCCACCACGGCGGCCGGATGCGCTCGCTGTTGGACATAGCAGCGACGCTACGTGATCGGGTCGATGCGGAACACGGGCAGGCGGCCCGCGAGGCTCGCCAACTCGTCGGGCGTGCCGTCGGTGACCAGGCCGGACCGCTTCAGGAAGCCGACGCCCGCCGGCACCTGCTCGCCGGGAACGCAGCGCAGCACCGGGCGGCCTGCTCCGGGGCTAACTCCGACCATCCGGACCCGTTCGGTGCGTCGGCCCTCGGTCAGCGTGACGGCATCGGCGGCACGCACGTTGGCCACCCAGTCCGCGCCGGGGAAACGTCGCGACGACGTAGCGCTTCCCGTCGACATCCATCGGAGTGACCGGCGTCGAACGGGGCTGCCCGACTTGCGCCCCGGTGCGGTCAACACCACCGAGCGCTCCTTGCCGGAAATTGCATGCCACGCCGCAGCAGCACCATGTAAACGGCGTTCACCGGCTTCAGCCACCATGGCGCGCGGATCCGGTCGGACATGGCTCGACGTAGCCTCCACGCCGAAATCGGTCAGTGCCGTCTTCAGCCCGTCGCGCCGCTCGACCGTCGGCAGCGGGTCGACGAGGATGAACCCGCAGCCGACCGCGCGGGCGCCGCCGTCGGCCTCGTCGCTGTCGCCGACCATCACGGCGTGCGCGGCCTCGACGCCCAGCCGAGCCAGCGCGGTCTCGAAGATCGCGGCATCGGGCTTGATGGCGCCGACCTCGAAGGACAGCACGAACTCGTCGACGTAGTCGGCGGCGCCGATCGCCTCGAAGGCCGGCCGGACGTCGAACGCGATGTTGGAGACCACCGCGGTCTTGATGCCCTGCCGGTGCAGGCCCTTGAGCACCTCGGCGGTATCGGGATACGGCGTCCAGGACGACGTATCGATGACCCGGTCGTACAGCGCCTCGGCGTGGTGGTCGGCCAGGCCGGATTCGCGCAGCACGTGCAGATACGCCTCGCGGTGCAGGTGCGGCGCGAGGTCGCGGTTGACCCAGGCGTGGTACGCCTCCGGGGTCATCTCGACGGACCGGCCGGCCGGCGCGGTGAGCCGGCGCATCAGCTCGGCCTGCACATGGCCGTCGACTTCGCGCTCGTCGACCTTGATGCCCTCGAACCAGCTCTCGTCCTCTTCGAGGCGAAACAGCGTGCCGGAGTAGTCGAACAGCACGGCTTGGACTTGGGTCGTCAACGTGTCACTCCGTTTCGTGCGCGAGCAGCCTTGCCCGCCAATACTTCTCGCTCACGTTCGTTGTCGGTCATCGACGCGGCGCGGTCGAACTCGTCGGCGGCCTCGGCGTCGCGTCCGAGCCGGGCCAGCAGCTCGCCGCGCACGCTCGGCAGCAGATAGGAGCCGTCGAGGCCGTCGAGACTGTCGACGATCACTAGCGCGTCGGCGGGGCCACTGACAGGATCAGCCATCGCCACGGCCACGGCCCGGTTGAGCTCGACCACCGGCGACGGCGCCACTTGGCGCAGCCCGTCGTACAGCAGCACGATACGCGCCCAGTCGGTGTCGGCCGCCGTCGGCGCGACCGCGTGGCATTCGGCCAGCGCGGCCTGCAGCGCATACGGACCCCAGCCGATGCCCTTGCGCTGCAACGCATTAGCCGCCCGCTCCAGCGCAGCGACCCCGCGCTGGATCTGCGCCCGGTCCCACTTGGTCCGATTCTGGTCTTCGAGCAGGATCGGCCTGCCCGTCGGCGTCGGTGCGCGCCGCGAACCGCGACGACTGGAACTCCATCAGCGACACCAAGGCCGTGCACCTCGGCCTCGTCGGGCACCAGCGCCGCGAGGATGCGACCGAGCCGCAGCGCCTCGCTGCACAGTTCGTCGCGGATCCAGCGCTGCCCGAACGACGCCGAATAGCCCTCGTTGTAGATCAGGTAGATCACGCTCAGCACTGCCGACAGCCGCTGCGGGTACTCCGACCGATCCGGCACCTCGAACGGCACATTCGCGGCGGCCAGCGTCTTCTTGGCCCGGGTGATGCGCGCCGCGACCGTCGCCGTCGACGTCAGGAACGCGCGCGAGATCTCCTCGGTGGTCAGGCCGCCGACCACGCGGAGCGTCAGCGCGATCTGGCCCTCCCGCGACAGCACCGGGTGCGACGAGATGAAGATCAGCCGCAGCACGTCGTCATCGATGCGGTCGGGATCCCACGCCTCGTCGACCTGCGTTTCGAGCTCGCGCGCCATCGCCGCGTACTTGGCGTCGAGGTTCTCCTGCCTGCGCCAGTAGTCGATGGCCTTGCGCTTGGCGACGGTAGTCAACCACGCGCCCGCGTTGCGCGGCACACCGGATGACGGCCACTGGGTAAGCGCGTCGACGAGGGCTTCCTGCGCCAGGTCCTCGGCGAGCCCGACGTCGCCGACCGCGCGGGTCAGCGTCGCGACGATCTTGGCGGCCTCCATCCGCCACACCGCATCGACGGTCTGCTGAAGGTCCGGCACGTGCCCATTGTGCCGAGTGGCTCAGGCCTTCCCGCGCAGTGCGGCGGTCACGCTCGCGAACATGGTCGACTTGATCGCCTGCAGGGTGCCGGGATCCTTGCCCTTCAGCGGCGTCACGAGATCGACGGCCGTCGACGTCACCTTGTCCTCAGGGGCGGTCGCGGTCACCAGGCCGATTGCCTCGGCGTCGGCGCCGCCGTAGCGACGTCCGGTGGTCATCGCCTCGACCGCGGCGGCAGGCGTCAGCTTCGCCTGGATGATGGCCGCCATGCCCGGCGAGAACGGGATGTGGATGTCGACCTCGGGGAAGCAGAAGTAGCCGCGGTCGACCCGCATGACCCGAAAGTCGTGGGCGATTCCGAGCATCGAGCCAGCGCCGAACGCGTGGCCGTTGATCGCGGCGACGGTGGGCACCGGCGCGACGAGTACGCGCGCGAGCAATTGGTGCACCTGGTCGATGTACCAGTCACCCTGATCGCTATGGGCGCCAAGCCAATCCAGGTCAAGGCCGTTCGAGTAGAACTTGCCGGATCCGGTGGTGACCAACGCCTTGGCCTCACCCGACTCGATGCGGTCCAGGAAGCCGTTAACAGTGGTCAACCAGTCCGGCGAGAACCGGTTCTCGTCGTCGCCGAGGTTCAAAACGGCGATGTCGTCGGTGATTTCGAGCTGAGCGCACATCGTTATCTCCTTACTTGACGGACAGAATTGCTTCGACGGCGGCCGCGAGGCGGCGGCGCGTGGCGTCGGTTGGGGGCATGGGGCGGCGCAGCATCAGACCCGTGGGCAGTCCGACGACGCAGTCCTCGATCACGGCGACCGATGCGGCGTCCTTGCGGTCCCACATGCCGATCGATAGCCGGATCAGCAGGTCGCGAAGCTCAGTGTCGAGCGCGCCGAGCTCGGCCTGCACCTCGGCCGGGGCGTCGCCGATCAGTTCCTCACGGGGGATCCGGAGCCACAACTGGGCCGACGACGGGTACTGCTCGCTGAACACGGCGGGTGCGTCGGCCGCTACGACGACGGCACGGACGGGGTCGTCTTCGGCGTCGACGGCCTGCCGCTGCAACGCCAGGAAGCGTCGGGCGGCGCGCACCCATGCGCGGCCGACCAGGCCACCGCGGGAACCGAACGCGTGATAGATCGCGCCGTTGGAGATGCCGGCCCGCTCAGAGACGGCTCGGATCGTGACGGCCTTGACGCCGCCATCGACGGCGAGATCTTCGGCCGCGTCGAGCATCGCGTCGCGGTCGTAGACCTGTGGCCGTGGCATGGTCGCCAAAATAACAGAGCAGATGCTCTGTTATCAAATGTGTGCGTGACACGCCGAGGCAATACGGGCTGTAGCAACGCGTCGAGGCGGAAAGTAGTGGCATGGCGCATCGGCTGGTCACCGCGTACCGCGAAGGGCGAAAAGCCTTCCCGCATACGCTTCTCAACCCCTACGCGGGGATGGGCGACCGTGCCGTGGCACGCATGTGGCGGCTGGGTTGGCAACGGGCCGCCGAGGACAGCCGCGGCATTCCGCCCGAGGCTGAGCGCATCGAGCGGCTGGCCGCCGAGATCGACGCCCTGCTCGACTGAGGTCCAGCGAGCCACATCTCTAATTGCCCGCCTCTGAGCGACATTGTCGCTATCTAGTACAGGCGCACAACGCCGCGAGTTTGTCGCTACAGAAGCGGGCACTTCGGCGCATGGCCCTGGGCACTCGCTAGCCGACCGCGCGGCCCGCACCCTCCCAGAACTGTGCGCGCACGGACTTCTTGTCCGGCTTGCCCAGCGCGGTCACCGGCACCGAGTCGACGACGATCACCTGCTTGGGCGACTGCACCGAACCCTTGCGATCCTTGACCGCGGCCTGGATCTCGGCGGTCATCTTCGAGACCGACTCCTCATCGGACGGCGCGTCGGGCCGCAGCACCACCACCGCCGTCACCGCCTCACCCCACTTCTCGTCCGGAGTGCCGATCACACACACCTGTGCGACCGAAGGATGTTCCGCCACAACGTCTTCCACCTCGCGCGGGAACACGTTGAAGCCGCCGGTGACGATCATGTCCTTGGTCCGGTCGACGATGTACCAGAAGCCGTCCTCGTCTTCGCGGGCGAGGTCGCCGGTGTGCATCCAGCCGTCATGAAAGGTGCGCGACGTCTCGTCAGGCAAGTTCCAGTACCCGCCGGACAAGAGTGGACCGGACACGCAGATCTCACCGACCTCGCCTTGAGGCACTGGATTGCCATCGCCATCGAGTAGGGCCGTCCGGCAGAACACCGTCGGCCGCCCGCATGACGTCAACCGCTTCTCGTCGTGGTCGCCCTTGGCCAGGTACGTGATCACCATCGGGGCCTCGGACTGGCCGTAGTACTGCGCGAAGATCGGGCCGAAGCGGCGGATCGCCTCGGCGAGCCGCACCGGATTCATCGCGGAGGCGCCGTAGTACACCGTCTCAAGCGAGGACAGATCCCGAGTGTGCGAATCCGGGTGGTCCATCAGCGCGTAGATCATCGACGGCACCAGCATCGTGGCCGTGATCTTCTGCTCCTCAATGGTTTTCAGCACTTCGGCGGGGTCGAACTTGGTGAGCACAATGAGCTGGCCACCCTTGATGATGGTCGGCACGAAGAACGCCGCGCCCGCGTGAGACAACGGCGTGCACATCAGGAACCGGGGGTTCTCGGGCCACTCCCACTCGGCGAGCTGGATCGTCGTCATCGTGGTGATCGACTGCACGGTGCCGATCACGCCCTTCGGCTTGCCAGTGGTGCCGCCGGTGTAGGCCATGCCGCCGATGTGGTCCGGCGGCAGGTCCGCGGCCACCAACGGCTTCGGCGAGTACTTCGCGGCCTCGGCGCTCAGATCCACCGCGACGCCCGCGAGCGCCTGGGGCACCGGGCCGATCGTGAGGATCTGCTTCAGCGAAGGCACCTTCTCCAACAGCCCCAGCGCGCGTTCGACGAACATCGGGTTCGGGTCGATGATCAGCGACGTGATGCCGGCGTCGGAGAGCACGTAGGCGTGGTCGTCCAGCGAGCCGAGAGGGTGTAGTGCGGTGCGCCGGTATCCCTGCGTCTGCCCGGCGCCGATGATCATCAGCACCTCGGGCCGGTTCAGTGACAGCAGCCCGACGGCGGTGCCTGAGCCGGCGCCCAGCGCCTCGAACGCCTGAATGTACTGGCTGATGCGTTCGGCGAGCTGGCCGCCGGTCAGTGTGGTGTCCCCGAGGAACAGCACGGGCTTGTCTTTGTTGCGCTTCAGAGCACCGACTGTGAGGTGGCCGGAATGGAGGGGATGGCGCAGCAGCTCGTCCGTCATGACGTCCAGACTAGAACGTGTTACAGAACGAGCTGCTGCCCATCCATCAAACTCAGCGGCCTGCGGCCTTCTTCGCCTGGTCCGCCACCTTCTGGGCGAGGTCGGCCCGCCACTGGATCTCCTTCTCGATCCACGGGTTGTCCTGCGGGAACTCCTCGCTTTCGGAAACGCGGCGCACCTCGAGCTTGACTCCGGTGCCCAGCGGGCACTTCTGCGCCCACTGCTTGGCCTCTTCCTTCGACGACACATCGAGGATCCAAAACCCGTTGAACAGCTCCTTGGCCTCGGTGTACGGGCCATCCGTGACGACCGGCGGATCCGAGTTGAAATCAACGACGAAGCCCTCGTCGGGTCCGGTCAGGCCCTCGCCGGCCAGCATGACACCGGCCTTGATGAGCTCTTCGTTGTAGCGGCCCATCGCCTCGATGATCTCGTTGAAGTCGATGTTCTGCTCCTCCATGGCCTTCTCGGCCTCGGGGGTCGACCGCATGATCAGCATGTAGCGCGACATTGTTGTCTCCTTCTAGTTGGGAAGGGGCGCGTCCATCGTGCCCTCGTTGACACGTCGAACGGCAACCCCCGGAAATCGACACGACCCACAAAGTTCTTCAAAGATTTTCCGGCGCCTGAAAGGATGACGTCATGCCGTCAGCTGACCTGGTCATTTGTGGAACTGTTCTCACCGTCGACGAACTTCGGCCGACCGCCGAAGCGATCGCGGTGTCCGACGGTCGCATCGTCGCGGTCGGCGACCGGTCCGACATCGAGAACTGGATCGGGCCGGGGACGCAGACGCTCGAGATCGACGGCTGCGTGATGCCGGGGTTTGTCGAGGCCCACGGCCATCCACTGATGGAGGCGATCGTGCTGTCGGACCGAATGGTCGACATCCGGCCGGTCACGATGCCCAAGGCCGGCGACGTCGTCGACGCGATCCGGCGCGAAGTCGCCAACCGTGGGCCGCAGGGCGCCTACCTCAACGGCTGGGACCCGTTGCTGCAGAACGGACTTCCCGAGCCGACGCTGGACTGGCTGAACGCCGTCGCACCCGAGACCCCACTGGTGATCATCCACAACTCCGGACACAAGGCGTATTTCAACTCGGCGGCGGCTGCGCGGTGCGGGCTGACGCGGGACACCCCGGACCCGAAGGGATCCAGCTACGGCCGCGATGCCAAGGGCGACCTCGACGGCACCGCGGAGGAGATCGGCGCGGTGTTCTCGGTGCTGGCCGGCGCCATTCACCCCAGCGACTATCCGGCGATGCTGCACGCCGAACTCGCGCGGCTCAGCCGCGGCGGGTTGACAATGTGCTCGGAGATGGCCTTCGACCCGGTATTCCGGCCCGTCGTGGAGAAGATGCGCGACGAGCTCACAGTGCGGCTGCGTCCATACGAGATCTCCAACGCGCAAATGAGCACGGATATGACGCCCGACAACGGCGACGACATGCTGCGACAGGCGGGGATCAAGATCTGGGTCGACGGCTCGCCGTGGATCGGAAATATCGACCTGTCGTTTCCCTATCTGGACACCGATGCCACGCGCATCATCGGCGTGGCCCCGGGATCGTGTGGCTGCGCGAACTACACCCGCGAGCAGCTGGCCGAGATCGTCGAGGCGTACTTCCCGCTCGGTTGGCAGATGGCGTGCCACGTGCAGGGCGACGCCGGCGTGGACACGATCCTCGACGTGTACGAGGACGCACTACGGCGCTGGCCTCGCGACGACCACCGGCTGCGGCTCGAGCACGTCGGCGCGATCCGGGGCGAGCAGCTGCAGCGTGCTCATGACCTCGGGGTGACGTGCAGCCTGTTCGTCGACCAGATCCACTATTGGGGCGACGTCATCGTCGACGGATTGTTCGGGCCCGAGCACGGCGAGCGGTGGATGCCGTGCGGCTCCGCGGTCAAGACGGGTATGCGCATCTCGCTGCACAACGACCCGCCGGTGACGCCCGAGGAGCCGCTGCGCAACATCAGCGTCGCAGTCACGCGAACCGCGCCGAGCGGACGAGTGCTCGCCCCCGAGGAGCGGCTGACGGTCGATCAGGCCATCCGCGCGCAGACCATCGACGCGGCGTGGCAGCTGTTCGCCGACGACGTGACCGGCTCGCTGGAGGTCGGTAAGTACGCCGACATGGTGGTGCTGTCGGCCGACCCGCGCGCCGTGCCACCGGAGGAGATCGCCGATCTCGAAGTGCGGGCGACGTTCCTGGCGGGTAGGCAGGTTTACCCGAAAGACGACTGACGCGACCGCGACCGTGGCACGCTTCAGGTCATGTCTGAGCTGCCTGAACCGCGTTTTCTCGACGAACGAACCGCCCACTGGGCCGAGACCAAGCCCGACGACGAGGCGTTCATCTACTTCGACCGGACCTGGACCTGGTCCGAGTGGAACGACCGGGTGCGCCGGCTCGCAGGCGCGCTGAAGGAACGCGGCGTCAAACGCGGCGACGTGGTGGCATTCCTGGACAAGAACCACCCGGCATGTGTGGAGACGACATTGGCCGCGGCGTCTCTGGGGGCGGCCAACGCGATCATCAACTTCCGGCTGGCCGCCGACGAACTCGACTACGTGCTCAACGACTCCGGCGCCAAGATGTCTGATCGTCGGCGAGGAGCTCAAGCCGGACGTCGACAAGATCCGCGACAAGCTGACCAACGTCGAGCACGTCATCGAAGTGACGCCCGAGGGCGAGCGACGGCGACGAGTACGAGGCGATGCTGGCCGAGGCCACGCCTGTGGGACGCGCCGACGACGTCGAACCCGACGACGTCGGCCATCATCATGTACTCGTCGGGCACCACGGGCCGCCCCAAGGGCGTCGCGCTGACCCAGGCCAACATGATCGCGCACACCGTCAACGCGCACGAGGGATTCGAGTTCGACGAGGGCGACAAGAACATGGTGTCGATGCCGCTGTTCCACGTCGGCGGTTCGTCCTACGTGCAGTTCGGAATCCACGACGGGTTCCCGAGCGTGATGACACGCGACGTGGACGGCGCCGCGCTGGCCGGTGCAATCCTCAAGGGCGCCAACCGAACATTCCTGGTGCCCGCGGTGCTGGCGAAGGTGCTGGAGTCCGGCGAGGATGCGGTCAAGCTGTTCGGCGCATTGAAGACATACGCCTACGGCGCTTCGCCGATGCCGCTGCCGCTGCTGCGAAAGGCGCTGGACGCCTGGCCGAACACTGACTTTATCCAGGCGTACGGGCTGACCGAGGTGGGCGGCGTCATCAGCCATCTGCTTCCGGAGGCGCACCGCGACCCCGGCAAGGAAGAGCGGTTGTCGAGTGCAGGGACGCTGGTACCCAACGCCGAGGTGCGTGTGGTCGATCCCGATACCCTCAAAGATGTGCCGGAAGGCGAGCAGGGCGAATTGTGGTTCCGCACACCGCAATTGATGAAGGGATACCACAACAAGCAAGAGGCGACGGCCGAGTCGATCACCGAGGACGGCTGGTTCCGCACCGGCGACATCGGCCGCGTCGACGACGGCGGCTACATCTTCGTCGAGGATCGACTGAAGGACATGATCATCTCCGGCGGCGAGAACATCTACTCGATCGAGGTGGAACGGGTGCTGGCGGAGCACCCCGCGGTGGTCGACGTCGCGATCATCGGTATACCCGACGACAAGTGGGGCGAGGTCGTGAAAGCCGTTGTCCAACTTGAAGGCAAGGCCGACGAGAAGGAACTCATCGCCTTCTGTCGCGAGCGGCTGGCCGCCTACAAATGCCCGAAGACCGTCGACATCAAGGACGAGCTGCCGCGCAACCCGACCGGCAAAATCCTCAAGAAGGATCTGCGCAAGGAGTATGAGGAGGGTCGCGACCGCTCCACGGTCTAGGGGTCGGGGATGGCCAGGAGTCGTTCGAGTCGTTCCCGTGCCTGGGGGGTCAGCCCGATATCCTTTGTGTCGGGCCATGTCTCGGTCTCGGCGATGGTGTCGTCGCACCATTGGATGAGTAGTCGAAGGAATTCGCCGTAGAACGCCACAACGAGTTCCGCCAGGTGTAGCCGTTGCGGAAATGGACCTCCGGTTACGAGTTGTTCCTGGACCATTCTCTTCCCATCGGCTAACTGCTCGCGGGCCTGGCGCGCGGTGTTCTCCAGCGCCGCGCGCAGCTCCTCTGCGGTTCCCTGGTCCGCCAGTAGCACCCGAAGCACTCCTTCGATTTCCAGCATGGGCGGGGCTGGTTCGGTGGCGAGCCAGGCCTCCAGGGCCGCACGGCCGAGCGGCGTGATCGTGTAGCGAGTGCGTTGGCGTCCGCGGCCCTCCACCACTTCCGCGAGCGCGTGACCGCGCTCGACCAGCCGCTTGAGCTCGGCGTACAGGTGTGCCTCCGAGCGCGGCCAGACGTAATGCAGGCTGCGCCGTGTCTGCGCAACGAGCTCGTAGGCCGTCCAAGGTTGGACCCCCAGTAGGCCCAGCAGCGCAAACGACGTAACAGTCGGTCGAGAAGTCACCCCTTGACACTACTCCAATGTGGAGTATCTTTACTCCACATTGGAGTATGAGGGGGCAGCATGAATGGCATCGGTTATGTCTCGCTCGTCGACACGACCCGAGACGAGTTGCGTGAACGGATCGGGCAGGCGCGCGAGCGCTTCGATCGACTGATCCGCGAAGCCGACCCCCAGGCGCGACCAGCGGGCTCCGACTGGACCGTTCAGCAGTACGCCGCCCACGTGTTGTCGGTCGCGCTCCATTACCGAGAAATCATCCACGGGCGCGAATACCTTCGTGCCGCCACGACGGGGGAAGTACACCTGAACAATCAGGCCGAGATGGAAGCGCTCATCGCACCGGTGCCTGAACTCGCCGACCAACTCCAGGCTGTCGAAGCGGAGATGGACGGCTACTTCGACGCGCACACCGACGATCGGCCAGTAATACCGTTTCATGGCGGCGTGATGGTTTCCGGCATCACAGGGCAGACGAACTGGCTGGGCGAGCTGGTCATGCACGGACAAGACATCGCTCGAGCGATGAAGGCTCCCTACAAGATCGACGAACGCGACATGCTGCTCGTGGCGCGCGGGATGATGGAGTACGGCCACGGATTCCTGCGGGCCGACACCTCGCCCGACACCGATATCTGCGTGGCGTTGAAGGTCCCTGACGCGCGGCCGTTTGTGATTCGCATCCAGGGCGGCGTCGCCGCGTTTCGCGCGCGAACGCCAGCCGACCGCCCGGATGCCGTGCTTCGAGTGCCCGCGTCGACACTGACCGAAATGCTCTACGAACGCATTGGCCCGTTCACCGCTGTTCGGCGGGGCCTGTTCGTCGTCGGCGGCCGGCGACCGTGGGTGGCGCTCAAGCTCCAGTCCTACTTTGGCTCCTGAGCGCCGCCGACGCCTGCAATAGTGAGGTGGTGACCCCACCGCTGGACGAGTTGCTCGCTCGCCTCTACGTCGTCGCGCTGCCGATGCGAGTTCGCTTCCGCGGCATCATGGTTCGCGAAGTCGCGCTGATCGACGGGCCCGCCGGCTGGGGAGAGTTCGGGGCGTTCCTCGAGTACGAGCCGCCCGAGGCCGCGCACTGGCTCGCCGCGGGCATCGAAGCCGCCTACAGTGAGCCGCCGTCGCCGCTTCGCGACCGCATTCCGATCAACGCCACCGTGCCCGCCGTCGAGCGCGGATGAGGTGCCCGACGTGCTGGCCCGGTTCCCCGGCGCGCGCACGGCGAAAGTCAAAGTCGCCGAGCCGGGGCAGTCGTTGGCCGATGATGTGGCGCGGGTCAACGCCGTTCGTGCGCTGGTGCCGACGGTGCGGGTCGACGCCAACGGCGGCTGGACCGTCGACGAGGCTGTCTTGGCCGCCGAAGCGCTGACGGCCGATGGCCCGCTCGAGTACATGGAGCAGCCGTGCGCGACGGTGCCCGAACTTGCGGAACTGCGGCGCGTAGTCGATGTGCCGATCGCTGCCGACGAGAGCATCCGCAAGGCCGACGACCCGCTGCGCGTCGTGCGTGAAGGCGCCGCCGACATCGCAGTGCTGAAGGTCGCGCCGCTCGGCGGGGTGCGCAAGCTGCTCGACATCGCCGCGCAAATCGACATCCCGATCGTGGTGTCCAGCGCGCTGGATTCGGCCGTCGGCATCGGGCAGGGACTGCTGGCCGCAGCGGCGCTGCCGGAGCTGCGGCACGCGTGCGGGCTTGGCACCGGCGGGCTGTTCCTCGAAGACGTCGTCGAGCCCGTCGCGCCCGTCGATGGCTACCTGTCCGTCAGTCCCGCAACACCAGATCCGGCGCGCCTGGACGCTTTGGCGGCGCCTGCCGACCGTAGGCAGTGGTGGATCGACCGCGTGACGGCCTGCCACCAGCTGATGTCCTAATTTGTGGGGGCCAGGGCCTAGACGCCATGGCGGTGGTCGCGAACACTGGATTCGTGCGATCGGTGGTGATACTCGGCTATCCGGGCGTCCAGGCGCTCGACCTGGTCGGCCCGTTCGAGGTGTTCACCGGCGCCACCATCTGCCTGGCCAGCCAGGGACGCGTCGATGAGGGTTACTCCGTCAGCGTCGTCTCGCGCGACGGCGCACCGGCCACCACACTGACCGGCCTCGCCCTCGTCGCCCAACCGCTGCCGGATCCGCGTGAACCCATCGACACGCTGGTCCTGCCCGGTGGCATCGGTGTCGACCAGGCACGGCAGAACCCGGACACCATCGGCTGGATCCAGATCGCGGCCGAGCACACCCGTCGCGTCGTCAGCGTTTGCACCGGATCGTTCCTCGCCGCGCAGGCCGGATTGGTCGACGGTTGTGTCGCGACCACACACTGGGCGTTCGCCGGACAGATGGCGCGCGAATTCCCATCGGTGACAGTCGATCCCGAGCCGATCTTCGTCCGCAGCTCGGAGAAGGTCTGGACGGCGGCCGGTGTCACGGCGGGCATCGACCTGGCCCTGTCGCTCGTCGAGGACGACTACGGCACCGAGGTCGCACAGACGGTGGCCCGCTGGCTGGTGCTGTACCTGCGACGTCCGGGTGGCCAGACGCAATTCGCGGCGCCGGTGTGGATGCCACGCGCGAAGCGGGCGCCGATCCGCGACGTGCAGGAAGCCATCGAGTCCGAACCCGGTGGCGCGCACAGCATTCCCGAGCTGGCCCGCCGCGCTGCGATGAGCCCGCGCCACTTCACCCGGGTGTTCACCGACGAGGTCGGCGAGGCGCCCGGCGCCTATGTCGAACGCATCCGGACCGAAGCCGCCCGCCGCCAGCTGGAGGAGACCGACGACACCGTCACGGCCATCGCGGCCCGCTGCGGGTTCGGCACTGCGGAAACGCTGCGCCGCAATTTTGTTCGACGACTGGGCATTTCGCCCGATCAGTACCGCAAGACATTCGCCTAACCCAAGGAGATAGCAATGACGCAGATCGCAATCGTGGTCTACCCAGGCTTCACCGCACTGGACTTCATCGGGCCCTACGAGGTGTTGCGCAACCTGCCCGACACGGAGGTCCGGTTCGTCTGGCACGAGCCGGGACCCATCGCGGCGGACTCCGGCGTGCTGCTCATCGGCGCGACGCATTCGTTCGACGAGACGCCGTCGCCCGACATCTTGCTGGTGCCCGGCGGGATGACGACTTTCGAGCATGCCCGTGACGAGAAGCTGCTCGACTGGGTGCGCCGCGCGGACGAGACATCCACCTGGACGACGTCGGTGTGCTCGGGATCGGTCATCCTCGCCGCTGCCGGCCTGCTGAAGGGCCGCCGCGCCACATCGCACTGGCTGGTGCTGCCGATGCTGAAGCCGTTCGGGGTCGAGGCGATCGGCGACGAGCGGATCGTGCACGAGGGCAAGATCGCGACCGCGGCCGGGGTGTCGGCCGGCATCGACCTGGCGATGTGGCTGTTCGGCCAGATCTGTGGCGAGGCCAAGGCGAAGGCGGTGCAGCTGGCCATCGAGTACGACCCCCAGCCGCCGTTCGACTCCGGCCACGTGTCCAAGGCGTCGGCGGCCACCAAGGCGTCGGCCACCGCACAGCTGAGCAAGGAGACCGTCAAGGCCGGCCAGCTCGTCCCGTCGACGCTGCTGCTGTGGAACGCCGCGATCCAGCGGGCGCGCGGAGGCCGCAAGGGCCGCAAGCGCGATTTGAGTGCAATCGGGAGCGCTCAGCGCTCGTAAACGCATACAAATCGCCGTGAAGTAGCGTCGTCGGGGTGAATCTGGCCTACGACGACCGCGGGAGCGGCGACCCGGTGCTGTTCATCGCGGGCCGTGGCGGGCTCGGCCGCACCTGGCACCTTCACCAGGTGCCCGAGTTCCTGCGGGCCGGCTATCGCTGCATCACCTTCGACAACCGCGGTGTCGGTGCGACGGGGAACGCCAACGGTTTCACCACGGACACGATGGTCGCGGATACGGCCGCGCTGATCGAGAAGCTCGACGCGGCGCCGGTGCGCATCGTGGGAGTGTCGATGGGCGCGTTCATCGCACAGGAGCTGATGGTGGCTCGGCCCGAGCTGGTCAGCGCGGCGGTGTTGATGGCCACCCGCGGCCGCCACGACAGAACTCGCGACTTCTTCCGCAGCGCCGAGCTCGAGTTCGCCGAGTCAGGTGTCGAGCTGCCGGCTGTGTACGACGCGAAAGTGCGTCTGCTGGAGAGTTTTTCGCCGAAGACGCTCAACGACGACCTCGCCGTGCGGGACTGGATCGAGATGTTCACCATGTGGCCGACCAAGCCGACTCCCGGCCTGAAGACGCAGCTGGGCATCATTCCGGAGGTCAACCGGCTGCCTGCTTACCGAAGTATTACCGCCCGAGCCCTCGTCATCGGCTTCAAAGACGACGTGGTGCTGCCCGCACACCTCGGCCGCGAGGTCGCCGACGCCATCCCTAACGGCCGCTACCTGGAGATTCCCGACACCGGGCACCTCGGGTTCATCGAAGCGCCGCAGGTCGTCAACACCGCGGCCCTGAAATTCTTCGCCGATAGTCTGTAGTGGTGAACCCATCGACGGCGCAGGCCCGCGTCGTGGTCGACGAACTGATTCGTGGCGGCGTGCGCGACGTGGTGCTGTGCCCGGGTTCACGCAATGCGCCGCTGGCGTTTGCGCTTCACGACGCCGACCGGGCTAGCCGCATCCGCCTGCATGTCCGCATCGACGAGCGCACCGCCGGCTACCTGGCGATCGGCCTCGCCGTTGCCGAGCGGGCGCCGGTGTGTGTGGCAATGACGTCGGGCACCGCGGTGGCCAACCTCGGGCCCGCCGTCGTGGAGGCCAACTACGCGCGGGTGCCGTTGATCGTGCTGAGCGCCAACCGGCCCTACGAGCTGCTGGGCACGGGCGCCAACCAGACCTTCGAGCAAATGGGCTACTTCGGCACGCAAGTGCGCGCCAACATCAGCCTCGGGCTCGCCGAGGGTTCACCCGAGCGGATGGACGCGCTCAACGCGCAGTGGCGTTCCGCTACGTGCCGAGTTCTGGTGGCGGCCACGGGATCTCGCACCGCCAACGCCGGACCCGTGCAGTTCGATATCCCGCTGCGCGAACCGCTGGTACCCGACGCCGACGAGACCGGCGCCTACGCGCCGGAGGGCCGTCCCGGTGGCAGGCCGTGGACGTATACGCCGCCGGTCACGTTCGACCAGCCGCTGGACATCGACCTCACACCGGACACCGTTGTCATCGCCGGACACGGCGCGGGTGTGCACCCAAATCTCGCCAAGCTGCCGACGGTCGCCGAGCCGACGGCACCGCCCAGCGAGAACCCGCTGCACCCGTTCGCGCTGCGGCTCGTCCGCCCGCAGCAGGTGATCATGCTGGGCCGCCCGACGCTGCACCGGCCGGTGTCGGCGCTGCTGGCGGACCCGTCGCTGCCGGTCTACGCGCTGACCACCGGGCCACGCTGGCCCGACGTTTCGGGGAATTCGGCGGCCACGGGCACGCGTGCGGTGACGACCGGTGAGCCGAACGCGAACTGGCTCAAACGCTGCGCAGAGGTGAACCGGCACGCGATCGAGGCGGTTCGCGGCCAGCTCAAGGCCCACCCGCTGACCACCGGGCTGCATGTCGCGGCTGCGGTGGCCGATGCGATGCGCCCGGGGGACCAGCTGGTGCTTGGCGCGTCGAATCCGGTGCGCGACGCGGCATTGGTCGGGCTGAACACCGAGGGCATCAAGGTTCGGTCCAACCGGGGCGTGGCCGGGATCGACGGCACGGTGTCGACGGCGATCGGCGCGGCACTCGCACACGACGGGCGCACCATCGCGTTGATCGGTGACCTGACGTTCGTGCACGACAGCTCGGGCCTGCTGATCGGGCCGACGGAGCCGACGCCGCGCAATCTGACGATCGTCGTGTCCAACGACAACGGCGGCGGAATCTTTGAACTGCTGGAGCAGGGCGACCCGCGGTTCTCCGATGTGTCGTCGCGAATCTTCGGCACACCGCACGACGTCGATGTCGGCGGGCTGTGTCGCGCGTACCACGTCGACAGCAGGCAGATCGAGGCCGACGAGCTGGCCGGAGCGCTGGCCGAGCCGTTCGAGGGGATGCGGGTGCTGGAGGTGAAGGCCGACCGGTCGTCGCTGCGAGCGCTCCATGCGTCGATCAAGGCGGCACTGTGAACCGTCTAATGGCCTTGGTGCGCAAGTTTTTTCCACGGCTATACGGCGACGAGTCCGAGACGCGGTCGGTAAGGGTTCTGCGACGGGTCCGCATCGCCATCGTGATCGCCGCGTGCCTCGTAACGCTGCAATCGCTGCTGCTGGTGTTCGGGGCGTGGCGCAACGATCGCCAGATCGAGCGCCACATGGGCGTGGCCGAAGCGAATGTGCTCAGCGCGGGTCCGCGGCGTTCGACCATTGAGTTCGTCACACCCAACCGCGTGACATATCGCCCGGAACTGGGTGTGCTGTACCCGTCCGAACTCGATACCGGCATGCGGATCTACGTCGAGTACGACACGAACAATCCGGATCTGGTTCGGGTGCAGGACCGTAACGCGTCGCTGGCGATCATCCCGGCCGGCTCGATCGCGGTGGTCGGCTGGCTGATCGCAGGCGCTGCACTATTCAGCGTCGCGTTCATCGAACGGCGGCAAAGCCGCGAAACGGCAAAAACTACTACAGCAGTTCAGGATTGAATGAGCTTGTTGAGCCAGTCATTGTCGTAGATGTCGAGCTTCTCACCTTTGGCAAGGTCGTAAACCGTTGGCGTGCCCATTTCTAAGTTGTCGATCTCGTAGAGGTACTCGAAGTTCGCATCGTCCATGGCTTTGACGTTGACCGCGGACCCGCCGCCCTTGATGTTCTGGGCGACGGCATCTGGCATGCGGGCCTTCTTTGCCATGTCTTGCAATTCGTCCGCGGTGGGTGGGTCACCGCCGGGGCGCTGGTGAGCCCACACTCCCTCGACGAACCGCTGGAACTCGGTGCCGGTCGCCTTGACCTCAGGCTTACCCGCCTTCTCGGTGGCCAGGAAGAGCGCATTACTGACCTGCCCCGAATAGCCGCCGGTCGTGTCATCGAGGAACGTCATCGGGCGGTACGTGACCTCGAGTTGCCCCACGGCGATGTAGTAGGCGAGTTGATCACCGAAGTCAGCCTGCAGATCCGCGCAGTGATTACATTGCGGCTCGGTGTAGATCTCGATCTTCGCGGGGGCGTTGTCGAAGCCGGCGACGATGCCGTAGCCGTCCTTGCTGACTGACAGTGGCGCCTTGTTCGGATCGGACTCCGCGGTACCTGAAACCTGTTTGGTGCAGCCGACGGCAGTGATGAGCAGGGCTATCGCGATCATCACCGTGGCACGGGAAATCCGCATGTAAACCGCCCTTCTTTGTGCGCACGATACTCGAATCCCTGCCTGCGGACCGGCCGATCATTGGCACGAGGTTTTTGCGTGTCGTATGCCCGTTTGCAACCTTGGCGACAGCCGCTGATGGGACGCTCTTGACGTGCGCGTTGCGATCGTCGCAGAGTCCTTCCTCCCGAATGTCAACGGCGTCACCAACTCGGTGCTTCGGGTGATCGAGCATCTCCGCTGCACCGGTCACGAAGTCATCGTCATCGCCCCGGACACGCCGCGGGGCCAGCCGCCTGCCGAGCGGGTTCACGACGGCGTCCGGGTACACCGAGTGCCGTCACGGATGTTCCCCAAAGTCACGTCGCTGCCGCTGGGCGTGCCGCGCCCGCGGATGGTTGGCGTGCTGCGCGGATTCGATCCCGATGTAGTGCATTTGGCGTCACCGGCCCTGCTCGGCTATGGGGGACTGCGCGCCGCGCGATTCCTCGGGGTGCCGACTGTCGCGGTATTCCAAACCGACGTAGCGGGTTTCGCGGCGAGTTACGGAATCGGTGTCGCGTCCCGGGCGGCGTGGGCGTGGACGAAACATCTACACAGCCGCGCGGATCGGACCCTGGCGCCTTCCACAGCGGCGATGGAAGACCTTGCCGCGCACCGCATCCCGCGGGTCTACAAATGGGCCCGCGGCGTCGACATCACGGGCTACGCACCGTCGGCCCGCGATGAGATCCTGCGTCAGCGGTGGTCGCCGGACGGCAAGCCGATCGTCGGGTTCGTCGGCCGGCTCGCACCGGAGAAGCACGTCGAGAGGCTTGCGGTGCTGGCCCGACGTGTCGACCTTCAGCTGGTGATTGTCGGCGACGGCATCGACCAGGCCAAGCTCGAAACCGCTATGCCGTCAGCCATTTTCACCGGAGCGTTGTACGGCGAGCAGCTCGCGACGGCGTACGCCAGCATGGACGTGTTCGTCCACCCCGGCGAACACGAGACGTTCTGCCAGACCGTGCAGGAGGCGATGGCGTCGGGCCTGCCGGTCATCGCTCCAAACGCCGGCGGCCCGCGCGACCTCGTGGCCCCGTACCGCACCGGGCTGCTGCTAGAGGTCGACGGCTTCGAGGCCAAGCTCAGCGAATCCGTTGACCATCTGATCGCCGAACGGCACCGCTACTCCGTGGCAGCGCGTCGCAGCGTGCTGGGCCGCACCTGGCCGGCGATCTGCGACCAACTGCTCGGCCACTACGAGGCCGTGCAAGGCACGCGGCGGCTCAAAGCGGCCTAGTGTCGCGAGTCGTTTCGCACACGTGAATCCGTCGCCAACCACTGCAGACGAATACACGAATCACGGCGCTAGTGCCGAAATTGCACTCAGGGCTGTTAGCTGCATGCGGCTCGATCAACGACCCTCTGTGCAATCTCGCCACTAGGTAGCGCAGCCTGTGTAGCCGACAGCTCGATCCGAACGTCCAGTCGCAAATTAACGACTCACGACACTAGCCCTGCGCCTCAACGGCGACCGGTTGCCACTCGTCCCACGTCTTGAGTCGGCTCTCGTAGTCGGCCTTGGCCAGCTGCAGCGGTAGCTCACCGAAGAACACGCGCAGCGGCGGCTCGGCCGCGTCGACGATCTTGAGCACGGCGGCGGCCGATGCCTGAGGATCGCCGGACCTGGCGGTGCGCTGGGCGCGGACCCGATCCGCCTCCGCGTGCACCCCCTTGTAGTCGGGCAGAGGCGTCGACCGCTTGGACGACGAACCGGCCCAGTCCGTCGAGAAGCCGCCCGGCTCGATCAGCGTCACGTGAATCCCGAACGGCGCGACCTCCTGCGCCAGTGCCTGCGAGAAGCCCTCCAGCGCCCACTTCGACGCGTGGTAGATGCCAACGTTCTGGAACGCGGTGATGCCGCCGATCGACGACACCTGGATGATGTGCCCGCTGCCCTGTGCCCGCAGGAACGGCAGCGCGGCCTGCGTCACCCAGAGCGCGCCGAACACGTTGGTCTCGATCTGGGCGCGCGCTTCAGCCTCCGTCAGCTCCTCGATGAAGCCGAAATGGCCGTAGCCGGCGTTGTTGACCACGATGTCGAGGTGGCCGAAGTGGTCGTGCGCCTGCTTGACCGCGGCGAAGTCGGCGTCGCGGTCGGTCACGTCGAGCCGGATGGGCAACAGCGCGTCGCCGTACTTCTCGGCGAGATCGTCGAGTGTCGCGGTGTCGCGTGCGGTGGCCGCGACCTTGTCGCCGCGCTCCAGCGCTGCGATCGCCCACTCCCTGCCGAACCCGCGTGATGTCCCGGTGATGAACCAAACTTTTTCAGTCACGCTCGGTTAATGCCCAGTGAGGCGCTCCGCATTCCCGTCGCAAGCATGTTCACAGCTACCGTTGGCTGCGTGAACCGCGCCACGCTGGACAAAGACCCGCATGAGGTCGCGTCGATGTTCGACGGCGTCGCGCGCCGCTACGACCTGACGAACACCGTGCTGTCGCTCGGGCAGGACCGGTATTGGCGGCGGGCGACCCGCTCGGCGCTGCGGATCGGTCCCGGGGACAAGGTGCTCGACCTTGCGGCGGGTACGGCGGTGTCGACGGTCGAGCTCGCGGCCTCGGGGGCGTGGTGTGTGGCGGCGGACTTCTCGGTCGGCATGCTGGTGGCCGGGGCGGGCAGGCCGGTGCCGAAGGTCGGGGCCGACGCGACACGGCTGCCCTTCGGCGACGGCGTGTTCGACGCGGTAACGATCAGCTTCGGGCTGCGCAACGTCGGCGACCACGCGGCAGGACTGCGGGAGATGGCGCGGGTGACGCGGCCGGGTGGCCGCTTGGTGGTGTGCGAGTTCTCGACGCCGACGAACGCGTTGTTCGCCACGGTCTACAAGGAGTACCTGATGCAGGCGCTGCCGCGGATCGCCACCGCGGTGTCGTCGAATCCGGACGCCTACGTCTATCTGGCCGAGTCGATCCGCGCATGGCCCGACCAGGCGGAGCTGGCGCACCGGATCACCGACGCCGGGTGGTCGGCGGTGCGGTGGCGCAACCTCACCGGCGGCATCGTCGCGCTGCACGCGGCGACGAAGCCGCAACGCTAAAGCTCCTCGAACCGCGCGAGTCCGGATGTACGGTCGCGCCATGCCCAACGGTCGTCTCGCAGATCCCGATTGCACACTTGGCACCGATCCCCGTTCCGACCCGCGAATGGTGAAGACCTTCGCGCAGTTCGGAATGGACGGCCCTGCACCCGAGATACCGCTGACGGTTGACTCACCGCTGGAGGACCGCCTCGCCTGGGCCGTCGCGACGGAGGAGGGTTTCGCCGGGCTCTTCGAGGCGCTCGCACAGGGCATGCCGATCGCCAAGGGAGTGACGACCCGGACCGTGACGATCACAGGGGGAGACGGCAACGACGTCACGCTTTACATCAGCCGTCCCGCCGACGCCGAGGCCGCGTTGCCTGCGGTCGTGCACCTGCACGGAGGCGGCATGGCGATCCTCAGCGCCGCCGAGACCATCACCTATCGCGCACGCGAAAACCTCGCCGCCACCGGCCTAGTGGTCGTCGGCGTGGAGTTCCGCAACTCGGCAGGCAAGTTGGGCGTGCACCCCTATCCGGCTGGTCTGAACGACTGCGCGGCAGCGGTCCGATGGGTGGCCGCCAACCGCGCGGAGCTCGGTATCAGCCATCTGATCGTGTCGGGCGAATCGGGCGGCGGCAATCTGACACTGACGATCGCGCACAAGGCCAGGCGGGAAGGCTGGTTGAACGAGATAGCGGGCTTCTATGCACAATGTCCGATGATTTCGAATCGCTGGATCGACGAAGCCGACGATCTGCCATCGTTGAAAGAGAACGACGGATACTTGATCAGTTGTCTGGTGCTCGCGCTGATGGGTTCGCTGTACGACCCCGACAATTCGCACGCGCAGGACGCCACATGCTGGGCGGGCGTGGTGACCGATGAAGACCTGGCGGGCCTACCGCCCCACGTCATTTCGGTCAACGAGCTGGATCCGATGTGCGACGAAGGGCTGGTCTACTACCGCCGGCTTTTGCACGCGGGCGTGCCCGCGATTGGTCGCGTGGTCGCCGGCACCTGCCATGGCGGGGACTTACTGCTGGCAGGAGCCATGCCGGAGGTGTTCGCGGCGAGCATGCGCGACGTCAGCGGGTTCGCGAAGTCGCTCGCCTGACGCTAGCTCGACATGTCCTCGAGCACTTGATGGCCGGCGTTGTAGCCCGGGATGAAGGTAATCCCCGGGCCCCCATGGCATCCCGCACCGCCAAGGTAGAGCCCGCCGGTCGGGACGGGCATGTCGAGGAACCCTTTCGGCCCAGGACGATTGGGTCCCATCAGATCCGGATGCAGCAGACCGTGGCAGAAGTCGCCAGACGGCGCGCCGAACATCGTCTCCATGTGATACGGCGCGAATGTGATGTGACGCAACTGGATCTCGCGGAAGTTCGGCGCGAACCGGGTGATCTTGTCGATGACCTTCTCGGCCATCTCGTTCTTGAGTTGGCGCGTGTCGCGGCTGTTCTCCACCGGTAACGCGTATGCGAAGGCGCTCGCCGCGTGTTTTCCCGGAGGCGCCATGCTGGGGTCGTGCACCGACGGGATCTGCATCCCCATGGATGGGTTTTCGGGGATGATGCCGCGCCTGCACTCCTCCCATTGGCGTTGCTGCTCTTCGGGTGAATTGAAGATTCCGATTGACCCCTGCATGCCGGGTTCGTTGAGGAAGTCGTAGGGCGGGGCGAACTCGGGCAGGCCGTCGAGCGCGAAGTGGATCTGGACGAACGATGCCCTGTGATCGCGGCCGCTCAGGCGCGTTACGAGGTCGGCGGGCAGGTGCTCGGCACCGACCAGATCGATCAGTGTGTGATCTGGCGACAGATTGGAAACGACCACCGGCGCGCTGATCTCCGATCCGTCGCGCAGACGCACGCCCGTGACGCGATCGTCCTTGACGAGAATCTTTTCCACCTTGGCGCGGTACCTGACCTCACCGCCGTTCTCGACGAACAGTTGGTGCAGGTGATCGCAGAGCGCGCCGATGCCGCCTTCCAGCTTTGTCATCATCGCGGTGGTGTCGTCCGGAATGGCCAGCGCGAACGCCAAACATGTTGCGCTGCCCGGGGTGTAGGGCCCGCGATAGGTGGAGTTGATGGCGAGGAAGGCGAGCATGCTTCGCAGCACGGCATGCTTGTGCTTGTCGGGCAGATAGCGGTCGATGGCGTCCATCGCCGTCCCGAAGATCACATCGTGGATCGCTGTGCGCTCTGCTTCGTTGGCTGCGCACGCATACATCTCATCAAGCGTCTTGGGTGGTGTGCGAACATCGAAGCGGCCCAGTGCCTTTGCCGGTCCTTGGCTCCAGCCGATCAGCCCGGCCATACCCGCGACCGCGTCGTTGCCGTGCTTGTCGGCGAGATGGGTCATGAATTGCATCGGGTCGCGGTAGAAGATCATCGGCTCTTCGCCTTCGTCGCCGAGGTTGACCGACATCACCTCGGCATCGACCGTGGGCAGCGTGTCGAGCCCGAGTTCCTTCGCGATCAGGCTCGGCATCGGGAACTGGACGGAGCCCGCAATTTCGTAGCGGAATCCGTCGATGAGCTCGACGGTGGCCGCCATGCCTCCGGTGTAGGTGTTGGCCTCCAGACACACGGTGCGCAGACCCGCTTGTTGCAGGACTGCCGCCGCGGTCAGCCCGTTGTGGCCGGCACCGACGACGATCGCGTCGAAATCGCTCATTCGTCAAAATATGTCAGTACTGACATAATTTGGCAAGAGTGGGATACGCATCGCCGAGCTATGACCTCGACGCCGAACCTTCATGAGCAGCGCCGACGATCGACACATGAAGCGCTTCGGCGCGCTGCGCTGGCGAGTTTCGCCAGCAAGGGCTTCGCGAATGTGACGGTGACGGAGCTTGCGCGGGAGGCCGGGGTTACCGAGCGCACCTTCTTTCGGCACTTCCCGACGAAGGAAGCGGTGCTGTTTCAGGACTACGAGACGCAAGTCGAGTGGTTGTCCGAAGCCTTGGCGCAGCGGCCGGCGTCTGAGTCGGTGTTCGATGCGGTTCTGGCGAGCGTCGCGAGCTTCCCGCATGACCTCGAGGTGGTTCGCCAGGCGGCGACCGCCCGAACGGAGTTGATCAGTGCCGACCGGATCGCAAGCCATCTGCGGGTGGTGCAGTCGTCGTTCGCCGGGGTGATCACCGACTTCATCAAGAAGCGGTATTCAGATACTTCCGACATCGACCTCGTGGCCGAGGTCGCGGGTGCAACTTTGGCTGCCGCTCTCGTTGTCGCAGTGGAGAATTGGGGCCGCAACGGCTGTAAGGGCGATCTGGGTGAGATCACCGCGGCCGCTATGAATCTCGTGCGGTCCGGACTGGCGCCGCTGTCCTGAGTTGATCGGCCCGCTAGTTGACGAAGGGGATGCCGCTGCTGGTGTCCGGGATGGACTCCGTTTCTCCGGAGCTCTGTTGTGGCGGCGACGGGTGCTCACTCGCCGGAACGCAAACGCCGATGAACGGCACTTCTGCGCAGGGGCCGATCGGAGCGGCGTGGGCTGTAGCGGTGAGGCCGACGGCGACTGTGGCGCTTGCAATCGCGGCAAGCGCGGAAACTATCAACTTTCGTGCGGTCATCGTGGAATCCTTCCGACGACCCGTATACATCGAGGCTACGCCTCGACGTGGCCACGCGATGCAATTAGAAGCATCACCCCGGGCCCACCGATCGCACTAGAAGGCGTCGACCGCAACGATGGCGTCGGCGAACCGCTGCGGGGCCTCCTGCGGCACGTTGTGCCCGATGCCGTCGAGGATTCTGTGCGAATACGCTCCGGTGAACATCTTGCGGTAGGCGACGCCGTCCTTGTTTGGGCCGTCGAAGTCGCTTCCGATGGTGATCGTCGGCACGCTGATGGGCGGGCTGGTGGCCAGTTTGCGGTCGACATCGTCGTACTGGCGCTCGCCCGGCGCCAGTTGAAGTCGCCAGCGGTAATTGTGGATGACGATGTCGACGTGGTCGGGGTTGGTGAAGGCGGTCGCGGTGCGGTCATACGTCGCGTCGTCGAACTTCCACAGTCGGCGAGGCCTCCTGCCAAATCAGCTTGTTGAAGTCGTGTGTGTTTTCGCGGTAGCCGTCGACGCCGCGTTGGGTCGCGAAGTAGTACTGATACCACCAGCCGTGCTCAGCCTGCGGGCTCAACGGGCGTTGATTCGCGACGGGATCGACGATCAGGTAACCGCTCACCGACACCAACGCCTTGACTCTCTCCGGCCACAGTGCGGCGACGATGTCGGCAGTCCTTGCGCCCCAGTCGAATCCACCCAACACCGCCCGCTGAATGTTCAGGGCATCCATGAACGCGACGATGTCCTGCGCCAGCGCCGCTTGTTGCCCGTTTCGCACGGTGTCGGCGGAAAGGAACTGGGTGCTGCCATAGCCGCGGAGATAAGGGACGAGCACGCGGTATCCGCGCGCGGCCAGCAGCGGTGCCACGTCGACGTAGCTGTGGATGTCGTACGGCCAGCCGTGCAGCAGGATCACCGGCGCACCATCCGCAGGGCCTTCCTCGGCGTACCCGACCGTCAACGCCCCTGCATCGATCTGCTTGAGCGACGCGAACGAAGTGTGGGCACCCGGGGGTGCCGCTGACGCCGGCGCGGATGTAGAGGTCGCCACCGAAGTGGCGGCGACCGCCAGTCCGACGGTGCGGGCGAAATCGCGTCGTGTGATCACACGACATGCTGGACAGATCGAAATGGGACTTGCAAGTCCGGATGCTCAGCTGAACGGTGGCCGCCGATCCAGCCGTCGCGACCCCACACCAGCCGACCGCCACACTCGCGCGATCCAGTCGGCGTCCTCGTCGGTGACGAGGTTGCCCATCACCCGCACCGCGATGTTCATCAGAAACTCCGAGCGCATCGCGAGAGGCCCCGTCGACGGCAGGAACCGCGGAATCGTCAGCAATAACGCCAGCCGTCGCGCGACCGAGAACCCCCGCGCGTAGTGCGCCGAGAGCACAGCGGGCCACGCCGACGACAGGTCGCCGGTGCCCAGCAGCTCGGCCGCCAGCCGGCCATTCTCCAGCCCGTAGTCGATGCCCTCGCCGTTCAGCGGGTTGACGCAGGCCGCGGCGTCGCCGATCAGCATCCAGTTCGGCCCGGCCACCTCGGACACCGCGCCGCCCATCGGCAGCAAGGCCGACAGCCCCGCACGGGGCTCGCCGGAAAAGCCCCATTCCTCGCGGCGCAGCGACGTGTAATAGGACATCAGCGGCCGCAGCGCTGCGTCCGCGGGCCGCTTCGTCGTCGCCAGGGCGCCGACGCCGATGTTCACTTCGCCATTGCCGAGCGGGAAGATCCAGCCGTAGCCCGGCAGCACCTTGCCCTCGGGCGAGCGCAGCTCCAAGTGCGACGTGATCCACGGCTCGTTGCTGCGGGGCGTGGCGATGTACCCGCGGATCGCCACGCCGTACACCGTCTCCTGATGCCACTGCCTGCCCAACACCCTGCCCAACGGCGAGCGCGCCCCATCGGCAACGATCAGCGATGCGCATCCAATCTCGGCGCCGGAGTCCAACAGTAGCGACGACACGCGTCCGGCCGAATCATGCCGAACATCAACGGCTTTCACACCCAGCAGCATCTTGGCGCCGTCGTCGGCGGCCACCATCCGAATTCGGTCGTCGAGCTCCGTGCGTGGCACCGCGCTGCTGACCGACGGGAACGACGGGCCCGGCCACTCGACCTCCACGTCGCCGCCGAATCCCGACATCCGCAGCCCGCGATGTTGCACGCGCCCCTCGAGCCACGTCCCGAGCCCCAGCCGCTGCAACTCCAGGACCGCTCGCGGTGTCAGGCCGTCGCCGCAGGCCTTATCGCGGGGGAACTGCGCCGAGTCGATGACCAGCACGTCGTGCCCGGCGCGACATGCCCACGCGGCCGCGGCCGACCCGGCGGGTCCGGCCCCGACGACGACCACGTCTGCGCTGGTGTTCATTGCTCCCAGTATGTTGGCAGGGTGAGGACACCAGCGAGCGTGGTGGCGGGAGTGGATTTCGGGGACCCCGCTTTTGCGCAGGATGTCCGTGACGGGGTGGCCCGCATCGAGGACCTGATGGCCACTGAGCTGGGCAAAGCCGACGAGCTGATGTCCGAGGCAGTCCAGCATCTGTTCCAGGCCGGCGGCAAACGGTTCCGCCCGCTGTTCACGGTCCTGTCCGCCCAGCTGGGCCCGGAACCCGACGCGTGGCAGGTCACCGTCGCAGGGTCCGTCATCGAGCTGGTGCACCTGGCGACGCTGTACCACGACGACGTGATGGACGAGGCGCAGATGCGCCGAGGCGCCCCGAGTGCGAACGCCCGCTGGAGCAACAACATCGCGATCCTGGCCGGTGACTACCTGTTTGCAACGGCGTCGCGGCTGGTCTCCCGGCTGGGCCCGGAGGCGGTGCGCATCATCGCCGACACCTTCGCACAGCTGGTGACGGGCCAAATGCGCGAGACGCGCGGCGCCGCCGATCACGTCGACTCCGTCGAGCACTACCTCAAAGTGGTGTACGAGAAGACCGCCTGCCTGATCGCGGCGTCCGGCCGGTTCGGGGCGACGTTCTCCGGCGCCAACGAGGAGCAGATCGAGCGGTTGAGCCGGCTCGGAGGCATCGTCGGCACGGCGTTTCAGATCTCCGACGACATCATCGACATCGACAGCGACCCCGACGAATCCGGCAAGGTACCGGGCACCGATCTGCGCGAAGGCGTGCACACACTGCCAGTGCTGTATGCGCTGCGCGACACGGGCCCGGACGCGGACCGGCTGACGCAGCTGCTGGCCGAGCGGGTCGAGAACGACGAGGACCTGGCGGAGGCGTTGCGGTTGCTGCGTGCGTCCCAGGGCATGGTCCTAGCCAAGGAGACCGTCGCCCAGTACGCGGCGCAGGCCCGCGACGAGCTGGCCAACCTGCCGGACGGGCCCGGTCGCCAAGCACTGGCCACGCTGGTGGACTACACGGTGAACCGGCACGGCTGAACCAGTGCGGAACCCGCAGAGGCTGGCTAGGCGTTAAGACAGCGAACACTCACCCGGTTTCTACTAGGAGGACGCCACGATGACCTGGCATCCGCATGCCAACAGGGCCAAGACGTTCCTGTTGCTGGTGGGTATGTCGGCGCTGATCGTGTTCATCGGTTCGCTGTTCCAGAGCAGGGCGATTCTGGGCCTGGCGGTGCTGTTCGCCGTCGGCATGAACGTCTATGTGTACTTCAACAGCGACAAGTTGGCGTTGAAGGCGATGCATGCCCAGCCGGTGAACGAGATGCAAGCGCCGGCGATGTATCGCATCGTGCGAGAGTTGGCGACGACGGCGCGGCAGCCGATGCCACGGCTGTACATCAGCGATACCGCGGCGCCGAACGCCTTCGCGACGGGCCGCAATCCACGCAATGCGGCGGTGTGCTGTACGACCGGGATCCTGCAGATCCTCAACGAGCGCGAGCTGCGCGCGGTGCTGGGCCATGAACTCAGCCACGTGTACAACCGCGACATCCTGATCTCGTGTGTGGCCGGCGCGCTGGCGTCGGTGATCACCGCGCTGGCTTTCGTGGCGCATTTCGCGGGTTTGTTCGGCGGCAACCGCGAGGGCGGCGCAAATCCTTTTGCGCTGCTTCTGATTGCACTGTTGGGTCCGATCGCGGCGACGGTGATCAAACTGGCGGTGTCGCGGTCGCGGGAGTATCAGGCCGACCAGTCGGGGGCGGAGCTGACGGGCGATCCCCTTTCGTTGGCGAGTGCGCTGCGCAAGATCAGCGCGGGGGTGCAGCAGGCGCCGCTGCCGCCGGAGCCGCAGCTGGCCGATCAGGCGCACCTGATGATCGCCAACCCGTTCCGCTCTGGCGAGAAGATCGGCAAGCTGTTCTCGACGCACCCGCCGGTCGAGGACCGGATCCGCCGACTGGAAGAGATGGCGGGCCACGGACCTGGGCAGTACTGAGGTCGTGGTGCGCGTCATTCGCGCACCCCTTACTGTGTGGTCCGTGCTGAACAGAATTCTGATCGGCGTTGTGGGGGTCGCGGGGGCGGCCGTGGTTGGCGTGCCGGGTATCGCGGCGGCTGACCCCCTATCGCTGCCGAATATCAATGCCCTTCCGTCGGCCAGGCCGTCGGATTACTCCGTGATGGACGGCGCGTGGTACGCCTTCGCGGCACTCGACGGCGTCACGTGCGTATTGGACAAGCAGTCGGGCGGCTATGGCTGCAGCGGGCCGATTCCGGCGGCGCCGGGCGGCGCGAATCTGGTCAGCGCCGGCGCGTCGGGGAAGCCCGGATTCGCCACCTCTGGCCGGCCGCTGTACGGCGTGGTCGAAGATGCGAAGGCGCTGCCGCCGAATACGCGGCTGAGCTTCCGCACGGTCAGCTGCGGTACCGATGGATTCGCGACGACCTGCCTCAACAGCGCCGACCAGTCGGGCTTTGTTCTCAGCCCCGACGGCAGCTACACGTTCGGATAGAAACACTGCTGGCCGTATCTGCGACACATAGGCTATGGCAGTGCTGATCAGAGTTCTTATTGGCGTCCTGGGAGCTGCGGCCGTTGTCGGCGTGCCTGGCATTGCGGCGGCTGAGCCTCCACCGGATCCTGCACCGCAGCCGCCTCCGCTGCCCAATGTCAACGCGTTGGCACCAGTGAAGCTGTCCGAGTACGCGGTGGTGGATAACAACTGGTATGCGTTCACCACGCCGGACGGGCTGACGTGCGTGCTGCAGAAGGGCAACGGCTACGGCTGCAACGGCCCGATCCCCGGCGCCCCTGATGGCGCGAACCTAGTCAGCGGATCCTACGGCGGCGTGCCGGGTTTCTACAGCACGGGCGGCAACGTGTTCGCCGCAGCCGGTGCGGCCAAGCCGCTGCCGGCTGGTTCGCGGATCAGCTACCAGAGCGTCAGCTGCGGCAACGACGGCGCGACGACGACCTGCGTCGACAACCGCAGTCAGTCCGGCTTTGTGATCAGCGGGGCGGGCAGCTTCATTCTCAACGAGTCGCCTCCGCTGCTTTACCGCCCCGAGGGAACCGGCCCGTTCATGAACTGACGGAGGCTCTGAGCGACTGCTTCGCGACGAAGCTTTCGACGCTCAGAACCCTGAGCCGTAAACCTCGTGACCGGGCTTTTCTGCGGCAAGACCGCGGTATGCGTCCTCGACCGTCGAGCCATGGTTGACAACGCCGTCGACCTCACGCGCGATCGGCATATTGAGGCCGTATTCGTTGGCGAACTCCATGATCACGCTTGCCGCTTTGACACCTTCTGCCACCTGATTCATTGACGCGATGATCTCGTCGATCGGCTTGCCCGCACCCAGCTGCTCGCCGACGTAACGGTTGCGGCTGCGCTGGCTCGTACACGTGACGGTGAGATCACCCATGCCGGCCAGGCCGGCGAATGTGTCGCGGTGTCCGCCCATCGCCTCGCCCAGCTTCGACATCTCCCGCAACGCACGGGTGATGACCATCGCGCGAGTGTTCTCACCGATGCCGAGCGAATACCCCATGCCGACCGCGATGGCGTACACGTTCTTCAACGCGCCGGCCATCTCCACACCGACCACGTCGTCGGTGGTGTACGTCCGAAATCGCTTGGTGCGGAACAATTCCGCGAGCTTCGCCGCTAGGTGCTGGTCCGGCATCGCCAGCACAGCCGCGGCGGCATACCCCTCAGCCACCTCGCGGGCGATGTTCGGCCCGGCCAAGATCCCGGCCGGGTGGCCCGGCAGCACCTCGTCGACGATCTGGCTCATCCGGTAGTTCGTGCCCTGCTCGAGACCCTTCACCAGCGACACCACCGGCACCCACGGCCGCAGCTCCTTGGCGAGCTGCTCGAGCACCCCGCGGAATCCGTGCGACGGCACCCCCATGACGACGACGTCCGCGACGCTGGCGGCCTCGCTGAAGTCGGTGGTGGCCGCAAGCGTGGGCGACAGCTCCACCTCGTCACCCAGGTAGCGTGAATTGCGGTGCTTCTCGTTGATGTCCTTCGCGGTTTCCTCTGAGCGCACCCATTGCAGCGTGGGGCCGCGCCGCGCGCAGATGGACGCCACTGTGGTGCCCCAGGATCCTCCGCCGAGGACGACGACATTGGGTTCGCGTTGCGCAGCTGCCATGCCGATCAGCGTATTGCCGACGGTGCCCGTTTCACCGGTAGTTGACGAACTGCAGCGCTACGTCGAGGTCGGCCTTCTTCAGCAAGGCGATGACGGCCTGAAGGTCGTCGCGCTTCTTGGAGGAAACCCGGACCTCGTCGCCCTGAATCTGGGCCTTGACGCCCTTGGGTCCCTCGTCGCGAATCACCTTGGTGATCTTCTTGGCGTCCTCGCTGGAGATGCCCTGTTTGATGGTGCCGCTGACCTTGTAGGTCTTGCCCGACGCCTGCGGCTCGCCGACGTCGAACGCCTTCATGGAGATGTCGCGCCGGATGAGCTTCTCCTTGAAGACGTCGATGGCGGCCTTGATGCGTTCCTCGGTGGAGGAGGTGATGGTGACCGCCTCCTCGCCCTGCCACGCGATGGACGTGTCCGTGCCGCGGAAGTCGAAGCGCGTGGCCAGCTCCTTGGCGGCCTGGTTCAGCGCGTTGTCCACCTCCTGGCGGTCAACCTTGCTGACGACGTCGAACGATGAATCCGCCATTGGATGCGTCCCTCCTGGGCTCTCTGGTGCGTTTTCGTCTTAGGCCCATCCTCGTTGTACCCTGCTATTCGCACCAAACCGGGTCACGGCGTGGTGCAGCACCCAGGCAGGTTGCCCGAGCGGCCAATGGGAGCGGACTGTAAATCCGTCGGCTAACGCCTACGCAGGTTCGAATCCTGCACCTGCCACCCTGTGATGTCTCGGGACATCGTTGACAGATGTCCCGAGACATCATTTACATCTGGAGCCTGTTTTCGGGTGAGTTTCCGCATTTGACGCCGCGTGGTTGATAGTCGCGGGTGGGGTCGAGGATCAGTTTGCGGATGAGTTGGCCGGTGTCGCGGTTGAGGACGCGGATGTCGCGGTCGTCGATGAGGACAGTGACTTTGGTGCCGCGTAGGTGCTTGCTTAGGCCGATGTGGTGCAGGCGGCTGTTGTAGCGGATGGTGATGACCCCGCCGGCGTCGATTTTGTCGTGGCGTACCCGGTAGTGCGGCGGGATCTGGTAACCGCTGGGGAATGCCTTGGGCCGGTCGTTGAATGCCTCTAGGGGTGTGCGGCGTCGTAGCGCCCGGTGTGGCCGGACGGTGTTGTAGTAGGCGCGGAAATCATCGATCTGGGCTTGGAGTTCGGTGAGGGTGGCTGCTGGTGGCAGTGCGGCGAGGCGTTTTTTGAGGGTTTGGTGGAAGCGTTCGACCTTGCCGCAGGTCTGCGGGTGGTAGGGGCGGGAGTTGCTGTATTTGATGCCGAGTTCGCCCAGCAAGATCTGCAGGGCGGTGCGCCCGTCGCCGCGTTGTTTGGCGGTGAAGATCGCGCCGTTGTCGGTTAGCACCGAGGCCGGTGTGCCCCACTGCGCGAACGCGGCGGTGACGGTGTCGACGACGTCGGGGCCGGTGGTGACGGGTCGGGCGGTGCTGGCGATGGCCAGTCGGGAGTGGTCGTCGATGACGTCGAGGATTTCCACCTCGGTGTGATCGGCCAGGCGCCAGTGGGTGACATCGGCCTGCCACAGTTCATTGGGCTGTTGGGCCTCGAAGTGTTTCCATGATGACCGCGGTCGTTTCTGGGGTTGGGGCGTGATGAATCCGCGGCGGGCCAGGATGCGCCAGATGGTCGACACCGCAGGCACTTTGGTGACCGCGGGGTCGCGGGCGAGGTGGCCGGCGATGGTGGCCGCGCCAGCGTCGTAGCCCTGTTTGGCCAGTGTCTTGCGCAGCCGCACGATCTTGTCTTCGACCGTGGCGCCCAGCGCGCGGGGATTGTGCTGTGGGCGGCGCGAGTGTGGTTCGAACGCCGAGGCCCCCTCGGTCTCGTAGCGCTTGATCAGTTGCTGCACCCAGTAGCGCGAGACGTCGTAGTCGCGGGCGACCTCGCTTTTGCTGCGTCCTTCCAGCACGACGGCGGTGATGACGAGCTGCGCCTTCGACATGGCCGACCTCCCCGGCGTAACGAGGTGTCAACTATGTCGCGAGACAGCTGCCAACTATGTCGTGAAACCAGACACTGCACCTGCCACCCTGGTCAGACGATTTTTCTGACCATAGCTAGTGGATTGAACGCTGGCGACGTCCGCAGTAGGTCCGCTGGGAAGAGCTGGTCCGCTAGGGCGCTCCAATCGACGGCATCGTTCTCGGGGGTGTAACGCGTGGTCTCAGACATTGTCGAACTCCTTCGCTGATCTAGTTACGGGGCCGGCTGGATCTGCGCGTGGGTGTTCAACACGTCGAGGCGATTGTGGTCATGGAGTTAATGGTCATGGTCGAGTGGTGCTTCCGTAATCGCACGGAAGCCAGATTCCACTCCTAAAAGGGAAGGGTTTCCTATCCGCCGGGTAAGGCCTTAGCGTCTTGTCGGCACGGGCCGCTGCCGCACGATCTGCGGCCACCAGAACCAGGGACCAAGTAGCGCCGCGATCGACGGCGTCATGAATGCGCGAATCACCAAGGTGTCGAACAACAGGCCCATCCCGATCGTCGTGCCCATTTGGGCAACCACGACCATGGCGCTGACCGACATCGACATCATGGTGAACGCGAACACCATGCCGGCCGCGGTAACCACGGATCCGCTGCCGCCCATGGCACGGATGATTCCGGTGTTGATGCCGGCCGGTATCTCCTCCTTCATCCGCGCCACCAACAGCAGGTTGTAGTCGGCGCCGACCGCCAACAGGATGATGACCGCCATCGCCATCACCATGAACTGCAGGTCCAAGCCAATCAGGTGCTGCCAGAACAGAACCGACAGCCCGAAGGATGCGCCGAGCGACAGCACCACGGTGCCGACGATGACGCCCGCGGCGACCAGACTGCGCGTGATGATCAGCATGATGATGAAGATCAGTGTCAGCGCGGCGACGCCTGCGATGAAGAGGTCGTACTCGTTGCCCTCCTGCATGTCCTTGAAGGTGGAGGCGGTGCCGCCGAGGTAGACCCGTGATCCCTCCAAGGGCGTGCCCTTGATGGCTTCAAATGCGGCGCTCTTGATGGCGTCGATGCGATCGATGCCATCCGCGCTGAGCGGATCCTGTTCGTGGGAGATGATGAACCGGACCGCGTGGCCGTCTGGGGAGATGAAGTTGTTCATGCCGCGCTTGAAGTCCTTGTTGTCGAAGATCTCCGGCGGCAAGTAGAAAGTGTCGTCGTTGTGCGAATCGTTGAACGCATCACCCATGGCGCTCTGGTTTTCGGTCATCGCGGCCTGCTGATCCTGCTGGCTCGCCTGAGTGGAATGCATGCTCAGCATGCTCGTCTGCATCTTCTTCATCGTCTCGATTTGCGGCGGCATTACCGCCATCAGCTCCGGCATCAGGGAGTCGAGTCGTTCCAAGTCCGGAAGCAGCGCCTGGATGTCATCGGTCGTGGTGTCGACGCCGTCGAGCGTGTCGAAGACCGACCGCATCGACCAGCAGACGGGGATGTCGTAGCAGTGCGGCTCCCAGTACAGGTAGTTGCGAATCGGGCGGAAGAAGTCGTCGAAATCGGCTATGTGATCGCGTAATTCGGCGATGTCGATGGTCATGTCTCGCGTCCTGGTCACCATGGAATGCGTGACGGCGCTCATCTCTCCCATCAACGAGTTCATCTTCGTCATCGTGTCGATGGTCGTCTGCATGTCGTTGGCCTGGGTCAGCATGTCGTCCATGGTCCGTTGCATGTACGACCGGTTCATCTCCTGAAAGGTGCCGCTCATGCTGAGCTGAGCCGGAATGGTGCTGAACTTCAAGGGTTTACCTTCAGGACGGGTGATTGCCTGCACCCTTCCGATACCTGGCACCTTGGTCACGGCCTTGGCGATCCGCTCGATTACCAAGAAGTCCGCCGAATTGCGAAGGTCCTTATCTGTTTCGACAAGCAACATTTCGGGGTTCATCCTGGCGACGGGGAAATGTCGTTCAGCCGCTGCGAATCCTTGGTTCGCGGGAAGGTCGGCGGGTAGGTAGTTGCGGTCGTTGTAGCTGGGCTGGTAGCCCGGCAGGGTGAGTAGGCCGACCAAGGCGAGAAGGATTGTCAAGGTCAGGATCAAGCCCGGCCACCGGACTACGGCGGCACCCAGACGCCGCCAAAACCGAATCCGCATGGCGCGCTTGGGCTCTAGTAATCCAAAGCGACTCGCAACGGTGATGATCGCCGGCCCCAGGGTCAGCGCCACAAGCACCGCGACGACCATTCCGACCGCGAGCGGGATGCCCAACGTCTGAAAGTACGGCAGTCGGGTGAACGATAGGCAGAACGTCGCGCCGGCGATCGTCATGCCCGAGCCCAGCACCACGTGGGCGGTGCCGCGGAACATCGTGTAGTACGCCGACTCGCGGTCTTCCCCGACCGTGCGGGCCTCCTGGTAGCGGCCGATCAAGAAGATCGCATAGTCGGTCGTCGCGGCGATCGCCAGGGTTACCAAGAGCTGAGTCGCGAACGTCGACAACCCGATCAAGTTGTGGAAGCCGAGGAACGCCACCACACCACGGGTCGCCGACAGGCTCAACACCAGTGTCGCCAACACGAGCAGGACTGTGCCGATCGAGCGATAGAAGAACAACAGCATCGAGACAATGACGGCCACCGTCACGAACTCGATGATTCTGATGCTGGCGTTGCCCGCGTTCTCTTGGTCCGCCTGCAGCGCCGGCCCGCCGGTCACGAAGACCTTGACACCCGGCGGCGGCGACAATCCCGAAATGAGTTTCTGAACCGCGGTGACCGACTCGTTGCCGAGAGCTTCGCCCATGTTCCCGGCGAGATACACCTGCACGTAGGTGGCTTTGCCGTCTTCGCTCTGTGCTCCGGCGCTCGTCAGCGGGTCGCCCCAGAAGTCCTGAATGTGCTGGACGTGCTTTTTGTCGGCCCGCAGCTTGGCGATCATGTCGTCGTAGAACCGGTGCGTCTCCGGTCCAAGCGGCTGCTGGCCCTCCAGGACGATCATCGCCGAGCTGTCGGAATCGAACTCCTGGAAGACCTTGCCGACGCGCATCATCGCCGCCACCGACGGCGCGTCCTTGGGCGACATCGACACCGCTTGCATCTCGCCAACTTTTTCGAGCGTCGGCACGGTCAACGAGAGCACCACGATGAGCGCTATCCAGCCGAGAATGATCGGGACCGCCAGTCGGCGGATCCACCTGGCGATGCCGCTTCGCCGCGCCTGCTCGGCGGGGATGACGGGGTCGATCGTCGGGGCGCTCACAAGGTCCTCACGGCGTTGTATTTGGCTCAGTCATACCAGAACCGGACGTCGCGCTGCGCGCTCCGCCTTTCGCTCAGAGAGGCGGCGACGATTGGCGACCGCAGGATATTTGCCGCGGCTGGCGGGACCTGGGGTGATCGCATCCGGGTAGAGGATCATCGGCGGATCCTGTGGCGGCATTCAAAAGTATTTGACGGAGCAAAGTCGGGCGCGCTAGTAACAGTCACACTGCTTCGTTGCGCCACGCCTGTATCCGTAGGGTGATTCGGTGGCAGTCTTGCTCGGTCCCGCGCTGCGGCACGTTTCTGACACCACCGCGCTGGTGTGGGTGCAAACCGAGAGCGCGGCAACGGTGGAGGTCCTCGGCTGCTCTGCGCGGACATTCGCCGTGCAGGGTCATCACTACGCCCTCGTCACGGTGACCGGGCTGACCCCCGACACCGTCACCGAGTATGACGTCAAGGTCGACGGAGAACGGGTCTGGCCGCTCGCGGACTCGCCCTTCCCGCCGAGCGTCATCCGAACCCGCGGGCCCGCGTCGACTCACCGGCTACAGGCGATCTTCGGATCGTGCCGATATCCCAAGACCGACGATCAGAAGGTCGACTCCAAACTTGGGCTCGATGCGCTTGATGTGTACGCCACCCGGATGGCGTCGCAGCCGATCGACGCTTGGCCGGAGGTGCTGATCCTGCTCGGCGACCAGTTGTATGCCGACGAACTCACACCGGAGTCGAGACGACGCATCGCCGGCCGCCGTACCGGTCTGAACCGGCGCGGCCAGCGGCCGCCGGACGAGGTGGTGAGCTTCGCCGAATACGAACGGCTGTACCGCCATTCGTGGGGCGACCTGGAGATCAGATGGCTGATGTCCACGGTTCCGACCGCGATGATCTTCGATGATCACGACATCAGGGACGACTGGAACACGTCGGCGTCCTGGCGCGCCGACATGAAGGAGAAGCCGTGGTGGCGTGACCGGATCCGAGCCGGGCTGGCGTCCTACTGGGTGTACCAGCACCTGGGCAATCTGAGCCCGGCCGAGTTGGCCGACGACGAGGACTATCAGCGACTCGTGGCGACAGATGGCGACACCTGGCCGCATCTCGTCGATTTGGCCGACCGTGCCGACGAAGAGGTGGACAGCCAACAAGGGGATCAGATTCAGCTATCGATGGGATCTCGGTCGCAGCCGGCTCATCATGATCGACTCTCGTAACGGCCGAATCCTCGACTCCGGCGAACGGATGATGATCGGGGAACGCGAGTTCAGCATGGCTGGAGACCCAGGCCACCGACGGTCTCGATCAAGTTGGACCATCTGATGCTGGCCTCGTCGGTGCCGTGGCTGATGCCGCCCGCCATCGGAGACCTGGAGGCGGTCAATGAGCGAAACGCCGACCGGTCCGGCCTTCGCGGGAGGCTTGCCGAAAAGACTCGCAGGGCAGTCGATTTCGAACACTGGCCGGCCTTCTACAAGTCATTCGTGCGGTTGGCCGAGATGATTGCCCGTGTCGCAAGCCATCCCAACGGACCCGCGACGGTCAGCGTGCTGTCCGGGGACGTGCACCACAGCTACGCCGCGCGCGCCGAGTGGGCGGTTGAATCTACGCAGTCGCCGGGTGCGACGGTGCATCAACTGGTGTGCTCGCCGGTGAACAACTATGTGCCGCTGTTCCTCAAACCGGTGTTCACGCTGAGTTGGTCGCGTCCCGCGGCCACGCTCGCTCGATGGTGGGCACGCCGACACGGCGTCCCCGCGCTTCCGCTGTCCTGGGCGAACACGTGCGGCCCATTGTTCGGAAACACCATCGCCACGATTCAAGTGGACGGCCGCAGCGCCGAAGTGCTTTTCGAGCAGCCCCGTGGCGCGGATGTGCTGGACGAAGTCGGCCGCGTGGCGCTGAATCGACCATCCTGACGGGTGTACTGAACCGCCTGCCGGGGAACACGAAAAGGAATGTTGAAACGGCTGAGGCGCGCTATCCACCGCCATCTGTCTGCCGCCGACGAGCGCTTCGGGCTGCGACTCGGCGCGGGCTTGGCGGGCACGCTCGCCGCCTCGGTCACGTTCGCGCTGCTTCTGCTGCTTGTTCGCGCGGGCTGGGGGCCGCTGCGCAGCCTCGACACCGCCGCCGCGGAGACTTTCAATCAGATCGACGCCGATCGGCCCGAGTTGGCGAAGACGGCCGAGGTGGTCAGCGACGTATTCGACCCGAATGTGTTCCGCGTCGTGCTCACGGTGATCGCGGTGGTGTACGTGATCCACGGCGAACGGCACCACGCGACGTGGCTCGTCGTCACGGTCTTCGGCGGTGCCGCACTCGGTTTCGCGCTGAAGGAGATCGTCGGCCGGGCCCGCCCGGTGCTACCCGATCCGGTCTCGACGGCGCCCGGGTTGTCGTTCCCTTCCGGTCATGCGTTGGGGGCGACGATCGGCTGTTGTCTGCTGCTGTTGATCACCCTCCGCTTCATGTCGCGCCGCGGCCGGGTGGCCGCCGTCATCGCCGCCGTGTTGATCGTCGGCGCCGTCGCGCTCGCTCGTGTTGTGCTCGGCGTCCACTTCGTCAGCGATGTCCTGGCCGGCATCACGCTGGGCATTGGCTGGGTGGCCGTGACAACGTCGGTTTACGTCGCATGGCGGCGGGAGACGGGGCAGCCGGTCGAGCGGACGGCCGAAGTCGGCAGTCGCGAGCAACCCGCGGTGCGTCGTTGACCTGCGAATTTACCGATCTGGCGAGCCGCCGGGAGTAATTGACGGCTGCGTGGGTATCTCTAGGGCGTGCGTCCACAAGGTTTCGCCGGCATCGCCCGGGATGTCGCGTGGCTTCTCGTTCCGGCCGCGTGTCTCCTCGCGATCGTGGTGGGAGTGGGGTATCTCGTCACCGACGTGCTTCCGTCAACGGCGATCGGGAAGTGGGACGCCGATGTGCCGAGACGGCTCGTGGAGTACCGGCAGCAGGAGGGCATCTCGGAAAGCAAGCTCATCACGTCACTGTCGGAGACGCCGACGATCGTCGCCCTGACCGCACTCGCCGCGGCGGTTTTCCGGTGGAAGTTCGGCCGGTGGCGCGAGTCGCTGGTGGTCATCTACGCGGTGATCGGTGAGACGAGCATCTTCATGGCGACGACGCTTCTCATCGACCGCCCGCGGCCGAACGTGCCGAAACTCGATGCAGCACCGCCGACCTCATCGTTCCCCTCAGGCCACACGGCCGCGGCTGTGTGCTTCTACGGCTCGGTTGCCGCGATCATCATCTGGCATAGCCGGGGTCGGTGGATCAAAGTCGTCGCGGTGGTCGTCTGCGCAGCGGTGCCGCTGACGATCGCCAGCAGCCGCGTGTACCGCGGCATGCACTATCCGACCGACGTGCTCGTCGGCGGCCTGCTCGGAGCGATCTGGCTGACCGTCGTCATCGTCTATGTGCGCACCCACGAGGCGGGCGGCCGGCGCGACGCCGCTGTCGACGCCGACACGCGCATGGTGACTCGATGATGCGCGCCGCGGTCATCATCAACCCCGCGACGGCGGATGTGCCGGCCCTGCGGAAAACGATGGAGGAAACGCTGACGGACGCAGGGTGGTCGACGCCCATGTGGCTGGAAACCACGCCTGAGGATCCGGGCGCCGGCATGGCCGAGGCCGCGGTGGCGGCGGGCGTTCAACTGGTCGCGATCTGCGGCGGCGACGGCACGATAATGGCCTGCCTCGGCACCCTGGCCGGCACAGACGTGCCGGTCGCGCTCCTCCCCCTCGGCACCGGCAACCTGCTCGCCCGCAACCTCGGCGTGCCGATCGAACTCGCGGACGCTCTCGCCGTGGCCGTCAACGGTGAAGACCGGCGCATCGACCTCGGCCGGGTCGGCGACCAGCCGTTCTCGGTCATGGCAGGCATCGGATTCGACGCGGCGATGATGGCCGACGCGTCGGAGGGTTTGAAACAACGTGCCGGCTGGCCTGCCTATGCGGTCAGCGGACTTCGGCACCTGCGCGACCCGGTGATGCGGGTGCAGCTGCGGATCGACGACAACCCGCCGCTGCGCCGCCCGGCGCGCACGGTGCTGGTGGGCAACGTCGGACGGCTGCAGGGTGGCCTCGAGCTGCTGCCGGACGCGGTGGCCGACGACGGCCTGCTCGACGTAGTCGTGGTTGCTCCGCGAACACTGCGCGACTGGATTCGGTTGGTATGGCGGGTCTTTCGCCGCGATCGCACCCAGCATCCGCACCTCGAACGCTTCCGTGGCCGCACTGTTCTGATAGAGGTCGACAGGATCGTCCCCCGGCAGATGGATGGTGAGGTCATCGACGACGGGCGGAGTCTTGACGTGCGGATCGAGCCCGGCGCCCTGGTCATCCGCGTGCCACAGCCGGTGGCGACGGCCGCCTGACTAAGGAGCATGAGATGAGCACCGCGATGCGCGTGCCGGAGACGACCACCATCTCCGGCGACGAGCTCTCCGCCGACGACGCTGTCACAACGCTGCGACGCTACGGGCGCTGGAAATTGGTCAAGAACTCATTCATCCGCTTCAGGTACGCCGACGGCTTCACCAACGCGCGCGCCCTCGCGCTGCAGCTCTGCTTGTCGTTCATCCCGTTGATCATCGCGGTGGTCGGCCTGGCGAGTGCGGTGCATCAGGAGAAGATCGGGCAGATCATCGTCCAGACCCTCGGCGGGGTGCTGCCGGGCAAGAACAACGGCGACATGGTGGAGCAGGCCGCGCAGCGCACCCATGACCAGGGGGCGACCGCAGGCCAGTTCGCATTGTGGCTCGGCCTGCTCGCCGCGATCATCGCGCTCACTACGGCGATGGGCCAGATCGAGCGCGGCGCCAACCGCATTTACGGCATCGAACGCGACCGGCCGGCGCTGCGGAAGTACGGTCGGGCTCTGCTGATGGCGTTGACGGCTGGCCTGTCGTTACAGCTCGGATTCCTCGTAATCGTCGCCGGCGACGCGCTGGGTGAGTCGCTCGCCGCGGCCTACGGCTGGGGCGAGACGTTCGAGAGGGCGTGGACGATCGGCAGCTGGCCGGCCGGTGTCGCACTGGCCTGGGCGTCCTTCACCGTCGTCCTCGAGCGCGCGCCGCGCCGCCGCCAGCCGGGGTACTCGTGGCTGGCGGTAGGTTCCGGCGTTTCGCTTGCGCTGTGGCTGCTGTTGACCGGCCTGCTCGCGCTCTACGTCGTCAAGAGCGGGTCCTTCGGCACCACCTACGGCCCATTGACCGGGATCTTCGCCCTGCTGCTCTGGGCCAACCTGTCCTCGGTGGCGCTGTTCCTCGGGGTCGCGTTCGCCGCGCAGCTCGAGGCCGTCCGCGCGGGCGCGCCGGTCCCAGCATCGGACGACCCGCTGACGACGGCGCGGTCGGACATAGCAATGGAGCCCGTGGTGGTGTCGGCGGCTGCTACCCGGTCAGAGTCAACCGGACGTCACCACGGTGAATTTGTCGGACCATCTCGGTGATCAGCGGCGCTCGCATCGGGCATTCTGGGTGGATGGGGCGCACCGGAGACGGGCCTGTCGCGCCGAAGCGAACCTTCTACCAACGAATGGTGCTGCGCGACATTCTCCGCCGCGCGCGCAAGCATCACGGCGAGCCGCTGAGCCCTGAGGATTGGGCAGCCGTGTGGGAGCTCAACGACACGCCTACGGCGCGCGTCGTCAAGCGGGTATGGCAAGCACTGCCGAGCAGCCCCCGTTGTGGCATGTGCGGTGCGCCATTCGCAGGGCCCGGTCGATTCGTCGTCCGTCCGCTCGGCTATCGGCCGTCGCGCAAGAACCCGACGTTGTGTGACACGTGCGTGGAGTCTTCGCCACCGGGCGGGATGAAGATGTACACCGGTGTCCTTTTCGCAGACCTGCGCGGCTTCACTGCACGCTCCGAGGTAACTGATTCGCAGGCAGTAGCTGCCCTGCTGCGACATTTCTACGGCTGCGCCGAGCAGGTGCTGTTTCCCGAGGCCATCATCGACAAGGTCGTCGGCGACGAGGTCATGGCCCTCTATCTCCCCGACGTCCAACGCCGCATCACGCGCGACCAGGTACCCCGCCTCATGGTCGACCACGCCATGGAGCTGCTGCGGGCCGTGGGCTATGACTCGCCGAGTGGACCGTTCGTCGAAATGGGTGTCGGCCTCGACGTGGGCGAAGCGTTCGTCGGGAACATCGGTGAGCGCGCGGTGTATGACTTCACCGCCATCGGCGACGTCGTGAACACGGCGTCGCGCCTACAAGGTAAAGCCGGCGGCGGCGAAATCGTGCTGTCCGAAAGGGTGGCGAGCGGCTTGCCCGCCGCGATCGGTACCCCGGTAGAGCTGGAGCTCAAAGGCAAGAAGAACATCGAGCACGCGTATCGCGTCGCGTTGAGGGCACGCTCATAGTCATGCCAATTGCGGATCCCACGGTTGCGGGGACAGAAACTGTGCGGGCCACTGCCCATACCCCGCCCCAGCGGCCATGGCACCGATGATCGGATCAAGAACAACCGACCATCGTTAGAGATTGTGTCGAATCGGCCGAAAGCCGTGTTGGACTATGGGACCCAAACGAGAAGATCCTGAGGGCAGTTTCACTAGGGACTGATCACCAGGCGTCGCTTACTGAGCGAGATACCGACGCGGCGAGATGAAGGCGTGCAGAATGCTCGAATGGCTGATGACGACCCCATGGCCTCAAAGGTTCATCGTGCACCGCGACGCTGGATTACGCGGCACGGACGCTGACGTTTGAGCACCGCGGCATGTTTCGGTCCAAACCGCAGAAGGCATCACCGGTGATCGTGCCGTTCGACGAGATCACGTCGGTCGAATGGGACTTCGGCAAAATCACCGGCTGGTTTCGCATCGCGCGTCGCGGCCACGAGCCCTGGAAGGGCGGTGTCGCCAGCGACCCGCACGGCCTGAATTGCGCTGTCGACCCGACGGCGTTCGCACAGCGGGTGCAGCAGGTAGTCGGAATACACCGGCCCACAACCGATTCGGCCGAGCCACCGACCGGGGATGCAGGTACCACGGCCGAGCCCGACGCCAAACGCGACGCTGACGGCCAAGCCGAGCCCAAACCGGACGGAAAGGTCACCAAGGCCGTCGACGGCGTTCTCGACTTTTTCAGCCGGCTCAACTAGTTAGCTTGTGTTGGACTCCGGGATCATGGCCACCTCATAGTCACTGACGCACACGGGCTTTAGACCGTTTCCGTCGGGAGGTCAGCTCGCGGATCTAGGATTTGGCCATGTCGCTTGCGGTTGGGCAGGTGTTCGCGGGGTACAGGATCCTGCGGGTGTTGGGTGCTGGGGCGATGGGCACGGTGTATTTGGCGGCGCATCCGCGGTTGCCGCGCGAGGATGCGTTGAAGGTGTTGCCGGCCGAGCTCACCGCTAATCCGGAATATCGGGCGCGGTTTGTGCGTGAGGCTGAGTTGGCGGCGGGGTTATCTCATCCCCACATCGTGGGCATTTATGACCGTGGTGAGCATGAGGGCCAGTTTTGGATCTCGATGGCCTATGTGGCTGGCACTGATGCGCGGTTTTTGTGTGAGCGGTTTCCGGGTGGGATGCCGGTTGATGAGGCGTTGCCGATTATTTCTGCGGTGGGGTCGGCGTTGGATTATGCGCATCATCGCGGGTTGTTGCATCGGGATGTCAAGCCGGCCAACATTTTGTTGACTGAACCTGATGGTCAGCCGCGGCGGATTTTTCTTGCTGATTTCGGTATTGCTCGCTTTGTTGATGATCCGGCGGGTTTGACGGCGACGAATATGGCGGTGGGCACGGTGGCTTATGCCGCGCCTGAGCAGCTCAAGGGTGAGTCGTTGGATGGGCGTGCTGATCAGTATGCGTTGGCGTGCACTGCGTTTCATTTGTTGGCTGGTGTGCCGCCGTATGACTCGTCGAATCCTGCAGTGGTGATTACGTGTCATGTCAGTGCGGCGCCGCCGTCGATTGGTGCGTGTCGTGCGGAGTTGGCTGGGTTGGATCCGGTGTTCGCGGTGGCGATGGCCAAGTCGCCTGCTGATCGGTTTGGTAGTTGTCAGCAGTTCGCTGACGAACTGAGCCGCCACCTCGGGGCTGTCTCGCCTACTCAGGACACTCAGTTAGCGGTTTCGACTCAGGACACTCAACCTTCCCTTGGCGGGGCTACGCCCGTCTGGCCGCGGCCTGCCCCGGTCTGGCCGCCGGCCGCGCCGCCTGTCGGGACCCGAACGGGCCGCCGCCGCGGTGTCATCGTCGCCGTGGTCGCCGGGGTGTTGCTGGTCGTCGCCGGCGGTGTGTTCGCGGGTATCAGGCTTACCAAGCAAGAGGATCAGCCCGCCCCTGCGGAGCCCAGCACCCCCGTCGCCGCCCCCAATACGGGTCCCTTCACCGGCATCTACAACGTCAACTTCGGCCCGCCCATGAGTCTCGACGGTGTCCCGGCCGGGGCTGGGGTGCCGACAACGGGCAGCTATGCGCTGCGCTCGGCATGCAGGCCCACGGGGTGTGTGGCGACGGCGTCACGGCTGAGCGGCGAACTCACATTCGCAGCGGACCTGGTGTTCGACGAGGTGGGCGGGAGCTGGCTGGCGGTAGTTCTCGGCAAGGGCCCGTGCCGAGACGCTCAAGCCGAAACCTGGGAGGTGTTCAAGCTGCAGCCGCGTCCCGACGGCACCCTCGCCGGCGAGTACACCGCGACTGCCGCCAATGCCTGCGGGGGCAAGTACAACGTGACCTTCACCCGCACCGGAGACCTCGACGCCAATAACAGCCTTCCCGACCCGGCGACCGTGCCGCTGCGGGTGGTCACACCGGCCGAAGCGCTCCGTGGCCGCTACCACGAGAAGCGATCCTTCAGGAACGGCAGCCCACAACAAGAGTCAGACTTCTCGGTCAGCACCGACTGCCTGCGTACCGGCGATCGGTGCATGAGCTTTTTCCACGCACCGATGGGCACGGTGGAAGCGCTGGTATTCCAGGCCGGGAACTGGATCTTGGACACCTCGTTGGACACCAAGTGCCCCGGCAGCGGCGCCCCGATGCGTGTGACGAAGACCGGGCAGTACCCGCTGCCTCAACCACTGCAGAATCCGATCACGCTGCTCACCGGGACCGGTCACCAACAACAGACGGACCCGTGCGCGGTAGGCGTAGATTTCGACGAAACCTTCACGCGCACCGGCGATTAAACCCGTCGGTTCTTCAGGTGACCGAGCGAAGGGGCTATACCCCCAACGCCGGTCCGATGGTGGTGTTCCAGGACTCCTGCATCTCGGATTCGAACAGGCCCCATGTGTGGGAGCCCTCGGGTCGGACGACGTAGGTGATCGGTACCCCGGCAGCCGCCGCGGCATCGGCGAACTGCTTGGTGCTGCCCGCGACGATGCCCTCGATCATCCCGCCGGCGATATTCGGCCCGAAGCCCGTTGGCGGCCGGTCGACTTCGCCCACCCCGCCGGAGGCCGCAGCGGCGTAGACCGCGACGCCCTTCAACTTCGCGACGTTCTTCGACGGGTCATGCGCCACCCATAACGAGCCGCCAGCGGGACCCCACATGTTGTCGGCGCTTTGGCCGCCGCCCATGAGCGTCATCGACACCTGCTGGGCCCCCTGCGGGTCGGACGGTGTCAGGAAGCCGCTGTAGGAGGCGACGGCCCTGTACCTTCCGGGCACCTGAATGGCGTAATCGACAGCGGTGCCACCGGTGCTGGACAAGCCGCCGACCGCGTTCCTGCCGTTGGTGTTGTATTGCTTGTTGATCAGCGGCGGCAGCTCCTGCGTCATGTAGGTCTGGTACTGCTTGCTGGCGTCGTTGACCCAGTTGGTGTACCAGCTGAACTGGCCGCCGAGTGGCGAGACTACGTTGACGTTCTTGTTGCCGAAGAAGCCCTGGATGTCGGTCATCCCGAACCAGCTCTTGGTGCCCGGCGCCCAGTTACCGCCCGGGTCGAGGTTGTCGCCACCGTCGATGCCGGGCAGAAGGTAGAAGGTGGGCGCACCCGACTTCGGGGCTTTGAAGACGTCGTTGACGATGACCGTGTTCATCGACGGGGAGTAGACCGAAACCTTGTCCCAACGGTCGGTGACGTGCTCGATACCGGTGATGCTGGGGCCGCCTGCGGCGCCTTGCGGCGGTGGATCCGCGGCAGCGATCGGAATTGTTAGCAACGGTAATACCGAGATCAACACAATGGCGAACGCGCGAACACGACTCTTCAGTTGGGTCACCGGCTGATTATGTGGTCGGGAGAACCGTCAGGCAACCATAAGAAATGACGCAGTTGCGCGTGTCGCCTGTTTGCGGTGTACGCCAATGTGCAGCCAACCGATCGATTGCGATGCGATAGTGATCGGCGCATCGCGTCTGCGCCAATGACTTTCGCTACTCGTAGCCCGGGTAGGACAGCGCATCGATGACGTTGCCGCCGTTGACCGTGGGCCCGAGCAGCACGCTGGACGTGCCTGCGGTCGGGTCGTAGTCGACGAGCGCCTCGCCGCCCCGGCACGAAAGCGAGGCTGTGAGCGCAGCCGAAGCGCACCGACCGGCGCTGTGAGAGAATTCCGGGTAATCGCACCGGCGTGATGGCGCGAAGTGGGGGAGTCGAATCTGCTTGGTCGACGTGAGTGGGCCCGTGCCCCCGTCACGCTGGGATAAGTTCTGGAGATGTTTGGAGTTTCCGTGTCTGCCAACAGAATTGCTCAATCGCTGACGTGGCTCGGTGGGGGTGAATGGCGTGAGCTGGGTGAGCGTCACGAGCGCTCGACGCATGTGACCGCCGGCGTTGTGGTGCTGCTCGGAGCAGCGCTGACCTGGCTCGTCTCGACTCTCGCCATCACCGAGGCGACGCACGCGCCGATGGCACTCACCGTGCCGTTGACGTTCGCCTTCGGCCTGCTGATCGCCGCTATCGCCCGCGCGATAGCCAGCGGCCCGACGCGCGGCTGGTCGGGCGTGATCGGACGCGCTGCCGTCGCGGTCGCCGTCGGTGCCGTCGTTGGTGAACTCGCCGCGGTCGTGCTCTTCTCGGGCTCGATCGACCGGCTTCTCGACGAGCGTGCCGCACGCAGCGCCGACGCCACACCCGCCGTCGCGCAGGCTTCGGCCGAGCTCGACGGCACGCGTCAGGCACGTAACGCACTGGACGCCGCGGTAGATCAGGCCAGCCGTCAGCGCGATGAAGCGCTCGTTGTCGCGCGATGTGAGTACAACCCCTCGCCGGCCTGCCCGCAGACCCACATCACCGGTGTGCCCGGCACCGGGCCCGAAACACGAACGGCGACGGACTTTCTCGCCGACACCCAGCGACAGCTGGACAACGCCGTGACCAACCGCGACGGCGTGGCGCCCGGCCTCGACTCCGAGATCGCCGCGCGTGAGCAGGCGCTGCGGCAGGCGCGCGAGTCCGCGATGACAGACGTGGACCACGGCCTCGGCGCGCGCTGGATGGCGATGAACGAGCACACCTTTGCGAGCCTCGGCGCGCTGCTTCTGCGGCTGGTGACGATTGCGTTTTTCGCGCTGCTGATCCTCCTGCCGCTGATCCTCAAGCTGTGGCGTGGTCAGACAAGCCAGGATCGCGGTGCGGCCGCGCGCGCCGCGGTGGAGCGTGCGGAGCTGGAGGCCGACACCGCGATCGCGGTCAAGCGCGCCGAGGTTCGCGCGGCCGTCGAAACACTGTGGGCCGAGCAGCAATTGGCCAGTGCCCGCCTCGCGGCCGAGGCGCAGGCAGAGATCGAGCACGAGCAGCAGCGCCGCCGAGTCATCGAGGCACTCGATGCGCCGGTGCAAGCGCAATCGGAGCGCGTGGCCAAGTCGGCGCCGGAATTGCCCGCAGCGGAAACGTCGGACAACCTGCCTGCACTTGCCAAAGGCGACGCGGTGGAGCCGCGCCGCGAAGGCAATTCGCTGATCCCGGCGATCCCGGACGTCACCAAGGCCGCCGCGCGGTGGCTCCGCCCGTTCGTGCCGCCGATCATCGCGAGCGCGATCGACACCACGACCAAGCCGCTACGCAGCGCGCGGCAGGTGTTCGAAGAGACAGAGGAGATTCACTTCTCGCTCAAGCGCACGCACAAGGTGAGTGTTCAGTCCGAAGAGCATGGGTCCGTGGCCGCCGAGCCGGTCGAGCCGCACACGACCACGGCGTCGGTGGTGTCGTCTGTGGAGCGTCAACAAATGAGGCTCTTGTGACACTTCCGTGGGTGGCTGAGTGCGCCTGAACGGCCACACGCCGTTGCCCGGTCTAGGTTTTTGGCTTGTCGAAGGTCAAAAACTGCAGATCGGAGAACGGCGTGCGGAACGCCAGCATATGGCGCGCCTTGTTGTGCGTCGAGAACACGGTGGTCGAGGACGTCGAGTTCGACGGCGAGGCACAGGTTCTCGTGGCCCACGTGAGGCCGCGACGAGCGCACCGGGGTCGATGCGGAACCTGCGGATCCAGAGCTTCCTGGTATGACCGTGGTCAGGGGCGGCGGCGGTGGCGTGGGCTGGATATGGGAACCATCCAGGTCTTCGTTGAAGCGGACGCCCCGCGGGTCAACTGCCCGGTCCACGGGCCGACGGTGCGACAGGTCCCCTGGGCCCGACACGGCGCTGGACACACCCGCTCGTTCGACCAGCAGGTGGCCTGGTTGGCCACGCAGTGCTCCAAGAGAGCAATCACTGAGCTGATGCGGATCGCCTGGCGCACGGTCGCAGCGATCATCACTCGGGTGTGGGCCGACACCGCGGCCGGGGTTGATGCGTTGGCTGGCCTGCAGCGGATTGGGATCGATGAGATCTCCTACAAGCGCCGCCACAAGTACCTGACCGTCGTGGTCGACCACGACAGCGGCCGGTTGGTGTGGGCCAGTCCCGGCCGGGAACGCGCGACCGTGCGCGCTTTCTTCGATGCGCTGGAGGCATCGGGGGCGGGTCGTTGCGCCCAGATCACCCATGTCAGCGCTGATGGGGCCGAATGGATCGCTGACGTGGTCGGCAATCGATGCCCGAACGCCATCCGCTGCGCCGACCCGTTTCACGTTGTCGGTTGGGCCACTGAGGCACTCGATGCCGTGCGTCGCGAGGCGTGGAACAACGCCCGCCGCAAAGGTCACACCCGCAATCACGGGTGGGCCCATGGCCGACGCGCCATCGTGGCCACCGGACCAGCGCTAGCACTGCGACGCGCACGGTATGCGCTGTGGAAGAACCCGGAGAATCTCACCGAGCGCCAACGGGTGAAGCTGGCCTGGATCGCCAAGACCGACCCGCGGCTCTACCGCGCCTACCTACTCAAGGAAGGCTTGCGCACGGTCTTCAAACTCCCCGCCGACCAAGCCGGCGAGGCACTGGACAGGTGGGTCGCGTGGGCACGGCGCTGCCGCATCGAATCGTTCGTCACGCTGCAACGTCGCATCGTTGGCCACCGCGCGCAGATCCTCGCCTCCATCGCCCATGGCCTATCCAACGGGCTCATCGAATCGGTCAACACCAAGATCCGACTCATCACCCGCATGGCCTTCGGCTTCGCTAACCCCGGCCCCTTGATCGCCCTGGCAATGCTCACCCTCGGAGGGCACCGCCCAACTCTGCCCGGCCGACAATGACCCACAGATCAGTCAGCAGAGCCACAAATGATGACGGAACGGCAACGAGACCCAGAACTGCGCGGAGCCGACAGCCCTCGCCCGCTGCCGGCGGCAGAGTAGTTCCCAGCCGGGGCGATGTGAGCCGCTCTCAACGGCCCTCGAACTTGGGGTCGCGGCGCTCGAGGAAGGCGCTGATGCCCTCGGTGGCATCTCGGCTTCCGAGTACGGTCTGATTCCAGTCGAGCAGCACCTCCGCTGCGGCATCACGAGATGCCCGCTCAGCGGCGCGCGCGGACGCGAGGGCGGCCTGCACCGCGAGCGGAGCGTTCGCGGCGATCAGCCGGGCGATTTCGATGGCCCGGTCCAGGTGCTGGCCTTCCGGTACGACTTCGTTGACGAGGCCGGCTCTCAACGCGGCATCGGCGTCGAAGCGCTCGGCCGTCAGCAGATAGCGCATGCCGGCCGCGCCAAGCCGGGCGGGCAACCGAAACGTCGCGCCTCCCAAGGGAAAGATCCCGCGCGCCACCTCGAGCTGGGCAAAGCGCGTCCCCTCGGCCGCGACCGCCAGCTGCGACGCCAGCGCGAGCTCGATGCCGAGCGTGTTGCAAGTGCCATGCACCGCAACGACGATCGGCTTCGGACACGGTTCGCCGAAGAAGTTCCATGGATCCAGGCCATCTTCGGGGAACACCGCGCTGACGTCGCCGGTGGCAACCAGCGGACCCACCGACGCCAGGTCGAGTCCGGCCGTGAACAGCCGGCCGTGACCGAAGATGACGCCGACGCGCAGGTGTTGCTGCATCGGCCAAGCGCTTGCAGGCCCGGCACACCGCCTGGATCACCTCGAGGTTCCACAGGTTGTGTGCGTCGGGCCGGTTGACGCCGATGAGCAGTAGCGGTCCGTCTTCTTCGATCGTCACCTCGTCAGCCATGGCTCCACGGTGACATACGCGAAGTGGTTCACAACGGCGAGCGGCGCTTGTAGCCTGTTAGGCATGAGTCGAATAGTCTCGACCGCGCTGCCACCGGGGCCCCGGCTTCCCAAGTGGGTCCAGCTGGTCCTGTTCATGCGGTACTGGCCGCGGTTCGTGTCCGCGTGCGGGCGGCGCTACGGCAAGGTGTTCACGATTCGCGCCGCCATGGTGCCGCCGATGGTGTATCTGGCCGATCCCGCCGAGATCAAGAAGGTGTTCGCAGGCGACCCGAGCGTCTTTCACGCCGGCGAGGCGAACGCGATGTTGGGCGGGCTGCTGGGTGACAGCTCGGTTCTGGTTGTCGACGACGACGTGCACCGCGACCGGCGTCGTCTGATGTTGCCGCCGTTTCACCGTGACGCGGTCGCACGGCAAGCCGACCTGATGGCCGACATCGCCGCGACGAACATCGCGAGCTGGCCGGTGGGCCAACCGTTCGCGGTGGCGCCGAAGATGTCCGAGATCACACTCGAGGTGATCCTGCGGACGGTCATCGGTGCCAGCGACCCGGCGCGACTGGCCGCGCTGCGGGCCGTCATGCCGAAACTGCTCAGCGTCGGTCAGTGGGCGTCGCTGGCGATCGCGCACCCGGAGCTGCAGCGCCACCGCCCGTGGCGCGGGCTGTGGGATCGCATCCAAGAAGCCGACCTGTTGTTGTACGCCGAAATCGCCGAACGTCGCGCCGACCCTCAATTGGCGGAGCGCACCGACGTGTTGGCCATGCTGGTTCGCGCCACCGACGAAGACGGGCGCACGCTGAGCGACCGCGAACTGCGCGACCAGTTGATGACGTTGCTCGTCGCGGGCCACGACACGACCGCGACCGGGCTGTCGTGGGCGCTGGAACGGCTGACCCGTCACCCTTCGGTGCTTGCCAAGGCGCAGCACGCGGCCGATGCGGAGGATGCGGCAGGCGATGAGTATCTCGACGCGGTGGCCAAGGAGACGCTGCGCATCCGCCCGGTGGTGTTCGACGTGGGCCGGGTGCTGAAGGAGCCAGTGGAACTGGCCGGTTATCAGTTGCCCGCCGGGGTGATGGCCGTCCCCGCAATAGGCTTGGTGCACAGCAATTCCGAGGTGTACCCCGATGCGGAGCGGTTCGACCCCGACCGGATGGTGGGCGCGACGTTGAGCCCGACGACGTGGTTCCCGTTCGGCGGCGGCAATCGCCGTTGCCTCGGCGCGACTTTTGCGATGGTCGAGATGCGGGTGGTTCTCCGCGAGATTCTGCGTCGGGTCGAATTGGCCACGACGACGGCCGCCGACGAACGGCAGAAGGTCAAGCACGTCATTATCGTGCCGCACAGCGGCGGTCGCATTCGTGTGCGAGCGGTCCGCCAGGTTCCCGTGAGCGGCTCGCCGAGTAGCGTTATTCAGCCAGCAGGTTGACGACGCCGCGGAACACACCCGGAAACTGCGCCGCCGCAGGCACAATCCGTGAGCGCAGCGGCCGCATCGCACTCGCTTGCAGCACGGCCGCCGTCAGCAGCCGGTACCGACGCGACATCCGGCGCCAGCGTCGGTCGTAATCCTCCGGCCGGTCTGCCGTCACGGATTCCACCAGCAGCTCCGCCGCTCCGAACGCGATGCCAAGGCCCTCGCCGGTCAGGGCGTCGACATACCCGGCGGCGTCACCGACCAGCATCACCCGGCCCGCCGTCCGGCTGCGCACTTTCTGCCGCAGCGGGCCCGCCGCGCGGTCAGCGCCGTGAGCCTTACCGTGCACCATCTCCTGCAGGGCCGGAAAGCCGCCAAGGTGCTCGTCGAAACCACCCTTGCGCGAGGTGAGGATCGCGATGCCGACGCAGTCGTCGGCGACCGGAGTGACGTAGGCCTCCGTGTCGTCGGACCAGTACACCTCGACGCAGTCGCTCCACGGCGTCATCAAAATATGACGGCGGATTCCCCACCTACGCGGGCCGGTGGATGCCCGCGCCAGGCCAAGTGCGGCGCGCATTGGCGAATGCAAACCGTCTGCGGCAGCCAGGTAGCGGGAGCGAAAACCGCTGCACTGCACCGACAGTGCGTCCTGGCTCACCGGTCCGACATCGCCGTGCTCAAGGCGGACACCGGCTGCCGTCGCCGCCTCCAACAGCCCGGCGTGCAAGGCCGTCCTGCGCACTCCGCGCCCGGCGCCCCCGCGGAACAGCCCCGTGACGCGACGGCGACCGTCGAGGTAGGTGATGCCGTGAAACGGCTTGCCCGGCGCCTCCACGCCGAGGCGGCCCAACAACTCGACGGCATGCGGCATCAGCCCCTCGCCGCACGCCTTGTCGACGGGTCCGTGACGCCGCTCGACCACGACCACCTCGAGCCCGGCACGGGCGCCGAGGATCGCGGTGGCCAGCCCGGCCGGTCCGCCGCCCGCTACCAGCAGGTCGATCACCGCAGCCTCGCCAGCGCGGAGTTCTCGACGCCGATGCGGGTGCGCAGCACAAGAGCGTTGAGCACCGTGAACACCACAGCGGTGACCCACGCGGTGTGCACCAGCGGCAGCGCGATCCCTTCGGCGACGACCGCGACATAGTTCGGGTGGGAGATGAACCGGTACGGGCCAGTGGTCACCCGCGCCGCATCGGGGATGACGACGACGCGGGTGTTCCACTGGCGGCCAAGTGTCGCGATGCACCACCAGCGCAGTCCCTGCGCGGCCAGCACAACCACCAGCATCGGCCAGCCCAGCGCGGGCACGAACGGGCGGTACAACGCCTCCACCAGACATCCCGCGAGCAGGCCGGTGTGCAGCATCACCATCACCGGATAGTGCCGCGCGCCGAACTCGACGCCGCCGTGCGCGCGGCTCCATGCGAGATTGCGTTGGGACACAACCAGTTCCGCGACCCGTTCGACCGCAACCACGGCGATCAGCAGCACATACCAGATCATGGACAGCTCAGTGCCAGCGCAGCAGCACCAGTTCCGCGCAGAACCCGGGCCCCATCGCCATCAGCAGGCCCGGCGTTCCGCTCGGCGGCGGCTTGGCGCGCGCGTCGCGCAATATGTGCAGCACCGACGCCGACGACAGGTTGCCGATCTCGCTCAGCGAGCGCCACGACAACTCGAGTGCGGCGTCGTCAAGACCGAGCGCGGCGTTGATCGCTTCGAGCACCTTCGGGCCGCCCGGGTGCGACACCCACGAGCCGATGTCGTCGATCGTCAGATCATGCTCGGCGAGAAAACCGGTGACGTCGTCGGCGAAGTAGCGCTCGATGAGGTCGGGCAGGTCGGGGGACAGCACCAGCTTGAATCCCTTGGCGCCGACCTCCCAACCCATCGTGCCCAGCGAGTCGGGGTAGAGCCGGCTGCGCGTCGCGAGCACATCGGGCCCTGTCATGCCGTCCTGCAGGCCGCGGTGCTCGCCTACGGCGACGACAGCCGCTGCGCCGTCGCCGAACAGGGCACTGCCCACCAGGCTGGCCATGGTGGGCTCGGCCGCGGGATACATCAACGAACACAACTCGACGGACACCAGAGCGGCGACGTCGTCGGGTGCACCGCGCAGATAGTCGTGCAGCCGCGCAACGCCCGCAGCCCCGGCCACGCAGCCCAGGCCGAAGATCGGCACGCGACGGACGTCGGGGCGCAGGCCCAGCCGTCCAGCGATGCGGGCATCCAGCGACGGCACCGCAATCCCGGTCACCGTCGTGCTGAAGATCACGTCGACGTCGCTGGGCTGTAGCCCGGCGTCCTCGAGCGCGCCCGAGAGCGCCTGACAGCCCAGTTCCACCGCGTGCTCGATGAACAGGTCATTGGTTTCGCCGAGGTCATCGAGGGCCAGGTAATCATCCATCGGAAGGATGAAGTGCCTGCCGTTGACTTTCGCGTTGGCGTGCAGGCTGCGCAGGAACTTTTCGTTTTCGGAGAAGCCGGGCACCTTGAGGAACCAGTCGGTGACTTCCTCCTGCGTGTACCGGTTCGGCGGGACTACTCCATTTACGCCTGCAATAACACTCACTTACTAGACACGATGCCCGGGACTGGAAGGTTCGATCTTCCCGCTGTGTGGTTCCTGTGCCGTACGCGATTGGCCTTCGTTGAAACCGAGACGCCGGTGCACCGATCCCAACCATCGGGGGGCCCACCAATTCCATTGGCCCATAACGTGCATGAACGCGGGTACGAGCACCATCCGCACCAATGTCGCGTCGACGAGGATCGCCAGCGTCAGGCCAAGGCCGAACAGCCGCATGACCGACACATCGGCGGCGATCAACGCGGCGAAAGAGATCGACATGATGAGCGCGGCGGCGGTGATGATCCGTCCGGTGTGGGCGATGCCACGGGCCACGCTCTCGTCGTTGTCGGCCCGCGTCCTGCCCGACGCCAGCCAGAACTCCCGGATGCGCGCGACAAGGAACACCTCGTAATCCATCGACAGGCCGAACGCGATGCAGAACAACAGCACCGGCATGTTGGCCACCAAGGTCCCGGTCGGTGTGGTGCCGAGTGCACCGAGATGACCATCCTGGAAGATCCACACCAGTGCACCGAACGCGGCGGTCAGCGAAAGGATGTTGAGCACCAACGCTTTCAGCGGCATCACGATGCTGCCGGTCAGCAGGAAAAGAAGCACGAACATGATGACGGCGATGAGCCCGAGCACCAGTGGCAGCCGCGTGCCGATGGCGTCGACGCTGTCTCGGTTGGTCTGCGCGGTTCCGGTCATGTCCACTTGCCTGCCTGCGGGGCCGGCCACCGCGTGCAGGCGGTCGAGCTGAGCTTCAGACCCCTCGGAGAACAGCGGAGCCGAGCTTTCGACGGTGAGGAACGCGCTGCCGGGAATCTGTCCGGCCGGCGCCGAGGGCGGGCCAATTCGGTTGCCGTCGATGAATGTTCCCGTCGGGGCAGACACCGCGGGCACGTCGGGCACGCGGGACAGGTCGGCTGCGTACCTGTCGATGTCGGATGCGCTGACGCCGTTGGTGTCTGGAACGATGACAGTCACCGCGGCGTCGGAGTTGTTGACGAAGTCGCGCCGCAGCTGGTCGCCGACTTGATGAGCGGACGCCGACTTCGGCAGCACGCGATCGTCGGGGAATCCCCAGCGCACGCTCAGGAACGGCGCGCCGAGCAGGATCAGCAAAGCGACACCCGCCAGCCCGAGCGGAACTGCTTTGTGCATAACGCAACTCGCGGAGCGGTACCAGAACCTCTGCTCGACGGGCACGGGTTGCGGTTCGCGCCGGCCGAGCACGCGGCGGGCGAGCCGGCGCACGTCGATCGCATCCAGGCGATCGCCGAGCAGAACGAGTGCGGCGGGTGTCACCACGATCGCAGCAGCCGCGGCGAATGCGACGGTCGCGACGCCGGCGTAGGCGAACGACTTCAGGAAGTGCATCGGGAACAGCACCAGGACGGCCATCGACAGGGCGACCGTCGTGGCGGAGAACATCACGGTGCGGCCCGCCGACACCATCGTTCGCACGAGGGCGTCGTCGCGGCTCGCGCCCTCGGCCAACTCGTCGCGGAACCGGCTGATCATCAGCAAGGTGTAGTCGATCGCCAGAGCAAGGCCCATCGCAGCGGTGAGGTTGAGGGCGAATATCGACACGTCGGTGGCAAACGAGATCAACCGCAGAACCGCGAGTCCGCCCAGGATCGCCATGATGCCGACGCCGACCGGCAGCGCGGCGGCCACCAGGCCGCCGAAAGCCCAGACGAGCACCAGAAAACTCAGCGGGATCGCGAGCGCCTCCATCACCAGCAGGTCGCGCTGCGACTGATCGGTGATCTGGACGTTGACCATCGCGGTTCCACCCGACTGGACGGTGACCCCGTCGCGGTCGTGCGCCACCTGGTCGGATAAGTCCCTGGCGTACTTCTGCTGCTGGCTCTCGTCGCCGGTGATACCCGCAACGATGAGTCCCGACGTGCGATCGCGGCTGACCAGATCCGCTGCGGCAGGCGGCGGCGCAGTCCATGGCGAGCTCACCTGTGCGACATGTGGCGAACCGCGCAGCTGGTCGACGATCTCGTTGCCCACCCCGCGAGCAGCAGCGCTGTCGATGCCGTCGGGTGTCGAGACGACGATCAGCAACTGTACGTCGCCTTGATGGAAGTTGTCGGTCAGGAATTGCGTCGCCCTGGCCGACTCAGATCTCGGGTCCTGGAATCCGCTGGCAGACAGGCTTTTCGCCACCGGAATTCCGAATATGCCCAGGGCGACCGTCAACAGCACCGCGAAGGCAATGACACGTCGCGGTGCGGCAATTGCCAGCCGGGCGATCCGAAGCAGCAGCGTTTGTCCTCCGCTCAATTCCTCTGTACTGAGACACGCACAGCATCGGTTAGTCGTTCAATCTATCGAGCACTATCTGGCGCGCATGCGGTATCGGTCTGCTCGCCGTACGGTAGTAGGTGCGTGGCGCGTCGTGGGGGAGTGATCGTCGGCTCAGTTACTTTGCTGCGCAGCAATTTCGAGATGCGGGAACACGGTGTATCGCCGCGCGTCTAAGCGAGAAGGGATAGGAATGGCCTCCCCACCCGGTGGCTCGCGCCTGGGCACCCGTTTCGGGCCCTACGAGCTGAATTCCCTGATCGGGGTTGGCGGGATGGGTGAGGTGTATCGCGCCTACGACACCATCAGGGAGCGGACGGTGGCGGTGAAGGTGCTGCGCGCGGAGATGGCCGCCGACCCCGGCTACCAGGAGCGCTTCCGGCGCGAGTCGCGGATGGCGGCGCGATTGCAGGAACCACACGTCATTCCTGTTCACGACTTCGGAGACATCGATGGCGTCCTGTACATCGACATGCGTCTGGTCGAGGGTGGCAGCCTGAAGGACGAGTTGCGGGCGAACGGCCCACTCGCACCGACCCGGGCTGCGTCGATCATCGCGCAGGTGGCTGCCGCACTGGACGCCGCGCACTCGGACGGCCTGGTGCATCGCGACATCAAGCCGGAGAACGTCCTGCTCACACCGGATGACTTCGCCTACCTAGTCGACTTCGGGATCGCCCACGGCAGCGGTGACCCAAGCATTACGACGACGGGGTTGGTCATCGGGTCGTGCGCATACATGCCCGCGGAACGGTTCGGCGACGGCCAGGTCGGGCCGGCGGCGGACGTGTATTCGCTAACGTGCCTGCTCTACGAATGTCTCACCGGTCGGCCGCCATTTGAGGCCGGAGACCTGCGGCAGCTGATGGTCGCGCACATGTTCTCGCCGCCGCCGCGGCCGAGCATCATGCGCCGCGGCATCAGCCGCGCGTTCGACGATGTCATTGCCAAAGGCATGGCCAAGCAGCCTTCGGAACGCTTCTCCTCCACCGTCGAACTCGCCGAGGCCGCGACGGCCGCCGAGTCTGGGGTCCAGGCGCCGCCAGCGCCACCTGCTCGGCCTAACCCGCCGTCCGACACCAGGCAATTCTCAGCGGTGTTCGCGAATCCGGCCGGCACCGGCTACACGCCGTACCCGCCGGAGGTTCGGTGGCCGGAGATGCCGCAACGGAAGTCCCGGTTCGGCGCCACCCAAGTGGCGCTGGTCGTGGCGACGATCGTGTTGTTCGGCGTGGCGGTGGTTCTCGCTACGCAGCTGATGTCCGGCAATCAGGACAGCGGCGCCCCGTCACAGACCACGCTCGCTGTGCCGCCGCCGTCGGTGAGCACGACAACCGAAACGGTCGAGCCATCGACATCGACATCGACTACGCCCACCACGACGTCGCCGTCGACCAGCGCCACACCCCTGCCCGGTATGCCGGGAACTGATGCGCAGGGTTTCGTCGACCATTCGGCGCGCTGCGACGCCGGGAGCACACCAGCCGCTGCGATCAGAACTGCTAACTCACTGGCGGTGGTGTGCGAGACAGCGCCGGGCAGTTACTACTACCGCGGCGAACGACTGAGCGACGGCGCCGACCTGCAACTCGCCAACGCGGTCCCCGCCGGCGGTGGATTCGATGTCACCAACCCGGCCGACGGCGCCCGCTACGAGGTGCGGCCCGATCATCTGACCATCTACAGCAACGGTCGAGTGGATTTCAACGAGCCTGCGCTCGGGTACGCGGCGGGCTAAGGGATGTGCCGTCTGTGAGACAAACCGGGCTGGGATCGCGATAGACAGTTCGGAAATCCGGGGCGGCGCCGTGCCAGGATGTCGACCATGACTGTGGTTCTCGTGCACGGCAACCCCGAGACTGACGCAATCTGGGGCCCGCTAATCGACGCTCTCGGGCGCGACGATGTGGTGCGGCTGTCACCACCGGGATTCGGCGCCCCACTGCCCGACGACTTCGGGGCGACCTATCTCGACTACCGGGACTGGCTCGAGAAGGAGCTGGCGAGCTTCAACGGCCCGGTCGACCTCGTCGGGCATGACTGGGGAGGCGGCCACGTAGTGAACGTGGTCATGCATCGGCCGGAGCTCGTGCGCAGCTGGGCCAGCGACGTCGTCGGGTTGTTCGACCCCGAGTATGTCTGGCACGACCTGGCTCAGGTGTGGCAGACGCCGGACGAGGGCGAGAAGCTGGTGGACGAGCTGCTGGGCGGCACTGTCCAGGACCGCGCCGAACGGATGGCAGCGTTCGGCATACCGCTGGACATCGCGACAACGATCGCCCCGGCTCAGGGCCCGGAGATGGGCCGGGCGATCCTGTCGTTGTACCGTTCGGCGCGCCAACCCGCGATGGCCGAGGTCGGTCGCGCGCTGGAGAACGCCACAGCCCGGCCCGGGCTGTCACTACTGGCCACCGAGGACCCCTACATCGGCTCCGACGAAACCCGGCGTAGGGCCGCTGAACGAGCCGGTGCACGCACGGAGGTCCTTGAGGGACTTGGACACTGGTGGATGCTGCAGGACCCGGCTCGCGGCGCGGAGGCCCTCGCCCGGTTCTGGGAGACGTTCGCCTAACACCGTCACCTTTTGCCGGCCACGACGTTCTGCAGCGGCTCCCCCCGCAGCAGCCGCCCGACGTTCGCCGCGATGTTGTCGACGCGGCCGGTGAAGGTGTCGCGCGTGACGCCCGACGAGTGCGGTGTCATCACCAGATTCGACAGCTCTCGGAACGGCAGGTCGCTCGGCGGGCTGATGCCGTCGCTCGACGGGTAGCGATACCAAACGTCGATCGCGGCGGCCCGGATCACCCCGTCGGCAAGCGCGTCGTACAAAGCCTGCTCCTGGACCAGCGGACCGCGCCCGACGTTGACCAACACCCCGTCGGGGCCGAGCGCGCGCAACTGCTCGGCGCCGATCATGCCCTCGGTGTGCTCGTTCAGGGGCGCCGACACCACGGCGATATCGCACTCCGTCAGCAGCCGGTCCAGCTGGCCGGTGTCACCCGCCCACGCTAGGTCACACTCCGGGACGCGTCCCGAACCCGTGACGGCCGCCGCCGTGCATCCGAACGCGCGCAACAGAGTCCACGCGTACTGGCCGATGTGCCCGAACCCGACGAAGCCGATGTGTGCGTCGCCGAGCGTGCCGGCCTGAGGTATCGCCGCGTCGTACACCGATGTCGCCCACACATTGCGGCGCAGCTGTCGGTCCTGGGTCAAGAAGTCGCGGCGCAGCATCACCGCCGCCGCGACCACATACTCGGCGATGGACCCTTCATGGTGAAACGTGTTGGCCACCACAACGTCCGGCGCCAACGCGTCGAACTCCACCTTGTCGGTTCCGGCCCCTGCGACGTGAATCAAGCGCAGCTTCTCGGCGGCATCGGCCATTTCGCCCGTGAATCGGCTGCCCACATACACATCGGCGTCCCTCAGTTCGTCCAGCGGCACACCACCCTCGTACCAAAACACCTTGCCGTCCACCGCAGCTTCGAATCGCTCCCGGTGCGGCGCCAGGTTGGGGTCGTTGACGACGATCTTCATCGTTGCAGGGCCGGTCGTTTGGGGTCGAACACCCAACCCGGTACGAGGTACTGCATCGCCACGGCGTCGTCGCGGCTGCCGAGGCCTTCGCGTTGATGCAGCTCATTCGCGGCGTTCACCGCGTCCATGTCGAGCTCGACGCCCAGTCCGGGCTTGTCGGGGACGGTCAGGTAGCCGTCGATGATCGCGTACGGCTCGGTGGTGATCCGCTGGCCGTCCTGCCAGATCCAGTGTGTGTCGATGGCGGTGATGTCGCCGGGTGCCGCGGCGGCGACGTGGGTGAACATCGCCAGCGACACGTCGAAGTGGTTGTTGGAGTGTGAACCCCACGTCAGGCCCCACGCATCGCAGAGCTGGGCGACGCGCACCGAGCCCGCCATGGTCCAGAAGTGCGGATCCGCCAACGGGATGTCCACCGCGCCGGCCCGGATAGCGTGTCCCAGTTCACGCCAGTCGGTGGCGATCATGTTGGTCGCCGTCGGCAGACCGGTGGCGCGCTTGAACTCGGCCATCACCTCGCGACCCGAGAAGCCGCCCTCGGGCCCGACCGGGTCCTCGGCGTAGGCGAGCACACCGGTCAGTTCGCGACAGGTCTTCACCGCGTCGCCGAGCAGCCAACCGCCGTTGGGATCCAATGTGATTCGGGCGTCCGGGAAACGGTCGGCCAGTGCGATCACTGCCTTGGCCTCGTCGGTCGCGGGTAGCACACCGCCCTTGAGCTTGAAGTCGCGGAACCCGTAACGTGCGCGGGCGGCCTCGGCGAGGCGGACGACGGCGTCGGGCGAAAGGGCTTCCTCGTGGCGCAGGCGGAGCCACTCGTCAGCGCTGGCGTCCTCGTCGGCAGCCGAGCGATACGCCAGATCGGTCTTGGTGCGATCGCCGACGAAGAACAGATACCCCAAGGCCTGCACACGGTCGCGCTGCTGGCCGTCGCCGAGCAGCGCAGCGACAGGCACCCCGAGGTGTTGTCCGAGGAGGTCGAGCATCGCCGACTCGACGGCGGTCACGGCGTGCACGGCGACGCGCAAGTCGAAGGTCTGCGCACCGCGGCCGGCCGCGTCGCGGTCGGCGAATGCGCGGCGCATGTCGTTGAGCACTGCGTGATGGTCGCCCATGCCGCGGCCGGTGACGATCGTGCGCGCGTCCTCGAGGGTGCGCCGGATTGGCTCACCTCCCGGGACCTCGCCGACGCCGGTGTTGCCGTCGGAGTCGGTGAGGATCACCAGGTTTCGGGTGAAGAAGGGCCCGTGCGCGCCGCTGAGGTTCAGCAGCATGCTGTCGTGGCCTGCGATCGGAACCACTCTCATGTCGCGGACGACGGGGGCGCTCATGTCATCTCCTTACGAGGCGAACCATTTGTCGCCGTTGGCCAATGGGCGCACCACGCGGGAGACCTTGTCTCCCATGGCGCGCAGCGCGTCGACGATCTCGCGCTCGCGTTGCGGCGTCAGGCGCCCTACGGGCACTGAGGCACTGATGGCGTCCTGTGCGGGCTGGCAGTAGCGCAACGCGACCGCGAAACACCGCAACCCCATGGTGTTCTCCTGGTTGTCGGTGGCGTATCCACGCACCCGCACCTCCTCGAGCGTCTCGTCGATGGCGGCGCGGTCGACGATCGTGTTGGCGGTGAGCGGCTTCAGCGCGGCCGGGATGTGCTCGTCGCGGTCGGTGCCGAAGCGCTCGGCGAGCAGCGACTTGCCCAGCGCGGTCGCGTAGGCGGGCAGCCGCCTGCCGACCCGGTTCGATGCGCGGGTGTACTGCTTGGATTCGCGTGTCGCCAAATACACGATGTCGGTGCCGTCGAGCCTGCCGAGGTGAAACGTCTCGTCGAGGTCCTGTCGCAGATCGTCGAGGAACGGGGTGATCAGCTGCAGGTACGGGTCGCTGTCCAGATAGCTCGTGCCGACGAGAAGCGCCCGCACCCCGACCCCGTACAGCGTGCCCGTCGCATCCGACCGCACCCAGCCCTGGGCGACCAGGGTGCGCAGCAGGGCGTGGGCGCTGCTGCGCGGCATGGCGAGTGCGTCACTGATCTCCCGCAGACGCGCCGGGTGGTCGGGACGGGCGGCCAGATACTCGAGCAGCTCGACGGTCCGCACGGCGGACTTCACCTTGCGCACGGCGATGTCCGGCGTCTCTGATGGCTCCTGCGTCACGTCCCCTCCTGTCAGATGGCCAGCAGTTCGCGGCCGATCAGCACGACGGCGCCCAACGTTGAGGCGCCGATTGCTAACCACCGCAATCGTTTCGGGTCGAGAAACCGGTTGATCCGGAGCGATAGGGCGTATCCGGCAACGGCTGCGGGGATCATCACCGCGAATCCCCACAGGGTGCGGGTGTCGACGGCGCCGGCGACGGCGAGCGCGGCGATCGACATCACCGAGCCGACCAGAAAGAACCCGCTCATCGTCCCGCGCAGGCGGGCCCCGCTGTTGCGTTGCCACACCAGCGCCATCGGCGGGCCGCCGATCGACGTGGCGGTGCCGAACAGGCCCGAGGTCGCCCCGGCCAGCACCACGTTGCGTCGCCTCGGCGCGGGAATCCACCCCGTGCTGGTGAGCACAACGCCAATGAGCACCACACCGGCCAGCAGGATGGCAAGCGCCCGATGCGGCAGCATCGCCAACAGCACCGCGCCCGCAATGGTGCCGGGCACCCGGCCGACGAGCGCCCATCCGGTGCCGTGCAGGTCGATGTCCTCACGTTCGCGCACCACGACCATGAGTGTGACGAGCGTCGCGACCATGATCAGTGTGCCGGGGATGAGACCCGGATCGACGAGCGCGACCACCGGCGCGGCGAGCATGCCGATGCCGAATCCGATCGACGCCTGCAGGCAGGACGCCAGCAGGATAGCCAGGGCCACAACGGAATATCCGACTGCGCTCATGCCGGCACCAGCGCGCTCCCCTCCTGCAGCAGGGGATGGTGGCATTCGGCGCTGTGGTCGGCGATCTCGGGGTCGACCGCGTTCGGCGGCGCTGTGGTCGCGCAGACGTCGGTGGCCTTCCAGCAGCGCGTGCGGAATCGGCAGCCCGACGGCGGGTTGAGCGGGGAGGGCACCTCGCCCTTGAGCAGGATCCGCTCGCTGCGTTGCGCGCCATCCAGCTTCGGCGCAGCGGACATCAACGCCGCGGTGTACGGATGGTTGGGGCGGTCGAAAACCGCTTCCGTTGGGCCGGATTCGATGATCCGGCCGAGGTACATCACCGCGACCCGGTCGGCGACGTGGCGGACAACGGACAGGTCGTGCGAGATGAAGATGTAGGAGATACCGAGCTGACCCTGAAGATCGTTGAGCAGGTTGAGCACCTGCGCCTGCACGGACAGATCGAGCGCGGAAACCGGCTCGTCGCAGATGATCACGTCGGGGTCGAGCGCCAACGCGCGGGCGATGCCGATGCGCTGGCGCTGGCCGCCGGAGAACTCTTGCGGGAACTTGTCCACCGCCTTCGCCCCGAGCCCGACGAGGTCGAGAAGTCCCCGCACGCGCATGTCGCGGTCGCGCCGACTCTTGTAGAGACCCTTGTGGCTGCGCCACGGCTCGGCGATGATGTCGCCCGCCGACATGCGCGCGTTCAGCGAGGCGTACGGATCCTGGAAGACCATCTGCACGCGGCGACGGAACTTGAGGAGATCGTCCCCACGCAGGTTGAATGGGTCGATGCCGTCGAATCGCACGGTGCCCGAGTCGGGGCGCTCCAGCATCAGCAATGTCCTTGCCAGCGTGGACTTTCCGCAGCCGGACTCGCCGACCAGGCCGAGGGTCTCGCCGCGGGGCAGGTCGAGGGTGATGCCGTCGAGTGCGCGCAGCTTCTTCTTGCCTGCGTTGGGCACGCTGAACGACTTGCGCAGGTCGCGGACCTCGAGCAGCTTCTCAGACATTTGATACCTCCTCCGGGAAGTGGCACGCGGCCTTGCGGCGCGACCCGACGGAGTCGAGGGTGGGCCGCTTCGTCACGCAGATGTCGCGGGCCAGCGGGCAGCGCGCCTGGTAGACGCAGCCCTCGGGGATCGCGTGCAGGTCAGGCGGTACCCCGCCGATGGACTTGAGCTCGTCGCCGCGGCGGGCGTTGACAGGAACGGAGTTCAGCAGGCCCTTGGTGTACGGGTGCTGCGGGTTGTCGAAAACCTCTGCCACCGGACCGGTTTCGACGATGTTGCCCGCGTACATCACCGCGACGCGGTCGGCCTCCTCGGCGACCAGCGCCAGGTCGTGGGTGATCAGAACGACGGCCATCCGGTACTCGGCGCGCAGGTCGCGCAGCAGCGCCATGATCTGGGCCTGCACGGTGACGTCGAGCGCGGTGGTGGGCTCGTCGGCGATCAGCACGCTGGGATTGAGCGCGACGGCCATCGCGATGAGCAGTCGCTGCCGCATGCCGCCGGAGAACTGGTGGGGGTAGGAGGTCAGCCGCGTTTCTGGCTGCGGAATGCCGACGCGGGCCATCAGCTCGACGGCCTTGCGCTTGGCCTCCTTGGCGCTCATGCCGTGGTGGATCCGGAACGGTTCGGCCAGTTGGGTTCCCACGGTGTAGAGCGGGTTGAGCGCGGTGAGCGCGTCCTGGAAGACGATCGCGAGTTCGGTGCCTGCGATCTCGCGGCGCTTCTTGCGGTCGACGCGCAGCAGGTCGACGTCGGCGAGTTGCGCTGTCCCGCCTACGACGTCGGCGACCGGCTCCAGCAGCCCGACGAGGGCGGTCGCCGTCATTGACTTGCCGCAGCCGGATTCGCCGAGCAGCGCGAGTGTTTCACCACGGCGGGCCGAGAACGACACGTCGTTGACGGCGCGAACAGTGCCGGTGATGGTGCGGATGTCGACGGTCAGGCCGTCGACCTCCAACACGGGGTCGTCGAGATCGGGCAGGCGTTCTGCGACAGCGGTCATGAACGGGCCTTCGCGGTCTTGGTGAAGCGGGACAGGCGTTTCTGCGGGACGGTCAGCCGCCACCGCTGCCCGGGATCGGTGGCGATGCGGGCCCAGGCGGCGAGGATGGTGGCCGACACGGTGGTGATGACGATGGCCAGGCCGGGGAAGAACGACAGCCACCACGCGGTGTGGAGGTAGGTGCGGCCCTGCGACACCATCAGGCCCCAGCTGACATCGGGCGGCTGGATGCCGATGCCGAGGAAGCTCAGCGAGGACTCGGCGAGCATGACGTAGCAGAAGTCCAGCGTCGCGACGGTCAGCAGTGTCGGCAGCACGATGGGCAGGACGTGGCGCCAGATGATGGAGCGCGCGCTGGCGCCGAACGTGCGGGCGGCGTCGACGAACAGCCGGCTCTGCAGTTCGGCTGACTCAGCGCGCGCGGTGCGCAGGTAGACCGGAATGCGCGTGATCGCCAGCACCAGAACGATGTTCGCGGCGCTCGGGGAGAACACGTACAGCACGACGACGGCGAGCAGCAGCGACGGGAAGCTCATGATCACGTCGGCGACGCGCATCGCGACGGTCTCGCGCCAGCCGCGGTAGTAGCCGGCCCACATGCCGATGACCGATCCGACGACGGCGGAGATCACGACCGCGGGGATCGCGACCGAAAGGGTGGTGCGGCACGCGACGATGAGCCGGGCAAGCATGCTGCGGCCGAGCGGATCGGTGCCAAGCACGTTGGCCCAGCCGTGCGCCAGCGTGAAGGGCGCCTGGTTGGAGTTGTCGAGATCGATGTGGGTGGCGAGGTTGCCGATGAGCATCGGGCCGAAGATGGCGGTCAGGAAGACCAGCCCCAGTACGACGGCGGCCGCGGCGGCGACGCGGTCATTGATCAGCAGCCGGAACCACTTCGACTGCCTGCGGGTCTCGGGCTCGCCGACGATCGCCGTGGTCGGCTTGACCGGAACCAGATCGAGTTGGGTGCTCATAATCTCTCCTAGACCCTGGCCGGTTCCCGCACCCGCGCGTCGAGCAGCGCGTAGCAGGCGTCGATGAGGATGTTGAGGGCGAAGATGCTCACGGCCGTCAGCAGCACCGCGGCCTGCAGGACGGCGAAGTCGCGTTGCAGGATCGCGTCGATCATGAGCTTGCCGATGCCGGGCCAGCCGAAGATCGCCTCGACGACGACCGCACCGTTGATCAGACCGACGGCCAGGTCGCCGGCGACGGTCAGGGCGGGGGCGGCGGCGTTGCGCAGCGCGTGATGGGTGACGACGCGCAGGTCGCTGGCGCCCTTGCTGCGGGCCAGCCGGACGTAGGGCGCGGACAACGCGGAAACCATTGCGCCGCGGACGACTTGGGTGAGCACGCCGAGTGGCCGGATCATCAGCGTGGCGATGGGCAGGATCCAGGACAGGCCGCTGTCGACACCGGAAGTGGGCAGCACACCCAGCAGGACCGCGAAGAGCCAGACGCCGGTGATCGCGAACCAGAAGTCGGGGATGCTGGCGGCGGTCATCGACAGCAGGCTGGAGAACCGGTCGGCCAGCGAGTTGGGGCGATAGGCGGCCCAGCAGCCGATGATCACCGCGAGGGCGATCGACAGAAGCATTGTGGTGACTGCCAGCTGCAGTGTGGCGGGAAAGGCTCTTAGTGCCATCGTCGACGCGGATTCGCCGGTGCGCATCGACGTTCCGAAGTCCAGGTGGATGACACCCTTGAAGTAGTCGGCCATCTGCGTGAGCAGCGGCTGGTCGAAGCCGTTCTTCGCCGCGAAAGCCGCCCGCTGCTCCGGGGTCGCGGATTCGGGCAGATAGAGGTTGGTCGGGTCGCCGGTCAGGCGGGCCAGCAGGAACACGCCGAGCAGCACGATGATCAACGGCAGTGCGCTGGTGTACATCCGGCGGCGAACGAACGAGAACATCGGTTATGACCTTCCGCTTCTCACTGCGTGTCGGTGCGGTCGGCAGGTGCGAACTTCATCTCGGAGAGTCGCATCTCGTCGCCGGTCGCGGAATTGGGCTGATAGTCGACGCGCGCCGACTTGGCGAGCACACCGTTCATGTGCGCGATATAGGCAAACTGGGCGACCTCGTTGGGTTCCTCGGCGAACAGCTTCGCGTACCCGTCCTGGCGCTGTTGACCCGTGAGTTCTCCCGCCGCATCGATCTGGCGGTCGAAAGCAGCTGTGCCGTAGCCGTTTTGCGCGCCGTCGGTACGCATGTACTGGTCGACGCTGAATGCGGCATCACCGGCCTGGTTGCCGTGCATGATCAGCGCCACGAACGGCCCGCTGTTGTCCGGGAAGGGCCGCAGCTGGTACTGCAACTGGCCCGCCGTGTCCATCATCTCGATCTTGACGTTGAGTCCGATCTGGCTCAGCTCGTTCTGGATGACCTCGACGGTCTCCGTGATCTTCGGGAATTGCGCGGTACGTCCGATCAGCCGGATCTGCTTGTCGACGGGCACACCGTCGGCCCTCGCCTCGTCGATGAGTTGCTTGGCCTTGTCCGGATCATGCGGCCACAGTTGCAGATCCGCGTTGTAGCCGACGACGCCTTCGGGGATGAGCTGCGCGGCCGGCTCACCCATCCCCCGGAACAGCGCCTTGACGATGCCGGTGCGGTTGACCGCGTAGTTGATGGCCTGGCGGACGCGGATGTCGGTCAGCGGCGGTTCGGTGCCCGTGATGCGCAGCGCAGTGGTTTCGTTGTTGGGGAAGGCCACGCCGAGGGCGCCTGCTCCGTCCTCCGGCCCGAGCAAGGTGCCGATGTCTGCTTCGTCGTTGACGACCATCGCTGCGCGCACGCTCCCCTCGCTGCGCCACTGGTATTCGGCGCGGGCGAACGCGGGCTTCTTGCCCCAGTAGGTGTCGTTGCGCCGCAGCCGCAGCTTCTGCCCGTACTCCCAGTCGTCAATGGCGTAGGGACCCGTGCCGATCGGTTCACGCACCTTCTGTGTGGTGCTAGTCGAGCGCGGCACGATCTCGACGAACGAAATCCTCAGCGGCAGAATCGGATCTGGCTTCTCGGTGCCGACTGTCACCGTGGTGTCGTTGGGAGCGGCCACGGCGAGTTTCTCGTCACCGAACACATACCCGTCGACGTTGCAGTTCAGCTCGGAGTTGACGGCGCGGTCGATGGAGAACGCGGCGTCCTGTGCGGTGAACGGTGTGCCGTCGGAGAAGGTGACGCCTTTGCGGATATCGAAGGTCCACTGGTTGGGAGAGGTCTGCCGCCAGCCGGTCGACAGGAGCGGCTGCAGGTCGCCGGAGTTGGGATCGCGTTCGACGAGCGGTTCGGTGATGTTGGAGCGGACGACGACACCGGTCGACGTCAGCGAGCTCTCGCACGGCTCGAGTGTTGGCGGTTCCTCCTGCAGCACGATGCGCAGGGTGTTGACGTCGTAGCCGCCGTGGCGGGAGTTGGCGACCGTGCAGCCGGTGGCGGCGACGGTGATTCCCGCGAGCGCAACGGCTAGTGCTCGGCGTCGCCGCGTCGTGCGTGCTGCGGGGCCCATGGATCCTCCCGGGACTGCTGTGGTGACGTCCACGTATGTAGATGGGACGTGTGATCGCAACCACACGGTAAGGAGGTCGTGGAAAACGCGTCAACCCCGGCAAAAGGCGCAAATCGGGGTCTGACCGCAGACCTACGCCACTCGCCCGAACGTCGAAAAACGTTCGGTGAACTGGACTTTCGGCCACTGAGTGCCGGCAGCGATACCGTGCTGGGCCTGTCGATCGGGCAGCCATGCCGGTTCGGTATAAGTCCATGCGATTTCCGAGTTGGACGGGTATTCGCAGGTCGCCGTACGGTGGGAACCAACATGAGCACCGAAGCCCGCACCCCGCACAGCCGTCCCGTTTTGCAGGTCGGGCCGCTGAAACCGTCGTTGGCGAAGACACTTCAGGACGACTACGCGGCCTACGTACTGCCGGACGAGCCTGCCGAGTTTCTGGCCGCGCACGGCGAGGAGATCACGGCGGTGGTGACGTCGGGGCGGACGGGTGTGGACGCCGCGTTGATGGCGACCTTGCCGAACCTGGGCGCGGTGGTGAACTTCGGGGTCGGCTACGACACGACCGATGTGGACGCGGCGGCGGCGCGAGGCGTTCTGGTGAGCAATACGCCGGACGTGCTGACGGATTGTGTGGCGGATACGGCGGTCGGGTTGGTGATCGATACGTTGCGACAGTTCTCTGCTTCGGACCGGTATGTGCGGGCGGGCCGGTGGCAGCGCGAAGGGATGTATCCCTTGACGCGTCAGGTGAGCAACACCCGGGTGGGCATCATCGGGTTGGGTCGGATCGGCGGCGCAATCGCGAAGCGGCTCAGTGCTTTTGGGTGTGTGATTTCGTATCACAACCGGCACGAGGTCAAGGGGTCGCCGTACACGTATGTGGGAACGCCGGTGGAGCTGGCGCGCGGCGTGGATGTGCTGATCGTGGCGGCCGCGGGCGGTGACGGGACGCGGAAACTGGTCAGCCGCGAGGTGATCGAGGCACTGGGTGTGGACGGGTACTTGGTGAACATCGCGCGGGGCAGCGTGGTGGACGAGGACGCACTTGTCGATGCTTTGGTCCGCGGCCGGCTGGCGGGGGCGGGTCTGGACGTGTTCGCGGACGAGCCTCAGGTTCCCGAGGCGTTGCTGACGATGGACAACGTGGTGTTGTTGCCGCACGTCGCCAGCGGGACGGTGGAAACCCGCGCGGCGATGGAGGAACTGACGATGCGCAACCTACACAGCTTCCTGAAGAGCGGAGCGCTCGTCACGCCGGTGCCTATGCCGGTGCCTATTCTTTCGAAACGCCTTTAGTAGTTGTTGCAAGTATTGGCGACCTGGTAGATCACCGGCATATATGGCTGAAGCGCCGGGGCGCTCTGCACTTGCTGGATCATCCGCGCACGCTGATCCGGCGGCGCGGCGACGAGCCCTTGCAACCACCCGACCGCCAACGGGTTTGCGTTGAGCTCGTTGGCAGTTTCAGGCGACTGGTCGTTCAGCGCCGCCATCACCTGCGGATAGGTGCACGTTGAGTTTACGATCGCGCTCGCATCGGGTGTTGCCGAGGCGATCCCGGCTCCGGCGCTCAGCGACAGCGCCAGACCGGCAAAGGCGACAACCAGTTTCGTCCTCGACAACATGGATTCACGCTAGCACTGTTAGATCCACTCGACAGTTTGACGGGTGGCCCCGAGGCGCGCTCGACAGTGCGGTAATCGTCAAAGGACCATTAGGCACTTCCGAAACGTGGTACCGCATGTGGTACCACGTGTTGAAACGTCACTGTGGTCGCCCGGCGCCGCGGACAAGTTCCCATCTGGACGCCGTGCACCTAACTCACGACACGACCGGCCTTCGCGACAGACTTCACCGACTGGCGTATTGCTCAGCGGGTCGAATAGCGCATGGCCGCCCACGACACCAGGGTCGTCAACGCGAGCGGCAGGTACAACAGCAGCGGAAGCAACCACGATGAGACAAGGTGCTGTTTCAGGTACTCCTGTGGCGACATCTCGGGCTGCTGTCCTGCGGCGAAGAACATCACCAGGCTCACTGCCGCGATAACGGCCGCAAGGCGGTACTGCGCAATCGCGAAGCGCCGGGTCACGGCCGGCTTGTATCCCGACGCGACGGTGGTGATCATTACGCAGCTGCCGGCCACACAGGCGACCAACGCCACCTGACTCAACAACCCCATCGCAATGTTGGGCCAGTGCAGCACCGTGTCGACCAGGAGCGTCAACGGCTGCCAGCTGACCGCTGCCACCACGACCAGACTGCCCAATGCCAGCGTCCACGCCGCGGTGCGCCAGCCCTTGATCGTGGCGTCGAGGTCATCCACGGCGTTCATCTTATGGGGCAGCTCAGCCTCACTGAACTGCGTGGCGTCAGGTGTATCCGATCGCCGGATCGTTTGAGGCTGTCGGCTGAGCGGGTCCACGATAAAGGGATGGAGGAGCTTCCCCGGCCGCCACCGGGCCAGCCCGGTTACGGCCTACCGCCGGGCACCCCGACATCGAAGGGTTCCGGACTGAGCCGCGTCCGTCTGCGCAACCCGCCGTCGCTAGTCCTGATCGCGGTGATCGTGATCGGCTTAGTCGCCGCCGGCCTGCTCGCCAGTGAGCTGTACGCCCGTCACCGCGCCGAGAGCGTGGTGGCCGCCGCCACCGAATGCGTGGTGCAGGATAAGGCGAGTGTGTCGTTCGGCGCGACGCCGCTTCTGCTTCAGCTCGTGACCGGCCACTACCGGAACATCTCGATCCACACGGCCGGCAATCGGATCGGCAACGCCCGAGGCATGAAGGCCGACGTGCGGATCGACGATGTCCGGCTGGATGGCGACGCCGATGCCATGGGCACTGTGGGAGCTCTAGACGCCATCATCACCTGGTCTGCCGACGGCATGAAGCAGAGCATCCAGGAAGCGATCTCGCCGTTGCGTGGCTTGGTCACCGGAGTCCAGACCAATCCGGACGACGGCACCATCAAGCTGCAGGGCAACCTGGGCAGTGTCACCACCAGGCCGCAGGTTACAGACGGACGAGTGGCGCTGCAGGTGGTCGATGTCACCGGGCTGGGTTTGTTGCTGCCCAGCGAGATGGTGCAGTCGGCGCTAGACGCGTTCACCACCCGTCTCACCGAGAATTATCCGCTCGATATCCATGCCGACAGCGTGCAGATCACCTATGACGGTGTGACAGCACATTATTCGGCCCGAGACATGTCGATCCCGCAGGGCAACCAGGGCAACCAAGGGAACAAGGACAACCAGGACTCCTGCTTCGCAAACCTATAGGCCGGCGAGCATGGCGCGGCGGGGCGAAGGCGGCGAGCGCCTACGCGACCGCATGGATGTCCAAATAGCAGATTTGCCTACCACGTTCCCCTACGGCCAAATTGGCGTCAGACCCAGCACTCCCGTGCTTACCCTCCTTCAATGCAGGGGAAGAAAACTGCTATCGCTGGAGCGGCGATAGTTCTCGCAGGTTGCGGCGGGTCAAGCCAGACAGCGGTGACGCTGACGTCCACACTGGAAATCACTAAAACAGTGGTGGTGACCGCCCCGCCGCCCCCATTCGCCCCCAGAACGACCATGGAAACCGATGGCACGTATCGAGTCGGCACCGACATCGTGCCGGGCACCTATCGCTCGGCAGGTCCTCGCCGTAGAGAATCCGATTGCTATTGGGCGAGGCTGGACGGTCTCGATCCAGACCACATCATCAAAAACGAGATCAGCGCTGATCCTCAGGCAGTGATGATCCAGCCGAGCGACACGGCGTTCGTGACGCATAGCTGCCAGCCCTGGCAGAAGGCCGACTGACCAACAGGGCGAAGTCCGCCAACCGCACCGCCACCGCGTGGACGCTAGCCGACCACGTCCTCGACCAGATCGTCCGTCGTCCATTCCCGTTGCGGCAGAACGTCTCTCAGCAGCCGCAAAAGCGCCGGATTCGAACTGTCACCCCGCCACACCGCATCCAGCTCAACCGGCCGCTCCCGGAACGCACCGATGGATCGGAACAGCACCCCGTCGGGATGCAGCGTCGCCGCCGACGCCGGAACCAGTGCGATGCCGATGCCCGAGCGCACCAGCACCAGCATCGTGTGCACCTGCGTCACGTACTGCACGTACCGCGGCGTCGCGCCGGCGATCGTGAACGTGCTAATCAACAGCTCGTTGAAATACCGCGCCTGCACCGGCGAGTACATGATCACGTCCTGGCCATCGAGATCATTTAGCGTCAACTGCCGTCCTAGCGCAGCCATCGGATGCGCCTCCGGCAGCGCCGCAATCAGCTGCTCGTGCAGTAGCGGCCGCGACACCAGGCCCGGCCGTTTCACCGGCGGGCGGGCCATGCCCAGGTCCAGCTCGCCCGTCATCAGCCCCTCGAGCTGTACCGCCGTCACCATCTCCCGCAGGTCCAGCTTCACGTCGGGAAGCTTCTCCCGCGCAGCCCCCAGCAATCGGGGCAGCACGACATGCGCGGACGCCGCGGTGAAACCGACGACGACCGTGCCGAGATCTCCTTCGGGAATGCGCTTCACGGTCTGCGCCGCGCCCTCGGCGAGCTGAAGAATTCGCCGCGCGTCTGGCAAGAACGCCACCCCGGCCGGCGTCAGCGTCACCGTCCGTGTGGTGCGATCGATGAGCTGGACGCCGAGCTCACTTTCGAGCTGCTGGATCTGCCGGCTCAGCGGCGGTTGGGTCATGTGCAGCCGCTCGGCGGCCCTGCCGAAGTGCAGTTCCTCGGCCACGGCGACGAAGCAGGACAGCCGGGCAAGCGAAAACACCGATGCACTCCTCGTATCACTGCACGCTATTTGCGTGCCGATCGAGCATCAGTTTAAGGGCTACCAGCGCGGACTGACCGCCTCATAGCTGGGATCGATGCTCTTCATGTATCCGGTGTCGTCGCGGTCGCGGATCCCGCACCGTAGATACTGCTGGTGCAGGGCTGCCAGGGAATCCTCGTCGATCTCGACCCCGAGGCCCGGCGTCGTCGGCACGGCGACCGACCCGTCGACGAAGGACAGCGCCCCGGGCTTGACGATCTCCTCGGTCTTCCACGGCCAGTGCGTGTCGCACGCGTAGCTGAGGTTCGGCGTGGCGGCGGCGAGATGCACCATCGCGGCGAGGCTGATGCCCAGGTGCGAGTTTGAGTGCATCGACAGCCCGAGGCCGAAGTTCTCGCAGATGCCCGCAAGCAGGCGAGACCGCTGCAGGCCGCCCCAATAGTGATGGTCGGACAGCACCACGCGCACCGACTGTTTCGCGACCGCGGGCGCGAGGTGGTCGAATGCGACGACGCACATGTTGGTCGCCAGTGGCATCGGCGCCTGCTGCGCCACCTCGGCCATACCGTCGAGTCCCGGCGTCGGGTCTTCGAGGTATTCGAGGACGCCCGCAAGGCCCGAGGCCACCTTCATCGACGTCTGCGGTGTCCACGCGGCGTTCGGGTCCAGCCGCAGCGGGTGCTCGGGGAACGCTTCCCGCAGAGCCTCGATGGCCTGCATCTCCTCCTCGGGTGGAAACACGCCACCCTTGAGTTTGATTGCGGTGAAGCCGTATTCGTCCACAATGCGACGAGCCTGGGCGACGATGCCGGCCGGGTCGAGCGCCTCGCCGAACGCGTCGGCCTCGCCACCCGGGTGCGCCGCCCACTTGTAGAACAGATACGCGCTGAACGGCACCGCATCGCGGACCGTGCCGCCGAGCAGGTCCGAGACCGGCCGACCCGTCGCGTGGCCCTGCACGTCGAGGCAGGCGACCTCGAACGGCGAGAACACCTGGTCGACTGCGCTGGCCGAGGTGATCATGCCGGCGGTACCGACAGCACGGGCGTCGCCGCGGAGTCGGTCGGCGATCGCGCCTCGAATCGCGTTGAGCGCGAACACGTCCAGACCCGTGATTGCGTCCGCGGCGGCGTGCAGCCGGGCGAGGTGCGCATGGTCGGCATAGGTCTCGCCGAGGCCGACAAGTCCGGCGTCAGTATCCAGCTGGATGATGGCGCGCAGCGCGTACGGCTGGTGCACGCCGACGGTGTTGAGCAGCGGCGGGTCGACGAACGCGACCGGCGTGATGCGGGCGCCCGTGATGCGAATCCGGCTGGGCGCCATGGCTATACGGCCTCGGTGAGCGCCTCGGCCAGCACGGCTCGTCCGGCGGCGATGATCCTGCGCAGTTCGGCCAGGTCGTCGGCCGTCGGCATGATCAGCGGCGCGCGGACCGGCCCGGCGGGTATGCCGTCCAACGCGACGCCGGCCTTGACGAGCGACACGGCATATCCGGGCACCGTATCGCGAAGGCGCACGAGGGGGTGGTAGAACTCCCGCAGCAGCGCGTTCGCAAGGGCGTCGTTCCCGGTTTCGAGCGCGTCGTAGAACGCGAGCGCCAGATCGGGGGCGAAGGCGAACGTGGCCGACGAGTACAGGGGCACACCTATCGCGCGGTAGGCCTGCTGGGTCGTCTCCGCGGTCGGCATCCCGTTGAAGAACAAGAAGTCCTTGTCGGTCGCATCGGTGACCGCCCTGACGATCCGTGCGACCTGGTCGAGATCGCCTGTGCCGTCCTTGAATCCGATGACATTCGGAATCTTGGAGACCGCGACGGCCGACTCTTCGGTGTAGCGCGCATTGTTGCGGTTGTAGACGATGACGGGCATGTCGGCGGCAGACGCGACCTCACGGGTGTAGGCGACCAGCCCTGCCTGGGGCATCTCGACGAGGTACGGCGGCAGAAGCAGCAGCCCGTCGGCTTCGGCCTCTTCCGCGGCCTTCGCGAAGAGCGTGGCCTGGGCGACGGAACCGCCTGCGCCGGCGTAGACCGGCACGCGCCCTGCGACCACCTCTACCGCGGTCCGAACCACACGGCCGAACTCCTCAGTCTCGAGGGCGTGGAATTCTCCTGTGCCACAGGCGATGAACACACCACCGGGCCCCGCGTCGACGCCCCTGGCGACGTGGCGGGCAAGCAGGTCGAGATCGACCTCACCGGTCTCGGTGAACGGCGTGACAGGGAAGAACAGAACTCCACTAAACGTGGGGTGCATCGCGCGGGACTCCTTGGTCGGTGGTGGGGTCAGTCTTGGGTGAGTCGGCCGTCGATGCGCCGCCACAGGTGGTCGGGGTTGCCGTCGGCAATTGCGCTAGGCAGCAATGACTTCGGGACATCCTGGTAGCAGACGGGCCGCAGGAAGCGTTCGATCGCGCGGGAGCCGACCGAGGTGCTGCGCGAATCCGACGTGGCGGGGTAGGGGCCACCGTGCACCATGGCGTGGCCGACCTCGACACCGGTCGGCCAGCCGTCGAACAGGATCCGGCCCGCCTTGAGCTCGAGCAGCGGCACCAGCTGCCGGGCGTCGTCGTAGTCGGATTCGTCGGCGTGCACGGTGGCGGTCAGCTGGCCTTCGATGTTCTCGGCGACGGTGCGCATCTCGTGGGCGTCGGCGCAGCGCACGATCAGGCTGGACGATCCGAACACCTCGGCCTGCAGGTTCGCCGATGACGAGAAGCTCGTGGCGTCGGTCGCGAACAGGGCGGCGCGGCAGGCGGTTTGGCTGTCACCTGCCTCGCCTCGGACAATCACGTCGGCCTCGCCGCTTAGCGTGTTGACGCCGTTGGCGTAGTTCTCTGCGATGCCGCGGGTGAGCATCGGTGTGGCAGGCGCCTGCGCGACGGCGTCGCGAGCCGCGCCGATGAAGGCGTCAAGGCCGGGGCCGTCGACGGCGATGACCAGACCGGGATTGGTGCAGAACTGCCCGGAGCCCATCGTCAGCGATGCGACGAACGCGCGGCCGAGGTCGGCGCCGCGGGTGGCAAGGGCGCCGTCGAGCAGGAACACCGGGTTGATGGAACTCATCTCGGCGTAGACCGGGATGGGCTCGGCGCGGCCCGCCGCAGCAGCGACGAGAGCCGTTCCCGCAGAGCGGGATCCGGTGAAGCCGACGGCCTTGATTCGCGGATCGGTCACGAGGGCGATGCCGAGTCCGGGTCCCGACCCGAAGAGCAGGGAGAAGGTGCCAGCGGGCAGGCCGGCGTCGGCGACGGCCTCGGTGATCGCGCGGCCGACGAGTTCAGAGGTGCCGGGGTGGGCGTCATGGGCCTTGACGACGACAGGGCACCCGGCGGCAAGGGCCGATGCGGTGTCGCCACCGGCGACGGAGAAAGCCAATGGGAAGTTGCTTGCGCCGAACACGGCGACGGGGCCCAGCGCGATGGAACGCTGGCGAATGTCGGGCCGCGGCAACGGGGTTCGGTCGGGAAGAGCAGGGTCGATGCGGGCACCGTTCCAGCCGCCGTCGCGCAGGACGAGGGCGAACAGGCGCAGCTGTCCGGTGGTGCGGCCGACTTCGCCGGTGATGCGGGCCTCGGGGAGTCCGGATTCGGCAACGGCGCGGGCGATGATGTCGCCTCGAGTGTCCTCGATGTTGGCCGCGATCGCCTCAAGGAACTCGGCGCGTTGCTCGGAGGTCGTCGATCGGTAGGCAGGGAAGGCCGCGGCGGCTGCTGAGCATGCGGCGTCGACGTGGGACTGGTCGCCGTAGTGGTAGGCGGGTTCGAGCTCCTGCCCGGTGCTGGGATTGAAGGCGTGGATCGGCGTGCCCGCTCCACGAACGGGTGAGCCGGCGATGAGCATCTGCCCAGTCAGACGACTGGTGTCAGGCATCGTTGCTGTCATGGTTTCCAATGCCTCTCCCAAGGTGCGGGCTGGTCTGGTCTACCAGCAACGGTAGGAGCCATATCAATGCTTGTCCAAGACCGATTAAGGTCCGAATGATGCAGGAGTTGGATTAATAGGCGGGCTTCTTTTGGCCGTGTCAAAGGCAGCCGGCGCCCCGCAGAAACTCATAGCCTGGTGCCAGACACCTCACCATCCTCAGCTAGCAAGCGAAGGAATCCAGCAGGTATGACACCGTTGAGAACGGGCGACGGTTTCGCCAACGTCGTCGTCACCGCGGTCGCATCGACGACCTCTCTCGCGCCCGACGCGGAACAGACGTGGCAGTTCTTGCTGGAAGGTCGAAGCGGCATTCGCGAATTGGATTCGCCGTTCGTCGGAGAGTTCAAATCGCCGGTGCGCATCGGCGGGCAGCTGCAGGAGAATCTGGACGAACAATTCACCCGTATCGAGCTGCGCCGGCTGTCGAGCATGCAGAAGATGTCAGTGGTGCTGGGGCGGCGACTCTGGGAGACCGCGGGAAATCCCGAGATCGACGCCAGGCGGCTGATGGTCTCGATCGGGATTGCGACGGGCATTACCGACGAAATTCGTGCTCAGAACGACGCCTGGCAGGAGAAGGGCCTGCGCGCGGTTTCCCCGCTCGCTGTGCAGATGTACATGCCCAATGCGCCCGCCGCGGCGGTCGGGTTGGACCATGGAGCCAAGGCCGGGATCGTCTCACCGGTAATGGCCGACGCCTCCGGCGGCGCGGCCATCGGAGAGGCCTGGCGACAGCTCGTGCTCGGTGAGGCCGACATCGCGATATGTGGCGGCGTCGAGACGGTGATCGAGGCGGTGCCCGTCGCCTCGTTGTGGCAGGCGGGGTTCTTGTCGACGAACAACGACGATCCGAGCGGCGCCTGCCGCCCGTTCGACAAGGATCGCGACGGCATGGTGCTCGGTGAAGGCGGCGCGCTGATGCTCATCGAGACCGAGGAACATGCGAAGGCGCGGGGCGCTCCGATCTTGGCGCGGCTGATGGGGGCGGTCATGACGTCTGACGGATACGACCCGATCAGGCCGAACCCCGACGGTGAGGTCGCAGGCGACGCCATCGCCCGCGCAATCGAACTGGCAGGCCTGACACCGTCCGACATCGACCACATCAACGCCCACGCCACTGGAACCACGTTCGGTGACCTGGCCGAGGCCCGCGCCATCGGCCACGCGCTCGGCAACCACACACCCGCGGTGTATGCGCCCAAGGCGGCGATGGGTCATTCGTTGGGCGGGTCCTCAGCTGTGGAGGCCGTGCTGACGGTGCAGGCCCTGCGCGACGGCGTCGTGCCGCCCACCCTCAACACGAAAAACCTCGATCCCGAGATCGCGCTGGACGTCGTCACCGGCCAGGCCCGCCCCGCCGATTACCGTTACGCCGTCAGCAATTCTTTCGGCATCGGCGGCTTCAACGTCGCGGTGGTCTTCGGCGCCTATTGAGGGCTAACCCTTTGTCAGGGTGAATTGTCCTAACTCGCTGATGCCGCGCCGGAAGAAGTCGGAGCAGCCGGTCAGGTAGCGCATATAGCGCTCGTACACCTCATCGGACGTCGCGGCGATCGCGTCGTCGCGAGCAGCTTCAAGGTTCGTTGCCCAGGCATCGAGCGTCCGGACGTAGTGCTCGTTCAAGTACTGCGTATGCTCCACCGAAAACCCTGCACCGCCGGAGAATTCGACGATGTCCTCGTCGCAGGGCACCGCACCGCCAGGGAATATCTCCTTGGCGATGAACCGCATGAACTTCAGATCGGAGATGGTGATCGGGATGCCCATGTCGGGCCAGCGCTTGAGGGGATGACCCATGATCGTCTGCAGCACCATCCGGCCACGTGTCGGCAGGATGCGGTAGCACGTCTCGAAGAACGCGGCGTAGCGCTCCTTCGGGAAGGCCTCGAACGCCTCGATGCTGACGATGCGGTCGACGGGCTCGTCGAACTCCTCCCAGCCGCGCAGGAGCACCTCGCCGGACCGATCGGAATCGAGCCCCTCCAGCAGGTGCTGACAGTAGACGGACTGATTCTTGGACAGCGTCAGGCCGATCACGTTGACGTCGTACTTCTGCACCGCGCGTTGCATCACCGAGCCCCAGCCGCAACCGACGTCGAGAAGCGTCATGCCTGGCTTCAAGTCCAGCTTGCCGAGCGCGAGATCGATCTTGGCCATCTGCGCTTCTTCGAGAGTCGCGTCGTCGCGCTCGAAGAACGCGCAACTGTATGTCCGCGACGGGTCCTGAAACGTCCCGAAGAAATCGTCGGAGAGGTCGTAGTGGGCCTGGATTTCCTCAAAGTGCGGCCGCATTCTGGTCGCGCCCGCTCTGCTTTCAGTCGTTGTCATTATCGACCTCCTCCGGACAGATCGCGTATGCGATCGTGACGGACTGACCCCCCTTCGTTCTACCTCAAATCGTGTGTTGCAGCTGAATCAGTCCTTTTCGCAAGTGAACTGGCAAACATCGGTGTAGCCGTTGCGGAACAGATCGGCGCAGCCGGTCAGGTACTTCATGAACCGCTCGTAGACCTCTTCGGAGGTGACCGCGATCGCCTCGTCGCGCTTGGACTCCAGATTTGCCGCCCAGGTGTCTAGGGTGCGGGCATAGTGCGGCCGCAGCGGCTGGACTCGGGTCACGTCAAACCCGGCCTTGACGGCGTGCTCCTCGACCTGCGCTACCAGCGGCAGGCGACCACCGGGATAGATCTCGTCGAGGATGAACTTGATGAAACGCACCGTCGACATCTTCAGCGGCAGATTGCGTGCGCGGACCTCCTCGTCGCTCGGTATGACGATGGTGTGCAGCAGCATCGCGCCGTCGTCGGGCATCAGGTTGTAGGTCTTCTTGAAGTAATCGTCATATTTGCCAAAACCGAAGTGCTCGAACGCGCCGATCGACACGATCCGGTCCACCGGCTCGTCGTACTCCTCCCACGGCTGTAGTCGCACCTCTTTTCTGCGCGGACTGTCCGACTCGGCAAACCGTCGCTCGATGTGCTCCATCTGGTTGTGGGAGAGTGTCAGGCCGATGACGTTGACGTCGTATTTCTCGATCGCCCGCATCATTGCGGCGCCCCAGCCGCAGCCGATGTCGAGCAGCGTCATCCCTGGCCGCAGGCCCAGCTTGCCGAGCGCGAGGTCGATCTTGGCCATTTGCGCTTCTTCGAGCGACATGTCGTCGCGTTCGAAGTACGCGCAGCTGTAGACCTGGTTCGGGTCCTGCCAGAGCTTGAAGAACTCGTTTGAGATGTCGTAATGCGACCGGACTTCGTCGGCATCCGACCCGCGAACTTTCGCAGCCGATCCGGATAACCATTTGGACTGAGCCACCGGAGCTGTTCTGATCTGCGTTTTACCTGGTGTGTCTGCCACTGTGCATCCCTGTTGGTAAGCGAATACAAGGTGTCGGCTGCTTCAACACTTAAACCGACATTACGCCTGCCGATACTCGGTGGTGCACAAGGGAAGTGCGTGTTCGGCGGGCCGCGTTATTGACGACGGCGTAGCAAGAACGACCCTCAGTCCTGCACGGCCTTGGCCAGTGCGACGTACTTGGTCAGGCTCGTGGGGTTAGCCAGCTCGCGGGTGGCTTCCTGGACCACCCGGACGACGACCCATCCGCGGGCGCGCTCCTCGTCGAGGCCCGCCGCGGCGACGAGCGTGTAGAAGCGGCGCCGCACACCGTCGCGGATGTTGCCGGTGAGCTCGTCCCAGCGACTCCACAACATCGGCGCGAGTTCGAAATGCGGATCACCGTTCATCGGTATCGGGGCGATCACCAGCCAGGGCTCGCGGTCGGCCGCGAGCACACTCTCGTAGTCGAGGTTGCCGTGGACGACCGCGTCGGCCGGTTCGCCAGCCAGTTCGCGGCCAAGCACGATGGCCTGCTCGACGAGCCGGTGCGGGATCGGCGCGCTTCGTGGAAGCGCCTCGAAGTCGCTCGTCCACTGCTCGACATACGAAGTGAGCGTGGGCAATTGGGGCATGGCAGGAACGTGAATGCGCCCGTATAGCCCGGCGACGATCTCACATGCGTCGACGTCCGGCAGCGTGGTGAGACTCTCCGGATGTAGCCGCTCCAGAAGTAAGGCGTGGCGCCGCGGGTCTGCGCGGAGCAGCCGGACCGCGCCGTTGCCGCCCCACCGGCGCAGCACGAGGTGCTCGTGCTCGGATGTCGCGTCGGGAAAGCTCATCTTCAGAACGGCGCGGGCGCCGTCTGAAGTGCGCACCGGCAGCACTATCGAGCCGGACCCGTGATGCGCTTTCCCGTCGCGGTGAAGGTCCCACTGGTCAAGCTGGTCTTGCGTGGCGCTCGCGAGGTCGTCGACCACAGTCGGATCGTTCCACCCGGTCCTGAAGCGGTGCTCACGGGACGCGATTCAACAGGCTGCGCGCGGCTCTGGTGACCAATGCACGATCGCTGGTGATGAGGAATTCGAATCGTTGGTCGCCGTCGTGCCTCGCGGGACCGGAGAGCTCGCGTGCGACCAGGGCCCTGCAGGTGTCCGCGCCGAGCGTAACGACGACCCACTCCTCGCACAGCGGATCTCCAGGTTGCAGCTCGACGCCGCGTACCCCGCCGCCGAGATCGGCGGGCACGTCGCGGCCGAGGACGACGACGAGCGGCGACGTCGCCGCCAGATCCTGGTAGAGCTGTCGCGAATGGTTGGAGAAGTCCTGCGCTCGCTGCAATGCCGCCAGCACCATCGGACGGTCGACGGAGTGCCGCGCCTGCTCCTCGATGTGGCGGGAAAACGCGGCCACCACGTCCTTGCGCGCCACACGCAGCGGCATCCGGTCATCCTCGGCCGTGCTGTGGGCAGAACCGCCACCGCGCCGCTCGGCGTGCACGTTCGGCGGTGGACCTGCTGCGCGATGCCGCCGAACCAGCGGCGCGGCTTGGCCGAAGCGATAGCCCTGTGCGAGGTCTGCCCCCATCGCGAGCGCCTGCTCGAGATCTTCGTCGGTCTCGACGCCTTCGGCGATGATCAGCGCGCCGGTCCGTTCCTGGTGGGCGAGCACACCGGTCAGCGTGTTGGCTCTGTCGCGCTGTGCGCAGTTTTGGATCATCGTCATGTCGAGCTTGACGATGTCGGGGTCGACGATATCGAGCACCGCAAGTGAATCGGGATGTGCGCCGACGTCGTCGACGGCGACTGCGATGCCGTCAGCGCGGATCGCCGCGACCTTCTCCAGCAGCGCCTGCGGATGCGCGAGCAGGTGGCGCTCGGTGAGTTCGAACACCACCTGAAATCGTTCACACGCGTCGGTCAGCGCCGGATAACCGGCCCGGGGGATGTGTGCCACGGCAGGCTCGGTATTGATCAGCAGCAGGCTGTTTTCCGGCACGTCGGCGCCGAGCGCGGCACGCACGGCCGCATCGACGCACTGTTGATCGAGAGCATCGGCCCGACGCGAAGCGTTCGCGAAGGAGAACACGTTTTGGGGCGTCACCGTGACGAACATCGGCCACCGTGCCAGCGCCTCAAAACCAACGACGCGTTCATCGGGCAACGCCACCACCGGCTGAAACACCGGCATCAGACCGACGCCGGCCGACGCGGCATCGATGCCCTGGTCCGGTCGGAACCCAAGCTGGGTGACTAGACCTCTGTGCGTGGCGCCGGGCTCCGGCATATACGCGCCTTCCTCCGCAGTCGGCACGAGACGAGGTAGGACTGTCACGGCCGTGTTGCCTTCGGTGGATGACTCGGTGGGCGGAGTGCCCTTGGCGTCGCGCGGAGGATTTTTGTCACATTCCCCTCGATCGCCGACTGGGTGGTGTCGCAGCTGAGGGTAGAGGACTTTCGCGGGAAAACGCAGATTTCGCAAACGTGTCGCGTTTTGCTGATCGCGTAACGCATGTCGCGAGCCACGGCATCGTTTGCCCGCCGTGCCTCCGCGGACATTGCATCTTGCTCTCTATCTGTTTGCGGGTGCGCCCCGACCATGAGGTTAAACTGTCGTCCGCGTAAGCCCTGGTGGGACGCGCCGGTGCCTGTTTGGTTGAACACGCAGTTGCTCATATTGTGCTGAAATAGTCCTAGCAAAGGTTGTGCCTGGAGGAATGTGAATGCGGCGCGTCGGCTGGTCGACGACGCCATCGCGAGAAAGGGTGACCGCAGGGTGGCAAGGCTGGAGAACCACCACACCGACCGCGGTCTGAGCGCGCAGAAACCCGCACGGGACCCGCCGTGTCGCGCAGACCGCCAGTTCAAGTCATTCCTTGAGCTGCTGGATGACGGGGTCATCGTCCTGCGGAAGGACGGCACCATCACGTACATCAACCCGGCGGCTATGCGGATCGCCGGTCTCGCGCCCGAGCACTCTGCTGCCGACTTCGCCGCGTGGACACTAGCGCTGCCGATCTTTGACGCGGACGGGATACCTATACCGCCCCAGATGAGGCCAGTGGCGCGGTTGTTCCGCACCGGGGTTGCGTACTCGAAGGAGGTCTACGGAACTGAGCTACCAAACGGCGAACGAAGGTGGCTGCTGGCCAGCGGCCGCCTGCTCAATCCCGATGACCCCGCACACTCGGAAGGGCTGTTCTCGTTCTCCGACATCACCGCAGAGCGAGCAGCGGTCGAACAACTCGCTTACCAAGCCAACCACGATCCGCTGACGGGGTTACCCAACCGCGGATTCGTGCTGCGCAGAATCACTGAGGCGTTCGCGGCTACCGACGGCGCAGGGTTGCGTGCGGTCTTGTTCATCGATCTCGATGACCTGAAGACCACCAACGACACGTTGGGGCACGAAGCCGGCGACGACCTCCTTGGCGCTGCCGCGGCGCGACTGCGGCAGGCGGTGGGCCCGGGCAACGTGGTGGGACGGCACGGTGGCGACGAGTTCGTCGTCCTCCTCTTCGGCACTGCGACGCGCGACGAACTCAATGCTCTCGTGGATCGGCTGCGGGTTCAGCTGGCGGAGCCGGCTGTCATCGCCGAGACCACGACCCCGATCCGCGCCAGCGTCGGGCTCGTGGAGGTGCACCGCGACGACGAGCGAGCCGCGGAGGAGATACTGCGCGACGCGGACCGGGCGATGTACAAGGCAAAGCGGGCCGGCCGCGGTAACGTCTGACCATGGGCGTCCAACGGCGCGAGGGAGCACGTAGCGACGACCAATATTATTGGCTGACGGCGTTTCTCGCAGCCGCCGGCATGCGAACCGCGGTTAGTCGCACGATCGCCGCGATCATTCTCACGCTGGGCGCCGTCCCGCTGATGCTGATGTTGACCCCGCAGGGTCCGCGTGGTCTGAGCAGTCAGCTTCTCGCGGTCGGTGTCGCGGTCGGCTGCGGGTTGATGGGGTGGCGTTGGCTTCGGTCATGGTGGCCGACGAGTACCGAGTCAAAGCTGTGCGGCGTGGCGGGCGCCGCCTGCATCGCCGTCGCATGCCTGATTCAGGCGAACCCGCTGGTGGGATTGCTTGGGGCTACTGCCTTCACGGTGCTGAACGGCATCACCGCGCTGCTTCATTCTGGCCGACTGCTGTTGGTGACCGCGACGGCAACCGGGGTCACCGTCGCCGTGCTGGCAGTGCGTTTGGCCGAGACCGACGCCGCATTGGCGGCGGGCGGTGTGCTCGTAGTCGTGGCGTCGAACGTCTTCATCGCCGTCGCTGTCCGGATGGCGATGCGGCTCGTCGAGGCGCGAGTACTCGTCCCGGAGATCGAGCCAGTGACCGGTCTGTTCACCCGTCGCGCGTTCGATGAGCAGTTCGCCAAGCTGATCGGCTCCCGCAGCCGCGACGACGACCGCTACCTCATCGTGCTCATCGCCAACCTCGACGGCTTCTCGGTTGTGACCGACATGGGGGATGCGGCCGCCCCCAATCGCGCCCGGGTCGCGGTCGGTCAACGACTGCGCGAAACCGTCCGCCGCGATGCCGTTGTCGCCCATGTCGGCGACGCCGAGTTTCTGGTCGCCGACTTGTTCCCCAGGGCAGATCCATCCCCGCTCGCCGAGCGGGTGCGCGGTGCGATTACCTCGGCACCATTGCGATTGAGCGCCAGCGTCGGGGTGGTGAGCACACCGTTGAGCCCGTTGGTCGGCGTTGCGCCCGAAGAGTTGCTCGACGAGCTAGTCGGTATCGCAACGGCGGCAATGAATGAAGCCCGACGAGACGGTGGCAATCAGGTTCGTCAGGTCATGTCTCCTGCGCTCGGCGCCCTCGATGGCCGCAATGACGTGGACTGACAGGGAATCTAGAGCGTCGCCTCGAAGCAGACCACGCTGCGTGCGCCGCGACTTACGATGGCCAGACGACCGCACCGGGTCAAGGGGAGGCGCGTCGATGACGACATCAACGCTGGCGACACTGGCGATCGACGGCGAGCCGCAAGCCGGCGCCGCGGGGAGCTACCCCGTCCACAACCCGGCCAGGCCTGCCGAGATCGTCGGCCAGGCACCCGCCGCCGACCGTGCGCAGCTCGACGCAGCGGTGACCGCGGCGCGACGGGCTGCACCCGGGTGGCGCGCGCTCGACGTTGCCGAGCGGGTCGCGAAGGTCGTCGCGGCGGCGACGACGGCGGGTGAGCAGCTCACCGCAACCGATGGTGCGCGGCTGTTCACCAGCGAGCACGGCAAGGTGCTCTCCGAGGCGAACTTCGAGCTTGCCACCGCGCCGATGGTCGCCGCCGTACTCGGGACGATGGCGGAGGCGGCGCTGGCGCCTGAGCAGATCGATCCGCAGGCACCCTACCCGCGGCTGCACCGGGAGCCGTACGGTGCTGCAGCCCTGGTGATTCCGTTCAATTGGCCGCTCGCTGTGATGATGACGAAGCTGACGTCGGCGCTGACCGCAGGCAACACGGCGGTCGTCAAGCTTCCTCCGACGGTTCCCCTTGCCGCGCTGCAGTTCGGCGCGGCGCTCGCCGCGGCGCTGCCGCCGGGAGTGGTGAATGTGCTTGCGGCTCCTGGCATCGAACTCGCACAGGCGCTGGTCACGCACCCGGGCATCGACGTCATCTCTCTGACGGGCGGCCCGGCCACCGGCCGCGCTGTGATGGCCGCAGCGGCGCCGCGCCTCACGCCGCTGCTACTGGAACTCGGCGGCAACGACGCGGCGATCATCGCCCCCGACATGCCGATCAGCGACCAACTCGTCGAGCAGTTGGTGACGGCGACGTACACCACCGGCGGCCAGGTGTGCATGGCGATCAAGCGGCTCTACGTCCCGCACGACCGCATCGATGAGTTGTCGGACGCGGTGCTGGCCCGGTGCGAGCGCGAAGTCGTCGGCGACGGTCTGGCCGACGAGGTGACGCTCGGCCCGCTGCACACGGCGTCGGGACGCGACCGGGTTGAGGCGCTCGTCAAAGACGCTGCGGCACAAGGGGCGACGGTTCGCACGGCGGGACGCATCCGCGAGGCCGACGCCGACGCAGGTGGGTACTTCGTGCTGCCGACCGTCGTCACGGGCCTGGCGCGGGATTCCGCGTTGGCCAGAGAGGAGCAGTTCGGCCCCGTGCTGCCGATCTTGGGATACGACGCCATCGACGACGCAGTCGCCGCCGCGAACGACACCGAGTTCGGCCTCACCGCGTCGGTCTGGACAGCTGACGACGCGTTGGCCGACAAGGTCACGGGCCAGCTCATCGCGGGCACGGTCAGCGTCAACTGCCACGGCATGGCGGCCCAGGACCCGCGGATTCCGTTCGGCGGAGTCGGGCAGTCGGGCCTCGGCCGCGAGTTCGGCGCCGACGGGATCCGGGCGTTCACCCAGCCTCGGGGTTACGTCCGCCAGCCGGCGCCGCGTTAGTACCCGGGTGAATACACAACGGCAGTTCACGGCGTACGGCCCGTCACACTTGGTGGTGCTCGGGGTGTTCGCGATCGGCGCCGTGCTCCTGGTCTGGATCGGGCGCAGGCAGACCGAATCGCAGGCCCGGCTCTTTGGCCGGGCGTTTGCGGCTCTGATCGTGGCGGCCTTCCTCGTGGCGCTGGTCTACAAACTCATCCGGCCAGACCTGGACACGTCGGTGCCGCTGCAGCTGTGCGATGTCGCGGAACTCACGGCGGCTTACGCTTTGTGGTCACAACGGCATTGGGCCTTTGTGCTCACCTACTACTGGTGCCTCGTCCTCAGTTCACAGGCGTTGATCACACCAGACGTAGGCACCCCAGAAGAAGGCGCGCCGGATTTCCCCCACCATCTTTTCCTCACGTTCTTCACGCTTCACGTGCTCGTTGTATGGGCGGCCATCTATCTCACGTGGGGGCGTGGGATGCGGCCGACGTGGCGCAGCTACCGCTTCGCGGTCATCGCCACGCTCGCATGGGCGACCTTCACCTTCACCTTCAACGCGATCACGGGAACCAACTACGGCTACCTCAACAGAAAACCCCCCACCGCTTCAATATTGGACGTATTGGGCCCGTGGCCGGTGTACCTGCTAGCCGAGATCACGATCGTCCTCATCGTGTGGGCGCTGATGACCTGGCCGTGGGCACGGACACGGCGCCGCGTGGACGAAAGTCCGCAGGTGGTCTGATCTTTCCGTTTGCACCGGTCCCTCGACGGCGGCGTCCGGCGGTCGATGGTCAAGTTCGAAACGTGGTACCGCATGTGGCACCACGTTTTACGCCGCACACCACAGCCTCGACGGTGCTGACGTGACGAGTGTGTCTGGTTGACCTCCGCCGCCTGAAACGCTGAGCCTATGGCAGGACGGTTTTCATCAGCATCACGTTGTAGGCAGACCACAGCGAGAGGTTGTAGTACAGCTCTTTACCCGTCGACCAGGGATGCAGGAACGGCCCGTAGATGCCGCCGGGGAACTGCATTGACGGCACGAGCACCTGCTCCGGACCCCACGGTCCTTGCGGCGCCGGGGCGGTCCTCGCCACGACGTCGTTGGCACCGTTTGTGTACAGCACCAGGTATTGCTTGAGATACGTGTTGAACTGGCCCGACATTTCGGCCACCGGCCCGGGGATCACCGGGGTCGCAGCCCCAGGATTGCTCGGAACCCAGGAATTGCTGTCGGAGTTCCAGTATTCGTATTTTCTGAGGTCTGGCACATAGCCTGGGAGCACGCGCGCTACGTACGCCGATCCGCCGCGTCCGGACGGTGTCCCGAACGAGTAGATGTACGGGTCGCCGGGCCCGGGCTTGAGGAACGCCCCTTGCTGGAAGTTCTCATTTCCCGGAACGTACTGGGCTCCCGGGACGGCGTCAGGTCGGGCCGCGCGGACGGAGCCGGGGTAGACGCCCCAGTGTTCACCGTTGTCGGGAGACACCGCGATGGCCGAGAAGTTCGTTGTCCATGCGCCGTTGGCGTCCCAGCTCTTGATGGACATGAAGTTGAGGTACTGGTTTCTCCCCGCGGAGATGCCTGCGCTGGGAATGATCCCCGTCTCCGACGGCGCCCACTTGGTGCTGTTGATGATCTGCTTGGAGAGGCTCGGCGCCAATAGCGGCGAGCCGGAGTATTTATTGGAGACAACGCCATTCGGCACGCTGACAGTTTTGGACAGAGCACCGTCTTGACTGCGGAACAGAGTGTTATACCGCCATTGTTGGCCGCGGACGCTGCAATAGCCGTAGGTGTCGCCGAACGCCATGAGCACCTGATGGCCGCCGGGATCGCCGTTGTCCCACATGATTCCGAGGTCGGTGCCGGTGATAGCGAAGCGTCCGATGGTGTCGTTTGGGCTGTCGGGTCCGGTCACCCAACCGACGAGCGATGTTCCAGGCGGCGCGGCTGGCGCCGGGGGAGCCGGCGGCGCCTGAACTGTCGCTGCGTCAGGAACTGGCTGAGCGTTCGCGGGTGGAACGGGCGAAGGCGGTATCACCTCCGCTTGCTGTTGCACCTGCGCGGAGCGTGGAGAGAGCGCGTTGAGGAGGGCCCTCGGCAGCTGACCCAGTCGGGGTAGCGGCGCGCGCTCATTCGCACCAGTAGGCCTCTGCCCTGTCGGTCGTCGGTTGGACGACGACGGCAAGTCCGGCGTCTCGGCCCCGCCGTCCGCAGCAGCAGGAGGTTGGACTGCTGCGGCAGCACCTGTGCAGGGATCGGCGGTTGCTGGTGGCGCGACCCCGATCGCAACGCAGAGTCCGATAGCGGTCGCCGACGCCACCGATATCGAGGCGATTCGTAGACGCGGCGACATGTCACACCTTTCCGAGGGCGGACGGCAAAAGTGGCGTCCGCAGTTGACTGATGTGACACTAGTGATCTGTGTGGCTTGTGTGATCACTGATATACGGATGGGTATACATCCGTGACCGTGTCGTCACTCATCGATGTAATTCACAGTCCGCGATTGCTGCCAGGGCTGTGATTCGGGCTCGCAAGCGACCCTGGTGCAGAAGTCGGCGCGGGACGCCGGCGCGGATACTCGCTGTTTTTGCACAAATAGCATTGACAGCCGGAGCAAAGCGACCATAGTCGTCAGGTATGGCGCTGCTGCCTGACCCGACCCCGCGGGAGCGACAGCACATCCTGATCTCGGTTGACGACCACGTCATCGAGCCACCCGACATGTTCGACGGCCGCCTCCCCAAGGCCTTGGCCGACAGGGCGCCGAGGATCGTCGAAACCGACGGCCGCCAGGTGTGGCGCTACGAGGACCGCGAATACCCGAACATCGGGCTCAACGCGGTCATCGGGCGGCCGAAAGAGGAATGGAGCATGGAGGCCGCCCGGTTCGACGAAATGCGGCGCGGCTGTTGGGATATCGATGCACGGATCGCCGACATGGACCTGGCAGGCATCTGGGCGTCGCTCAACTTCCCGTCGCTGATTGCCGGGTTCGCGGGGACGGTGTTCTGGAAGAGCGACGACCCCGAGCTGGGGCTCGCGGTGCTGCGGGCATGGAACGACTGGCATCTCGAGGCGTGGGCCGGCGCCTACCCGGACCGCATCATCCCGCTGCAGCTGCCGTGGCTGGCCGACCCCCAGCTGGCGGCCGACGAGTTGCGCCGCAACGCTGCGCGTGGCTTCAAGGCCGTGAGCTTCCCCGAACTGCCCGCCCAGTGCGGGCTCCCCAGCCTGCACACCGGCGTGTGGGATCCGTTCCTGGCCGCCTGCGAGGACACGGGCACCGTCATCTGCCTGCACACCGGCTCTGCGCAATGGGCGCCGATCCCCGCACCGGACACCCCGTTCGAGACGATCACGACGTTGTTTCCCGTGAATGCCCTTGTCGCATGCGCGGATTGGCTGTGGTCGGGCATACCGGTCCGATTCCCGAAACTGAACATCACCCTCGACGAGGGTGGCCTCGGCTGGGTGGCGATGCTCGCCGATCGGGCCGACTTCGTCCTCGCCCACTCCGCGTCCGGCCAGGAGGCCGGGGCCTGGAAGAGCGATCTGCTGCCGAGCGAGGTGCTGCGGCGCAATTTCTGGTTCTGCTCGATCGACGACCCGTCGGCGTTCGGCGCGCTCGACGCGATCGGGGCGGGCCGCATCCTCATCGAGAGCGACTACCCGCATGCCGACTCGACGTGGCCCGATACGCAGAAGGTCGTCGCGCGCAACGTCTCGAAGTTGTCGGCCGAGGACGCTGCCCGCATCACCCACCTCAACGCCGCAGAGTTGTTCCGCCACCCGCTGCCCGACAGCGAGTGGATGGCGAGTGTGTAGGAGGCTTTCGTGCTCGACCTGCTGATCCGCGACGCCGAGATCGTCGACGGGACAGGGGCGCCCGCCCGCCATGGTGATGTCGGTGTGCGTGACGGGCGCATCGTCGCGGTCGGCGAAGTCGACGAACAGGCCGCGAAAACCGTTGACGCAGACGGACAGACGCTCTCGCCGGGCTTCGTCGACCTGCACACCCACTACGACGCCCAGCTGTTCTGGGATCCGACCGCGAGCCCGTCGGTCCAGCACGGCGTCACCACGGTGTTCGGCGGCAACTGCGGCTTCACCTTGGCGCCCGCGGGACCCGACCAACAGGACTACCTCACCCGGATGCTGGCGCGGGTCGAGGGCATGCCGCTCGACGCGCTGCGCGCCGGCCTTGACTGGCATTGGTCGTCGTTCGGCAGTTGGCTGGCACGGCTTGACGGGCGCACGGCCGTCAACGCGGGCTTCCTGGTGGGCCACAGTGCGATTCGGTTGGCGGCGATGGGCGCCGACGCGGTCGGCGGCGAGGCGGCGTCCGAGCAGATCGACAAGATGGTCGCGCTGCTCGATGCTGCGCTGGCCGACGGTGCGCTCGGATTGTCGACGTCGCAGTCGAACACCCACAACGACGGCGAGGGCCAGCCCGTGCCGTCGCGCAGCGCGTCGCGCGAGGAGCTCCTGGCGTTGGCGTCAGCGGTTCGCGCGCACCCGGGCACCCAGCTCGAGGCGATCATCCCCGGCTGCCTGTCGGGCTTCACCGACGACGACATCGCGCTGCTCACCGACATGTCGCGGGCAGCGGACCGGCCGCTGAATTGGAACGTGCTGGGTGTCTCCGCCGGCAACCCGGAAAGCCACGAAAAGCAGTTGCGGGCATCGGAAGTCGCCGCTGAGCGGGGTGGCCGCGTCGTCGCGCTCACCCTGCCACACTCGACGAAGATCCGGCTGTCGTTCCTCTCGGGCTTTGTGCTCGACGGGCTACCCGGCTGGCGCGAGACGATGCACCTGCCGGTGGCCGAGCGCATGCGGGCGCTCGCCGATCCTGAGGTGCGCCGACGGCTCAACGAGGGCGCCCACTCGGAGGAGGCCGGAATCCTTCGCGGCCTTGCTAATTGGGAACGGCTGATCCTCGTCGAGACCTTCGCCCCAGAGAACGCCGACGCGACCGGCCGCGCCGTCGGCGAGGTAGCGAAGGCCCGCGGTAAAGAGCCGTTCGACGCGCTGCTCGACATCGTCATCGCCGACGAGCTGCGCACCGGGCTTTCGCCGCGCCCGTTCGGCGACGACGCCGCGGACTGGCAAGCCCGCGCCGAGGTGTGGCGCAACCGGGACGCGGTGATCGGCGGCTCGGACGCAGGCGCGCACCTCGACATGATGTGCGGCGCGATCTACACGACGTCGCTGCTCGGCCACGGCGTGCGTGAGCACCAGGTGGTGACGCTGGAGGAGGCGGTCCGGCTGATCACCGACGTGCCTGCCCGGCTTTACGGGCTGAAGGAGCGCGGCCGCATCGCCGAAGGCTGGCACGCCGACCTGGTGATGTTCGACCCGGCGACTGTCGACCACGGCCCCGAGCGCACCTGCTACGACTTGCCCGCTGGCGCACCGCGTTTGGTGGCCGACGCTTACGGGATCAGCTCGGTCATGGTCGGCGGCGTCATGGTCTGCAGCGACGGCGCCGCGACCGGAGCGATGCCGGGCACCATCCTGCGGTCCGGGCGCGACACCGAAACGGTCACCGCGTCATGACCAGCCGCGCGCCGTTGGAGGAGTTCGATCCCGCCAAACTGCAGGACGGCCTGCTGATGGCGGTCGAGAACGTGCACGAGAAACTGCGCGAGGCACGGGAACAGCATCGTGTGATGGTCGGCAACCCGATCACCGAAACGTCGGCGCAGAACATCGACGTGGCGGGGGTGACGGTGCTCGGCTACGACGAGTGCCAGACCGTGCTGACCCATCCCGACGATTTCTCGTCGTCGATCTACGAGCACATCATGGGGCCGGTCATGGGCCGCACCCTGCTTGAAAAGGAAGGCGCCGAACACCATTCGAGCCGGGCGCTGGTGTCGCCATTGTTCCGGGCGAAGCTGCTCGAGCGGTGGCGCACCGAGCTCGTGGAGGTCGTGGTGCACGAGCTGATCGACCGATTCGCGCCGCGGGGCCGGGCAGACCTCGTCAAAGAGTTCACGTTTGCGTTCCCGGTGCAGGTGATCGCGCGGCTGATGGGGCTGCCGCGCGAGGACTACGTGCGCTTCCAGCAGTTGTCGATCGAGCTGCTCAGCGTGGTCTACAACTGGGACATCGGCATGGCCGCATCGGCGGCGCTGAAGGCGTATTTCGGCGAGATCCTCGCCGAGCGGCGGCGGGATCCGCAGGACGACTTGATCAGCACGCTGGCCGAGTCCGAGATCGACGGCGAGCGGCTGTCCGACGACGAGATCTTCGCGTTTCTGTTGTTGATCCTGCCTGCGGGGGTGGAGACGACATACCGCGCGTCGGGCAACCTTCTGGTCGCCATGCTCACCGAGCCGTCACTGCTCGAGACCGTGCGCGAGGACCGGAGTCTGCTCCGCGGAGCGATCGAGGAGGCGTTGCGCTGGGAGCCGCCGATCAGCACGGTAGTCCGAGTGGCCAGGCGCGACTGCGAGCTCGGCGGGATGGCGATCCCCGAGGGCACCAACGTCAGCGTGAGCGTCGCGGCCGCCAACCGGGATCCTGCGCACTATCCCGACCCCGACCGCTTCGACCCGACCCGCAAGAACATCGCGCATCTGACGTTCGGCGCGGGCCCGCATGTCTGCCTGGGCATGCCGTTGGCCCGAATGGAGACTACGGTCGCGATTAATGCGCTGCTCGACCGGCTACCGGACCTCCATCTGGACTCGACCGCGCCGGAGCCCGTCATCAGGGGTGTGGCGTTTCGGTCACCGGCGGCCCTGAGGGTGGAGTTCACGGCTGAAGAGCAAGCTTATGTCGGGTAAGCCATCTGTGCGGACGGCCATCGCTGTTGGAATTGTCTTCCTTACAGCCGCCGCGGCTTGCTCGCGTGGCGATGCAGCACAGACAGTAGTAAGCGACAACGCGCAGGCGACGCAGGCTCCACCGGCGCTTGTGCCCGCGCCCGATGCGGCTTTGACGCCTACGTTGCCGCCCGTCGCGGCTCCCACAGCCGACTTCGCAACCGTCTCCAAGCTGATCAACGATGCGATTGCGGCGCATCGGCTGCCGGGTGCTGTGGCTGTGATCGGGCATGCGGGGAACGTCGTATTTCATCAGGCTTATGGCGTGCGCAAGCTTGCCGACGAACCAGGGGTCGATGGATCGCCTGCACCTGCAGAGCCGATGACCGAGGACACGATTTTCGACCTGGCGTCGCTGACGAAGCCCCTCGCAACGGCGACCGCCGTCATGCAGTTATACGAACAAGGCAAGGTTCAGTTCGACGATCCGGTGCAGAAGTACTTACCCGACTTCAACACGTCGAGCGATCCACAGCGTGCAAAGGTGACGGTTCGCATGTTGCTTACGCACACTTCGGGCGAAACGGGGGACGTCGACCTCAAAGATCCGTGGGGACTGGACGGAGCCGATGAAACGGAAGGCTTACATCGTGCGCTCACCACGCCGCTGGAGTCGGGTCCCGGTGAGGCTTTCCGCTACTCCGACATCAACTTCATTCTCCTTGGGGCGCTTATCGAGAACGTCACCGGCGAGGCAGAAGACGTTTACGTTCAGGAACACGTCTTTGCGCCGCTCGGCATGGAAGAGACCCGCTATCTCCCCCCCGCCAAAGCATGTGGTCCGCACGCGATGAGAGGAGCCGCGATTGCGTGGGCTCCCGTGGCAGAAGGAGCCGACTGTCCTGCAGGCACGTGGAACACCAGTCTGTTGTCGCGCATCGCACCGACAGCACGTGACGAAGAGGGCAGAGCCGATCCGAGTAAGAATCCCGATCTTGACTACCTGCTTCGGGGCACGGTGCACGACACGACGGCGCGGCGCATGGGTGGAGTGGCCGGGCATGCCGGCGTGTTCTCGACGGCGCAGGATGTCAGCATCTATGCGCAGGCCCTGCTTGATCGGCTTGCAGGCCGTCCGAGCGAGTTTCCGCTGCAGCAAGCGACTCTGGAGTTGATGACGACTCCACAGCAGCCCGGACATACCGCTCAACAACTCGAAGCGGCGAACGAAGCCACCCGAGAAGCCGTCGCAACGCGACCGAACACAACGGATCCGCTACTCGCTCCGCACTACCCGGCGATCACGGGACAGAACCTGCGCGGCTTTGGCTGGGATATCGATACTCGGCTTTCCACGCCGCGAGGCCTGGTCTTTCCCATCGGTAGCTTCGGCCACACCGGCTTCACCGGAACCACGCTGTGGATAGACCCGGGTTCGGATACGTATGTCGTTCTGCTCTCGAATTCAATCCATGTGCGAGGCAGTCCACCGATCCAGGAGCTGCGGGGTGACGTGGCGACGGCGACGGCCCGGGCCCTGCGGCTCTACGGCAGTGGCTGATGATCATCGCTCAAAGTGCTGATAGTCGAGAGGACTTCGCCAGTAGCCGCCCCAGCGCCAGCCACGATCGGTGAAGACGCGCACGGCAGGATCTCCCGCGTGCAGGACTCCCGGGTCGGTGCGGTTGCGGTCGAGGTAGGGCGCGGCGTTCTTCGGTTGAAACGCGCCCGTCCGGTCGATGTAGGGATTGAGCAGCGGGTTGAGGTCGATGGCTCGACCGAAGGCGTGTGGAGACCAACGGCCGGTCCCGGGGATGTCTCGGCAGTTGAACGCCGACGTGTTGTTGTTTTCCATGGACAGCTCGTCGTCGGCGGCCGGATAGTTGTCCACCGTGCGGATCTTCTCGATCGGATAGCGCAGTTGAAGAAGCTGCTCGAAGATCGCGACGACCTCCGCCGCGAGGTTTTCGTGCACGATCAGCTCGCCGCGGTGTGTCTGTCCGTCGAACCCGATGTAGTTCACGTCGACGCGACGCAATTGCCGGGGGTCGAGTGGGCAGCCGGGCCGCCAACTCGGGCCGAGGTCGGCGGCGCTGACCGGTTGAATGGTGGCAGGTGCGGCTGGCTGTGTGGCAGGTGACCGCCAAGGGACGGATGGTGGTGATGTCGTCGCGGGAGGGGGCGGCGCGGAGGCGCATTGCACCAGAACGGCGCAAACTACTGCCAGTGTGGCTAACCGCCACACGCCGATCGGCGACGAGCCCTCACCGCTTGGTCTCATCCGAAAACACCGCTGCACGAGGCGGTTTCGCACGACTTGTCCAGATATGGCCAACGGTACCGCAGACGCCACGCAGTTTTTGCGCACGCGATGGGATGCGGCCGCCCATTTTCGGGTACTCCTGCCGGGTGGCCAGCACCCCATGGCTAGTGAACCGAGCCGCAATAGCGCTTGCCTCGGCGTTCTTGCTGGCCGTCGCGTGCGCAAACGATCCCGAATCTCTCGGTCAGCCGACCGACTCGGGGCCGCAGGCCATCGCCACCAACCTCGATGTCCCGTGGGGAATCGCGTTTCTACCCGACGGCAGCGCGCTGATCGCCGAACGTGACAGCGGTGCGATCCAGCACATGCCGCAGCCTGGCGTGGTCAATAACGTCGGTACCGTGGCCGGAGTCGCGGCGCGCGGCGAAGGCGGCCTGCTCGGCCTGGCCACAGCGGGTCAAACGGTGTTCGCGTACCTGACGACCGCGCAGGACAACCGCGTCGTGACGATGCGCTTCGACGGGTCGTCGCTGAGCGAGCCGTCGGCGATCCTCACCGGCATTCCCGCGGGTTCCATCCACGATGGCGGGCGCATCGCGTTCGGCCCGGACGGCAAGCTCTACGTGACGACGGGCGAAAGCGGCGATCCTGGGCTGGCGCAGGACCGGTCGTCGCTGGGGGGCAAGATCCTTCGCATCAATCCCGACGGCTCGATCCCGCCGGACAACCCGGATCCCGCCTCGCCGGTTTGGTCCTTCGGCCATCGCAATATCCAAGGGCTGGCGTGGGATTCGGCCGGACGGTTGTGGGTCACGGAGTACGGCGCGAACCGGTTGGATGAGCTCAACTTGATCCAGCGCGGCGGCAACTATGGGTGGCCGATGGCCGAAGGCGGCGCGGACACCCCGGGCCTGGTTGACCCGGTGATCGAGTGGTCGGTCGGCGAAGCGTCGCCGTCGGGGCTGGCATACATCGGCGGCTCGCTGTGGGTGGCGTGTCTTCGCGGTCAGCGGCTGTACCGGGTACCGGTCGGCGCCGACGGCTCAGTGGCGGATCCGGCACCGCTGTTTGTCGGACAGTACGGGCGGCTGCGCACCATCGTCGCCGCACCGGATGGCGCGCTGTGGTTCACCACCAGCAACCGCGACGGTCGAGGCAGCCCCCGCGACGGCGACGACCAGATCCTGCAGTTCCGGCCCTGAGCGCGGGGCACAATCGCAGGGGTTGACCTGGGCATGAGAGTGATTATGTCGGCAAAGGGCCAGACGAGTGCGCATTCCGGCCTGCAGACAACGGCCTCTCGTTAGGCTCCTGATGTCAGGGTCATTACGAAGCGGGGAGCCACCATGAACAGGCGTGAGACCACTGCGGCGAGGGAAGCCCGTGAGAAGGGATATCTAGAGGACGCCCGCCAGCTACGGGAATTCCCAGCGTTCGCGAAGTTCTCCGACAACGACCTGAAGCGTCTCGTTTCTGCTGCACATCGCACTTCGACGTCCGGGCCATGGCCGCTGATTCAAGAGCGGACACCGTCGGACTCCTGCTACATCTTGCTCAGCGGGGAGGTAGGGGTGTTTGTCGGCCACGACCGGGTCGCCGTCGTGGGTCCGGGGGAGGTCATCGGCGAATCTGCGCTTCGCCGCGGGAAACTGCGCAATGCGACCGTCACGACGACCGGTAAGGCCGATGTCTTGCATATCGCGCGCGATGACCTCGACCGCTTGCTCGTTGAGATACCTGCATTGCGTGAAACCATGGACGCGACGGTGGCGCGACACGTACCGGGAGCGGCAACAGCCGATCCGAGTTAACCCAAAACGGCAGCGGCGCTCGCCGCCTTGCCGGATTGCCTGCCTTTGAGCGACAACAGCGTTTGCCCTGCTCACGGCCATAACTCGAGTCGATCGATCAGCGACAATCGCGGGGTATAAGCGCAGGTCCACGGGTTGTCGCTCAAAGGCGGGCATGACGCGAACTGCGGTGGCCAAGGGTTTGACACTGAGGTCAACGGGCATACGACGGGTTGAATGGAACGCCCAAGCGGCCTTGACGCCAGTTTTCTTTGCACCGAATCGATTCGAGCTCGCACTCGTCGAACTGCTTGGCTAGTCACCCGTGCGCCGGAACTCGTCCTGGAAATCACCGCCGCCAGTGCACGCCCCTCCCGCCGCAATGGTTTGAGTACCACGTCCGGTGAGCAGCGCGATCGGATCGTCGATCTGCACGGGCATCGGATACTCCGCGGTGAAGGTGACCTGCGCTGTACCACCGCCTGCGCACATCGTGGTGCCCTGTTCGTTGCGTGTCCACTTGTCGTTGGCGAACATCAGCGTGACGACTCCCCCGTCCGCATGGAACAAGCTCATGCACCGATCGCCGGTGCGAAGACAGTACGTATTGGCCGTCAGAACCTTGCCGGGAACGACGTTGCCGTTCGTGAAGGTTGTCGTCTGGCGATAACTGCCGCGTAGCGTGTCGGCAGTGGTCACCGACCGCGGCGGCAGGACGGCTGGATCCGGAACCTTGTTGGGGTCGGGGTCGCCGGTGCGGGTGAATTTCACGGTTCGTTTCGCGGCGCAGGCGCTGTCGGTGGAGGCCCTGATGGTTTCGCCGGAGAGTGTGCCGTCGGGATGCGGTTGCAGCGTGAACACCACCCAGAGCTCGGAGGGTGCGTCGCCGCCGCACTGCGCCGAGGCTAGGCCGACGGCCACCCAGGTGCCGCCCAACTGATCGAATGTCAGATTCGACAAGAGGGCATTACCGCTGGCACTCGCCGCCGTCGCCACACAACCGCCGGCACCGCACTCCGAGCGGACGTCCCAACTACTCGTCGTCGCAGGTGCATTCGGAACCGGTTTGTCGTCGAGATCGGTCCCCGGCCCGTAATCGGCACGGTAGGTGCCGTTGAAATCGGCCCCACCGGCGGCCGCGGTGGTTGGAGCGGTGGGGGTGGAATCGTCATGCTGAGTGACCTCAACGACCGCGACCACGCCGCCCACCACGATCAGAGTCGCGATGAACACCAAGGCGCCAATCAGGACACCGTGGCGTCGCCCCTTGCGCTTCGGGATGGCCGGCGCCGGTGGCACTTGCAGATTGGGTGCGCTGAACTGCGCGGGCCCAGACGGATACATGCTGTAGGGGGCGTGGCCTGGCGGCGCCTGCACCGGGTGTGGCGAGGGCCAACTTGGGCTGCTGTGGCTCACCGGGCCCAGTTGTGTTGGAACGGCATGGGGTTGGCTGGTCGGTTCGGTGATGGCCTGTCGTGCAGCGGCGGCCATTTCGACGGCGGTGGGGTATCGGTCGGTGGTTTGTTTGGCCAGACCCGTTTCGATCACCCGGTCCATCGCCGTCGGGATGGTGGCGCGGTCCTGGGAGGGTTTGGGGGGTGGCATGACCATGTGGCTGACCGCGACCTGCTCGAGGGTAGAGCCGGGGAAGGGCAGTTCGCCGGTGAGGCATTGGTAGAGCACGCAGGCCAGGGCGTAGATGTCGGAGCTGGGTTCGATGTCGCCGTCGCGGAAGCGTTCGGGGGCCATATAGGCCCAGGTGCCGATGGTAGACCCCTCGGACGTCAACGCGGTGTCGCCTGCGGCGCGGGCGATGCCGAAGTCGATGAGGTAGGCAAAGTCGTTGTCGGCCAACAGAATATTGGACGGTTTGACATCGCGGTGCACCAGGCCAGCCCGATGGGCGGCGTGCAGTGCCGACGCGATCTGCTCGATGATGTGTACCGCGCGTTCGGGCTCTAGCGGGCCGGATCTCAGAAGAGTGTCCAAGTCGACGCCGTCGATGAGCCGCATGGTGACATAGAGGCGTCCGTCGATCTCGCCGACGTCATAGATGGGCACGACGTGGGGGTCGTCGAGGCGCGCTGCGATACGGGCTTCGCGGCGGAACCGCTTATCGAAGTCGGGGTCTTGGGCATAGTGGGGAAGCAGCATCTTGAGCGCCACCACGCGGTCGATGGTGGTGTCATGGGCGCGCCACACCTCGCCCATCCCGCCACGGCCCAGCAACTCAATCAGCTGGTAGCGGCCAAATGGCGTCCCTTCCACCGGCTCACGATAACGGCCAATCAGCGCATCTGTGGGCGTGTTCAGGTCAGGCGGCGGTTCCGCCAACGCGCGAAACGGTTGGTCGGCAACCTGATCGCGGCCATCACCGCGCTCATCGGCGACGCCACCGACTTCACGCGCGGCGCAGGCTCGGCGCCAGGGACGGGTGGCGCGTCGCCTTCCCACCATGTCGGTTGCAGCAGCGCGGTGGTCACCGGAATCGCTCTGTCGACGCTGATGCGCCCCCATTCGCAGGCGCGGTCGATCGTTGCGACGGAGGGCGCCAGGTTCGCGGGCGACAACGTCGGCGCGAAGCGGATGAGGTGGTCGGCGTAGGGCGCGTTGCGCACCATCTGCAGCTGGATGGCCTGGGTGATCGGCACGAGCCAGAGATGCTTCGGATCCCATTGCGGGTGAAAGCAATCGAACGCGAGATAGCACGCGTTGCGGGTACCGAGCCTCCCGTCGCGGACCCGCTTCCAGGCCAGTTCGACCGGGACGTTGCTCGCCGCGCCGCCGTCGACGATCGCCGCAATATCGTTGTCTGCCATCAGGGTGTCGAGGATCGGGACCATTCGAGGGTCGCTGGTTTCGTGGTGCAGCACACCCGGTATCGCCGACGAGAACGACGCCGCGTCAACGACATTGAAGTCGCGCGTCAGATCGTCGCCGCCGACGACGATCGGCTTCACCACGCGCGAGTCGATGAATGCGGCCACCTGCCACATGCGAGCCGCCACCTGAGGGCCGATGCCGATCGGGAGGTGCGGGATCGACCGCAACCGCAGTGCCGCGAGCTGTTGGCGGCGAAACCTCGCAGGCAGCGCCGCGAAAGACCGCCGTCGCACGCCTGCGACCACGGCGTCGAACGGAATCGCCATGTCCGACATCCGCATTCGCTCGCCGTCCTCACGGCGGAACATGGCGTCGGCGAACTGGTCGAAGCGCAGCGAGAACATGCCTGTCAGCCCGTGGCGGCGGCGCATGCGCTCGGATCCGAGGATGGCGCGATACGACACGGTTTTCGCCCACGCGACGTACTCGTCAATCGGCACCGGCAGGGCGCGACCGACGACAGCGCCGAGGATCGACCCGAACGACGAGCCGATCATGTAGTCGGGCACCTGGCCGGTCTCCAGCAGACGCTGCATGGCGCCGATGTAGACGAAGCCCGCTCCGCCGCCACCGCCAAGCACCGTGACGAGCTTCTTGTAGCCGACCTCGGCGTCCAGTTCGGCGAGGGAGAAGTCGTTCCCGTGGCGCTCGGCGAGCAGCCGGCGCTGCTCGTCTTGGCCGTCGAGCAGATCCGCAAGCACCTCTCGCGCCGCCGTCAGCGCCGTCACCGCGTCGCGCTCCTCGCGCAGCGGCCCGAACAGGGCGTCAACCACCCTGTCCCGCCAGGACGCGATCTCCGCGCCGACCGACACGTCCCCACGCCCGCGCGTCGCGCCAGGACCCGCGGCCCCCGGCTCGAAATCAGCGAGCCTGGCGAAGCTGAGGAGGTAGCGCAGCTTGCGCAGTTGCTCGCCGCTCAACACGTCCGGAGCTGCGAGGTGGTGGCGGACGAGCCGGTTCTCCATCTTCTGCAGCAGCAGCGTCGGTTCGGCGGCCGGTGGTTCGACGGCGTCGAGGGCGTCGATGGCCTCGTCAGCGATGGTCTCGCCGCCTTCGATGTGCACGATTGGTCCGCGCCGTCAGCTCTCGACCTGCGACCGGATCCAGTCCAGGTTGGCCTGCATGTTCTGCTGCCATTCGGATAGCCGCCGCGCGACAATCCTGGCCTCTTTGTCCGGTTGCGCGGCGATCCCGACGGTCAGCCCCGAAGGCCCCGGTCCCATCCGACCCCACTGTCGGATCAGCGCGCCGTCGCTGGCCGGCTCCAGCTCGAACCCCCAGGTAGCGCCGACGCCGTCCGGGCCGATGACGTTCCACACCCAGCGGCGCTGATCTTCGACCTCGATGACCTCACACACCGTTTCCCAGTTGCCGAACGCGTCGTGCTGGCTGCGACCGCGGAAGCGGGCACCGACCTTGACGCGGTCGGCGCCGTCGAGCCATTCCACGGACTGCAGCTCCGCCGAGCACCGCGCGGGCAGAGTGATGTCGGTGACGTATTTCCACAGTGTGGCGACATCGCAGCGGACCCGCTGGGTCACTTCTATCGTGGGCTGATCGCGGTAGCGCACCGTTGCAGCATGCCAAGGATCCTCGACGGAGCAGTCGGAACGACAGGAAAGCGAGGCAAGCCGTGAAGGTCGGCACCATGATCGAGCCCCGGTTGCCGGGGGCAGTGGAGTTCGCGGCGGCAGCCGAGCGCATCGGTGTCGATTCGTTGTGGGTGCCCGAGGTGTGGGGCTACGACGCACTGACTGGATTGGCATACGTGGCGGCCAAAACGTCGACGATCAAGCTTGGAACGTTTGTGGTGCAGCTGGGTTCGCGCAGTCCCGCGCTGCTGGCGACGTCCGCGCTCAGCCTGCAGGAACTGTCGGGCGGCAGATTCCTGTTAGGTGTCGGCACGTCGGGGCCCAGGGTGATGGAGGGCTGGCACGGCGTCCGGTTCCGCAAGCCGGTCGAGACGACAAGGGAAACCATCGAGATCGTCCGGATCGTCAGCCGGGGGGACCGGCTGGAGCATGACGGCGAGATCTATCCGCTTCCGCTGGCAGACAGCAGCGGGACTGCCCTGCGACCGCTGGTGAACCCGCGGCACGTGCCGGTCTATGTGGCGGCGATGGGACCGCGAAACCTGCGCCTCACCGGTGAGATGGCGGACGGCTGGCTCGGCAACGCGTTCATTCCCGAGGCCGCCGAGGTATTTTTCGGTCCGTTGTGGGAAGGCGCCGAGCGTGCTGGACGCACGTTGGCCGATCTCGATCTCGTAGCGCCGGTCGCCGTCGAGATCCACGACGACGAAGCGTCCGCCGACGCCGCGGCACGCAGGCACGCCGACGGGTACGCGTTCACCATCGGCGCGATGGGCGCCAACGGCCGCAATTTCTACAACGACGCGTTCACCAGGCTGGGCTACGGCGAGGAAGTCGCTAACGTCGCCGAGCTATGGCAGAGCGGGAAACGAGACGAAGCCCGCCAGGGTGTGCCGATCGACCTCGGCCGTCTCACGAATCTTGTTGGTACACAAGAAGGCATCGCCGAGCGGGTACGCAAATACCGGGCCGCGGGGATAACGACGCTGCTGGCGAAATTGGAGGGCGACTACCCGGATCAGCTGGCGACGCTCGAGCGGCTGCTCAATATCGTCGCCGACGGGTAGGGCTGTACTTCAGCTTGAGGTATCCGCAGGTGCTGTGCTCGGCGCGTCTTGACCGCGCGCGGCGGCCACGATGACGCCGGCCGTCTCGAATGCCGAGGTGTGCTGATGTGCGTACATGACAGGAAGATCGGCGGCTTGACGCAGCAGCATGATGGCCAGGGCGGTACTCGTCCGGCAGGGCACGACCAGGAGATTTGCCCTGGCGTCACTGCCGGTGAGGGTCATGACGCGGAAACGGCGGGTTTCCCGACCGGGCGTGGCCGCAACGCCGCGCCGGTTGAGCAGGTCGAGGTCCGGTACACCCTCCAACGGCGACCAGTTGAGGCCGATATCGACGATTTGACCCAGTGGTTCGCGGAGGGCCTCGATCAGGTCGGGAAGCTCGCGGGCGATCGAGGCCGTGTGCGGCCACCACGCCCCGTCGAGACCGTCGCCAAGTTCGGAGGCCAAGGTGAACCGGACCGGACTGCTCAAGCGCCGGTTTAGCTCGCTCTTCATGACACCGCCGTCGCGGCAACAGTGTCCGAAACCGTATCAATCGCAACGAGTTTCGTGCGTACACCCGTGTGATCCATGGCCGGTTCCTTCAGTTCGAGGCCGACCCGCACGAGTTCGAGGTCGGCTTACGAATCGGATCGCACGTTGATCGTGTTCGGCCGTGTCACGGGCCAGGATCACCGTTGAAGACGAAACGGTTCTGACTCAAGACTACACCCAGGGGTTTGCGGACCCCGTGGGAGCCATCCACCGGTCGGTCAGCGCATGGGACGTCAGCGAAAAGCTTTGTGTCACAATTGAAAACGAGCAATCGTCACTGGGCGAAGAGGGGGTTTGGCGCTGCCCGTGCTACCCTTACGCGGGATGTCTTTCCGCATCCGTTTCAGAATGAGAGAAGTTGAAGAGTATGGCACAGGGAACTGTGAAATGGTTTAACGGCGATAAGGGCTTCGGTTTTATCGCTCCTGACGGCGACGGCGCAGATGTGTTCGTTCACTACTCAGAAATCCAGGGCAACGGTTACAAGTCGCTCGAGGAGAACCAACGAGTTGAGTTCACCATCGAGCAGGGGGCCAAGGGCCCGCAGGCAGTCGGAGTGACTGCCGTCTAACAAGTTCTACGTCATGTGGGCTGGTGGGTCTTCCCGCCAGCCCACAATTCGTTTTAGCCACCTCTATAGCGGTGACGCACAACAGCTTTCACTGGCGCAGCTAGGGTTTGCATTCATTCGGAACGCGATACCCGTGCAGGTCAGTGGTATGTCGGAGGTGGCCCCTGGGTGTATCCTCAAGGAAGTTGGGAACCCAGCTAGTCCGGGATGAGTCAGCCGTCTTCCGCTGACCGCGCCGAGCAACCGCTCACGCCGGACACGCAGGTGACAACCTCCAGTTGGGATCACCTTGACCACCCTATTTACGCGTCCAACGTCGATGTTCCCAGTTGTAGATCAGGGATTTTCTGGCGCTCCGAGCTTCGGCATTCTGACAACGTATCCACCCACGCCGTGCGGGCTGGCGACCTTCAGCGCTGCCCTAGCCAACGGGTTGGGCACCCATGGTGCCGAGGTCGGCGTCGTGCGAGTGTCCGACGGGCCGCCGTCGGAGAGTTCCCGTGTCATCGGGGAGCTGGTCAACGGCTCACCGGCGTCCATCGCAGCGTGCACCGAGTTGCTGAATCAGAGCGACGTCGCGGTCATCCAGCATGAGTACGGCATCTACGGAGGTGTCGACGGCGACGAGGTCGTGGATGTCATCGACGGGCTGCGTGTCCCATCGGTCGTGATCGCCCATACGATCCTCAAAGACCCGACGCCACACCAGCGTTCGGTCCTCGAGGCGGTCGCGGCGCGCGCGGATCAGGTGGTCGTGATGTCCGAGGCGGCCAACCAACGGCTACGCCATGGCTTCGACGTCGACCGCCACAAAGTCACCACCATCCCGCACGGTGCGACCGTCCCGACGAACGGTTCCGTAGTACGGCGCGGCCGACCGACCGTGTTGACCTGGGGCCTGCTTGGCCCGGGCAAGGGCATCGAGCGGGTGATCGAGGCGATGGGGTCGCTCAATGATCTGCCCGGCCGGCCGCGGTACCTGGTTGCCGGCCGAACGCACCCGAAGGTGCTGGCCGCCGACGGCGAGGCGTACCGCGATGCCCGCATGGAACAGGCGCGACGCAACGGCGTCGCGGATTCGGTGTGCTTCGACACGGGCTACCGCAACGTTTCGATGCTGACCGAGCTCGTCCAGTCCGCGGCGGTCGTCGTCCTGCCCTACGACTCGACCGATCAGGTCACCTCCGGCGTGCTGGTCGACGCCATCGCGAGCGGCAGGCCAGTTGTGGCCACGGCGTTCCCGCACGCCGTCGAGCTCCTGTCCAGTGGAGCCGGCATCGTCGTCGGCCATGACGACCCGGATGCACTGGCATCCGCCCTGCGCCGGGTGCTGACGCAACCGCGGCTCGCCGGTGACATGGCGGCCGAGGCTCGCCGATTGGCGCCCGAGATGGCCTGGCCGGTCGTCGCGAGTGCATATCTAAGCCTGGCGCATCGGGTCCTCACGCATCGGCGGGCACGGGTATGACCACCACATCGCCGGCTCCGGTCTTCGACCACCTGATGCGGCTGACAGACCGTCGCGGCACCTTCGAGCACGCCCGGCTCGACGAGCCGCTGCCCGAGCACGGTTACTGCACCGACGACGTGGCGCGAGTGCTTGTTGTCGCCACCCGACAGGATGGCCCCGACCCTGACCGGACACTGAACGGTCTGGCCGGGCTCTCGTTGCGGTTCTTGGGCGAGGCGCAGGCCCTCACCGGCGCCTGCCGTAATCGGATGGACAGCACAGGCCGCTGGGTCGACGAGCCGGCCCTGGAGGACGCCTGGGGGCGGTGCGTCTGGGGTCTGGGGACCGCGGCCGCGCACAGTACCGTCGCCTGGGCTCGCCAATCGGCCATCATGCAGTTCGAGCGCGCCGCCCAGGAGCGGTCGCCGTGGCCGCGGGCGATGGCGTTCGCGGCGCTGGGCGCTGCCGAACTCCTCACCTTCGACCCAGAGCACAGCGCGGCCCGCGAACTGCTCACCGACTACGCCGCTTCGGTGCCCGCCCCGAACAACGATCCGGCGTGGCCGTGGCCCGAGCCACGACTGACATACGCGAACGCCGTTCTCCCCGAGGCGATGATCGCTGCGGGTGCGGCGCTGGACGACTCGACGCTAAGGCAGCGCGGCCTGGATCTGTTGGCCTGGCTGGTCGAATTCGAAACCACCGACGGCCATCTGTCTCCCACCCCTGTTGGGGGCAGAGGCGCCGAGGACGCGAGGCCCGGATTCGATCAGCAGCCCATCGAGGTGTCCACGCTCGCCGATGCGTGCGGGCGTGCCGCCGGCGTCGACTCCAACCCGATCTGGCTCGACGGCGTCAGGGCCGCAGCGGCCTGGTTCATGGGCGACAACGACGCGGGACAACTGATGTGGGACCCGGAAACGGGCGGCGGATACGACGGGTTGCACGCCGACGGTGTGAACGGTAACCAGGGCGCGGAGTCGACCCTGGCGGTGATCTCGACCCTACAGCTGGCTCAGCGTTTATCGACTGTGCCGCAATGACTTCGGTCCGGGCCGGGCTGGTAACGCGCAGCCCGCAGCGGATCGCGGCCGACCGGTCGAGGGTCATCACGCGGCTGTTCGTGCCCGGCCAGGAGGGTTTCGAGCTTCAGGACTCCCGCGTGGGTGCAGTGCTGGCTCGCATCCTGGCGCTGGACGAGGACGAGGTGCGCGCGTCGTTGGATGATGTCGTCAACCGGTTCGACGGTCGGCATCGCGATCTGGTCGGCACATTCCGTCGGCACGCCCGTGAAGTCGCCGACCGCATCGATCCCACTCGCGATCTCTCCGAGTCGCGAATGTTGTTGCTGGGTGCGGTGTTCACCACCGAGTACGCGATCGAGGGTGCGGCGTTGTGTAACCCCTGCATGGTGGCTCACCCGGACCAGACGGGAATCGCGCCGGGCAGCCTGCGATTCGTGATGAGCGTGCGGGCCATCGGGGAGGGGCACCGTTCGTCCATCGGGTTCCGGAGCGGCGTCGTCGACGGGGCGGGTGACGTCACGATCGATGATCCGGCTCCGTTCGCCAGCGTCGGAACGGTCGTGCCGACGCTGCTGGACGGTGCGGTGATGCGTCGTGAGCTGGGCAGGCTGCACGGTGCAGGCGAGGCCGCCGACTATGTCCTCGATGCGCTTGGCGACCAGTTCACCCGGGCCGACCTCGATGAACAACTCGACAAGCTTCAGACCCATCGAAGGACGCGGGGCCATGCGACGGCGACGATTTCGCTGATTCGGACCATCGCCGAACGGACCTACGGGATTGAATTCGCCGACGACAGTCATCCGCTTTCCGAGCGTGTCCTGTATCCGGCGATGAGCGCGGAGGCCGCAGGCATGGAGGACGCACGGTTCGTCCGTTTCGTAGAAGACGACGGGTTGGTCACGTACTACGCCAGCTACACCGCCTACAGCGGATCCCACATCAGCCAGCAGCTGCTGCAGACGGACGATTTCCGGTCGTTCACGTCCACGCCGATGGTGGGCCGTGCCGCAGAAAACAAGGGCCTTGCGCTGTTTCCCCGCCGGATTCGCGGGCGCTTCGCGGCCATGTCGAGATCGGATCGCGAATCGAATTCGATTGCGTACTCGGATCATCCGCACGAGTGGACCGACTCGGTTCGCTGCCAGCGGCCGGTTCGAGCCTGGGAGGCGTTGCAACTCGGGAACTGTGGTCCGCCCATCGAAACCGAGGCCGGGTGGCTGTTGCTCACCCATGGCGTCGGCCCGATGCGGACCTACCGAATCGGGGCGATGCTGCTCGACCTCGAGGATCCGACACGGATTGTCGGACAGCTCCGGGAGCCGCTGCTGAGTCCGGCTGCCGACGAGCAGGACGGCTACGTCCCCAATGTCGTCTACTCGTGCGGTGCGCTGGTGCATGGGGGAACATTGGTGTTGCCGTACGGCATCGGCGACGCGGCTATCGGTGTCGCGATGGTGCCGCTGGGCGATCTGCTGACCGCACTCGACGCGTGACCGTCGGTCGACAGGAGGGACACATATGAGACGAGAGGTTGCCGCTGACCTCGAGGTCGAGATCACGGCGCCGACGACCTTGGAGTTCCAGATCGCGGTCGCACCGCATCCCAATACCGAGGTGTACGAGTCACTGTCGTTCATATTGGATGGCGCTGGCGTGCAGCCGCTGGAGATCAGCGGTACGCACGGCAACCGCATTCACAAGCTGGACGTGCCTGTCGGCAATCTGAAGGTCGAGTACGCCGCGACGATCGTCGGCCGTACCGGCCCGGCGCCGGTGACCGAATACGACCTGTCGATGTACCTCCGCCCGAGCCGCTACGCCGAGGCCGACAAGTTCTATGGGTTCGCTGCAACCGAATTCGGCAAGTACGTCGATTCGGCGACGTTGTTGGAGAAGGTGTCGTCGTGGGTGGGTCACCGGCTGAACTACGTGACAGGGTCTAGCGATCCGATCGATGGAGCGGTCGACACCTTGCTTGCCGGTGCGGGGGTGTGCCGCGACTTCGCGCATCTGGTGGTGGCGATGCTGCGGGCCGTGAATGTGCCGGCCCGCGTGGTTTCGGTGTACGCGCCGGGCCTGTACCCCATGGATTTCCATGCGGTGGCAGAGGCGTTCGTCGACGGGCACTGGTGGGTGGTCGACGGGACCCTGTTGGCGCCGCGGCAGGCGTTGGTGCGCATTGCCACCGGACGCGATGCTGCCGACATCGCCTTCCTTGCCAACCACAAGGGTGCGATCACGCTCACCAAGATGGAGGTGACGGCGATCGTTGACGGCGATCTTCCAAGGGACTCGATCGACCAACTGGTGTCGATCGGCTGACCGCGACCAGTCCGTACCAGCCCCAATGGCCGAAAAAGGGCGTAACGTCGTAGATATCGGGCAGCTCGGTTGCGAGCGAAACATGCTCGACCGAAAAGGAAATCGCGATGTCTTCGCCAACAACACTCCGCACGCCCTACGACGTCCGTGTCGAACTCGTAACGGACACCATCAAGGCTCACTCGAAGCTTGGAGATAAGGCGGCACGCGAACTGGCCGTGCACATTCTGCACACGCTGAATTCGATCCCCGAGAAGATCCGCTGAGCAACGGCCCCGCGCCGTTCGTGTCTCAGCTCCACCCATTTCGTCAAGCATTTCGCTGGCGCACCTGGAGGTATCGACCATGACGGTTACCGTGACGCTCCGCGACGGCGACACCGACAACTACATGCGGTTCGGCGACGCGTACGTCAAGCACAACGACGGCACGCTCGACGTCATCCGCACCGGCGCCAAACGGCCGTATAGCTACGCGCCCGGCGTATGGACTGACGTAGATGGCGACCAGAAGCATGGGAACGGCCGTTTCTGGGGCTGATCAAAACGGCCGGCACGCTCCATGACATCAATGCACCGCAATCAGGGCGCCCGAAACGAGGCCACGATGAGCAAGTCTGACGACGAACAACGAATCATCTTTCGCGAGAACGTGATCCGCGTAGGTGCGGGTTTTGTCGCGAAGGAGCGTCCACTCGTAGTGGATTCGTTGTCGACGCTCGGGCCGCATCTGGGGAGGTGGGATCCGCGTGACGTGGATATCGATGTCTCTCTGCAGGACCGCGGCGGTAACGAACAGCGCGTCACGGTGCGCACGCGGCTGCCCGGCCTTCCGCCGCTGGTAGCGGTCGCTGAGAACCCGGATATAGCCCGTGCTCTTGGCGATGCAAAGCGTGAGCTGATCCGGCAGCTTGAACACCAAAAGTCCGCGCGCGAACCCATGAACAACCGCCGGCTCAGGCGTGCCACGATTCGGCACCCGGGCGCGGCCGCGCAGCCCGAGACCACGGAACTCGAGACGTAGACCCGCGGGCGCTGTTATTGCGCGTATGTGCGGCGGGCGCCGAACTCCTCGGTGCGGTCAGTACGGACAAGGTGCGGATAGGCATCCTCGCGATGTTGAAACGACAGGATGCTGGGATTGAGAACGACGCCGTCGCGGATCTCGATGGCCCGCTGGATCGTCGCGGTCGAATTCCACGCCGCCGGCCCGGCGAGAAGCGTTTCGATGTGCGGCAACAATGCCTCGCTGATCTCCCAGGTCGCCGAGTTCCACAAGTAGGACGGGCTGTGGTCCACGGCGTAGTAGTGCACACCGTTTGCCACCTCGATGACCGGCTGGGTGAACGAGGTCGGGTGCGCCCAGCTGAAACCCATGCCCACGTCGCAGGAGACGTCCACGATCAGGCTTCCTGGCGTGAAGGCGGTCAAGTCCTCCTCGGTGACGAAGACCAGTGGCGCGTCGGGATCCTGGAGAACGCAGTTGACGACGATGTCGTTGTCCGCGAGCAAGCGGGCCACCGGGATGGGTCCGTCTGAGGTATCCGCCCATACCCGCTCGGGCGTGTCCGGGTCACGTCCCATCTGGATTATCTGGGTGGAGTGGATCGGCGAACCGACGGCGGCGATCTCACGATTGGTGAGGACACGCACATCATCAACGCCGTGGGCGTTCAGGGCGGTGACAGCCCCGCGGGCGGTGGCGCCGAAGCCGATGACCGAAGCGCGCAGCCGACGACCGTAGCTGCCGGTGATCCCGGCCAATTGCATGGCGTGCAGGACGGAGCAGTACCCGGCGAGCTCGTTGTTCTTGTGAAAGACGTGAAGCCCGAATCCGCCGTCGGGCTGCCAGTGGTTCATCGCCTCGAAGGCGATCAATGTCAGCCGCCGATCAATGGCGATCTGGGTCAGCGCAGCGTCCTGCACGCAATGCGGCCAGCCCCAGACGACCTGTCCCACACTGAGTTCGGTGAGATCCTCGGCCTGCACTTTGGGCAACAAAATGATGTCGCAGCCGGCGATGAGCTGTTCCCGACTCCTGATTCCCCCGACGAGTTCGGCCAGTGCTTCATCTGTCGCCCCAAACTCCGCGCCGTAGCCGTGCTCGAGGAAGATCCGACGCCGGACCCGATAGTCGATCCTGGCGAAATGCGCAGGGTGAATCGGCAATCTACGCTCGTTCGGTTTGCGCGAGCGAGCCAGAACCCCTAGCGAAAGCTGTTGTGACTCAGCGCTTCTTGTCATGGAACAAAGCCTCGGCGGACGAGGCCTTGGCCGCCGTCTTGGCGTGCTTAGCGGCGCGCTTCTCTTTCAGGGATTTTCCGGCCTTCTTGGACATCGTTTGCCGAGGAGATTTGTCAGACATCGCTGGCCCCTTGATCGTGGGGGCCTGGTTGGTCCCGATTCCCCGACCTTACCCCCTTTGGCCTGGCAGCTACGTTGACACACATCGTTGACGCACGGCGTTGGCGACACTAGACTGGCGGTACGCCGACGCGCTCCCGTCGTCTCCATCAATTCGACCGGTCGTCCGCACTCACCTCGGGTTCTCACAGCAGCCCGCACTCTTGCCTGCACGGGCGGATCGACCAGGACATCTCATTGGCAATCACCGACATCGCTGCGTACGCGCATCTGAGCGAGGCGGACATCGAGGCCCTCGGGTTCGAACTGGACGCCATTCGCCTCGACATCGAGGAGTCGCTCGGTGAAAGCGACGCGGCCTATATCCAGCGCACCATCAAGTTCCAAAGGACGCTCGACGTGGCCGCGCGCCTGCTCATCGGCGCCAGCCGGTCACGGGCGGGCTGGGCATTGGGGACCGCGTCGCTGGCGTTTGCGAAATGCGTCGAGAATATGGAGATCAGCCACAACGTCCTTCATGGCCAATGGGATTGGATGAACGATCCGGAGATTCACTCGAGCACCTGGGATTGGGACATGGTCGGGCTCGCCTCGCAGTGGAGGTATTCGCACAACTACCGCCACCACGTGTTCAGCAACGTTCTCGGCATGGATGATGATCTCGGCTTCGGCGTAATGCGGGTAACCCGCGATCAACCGTGGAAACCGCAATATCTGCTGCAGCCTCTTCAAAACCTGTTCTTGGCAGCTACTTTCGAATGGGGCATCGCCCTTCACGACGTCGATTTCGAGCGGACTCAGGCAGCTACGGCCGCCGAAAAGGCCACCGAGACAAGGACGCTGATCAGAAAGGTTGCCCGCCAGGCAGCCAAGGACTATGTGTTCTTCCCGACGCTCAGCCGTTCTCGGTGGCGCAGAACGCTGGCTGCGAACGTGACGGCCAACCTTGTGCGCAACCTCTGGGCGTACATGGTGATCTTCTGTGGGCACTTCCCTGACGGCGCGGAGAAATTCACCGCCGACGTCCTTGAACGTGAAACCCGAGGCGAGTGGTACCTGCGACAGATGCTGGGTTCCGCGAACTTCAAAGCCGGCCGGCTGCTCGCATTCTCGAGCGGCAACCTGTGCTACCAGATCGAGCACCACCTGTTTCCCGACCTGCCGAGTAACCGCTACGCACAGATCGCCGTGCGCGTTCGGGCGCTCTGCGACAAGTACGATCTGCCTTACACCAGCGGTTCGCTTGTGCACCAATATCTTTTGACCCTGCGAACCATCCACAAACTGGCGCTTCCCGACGGGTTCCTGAAGGCGACATGCGACGACGCGCCGGAAACTGCTTCGGAACGGAAGTTCAGCGCCGCCTCTGCGTCAGTTGCCCGATTGGGTGGCCCGATAATCGGGCTGCGAACGGCGTTGCGGGCCCGCGCTCGCCGCACACACCTGGGAAGAGCGGTCACACACCCGCGTACTGGTCCTGGAGATTAGCCAATGCCGCACAGACGGTGTCGACGGTGGGCAGCGATCCGTGGGGGTCGCAGAGCCGTAGCAGTCGGGAGACCGCGGCACCAGGTACCACCATCCAGCCGATTTCAGCGCGCGCGCAGCGTACCGAGACTCTGTGTAGCGCCGAGAAACCCTCGGTGCCACAGAATTTCAGGCCGCTGAGATCCAGGATCAGTCCGCGGCAACGCCACGCATTCACGAGCGCGTAATCGGTGAGGGTGCTTGCGTTTGACCCGTCGATGTCGCCGAATGCGCTGACAATGGCAACCGACGACATCGTCCATCGAGTGTCGAATCGCGCCGTGTGACGCGTCGTGAGAGATGGGGGTTTGGTGGGAAGAACAAGTGTGTGAGTCATGGTGATCCCGGCGGGCAGACGATCACCGGCGTGTGGGGGCTCGGAGCAGTTACTCCTTGAGTTCAGCGGCGGGCAGCCGAACCCATCCCGGACCAGCTGAGATTCTCAGCACCTACGACGGTACACCCGATGGAGTGGTTCGCACGGTGAGATCCGGTAGCTGGTCGGAGTCAGAAACCTGCCGCTCAAAGCCGATTAGTGTGGGAGCCATCTCGCGGCGAATACGCCGCGAGTACGTGGCAGGTGGCCGCAGCGCACGTCGGGCACCGGCAGGATTGTGAGCGCAGGTGCCGACGATGGCGGAGTTGATCGCAAACGGCGAAAGATCGCTGACATCGGAGCAGGTCAGTGCCGATGACGCCGATCTGCAAGCCGGCATCGGCAGCCTCGCGGGCCTGGTTGCGGGCAGTCTCGGGTTGCCGGAGTTGCTGGCTGAGGTGGCCTCTTTCGCGGTGGGCGCGATACCCGGCGCCGATGGTGCTGGAGTGACGCTGTTGCGGCTCGATCGGTCGGACAACATAGTGGCGGCGTTGGCGGCCAGTGCTCCGTTTGTCGCCGAGATCGACGAAATCCAGTACGTGACTCTCCATGAGGGGCCTTGCATCACGGCGGCGCTGGAACGCCGCACGGTGCGTTCCGGGTCGTTGGGTGGGGAGAAGATGTGGCCGCGGTTCGGTCCGCGCGTGGGCAGGTTAGGTGTGCACAGTGCCCTGTCGTTGCCACTGCTGCTGCCGGATCAGGTGGTCGGGGCGATCAATGTGTACGCCCACGGCAAAGACGTCTTCGATGAGCACGCGGCCGAACTCGGCGAATTGTTCGCCAAACCGGCGGCGGTCGCGGTGCACAACGCGCAGATTCTCGCCGACGCGCTCTCTCTCACCGTCCAGTTGCAGAAGGCCCTGTCGACGCGCCCGGTGATCGATCAGGCGATCGGCCTCATCCGGGGACGTACCGGGCGCAGCGTCGAGGACGCATTCAGCCACCTGCGGGAGATGAGCCAAGCCGAACACCGCAAATTGGCTGACGTGGCTCAACAAATTGTCGACGAAGCCGTGCGCCGCGCCCGCGCCCGACACAGACCGGCCGACTAGGTCAACAGTGCCGTCATCCAGCGACCCGGGGCAATCCGGGTGGCTGTGCGGCCGCACTAAGTTTGTCCGCCTGGTCCCTCAGCTCGTTCAGTTGGTCGCGGGACGTGACCGCTTCGCTGCGATGGACCGTCGCTTGCTGTTGCAGGCTGCACGCCCGGACCGTTTTGATGTCGATCTCGACCTGGGCTGCATAGGCCCTGACATCCAACTCGTCGGCGAAGGCTTCTTGACGCCGAAGTCGTAGCGCGTCCTGCTCGGCCTCATCGCGGACCGTCTCAACCCGCTTCGGGGCGCGTGTCTTGTACACGACGCCCGCGAGCACGCCAGTGAGTACAAGTGCCGCCATTGCGGTGACGAGGAGCAAAACGGTTGTATTGGTAGCGATATCGGCCCCTTAGGTCGGTAGAGCTTGGGTGGAATTCAGTCGGATGAACTCGCGGCTCGCGATACGCCGCGCACTCGCCAGCAGGAGGCAGAGTCCGAGCGACGCCACCGCGCCGACCGCGATCCCAAAGAGGAACAACGTGCCGGTCGACCCCGTGAGGTGATATCCGAACACGGAAAAATCGGTCAGCGGGTGGCCCGCCCAAGCGTTGTTGAGCACGCCGACGATCGCGACGATCGCAGCGGCGAGCAAAACAATCAATCCCACGATGACAAGCATTCGAGGCCTCTCATCTGCTGGTAGACCTCCAGTACACGCCTCATTCGCGACCGTGTCAACAATGTTGACGTTTAGCGTTAACATACGATGTGTCATTTCTGGAATCAGCCGAAGGGAAGTACTGCCCGCGATGACGAAACAACGGACCGCGCCCGGTGCAGGCGCTGCGGAAACTGATCTGGCCACCGCGGCAACCGCCCAAGACGACGGCCAGGTCAGCAGGTCGGTGATCCTGCAATCCGCACTGAGGATCGTTGACCGCGACGGTGTCGACGGCTTGTCCATGCGCCGGCTCAGCGACGAGGTGGGCCGGGATCCCACGGTGATTTATCGGCATGTGCCGAACAAGGCGGCACTGCTCGACGGTGTCGCCGAGATGGTGCTCGGACAACTACGGGTGGACACCGCAGATCCGGACTGGACGGGTCAGCTGCGTGCCGTGGCCCACGACTTCCGGCGTCTCGCTCTCGCACACCCAAACGTGGTGCCGCTGCTGGTGACTCGACCGCTTGCTACGCCATTGGGACGGCGGCCGCTCGGGATGTTGCGGCCGCTGGAGGACGTACTGGCGCTGCTCACCTCCGCCGGCTTCAGCGGGGCAGACGCCCTGCACATCTACCGGGTGCTCTTCGGGTACCTGCATGGCCACATCCTCAACGAGTTGCAGGAAGTCATCGAGCGACCCGAGGAGACCGATGATGTCTTGCGCCTAGGCCTGCACCGGCTCACAGTGACCGAGTTCCCCCAGGTGCGCGCGCTGGCATCGGCTCTGGCCAACTACGACGGCGCGACTGAGCTCGACCGCGGCCTTGATCTGCTGCTCTTGGGTCTCACCGCCACGCTGACGCCAGCGGACGGGCCGTCCCGATCCTGATGCGGCACAACGATTTAGCGTGGCGAACCGGCTCGGGCTGGACAACCCGAGTAGGCTAGTGAATATCGGCGGTACTTCGTCACATGACCGTTCAAGGTTGTGTCATCGTCGATTCGTAGGATTTGGCCGGTTCGCGGTCAAGGCAGGAGCGTCACATGACGCTATTAGAAGGCCGCACCGATGCCGGGCAACGCAACTCGCCGCCGGAACACACGCCGCGATTGCGCTTGAAGCCCAAGGCGCCGCACAGCGGGTACGTCGACGGGGCCTGGTGGCCGCGCAGTGATGACCTCGCCGCGGAGCTGCCAGATCTGCTGGCGGTGTTGTCCGTTCGGCTCGGCCGCATTGATCGCGTGACGTACAACCTCAATGAATGGGCGAAGGCCTCCCGGAAACTCGCGACCGGCGGGCGACGGGTTCGGCTCGACGGTTACCAACGTCAGCCAACAAACACCGTCGAAGTTCTCGGGCTCAACCGCAACAGGATTGCCCTGCTGGTGGTACCTCCGAACGCCGACCCGGACCAAGCGCACGCCACCCTGATGGCCGCCGCGACACCGAGCGACGATTCGACTGTTGACAGCCTTCTCAACTAGCAGAGCGCGAGACTAGGCCTTGCGCCAAGGGCCTGACTAGCTGCTGGCGGTGTATGACCGCGCTCCGACACCGGCGAGGGCGCCACCGTCGACGATCAGGTACTCGTCACGGATCGGGCGTCCGGTGAAGTAGCACTCCAGTATTTCCCGAGTGCCTGCCGCGTAACGGGTTTGTGCCGACAGCGACGAGCCGGAGATGTGCGGAGTCATCCCGTGATGGGGCATGGTGCGCCAGGGATGATCGGCCGGGGCCGGTTGCGGGTACCACACGTCGCCCGCATAGCCCGCGAGTTGGCCGCTGCGCAGAGCCCGGTCAATGGCATCTCGGTCGCAGATGAGTGCACGCGCCGTATTGATAAGGTACGCACCGCGTTTCATCGTTCCGATCAGCTCGTCATTGAACAGCCCGCGTGTCTCCGGGTGCAGAGGGGCGTTGATGGTCACCACGTCGAGATGGGGCACCATGTCCTGCACAGTCGGGTGATAGGTCAAGTTGAGTTCGGCCTCGACCTCGGGGGACAGCCGGTGCTTATCGAAGTAGTGCAGGTGCACATCGAATGGTGCCAATCGACGCAGCACGGCCAGGCCGATCCGGCCGGCGGCGACCGTACCAACGTGCATGCCCTCCAGATCGTATGAGCGCTGCACGCAGTCCGCGATGTTCCAACCGCCGTCGACGGCCCACTTGTAGGACGGCAAGTAGTTACGCACCTGCGAGAGGATCATCATCACGACATGCTCGGCCACACTGATGCTGTTGCAGAACGTCACCTCGGCGACCGTGATGCCCCGATCGATCGCGGTATCCAGATCGACGTGGTCCGAACCGATTCCAGCCGTCACGGCGAGCTTGAGCTGGGGTGCTCGCGCAATTCGCTCGGCGGTGAGGTAGGCGGGCCAGAACGGCTGCGAGATGACCACGTCCGCATCCGCCAGCTCTTGGTCGAAGACGGAGTTCTCGCCGTCCTTGTCCGACGTCACCACAAACTCGTGACCGAGCCCCTCTAGATAGAACCGAAGACCCAGTTCACCCGAGACGCTGCCCAGCAGCGAACCCGGGGTGAAGTCGGTCGTCGACGGTGTCGGCAGCGATTGCCCGTCCGGGTACTGGTCCAGGTGGGGAAGACCGTCACGCGGGTAGCTCCTGGGGTAGCCAGCGACGGGATCGTCGTAGAGTACGCAAACCACTTTTGCCATGGATCCTCGGTTTCCTTCCTTGTTGCGCCCGGCGAGATGCTCGTAAGGCCGCGTTCACAGAACCTTCAGTTCCTGGGTGATTTCGGCGACCGAGGATTTCGCGTCGCCGAAGAGCATCGTGGTCTTCGGGTCGAAGTACAGCTCGTTGTCGATGCCTGCGAATCCGGCGCTCATCGAGCGCTTGAGCACGATGACCGACTGCGCCTGGTCCACGTTTAGGATCGGCATGCCGTAGATCGGGGACGCGGGATTCGAGCGTGCCGCCGGGTTCGTCACGTCGTTGGCGCCGATGACCAATGCCACGTCGGCCCGGCTGAACTCGCCGTTGATCTCATCCATCTCCTTGAGTTGCTCGTACGGCACGTCGGCCTCGGCGAGCAGCACGTTCATGTGGCCTGGCATCCGCCCCGCGACCGGGTGAATGGCGTGTCTGACCTCCACGCCGCGGTCCTCGAGCAGGCTGGCCATCTCGCGCACCGCGTGCTGGGCCTGTGACACGGCCATGCCGTAGCCGGGGACGATGACCACCTGGCTCGCGTATCCCATCTGCAGCGCCGCGTCGGCCGCACTGGTCTGCCGCACGGTCTGGTCCACCGGACCGCCTATCGGGCCCGCGGCCGCGTTCGTCCCGCCGAACCCGCCCGCCACGATGGCCGGGATCGACCGGTTCATCGCCTTGGCCATCAGGTTGGTCAGGATCGTGCCGGAGGCGCCGACGATCATGCCCGCGACGATCATCGCGGTGTTGTCCAGCGCGAGCCCGGTCGCCGCGGCGGAGAGCCCGGTGAGCGCGTTGAGTAGCGAGATCACCACCGGCATGTCCGCGCCGCCAATCGGCAACACCACCATCACGCCGAGCACCGCCGCCGAGACCAGAACGCCGATGATCAGCAGGTCTGATCGTTGACCAAGACCGATCGCCACGGCACACCCGACCGAAACGAGCAGGAGTGCCGCGTTGAAGGGTTGCTGCGCCCGGCCCATACTGATCGGCTTGCCCGGCAACACTTCCTGCAGCTTGCCGAAGGCGATCAGGGATCCCCAGAAGGACACCGAGCCGACGATTGCCGCGAAAAGCGAAGTGACGGTGACATATCCGGCCACCGTCGCGTACCCGTGGCTTTCGCGGAACTCCACCCAGGCCACCAGGGCCACCGCGCCGCCGCCCACTCCGTTGAACAGAGCCACCAACTGCGGCATGGCGGTCATCTTGACCTGCTTTGCCGACGGCACGCCGATAACTGTCCCCAGGACGAGACCGAGCGCGATCAACAACCAGTTGCTCGTCCCCGGCGTCAACAGGGTCGCCACAATCGCGATCACCATGCCGACGCCCGCGATGAGGTTGCCGCGCACCGCCGTTCGTGGTCCGGTCAGGCCCATAAGGCCGTAGATGAACAATGCGAACGCAACAATGTAGAGACCCGCGATGAGCTCAGTCATGGGCTGCTGCAACCTTTCCCGACTCGGGGCTCGGCTTCTTCTTGAACATGCCGAGCATCCGGTCTGTCACGAGGAATCCGCCCACCACATTGATGGCGCCGAACGCGATGGCGATCACCAGCAGCGTCCGCTCGAAAGCACCGGACGCCGAACGGCCGAGCAGCACCAGGCCAGCGAGCAGCACGATGCCGTGGATGGCGTTGGTGCCGGACATGAGCGGGGTGTGCAGGGTGTTGGGCACCTTGGAGATCACGGAGAAGCCGACAAAGGCGGCCAACACCAAGATCGCCAGGTTGGAGAGCAGTGTCATCGGGCCTCCGTCAACTGGTCACTGGATGAGGTCACGCAGCACGCGGAGAGGATCTCGTCGGAGAGGTCCGGCACGATCTCGCCATCGGACAGCATGTGTTCGAGCAGTGCAGCGACGTTGCGCGAGTAGAGCTCACTGGCGTGCTCCGGCATCGTCGCCGGCAGGTTCAACGGCGACGCGATGGTGACGGCCTGACGAACGACGGTTTCCCCTGGCGTGGTGAGCTCGCAGTTGCCGCCCGCTTCACCGGCGAGGTCGACAACCACGCTGCCCGCCCGCATTCGGCGCACCGCCTCGGCGGTGACCAGTCGAGGTGCCGGGCGGCCAGGAACGAGCGCCGTCGTGATCACCACGTCGAAGCCGGAGATCGCTTCGGTCAGCCGCCGCTGCTGCTCTGCCTCCTCTTCTGTGGTGAGCGCGCGGGCGTAGCCGCCGTCGCCGGCAGCCTGGATACCGAGCTCCAACCACTGGGCGCCAAGCGATCGCACCTGCTCGGCAACCTCGGGCCGGACGTCGAAGCCGGTGGTACGGGCACCCAGCCGTTTGGCGGTGGCCAGCGCCTGAAGCCCGGCAACGCCCACGCCGAGCACCAGAACCGTGGACGGTTTCACTGTTCCGGCGGCCGTGGTGAGCATGGGGAAGAAGCGGGTCGAGCATTCGGCAGCGCGCAGCACCGCCTTGTAGCCCGCGACATTGGCCTGCGACGACAGCGCGTCCATGGTCTGCGCCCGGGAGATACGCGGCACGGCTTCCATGGCGAAGCCGGTGACGCCCGCCAAGCGCAGTCGGTCCGCGACCTCGGGCCGGGTGCGTGGTGCCAGGAACCCGGTCACGATGGATCCTGGCTTCAGCAAGCTGATTTCGTCGTCGGTCGGTGGGTTCACCTTCACCACCACGTCGGCCGGCCAGGGGTCTCCTATGGTGGCTCCGGCCTCTTCGTAGTGCTCGTCGGCGATCAGGGCCCCGGCGCCGGCGTCTGCCTCGACTACGACGGAAAGGCCTGCGCCGCACAGTCGTTCGACGACCTTGGGGACCAGCGCAACGCGGCGTTCGTCGGGAGTGGTTTCCCGGGGCACTCCGATAAGCGTCATATTCCTCTTCCTGGCTGGGCCGGGCTGGACGCTCCAGGCAGTTCGCGTATATGGGCACGTGGCAATGCCCAGCAGGGAGCAGAGATCAGAATAGGCATATCGCATACAGTATGCAACAGGTACGCTGAGAACCTGTCTGAGTCTAGACACTCGGACGGAGAATGCATACAGTATGCGAGCGAAAGGAGCCGCCGTGAGGATTGCAGTGGTCGGTGCGGGAGCGATCGGCGCCTACTGGGGCGCCGCAATGCAGCGTGGTGGGGCAGACGTGCACCTCATCGCCAGGAACCAGCACCTGCACGCGATGCGGAAAAACGGTGTGCGCGTGCTCAGTCCGCGTGGCGACTTCGTAGCCTATCCCCATGCGACGGACGACCCATCCGAGATCGGGCCCGTCGACTACGTCTTCCTCGGCCTGAAGGCTCACAGCTACCCGTCGTCTGGCCCTCTGGTGAAACCGCTGCTCGGGGAGAACACGGCAGTGCTGGCCGCGCAGAACGGAATCCCGTGGTGGTACTTCCACGAGTTACCCGGCCCGTACACGGGCCGTCGGGTCGAGGCCGTCGATCCCGGTGGTGCCACGAGCGCTGTGCTGTCGCGGGAACGGGCCATCGGCTGTGTGGTGTATCCCGCCACCACAATCGAGGCGCCCGGAGTGATCCGGCACATCGAGGGCACCCGGTTCTCCATCGGTGAACCGTCGGGGGAGACCTCCGAGCGTTGTAAGGCGTTGAGCGACGCAATGATTGCCGGCGGATTGAAGGCGCCCGTCGAGGCCGACCTGCGCAATGACATCTGGATCAAGCTGATGGGCAACGTCGCGTTCAACCCCCTCAGCGCGCTCACCCGAGCAACGATGGTCGAGCTGTGCCAGCACCCCGGCACCCGGCGAGTGGTCACCCAGCTGATGGAGGAGACGCTCGACATCGCCGCCAGGGTTGGCAGCACCCCCGACATCTCCATCGAGAAGCGGCTTCGCGGAGCCGAGAACGTGGGGCACCACAAGACGTCCATGCTGCAAGACCTCGAAGCGGGCAAGCAGCTGGAGCTCGATGCCATCGTGACCGCGGTGGTGGAAATGGCAGACCTCACGGGAGCTCCCGCTCCCACGCTGCGGACCATCCACGCCGCCACCGATCTGCTGGCGCGCACGTGCGAGCCTGCACCGCCGCAGGCCGTCGGCACGCCCGAAAAAGAATCTCAGCCCGTTCTGTCCTGAGGGGACCAACCGTGAACCGTCGCGCCAAGATTGTCTGCACTTTAGGGCCCGCTACCAGTACCGCGCAGTCACTGGCCGAACTCATCGACGCCGGAATGAATGTGGCGCGACTGAATTTCAGCCACGGCACGCACGCGGAGCACTCGGCCGTCTACGACCTAGTCCGTCAGATCTCCGCCGAACGTGCGCGTCCCGTTGGGGTGCTCGCGGATCTGCAGGGACCCAAGATCCGGCTGGGCTGGTTCGCCGCGGGTCCGGTGGTCTGGGCCACCGGTGAACACATCGTGATCACGACGGCGGAATGTCCCGGTGACCACGACCGCGTCTCCACCACCTACGAGGGGTTGGCCGCCGATGTGCGGCCGGGTGATCGGCTGCTCGTCGACGACGGCAAGGTCGACCTGCGGGTGGTAGATGTCAACGGCGAGGACATCACGTGTGAGGTGCTGCAGGGTGGCCCGGTCAGCGATCACAAGGGCATTTCACTGCCGGGTGTCGACGTCAGCGTGCCTCCTCTGTCCGAGAAGGACATCGAAGATTTGAAGTTCGCCCTCGAACTCGGTGTCGACATGGTGGCTATGTCGTTCGTCCGTGCGCCCGAGGAGGTCAAGCTCGCCCACGCCGTCATGGACGAGGTCGGCAAGTGGGTACCGGTGATGGCGAAACTCGAGAAACCCGAGGCGGTTTCGGACCTGTCGGCGATTGTTGATGCGTTCGACGGCCTGATGGTGGCCCGAGGGGATCTCGGCGTGGAGATGCCGCTGGAGCAGGTCCCCCTGGTGCAGAAGCGGGCGATCGGCCTGTGCCGCCAGGCGGCCAAGCCGGTGATCGTGGCGACCCAGATGCTGGATTCGATGATCACCGATCGGCGGCCCACCCGCGCCGAGGTCTCCGACGTCGCCAACGCGGTCTTCGACGGCACGGACGCGGTCATGCTGTCCGCCGAGTCGAGCGTCGGGGCGTATCCGGCCCACACGGTCGCGACGATGGCGCGCATCGTCGAGGCGGCCGAGGACATGCCGCGCCAAGGGGTTGCACCGGAGTGGGTTGCCGAGGGCGACGGCGACGACGTGGGCGTCGGCGATGCGGTCGCGGCGGCCGCTTGCGAACTGGGCCGACGGCTTGGGGCGGCGGCGCTGTGCTGCTTCACCCGGACCGGTGACACCGCCCTGCGACTGGCGCGTCAGCGATCGCCGTTGCCGCTCTTGGCTTTTGCACACGATGAGTCCGTGCGCGCTCGCTTGGCGTTCTCCTGGGGCATCGAGTCCGCCGTGCTGGCACCAGCGACCACGGCCGAGACGCTGCCCACCGAGGTGAGCCGAGGGTTGGCCGCCATGGGCATGCGGCAGCCAGGCAGCCTGGTCGTGGTGGTGTCCGGTAGCCGCAGCGGTGTGTCGGGATGCACCGATTCGGTGCGGGTACTGCGGATCGAGTGATCGATCAGTCCGATCCGACCCGAAGCTGAAGTTCGGACAGCTTGGCGCGCAACGCTTTCTCGGCTTCGCGACGTTCGGTGACCTCGCGCATGATCGCCGAAATCCCCACTATCTGGTCGGCCTCGTCCCGCAGGAGCGCCACACTGAATTCGATCGACAGCCGATGTCCGTCGCGGTGCAGGGCAGGCACGCTCAACAGCTTGTCCCCGTAGCGGGTGTATCCGGTCAGCATCGTCTGCTGGTAGCCCTGCCAATGCCGTGCCCGCAGCTTCTCCGGGATGATCACGTCAAGGCTTTGGCCCACGACGTCGGCCGCCGAAAACCCGAAGATCCGGGCGGCTCCGTTGTTCCACAGCAGAATGATTCCGTCCGGGTCAGTCACCACGATGGCCTCGGCGGATTCGGTCACGACCGCCTCGGCGAGCCAGGCGTCGGTCACGCCGCTCTTGGTTGATTGCCCATTCGTAGACACCGTCTCGCTCATGTGGTGCTGCCTTTCACGTCGCTGTTCCAGGTAGACATCTTTGCCATGCCATGAGTAGCATACCGAATAGAGAATACTGCATACAATTCTGTATAGTTCCTGTTGGACGACCCAGGACGAGAGGAGTGCCGATGCTGCTACGCCAGCTCGAGTACTTCGTGGCCGTCGCCAGAGAGCGGCACTTCGCCCGTGCGGCGGAGGCCTGCTACGTATCGCAGCCGGCCCTCTCCACGGCGATCGCCAAGCTGGAGCGGGAGCTGAACGTCACGCTCATCAATCGCGGGCAGAACTTCGAGGGTCTGACGCTGGAGGGCGAACGGCTCGTCGTCTGGGCCAAGCGAGTCCTCGCCGAGCACGACAATCTGAAGGCCGAGGCCGCCGCCATGCGGTCCGGCATCTCCGGAACGCTCCGCCTTGGTACGGGGCCGACGGTGTCGACGACGACGGCGCTTCCCGTCGCCGCGTTCTGCGCGCTGCACCCGCTGGCCAAGGTGACCATCTGCTCCCGGTTGTCCTCCACGGAGTTACTGCGCCAACTGCGCGACTTCGAGCTGGATGCCGCTATCGCCCACTTCGGGCCCGACGACCAGTCCGGCCTGGAGGTCGTGCCGCTGTATAAGGAACGGTATGTGTTGCTCGTCTCCGGCGAGCAGCTCGTACCCGCTGCCCGCACCATCACGTGGGCCGAGGCGGCCCAACTGCCACTCGCATTGCTGATGCCGCACATGCGATTTCGGCAGTTCATCGATAAGGCGTTCGCGGCCAATGGGGCGGTGGCGGTACCTCAGGTGGAGACGGATTCGGTCGCGTCGCTATGCGCGCACGTGGCCACGGGCGCCTGGGCGAGCGTGGTGCCGCACACCTGGCTGCGCGCGATGCCCGTCACCGGAGCGGCGAGAGCCATCCGCCTCGTCGAGCCCGAAACAACCGCGCAAATTTCGATGGCGATCCACGCCGGCCCGGGTTCGGTTGCGGCCAGGGCGTTCTTGAACGTGGCGGCGGGCCCGCACTTGGACGAAGTCTTCGATCTGGAGCGCCGTGATCCCGTCGCCGACCTGAGCAGGCGCTGAATGCTTCCGCCCCGAACCGCGACAACGCGGCCCCGCGTGATAACCGGCGTTTATCGGCTGGTTGACAGCAGGTCTTGGACACATCGAACCACAACGTGAAAAGTCGTAGTACGTAAGGGAAATCGCCACCAGCTCGGAAGACTAGGAAGGGTCCACATCATGACCATCGCTCCCATGCGAGACACGGAGCCGGAGGGTACCGACGACACGGGCACCCTCACTGATGGGATCCACCTGGTTGTCGACGCACTCAAACTCAACGACGTGCACACCATCTACGGGGTCGTCGGAATCCCGATCACCGACCTGGCTCGGCTCGCACAGGCTTCGGGCATCCGCTACATCGGCTTCCGTCACGAAAGCGATGCCGGCCATGCGGCGGCCGCGGCCGGCTTCCTTACCAAGAAGCCCGGCATCTGCCTGACCGTGTCCGCTCCCGGCTTCCTCAATGGCCTTGTGGCGCTCGCCAATGCCACCACAAACTGCTTCCCGATGGTCCAGATCTCCGGGTCCAGTGAGCGGCATCTCGTCGACCTCCAGCGCGGAGACTACGAGGAGATGGATCAGCTGGCGGCCGCCAAGATGTTCGCCAAGGCGGCCTACCGAGTATCGCGGGCCGAGGACATCGGCCGTGGCATCGCCAGGGCGATCCGGACCGCGGTTTCCGGCCGGCCCGGAGGCGTCTACCTCGACATCCCGGCGGCAGTGCTCGGTGAGGTGCTCGACGCCGAAGAGGGCGCGGCGACGCTGTGGCGGGTTGTCAACCCGGCGCCGCGCCAGCTGCCCGAAACCGAAACGGTCGACTCCGCAATCGAACTGCTGGCCAACGCCAAACGGCCGTTGATCGTGCTCGGCAAGGGCGCGGCCTACGCGCAGGCGGACGAGCAGATCACCGAATTCGTCGAGACCACAGGCGTGCCGTACGTGCCGATGTCGATGGCGAAGGGCCTGCTGCCCGACGACCACCCGCAGTCGGCGGCCACCGCCCGATCGCTGGCGCTGAAGCGGGCCGACGTCGTGATGCTCGTCGGTGCACGGCTGAACTGGCTGCTCGGATTTGGCGATGCGCCGCAATGGAACCCGAACGCCAAGTTCATCCAGGTCGACATCGCAGCAGCCGAGATGGACAGCAACCAACCCATCGCCGCGCCGCTCGTGGGTGACGTCGGTTCGGTGATGGAGGCCCTCCTCGAACGGGCCAAACCCGGTCAGATCACCGTGCAGACCGAATGGCGGGAGGAACTTTCGGCCAAGTCGGCGCAGAACGTCGCCAAGATGGCAGGCCGCCTCGAGGCCGCCCTGACTGCGCACCCGATGAAGTTCCTCGGCGCGTTGCAGGCTATCCGCGATGTGCTGCACGACAACCCACAGGCATATGTCGTCAACGAGGGTGCGAATGCGCTTGACCTGGCGCGCAACACAATCGGGATGCAGGTACCCCGCCATCGGCTGGACAGCGGGACGTGGGGAGTCATGGGCATCGGCATGGGCTACGCGATCGCCGCGGCCGTCGAAACCGGGGACCCGGTGGTCGCGATCGAGGGTGACAGCGCGTTCGGGTTCAGTGGAATGGAGCTGGAGGCGGTCTGCCGCTACAACCTGCCCATCGTCACCGTGGTCCTCAACAACAGCGGCGTCTACCGCGGCGACGATGTCTCCGCCTCCGCTGACCCGGCGCCCACCGCGCTGCAGGCCCGTCACGAGTACATGATCAAGGCCTTCGGAGGCAAGGGATATCAGGCGACGACGCCTGAGGAGGTCGCCGCTTGCTCTGCGGGAGGCCCTGGCATCGGGCAGGCCGGCACTCATCGACTGCATCATCGACCCCTCCGATGGCACCGAGAGCGGAAACATCGCCCACCTCAACCCCAAGGGCATCACCAACCAACGCTGAAAGATTAGGAAAGGAACGTGTCATGACTGAACTGCCGCTCTCCGGGATCAAGGTGATCGACTTCACCGGCGTCCAGGCCGGCCCGGCGTGCACCCAGATGCTCGCCTGGTTCGGAGCCGATGTGCTGAAGGTCGAGCGTCCGGGCGGGGGTGACGTGACGCGAGGCCAGTTGCGGGATATCCCTGACGTCGACGCCCTGTACTTCACCATGCTCAACAGCAACAAGCGCTCGCTGGCGATCAACACGAAGTCACCCGAGGGACTCGAGGTGATGGAGAAGCTGATCCGCGGGGCCGACGTGCTGGTCGAGAACTTCGCCCCAGGGGCCATGGACCGGATGGGCCTGTCCTGGGACAAGCTGCAGGAGTGGAACCCGCGGCTGATCTTCGGCTCCGTCAAGGGATTCAACGACGCGTCACCGTGGAATGACCTCAAGGTCTACGAGAACGTCGCGCAGTGCGCAGGTGGCGCCGCGTCGACCACCGGCTTCTGGGACGGCCCGCCGACCGTGAGCGGTGCGGCGCTCGGCGACAGCAACACGGGTATGCACCTGGCGATCGGTATCCTCACCGCGCTGATCGCCCGTGAGAAGACCGGAAAGGGCCAGAAGGTCTCTGCCTCGATGCAGGACGCCGTGCTCAACCTGTGCCGGGTCAAGCTTCGCGACCAGCAGCGGCTGGAAGCCGTTGGCTACCTTGAGGAGTACCCGCAGTACCCGAACGGCGAGTTCGGCGACACCGTCCCGCGCGGCGGCAACGCAGGCGGCGGCGGCCAGCCGGGCTGGGTGCTGAAGTGCAAGGGCTGGGAGGACGACCCCAACGCCTACATCTACTTCACGGTCCAGGAGCAGAACTGGAAGCGCACGGCCGAGGTCATCGGCAGGCCGGAATGGGCCGAGGACCCGGGCTACAGCACCGCGCTTGCCCGCCAGGACAAGATCTTCGACATCTTCGCCGAGATCGAGAAGTGGCTGGCCGACAAGACCAAGTACGAGGCGGTCGACATCCTGCGCGAGTGGGAGGTGCCCTGCGCGCCGGTGATGAGCATGAAGGAGCTCGCCGTTGACCCGGCGCTGCGTGAGGCAGGCAGCGTCGTCGAGGTGGATCAGAAGGGCCGCGGATCGTTCCTGACCGTCGGCAGCCCGATCAAGTTCTCCGCGTTCAAGCCCGAGATCAAGGGCGCACCACTGCTCGGCGAGCACACCGACGAGGTTCTTGCCCAGCTGGGATACGACGCGGACACCATCGCCGAGTTCCACAAGAACAAGGTCGTCGTCTAAAGCGGCCCGCCCGGGTCGGAACCGCCCCAGATCACAATTCTGGGGCGGTTCCGACCAACGCCTATCCCGGAGGAAGCTGATGAATCCCACGACAACGGGGGAGGCGAACGCGACGGTCGCGGACCTGGTCCGAGAGATCGTTGCGACCCATCGCTCACAGCGCGGTGCCTTGCTTCCCATCCTGCACGCAGTCCAGGAGGCGCTGGGGTGTGTTCCGCAGGAGGCGATTCCGGTATTGGCGGACGAGCTGAACCTGTCCCGCGCGGACGTGCACGGGGTTGTCAGCTTCTATCACGACTTTCGTTCCGAGCCCGCGGGCCGCACGACGGTTCGCGTCTGCCGGGCCGAGGCGTGTCAGGCACTCGGGGCCGAACGACTGGTGGCGCACCTGCGGGCCCGCTACGGCGTGTCGCTGGGGGAGACCAGCTGGGACCGATCGCTGACCGCCGAGCAGGTCTTCTGCCTAGGCAACTGCGCGCTGGGGCCCGCGGCGCAGGTGAACGGCCGACTACACGGCAGGCTGGACGAGACGCGCCTGTCCTTGATACTTGAAAAGGCGATCTCGCAATGAGCACGACGACAGCGGCACCGGTGACGGTGTACGTGCCAAGGGATTCCGCGGCGACATCAGTCGGCGCGGACGAAGTCGCCGACGAACTGGTGCGCGCCGCTGCGCGTCACGGGCGCTCGATTCGGTTAATCCGCAACGGTTCTCGGGGAATGTTGTGGCTGGAACCACTGGTCGAGGTGGCGACACCGGACGGTCGGATCGGCTACGGGCCGGTCGCTGCGACCGAAGTCGACGGGCTGGTGGCTGCGGGCTTGTTCGACGGCGCCGAGCTCCCGCAGCGAGTGGGCGTGGTCGAGGAGTTGCCCTGGCTGGCGACGCAGAATCGGGTCACGTTCGCAAGGATGGGCGTCACCGATCCGTTGTCGCCTGACGACTACCTGCGCCACGGCGGCCTCGTCGGACTGGTTCGTGCACTGGAGGTTTCAGCCGCGGAGGTCGTCGCGGAGGTCACGGACTCCGGGTTGCGCGGTCGTGGCGGCGCGGGCTTCCCCGCCGGCATCAAGTGGAAGACGGTGCTCGACTGCGTCGACGAGCTGAAGTTCGTCTGCTGCAACGCCGACGAAGGCGACAGCGGGACGTTCGCGGACCGGATGGTCATGGAGGGTGATCCGTTCATGCTCATCGAGGGCATGACAATCGCGGCATACGCGGTGGGTGCCACTGAGGGCTACATCTACATCAGGTCCGAATACCCGGATGCCATCGCCACAATGCGTGCCGCCATCGAGATCGCGAACGGGCGAGGGTGGCTCGGCGACAGCATCCTTGGCTCCTCGCTGAACTTCGACCTGCACGTGCGGGTGGGCGGCGGCGCCTACATCTGCGGCGAGGAGACCTCCATGCTGGAAAGCCTGGAGGGCAAGCGCGGCATGGTCCGGGCGAAGCCGCCGATCCCCGCCATTCACGGCCTGTTCGGCAAGCCGACGGTGGTGAACAACGTGCTCACGCTTGCCACCGTGCCGGTGGTCCTTGCTGAGGGTGCACACGGCGTATCAGGCAGCTCGGCGTGGAGCGGTCGCGCGGCACGCAGGTGTTCCAGCTCGGCGGGAACATCAAACAAGGCGGCATCGTGGAGACGGCGTTCGGGATCACGCTCGGCGAACTCGTGGACGGCTACGGCGGCGGAACGCGATCCGGTCGGCCGGTGCGTGCGGTCCAGGTCGGTGGCCCGCTCGGCGCGTATCTACCGAGCTCCAAGTTCGACCTGCCGATGGACTACGAGGCCTTCGTTGCGGCGGGTGCGATGGTCGGCCATGGCGGCATCGTGGTGTTCGACGACACCGTCGACATGGCGGCTCAGGCCAGGTTCGCCATGGAGTTCTGCGCCGCGGAGTCGTGCGGAAAGTGCACGCCGTGCCGCGTGGGTTCGGTGCGCGGCGTTGAGGTGATCGACCGGATCAGGGCGGGTGAGCACCGCGACGAGAACCTGGCCCTGCTCGAAGACCTCTGCGATGTGATGACCGAGGGCTCGTTGTGCGCCATGGGCGGGTTGACCCCGATGCCGGTGCGCAGCGCGATCACACATTTCCCAGACGACTTTCTTTCCCGCGAACCGAACGCAGAATCGACCACCGCCAGTGCGAGGACGGAAGGCATGCCATGACGCTGCTCAAGGAACCCGACTTCGGCACCCCGGCCAAGGACGGTCCGGCGTCGGTTTCGCTCGAGGTCGACGGGATGCGCGTCTCTGTTCCTGAAGGCACATCCGTCATGCGGGCGGCCGCGATGGCCGGCGTCGATGTCCCCAAGTTGTGCGCCACGGACCGGCTCGAAGCGTTCGGCTCCTGCAGGCTGTGTTTGGTCGAGATCGACGGCCGCCGTGGCACTCCCGCTTCGTGCACGACACCGGTCGCCGACGGGATGGTCGTACATACCCAGACGCCGAAAGTGGCCAAGCTCCGTGAGAACGTCATGGAGCTCTACATCTCCGACCATCCGCTGGACTGCCTGACCTGTTCGGCCAACGGTGACTGCGAGTTGCAGGACATGGCGGGCGCGGTCGGGCTGCGTCAGGTCAGGTACGGCTACGACGGGGAGAACCACCTGGACGCCGTCGTCGACCAAAGCAATCCGTACTTCGACTTCGATCCGTCCAAATGCATCGCCTGCTCGCGTTGTGTGCGCGCGTGTGACGAGATCCAGGGCACGTTCGCGCTGACCATCGAAGGCCGGGGCTTCGACTCGAAGGTGTCGGCCGGTGCGGGCGAGTCGTTCATGGACTCGGAATGCGTGTCGTGTGGCGCCTGCGTGCAGGCTTGCCCGACGGCGACCCTGCAGGAGAAGTCAGTGATCCAACTGGGGATGCCGTCCCGGTCGGTGATCACCACATGCGCCTACTGCGGCGTCGGCTGCTCGTTCAAGGCGGAGTTGCGCGGTGACGAGGTGGTCCGCATGGTGCCCCACAAGGATGGCGGTGCCAACGAGGGCCACTCGTGTGTCAAGGGACGGTTCGCGTTCGGCTACGCAACGCACCCGGACCGGATGCTGCGCCCGATGGTTCGCGAGAAGATCACCGACCCGTGGCGTGAGGTCGAGTGGGACGAGGCGATCGGCACCGTCGCGCGCCGGATGCAGGAGATCAGGCAGCGGCACGGCGCGGGGGCGATCGGCGCGATCACTTCGTCGCGGTGCACGAACGAAGAGGTCTACGTCGTTCAGAAGATGGTCCGTGCCGCCTTCGGCAACAACAACGTGGACACGTGTGCGCGAGTGTGCCACTCGCCAACGGGATATGGGCTCAAGCAGACGTTCGGTGAGTCGGCGGGCACGCAGGACTTTCGGTCCGTGGCGCAATCCGACGTCATCATGGTGATCGGGGCAAATCCGACGGATGGGCACCCCGTCTTCGCGTCGAGAATGAAGCAGCGGCTGCGCCAGGGCGCGAAGCTGATCGTCGTCGACCCGCGTCGCATCGACCTGGTGCGCTCGCCACACATCGAGGCCGACCACCACCTGCAGTTGAAGCCAGGAACGAACGTGGCGGTCGTCAACGCCATGGCCCACGTCGTGGTGACCGAGGGCCTAGTCGACCAGTCGTTCATCGGGGAGCGGTGCGAGGGATTCGACGAGTGGGCCCAGTTCATCTCGGGCATCGAGAACAGCCCCGAGGCCGTCGAGGCGATCACCGGCGTGCCGGCCGCAGAGCTGCGTGCGGCCGCCCGGTTGTATGCGCAGGGCGGCAACGGGGCGATCTACTACGGCCTCGGGGTGACCGAACACAGCCAGGGCTCGACGATGGTCATGGGCATGGCGAACCTGGCGATGGCGTGCGGCAACATCGGCCGCGACGGTGTCGGCGTGAACCCGCTGCGCGGCCAGAACAATGTGCAGGGCTCCTGTGACATGGGATCGTTCCCGCACGAGCTGAGCGGCTATCGGCATGTGTCGGACGACGCGGCGCGTAAGGTCTTCGAAAACCTTTGGGGAACAACGCTGTTAGCTGAGCCGGGGTTGCGTATCCCGAACATGTTCGACGCCGCGATCGAGGGCACGTTCCGCGGGCTGTTCGTCCACGGTGAAGACATCGCGCAATCCGACCCGAACGTCAAGCACGTCCTGGCAGCACTGGGCGCGATGGAGCTGGTCGTGGTCCAGGACCTCTTCCTCAACGAGACGGCGAAGTTCGCCCACGTGTTCCTGCCTGGCGCGTCGTTCCTGGAGAAGGACGGCACCTTCACCAACGCCGAACGCCGGATCAACCGGGTCCGTGCGGTGATGAAGCCCAAGAGCGGCAGGCACGAGTGGGACATCGTCTGCCAGATCGCCACGGCGATGGGCTATCCGATGCACTACGACAACCCAAGCCAGATCATGGATGAGATCGCCTCCGTCACACCGACGTTCACCGGGGTGTCGTTCGACAAGCTGGATCAGGTGGGCAGCGTTCAGTGGCCGTGCAACGAGCAGGCTCCCGACGGCACGCCGATCATGCACGTCGACGCATTCACCAGGGGGCTTGGCAGGTTCGTGCCGACCCCGTTCGTGCCGACCGACGAGCGCAGCACTCGCCGCTTCCCGCTGATTCTGACGACGGGCCGGATCCTGAGTCAGTACAACGTGGGAGCGCAGACCCGGCGCACGGCGAACATCGCCTGGCACCAAGAGGATGTGCTGGAGATCCATCCCCACGACGCCGAGGTGCGGGGCATCAGGGACGGCGACGAGGTCACGTTGGCTAGCCGAGTCGGCGCAACGACGCTCCATGCGCAGATATCCGATCGGATGCCTACCGGCGTCGTGTACACCACGTTCCATTACCCGGTGACGGGGGCGAATGTCGTGACAACGGAGAACTCCGATTGGGCGACGAATTGCCCGGAGTACAAGGTGACGGCAGTCCAGGTCACGCTCACCCACCCGGTTTCGCATCTGAATGGCGAAGCGGCCGCGGACCGTGAGCTGGCCGTCGGACTCGTGGATTGACATGTCGCATCACGAGGCAACTGAGATCAGGCTGATCAACAAGATCGTCGTACATTTCGCCTACCTGCCCACCGAGGAAGCGGTTACCGAGGTCGCCAACCACGTCAGTAGGTTCTGGGACCCACGCATGAAACGACGACTGTTCGAGCTCGTCGACTCGGAGACAAAGGATTTCGAACCCGTCGCGGTGGCCGCGACGGCGCTGCTCCGGTAGCCGTTGCCGGTGACGCAGTCGCATTGCCAAGGAACTGATGGAGACTCAGCTTGATCACAAGGATGAATTGGACGAAATCGGCGCACGTCTGAGATCGCTCGCCGGGCTTACGACTCAGTGCTGATGCGCATACAGCCGAAACGTGCCTAGGTCGCGCGGTAGGTCGTGTTTGCTCCGGGTTGTCTCACCGCGGTTTGAACATCGCGAATGAGACAACTATTTCTGCGACAGATCTTTGAGACAGCGCGGGTGAGGGCAGCGGTCTGGGGTTGTGCAGGCACAGACCAAGGGGAACTGTTTGAAGCGGGTGGCCCAGCCACAGCGGTCACATGGGTCGTAGCGGTATTCGCCTGGCCAGCTCGGCATCATGTCCTCCCTCTCCCCGCAAGGGGTCAGGCTGAGTGTTGATCCGGTCAGCCTGCCGGGAGTAATGGGAGTCGCGCCATTCCACCGACGGCTGCGGATCACCGATCCAGCCGCGCTCAGCGCTCATTGCTTCGTCCCCTCGGAACTTCGTCGACCGCGACGGTGATCACCTGTGCGTCCCCGTCGGCGCCCTCTAGGGCGACGGCGGTTATTCCGGCGGCCTTTCCTTGGACCTACGGTTGGCCTCGGCGATGCGCCGGGCCTCCTCGGCGCGCTCGTCAGCTGCGGCCCTCAGATGGCCATACTTGGCCGACCGGCGGTCCTTACGCTCCTGCACACTTGCCTCGCTGTAGTAGTCCTCATCGCACTGACCGGCCGGAACGACCGGGCCGCCGTTGTCGGCGTCGTTCCGGGGAAGGTCGTGGGTCATGGTCCGGCCTCTCGGTCCGGCCTCCATCGCGGGAGGCGCTCTTGCCCGCACCGGATGGTGCGAGCCGCTTCGTCATCCGAGCCACCCGCGAGCGTGGGGTTGGCGTGCCGTCTAGTCGGAGCTTGGCGACGGCATCTCATGAAGCAACTTGATTTTACGAGGGGCAGCTCCGACGTTGATGAGTCCGAGCGAGGCATCGGCATTGGTCATCCGATATTAGGGGCGTTTGGCCCTGGAGAGATACCGTTTGGCCCTGGAGAGATACATAGTAAAGAGCAAATGCTGGTACCTGACGGCACAGCCTTTTCGACGTTCGCGGGGAGATCGCGCGATGATCGATTGAACGTAGGGGTAGATCATGCGCGAGCAGGACTACGACGGAGGCCTTGGCCTGGCGCGACCTGCCAATGGCGCTCAAAGGTTAGACCGCGATGAGGCGATGCGATTGTTGGCCAGCGTGGACTACGGGCGGGTGATATTCACGCTGAATGCGCTGCCAGCGGTCCGGCCGGTTAACCATCTGGTGGACGACGACCAGATCATCATTCGCACCCGGCTTGGCGCGGCGATCTCCACTGTTGTGCGATCCGGTGACCCTGGCATGGTGGTCGCTTACGAAGCGGACAAGTTCGACCCTCAGCGTCGGGTCGGCTGGAGTGTCGTGGCTACTGGCCATGCACGGACTGTCAACGATCCCGACGAGATCTCGCGCTACGAACAACTGCTGCATCCGTGGGTCAATCACGCCGACACGGTGGTTGCCATCGCACCAGACGTCGTCACCGCCTTCCGGATCGTCGCGACCTGATCGAAGGGGATCGAGCCGGTCAAACAAATGAAGCGGGCGCGGCGGCCAGCCCGAAGGGAGGACTCGGTCTTCGACGGCTACGGCGGGGCTTTCCAACCGGGACAAACGACTCCCTGCAGCGCGACCAACGACTCCTCACCTGGGGACTTCGGTCCCTACTACCCCGGGGGTACGGGCTGTCGGATGGAGACGATGAGGGTTCGCAGCCGGAAGGTGCGCATCAACATCGTCGGTGAGTTCTGCCCTTGGACCGCAACGATCGTAAAGGAGCGATACATGATCGAATACAACCTCGATACCGAGCATTCCATCCTGCTCGTGCAACCAAAATCTGCGATCGAGCAGGACGACTTTGTGAAACTCGCGAACGCGGTTGACCCGCACATCGAGGCAACCGGCGGTCTTGCCGGTCTCATCATCGAAACCCCGTCGTTCCCCGGATGGAAGAGTTTTGGGGCAATGGTCAACCAGTTTCGCTTTGTTCGAGATCATCACAAGCGGATAAAGAGGATCGGAGTCGTAACGGACTCCCACCTGGGAGATGTCGCAGAGCATCTAACGTCACACTTTGTGTCAGCGGAGATCAGGCATTTCCCCGCTGGGCAGATTGAGGAAGCAAGACAATGGATCATGAACGGCTCGTGATGCGTTCATGTGGCGCTCTCCGCGCGTTGGAAGGGCCAGGCGATCTACTACAACCTGGTGACCAACACGCGGGTCGCGCCGAAGGCCGCATGGAGCAACCTGAACCCCAGCGCGGGGTTCGAGCCGATCGCTGGCGGTTGCTGTGGGCGCGCGGTCGTAGGCGGTGGCCGACCAGTACAGGGTGACGGGCACGTTCGCGGGCACATTGAGCCAGTAGTTGGATATCGTCAGGTGCGCTCAGAGACTCGAGATTGGGCAGTGGCCGGAGTTCGAGTGATTTAGGCTCGGCCTGCTGCGACAGGGAGGTCCGATGGCAGTCGACCGCCAGACCGTGGATCTGAGCGCATACCCCGACCTCGTCGTGTTTTACCTGGGCATTCGCGTGCGGCGTCCGCGCGGGATGCTGCGCTTGTTCGGGCTGGGGCCCCAGATCCAGAAGTCGTGGAAGGCGCAGCCGGATGGCCTGCTACTGCACGAGGATTTCATCTGGTCACTGATCCCGCCGCACGCTGGGATGCGCCAGTACTGGCGCGACCTCGACAGCCTGGAGCGCTGGAGCCACTCGGAGCCGCACAAGCTGTGGTGGCAGCAGTACCTGAGGGACTCCGGCGGAACCGGCCTCTGGCACGAGACCTACTTCATGGGCGGCGGCATCGAAGCGATCTACGACGACATGAACCGACCGACCGGCCTGGCCCGCATTGCCCCGGTGCGGCCAGCGCGCGGCGCAATGTTCTCGGCGCGGCGCAGGGCAGGGCGCAGCGAGCCGTCGACGGTCGAGCCCGTGATCACCGAGGCGGAGTACTACCCCAGCTAGCGTCGCGCCCGGCGGCGTTGAACCTGTGCGCGTGCATGCGCAATCCAGTTCACGACGTCGTAGCTGGTCATCTGGACAAGACAATATTTGAGTCGCTTTCAAGGCCAGCTTTCTTTGTACCAAGTGTGGGTTCTCACTAGCGGATTACTACAGGGGCCTGCCAACCCATAAGCTCTGGGCCGCGAAGCCCTGGGGAGCCGCGTGCGCGCCGCGCAGCTCCACGTTCAGCAGACATAGTCGGCATGTCGCTTTCCGCTGACATGACTCCCAACCATCTTCGGCCGATGTCGACCGCGCGATTTGTGCTCAGCCGAGGGTCACGGTGGCGCCTCGTGGACACTCCCGGCGCGACGCACTTCTCCATACACGCCGACGTGAACTTCGTTGTGGCGTGCCGCTGTGCGCAGGATCCCGTCGTCCTTGGGCAGATCTCCTTGCGGAAGTGTGGTCATGACGCAGCGCGGGCAGTGGTCGGTGATCGCGAGCACGACGTCGTCGCCGATCCGAAGTTCTCGCCCCACCCACTTGCTCTCCACCGGTCACGTAGTACGTGAACCCCGCAGGCGACACTCGGTGGTGGGCCTCGTCCACCCGTGGATTGGCATTGAGGCGGTCGTCCGCCATGACCCGGTCGATCAGGTCGTCGATGACCGTGGCGACCCTGCAACAATTGATGCACACCGGCTGCATCCAGGGGTGACACCAGGCCCGTCCTGATTGTCGGTCTGTGGCGATCTGAGGTCGTTGGCGATGGGGTGTGGCGACGATCGCCGGGGTGCTGGCCGTCGTGGCTGTGGCGCGGCTGCGACGGTCCTCCTGATCGGTCGACGGTGTGGGTGCCGAGGGGCGTCGGATCGGCAAGTGGCGCTTCAGTCGTAGACGACTGCGTGGTCAGGTTCTGGGCCGAACTTGAACCGGCGACCGGTGATTTCCGAGGCGTTCACCCGCACATAGCGAAGCTTCTGCGTCGCCGTCCACGGCCGCAGGTGCGCCCGCTCAGCTTCGCCGATTTCGGCGCTGGTCGACAACACATGCGCCCGGCCCTTGACGATGACGCTCCACCCGTAGGTGAGTTCGGCGTCGTGGTAGTCGGCCTCGAAAGCCACGAAGGGGTGCGTCGCTGCGCCGAAGAGCTTGGTGCCCTCGGCAGTTCGAAACAGCACCGTAGGGCGTTGGGTGACGAAGTTGACCGGGAAGATTTCGGGCCGCCCGTCCAGACAGGTGACGAACCGGCCTAACGACAAGCTGGACAGAAGGCTCCAGCACTCGTCTTCGCCGAGCACGGTCACCGGCGGCCCCGCCATGGACATGAAACAACACTATCGCCTCGACGTGAGCCCCGTCCCGGGAAGCCCTTGGCGTTAAGCGCAGTGTGGCGGTACTTGTGTGGGATGGAACGCGCGGCGGCTAACCGTCACGTCATTCCACACTGGGCCGGTGCGGGCGGCCGAGTGCGCCGAGCTGGTGGACCGCCATGCCCGGCGGCCATCACCGCGCAGCCCGGTTGAGCACCGTTCCGAAGTAGTCCCCGTCGCGCAGTTCGGCCTCGCCGGTCGCAATGCCCGTCCGCACCGGCAACTCCAGCTCCCGCTGTGCGGCGACCGCCGCATCGACAGCCGAGCGCGGCGACGCGAACGCGGCAACCACGCCGTCACCGGTGTGGCTGAACACAAAACCGTCGTGCGCCTCAATCGAGGAGCGCAACACCTCGTCATGGGCCAGAAGGGCCGCCCGCATCGCAGCAGCGTCAGCTTCCCGCCGACGGGTCGAACCCTCAATATCGGTGAACAGGAATGTCACCACCCCCGAAGGCCGGCCCCCCGCGGACACTCGCACAGGATGTCACACAACGCCCACGTCACCCGGCCAATCGCGACTGACTTTCGAGACTCTCGGAAGTCGTCTTTTTCGGGACACCGGGATAGCTCATCGGCCCTACCGCCGTCATGGCATCGCCTCGGCCCACGCCATATGACCCTCGAAGCCAAGCTTTTTGGCCATCGCCCGGTAGCGATCGCGGTTGTCGCGGTAGGCGGCTTCATCTCCATAGGCGCGGGCGAGCAGCGCCCGTAGTCGTAACAACCAGACCTCACGTATCGCCAGACCCTCGTCGGCCGGCGCGGCCGCCAGCCGCTCGATCGCTGCCTCGGCCTCGGCCACGTCACCGTCGCCTCCACGATCGATCAGTGTTTCCACCAAAACAGCCGACGCGGGAACCGCCCAGCACAACAGCAGTTCCTCCCGAAACAGATGGTCGACGACCGCGCGCATCCGCGGGATTGCCTCGTCGACATCGCCTCGCCGAGCCACCTCACGCGCCGCATAGATGTCGATCAGCGGTCGGTCGCACATTTGTTGTCGCCGACCCTCGAAGACCTCGCCGATCTCCGCCAGCAGCTGCTGCCCGCGGTCACGGTCCGCGGCGGTGTCGCGATGCACGAGCGCAAGGCCCAGCGCCCCCCGCGTGATTGCCACCGCGTAATCGTCACCGGATCGTTCGACAATCTCCAGGGCATCCTCGATCTCACGCACTGATGCGTCGTCGGCGGTCAATACGCCAACCGGGATCCCCGGGAAGTAGACATAGCCGACAACGATGCCGTAGGACATCGGGTCGGTGCTACGAGCCGTGGCGAGGCCGTGCCGCAGGTCGTCGCGCCATCCGGGACGGCCAAGCCAGTAACGGGCAGCCGCCCGGGTTGTGAAGGCGACCGCTACCGGAGACCCGACGAGGAAGTTGCCCATCGTCGGGTCACCGTCGGCCAGCTCGATGACTCGTTCCGACCAACGCAGCACCTCAAGGCTCTCGCCGGTTTCAGTCTTGGCGTAGATCGTTGCGAACGACAGCCCCACGGTCAGGGACGGGACATCGAGCGACTCGGTCAGGGTCCAGGCCTCCGATGCCAGCTGAGCCGCCTCGGCGACCCGGTCCTCAAATGCGTGATTCACTGTCAGCCCCGCCATGGCGATGGCTAGCGAGGCTTTGTCTCCGGCGTCGGCGCATAAATCCCGCAACTCATCGAAGCGCTCACCGGCCACGTGTTGATGGACCCGAAAGGCGATCCCGCACAACATGGTGCGTGGGGCAATGCGCATCGCCAGTCGGCCGGGCTCATCGGCGGGTAGGGCGTCGGCGAGCGTTCGGGCACGCTCCCAACTCCGCCATGCCGCGGCGATGTCACGGTTCGTCGCCCAGGTTGCGGCCCGCATGTGCCAGCCGTAAGCAGCTCGGCCATCGTTGGCCGCCTCCAGATGCTCGGCAATCATGACGGCATTTTCATCGGCCGCTGCGGGATCACCTGACTCGATCGCGGCCGCGATGCGTCGGTGCATCTCGGCGCGATCCGATCTGAGCTGTGATTCGTAAGCCACGGCCCGAATCAGCGGGTGGTGGAACACGTACTCGGGCTGCAGGGTGGACCCGATCTGGTCGATGAGCTGGGCCCGCATCAGGGCATCGATCACGGGTTCAATTCCCAACGTTTCCAGGAGATCCCGGTTGAACGTCGAGCCGATGACCGCCGCTGCACTCAATGTGCGTTTCGCTTCTGGGTCGAGCCGGTCAATGCGCGCCGCGATCGTCGCCTGCAAGGTGGCGGGCACACTGACGGCGGCCGCACCTGTCGTTGACAGGTATGCGCCCGGCTCGCCCCGCAGCACACCTCGTTCGGCTAGGTCGCGCACGATCTCCTCGGCGAAGAACGGATTTCCTGCAGCCCTCTCGGCAATCGTCTCGCCCAGCGCGCGCACCGAAGTGTCCGGTCCGACAAGCTCCGCAATCAGAGCTGCGATCTCCGAATCACCAAGCGACACAAGGGCTATGGTGCTCATAGCTGCCACCCGCGTCAACACGCCCTGATACTCCGGGCGATAGGTGATCAGCACCAACGAGGGAGTCTGCGGGATGACGGCCAGAAACTCAGCGAGCATCGACTCGCTAGCCTCATCAATCCAATGGGCGTCCTCGACAACGTAGACAGCCGGCTGTTCCCGGGCCAACGAGGCGGCATGCACCAGAGCAGTCAACCGCCGCCTACGAGCATCCGGGCCGATCTGAGGAAGAGCCGCATCGTGTTCGGCGATGCCGAGGAGATCATCCAGCAGCAGCACATCCTCCGGCCCTGCATCTGGAACCTGGGCGCGGAGTCGGTCGCGGGCGGTCTGTCCGTCAAGACCAGAAACGCCGAACACCGCGCGAAGCAAACGCGCAACAGCGTGAAGGGGCACGTGGCTGGTATGCGACTCGCAGAAGGCAGTGAACACTTGCGCACCACGGGCCGCTGCCTTCGCGTTCACATCGCGCACCAGACGGCTCTTGCCGATGCCGGGCGGACCCACTACGCCGACCACCGCACCGCGGCCCACGATCGCTTGGTCCAAGAAGCCCTCGATGGTCGACATCTCTCCCCGCCGACCCACCAGCGCCGACTCCGCACGCCCGACGGTGTGGTGCCGTCCCTCCACACTCAACAGCCGGCGGGCAGCCACGGGTTTTGCGGCACGCTTGATGCGCACCATCTCCGGCTCACCAAGGGCCGCTGTGTCATCTACCAGTCGCGCTGTCGACGCGCTGAGCATCACGCCACCAGGCGGCGCCGCGGACTCCATCCGCTGGGCCATTCCGACCTGCTCACCGATGGCGGTGTAACCGAAAGGTCCGGAACCGATCTCACCGGCGATCACTTGGCCGGAGTTCAGTCCGACGCGAAGCCCCAGATCGATACCGTCATGCTCGTGTACCTCGACCGCAAGCCGCTTCGCCGCCTGCTGAATACGCAAGGCGGCAAGGCAGGCTCGAACGGCGTGATCCTCCAACGCCACCGGCGCACCAAAGACGGCCATGATCCCGTCGCCGGTGAACTTGTCGACCGTCCCGCCGTAGCGCTGCACCACCGCAGCGCAGCGGTCGGCGAGCTCGGCCATGATCTCGCGCAGCCGCTCTGCACCAACTGCCGCTGCGATGTCCATCGAATGAACGACATCGGCGAACAGCACCGTCACCTGCTTGTATTCCGCCGATCTGCTGACCTGTGTGACCGGTGCACCGCACTCGTTACAGAACTTGGATTTTGGTGGCAGGTCTGTGCCGCATGACCGGCACGACAGCCGCGCCGCAGTCAGCGCACCGCGACCATCCCCTGTGCCGTCCACATCAGTATCGTGTCACCGCAGGTCAACGATGTCTGCCATATCGCCGTGCCACGTCCGACACGAAGTTTTGAGACGCTCGTAACTCGTCTATTTCGAGACCGCGTTCAGTTCTGCTCGGGCCTGGTCGATTTGGTCGTATGCGTACGTCGCCATTTCCGTAGTGGTCATCGCCTCACCCTTGCGGGCGAGCGATTCGTGCCCATACGGGCCGCCCGGCTATTCGCTGACACCTGTCATTGACAACTGTCAGCGATCTGCTAACGTACTGACGTGACTTCCTTGGCATCCGCCACGGAACCTGATTCGTCGGGTGTCGGTGTACGAGAAGCCCGCCGCATTGAGACGCGGGCCCGTCTGTTCGACGCCGCGGTGGCCGAGATCGGCCGGTCTGGATTGGCAGGTGCTGACGTCAGCGCGATCGCCGCCACGGCGGGGGTGGTGCGGGGAACGTTCTATTTCCATTTCCCGACCAAGGAGCACGTGGTGGTCGAGTTGGAGCGCGCCGAGGAGGCCAAGATCGTGGCCAAACTCGACACTAGGAAGAGTGAGTCCGACGATCTCGTGTCGGTGCTGTCCCTGTTGGTGCGCGAGGTGCTTGTCGCCGAGCGGCGGTTGGGTCCGGTGGTCTTTCGGGACATGTTGGGGTTGCACTTTTCGGCGACACGGCCTGTCGAGGACGAGTTGAGTGAGCATCCGCTGGCCGAGTTCGTGATCGCTGCGATTGCCCGAGCGCAGGCCGCAGGACGGGTCCGTCGGGACGCAGAGGCGGGTGAACTCGGCGTGTTCTTCCTCACTGGCCTGTTCGCCCTATTGGCCACTGGTGGGACGGCGTCTAGGGTGCGGGCCGCGATGTTGGACCGATATGTGAAGACGATCGTCCAAGGAATGGAGAAACGATGAGTGGCACGGGGATTGAAGGCTATCGCGACTTCTTGCAGAGGCGCGACGGTGCAGCCGATCTCCTGAATCGACGGCTAGCAAGCCGCGAGGCGTTCTTCGGTGACTTGGAGGCAGACCCGGTGCGCTCCGCCCGCCGCATCGATCGGGAAGCATTTGTGCGGAACCTGCGCCGACGCCTGCCCGAACCGGGCCTCGACAGGGAGATGTTGTTCTTGTTGGCCACCGCCAAGTTGAATCAGGCCGAACGGTTCGGGGTTGGCCTCGGAGAGACATACGGGCTCAACAGTGATGAGGATCTGCCGCCCGAGCGGGTGTATGTCGAACTCGAGGAGCACTACCACACCAGGTTGCTGGCCTACGTGCTGGATGTGTTCGGTCTGACGTTGCAGGTGGTGCCCCCACCGTTTGTGATGCGTCAGTTCGTCAAGATCGGTGTGTTTCTGCCGGAGCGTCTCGGGGTCATGTTCGTGGGCGCGGCGGAGATGGCGGGCTGCGTAATGTTTGATGAACTGCGCCGAGTAGGGGTTGAGTTGTTCGCCGACGAATCAGAGGTGGCCGCACGAATCGAGCTGCTCTACAGCGAAATCCTCACCGACGAGGTGGGCCACGTCGGCTACTGCGCATCCCGCTGCACACCCGCGGAGCGGGCGATCATGCGCAGGCTGTACCCGCTCTTCGGTCGCCTCTTTGCACGCCAGACCGCCGAGATCAATCTGCTCATCAATCCCGAGAAGTTACGCGCTCGACTCGACCGGCCCTTCAATGTCGAGGAACTCACCGCCGACCTCAAAAACGAGACGTTTCTCGCCGCCCACCCGTAATCGGCAGTCCATCGGCCGCTGCCAGCCGCGCGTCAACGTAACGCGCCGAGATCGACGAAATGGTGCGTCCTACTCGGGCATTACGCGCCGGTCTGCCCGCCAATCCCTTCGTGGTCCACATCCCGCCAGAAGTCGATGTCGTATTGGGTGTCCGGGATCTGGATCATTTCGACGGACGGGGTGTGCCCACGCGCCAGTTCCAGTTCTTCGACGTCGATGTCCAGCCTGTCGATGCCGTTGATGATGCGTTCGGCGTCATTGACGAGGCGACGCATGGCCGGGGTATCGCCACATTTCGACGCCAACGATGTCACGCACTTCAAGAGCGCGCCGCTCAACTCGTTGAGCTCTTCTCGTTCGGCAGTGCTTGACATCGAATCTCCTTGGGGGCTAAGCCATTACCGGGGCAGGTGGATCGTGGGGTATCCAGGGCGATGGAGCAGCCGCGTCATGACGGCGGCGCACAGGCTGAGCAGGCCGGCGGCGACGAACAGATGCATGAGCCCATCCGACGCGACCACCAACGCGGGGAGCCCGACGCCGATGATGCCGCCGAACAGTTTGGCGCTGTAGACCACGCCGAAGTTGCGCACGGCGTTGCGCTCGCCGAAGTAGTCGGCCACCAGGCTCGCGAACAGCGGATAGAACGCGCCACCCGCCATCCCGCTCAGCGCAGCGAAGGCCACGAACGCTGCGGGCTGCCCGACCGACGCGGAATAAACGAGCCCCAACTGCGCGCAGCCCTCGAGCAGAAGCGCGGCGCTCAGCGTCTGGCGGCGCCCGAAGCGGTCGGAGATCCGACCGGCGACGCTCCGGCCCGCGCCGTTGACGACAGCGAGCAGACCAACCGCCGACGCTCCGATGGCGAGCGAAAAGCCATGGGACATCGCGACGAACGGGACGTACACGATGGCCAGCAGCGAGGCCGCGGCGGCGAACACCAGGATCAGGTACATGACCACGAACGCAGGCGTGCGGACGGCCTCACCAGGCGAGTACTGCCGCACCGCTGGGGTGTTGTTGCGCAGGGCGCGGTTCACCCGCTTGTCGATAGCCCACAGTTTGGGGTCGATCTCGGGTGGCCACCACCCCGCAGGCGGATCCCGCAACAGCACGCCGCACACGGCGACGACGATCAGTACGCACACGCCTACGCCGGCGAAGATCTCCGCCCGGTTTCCGGGCGTCAGTACGGCGGCGAAGAGCGCGATGAATGGCACGGCGCCATAGCCGAAGGCGCCGGTGACGAATCCGACCCGGACGGCGCGCTCCTCCGGATACCACTTTGCAACGGTGGATGTGCATGTGGCATAGACGATTCCGGCGCCGGTGCCGCACAGCACGGAGTAACCGAGCACGGCGAGCGCGAGGCTGTCGGTGTAGGCGAGGGTCAACGGGCCTGCGGCGCACAAAAGGGCCCCGACGAGCACGGCGCGCGACGGAGCCAGTGCAAACCGGTGGCTCAATGCGGCAGTAGGTGCGGCCGCGCCGGCCTGGAAGACCACCCACAGGGCGAGAACCCAGAGGGCGCCCGTCACATTCGAACCGTTGGTCGCGTGCAGAGCGGTGACGGCGACGCCGTAGCCGTACTGCAGCACGCCTATGCCGGCCATGGCCGCCCACGAGAGCCCAATCATCCACTTCCGGGAGTGGCCCATGATGTCGTGCGGTCGCTCACCGACCCGGTATGAACGTCCGTGGACGTCCCGGACTTCGACGACTGCGACTGGGGCGCTGGTGGGGGACATGTAGACTCCTATTGCATACAGTATGCGATGAGTTTAACGTGACCTGGATCACTTGTCCATCGGAGAAACAACCATCGGGAGCCGGCGTGGGACGCGTAACCAGTAGATACCGAGTCATGCGCATGGCGGACGGGGTGGCAGATTCCCGTCCGGACACCCTCGCGGCGGAAGAACCTCTGGAGATCAGGGTGGCCGGCCGTCCGCTCACGGTGACGATGCGGACCCCGGGCGACGACTTCGACCTGGCCCGAGGCTTTCTCGTGAGCGAGGGCGTGGTGTCTGCCGACTCGGACATCGCCGCGATCCGTTACTGCGCGGGAGCCACTGCCAATGGCGTCAACACGTACAACGTGCTCGACGTGCTCCTCGACGACGGAGTCCCTGCCCCCGACCCGTCGCTCGAGCGCAACTTCTACACAACGTCGTCGTGTGGCTTGTGCGGTAAGGCCAGCCTCGAGGCGGTGCGCACGATCAGCAAGTGGCGCGTCGATCGTGATCCGCTGCGGCTCAATGCCGCAGCGATCGCCACACTGCCGGAGAAACTCAGGGCGGCTCAGCGGGTCTTCGACCGCACGGGCGGGCTGCACGCGGCCGCATTGTTCGACGCCGACGGGGAGTTGTTGTGCGTGCGGGAGGACGTCGGCAGGCACAACGCCGTGGACAAGGTCATCGGCTGGGCGCTCGACGCAGGCCGCCTGCCGTTGATCGGCACGACACTGATGGTGAGTGGCCGCGCTTCCTTCGAACTGGTGCAGAAGGCGGTGATGGCGGGGGTTCCCGCGCTGGCCGCGGTGTCGGCGCCGTCGTCGCTCGCCGTCGATCTGGCCAGAGAGATGGGACTGACGTTGATCGGATTCCTGCGCGGATCATCGATGAACATCTACTCCGGAGTCGAGCGCATTCCCTCCGGTCAGGACGAAGGTGCCTATACCGGTCAGCGACAGGCGATCTGACGAACGCTACTCGGTGTCGGCCTTGGCGAGCCGCTGTTCGTGGTAGGCCTCGCGAGTCAGTTCGGTGTGCCGAGTCATGATGTCGGTCGCCTGATCGGCGTCCCCGGCGGCGATGGCCTTGATCAACTCGGCGTGCTCGGTCCAGGCGCCGTGGCCGCGAGGCTGCGCGATCGGGAGGTAGTACCAGCGCCACTTGCGCTCGACAAGTGCGATGTGCGCGGCGAGCACGGCATTCCCCGCAAGGGCCGTGATCGAGGCGTGCAGGGCCGCGTTGGCCGCCACCAATCCCTCGGGGTCGTTGGCGGCCAATGCATTCAACCCGTCCTGTTGCAACTCCCACAGCCGGTTGACGTCCTCGGGCGTGGCACGTTCGGCGGCGAGCCTGGCCGAATATGCCTCTAGGACCGTTCGGACCCCGAGAAGCTGGTCCACCTCCTCCTCGGAGGGGATGTGCACGAAGGCGCCCTGTGCGGGACGGAGCTCGATCCAGCCGTCGGTCTGCAAGCGCTGCAAGGCTTCTCGCACCGGCTGCCGGCTGACACCGAGGTATTCCGCCAGCTCGTTCTCGACCAGGTGCTGGCCCCGCTTCAGGGTTCCGTGCACGATCAGTTCCACGATCGCTTCGTAGACGGCCTGGCGCAGGGGGGCGGGACGCTGCACCCGGCGCGCGCCGGGGTCAGCCAGCACGCTATTCCGCGAAGCCGGGGTCCGACTACGCGAACCCTGGGCGGGAAGTGACATGCGCGCTCCTTAACGAGTGCTACTGGGCGGATACAAAGATACAGCTTTTCGTATGCAATAACCTACCTACGAAGGCGGGTGTTGAAACGAGGGGCATTTGCTTGAGTACCCGGATTATCCGGTTCGGTATCGCAAGGGCCCACACAACGAAACACCCCGGGTGAGGAAGCCCTCATGAGGACCTACCCGCACCCGGGGTGCTTACTCTCCGCGGACGCTAGTCGACTACCAGCTCCCTCTCCTTCATCGGTGTCACCTCGATCGGTGTCGACTCCGTCGGCGCCAACCCGGGCAGCTTCGGTTGGCGGAGGAAGATCGAGATGAAGGCGCAGACGATGCCGACCGAACCGGCGATCACGAACGCGGCGCCGTAACCCCACGTGTCGACCACGACCGCACCCAGGCCGGCACCGACCAGTCCGGAGATCAACTTCGAGCTGTAGACCAGGCCGTAGTTGGTGGCGTTGTTGTTCTCACCGAAATAGTCGGCAGTCATCGCCGCGAACAGCGGGAAGATCGCGCCGCCACCGAATCCGGAGACCATCGACGCCAACAGGAACAGTGGCATGCTCCCCATAGAGCCCGACAGGAACACCGCGTACTGGGCCAACCCCAGCACCACGCACACGATGATGAGCGTGTTCCGCCGCCCGTACAGGTCGGAGATCCAGCCGATCACGCCACGCCCGGTGCCGTTGATGATGGCCTTGAGGCTCATCGCGAGTGCCACGATCCCGCCTGCGAAGCCCATCTCCTTGCCGAAGGGCACCTGCATGGCGATGCCGAAGATGTTGATCCCCGCGGTGCAGAGCAGGACGAACCACATCAGCGGCAGGATGCCGGTCTTGATCGCTTCCATCGGGGTGAACTGCTTGACCGCCGGCGGGTTCTTGCGCAGGGCGCGGCGAACCCGCGGGTCCTCGTTGACCTTCAGCGGGTCGACGTGCGGGGGCCACCAGTTCTTCGGCGGATCCTTGAAGAAGAAGCCACTCACCGCGACCAGTGCGGCCAAGAAGACGCCGACCGCGAACAGGATGCCTTGGTAGTTGGCCAGATCCATGTAGTTGGTGAACAAGAAGATGAAGGGCACCGATCCGTAGGCGAAGCCACCGTTGACGAAACCGGTCTTACCGCCCTTGCGTTCGGGATACCACTTACCCACCATGTTGATGCAGGTTGCGTATACGAAACCTGCCGCCCCTCCGCCGAAGAGCCCGAAGCCCAAGTACGCGAGGAGAACGTGCGGGGCGTACGCCAGCGAGAGGTAACCGATAAACGCCCCTGCGGCGCCGAGCATCATCGCCGACCGGGCCGACAGCTTGCCGCTCTCCCGCAGCCGACCGGCGGGGAATGCCACCGCGGCCTGGAAGAGCACCCATACGCCCAGCAGCCAGAAGATATGGGCGCCATGCCAACCGTGCGCATCTGACAGCGTGTCCTCGGCGGACGTGAACGCGTACTCGGACGAGCTGATGGCCATCATCGCGATCCATGGAAGCCACACCATCCATGCGCGTGACCGCCCCATGATGTCGCGGTCGGTCTCTCCGATCCGATACACCCTGCCGTTGTCGTCGATTACCTCTCGGAATCTCGGCTGCGTTGGCGAACTCATGCTGTCGAACCTCCTGGTGTCATGTGATCCTGCGACTGTTTTCTCGGGTTGGTGGGGGAATTCATGAGATGACCCCTTCGCGTTGAGGCTGAGCTTTTTGCCGAGGCTGACGTCTCAGCCCGCGCCGTCCGCACGGCCGATGGGATATTGCATACAGCTTGTCTGTGAAGACAGTCACTCAACTTCCGGAAAAGTAACCGGCATCACATAGCGCGGTATACTACATACAATCCTGGGATGCGCAAGATCGATTCCCTGTAAATCTCCTGGAATCTGGACGAATGACGACGGCGGGCAGCCTGCATCCAGGCCGGTGAAATCGATCGTTGCGATGGCGAAAACCCCTGTGGGCGAGGGAGTTTCGATTCGCGGGTATCGCGAATGTCCTGAGGGCTCTAGCTGGGAAATCGCTGTGTACGTGTCCAGCGCAGGTACGCCATCGGGCCCCGGAATCGTGGCGCGCAGCCCGCCCGATAGACGTCCCATCGAAAACTTTTCGCATCGCTGGACAACGGGTTGTAACGTGCGCCACACTGTTGTCTACCTCATACGGTATGCAATGTTGTGACGGCCGTCGCTCCACTTCGGTTCAGCGGGGCGGACGGCGCCGAATACTCCGGCCGGAGCACGCACCGCCGCGAGTGAAGGGAGTTGTGATCATGGGTGAGAACCCGAAGGCATTGGACGGCGTCCGCATCCTCGACATGACCCATGTGCAGTCGGGTCCTTCTGCCACGCAACTACTCGCCTGGCTGGGCGCAGACGTCATCAAGCTCGAGACGCCAGCAGGCGGCGACGTCACCCGCAGGCAGCTTCGCGACGTCCCTGGTGCCGACAGCCTGTACTTCACGATGCTCAACTGCAACAAGCGCAGCATCACTCTCAATATGAAGAGCGATGAGGGACAGCAGATCTTCACCGACCTGGTGTCCCGCGTCGACGTCCTCGTTGAGAACTTCGGGCCGGGGGTCGTCGATCGGTTCGGGTTCACCTGGGAGCGGCTGCGTGAGATCAATCCGCGGCTGATCTATGCGTCGATCAAGGGGTTCGGCCCCGGCAAGTACTTCAACTTCAAGGCCTACGAAGTCATCGCGCAGGCGATGGGCGGCTCCATGGCCACTACCGGTTTCGAGCACGGGCCGCCAACGGCAACCGGTGCGCAGATCGGCGATTCGGGAACCGGCATCCACTTGGTCACGGGGATCCTGGCCGCGCTCTATCAGCGCACGAACACCGGTCGTGGGCAGCGTGTCGAGGTCGCGATGCAGGACGCCGTGCTCAACCTCTGCCGGGTGAAGCTGCGCGACCAGCAACGGCTCGCGAGCGGCGCGCTGGAGGAGTACCCGAACGAACACTTCAGCGACGAGGTCCCGCGATCGGGCAACGCATCCGGCGGGGGACAACCGGGTTGGGCCGTCCGGACCAAGGGCGGCGGGCCCAACGACTACATCTATGTGATCGTCCAGCCCCAGATCTGGGCGCCGCTGGCGGAACTGATCGGCCGGCCAGAGCTCGCCGATCATCCTGACTGGGCGCGACCCGAGGACCGGCTGCCCAAGTTGGACAAGGTCTTCGCGCTGATCGAGGACTGGTCCGAGCAGCACACCAAGTGGGAGGCGTTGGAGGCACTGAATGCTCTCAACGTCCCGTGTGGTCCGGTGCTCAGCACCAAGGAACTGATCGAGGACGAAACACTCGCCGATCTCGGCGCGATCGTCACCGTCGACCATCCCGAGCGGGGCACGTTCAAGACTGTCGGCTCTCCGTTGCGGCTGTCGGACTCTCCGGTCGACATCGTCAGGTCGCCGTTGCTAGGCGAGCACACCGACGAGATCTGCACAGAGCTTGGCTACTCGCCCGAGCAACTGGAGCTGTTCAGGAGTGCCGGAGCCATCTGAGCATGTCAGTGGTCCTACGTCGAAAGGGCGATATCACTATGCGGTAAACCGCGCGGCAGCACAGGAGGTGCTGGGAAAGCCGCTCGCCGAGGGGCGCTAGTAGTTGCCCTCGACGTGAGGCGAAGAACAAGAGCGACGCACGCCGAATCTCGGACGTGTGTTGTCCGATTGCTGCCCGGGGGCCGTATCCCCGTGCAGCGCAAGCGCTTCCTGCGTCTGTCGCGAAAACCTGACGCGATAGGCCGTAGAAGCGCGAGTCTGTAACCCTCGCTAGAAAGAGAATCAACGATGTCCTCAACGATTGCAAGTTATCGGGAGATCACCGACGCGAACAACCGCGTCTACCGCGTCGGGGAGACCGACCGCGAACTCCTCGGTAAGTCCCGCGCCTGGATGGTATGGCTGCCGTGGGTGGCCATGATGGCGATCAGTGTCTATGAGTACGGCTATGGCGCCGCGGAGGAAGCTCTGCGGGACGCGCACGGCTGGACCATGTCGGAAACGTTCTGGCTGCTTTCTATTTGGGCTTTCTTCCAGGCAGGCATCGCATTTCCCGCCGGAAAGCTTCGTGAGAAGGACATCGTCTCGGCCAGGACAGCGATGTTGGCAGGCGCCGTCCTGTCGGCGATCGGCTTCGTCAGCATCGCCAACAGCGACAGCCTGGTCATCGCCTACCTCGGGTTCTCCGTATGCGGCGGCATCGGCGCAGGCCTCGTCTACGCGACGTGCATCAACCTCGTCGGTAAGTGGTACCCAGAGCGGCGTGGCGGCAAGACCGGGTTCGTCAACGGCGGATTCGCTTACGGCGCTGTCCCGTTCATCTTCATCTTCAGCTACGCCCTGCATCCGAACACCTACGTCTGGGTTCTCGACCTGGTCGGCGTGTACATGCTGATGGTCGTCGCACTTTGCGGACTGATGTTCCGGGACCCGCCGAAGAACTGGTGGCCGTCCGAGGTTGACCCGGTGCAGTGGGCGAGCAGCAAGAAGGGCGCGGAGAGCCTTCGCAAGAACCCGCCCGCCGTCCGGCAGTACACACCGAAGCAGGCGATCAAGACCGGCATGCTGCCACTGATGTGGTTGTCGCTGGGGATCAGCGCAGGCGTCTCGCTGTTCGGCATCAGCTACATGGTGCCGTTCGCCAAGGATCTCGGGTTCGGCCCGTTGATCGCGGCGTCGTCGGCAGGCGTGCTGTCGGTCATCAACGGCACCGGGCGCACACTGACCGGTTTCCTTTCGGACCGGTTCGGGCGCAAGCAGACTCTGCTCGCCGTGCTGCTGGTATCGGCGGTGGCACTGGTCGGCCTGCTGTACGCAGGCAAGGCGCAGAACGAGATCGCGTTCCTATTCTTCGCCTTCCTGGTCGGATTCGGTGGCGGCGCCTTCTACCCGATGTTCGCCTCGCTGACCCCGGACTACTTCGGCGAGAACAACAACGCCAGCAACTACGGCCTCATCTACAGCTCCAAGCTGCTTGGCTCGGTCGTGGGGATCGGCGTCGGTGCGAGCGTCATCGACAAGTGGGGCTATACCGGTGCCTACTGGATCGCCGCGGTGAGTGCTCTGGTCTCAGCCGGGATCGCGCTCTTCTTCCGGCAGCCGGGTCGCCGCGTGCCTGCGGCCGCGCCAAGCACGGCCAAGGCGAAGAGGCCGATGGCCGCGACACTGGCCGACTGAAAAGGCCCGTCGCAAGCGGGAATTCGGCGGCCGAGGGGAAGTGCCGGTCAGGCAGTCCCCTCGGCCGCCTCCTGCCGTTGTTCGTGGTAGATCTCTCGGGTGCGCTCCGTGTGCTGCCGCATCAGGTCGCCCGCCCGCTTGGAGCTGCGCCGGCCAATCGCTTGAATGAGTTCGGCGTGTTCGTCCCAGGCGTCCTTGCCCCGCGCCAGTGCAATGGGCAGGTAGTACCACCGCACCCGACGATCGACCGACCCGATGAGATCGGCCAGAACCTTGTTGCCGGACATCGTGACGACGGCGGCGTGCAGAGCGGCGTTGGCGGCGACAAGGCCTTCCTGGTCGTCGTCGACGAGCGCCTTCTCCCCGGCGCGTTGGAGCTCCCAGAGGTGCTCTGTCTGCTCCGGTGTCGCAGCGCTGGCCGCCAGCCTGGCGGACTCCGCCTCCAGCAGGGTGCGTACGGCGAGAAGCTGATCGGCCTCGGCATCGGTGGGGGTGTGGACGAACGCGCCGAGAGTGGGGCGAAGGTCCACCCAGCCCTCGCTCTGCATGCGCTGCAGTGCCTCCCGGACAGGCTGCCTGCTGACCCCGAGCTGGGCCGCCAACTCGTGCTCGACCAGGTGCGCACCCGGTTGCAACTCACGACTGACGATCATTTCGACGAGGACGTCGTACACCGCCTGCCGCAGTGGTGCCGCACGCTCCAGCGGCGCGGCTTTTCGCAGGCTCCCGGCGGGGTCGGCTGACGGATAGGTCATGGCGCTCCAAGCATAAGGTCGTCGGCAGGCAATCCAGGCCGCATCGTGGGTGTTTGCCCTCTCCATGATAATTTCGTAATACGAAACGGCGCTGCCGCTAGGCGGAGCGACTCAATGGATCGGAGGGCATCGATGGCGGATGACTCGCCGATCAAGGGCAGCGTCCAATCGGTTGAGCGCGCGTTCGAGCTTCTCGAGATCATGGCGAGCGCAGGGCCGTCAATTGCGTTCGGAGAGTTGGCGGCTCGTGCCGAACTGCCGCAACCAACCATTCATCGTCTCGTGCGGACGCTGTTGAACATGGGTTACGTCAGGCAGCTTCCCAATCGGCACTATGCGCTGGGACCCAAACTGATTCGGTTGGGAGAGAGCGCAGCGCAGCTCATTGGCGCATGGTCGCGACCCCATCTTGCTGAATTGGTGGAGCGGACGGGCGAGAGCGCCAACATGGCGGTGCTGGACAACGACATGGCTGTCTATGTTGCCCAAGTCCCGTCGCCGCACTCGATGCGGATGTTCACTGAAGTGGGTCGGCGCGTGTACTTGCATTGCACCGGGGTTGGCAAGGCGCTGCTGATGCAGCTTCCCAACGAGGCGGTGCTCGCGCTGATGAAGCGCGCCGGGATGCCGGCCGCCAGCGACAACACGCACACCACGCCGGATGAGCTCATCCGGGATATCGAGCTGAGCCGGTCCCGCGGCTACGCCATCGACGAAGGCGAGCAGGAGCTCGGCGTGAGGTGCTTTGCGGTGCCGGTGCCCGACGCTCCCACCTTGACCGCGATCTCGATCTCGGGGCCCGCCGCGCGCCTTACGTTGAAGTCGGCGACGAAGGTCGCGCCTCTGCTGAAGCGAGTGGCCCGCGACCTCGCCTCGGAGTTCGACAAAGAGGCTGGCGTCGCGAGTCGTTGATTCCGCTGCAGCGAGGTGGAACCGCCGTGTCGAGTAGGGCTGCTCTGCTCGAAATTGCATTGAGGGTTGTTGTGTCAGCGACTTCCGATTTCACAGCCCTGGATGCAATTTCGAAGATGGAACGGCAATAGCAGTACGCATCGGTGCGGCGTTCGAATTGCCCGCCTCCGAGCGACAACGCCTCAGTCGAGGAGCAGTGCAGCCGCCGTTGGGGCGTCGGCGAGCGATTCGGCGAGATCGTTGAACTCCATGACGTTGTCGATCTCTGTGCCCATCGCGATGTTGGTGATCCTCTCCAGGAAGACCTCGACAACCACAGGCACCTTGTGCTCGCGGGCGAGCTGCTGTGCCCGCGTAATCGCAGGACCGATGTCGTCCGGCTCGACGACTTGAATCGCCTTGCAGCCAAGGCCTTCGGCCACCCGCAGGTGATCGACGCCGTAACCCTTGGGGACAGTGCCGTCTTCCTCCTGTGCATTGATGTTGTCGAAGCCCAGCGACACACAGAAGTTCATGTCGAAGTTTCGTTGCGCCTGGCGGATCAACCCGAGGTAGGAGTTGTTCACGACGACATGGACATAGGGAAGGTTGAACTGTGCCCCGACCGCGAGCTCCTCGATCAGGAACTGGAAGTCGTAGTCGCCCGACAGCCCGACCACGGTGGCGCTCGGGTCGGCCGCGACCACACCCAGTGCGGCAGGCACCGTCCACCCGAGTGGTCCGGCTTGACCGCAGTTGATCCAATTGCGTGGCTTATACACCTGCAGGAACTGGCCGCCGGCGATCTGTGACAGCCCAATCGCGGTGACATAGCGGACATCTCGGCCGAGGATCCGGTTCATTTCCTCGTAGACGCGTTGTGGTTTGATCGGCACGTCGTCGAAGTGGGTCTTGCGATGCATCGTCTGCTTGCGCAGCTGGCAGTCGTCGACCCAACTGCTCCAATCGGGCAGCGTGCCCGCGGCGCGTCGCTCCCTCGCGACGTCGAGGAACTGCTCGAGCGCGGCCTTGGCGTCCGAGACGATCCCGAGGTCGGGGGCGAAGACGCGGCCAATCTGGGTTGGCTCGATGTCGACGTGGACGAATCGCCTTCCCTTACGGTAGGTCTCGAGGCCGCCGGTGTGACGGTTGGCCCACCGATTGCCGATTCCGAGCACGAAGTCGGATTCGAGCATGGTCGCGTTGCCGTAGCGATGGGCGGTCTGCAGACCGACCATGCCTGCCGCCAGCCGGTGATCGTCGGGGATGGTGCCCCAACCCATCAGGGTCGGAACCACCGGGATATTGAGGATCTCCGCCAGCTCCACCAGCAGATCCGAGGCGTCGGCGTTGACGATGCCGCCGCCCGCGACCAAGAGCGGGCGGTCGGCCGTCACCAGCATGTCAATCGCCTTGGCGGCCTGGGCCCGTGTTGCCGTCGGCTTGTAGACGGGCAGCGGCTGGTAGGTCTCTGGGTCGAAGTCGATCTCGGCCAGCTGCACGTCGATGGGCAGGTCGATGAGCACCGGCCCGGGCCGCCCCGAACGCATCAGGTGAAATGCTTGAGCGAACGCGCCAGGAACCTGGCCCGGTTCGAGCACCGTCATCGCCATCTTCGTCACGGGCGCTGCGATGGCGGCGATGTCGACCGCTTGGAAGTCCTCTTTGTGCAGCCTGCTCACCGGTGCTTGGCCGGTGATCGCGAGGATCGGAATGGAATCCGCTGACGCGGAGTACAACCCGGTGATCATGTCCGTGCCTGCCGGGCCCGAGGTGCCGATGCAGACGCCGATGTTTCCGGCGGCGGCGCGAGTGAATCCCTCGGCCATATGGCTGGCGCCTTCCACGTGCCTGGCAAGGATGTGTTTGATCCCACCATGTGCGCGCATCGCAGAGTAGAAGGGGTTGATCGCCGCGCCGGGAAGGCCGAAAGCCTGTGTAGCGCCCTCGATTTCGAGAATCCTGACGGCGGCGTCGACCGTCCGCATCCGTGTCATTTCGCTTGCCCTTTGTCGAGTCCGGACAGCCGCTCGACACCCAGCAGCAGGCCCGAATGATCGAGTCCACCGTTGCCGTTGGCCATGGCGGAGGCCATGAGTTGGGCGACCACTGCGCCGAGCGGGGTCACCACGCCGGCCTCACGCGCGGCCGCGGTGACGATGCCGAGGTCCTTGTGGTGAAGGGCGATGCGGAAGCCGGGGTCGAAATTGCGGTCCAGCATCTTCTGCGCCTTCTGATCCAGCACGGCCGACCCGGCCAGCCCGCCGCCGAGCACCTTCACCGCAGCGTCGATGTCCACGCCGTAGGCCTGCAGGAAGGTGATCGCCTCAGCGAGCAACTCGATGTTGCCCGCGACGATGAGCTGGTTAGCCGCCTTGACGGTCTGGCCGGACCCGTTCGGGCCGACGTGCACGATCGTCTTGCCGACGATGTCGAAAAGCGGCTTGGCTGTGGCGAAGTCAGCCTCTGACCCACCGACCATGATCGACAGCGTGGCGTTCCTGGCGCCCGGTTCGCCGCCGGACACCGGTGCGTCGAGGATCCGCAGGCCGCGCTCGGCGCCGATCTGGGCCAGCTCCTTTGTGACGTCCGGCCGGATGCTGGAGAAGTCGATCACCAGGGTGCCCGGCTGGGCATGGGCGAAAACTCCGTCGTCGCCGAGCAGCACGCTCTGGACGTCGGGCGAGTCGGGCACCATGATCGCCACGACGTCGGCGTCCTTGACTGCCTGTTCGGTCGACTCAGCGGACGTGCCGCCCTCTTCGACCAGAGCGGCAATGCGTTCAGGTGAATGGTCGCGGCCGATGACAGTGTGCCCGGCGCGGACCAGGTGGGATGCCATCGGGCCGCCCATGATGCCCAGCCCGATGAAAGCGATTGTGCTCATTGGATCCTCGTTTCTGCGTGTGTCCGTGGTGATCAGGCGGTGACGCTGCGTGCGCCACGCTCGGAAGGGGGCAGCCAGTCGAACGTGTCGGGTCTTGTCGCCTTGTATTCCAGGCCGACGTAACCCGCGTATCCCAGTGCGTCCAGCTGCGCGAGGTAGATGTCCAGCGGGATCTCGCCGGTGCCGGGCTCGCCGCGCCCCGGTGCGTCGGCAATCTGGACGTGCCCGATTCGGTTGCCGTAGTGGCGAATCACGGCGTTGACGTCGTCGCCGTTGACGTGGAGGTGGTACAGGTCGGCGAGCAGTCGCACGTTCGTCGCGTCGTATTCCTTCTCTACCCGGTCGATCACGCGGATGGCGTCTTCGGCGGTCTTGAGCGGATACTTTGGTGCGCCGCTCACCGGCTCGACGAGCACCGTTGCGCCGATGCGGTCCGCCGCTTTTGCGGCGTAGGCGAGGTTTTGGGCTCCGACATAGTCCTGAGTCGCCGGTGCGGATGTAGGGACGCGATTGCCATAGAGCGCGTTGAAGGCGCGGGTTCCCAGCGTCTCGGCGATGCCGACGGCGATATCCACGTTGTCGTGGAACACCCGCGTCATTGAAGAATCGGAAAGGATCCCGCGATCGCCGGCCGGCATGTCGCCGGCGGCGAAGTTGAGGCCGGTCAACTGCACACCGGCATCCTGGATAGCGCGGATGAAGGCGGTGACATCGGTGTCCGACGGCGTCGGAGATTCGAACGGCCACCAGAACTCGACCGCCTCGAAGCCGGCGTCTCGAGCCGCGCGCGGTCGGTCAAGCAGCGGTAGGTCGGTCAGCAGGATCGAGCAGTTGACGGTGTAGGTGGCGTTCACCACGGATTCCTTTCTGTGCTGCCAGGTCCCGAGACCAGGGCATAACCGGCGAGAGCCCAACCGAGCGGGAACATCGCGAGTGCGCCGTACAGTGTGGTCATCGGACACTCTGTTCCGTAATGCGGAATGAAACTATCGCTGTATACAAAAGTGAACCCGTTGCGGCGGCAGCTTGTCAAGGGTGATTTCTCCGCAAACATGCCTTCCCTTGGCGAGATTGCCGCTAGCACCTGCCCATCCGGGGGCTAGCAGGTGCAGGCGACAACTGGCAAGATTCAGTTCCCAACGACGAAACATAAATTCCGCATCGTGGAATAGAAGGGAACCGTGCATGTCCTTGCAAGGCACGATGGGGCGCCGCGTGGTGATCGCGCCCGACAAGTTCAAAGGCTCACTGACGGCTAGGCAGGCCGCGCGGGCAATGGCTCTGGGTGTGAAGCGCGCGAACCCCGAGTTGACGACAGTGGAGTGCCCGGTCGCGGACGGCGGTGACGGAACGCTCGATACCGCCGTCGCCGCGGGGTTCGAGCGGGTTCCCGTTTATGCCGCGGGCCCGACGGGCGAGGTGGTCCTCACGGCGTACGCACGCAGTGGGAAAACCGCGGTTGTTGAAATGGCCGAGGTTTGCGGCTTGCAGCGGCTCCCCGGTGCCACGGCAGCTCCCATGACGGCATCCAGCTATGGCCTCGGAGAGGTGGTTGCGCAGGCCCTCGATCACGGATGCCGCGACATCGTCATCGGCGTCGGTGGAAGCGCGAGCACCGATGGCGGGGCCGGGTTTCTCGCCGCGCTCGGCGCGATCGCGCGCGATGAGCACGGCTCGCGCCTGGATCGCGGAGGGCGGTACATCTTTAACGCCGAGCAGCTTGATCTCACCGGGACTGCATCCCGAAATCGCTTCCGCCGCTTTTACGATCGCCGTCGATGTCGACAACCCGCTGTACGGCCCACTGGGCGCGGCGCAGGTCTATGCACCGCAGAAGGGCGCGGACCCGCTGCAAGTGAGTGAGCTCGACGGCGCGCTGCGGGTGTGGGCAGACGTCGTCGAGCGCGCAACGGGGAACGATTGCAGAACGGCGGCTGGAGCGGGAGCCGCAGGCGGCGTTGGGTTCGCCGCGCTGGCTGTGTTGCGTGCGCGCATGCGCGCGGGCATCGAAGTGATTCTCGACCTCATCGAGCTCGACCGGCACCTAATGGGCGCCTGCGCCGCTTTGACTGGCGAGGGTTCGCTCGATCACCAATCCTTGCGGGGCAAGGCCGCGGTGGGTGTTTCTCGCCGCGCCGGCGCGCATGGCGTACCAACGTTCGCCGTTGCGGGCGTGACGACGCTGGACCCGGTCGAAGTCGACACCGCCGGACTAGCCGGCGTCTGCGCGCTCAGCGATCTGGAGCCGGACCGTCAGCGCTCGATCAGCCGGGCTGGTGAGCTACTCACCTTGGCGACCGAGCGATTGACTCGCGAATGGCTGTGCTCTGGCGCTAGCCGGCCGGCGTCAGCTTGACGGCGACGATGCCTTCTCGTTCGGCCGCTTCCTTGAACTCCTCGACGGTGGGGATTCGCTGCTCGCGGAACCCCAACCCCATCATCCGCTGTGCCTGCTTGACGCCGTAGGAGTCGGCAAGGCGATGGGACAGATCGGAGACGACTGCAGGGTCCACGATGAGTTCACCGTTCATCTTGGTGGTCTTGCCGTTGTGCAACACCTCGGCGGGGCGGCCGCCGCGAAAGTTCTTCGTCCAGGCCGCGCCGGCCAGGGCGTAGAGCTGGCTATCAATGACGCGCGCGCTGACGGGGATCGAGTATTGATTTCCTGACTTGCGTCCAGTGAAGCTCAGCACCATGAGCTGCTTGCGCATGGGGCCGGCGAGCGGAGTGCGCAGTATCCGGCGTCGATGGGGCGGACGGGACGCATTCAGGCACAGATATTGACGTGCGCGGCGACCGTCCTGGCAAAGTGGTGTACCTTCATCGACACACGATGCGGGGGCAGCCGCGTCCGAGGAGTAAACGGTGGATGCGACGCCATTCGGGCACTATCAGCTGCAGCAGCTGATCGGCCGTGGCGGAATGGGCGAGGTCTACCGGGCCTACGACACCAAGACCGACCGCGTCGTCGCGCTAAAGCTCCTACCGCCGCATATGGCGGCCGACGAGACGTTTCAGCAACGGTTCCGGCGGGAGTCGCAGGCCGCGGCCGCGCTCAACGACCCGCACGTGGTGCCGATCCACGGTTTCGGGGAGATCGACGGCCGGCTCTACCTCGACATGCGGCTGATCGAGGGCCGCAACCTGGGGACGATCCTCGAGGACACCGAGACGCCGCTCGAACCTGCGTTCGCGGTCACGGTGGTCGAGCAGGTCGCGACGGCGTTGGATGCCGCGCATGAGGCGGGGCTGATTCACCGGGATATCAAGCCGTCGAACATCTTGATCACTCCGCGTGAGTTCGTGTACCTGATCGACTTCGGCTTGGCCCGCACGGTCGGTGACAAGGGCTTGACCACGGCGGGCAGCACGCTGGGAACGATGTCGTATATGGCCCCGGAGCGGTTTGAGGCGGGGCAGGTCGATCCGCGCTCGGACATCTATGCGCTGACGTGTGTGCTGTATGAATGCCTCACTGGCGCAAGGCCTTATCCGGCGGACAGTCTCGAGCAGCAGATCGCCGGGCACATGACGGGGCCGGTGCCGCGGCCGTCGGCGATCAATCCGAAATTGGCGGCGTTCGACGACGTCATCGCCAAGGGCATGGCCAAGAAGCCGGTGAAGCGATATCAGACGGCCGGCGAGTTGGCCGCTGCGGCGCGGCGGGCGCTGAGTGTGCCGGTGCGCACCACGGGTCGCAGTGGGCGGCATTCGGCACAGCGGGCCCAGCCGAGGCTGCGGGTGTCGCGGCGAGTGATGGCGGTCGCGGGCGTCGCGGTGTTGGTGATTGCGGCGTGCTTGGTCGGCGCGTGGCAGTTGTGGGGCGGGCCGAAGCGAGGGGATACCCGGCCGGCGAGTGTGGCGGAGAGTTCGTCGACGGCTACGCCGGAGGCTGCGCCGGGGGCGGTGGAGTCGATCGCGGCGACGGTGCCGGCCGAGATCAGGTCGACGGGCCGGTTGGTGATCGGCGTGAATGTGCCTTATCCGCCAAACGAATTCAAGGACACCTCGGGCCAGATCGTGGGTTTCGACGTGGATCTGATGAATGCGGTTGCGCGGACGCTGGGGTTGGTGCCGGAGTACCGCGAGACGGGGTTCGAGGCGATCATCCCGTCGGTGCGGGCGGGTGACTTCAACGTCGGGATGTCGTCGTTCACCGATACGAAGGAGCGCCAGGATGCAGCGGACTTCGTGACGTACTTCCAGGCGGGGATTTTGTGGGCGCAGAAGGCGGGCTCGTCGGTGGATCCGAACAATGCGTGCGGGCTTCGGATTGGCGTGACATATGCGTCGATCCAGGAGACCGAGGAGATCCCGGCGAAGAGTCAGGCGTGTACGGAGGCGGGCAATGCGGCGATCGACAAGGTCGTCTTTGTCAGCCAGGACGATCTCAATGCGGCGCTGCTCGCCGGGGAAGTCGATGCGATGTCGGCGGATTCACCGGCGACGGGGTTCGCGATCAAGACGTCTGGAGGGGTGCTGGAGCCGGCGGGGGAGATCTTCGATACCGCGCCGTACGGCTGGCCGGTGGCCAAGGGCTCGAAGCTGGCGGACTCGCTGCGGCAGGCACTGGAGCATGTAATTCAGACCGGTGAGTACCGGACCATCGCGACGATGTGGGGGGTCGAGAAGGGCATGATCACGGGGCCGGTGATCAACGGCGCGATCCGGTAAGGGCCGGCCTACCCGCCTCTTAGCGACAACGCCGCTGAATCAGTCGAACAGTCGACGGACGAAACGCACGGCAGCAGAACGCATCTGGCCGGTCTGCGCGGTCGGCGGCCGTCGGACCGCGTAGGGCCATGGCTGATTGCGCTCGGGCACGGACGTTGCCCGTGCTTGCTTGAGCTGCATCCGCAGGTGCTGACGCAGGTCGTGCAGGCCGGGGTCGGTCCACCGGTTGTCGGTTTCGATCGGGTCATTGGTGAGGTCGTAGAGCTCCCACTGGTCGTCGAGCGGGCTGGTGCGATACGCCTCGCCGCCGAGACCGTTTGCCGCGAGATGGCGGACCCCGGGCTCGGTCCAGGTGGCCGGGTCGTCGAAGCTGCGCACCAGCTTCCACAGGTGGCCGGCGCCACCGGGGGCGTCCGCGTCGTCCACACACACGACAAGCCCTTCGAAGTTGGAGGCGGTGTGTGCCGGCACCCGGATGCGCAGCGGCGCAGGCGGATTCACCGTGCGCTTCAGGCGACGGGCCAGGCCCGAGGCGCCGCTGTCGCCCTCGAGCATGTTGTCGCGGGTCATCAGGTAGACCGCGCGGGTGTCGTCGGCCTGCCCGCCGTCGACGACGGGCATGAGGTTGCGGCCCGGCAGGTCGTGCACTTCGCTGAACGATTCGGCCAGGGTGGCGGCGACCGCGGCCACGTCGACGCCGGCGGCGCCGAGGAGCGTCGGGACCAGATCGACGTGGGAGGTCGGTGCGGTGACGGCGCGGGGTTCCGTCGCGTGCTCGCCGATGCGGGCGATGACGAATGGCACTCGGGTGGCTTCGTCGTAGAGGTTGAACCATTTCTGATGCAGTCCGCCGTGGGCGCCGAGCAGATCGCCGTGATCGGCCGTGCGCACCAGCACCGCGTTGTCGGATCCGCCGTCGGTGACGGCGCGACGGACGCGGTCGATCGGGCTGTCGACCTCGGCGTGCAGGCGGTAGTAGAGGTCGCGGTAGCGCTGGGCGTTGCGCTCGTAGGTCCGGTTGATCGCCGGGGCGGGGCCGTAGCCGGAGTAGTAGGCCTCGCGGAAGGCAATCTGCGCGGCCGGTTTGGTGGACAGGTCCTCGTCGGCGGTGGGGGCGGGTGGCACCGGCGGCGGATCCAGTGGCGAGGGTTTGACCGGGCTGCGGCGCACCCATGCGGGGAACAGCACGATGTCGTGCGGGTTGACGAAGCTGGCGACCAGAAGGAACGGGCGCAGGGCGGCGGGGTCGCCGGCGCGACGGCGGACGTATCGGTCGGTGAGCCAGGCGACGACGCGGTCGGCGATCAACGGGTCGCGGCGAATCCCGGCGTTGGCGAGCAGGGAGCCGTGGGGTTCGGGTCCGACCCAGCCGGAGAAGCCGTACGGGTCGAGGGGATCCTTGTCGAGGTAGCGCTGGACGGCTTTGGGGTCGATGACGCCGTCGTCGTCGTTAGTGGCCAGGGGCTGTGCGGTGGCCGGGTCGGTCAGGTCGGCGTGGGAGATGTGCCACTTGCCGTCGTAGTGGGTGTCGTATCCGGCGGCGCGGAACCAGTTACCCAGTGTGGGTACCTCGCCCTGGCGGAGCCAGCGCATCCTTGAATCGCCGAAGGTCTTGCCGATGCCGTCGGTCTGGGTGACGCCGTGTAGGTCGGGGTAGTGGCCGGTGAAAATCGTTGGGCGACTGGGCACACAGGCCAGCGAGCCGGTGTAGTGGCGGCCGAAGCTGACGCCGTGGTCGTCGAACCACTTCCGGGCTTTGAGGGTGTGGTCGCGCCAGGCGAGGACGTCGGCGGCCTCGTAGGGCGGGATGGCGCGTTCCTCGTCGGTCATCACGATGACGATGTCGGGGCGGTCAGGCACGGGTGTGCTCCAATCGGTCGGTGAGTCCGGCGAGCATCGCGTCGAGCTGTTTGGCGGAGACCCGGGCGACGATGCGTTCAGCGAGACGCCGCAGTGGGCCAGAGCCGATATCGACCGTGCTGGTCAGGGTGACGACGGTGCCGCCGCTCATTTCGGGGATAAGGGTCCAGCGGTTGCTGACGCGGCGCAGCAGGCGGGGAAAGCCTTCGACGTCGTAGGCGAGTGCGCGCGGTGGGTCGAACTCGGTGATGCGTTCGACGAGGGTGTCGCGCCCGACCTGGACACGGCGGGCGGCGCCGACGTCGACGCCGTCGACTGCGGGGCTCAGCAGGCACGAGTGATCGACAATGCCGGCCCACGAACTGATCGCACCGAAGTCGGCAAGCACATCCCAGATCGCCTGCGGTTGGGCCGCGATGGTGCGGTAACGGCAAATGTCGGCCACGTGGGCATTCAACCTCATTGGTGTCCGCCGTTGCAGCCGATCCTGTATGGCGGTGCCGGCGATCAGGTGATCGGATGTATGTGCCGCCGGTGTCGCTGGGCCTCGGGTGTAAACTGACCAAATAGGCCGTTCGCGCCTATGCAGTCCGCACCGAGATCTACGTGTGGACGAGCAGCCTGCGAATCGATCGCCCTTCGCCCGATACGGGCCGAACCTGAACTAACTCAAGGACTTACGACATGGAATCGACTGATCTGTTTTCGCATCCGCACGAACCCGAGGCCGTACCGAACACTGAGCCTGCTTCGGAAGAGGTGCAACTTCCTGCTTTTTCCGATCTCCCACAAAAGGATTCGCCTGCGGCTACTCGGCCGCCCGCGTAATGGCATAACAGCAGCTCCGGCGCGCGGCGCGGCACCGGAGGACTACTGCAGTTGCCCGCCTCTGAGCGACAGTTCGGTGTGTACGCGTTTCCCCAACGGGCCGACGAGGTACTCCGGTGGTTTAGAACCACACAGGAGATGACGGCAACATCACCGGCGACGCCCGCACCCGCGACGAGGGCAGGGGAGACCAGGCGAAGGCCAGCATCAGAGATGCCGGCGAGAAGGTCAAGGACGCCTTCAAGAAGTAGCTCGACTCAGTCGGCCAGCGCACGCCCCGCGATCTGTGGATCGGGCGGTGGTTTGGTATCGGCGGGCACTTCTACACACCTATGTCCTGATCACCGGTCTGCCCGAAACACGTTCGCCGATAATGTCTTTCCTGTTGGTAGCCATCGGCTACGTGATTCTGACCGGATACACGTCGATCAAACGCGCTGGTGATGCCGCGCTCAGCCCAGCGGGGCAAGCGGGTAGATGATCTGGGCCTCTGCCGATTCCTTCGGCGCGATGGCCTTGATCTGGCCGCCCTGGATCTGGACCAGCATCGGGTCGAGCGCGGTGTTGTTGTGGAAGTGGTCGCCCTCGGTTGCGAACTTGATCGGTCCGTAGAACGTCTGCAGGTCGGTGCCTGCGATCAGATCGTTCAGCTTGCCCCTGGCGTCCTCCGACAGCGACGGCTTCTCACCCAGCTTCTCAGCCGCGGCCTGTAGCACTCGACCGGAGGCGCTGCATCCCGCGGCGGTGTAGTCCGGCGGCGAGCCGTACTTCTGCTCGAACGCCTTCGCATAGTCGCCGGCCGAACCAAAGAGGTCGTCTTTGAAAGTCGCGGTCGGCAACCAAACCGAGATCCCTAGTACACCGTCGGCTTGACGTCCGAGCGCCTGCGCGAAGGAGGCATCGGTGATGCCGTAGTGCTCGATGATCGCCTTCGGGGTGTAGCCGGTTGCGGCCATCGCCTTCACGAAGTCGACCAGCAGGACGTCGTGGCCGCCGACCGCCACAATGTCGGGCTTCTGCGCAGCGACCACCTGGGCGACCGGCGCCAGGTCGGCATTCGGCGGGAACAGCGAGAAATGCACCACATTGAGCTTCGCTTGCTCGGCCCCCGCGCGGAAGCCTTGGGCAGTGTCATCGGAGAACGGCTCGTTGGCGCCGACGACCGCCGCGGTAACCGGCCTGGGATTCGCGGTGTCGACGATGGCCTGCATCGAGCGGGCCGCCGTGGTGTCGACGGCGGGGATGACGCCGAAGGTGAAGGCGGGCTGTTTCTTCCAGACGCCGGGGGACTCCGCGGAGCCGGCGATGCATGGCACCCGGTACTTGGCGCAGATCGGGTCCATCGCGAGCTGCACGCCGCTGGTGTATGCGCCGAAGATGGCGTTCACGCCTTCCTCGGTGACCAACCGGGACGTCGCGTCGGCGGCGGTGCCGGGATCGCTCTTGCAGTCCTGCACAACCAGATCGACCTTGTATTTCGTGCCGCCGATGTTCAGCCCGCCCGATTTTTCGTTCACAGTGTCGGCCCAGAGCTGGTATCCGCGCTGGGCGATCTGTCCACCGGTCGCGGATGCGCCGGACAGCTCGAGCACGGCGCCGATCTTGAACGTGTCGCTCGCACCGCCGCCGCCCGTGTCGCCGCCACACGCGCTAAGCAGGCTCGGGCCGGCAACCACGCCGCCTGCGATCAGGCTCGCCCGGGTGAGAAAGTGTCGACGGTTGATGTAGTTGGACATGATCATTCCTCTCAAGTTGCCCTTGCGGGCTGCGGGCCGAGGCCGTTCATCGTTCAGCGGCCCCCTAGATAGAGGTGCATGAGTTCGCGGTCGTCCTTCACGTCGGCGGGGGTGCCTTCAAATCGGTTCCGCCCCGCCACCAGGACGTACATCCGGTCGGCCACCCGCAACGCCTCGCGGATGTTCTGCTCGATCATGATCACGCCGACGCCGCGCCGGGCGAGCTCGGCGGCGCGTACCAGGACGTCACCGACCAGCTTGGGGGACAGGCCGGCGGAGGGCTCGTCGAACAGCAGGAACCGTGGGCTCAAGACGAGCGCGCGGGCGATCGACAGGATCATCTGCTCGCCGCCGGACAGCTGGCCGGCCTGCACGGTGTACCGCTCGCGCAGCCGCGGGAATTCCTCCAGCAGCTCCTCGATGCGGCTGTCGAGACGCTCCCGGGAGCGGATGGTGTAGCCGCCGATACGCAGGTTGTCGCGCACGGAGAGCTGTGGGAACACACCGCCGCCCTGCGGCATCATCGCGAGCCCGCGGCCGAGGGTGCGATGAGACGGCAGATGGGTGAGGTCGTCACCGTCGAGCGTGACGCTGCCCGCCCACGGATCGATCACCCCCACCATCGCCTTCAGCAGGGTGCTCTTCCCGCAGCCGTTCGGCCCGAAGATGCAGGTGACCTCGCCGGTGCGAGCAGTCATCGACACGTCGTGCAAAATCTGCACGCCGCCGTAGCCCGCGTCGAGGCCATCGACGGTGACGACGCTGCGCGGGGAGTCGCTGCCCTGGTGTTCACTCACGCTCCGCCGACACCCCCAGATACGCCTCCATCACGTGCGGGTCGTGCGAGATCTCCTCAAAGCTGCCCTGCGCCACGATCTTTCCGGCATCCATCACGATGATCCGGTCGCAAATGTCCTGCGCGAGCTCCATATCGTGCTCGATCACCAGGAACGTCGTGCCCGCGTCACGCATTGTGCGGATGGCGTCGAGCATGATCTGGCGCAGGCGCGGGTGTACACCGGCAGCAACCTCGTCCAGCAGCGCGACCTTCGGGTTCTGCATCAGCACCCGACCCATCTCCACCAGCCGCTGCTGCCCGCCGGACAAGCTGCTCGCGAGGTCGTCGGCGACGTGGGTGAGCTCCAGCCGCTCCAGTACGGCGTCCGCGTCGTCCCGGGCGTTGTCCCAGTCGAACTGCACCGCGGCGGTCCAAAGGTTCTCCCGCACAGTCATGTTCACGAACAATGCGGGTATCTGGAAGGTGCGTCCCAGGCCGGCCCGAGCTATCCGGTAGGGAGCGAGGCGGGTGATGTCCCGGCCGAACAGCGAGATGGTGCCGGCGTCGGGCTTCAAGGCGCCGGTGAGCAGGTTGAACAGTGTGCTCTTCCCGCTGCCGTTCGGCCCGATGATGCCGACGATCTCCGCCTCCTCGATGTCGAACGTGACACCGTCGACCGCGCGGATGCCGCCGAAGGAGCGGAACAGGTTGTCGACCGCCAGCACCGTCATCGTCTGGCCTCCTCGGTCTCGCTGTCCGTTCGCCGGGGCGCGACGTCGTCGCGGGCGCGGCCGAGCAGCTGGCGTACCAGCCGCATTCGTCGTACTCGCCGGCCGACGCTGACCAGTCCGTCGGGCAGAAACAGCACGACCGCCATCACCAGCGCGCCGACGATGATGATGTATGCGGTCGTTTCGCCGTAGCTGACCCGGAGCTGCTCCTGCAGGAGGTACAGCGCGGTCGCGCCGAGCGCCGGGCCCCACGCGTGCCCTAGGCCGCCGACGAGCACCATCACCACCAGCTGATCGGTGATGATGGTGTTCAGCACGCTCTGCGGGTTGATGAACGTGATCCAATACGCGTTGATGCCGCCCAGCACGGCCGGGATCATCGCGCTCAGCACGAAGGCCGCGATCTTGACCAGCGTGGTGTTGATGCCCTGCGCGCGGGCGGCGACCTCGTTGTCGCGTACCGCCTTCACCTGGAAACCGAACCGGGACCGCTCCAGCAGCAGATAGCACACGGCGAATGCGATCGCCGACGCGGCGAGCATTGTGTAGTAGAAGAAGTTGTCGTCGAGGTGGATCGGCGTGGTCAGTCCGCGGGAGCCGCCGGTGAAGTGGAGGATTGTGGTGAGCTCGCGCACCGCCTCGGCCAGCGCCCAGGTTGCGATGGCGAAGTACGCGCCCTTCAGCCGCAGCGCCGGCCAGCCGACCAGCGCCGCAACGGCGCCGGCGACCACGGCCGCGACCGGTAGGGTCGCCCAGAAGTTCCAGCCGTGCTCGGGCTGCATCAGGATCGCCGTGGAGTAGCCGCCGATGCCGAAGAAAGCGACATGGCCGAAGCTGATGTAGCCGGCGTACCCGCAGATCACGTTCCAGGACAGCGCGAGTCCGGCCCACAACGCGACGCCGGTGGCTACCCGGATGTAGTACGGCGTCGTCATCATCGGCAGCAGACAGAGCACCGCGACGACGAGGGCGAGCACGCCGAGGTTGAGGATCGCGTTGCCACCGGAGGCGGGCCTGCTCATGCGAGCCCCCGCCGCGAGATGCCTTGCGGGAACACGAGCAGCGCGACGAACAGCACCGCGAAGACCACCATCAGCGTGTAGTCGGCGCCCACATACGTCGTGACCAGCGACTGCAGCACGCCGAGGAACAGTCCGGCGGCCATTACCCCGACCGCGGAGCCGAGCCCGGCCAGCACCACGACGAAAAACGCGAACAGCGTGTAGCGCAGGCCGACCTCGGGGGTCATCGCGTAGATGGCGCCGAGTAGCGCGCCGGCCATCGCGGTGAGGCCGGTGTAGATGGCGTACACGAGGCTGCTGATCCGCTTCACGTCGATGCCCATCAGCCCGGCGTTCTCCTTGCTCTGCGCGGTGGCCCGGATCGCGAGACCGGTGCGGGTGTAGAACAGGAACGCCAGGAACAGGCCGGTGGCGACGACTGCGAAGGCGAAGCCGGCGACCCGGATCATGGGTGCGGTGATGCCGAGCAGCTCGACGTTGCCGGAGACGAGTTCGGTCTGCACGGTGCGGGGCGTGTAGCCGAACACGGTGAGCAGGCCGCCGCGGATCAGCGTGGCGAGCCCGAAGGTGAATGCCAGCCCCATCAGCGCCGGCAATGCGTACTTGCTCGTCCGGACGCGATAGATCAGCGGCGCGATGAGCCAGCCGACGACCCCGAAGACGACGAACACGACCGGGAGCAGTAAGAACGCGTCTACCCCCAGCTTGTCGCTGGCCACGATCGCGGCGAACGCGCCGAGCACCACCCACATCCCGACGGCGAGGTCTACGACGTCGAGTACGCCGAACGACAGCGAGAAGCCGATGCTGATGGCGACGTACAGGCCACCGATGAGAATGCCCCCGACGAGCGCTTGTGCCAGTTCGGTCACGGCGTCCTCTCGACAGAGCGGTCAGGACTCTTCGGAGCGTATCCGGGGCGTAGGTTTGTAAACAATAAATCAATCGTTTTGGCCCAGACTTCTCCCTAGTCGAGCCGGCTGGTCGCGGGCGTGGTCAGCATCAACTGTCGCGGAATGGCGTACCCCGCGTCCGCTTCGGCGGAGCGTGCAAACCTTGGAAGTTGCTGTGTGGGAATAAGATCGGGCGCCGCGCAGTTGGCTAACCGCGTGCCCGCCCAAGTCCCTGACACCTTCAAGCTGATCTGATGCGCCAGGGACCCCTCGCCGGACGGTATCCGGCGGTGGCCGCCATGGTCACACTTGCATTGATTCCCTATCTAGCTCTGTCGGCGGCGATCGACCCGCTGGTGCCGATCATCTCCGAGCAACTCCACATGTCCACCCAGGCGATGAGCCTGAGCTCGGGGCTGGGCAATGCGGCGTACGCGGTGGGCACGGTCCTTGCGGTTCAGTTCGCCCAGCACCTGCCGCAGCGCAGGATGCTGCTCGGCTATGCGGTGGTGCTGGCGGTGGGGTCGGTGCTTGCCGCGGCCGCGCAGAACCCGGGCATGTTCATCGGCGGACATGTGCTGCAGGGCCTGGCGACGAGCATGCTTCTGATCGCCGCCGCGCCGCCGCTGACGATCGGCTTCCCTCGAGACAAGCTCCGCAACACCGCGGTCATCATGAACATGTGCGTCTTCGGGGCGGTAGCGCTCGGCCCATTCATCGGAGGTGTGCAGGCGGAAGCGCATGCGTGGCGACCACTCTTCTGGATCGTCGCCGCCATCGCACTGCTGGCTTTGGTCATGGCGGCGTTGACATTTGAGGATGCACCGCCGGCAGACCGCGACGCGCCGCGAGACTTGACGGCGATCACGTTGGCGGCGGTCGGGTGTACGGCCGCGTTCGTGGGTGCGGCGCAATTGACCACTCACGCATTCAGCGACCTGGCGGCCAGCGTGCCCATGTTCGGCGGACTGGCGCTGATCGTCGTGTTGATCGTCTACCAGTTCAAGGCCCAGCGTCCGTTGCTGACGGTCCGCACGATGATGACAAGCGCGATACCGGTCGCAGGAGTCGGTGTGGCCTTGTTCGCCGCAGCGGCTTCGGTGGCGGCCACGGCGCTGACGGCGAACGTGTTGATGCAGAGCTTCAGCCCGGTTCAGGTGGGACTGCTGTATCTGCCGGAGGTCGGCGGCGCCGTCGTGATGGCGGTCGTGTTCGGGTGGGTCATCACGCGTCGGGCGATGCATTACCTGCCGCTGGTGGGTATGGCGCTTCTGGCGGCGGGGATCGTGGTGTTCCGGTTCGCGCTGCCGGGGAATGTGCCGTTGGCGTTGGTGGGCTCGGCGTTGACGGGGCTGGCGTTGGGGGCGACCGTGGCGCCGGCGTTGTTTGTGGCGGGGTTTTCGCTGCAGTCGGCGAGCCTGCAGCGGGTATTCGCGATCATCGAGCTGCTGCGGGCTGTGGCTGCGTTCATGGTGGCGCCGATCCTCGCGCACGTGGCCGATGCACTGCCGGGTGATTTGAATGCCGGCACGGGCGTCACGCTGTGGATCGGTCTCGGGTTGTCGATCGGTGGCGCGCTGTTCGGGGTGGCGATCTATGTGTTGAGTGGGGCGCGACCACAGAAGCCGGACTTGGACGAGTTCCTCGATGGGGAGTCACCCGCGTGGTATTCGCCGCCGTTGTTGGCACGCTTGCGGTCGGGGCTGCCGTCGCCGGTTGCGGCGCCCGAGCGTCTTGAACCGACGCCGGTGCAGTGGGATGGGCCGGCCTCCGCTGGACCGGTGGTGTTCGCATACGACGGAACAGATTTGGCGGAGAACGCAATTCCACAAGCAGCGACTCAACTCGGGCCGGGGCGATGCGCGTTGGTGGTGTGCGTGTGGCAGCCGGCGGACGTAGGCTTCACGCCGGCCGATAAGGCATACTTCGACGCGGATCAAGCCCCTGAGGTCAGGCGGGCAGCGGAAAGGACCGCTGCGCACGGGGCGTCGTTGGCGGCAGAGGCCGGTTTCCGTGCCGAGAGCATCGCGGTTGAGGCCGCTCCGACATGGAAGGGCATCGTGCGTGCCGCAGACGAGCACGGTGCGAGCCTCATCGCGCTCGGACCGCACCGCCGCAGCGGGCTACTGGGTCACCTTCAGGGGAGTGTCGCGGCCGCGGTTATCGCGCACTCGGGCATTCCGGTCATGGTGTTCCCTGAGCGATCAAGCGCTGCGCGCGTCGGGGACGCTACTTCTCCGGCGGCGGGGTGGGAAGTTGCGTTGTCGCGTCGGACGTCGGCTCGCGGCGCAGAATTCGGAGCGTAGCGGTCGGCCGAACAATTTTCGGTATCGCACCGGCACCAGCACCAGCACCTGCTCCCGTGATCGAGAAGCCTGCGCCAGCCCCGGTGGTTGAGGCGCCCGTGACGACCTTCCCGGTGTCACCGTAATCAGACCCCAGCCGGTCAGCGGAAGAGCAATTCCGTCAGCGACCGCTCGGCGAGCGACTGTGCATCCTCGCCAATGCCGACGTGTGACAGGTCGTGCCCGATGCTGAGTGTCGAGATTCCGTGCAGCAGCGACCATGTCGGCCCGGCGATTTCGCGCGGATCACCGGCCGGCAGGATGTCAGCCTGCTGGCACTGAGCGATCGCGTCGAGCAGGTCGTCGAACGCGCGTGCCCCAGCCATCAGTAGATCGGGGTGGTCGCTCTTGTCTGTCTCGGCACCGAACATGGCTTGGTAATAGTCGGGATGGGTGACGGCCCAGTGCACGTAGGCCCGTGCCATCTTGACCATGCGCTGGTGGAGATTGGTCGTATCGGTGGCGACGCCGCTCAGCGTCTCGTGGAGCTGGACGAAACCTTGGGTGGCGACCGCAGCCAGCAGGTCGGCCTTGTCCGCGAAGTGGCGATAGGGCGCGGCGGCGCTCACGCCCGCACGTCGGGCGACCTCTCTGAGGGTGAAGCCCTTCGGCCCCTTCTCGCTGACCAGCCCCAGCGCCGCCTCCGTGAGAGCCCGCTTCAGATCACCGTGGTGATAGGTGTCGCGGTGCTCCGGTGAGGTCGCGGGAATCTTCTCTCGACGGATCATGTTAACGATGTTAACATGATCACATGTTAACGACGTCAACATCCACGAAAGGGCCTTCATGTCGAAGAAACGCGAGGTAGGTGCGGGTTGGGCGGTCGTAACCGGCGCGAGCTCGGGCCTCGGCGCATTGTTCGCCGAAAGCCTGGCGCAGCGCGGGTTACCGCTGGTGCTCGCCGGGCGGGACGAAGCGCGTCTGACGGAAGTGCGGCAGCGAGTTCAGCGATTGGCTCCGGGCGTCGACGTCGAACTCGTGGTCGGTGACCTCGGCAGCCAAGCGGGTGTGGAGGCCCTGGTCGCGGTGCTGAGCGGGCGGGTGGTCGACGTGTTGGTCAACAATGCGGGGTTCGGCACCTACGGCCCGCTGTCGGACATCGACCCCGATCGCGACCGCGAGTTGATTGCCGTCAACGTCGACGCGTTGGTGCGACTGACCCACGCGGTGCTGCCCGGGATGCTGGCGCGCGGGCGCGGGCGGATTCTGAATGTGGCGTCGACCATCGCGTTTCAGCCCGGCCCGTATCAGGCCACGTACGGCGCCTCGAAGGCGTTCGTGCTGTCATTCAGCCAGGCCTTGTGGGCCGAGACGCGGGGTTCGGGCGTGAGTGTGACCGCGTTGTGCCCAGGTGCCACGCGCACCGGTTTCGTCGATGCGCTGGATGCCGACGTGTCGCAGACCGCGATATACAAGCGGCTCGCAGCGCCCGAACCTGTTGTGGCCGCGGGACTCCGAGCGCTCGATCGCGGACGACCGGTGGTGGTGTCGGGTCTGCGGAATCGGGTGATGGCCACCGCCTCACGTCTGAGCCCCGGTTGGGTCGGTGCGCTGATCAGTGGGCGCATGCTGCGCCCCGCTGATGAGCGATCGAGCTGCGGCGCGATGATCACCCGAATGTTGAGGCGGCCGACGAGGCAAGAGCGGATGGTCGCCGAGGTGCGCGATGATCCCGCCGGTCGGATCCGTCTTGCCGCCGACGCCTGCGCGTTTGGGCATGGCGGTCGACGATATCGGCCCTACCGGCGGGCAGTCGTCGCGTTCATGCGGTGGCAGCAGGCACGGGGTGTTCTCAATGCGCTGGACGACGACATGCCCGGTAGCCCGTGGTGGCGCGCAGTCAATGAGGATCTCTTGCGCGATACCGTCGAAGCGAAGCTCCTGATCGAGAGTGGCGAGGGGCAGCCGTCACGGCTGAGCGTCGCGCGCTGGGTCAATTTCTTCAACGCTCCGTCGGCGCAGTCGTGGTACGGGGCGCACAATGCGAGCGTCGTGGCCGGGTACCTGGCGCATGCAGCACTCGCTGCGTTCGAGGCGCCCGCTGAGCGATTCTTCATGAACGTCGTGCTGGTGCGGGTCTTGTACGCGCATGCTCTGGTGCTTGACGGCGATCTCGCGCTGGGTCGGCTGTCTCTGCTCGCGGGGCTGATTGGTCATCCGCGGTCGCGGGGTCCGCAGGCGTTGCTTTCGATGAAAGACGTTCTGCCCGATCGGTATCCGATCCACGGAATGGAAGTAGAGGAGCTCATCAACGCTGAGAACAGGCTGGGTCGGATGATGGATTACGGTGTGATCGGCGTGCGTGTCGACGCGCTGTACGCCGCGTCCGCACGGGCCTTGGGCGAGCCGCGCCTGCTCGAGTTGGTCGTTGACGGAGCGCCCGCCTACGCCTGGCCCGCCGATCAACGGCACGTGTGGAAGCCTCAGTCGCAGGGGCGGTTCACATCGTTGATCGAATTCCTGACCCGGCCGTCGGGACTCCGTGATCAGGCCACCGTCATCGCTTCGCGTTGAATCACCTCGGTCGCGGCGCGCTCGCCGGAGCGGACGGCTCCGTCGATGAACCCGTACATTTTGGCCGAGGTTTCGGTTCCGGCCCAGTGGATGCGGCCGCAGGGTTCACGCAGGGCGGGGCCGAACTCGGTGAGCACGCCCGGCGGAGTGTGGGAGATCATCCCGCCGCCTGAATAGCGTTCGACCGCCCAGTTCTGCTCGACGTAGTCAGCCGGCGTCAGTGCTTTGTCGCCAAACCTTTCGGCGACAGCGTCGAGCACTGCCTTCTTGCGCTCGTCCGCGGAGAGCTTGCCTATCTGGCGTGCGACGGGCCCCTCGGTGATGACGGTCAGCATCCCGGGACTTGCGGTGTCTGTGCAGGAGTCGATGGTGAGGTTCGCCGGCGATCCTGGGCTGAAGGACTGGCCCGACAGGCCGTCGGCGCGCCAGAACGGCTCGTCGTACACGAGCGCGATCTTGAAGACCGCGCCGAGCGGCATCCGCTGATGCAGGAACGATCGATCGACGGGAAGCATTGGCTCGTAGATGATTTGGCTGGCGATGGCGATCGGCACCGCCACCACGACGCGGCGTGCGCGCACCACCATGTCGTCGGAGCGGACCGTGACACCGTCGGCGTCCTGGGTGATGCTGCGCACCGGCTGCGACAGATGGATCGAGTCGCCGAGCTCGGCCGCGACCGCCCGGTGGATGGCACCCATGCCGCCGACCGGCCGGGCATCCTCAGCGGCGTCCTTGACGCCCAGCACGAAGCTCGGCCCGCCGGCCGACGCCATTTGATAGAGCACGAAAAGGAGCGAGATCTCAGAGGCGGCAGACGTGTACAGGCCGGAGACGGAGGATTCCAGGAGTTCGTGGGCGGGCTTGGACAGGGTGTTCCGGTCCAGCCACGCCGCCCAGCTGAGCCGATCCCACTTCTGCGCCTTGGGCGCATCCCACGGGGCCTCCACCGGAATCGACTTGCACATCTGAGTCAATTCGAGAAAGACCGCGCCGATGTTGGCGACCGCCCACGGGCTCATCGACAACGGGATCGTGCCCTTGTAGCGGTACTTCTTGCCGTCGACGAACATCATCGCGTCGCCGTCGACGAATTGCTTATAGCTCGGCACGCCGAACTCGTTCATGAGTCCATAGATGGCGTCCTGCCCTGGGCCGATCCATGCGCCACCGCGATCGATCCACAACCCGTCGTCGCGCACCTCGGTGAAGGTGCGACCGCCGACGCGATCACGGGCCTCGAGCAACGCCACCGAGTGGCCCGCCTGTTTCAACCGCAGAGCGGCAGTCAGTCCAGCGAATCCCGCACCTACCACGCAATAGTCCACGTCGGCCATGAGCTTGCCCCTTAATTAAGTCTTGAGCCGGGCCGCCCGGGCGCCCGGGTGCATTGTCGAAGAATTTGCTAGCTAATAGCGCGTACCCGTAATTTGCGCCCAAGTCAATAACTTGACCCAGCGAATCTCCGAGCTGGTAGCACGGATATTGTCGGGATCGCAGATTCGTGCGAGACCAGAACTACGATGCGGTGATGGCTACCGACGTCGACCTGCTGAAGAACCCGGTGGTTGCGGCCGCCGTGGGTACGGCGGCGATGGTGGCGGACGTCGCGGGCGCCGCTTACCGCGTCGCGGAGCGAGTGCCGGTGTTCGGGCCGTTGATGCGCCGGGGCGTCACCGGCCTGTCCGACCGGGGCGACCGCTGGGTGACCGAGAGCGCCGACCAATTCAAGGCTTTGGTGGCCTCGGTCGCGGTCCGGTTGGTGGACCTGATTCTCGACGAGCTCGACCTGAACGCGCTCGTCCGCGAACGCGTGGATATCGACGCGCTGGCCGCCGATCTCGACATCGAGGCGGTGATCAACCGGGTCGACCTGATCGCGTTGGCGGACAGGGTGATCGAGGGCGTCGACCTGCCCGCGATCATTCGCGAGTCGACGAATTCGATGACCGCCGAGGTGATGACCGACGTTCGCACACAGGGTGAGCACGCCGACGACGTCGTGTCCGGAATCGTCGACCGCATGCTGGGGCGTGACCGGGATAGCCGGTGACCTCATCCGAGTCGGTGCCCGACGGTGAGCGGGCGGCCGGGATCATCACCCGGGGACTGGCCGCAGTCATCGACCTGTTGGTGGTTCTGCTGATCATGAGCGTGCTGTACGGCGGACTGATCTTGGTGCGGCTTGTGTATTCGCCCGCGGCGTTCAGCGTGCCGTCGCTGAACGCCGTGTTCTCCACGCTGGTCACCTTTGTCGTCGCGGTGCTGTACCTCACGGGATGCTGGTCGGTCTCGGGATCGACCGCGGGTGCGGTGACGATGGGCCTGAGGGTGGTCGGGCGACGGTCGCAGCGGGTGCACCTGCCCGTTGCACTGCTACGTGCGATCGGCTGCGTGCTGTTCCCGATCGGCTTGCTGTGGGTCGTGATCGACCGGCAGCGAAGATCGTTGCAGGACATCGTATTCCGCACGCGGGTGGTCTACTCGCGGACATCCGCCGGGTGACCCTGTGGGCTACGTCGCGAGGATTTACCGTACTTATGAAGAGATCGGTTTCGATGTCCTACTCCCTCACGGGACCAAAGCGATCAATGGGCTGGGCGACGCGGTGGGGGCTCCACGTGCCGGATGCCCCGTGGTCGTCCGGATCGCACCCACAGCGCGTACAGACCCGCGGCGATCAGTAGGGCCGCGGTGATGGAGATAATGGGCTCGCCTCGCGCAACATTGATCGCGAGGGTGAAACTGACTGCGGCAGCGCCCGTCAAATTGATTGCAAGAGAGCCGAACCGCCTCTGCTGCCAAGAAAACCGGCACATGGAGACCAGGCCGGCGTGGAAGGCCACGAACACCGCCGCGGCGTAGAAAAGCACGAGTTCCTGGTCGCGTCCGCGCGCGGCCAGGGTAACCGCGCCGGCGGCGAGCATGAACACCGCGACACCCCAATACGGCGTATATCGGCTGTTCGTGCGGCCCAGCCACGCCGGCAGGATCCCGGTGCTGGTTCCGTCATTGCCTCGTTGCCGCGCAAGCGCTTTCAAGAGGCCGGGACCAGCTTGGAAGGAGGAGCTGGCCGCCGACAACAGTAGTAGCGCGGTGGCGAGCTGAAAGGCGGCGAACAGCGGCGGGGCGGTGGCGACGCGGGCGAGTTCCGCGATCTGAGTTGAGTCGTTGGGCGGGACACCGATGCGTAGATGGACCAGCTCTGCGGTCAAACTCAGGGTGAGGGTGCCGACCACGATCAGCGTGAGCCACAACGTAATTCGGCCGAATCTGCGGCGGCCGGGATCGTCGAGTTCCCCAAGCTGCGCGATCGCCGACGACGGGGCCTCGATGCCCGTGGCAAGCGCCATGGCTACGGGAAACGCGAGTGCGATCGCCACAGGTGCCGCGTGGCCTGGGTCGGTGTTCGCGGGCGAACCCGAACGGGGCGTGACAAAGAGTCCGCAGACGAGTACGACCACGGCTAGGACGACGAACGCAACCGTCATCACGGCAAATACGGTGCGGCCCCGATGACCGAACCAGGTGCCCGCGGCGACCCCCGCGATCAGCAGCAGCGCAATCGGGAGCCGAAAGCCGGCGAGGGCGGGAAGGAACGCGATGATCGCGGAGGTGGCGGCCGCGGTGCTGATGGCGATGGTGAGGCCGAAGTCGACGATCAGTGCCGCGATGGGGATGAATGCGCTGGCTTCGCCGAATGCGTCCGCGGCCGCGGCGGGGGCGCCCCCACCTTGGGGATAGCGGCCAACCAGCTGGTGATAATTGACGATTACGACGCCGATGATGACGACGACGAGAGCCATTGTGGGGAGCAGCAGCACGAGATCGCCGCGCAACGCGCGCAGAGCCGCTTCGATCGCGTAGGCGACCGAGGACACCGGGTCGGCCATCACCGCGAAGGCGAACGCGAATAGCAGCACGGCCCGGTTGGTCATGTGCTGGGGCCGGCCAGTGGCCAAATCGCAACAGTCCGAGAGGCAGTTACCTTCGCCGGCATTCGCGGAATCATCTCGACCAGTATTGACTCGGCATCAACAATTCTCGGGCCGAAACACTCGCAGGCGGCGGCCCGCAGCGGAGAGGAGCCGCGAACGGCACTCCGTTGACGCCTGGAACCTCGCCGTCCTAGCCTCGATTCGGGCTTGTTGAGAGGACGACAGCATGGTGACGACAGCGCCCGATCAGCCGGGACAATTCATCTGCGCGCGCTGTCCGCCAACCCAGCCCCGAGCACACCTGATCGAGGAACCGACGATGGGTCCTAGCGTCCCTGACTCCGGATGGGGATAGCTAGCGAGCGGTTGTCGCTCGTAGGCGGGCACATAGCTGATAGTGCAGAGCCACACCAACCAACCCAGCCGCTGCGATTCAACGCAAGTGGGCGTGCAGCATCAACTGTCATTCCACGGTTCGCGTCGGTGGGAGAGCACCTGCCAGTGAGCCTGTATGACTGCGAAAAGGAATGCCGTGCTGATGCCGAACAGCAGCACGCCGTTCATCGCTTCGAGGGCGCTGAGCATGTGGAACCGGGGCGGCACTGTCAATCCCGGTATCTCGAACGTGGTCATGGTGGCCAGGGCGTAGACCGACGCATCGGTGGGCGAGTCGAGTGCGCCGAGGCCCCAATACGCCGACGCCCACAACACGCCCTCCAGCCCGTGCAGAGCGGCCAATGTCAGCGCGATGGCTCCGATGTGGCCGATCATCGTCGGAATGGCCCGCAGCCGATCAGGCTGCTTGGTGTCGACCCGGACCCGAACCCGCGTTTCTAGGCCGAACGCCATCAACACCACCGCGGTCGTGTGGATCGCGATGGTCAGCACGATGAGCGAAAGGCCCACGCTCCAACTCGAAACGTCTACCCGTCTTCCCTACCACCGGCCACATCGGCAGACGGCCACAACTACCGAACTCGATTCGGCAGTCTCAAAGCGACTACGTGTGTGTACTGAGGGGTATCCAGGGTGCATCGTTGGAGGCCGCCCAGCGCGGGCGGTCGGCACCCTACATGCGGAGGTAAGCCATGGGCGACTTCGGGATAGCGGGTCTGTGGCTGCTTCTGGGCGCGTCCCTTGTCGCGTCGGTATTGGTCGCGGCCGGCAGTATATGGCTGGCGGATCGCACCCTCCCAAAGCCGGTGAGCGAAGGGCACAACGGGGCGCTGTCGCCGTTCATGACCTGTGTCGGCCTCGTTTACGGCGCCCTGCTCGGATTCACCATCGTGGTCGCGTGGGAGCAGTTCTCCTCCGCGGAGACCAACGTCTCCAACGAGGCGTCCACTCTCATCACGATGTACCGGCAGACCGTCGGCATGCCCGTCCCAGAGCAGACCCAGATGCGGGTACTACTGCGCAAATACACGAATGCGGTTGAGGGTCCCGAATGGGCGAACGCGATACGTGCACGCAGTGGAACCGAAGGCGCGCGAGACGCGCTCAACGAGATGTACAGGGTGCTCGGCAGTGAGCAGTCCAGCGTCGCGTCGAGCCCGATAAGTCAGAAGTTCCTCGACCAGCTGGGCACGTTGGCGTCGGAGCGGAATCAGCGAATCCTGGACGCCAAACCGCGAATACCCGGATTGCTGTGGACCGGGCTGCTTTTCGGCGGTGTTGTACTGCTGGGGCTCGGTGGTTTCATGCGTCTGGGGAGCGTGCGTGCGCATCTAGGTCTGCTGAGCGCGGTCGCCGTCCTGCTCGGCTTGCTGCTGTTCGTCGTCTTCTGGCTCGACCATCCCTTCGGGAATCAGTTGGGCGTCACCTCCGAACCATTCGAGCAATCATTGATTGTTTTCGACTCAATCGACGCTGGGACATGATCAGCCAAAGCCAAAGGCGATCCCCACGCCGAAGTCGAATTCCACGTTGACGCCCGGCACATCACTGACGGTGTTGGAGTTGGGGTTGCCCACGCGGGTGTGCACCTCGACGCCGTCGATAACGTCGCTGGTGCACGTCGCCACGGGTTGGGCAACGGCGCCGGGTGCTCCGGTGATGGCGACGACGCCAATTGCGCTCGTCGCCAACAAGAGTCGACCGGTTCGCGACCGCACTACTCGCTACTTTGCGAGCAGGTAGTGGTACAGCTCGAACGAGGCCTGCTCACGAGCGAGACGATTGCGCGCGGCGCTCCCGCGGGAGAGCATGAGGAATGGCCGGCTACGTGAACGTCCGGGCATATGCCGAGCTCAATGACTTCCTGCGGCCCGAGTCGCGCGGTGTAACCGTGCGCCGTCCGTTCCGACCCCATCAGACGGTGAAGGACGTTCTGGAGGCGATAGGCATTCCGCATACCGAGGTCGATCTCATCCTGGTGAACGGGAATGCGGAGGATTTCGCTCATCGGCCGACTTCCGGCGACCGCATCGCCGTGTACCCGATGTTCGAGGCGCTCAACATCGGATCCACGGCCCGGCTGCGGCCGGTGCCGCTGCGTGATCCGCGCTTCGTGATCGACGTCAACCTTGGTCGGCTGGCGCGGCTGCTTCGAGTGCTCGGGTTCGACGTGTGGTGGTCCAGTGACGCCGACGACCAGACCCTGGCCGATGTCAGCCTGGGCCAGGAGCGGATCCTGCTGACGCGAGACCGTGCCCTGTTGAAGCGCCGCGCTATCACGCATGGCCTATTCGTCCATTCCGACCTCCCCGACGAGCAGACGCTCGAGGTAATACGGCGATTGGACCTGCGGCAACGGCTGGCGCCGTTCACGCGGTGCGTGCGGTGCAATGGCAGGCTGGTCGCCGTCAGCAAGGAAGAGGTGATTGACCACCTCAAACCGTTGACCCGAAGGTATTACAACGATTTCAGCCGTTGCGCGGAGTGCGGACGGATCTACTGGCCCGGGTCGCATCGCGCAAGGTTGGTCAATTTCGTTGAAGGACTCCGCAACCAGCTCTGATCAACGGCTCGCGCGGTGAGCTGTCCGCCAAGGAGCGCTACTCGATATTTGCCTATCGGCGATACCGAATTCAGGTAGTCCTCTACTCATGCCCACACGACGGCCACCGCATAGTTTTGGTGCATCAACGACGATGCTCGGTCCGGCAACGGGCCGGCCTCGAAAGACTAATGCGGCGCCAAACATGGTGAACCAGATCGTCTACCAGACCGTTGAACTCAACAGCGATGCCGCGTAACTGAATCGCCCGACTGGGGCACTACAACAGGATAGCCCGACAGCAAACCCAACGCCGCAGGTGCGTTGGCCGCGCGGGCAACCACATAATCACCGATCCGGAGCCGACGGGTTCTTCGGCTTGAATGTTGTGCCTTAGGGGACAACGGAATCCGCAGGAATAGCAACGAATGCACCGAAAGGGCGGATCGGCGGAGAGAACGCGAAGGCCTCTGTAGCAAATGACGGACGAACCCAAGCAGCAAATGCCCATCATCTGTAACAAGAACACAAGAAAGGCACGAAAATGAAGAACAACCTCCTCACCTCCCTAGCAGCGGGCGCACTGGCCGCCGCCGCGCTTGGCCTGGCCGGAACCGCTACCGCCGCCCCGTCCGGCCCATCGCCCGTCGATGCCACGGTCAGCCAACTGCAGGCGCAGGGCTTCCAGGTCATCGTGAGCCGCGTCGACTCCGCTGCTGTGGACCAGTGCACGCTCAACACGGTTCGCCCTGGCCAGACATTCTCGCGGACCGACTCCGGTGTACCTGGAGCCCAAGACGACCTTGTCACTTCGGTCACCAACAAGACCGTCTACGTCGACGTCACCTGCTGACACCTGATCCGCGCATTCTCGTCGGGCGCCCGCAATGGGCAACCCCTGGCCCAAGACGGCTACCCGCGCCGGCGCGTGGCCCGCCATGTGTTCCCGTCGGGCTTCCGCGCTATGCGATACCGCCAATCCTGCTGGCTGGGTGGATGTCTCAGCCAACCGCGTAACCATGCCGCGCCGGCCCGGTTACTTAGGCCCTACTCGTCGCTTCACGTCCCTGTCAACGGCGGTTGCAATGTCATGGACAAGCCTGGAATGCCATTGCTTGTGCGCCTCCAGGTCCGCGGCTAGCGCATGACAGTCTGGGCATTCCTGATGGGCCGAGGTCCCGTGCTGTGTCTGCTCCACGGTGCTGCACCTCCTCGAAGAAATGGGGGTTCGCCTCCACCGTGGCACGAACCAGACCCCTCGTCCACTACGCGGCGTCCAACGCGCATTGGCGGACGCAGTCACGGCACGGAGGATAGCGGCCGCAGGGCCTACGCAAAGTGGCGGCAAACGCGCCACTCGCGGGACACCATGTCGGGCACCGTTATTACGTTGTCCTCCTTCCATGTAGCGCAAGTTGTCGGCGGGCCGGCATTCCCGGGTGCTTACGATCGTCGCGCTACCTGGAGCCGCGCCGCGCCTGTCCTGCGGTCAGACCAGCTCGGGCACACGCAGGTGTGCGACTGCCAACTCGAAGTCGCACTGGTCGAGTACCTCTGCGTTAGCTTCCTGGCTGCCCGTGGCTCTGATCGTGTCCAACTGGTCCTTGTTCCGCTCAATCGCTTCGGCGTTGTCGAAGGTCGCCGCGGCCACGCCGCGACCAGACGCTCGGTCGACGAGCAGGCTGGCACTACAGAATCCCTCCAGCTCCTCGAGCGCGGGCACGATCGTCGCCTTGTAGAAATCGACGCCTCGATCGAGCTGATCCGGGTCGACCTTGACCCAGGTGGCTCGGACACAAGCGCCCTCACCCGCGCGGTGCTCGCGATGCATGGCAGCGATCTCCCATTCCTCGACCTGCCTGCTACCACCCAAAAGCTCGGCGGCCCGGTCACGAATCGGCCGAACGGACTCCTCGCTTGCGCGCATCGCCTCCTCGGACTCCCAGGAGCTGGTAACAATGCAGCGGCCGGACGTTCGGTCGACCAAGAGAGACAAGCCAACGCACCCGTCGATGCCCTCGAGCGCGGGCATCACGCTGTCGCGCGTATGTGCGATACCGGCGTCAATGGACGAGGGCTGCCCCTGGATGGTGGTGCTTCGTGCATACATGATCTGCCTCCGTTTTACTGGTGGGGCAGCGTCTCGACGGCGCCGCCGGACCACTTCATCGTCCTCCCATGGGCAAGGCATGGCAATGGGTGGCGGGTGTCAGTCCGATGGCAATTCGGAATCGCTGAAACTCGCTGCGCGCCCGAACAATACGTGCGTCACAATCAAGCGCAACTAATGAGTTCTGCGGACAGGTGGTGGTGACGTCCGCTCCCGCTCGGTCCGGCCGGCAACGATCGCCGTGGTGTCCGTGCTCGTCGCGGGGGGCATCTACTGGCTCGGCAACGCCACGACTGCCCGCGGTGCCCGCCAACCCAGCCCCGAGCACACCTGATCGAGGAACCGATGCTGCTGTTCATCGTCTTCCGGCTCGACCATCCCTTCGGAACCAGCTGGGCGTCACGTCCGCACCGTTCGAGTAATGACTGAGTGTTTTCGACTCAATCGACGCTGGGACATGATCAGCCAAAGCCGAAGGCGATCCCCACGCCGAAGTCGAATTCCACGTTGACGCCCGGCACATCACTGACGGTGTTCGCGTTGGGGTTGCCCACGCAGGTGTCCACCTCGACGCCGTCGATAATGTCGCTGGTGCATGTCGCCACGGGTTGGGCGACGGCGCCGGGTGCGCCGGTGATGGCGAACACGCCAATTGCGCTCGCCGCCAGCAAGAGCCGCCCGGTTCGTGACCTCATGACCCGCTACTTCGCGAGCAGCCAGTGGTAGAGCTCGAACGAGGCCTGCTCGACCCAGCCGCGCTGTAGCTTTCCGTCATCCACGGTCCAGACGGCGGTGCCGGTCATTCCGATCGGCTTGCCGTTGGGTTCGGTGCCGAGGATGCCGTTGTTGGTCCCGGTCAGCACCCATCGGGACGTGACGCGGGTGCCGTCCTCGGTCTGGAAGGTCTCGATGGTGTCGACGTGCAGGTCGTTGACGTGGTCGAGGAACTCCTTGACCCAGTTCTTGATGTTGTCTTTGCCAGAGATTTCCTGGCCGCCTGCCTCGATGACGACGTCGTCGGCCACGAACCGGTCGACGGCATCGGGTTCATGCGCGTTCCAGACGTCGTCCCAGAACGCGTTGACAATCTCCGTTGATCGCATGTTTCAACGATCCCCCTCGCACACCGTGGCCGCGGCGTATTCGACATGGACATGGGAAGGAGTTTCCGTGAGTGATGGCTACTGGCCGAGGAAGCTCCTCTGCTCGCTGAGCCACGCGAGTAGCTGGGTTGCTCGATGAATCCCTTTGCGTGGCATTGCTTTTAGTCGAGATGCGTGGCGGGGCGCGACGTTACTAGACGTGGGATCGGATGTAGTCGAGGACCTCGTCTGCGGTGGCAAAGCAGCCGAGGAGGCTCTCCTCAGGGCGTAAGTCGAGTTCGGGCCGTTGACGGCTAAACCCTCGCCGTCCTAGCCTCGATTCGGGCTTCTTGAGAGGACGACAAGATGGCGACGACGGGGCCTGAGCTGTCCGGGGAATTCATCTCCGAGCGCATCGCGGGGGGAATGCTTCCTCGCGTTCTCAACACTTTCGACATGGTCGCGATCTTCGTCTCGATCGTGCTGTTCATCACCAATGCGGCGGTGATCCAGAGCGCGGGTCCCGCGGCTTTCGGTTGGTGGATCATCGGATTCCTGGCCTTCCTGATTCCGGGTGCAATCGTCACCGGTCAACTGGGGCGGATGTTTCCGGGGGAGGGCTCGATCTACTTGTGGACGCAGAAGGCCTTCGGACCGTTCTGGGGTTTCTTCGCAGGGTTTTGCGCCTGGTGGCCCGGTGTGCTCGTAATGGTGGCGACCGGCACGGTCGTGCTGAGCTACCTGGGCTACGTCTTCCCGTCGACGATCGGCGCGGCCAGCGTTCAGGTGCAGGGCGTGTTGATCATCGGCTTCATCGTCGTGTCGGCGGTGCTGGCCAACCAACGGTTCCGGCTGACCCAGAACATCGTGAACGTGGTGTGCGTGCTGTATGCGTTGGCGATCGGGTTGGTGGTTCTGGCCGGCGTGGTGCACCTGGCCGGCGGACTGGCGCCCGCGACGAACCCCACCGATTGGTCGGCGTTCGCGCCGTCGGCGGACACCGGGATCAACCTCACCAACTGGAGTTTCTTCGGCCTGGTGGTGCTGGCTCTTTTGGGCGTGGAGGTGCCCCTGAACATGGGCGTCGAGATCAAGGATCAGCGCTCGATCACTCGCTACCTGGTGTGGGGGTCGCTGGCGGTGATGGCGGCCTACCTGCTGGCGACCTGGGCGGTGATGGTGACGGTCCCCGCGACCGACGGCCAGTCGGCGCAGGTGACGGCGCTCGCGACGGCGGTCGGCGCCGAACTGGGCAGCTGGGTGGGCAAGCTCGTCGCGATCCTGTTCGCCGCCTTCTTCCTTTTCATCACGGTGGTCTACAACTTTTCGTTCGCCCGGCTGGTCTTCGTCTCCGGACTTGACCAGAAGCTGCCCGCCGCGATGGCCAAGGTGAACAAGCACAAGGTGCCCAGCAACGCGGTCTGGGCGCAGACGGTGATTGCGTCGCTGTTCGCGTTGGTGGCCTTCATCGTGTTCCCGTCGCTTGGCGTCGGGGGCGGACAGGCGATCGACATCCAGACCAAGGTGTATGACGTGCTTCAGGCCGCCGTCACCGTGATTTGGTGCCTCTCGATGGTGGTGCTATTCGTCGACGTGGTGATCATCATCAGGCGATTTCTACCGCGCTACCAAGAAACTCGGCTAGCGCACCCGGCTGTGTTCTACACGTGCGCGGTCATCGGCGGTTTGTCGGCGCTGGTCGCAGTCGTCGCCACCCTGAGCGGGTCGTGGACACCGCTGATCTCCAACGATTCGGGCGCGATCGCGATCGCAGGCGCGGAGATCGCCTACGGCGCCTGGTTTTATCTCGTCGCCGGCATCGCCGTGGTGTCCTTGCTCGTAGCGGTGGGCATCTACTGGCTCGGCAACGCCACGTCTGCCCGCGCTGCCCACCAACCCACCCCCCAGCACACCTGATCCCGTTGGGCATGGTGGTGGGCACCGCGATCCGCGGTCCCGTCGCCCGGCGCCGTCGCCCGGCGCGGTTGCCCTCAAACCTGGGAATTGGGTGACCGCCGGAATAGGATATTGACGCGCGGGGAATCGGTGCAGACACGCTGGCGCGGCTGCGAAGTGGTTCGCTACGCACGACCGGTTGGCAACACTGCGCGACTAGATCTGGACACGGTGGCCGTTAAGCCCTCGGCTCCGCCGCGGCGGCCGAGACCGCAGGACGATGCTTCACTGCACGAAGCGGTGCGGGCGCACTGGCGTGAGGTGGTTCGCCGCGTACAACCGGTTGACAACACTGCGCGACTGGATCTCGAGACGGTGGTAATCAAGCCTTCGGCTCCGCCGCAGCGGCCGGGACTGCAGGACGATGCTTCACTGCACGAAGCGGTGCGGGCGCACTGGCGTGAGGTGGTTCGCCGCGTACAACCGGTTGACAACACCGCGCGACTGGATCTGGACGCTGACAACACTGCGCGACTGGATCCGGGGACGGTGGCCACCAAGCCTTCGGCTCCGCCGCGGCGGCCGGGACCGCAGAACGTTGCTGCACGGTGCGAAGCGGCGCGACTTCGGACGTGGGCCGTAAATCCTGCCGCTCCGCTGTGGCGGCCGGGACTGCAGCGCGAAACTGCGCTGCACGCGGTGACTGTTGGCGAGGCACATCTTTGGGGGCTCCGCGTCAAGCGGACTGCCGTGGCGTTCGGTGCCGTCCTCCTCTTCGTCGCGTTAGTGGTCTTCAGTGGGCGGCCCTTCGGGGACGACGACCATCCCGCGCCGCAGCCGTCGGTGCCCTCAGTCAGCGCTGACGGGTCGTCAGCAGCGACGGAACAAGCGCAACCGGCACCAGGTGCGCATCCCGAAGGCTCATCCGGCGGCGCACTGCCACCGGCCCAAGGCGTGCAAGCATTTTCAGGCGACACTGAGCCGCCCACACAGCCGATGCCGCCCGCGCAGAGCGAGAATCAACCGCTGTCGTGGCTGCAGTTCCTCCTTAACGGCGTGCTGGTGGTCCTGTCGCTGGGGTTGTTCACCGTCGCCAGCACGACCCTGTGGTGGATGCTGCATGCATGGCGCAGTCCGGATGCGTTGGCAGCGACGGGTTTTCGGCGCCGAGCCGCTGGCGCGCCTCGGTCGTTCTCATTGCTGTTGCCGGCTCGCCACGAACAGGATGTCCTCGGGGACACGATCGACGCGCTGGCTCGCCTCGACCACCCCAAGTACGAGGTGATCGTGATCATCGGTCATGACGACCCCGAGACGGAATGTGTCGCGCGTGAGGCGGCGGGACGCTACGCGCGCATCGTCAGGGTGGTCATGGACTACCACCTGCCCAAGAACAAGCCGAGGGCGCTGAACACCGCACTGCGCAAATGCCGCGGTGACATCGTCGGTGTGTTTGACGCCGAGGACGAGGTGCATCCGGGGCTGCTGCGTCTGGTCGAAGCTCGCTTCGAGGAATCCGGCGCAGACGTGGTCCAGGCCGGCGTGCAGCTGATGAACGTCCAGACGAGTTGGTGGTCGCTGCGCAACTGCCTCGAGTACTACTTCTGGTTCCGCTCCCGCCTGCATTTCCACGCGGCGAAACGGTTCATTCCGCTCGGGGGCAACACCGTGTTCACCCGTACCGAGCTGCTGCGGGAAGTGGGCGGCTGGGATCCCAACTGTCTGGCCGAGGACTGTGAGATCGGCGTGCGGCTGTCCACCCGGGGTGCGGTCGTGGCCGTCGCCTATGACCCGCAAGCGGTCACCCGGGAAGAGACCCCAGGTTCGATCCGTGCCCTCGTGAAGCAGCGCACGCGCTGGGATCAAGGTTTTCTGCAGGTGCTCCGCAAGGGTGAGTGGCGCAAGCTGCCTACCCGCAGACAGCGCTCGTTGGCCCGCTACACCTTGGCGATGCCCTTGCTGCAGGCGGCAACGGGCGTGCTGATGCCGCTGTCGCTGGCGTCGATGTTCCTGCTGAAGGTTCCGGTGCCGACGGCGTTGGTGACGTTCTTACCGCTGGCGCCGACGCTCGTCACCATGGCGGTCGAGTCTGCCGCACTCGGCGAGTTCGGACGGGAATTCGGCATCCGAATACGTTTCCGTGATCACGCGCGACTCTTGCTGGGCACTGTTCCATACCAGCTGCTACTTGCGGGCGCCGCGGTGCGGTCGGTGTGGCGTGAGGGCCGCGGGCAGGGAGGTTGGGAGAAGACCACTCACACCAACGCCCACCGCACCACCACACCCAAGCGGCCGGTTCCGGCATGAGCCGGTTATCTCGCCTGAATCCCTCGATCCCGATACTCGGAATCCTGTTGCTACTCACCGCGACACTGCGGTTGATCAACCTCACGGGCTCGCCCGCCCGACTTGACGACGAGGGCACGTACATGGCCCAGGCCTACGCCGTCACTGAATGGGGAGAACTCGCCCACTACACCTACTGGTACGACCATCCGCCGGCGGGCTGGCTGCAGTTGGCAGTGTGGACGGCGATGTCAGGTCCCGACTTCGGGGGCAACGCGGTCGCTGCCGGGAGATACCTGATGGTCATCGTCGCCGCGATCACCGCCGCACTGTTGTGGGTCCTGGCGCGCCGAATCGAGATGTCGCGGTGGGCAAGTGCGGCCGCGGTCGCCATCTTCGCGCTGTCTCCGTTGGCAATCACGTTGAGCCGCACGGTATATCTGGACAATCTCGCAACCGCGTGGGTGCTGGGCGCCCTGGTGCTTCTGTGCTCACCCCGGCACCGGCTGTCGGCAATGTTCGGTGCCGCAGCATGTTTCGGCATAGCGGTGTTGACCAAGGAGACTATGCTGCTGCTCCTGCCGATGTTCGCGTGGCTGGTCTGGACCAGGACCGCGCCGGTGACCCGCCGCTACGCACTGGCCGTGTTCGTCGCCGTGTTCGGCGTGGTGGTCAGCACGTACGTCTTGATGGCCGTCCTGCGTGGCGAGCTGGTCCCCGGGCCCGGCCACGTCAGTCTGTGGGACGGCATCAGGTTCCAGTTGTGGGAGCGCGCGACCGGTGGCGCGCTCAACGATCCCAGTTCGCTCAAACGCCATACCGTTGACGAATGGCTCAAACTTGACCCTGCCCTGCCGCTTCTGGCCGTCCCGATCGCCCTGGCCGCACTGTTCGTCAAGAAGCTGAGGCCGTTCGCGGTCGGGTTGGTGATACTCATCGCCACGATTCTCCGTCCTGGATACCTGCCGGTGCCGTTCATCCTGTCCGCGCTGCCGTTGACAGCGCTTGTGGCCGGAGGCACCGGCGAGGTGGCGCTTCGCCGTATGATCCGCCCCGCTGTGCAGCGATCGGTTGCCCTGCGGCGCTTGCGAATTCCGGTGCTGGCCGCCGGCGCGCTTATCGTGTCCGTCACCGTGTCGCTGTGGCTGCCTACCTATCTGGGCTTGCTGGCGTCCGACGATGATGCGTCGATGCGCGGGGTACAGCACTGGATCGAGCAGAACGTGCCAAAGACCGACCGTTTGATCGTCGACGGTGCGTTCTGGGTGGACCTGGTCCGGAATGGCCGCGACCGACGCAACGTTGTGTGGGCCTACAAGGTGGACACCGACGCGCAGGTGCAGGGCTGGGCGCCCCACGGCTGGACCGACTACGAGTGGGTCGTGTCTACGGCATCCCTGCGTGCCAACATGCCGCCGACCGGTGTACTCGCAGACGCGGTCGCGCACGCACAACCAGCGGCGACATTCGGCTTGGGCGGGACGCGAGTCGAGGTACTCCGTGTCGACAACGGCGCACCGACCTCGAAACCCCCGTCGCCCGCGGCGCCGGCGTTCGGAGGGCAACTCGCGGCCCGCCTTGCCGGTGACACCGATCCGGATGTGCTCGCGAAGCTGCAGTCTCGGACGGTGGATCAACGTGTGCTTGCGACGCTGGCAGTGATCGCCGCGACGCAACCCGTTCGGGTCGAGGACATTTCGATTACCGAAGGCGAAGATGACACCGGAACGCCCCGACGTGATATCACGCTGGGCGGTCCGCGTGACCGGCTACAAGGTGTGGTGGCATTCTTCGAACGCCAAGTGGGTCCGTTCGCCGTGCAGTCTGTGGATTTGACCGCCAAGGGATTGCGAGTCCGATTTCCGTTGCGCACCAAGGATATCGGTCTGGGCACGGTTCCAGCGCCGCTGTACGGCGGTCCGGCAGTGCTGCGGGTGGCGGACCTGCGCCGCAGCCGACCGGCCGAGCAACTCAACCTGGTGCGCATCGACGGCACCGCCGCCGGTTCGCTTGAGATGAGCGATGGTGCGAATCCGTCGGGCTATCGGTCGATGCCCGCGGGAACGTACGTGGTGGTGACGAACCGTACCGGCGGAGGCGACCCGGTTATACGTCAGGTCGTCACACTCGATCCAGGGGTGACCTACACGCTCGCACTGTTCTCCGCGGCCGAATCCAGCCAGGTCGCAGTGCAACTCGCACCGGACGGCCTGCCCACCGGTCCCACGCCCGACTCCGCCGTACGCATGTTGCACGCTGCCAGTGCAGCGGGATCCGTGTACCTGGCGTTGGTAGCACCCGGCGCGGTCGAGCCGTTGGTGCTGGCGAACCAAGCTGGGTACGGGCTGATCACCGGATATGCCGCGCTGCCTCCGGGGCAGTACGAAGCGGTGGTGAGTGCGAACGGCCGGGAATGGCGTCAACTCGTTGAATTCCTCGGTGGCGAGCCGGTGAGTCTGCTGCTGACCGACGGGCCCGACGGTCCCGTGCTGCGGACGCTGCGCGATGTTCCGGAGGCCCCCGCGGCGCTCAATCCCTCGACGTTGACGATGCCCGCGAGCGGAAGTGCGGTGGAGAAAGCCTCAGCGAAAGCGCCTGCGATTCAACGCTCGAACGGAAGACGGATCGTGGTCGTACTGTGCGCCGTCACCATCATGGGCGCAGCGGTCTTGATGGTCAGGGCGCGACGGACGCGGTGGCAGAACGATGCTGCACTGCACGTGGCTGTGCGGCCGCCCCGGCGTGAGGCACCACGTCGCGCACAACCGGTCGACAACACTGCGCGAATACCTATTGGGGTCGTCAAGCCTTCGGCTCCGCCGCGCCGGCCGAGACCGCGGAACGGTGTTGCGCTGTACGTGCGGCCGCCCCGGCGTGAGGCACCACGTCGCGCACAACCGGTTGACGACACTGCGCGACTAGATCTCGATGTTGCCCGCACTGCGCGACTACCTGTTGGGGCCGTTAAGGCGTCGGTCCGTCGGGAGCCAAGATGAAGGGGCAACTGCGCGCCGCGTCGGCACTTGTGCTCGTGCTGGTGTTGATGGCCGGCGCCGGCTGGTGGATCGCGAACGCGATCGATCCGCGGCTGGATGCGGCCGACATCGCAGGCCTGCGGGAGGACACGGCGCGCATCGCCGGGCAGAAATTCCTGGATGACTACGTCGAACCCGACGGACGGGTCGTGCGACGTGACGAGGGCGGTGACGTCGTAAGCGAGGGCCAGGCCTACGGGATGCTCATCGCGGTGGCGGTCGGTGACGAGACTCGGTTCCGGTCGATATGGAAGTGGACGAAGACTCACCTGCGCCGCGCCGACGGCCTGCTGGCCTGGCGGTGGGCCGATGACAAGGTCACCGGTGTCAACAGCGCCGCTGATGCCGATCTCGATGCGGCGCGGTCATTGGTGTTGGCCGGCCGACGCTTCAATGCGCCGGAGCTCGCCAAGGACGGCAGACGGCTGGGCGTGGCGATCCTGGAGACCGAGACCGTCGCGGTCGGCACTGCGGCCGCCCCTCCGAGCGATGTGAATCCGCCGGGTACCTGGGTGGCCGGGTCGGGGCGCACGCTGGTCGGCGGAAACTGGGCTATGACGCCGCCGTACGTCATCAATCCGGGGTACTTCAGTCCTCGCGCCGAAGGGGAAATCTTCGAGGCATCGGCCGACCGGCGGTGGACGGACATCACCCGCACCCAGCGGGTCCTGGGCTGGCAGCTCATCGGGACAGGGATGCTGCCGCCCGACTGGGCCACCGTCAGCGAAGTCGGCCATGCGGTGCCCAGTCGACCCGTCACCGGGGGGCCCGTACGCTTCGGTCTCGACGCCGCACGCCTACCAGTCCGGTTCGCAGAATCCTGCGATCGAGAGGACCGTGCCCTCGCAGGTGCGATGCGCCCGATCCTCACAGCGCCGGTTGAAGTTCCCGCGTTGCGCAACCTGAATGGGTCGGCTGCCAGCAATTGGCAGCATCCCGTCGCCCTCGTCGCCGCCGCGGCCACTGAACAGGGCGCAGGCAATCCCGACGGCGCCGTCGAACGCCTTGACGCGGCAGCGCAATTGGAGCAGCGGTCGCCGACGTACTACGGCGCCGCCTGGGTGGCTCTGGGCCGCATCATGCTGACCACGTCGCTGCTCGGCGAATGTCCGGTGGCCGGCTGAGCCTTTCGCCGTCGCTACGGATGCCGATGCGGCGCAGCCAATTCCGCCCTAATCACCCTCGTCGCCGCCGTGCCCGTGCTTGCCGCCACCGCGGCTCCACGGCGGCTTCTTCGGACCGGGGTACCACTGCGGGTTGTAGTAGGGGGGCGGCTGAAGAATCGGTGGGAGCCACTGGATGAGCGGCGGGGGTATCCCCGGCGGAAGCACAGCCGGCGGCGGAGCGGCTGGCGGCGGCGCCGCCGGGGCGGGCGCAACGTTGCGCACCACTACTCGCGGCGGCTGCGGGGCGGGCAGAACCTTCAGCTGTGCCGTCACGGTCGGCGCAGGGGGTGCCGCCGGAGCGGGGGTAGGGACGGTCTTGGGCACCAGCTGCGGCGCGGCGGGCGGCGCACTCTGCACCGCGGTAGGCAGCGTCACCTTGCCCGAGTCTTGATCCGCGGTCGGCTGGACGTTGATCACTATTGCGATGGTCAGTGCCAGCAGTCCCGCGACGAAGACGGTGGTCAGCGAGCTGCCCACTAATAGGAACGGCTTGCTGCGTTCCGACACGGAGGGGGCGTCCGAAGCGATGTCGGCAGTGTCCAGGAATGAGTCGGCGTGGCCAAGGAACGTGGTCGCGTCATCGGCCAGGGCTAGCGGGTAGACCGTGGTCTCGTCGGGATCCAGTGAGTAGGCCAGACCGACGGTGGACGCGTCGAAGCGCGGCGCGTTCGCCGACGCCAACGCAGCGCCGCGCGCCAACGCCAGCTTGGGTTCCTCAGGGGCGATGACGGCCACCGACACAAGGTCCTTCAGTTGTGCCTTGACCGCAGTGACGTCCACGTTGGAGCCAACGACGAACATGCCCTGGGGCATCGATTTCTCGGCTTGCAGGCTGGTGACCATTTCGGTCAGCACGGCGATTGTGTCCGCACTGTGCAGACCTTGGCTGAGTACCTTTACCACTGAGCCATCGGCGGTTTCGACGACCGCCAGCGTCGCGGTGTCGCGCTCGACGAACATCAGTGCGGTCTTGTCGTAGCCCACTGCCCGGCCGACCGCCTGTGCGAGCGCCGCGGCGGCGTGCAGCTCCGAGACCAACAGCACACCTTCGATGCCGCGGGCAACCAATGCCTCCCGAAGGACGGCAGCTTGGGCGTGGTCGGTCCAAGTCACGCCGGTCGACACCAGATGGTGGCCGGCGGCGATCGCGCCCTCCTGGGTACCCAGGACCGCGGCGATGACGTGATCGGAAGCGCCCGACGTTGCCGAGCCGTCGACCGTGCTGATGTCGAAGACGTCGCGCTCGACGATGACGCCGTCGGCCCTTTCGCCCTCAACGAGTGCGATGCTAACCGTTGTCGGTGTCATCGACACACCAAGTACGATCTCCACCGCCACTCCAAAACATTCGCTAGGCATCGGCTCTCGGCGGGGAGCGCGTCCCGCGCAAGCCGTAAACGTCCTTCCGCCCATCGCCGCAGACCATTTCCGGCGGGTCATGTCGTCGTGGGCTCGCGCTTGCCCTGCGATAGAAACCCTACTCGCTCGGGCCAATATTGACGCGCGATGAGGAAAGATTCTTGAGACTTTGCCGGGCTTCAACCCATAGCGGTCGAGGTCGTCCGGCGGCCGATGAATTCGGTTGCGCGGCAGTGTTTTTAAGTGCTTAGGTGTGTGGTTCTGAGAAGTCGTTATTAGCTGGTATCTGGCATTCGTATCCGAACAGCGGGACCCAGTTTCCGAAGTACCAGAAGCCCCACTGTCGTATGCCGCCGTCGAAGGCAGGGGAGACAGTCTGGCCGCCGTATTGGAACGGCTGGGGAGGCGGAGCATCCGGCGGTGGCGGCACGACACACGGCGAAGGTAGGGAAGTAGTGGACTCCAACGAGTCGGACGTGTCTGGCCATGACGGATCAGGCCACGGCCAAGGAGGTTGGGTGGGCGGGCGCGGGCACCACAACGGCCGGCAACCATGACCCAGATCTGCGGGCGGCCCATCCGGACCGTCGGGAGCGGGCTTTGGCGGAGCCTCCAGGGGAGCGGTGGGCGCCGGTGTGCTGGCGGGATTGGTTGGCCCCTCGATCGGTGGTGGGCCGGCGGGGACGTCGAGAATCGGCGGCGTATCGGAAGGGGCGCCGACACCGAGATCGGGTTGGGGTCCGCCGGATACGTCGGAGCCGGTGTCCGACGCGGACGCTGGCCCCGCGTCGCTGGCGATGTCGGGCGACGGGGCGGAGGGCGCGGGCTCGATCGTGAAAGTCGGCCCGGAAGGGTCGGGTTCGTTAGCCACGATGGGCGGGGATGCGTCGGCATTAACGACCATCGCGTTCAGTCCGACGAGGTAAAGCCCGACGCCGCCGACCACGGCGACCGGGACCACCCATCGCTTGGTCCTCAAGGCGAGACCTCTGTTCCGCGATCGCCGTAGCGATCCATCCTGGTAATTGTCGTCGTTCGACTTGATGAACACAGACGTTTGGCCGGTTGGGTCGCAGCCGTTGACCGATACGTTAGTGACGGCTAACGTATCGACGTGTGCCTGACATGCTGGAGGTCGCGGCGGAGCCAACGCGACGCCGACTGTTGCAGCTTCTTGCAGCGGGCGAGCTCACCGTCAGCCAACTGGCATCGCAGTTTTCAGTCACCCGCTCGGCGATATCGCAGCATCTGGGGATCCTCGCCGAGGTCGGTCTGGTCACCGCCCGCAAGCAGGGACGGGAGAGGTATTACCGGCTCGACGAGCGCGGGGTGCTGCGGCTCCGCGCGCTGTTCGAGTCGTTCTGGAGCGACGAGCTCGACCGCCTCGTCGCCGACGCCAACCAACCCCAAAAGGAGACTCCGCCATGACATTCGAAAAATCTGTGGTTGTGCCGCTGGACCCGGACGCCACGTTCGCTCTCATCACCCAGCCCGAAAGACTTCGGCGATGGATGGCCGTTGCCGCCCGCGTGGAGTTGCGGCCAGGCGGTGACTATCGGTGGACGGTGACGCCGGGGCACACCGCGGCGGGCACCATCGTCGACGTGGAGCCGGGCAAGCGGGTGGTGTACACGTGGGGCTGGGAAGACGGCGACCCGGCACCGGGCGGGTCGACGGTGACGGTCACACTGACGCCGGTCGACGCCGGCACCGAGGTACGGCTGGTGCACGACGGGCTGACCGACGAGCAGGCCGCGCACCACGCGGTGGGGTGGAACCACTTCATGGACAGGCTGGTGGCCGCAGGCCGGGACGGCGACGCGGGACCCGACGAATGGGCGGCGGCACCCGACCCGATCGACGAATTGCTCTGCGCCGAAGCGACATTGGCGGTGCTGCAGGGTGTTCTGCGCGACATGGATTCCGATGACCTGACCAAGCAGACGGCGTGCACCGAATACACCGTGGCGCAGCTGGCCGACCACGTGATGGGCTCGATAGCGTCACTCGGCGGGTGCGCGGGCGCCCGGATGCCGCAGCGCGATCAGGACGCGCCGCTGGAAACTCAGGTCGCGGATGCAGCTCAGGCGGCGCTTGAGGCCTGGCGTCGACGGGGGCTGGAGGGTACGGTCGAGCTGGGTCCGCAAGAGGTACCCGCAGCCATGCCCGTCAATATCCTTTCACTCGAATTCTTGGTTCACGCTTGGGATTTCGCCAGAGCAACAGGCCGAGATGTTGTGGTCTCCGAGCCGGTGGCGGACTATGCGCTGCAACTGGCGGGCAAGGTCATCACTCCTGAATCGCGTGGCTTCGCAGGCTTCGCGGACTCGGTCGAGACGGCGCCTGACGCCGCAGTGCTGGATCGGCTCATCGCGTTCACCGGCCGGCAACCGGCCGTTGTCCAAACATCCGCCAACTAACGAAAGGTCTGTCATGCCAAAGAAAACCGAGTACGAGCAGGGCACACCGAGCTGGGTCGACCTGCAGACTACCGACCAGGCCGCGGGTAAGGAGTTCTACGCGTCGCTGTTGGGCTGGAGCTATGACGACCAGCCGATGCCGCAGGGCGGCACGTATTCGATGGCACTGCTGAATGGCGAAACCGTCGCGGCGATCGCGCCGATGGCGCCGGGGGCGCCGGAGGGCATGCCGCCGATGTGGAACACGTACATCGCGGTGGACGACATCGATGCGACGGTCGAGAAGGTCGGGCCGGCGGGCGGACAGGTGCTGATGCCGGCCATGGCTGTCGGCGATGCGGGCACGATGGCGTTCGTCGCCGATCCGACCGGTGCGGTCGTGGGACTGTGGCAGGCCAATCAGCACATCGGCGCGACGCTGGTCAACGAGCCGGGGGCAATCATCTGGAATGAATTGATCACGGACAAGCCGGAGTCGGCGCTGGCGTTCTATGAGGCCGTACTCGGCGTGGGCACCGCGACGATGGAGATGGGCCCGGGGCAGACGTACCACCTGCTGAAGGTCGGGGATACGGAAGTCGGTGGCTGCATGGAACCGCCGATGCCCGGCGTGCCGAACCATTGGCATGTGTATTTCGCGGTGCCGGACGCCGACGCCACTGCTGCACAGGCGAGCTCTGCGGGCGGTCAGGTCGCCGTCGAGCCGTTCGACATCCCAACGGTTGGACGATCCGCGGTCCTGACGGACCCGCAGGGGGCGATGTTCAGTGTGTTGACACCGGCGGCGCAGCAATAGGGGCACAAACGTTCTACGAATGACAGTCACGGAACTTGTTGCGGTTGGGCGCAATTGGTTTCGATGCGTGGTCATCGCGCCTAGCCTGGGCATATGGAACGGCTCAGCGGCCTTGACGCGAGTTTCCTCTACATCGAAAGTCCCACCCAGCCCCTGCACGTGTGCTCGATCCTCGAGCTGGACACTTCAACGGTGCCCGGTGGCTACACCTTTGAACATCTTCGTGACGAGCTGGCCTTAAGGATCGCGGCGATCCCTGAGTTCCGGGCAAAGCTGGCCGACAGCCAGCTCAATCTGGACTATCCGGTGTGGGTCGAGGACGAGGAGTTCGACCTCGATCGTCATCTGCTGCGCATCGGCCTGCCGCCGCCGGGAGGGCGCCGGGAGTTGGCCGAGGTATGCGGACACATCGCGACCGCGCCGCTGGATCGCGACAGGCCGTTGTGGGAGATGTGGGTGATCGACGGCGTTGCCGACACCGACCCGTGCGCGGGCGGTGTGTTGGCGGTGATGACCAAGGTGCACCACGCCGCGGTGGACGGCGTGACCGGCGCCAACCTGTTCTCGCAGCTGTGCAGCGTCGAACCCGACATGCCGCCGCCGGAACCGGTGGAGGGCGCCGGCAGCGCGGGCCCGTTGCAGATTGCGGCGGGCGGCCTGGTGAGGTTCGCCGTTCGTCCGTGGCAGCTGGCCAATGTGTTGCCGACGACCGTCGCGACGATCGCGAAGACGCTGCGGCGTGCGCGCGGCGGCATTCACATGGCCGCGCCGTTCGCGGGCCCGCCAACCCGGTTCAACGCATCGGTCACCGCCGACCGCAATGTTGCGTTGGCCCAGCTGGACCTCGAGGACATCAAGAAGATCAAGGACCGCTTCAAGGTCACGGTCAACGACGTGGTGATGGCGTTGTGCGCGTCGGTGTTGCGGTGGTTCTTGAGCGATCACGGCGAGCTGCCCGCCCGGTCGCTGGTGGCGATGGTGCCGGTGTCGGTGCATGAGAAGTCCGACCGCCCGGGCCACAACCAGTTGTCGGGAATGTTCTGCAGCCTGGAAACGAACATCGCTGATCCCGCGGACCGACTGCGGGCGATCGCGCGGGCGGATGCTGCTGCCAAGAACCACAGTTCGGTTATCAGTCCGACGCTGTTGCAGGACTGGGCGCAACTCGCCGCCCGGGCGGTGTTCGGCTCGGTTTTTCGGCTTGTCGCCGATTCGCCGCTGATCGGACACCCGGTCCATAACCTCATCGTTTCGAATGTGCCGGGACCGCAAGCGCAGCTGTACTTCCTGGGGTGCGAAGTCGAGGCGATGTATCCGCTGGGCCCGCTGTTCCACGGCTGCGGGTTGAATGTGACGGCGATGTCGCTGAACGGAAAGCTGAACGTCGGCGTCATCTCCTGCCCGGACTTGCTGCCTGATCTGTGGCGACTGGTCGACGACTTCGATGTCGCGCTTGAGGAGTTGCTTGAATGCGCGGGTGCGGCGCGCATTTGAAGTGGCGGTGGGGAGCGCCGGAGACCGTCGGCGCGCGTGCCCCAGGGCAGGCCCAGATGCACGGGTCGCAGCGGGTGGCGTTCCGCTGACTAGGCCACTGTCATCGCTTCGCGTTCCATCACCTCGGTAGCGGCGCGCTCACCGGAGCGCACGGCTCCGTCGATGAACCCGTACATTTTGGCCGAGGTTTCGGTTCCGGCCCAGTGGATGCGGCCGCAGGGTTCGCGCAGGGCGGGGCCGAATTCGGTGAGCACGCCCGGCGGGGTGTGGCTGATCATGCCGCCGCCGGAGTAGCGTTCGACCGCCCAGTTCTGCTCGACGTAGTCAGCCGGCGTCAGTGCTTTGTCGCCAAACCTTTCGGCGACAGCGTCGAGCACTGCCTTCTTGCGCTCGTCCGCGGAGAGCTTGCCTATCTGGCGTGCGACGGGCCCCTCGGTGATGACGGTCAGCATCCCGGGACTTGCGGTGTCGGTGCAGGAGTCGATGGTGAGGTTCGCCGGCGATCCTGGGCTGAAGGACTGGCCCGACAGGCCGTCGGCGCGCCAGAATGGTTCGTCGTACACGAGTGCGATCTTGAAGACCGCGCCGAGCGGCATCCGCTGGTGCAAGAACGATCGATCAACTTGGCTCGGGCAGCAAGTCGTGGTTGCGGTGAGGCGCTGGCTCCAAGACTCTAGGCCAGGAAGCGGTCGGCGCCTTGGGGTCGCAGCAGTTGACCCGCCATCGCCTGGCGGTAGCCAAGGCAGACGCCGCTGGCGGTCATGATCAGCATGCCGGCGACGCCCGGCAGCGCACCTGCGGCCATCTCGGACAGCCGAGGGCTGCGCAGGTACTCGTTGGCGTAGCCGGCCTCTTTGGACGTTTGTCCGCGGGCGGTCAAGCCGGCGTTTGTGGGTGGCGGCTCACGCAGTAGCGGCTCGCTCGTCGATGGCTGACGTATCGGTGGCGCCGGTTCACCGGCCCACCGCGACGTTGACGTGAATGCCGGACCACCGAATGTCGCGCGCGGTGCGATCGACGCGCCGAGGATGTGTCCGGGCAGAGCCGGCACAGGCGCGACGATGACCGGTGCGGTCAGTACCGGCAGTTCGTTCCCGCCGTGAAGGACCGCACTGGCTCCGTCCGTCGTGTCCACCGGCTCAGGCTCAGCGGGCACGGGGGGGACGTCGATTGGCGGTAGCACGGGCGCTAGGGGAGGCGGGGGTACCACTTCGGGGAGGGGGGCAAGGTGGACGGGAGGCGGAGCTTGGGGAAGCAGCGTCGGCACCCTGCTAATGGTCCTGTCGTCGGGACCGTTGTCGGTGCCGGAATCATCGTCGAAAGGTTTCTTTTCGCCGCCTTCCTCACCGCGGGTCGTGTTTTGGGCAGTGTCGCCGGGTTGATCCCCGGCAGTGTTGGCATTCGCACCGCTGGCGTAGGTACTGGCGTCAGCGTGGTCGGCGGACTGGTCGGTGCCGCTCGCTGAATCGCTGTTGTTGGTGCTTTCGCTTCCTGCCGAGTCGCCGGTATCGGCGGCGGCTACCGCGCCGCCGGCACCTGCCAGCAATGCAACGGCGATCGCGCATGCTGCGAAATGCATATCCGCCCGACCCATAGCGCCTCCCCCACGCTGGCGTCGCAACTGCCCATCAGCATCCCCGACCTCGTACCAGTGTCGCATCTCATCCGCCGCGGGTCACGGCCTATCGCGAAATCGCTTCGTCGGTGCAGTGTCGGACGAAGTGCGTTGTATCGCAAGGCTTTGGCAGACGGATGAAGTGTGAATAGCCGACGACCGATCGCGCAGCGGCGGGGATGCAATCCCCCGCGCCGGACGAGAACCCATGTTGCGATGCCGCAGATTACCGCCGTCGCAACGTCATCGAACTTTGGCTGCAATAACCGCGGCAATGGCGCTCACTGGCAAACTATTAGGACAACTTGCCATCATATTGAGCCGTCACCGTTATTAGTTCCGCCGCCGATTTATCGGACATGCCCTGGTTGTAGCACCCAAAAAGGGCCGGTAGCCCACCCTCGCGCTGAGCGGCGGTACGCGCGGATGTATTCCCGTTACGCGGCACCAAAGGCGATGTCGAGCGGCGGGCTTGGATGCGGCGACGACAACGAATCAGATTGAGAGACAACGACTTCTGCTGGAGTGCTGTGAGCGCAGGTGAAGAGTTTGCGGTCATCGGCACTGAACCCATCGGTAACTTGCCGTTGTAGTGGGCTTCGCACGGGTAAGCGTCTTTGGGACTCACCCGAATGCTTGGAGTTTCATGCGCTGGATCGTAGGCGTCGGCCCGCTCGGTCGGCGGAGAGTGCGTATCGCAGTCCCAGGGGTCTTCACGGTGTGGTTGCGACCAACTGCCACCGCAAACTGCAACGACGAGAGCGTCAATAGCATGGCAATCTCTTTAGTGAAGCGAAACGTACGCAATTCCGCGTAATGAATGCGTCTGGCGGCATACACCGCAAATTCGGCCGGAGAGAACCCATCGTGTTCAAGAAGCCTTCGATTCCGCCCCGAACGGCTGGCCGGTGGCCAAGGTCAATAAGAACAAGGTGCCGCAAGCCACCGTCAAACGCGGGGAGACCATCCGGCCCCCGGGTCACTGGCCGCGAGCGCGGCCGCGGCAACCCAACGTGTCGTGCCGACCAAAGCTCGCCGAGCGCTGCGGGGAGTCGCGTGGGACCCTCAGGGCCGTGGCCAAGTCTCCGGCAGACCATGGCCGCCGTCGGCCACCACCACCGTCCCGGTCACGAACGCGGCCGACTCGTGGGCGAGAAAGAGCACGCACGCGGCGATCTCCGTCGGCGTGCCACTGCGCCCGATCGGTCCCGCCGCCGCGGCGGCGGCTTCGAACGGTAACTGTGAATCGGTGGAGATGTAGCCTGGCGCAACGACGTTCACGGTGATGCCGTCTCCGATGACCTCCAGGGCCAGTGCCCGCGACAAGCCCACCAGGCCCGCTTTCGCGGCGGTGTAGGTCGACTGACCCGGCATCGCGTTCACTGTGCCCGTGGTCGACCCGATTGAGACGATTCGCCCGTATCCGGCCGCTGTCATCGGGGGTACCACCGAGCGGCACATGAGAAATGCCGTCGTGAGGTTGCGGGCCAGCGCCGCCTCCCAAGCTGCCAGCGACATCTCCGCGACATCGTCGTCGGCGTCCCAACCCGATGACACCGACGTCATGCCGGCGTTGTTTACCAGCACGTCGACACGGTCCCACCGGTCGAGCGCGGCGCGCACCAGACTGTCGGCCGCCCCGTCGACGGTCAGATCGGCGATCACCCCGACGGCCGCGTCGCCGAGTTCTGCCGCCCGCTGATGCACGCGCTCGGAGGTGGCGCCCAGCACCACCCGGCCGCCCTCGGCGACGAGCTCGCGCGCGACTGCTGCACCGATGCCGCCCGGCGCTCCGGCGCCGGTCACGATCGCCACCCGGTCCCGAAAGCGCGCCACGGGTCTAAACCTATCCCGGGTCGGTTGGTCGAGTGCCGTCTTGACCGACCCGCCGGGTGCGGCTTTCAGTGTGTTGACACCCAGCTCAAAGCAATAGGCACCAAAGGTCCTCAGGCGCCATCACTTTCAACGTGGCGGTCATCGATCGCTCCCAGATTGCCCACCGGCTAGCAGGGGGCACTTAAGGATGTCAGCGGTAACGTCGCCGGCCCGATGGCGCGCGAATCTGGAAGGGCAAGTACATAGACAATCGAAGGAAGTTTCATTATGCGAACTGGATTGAAGTGCGTCACACCGATGTTGGCGGCGGGTGCTGCCGCGGTCGGCAGGGCGGCGGCTTCCGCGGTGGTTACGGGCACTTCCGCGGTGGTTACGGGCCTTGGTTCCATCGGGGCTGGCGCTGGTAAGCGGCCGATAGACGCGCTAGGTCGAGGGTCGTGCTGCCGCGGCCTCGACCGCGCTCCGCCGGCAGTCGTCAGGGGCGGGGGCGCGAAGCGGTAGCGGTAGCCCTGTCGGTCGAGAGGATGCGGCCAGCGGCGGTGCTGCAGCGGGTACAGCCATTGGCGGTATAGGCGTGGGAGATTCGGCTGGCGATGGCGCAGTACGACGATCGCGGCGCACTGGGCCAGGGATTGAATGATGACCGCAACAGAAGTACTGAGCGGACGCCGGCACCCTGTCCAGACCCCGGACAAGGCGGTTTAGCCGAGCCGCAAGACCCTCACGGGCGCTGGATCAACCAGCCGAGGTCAGGCCAACCCGCGTGCGCAAGGAGCGCTACTCATGATTGCTATCGAGAAATACCAAAATTCAAGTAGTCCGGTACTCATGAGGACACGACGGCCACGGCATAGCTTGGGTGCATCAGGAAAAAACTGAGGCGGCGCCATTGTTGAACCAATTCGTCCACCGGGCCGTTGAACTCGACAGCGACGCCACCTAACTGAACCGCCCGAGCCGGGCACAACAACAGGATAGCCCGACAGCAAATCCACCGCCGCACGCGCGTGGGGGCGTTGGTCAACTAAGTAATCGCCGATCCTTAGCCGACGGTTTCTTCGGTTTAACTGTTACGCCCTGGGAGACAACCAAATCCGCAGGAAGAGCGACGATTGCACCCTAAGGGCGGGTCGGCGCAGATATCACCAAAGGCCTCTGTGGCGAATGACGGACGAACACAAGTAGCAAATATCCGTCATTAGTCACAGAACACAAGAAAGGTACAACCATGAAGAAGATCCTCTTCACCTCCCTCGCAGCGGGCGCGTTGGCATCCGCCGCGCTCGGACTGGCCGGCACCGCTTCCGCCGCCCCGTCCGGCCCATCGCCCGTCGATGACACCATCAGCCAACTGCAGGCGCAGGGCTTCAATGTCCTCGTGAGCCGGGTCGACAGCGCCGCGGTGAACCAGTGCACGCTCAACGCGGTTCGCCCTGGCCAGACGTTCTCGCGCACCGACTCCGGTGTGCCTGGAGCCCAAGACGACCTTGTCACCACGGTGACAAACAAGACCGTCTACGTCGACGTCACCTGCTGACACCTGATCCGCGCATACGCATCGGGCGCCGACAATGGCGAGACCGTGCTGCCTCCGTTGTATGTGGGGCAGCGTCTCGACGGCGCCGCCGGACCACTTCATCGTCCTCCCAGCGGGCAAGGCATGACAATGGGTGGCGGGTGTCAGTCCGATGGCAATTCGGATTCGCTGAAACTCGCTGCGCGCCCGAACAATACGTGCTTCACAAGCAAGCGCAACTAATGAATTCTGCGGCCAGGTGGTGGTGAAGCACTGTCTGATGCATGGTCACCATTCGCGACGACTGCTGGCGGAGTGACCGCGTGCCGCACCGCGTCGGCCACACCCACCCCGACACGGATCGGCACGCGCGCAAGGTCGACCAACGACATGAGTCCAACGTAAGGCGCTGGCGGCTTGATCGGCGGTCGATAAGAGATTTACGGCGTTTCAAGCGACCCAATTTGCGGTGAACTTTATTCCGATGTTGGGAATCCGCGTAAAGCTTGCCGGCAGGCCGCTCGGCACTGAATTCGCCGGTGGCACAGAGGAATTGGCCAGCGCCGGGCTGCATGCGAGGAACAAACCCCGCACTGGGCTCGTGGTCCGAGGGTCTTGCTGCCGCTCTACGGGACCAGGATGGCGCGGCCGCGTACGCTCCCGGCATCGAGGTCGTCGATGGCGGATTGGAAGTCGTCGAGTCGGTATTTCGCGGTGTGCAGCGTGACGGCGCCGCGGGCGGCCAGCGCCATCAGGTCGCAAAGGTCGTTGTACGAGCCGACAAGATTGCCGACGAAGTTGATCTCGGTGGAGATGATGTCGATCGTGGGGACGTTGATATTTTCGCCATAGCCCACGACGTGATAGTCGCCGGCCCTGTGAAGCATCCGCACCCCTTCGCCGGTGGAGCCGCCCTCGCCGACGAAGTCGATGACAGCCTCCGCACCGTTGCCACCGGTGAGCTCGAGAACTTGTTCAACGTGGGTGCCGTCGGCGACAACTCCGTGGTGGGCACCAATGGACACCGCGAGCTTGACAGCCTCCGGGTTGCGGTCGACGACGATGAGCTCGGCGGGACTCAGCGCCTTCAGTACCTGAATGCCTATGTGGCCAAGCCCACCGGCACCGATGATGACGCAGCGGTCGCGGGGCGTGAGACGCCGCGCGGCCTTGGCTGCCGCGTGGTAGGCGGTGAGGCCGGCATCGGCGAGCGCGGCGACATCCGCTGGTTCCAGGGCTTCATCGATCTTCACGACGCTGCGGGCCGATGTCTTCAGGTACTCGGCATACCCGCCGTTGGTGTCGATGCCAGGAAACGAACTGGCCTCGCAATGCACGTCGTCGCCGGAGCGGCAGGCCCGGCACAGCCCGCAGGTGACCAACGGGTGGACGATGACCTTGTCCCCCTCGCGGACGTTGGTCACCGCGGACCCGATTGCATGAACCCAACCGGCATTCTCGTGCCCGATCGTGTACGGCAACTGCACCTGAGACTTCTCGGCCCACTGGCCCTCGAGGATGTGAAGATCGGTTCGGCATACACCCGCACCGCCGATCTTCACCACCACATCGAAGGGCCCTGTCGGTGTCGGGGTCGGTACCTCCGCCAGCTGCAGGTTCTGGTGGTAGCCGGTTACTTGCACGGCTCGCATGGTGCTCATCGGTATGTTCCTTTCCGATCCGGGTTCAATGCGTCACGGTGACTGCGGACAGAGGTACGAAAGCCGCCGTCTGGGCATGGTCAGCCTCGGGATAGCGGGTGCGCAGCAGTCCGCGGCAGAAGTGCGCGTTGCCGTCAATGGAGATCCGCGTGGACCGGGCGCGGCGCAGCGCAACGGAAACATCGTCAGGGGCGTAGCCGTGGCCCTCATGGTTCACCATCGCGAATTCGTTTGGCGCAACGGATAATCCGAGCGCGGCCCGGCGACGCAGCAACGCCGCCGTGGTCTGGTTGTCCGGCAGCTCGCGCAGCTGCACCCGCCCTAGCGACGCCACATCGCGTTGGGGGTCGGCCCGGAGCAACTCCGTTAGGCAGCGCTCCATCGCTGCGGTATGCGCCTTGCGCTGGAAGGTGACCCGCAGCTCGTCCAGACTGTCTTCGGCCTCGTGGCCAAAGGTCCCCCGATAACCGGCGTCTGCGGCCAGGCCGGTATTGATGACGTCCGAATCGTGGTGGTCATCGAGTTCGACCACCACATGGTTTGTCCAATCCAGTTTCACCAGAACGTCTTTGGCATCAGACGCCATGAGGTATGCGAAGTTTGGGGCACAAAAGGATGTAGGCAGCCGCAAGTGGACCTCGACGTCATCGCCGGTGATCATCAGCGAGCGGACGAACCCCAGTTCGGTGATCGGTTCGTCGAGCTCCGGATCGACCACGGTGCCCAGGGCCGCATAGGCCTGATCATGCCGATTCACGTCAGGCCCCGACCAGGTGGTCGGCAGACTCGGCGGTCTTGTCGGCGCCCCGCGGACCGACGGCGGGTTCTGCCGCCGCGGGCAGCTGCAGCGCCGGCGGCACCGGGATGTCGTACATCTTGGCCGCGTTCAGGCCCAGAATCTTCTTCTTCTGCTCGGTGGTGATCGGTGGATATTCGCCTAGCTCCTCGGGAATCTGGAAGTCGACGAACGCCTCCACCAGCCAGCGCGGCGTCCAGATTGCGTAGTCGGATGCGAATTGGATGCGGTCCTCGCCGATCCAGTACAGAAGCTCTCCGATGATTTGCGCGAAGTATTTCGGCCGGGTGTGGATGAACGGCATCGCGACCGCAAGGCCAGCGTGCACGTTGGGCTCTTGGGTGGCGATCCAGCAGAAATCCTCCAGGCGGGGCAGGCCGCAATGCTCGACGATGAAGTTCAGGTCGGTGAAGTCCGTGGCGACATGATCGATATCGGCAACATCGAAGGAATCGCGGTCGAGCGGCCTGATCGTCGGGCCTTTGTGCACGTGGATGTTGCGGATGCCGAGCTCTTGGCACGCTTCGAAATAGCGGTACGCCCACGGGTCGTCGAGCTTCCAGCCGCGTGAGTCCCCGTGCCATTCGGCGGTGTAGAGCTTCACGCCCCGCAGATTGAATCGCTCGGCGTCGGCGCGCAGCTGGTCCAGCCCGGCCTCGCCGTTGCGCGAGTCGAAGTAGTGGTTGTAGGTCAGCTTGTCGGGATTGGCCGTTGCCAGGGCGAACGACTCCTCGGTCTGGCTGAACCCGCGGTGGTAGAACTCGCCGAGATTAGCCGGCTGGAAGATCGCATAGTCGATGTAGCCGTCCCGGAACAGGTCGTTCATCAGCCGCTCAGCGCCGTAGTAGAGGTAGTCCTCGTAGGGCCACACCTCTGATTCGGGCGAAAGGTTGCGGTGATAGTCGTAGAAGCAGTCGATGAACTGCTTGCCGTGGATGCTGCGCTGATTGTCCGGGCGGGCGTCCCACAGTGCGATATGGGCGTCGACGATGAAGTAGCTGACGTCGTCCTTGCTGTACATTTCAGGACTCTCCCTTCGTGTGACGGTCGTCACACCGTTGGGAAAAGCTTATGGCGGCTGGCCCGAGCGATGCCAGGACTCACGAAGGAGCTCACGTCGTTCGGGTTGATGAAGCAGTCGGTCATGGCACGGGCCATTCGTGGACCGGGGCGCCGGTGTGCGCGTGCTCGACATACCGCCGAGTCATCTCATGCAGCGCCGCGATGCGCTCGAGCCCGTGCTCCTCGAGGTAGCGCACCGCCTCGGTCTGCCAGGCAGCGCCGGTACGGCCGCATCGAACGCGCGCTTCTATGACACCGAGGTACCGGTCGCGGTCGTTCGCATCCACGCCCCAGGCGTCGAGCCCGGTCGCGGCGGCCGGCAGCAGGACATCACGGGTGAGCTGATCGATCGGGTGGTCGACGCCTTGCCAGCACAGCCGCGCCGTCAGCCCGTCCCGTGCCGCGCGGTGCAGGTTTCGTTCGGCCGTCGCGAAAGGCACCTGCCTCCACGGGGCGGGATCGCTGTCGACGATCGCGCGGAGCAGACCGTAGTAAAACGCGGCATTGGCGACCATGTCGACGGCGGTCGGTCCGCTGGGCAGTACCCGGTTCTCGATGCGCAGCTGCGGGCACCCGGCCTGAACGTCGTAGACCGGACGGTTCCAGCGCCACACCGTGCCGTTGTGCAGCCGAAGCTCACGCAGGCCCGGAACACACCCCGTTTCAAGGACGGCATCGGGATCCTCGGCCTCCAGCGTCGGAAACAGCGGCGGAAAGTCCCGAACGACTTCGTCGAATAGCTCTACCGGGTCGTTGATCCACCGGTCGCCGAGGCGAACACGCGCCGGTGCGCCCGCCCGGACCTCACTGGGTCGGCGGGTGTCGAGCAACTGCTCCAACAGCGTGATGCGGGTTTCCTGCCACGCCTGGTAACCGAGAAGGTACGGCGAGTTCGCGCCCACCGCCACCTGCGCTCCGGCGATCGTCTGGGCGGCGTTGTAGTAGGCGGCGAACCTGTCCGGTGGCACGCGCAGGTGCAGCTGCAGGCTGGTCGCGGCGGCATCGGGAGCGACCGAGTCGGTGGTGAACTCGACCGGCTCGCATCCGTCGACGATGCGCACCGAGAACGGCCGGTGGCGAGCAGCCCGCATGCGCCGGGCCAGCAGCTCATAGCGCGGGTTGTGGGAGATCCGCTCGACGGTCAGCTGCTCGGCGCCGAGGGTGGGCAGCATGCCGACGGCAACCAGCCGAACGCCGAGCGCCTCGATCCTCGCCCTGCACTGGTCGAGCACGTCGGCGAGGTCGGATTCGCTGTCGCGCAGCACGCGGCCCAGCAGCCGGCGGGGAGCGATGTTCAGCTCGACGTTGAACTGGCCGAGCTCGTGCTGCATGTCCGCCCGGCCCAGGCGTGCCAGGACTGCGTCATTGATCAGCCGCGGCCGGCCCAACGGGTCCACGAGATCGAGCTCGACCTCCATACCGACGGTGTCCTCATGGGCGACGAACCAGCCGCCGTCGACCATGCGCTGCAACGCGGCAACACAGCGCTGGAGCCTGTGCTGGACCTCGGGGTCGTGGCCGACAACAACAGCCGACGCTTCGACGCGGTCACCCATGGCGCACCTCCTCGCGGCACTCCTGGATCTCGACCGCCACAACAGCACAGCAGACCAACACACCGCTGAGGTGACGTTTACGCCGACTGGTCGTCGGCCGCAAGGGCGTTCGCTCTGCGACATCTCCCAAGGAAGCGATGGCTGCCCCGCTCGCCCGGCGCCGCACGCACGGCGGCAGCGCATCACCAATTCGTGGCATGGCCGCGTAGGCTCCGAGTTTGAGAGTTGATCCATGGAGAGCGTGCGACCGTGCCCTGCGTATGTCGGCCTCGGCGTCGACGAGATCTCTCGGCGGGCTATGCAGGCTCGGGCTCTGCTCGGTCCCGACCGGTGTCGTGTCTGCCCGCGGCTGTGCCGGGTTGACCGGCTACGTGACGTCAAAGGCCTGTGTCGGATCGGGCGCACGGCCGTTGTTGCGTCGTACTTCGCGCATTTCGGTGAGGAGAACTGCCTGCGGGGGTGGAACGGCTCGGGCACGATCTTCTTCTCCGGTTGCAACCTGCGCTGCGTGTTCTGCCAGAACCACGACATCTCCTGGGAGGTGCGCGGCGAGCGGGTTACCCCGCAGCGGCTAGCGCAGATGATGTTGGAGCTTCAAGACAAGGGTTGCCACAACATCAACTTCGTGACGCCCGAACATGTGGTCCCGCAGATCCTCGAGGCGCTGCCGTACGCGATCGACGCTGGGCTGCGGCTGCCGATCGTGTACAACACCAGTTCATACGACAGCCTCGACAGCCTGGCGCTGATGGACGGGATTGTCGACATCTACATGCCCGACGCCAAGGTGTGGAGCCGCGAACGGGCCCGCCGCTTCCTGCGCATGCCGGATTATCCGGAGGTGATGCGCGCGACCATCCCAGAGATGGCCCGACAGGTGGGAAACCTCATCCTTGCTGACGACGGGCTGGCAGTTCGCGGTTTGCTGGTGCGCCACCTGGTCATGCCAGGGATGGTCGACGAAACGGCAGAGATTCTGCGTTGGATCGCCGGCGTGCTTGGGCCCGACACGTACGTCGACCTGATGGCCCAGTACTACCCGGCCGGCCTGGTCGGGCGTACCGACGTACGGGATCCGTACCCGGAGATCAACCGGCATCTGCACCGAGACGACTACGTGCGTGCGGTGAAGCTCGCCGACGAACTCGGCCTGCGCCGGTTGGACCGGCGCAGCGTGGCATCCGGCTACTTACTGGCGACGTGAGCCATCCGGCGGGTCACGAAGCGCCACGCTGTCGATGGACACCCAACTTGGCGGGCGATCTTGATGATCGCCACCGAACAGCAGCGAGCGCCGCTGCGCTTCCGCAGGAGCCTTGATCGCACGCGGCTACGTCGTTCCGGAGGCTTCATGACCTGAACCGCGACGCGACGAGCGTCGAGGGGCAGGTCTGATGCTTATCGAGGTACGTTCAAAGTGCCCGCACTGACATAGGCGCCACCATGCCAGACCCGATCCGTGTCGATCCGCAAGAAGCCGCGGCAGCGGCTGTGGTCCCGTTCGGTGCCAGCGCCGATGAAGTCAGCGCTTGGTGGGCGTCGCTTAGCCAGGCGGAGCGCGATGGGCTGATCGCCGAGCACCCGCCGGAGCTGGGCAATCTCAACGGCATCCCAGCGGATGTGCGGAACACAATCAACACCGCGGTGATGAACGAGGACCTGCGCCGCGTCGAGGACACCGCCAGCCGCCACGGCGTAACGGTCGATGCAGTGATAAAAAGCCCAGCGCTGTACGGGCTTTCGAACGACGACATCGTGCGCTACCGCAATGCCGGCCAGTCCAAGAGCGGCCTCGACCACGACAGGGGGTCGGACCCGGGCAACCCGCGGCCGGTGATGCTATGGGCTTATGAGCCGTTGGCGTTCAACGGGCAGGGTCGTGCCGCGATCGCGATCGGCAACCCGGACGAGGCGGAGGACATTGCGGTCGTCGTGCCGGGAGCGGGCAGCAGCGTCGCGGGTGGGTGGCTGTTTAGCGGGCACAACGCCGCGATCAATCTCTACGACCGGTCCGCGGCCGCGCAGCCGGACGTCGACACGTCAGTGATCGCGTGGATGGGATACGACGCCCCAGACGGTTTCAACGATCAGCGGATCGGGGCGCCGTGGCTGGCACGCGAGGGCGGTTTGCGGCTGGCCCACGATGTCAACGGCCTCTGGGTGACGCACGCAGGGGCGACTCCGCCACACCTGACCGTGATCGGGCATTCCTACGGGGCGACGACGGTCGCGGATGCGTTCGCTGGCAGCGGTATGCGCGCGAGCGACGCGATTCTTTTGGGTAGTCCGGGGACGGATCTGGCCCGCCGGGCCGCCGACTTCCACGTCGACGGGGGCCAGGTGTATGTCGGTGCGGCGTCGACGGATCCGGTGAGTTGGATCGGGGAGTCCGGCGGCGTGCCCAACAAGCTGAACGAAGTGCTTGGCCATCCATTCGGGCGCTACGCGGGGTTAGGCATCGATCCGGCCGGCGACGGTTTCGGCTCGATCCGCTTCAAGGCCGAGGCGCCGCGAGCCGACATGTTGGACCTGAGAGACCATTCGCATTACTACGACTTGGGTGGCGAGGCGCTGCGCGGCATGACCCATATCGTCACGGGTAATCGTGATGCGCTGGCGCGGGAGGGTTTGGTGGCGGAAGGCAGGCGCCAACCGCGCTTCACGACGCCGCGCGAAGTGACCATTCCCGGCCTCGGCAGAATCGGCCTGCCGCACATCGATACTCGCGTTCCGGGCACGCCCGCCTACATCGATCCGGAGGCAGCCCGTCCGAGAGAGTGAGTCACCAACGACGGTCAGCAGTAGGAGGATGCTCTGCGATGTTTCCAAGACAACCGGACGGCCCCGAGCCGTCGCTGCTGTCCGACGAGGAGGCGATGACGCAGGTGGTCGAGCCGGCCAGGCAGATCGTCCGGGCGGCCGGGCTACAGGACGTCACAGGGGGTTTCGCGTTCGAGTCGTGCAACGACCAGGGCGCGCCGCCGTTTCGGGGGCGGGTCGAGATGAGTTTCGCGATGCCGGCCGTTGTCGAGCCGGATGACTACTTCAAGGTTATCGCTGTGACGATGGTGGGGCAGGGCTGGGCGGACGGGCCGCCGCCGGGGACGTGTCCGTCGGGTGTGGTCATTCACACCGCGACGGTCATGGCGATCATCGGCAGGGCCGCCGTCGTCGGGCGGGGCTCGGTGCAGCTGTGCGGCGTGTGCCGCAACATGACGGATCACCGTTATGACGGCAAGACGGTCGGCACCGACATCACTCTTCAGCTGCGCTAGAAACGGCATGCTCGAACGGCGTCCGACGCTAGCCGACCACCTCGTCGACCAAATCATCTGTGGTCCATTCCGGTTGGGGCAGCACATAACCCCGCGTCGCGCCGAATCGGAGTGGAAGGCCATCTCGGCTTCGGCTGGCCCCTCCTACCGGAGGCGAGCTGCCCAACCGCGGCCTGTGCGTGTCCGAAATAGATCTGCAGGGTTCGTTCCAGCGCGGCGCGCCGGGTGGCCGAGGTCTCTTCGGCGGCCAGCCGTTCCCGGGCGTACAGGCGGACCAGGTCGTGGAATCTATAGCGGAGTTGCCCGGTTGCGTCGTCGCCGAGCGTGTCAAGCAACTGGGCGTCGGCCAGGTGGTCAGCGACCTCCTCCGCTTCAGGCGCCGAGACATCGAGCAGGGCAGCGAGCATCCAGGACGCAAAGTCGGGCACCTCGAGGAGTCCGAGCAGTCGGAATGCGCGCTGCTCCTTCTCGCCTAGCGCGTAGTAGCTCATGCCGACGCTCGATCGCACCTCGAGGTCACCCGCTGACAGTTCGTCCAGCCGGCGCTGGTGCTCGGCAAGCCGATGCGCCAGCCGATGCAACCGCCACTGCGGCTTCGCGGCGAGCCGGGCGCCCGCGATCCGCAACGCCAGTGGCAGATACCCGCATAGCGCCGCGATCACCTGCGCCGCCGCGGGCTCCCTGGAGATGCGATCGGCGCCGGCAATCTTGCCGAGCAACTCGACGGCCTGCTCCGGCGCGAGGACGTACTCGGGATTTAGACGCCCGTCGGCGATCGAAACATCGCGCCGATCGGGCGTTTTCACGCGTGAGTCCACACCCTCTCGCAGCCCTTCAACGGAACTCCAAGCCGGCGGCATCGCGTTCGGCGGCGCTCCACCGCCGGGCGCGATGCAGTCGCGACGCCCAGTCCGCTGCGGCGGCCAGGTAGGCCGGTTGAGGGTTTCGCTGATGCTCGCGGATGCAGGCCTCGGCGAACTTGAGGGCGTGAGGGTCGTCGGTCGCGATGGAGCGTTCAATGACGGCGGACGGCTCCTGTGGCGCCAAATCGTCGTCCTTGGTAGGTGTCTGGTCGCCGTATGCCGCGGCCGTCGCCGCGACGTTTTGCCAAACGTAGGCGAGCGCCGTCTTCTGAAGCCCGGCCGGGAGGTGGGGCAGCATCAGGTGAAGCGCGGCCGGTGCAGTGACCGTGTGCAGCAATACGAGGGGCTGGCGGGCTGCGTTCGCCAGGTACATGCGCGCCCCCGCCTCGGTCAGCGAGCTGAGGGCGTCTTGGACCGACTCGGGCTCGGCGGCGCTGTCGACGGCTTGCGAGAATTCGGCCCCGTGCGCTTGCATCACGCGGAGGTAGACCTGTCTCGGCATGCCCGGCCGCGCCTGGCCGCTCAGGAAGAGCGGCATCCGCAGGAGCGCGTCGCCGAGATCGAGCGTGCCGGTGAGGCGGGGAGTGCCGGGCAGCTTACGGTAGTAGGCCGCCCAGTACGCGAGGGCGACTCCCAGCTCTTCGACGCGCAGCGAGGTCTCGGCGTCCGCCAGCGCGCGTAGGGCATGCGCGGTGCGGATGAGTCCGTGCGCACCGGCGGATGGCGTCGCCGGCAGCAGACGGCCGATCCACTCGTGGAAGACGACCCGCCAGGGGGCCTCAGCGAGTTGGGCGCGGAAAAAGGCCACCCAGTCTCCGAACCGGTCGATGGTACCGAGCGCCTGTGCCCAGTTTTCTGCCGTAACGGGTGAGCGTGGCGGGGGTATCGCATCGAGCTGCCGTCGGTATCGGTCCGCCCAGGCGACGACGACATCGTCGCATCCCATAGCGGCCAGCGCCTCGGCGGCCATCGGTCCGTGATTGGGTGCGGGGCCGCCGGCGACTTCGCTTCCGGTGCCGCGTAGCCGCTCGAGTGCTTCGTCAAGGGTGCTGTTCATGATCGATTCCTCCTATTGTGGTGGGAACTGCGCGCCGCGGGGACGTGAGCGACGTCGACGCGGTCACGACCTCTCCTCCACGACGTGGCGGCCCATCCAAGCAACGCGATGCTCAAGATCTCGCCTGCGCCCCAGAGCCCACGCCAATCACCGGCATCGCTTGTGATCGTGATTCCAACGAGCCCCGTGGCCAGCGCGGCGCCGACGAACCGCGCGGCTTGAAATAGCCCGGCCGCGGTTCCGAGGCCCGCGGCTGGCGCCCCGCCCGTCAGTTGGGACTGCAGGCCGAGGTTGTTGAAGGCATGAGCGGCCCCGAGGGCCACCATCGCGGCGATAGGTACGACCACCGACGTCTGTGCATTCATCGTGACCAGCAGACCCGTTCCGAGGCACAAGCCACCCGCGCCTGCCAGTGACGTCGCGGCGGCGCCCGACCGTGAGACGGTCAGGGCCGCCAACGGGGTGATGAGCGCGGACACGATCACCATCGGCGCCATCGCGGCGCCCGTCTCGACGGCACCGAGTGTCGACGACTGAAGCAGCCACAGGGGCAGGGCAAAGAATGCGGCAAAGAACACCGTGCACGCCACCGCGAAGCGCGCCGAGACCGAAAACGGTTGTCGGTGAAGCATAATTCGGCTGCGCGTAGCGCTACCCGCTTCGCGCCGGATGGCTGTTCGATCGGGTGGGACGTGGCGCAGCAGTAGGAGCGTGGCGGCCATCACGATCGGAAGGTTGGCGAGAAACAGTGCGCGCCAACCAACGGTGACCAGTAACGCCGCTCCGAGCATCGGCCCCAGGGCTGCGCCCAGATTGGAGACCATCGCCACAGCGCCAAGCCACGCCGGTCGGAGAGGCCGATCCGAGCGGTCGGGGGCGTCGAGCATTCGCAGCAACGCGATCCCGGCCGGAAATGCGGTGCTCGTTCCAAGCGCCTGAACCGTGCGCAGGGCCACCAGCAGCGAGAACGTCGCAGCACTCGCCGCGACCAGTGCACTCAGGCCGGTGACGACTAGGCCTGCCAGGAGCACACGCCGCGGGCCGAGCCGGTCTGCCAGATAGCCGGCAAGTGGATGTCCCACCGCGGACGCCAATGCGAAGACCGTGAGCAGCCAGGTCGAGGCGCCGGCGGTCGCGCTGAACTCGCGCTGCAGATCCGGAAGCGCGATGGGGAACATCGACGTGTTCAGCGGGCTGAGCATGGCCGCGACCGCGACGGTACCGACGGCCGCGCGGGTTGATGCACGGACGTCCGGCGACTTCGTGCGCGGTGCCTCGAACCTCACACCGTCGAGTATGGAATCGCGTCTCTCATGCGTCCAAGACCTTATGAGTCGCTCTGTGATACCGTACCGGCATCATAGAGCTTCGCCTTCTCCGCTCCTTCGTCGCCGTCGCCGAAGAGCTCCATTTCGGGCGCGCAGCGGTGCGCTTGCACATCGTGCAGCCGGCATTGAGCCGTCAAATCCGCGGCCTGGAGGAGGAATTGGGGCTCAGGCTGTTCGAGCGCGATCGCCGCCGCGTCGCATTGACGCCGGCCGGTGCGGTCTTTCTCGAGGAGGCGAGAAGCCTGTTCGAGCACGTGGCCCGCGCCGTGGAGGCGGCGCAGCGTGCCGAGCGGGGCGAGCTCGGGTCGCTCCGGATCGGTTACGTCCCCGCCATGGTCAGCACCGGGCTGCCGGAAATGGTGCGGCGGTTTCGGGAGCGCTACCCCGACGTCGACGTGCAACTGCAGGAGATGGCCCCGGCGATGCAGGTCGAGTCACTGCTCAGGGAACGGGTAGACGTCGGATTCGTGCGTGGGCCCGTTCATGAGCCGGCGCTCGCGACGCGGACGGTGCTGGAGGAACCTCTGGTGGCCGCGCTGCCGTCTGGTCATCGGCTCGGCCGCCACAAGCGCCTACAGCTCGCGATGCTGGCGGGTGAGCCGTTCGTGCTCCAGGCGCGATCGTTGGGGGCGGGTTCACACGACCAGATTCTCGCTGTCTGTCGAAGTGCAGGGTTCAGCCCGCGGGTCGTGCAGGAGGGCTCCCAGGCCGAGGTGGCGAGCCTTGTCGCGTCGGGGGCAGGTGTCGCGGTCGTACCGGCGTCGTTGCGGGCGATCCGTCGCGCCGGTGTCCTCTACCGCCCTCTGCAGGAACAGCCGATGACCCGGTTGGACATGGTCTGGCGAAAGGATGCGGCGTTGCCGGTGCTGGACGCGTTTCTAGCGGATGTGCAACAGACGGGTCTTCGCAGGATGCGCCCGAACGCCGCTACGCCAGAACGACTTACGCCAGATCCTCGCTGACAACTGTTCTTTAGGTCGCGTCGCTCCAGCTCGGCGGGCACCGGCATCGACATGAGTCGCAATATTTCGGCGAGCTTTGTGTCCAGTTCCAGTCCCACCGCGGCGATGCGAGCATCGCCGAAGCCAGCGAACCGGTTGACGGTTGGTCGATGCTCAAATGGACGTTGCCGTCAGCGTCTTCGTAGATCGCGGTACGCAACGGCGCGTAGAGCATGACGCCGGGATCGTGCCGAAACATTCTCTCGACGATCACGTTGTTGCCCATCATGTAGGTGACCACCCGCATCCGGTGTCCGAACAATTCCATCTGCGGCGTCGGGTCGAACGTCCAAAGGTTCACAAACGTGTGCGGCGCATGCTCGGCTGTGTACTGCTTGACCGCTGATAAGTCACCCGCGATAACCAATGCGGTGAGCTCGGCGAAACCTATTGTCGGAACCAAGGATTAGTAGCTCCGTCGGAGGCCGTCCAACGAGGTGTCGGTATCGATCACGAGGCGGTTGACGGTGTGGGCGACCGTGTGAGCGGTACTCGTGGTAACCGCGACGGAATGAATGCGGATTCGTACCGAGGCGATCACGGGTTGGTACCAATGCCTTTCGTGGTCTAGCCCTGTGGACGGTGGAGCGCAAACTATTGCCAAACGCGCTAGGAGAGCACCGCCCTGCCCGTGCCCGCATGGTGGGGCCAAAAGGGTGACGATGCGCCCCTCGGCTTGGCGCTTGAGAAGGGACATCACGTGAAGCCAGACTGGGTTCCGGCCCACAACTCTTTTGATCCGCAGGCGAGGCGCATCGTCGATACGGCCGAGGGCATTCTTATGGGCCTGCGTCGATGTTCGACGGCTGCCGCGTTCGACGAGCTGCTCAGCGCCGCGCAGCGCCACGGCATCCCCGTCTTCACGGTCGCATGGGCGCTCGTCGAACTGGCCAACGGTGAAACAAGACCGCGGCAAGGCTCTCACACGGCTCAGTCCGCCGCGCGCCGCGAATGGGGTCACCTTTTCAGCCTCTCTCCCTTGCGTGCCCGCTGAACACCACGTGATGGACAGAACCAGCGCGTCGGTCCGCCGCGGGTCCAGTCCGCTGACTTCGTCCCGGACGGCACGGCGCACCGCCAGCGCTAGTCCCGACTGCCTACGGTGTTGACAGCGGGATCGGCGGCCCGGCCCCCCTCTGCCGCCGGCCGTCGTTCTCTCGCTTGGGCTATCAGGATTCGGACAGATGCCACGGCCCGCACCCGCCCATCACGGCGCGGCGGACAGACCGGCGATGCGCACCTCGATGGTGGCGGGATCGCCGACGGGATTGCCGGAACTGCCCACAACTGAACCGCTCGGACGCGCTTCGATACCTGCACCGACGCCGAGAACGGACGCCGGTGCCCGCTTTTCGTCGCCAACCGGCCGTCCCAACGGGATCCCGGCGGGCCTGGTCGGGCGCGCCGACGTACGGGATTCGTACCCGGAGATCAACCGGCATCTGCACCGAGACGAGTACGTGCGTGCGGTGGAGCTCGCCGACGAACTCGGCCTTCGCCGGTTGGACCGGCGCAGCGTGGCATCCGGCTACTTACTGGCGACGTGAGTGATCCGGCAGGGTCGTGGCCCGAATTCGACGATTTTCGACGAGGGATTCATAACGAGTACTCGCCGGAATCACGGACTTCACTTCGGCAGCAACACTGCCGCCCGCCTGACTTCCTGCAATTGAGGATCTGACCTGAGGTTGTGTCTTGATTCGTGTCAAGTCCATACCGAACGGGTAATTCGCGCTACGGGGCGAGCTCGTAATGCAGCGTCGGCGTGCGCATGATCTTGTGCGTCAGTCGCACTAGAAGGCGCTGTAGTACCGGGTACTTCCGGTCGATCAGCCGCCCAGCCGCCTCGGACTCCTCGCCGGACAGCAGCCGGGCGTGCGCCGTCATAGTAGTGCCGCCGGTTGGCTTCCCTGACCATGTGCAGGGCCGGATCTGCACCTCGGGGAAGTTGCGCAGCCGCTTGTTCTTCGACGCCTTCCCGGGGGTGCGGAAGTACGCACGATCGCCCCGTACCGCAATGTTGACCGGGGTGTCCACCCAGCTGCCGTCGCGTTTGAGGGTCTGCAGTAGAACCACCTTCTCAGCGTCGAGCTGCTGTGGATTCAGCGGAATGTGCCCGGTCATGTGAGCGCCCCTTACGTCGAGGCCGTGGTCGAATCCAGTCTATCTGGGGCGCTGCGTCCCCCGATGTAGCCGGGAACTACCACCCGCACCGGCCCAACCATGGGCGTGCGGCAGCGGCTGGCCGTTCATTTGCCAGGCCAGTGGACCTACTCTGGCGGGCATGGCCACCGAGTCCACTATGCTCGCCCTCGACACCCCGGCGCCGCGGTTCGCGCTGCCTGAGCCCGCCACCGGCGCCACGGTCAGCCTCGACGAGCTCACAGGTCCCGCGCTTGTCGTCACCTTCATCTGTAACCACTGCCCGTACGTCCAGCACGTCGCCGCCGGGCTCGCCGCGCTCGGTCGGGACCTCGCCGATCGGGGCGTCGCGATGGTCGGCATCTCCAGCAATGACGTCGTCACCTACCCGCAGGACGGACCCGATCAGATGGTCGCCGAGGCCCGCCGCCACGGCTGGTCGTTTCCGTACCTCTACGACGAGACCCAGGACGTCGCCCGCGCCTTCTCCGCGGCGTGCACGCCCGACACGTTCGTCTTCGACGGCGAGCGTCGACTCGTCTACCGCGGCCAGCTCGACGACTCCCGCCCCCGGAACGACCTACCGGTGACGGCCGCTGACGTCCGGGCGGCGGTCGACGCCGTGCTCGCCGGGCGGCCGGTCGAACCCGACCAGCGGCCGTCGATCGGGTGCGGCATCAAGTGGCGTTGAGCCGGGCTTACGCCGACCGCACGAGGTAGGTTGCGGCCCGTCTCGTAGCCGAACTGTCGGGCCCCCACTGACTGTCCTCTGTTGGCTGAGGCTCGCGAAGCTGATTTGCGACTGCCATCCGCGTACCGAAGAAGCACCCGGCGCCGCAAACAGCTCCCTTGCTGCCGCATGCCCTCTGGGCACCCGCGGCCCCAGAGTAGGCGGTCCATCCGACGCAGCAGCTCCACCTATGTCGGCATCGCTAAATATTCGGCGTCCGCACGACAATTAGGCGAGTTCGAATACGGCGGGCTTACCGGTAAACTGCGCCGTATCCGTTATCATCTTGTACAGCAATGCCTTTCGAATCACCCAGCACGGTCGATAAGATGGGTTATCGTTCGTCTTGAAGTCGCTCATGAACAGGTCGACTGTTCATGACCAGGCCTGGGCGCACAGGCGTGGGCGGTGTGCCAAGGCTGCCTATCCGTAACCTCTGATTGCCTGCTTGCGGCAGGTTCAACACCAACACAGGTGATCACCGATCGCTGGCGCTCGTACGGCCTCGCGCATGTTGTTCGTCACCAACGCTCGTCGTGGCCAGCGGCATGACGGCCGGTAGCTTCCGCGAGATTGAGCGCGCCGACAATCACGTCGGCTAGCCGTTCCAGCGCAGCGGCAATCGCCCACAGCGCTTCGGCTTGGGATCCCGTGTTCTTTGAACCAACGGGTTCAGCGGCCGCAGTCGAAGAGTGCTTGGCCGGGGTCGGCCGTTCGGCATGTTGTGGCTGGCCGGACGGCTCAACCCGTGGGCTGGCCTCCCGCGCGAGTGGGTCGGGCCGGTCAGTTGTGCTGATACGTGGTCTGCGGTTTTCGTCCCATTGAAGCCAGTAACTAAGCGGGCCAGCGCGGTGAGCCAGGGCATGGTGGTCGCCACGGTGACCGTGTTCGAATACGCATCCGTGCACCCAAGCCACTTCCTGAGCGAGGTCCAGCATGGCCAGCGACCGCCACAGTTCCTCATCGATCAGCACCGTGGCATAACAGCGATCGCCGTTCACTGTGTCGCCCATGGGCCGAAAGTGACTGCGGCCCGCAGCGGGTGTACGTGCGTCATCGAGCCCCTCTTGATTGTGAGCCGCGGTTCAGATGCAGTATCCGCCGCTTGGGGCACCTTGTTGCAGACCGATGCGGTAACAAGATGACGCGGCTAGTTCGGCAGCCTTACCACCGCGCAGATACATTGGCAGCGATCTGGTTGGCAATCTTCACCGCCGAGTCACCGGGGTTATTGCTGCAGGTGTTGATGTCGATAATGACATTGTTTCTGAGCCCTATCGCGCGTCCACAACCCCAGCCGGGGGCGCTGGCGTTATGTTGAGTCGCGGTGGTACTGAGTGTGCCGTTAGCGTTGGAGATCTGCCCGACGGACCACTGCGACTCGCTCTGCGTGTGGGTGAATTGGCGGCAGGCTGGCCACTGCTGGGCGGAGGCATCGAAGAAGGCACCGGCTGTTTCGATGGTAGGAAACAACACCACTGCCTGCTTGAGATAGTGCGTGAAGTTATCGCCGTCGTTGAGGCTCTGATCGCGCTCGGCCCAGTACCCGCTGTTGGCATAGACCGGGGCCTCCGCCGCGCCGTCGATGGCGAGGCACTCCTGAGGCGCCATGGTGGCGCTGTTGTCAGACATCGAGGCCTGGTTATTCGTGACCGTCATTCCGGCTGCCCCCATCGCGGCGTTCACCTGTTCGGGGCTGAGCAGCAACCCGGCCAGCTCGCGCTCAACAAGGGGACGCGGAATCATCGATCGGGTGGTCGTCGTCGACTCCGCGTTGCCTATTGTGCTGCCGCACCCGGCGACCAGAACACAGATGACTGCAATAGCAAGTGCAGCCGTTGGTTGGCGCATGTGTTCCTCCCCATTCCAGCCGTGCCCAACCGTTCAGCGTGGCGCGATATCCCCCATCGCATGCCGCGTGAAGAAATGGTGCAGTAATGCCGTCGACGCCTACGTGAGGTTGAACGGTGTTTCCTGGTCACGATGAACGGTGTTTCTTGATAACGATTGGTGCGTCGAGCACAGCTCTGAGCGTCCTGCGATTGGTCCCTGCCCGCGCAGGGCGGCAGCCGAAGGGACGCGAGCCAGCCGCCGTGATAACGGGTGCAATAGTGTCGCCTGGGCCCAGCAGGTCTGTGATGAAGGAGATCGCCGCTAGGAAGGACCGGTTGCCGCCGCCGTCTCGATCAGAGCGGCGAGCAGCATCGCCTATGGGGCAGGTGCGCAGTCCAACGCCGAGGGCCTCGCCGACGAACTGGGCCTACGAACCTCACGCTGATGACCACTGCCGCCGTCCCCAGCGTGAGATGACATCGTTCGTCAATGGTCGTTGAGGGCGAAAAATGGTGAGCTCCAAGGCATCTCCAAACTCTCACCGACCGTCAACCGGTCGACGCGACAGATGGCGCGAAGAACTGACCCCATTCGCGCCGTGCAGCCGATTGCGCGGCGCTGAATGTTTGAGCGGATTCTGCGTCGCCACCGGCGACATGGACGAGTGCCCACGCCATAGGGAACGCCGGGAATCCGTGGCGTTGCGCGGCCCGAGCAACTCCTGAAACGCTGCGTCGGAAGAGCACCGGCGAAAGCCGGGGTGGCGATCTATGCGTTGAGTGGGGCGCGACCACAGAAGCCCGACTTGGATGAGTTCCTCGATGGGGAGTCGCCTGCGTGGTACTCGCCGCCGTTGTTGGCGCGCTTGCGGTCGGGCCTGCCGTTACCGGTCGCGCCGCCCGTGCGCGCTGAACCGACGACAGTGCAGTGGCATGAGCCGACCTCCGTCGGACCGGTGTTGTTCGCATACGACGGAACAGACTTGGCGGAGAAGGCAATTCAACAAGCAGCGGGCCAACTCGGGCCAGGGCGGTGCGCATTGGTGGTATGCGTGTGGCAGCCGGCGGACGTGGGTTTCACGCCGACCGACAGGGATCACTTCGACGCCGATCAAGCTCCTGAGGTCAGGCGGGCGGCGGAGAGCACCGCCGCCCACGGTGCGTCCTTGGCGGAAAGGGCCGGGTTCCGTGCTGAGAGCATCGCGGTTGAGGCTGCTCCGACATGGAAGGGCATCGTCCAGGTGGCCGACGTTCACGACGCGAGCTTGATCGTGCTCGGGCCGCACCGCCGCAGTGGGCTGTTGGGCCACTTGCAGGGCAGCGTGTGGCAGCGGTCATCGCGCACTCCACGACGCCCGTCCTCGTGATTCCTGAGCGGCGTAATGGCCGAGGGGCTCACGTCGAAACCCAAACCGCTGCAGGTGTTTCGAACGAAGTGGCGGATTAGGTATAAAAGCCGATGGGCAGGGCTGGTGGCCCGCTCAGTGTGACGAGCGGTTTCCATGTTGCGGCGGCCGGTGCGGCGGGGTTCAGCAAGCAGGAGTGATCGACAATGTCGGCCCACGAACTGATCGCACCGAAATCGGCAATGACGTCCCAGATCGCCTGCGGTTCAGCCGCGATCGTCCGGAGTCGGCGAGTGTCGGCCGCCAGGGCATTCAACCGCATCGATGTTGGCTATTTGTAGGACGCCGACGCTAGTGGTGTCCCTAGCTCGGGTGCGAGTTGTGGATAAAACGCCCTCGCGCGTATCCGTTGGATGGCTCAGCGCCGGTACCGCTTGCCGCGCAAGCGAAATTGCGCAGACCCCGTTGATCACGGCCGGACAGTGTGACGCTTGCGCCGGGTCCGTATGGTGGGTCGCCTCTCGCCAGTTACGGCGTTGCGTACTCCACCAGCGCAGTCACCTGGGGGCGAAAACCCGCAGGCGGGTGCACTTCCACAGATGCTGCTTGGTCGTCCACATGCAGAAAGTGAAACCATTTGCGCCCAACTTCAACCGTTACGTTGATAGTGTCGACTGTCCCGCTGCCCCGCAAGACTCTCACGGTCGCAGGGATTGTCGCGGGTGCGCCGGACTCCCCAAAGGTGTCATATGCGAGGGACAGAACGACGGTAGTGAATTTGACGGCGCCGGATTGCTCCGGAGGTGTAGGGGCACCACTCGCCTCAAAGCACCCGCTGGGCCACCACCGGCTTGCTGGTCGATAAAAAGGGCATACGCGCCTGAGCTCATGACGATCTCCTGACCTGATGTTGCGGAGCGCCAACGTTGTTGCCGCGACCGCCCGAATTGTGAATACGCAAATCATGCGCGGGAGCATCCCGACACAGCACGAGTAGCCAACTACTCGATTTAATGCTGGCGTGATTGGTCGAACGGTGCGTCCGCAAGAGTTCTTGCAACGCCCGCCGGCATTGCTTCGTAACCGTTCAAACCGCTGCGGTGTTCGCACGAGGACGGCTCGGCACAAGACTGATCAAGCCGACCGCCGCGACGAAGAGCAGCGCGCACCAAATGGGGAAGCGCCCGTCCGGGGCGAAGCCCTCGACCGCGATACGCGACAGAGCGAACGTCGCGGTTGCGACGCCGGCGGCGAGCAGTAGTGCCGCGCTCCACGCAGGCAGGGGAACGGCGATCGCGGGCAGTGCTCGACTGAACACCGTTCGCCCCAACCACAACAGTGTCATCTCCACCGCTGCCACCACAGCCAGGATGAGCAACCACACGAACCGGAAGAGCCACCAATCTGCGGCTCCCGCTGCAGGCTGTGGGAGAAGCCCAGTGGGGTAGCCGATCAGTGCGACGAACACAACAGGGACCATCTGCCACAGATACAGCGCCATCACGTATCTGTTCGCCGCAGCCAGTGGACGCTGCCACCGCGATCGCCGCAGTCGGCGTGTCACCGCGGGAGCCGCTGCGACCAACACCGCGGTTTGTACCGCGGCGAATGCGAGCAGCGCGGCGTTCGGAGGAAAGTTGTTCTGGTCGGCCGCACCCGGCGATCCAACCATCGTGACCGGGTAACACCGCAGCGCCAGCAGTACAGCAAGCGTGGCGGCGGCCGTAACGGCGAGCAGCATCGGCCTGCGGCCACCCAGCGCCCCCCTGCGCCAACAGATCCCGAGCTGATAGATCGCACCCCAGCACAGAACATAATTCGCCGAGCCGACCACCGGCAGATGCCCGATACGCGCGGCGATGTCGAAGACGACAACAGCAGCCACCAAGCTCGCGGGCACCATCAACCCCCAGCGACGATGTGCGGCCACCGCAACGGGAGTCAGCGACACGACGACCAGGTAGACCGGCACGAACCACAGATGCATGGCGACCGCCCACCCGCCGAACCACAGCGCCGAGCGCTCGACACCAACCCGGTCGAGCACCGCCACCGTCGCCAACATCACCGCGATGTACGCCGCGGTCGGTCCGAGTATCGCGGCCAGCCGGCTGCGCACCCAGTCGGTCCAGTGACGACCGCCGGCGTCGCGCCACAGTGTCCACGATGCTGCGCTGGCGTATCCGCCGACCAGGAAGAACACTGGCACAACTTGGAACACCAGCGTCAGCCACCGCGTCCATGGCATGAGGGCCAATGGGTAGTCGTTGCCGAATTGACCGTCATGGAAGGTGACGGCCGAAACGAGCCAATGGCCGATCACCACAACGACCACGGCCAGCACCCGGTAGACGTCGGCAGACGGCTCGCGCGCCGATGGTGTGTCGGCGTTGTGCTCTGCCGGGCTACCCCGAAGAGCTCGATCACCGGCCATTACCAGGCCTCTCGTCAATGCTGGCTACCTGCAGCCGAGAGTAGCTTCTGGCCGAAGGGACGCGAGCCAGCCGCCGTGTAACGGGTGGAATAGTGTCGCCTTGGCCCAGCAGGTCTGTGATGAAGGAATTCGCCGGCAGGAAGGACCGGTTGCCGCCGCCGTCTCGATCAGAGCGGAGAGCAGCATCGCCTATGGGGCAGGTGCGCAGTCCAACGCCGAGTTCCTCGCCGACGAACTGGGCCTACGAACCTCACGCTGATGACCACTGCCACCGTCCCCAGCGTGAGATGACATCGTTCGTCAATGGTCGTTGAGGGCGAAAATTGGTGAGCTCCAAGGCATCTCCAAATCCTCGTCCGCCGTCACCCCGTCGGCGCTGTCCGATGGCGCGAAGAACTGACCCCATTCGCGCCGTGCAGCCGATTGCGCGGCGCTGAATGTTTGAGCGGATTCTGCGCCGCCACCGGCGAGATGGACGAGTGCCCACGCCATCGGGAACGCCGGGAATCCGTGACGTTGCGCGGCCCCGAACAATTCCTGAAACGCTGCGTCGGAAGAGCACCGGCGAAAGCCGATCAATATGCCGAGGGCGGTATCGAAGATGCGGCGGCCCTCCATGTCGAGAGGAAGGTGGGCGGGAGCCCAGTCAGTTGTCATGCCTTACTTACCTCCTGTCGCGCCAGTACCGATGCCCGTCACCGACACGACCCGAACCATTGCCATGATTTGTGCGCGTCGTCAGTGGTGGCCAGACCCTCGCTCACTTCGAGATGCATATGTGATGACCTTGGTACTAAGCCGTGCCACTGCTTGACGTCAGCTCTTCGGACCGCCGTCATGGCATTGCGTGACCGAATACCCAGCGGGCGGTGCCCCGCATTGCCATCGCGAGCGCCGATCACCGCTCAAAGTGCTGGTAGTCCGATATCAACGGTCGGGTGACGTACGTAGGTGAACTATTGGGTTTTTGTGACGTCATCATGAGGCGGAGTGGGAACCCGAGTTGTCGTGTCGGGCGCCGGCTCGCGGCGCTGAATTCGGAGCGCGGCGGTGGGCGCGGAGAACTCCTCGGTAGGTGGCGCCGGGAGCACCGTCGTCGAATCCTCCTTGAGCCGAACAATTCTCGGCATTGCCGACGATTGCGGATGCCGCACGATCGTCGGTGGCGCCGAGGTCGTCGGCTCAGGTGGAGTTGGTCTCGGCGGCTCGGAAGGGGTTGCAACCCGGGCGTGGCGGCGGCGCACTAGCAAGCCGGCGAGCGGACCGGTGAACAGCATGGCAACCAGGACAGCGAGGCTCAGCGCGCAGATGACCACGTCGAACGTGCTGGTGATCTGCTGAGCGAGGTTGTTGCCGTAGATCGCATCGGGCGGCGACTCCGCATAACGCGGGGCGAGCGCGACGCCAATGGCCAAGTTCGCGACCGTGAAGACGAACAGCACCCCGCTGAATGCTGCGATGACGGTCGGCGTAGCGGCACCCTTGCCGAGTTGGCGTTGTAGCCACCCCGCGATCAAGCCGGCGATCAGGTTGAACGCCGTCATCGCAACGCTGTCGAACAGCGCGCGAGGCAGATCCAGCGATAGAGCGATCAGGTAGTCGACGACACGCAGTGCGGCCGCGGCGAACGCCCAGAATGCGATGAGCGTCATGCATTTCTGCGCGGCCGAGCGGTACGCGCCCAACGTCGGCGGTTTGATCAGGAAGACGGCATAGAGCGTCGTCGGGGCGACGATCGCGGCGGCGGCCGCCCAGAACAGATAACCCTCGTAACCGACGGCGGCCGTCGAGGTGTTCTGGGCGATGCCGTGGAAGGCGTCGATGTCGCGGCCGACGGGCAGGATCCACACCAGCGTGCCGGCCACCGCGGCCGAGGCGCCCAGTGCGGTGGTGGCCAGTCGGGCGGCGGCGGACTTCTCGATGAGCCAGCGCGACGCGATGACCAACGCGATCATCGCCTCCGCGCCGTAGAGCAGTGTGGTGATGATGACGGCGACGTCGTGACCGCCCACGTCGACGTTCGTGACGAACAGGTAGCGCAGCCGCCAATAGAGGTTGAAGGCAACCGACAGAGTCGCGAGCGCAATCGATACCGCGCCCAGCGCCCGCGCGGCGGTGTACCAGCGCCGAAAGCCGTTGTCCTCGATGGTGATACTGGTGATCGGCGGCTGCGCGGCGAGCATCGCGCCCCCGATACCCACGATCAGGCCGGGTCCGACGCCCGGCGGCACCAGCCCGGTTCCGCCGTCTCGAACGGTCTGCAACAGGTGGTACCCGACGAAGCCGATGCGCGACGACGACGTAGGCGACGCTGAGCAGCAACCGGATCCGGCTGGTCCGGCGGACGTCGGGTTGCGGGGCGGTGAGCCGGAAAGGGCCGACGTGTGGCGCCAGCGCGGCGGCCACGGCGAGCAACGTCACGAAGATGACCATGACGAAAAACAGGCCGTTGCTGCCGGGGATGCCGAGGCCGAACTCGAGGTTCCACGGCAGCAGCAGGGCGATGAGGAGCAGCGCGACCGCGACGCCGTCGCGGACCATATTGGTGCGGGCGGGCACGTATCCCACGCGGGGCGACCGGGCGACGGCAGGCGCTGCGGTGGTGGCCACCGCGACGGTGGGTGGCGCGTCGTAACGCTCGTCGCTCACGTGACGATTTCCTTTCTGAAGTGACGCTGAGGGGTCGCCACTTAGGGTGCTCACTTTTGCACCCGTACACAAGCAACGCATGGGGCCGCTGAGGCTGTGAAAGGGTGGACCGGTGGACGTAGTCCTCGGGGTGGCCATCACAGGACGGGTGGCGCGCCTGGCGATGGTCGGCTCGGGCGGTCAGGTATTCGACCAGTACGCGCTGGACCTGCCTGATGACGCGACGTCCGATCTGGCCGACACCATCGTCGGCACGTACCGTGCGGTGGCCGACTCGGGAAACCGGATGGCCGCGATTCGACTCTGCCTGCCGGACGCGTCGCGAGCGGAGACGCTGCGGCAGACAGTGTTGGGCGCGGGAGCGCAGAACGTCGAAGTGGTGGCGGAGACCGAGGCCGCCGCGGCACTGGCGCGCAGCGTCGGTGCGGACGCGGCACTGTTGCTGGCCGACGACGACACCGTGTCGCTGACGGTGGTCGGCGAGGACGAGGAGTCGACGTCGGTGCTGGCGTCGGTGCCGATCGGTGTGGCCGGTGCGGCCGTCGCGTGTGCGGCGGTGCTGCAGAAGGTACCGAGCGCGGAGGCGCCCGCGCGGATCATGCTGGTCGGTCAACGCTTGGATTTGGATTCGGTTGCGGCAGAGCTGCATTCGACGGCGCCGGTGGAGGTGCCGCCCGATGCGGGGTATGCGATCGCGCGGGGCGCGGCGCAGACGGCCGAGGACTCCGGGTTCCCGGCGGGCGCGGCGACGATGATGGCTCCCGCTTCCGACGCGACGATGATGGCGCCCGCGGCTGGTGACGCGACGCAGATGGCGCCGACTTCGGACGCGACGATGATGGCGCCCGCCGCCAGTGACGCGACGCAGATGGCACCGACGGCGGGTGACGCGACGGTCGGCCCGCTGCTGGCGTACTCGCAAGAGGAGCCGGGCGATTACGAGCTGCCCTTCGATTCGCTCGAGGAATTCGTTCCGGAGCTGGAGGACGAAGAGGCGTACACCGCGATGATCGCGCCGCCACCGCGCAAGACGCTGTTGATGGGCAGCGCGATGGCGTTCGTGGTGGTGAGCTTCGCGACGCTGGCGGTGACGGTCGCGATCAACATCCGGCCGGTGGCCGATGTCGAGGCGCAGCCGGTGCCGGCGACCCAGGCGGAAACCGTGCCAGGGCGATTTCTGCCGCAGGTGCCGCACGAGCCGGATCCGGTGGCGTTGCCGGTCGCGGTGGTGTCGCCGGCGCCCGCGGCTCCGGCCGCGCCGAGGGTGCCGACCAACCGTGGGCCGGTGAACAACAACGTGCCATCGGCCCCGGCTCCTCAGGCACCGCCGGCTGAACCGGTGCCGGGAGCGCCGGTGGTCCCGATTCCGCCGGTCATCCCGTTCCCGCCGTTCAACCCGTTCCCGACGATTCCGACGTTCACGACGACAATTACGACAACGCCGACGACCACAACGACCACCACAACAACTACGACGACGACCCCGACGACGACAACGCCGACAACGACGTCTTCTGAGACGACGACCTCGAGTTCAGAGCCGACGACGATTCCGCTGTCGCCGGTCACTCCCGTCATTCCGAAGACAGTGCCGCCAGTGACGCAGGAGCCTGTGTACACGCCTGCTCCCGCGTACACGGCACCGCCGGAGCCTGCCTACACGCCGCCCGCAGTAGCGCCGGCGCCTGCTCCTGTTGCGCCAGCACCTGCTCCCGTAATCGAGAAGCCTGCGCCAGCCCCGGTGGTTGAGGCGCCCGTGACGACTATCCCGGCGTCGCCCTAGACCCGGCCAGCACCCGCTGCGCCGTCGCGCGCATCTCTCGAACCCGCGATGACCTGATAGCCGGCCGTTCGGTATCGATCGGCTAAGTCCGCGGGTCGGCCGCAGCTCGTCGAGACGACGCTCAGCCTGCGAGCGCCGCGTCGAAGAAATCCAGCTCCAGGCGCATCGCCCGCCGGTAGGTCGCGTGCACGGCGGGATTGTCGTCGTCCTGTTCGTCGAGCAGTTGCTCCAGCCGGGCGGCCAGTGTCTGGAAGCTCGGGTCGGCGTAGGTCTGCACCCACTCCGCGAACGGTCCAGCAGCGCTCGCATCAAGCGATGCACCGAGCCAGGCGTACAGGCGCATGCACGGCGTCATCGCCGCGAACACCAAGGCCAGGCCGCCGGTGGCGGCGGTCGCCAGCAGGAATTCGGTGTAGGCCAGGGTCGCCGATGTCGGCACGACACCGGCCATGTCTATGCCCCACCGGGCGGCGTAGGACGAGTGCAGGCCGAGTTCCTCGCGCACCCCACCGAGCAGATCGGCCAGCGCGAGCAGCGTGGGTGTGTCGGTACTACGAGCGAGGGCCAATGCGTATGCGCGGGCAAAGGATTCGAGGAAGAAGGCGTCCTGCGCGACGTAGCCCGCGAAGATTTCACGGGGCAGGGAGCCGTCACCGAGGCGGCTCACGAAAGGGTGCGCGAGCGCCGCGGCCGCCAAGTCGCCGTTGTCGGCCCACAACCGAGCGGACAGCGTCATGCCAGCGCCATGTCCCAGAACGCCACCTCGTGTGCCAGTACGTCGGCGACTAGCTTGTCGTGTCGGTCCGGGATGGCCAGGACGCCGAGCGCGTCGACGTAGGCCGCGAAGGCTGGCGCGGACCAGTGCTCTACGAACTCACCGAACGGGGAGGTGTCCGACGCGGCGAAGGCCCATGCGAGCAGGTACACCCGTTCGAGCACCCACAGCGCTGTCACCGCCGCTTCATACGGCGTGGCGTCTAGTCGCCCCAGCTGTTCGCGGTAGGCGAGCGTCGCCGGTAGCGCCGGCTGCTCCAGGTTCATCCCCCGCCGCGCGGCCTGGTCCTCGAACCAGTCCAGCTCCGCGACCAGCGCCACGCATCCCCCGGCGAGCACCGTCTGAGCTGTTCGCGGCGCTCGTGCCAGCAGCCGAGCCTGGAAGGTCAGCAGGTCACCGACGAACAGCGCGTCCTGCACCAGCCACCGGTCAAACGCGGAGTCGGTGATTGTGCCCTCGCGCACCGCTTCGAGAAACGGATGACGGGTGGCGGCGGACCACAGCGAATCAAGCACGCCCCGAAGGATAGTCACGTTGACGACTGGGGCGACAGGGCGTGTCTCGACACTTGGCTGCCGCGGGCAGGGCACAGGCCGATCTGCCCGCTTGGCGAGCGACAAGCGCGTTTCAGCAGGTCAGCGCCATAGAGCTTGCGGCTCGAACAGCGACAACGCGCGGCTTGCGCCGCAGGTCAACAAGTTGTCGCGGGGTAGGTGGGCGCGAAGGCGATCGCGAAGAGCTCCTGCGGGCGACGGCTCATGGTGCCCTCGTAGGGTCGACGGTCATCGCTCGAAGTGCTGATAGTCGATGGGCGTTCGCCAGTAGCCGCCCCAGCGCCAACCGCGATCGGTGAAGACGCGCACGGCCGGGTCTCCGGCGTGCAGGAGTCCGGGATCGGTGCGGGTGCGGTCGACGTACGGCCCCGCGTTCCTCGGCTGAAATGCACCCGTCCGGTCGATGTACGGATTGAGCAGCGGGTTGAGGTCGATGGCTCGACCGAACGCGTGCTGCGACCAACGGCCGGTGCCGGGGATGTCGCGGCAGTTGAACGCCGAGGTGTTGTTGTCTTGCATCGACAACTCGTCGTCGGCGGCCGGGTAGTTGTCCACGGTGCGGATCTTCTCGATGGGATAGCGCAGCTGAAGAAGCTCCTCGAAGATCGCGACGACCTCCGCCGCTAGGTCTTGATTCACGATCAGCGCGCCGCGGTGGGTGTTTCCGTCGAAGCCGATGTAGTCGACCTCGACGCGACGCAATTGTCCGGGCTCGAGTGGGCAGCCGGGCCGCCAGCTCGGGCCGAGGTCAGCGGCGTTGACCGGCTGGATGGTGGCAGGTGCGGGCGACAGTGACGTCTTGGCGATAGAGGGAGACGGCGTGGTGACGGACGGTGGTGACGTCGCCGCAGGAGGGGGCGGCGTTGAGCCGCATTGGACAAGAAGAGCACCCGCTGCTGCCAGCGTGACAATCCGCCGAGGACGCAGCGGCGACGCGCCGTCACCGCTGGATCTCATCTGAAAGCACCTCTGCAAGAGGCAGTTTCGCTCGACTAGCCCAGATATGGCCACGGTACCGCAGACGAAGAGGCCCTGGGATTCATGCGCCAATTTCGGGTATTCGTGCTGGGTGAGTGGCACCGTAGGGCGTATGAAGCGAGCCGCGATAGCGCTTGCCTCGGCGTTGATGTTGGTCGTCGCGTGCGCGAACGGTCCTGAATCTGTCGGCCAGCCGGCCGGCGGCGGGGCGCACGACGTCGCGACCAACCTCGATGTGCCGTGGGGTATCGCGTTTCTGCCCGACGGCAGCGCGCTGATCGCCGAGCGTGACAGCGGCGCGATCCAGCACATGGCGCAGCCGGGAGTGGTCAAGAACGTCGGTGGCGTGGCCGGCGTCGCGGCGCGCGGCGAAGGCGGCCTGCTCGGCCTGGCCACATTGGGTCAAACGGTGTTCGCCTACCTCACGACCGCACAGGACAACCGCGTGGTGACGATGCGCTTCGACGGGTCGTCGCTCAGCGAGCCGTCACCGATCATTACGGGCATTCCCGCGGGTTCCATCCACGACGGCGGACGTATCGCGTTCGGCCCGGACGGCAAGCTCTATGTGACGACGGGCGAAAGCGGCAATCCTGGACTTGCGCAGGACCGGACCTCGCTGGGCGGCAAGGTACTTCGCATCAATCCCGACGGATCCATCCCGTCGGATAACCCGGATCCCGCCTCGCCGGTGTGGTCGTTCGGCCATCGCAATATCCAAGGGCTGGCGTGGGATTCGGGCGGACGGCTGTGGGTGACGGAGTACGGCGCGAACCGGCTGGATGAGCTGAACTTGATCCAGCGGGGCGGCAACTATGGATGGCCGATGGCCGAAGGCCGGGCGGACACGCCGGGGCTGATCGACCCGGCGATCGAGTGGGGGACTGGCGAGGCGTCGCCGTCGGGGCTGGCGTACTTCGGCGGCTCACTGTGGGTGGCGTGCCTTCGCGGGCAGCGGCTCTACCGAATACCGGTCGGCGCTGACGGCGTGGTGGCCGATCCGGCACCGCTGTTTGTCGGACAGTACGGGCGACTGCGCACCGTCGTCGCCGCGCCGGATGGCGCGCTGTGGTTCACGACCAGCAACCGCGACGGTCGCGGCAGCGCCCGCGACGGCGACGACCGGATCCTGCAGTTCCGGCCCTGATGACGACTCCCGAGCAGCCCGGCCGTAGAACCATCCAGGACCAGTGTGTGACATCTTGATGTTTATCGCTGATGCTAAGATGCCAGTGTGCGCACTACGATCCGCATCGATGACGAGCTCTACCGCGAGGTGAAAGCGAAGGCCGCTCGATCCGGGCGTACCGTGGCCGCGGTCCTTGAAGACGCCGTTCGACGTGGCCTCGCGCCGTCCGAGCGACCGGCCGGGGGTCGCTACCGGGTCCACGCGACAGGCGCGGGCGGGCTGCAGCCTGGCGTGGAACTGTCGTCCAATGCCACTGTCGCCGAGGCGATGGACGAGGGCACTTCGATCGATGCTCTGCGTTGACACGAACGTTCTCGTTTACGCCCACCGCGGCGATCTCCCCGAACACGCGGACTATCGCCCGTTGCTTGAGCGGTTAGCCAACGACGATGAACCTCTCGGTCTGCCGGACGTTGTGCTCAGTGGTTTCCTGCGCGTGGTGACCAATCGTCGGATCTTCAAGGATCCGACGACATCGGATGAAGCGTGGCAGGCCGTCGATGCGCTGCTTGCCGCGCCCGCGGCGATGAGGCTTCGGGCAGGCGAGCGTCACTGGGTGTCGTTCCGCCAGCTCGCCGCTGACATCAATGCGCGCGCCAACGACATTCCAGATGCCTATGTCGCCGCGTATGCGGTTGAGAACAACGCGACGTGGTTGAGCGCCGACCGCGGATTCGCGCGTTTCAACCGGCTGCGGTGGAGTCATCCGATGGATCTATGAGTCAGACCGCGGCCGGTACCCGTTCCGTCTTCGCGCGCATCTCGTGGCGCAGCGTGGTGAACTCCGAGATCGTTCTGGTGGCGACTGATGCCACCGGTCGGGCATTGCGGCCCGTAGCTTCGGTCTTGGACACCATCACCACGCTGTCGATGTAGGGCTGGATCGTGGTGGCGTTCTGCACCGTCGCGACGATCACCAGCTGGAAGCCGAACTTGCGGAAAGCCTGCAGGGCCTGCTGCGCGAACTGCGGGTCGGACTTGGAGAACGCCTCGTCGAGCATCAGCTGCGCGAAAACCGGTGTGTTGTCGGCACTTTCGGGGCTGGCCAGGTTGAAGCTCAGCGCACCGGCGAGGCAGAACGCCATCAGCTTCTCCTGCTCGCCGCCGGAGTTGTCGCCGGCATTGCTGTGCGTGCGGATGAGCTCGTCGCTGGCAACGTCCCACTCGGCGCAGTCGAAGGTGAACCGGTTACGCACGTCGAGCGCGTCGCGCGTCCACGCCTTGTCCTCCGGCGCGGTTGACGCCAGCCGGTTGCGCAGCCGCAGGATGTCGGCGTACTGGTCGAGGATCGCCTGCTTGTCGCCAAGGCCGACCTCGGCGATGCGCCGCGAGATGGACCGCACGATCTCGGTGAGCTCGGCGACCGCCGTCAGCTGCCGAGGCGTGGCGCGCAGCGTCAGCCGGGTGCCGCGGTTGAACTCCACCGCGCCCAAACCGGTGTTGACGCGATCAATCTGCTCGCTGATGCGTCGGGTCTCCTGCTCGGCGACGCGGTGCAGGGTGAGGATGGCGTCGGGCGCCTGCTCGGTGACCAGCCGCATCATCCGCTCGTACGCCTCGGGCAGTTCGCGCTCGTCGATGTGGCGGCACAGTGCGACGTAGTCGTGGACGCGCTCGTCGAAGTCGTCGCTGTCGTTGGGGATCGCGTCGGGGAACGATGTGTCGAATGTGTTGAGGATGCGGGCCAGTTCGTCGTAGGAGCGGCGCCGGCTCTCGCGCAGTTGTTCGCGTTCCTTCTTGATCGCGGTGAACAGCGCGTCGCGGTGCGGTTCGGGGTCGAGCAGCTCCAGTGCAGACCGGTAGCTGTGCGGCGTAGCGGTGCAGCAATTCGGTCAGCGGCTCCGAAACGAACGCCGGGGACAGACGCTCCTGAAGTTCCATCAGCCGGGTGCGGCGGTCGTCGAGGTTGTCTCGGCGGGTCTGGATCGCGCCGCGTCGCGTCATGAATTTCTGAATCTGTGACCAGCATTCGTCGGCGCGCGCGTTGAGGGCCTCAAGGTCGGGGTGGTCGGCCATCAGCAGCTCGTACTGTTCGCGCAGCCGGTCGGCATGGCCGTCGGCGGTCTCGGTGTCGATCTGGCTCCACTGCGGGTATTGCTCGCAGATCGCCTTGCAAGTGGCCGCTCGGTCGCGCCACTGCTGGCGCTGCGCGGCGATGTCGTCGGCGGCGCGGCGGGCCTTCTGGTAGGTCTCCTCGGCCGACGCGAGTTCGAGGGTCAGGGCGTTGATCTTCGCGTTGACGTCGCCCTGGTACAGGTATTCGGATTGCTTGACCGGTCGCCGGTCGTCCTTGACGGCCAGCCGGTCGGAGTCCTTGTACAGCCCGGTGTCGGTGACCGCGCGGCGGAACCGGGCGAACACGTCGGGGGTGTCGACGCAGACATGGTCGCCGGCGTTGGTGATGACGTCGACGGCCTCAGCGGCGCACGGATGTTTCGGGTCGACGGCGAACAGCTTGCCCGCCAACGTGTTCGGCTCGGGATCGACGGGCTCGGCGCCGAGGAGCTTCGCGCGAACGTGATGCAGTTGCAGCCTGCCGCGCATGTCGGTGTCGTTGACGAACCGCAGCACCTTCTCCCAGTGCTGGTCGGGTACCAGCAGCCGCAGGCCTGCGCCGCGCAGCACCTTCTCGACCGCAAGCCGCCAGCGGGTCTGGTCGGGCTTGAGGTCCAGCAGTTCAGCGATGTAGGGGAGTTCGGTGGCGTCGGCACCGACTTCGGCGCAGATGTGGTCCCGCATCGCGAGTGCGAACTCCGGCAGCGCGGAGCCGACGTGTTCGACGCGCTTGAGTTCCTTGGCGGCGTCGTCGCGGGCGATGCGGGCGGACTTCTGCGCGTATTCGGCGTCGGTGGACGCCTCGCGGTTGCGTTCGACCTTGGCGAGCAGTTCGGTGGCCTGGGTGAGCAGTTCCTCGCGCAGGTTCCAGAACTCGTCTGCGGTTTCGGGGATCTCGACGTCCTGGGCGGTGAGCAGGTCCTCGTAGGCGGCGCGACGGCGCTCCACCTGCTCGGCCTCGGTCTCGGCGGCGGTCACCTGCGACTGCAGTGGGGCGATGTTCGCGCTGGTTCCGCTGATCTGCGCGTTGAGCGAATCCGCTTCGGCCTTGGCCAGATTCAGGCTTCGGGTGACGTCCTCGTACTCGTTCTCGAGCTGGTCGATGGTGCCGTCGAGCGTCGCGATCTGCTCGGGGCACTGTGCGAGCCGGACGTGGTCGGTGTAGGCCCGCACCATCGGCGCGTCGACGAGGTCGATGATGCCGAGGTCGGAGGACTCGGAGGCGTAGCGCTGCTGGATCTGTTCGATGTCGCCGAGGATCTTGCGCTTCTTCTGCGCGACGGCGAGCAGTTCGCGGGCCTCGACCAGCGGGTCGATCTGCTTGAGCGCCTCGGGCAGCCGGGCCAGGCTGTCGGGTTCGTCGAGCATGAACTCGCGGACGAACTGTTCAAGTCCGCCAACGCTTTTCAGCGACTTGGCCTTGCCGAGCAGCTGCTGGGCGGCGTCGGAGGCGCGGATGCCGATGGTGGCGTACAGCTGCGCGAGGTACTGCGACTCGACCTTGGTGGAGAACCGCCAGTCTTCCTTGAACACGCTCGGCGTCGAAGCGGCCGGCGGCCCAGCGGTTGCAGACGTCCTCGATATCGAGGTCGCCGTCGCCGAGCACGAACCGGCTCGACGAGTCGTTGCGGGATTCGCCGGTCAGCCACTTGAGCACGAGGCCGGTGACGGTGCGGCCGGAGTCGCTGGCGTAGGTGACCGCGACGGCCGACCAGGCGGTGCCGTCGCCGCGCAGGTACATCACGCGGCTGGTGCCGCCGTCGCTGCGCTGGCCCCAGGCGCCGCGGACGTACTTGTCGACGGTGCGGCGGCCTGCGCTGGATCCGGCGGCGGTGTTGTCGCCGGAGGCGTTGAAGTTGCGTCGGTTGAACGGCAGGAAGCCGAGCGAAATCGCGTCCAGCAGTGAGGATTTCCCGCTGCCGGAGGCGCCGGCGATGAGTGCGCCGCCCGCGCTGAACGGGATGGAGTGGTAGCCGTCGAACACGCCCCAGTTGATGACCTGCAGCCGGGACAGGTGGAACTGCTCAGTCAACGTCGGCTTCTTCCTCGGCTGGCGCTCCGCCGTTGAGCAGCTGTTCGAACTGCTGCTGGAGTTCGGTGATGACCGAGGCGGTCATGATGGCGGTGATCACGGGGCTGATGGTGTAGCTGTCCTCGTCGTCGCGGGTCTTGCGGAGGATCTCCAGGCCGGTGAGGCGGGCGATGGCGCCGTCGACGCGGGCGGCGAAGGTGACGGCGTCGCGGTCGGTGTCGTTGAGCACGCCGGAGAACAGGCCGTGCATCTCCTCGCGGCTGATGAGCACGGTCTGCCCGCCGGAGGCGCGCATCATCTGGGCGAGGTGCAGGGCGAGGATGGAGTCGTAGGTGCCGAGCGGCTCGCGGCGCAGAAGCTTGATGCCCCTTGCGGATTCGTAGCGGGCCTGTTCGACGAAGGCGACGTCGGTGCCGTCGACGATGCGAAGCAGCAGGTCGAGTTCGGAGAGCCGGACGGACAGTTCCTTGCGGTACTCGAGCACCCAGGCGTAGATGTCGGCGTCGGCCTCGGCGCTGATGTAGCGGCGGGTGAGCAGGTGCTGCAGGGCCCAGCAGGCGCGGTCGGGCAGCTCGGAGACGTCGCCGTCGAAGCGCGGCCTGCGCTGGACGGGTGGACGGGCGGTCTGGTCGACCTGGGGGAGTGAGGAGAAGTCGATGTCGGCTTCGGTGGTCACCTGCGTTCCTCACTCTGTAGTTGGTCGGACGCCCCAACATAGGTCACGGTCCCGACATGTTCAGCGCGTGACGGGGTCGTGTCGGCGGAGAAATCCGTCACCTGAACTGTTTGCCGACGTCAGCGGAATGTCCGCGCTCCCAAGGCATTGCGCCGACTCGGCGAAGCATGATGCCGCTGTGAAGCATGAGGCACATGGTGTTCGGGAGCGATTCGGGAGACGGAGGTTTCGACCCTGTCGTGGCTGTACGGGTCTACCGTGCGTTCACCCAGGCTGGGGGCTACGTCCGCCAGCCGGCGCCGCATTAGCGGATGGTCTGCCGGGCTTCCGCTTCCAGTTCTCGGCGAACTTTCGCACCGCGACCGCATCCCACACCGCGCCACCACGGAGCTCCGCTAGCGGCAACGGAAACGTCGCCATTCCGCGCAACTTGTGCACACGCTGGCGGGATACTCCCAACTCGTTGGCGATCTCGGCCGCCGACATCAACTCGGGCATCGTCGGAGCCTCAGCGCGACGCTGCCACTCCACCTCCCGAACAATCTCCATGCCAGTCGGCTCCGCCATCACGACATGACCAACTTCGATAGTCATTTTCGCGACTGCATCCACCATCAGAAAATCGCCGGGGGCGTAGACGGTCACATCCACCACACCGCGGCTGGGGATACGGGCCACCGACCCGTCGAACGCCTCCAGCTGGGCGGTCCACCCATCCATTTCGGCCATGGTCGGGTTTAGACCTTCGTAGCTGAGAGTCATCACCCAGTCACTCATCGTCCTTCTCCTCGCGGTCCTGTTGGTCGTTGTCTCGTTCGTCCGTAGCATCGGCGCGCTTGGCGCGCCGTTCCTTTTTGCTCGGAGGCGGCACTTGCAGGCCTTCTTTTCGCAGCTTTACTTGCAGGTCGGCCATCCGGCGCTGCGGACGGCTCGGCGTCGCCGGTAGTCGGTGACGTACTTGCCGCCCGGGTTGTAGAACCGGGTGTGACCGCTGGTGTCGTCTTCGACGGTCCAGCCTTGGGACTGAGCCCACTTGGCGATCTTCCTGATCTCCCGGTTCATCCTGCTCTTTCTATTGCGGTCTGTCAACGAATAAGCGGAACGACTTGCACCGCAGATCCGTTGCGCCGTGAAGTGGGCCTTTCCGTCGAGACCGAACTCTTTGGCAGCAAGCTAACTGTCCGGGCTGACACGACTGCCTCCGAAGTGGCGGGCGGAGCCGGACAATCCACGACTTCTGCCATCCATCTGCGCGGGAGCCCGCTAATGACGAATCTGACAGGTGAAGTCGCTAGGGCGACAGCCCAGGCGCTGAATCTTTACGGCGATAAGCAGTGGGTGCTCCCAAGAGCATTGCGCCGAATCGGCGGCGGGATGGCGCCGCTGCGAAAGCAGGAGACAGATGGTGTCCGACCGCCGTCAGGCCGAGCGAAGCGGCGGAATCCTCATCAACGTGTGGGTCCGCCGCTCGGCACTTGCGGGCGCGGCAGCTGGCGGGTCACTCGTTGTTGGTCCAGATCTCAGCAAGCATGGTGGCGCGGGGAAGCAGGGATAGGGCCGCAGCGCCCGCGGCCCATGCGCGCCAGTTGGCGTTGTTGATCAGGTCGAGTCCCTTCATGATCGGGGACTGCTGGGCGATCGCCATCCGCACGTCATCCTCGTTGATGGGTTGCCCGTCGCGCTGCCAGCCGCGTCCGAGCAGCTGATGCACGTGCGTCGCCAGCTCTGCAAGTGGGAGCGGACCGTGCGCGGTGAACAGCCCGATTGTCAGTTCGGTGATCTCGGTGGCGAAGGTGTGTGCGTCGAACGCCGACCTGAGTCGGCGCACGATGGCGAGATCATCGCCGGCTGCGCGGGTGGGGGTGAGCACGCCGTGGCGCAGCCGTAGTAATCCGACGCCGCGCAGCAGCTCGTGCAGCGCCGCCAGCGGGGGCAGGTCGTCTTCGATGGAGGCGGGCCGGCCGACCGGGTGCCAGTGGGGGCGGTGCTGTTGCATGCTGCGCACGACCGTTCGTGGCAGCCGCCCGCCCGGTGTGAGTTTGATCCCGTCGGCAGCGAAATCGAGTAGCAGCCGAACACTTTCGGGCACATCACCGACAACCCGGCGCGCCCACTGGTCAGTTGCGGCGCGGTCGAACGGCCGCAACCGGTTGCCGACCCAGCTGCGCATGTGTTTGTGCTCGGGGTGCGCCGAGTCGGCGAGCACGTCGAGCAGTTCGGTGTACCCGCCGGGTCCGCCGCAGTCTTCGGGCGGGCAGGCACCATGTCCGTCCACGCAGCCCGGCGCGGAGCCGCCGGGCCCGAGCACCTCGACGTCGTGGGTCCAGCCGTCGCCGAAGTCGTAGAGGTATTCGAATTCGGTGCCGAGATCGGCCAGCCGGGCGCCGGTTTCGTCACGCTGGTATTCGGGCCACACCTCCTGGCCGGGAATCTCCATCCCGTAGGTTGCCTGCGGCGTGACGAACTGGTGTAGATGCGAGTCGGTCCACCCGACTGTGGCCTGCAGGAGCTCGTGCAGCTCCGGCAGGGTCGCGGACGCGGGTACATCGATCACCCGGGCGACCGCCGGCTCGACGTCGCGCAACACGACCCGCAGGCGCGCGGTGATCACCGGTGTGGGTCCGCGTCGACGGATGTCGGTGCGGCGCAACACTTCTTGTACTTGCGTCCCGACCCGCACCAGCACGGCTGGTTGCGGCCTGGTGGCCAGGCGATCAGCTCCGGGTCGGACGTCGCGGCGAGGTGGGCTCGTGACGATTGTGGTTCGACAGCCACGTCCTACGAGTTCGTTTGGCGCAATGGACAATCCGAGCGCGGGCCGCGACGACGCACGATGGCGCGCCGTCGCCCGGGTTGGTGACACAGTCGGTCATGACACGGTCCATTCGTGCACAGGCGAGCCGGTGTGCGCATGCTCGACATAGCGCCGAGTCATCTCATGCAGCGCCGCGATGCGCTCCAGCCCGCGCTCCTCGAGATGGCGCACCATCTCGGTCTGCCAGACAGCGCCGGTGCGGCCGCATCGAACCCGCGCTTCGATGACACCGAGGTACCGGTCACGGTCGTCAGTGTCCACGCCCCAGGCGTCGAGCCCGGCCGCCGCCGCCGGCAGCAGGACCTCATGGGTAAGCTGATCGGCCGGGTAATCGACGCCCCGCCAGCACAGCCGCGCAGCCAACCCGTCCCGAGCCGCGCGATGCAGGTCCCGCTCGGCCACCGCGAACGGCACCTGCGTCCACGGGGCAGGGTCGCTGTCGACGATCGCGCGGACCAGTCCGTAGTAGAACGCGGCGTTGGCGACCATGTCGACGGCGGTGGGCCCGCTGGGCAGTACCCGGTTTTCGATGCGCAGTTGCGGGCGCCCGGACTGAACGTCGTAGACCGGACGGTTCCAGCACCACACCGTGCCGTTATGCAGCCGAAGCTCATGCAGGCCCGGTGCACACCCGGCCGCGAGGGCGGCGTCGGGATCCTCGGGCTCGACCGTCGGAAACAGCGGAGGAAACAGCCGCACAACATCGTCGAAGAGTTCGACGGGATCGTTGACCCATCGGTCGCCCAGGCGGACCCGCGCCGGAGCGCCCGCAAGAACCTCTTTGGGTCGTCGCGTGTCGAGCAGCTGCTCTAACAGCGTGATCCGGGTTTCCTGCCACGCCTGGTAGCCGAGCAGGTACGGCGAGTTCGCGGCCACCGCCACCTGCGCGCCGGCGATCATCTGGGCGGCGTTGTAGTAGGCGGCGAACCGGTCCGGCTGCACCCGCAAGTGCAGCTGCAGGCTGGTTGTGGCGGCGTCAGGGGCGACCGAGTCGGTGGTGAACTCCACTGGCTCGCGCCCGTCGACGATGCTCACCAGGAACGGGCGGTGGCGAGCGGCGCGCATGCGCCGCGCCAGCAGCTCGTAGCGCGGGTTGTGCGAGATGCGCTCGACGGTCAACAGCTCCGCGCTCAGGGTCGGCAGCATGCCAACGGCGACCAGCCGAGCACCCAGCCCCTCGATTCCCGCCCTGCACCGGTCGAGCACGACGGCAAGGTCGGATTCGGTCTCGCGCAGTACGCGGTCCCGCAGCCGGCGGGGAGCCAGGTTCAGCTCGACGTTGAACTGGCCGAGCTCATGCTGCATGTCCGCCCGGCCCAGGCGTGCCAGGACCGCGTCGTTAATCGGGCGCGGGCGGCCCAACGGGTCGACGAGATCGAACTCCACCTCCATGCCGACGGTGTCCTCATGGGCGCCGAACCAACCGCCATCGACCATGTGTCGCAACGCGGCTACACACCGTTCCAGCCTGTACTGCACCTCGCCGTCGCGGCCGGCGACAAGGGCGGACGGTTCAACCCGCTCACCCATGACGCACGTCCTCGCGGTAAGTCATTGCGCGACAAGCGGTCGCACCATGTCGATCGCGGCTCGGTTGAACTTGACTGGCTCGTCCACGAACGGTTCGTGACCGGACTCCTCGAACCAAAGCAGCTCCTTCGATGGTGCTGTGAGCAGGTCGAAATAGGCCACGCTCGTTTCGGGTGGCACCCAATGATCGCGACGCCCAAGGAAGAAGAACACGGGCGTCTGCAACTCGGGTGCTGCTACCGAAAGATCGATGCGAGACACCTCGTCCCACATCGCGTTCATGGAGAATCGAAAGCCACGCAACTGGTTCGGTAGGTCGAAGACCGATGATTCCTTGCCGCCGAGCGCAATTCGGCCGAACTTCCACAGCGCCTTCGGAGTCAGTTGACCGTCGAGAACCTGCAGCCGGGTGCGTTCTTTGAACACGCTGGACGCCCGGTAGGGCGGCGGGCCGATGGCACACAAGGCTTTGACGGCCCTGTGGTTGTTGCGACGTCGTGCCTCGGTGAGCGCATATGCATATGACGCCGATTCCGCGGCGGGCCAATCGCCGATCTGGCCGGTGCCGATGTATGCCGCGACCTTGTGCGGATATCGGCTGGCATAGAGGATGCCGAGCGCGGAGCCCCATGAGTGCCCGTGGAGCACGACCTGCTCCTGGCCGACGCGAGTGCAGACGATGTCGACCAGGTCGTCGAGATCGGCGATGAACTGCTCGACCGTCATCGATGATCGGGGAAGGGCGCGGTCGAAGGACTTGCCCGCGCCGCGCTGGTCCCAGTACACGACGGTGAATCGCTTCTCCAGATCGGAGTTGAAGTGACGGAACAGTCGGGTCTCACTGAACCCCGGTCCGCCGTGCAGATGGATGAGCGGCGGGTTGGCGAGGTTTTCGCCGCGGATCATCACCCATTGGTCGACGCCTCCCACGCGGCAATAACCGATTTCGGCGACACTTTCCGGCATGATCCCGCCTGTGGCCGTACGAAACGGTGGCGTGCGTCGTGTGCGCCTCATGCCTAGCAGCGTGACCTACGAGCGCCGCTCGACCTAGAGCCCTATGGCCTCGATCTCAAGGTCCAACGTTGTTGACTTGACGACTGGTCGAACTGCCCACCTACGAGCGACAGAGTCACTGAAATGCGTGCTGCGGCAGCGGTTACCGCTCGCAGCCAGGCAGGCAACACGACGTGATTTCGACGTCGGTTCAACGCATCGATCACCGCCGACCGCAACGTCGCGTTCGCGCGACTGGATATCGGCGACGTCAAGAAGGTCCAGGACCGCTTCGGCGTCACGGTCAACGACGTGGTGATGGCATTGTGCGCGGCGGTGCTGCGGTGGTTCCTGGGCGATCACGGCGAGCTGCCGGAGAAATCGCTGGTGGCGATGGTGCCGGTGTCGGTGCACGACAAGTCCCACCGCCCCGGCCACAACCAGCTGTTGGGGATGTTCTGCCGGCTCGAGACGCACATCGCTGATCCTGCGCAACGGCTTCGGGCGATCGCCCGCGACGACGCCATTGCCAAGGAGCACAGCTCGGTCATCAGTCCCACGCTGTTGCAGGCTGGACCCAGGTCGCCGCCCACGCGGTGTTCGGCACCGTTTTTCGGCTTGTCGCCCACACGCCGCTCATCGGAAACCCCGTCCATAACCTGATCATTTCGAACGTGCCGGGTCCGCAGACGACGCTGTACTTCCTAGGCGGCGAGGTCAAGGCGATCTATCCGCTCGGCCCGCTCTTCCACGGCTGCGGGCTGAACATCACGGTGATGTCGCTGGCCGGCAAGCTGAACGTGGGCCGCATCTCGTGCCCTGCGTTGGTGCCCAACCTGTGGCGAATCGCCGACGGCTTCGATGTTGCGCTCGAGGAATTGCTCGACTGCAAGGCTCCGCCGCGCTTGTAGGCCACTCGGTACATTCGGCCGGTGACCACCGATGTCTGGAACCTGGATGCCTCGGGCGGCCGGCTGCTCGTACACACCGGCGTCACGGGCCGGGCGGCGAGGATGGGTCACCGATTGACCATCGCGATGAACAACTGGGTGGCCACGGTTCGGTGGAGCGGCGGCGAACCCGTCGAGGCGGAACTGACGGTCGAGGTGGATTCGCTTGCGGTGCTGCGCGGCGAGGGCGGCGTCAAGGGACTGGCAGGGCCCGAGAAGGCGCTGGCACGGTCGAACGCGTTGAGAACCCTTGACGCTGACCGGTTCCCGCAGATCCGCTTCCACGCCGGTGACATCGACAAGGTGGAGGGCGGCTACCGCCTGCGCGGCACGTTGGAGATCCACGGTGTGACGGGTGAGTGCGAGGTCGGGCTGCGCGTTGAGGATCTCGGCGATGCATGGCGATTGTCGTCCGAGGCTGTCGTGCGCCAATCCGACTTCGGCATCAAGCCGTACTCGATGCTGATGGGCTCGATGAAAGTCGTTGACGCGGTTACCGTGTCGTTCGCAGCGGCGCGTTCCAAGGCGAACGACGACTGACGGGCGGGCAGCGCTACAGCCGCCAGATCACCACGACGAGTGCGACGAGGCCTAGCGCGGCGATGAGGCCGGCCATGAGACCGGCAATGGAGAACGGCATCGCTCCGGCTTCTGCCTCGAGTGCAGTCAGTCTGCTTGTGGTTACTTCGGGGTCTTGCTTCTGCTTGCCGGTGGTCACGATGCGGCTCCAGCGAGGGTGGTGATGGGTTCGGTGAATGTCAAACGGGGGACGGCGATTTCGCGGTCGCGGCCGTCGAGTGAGCGGAAGCGGACGGTCGTCGACTCGATGGCTTCGGGGTTGGGCTGCTTGAGCGCCCAGGACCACAGCACGATGATGTGGCCGAGGTAGGCGGTGTCGAGCATGGCGACGGCCTCCGGTAGCGAGACGGGCCCGGTGGTGATGGCGTCGTTGAGCATGTCGGACATGGCGGGCGCGTCGACCTGGGGCATTCCCGGACCTGCCCGAGACCGACATCCGCACAGCACTGAAAGACCTGCTGGAAGCGGCCTGACGAACGGCACTTCTGTTTCGCGGCCAGAGTGGTCACCCGCCGCGACCAGGGCGGGTGCTGACCGCCAGTGGCCACTTGGCCCGGGTGGACCTGCACGCCATCGGCTACCAGCGGATGCCCTGCACGCCAGCCAGGCATCCGGGCTGCCGAGTCGGGTTCGCGGTACCTTTCCCTAAGCCGCCGGCACTGGCTAGCCGGAGTTTCAGTTGATCATGATTTTGTGAGGTCGGCCGGGTTGCCGGCTTGACGAGTTTCCCCTGATGACACGTCGGCTGGGTGTTTGATTTAATCGCGGTACGGGTGTATGACCTAATGTTATGGCGAGCCTGTACCCGAAGAAGGTCGGCGGCAAGACGTACTGGTACCTGCGCGAGATGGGCCGCGTCGACGGCAAGCCGAAGATGATCTCCGAGCGGTACCTGGGCACCGCCGCGGACATCGCCGCGGCGATGGAGACCCGGGAGGCGGCGGCGCTGCCGGAACGGACCCGGCACCTGGCCTTCGGGGACGTCGCCGCCGCCTGGGGAATCCTGCAGGACCTCGGGGTCGCCGCGGTCATCGACGAGGTGACCGGCTCCCGCCCGGCCGGGGCGGCGCTGTCCGCCGGCACCTACCTGGCGCTGGCCGCGCTGAACCGGCTGGTCGCCCCCTGCTCCAAGGCCGCGTTCGCGGACTGGTGGAAGACCACCGCCGGCGACCGGCTGGCCAAGATCGGTGCCCGGGCGCTGGATCACCGGTACTTCTGGGACGCGATGCACGCCGTCACCCTGGAGCAGCTGGAGGAGATCTCCCGCACGATCGCGGTGCGGATCGTGGGATTGTCCGGGGTGGACTGCTCGTCGGTCGCGCTGGACATGACCAATTTCGCCACGTTCATCGCGACCGCGAACGGCAAGGCTCCGGTCGCGCAGCGGGGCAAGGCCAAGCAGAAACGCTCCGACCTGCGGCTAGTCGGGCTGGGACTGGTCGTGACCCGGGACGGCGGCATCCCGCTGACCTGGCACGCCTACCCCGGCGACCGGCCCGACGTCACCCAGTTCCCGGCGATGACCGATCAGCTGCTGGGCCAGTACCAGGCGGTCTGCGCCGCGGCCGGGGGCAGCGCCGGCGCCGCGGACATGACCGTGGTCTTTGACGCCGGGCAGAACTCCGAGGCCAACTTCACCCACCTGGCAGCGACCGGCATGCACTACATCGGGTCGGTCCCGGCCTCGGACTGCCCTGACCTGACCGCACTGCCCGCCTCCCGGCGATCGATCGTGGACGCGGGCCGGTTCGGCGGCCTGACCGCCCATGACACCCGCCGCGTCGTCTACGGCGCCGAGCGGCGGGCGATCCTGACCCATTCACCAGAGCTGCACCAAAGCCAGGCCGCCGGGTTCGGCGGCACCACGCTGGCCAAGGCCGGGAAGAAGCTCGACGAGCTGGCCGCCACCCTGGCCCGCGGCAAGACCCGCCGGCCCAAGGCCAAGGTCGAAGCGGAGATCGAGGCGATCACGGCCAAGCCCTGGGTCCGCCGCGTCATCACCTGGCAGCTGACCGGCGACCAGCCAAAGGACCTGCGCCTGGCCTGGTCCGCCGACCCGGCCGCCCGCGCCGCGCTGGAAGAGGAAATCTTCGGCAAGCACGTGCTGATCACCGATCACGATGACTGGCCCGTGCCCGAGGTCATCGCCGGGTACCGGTCCCAGTCCGAAGCCGAGTTCTCCTTCCGCCAGATGAAAGACCCGCACGTGGTGTCGTTCTCCCCGATGCACCACTGGACTGAGCACAACATCCGCCTCCACGTCTTCACCTGCGTACTGGCCCTGCAGATCGCCCACCTCATGCGCCGCACCGCCGCCCAGGCCGGACTGCACCTGTCCGTCCGCCAGCTGCTCGCCCAGCTCGCCGGCATCGGCGAGACCGTCCTGATCTACCCCTCCACCGGCGGCCGGCCCAAAGCCCGCCGCATGACTACCGAGCTCACCGGCGAACAGCACGAACTCTACGAAATCTTCGACCTCGCCAAGTGGGCGCCCCGAAGTTAGGTCATACGCCTAAACGGGCAACCAAAGCCCACCTGACCAGCAGGAACAATCAGCCAGCATCAAGATCATCTGAAACTCCGGCTAGGAGTCTGCTGAAAAAGCTAGCAGGTTGCGGTCATTTATTGATGTGGGGTTCGAGGATCTGGGGCTGATGGTCCTGGGCGGACCGGGCCCGGCGGCCTTGCCGGGCGTGGCCGCCGGGCGCCGCCTGGCGGCTGGCCTGTGCTAACGCTGACGGCCGGCCGGGGCCGTATCCCGGCGTCCCGGTCAGGTGGCCAGGACCCAGGCGCCGTCGCGGCGGGTCAGGCCCTTGCCGATCAGGTTGCGCAGGTTGACCGCGGCGGTGCGCCGCTTGAGCCAGGCGTGGTTCCTGGTCACCCCGCGGTAGCGGAGCTTGAGCCGGCGACCGCGGAAGGTGGCGACCTGGGCGACGGCGCGTTCCACGTTGGGCCGCCAGGCCATGTAGTCCTTGCGCAGCCCGGCCCAGTCGCGGCGGGCGGCGCGCAGCAGCTCGTCGCGGGGGTGCAGCACGAGCTTGCGGCCGGTCTTGCAGGTGGTGCACCGGGAGCGGAGCGGGCAGTTGCGGCACAAGACGCCGAATGTGGCCACGCGGGTGCGGCTGAGCGCCACGGTGCGCCCGGCCGGGCAGGTGACCGTGCTGGCCTGCTCATCGACGGTGAAGTCATCGACGGTGAAGCCGCCCTCGACCGGGGCCTGCAGCGGCTTGGGCTTGATCACCGCCTGGTCCCCGGCGCCGGCGATCGCGCCGCGCAGGTCCCCGGTGCCGTAGGCGGAGTCGCCGTACCAGGCCAGCGGCTCCTGGTCACCGTGGTCTCCGCAGGCGGGGCCGTCCGGGCCGTGCTTACCCGGCGGCTGCGGCGCCCCGGCAGCGCCGGGCTCCTCCCGGCCCGCCTCCGCGGCCAGGAACTCCGCCGCGACCGCGGGGTCGGAGTTCTCCTCGCCCGATGCCCTGGTCAGCTTCTCATCGGTGATGATCCCGGTCTGCGGGTCTGCTGCGAGGTGCGCCCGATACCCGTCCCGGCGGGCCTGGCCGGACTTGCGGGTGTGCCGGGCATCGGGATCCACGGTCGAGATCACCCTGTCCTCAGCGACCTTCTGCGCGATCCGCCACCGCCCGCCGGTCCCGTCGGAGCCCTCGGCGGGCTCGACGTCCTGCCCGGCGACCAGGGCCAGCAGCGCCACCGCCGAGGCGGCCGGCTCGTCCAGCTCCGCGTCCTTGACCGCGGCCACGACTGCGTTCGCGTCGTTGACCAGCGCCGAGACCAGGGCGTCCTTCGCCGCCGGGTCGTCCCAGTCGATCGTCGGCTTGCCCGGCCGGCTGTAATCATGGCCGGTGCATACCTGCGCGATCGTCTCCGCCGCGCCGGGCACCTCCCGGGCCACCCGCCGGATCGCGCTGATCAGCTGGGTCACCGTGTCCTGCGTCGCCACGCCGTCCGCCAGAATCGTCGAATCGACGGCCCGGCGGCGCCGGCCGCGCAAGATCCCGGTCTGCTCGATCACCGCCTTGACCGCGTCGTTGACCCGGTGCGGCCGCGCCGACTTCGCGATCCGGTTCCGCCAGTACACCAGGGACGACGAGTCGAACCCGGCGTCGTCCAGCGCCGCCCCGATGGCGGCCTTCCACCGCACGTCGAACCGGACCGCCTCGGCGGTCTCCCGGTCGGAGTAATCACACAGCGCCTGCAAGGTCAGCACCGCGGCCATCCGCGTGGCCGGCAGCGACGGCCGGCCCAGCCCCGGCGGGGCGAACAGGTCCGCGTAGTCCGCGTCGCGGAACACCTCGGCCCGGTGCCCGGCCAAGAACGCGAACATGCTGCCCGCCGGGATCAGGTGCCCGGCCAGCTTCCCCGCGTCCAGCGGCTGACGGTCTGCCCGTTCGAAACCCTGCATGGCACGATTATGCCATGTATTCGAACATCACACCTAGAACCATGTCATGATCGCTATCTTTTTCAGCAGACTCCTAGGGCAGCGTGACGTACTGTCCGAGGAATGCCCGCGCCGAGGGGGTGTCCATGCGGTAGTCGACGTTGGTGGCCCGGCACATGTAATCGCCGGTGATGGTCGCGCCGGCCACGATATCGGTCTCGCCGGCCCCCGCGCCCAGGAAGTTCGGCCCGCCCGAATCCCCGTAGCAGGTGCCGCCGTCGCCGCGCGCGGGGTTCATCGAGATGCGCAGCCAGCTCGGGTTCAGTGCGTTCAGCCCGCCCGTGGCCACGTACCTGACGTCGGCGTAGTGGAAGGTCGGGCCCTGATCGATGGTCACCGACTGAGCCCCGTAGCCGACCGAGGTGAACCGCGTCCCGGCACTGAGATCGTTCAGGGAGCCTGCCTTCGGCAGCCGCGCGGGCGTGATGCCCTTGACCGGCTTGTCCAGGACGACGACCGCGACGTCGTGCGGGTCGCTCTGGGCCTGGTTGTAGCCGGGATCGGCATGCCAGGTCCCCCAGTAAGCCGTCCCCGTCGCGGCGTGGTAGGAGGAGTCGAAGGTGACCGCGACACGGGTGACCCCCTGATCGCAGTGCGCGGCCGTGAGGAAGACGGTCGGCGAGATCAGCGTCCCCGAGCAGGTCTCCCAGGTGCCGTCGGGATAGGGCTGCGGCGCGAGCAGCGCACCAACCTCGGGATGACCATTGCCGTCCGGCATGCCGTAGGTGATCGCACCCGCCGGCGCCGCCAGCGCCAGCACCGCCGCGCACGCGGCCAGGCCGGCCAGGACGAATCTCCGCATTCGCGCCTCCCTCCCTTGCCAGGCAAGAGCGTACATTCCCGGCAGCGTCGATAACACCCCGATCCGCGCGGCAGCTCGCTGACCCGCCTAGCACTGAGCAGGCTCAACGCAATCGCGTGTACCTGGTGACAGCAGTCTTACCGACACCCCAACCCGGCCACATCATCGCTAGCGCCAACGGCTGTACCGATCTCCCCCGGCCCTTAAGACGCGTCCACCACCACGTGCGCAGGGCCGACCCCTGTCGAGCCGGGTCACCTCCCTTCACCGGGCCCCGGATCCGGCCATCATCCCGCGGCCCCTTTTCTGGCGTACTCCGGTCGGACCGCAATATGGATGTTTACGTTCGTGCAAGGCCGGTAGCGCGATCAGAAGCCCGGTTCCCTCCCCCGCACCATGAGCCGGGTACCGGAGCCCGGTCCCTGCCCCCGTGGGCCGGGCTTCCTGGTGGCCCCGGGCCATAGAGCTAGCTCAGGCGTATGTCCTCGACGCCGCCCGGCAGCGGGTTAACGGCGCGCAGCGCGCCCACGGCGGACGGTGCCCGCCGGCACGCGGTGCGCATCAGGGCGGGGGGTACTGCCTGGTCCAGCGCCAGGACCGGACCTGGGTTATTGGCACGGCCCGGCCGCGGGAGGACAATCAGAGCGTATTCAGGATGGCGGCCGGGCCGGCCGCGGCGCAGGCCACCCCGGCCTGCCCGGCGCGGGTGACCAGCCGCACCGTAATAGGAAGGGGAGGCCGCTATGGCTGATCCGGGCTTCCCGGCGACGATGTGCGAGGCGTTCCAGGCGACGGCGGCACGGTACCCGCAAGAGGTGGCGCTGCGGACGCCGGGCGGGGCGGTGACGATCACCTGGGAGGCCTACGCCGGCCGGGTCCGCCAGATCGCGGCCGGGCTGGCCGGGCTGGGCGTGAGCCGCGGGGACACGGTGGCGCTGATGATGACCAACCGGCCGGAGTTCCATCTGGCCGACACGGCGGCGTTTCACCTGGGGGCGATCCCGTTCTCGGTCTATAACACCTTCGCGGCCGAGCAGATCGCCCATGTGCTGGCCAATGCGGGCAACCGGGTGGTCCTCTGCGAGGAGCAGTTCGCGCGGCAACTGCTGGAGGTCACCGGCGGCACCGCGGTCGAGCACGTGGTGTGCGTGGACGGCCAGCCGGCCGGGACGGTGACGCTGGAGGAGATGGCGGCCGGCGTTGACCCCGGGTTCGGGTTCGAGGCCTGCTGGCGGGCGGTGCAGCCGGATGACGTGCTGACGCTGATCTACACCTCGGGCACCACCGGGCCGCCCAAGGGGGGTGGAGATCACCCACGCGCAGATGCTGGCCGAGGTCGCGGCGACGGAGGCGCTGCTGCCGGGCGGCGCGGGCGATCGCCTGGTCTCCTACCTGCCGATGGCGCACATCGCCGAGCGCGGTGTCTCCCATTACCGGGCGATGTTCAGTGGCGGGCAGGTCACGTCGCTGGCCGACGCCAAGGGGCTGCCCGGCGCGCTGGCCGATGCCCGGCCCACCATCTTGTTTGGCGTGCCGCGGGTGTGGGAGAAGCTGAAGGCCGGCATCGACGCCTTGGTGTCCTACGAGCCTGACCAGGCCAGGCGACAGGCTGTGCAGGAGGCGTTCCGGGTAGCGCACGAGTATGCCGGCGCCGTGCAGGCCGGCCAGGTGCCGGCCGGGTTGGCTGATGCCTACCGGCGGGCTGATCAGCGGGTCCTGTCCGCGATCCGGCAGTTGCTGGGCCTAGACCAGGTCCGGCTCGCCCTATCCGGGGCGGCCCCGATCGCGCCGGAGATCCTAACGTTCATGCTCGCATTGGGGATCCCGGTGATCGAAGTGTGGGGGATGTCGGAATGTTCCGGCGCCGGGACGGTCAACCCGCCTGACGCGATCCGGATCGGCACGGTCGGCAAGGCGATCCCCGGCGTGCAGCTGAGGTTGGCCGGTGATGGCGAGTTGTTGCTGCGCGGCCCGATCGTGATGAAGGGGTACCGCAGCGACCCGGCCAGGACCGCCGAGGCGATCGATCCCGATGGCTGGTTGCATAGCGGGGACCTGGCGGCCATCGACGAGGACGGGTACGTGACGATCACCGGCCGCAAGAAGGAGCTGATCATCAACGCGGCCGGCAAGAACATGTCCCCCGCCGCAATCGAGGGCGCGGTGCTGGCCGCCAGCCTGCTGATCGCCCAGGTGGTCGCCGTCGGCGACCGGCGGCCCTGCATCGTCGCGTTGATCGCGCTCGACCCCGACGCGGCCGCCGCGTTCGCGGCCCAGCACGGCATCGCCGACCACGCGCCCGCCGTCCTGGCCGGCCACCCGGCCATCCGCGCTGCGGTCAGCGCGGCCGTCGACACCGCCAACACGAAGCTGTCCCAGGTCGAGCAGATCAAGCGGTTCGCCATCGTGCCGGGGTACTGGGAGCCCGGCGGGGATGAGATCACCCCGACCATGAAACTCAAGCGGCACGCCGTAACGGCCAAATACGTCGACGTCATCGAGTCGCTGTACGCCGCAGCAGGCGAGCCGGCCTAGCAGGACCAGGGATGGCATGGGCCCTCATCACCGGCGCCGGGCCAGCAGGATGACGTACCACATGGTCGCCACTTCGGCCGCACTGCCATACACGCTCCCTGGCTACCGTCAGCGGATCAGGCCCGTACAGGCAATCCGCACCGACCAGCCTCGGCCCGGGACACCGCAGGCCCCCGTCCAGAGTCCCAAGCACAACAAGGAGCGTGTCAGGACGTGCTCTGGCCAAAGGGACGCCATTTAGCGCTGAAGATTCAGCGCCATAGATCGGTGAAGGTCACCGGCTGTCCTGCGAAAACGCAGCCCGCGGCGCGACCTGGCTCCCGCGCATTATCTCTGATAGCACGCGGCGCGGCCGGCTCCATTGAGTCACACCTGTTCACTCCTGAGGATCACTGTCCTCAGACTTTGTGCACGGCCGACCTTCCTCCGGGCTCAGCGCTCGACCGGGACTCACACGGGCGCTGTGCTGGCGATGCAGCGCGAACATGATGGCCGAGTGCCAGGTACTGACGGCGAGCCACGCAGGACCGGTTTCCGCACGCCCTATCGGCCTCGCGCGGGGTTCGAGCAGATCGGCGCGATCGAGGCCAGCCGCGAGCCTTCCCCAGACCTGTACAGCGAGGCCATGATGATCCGCCCGGTCAGCCGTGACGGAATACATGGCCCGGGTTTCCGCTGCCACGGCTCACCGATGCGCTCCAGTCGGGTGATCATCTCGTGACCGTATGGCCACCGGGTGAGACTCCGGTTGAAAGCGCGTCCCAGTGCGACGGTGCCGTACGTCTCCGGTTCCCGCCGCGGAGCTCGGCATCTCCCGGCTCACCGTCGCGGGCGACCGGGCGAGCTCTGCTGGCCCGCAGAACTGGCCCGCAGAACACGATCTCCCAGATTCCTCCCAAATGGCGACAGCTCCCATCCGCAGCGTAGGATGGGAGCTGTCCAGTGAGCTTCTGACCTGGTCTTGTAGCTGGAGCCCCGTTACGGAATCGAACCGTAGACCTTCTCCTTACCATGCATGCCAGTTTCGTCGGATGACGTCTGGTTGGGTCGGATTATCGCAGGTCGAAGAGATTGCGGCGTCTGACAACGTCGCGCTGCGTCTGCCATCGCCTGGGTCCGTTGTCACTTGGTTTGTCACTAGCTCCATGAGCTCAGTCCGGTTATCCAGAGATCCGTAACAAGCCGACGGCTCAGCGCCCCGGCTCGCCGGTTTTTTCCGATGTAGCTGACGGCTCACCGGGATTGAGGCTGACAAGGCGCAGATCGGTTCTGGCGAAGTCGTCTCCGACGCACAGCAGCGGTTCTCCTGCGACCGAAGCGAGCGCGTAGGTGCAGCAGTCACCGAAGTTCAAGGCAGCCGGGTGCCTGCCCTTGCCGAACTGGGAATAGGCGTCGAGCGCCACGCTGGCGTGAGCCTCGTCGAAGGCCACGGTCTGGATGGAGTTCTCCTGCAGGAACCTTGCGAGTGCCGTCTTGCCCCGCGGCCCGAACCGCGCCGTCAGGACGATGCCGGTCTCTAGTCGGGTGGGGGCGCCGATCCGGGTCCCCGGCGAGGCGGCCAACTGGTGGATGATCAACTCGTAGCCAGGCTCCTTGCCGATGACGGCCAGGATCGCGGACGAGTCGATGATCATGCGCCGTGCTCGCCGAATCCGAGGATCTCCTCACGTTCCGCCTTGGACACCGGTTTTCCGAGTTGGCCGGGCGTCACCAGCGGCCAGATCTCCTCTTCAAGGAACCGGGTGAGGCGTTCCTCGCGCTGCTGGACGGACAAACGGGATTGCGACTGAAGAACCTGGCGCAGGGCGTACCGTACAGCTCCGGTCTTTGTCGTTCCCGTCAATGCGGCAACCTCGGCCGCCAGGCGCTCGGTCTCCGGATCCTTGATGTTCAGAGCCATGAAGAAATGGTACCATAAAAGGTAGAAAGGTACCAGGCTGCAGCCGACGGGGCCGCAGTCTTGAACGTGGATTTTGCCGACTGCTACCAGCCGGCCGCCGAACGGCTCTTCATCCACCATAAGGGCGTTCAGTCGGCAAGGTTGCTTGGCATGTCGAGCTGCTCGCGTAGCCAGGCGGTATCGACGCCGGTCTTACCATCGGCGGCGAGGAGGCCGGCCTCATACTCGAATTGCCGCAGCAGTGCCTCTAGGTACGGCCGCTCCCGGCCTGCCTGGGTGTTCGGCCGGACAGCGCAGGCACCTTCTCATCGAGCCAGAACTTCTCCCAGCCCTCGGCCGCGTCCGCGGCGCCGCCCTGGGAGGCGCGCCGGCCCTGCCGACCAGGCGAAGTCCAGCGCCGGGTCGATCCGCTTCTCCGAAGTAACCTCCGGCTCGGCGCCGACCTTGCGGAGTATGCCGGCAAGGCGAGTGAGACGCTGTACGGAGTTCACCTCGACGGTGATGTCGCGGTCACGGACCCGCAGCACACCGCGCACCCAGCGCTGCGGACCTCCGGGCGCTTCGACATCCTTGTGGCCCTGGGCCCGCAACTGCGCCTTGGCCTCTGCCATCATCGCCTCGCGCTGGCCGTCGGGGATCAGCGCGCCCCACCAGGTGCCCCGGTCAGGCTCGTCGGTGTCGAGATCGAGATCGGGACGCGCGGCCAGCTTGCCGATCGTGCCTTCTGCTACCGCGATCGTCGCGGTGATCAGGCACATGGGGTCGCCGTCGGTGTTGGCGATCGTCGGCGGCGTGGCCCGGTAGCGGTGCACGTCCGCGGCGATGCCGGTGATCATAGCTCCGGTTGCCTTCCCCATCAGGCACGCCATGTCGGCCGATACCGGTTCCTGGTCATCGGCGTATACCCCGTGCGGCTCGGCGTGGCCGAACGGGATGGGCGCCGGCGGGATGTCAGGTTCCCCGCGAGCGCGTGGACCATCGCCAGGCCGGCCTGATTGATCGACTCCACCGCCGCGTCTGCCTCGGCCGGGCTGAGTCTGACCCCACTCCGGTGCTGCGCCAGATCCCGTCCACCGGCACTATGCCGCCCAGCCACATCGTCCACCGCGGCAGCCCGGCGGTTGCTTCCGCGGGGAACTCGACGTACCGCTCGGTGCCGGAGACGATATCGGTGTACCGCAGCCCCGGCGCCGGAACCGGATCATCGATCCGCCACAGGCCATAGTGGACATGTTCGTGCCAGGCCAGGACCCTGGCCGCGAGAGTCGGCGCGGTCGACGGGTCTGTCGCGAACGCCTGCAGCGGGGTACCCGCAGGATCGTCCTCGGCCAGCAGGTCCGTGACGTCGTCCGGCGTCTCATCCTGGTCGGTACCGGGGTCCACGGTGAGCAAGGCGACTTCCTCCGCCAGCTTGCCGAACGCCGCCCCGGTCCTCCGGCGACCAGTCGAGGTCGTCGGTAACCGACAGCTCCTCGGTCACCCGTGCCCGGACCGCCTCGCCGAGCTCGGTGCCGTCCAGGAAGGCCTGACGGCATCCCTGAGCGCGATGAGGCCCGTGCGGTTGGCGAGCCGGCGCACCGCGGCACGCTCCCGAGCGGCAGATTCATCTGCGCTGGCTGTGGCGGGGCTCGTGCTCGTAATACCAGGGCTTTCGCCGTCGAAGCAGGGCTTCGCCGTGATCGGCCCAGGTGAAATGCGGTTGGCGCAGGATCTTCCGTAACACTGCGCCGACCGTCTGCGGGTGGGCGGCGGCCAGCTCGGCACCGACCTGAACCGCGACCGGCTCGTCGCCGCCCTGACCGATCAGGGCGTGCAACCGGTCCGGCAGATACCCATCAACGACACCTGGTCCGCCTTGCGCTTCCGGCCGACGAACAAGTAAGACGGGCCTCTTCCGCAGGACTGCCCAGGGAGGCCGCTTGAGCGGGAACCATGGCCGTTCGGCTGCCATGTCGTTAATCACCTCGAACGAACCGCGGCCATGCGCACCGCGCCTCGTGTCCTCGTGCCCTAGACGCACGTGACCTGGCTCGTTCCGTTGATCCAGATGCGTCCGGGTTGCGCTGCTGGTAAGACATGCTGGATTCGGGCATGGCCCCTGCCGTCGGCGCTCAGTATCCTGGCTGGGCGCGGGCCGCTGGTGTCAGCGCCTCGCCGACCGCCTCGACCAGCCGCGTCATCTCGTAGGAGACCTGGTCCGTGTCGCACTCGAGAGCGGCGAGGACGGCCAGGCTGGAGCCGTCGCTGATCATTTTGACGAGCATCAGCCCGCCATTCATCTCCACCAGTGCCCGGGTAGACGCCCCTGCCTCGAAGATCCGGGCGGCGCCCTGCATCAGGCTGGCCAGCCCGCAGGTGATGAGCGCGAATTGCTCGGCGAAAGCGAGCGGGATATCCTCCGACCGCGCCAGCAGCACGCCGTCCGCCGATACAACGACCGCGTGCGCGACGTCCGGGACTCGCGTGGTGAAGTCGGTGGCGAGCCAGTTCAGATCCCGGCGGTATGCGTAACTCAACGGTCCGTTCCCTCTCCTGCGTAGGGTGTCTGATCGTCGGCCCGGCGGGCTCCGCGCTGGAAGCCGCTCAGGCGGCTGCGAGCTATCTCAGGGGATCGCTGCGGCAGCACGGCCGGTGTCTGCCCCTCGCGAGCATCGGCCGGCCAGCTGACTGCGGGCTGGCCGCCGTCCGCGGATCCGGGGAGGAGGTTCGCGTGCGGGACGCGCCGGGGCATCCCGGCGACCGTGCCGTCGCCGCGGACTGGATGGGCGATGATCTGGGCGGCGTGCCGACCTTCAGCCCAGGCGTCCGTTACCGGGTGCCCAGCGCCCCCCGGCCGCGGGACCGCGTCGGGCGGCCTGCTGTAAGCCTCGGCGGTACCCGTTGCGGGCGACCGGCGGCTAGTGAACCAGTTCGACGTCGCCGGGCTCGCTGTCGGCACTGTCTCGCTCGTGCCAGCGCCGGTTCGCATGGCGGGGGCGAGGGCATCTGGCTGGCCGATGGCGGCCCGGCTGTCGGTAGCGGAGCTGATGGCAGCGCCGTGCTGGCCCAGCGTGCGCCTGGCCTGGAAGGAGGCGAGCCGTTGCGGCAAGTCGCTGTACTGGCCGGTTCCCCGCTCGGCGATGCTGTCCGGCAGCCATACCAGGGCGGTCAGCCCTTGCGGGGTTCCAGCACGCAGCCGGACTCGCACCCCGTGCCGTTCGGCCAGGCGCGCCACTGCGAACAGCCCCATGTGCCTGGATACCGATTCGTCGATTGCGGGGGGATCATCCAGCCGCCGGTTCATTTCCGCCAGCCGGGCCTCGGAAACGCCGACGCCGCTGTCGCTGACCTGGATCAGCACGCCTCCGCTGCCCAGTTCCTGGACTCCCACCAGCACCTGAGTGTCGCTGGCGGAGAACACCGTGGCGTTCTCGATGAGCTCGGCGAGCAGGTGCACTACGTCGGACACCGCATGCCCCGGGACCATGACCCCGGGCTGGATTCTTAGCGTCACCCTGTTGTACTGCTCGATCTCCGATATCGCGGCCCGGGCCACGTCGGTGAGCGGAACCGGTTCGCTCCATTTGCGCGCACCCTCGTGCCCAGCGAGCAGGAGGAGGTTCTCGGAGTTCCGGCGCATCCGGGTGACCAGGTGGTCCATCGCGAACAGGTTGGATAGCCGACGGGGATCCTCCTCGTTCTGCTCCAGGGAGTCGATCATTCGCACCAGCCGCTCGATCAGCGACTGGCTCCGCCGGGACAAGCTGACGAACATCGCGTTGAAGCTCCTGCGCAGCAGCGCCTCGTTTCCGGCAAGTCGTACCGCCTCCGAGTGCACTTGGTCGAACGCGCGGGCGACCTGGCCGATCTCATCCACGGACAGCACGTCGATCGGCGACACGCTGAGGCTCGCAGCAGGGTCCTGGGTCTCTCCGAGCTGCCGAACCCGCTCCGGCAGTTGCACCGTGGCGACATCGAGCGCGCCCTCCCGCAGCCTGCGCAGCGGCAGGACCAGAGACCTGGCGAGGGCGAATGTCGCGAGGAGCACAAGGATCAGGATCGCCGCCGCCAGGATTCCGATGAGCAGCGCGGACCGTTCGGCGCCGCGCTGCAGGAGCTGAGCCCGCGCGACGAGGTTCCCGGCTACTCCCCGATCGACAGTCTGCATTCTGTCGATCGTGTCGGACATCGCCGAATACCACTGGTCGGGCGCGTCGTGCGCGCTGATATTCAGGGCGCCATTACCGATGTCGAGACTACTGGTACTGACAACGTACTGTTCGATGTCCACAGCCCGCCTGACCAGCGGCCCCGTAACGACGCGGGAGAAAGAGTCCTGTTCAGCAGGCGTGGCGGTCGCCTCGAATGCCGTCGCGGCGGCCGCCTGCCCCGCCACCACGGTGTTCAGTGCCTGCGGCTCGGCGTTGGCGAAAGCCCTCTTCGTAAAGGCGTTGAACAGGATCGCGCGCTGCTGGGCGACCTGGTCCTTCTCCAGGGACAGCGAGTTGAGCGTCTGGACCTCGTTGGTGAGGGCAGGATCATCGGTCCCCTGCGCGATCTGGCCGTTCAGGGCCATTATGGCGTCGATGGGGGTCGTGTAGTCAGCGATCACGAACAGCGCGGACGTGCTGGCCTGGGCCGCGTCGCGCCGCTGCCCGAGGTTGGTGATCGCGGAGCGTACGCCGGCCACTTTCGCCTTGATATCCGCCGGGAAGGACCCGCCTATACCGGCGGCCAGCGCCTGGACCTTGGCCGCCGCCGCGTCAGTCGCGTCATACCAGCGCTGGAGGGCCCCAGGATTCCTGAAGGGAAGGCTTTGGCACGTCTCGTCACGTTCGTCCTCCAAGGCCTGCAACAAGCTGGTGACCTGCTGTCCGAGGTTGGCGAGTTGCGACACGCGGCTGAACTGGGCCGCGCTGTCAACCGCCGCCGAAACCCGCAGGCCGCCGAAAACCAGGCCCATGGCGAGCGTCAGCATGAACACGGCGAACAGCCGCCACGACACCGGCCAGTTCCGCAGCGTGAAGGCCTGCGAACTAAGGAGATTGAAGGACGTCGGTGTCTTTTCGCGCCTGCTGGCATCGCTAGCGCGAACCCTGGCGCTGGCCCCCTCGTGGTTCCCCATTGTTCGCATCCTCGCTGACTACGTACTGTTTTCGAGTCACTGACCGCTAGCAGCACTCACGCGGTCAAGAATCGCCTCAAGACCAGCGGCCGCCGGCGAGATCGGCATGCGTTGCCGTAGCTGTAATGCGATCATGTCCGAGAATTCGAGACATCGCCATGGAACCCGCAATTCTGGCTGGGATGGCCATGCGACAACGGCTCGGCTGGATGGTGATCGCGACCGCGCCCGCGGCCTTGATCTGGTGGCTGATCCGCGCCTGTCCTGCGCAAGAGCCCGGGTCCCGCCCCGCCTCGGCTCGCGGTCGCGCGTGCCGGAGACCATCCCTACCTCCCCCCGTCCTGGCGGACTGTGGCCGCCCGAATAATCGATTGAATGGCTGACCTGCGCTGTCGCCAGCATGCTCAGTGCCGTCATGGTTGGCTGGCCGGGTGCCGCTCAAGATCGTCTATCTGCTAGTTCGCCGGGTCCTCGGCCTAGCCGTCCTGGTGTTCCGCACGGACCTGGCGAAGGATGCCGAACTGCTGGTACTCCGGCACGAGAACGCGGTGCTGCGCCGCCACGCCAGCCGGGTACGTTACGAGCCGGCCGACCGGGTCTGGCTCGCCGTGCTGGCTCGGCTCTTACCGCGTAACCGCCGGGCCGAAGTCTTCCCTGTGACACCTGCGACGCTCCTGGCCTGGCATCGCAGGCTGGCCGCGAAGAAGTATGACACGAGCGGGCGGCGCAAGCCCGGCCGCCCGCCGACGGTCCCGGGCGTCGCCCGGCTCATCGTCCGCCTGGCGAAGGAGAACCCGTGGGGGCACCGCCGGATCCGCGGCGAACTGACGAAACTCGGCGTGACGGTCGCGCCGTCCACCGTCTGGGAGATCTTGCGGGCCGCGGGCATCGATCCGGCGCCGCGCCGCGCGGGTCCGGCCTGGCGGCAGTTCCTGCACGCCCAGGCCGCCCGGATCGTCGCGGTCGGCTTCCTGCACGTGGACACTGTGCTGCTGAAAAGACTGTATGTCCTGGTATTCATCGAGCATGGCACCCGCCGGATGCATCTTGGCGGAGTCACCGCCAGCCCCGCCAGGGAGTGGACGGTACAGCAGGCCCGCAACCTCGCCCTGACCCCCGGCGAGCGGTTCGAGGACATCAAGTTCCTCATCCGTGACCGCGGATCGAACTTCACGGCCTCGTTCGACGCCGTGTTCCAGGGCGCCGGTGCCAGGATCCTGCGTACCGCTGTCCAGGCGCCGCGCATGAACGCGACCTGCGAGCGCCTCGTCGGCACCCTGCGCCGAGAGATACCGGACCGGATGCTGATCCTCGGCTGCCGGCACCTGCACGCGGTCCTGACCGAATACCAAGCGCACTACAACACCGCCCGGCCGCATCAGGGCATCGCCCAGCGCGTCCCGCCGATGAAGGTAACGCTCCCCGCGCCACCGTGACCGACATCGACACACAACAGATCCGCCGAAAACCCGTCCCGGGCGGCCTGATCAACGAATACACGTATGCCGCCTGACCCCCGGAAGACCCGCAGGTCACCTACCGAACCGTATTTTCGAGAGAGACGCCGGTATCCGAGCCAGGCCAGCAGGGCGTCGCGGGTGAGCTCGCCGAGGCGCTGCCGGTGACCGGCGAGGGTGATGGTCCGGCCGGGCAGGTCGATGTCGTCCAAGGTGAGTTCGCGGATGGCCCTGGGGCGGGCGGCGTGCACGGCTGCAAGCGCGATGGCCAGGCGCTGGGCGGGAGTCACCGCCGTCCGCCCGGCAGCCCGGATCTCTTCAGCAGTCATCGGCAGCACGGTGCGCCCGACGCCCCGGCCGCCGCGCAGGTGCCGGGTGGGGTCGGCGAACGTCAGGCACCCAGCGCGGCCAGGTCCTGGATGTCGGCGACAAGCCCGAACCTGCCGTCGTGGTGCACGATGGCGAAGAACACCACAGTGACCGGGCCCCACACGAACAGGGTTGGACAGGTTACGTAAGCCCAGTACCACATCGGCCGGGCGCCACGCCACGTCGGCGGCGTCCGCAAGCCTGAACCGGACCGCCGAGGCGACGAAACCGAACGCTTCCCTGTTCCTGCGCCAGGTGATCGGGCCGTGGCCGCTCTCGCCAGCGAGATGCGCGTGCCAATCGTCGCGTAGTTCCCGGCGCCTGCTGCCGGCAAGCAACACAGCCAGGTTACTCAGCGTGCTGACCGGAAGACCCCTCAGTCGCTTCTGTAGGCGGAACAAGAAAGGCACCGCCTACGTTGCGAGCGCCGTGGCTATCAAAAATCCCCCAGCCAGCAACCACTCCTGATTCTTGTAGCCCATGGCCAGCGATATGGCCGCGCTGCTCATCAGCACGAGTACCGCGAAGACCAGGATGCGGACAGCCTGCCATTCTGTGCTGATTCGTCTGACGGGCAGGAACTCCTGGTAGCCGTCGGCACTGCGGCCATGATGACCAGACAGGCGGCGCATCTCAGGATCGAGAGGGCCTGGCGTGCCGCCAGGTGCTGGCTCGTTCATCTCCTGGTCTGTGCGGACTCGCTCATGGCCGGGGAGCGGGCTGGTTGTCGCAGGCGCCATGTGCGCAGACGATCGAGGCCGGATCGCTAGCCGCCCAGCCGCGCCGGACCAGCAGGCGGTGGATCTCGCAGCCCAGGCACAGGCCCAGCACGGATTCGAGCCACATCAAGGTGAGGCAGATCAGGCAGATCGTGCGAGGGAGCCAGCCGCGGATGCCGGCGTTGGTGATGACGGCCATGGCACCCGCCATGGCCAGGCCGAGCGTCCAGGCGAATCTCTTCGGCCCTGCCGAGACCCAGTCGGGCCGGTGACGGCGGGTGAGCAGGCCGGCGATCAGACCGAACGGGCTGCGCCGCAGTCCGCCGGTCACCCGGACGAGAAATTCCACGGCGAACAGCGACGAGACGGCCTGCAACGGCCAGTACAGCTGCCGGAAGTAGGCGTAGGAGAACGCGACGGCGCCCGCCGCCATGGTCAGCCCGGCTGCCGCCCGCACCTGGTGCTCATCAACGACCGCTGCGGGCACGGCATCGGCCAGGCCGGCGCGGTCCCCGGCGACCGTACCGGTGATCAGGTCGGACATGGCAGGTCTCCTTCCGGCACCAGCCCGCCACCGGAACTGGCCTACGGTGTGCGCCAGCGGCGACTCGCAGTTTGTGCCGTATCGGGCCGTGCACTGATATCGGCGGTGCTGGTGCAGCCCGACCATACGTCCGCGGCAGATCTGGGCGCACCGGGCGGATCACTGGGTTTTAACCCGGTCGCGCGGATTCGGGCAGATCGGCGCCATCGAGGATCAGCCGTGAGCGCCCCAGATCTTACAGCGAGGCCATGATGATCCGCCCGGTCAGCTGCAACGGACGATCAAGCCCAGGTCCCAGATTCCAATGCTCCGGGATTGCCGATGTGCTCCTAGGATGATCATCTGCTGTCCGTACGGCCACGGGCGGCACCTCCATTGAGGCGCATCCCCGACACGATGGCGCAGCTTCCGCGGCCTGCTCGAGCACCTGGCCACCTTGACCCGCAACCAGGTCCGGTTCACCGGCACCACCGCCACAGTCCCGATGCTCGCCGAGCCGACCAGCGCCCAGCGCCAGGCCTTCGACCTCATCGGCATCCCGATCCCGCTGACCCTGAAGTAGCCAGAACACCACCCGGCCAGCCGCCAGAAACCCCACGTCAAACCCTGAATCCCCTGCCGAACTGGCCGTAACTTCGGTCTAGAGCCCGTGGCGTGTTGTCTTCCATGTCGGGCACGAGGAGATGAGCTCCCCGGATCTGCCTGGTGGACGTGGTTATCTGCTGCCGTCCATCACATAGATCATTTCGGAGGAGCGATGCACGTTCAGCGGGTGCTGCCGCGCCACGTACGGCGCGAGTCGTGGACGGTGCTGGGTGACGACGGTCCGGTGCAGCCGATCGAGCGGTATCTGGCGTATCTGACTGACATCGAGCGGTCCCCGAACACAGTCAAGGCCTACGCGCACGACCTGAAGGACTGGTTCGTGTTCCTGACCGGGCAGGGCCTGGACTGGCGCGAGGTGCGGCTGGAGGACGTCGCCGGGTTCGTCGCCTGGCTCCGGCGCCCTCTGGCCGCGCGGGACGGCTCGGTGGCAGTGCTGCCATCGGTGGAGCACTATTGCGGCGAGGCCACGGTCAACCGCAAGCTCTCGGCGCTGAGCGCGTTCTACCAGCACGCCGCGCGCAGCGGGGCCGATCTCGGCGAGCTGCTGGTCACCTGGCAGCCCGCTGGGCGGCGGGGCACGGCGTGGAAGCCATTCCTGCACCACATCACCAAGGGCGCGCTGCAGGCCCGGTGCACGGTCGCGCTGAAGGCGCCGCGCAAGCTGCCGCGCGTGCTGACGGTCGCGGAGATGCAGGCGATCTTGGATGCCTGCGATCGGCTGCGGGACCGGTTGTTGTTTGCGGTTGTGGGTGCCGAAAACCTATGCCACCAGGCAATAATCATGAATCACGCCTCCCGCGCGGTCGCGTCGCTGTACCGGAAATGGTCCAGGTCGGTGACGCCGTCTGGCAGCGTACGAAGCGGCGCGGCCTGGCTGAGGGCGCGGTGCGGCCTGTGCGTGTTGTAGAAGTCCTCGTACTCGCGCAGGACGGTCATCAGGTGGTGCCGGAGCGGGCGTGGATGCGCGGCTGGGTCTTCAGCGCGTGGGTGACGGCTCCGGTGCGGACGAAGCGGACGAGGCTGTGGGCGAAGCGGACCAGGCTGTGGGCGAAGACCGGTGACTGCGGCCGGGCGGCCAGGCAGATCGCGAGGCGCCGGGCGGTGACGTGATGGCTAGGACCCAGTAGGCCACCGCAACGGCGAGGAAGACCAGCGCGGCGATCGCGGGCATGCCGGGCCGGGCGAGAACAGCGGCAGGCAGCATCCCGGCGGTCGTCCGGCCCGCCTGCCGTCACCTCGCCAGCTTCGCCAAGGGCACTGGGGTAGTCGTCTGTGCCCCCTTTGCGACTCACGTGAAGTGCCCGGCCCCTATCCCCGCCGCTACTCTTTCCGCTCCTTTCTGTGCAAGGCCATTGCACCCGGAGTAACGTCTGGGACAAGAAGCTGAGAAACAGCCGCCGGGCCAGGACCTCGCCTCGCTGCCTATGCAGGGAAGGCGAGCCCATGCCCAGCATTGCCGAACCCGCCCGCGCCCGTGTCGTCCTCGAGCTGTCCGGGGAGCTCGACGTCACCCGCGCGGCGGCCCTCGGGGTCGCGGTCTCCGCGGCCGTGGCCAGCGTCCCGCAGATCGCCGTTGACCTCACGCCCCGGCGTCCGACGGATGCGGTTCCCGCGGCGCTGCCGTTCTGGCGGCTGCGGTGGATCGTCTGAGTGGGGCAAGGCGGGATTCTGCGAGCACGTGGCCAGGCTCGCCGCCGGTCCTGCAATCTAGCGGCCCGCTGGCAGTTTCCGGAGGAGTGACCGCTATGGCAGACCAGTCCGCCACCTTCTCAGGCTGCATGAACCTGACCAGAGCCTGGCCCGGCCTGGATGCCATGTCGATCGCCCCGTTCACGTCCGCATCATGCGGCCCGAATTCCGATGCGTTCAGTCCGGTAAGAATCTGAGCGGGCATCCAGTCGGTCAACTACTAACGGGGCTTCGCCCCAGCCCGCCAAGCCATGACGTCGTGGCGGGGTGAGCGAAAGGGGCTCCGGCCGGAGCGAGACGGTGGCACTGTGTGCTCCGTTATGTGACCGCCGTTTGGCGGTAGGTGGCCTGCTGGCCTGTGCCCGACCGGAGCCGTGAGATGACGCTACCGCGCAGTGTGGCCGATGTCGTGTCCCGTCATGTGCTGTTCGAGATCGAATCGATTGACCGGATGTACTGCAACTTGTACGTTCCGCAGTTGCAGCGGGTGGAGGGGCTGCTGGCGTTCATCCATGGCCATCTGGGCCAGCCGATCGCGTCGACCTCGGTGATCGCCCCGATGAGCCGGGACTTCATCGCGCGGCTGGATGCCTTCGCCAAGGTGCACGGCATTCCCCGCGTCGACTTTGCCCGGGGCCAGCGCAAGGACGACGTGATGCAGCAGTACCTGGCCGCGTTCCAGGCGGCCGGGCGGACCGAGGGGGTGCTGTTCATCGGCCGGGCGCAGGAGAAGAACACCGTGTTCCGGACCGAAAAGCGCCGTGCTGCGGACGGCAGGTCCTATCCGTGGATCGTGCGGACGACCTCGGTGGTGAACCAGTTCTACGTGCACTGCGTGGATGAGGACTTCGGGGCGTTCTTCCTCAAGTTCTCCTCGTATTTCCCCTATGGGGCCAAGCTGCTGGTCAACGGGCATCACTATGCCCAGGCCCGGGCCGCCAGGGCCGGGATCGGCTTCACCGCGCTGGATAACGGGTTCGCCGCCTGCGATGACGTCGCCGGGCTGCAGGCGGTCTGTGACTCGCTGACCGAGGACAAGATCGAGGCGCTGGCCCGCAAGTGGCTGGCGATCCTGCCGAACCCGTACTCGCCCGCGGACCAGGCCGCCGGGTACCGGTATGACATCTCCGTGCTGCAGGCGGAGTTCTCCCTCACCCAGGTGCTGGACAAGCCGGTCTCCGGGCGGATCTTCTTCGACCAGGTCATCCATGACAACCTGGCCATCGGCCGCCCGGACCAGGTCGGCCTGGTCTTCGGCCGCCGCATCATCCGCAAGGGACCGCACGCCACCCCAGGCCGGTTCCGCACCCGGGTCATCACCGAGGGCGTCACCCCCAGCCTGCACGTCGACTACAAGAACTCGAAAATAAAGCAGTACCACAAGCTGGGCAAGGCGATCAGAACGGAAACGACCATCAACGAGACCCGCGACTTCGGGATCGGGAAACGGCTGACCAACCTGCCCGCACTGCGGCAGATCGGCTTCACCGCCAACCGGCGCCTGCTGGGCGCCCAGATACTCAGCCATGACCCCATCGCCGGAGCCGACGCCCTGGCCCAGGTCACCGACCCGGTCACCACCCCGGCCGGCACCCGCGTGGCCGGGCTGCGCCTGACCGACCAGCGTTCGCTCGCCCTCCTGCACGTCTTGTGCGTCTTCCGCCTGCTGCCCAACGGCTTCACCAACGCCGACCTGCGCCGCCACCTGGCGCCCCTGCTCGGGAAGACTCCCGATCTCATGACCAGCGGGCAGATCACCTACGACCTCAGGCGGCTGCGGCTGCACGGGCTCATCGAGCGCATCCCGCACACCTTCCGCTACCGCGTCACCGACACCGGCATGCGCTCAGCGCAGTTCCTCACCCGCATCCACGACCGGCTGCTGCGCACCGGCCTGGCCCAGATCACCGACCCCCGCCCGCCCACGCCCACGGCGCTGCGCGCCGCCGACCGCGCCTACCAGGCCGCCCTCGACGACCTCACCCGCCAAGCCGGCATCGCCGCCTGACCACCACGCGCCGCCAGCCCTCTATCCTGACCTGTAAACACAGGATTTGACTCAAAAATCACAGACCACCCCGCCCAAGCCTCTAGTCAGCCTGCTGCCAGGCGATGCTGGTAAGCGTAACGGACGGCCTGGGCGCGGTCGCGGGCTCCTGTCTTGGCGAAGATCCGGGTTGATGTGGGTCTTTACCGTCGCGTTGCTGAGGTAGAGGCGCTGGGCGATCTCAGTGTTGCTCAGCCCCGACGCGAGGAGGGCGATCACCTCGACCTCGCGGGCGGCGAGCCCATCGGGCGGTTCGTGGCCGGAGCCGGCCGGGTCCGCGGGCGGCGGCGGGCTGATGACCGCGGCCACGAGGCGTTCCTGGACGGCGGGGTCGAGATGGGTCTGGCCGGCGCGGATCGCGGTTTCGATCTGCTCGGCGCTGGCGTCCTTGGTCAGGTAGCCCCGCGCCGCCCGGGTGCTGGTCCTGACCAGCTACGCGGATCAGGACACGATCCTCTCCGCAAAGGTTCAGGGACGCAACGGCGGCCGGCCGGCCGTGATGGAGGAGGACAAGCTCGCTGCCGCCACGGCGCGCCGTGAGCGAGGCGAGAGCCCCGCGCAGATTGCCAGGGCGCTCGGCGTCAGCCGGGCCCAGGTCTGCCGGCCCCCGGTCTGCCGGCACCTGTCCGTCGGCAGCCCGGGAGCCTCAGGCAGGTGATGCCATGAGCCTCGCCGGCCGGGCTCGCGGCGTAGCCTCGCGCTTTTCCCCTTGGGGTCTTTGTGTGGCTTGGGTCTAACGCTGGACGCGGGTGGTGTCGCTGGCATGGTTGTCGGCGGGGGTGGCGTCGGCTGGGGTCACGTCAGCGGTGCTGGTCAGCACGGTGCCGGGGCGCGCCAGGACCAGGGTCTGGACGGGGAACGTGGTGGCGTGGCCGGGGGCCAGCGGGGTGGTGCTGGCGCAGGTTTCGGTGCGGAGGGAGAGGCTGGCCCGGCACGTCCATCCTGATCCGCCGGCGCGCGCGGGCACCAGCCCGCGGGCCAGGTCGACGTGCACCATGGTCCCGGGTTCGGCGGCTGTCCCGGTGTTGGTACCGTGACCTGGTAGGCCCCGGAGTGCAGGGCCCGGAATGGCCGAGGATTGGCAAGGGTGATGGCCAGGTCCGGGGCGTCGATGGTGAGGGTCAGGCTCTTGGTGGCGGTATTCCCGTCGTGGTCGGTGGCCTGTGCGGTGAAGGTGCGGGTGCCAGGTGCGGCGGGGGTGCCGGTGATGGTCCCGCCGGGGCTGAATGTCAGCCCGGCAGGCAGCGACCCGCCGGTGACTGCCCAGGTCCAGGGTGCGATGCCGCCGGCGGCGTGCAGGATGGTGGTGTAAGGCGTGCCGGCCGTGCCGGGCGGCAGGGGGCTGGTGGTGGTGATCACCAGATGGGTGATCACCGACACGGTGCCACCCGGGAGGGCGCTGGTCACGTAGGCGGTCCCGGCGGCGGGGTCGACCGCCACCTCCCACGGGAAGGGGCCCACGGAGATGGTGGCGGTCACGGCGCGGGTCGCCGCGTCGATCACCGACACCGTGGCACCGCGGTAGTTGGTCACGTAGACGGTCCCGGCGGCGGGGTCAACCGCCACCCCGTACGGGTTGGAGCCCACGGGGATGGTGGCGGTCACGGCGAGGGTCGCCGCGTTGATCACCGACACCGTGCCGGCGTTTTGGTTGCCCACGTAGACGATCCCGGCGGCGGGCTCGACCGCCACCCCGTCCGGGCCGGAGCCGACGGGGATGGTGGCGGTCACGGCGAGGGTCGCCGCGTCGATCACCGACACCGTGGCATCGCCGTAGTTGGTCACGTAGACGGTCCCGGCGGCGGGTCCACCGCCACCCCGTACGGGAAGGAGCCCACCGGGATGGTGGCGGTCACGGCGAGGGTCGCCGCGTCGATCACCGACACCGTGCCGGCGTGGGCGTTGGTCACGTAGGCGGTGTGAGCGGCGGGGTCCACCGCTACCGCGCGCGGGTAGGAGCCCACGGGGATGGTGGCGGTCACGGTGTAACCGCCCGCCGCCGAGGCGGGCACCGCGCCGGCCGCCAGCGAAAGCGCGGCCGCCGCGACCACAGCGGCGGCGACGGCGGCGCCGCGCCAGCGGGCCGGGGCGCCGCGATGACCGCCGGCATGATGGTCCCGCCGTGCGCGCATAACCTGCCCCTAACTGTGTCCCTGTGCCCTGGTGCCGGGAGGTAGCCCCCTCAGCAGGGGGCCGGGTCACGGCAGGCCTGACCAGCCGTATCGCTTAACGTAGTCGAGTAATTACCATCTGTATATGACGGGCAGCCAGACGGCCGCCGCTGACCCGCGTGCCGGTTACGCCACATCGCAGGTTCCGGGCTTACCTTGGCCGCACCCCTACTCCTCGCCGGGTGCGTCTCCTCCTCGCCGGGTGCGCCGGGATCAGCCGACCTTGCAAGTCAAGGCGTGACGCCAGTCGTGCAGGCCCCGGCGGCGCGAGGGGAAGCCGGGGGTCACCGGGGCGTGAGCTTGATGACCCGCGCGCCTCCAGCCCAGGCCAGGTGCAGGTCCCGGTGGCTGGCGTTGCCGTCCTGGTCCACGTGGATCCGGCTGAAGCGGGCGAATGCCGGGTTCGCGGCCGCCATGTGTGCGTATGCCGTGACGACGTCGGGCTCAGCGGTCAGAGTCTGGACGTCTGCCAGCCTGGTCTTTCCCTTGAACCTGACGGCCACGGGCTCGCCTGTGCGGAGGTTCCGGGCCCAGCCGGAACTGGTGCCGATGAGCAGGTCGTCACCGTGGGCCAGGCAGGAGACGGGAACTGTGTACCTGCGTCCTGACTTTCGTCCCGCCACGTACAGCGTTACCAGCCGGCTGCCGATGATCCGGCTCAGGCCCGGGGTGCGCAGCAGGCCGCGTACCACGAGATTGACCAGTCCCTGCGCGCGCATGGCCGGTACGGCTGGGTGCCCGGCTTGTCAGTCATCGCTGTGGGTCGCCACCGCCCGGACGGGAGGCAGCGCGGAGCGCTGGGCCGGGTCGCCGGCCGGAACCATGCGCATCACTGCCGCTGGCATCGCGCCGACCGTGAACGCGCGGACAGCCGGCCCGGCGGACACGGTGACGAACGACGCCACCGGCGGAACCTCAGCGGGGAGCGGGACAACGTACTCCCCTGAATCGAGGCGGGAGTCGATCACGCGCATCGAGGTGCTCGCCGGCTCGGGCGGCGTGAATGAGGTGGCCCACCAGGCCTCGATGACCACCTGGGCCGGTTCGTGCAGGGTGAGCCGCACCGTTCTGCTCGCCGGGTCATAGGCCACGCCGTTGCCGTCTCCGGCAGCCGAGGTGACGCCCTCGACCTGGGCGGCGATCAGGCCCGCGATTCCGGCGAGTCCCTGCACGAAGGCGACGTGGCCGTTGACCTTGGAGATCTGTTCGGTGAGGTGCTGCTTGGCGTGAGGCGGAACCATGCCGCCGAAGACGACGACATCGATGTTCGCGGTGTCGTACTCCGTCAGCACCTCGTCGAACTGGTTCGTCGCGTCCGCGTGGAAGCCCTTGCCCCGCAGGATGCCGGCCGCGTCCAGGATCACGCCCGGGCTTCTGCCGATGACCAGGATCCGTCCGGGCCTGCTGGTGGCTGGTTCGCCCATGAGCCGGTCTCCTTAGAGTGAATGTTGGTACGGCCAACATAGCAAACGTTGGCCGCGCCAACAAACTGGTACTGTCTGCCTATGCCGACCGATCACCCGCCAGGCCGTACTCCCGCCCGCGTCAAGAATCGTCCGACCTGGCTGATAAGCCGGACCTTCGCCCGCTCGTCGGGTCTGCTCGCCGCCGGGCTCGAGTCATGTGGCCGCGGCCTTCGCAGCTACCACTACCGCCTCCTGGCCGCGCTCGACGAGTGGGGCCCCGCGAGCCAGGCTGACCTGGGCCGCGGGACCGGGATCGACCGCAGCGACGTCACCGCGGCGCTGTCCGAGCTCGAGTCACGCCGGCTCGTCGAGCGGTCCGTTGACCCCGGGCACAGGCGCCGTAACATCGTCACCATCACCCCGGCCGGAGCCGGACAGCTCCTGGAACTCAACACCGTCATCGACGGCATCCAGGAGCAAGTCCTGAAACCCCTGACACAGGCGCAGCGGCGTCAGTTCACCGCCTTGATGGTCAAGCTTCTCGCGGCCGAAGACGAGCCGCCGAATCGATGACCCTGGCGGCCGCGGCACTCCTGACCCCAGGCTGAGGCCGCGCCGGGCGCGATGCCCTCGCCGAACCCGGCGGCCACCCGGCGCAGGACGCGGCCGCAGACCTTGCGGGTATCCGCCTGCCCGGCGCCGGCCAGGGCCGGTGAGATAGGCGCCGGCGGCACAGCCGAGAGTGACGCCCGGGCAAAGCAGCGGACTGTTCCGACACGCCGGACCTCATCAGAGATAACGGACCGTTACCTCTGATAACCCGGCGCCGTACTGCAGGAACGATGCCCGATGCGGACCTGACTCCCGCGTGTTATCTCCGATA